>CAVULY010000011.1:0-23896 GCA_963742475.1 uncultured Acidobacteriota bacterium | reverse complement strand
TAGCAAGCCCATGCGGTCTGCGATGTCGAAACCTGCGCCCCAGAAGTCAATGAGGTAGCCGCCGCTGCGCAAGCGCGGTGCCGTTTCAACGATGGTGGGCTGGAATCCATAACGGGCCAGCCAGTATGCAAGCGTGGTTCCTGCAATGCCCGCGCCCGATATCAGGACTCTCATCCCGAGAAATAGAACACTCGGATCGTCCGTTGTCCAGACTGCAAATCGGTTTGGTCGAGCCGTAAAGACGATGGCTTTGCGTCGCGTTGCGTGCTGCTCACTGCCGAGTGTGCAGCACACGGCGTAAGCGGGCGAATTGTCTCCATACTAACTGTCCGTTTTCGCCACGTTGCGTCTCGGAATCGCTCAATGCGCAAACCTAAAGCGGCGAGAAGCAGTCGCAAGTTACTTTTCAGCATACAGATCGCCAGGCATCCGGTTAGGGTGGCCACGTGCATGGCTATTACCGACCGAGAGGAGGACACCATGGCCAAGCTCTGGCAGGACGTCCGTTACGCCTTCAGGATGCTCGCGAAATCGCCCATGCTGACAGTGATTGTGGTCCTCACCCTGGCCCTGGGCATCGGCGCCAACACCGCAATCTTCGGCCTCGTGAACGGGATCCTGTTGCGGCCCTTGCCCGTTAGATCGCCCGAACAAATCATGGTCCTCGCCGGGCAGGTGCAGGGCGACACCCTGGGCATCTTCACGCTTTGCTACTCCCAACTCGTTGATCTGCGCAAACAGTCCGATGCGTTTTCCGATGTCTTCGCTTCGCAGGTCAATCTTGGCGGACTCAGCTACGCCGGCAACGCCAATCAATTCGTCAATGCCTACGTCACCGCGACTCTGCTGCTCGCGGCCATTGGCTTTTGGGCCTGCTATGCGCCGGCGCGCCGCGCCATGCAACTGGACCCCATGGTGGCGCTACGCTACGAGTGACCCCGCGCCACGACTGCCACAACCAACTTGAGCGCAACTACCATTACGCGCTATGGTCTTACGCTGCTAGCTATTCTCTGACACGCAAGGACAACCTCATGCGACGATTGTTTGGCATCATGCTCCCACTCTTGTTTCTCACCCCGCTGACGGCCACGGCCCAATCGGAATTGCCCAAGACTCCAGTCCGCCCGGTGACGGAAGAATATTTTGGCGTCAAAGTGGTGGATCCATACCGCTGGCTGGAGAACACCTCCGACCCCGAAGTGATCGCCTGGATGAAAGCGCAGAACGATTACACGCGGGCTGTGCTGGCGCGCATTCCCGGCCGCGATTCGTTGCTCGAGCGCGTCAAAGCACTCGATAACGCCGGCAACGTGGTCTCCGGGCTGCAAGTGTGGGGCGGACACTATTTTTATTACAAGACCGAGCCCGGCTCGGACAATCGCAAGCTTTTCACGCGCGACACGCTCGGTTCGCCGGAGCGCCTGCTGGTAAATCCCGAAAAAATGACCACCGCCGACGGCAAGCACTACTCCATTGATTATTTTCAGCCTTCGCTCGACGGCGTTTACGTCGCTTACGGAATTTCACTGGGTGGTTCGGAGGAAAGCGTCCTGCACGTCCTGCAAAGCGCCACCGGCACGGTGCTGCCCGATAGCATTGACCGCGCCGAGTTTGCATCGCCCAGCTGGCTGCCCGACGGCAAATCCTTCTTCTATGCCCGCGCGCAAAAGCTCCCTGCTGATGCGCCTCCCACCGCGAAATATCAAAAGCTGAAAGTTTACCGTCACACGCTCGGCGGCGATCCCGAGACCGAGCCTCTGGTCTTCGGCTTCGGCGCCAATCCTAGCGTCAACGTGGACGAAAATGATTTTACGATCGTGCAGTTTTCGCCGGGCGCGCCAGGTTTCATTCTCGGACTGGTCATCCACGGCGTGCAAAGAGAATTTGATATTTACGCTCTGCCTTTCAACGCCAATCCCGGCCCGACGACCGTCTGGAAGAAAATCGCGGACCGATCCGATGACGTTATCGGCCTCGATGTGCACGCCGATCAAATCTATCTGCTCTCGCACCAGGGCGCGTCGCGCTTCAAAGTCCTGCGCACCAGTCTGAGCGCTCCAGACCTGGCTCACGCCACAGTTGCGGTGCCCGCGAGCGAAGTGGTGATCACCGGCATCGCAGCCGCCGGCGATGCGCTGTACGTGCAGGATCTCGATGGCGGCATCGGACGTTTGCGCCGCCTGCCATACAGCAACGGCAGCATTCAGCCCGTAAACCTGCCGTTCTACGGCGCGATTCAGGCGCTCGTCACCAATCCCACCGAAGCCGGCGCCTGGCTCGAGCTAACTTCCTGGACGAAATCACCGCTGTGGTACGCGCTGGATGCCAAGACCGACAAGCTCACGGACACGGCCCTGGTTCCGCCTTCGCCAGTTGATTATTCGCAGATCGAATCGGAAGAAGTGAAGGCCAAGAGCGCCGACGGCACCATGGTTCCGCTTTCCATCATTCACCAGCGCGGCCTCGCTGCTCGATGGCTCGCATCCCGCGTGGCTCACGGGCTATGGCGCGTACGGCATCAACTACGATCCGTTTTTCAATCCGATCATGCTGGCGTTCCTGGAGCGCGGCGGAGTGTACGCCGTAGCGCACGTGCGTGGCGGCGGCGAGTACGGAGAAGACTGGCACCTGGGCGGACAAAAATTAACCAAGCAGCACACCATTGACGATTTCATCGCCGGAGCGCAGTACCTGATCGAGCACAAATACACTTCCGCGGCTCACCTGGCAGGGGAGGGAACCAGCGCGGGAGGAATCACCATCGGCGGCGCGATCACGCAACACCCCGAAATGTTCGGTGCCGCGCTCATTCGTGTCGGTGATTCGGATTCGCTGCGCTCCGAAACCATGGCCAGCGGTCCCGCAAATATTCCGGAATTTGGCACGGTGACGGAGGCGGACGGATTCAAGGCGCTCTTTGCCATGGACGCGTATCAGCACGTCAAACCCAATACGCCCTATCCCGCGGTTCTGTTAACCACCGGCGTGAATGATCCGCGCGTCGCGCCCTGGCAAGCCGCAAAGATGACGGCGCGATTGCAAGCCTCCACCAGCAGCGGCAAACCGATCTTGCTCCGCGTGGACTACGACGCCGGGCACGGCATTGGCTCAACCAAGTCCCAGCGCGACATCGAATTCGCCGATGACATAGCCTTCCTCTTCTGGCAACTCGGTGTAGCCGGATATGCACCGAGCGCTGCAACGCACTAGCAGGCGACAAAACACATCAGCGACTAGAACGGGCTCGCGGCCGTCGCTCCCTCGTCACGCAGTTGCGGCGCGCTGGTGGACCCCTGGAATTTCGGCTTGCCCAACTTCACGATCCAGATCCCGCTGTTGATGTCGTTGAAGAAAACCAATCCATTTGCAGGCTGCGCGCCCCATGTGAACGGCAGATTGGCGCGATATCCATTCGGATCGCCGGGGAAAAAGCTGGCGATTTCTCGGCCTTGCTCGTACAAATTCCCGCGCAATTCGCCGGAAATATCCACTGCGCGGCCGCCGCCCGCGTAATCGCCCAGATACAGAATGTCGTCGTCCGGCCACACGTTGTGCATCCCGCCTTCGGGAACTTCGTAGTTGGCCACCTCGCGCGGGTGCTCGATATCCGTCACGTCCATCACGTGCAGAATGCCGCGCACGGGAATGCGTTCCTTGCTGCTGATATCGAAATATCCGGGGAACACTTCATCCCCCAGGAAGACATAATTTTTGTAGCGGAACGCCGTGTGCGCCCCCGCCAGCCAGCCGTCGCCGTACAATTCGTAATAATTGAATTTATATTGCGAGACCAGCTTCGGATTTTCCGGGCTGCCACCCTTGATGCCATTGCCCACGTCCAGAATCACCAATCCATCGCGCCAGTACGCCAGATACGCCAGTCCATCCTTCACGTACAAATCATGCAGGTACCGGCCGGTGCTGATCATTCCTTCGCCCAGCGGCGAAGCCACCATCTGCTCCTGCGATTTTTCCGTCTGCCAGCGCGCCACTTCTTTCGGATGCGCCGCGTCCGCAAAATCAATCACACGCAACGAGCCGGTGGCATCGTCCGTGATGTACGCGTAGTGGCCGTTTATGAACGCGCTGTGCACTCCGCCCGTCACCGTCTCGGTGTATTCCGAAATCACTTTCAAGTGCGCCGGGTCCGATGCGTCAAAAAGCACGATGCCATTTTTGCGATTCGACGCGCCTTCGCGGGTGAACACGCCCACCTTTCCGTCTGCTGTGGTGCTCACGTCGTTGTAAAGCCGCGCATCCGCTTTCAGACTGTCCAGCGCTTTCGGATGCGCCGGATCGGAAATGTCGTAGGCGTACATTCGGTCGCCCATCGTCGCGACGTACAGATTTTTGCCAATGACCCATTCCTCGGTGGTCTGCACCACTTTGCCCTCGGCGTCTTTCGTCGGGATGTGCGCCACCACGTCCAGCCCGCGCCGCACGTTGCGCGGTGCCACTTCGATCGAGGCGGTCGCAGTGTGGCTGCCGATCGCTGCGGTCACTTCGTACACGCCTGGTAAATTCGCAACGAATGCGCCATCCGGATAAATCCTGCCCTGTGGCCCGCTGACGCTCCAGCTCGTTAGCAGATCTTTTGCCGGCGCGCCCTTCGCGCCCATCGGCTTGGCCGTGAAGTGCACCACGTCACCTGTCTTCGCCGTCGTCGCCGCCGGTTCCAGCGCGATTTTTTGCAGCGTATCCGCCACCACCTTCAGCGAGACTTCGCCGCTCACCGGTCCGCCCGTCGCCACCACTGTCGCAGTGCCGGGCGCTACCGCCTTCACCGATCCGGATTCATCCACTTTCGCGACTGCCGGCGCTTTGGAGCTCCAATGAATCGCCACGTCCGTCCGCGGGTCTCCATTCGCGTTGCGCGCGGTCGCCGTCAGCACCGTGGATCCGCCCACCACCAGCGCCTCCTTCACCGGAGCAACCTCCACCGATGTCGGCGGCGGCGTTCCCACCGTCACCGTCGCAAATCCCGGCTTGCCAGCCACCACAGCTCCCACAGTCACCACGCCAGCCGCGCGAAAAATCACCGTACCATCAGCATCCGCTCCTGCGATGTCCGGCGGCAGCGCGATCCACAACGTCGGTTTCACATCAATCGTCTTGCCCGCGTCGTCCTTGGCCACTGCGGTAAACTTGATCTTGTCTCCCACATGCGCTTGTACGTTGGTGGGCGTGATTTCCACCGTCTTCGGCTTCGGAGGCGTGGGCGGCGCGCCAACTTCTTGCCCGCAAACCACAGGCGCGCACAGCAGCACCGCCACAGCCATCCAACCCGCTAAACGCTTCGACGCGATTCGCATTCAGAGCTCCCCTCTGGTGTAGGAAAATCTCGGAAATTGCCGAGTGTGAACTTGTACTGAAGGCAAGGGTTTGTCAATAGCAAGAGGCGAATGCGATCGGAAGATCGGCTCCTGGCGCCAAACCGCTTCGCAATCCGCCCAGTTTTCGTAGCGGCTGCGTCTCGCCGGCCCCTTGCAGTTGGTTTTGTGACTCGCCACGGCTTGACGAGAAGCGGTAGCAGCGCTGCTCGCTGCACTTGGTTTTGATTTGCTGTGGTCGCGGCCGCCTTCAGGAGAGCGCAGTTGTTCTTGATGTGCTCGCGTCGCGACTAGGCCACGGCCCTCTGCCGTTCCGCAGCTGCAATCTCCGCCGCTATTTCCAAAGCCGCGGCGCGCGGATTCGCTGCCGCGGTTATCGGTCGGCCTACCACCAGGTAGTCAGCGCCTGCGCGAACGGCGTCTCCCGGAGTCGCCACGCGCGATTGATCGTTCGTCGCGGTCGTGGCTGGACGCACCCCCGGCACCAGAATCTTGAAATTTGGCCCGAACTCCCGCCGCACCGCCGGAGCCTCCAGCGCCGAGCAAACCACTCCATCCATCCCAGCCGTCTTCGCCAAGTGCGCCAGAGCCACCACGCGCGATTCCAGCGAGCCTTCCATCCCGATCTCGCGAAGCGTGGCCTGTTCGAAGCTTGTGAGCACCGTCACCGCCAGCAGCGCCGGGCGGTTCTTCTTCGTCGCCCGCAGCCTCGCGCGCCGCACGCATCACCGCCAGCCCGCCGAACGCGTGCAAGGTCATCAGGCGCACTCTGGGCAGCCGCACTGCGTTAGCCACCGCATGCGCCACTGTATTTGGTATGTCGTGGAATTTCAGGTCCAGGAAGATGTCGAAGCCCAGGTCCGCGAGTTTCGTAACCGCTCGCGGACCCTCGCTCGTAAATAGCTGGCCTCCGACCTTGAACATGCCGGCTGCTCCGCGGAGTCTCCGCGCCAAAGCAGTTGCTGGACCCAGATGGTCCAGGTCTAGGGCTACGATCAGTTTCCGGGATGCGCTATTGCGGGGCGTGCTGGCACCTTTAGGAGTTCGAGCCGGACTTTGGCGAGCCCGTGCTGGTCGAATCCTAACTTACGTGCCACTTCGTAGGAAACATCTAATTCGCGTCCTTCCACGTACGGCCCTCGGTCGTTGATCCGGACCACCTGGCTGCGATGGTTCCGCATGTTCACAACGCGCACGATGGACCCCAGCGGAAGCGTGGGGTGGGCGGCGGTATCCGCATACATATCGTAGGTCTCGCCGTTAGCGGTCGGCAAGCCGTCGAAATCGTCTCCGTACCAGCTGGTGGTGCACTCCCACACGGCTAGCGGCTTCTCCTGGTGGTTGGCCTGGTTTAACGGAGTTCGGTACAGCTGGTGTGATACCAAGCGCGATCTCTGCTGGAGAAGGGTTGCCCGGTTTTCCGTTGTCCGCGGGATTCACGGACGACGTAACCGCGAGCAGACCCAATCCTAAAAACACCGACTGCAGAGCTACGAATATCTTGCCCTTCATGTTCACCTGACCTTGTTTGAAATCAGCTTAAATTCTACCTGTCCGGGGGTACAGTGGCAATCAGTTTATCGCTGTAGAGCGCCCCGTAACTTGCTGATTTCAAATGTATTTTCGTCCCGGCACCACATTTCCAGACCACTTACGAGCCGTTCAGAAGCCCGTGGGTCCACAAAGTGGGCCGTACCTACTTCCACCGCTGAGGCGCCTGCCAGCACGTACTCAGCGATATCTGCTGGTTTTTCAATGCCGCCGAGCCCGATTACTGGGATCTTTACCGCTCGGCAAGCCTCGTAAACCAGCCTCATGGTTATAGGTTTTATGGCCGCGCCCGACAACCCTCCCGTCGTACTACCGAGACGGGACCTACGGTTGTGTGCGTCTATACACAGTGCAGGGTAGGTGTTTGCTATTACAAGGGCATCCGCTCCTTCCGCTTCGGAGACCTTTGCGCTAACTCCAATCATGTTAACGTTCGGTGAGAGTTTCACCCATAGGGGACGCTTCGCAGCGGCCCTCGCGGCACCCACTACGGCCGCCGTCAGGGAGGGGTCAGTACTATATTCAATGCCCCCTCGCTCCACGTTGGGGCAGGATATGTTCAGCTCATAGGCCGCCAGCCCCTCGGCATCCTCCAGAACCCGGATCACCTCCACGTAGTCCGCGATCGTATGCCCGAAGACGTTGGCAATCACGGCAGTGTGGTAACGGCGCAACAGTGGCAGCTTCTCGGCGACGAAGGCCCGCACGCCGATATTCTGCAGCCCGATGGCGTTCACCATCCCGCTGGCCGTCTCGCAGATCCTGGGTGCCGCCGCGCCTTCCATCGGCTGCGCCGAAAGCCCTTTGACCACGATTCCGCCCAGCCGATTCAAGTCCACGATGTGCGCGAACTCCACCCCATATGCAAAAGTGCCGCTGGCCGCAATGATGGGATTTTTTAACGCAAGGCTGCCAATACTGACGCGGAGGTCTACAGAAGCGGGCCGTTGAGGGCTGCGTGCCGGCGCCGACGAACTCACAATGCGCCCAGTCTAACACGCCGGTCAAGATTTCAGCGCGCCGCGGGCCGAGGTTTTGTAGCGGCCGCTCTGTCCCGCGTCTTTCGGGACGGAGCGGGCAGCCTTGGGTTCGGTTTGTGCCGCTATAAAGTTCAAACGCGTGAATCGGTCCCATCCGTACTCGAAGGGATTCCGCCGCTGCGAACTTCCGCCTGTCTATGCTAGGATGTTCCGCCAGATGCGCGTCGTAGAAAAAAGACAGCTCCTCTCCGCGGAAGAAATCAGCCGCACGCTCAACCGTTTAGCCCATGAAATCGTGGAAAAAAGCGGCGGCACCAAAGACCTCGCCCTGATCGGCGTCCGCCGCCGCGGCGTTCCGCTCTCCGAACGCCTGGCGAAAACCGTCAAGGATTTCTCCGGCGTCGAAATCCCGGTCGGCACGATTGACATCACGCTCTATCGCGACGATCTTTCCACCGTCGGCCCGCAACCCGTCGTCCACTCCAACGAAATCAGTTTCAGCGTAGATAATCGCGACCTGGTGATCGTGGACGACGTGCTCTACACCGGCCGCACCATTCGCGCCGCCATGAACGGCCTCTTCGATCTCGGTCGCCCCAAGCGCATCCGCCTCTGCGTGCTGATTGACCGCGGCCATCGCGAAATGCCCATCGAAGCCACGTTCATCGGCAGCTCGGTGCAGACCAGCGATTCCGAAATTGTGGAAGTACATTTGAAGGAAGTTGACGGCGATGAACGCGTAGTCTGGTGGACCGCGTTCGTAGCGGGCATCTCGTATCTGGCCGGTGGTGTAGAGTGCGTGGGCCTCGGGATCGTGGCTTTAGCCACGACGTAACGTTCGCAAGGCGAGTGCGGCTTCAGCCGCTGAAGTACAGGTTTTGCGGTTGCGGCGCACGTTTGGAAGGGCGGGGCTTCAGCCCCGCCATCGGCCCAATGAAGGGGCTTTAGCCCCTGAAGCCGCGAGCCTGAACCTGGTTCAATTTTCTGATATCGCTCAGAGTGCCTGGAACCTTGCAGGAACCATAACTAAGGGAAAAAGTGCTGCAGCGCCTGGAACACCTGCTCGGAATTGAAGACCTCACCCGCGAACAAATTTCATTTATTCTCGACCAGGCCAAACCTTTCCAGGAATTTCAGCGTCATCCCCTGAAAAAACTGGCCACCCTGCGCGGCAAGACGGTCGCGCTGGCCTTCTTCGAAAATTCCACGCGCACGCGCATCAGCTTCGCCACCGCCGCAGCTCGCCTCGGCGCGGACACCATGAATCTCCAGGCCGAAGCGTCCAGCCTGAAGAAGGGCGAATCCCTGCTGGACACAGTACGCACGCTCGAAGCCATGCGCCCCGATGGAATCGTCATCCGCCACAGTTCTTCCGGCGCGCCGGAATTTGTTGCCGACCGCCTTGGAGTTCCCATCGTCAACGCCGGCGACGGCACGCACGAACATCCCACGCAGGCGCTGCTCGATGCGCTCACTATTCGCGACCGCAAGGGCAAGCTCGAAGGTTGGAACCTCACCATCCTCGGCGACGTGCTGCACAGCCGCGTGGCGCGTTCCAATATTCACCTGCTCAGCAAATTTGGCGTGCGCATCACTCTGTGCGGTCCCGCGATGTGGGTGCCGCGCGAACTGGAAACTCTGGCGCCCAACGTGCGCCGCGTCACGCGCATCGAAGAGGCTCTCGACGGCGCAGACGTAATCATCGCGCTGCGCGTGCAGACCGAGCGCCTGCACGAACCCGCGCTTGCCGCCGAGGAATATATTCTGCGCTATCAACTCACGCCGCAGCGCCTGCAGCTCGCGCGGCCCGGCGCGCTCGTGCTGCATCCCGGGCCCATGATTCGCGGTTTGGAAATTGATGGCGCGGTTGCAGACGGCCCGCAGTCCTGCGTGCTCGAGCAGGTCACCAACGGCCTCGCCATCCGCATGGCCCTGCTCTACCATCTGGTCGGCGGCGCGGCCGTGGAACCACCGTCACCGGCGAAACCGTGATGAGCCCACACATAAGCGCGCGCCACAAATCTAAAGTCATTGTAGGTCGTGGGCTTCAGCCACGACATCGCCACAGCAAAAGCAGAGCGGCTTCAGCCGCTGAAGTACCGGTCTTGCATTTTCTTCCACGATGCCACGATGCCATGAGGCCCAACCATGCCAACCACTAAGGACCGCTTGCTGCTCATAAAGAACGGCCGCGTGCTGGATCCCGCGACGAAAACCGACGCCACGAACGATGTGCTGCTCGATGGCGCGCGCATCGCCAAAATCGGCGCCAATTTATCCACGCCGGATGCCGAAATATTCGACGCCTCCGGCCTGATCGTCGCGCCCGGCTTCATTGATCTGCACTGCCACCTGCGCGAGCCGGGCCAGGAAATGTCTGAGACCATCGAAACCGGCACGCGCTCGGCCGCCCGCGGTGGATTCACCGCCGTTTGCTGCATGCCGAACACGCAGCCGGTGAATGACAACGCCTCGGTCACGCGTTCCATCGTTGAACGCGCCGCGGCCGCGGGAAGCGTGCGCGTCTGGCCGATCGGTGCGGCCTCCGTCGGCAGCAAAGGCGAAGCCCTCGCGGAAATCGCCGCGATGAAAGATGCCGGAATCGTTGCCGTCAGCGACGACGGCAAACCCGTCGCCACCGCTCGCCTGATGCGCCAGGTAATGGACTACTGCAACTCGCTCGATCTCCCAGTGATTGACCATTGCGAAGACCCATCGCTTTTCGCTGGCGGCGTGATGCGCGAAGGTCCGCGCTCCATTCGCCTGGGTTTGAAGGGCATTCCCGCGCAATCCGAATCCATCTGCGCCGGACGCGACGTGGAGCTCGCCCTTCTCACCCGCGCCCGCCTGCACATCGCGCACATGTCCACCACCGGCGCGCTCGAATACGTGCGCTACGCGAAAAAATTGGGCATGCGCGTCACCTGCGAAGTCACGCCGCACCATTTCACGCTCTGCGATGAAGATGTGCGCTACGACACGAATTACAAAATGAATCCGCCGCTCGCTTCGCGCGAAGACCGCGCCGCGCTCATCGCCGGTATCGCCGATGGCAGTGTGGACGCCATCGCCACCGACCACGCGCCGCATCATCCCGCCAGCAAAGACGTGGAATTCGATCGCGCGCCCTTCGGCATCACCGGATTTGAAACCGCGCTGGCCCTGACGCTCAGCGAATTGGTCCATCCGGGGAAAATTTCACTCACGCGCCTTGTGGAACTTTTCACCACCGGCCCCGCGCGCGTTCTCGGCATCGAACGAAAAATCGCCGCCGGCGGCTCCGCCGACTTGACGATTTTTTCCACCGATCACGCCTGGACCTATCACGCGTCCGAATCCCCCAGCAAGTCCCGCAACACTCCGTTCGACGGCCGCACCTTCCGCGGCGCGCCGGTAGCCGCAATTGTCGGAGGCAAAATCGTGTACCGCCGCGAGCTTCGCGCCACCGCCGGATAGTTCTTGCCTTTGTAGCGGCGCACTTCAGTGCGCCATCGGAGTTACGGCGTGAAACGGCGGTTTTTTTCGCATCGCCGGTGCGCCGTGGATCAGTGATGGTCCCGCTGTTGTCATCCCGAACGCAGCAGCGCCGTAGGCGCGGCATATGTTAGCCCAGGCCGGAAGGCCTGGGAAAAATCGCAATGAAAATCGCCAGCGCCGTAGGTGCGACACAAGTGTGGCTCGTGTCGCCGCGGAGCTTCGCCCGAAATTTCATTCGTGCGGAGAACTCAGGCCTTCGCCGGACCGAATTAATTTCTGCTAGTTCGAGGGATCAACGCAAAACTGCGCTTCGTTATCTCTGAAATTGAACGGTGAGCACCATGTGTGTCGCGGTGGGCTTCCCATCCGTTAGCGCGGGTTCGAATATCCACAGCGCCACGGCTCGCTCCGCCTCGTGCTGCAGAAAGAGTGGACCAGACACCGCTCTCGTGGACCGCAAGTTTCCCTTCTCATCAATCACCGCGTCGACTTTCACTATGCCGTCGGTGTCCAGCCCCTTCGCCCAGCGCGGAATGGCCGGCGCGGGCTGCGCCACAATTCGCGCGGGAATCGTTTCGCCGCCGCCCTCCGTTTTTGAATTTCGATGCTTCGCCTGCGCCAAATTTCCCCGCTCCGCATCAGGCGCAGCCGAGATTACCGCTGAAGGTACGACGGACGGTCCGTCATTTTTCGTAACCGCTGCACCCGGGCTCGGAGTCGCGCCGGAGTTGTTGCCGTGCGCCGGTGCTCCGGTCGCACTCGCGGTGTTGCCCGCATTCGGCGCAGATCCAGCGGGTGTCGCGCTAACGCTTGCAGCAGCATTTGCCGCGCCAACCGCAGCCGGCGCTGACGCGGGCTGTGGCGTCCCCGGTTGCGCCGCTTGTTTTGGCTGAGCCGCGGTCGCAGTCGCTCGGTTGTTGCCGTGGGTCGCAGCGCCGTGTTTTGCATGCCACGCATATCCCACCACCGCTACGAACAACACCGACGCGGCGATTCCCACCGCAACCGCATTTTTTCCGTACGTGAATTTGTGCAGCCCGCGGGTCCACGAAGCCCGCGTTGAAGTTGGTAGCGCCTCACCCTCACCCTCGCCGCCCGCGCCCGTTTCGCCTTGTTCCGCCGCGCCCTCGGATGTCGTTTCTCCGTCAGCCGATTTCGTTTCCGCATCGCCGGATTCGCGCTTCGGTTTGCGCTTTGGATCTGTGGCCATCAGCGCTTTCAGCAGCGCCGCGTCTTTCGCTTCATCCCAATCCGCGCCGTCGTCCGCCGCAGGCGCCGCCGCTTGCGCTTCAGGCTCGGAAGATTCGGCCGCATCGCCCGCGGTCTCTCCGGAAGTCGTCGTTGCCTCAGGCACGGCCACAGCTTCGTGTGCTGCAACCAGTACTTCACGGTTCGAGAGATTCGCCACCATCTTCGGCGCATCCACCGGAATCGGAGGCGCCGCAACGATTGGTTTCTGAGGCTCAGGAATCGGTGCGGCGGCTGCGGGCTCTTGCGCGGGCGCATCCCAAAAATGCGGGTCGCGCGTGGTGAATTCCAGGTCCGCGTAACCCGAATCGGCCACTTGCCGCCACTCCAGCACCTTGCACAGGATTTCTTTTCCGGATCGGTCGTTGCGCAGAAATACGCACTGCCCCAGCGCGACTTTCGAATTCAGATTTACCACCGCGCCGTTGCCGAAGACGATCGTCGTCTTGGTCGCCTCCGTGAATATCTGGCGCTGCTCCGTCCCCTCGACGTGCTTCGCCCCTTGGATGGTGACCGGGACTTCCACCACCGTCGCTTGGTCGCGCGCCGCAAGCTCAGCCATTACGTTTCACACTTTTTTGTGGAATATGCGGTACCGCCATACTGCCCCCCGGCGTTGGATCACCGTCAAGAGAACGCGAACACGCGCGCGCCGAAGCCGCGTCCAGCGGCGTGCGGCGGCCCGGCGATGCTCCTATCGTCAGGTCCAGGAGCGTCCAGGGCAATAGCCGGGTAGTACCAATTTTCCCATTACTTGCGTGTCATCCACTAGTTACAGGACTTTTGCCCCGCTGAAAGTACGGGTTACATGTACCAAATGGACACACTCTCCCGCCTTGGCGACCCGGCGCTCTTCTCCAATATCCAGCTCGTCAGCCAGTTGCCATCGCGCTGCTTCGGGTTGCCGGTGTGCTCGGACATAATCGGCCACGATATGAAACGCTTGAACCGCGGATTCGGAATCGATCCGAAGCCAAGCAGGAACTTTGCACCTCGCGGACTACTGCGCTCAGCCACAAACAGCCTGTGATACATTCTCGGCCATAAGAAATCTAATCTGAGGTCCTGCAAAAATGCACACATGCCGAACCCCCGCTATCCGTGTATGTGATTTCATTTTCCTGGCTCTCTTCGTGGTCGCTCCGCTGTCCACCGTCGCGCAGAAGCCCGCGACGCCCACGCCATCCACGCCGGAAAATCGCACCGCGCATGCGCTCGATCTCGCTCGCACGGATCCGCTGAATCTTTACGCATTTCTAAAACGCATGCCCAAGGGCGCGGACTTGCACAACCATCTCGGCGGCGCGGTCTACGCTGAATCCTGGATTCGCGCCGGCGCCGAAGACAACCTCTGCGTGGAACTCGCCACGCACACCTTTTTCAAGTCGCGCGCCATGACGGATAGCCTCCCGCCGCATCCTGTTTGCGGCGACGGAAATATCCCCGCGGCTCAGGCCTTTGCGGATCAGCATCTCTACGACGCGCTGATTGACGCTTTCTCCATGCGCAGTTTCGTTCCCTCCACAGGGATGAGCGGCCACGACCACTTCTTCGACGCCTTCGCGAAATTCCTCGCCGTCTCGCCCGGCCACACCGGCGAATTTCTCGACGAAGTAGCCACGCGCGCCGCCGCGCAGAACGAGCAGTATCTCGAGCTGATGGATACGCCGCCGTTCGGACCCACCGCGGCCCTCGCCAAAGAACTCGGCTGGCAACCCAATCGCGGATTCGCCGAATTTCGCGATCAGCTGCTCGCGCGCGGCTTGCGCGACCAGGTCGCCACGACGCGCGCGCATTTCGACGAAGCCGAATCCGTTCGCCGCCAGGCCGAACGCTGCGGCGAACCCAATCCGGCCGCCGCCTGCGCCGTGCAGCTCCGCTATCTCTATCAAGTCCTGCGCGGATTTCCGCCCGAGCAGGTTTTCGCGCAAACTCTGCTCGGTTTCGAGGTGGCTTCAGCGGACCCGCGCGTCGTGGGCATCAATCTGGTGATGCCGGAGGACGGCTACATTTCCATGCGCGACTATGCGTTGCAAATGCGCATGGTGGGCTTTCTGCACGGCCTCTACCCCAAAGTTCACATCAGTCTGCACGCCGGCGAAATCGCTCCCGGCCTGGTCACCTACGAAGGGCTGTGCTGCCACGTTCGCCTGGCCGTCGATGATGGCCACGCCGAGCGCATCGGGCATGGCGTGGACCTGATGTACGAGGACCGGCCCTACGATCTGCTGAAGGAACTGGCCGCGAAACACGTGATGGTGGAAATCAATCTCTCCAGCAACGATTTGATCCTCGGCATCAGCGGCAAGAACCACCCGTTCCCGGTTTATCGTAAATTCGGCGTGCCCGTGGCGCTTTCCACAGACGATGAAGGTGTTTCGCGGATTGACCTGACGCACGAATACGTCCGCGCGGTCGAAACCTACGCGCTCAGCTACGCGGACCTGAAGCAATTAGTCCGCACCGGCCTCGAACACAATTTTCTGCCCGGCCCCAGCCTTTGGCGCGAACCGGATGTTTTCACTCGGCCTGTCGCGGCGTGCTCCGCCGAATTCCTCGGTGCGGAAAAGCCCTCAGCCGCCTGCGCCGCCTTCCTGAAATCCAGCGAAAAAGCCCAGCAGCAATGGGAACTGGAACGCCGCTTCCGCCTCTTCGAATCCAGCAACTGATTCAGCGACTGAGCCGGCCCGCTGGGTGCTGCGCTTGGACCGCTGGCCGCGCAGGCCTAAGCCCTCACTCACGCGACTGGAAGTTCTCGTTCGCTGGTTCTTGAGATTTCTTCGAGGCTCGCTGCGAGTGATGCGCCAATCACGAAGCGCTTTGCCGATTACTTACTGACTCCAGAGGCAGCGCGCCCGGCGCTCGCAGGTTCCGTATGTCTCGCATCGGCGGTTGGCCGAAAAAACGGCTGTACTCACGGTTGAACTGGCTGGCGCTTTCGTAGCCCACCTCAAACGCCGCGCTGGCCGCGTCCAGACGATCCACCAGCATGCGCTCGCGCGCTGCCTGCAAGCGAAGTTGCTTCTGATACTGCAGCGGACTCATGGCAGTAAGCGCCCGGAAATGGTGGTGCAGCGTGGAAACGCCCATCCCCGCCATTTTTGCGAGATCTTCCACCCGAAGCGGCTTGGCGTAATTCGTCCGCACCCACGCGATTGCTTTTGCCGTGCGGTGACTCTGATCGCCCAGCGTTGCAATCGCTCGCAGCCGCGCGCCCTCCGGTCCGCGCAAAATTCTGTAGATGATTTCGCGTTGAATCAGGCCGCTCAGAAATGGAATATCCCGCGGCGTGCTTAGCAGGTCCACCAGCCGGCAGCAGGCGTCGAGCAACTCGGCGGTCGTCTCACCGGTAATCATCCCCGGACTGTCCGCTGGCCCGTCAGGCGTGTGAATTTCTTCGCGGCCCAAAAGTTCGCGGACCACGGGCATCTCCAGCTTGAGCACGAAACAGAGATACGGCACGCGTTCGCTGGCTTCGATCACGTTGCAGATCACCGGCAAATCGAGCGAGGTGAGCAGGTAACGCGACTCGTCGAAGATGAACGTCGTTCCGGCCAGGTCCGCGCGCTTGCGCCCTTGCGCCACCACCGCCAGGCTCGGCTCGTACGTCGCGGATGCCGGTGCGGTAGGAGCGGTTCGCCGGCTCAGCAACAAGCCCGGCACGTCGGTAATCACTCTCTCTCTGGACCCAGCAAAAAAGGCAATCTTGCGCGCCAGTGCCTTCCGCAATTCACTCCTTCGATCCGATGACGAAATAATTGTTTTATTGAGCTTTTTCATCGTAGTGGAGTCCTTATCCCGTGCTTAAGATACGCGTCCGCCTGCGCGCATGGCAATGAATTTTCACGCCCCAAGAGAATTAGGCAATAAATCGGAAGGATCAGGCTACCGCTCGATCGCTGCCGTTCTGTATCTTGGACGGGCAGAGTTGGAGCGCGCGCACAAATGATCAGGAGCACGAACATGCAAAGACTACTTTCGCTCTTCGTGATGTCCGCAATGATCGCTGCGACGGCTACGACGCTGTCGAGCAATCGGCATCGCGCGCCCAATCAGCGAATCACGGACGAGTTCGTCGGAGCGTGGCGGCTCGTGTCGCTCGAAGCGCCCGGTCCGGACGGAAAAATTCAAGCGGCCGACTCCACCGGGATGTTCGTCTTCACGCGCGACGGCCACGCGTCGGTGCAAGTGATGGAGCGCAATCCGGCGCCGCAGGCTGCGGCGGGACCTGAGCGGTATTCGCACGGCGGCTATGAAGCCACGTTTGGTACGTATGAAGTCAACGAATCCGCCCACACGTTTACTTTTCATGTCGAGGGCGCGTTGGTGCGCAGCCTGATCGGCAAAGATTTGCCGCGCTCCTTCGAATTTTTGGGCAATCAACTCATCGTGAAGTCAACGCGCCCGGATGAACATTGGAAAGTCACTTGGGAGCATTATTGAAATCGATGAACACATGGCCGAAAGACGAACTCAGCAGAATTGCCGAAGCGGACGACCTGCATATCTCACCCTTGCGTGACGATGGCAAGACCTACGGCACTCCTACCTGGATTTGGTCCGTCGTCGTTGACGGCGCACTCTACGTGCGCGCGTACAACGGCAAAAACTCTCGCTGGTATCAGGCTGCGCTGGGACAAAGGATCGGGCGGATCACCGCTGCAGGGATTACGAAAGAAGTGTCGTTCGAGCCGGTGACCGGCGCGATCAATGAACTCATCGACGGAGCTTATAACGCGAAGTACAAAGGCAGCCAGTATCTCGCGCCGATGATCGGTAAAACCGCGCGAGCGGCGACCATCAAGATTTGTCCGCTCGAAACCTAAATATAGAATGATCACTCAATGGATGAATCGAAAGTAGCCGAAATAAAGGAGACGCAATGCAAAAGCGCAAACTTGGAAAATCCAATCTGGAAGTCTCGGCTCTCGGCCTCGGTTGCATGGGCATGAGTTTTTCCTACGGTCCGCCCAAAGATAAAAAGGAAATGACCGATCTCCTTCACGCCGCTGTCGAACGCGGAATTACATTCTTCGACACCGCCGAAGTCTACGGCCCGTTCACCAACGAAGAACTCGTCGGCGAAGCGCTGGCTCCTTACCGCAGCAAAGTGGTAATCGCCACCAAGTTCGGCTTCGACCTGAGCGGTCCCGACACGCGGCCCGGAGCAGCAGCCGTCAGCAGCCGGCCCGCGCTCATCAAACAGGCTGTCGAAGGTTCGCTGAAGCGATTAAAGACCGATGTGATCGATCTGTTGTATCAACATCGTGTGGATCCCAGCGTGCCCATCGAAGAAGTTGCCGGCGCCGTGAAGGAATTGATTCAAGCCGGCAAGGTGAAGCATTTCGGAATGTCCGAGGCGGGCGTGAAGACCATCCGTCGCGCGCACGCGGTGCAACCTGTCACCGCGCTGCAGAGCGAATACTCTTTGTGGTGGAGGAAGCCCGAGGAAGAAGTGATTCCCACCCTCGAGGAACTGGGAATTGGTTTCGTGCCCTACAGCCCGCTCGGCAAGGGATTTCTCACAGGCAAGATCGACGAGAACACCACATTTGACAAAAATGATTTCCGCAATAAAGTTCCGCGCTTTACGCCGGAGGCTCGTAAAGCAAATCAGGCTGTGGTGGATCTGCTCGGTAAAATCGGCAAGCAGAAAAACGCGACGTCGGCGCAAATTGCCCTCGCGTGGCTGCTCGCGCAAAAGCCGTGGATCGCGCCGATTCCCGGGACGACCAAGCTGTCGCGGCTCGACGAAAACATTGGCTCGCTCGAAATAAAACTCACGCCAGACGACCTGCGCGACATTGACACTGCGGCCGCGAAAATCACCGTGGAAGGCGAGCGCTATCCCGAAGCTTTGCAGAAAATGACTGGCCTCTGATCGGCCATAGCGTCGAACCAGCCCTTAGGGCGTTGAATTAATCGGCGCGCGGAATACGAACGCAACCACCAACGTCGCGTCCAGTTTCTTCTCGTTGAGCGTCGCCGGATTCACAGTCCAATTCTTAACCGCGGCGGTGGCCGCCGACGTCAGCGACGGCACCGGGCGAATCGGCGTCACCTTTTTCACTATGCTTTGCTTGTCGATCAGCAGGCTCAGCACAACGGTCCCGCTGCCCACGCTGGTGGGAGGATACGTAGCGTACGATACCTGAGACATCTGCGGCGGGAAGTATCCCGCGGGAACTGGTGGCTGTACCAGCGCTCCAGGCGGCAGTTGCAAGCCCTGAGTCTGCGGCGTGCCGGGGTTGAAGATCACTTGCACATTAATTGTGGACGCGACTTGGTTCCCATCCATCCTGCCGGGCGAAAAGCTCCACGTATTCACGGCGTTCGTCGCCGCCGCGGTCAAGCCGGAGATGCCGCGCACCGCCTGCACATTCTGCACGTGCCCTCCCGGGTCCACATTCACCGCCAGTGACACGATCCCGGACGCCACGTTGTCGAAAGGATACGGAATGTCGCTCGCCGCGGTAATGTCCGGCGGCACAAAATGCTCGCCCGCCGAAACCTTCGTCCGTGTCGCAGCGAATCCCACGCAAACCAGCACCGCGGCCACCAGCAGCAATCTCAAATTTCGCCTCATGCGCATGCGCCCCTCTGTCGCCGCCATCACGAACGGATTTCGCTTCCGCCCAGCATTTCTGCAATTCTTTAGCGCGAGATTGCCTGGTCAATCAGAGACGAGAAGTCCGGCGTCCGGCGTTTATCCTAGGTTGAGCCGGAAAGTATGTCAACGAATCCAGTATGTTGGTAGCCGGTCAGTTTCCGATTCCGCGACTTACCAGGACTTGCACCGAAATGTGATAGAAATAGTGGCACCGAATGTTTTGGTGTGTTGGAGTCCGACCGAGTTGTCGTATGTATTTAGAATGAAATTCCAGCATCTGAAACCACACTCGGGACCGATAGAATCTAAACAGGGCCACGCATCTTCGGTAATTCAAAAAAGGAGCAAAAGAAAAATGAGCTTAAGAAAGGCACTCTGTTGCTTGGTTCTTTCCCTCGGCTGCGCCGTGATTCCGAGCACCTCGTACGCGCAGGCCTCGACTGACAACCCCAGCGTCACTGCGCAGTTAACAGACGCAAAGACGATCGTAGCCAAAATCAAAAAGGATGCATCGCAAATGCAGTCTTATTCGCAAACGACCGGGCTAAGTTGGCAAACACACTCCACGGCGCTCGAGAAAATCAAAGGCGACGTTAATGAACTGCAGCAAAATATGCGGGGCTTGCAATCGCACAGAACCACGGCCAGTGCGTGGCAACAAGACGCCATCGATCGCATCACCGGATTCGCGAACGACCTCGCAACGAACATGAACGCCTCCATTGCTCGCCTCAACAAGAGCAAGAGCCGACCCACTGCTCCGCCGTACCCGGAGTATCTGAAGGCAAATACGCGAATCGTCACCGACCTCGCAGACGAGATTGATGCGACGATCGATTATGGCCAGAACAAATCCAAGCTGGACAGTTTGGGCCAGGAACTAGACTCCTCGCCAAAATAACACCGCGAGGCGGTTTCGAGACTTGGGCCGTGTTCCGGTTCGAGCGGGCTCTCGGGTGGGCACCGGGTCCGTAATGCCCCCGTTTGTGCCCACTCCAGATCCCAACTCGTCTCATTCCGTCGTATCACCCTGGAAGGGCGACGCACCCTGTTTGCCCCGCGGATCAATGTGACGCGAACGATTGCCTCCGGATAACAGTCAAGGTTGCAACTGTTAGCCGAAGCGTTGCCAACTCCTGATTGACGCTGCGGGTTCAGAGGGTCGACGCAACACTTGCGCGCAGTTTACTCGCTGGCGTCTGAAAGCCCAAAGTTTTTCGCGGGCGTTGATTCAGACGCAGCGCGATCTTGTCCAGTTGGGATTGCGTGTAGCCGGAAAGGTCGGTTCTCTTCGGCAAGTATTGTCGCAGCAGACGATTGGTGTTTTCGTTCGTTCCTCGTTGCCAGGGGCTGTGCGGATCACAGAAGTAAACTTTCACATTCGTCGCTACCGTGAAAGTTTTGTGTTTCGCCATCTCCAGCCCGCGATCCCACGTCAACGATCGCCGCAGTGATGTTGGCAGCCTGCGAATTTGCCGGCTCAATGCGGCGACGACCGCAGCCGTGTCTTTGCTTCGCACCTTAACCAGGGCGGTAAAACGCGAATGCCGCTCCACCAACGTCGCAATGTGACTGTTTTTTGTCCCACCGATGAGATCGCCCTCCCAATGACCGGGCACAGCGCGATCTTCGATCTCCGCGGGCCTTTCCCGGATGGAGATGGCATCTACGATTTGACCGCGTGAGTCTTTGAAGATGCGCGAGTGCTGCGAGCGGCGAATGCGGCGCTTGGATCGCAGGTGCCCCAGCAGCTCTTTCTTCAGCACTCCGCGGGCTTGGATGAATAGGCTGCGGTAAATCGTTTCGTGGGACACGCGCATGCTCTCGTCAGCGGGATACTGGATTTTCAGCCATCCGGAAATCTGTTCCGGCGACCAGTCCAGAATCAGTTTACTCGCAACTAGCTTCCGCAACTTCGCGTGAATGGCCAGAAGGCAGCGCTTGGGCCGCAAAGCAGATTCCCAGGCTTGCTGATCCGCTTCCTGGGCTCGATACTCCGGGCGGCCGCCATGCCGTGCGACTTCCCGGCTCACCGTTGAAGCCGCGCGCTCCAAGCCTTTGGCAATATCGCGAATTGACGAACCGGAAGCGAGCCCTCGAGAAATGTCCTCTCGCTCAACCGCAGTGAGCACGAACAGTGAGCGCCGACGAACTGGCGGAACATTCCCACCGTGATGTGACAACAGACAGTGAATCGACGTATGCGGCCTGTCTAAGGCGCGCCCAATCGTGTGCAGCGATTCTCCCGCCTTCCAACGGCTCCATAGCTCGGTCCGCTGCGCCGTAGAAAGCGCCACCCGTTGTCCTTGAGTCATACACACCACCTTTGAACAGAAGTTCCATATTAGATGGTGTTGCATCGACCCATTGAGACCACCGCCCTTACCGTACATTTGAAGTTTCTAGCGGAAGTCGTAACGGTTTGAAGGCGTTCGTGCTCAACTGCGGTGGCCATTCCGCTCCAAGATGCTATAAGTGTTTCATGCTGCCATCCGTGCGGTTCAGCCAAGTTGTTTTCGGCTTTTTGCTGGCGATTGGGCTTACGCATGTGGCACCCCAAAGCGCACCCAATATCCGCAACCTCATGGCCGAGCTAAGCGACGTCAGGACCACAAGTCCCGACGTAGCACAACAGATTTTGGTTGTCGCCAAGAAGGACGCCAGCGCCCGCGATTACGTGGTGCAGAGATTGCCGGATTTAATTAATGCACCCGGTAGCGACGCGTGGGTTAACGCCGTTCAACTGGCTGGAAAAATGAAGGCTCTGGAGGCGATACCGTCATTGCAAAAGGCGATGTCTCGGCCTCCGTTTCCCGCGCAGCCCTATGTCAGCTTCGGAATGCCATCAATGCAAGTTGATATTGTCGCGAAGGCTCTATCCCAAATGGGTGACCCTGTGATTCCTTCCGTTGTAGATTTACTGAAGAACGGGGACGAGCTGATGCGAAATCGTTGCGTAGACATTCTGATAAATCTAAATACGCCAGCATCTAGACAAGCTCTTCAAGACTGGCTGCCGCACGAAACCGCAACCTCAGTTAGGGACTTGATTCAAACCGCTCCTCATCGATAGGTCAAACAAAGCCGACTCGGCGGAGGGACACGTATGTCCCAGTGTGAGAGAAGGAGACGCTAGTGAGATTGAAACCGGTTGCTGCGGTAGGAGGGCGATAAGAACTCCGACAGTCCACGGTGTTCTCTTAGCACTCTTCATGGAAGCTCCCAAACGAGAGAAGTCCCCGACGCGATTCTAGCGGAAAATCGGTCACATCAGTTGTGGGTCCTGATAAACGCGGTGATCTCAATGGGTCGGCGCAACACTAAGCCAGAACCCGCCTGCCATCGAAAACAAAAGCTAAAATCGCTTGCTAGGGTTCCACCCGCCGGAACGCTGTCCAGGCTAGGTTTTGACCGGGTGCAGCCATAGAGATGGTTCTCCCGCGCAAGCATTGTCGAATCAATGCACTGGATGGTGTTGCATCGACCGGTTGAGCTGGCAGCCCTTATCGGAAACTGACCCACTACCGGAACGTTCGCAGGATACGGCTGCGGGATACCGGCAATTCGAACATCGTTTCAATCGAAGCTATGTCGCGCGATAGGTTTAATGCGCGGCGGGTTCTGCTGCGGGGTGCATGCCGTGCTGCGGCACTTCGTGAACACCGCGCAGCGGCTGCTCCTGATGAAATCTGAAAAGTTGATTCAGCGGCCCGGCGCCTTTGCCGATCGCGTAAGATTTCTCGATGGCCTTCGTCACGTAAGCCTTTGCCAGAATCACGGCTTCGCGCAACTGCTGGCCGCTCGCCAGTTGCGCCAGAATCGCCGACGAAAATGTGCAGCCCGATCCATGCGTGTTCGGGCTTTTCACGTGGTCGCCGCCGAATGTTTCCACTTCCGTGCCGATGCACAGCACGTCAATCGGCTTGTCCAGATGTCCGCCGGTAACCACCACCGCTTGCGCGCCCATTTCCACCAGCTTCAGCCCCGCTACCTTCATCCCCGCCAGGTCCTTCACTTCCAGGCCGGTCAAAAATTCTGCCTCCGGAATATTTGGAGTGATCACGCTCACCCGCTTCAGCAATTCGTCGCGCACGAACTTCAGTCCGGAAGTATCCAGCAATTCCGCATTGCCCGCCGTCGGACGAAATACAGGATCCAGCACCACGTGCGCGAATTTGTGCTTGTCCAGAAATTCCGTCACTGCCGAAGCGTTCGCGCGGTTGGCCAGCATGCCGATCTTAACGCCCGCGATCTCGATATCTTCCACCAGAGTATCCAACTGCGCGCGCATGGTGGCCGAAGGCGTCGCGTGCACCGAAACAACTCCCTGCGTGGATTGCACCGTTAGCGCCGTCACCGCCGCCACGCCATAGCAATTGTGCGCCGCGAAAGTTTTCAGGTCAGCGGCTGTGCCCGCGCCGCAGGAAGGATCAAATCCGGCAATCGTCAGCAAAATCGGTGGTGCGTGGTTCGTATTACCGTTGTGGCTACTCAATTGCCAGTGTCCTCCGCGCGAGGCCGCTACAGACAACTACGCCGGCGCTGCCACGTCTCGCATCGGCGCACCGGCTAACGAAAATGTACGCGCGTTCTTGTGCATCACGCAAGAACAATATTTGAAAATAAGCAGGCGGGCACAATTACAGAAAACGCCGGAGAAAAATTAAGCGAAATTCTAGTTACGTGCAAACCTCATG
>CAVULY010000010.1:0-22288 GCA_963742475.1 uncultured Acidobacteriota bacterium | reverse complement strand
GCTTTGTGGATGCGCGGCGTGTTCCGGTCGTATCGGGCGGTCGGGGGTGCTGCATGGGAATGACAGTCGGCGGCAAGAAAGGTTCGATGTCGGAACCGAACATAGTTCCCCTGATTGACGTGTTGCTGGTGCTGATCATCATTTTCATGGTGATTACACCAACGGTACCGCAGGGTCTGGATGCCCGCATACCGCAGCCCACTCCGCCCACATTGCAGAAGGACAAAGATGTGCCGTTGGCGGCGATTGTGGTCCAAGTCACCTCCAGCGGAAATGTCCTGATCAATCAGGATAAAGTTTCCTGGGACGGGCTGGGCGCGCGCTTGGAGGATATCTTCAAACAACGCGCCGAAAAAGCGGCTTTCGTGAAAGGCGATGATTCGGTCGAGTTTGCGGATGTTGCTCGCGCGATTGACATAATGCGTGGTGCTGGCATAGACAACGTCGGTCTCATCACCGCGAATATTCAAGCTGGGCAGTGACGGAATTTGTTCCAGGATCTGTAGCGTTCCGTGAATAGTAGCGGGCTGGTGGTTTCTCGAATTCGGCGCAGCCTTTATCAAGGAGAGCAAGGGATGCAGCGGAAGCCTCACACACTTTTTCTACTCGCCGTGGTAGTGGCCTCACTTGCCGCAGGCGCGGGTTGCGACAAACTGCGGGCGCGCGACAAGCTCAACAAGGGCGTGCAAGCCTATAAGGCCGGGCAAACCGATCTGGCGATTGAAGACTTCAAAACTGCCAGGATCTGGACCCCAGCCTGACCAACGCGCGGATTTACCTCGCCACTGCTTACTCCGCACAGTACATTCCGGGCGCGCCGTCCCCCGAAAATATCCGCAATGGCCAACAGGCGGCTCAGGAATTCAAAGACATTCTGGCGACCGATCCAAATAATCTTTCCGCGATTGATGGACTGGGTTCGATTCTCTACAACATGGCCGGCGGTCCGCCATTCGATCCTAAGATGATGGAAGAATCGAAGACCTATCACGAGAAGCACATCCAATTGAAGCCGGACGATCCGGAGCCGTACTACTGGGTGGGCGTGATTGACTGGTCGCTGGCGTTCCGCGGCAACCGGGACATGCGCGAGGAATACAATAAGACCGCGAAGAAGTCGATCAGGGATACGGATCCAGCGCCCCCCGCGCTGGCCACCGCGTTCCAGCAGAAATATGGCCCGACCGTGGATGAAGGCATCACCAGCCTGCAGAAAGCGATCCAGCTACGCGCCGATTACGACGACGCCATGGCTTACCTGAACCTTCTCTATCGCCAAAAGGCGGACATGGAAACCACTCCTGCCGCTCGCGACGCCGATATCAATCAGGCCGAGGCGTTGGTGGATAAAGTGAAGGCCATCAAGCAGAAAGAAAATGGAGGCGCCGCAGCCGGCGTCCTGAGCACGGCGAATCTCTGGCAGTTAGAGCATTTCCGGCCGGCGGTCCCGCATTGCGGGACCGCCGGCTTTTGTTTTTTAGATTTGTACTTGTAGCGGCGTACATGAGTGCGCGATGGGTGACGCGGAATCGCGGCTACCAGGGCTGGTCGCTGCGTCGCCCAGGGCGCGCTGACCGCTGCGGGAGAGAAAATCGCCAATGAAAACGATTCGCGGCATCATTACGACGCTACTCTGTCTTTTCTTCGCGGCGCTCTTCGTTTCAAATTCTCGCGCCACGCGTCCCGCAAATTTGTCCCACGCCGAAGATGCCGGCGACCCTTGGTCTTCGGCGCAAACGGTTCATCCGGCTGATCTCGTCAAGGAAATCTCCGCGCCGGCTCACCCGAACGAGCCTGCCGTGGTGTGCGTGGGATTTCGTCCCCTTTATCAGGGCGCGCATATCCCTCACGCTCTGTTTCACGGAGCTGCCTCCACCGACGCGGGACTGGCCGAACTGAAGAGTTGGGCTCAATCCATTCCCAAGTCGTCGAATGTGGTTTTGTATTGCGGCTGCTGCCCGCTGGCGCATTGCCCGAATTTGCGGCCGGCGTTTGTGGCGATGCGCGATATGGGTTTTACCAATCTTCGCGTCTTGATTCTGCCAAATGATTTCAATACGGATTGGATTCAGAAAGGCTATCCGGTCGAAAAGGGGAAATAACCGGAGCGCCTGCGGCGTCACCACGCTCCCAAACGCCAAGTCACGACTTGCTGTCCGGCAGTTTTTGCGGCTGCAGCGCCATTCCCAGCAGCCCGGCGATCAGCACGGCGGGATACAGTTGGCCGATGAGCGCTTCGCAAACCGCCAATGTGCGCGCGATGGGATGCAATGGGACGATGTCGCCATATCCCAACGTGGTCAGCGTGGTAAAACTGAAATACACGTAGCGCGCCATGGGCGACACCATTTCCTGAGTTGCTGCCGTGGGATGGATCGAGCCGGGAATGATCATATCCGCAAGGAAGTAGGCATATGACCACATCAGGCCAATCAGCAGGTAAGCCGCGATGGCTCCGAGCACGCGATGTAAATTGATCGCGCCGGGACTGAACACTTGCAGCAGTGTGATCACGGCAAACGCCAGCAGGCAACAGAACAACAGAACGGGTTCCAGCACGGGATGGCTGAACTTCGGAACGTAAGCCCCGGTCCAGTGCACCACCAGGCCCGCAAGAGTCAACAAGACCACTAGCACCGTGAGCGTGCGGCTGCGCGTTGGTGGTTACGGCGCCCGAGAGCAGCAGAATCGAAAGCACCAGATCCACGATGAATTTTCCGAGCCATCCCAGCCCCGCCAGCGGGAAAACCACAAAGATGATCAGGATCAGCACGGCCAGGAAAAACGTCAGACTCTGGTCCAGCAAGCGGATGCGCGCGAAAATTCCATCCGGCTGAGGCGGCGCATCAATTTTAAATTCCGGTGGATTCAATTTTCCGGCTCCGCGTTCCGCCAGTCACGGTACTTCCGCTGTGTCTGGCTGTCAACGTCGTGGCGGCAAGGTAATGGATCGGTCTGTGGTTACCTCGTCCATTTTCCAAGTTTGACATCGATCACTCCTCACACTAGGCTTTCGTCGGATGCCCGTGGAATCTGTCGCGCGGAGGACGGCGCGGAGATCCGCTGCAGCAGTGGTTGTTTCGTCCAGGAGAAACATGAGAAAGTTCGTTCGCGTGGCGCTTTGCGTAATCTTTCTTCCGCTGGCGACGATGGTGGCTGCTATGCAATCCAATGCGCAGGACCGAACGCAAGGCCGCTCCATGGTTCTTTCTCGCCGGGGAGTGGTGGCTGCGGAAAACCCATTGGCGGCACAGGCTGGCGCGACTGTGCTGGCCCACGGTGGCAACGCCGTGGACGCGGCGGTCGCAACCAATGCGGTGATGGGAGTGGTTGAGCCCATGATGAATGGAATCGGCGGCGATCTTTTCGCGATTGTTTACGACGCGAAGTCCGGGAAGCTTTATGGGCTGAATGCAAGCGGTTGGGCTCCCGCGGGACTTTCCATTGAATTTCTTAAGTCCAAGGGCATTGCGAAGATGCCGCAAGAGGGAATCCAGTCGGTCACGGTTCCGGGCGCCGTGGATGGCTGGTCAAAACTGCTCGCGCGTTTCGGCACCAAGAAATTCTCCGAAGTTCTTGGCCCCGCGATCTACTACGCGCGCGAAGGTTTTCCTGTGCCCGAATGGGATGCCGCGTATTGGGCGGACGCGGTGGATTATCTGAAGCACGACAAGAACGCCGCGGTAACCTACCTGCCCGATGGCCGCTCGCCGCGAGTAGGTGAGATTTTCCGCAACCCCGATCTCGCGCATTCGCTTGAGTCAATCGCTTCCGGCGGGCGAGACGCGTATTACAAGGGTGCAATCGCGCAGAGCATAGTGGCGCTATCCAACAAGCTCGGTGGCACGATGACGGCGGAGGACTTGGCCGATTATTCCAGCGAATGGGTGGAACCGATTTCGACCACGTATCACGGCTGGACCGTCTATGAGATTCCGCCGAACGGCCAGGGAATCGCCGCGCTGGAAATGCTCAACATCATGGAACGGTTTTCTCTCGCGCATTTCGGGCATAACTCCACCGACGCGCTGCACGCGATGATCGAAGCGAAGAAACTGGCTTACGCCGATATGTATCGCTACGTTGCGGATCCAAAGTTCAGCCAGGTTCCCGTTCAGGGTATGCTTTCCAAAGAATATGCCGCGCAGCGCGCGAAGCTGATTGATATGGCGAAGGCGAATTGCGATGTGCTGCCCGGCGAGCCGCAGCTGGCGACGAGCGGCGACACCACTTATCTGACCGTCACGGACAGCGACGGCAACATGGTGTCCCTGATTCAGAGCAACTATTCCGAGTTCGGGTCAGGCCTCGTGGCGAACGGCACCGGTTTCGTCCTGCAAAATCGCGGAGGGCTTTTCAGCCTCGACCCCAATTCGCCCAACAAGCTCGCCGGTCACAAGCGGCCTTTGCATACGATCATTCCGGGCTTCATGAGCAACGGGCAGCAGCGGATCGCGTTCGGCATCATGGGCGGTTTCAATCAGGCACAAGCGCACGCGCAATTTGTTTCCAACCTCGTCGATTTTGGAATGAATATTCAAGAAGCTTTGGAGGCCGCGCGCTTCAGGAAAGTAACGTTTGCAGGCTGCGATGTGGATCTGGAGGATCGCATTCCGCTCGCTGTTCGTGACGGTCTTGCCCAGCGCGGCCATCAAATTATTCTTCACGGTGCGTACTCGGCCATCGTGGGCGGCGGACAGGCAGTGCAGCGCGATATTTCCACCGGAGTGAACTACGGAGCCTCCGATCCGCGAAAAGACGGCGAGGCAATCCCCGAGCCCTCCCCGCAGAAATTAGGCGCCGGGCGCGACGGTAGAGATGACTCCCGATAAGTCCCTCGGCCGGAAGCCGACGCGCTAGCTGCCGCAGGAATGGCTCGCAGTGAGGCGGCCCTCAGAATATAATGGTATATGGAGCCGGCTGGTAAACCCGCCTTCTCGCAAGCTGCCCGCCGCACTGTGGATTTGCGCTTTGTCGAGCTGACGGACAAGGTGCGCCGCAATCGTCCTGGCGACGACCTCGATCTGCTGCGCCGCGCGTACGATTTCGCTGCCGAGCAGCACAAGACGCAGACGCGCCTCTCCGGCGAGCCATTCCTTTCTCATCCTGTAGAAGTAGCGCACATCCTTGCGGACATGAAGCTGGATGTGACTTCACTGTGCGCGGCGCTGCTGCACGACGTAGTCGAAGATACGAAAATTCCGCTGGAAACCATCTCCGAACAGTTTGGCGCCGACGTGGCGCGGCTGGTGGAAGGCGCAACCAAAATCAGCCGCCTGGATCTGCTGGCGCCCGAAGCGCGCCAGGCGGAAAACGTTCGCAAGATGCTGCTGGCCATGGTGAACGATGTGCGCGTGGTGGTGATCAAACTCGCCGACCGCCTGCACAACATGCGCACGCTGGAATATCTGGATGCGGAGAAACAGCAGCGCATCGCGCGCGAGACGATTGATATTTACGCGCCCGTCGCCAATCGCCTGGGCATGGGCTTGATTCGCGGAGAGCTCGAGGATCTTTCCTTCCGCTATCTCGAACCCGAAGCATTTTTTGAATTGCAGAAAAAACTCGCCACCAAGCAGAAAGTCTTCGATAAATTTCTGCAGGAAGTGCAGGATTCCATTCGCGACAAAATGGTGGAGACCGGCATACCCGCCGAAGTGCAGGCGCGCGTGAAGCGCATCTACTCCCTGCATCTGAAAAGCCAGAAGCAGCAGCGCACGCTCGATCAAGTCTACGACCTGCTCGCCATCCGCGTGATCACCGACACGGTAAAAAATTGTTACGCCACGCTCGGCGTGATTCACCAGATCTGGCCGCCCGTGCCGGGCCGCTTCAAAGATTACATCGCCATGCCGCGGCCCAACCTGTACCAATCGCTGCACACCACCGTGATCCACGGCGGCCAGGCCTTCGAAGTGCAAATCCGCACGCAGGACATGCACCGCATCGCCGAACAGGGCGTCGCGGCGCACTGGAAATACAAAGACGGCCGCACGGAAACTTCCAGCGCGGATGACCAGCGCATCGTCTGGATGCGCCAGCTGATCGAGTGGGTGCAGGAGATGCAGGAGCCTAGCGAGTTTCTCTCGACTCTGCGCGTGGATCTTTATCCCGAGGAGGTTTACACCTTCACGCCGATGGGCCGCGTGGTCGTGCTGCCGCGCGGCGCCACGCTGATTGATTTCGCTTACGCGGTGCACACCGAAGTGGGCCACCAGTGTACCGGAGCGAAAGTGAACGGCGCGATTGTGCCGCTGCGCCATTCCGTCGCGAATGGCGACGTGATCGAAATCATCACGCAGAAAGGCCACGAACCGTCGCGCGATTGGCTTTCCTTCGTGCACACCTCGCGCGCCCGCAGCAAAATCCGCCAGTGGATCAATCTGCACGAACGCGAGCAGGCCAAGGACGTCGGCAAGCGCCTGCTGGAAAAGGAAGCGCGCCAGGCGGACATCGTCCTGAAGAAAATTGCGCCGGAAACCTGGCAGCGCGTCGCTTCCGAATACGGCTGCGGGCGCATTGACGATCTTTACGCCGACTTGGGCTACGGAAAATGGTCCGCGCGGCAGGTGCTCGCGAAAGCCAGCGGGCGGCCGCTCACCGATCCCTCCGAAGAAAAGCAGCCGAAAATCGTGGACACCGTCAAGCGCATGCTGGGCATGAACGACGGCGCGATTCTGGTCCGCGGCCACGACGATCTGATGGTGTATCGGTCGAAATGCTGCAATCCGATTCCGGGAGACGACGTGATTGGCTACGTCACGCGCGGCCGTGGCATCGCCGTGCACGGCAAAAATTGTCCCAACGTGCAGAACCTGCTGTACGACGCCGAGCGCCGCATCGCTGTGGAATGGGCCGGGCAGACGCAAGCGACTTTTCCGGTTCGCCTGCGCATACTCACCGAAGATCGTCCCGGCATGCTGGCCAGCATCACCACCGTGATCAGCGACAACGGCGCGAACATCCGCACGTTTGAAAGCGGCGGCCAGGATTTGCGCGCCCGCATCGAAGTCGCGCTCGACGTGCAGGATCGCAAGCAGCTCGAGCGCATTCTCTCCGGCGTCAAGCGCATCCCTGGCGTGTTCGATATCGAGCGCGTCTACAACGTATAGCTTTCGTGGCGCAGACCGTCTGCGTTGCGCTCTTGTTGCCGTCCCGCTGGATCAGCCCATTCGAGCAAGGACCATCACGAAGGACGCCCGTAATCTTTCCGCGTCATGCGGTTCCGCGCGACGAACCACTCTGTACAATAAAGATGATGGGGACCGTTCAGGCGACCGGTTCCGCCCGCGGATTGGGCCGCGCTGTGCGCCGTAGGAGTTCGTTCGCGACATTCTTCGTGTTTGCCGTCCTTTCGTCGCAGCTGGCCTGCCAAAGTCTGGTGCCTCTCGATACCAAACCGCTCGATAACGCCGGCATGCGCTATAGCTCCATCAAGGAATTGAAGGGGCTGCATATCACCGCTGCCGAAGTCGGCGAAATCGCCAAAGTCCGCCAGTCCGGCCTCCCTGATTCTGATTGCGTCGCGTTGCTCCAGATTTTTCATGGTCGCGGCGAGGCGTTCACCGCCGGCGACGCCATCGCATCTTTGCACCAGTCTGGCATGTCCGAGGGCACCGTCCTCACGCTCGCCAGCATGGACCAAGTGGGCCTGGGTTACGGCGAACTGCAAGCCATGCATCTGGCCGGCTTGTCGGACGCCATCGTTCTGGAAGTCGCGCGCCATCATGCCGCGGGAAGGCCCGTCCTTTCGGGCGCGTCGTTGGGCACCCTGCGAAATCTCCGGGTTGACAACGCAACCTTGCTCGAACTGGTCCGTCGCGGAGTTTCAGACGCCCAGGCGTCGGCCATCATCACGCTCCGCCGCCACGGTTCCAGCGACGCTGAACTCCTGCGCCGATTCACGTCTTCTTAGCCGCGGCTGTACCGTTTGCGGAAAATGTGCAGCTGGCGGTGCAACTGCGGTTCGTGCGCGAAATACCTCAAGGAAGTTTCCATTTTCCCTTTTCGATTTTCCACCTGCCAGCTAGAATCTTGTCATCTTGACCTGCGTCACGCCTCGCTCGCTTTGTGCAGTCGTCCCGGTTGTGGTCCTTTTGATTTGCGCCACCAGCTGCACCGTGCCGCTGGCTCCCGGCTACCAAATCTTGAAAGAATCGCGCGAGGTTCACTTCGTTCCGGGTCCGCCGACGGAGCTGCACGTTGACACGGCCTACACGCTGCAAAATTCCGGCACCAGCGATTTATCATTCATTGACGTCGTTATTCCGAATGAGAAACTTTACGGGCGGACCAGCCTGCGCGTCGAATGGAACGGCCATGAAGTGACGCCCGAAAAACTTTCCGTGGAATACCAGCAGGAGCATCCGGTCACTCTGCGCCTGCGCTGCGATCCGCCGTGGCCGCGGAAGGAACAGCGCACTCTGAACATTGACTACACCTTCGCATCGCCGGCGGAGCACGGCGCGCACATCACGCTCGCGGCGTCTAATTTTCATCTCGGTTCGCGAGGATGGATTCCCTTGCTACAGCCCCCGAATCGCGTCCTGGCCCCTGATCCGGCGCGGCCTCCGAAGACTTATTACAGCGTCCGCGTGCCGGAGAATTTCCTCGTGCTGGCCTGCGGCGCACCAGCCGGCAAGAAAAAAGACGGCGGCGAAATCGCATACCGCTTCGAATTGCGCAAAAATGATCTGCCTCCTTGCATCGCAGCAGGCCGTTACGTAGATTCCTCTCCGGGCGGCAAGTCTTCTGACAAATCTGGGGCGTCGTTCTGGACGTTGCAACCTCTGCCAGGGGATCCGGGTGCAGCGGAACAACGCTTCGCCGCGGCGTGGTCCGTGCTGCAAAAAGATTTCGGTCCGCTCGATAAAAATATGTTGAGGCCTTACATCGTGGAGTCTCCGGACTTGCGGACGAACTCCGCGGAGGAAAATCAGAGCGCGGCGGCTGGGTTTCCTGGCGGCGCGCTGGTAAATCCCCGCGCGCTTGCAGCAGGCCTGCACAGCGACGAAGTGGCGCTGGATATCGAGCGTGCGCTGGCCCAGAGCTGGTTCGGCTATGAGGTGTATCCCGCGCCGAACGCGGCGGTGGGAATCGGCGAGGGGCTCCCTGATTACGCCACAATTGTTGTCGAGGAGGCCGGCGGCGGCGAGCCGGCGCGCAGGCGACGCATCCGGCACCTCTTGAACTTGTATGACACAAGCGTTCAGCAGGCTGCCGGAACGCCCAACGCCGAAAAATCGATCGTGGCTACCACGCTCGACGATTCTTTTCCACAACGTCGCATGGCCGCAGCCAAGACCGCGCTGTTTTTCATTGCGCTGGAAGACGCCGATGGCGCAGCGCCGGTGCGCAGCGGTCTGGCGGAAGTCGTGGCGCTGCTGCGCGGCAAGGAAGTCGGCTACGACGACCTGCGCGCGGCGGTCGAACATTCCACGGGGAAAAATCTCGACGCGCCATTTCGCCTGTGGCTTTACAACAAGGGGATCCCGCAGGAATTTCGCGATCGTTATGCCGCGGAAAAATAGAGAAGCGCGATTAGAAAGTCGAAAATAGAAAAGTGAAAATGGAAAATGGGCTTCCGGCGAAGGCGACCGACCCAGCTAACGCGCTGTGCTTCCTCTTTTCCAATTTCTCTTTTCCGATTTCCATCTTCTGCCTTGAGGAGGATTTGTGAGGGAAGTCATTTTTACCGAGAAAGGTCCCAAGGCCATTGGCCCGTACTCGCAAGCGATAAAGGCCAATGGTTTCATATTCGTCTCCGGCCAGACGGCGTTCGACCCGACCACCGGTAACGCGCTGACCGGCGACGCGACACAGCAAACCGAGTGCATCATGGAAAACCTGAAAGCTATCGTCGCGGCCGCCGGTTCGTCGCTCGATCGCGCTGTGCGCCTGGGCGTATTCCTCAAAGACATGAACGACTTCGCGGCGGTAAACGAGGTTTACGCGCGATATTTTCCCAAAGAGCCGCCGGCGCGAACCACGGTGGAAGTTTCGCGTCTGCCGCGCGACTTCCGCGTCGAAATTGACTTAATCGCCCTGGCCTAGCGTGCCGTGATATATGGCGAGGGCCGGAAAACGCGCGTGCCCCGGAGGCTGGCGATGAACAAAATCACGTACGGATTGATCTTGGGTGGAATTCTGGGCATTTTCGACGGACTTACTTCGTGGTTCACGCCTGAAGTGCGTCCTGCGTTGATGGGCATCGTGCTTGGATCCACGTTCAAGGGTCTACTGGCAGGCGTGCTGATCGGCGTATTCGCGCGGAAGGTCCATTCACTCGCTCTCGGCGTGCTCTTCGGTCTGGGCGTCGGCCTGTTGTTCGCATTCTTCATCGCGCACATGCAGGGGAAGTATTACTTCGAAATCATGCTGCCCGGCGGACTGGTCGGCCTGATCGTGGGCTACGCGACTCAAAAATATGGCGATTCGTCCACAGCCGCGGCATCGCGAACCTGATTAGCGGGTGCTTCCAAACTACCGAGCATGGCTGGTTTGTGTACCACTTCGCCTACCCACCGTGGCGCACCGCGCCGTTTTTCAGTATCCTTGTCTCGTTCATATTGCTGTAAAGATTCGACGGCGAAAATCATCCTGGCACGCACTTCGGTCCCCCTCCGTGCGCTAGAAGTCTTAACTTTGATCGGCACCCTGTATGCACAGCCAATTTTTTTGTTACCAAGCACCGGTCGCGATGGTGTGCGCAGTTCCAATTTCAAAGCTGTTCGGCAATAATTGGCGGTGAGCGAATGCCTGAAACCAATTTTGACCTGATCGTAATCGGCAGCGGTCCGGCGGGCCAGAAGGGCGCCATCTGCGCCGCGAAGCTCCGCAAGCGCGTCGCGGTGATTGACCGCACGCTGATGATGGGCGGCGTTTGCGTGCACACCGGCACCATACCCAGCAAGAGCGTCCGTGAAGCCATCTTTCAATTAACCGGAAATGCCGTGAAGGCCTTTTACGGCGACAACTATCGCGGCAAGAACGATATTTCCGTGCAGGATCTATCCTTCCGCGTGCGCTCCATCATCTCGCGCGAAACCGAAGTGATTCGCGCGCAGTTGAAGCGCAACGGCGTCCAGATTTTTCAGGGCACCGCGCAATTCACCGATTCGCACACCCTCGAAGTCCAGGGCGACGGCGACAAAACGGTGGTCCGTGGCGAGCACATTCTGATTGCCTGCGGCACACGCCCGGCGCGCAATCCCGAAATTCCGTTTGATGACAAGCGCATCGTGGATACTGACCGCCTGACGCTGCTGGACGGCCTGCCGCGCGAGCTGATTGTTGTCGGCGCCGGCGTCGTCGGCCTGGAATACGCCTCCTTCCTGGCTGCGCTTGGCACGGAAGTCACTCTGATTGACCAGCGCCCCACTCTGCTGGATTTTGTGGATCGCGAAATCATGGAATCGCTCGCCTACCATCTGCGGCAGATGGGCACCATGTTCCGTCTGGGTGAGAAGGTGACACGAGTGGGTATTGATCCGCAGCGTGATCGCGTCTTCGCGGAGCTCGAGAGTGGCAAGAAAGTTCAGGCGGATGCGCTGCTCTACGCCGTGGGACGCCAGGCGAACGGAGACCAGCTGCGCATCGAAGCCGCGGGTTTGGATTCGGGTGAGCGCGGTAAGATTAAGGTCAATTCCCAGTATCAGACGGCCATCCCGCACATCTACGCGGCCGGCGATATCATCGGTTTTCCCGCGCTGGCCAGCACTTCCATGGAGCAGGGCCGCCTGGCGAGTTGCCACATGTTCGGCGCGCCCTCCGAGCACATGCCGGAACTTTTCCCTTACGGCATCTATACCATCCCGGAAATTTCCATGGTCGGGCAGACGGAAGAAACTCTCACCGCGAACAAAGTTCCCTATGAAGTGGGGATCGCGAAATACAACGAGCTTGCCAAAAGCATGATGCTCGGCGACGAAAGCGGCATGCTGAAACTTCTTTTCGACCGCAATACGCTCAAGCTGCTCGGCGTCCACGTGATCGGTCAGCGCGCCACTGAAATCATCCACATCGGCCAGGCCGTGTTGTATTACGGCGGCTCGATCGAATATTTCCGCGATACTGTCTTCAATTACCCTACCCTCGCGGAAGCGTACAAAGTTGCCGCGCTCGACGGTCTCAACAAACTTTAGTCTTCTGGTTCTCGAGGCACGAGCTATGCCCGGTTGCCGTGCATCCATTTTTGTCACATAATCTTGTCGCAGCAGTGTGAAGAGCTCGCGCCCGAAGGACTCGACCACATTGCATTTAGCAGCATCGACCTCCAGCTTGCACACATCCAACCCACCACATAATATTTGGATAGAAGGAGGCGCTTCTTGATCTCATTCACCGTCAACGGCAAGCCTGTCACTGTGGAAGATCCTCCGTCCACTCCCTTGCTATGGGTGATCCGCGATTCCCTGAACCTCACCGGAACTAAGTACGGCTGTGGCATGGCGCTGTGCGGCGCCTGCACCGTTCATATTGACGGCCAGGCGGTGCGCTCCTGCGTAGCACCGGTCTCTCGTGCCGAAGGAAAGAAAGTCACCACCATCGAAGGAATTTCGCCGGACCTGACGCATCCCCTGCAGCTGGCCTGGATCGAAATTGATGTGCCGCAGTGCGGCTACTGCCAATCGGGCCAAATCATGAGCGCTGCCGTGCTGCTCGCCGAAAATTCCGCACCCACCGACGAAGATATTGACGAAGCCATGTCCGGCAACATCTGCCGCTGCGGCACCTATCCGCGCATACGACGCGCCATTCATCGCGCCGCCGAAATCAGCGCGCAGCGAGGTACCAAGTGACGCGTCGCCACGGAAATGAAACGCCGTGAATTCCTCAAGGCCGGCGCCGCGCTCGGCGGCGGTCTGCTGATCAGCCTCTACGTTCCGGAGTTTGTGCCGGCTGCTCGCGCCGCCGATTATGCTGCGAAGCCCGTCGCGCTGAATGCCTTTGTGCGCATCAGCGCCGACGAATCCGTCACCGTGATCTCCAATCACTCGGAAATGGGCCAGGGAATTTACACATCGCTTCCGATGTTGTTGAACGAAGAACTCGAAGCCGATTGGGCCCAAATCCGCGTGCAGTCTTCTCCGGTGGAGGCCGTTTACAACCACACCGTATTCGGAATGATGATGACAGGCGGCAGCACCACTACAAACTCCGAATACGATCGCTTCCGCAAGATGGGCGCAATGGCGCGCATGATGCTCATCGCCGCCGCCGCGCAAGCCTGGAGTGTGGATCCGCAATCCTGCCACGCCGAGAAGGGCTACGTGGTCCACGCGGCCAGCGGCAGGCGCGCTTCCTACGGCAGCCTCGCTGATGCCGCATCCAAAATCGAGCCGCCGAAAGATATTCCGCTGAAGGATCCCAAGGATTTCACGCTGGTCGGCAAGCCCATGCATCGCTTGGATACTCCTTCGAAAACTAACGGCACGGCGCAGTTCGGACTGGATGTGTACATTCCCGGCATGCTTACGGCGGTGGTCGCGCGCGCGCCTGTCTTTGGCGGAAAAGTTGTGAGCTTCAACGCCGACAAAACCAAGGCAGTTCCCGGTGTTGTGAACGTCGTGCAAGTCCCCTCCGGGATCGCCGTCATCGCCAAAGGCTTTTGGCCAGCGAAGCTCGGCCGCGAACAGTTGGAAATCACTTGGGATGACGGCCCGGGAGTCGCGGTATCAACCGTCGCAATGCGCGAACAATTTTCAAAGCTCTCAAAGACTCCCGGCGCCGTCGCGAAAAAAGTCGGCGACCCTGCCGCGGCTCTTGCGGGCGCGGCTAAGACAATCACCGCCGAGTACGAAGTTCCCTACCTCGCCCACTGCATGATGGAGCCGCTCAACACCGTGGTGGATCTGCACGCAGATCGCTGCGAGATTTGGACCGGCACGCAATTTCAGACTGGCGATCGCGCCGCTGCCGCCAACGTAGCCGGCCTGAAACCCGAGCAAGTCACGCTGCACACCACGCTACTGGGCGGAGGGTTCGGCCGGCGCGCCAATCCTGCATCCGATTTCGTCACCGAAGCCACCGAAGTCGCCAAAGCCGCGAAAGTTCCCGTGAAAGTTGTCTGGACGCGCGAAGACGATCTTCGCGGCGGATGGTATCGCCCGATGTGGTACGACCATTTCGCTGCAGGCCTCGACGCCAGCGGCAATCCCGTCGCGTGGACCCACACCATCGTCGGCCAGTCCATCATGGACGGAACATTTTTTGCGAAATTCACGATCAAGGACGGAGTGGACGAGACGTCTGTCGAGGGCGCTGCCGACATCCTCTACGGAATCCCCAACCTGCAAGTGGATTTGCACAGTCCCAAGAACGAAGTTCCCGTGCAGTGGTGGCGGTCGGTGGGCCATTCGCACACGGGATTTTCCGTGGAAGCGTTTCTCGACGAAGTGGCTCACGCCGGCGGCAAAGATCCTTATCAGTTGCGCCGAACTCTGCTTGCCGCACAGCCGCGCATGCTCGCGGTGCTCGATCTCGCCGCGCAAAAAGCGAATTGGGGCACGCCGCTGCCCGCCGGACGCGCGCGCGGAATCGCCACGCACTTTTCGTTCGAGAGCTACGTCGCGCAGGTCGCCGAAGTCTCCGTGGAAAAAGACGGCACGGTCCACGTCCATCGCGTGGTCGCCGCCGTGGATTGCGGCCGCACCGTGAACCCGGACACCGTGAAGGGCCAGATCGAGGGCGGCATCATCTTCGGCCTCACGGCCACGCTCAAAACAGAAATCACGCTCGATAAAGGCCGCGTGCAGCAGCGCAATTTTCACGATTATCCGATGCTGCGCATGTTTGAATCGCCGGCGGTCGAGGTCTACATCGTTCCCAGCACCGAGCATCCCACCGGCGTCGGCGAGCCGGGCGTTCCGCCGGTGGCTCCCGCAGTGGCCAACGCGATTTTCGCCGCCACGGGCAAGCGCGTCCGCCGGCTTCCGATCAAGCCCGAGGATTTGCGTTCCGCATGAGCGTTTACGGCGAGGGTGCGAGCATGAACAAAAGCATGAAATGGAAATTGCCGATCCTGATCGTGCTGGCGCTGTTGCTGATCCTGGCCGCCTGCCTCCCGGCACTCGCGCAGCAGCAGGAGGCGCTCGCCACTCCGTCGAATTCTGTGCGCGCAGTTCACGCCGCGTCCGCCGCAACCGGCAGCGCCGATAAATCGGCCGCTGCCGCCGCGCAAGCCGCCTTCAATCGCGCCTGGACCGTTTTCGATTCACCGCGTTGCCGCAATTGCCATCCCTCCGGCAACGCGCCGCTGCAAGGCGACGACGGTCACGTGCATATTCAGGATGTGCAGCGCGGCGCCGCCGGTGTGGGCGTTTACGGCATGAAGTGCAACACGTGCCATCAAGCTGCGAATCTTCCCGGCGCCAACATGCCGCCGGGCAATCCGAAATGGTCGCTGCCGCCTGCCAATATGAAGATGGTGATACAGGGCGAAAGCGCCGGCCAATTTTGCCGCCAACTGAAAGATCCATCGAAAAATGGCAATCGCACTCTCGCGCAGATTATCGAACACGTTTCGTCGGATGACCTGGTTGGGTGGGGCTGGAATCCGGGCGATGGACGCACGTTGCCGCCGCTCAGTCGTCCTGAATTTGTGGCGGCGATAAAGGCTTGGGTGGATAACGGCGCCGCCTGCCCTCAGTAGGCCGTGCCGCTGCTTTGCACTGCGTTCTCTGCGCGCGGAACTCTGCGCCCTCTGCGTTAAGTCTTTTGACTTTTCCGCCACTCACCGCAATTCACGCCAACTGGAGTATGATACCCCCCGCGACGTCCTCGCATCCCGGACCGGAAGGGGCCTCTCATGAGTCACCGGTTCACTATCGGTGTCGAAGAAGAATTCCAGATCGTAGATCCTGACTCGGGTGAACTGCGTTCGCATGTCAGCGAATTGATGGAAGCTTCCTCTCCCGGCCTCGGCGAGCAAGTGAAGCGCGAGATGCATCAATCCATCATCGAAATCGGCACAAAAATCTGCACCAACGTCGCTGAGCTGGACGCCGATATGCGCCGCACGCGCGGTGAACTGGTTCGCGCCGCCGAAAGCCGCGGCTTGCAGGTCGCCGCTGCCGGCACGCATCCATTTTCCTCCTGGATTGATCAGGTGATTTCCCCCGGCGAGCGTTACGAGAACATCGTCGAGGAGATGGGCCAGCTGGCCCGTTCGCTGCTGATTTTCGGCATGCACGTGCACGTCGCCGTGCCCGATCGCACCACCATGATTGACCTGATGAACATGGCGCGCTACTTTCTGCCGCACCTGCTGGCCCTTTCCACCAGTTCGCCCTTCTGGATGGGCCGCGACACCGGTCTGAAATCATTCCGCACCACGGTGTTCCGCCGCTTCCCGCGCACCGGTATTCCCGATCATTTGAATTCCTGGAGCCAGTATGAGGATTACGTCGAGCTGCTCGTGCGCTTGCATTGCATAGATAACGCCAAGAAAATCTGGTGGGACGTGCGCCCTCATCCCACGTTTGGCACGCTGGAATTCCGCATCTTCGACGTAGTCACGCGCGTGGACGAAGCCATCGCCATCGCCGCGCTCACCCAGGCCATCGTCGTGAAATTGCATCGCCTATATACGCGGAACATGGGCTTCCGCATTTATCACCGCGCGCTGATCGAAGAAAATAAATGGCGCGCTGCCCGCTGGGGCATCGAAGGCAAGCTCATAGATTTTGGCAAACAGGCCGAAGTGCCCATGTCTGTGCTGATCGAAGAGCTGTTTGAATTTGTGGACGATGTGCTGGACGAACTCGGCAGCCGCGCCGCGCTCGAACCCATTCGCGCAATCTTCCGCCACGGCACAGGCGCCGAGCGCCAATTGCGTGTGTACAAAGAAACCGGCGACCTGCACTCCGTCGTTCGCCATATCGTCGCCGAAACTCGTGAAGGCGTCTCGTTGCCGGCCAGCTCCGCCGCCGGCGCGCCGCAAAATTCGTAGTGCGATTGCGTAGCGCCGGCGTCTCGCCGGCTCTTTGATTGTTGTCGTTGGCTTCGTAGCGGCGCACTTTAGTGCGCCATCGGTGTTGGGGCGGCAAGTCCTTGTGATCTAAAAGATCGCCGCGAAATAGAATTGGTTTTTAGCTCGCTGTGCATCCGAGCGAAAGGAATCACACATCATGAAAATCGGAATTCTCTGCGGCCGCGAATACAGCTTCCCGCCCGCCTTCATCGAAAAAGTGAATGAGCTCGGCAAGAAAGACGGCATCACCGCCGAATTCGTGAAGCTCGGCGGCACGGTGATGGGCGAGTTGGCCCACTACAAAGTCATCGTGGACCGCATTTCGCACGAAGTGGAATATTACCGCGCATACCTGAAGCACGCCGTCCTGCAAGGCACATACGTCATCAACAATCCCTTCTGGTGGACGGCCGACGATAAATTCTTCAATTACGCCGTCGCCGACAAACTCGGCCTGGCCATCCCGAAAACAATCGTGCTGCCGCAAAAATCCTATCCGCCCACCGTGGACATCAATTCCGAATCCTTGCGCAACCTGATCTATCCCATTGATTGGGACGCGCTGCTCGATCACGTCGGTCGGCCCGCATTTCTGAAGCCTTACTCCGGCGGCGGATGGAAGCAGGTCTATAAAGTCCACAATCGCGAAGAACTGATCGCCGCCTACGATGGTACCGGCCCCACCTGCATGACGTTGCAGGAAAATATTGATTTCAGCCAGTACATCCGCTGCTTCACCTTCGGCAAAATGGATATTCTTCCCGTGGTCTACGATCCCAAGGAGCGCCGCTATCTCGTCGAGCACAATTATCTTTCACCGGAATTGGGTGCGCGTGTGGTTCGCGACGCGCAAACCATCAATCAGGCGCTCGGCTACGAAATGAACACCATCGAATTCGCGATCAAGGACGGTGTGCCTTACGCCATTGACTTTTTGAATCCCGCGCCCGATTTCGAGCGCGACCGCATCACCGATTTTTATTTCACGCATGTGGTGGACCGCATGGCGCGCCTGGTAATTGATCGCGCGCTGCGCGGCGACCCCACCTATCCCTGGCCGCGCTGGGAAGAAATGCTGGGAATTGGCGCTGGGGCGGCGGGATTCATCGGTACGCCGGGGAAAAAAACTGCGGGAGCCAAGACGGCATGAGCGGTTCGGCTCCTGCTTCTCATTCGCAGCCCGGTGCCGCTGAATCGCCGGCGGAGGTGTGGCACGGGCTGCTGCGGCCGGACGTTGAGTTATCCCCAGCTTTTCTCGCTGAACTGAACGCGCGGATGCGCGCCGAGCGCCTCACCTTCGGCGAGCGCATCCATTGCCCGTTCTTGCGCCCGTTTTTTCTCAGTGTAGAAGACGAGCAGCGCGTACGCGTCGTCGCCGAAGCCATTGCCGCGTTGGGCGAACGCGTCGTGAAGCAATCCCTCGCCGATCCGCGCCTGCTCGCGCAATCCGCGCTGAGTCCCGAAGAAGAACGTCTGGCGCGCATCAATCCGCGCTACGCCACCTCCAGCACGGCTTCGCGCCTCGATGCTTTCCTGCTCCCGAATTCGCTGCAATTCGCCGAATACAATGCGGAATCGCCCGCCGGTCTTGGTTACGCGGAAACTCTTGCGAATGTTTTTCTCACGCTTCCGGTGATGCAGCGTTTTGAGGAACATTACACGGTCCGCAAATTTCCGCTCATGAAACGGATGCTTGCCGCGCTGCTGGAAAGCTACCATGAATGGGGAGGCGCGGCTTCGCCACCCGTGATTGCCATCGTAGACTGGCGCGAGGTTCCCACATGGACCGAATTCGAAATTATTCAGACGCACTTCCAGAAAGAAGGCGTCACCACGATTTTGGCTGACCCCCGCGACCTGGTTTTCTCCGATGGTCGGCTCACCGCCCATGGCCGTCGCATTGACCTGGTCTATCGACGCGTGCTGATCAACGACATTGTCGCCCGCAGCGCCGAGTGCGCGGCCCTGGTGGGCGCCTACACCGCCGGCGCAGTTTGCGTCGCCAACGCGTTCACCTGCAAAATTCCGCACAAGAAGGCGTTTTTCGCCGTGCTCACCGACGAGCAGAATGCCGCGCTGTTCAGCACCTCTGAACGCGAGCTAATTCACCGCCACATTCCCTGGACGCGCCTGCTCGCCGACACGAAAACCACGCGCGACGGAGAATCCTTCGGCCTGCTCGAATACGTGCGCCGCCGCCGCGACAATTTCGTGCTGAAGCCCAATGACGAATACGGCGGCACAGGCGTGCAACTCGGCTGGGAAAATGACGAGCGCCAGTGGGATGCCGCATTGCGAGCGCGCGTTGGCCGATCGCGACAGCGCCTGGGTGGTGCAGGAACGCATCGCCATCCGCCGCGAAGTTTTCCCCATGCAAACCGAAAACGGCGTCCAGATGCGCGACATGCTCGTGGACTTCGCCCCGTACATTTTCCGCGGCAAAATGGCCGGCTGCCTCACGCGCCTAAGCAGCACCGGCCTCGCCAACGTCACCTCCGGCGGCGGCCAAGTCCCCAGCTTCGTAGTAGAACCACGCATCTAATTCGAAATGAGCACAGATCGTTAGACCGCAGGTCGAAAGGCGAATATGTGACGATGAAGTATTTCACTCCAGAGCTCTGGATGAGCTTCCAAACCCCGCATTGGGAGAAAGCCACCAAACATTGGCAGCGGCGGTTTGAGGCTTATAAGAAGCAACTCGCGAAGATTTTGCCGAAGATGAATTCGTCCGGTCGCGCTTTTTTTCGCGACGCCCTCGTGCTCCACGACGGAACCCTCACAAAATTGGAAGTGGGTGACCGAATTGCCGATCCCACGAGGACCGGACGTCAAGGCCGGATTGCTCGCAGGCTTGAGGTCCGTCTATCCGCCATTTCAGACCGCGTTCCTCAACGGTGCTATCTTCTGCGATACAAAGGTGTTTCCCGAATCGCTCTCAGCCTGCCCGGCCAAGTGACGTTGTTTCCTTCGGGCGAGTATCCTAACTTCGGCGATTGGGGCTACGACGAGTTATCGTTACGTGGGCCGGGAGTTTTTCGTCATGAGATTCTGTTCGCTTCGGGGGCAACAATTTCGACGGAGTTCAAGCGATTTTCGTTTCGGCGGACGCCGCTCGCGAAGCAATTGACATAATGAACCATCGATTCAATCCAATAGCAAAACTGGCCGACCCTATTTACAATAACTGGATGGATTTTGGACCCGCACAACCAGAGTTGCTCCTCGGCGCGCGCAATGCCATCGAAACCTGTCTCGCGATTCAACCCGGCGAACGCGTCGCGCTGATCGCCGATCTTCCCAGCAAGGCCGTGGCAGCCAGCCTCGCCGCCGCGCTGAAAGAACGCGACGCCGATCTGCGAAGGCTTCCTGCTCGAAGATTTGGCGCCGCGCCCGTTGAAACGAGCCCCACAGCAAGTTCTGGACGCGCTCGGTCGCGCCGACGCCGGAATTCTCTGCATGCAGCCGATGACCGGCGAGCTTGGCGCGCGCAAGGACATCGTGGGAGTCGTCGAGCGCCGCCACATCCGTTACGCGCACATGATCGGCGTCACGCCGGAAATTATGCAGCAGGGAATGCGCGCGGATTACAACATGGTGGATCGCCTGAGCGAAAAACTTCTGCAGCGCATGCATTCGGCGCGCTCACTCACGGTGCGCACGGAGGCCGGCACTTCTCTCGTCGCCACGTTCGATGCCGCGCTGGATTGGGTGAAGACCAGCGGCCTGATCAGCCGCCGTTACTGGTCGAATCTCCCCGCCGGAGAAGTTTTCACTACGCCCGCAAAAGTGGACGGCACTTTCGTCTGCGACGGCACCGCCGGCGACCATTTCTGCGGAAAGTATGGCGACCTGCAGCGCACGCCGCTTGTACTGGAAATTCAGGCCGGCCGTTTGCAGAAAGCCACCTGCGAGCGCAAGGATTTGGAAGAGGAGTTCTGGACCTATTGCCACACCGACGAAAATAGCGACCGCGTAGGCGAGCTGGCCTTCGGCACCAACCTCAGCCTTTCAGACATGATCGGCGTGCTGTTGCAGGACGAAAAATTACCCGGCGTGCATCTGGCGTTCGGCGATCCGTACGGCAGTCAAACTCACGCGGCGTGGAGTTCGCGCACGCATGTGGACGTCCTGGCCCGCCGCTGCGACGTATGGATTGACGAAGAACAGGTGATCGAAAAAGGCCGCTATATGCTGGCGCGCCTGGGGCTGGCGTAACGCTGGCTTTCGGCGAAACGCAAAGTTTTTCTCTGCGACCTCCGCGTCTCTGCGGTAAGTGTTTTTCTTCCTCTGTGTCTCTGCGCCTCTGTGCTTAAATTTTCCCCAAAGCTATCGCGCACTCGTCTCAGAACAGTCTCGTAATGTATTCCCACATCTGATGCTTCCAGAACGGCCAATCGTGCCCGCCCTGCGGCCCCCAATCATCCAACGAATGTCGAATTCCCTTATCCGCCAAAACCTTCGATAGCCGGTACGAAGGCCCGCTGTTCTCCCAAGGCCCATTGCCCGTGGCGATATGAATGTCGCACTGCGCCAGCTGCCCAAAAATCCACGGGTCCGAAAGATTCGCCAGATAATCCACGGGATTGTTGAAATAGGTGTTGTCGTCGTACATCCCGCTCATAAATCCGCGGATATCGTAAACGCCGGAAAGCGCGAAGCAGCGCCGGATCACGTCCGGATGTTTGAACAAAGTATTTGCCGCGTGATACGCGCCGAACGACGCGCCCATCGTGGAAATTGCGATCCCCGGCGATTGGCAATTGTCCCAGATGAACGGCACCACTTCCTCGCGCACGTATGCATCGAACTGCGATTGTACGTAGCTGCGGTGGAATGGATGCGCGCTCTTATTGTAAAGCCCGGCCCAGTTCACCGAATTCACGCTGAAACATTTCACGCGGCCGGCGTCAATCAGCGGCGCCAAGCTTCCAATTAGGCCCTGCCCCTCGAGCTCCCATTCATCTCCCGCGCTCGTGGGAAATCCGAGGAGCGGCGGCCCCCAGTGCCCGTACACAACCACGCCCAATTCCATTCCCAGGCGATGCGAATACCAGCGGTGATATTCCCTTTTCATGTTGCTCCTGCGCGCAGGCGGCCGCCGCGAACGTGGGCGAGTGCCTGCAGCGCGCGATATTATACGGCGTTTGCGTGATGGCGGAATGGAAAGAATCCTTGTCGAAATTTCAACTCTGCTATCCTAAATGTTTGTTGCCAAACTACAATTGAAATGTCGCTTCCTGTCCGCGCCGCGGGCGAGGAATGTTTTTTGTGCCATTATTGATGCAACATTTGGAGGAACGCGCTTTTGCCTTTCAC
>CAVULY010000009.1:0-47902 GCA_963742475.1 uncultured Acidobacteriota bacterium | reverse complement strand
CAATCGCCACGCCCCACTGGAACGTGGCGGGTTAGCCGCCCGCATGTTAATATAGGTGTGCGTTTGTTGCTCCTGGATACCCCTTCTGTAACGGTCTGCACGGGATTCGATCAGGGATGCAAAGACCGCGCTCGTAAACCCTTTTTGGCAGTTACCCAATGACGAAAGAACATTCGAAATATCGCGATTATTGCGCACGTGGACCACGGAAAGACTACCCTGGTGGATGCCATGCTCCACCAAAGCGGCATCTTTCCGCGCCAACCAGGAGTGGTGGAGCGCGGTCATGGACTCCAACGATCTGGAACGCGAGCGTGGCATCACCATTCTCGCCAAGAACACCGGCATTGTTTTACCACGACGTCAAAATCAACATCGTGGACACGCCTGGTCACAGCGATTTTGGCGGTGAAGTGGAGCGCGCGCTGCGCATGGTGGATGGCGTCCTGCTCCTGGTGGACGCCAGCGAAGGCCCGTTGCCGCAAACGCGCTACGTGCTGCAGAAGGCGTTGCAGCGCGAAACTGCTGCCCATCATGGTGCTCAACAAGATTGACCGCTCCGGACGCGCGCGCCGGCTGCGGTGCTCGACGAAATCTACGACCTCTTCATCGACCTGGAAGCCACCGAGGACCAGCTCGATTTCCCGGTGTCTATACACCAACGCCAAGACCGGCGTCGCGCACCGCAAGCTGGGCGACGACTCCACCACCCTGCAGCCGCTCTTTGAACAGATCGTCAATTCCATTCCGCCGCCGTCGGGCGATCCCGTGCGCTCTGCAGGTGCAGGTCACCAACCTCGACTACAGCGACTTTCTCGGGCGCATTGCCATCGGCCGTGTTTTCGACGGCACATTGGTGCGCGGCACTGAAGTGGGCATCGCCAAGCTCGACGGAAAAATTCAGCCAACGAAAATTACCAAGCTCTTTACGTTTCGCGGCTTGGAACGCGACGAAGCCGAGCAGGTTCCTGCCGGCGACATCGTCGCCATCGCCGGCGTGGAAGGCATTCAGATCGGCGAGACCATCACCGACCTCGCCAATCCCGCTCCGCTGGAACCGCTGACCATCGATGAACCCACCCTCACGATGATGTTCACCGTCAATACTTCCCCCTCGCCGGCCGCGAAGGCCAGTGGGTCACCTCGCGCGATCTGCGCGCGCGCCTCGCAAAAGGAATTGCTCACCAACGTCTCTCTACGTGTAGAAGATACCGACACCACCGACGCTTTTCGCGTGCTGGGCCGCGGCGAATTGCAGCTCGCGATTCTGATTGAGACCATGCGCCGCGAGGGTTACGAACTGATGGTCGGCAAGCCGGAAATCGTGGTGCGCACCGAAAACGGCCGCCGCCTGGAGCCGCTGGAATTGCTCATCGTGGACTGCCCGGAAAATTTCATCGGCATCGTGATGGAGTTGCTGGGCAACCGCCGCGGCGAAATGAAAAAAATGGTGAACCACAATTCCGGCCGCGTGCGCATGGAATTCAGCATCCCTTCGCGCGGGCTGATCGGTTTGCGCAGCCAGTTGATGACCGATACGCGCGGCACCGCGCTCATCCATTCCTTGCTCGAAGGCTGGACGGAATATGCCGGCGACATGGCCATGCGCCTCACCGGCGCGCTGGTCTCCGATCGCGGCGGAGTTTCCACCGCTTACGCTATCTGGGGCATTCAGGAACGCGGCGAAATGTTCGTCGGTCCGGCGATTGAAGTCTATGAAGGAATGATCCTCGGAGAAAACGCCCGCGAAGCCGACATGAACGTAAACGTCACCAAGGAAAAAAAGCAGACCAACATGCGCTCGTCCTCCGCCGACGAAGCCATCCGCCTGATTCCCCCGCGCGACATGACCCTGGAAAAAGCCATCGAGTTCATCGCCGACGACGAATTCGTCGAGGTCACGCCGAAATCCATTCGCCTACGCAAGAAAGTTCTCGATGCCAAGAAGCGCCCCAAGCGCTGGCAGGAAATCCGCGCCAGCACGGAGTCGGCCTAGCTTTCTCTGGTACAGGCGCCTCGATGGCATCCCGTAAGAGCGAATTGGGGGGGCTCTGAAGGTGGCGCAAAACGCCGCGCAAAAGGCCGCATAAAAGGCGAAGCCGGCGCCATTTGCACGAGGTGCCAATATGTCCGATAGCGGGACGAATGATTCCCATGAGCGGGCAAATTGGCCCCACTCGGCGCTCGCGACACCCCTCCAAGTATCACAATACAAACAGCTTATATGACTTGCAACACCGGAATTCGATTTGCGATGTATATATACGAGGTTGGTATCCGTGGACATAGTTCGCCCAGAGATTAAACACAAGAAGAAGATGCGGCGCATCGCCTATATCGTCGCGGCGGTGGTGCTCATCCCGCTGATGACCTACGCGCTTTCGCGGCTGAAACCCGCCGCTCCCAGCGTGGACGGCGGCACCGTGTGGACCGGCACCGTGAAACGCGGGCCGATGCTCCGCGACGTCCGCGGCCTGGGAACCCTGGTTCCTGAAACCATCCGCCTGATCCCCGCTGTTACCGACGGCCAGGTGCAGACGCGCTACCTTCTGCCCGGCACTCCCGTCAAAGCGAATACCGTAATCTTTGATTTGGTCAATCCACAACTGCAGCAAGAAACGCTGGACGCGGAGTATCAATTGAAGGGCGCGCAAGCAGCCTACGAGCAGACCAAGGCGCAATTGCAAAATCAGCTGATGGATAAACGCACTTTGGCCGCGAGCATCTCTTCACAGTATCGCACCGCCGAAATGGTCAAGCAGACCAAGGAACAGCTCGGAGCGAACGGCCTCGCGCCGCAACTCGACGTGAAAACCGCGCAAGTGCAGGCGGAGGAATTGGCCAAGGAAAATGACCTGGCGCAGAAAGAAGTGGAGACGTTTGATAACTCCATCGCCTCGCAGCTTGCGGTACAGGAAGCAACCGTAAATCAGAAGCGCGCGATGTACGAGCTGAAGAAAACGCAAATGGACCAGCTGCACATCCGGCCGGGAATCGACGGCATGTTGCAGGAGCTCGACGTGGAAGTAGGTCAGAAGGTGACCATGGGCACCGTGCTGGCCCGCGTGGCCCAGCCCACTCATTTGAAGGCGCAACTGAAGATCGCCGAGACTCAGGCAAAAGATATTCTGATCGGGCAGAAGGCTTCGGTGGATACGCACAACGGCATAATCCCCGGTCACGTCACGCGTATTGATCCCGCCGTCGTGAACGGCACGGTCACGGTGGACGTCGGTCTCGATGGCCCCTTGCCAACGGGCGCCCGGCCGGACTTGAGCGTCGAAGGAACCGTGGAGATCGAGCGCCTCGCGGACGTGCTCTTTGTCGAACGTCCGGTGCACGGTGAAGCCAACAGCACCGTGGGAATTTTCAAGGTAATTGATGACGGCAAGGAAGCATCGCGCGTGCAGGTGCAGCTGGGCCGCACTTCGGTGAACACCGTGGAAATCGTGAAGGGTTTGGAGATCGGCGACAAAGTGATCCTTTCCGACATGTCGGCTTGGGACAACTACGATCGCGTGCAATTGAAGTAGGCATTTGCAAAATGCAGGGAACTTTTCCGGGCGCAACTGTCGTACCTATGCTTGAGAGTGGGCTTGAGAGTGAGATTCGAAGGAGCGAAGAATGACTACTGCGGAACAAGGGCTGATTCGCCTCGATGGCGTAACCAAAGTTTTCTACACGGATGAAGTGGAGACGCACGCGCTCAGCGGCGTGCATCTGGAAATCAAGAATGGAGAATTTCTCTCCATCGCCGGACCATCCGGCTGCGGAAAGTCCACGCTGCTTTCGATCCTGGGCCTGTTGGATTCGCCCACCGAAGGCAACTACTGGATCAATACGCAAGCGGTGGCGAATCTTTCGCTGTCGGACCGCACGCGCATTCGCAACCGCGAGATCGGATTCATCTTTCAGGCGTTCAACCTGATTGGCGATCTCACCGTGTATGAAAATGTCGAACTGCCGCTTACCTACCGCAGCATGGCCGCGGCAGAGCGCAAGAAGCGCGTGCAGGAAGTGCTGGAGCGCGTGGGTATGGCGCACCGCATGAAGCATTACCCCTCGCAGCTCTCTGGCGGTCAGCAACAGCGCGTCGCCGTGGCGCGCGCTCTGGTGGGCTCGCCCTCCATCCTGCTGGCGGACGAACCGACCGGAAACTTGGACTCCAAGAACAGCGAAGCGGTGGTGGATCTGCTTCGCCAATTGCACCGCGAAGGCGCCACGATCTGCATGGTGACGCACGACCCGCGCTATGCCAGCATCGCGGACCGCACCATTCACCTGTTCGACGGACGCATCGTCGAAGAAACTCTGGGCACGCGCACCGCGAGCGTCTAGACGGAATCTGAAAACTTAATTTTTCACAGCGTCTGAAAAAATCTTTTCGACGCAGCCGGACGTGTGTGTCTGGAGGCATTCAGAAAATGGAAAGCCTGATTCAAGACCTCAAATACGCAGCACGCGTGCTGTTGAAGAGCCCAGGCTTCGTCTTGATCGCGGTGTTGACTCTCGCTCTGGGAATCGGAGCGAACACTGCTCTCTTTTCAGTCGTCAACGGCGTGCTGCTGCGTCCCTTGCCTTTTCCGCAGCCCAACCAGCTCGTCATCCTCTCCGAAAAGTCCGCGGTTTTCGCCAGCATGTCTATTGCCTATCCTAACTTCCTGGATTGGCAGCGCAGCAATTCCAGTTTTTCGTCTATCGCGGCTTATCGCGATGACGATTTCAGCATCACGGGAAGCGGGGAAGCAGAGCGCGTGCGCGTGGGCATGGTTTCCGCCGGCTTTTTCGAGACGCTCGGGGTGAACCCGACTCGTGGCCGGTTGTTTACCGCAGACGACGATCGCCGTGGCGCCGCGCCTGTGGCCTTGCTCAGCGCGGGCCTATGGCAGCGCAAGTTCGGTTCCGCGCCGGATATCATCGGAAAGCGATTCACGATGAATGGTGATAGCTACTCGGTGATTGGTGTGGTACCTGCGGGCTTTCAGTTGGAGTCTACGAATTTCCGCGGTAACCAGGACGTGTTTGTTCCCATCGGTGAAGACAAGGATACGCTGTTCTACGATCGTAATGCGCACCCGGGGATCCGCGCCATTGGCCGAATGAAGCCCGGCGTAACTCTCGCGGCGGCGCAGGCGGACATGAATCAGATCGCGAATAACCTTGCGCTGGCGTATCCCGAGGCTGACAAAGGCGCAGGCGTCAGCCTGGTGCCGCTGAAGAAGGACATCGTAGGAGATGTGCAACCCTTTTTGTGGGTTTTGCTTGGAGCGGTGGGATTTGTATTGCTCATTGCGTGCGTGAACGTCGCGAACCTGCAGCTGGCGCGCGCCACCACGCGTTCGCGAGAATTTGCGATTCGCGCTGCTTTGGGCGCGAGCCAGTCGCGCGTGATTCGGCAATTGCTCACGGAAAGCGTGCTGCTGGGGCTCGCGGGCGGCATGCTGGGACTTTTGCTGGCTGCCTGGGGAACTCAGGCGGCGCTGAAAGTACTGCCGGAAACATTGCCACGAGCGCAAGACGTCGGCGTGGATGGCCGCGTTCTGATTTTCACGCTGGTCGCTTCGATTGTCGCGGGTGTTCTGTTTGGGTTGGCGCCGGCTCTGAAAATATCGCGGCCCAATCTGCAGGAAACATTGAAAGAAAGCGGACGCGGAGCCAGCGGCGCGCGGCACCGGGCGCAAGGCGTCTTCGTGGTGGTGGAAATGGCCATGGCGCTAGTGCTGCTGATCGGCGCGGGACTGATGATTCGCAGCTTGCTGGACCTTTGGAACGTGAATCCGGGTTTCAATCCGCAGGGAGTCCTGACGTTTGCAGTGTCGCTCTCGCCTTCTCTGGGCGCAAATGCCACAACCAGCCGAAACGCCATCCGCGAAATGGATGAGACGTTGAAGCGCATCCCCGGCGTGGAAGGTATTTCATCCACAGGCGGGGCGTTGCCGATGAACGGTGATAACGAATTTCCGTTTTGGCTCGGTAGCGAACCCAAGCCGGCGGATCAGAGTGGAATGAAGGAGTCTCTTTTTTACCTGGCGGAGCCGGACTACTTGAGCGCGATGGGAATTCCACTGCACCGCGGACGCTTCTTCACGCCGAACGACAACGAACATTCGCCGCCAGTGATCGTGATTGATGAAAGTTTCGCGCGCCAATACTTTCCGAATCAGGATCCCATCGGCAAACGGATCAACATTGGAATCATTAATACAGAAACGGAAATCGTAGGCGTGGTGGGCCACGTGAAACATTGGGGACTGGATACGGATGGCGACGCGAATCATCCGATCAACGCGCAAGCCTACATGCCGCTGATGCAGATCCCCGACGTGTTCTGGACCGGACCTCCGCAGGCGGAGGTAGTGGTGCGGACCAAGGGCTCGCCGTCTGCGATGGCGCCCGCGATCCGCAGCGCCATTGAGAAATTGAACGCCGAGAACGTGATGTACGAAACAAAACCGCTGGAACAAATCGTGGAGGATTCGCTGGCGGCGCGGCGATTCTCGATGATTCTGCTGGGAGTATTCGCGGCGCTCGCTTTGCTGCTTTCGAGCCTCGGAATTTACGGCGTGATTTCGTATGTGGTGGGCCAGCGCACGCACGAAATCGGCATACGCATGGCTCTGGGCGCGCAGCGCGGCGACGTGCTGCGTCTGATGCTGGGCGAAGGGATGAAGATGGCGCTTGTGGGCGTCGCCATCGGGATTGCCGCGGCGCTGGGGCTTACGCGGCTCATGACCAACATGCTCTTCGGTGTAAGCGCCGCGGATCCGCTTACGTTTTGCGGCGTCGCGCTCGTGCTCGCAGGGGTCGCGCTCACCGCCTGTTACATTCCGGCGCGGCGCGCAATGCGCGTGGATCCGATGGTGGCGCTGCAGATACGAGTGATGAGTGACGACTGACAAGTGATGTGCTGTTGGCTCGCCGTTTCTTATCACTTATCACTTGCCACTCATCACTTACTCAGGGGGCTTTAGTGGGAGCATTCATCCAGGATCTTCGTTACGGCTTGCGGGCGCTGGCGAAGAATCCGGGTTTCACGGCAGTCGCAGTATTGACGCTCGCGCTGGGCATTGGCGCGAACACCGCCATCTTCAGCGTTGTGGATGCCGTGCTTCTCCGTCCGCTTCCTTATCCTGAATCCGATCGCCTGTTCACGGTGTATCAGACGTTGCCGCAAGATCCTGCGCAGAACACAGGAGTTTCCTATCCGAATTATCTCGACTGGACGCAGCAGAACCAGGTGTTCGAATCCATCGCCGCGGTGCGCGGTAACTCGCTGGCGCTGAGCGGGCAGAGCGAGCCGACATACATCGAGACCGGTTCGGTGACGGCGAACTATTTTGACGTGTTGCGCGTAAAGCCGCTGCTGGGGCGCACGCTGCAGTCTTCCGATGATGCGCTCGATGCGAGTGCGGTGGTGGTGATGAGCGAATCGCTTTGGCGCGCGCGGTTCGCTGCCGATCCGGCGATTGTGGGCAGGACCATAACGCTCGACCAGCATCCGATCACAGTTGTGGGAATCGTGCCTGCCTATTTCCATCCTTCCGTGCCGGATGCTGCAGCGCAGTTGTGGGTTCCGCTCAGGCAAGACGGCGTATTTTCCGATATGCGCGCGCGGCGTGCGGGCCATTACCTGGCGGCGCTGGGACGATTGAAAGCCGGCGTGACCGCGGCGCAAGCGCAGAGTGAAATGGCGGCGATTGAACAACGCCTCGCCGAACAATATCCGAACGAAAATAAGGGCTGGGGAATTCGCATCGTCTCGTTGCAGGCGGACATGGCCGGAAATGTGCGCACCGCGTTACTGGTGCTGCTTGGCGCCGTGGGATTTGTATTTCTGATTGCGTGCGCGAACGTGGCGAGCTCTGCAGCTGGCGCGCGCGGCTTCGCGGCGAAAAGAAATTGCGATACGAGTCGCGTTGGGCGCAGGGCGGCAACGTCTGCTGCGTCAATTTCTGACCGAGTCGATTCTCTTAAGCGTCATCGGCGGCGCGGTCGGCCTGGTGCTGGCGTATGAGGCAGTTCAGGGGTTGATCGCGTGGCTCCCTGCGGATTTGCCGCGAGTCTCCGAGATTCACGTGGACGCAACCGTCCTCGCTTTTGGCTTGCTGCTTTCCGTGGCGTCCGGAGTGATTTTCGGTTTGGCCCCGGCGTGGCACGGCATGGAATCGCGTTTGGCGGAAGCGCTGGAGGGCGCGCGCGGAGCGGGAGAGGGCAGAACGAGTCATCGCGCGCGGAATATTTTCGTGGTTGCAGAAACGGCGCTGGCCATCGTGCTGCTGGTTGGCGCGGGATTGCTGATTCGCAGCTTCGCGCGTTTGCAGCACGTGAACGTGGGATTTAATCCCGCGCAATTGCTGACGGCGCAGATCGGCCTGCCGCGTGCGCAGTACGCCAAGCCGGAGCAATGGATTTCTTTCTACCGGCAGACGCTGGAACGGATGAACGCGCTGCCTGGCGCGCAGGAAGCGGCCGTGGCAGTACCGCTACCGCTGAGCGATTCCTACATCAACCTGGCGTTTGCGATCGAAGGCCGTCCGCCACGTTCGAAAAGTGAAGCGCCCACGGCGGATTTTGTGGCCATCAGTCCGAATTATTTCCACGTGATGCAGGTTCCGCTGCTGCGCGGCCGGGAATTCGGCGATGCGGATTCGGAAAACGCGCCAAACGTATGCGTGATCTCTGCGAGCCTGGCGCAGCAACTTTTTCCCAATGAGAGTGCGCTGGGCCAGCGAATCATTATTGGTTATCCGGCGGACGCGTCACGCGAGATCGTGGGCATCGTGGGCGATGTGAAGGATAGCGATCTTGCAGCGCGGCAATCGGCGCAGGTTTATGTGCCGTTCGTGCAGAACCCGTTCTGGGCCGCGGATATTGCGGTGCGCGCGCATGGAAATCCCAGCGCGCTCGGCGGCGCTTTGCGCGAACAGATTCGCGCGATTGATTCCGCGCTGCCGGTTGCTGATGTGCGGCCGATGGCGGAAGTGATCGGCAGCTCGATCGCCCAGCCAAGATTTCGCACCACGCTGCTGAGCCTGTTCGGAGCCGCGGCGCTGCTGCTGGCGGCGATCGGAATTTATGGCGTGCTGGCGTACACCGTGGCGCAACAGACCCGCGAGATTGGAATTCGCATGGCGCTGGGAGCGAATCCCGGGAGAGTGCTGCGGCTGGTGCTGGCGCGCGGTCTGGGGCTGGCCGGAGCAGGCACAGCGATCGGCGTTGTGGCTGCGCTGCTGTTGACGCGCTTGCTGAACAGTTTGCTTTTCGGCGTCAGCGCCACGGATCCGCTCACTTTCGCTGCGGTAGCGGGCCTGCTGCTGGCTGTCGCGTTGCTTGCGTGCTACGTGCCGGCGCGGCGCGCGATGCGCGTGGATCCGATGGTGGCGCTTCGATACGAGTGAGCCAAGAGCAGTGACGAGTGACAAGTGATGAGTGACGAGCGCAAGACCGGCGGTTCCTAATCACTCGCCACATATCACTCACCACTTCTTAGGAGCTGTGAATGGAAAATCTGTTGCAGGACATTCGCTTCGGATTGCGAACGCTGGGAAAAAACCCAGGGTTTACGATCGTCGCGATTCTGACCCTCGCTCTGGGCATCGGCGCGAACGCCGCAATTTTTTCGCTGACCGATCAGGTTCTGCTGCGCTTGCTGCCCGTGGAGCGTCCGCGCGAGCTGGTGGTGCTTACTTCGCCGGGAGTAAACCACGGCCGCGTTTGGAGCGACAGTGATGGCGGACCGTCGTTTTCCTATCCGATGTACAAGGACCTGCGCGATCGCAACGAAGTATTCGCGGGACTGCTCGCCGGATTTCACGTCCAAGTGAACGTGGCCGGACAGGGAGAGTCTCAGCTCGCCGACGGTTTACTGGTAAGCGGAAACTATTTTCAGGTGCTGGGTGTGCGCCCTTTTCTGGGGCGCGTTTTTAGTTCGCAAGACGAAACCGCTCCAGGCGCGAATCCGGTGGCCGTGCTGAGCTACGGTTACTGGACGCGACATTTCGGAAGCGATCCAAACATCCTGAATAAGCAACTTGCCGTGAACGGAAATTCGCTGACGGTTGTGGGCGTCGCGCGCCCCGGCTTCACGGGCGTTCAAGTGGGGCAAATTCCCGACGTCTTCGTTCCCATCACCATGAAAGCGCAGATGACTCCGAATTGGGATGGGCTCGCGGATCGCAACGATCATTGGGTCACCATGTTGGGGCGGCTGAAGCCGGGAATGTCCGCGGCCAAAGCCCAAGCCGGTCTGGCGCCTTTGTACAGCGCGCTTATGGAAAGCGATGCTGCCGCGCTGAAGCTTTCGGCCAAGGATCAAAAAGAATACGGCAAACGCAAAATTATCCTGGGCGTCGGCGCGCACGGCCGGCCGATTCTGCAACAAGACGCGAAGCAGCCTTTGCTCGTGCTGATGGCCATGGTGGGGCTGGTGCTGTTGATTACGTGCGCGAATCTGGCCGGCCTGCTGATCGCGCGCGGGGAAGGGCGGCAACGCGAAATCGCTTTGCGCCTGGCGCTGGGAGCAGGCCGCGTGCGTCTGGTGCGCCAGTTGATGACGGAAAGTTTATTGCTGGCGATAGCGGGCGGTGCGGCTGGTCTGGCGCTGGCTTCGTGGACGCTGAGCGTGATCGTCAATTCGATTCCGGAGAACGAAGGCGCGTCCGGGCTCACGGCGCAGCTCGATTATCGCGTGCTGATTTTCGCCTGCGTGGTTTCGCTGGTCACCGGGGTTTTATTTGGATTGGCTCCTGCGATTCGCGCCACCGGCACGGATCTGCAGAGCGTCTTGAAGGATCAAGGAGTGAACGTATCGGGCGGAAAAGCGAATGTGCGGGTGCGCAAGTTTTTGATGGTGTCACAAATTGCGTTGACCGCGATGTTGCTGGCGGCGGCCGGCCTGTTCGCGCATAGCTTGTTGAACCTGAAGACGCAGGACCTGGGTGTTCGTCCGGACCACGTGCTGGAGTTTTCGATCTCGCCGGAATTGAACCGCTATACGCCGGCGCAAACGATCGCGCTTGCGGACCGCGTACAAAAAAGCATCGAACCGCTGCCCGGCGTGCGCTCCGCCAGCGAATCCGAAATTCCGATGCTTGCGGATAGCAATTCGTCCTCCAACATTACCGTGCAGGGATACGCCGCGCAGGAAGACGAAGACATGAACGTGGACGAGAACTGGGTGGGCCCGAACTTCCTGGCGACCATGGGGATTCCGCTGCTGAATGGGCGGGAATTTTCCGACGCCGATTCCGGCACGTCTGCGAAAGTGGCGATTATCAATGAAGCGATGGCGCGCCGCTACTTCGCGGGTCGCAATCCGATTGGGCTGCACTTCGGATTTGGCGGGGGCAAGGACATCAAGCTCGATACAGAAATCGTGGGCATCGTGAAGGACAGCAAGAATACCGATGTGAAGCATGCGGCTCGGGCATTTGTCTTTTTGCCGTATTCGCAGAGCCCGCATGCTGGAAACGCGACATTTTACGTGCGCACGAATCAGGATCCCGTGGCGCTGACGGCGACGGTGCGCAACGTGATTGCGGGGTTTGACAACAACCTGCCCGTGTATGGCGTAAAGACTTTGACGGCGCAGGTGGACGAAATCATGTTCACCGATCGCCTGGTCACAGTTTTTTCGCTGGGCCTCGGCCTGCTAGCGTCGCTGCTTGCGGCAGTGGGTTTGTACGGCGTGATGGCTTACGTGGTGGCGCGGCGCACGCGCGAAATCGGAATCCGCATGGCGCTGGGAGCCACGCAGAAAAATGTGGCTTGGATGATTTTGCGCGAAATCATCGGGATGCTCGGCGCCGGCTTGCTTATCGGACTCATCGCCGCATACGGCCTTGGCAAGTTGATCGAATCGCTGCTGTTTGGCGTGAAGGCCAGCGATCCAACCGTATTTCTGATTGCGGCCGGGTTGCTGGTGACTGTCGCGCTGCTGGCCGGGTGGCTGCCGTCGCGCAAAGCCGCGAACGTGGATCCCATGGTTGCGCTGCGTTACGAATAGGACTGTGAGCGGGAACTTCCGCGGCTCCAATCACGTATCTGTTAACGAAGCCTGAAGTGCGAAGCACAACAAATTACGGAGTTGAAAATGGAAACACTGCTGCAAGACATTCGTTACGGCGCACGCATGCTGATGAAAAATCCGGGATTCATGATCGTCGCGGTGATCACACTGGCGCTGGGTATCGGCGCGAACACCGCCATCTTCAGCATGGTGGATTCTTTCCTGTTGCGCCCGCTGCCAGTGCAAGATCCGGCGCAGATCACGGTGCTGGCGTATCAGCTGAATCAGGGAAATTTCCAGACGCAATTTTCGATCGCGGATTTTCGCGACGTTCGCGCCCAGTCCACTGAAGTATTTTCGGACGTCTTCGCCTATCAATTCGGATTGGATGGCATCAGCGTGGACGGCAAAGCCGACCGCATTATGACCAACTACGTCTCCGGAAATTATTTTTCCGCGCTGGGGATCAAGCCGGCACTGGGGCGGTTCATTCTGCCGTCGGAAGGCGACGTGCCGGGAGCGGATCCGGTGATGGTGATCGGCTATTCCTACTGGCAGACGCGCTTCGGCGGCGATCCGGGAATTGTGGGGCGAAAAGTTTCCGTAGACGGCCATCCGGTAACGATTGTGGGCGTTGCTCCCAAGGATTTCGTGGGCGTTTATCCGATCTTGAGCGTGCAAGGATATTTGCCGCTGGGAATGGCAAGCATCGCAGGCAATCCCAGCGACTTCATGACCAACCGGCAGATTCGCAACGATCCGATTCTCGCGCGGCTGCGGCCCGGCGTGAGCCTGCAACAGGCGCAGGCCGTCTTAGCCGTGATATCTCAGCGGCTGGTGCAGGAATATCCGGACGTCCACAAGAATCTCAGCATACGGGCGTTTCCAGAACTTCGCTCGCGGCCTAATCCGGATCCCAATAACACGGTATTCGTGGTGGGCAGTCTTTTCCTGGGTTTGGCTGCGATGGTGTTGCTGCTCGCGTGCGTGAACGTGGCCAATATTTTGCTGGTGCGCGCCACCGTGCGCGAACGTGAAATGGCCATTCGCGCCGCGCTGGGCGCCGAGCGAATGCGTCTAATCCGGCAATTACTTACTGAAAGCATTTTGCTGGCGCTGATGGGCGGCGTGGCCGGAGTGCTGCTCGGTTATTGGGGCAGCTCCGCGCTCGGCTCGATTAATGTTCAGACCGATCTTCCCGTTCATTTCGATTTTGGTTTTGACTGGCGGATCTTTTGCTTTGCCACGGCGGCAGCGTTGCTGACGGGGATCATCGTGGGCATCGTGCCGGCGGTGCGCGCCTCGCGCGGAAATTTGAGCGCCATATTGCATGAAGGCGGCCGCGGCGTGGTGGGAGGCAAGAACCGGCTTCGCAGCACACTGGTAGTGGCGCAGGTGGCGGGTTCGCTGATGTTGCTGATCATCGCCGGATTATTCACGCGCAGCCTGGCGCAGGCGCAACGCACCGATCTTGGCTTCAAACCGGATCATGTGTTGAACCTGCTGATGGACCCGAACGAAATCGGATACAGCCCGGCGCAAACGCGCGATTTCTACAAAAATCTGCTGCAGCGCGTGCGCACGCTCCCCGGAGTGGTCTCCGCCTCTACCGCGAACGCGACTCCCATGGGTTACTACAACAATTTCGATTCGCTTACCGTCGAAGGATACGAACCGCCTCCCGGCCAGCGCGGTCCAGCTTCCTTGTACAACACGATCTCCACGGATTATTTCCAGACCATGGGAATTTCCATGCTGCATGGCCGAACTTTCACGGAAGCGGACGACGAAAATGCGCAGTACGTCGCAATCGTCAGTGAAACGATGGCCAAGAATTGCTGGCCGGGGAAGGATCCCATCGGACGGCAATTTCAGATGAACACGGACTCAAAGCACGCCATCATCGTCGTCGGCGTGGCTGGAGACGTTCGCTACCAGGGCCTGACTGGTCCGTTCAGCAACATGTTCTACGTGCCGTACCTGCAACATCAAACCGGAAATTCGCTGCAAGCGCTGCAACTGCGCACGGCGGCGGCGCCGGAAGCGATGATTCCTGAAATGGAGCGAGTGATCGAAGGGCTGGCGCCGCAGCTTCCGATTTTTGATGTGCAGACGATGTCTCAAGCGCTCAATACGCTGAACGGGCTGCTCTTCTACAAAATTGGCGCGGTGCTTGCGGCGCTGCTTGGAATGTTGGGATTGATTCTGGCAATCGTCGGAGTTTACGGCGTGGTTTCCTACGCTGCGACGCAGAAAACGCACGAAATCGGCGTGCGCATGGCGTTGGGAGCGCAGCCCGCGGACATTCTGAAAATGATCTTTCGCGAGGGCCTGCTGATCGTCGGCGTCGGATTACTGGTGGGCATTGCCGGCGCACTGGCGGCTGGGAAGGTAGTCGGCAGCTTTCTTACGGTCAGCGCACGAGATCCGGTGACGTACGCGATCGTGACCGGCACGCTGCTGATTGTGGCGCTCAGCGCTTGTTTTATTCCGGCGCGACGCGCGATGCGCGTGGACCCGATGGTGGCGCTGCGTTACGAGTAACCAGTAACCGGACAAGTGATTAGTGACGAGTGATGAGAAACGGCGGGCCTTCATTCGTCACTCGTCACTTATCACTTTTTAGGGGGCTGCGATGGGAACGTTACTCCAGGACATTCGCTACGGAATCCGCATGCTGGCGAAAAGTCCGGGCTTCACCGCGCTCGCCGTGATTACTCTGGCGCTGGGGATCGGCGCGAACACTGCCATTTTCTCGGTAATCAATTCCGTCGTGCTGCGGCCATTGCCATTTCACGAGCCTGGGCGCTTGGTAGCGCTTTGGCAAACCGAAAGCGCGCCGGGAGATTTTCCGCTGACCGGACCCGATTATCTGGACTGGCAAGCGCAGAATCACACGCTGGAAGCGATGAGCCTTTATTCCTGGGAACGCACAGCGAACGCGAGCGATGCCGGTGGGACCGAAGCCGTTTCCGTAAACAGCGCGCAAGCCAATTTTTTCCAGGTGCTGGGCGTGCAACCACAGCTCGGGCGCGCCTTCGACCCCGGTGAAGATCAGGCCGGAAAAAATCACGTCGCCATCATCAGCAATGCGTTCTGGCGTAGACAATTCGGCTGGCCGCTCAGACGTCTTGGGAAAATCCATCGAGCTGAACAACGAAACTTACTCGATTGTCGGTGTGCTGCCCGCCTGGTTCAATTTTCAGCGCCCGACAGAAGTTTGGACTCCCATGGACATGACGCCCAAAGAACTTGGTCCCCGCGGGTCACATTCCTATCGCGCGATTGCCAGACTCAAGCCGAATGTCAGCGTGAGCCAAGCTCAGGCCGAACTCAACAGCATCACCAAGCAGGCGGCAAAACAACACGGGGATGACGAGAAATACGAAGGAGCCATAGTCGTTTCGCTGACGGAGCAATTAACCGGAAGCTCGCGGGAAAGTCTTTTCATCCTGCTCGGCGCGGTGGGCCTGGTGCTGCTGGTGGCCTGCGCCAACGTGGCGAACCTGACGCTCGCCCGCGCCACCAATCGCCAGCGCGAAATCGCGGTGCGCGCTGCGATGGGCGCCGGCCGCTGGCGCGTAGCACGCCAACTGCTCACCGAAAGTATTTTGCTTTCTCTGCTGGGGGCCGCATTGGGGCTCGCGGGCGCGTTCTGGGCTGTATCTTTTTTGCAGTCGGCCGAAACGCTTCCGATTCCTCGCGCCAATCCCATTCAAATTGACGTGACGGTGCTGCTGTTCACCATCGGCGTCAGCATCCTGGTTGGAGCGCTGTTTGGACTGGCGCCCGCCATGCAGTCCTTCCGGTTGAATCTGAGCGAGGAGCTCAAATCCAGCGCCCAGGCTGTGGTAAGTCCCTCCGGTGCGCGCCGCCTGCTGCGGGACGCGCTGGTCGTCGGCGAAATTGCCGCGTCGCTGGCCTTGCTGATCGGCGCGGGTTTGTTGCTGCGCAGCTTCTCGCGTCTGCGCAATTCCGGAATTGGCGTGCAAACGGAAAATGTGATCACCATGGGCGTGAAGCTGCCCAACGCAAAGTACAGCACGCTGCCGGCGCGACGGCAGTTCTTCGATCAACTGATCGAACGCATCGAGCGCGAGCCGGGCGTTCAGGCAGCCGCAGCCTCGACGGAGATTCCTTTGGAGGGCGGCACGAACGGGTACATCACCGTGGAAGGCCAAAGCGATCCCGCGCTGGCGACTCAGCTTGTCGAATGGAACAACATCACGCCGGACTATTTTCGCGCCTTCGGCGTGCCCGTGGTGCAAGGCCGCATTTTCAGTGCTGAAGATATGGAACGCACGGCTGTCACGAATTTGAAACTGGACGATCTCTACAAAAATGATCCGAACCTGAAAACGTTGCCGCCGGACATTGGATTTGTCGCTGTCATCAACCGCAAGATGGCGCAATTGTATTGGCCGAAACAGGATGCGCTCGGCAAAGTGTTTCACGCAGGGGGCGTGCCGGTCACCGTCGTCGGCGTTGTGGGCGACGTGAAGGAGTGGGACATACGCAAAGATGTGCCTCCCCAGGCGTATTTTCCGCTCACGGCGGCGCTCGACAATGAAGGATATGGCGTGCAACTGACGGTGAAGACCAGCGTCGCTCCGCGCAGCGTATTGGCGGCGATTCGTGACGACCTGCGTGCGCTCGATGGCGGGTTGGCCGTCTTTCGTCCGCGCACCATGGATGAAGTGGTCGCGGACGCGATGCGAGACACCAGCGAGCAAACCATGCTGCTGGGAATTTTTGCGGCGCTCGCTTTGTTGCTGGCCGCCGTGGGAATTTACGGAGTGATGGCCTATGTGGTGACGCAACGCACGCACGAGATCGGCGTGCGCATGGCGCTTGGCGCGCAGCAGCGGGATGTGTTGCGGCTGGTTCTCGGCGAAGGCTCACGGCTTACCGCGATCGGCGTGGGACTCGGCTTGGCGGCTGCGTTCGGCCTCACGCGATTGCTACACTCGCTGCTTTTCGGCGTCAGCGCCAGCGATCCGTACACATTCGCCGTCGTTTCGATTTTGCTCGCACTCGTCGCGATGGCGGCTTGCTACATCCCGGCGCGCCGTGCGTCACGCGTGGATCCCATGGTCGCGTTGAGGTACGAGTGATAAGTGACAAGTGATGAGTGACGAGTGACGAGTGACGAGCAAAAGACGCGCGACTATCGTGACCTACTTGTGTGGCAAAAGGGTATTTCCTTGGCAAAAAGGGTTTATGAAATTACTGAACGATTTCCATCTGCGGAGCGGTTTGGGCTGATCTCGCAAATGAGGCGATCCGCGGTTTCGATTCCGTCAAACATCGCCGAAGGGCAAGCGCGGCACACGACCGGCGAATTTGTGCAGTTCATCTCGCACGCGGAGGGTTCCGCAGCGGAACTAGACACGCAACTGATCTTGAGTGAGGAGTTCAAGTTCTGCGGCGCAGATGAGGCAGCCCGACTGCACGAAATGATTTCGGAGCTTCGACGAATGCTGAATTCACTGCGGCGAAAACTGATCGCTCGTCGTTGATCACTATAGCGTTGCCTTTATCACTTATCACTCGTCACTCATCACTTTTTTAGGAGTTCAAGAATGGAAACGCTGCTGCAAGACATACGCTATGGCATTCGCATGCTGGCGAAGAATCCCGGCTTCACGGCCATCGCGATTCTTACTTTGGCCTTGGGTATAGGCGCGAACACCGCGATTTTCTCGGTGATTAACGCGGAGCTTCTGCGTCCACTGCCCTTCCGTGACCCTGGCCAGCTGGTGCGTGTGGCCTCCGCGAATGCGCGAATCCACACGGTGAGTGGCGCGGTTTCCTATCCTGATTTCGCCGACTGGCGCTCGCAAAATCACGTTTTCCAGGATATGGCTGCGTACGTTGACTCCAGCTTTGCGCTCACCGGCACCGCACAGCCCGCGCACCTGCAGGGCGCATCTGTCACCGCCGACATGTTCAATCTGTTGGGAGCCTCGCCCGAATTGGGCCGCACGTTTCTGCCGGAGGACGACGAGCCGCACCATCACGTCGTGATTCTCAGCCATGGTTTGTGGAAGGAACGCTTCGGTGGCGATCCGCAGATCATCGGCCGCGTGATTACTCTCGACAACAGCGCATACACCGTGGTGGGCGTGATGCCCGCGAGCTTTCAGTATCTGCTGCAACGCGAAGCGCCCGCGCTGTGGTCGAGCTTCAGTCCTTTGCGGGAATCCACGACGGATTCACCCACCATGGCCGATGAGCGCGACGCGCATTTCCTGAGAGTGATCGCTCGAATGAAGCCTGGCGTCACGGTGGCGGAGGCGCAGGCCAACATGGACGTGATTACCGCGTCGCTGGCCAAGCAATATCCCGACAGCAACAAATATTTCGGCGCGCGCGTGGTTTCCGAGCAGGAAGAATTGACGCACAGCATTCGTCCGGCGCTATTCGTGATGATGGTGGCAGTGGGATTTGTGCTGCTGATCGCCTGTGTGAACGTAGCGAATCTGCTCTTGGCGAGGGCCACCGGGCGCACGCGCGAAATTGCCATACGCTCCGCGCTCGGCGCTGGACGGCAGCGCGTGGTTCGCCAGTTGCTCACAGAAAGTTTTCTGCTCGCGCTGATGGCCGGCACGCTGGGGCTGCTGCTGGCGGTGTGGGGAAGCGCCGCGCTGGTGCGCTTCAGCCCGGAAAATTTACCGCGGATTGCTGAAATCCAAATGGACGGCTGGGTACTGGCCTTCACTATGGGGCTGGCGCTGCTCACCGGAATGCTCTTCGGCCTGGCGCCTGCGCTGCAGGTCTCGCATGCCAATATCGTGGACGCTTTAAAAGAAGGCGCGCTGAGCAGCACGGCCGGGCGAGGGCGTCATGCATTGCGCAGTGCTCTGGTCGTCATAGAAATGGCGCTGGCGCTGGTATTGCTGGTCGGCAGCGGACTTCTGATTCGCAGCCTGGTGCATTTGCAGGGCGTCAACCCGGGATTCGACGCGCGCAACGTGATGACTTCCAGCGTGGATTTGCCGGACGCGAAATATTCAGACGCGAAGAAGGCCCAATATTTCAAGGACCTGATGCCGCAGCTGAAGGCTCTGCCGGGCGTGCAATCCGCGGCGGGCATCTATCCGCTGCCGATGGGCGGCGACGAAATTCGCACCAGTTTTCAGGTTGAAGGGCATCCCGTCGCCAAGAGCGAGGAGCCGCACACCTCTCTGCGAGACATCACACCGGATTATTTTGCGACGATGCGAATTCCCATTCTGCAGGGCCGCGATTTCGGAACGCAGGATGAAGCGGCTTCCACGCCGGTGATCATCATCAACGAGGCGCTGGCGCGGCAGATCTTTCCTGGCGAAAATCCGATTGGAAAGCACATGAGACCGGAGGTTGCGAGCGTTGGCGAACCGCTGATGCGCGAAATCGTCGGCGTTGTGGGAAACGTAAAATTTCACGATTTGAGCGATGAGTGGGCGCCCGAATCGTACATCCCGTATGCGCAAATATCGTTCGGGTCGGTCACACTGGTGGTGCGCACCGAACAGGATCCGCACAGCCTCGCCAAGCCCATAGCCGAAACAGTCCGCTCGCTCGACAACGATCTGCCCACGTACGCGCCAAAAACCGTGGAAGAATATCTGAGTGGCACCATCGCGCAACCCCGCTTCAATACTTATCTGCTGGGAATTTTTGCGGCGTTGGCGATGCTGCTCACGGCCGTCGGCCTTTATGGCGTGATCTCGTACTCCGTGGCGCAGCGCACGCATGAACTCGGCATTCGTATGGCCCTGGGCGGGCAGCCGGGTGACATGCTGCGCCTGATCGTGGGCCAAGGTCTGCGCCTCGGCGCGTACGGTGTCGGCATAGGATTGGTCGCCGCGTTCGCGCTGACGCACTTTCTATCCAGCATGCTGTTTGGCGTTAGCACCACTGATCCGATCTCCTACGTCGCCGTCGTCAGCCTGCTGCTCGTCGTCGTGGTGGTGGCGTGCTACGTTCCGGCTCGGCGAGCGATGCGCGTGGACCCCATGGTTGCGCTGCGCTACGAGTAGGCGGTTACGATGCCGGGGCGGATCAGGCTCCCTGGCATGAAAATGTCCGATGCGCTCGCCTCGTTATTCGGGTATGGCTCCAAGCGTCCTAAAGGACCCTCGCGTGGCCTCGAAACTCCAACTGTCCGATATCGCAACAAGCATTCCCGCAACTGGTCATCGGAGACCTTGGCACACCCCGATATCTCCTTTAATCAACTGTAAATACAGGCCTTATATTAATATGCGGCTGGAATCCCACCTGCCCATATTCGGGAGGCAGCTGATCAGAAAACTCTCCGCGACCAGCTCAGCGGGGCTTGAAAAATGACCGTCATGACGCTCGAAAACATCACCGATAGTGCCGCAACGCAACCACGAGTGCTGATCGCGGACGACCAGCCCGACATTCTGGAAGCCCTACGGTTGTTGCTGAAAGGACACGGTTACGTCACTGAGGCGGTCACCTCGCCCGCAGCGCTGTTTGCCGCGATTTCCCAAAATGGATTCGACCTGATTTTGATGGACCTTAACTATGCTCGAGACACCACTTCAGGTCGCGAGGGCCTGGACTTGCTAGCGCGACTGAAAGCCACCGACAACGCGCCTCCGATCGTGGTGATGACGGGTTGGGCCACGGTGGGCCTGGCGGTGGAAGCGATGCAACAGGGTGTGGGCGACTTCGTCGAAAAGCCCTGGGTGAATTCGCGACTGCTGGAAATTCTGAAGAAACAAGTGCAGATCGGCCGCGAGCGCCGCGCAGCCCGCGAAAAAGCCGTGGCCAACACGCTGGCGCAGACGGAGATTGCTTCGCAGCTTCACGCGCAGGATCGCGAGATTGCCGAAGCACGCGCCATTCAACAGGGATTTCTGCCGAAAGAAATTCCTCAATTGCACGGATACGAAATAGCCGGAGCCTGGCAGCCCGCACGCGTGGTGGGCGGCGATTATTACGACATACTTCCTTTCGGGCAAGAGACGCTGGGCGTATGCATCGGCGACGTCGCGGGAAAGGGCATGCCGGCGGCGCTGCTGATGTCCAACTTGCAGGCGGCCTTTCGCGGCTTCGCTTCCCCGTCGCTGGCGCCGGAAAATCTGTGCGAGCGATTGAATGCGCTGATCTGCCGCAATATCGCCACCGACCGCTTCATCACGTTTTTCTACGCGCAACTGGATGGCGCGGCCCGCCGGCTGCGTTACACCAATGCCGGACACAATGCGCCGATCGTGTTTCATCGCGACGGCACGCACGATCGTCTTCTGGATGGCGGCGGCATTCTCGGGGTATTTCCCATTCAGGAGTTTTCCACCGGCACATACGACCTGGCGGCAGGCGACCGCGTGCTGCTTTTTACCGACGGCGTCACGGAAGCGCACGTTCCGGAAGGCGAGGAGTTCGGCGAAGCGCGTCTTCTTGAGTTGCTCGAACAGAATCGCGAAGCGCGCGCCGAAGATTTACAGAAAATCATTCTGGAAGCCGCCGGCGAATTTTGCCGCGGCCATTGGCACGACGACGCTACCCTGATCGTCATTGCCGTCGGATAGATTCGCGAACAAGCGAAGGAGCAAAATGGGGTCGCTGGCGCAAGACTTGACGTTTGCAATCCGCACGCTGCGGAAGAATCCCGGTTTCACCGCAGTTGCGGTATTGACCCTGGCGCTCGGCATCGGCGGAAACGCCACGGTGTTCAGCTGGATCCGCGCGGTGCTGTTGAATCCGCTTCCCGGCGTCGCACATTCCGAGCAAATCGCCGCGGTGGAAACGATTATGCCCAGCGGCGAGTATCACACCAGTTCTTACCCGGACTACAAGGATTTCCGCGATCAGAATCACGTGTTCTCCGATTTGATCGGCTTCGAACTTTCGGGCGTGGACATGAGCCTGCGCAACGATGCGCCGCCCGAGCGCGTCTGGGGGATCATTGCCACCGAAAATTATTTCGACGTTCTGGGCGTGCACGCCGCGATCGGCCGCACATTTCACGCTGAGCCGAATCAGGCGCTGAATTCCGATCCTTACATCGTGCTTAGCCAAGGTCTCTGGAAGCGGCTATTCGGTTCGGATCCCAAGGTCGTGGGCCGCACTGTCCACATTAATGGGCACCCGTTCACGGTGATTGGCGTTGCGCCGCCACACTTTTTCGGAACAATCGTTGGCTTGGACGCGCAATATTTCGTGCCGATGATGATGCAGCCGGAAGTGCTTCCGTTCGAGAACATCGAAGAACGCGCGCCAACTTTCGTGCACATCCTGGGACGCCTTCGCCCGGGCGTGACGATTGCACAGGCGCAAGCGGAATTCACCACCATTGCGGGGCATCTGGCGCAGGAATATCCCAATCCCAACGTCGGCAACGGCGTGGGTGTGTATGTGGCGCCCGTATGGAAGGCCCATTACGGCGTGCAGGATTTTCTGCGTAGCGTGCTGGGATTCTTGATGATCGTAGCCGTGCTGGTGCTGCTGATCGCCTGCGTCAACGTGGCAAATCTGTTGCTGGCTCGCGCCTCTGCGCGTGAAAAGGAAATCGCGGTGCGCGCGGCGCTCGGAGCCGGCCGCGGACGCCTGATCCGCCAACTGCTTGTGGAAAGCCTGCTGCTGGCGGCCATGGGCGGCGCCGGTGGAATTGTGCTGGCGCTTTGGGGCACGAATCTTCTGAGCCTGTTCATGCCGCCGGCGCATCTGCCGATCGGTTTGGGCGCGGAGATTGACGCCTCTGTCCTGATTTTCACTCTGATTCTTTCCGTGATTACCGGACTGGTGTTCGGGCTGGCTCCCGCGTGGCAAACTTCGCGTGCCAATCTGAACGAGTCGTTGAAATCGGCAACCAGAAGCGCCGGAGCGAACGCGGCGAGTCACCGCTTACGCGATGTGCTGGTGGTATCGGAAATGGTGCTGGCGACGGTGCTGCTGGTCGCCGCCGGGCTTTTGTTGCGCAGCTTGCGCAAGGCGGAGCAAGTAGGTGCGGGCCTGAACACGAATCAGGTGACGCTCGCGGCTTTCGATCTGCGCGCCAGCGGCTATACGGATGATCGCGCCATTGATTATTACGATCGCCTGCTCGAACGCGTTCGCACTTATCCGGGAGTTGAATCGGCCAGCCTCGAACGCTTTGTGCCGCTCTGGTTCACGGGTCGCAGCTACTCGACGACGCGTGTGGAAGGCTACACTGCCAAAGCTAACGAGGACATGGGCATTGATTTGAACATTGTAGGCCCGGACTATTTCAAGGTCGTGCAGATTCCGCTCGTTTCCGGCCGGGATTTTTCGGAGCAAGATCGCGCCGGCGCGCCGAAAGTGGTGATCGTCAATCAAAGCATGGCGAACCGCTTCTGGCCCGGCCAGGATGCCACGGGGCATCGCGTGCACATCTGGGGTGACTGGCGCACCGTCGTGGGCGTCGCGCGTGACATTAAATATCACCGCATGAACGAGCCGCCGCAATCTTTCATCTACCTTCCGGAGCTGCAGGCCGACGGCACGGACGCAAACATTTTGGTGCGCTCGCAATTGCCGCCGACGGCGATCATCGGCGACGTGCGCGCGGCGGCAAAGTCACTCGACGCCAAGGTTCAGCCGCTCGAGACAGACACCCTCGACGCTCTGCTGCAGCAATCCATGTTTGCCAACCGCACCGCGGCGTCGCTTGCTTCTGCGCTGGGCATTCTGGGAACGCTGCTTGCAGCGCTCGGAATTTACGGCGTACTGTCGTACAGCGTCAGCCAGCGGATTCGTGAAATCGGAATCCGCATCGCCTTGGGCGCGCAACGCAGCCACGTTCTGCGGCTTGTGGTCGGGCACGGCTTGCGTCTTGCGGTTTTGGGCGCTGCGTTGGGATTGCTTGCCGCAATCGCGATTACCCGGGGGATGAGCAGTATGCTTTTCGGCGTAAGCGCCACCGACCCGCTGACTCTCGCAATCGTGTTGCTGCTCGTGACCGCCGTTGCGGTGCTGGCCGCGTATATCCCTGCGCGCCGTGCCACGCGCGTGGACCCCATGGTCGCGCTGAGATACGAATGATGCTTGCGTTAGAAGATCAGGGAACGCCAGGCACGAATTACTGGAATTGCGTACGGCTTTTGCGCCCGGGAATCACGAAGGTGCGAGCCACACATTGCGCGCTACAGGGAGATGAAAAGTGATCAAACTGATTGACGTCGAAAAATTTTACGAATCCGGCGCGGGCAAGACGTGGGTGCTCCGGCGCATCAACCTGGAGATCAAGGAAGGTGATTTCATCACCGTCATGGGACCTTCCGGCGCGGGCAAATCCACTTTGATGGGCATCATCGGCATGCTGGATGGCGCGTGGAAGGGCGAATATCACCTGCTCGATAATCCGGTGCACAAGCTCGATAATCGCCACCGCGTGGAGCTGCACAAAAAATATATCGGCTTCGTTTTCCAGCAGTATCACCTGCTGGACAATCTCACCGTCGCCGAAAATCTGGATCTGCCGCTCTCCTATCGCGACATAAAGAAATCCGAGCGCGAAGGAATGGTGGCGGACGCGCTCGATCGCTTCCAGATTGTCGGCAAGAAAGCGCTCTTCCCCAATCAGCTTTCCGGCGGGCAGCAACAGCTGGTGGCCGTGGCGCGCGCGGTGATTGGCAAGCCCAAGCTGATTCTGGCCGACGAGCCTACGGGCAGCCTGCACTCCAGCCAGGGAAAAATGATTATGGATATGCTGAAGAAGTTGAACGATGGCGGCACCACCATCATCCAGGTGACGCACAACAATGAGTGGGCCGCCTACGGCAATCGCATCATTCAACTCGCCGATGGCTGGATCGTGGATGGCCAGCCCGTTGCGGGCGGAGCGGCTGCCAGTCGCTGAGCGCGTTGCGTTGCTGCGCGGGCCAAGGAGTCCGAGGTGCGAAACTCGCAGTTTTTCGAAAATTTGCTGCAGGATATTCGCTATGCGTTCCGCATGCTGCGGCGGAGTCCGGGCTTCACGGCTACCGCAATCGCCGCATTGGCGCTGGGCATCGGCGCGAACACCGCCATATTCACGGTTGTCAACACAGTACTGCTGCAGCCGCTCGCCTATCCTCAGCCAGATCGCCTGGTGCAACTTGAGCTCAGCGGTCCAGAGGGCAATGCAAACGTCACCTCGATTCCGAAGTACGAGATATGGCGTGAACAGACGCAGGTCTTGCAGGATGTGGCGGCCTACGATGAGGGTGGTCCCGGCGTAAATCTCACTGGTGGTGATCGTCCTGAGCAGCTGAAGGGCGTGCATGTCTCCGCGAGTTTTTTTCCGTTGTTCGGCGCGAGCATGGCGGCTGGCCGCGCGTTTTCGGCGGACGAAGATCGTCCCGGCGGCGCACGGTTGGTGGTGATCAGCAATGGATTGTGGCGCCGGCGATTCGCGGCAGATCCCAACCTGGTCGGCAAGAACATCGAGCTTGGTGGCGAGCCCTACCTGGTGACTGGTGTGCTCGCGGCGACGTTCAATTCCGATCCGCCTGCGGATATTTACTTGCCGCTGCAAGCAGACCCCAACAGCACTGACCAGGCGCACTACCTGCACTCCGCGGCGCGCCTGAAACCCGGCGTCACGCTGGCGCAGGCTCAAGCCGCGATGAAGGTCGCTGCAGAACAATACAAGCGAAAGTTTCCCGGCGCGATGGGTCCGAACGAAGGCTTCACGGCCGAGCCGCTGCGGGACACGGTGATTGGCGACGTTCGCAAGTCGCTGCTTATTTTGCTTGGCGCCGTGGGCATGGTGCTGTTGATTGCCTGCGCCAACGTTGCAAATCTGCTGCTGGTGCGCGCCACCATGCGCAAACGCGAAATCGCTATTCGCGCGGCAATGGGCGCGGGGCGCGGACGCATCATCCGGCAACTTCTTACCGAAAGCGTGCTGCTGTCGTTGGGCGGCGGCGTGCTCGGTCTGATTCTGGGTTATTTCGGCGTGCACGCGCTGCTGACGATCAACCCCGGCAACATCCCTCGCATCGGCGAGCAAGGCGCTGCCATCACGCTCGATTGGCGCGTACTGGTGTTCACGCTGCTCGTCTCGCTTGGCACTGGAATTTTATTTGGGCTGATACCCGCGTTCAGCGCCTCGCACGCCGATCTGAGTCTTACATTGAAAGAAAGTGGCTCGCGCTCCGGCACCGGCCTCAGTCAGAATAAGGCTCGCGCGACTCTTATCGTCACCGAAGTGGCGCTCGCGCTCGTGCTGCTGGTCGGCGCGGCTTTGCTCATCCGCACTTTTGCAGCACTGCGCGGCGTCAATCCCGGTTTCTCCACGGACAAAATTCTCACGATGCAGATGTCTCTTACGGGCACGCGCTTTGAAACCTCCGCCGCCGTCAATCAGCTGGTGCGCGATTCGCAGCGCCGCGTGGAGGGCCTGCCCGGCGTTGTTGCGCTGGCCACGACGTGCTGCCTCCCGCTCGAAGGCGGCTTCGGACTTCCGTTCATCATTGAGGGGCGCCCGCTCACCGACGGCCCCGCTCACGGCGGAGCAGGCTATCGCCCATTGTCTCCGCGTTATTTTGACGTGTTCAAGATTCCGCTGCTGCGCGGCCGCATGTTTACGGATCATGATGATGGAGGCGCGCAACCCGTGGTGCTGATCAACGAGGGCATGGCCAAGAAATTCTGGCAGAACGCGGATCCCGTGGGCCAGCGCATCACCATCGGCAAAGGCGTGGGCCCTGAGTTCGAAGAGCCGCCGCGCGAAATTGTCGGAATCGTTGGAGACGTGCGAAACGGCGGCCTGGACAGCGATCCCGAGCCGATCATGTACATTCCCGTCGCGCAGATGCCCAACGGAGTGACTGCGCTCAATAACCGCATCATTCCGATTACCTGGATCGTGCGCACCAAGGTCGAGCCATTTTCACTCAGCACTGAAATTCAAGAGGAACTTCGCACCGCGAGCGGCGGCTTGCCGGTCTCGCATATCCGCTCCATGGATCAGGTGCGTTCGGAATCCACGCAGCGCACCGATTTTAATATGACGCTGCTGGTGATTTTCGCGGGTGTCGCGTTGCTGCTGGCTGCCATCGGTATTTACGGCCTGATGGCTTATTCCGTGCAGTTGCGCACGCAGGAAATCGGCATTCGCATGGCGTTGGGAGCGGTTCCGCAAAACGTGCGCAAGATGATCGTGGTGCAGGGCATGCGCCTGGCGTTGATTGGAGTTTTTCTGGGCGTCGCGGCCTCTCTGGCCCTGACGCGATTGATGGCCAGCCTGCTATATGGCGTGAAGCCTTGGGATCCCGTGGCGATTGTGTCGGTCGCCGTGCTGCTCGGCGCCGTGGCGTTGCTGGCGACCTACTTCCCCGCGCGCCGGGCGTCGCGCGTTGATCCGATGATCGCGCTGCGTTACGAATGAGCAAAGCAAGTGCAGGCAAAAAACGTGCGATGTCACCGAACGCCGGGCGATTTTCGTCGCAGTCGCCGTCGGCAGGTGGTCGCGGCCCGCGAATCTTTGCTTTCGATTCGCCCGCTGGCGCGCGGGAGGTACTACCCTGAGTAGTGGACATAAAGTGACGGAGCAGTAAGATAGCCCGTTACTTTGACGCTTCTTGGGAGCGATTCTTATGGGCACACTTTGGCAGGATTTGCGTTACGGAGCGCGCACGCTGCGGCGAAACCCGGGCTTCGCGGTGGTGGCCATTTTGACTCTGGCGATTGGCATTGGCGCGAACGTAGTGATTTTCAGCGTGGTCAACGGAATTCTGCTGAAGCCGCTGCCGTTTCCTGATTCCCATCGCGTCGTCACCATTTGGGAAACGGACGCGAACCGCAACATCAATCGCGGCATGGCTTCGGCGCCGGAATATCTGGAATGGCGCGAGATGAATCACGTATTCCAGGAACTTTCCTGCTGGCGCGCTTTGTATTTCACCATCACCGGCGGTGGAGAGCCGGAGCGAGTGTGGGGCTCGCAAGTTTCGGGCAATTTTTTCCGCATGTTGCGGATTACGCCCATTCTCGGCCGGGATTTCTCGCCCGAAGACGAACAGCTCGGCCATGAACAGGTCGTCCTGTTGAGTTATGGATTGTGGCAGCGCCATTACGGCGGCGACTCCGGAATCCTGGGCAAGACGATTCTGCTGGATGAGAAGCCTTTCACCGTCATCGGAGTCCTGCCCCGCGCGTTTTCGCTCTACGGCACCATTCCGGAGTTTGATCTCTGGAAGCCAATCGCGTTTGATCGCACGCAGCTGGATCGCGAAAATCACGGGCTAGTTATTTTTGGCCGTTTGAAGGATGGCGTGCCAATCGCGCAGGCCAACGCGGAAATGGTCACCATCCAGGAACAGCTGAAGAAGCAGTACCCGGGAATTGACCAGAAGAATGGAATCCGCGTCGTAGGTTTCCATGACGAACTCGTCAGCACGTTTCGTCCCGGCTTGCTGCTGCTTCTCGCATGCGTCGCGTTTGTGCTGCTGATTGCGTGCGCCAATGTTGCCAACCTGATGCTGGCTCGCGCGGCTGTACGCGAGCGCGAAATTGCGCTGCGAGTCTCTCTGGGTGCGGCCCGGCGGCGCATCTTCCGGCAGCTGCTGACTGAAAGCGCGCTTCTCTCGCTGATCGGTGCCGCGCTCGGCATCGTTTTTGCATACGGCGGGATCCGCATCCTGCGCGATGCGATTATTTCCGGACAAGGCGCGCGGATTCCCCACCCGGAATGGATCGCCATTGATGGCAGCGTGCTCGCTTTCACGATCCTGGTTTCCTTGGCCGCGGGAATTCTTTTTGGCCTCGCGCCCGCGATTCAGATTTCGCGCTCCGCGTTGTTCGAATCACTCAAGGAAGGAACCCGCGGCTCTACCACCGGACGGCACAACCAGCTGGCTCGTTCCGTGCTGGTCGTTTCCGAAGTAGCGTTTTCGCTGATCCTGCTGGTTGGCGCGGGCCTTCTGGTACGCAGCTTTGCATTGATGTTGGCCGAGCCTCTGGGCTTCAATCCTGCGGACCTGCTGACGATGCAAATAATTCTTCCCGAAGGACACTATGCCGAGGGTCCGCGCGTTCTGAATTTCTATCAGACGGTGATCGAACGCGTGAGCGCCATTCCTGGCGTTACCTCCGCAAGCGCCGCCAATTTTTTGCCGCTCACCCGTTGGACCAATTATTGCGATTTCGATATCGCTGGCCGAGCCAATCCGCCCTCCGGTGAGCATTTCACTGGTCAATACCGCGTCGCGGATTGGCGCTATTTGTCCACCATGGGAGTCGCCGTGAAAGAAGGCCGCAACCTCACTGCCGCCGATGGGCCGGATTCTCAGGGCGTCGCGCTCGTCAACGAAACTCTCGCGCACCGTTATTGGCCCAACGAAGATCCGGTTGGCCAGCAGGTTCGCCTGATTTTTCCCGCGACGTTAAGTTTCTGGCAGCCGATCCCGCACCAAGGCTGGATCACCATTGTGGGAGTTGTCGGCGACATACGCGATTGGGCCTGGGCTGAACCCAAAACTGGACAACTTTATCTGCCGGAGACGCAAAATCCTTCGCGGCTCATGAGCCTGGTGGTGCGCTCCGGCGGCGATCGCGCGCAACTAACCGCTGCCGTACGCCAGGTTGTGGAGAGCGTTGATCCCAACCAGCCCATCACGGACGTGAAGACGATGGACGACTATCTCGCGGTGGCGTTCTCGCAGCGCCGCCTGAATATGTCGCTGCTGGCATTTTTCGCGGTGGTCGCCGCGCTGCTCGCCGCGATCGGAATTTATGGCGTGATGAGCTATGCGGTGACGCAGCGCTCGCACGAAATCGGCATTCGCATGGCGCTGGGCGCTGAACCCGGGGACGTCTTGCGCATGATCGTCACCGACGGAATGAAACTCACATTTCTGGGACTGGCGATTGGAATTACCGCCTCACTGCTATCCATGAAATATCTGGAGAGCCAGCTCTACGGCGTCAAAGCCCGCGATCCGCTCACCTTTATCGGTGTGGCGGTCGGACTCGCGCTCATAGCGCTGGCCGCTTGTTATTTTCCCGCGCGCCGCGCCACCAGAGTCGATCCGCTGGTGGCGCTCCGCTATGAATGAGGAAACCAAATGACCTATGCATCCGACATTTCAACGAACGAGCCCGGCGGTAAAATTCAGGGAGAAACTTTTCGCACTATGATGCCAGCCAATGCACCTCGAACCAGAATCCTCGTAGCCGACGACCAGCCGGATATTCGCGAGGCTTTGCGCCTGCTCTTGAAAGGCGAAAAATTTGAGACGGAGACGGTCGCTTCCCCGGCCGCGGTGATGTCCGCGCTGGAGGCGCGCGAATTTGACGCGCTTCTGATGGACCTGAACTACGCGCGCGACACCACCTCCGGCCAGGAAGGCCTGGACCTGCTTTCGAATATTCGCGCGAAAGACAGCACGCTTCCGATCATCGTCATGACCGCCTGGGGCAGCCTGGAACTTGCGGTCGAAGCCATGCGCCGCGGCGCGAAAGATTTCGTGCAGAAGCCCTGGGAAAACGCACGATTGCTCGCCATCCTGAAAACTCAGATCGAGCTTTCGCAAGCTTTGCGCAAAGGCCAGCGCCTCGAAGCGGAGAATCGCCTGCTGCGCGCCGATGGGCGCCCGGTGATGATCGCCGAATCCGCGTCCATGCGTCCGGTGATGGACCTGATCGCGCGCGTGGGACCGTCCGACGCGAACGTTTTGATCACGGGCGAGCACGGCAGCGGCAAGGAAGTCGTCGCGCGAACTCTCTACGCGCTTTCTTCGCGCTCGGGCCGGCCGCTGGTTACCGTGAACGCCGGCGGATTGCCCGAAGGCGTTTTCGAAAGCGAATTGTTCGGCCACGTGAAGGGCGCGTTCACCGACGCGAAAGCGGATCGCGTCGGGCGTTTCGAGCTGGCCGACGGCGGCACGCTCTTCCTGGATGAAATCGCCAACGTGCCCATGAATCTGCAGGCCAAGCTGCTGCGCGCGCTGGAAACGGGAGAACTGGAGCGCGTCGGCTCCTCCACCACGCGCCGCGTGGACGTGCGCATTATTTCGGCGACCAACGCGGACGTGCAAACCGAAGTGAGCGGTGGACGCTTCCGCGAGGATTTGCTGTTTCGGCTGAATACCATCGAAATCCACTTGCCGCCGTTGCGCGAACGCAAGGAAGATATTCCGCTGCTGGCGCATCATTTCCTGCGGCAATCGGCGCAGCGCTATCGCAAGCAGCTGGAAGGATTCGAGCCGGTGGCGTTGCAGATTTTGCTGGATCATCCCTGGCCCGGAAATATCCGCGAGCTGGATCATTCCGTGGAGCGCGCCGTGCTGATGGCGGAGGGTTCGGCCGTCCGCGCCAGCGATTTGGGATTGCGTCCCGCGCGCGAGGCTTCGCTGCGGCTGGACGAAATGAGCATCGAAGACGTGGAGCGCGTGCTGATCCAGAAAGCGCTGGCGCGTTTTGGCGGCAACGTGAGCCACGCCAGCAAGGCCCTGGGCTTGAGCCGCAGCGCTCTCTATCGCCGCCTGCAGAAATATAGCCTTTGACACCTCTGCTCTATGAACGCCGAATCTTGCTGCTGGCCCTGGCTGCGGGGCTGGGAGGCACGATTGTCGCGTTAATTCTTCTGTGGACGGGAAGTTTTTCCTCCAAGCTGCAGTGGACGCTCACCGTGGCGATGGTCATCGCCTGGCTCAGCTTCGCATTTTCCGCGCAGAGCCGCGTGATGTTTCCCTTGCGCACTCTCTCGAACTTGCTTGCCGCCCTGCGCGAAGGGGATTTTTCCATCCGCGCGCGCGGCGCGAATCGCGAGGATGTGCTCGGCGAGGTTTTGTGGGAAGTAAATGCACTGGGTGAGACGCTGCGCAAGCAACGGCTGGGCGCGCTGGAAGCCACCGCGCTGTTGCGCAAGGTGATGGAGGAAATTGACGTCGCTGTTTTTGCTTTCGATGGCGCGGGCTGTCTGCGCCTGGTGAATCGCGCGGGTGAACGCATACTCAATCAGGCCGAGGATCGTATTCTGGGGCACACCGCGATCGAGTTGGGCCTTTCGGAATGTCTGGAGGGCGATACGCCGCGCATTGCGCAAATTGCTTTCCCCGGAAAGTCCGGACGCTGGGAAATTCACCGCGGAAGTTTTCGCGAAGCCGGCCTTCCGCACCAGTTGCTGGTCATCACCGACTTGAGCCGCGCCTTGCGTGACGAAGAGCGCCAGGCCTGGCAGCGCCTGATCCGCGTGCTCGGCCACGAATTGAACAATTCGCTCGCCCCCATCAAATCAGTCGCCGAAAATTTGGGCAGCATGCTGGGCCGCCAGGATCGCGCGCCGGATTGGCAGGAGGATATGCGCAGCGGCCTCAACGTGATCGCCGCGCGCACCGACGGGCTCGCGCGTTTCATGAACGCCTACGCGCGCCTCGCCAAGCTTCCGCCGCCCGTTTTCCAGCCGATGAGCGTCGGCGTGTGGGTTCGTCGCGTCGTGGGTCTGGAGCCGCGGCTCCCCGTGCAACTGCAAGCCGGACCCGACACCGAAATTCAAGCCGATCCCGATCAGCTCGAGCAACTATTGATCAACCTTCTGCACAACGCCGTGGACGCAGCGCTCGAAACCGGTGGAGGAGTGCGCGTCGGTTGGGAACGCCAGAACGGCAGCATTGAAGTGTGGGTGCAGGACGACGGGCCGGGAATTCCCAGCGCCGCAAATCTTTTCGTGCCGTTTTTTACCACCAAGCAGGGAGGCTCCGGAATCGGCCTGGTCCTGAGCCGGCAGATCGCCGAAGCCCACGGCGGCTCACTCACTCTGGAAAATCGCCCCACGCATCGCGGTTCTGAAGCCCGCCTGCGCCTTCCTCTTAATAATTAGCCGTTTCTCGCCCGGTTTATTTCCGGTGCATCGCGAAGGAGTGCCGCTTCGTCCGCGCGCAAAAAAAAACCGGCGGTTGGATGGCCTCCAACCGCCGGGCTTTTCAGGGAGAAAATAACTTTATTGCTGCTGTTGCTGCTGCGGTTGCTGCGGATCCTTTTTCGCCAAGTCCGCTTTCGTCGGGTCCGCCGAGACGCCTGTGCCAGCCTTCTGGTAGCGCGTCAGGAAAGGCATGAACGGCGTAACTTCGAACGGCATTTTTTCGCGGGCCGAGAGCAGCGGGATTGGTTTCGCCTTCACCAGCTCCACATGATCATTCCAGGGGTCGAGCTTGATGCGCGCGCCTACTGGAAGCGCGGAGATCTGGTCAATCTTCGTAGGATCCAGCGTCGGAGCGGCGTTCAAGAGCGCCGCGCTCAGAGAAACGCGGTTGCCCAGGTGCGGATTGATCAGCGCGGGCAAATTCTTCGATTGCGCGTCCAGTTGCTTCAGGAAAAGTCCGGCGCTTGCCAGCTTATCCTTGTAAGGAGAATTTTTCAGCAGCTCCAGAGCCTTTTCATTGGCCATCTGAATTTGCGACGGGCTGTCTTTGAACGAAAAATGCGCCAGCGCTTCCGTCGTGGTTACGTTGGTGGTGTCGTTAAATCCCCACTGATCGGTGGAAGGCTTGGTCACGATGATGTCGGCCAATTCCTGCGCGAGCATGGTCGCCAGGCTGGCCTCGTCGGGCAGTACGTCCAGCAATCCACGGCTCAGAACGATGGTATGCCCGATCGAGAACATTTCCAGAGTCCCGGTCAAGAGCACACGGCAATGAACTTCCGGCTGCACGTCCAAGTTGTTCGTTACTTCCAGGTTGTTTACCACGGTTTCCAGCACCTTATCTACTTCTCCTGGAGGCGCGAGCAAGCCGATGCGCTGCAGGCGATCCAACACGTTGATTTCCGCCACGTGTTGCCATTCCCGTTGCGCTTCGATGGGTGATCGATCCTGCGATTGTGCCGCCTGATCCTGAATCGTGGGCGATTCGATGGTCATCTCGCTGAACTCTTCCTGACGGCCCACATTCTTCAGGTTATAGCCCCACAAACGCGTCTGCGATTTAAAGCGAATGTCTCCGCCCAGGAAATCGCGCAGGTCGGATTCCTGGCTGTAGATGTACGCCGGCAGCCAGAGCCCCGGCTGCACGTTCAAGCGCCAGCTATCGAAGTGCAGATTGAATCCATTGATGCCCGCAATCGGGGTATAGACGCCGTTGAAGCGCACGATCGTGAAAGACTGATCGTCCGCCCATACGCGGCCCTTGAAGCGGCCCTTGCCGGATTTCGGCAGCGGAGTGACGTCGAATACCACGCAGCGAACTTCGCCCAGGAATTCGCGCCGCACATAATCAAACTGGTAGTGCTGGCGGTCGAACCCATTGGTGTCAATGTAAATCATCTGCAGGAAGCCTTCCGGTACGTAGGAAGACGTAAACAGGCCGCTCATATGCGTCATTGGATTGAACGCGTCGAACTTTCCCTTGCGCGCGTGGAGCATGGAGTTGTCCACCACGCCCTTGGAGAGGTCAGCCTGGCCCAGGAAGTAGTGATCCTTCACCGGGATGGCGCCCATCTCTTTATCCGTCTTCATGTCCTGAATATAGGTTTCGATCAACGGGCTGAACCGCCGGATCGTCGCGATCTCATCGTGTTCGCGCGCGATCACGTGATCGATCGCTTGGTCCACGGTAACGACCGCTCCCGACGTGCCCGCCCCAACCTGTGGTTGGGTCTGATCAGCCGTTTGCGTGTTCTGCGCGAAAACCGACCCGGCCGCAAAACCGGCCAGTATTAATGCCAGACCAATGCTCTTGCACGTGCGCATCTCCATTCCCCTTTCAGTACGCCAATTGGAATACGATGTGGATGATGGCGGTCGAATCCACAGCTTGGCCGTCCTGTTGTGCCGGTTTGAAGCGAATCTGCCGTGCTGACGCTTGCGCGGATTCCTCAAGCCCGTATCCTAGGCCCTGCACCACTCGTAGAACCTTGACATCCCCTGACGCCGTGAATACCACCTGCAGAAGCACCTCACCTTCAATCTTCTTGGCCCGGGCCTCGTCTGAATAAACTGGTTTTGGCTTGAACAGAATCTCCACCGGCGTCGTTTTTGCGGCAACATTCGCCGTCTGCCTAATTTTCGGTGCTGCCACGGCGACATTTTGATCGCCGAAGCCGCCCTGTTGCACGGCGGCATGTGGCGGCCCACCTGGGCCTCCCACTGCAACACCGTTACCAAACCCGGTGCTGGCGATTACGCCCTTCGCGCCCTTCGCTCCGCCTGTTCCGTTGCCGGTGCCAGGTCCGGTGGGCATGTCATACGCGCCTTGCACATTGATGTTCGCGGCCTTGTTCGTCTTGCCGTTGGCCGGCACGCCGTTGGGGTCGCCGAAGCCGCCCGTCTGCACCGCTTCGCGAGGCTTTTTCAAAGTGGGAATCGCCGAGCTGCCCATGGACATCGGCGGGGTCTGATCCGGGAACGCCTTTGCCACTTCGGTCATATCTGGCGGCGTATCCTTGCGCACGGGCTGTTTCTTGATGACCGGTGCAAGGGCCGCCACCGGCGTGTAGATCTTCGGTTTCGGCAGTTCCACCACCGGTGCCGGCGTTGGCTTGGGAGGTTCCTTTACCTTCACGATCTCGTGTTTTACCGGAACAGGCTTCGGAGCCGGCTGCACTGGCTGCGGCTTCCAAGCTACGATCGGAGGCGCTTCAACCGGCGTCACGTAATATCGTTGCACGAAATTTAGTTTTTCCGGCAAGAGCAGGGGTATTACGATCAGTAAAGTTACGGCCGCGATCTGCAGCCCAAATCCGGCGCTGAATAGGTCCCAACGAGGTTCGGCCTCGGGCAGTAGCGATGCATTGAAGACAGCTCGATTTGTACTCCGTGCCATAACGGTCACCAGAATCCTTGATCCAGAAATTAAGATGCGTCGAGACAGAATTGCGGCTGACCCTTAATTAGTACTAGAACGAGGGGCTGGGGAAAATAGGACTCGAGTACTATTCTACCCCCAGTCGTGCTGAAAGCGATAACCCAAGCTCTGGGGTTTGGCAGAAGGTTAGCCCTTCTAGGGATCCGTTGCGGAAAGTCCACCCACATGGCTGCTCCCTCGCACTAATTTAACCCGACCGGGGAGGATCAGTCGCGGACTTTTATACTTTAATGTGACCTAAGTGATGGGGCACGGCCGTGGCCAGCCGTGCCCCCTTTCACCTATGTACTGTGACTGAAACGCCTCAGCTTAGTGCGGCTGGACGACGGAATATCCCGTCACCCCGCCATGATTCACCAGCAACAACACCGGCTGATTTCCTGCCGCCGCGATCGCCTGCCGGTAATCGCTCAGGTTCTTGATCGGCTTGTGATTGATTTCCTGGATCACATCGCCGCGGCCGATCGCAGGTTGTGCCGCAGCCGCCGGGCTGGAAGGATCCACGGACGTAACCACCACTCCGTGGGTTCCCGGACCGAGGTTGAGCTGCTGCGCAATCTCCGGCGTCAGTTCCTGCACTTCCACGCCTTCGAGTCCGCCGCCGCTCTCGCTGCCGCTGTTCTCTGCAGCCTCTGTTTTCTCCGGCAATTCACCCAGCGTCAGGGAGTAGTCTTGTAACTTCCCATCGCGCCAGATGTCCAGCTTCACGGTCGTTCCCGGCGCCATCTGCGAAATGTGCAGCCGCAGATCGTTGGCGTCGTTCACTGCCTGTCCGTTGAGCTTCACCACCACATCGCCCTTCTTCAAGCCCGCGCGCGATGCCGGTGTGTCGCTGCTGACGTCGCCAATCAGCACGCCGCCACTCTGATTAAAGTTGAAAGCCTTGGCGATTTCCGGCGTCAGGTCCTGAATATGCACGCCCAGGTAACCCCGCACCACTTTGCCGTGCGACAGAATTTGATCCATCACCGGCTTCGCCATGCTCATCGGTATCGCAAATCCCACGCCTTCGTTGCCGCCCGAGCCGTGCGAAAGAATCGCGGTGTTGATGCCCACCAGGTTGCCGTGGATATCAATCATCGCGCCGCCGGAATTTCCCGGATTAATTGCCGCGTCGGTCTGGATGAAGTTCTCGTAATCTTCGATTCCCAGTTGTCCGCGGCCCGTGGCGCTTACGATTCCCATCGTGGCCGTCTCACCAATGCCGAACGGATCGCCAATCGCGAAAATCAAATCTCCCACATTGAGCTGTGAAGAATCGCCCAGCGGCAGAGTCGGCAAACCACTCGCTTCGATTTTCAGCACCGCGATGTCCGTCTTGGGATCGGCGCCCACCAGCTTGGCTTTGAATTCGCGCTTGTCGCTCAAATACACTTTGATGTCCGAAGCGCCGTCAATTACGTGGTTGTTGGTCAGAATCGTTCCATCGGCCGTCACGATTACGCCCGAACCCAGAGCCTGCTCGCGCTCCGCGTGCGGTTTGCCTCCGCCAAACTGATCGCCGAAAAACTGGCGAAACATTGGATCGTTAAAAAATGGTGACGCCTGATTTCCCTGCGACTTCACCATCTTTGAAGTTCGGATATTCACTACTGCGGGCAATGCGGGCTTGATCACTGCGGAAAATCCGTTTGCAAAATTCCCCAAGCTTACCGGCAGCGCGTTTTGCGCGACGGCGATCGGCTCTCTGGGTGAGCCCAGGACGGTGTGTCCCGCCCAGTCCCTGAATCCTTGCGAGAGGAGTCCGCCCCCCGCGAATGCCGCGACCACCACAACGGTGGCGACCCAGCGGCGAATGCTCAATCTACTGCGTTCCATAGCTGTCTCTCCTTGATATCCTGCTAGCTCGATTTTCGATTATATCGCTTTTAGCGCTACGTTGGCGCTACAGCGAATATGGTATTTGACGTATCATCCGGAAATAAGTGTTCCGGCATTCCGCATGCAAGCTACCGCCGAAATCCCTGCTATATAGATGCAAGCAATGCGCTTGGGGTTCTCTGAGCTTTTTTGTTTGGGACCCGTCTAATAGCCACAGCTCTGGTATTCTATATACTTTGCTGTACCTTGATGCGCCGCCTGTATCGCTCCAAGGCGAGGCGGCGCGTTGCCGCCACTACATTATTCTTTCCCGGGATCTTCCCGAAATTTGAAAGGAGCTTTTGCATGACTCGAAAAATCCTCGCGCTCGTCGGCAGCGTGGCAATCCTGTTGATGATGGCGCGGCCCGCAATCTCATCCCCAGGCGAACTCGCGCAGACTTCCGCGACGGACGATGGCACCTTGAAGGCTCTCGTCGCGATCGCCGGTGCCGGCGCCCTGGAGACGCACACCTACCAGGATCTGGAAGAATTGAGTGACGACATCGGCGCGCGCGTTACCGGCTCGCCAGACGCCGCCCGCGCCATCGCCTGGGGCGTCGTAAAAATGAAAGCGATCGGCCTGGAGAACGTGCACACCGAACCCTGGAAGATTTCGCGCGGCTGGACGCGCATTTCCGCGGACGCTGAACTCGTCGCGCCCATTCACCGCACGACTCATGGTTGATTCGCTCGGCTGGGTCGGCTCCACCGCGCCAGGAGGCGCCGAGGCCGATCTCGTCGCCGTGAATGGCTACCAACTTCAGGACGAGCTGAAAAATAATTCCGGCAACTGGCGCGGCAAAGTTCTGCTGATCGTCCAAAAAGGCGAGCCACCCAAGGACCGCATGAGCTCGTTCGTCAAGTTCGGCAGTTTTCTGATCGCTGCTCATAATGCCGGCGCCGTCGCCGTCATCGGCGGCCAGGGCGGTCGCAAGAGCTTTGGAATGCACCTCACCCACACCGGCGCTCTCGGCTTCGACACTTACTACGATATTCCCGTCGTCAGCATGGCCGCGGAAGATCAGGAACAGCTCGAGCGCTACCTCAATCACGGCCAGATCGTGCGCCTGAAAATCAATGTGCAGAACCGCGCCACTGATGGCCCCGTGGAATCCGCCAACGTCGTCGGCGAAATTCGCGGCACGCAAAATCCCGAGCAAGTGATCGTCGTCGGCGGGCACTTGGACTCCTGGGATCTCGCGTCCGGCACCACGGACAATGGCTGCGGAACCGCTGTGACTCTCGGCGCCGCCGAAGCCATTGTCAAATCAGGATTCAAGCCGCGCCGCACCATTCGCTTCGTTCTATTCACCGGCGAAGAACAAGGACTGCTCGGCTCGCTGGCCTACGTGAAAGCGCATCAGAGTGAAATGGCCAATTACGTCGCGGCGCTGATTCTCGATGCAGGCCAAGGCGCGGTCACCGGTTTCCAGGTCGGCGGCCATGATGATCTGATTCCCGAAGTGCAGAAATTTGCGGCTTCGCTGCAGTCCTTCGGCGATTTACAAGTGGATGATGAAGTGGAATTCGGCACAGACACCGGGCCATTCACTCTCGCGGGGCTTCCCGGCATCAATCTCAATCAGGACACTTCGGATTACAAATACACGCACCATTCCGCCGTGGACACTTTCGACAAAGTGAAAGCGGAAGTTCTGGATCGCAACGCCACGGTGATGGCGCTCGCCGCCTTCTGGATCGCTGACCGGCCTGAGCGCCTCGCCAGTCCGTGGCCGCAGGAAAAAACCGCGCAAATGCTGGTGGAGAAACACCAGGACGGCATGCTGAAAGCTTTCAATATCTGGCCGTTCGGCAACTTGGGCACTCCGCCGACGACGCCGTAACAACGGCCGTCGCGTGAAGCTCGCCGCCAACCTTTGACGTTGCTTTTGTAACGGCGGTCTTCAGACCACCAGCCGTTGACGTCGCTTTTGAATTTGTAGCGGCCGGTTCAGGTTTACCGAACCGGGCAGCCGTTGGTTTTGCTGTGAATTTGTGAATCGCCCCGCGCACCGCGGCGGCGTTTCATCCTTCGAACCGCCTGCGCCGGTTCGAAGGGAACGCTGCGAAGGGCTGCGCTCCGTTACAGCAAGAAGCTTCCGTTCGGCAAAGCTAGCTAATCAACCGCGCGATCAAGAACGCCGCGGCCGCCGCCAAGCCGCCCACCAACACGGTTTGCATTCCGCCGCGCAGCGGCTTCACGCCGGTAAAATGCCCTTTCACTGCGCCGAAGCCAAACAGCGCCAGCAGCGTCACCGCCACGGAATAAATCAGCGCCATGTTCACGTCCTGCCGAATCAGGATGTATGGCGCCAGCGGCACGAAACCCCCGGCGATGTACGCCGCAGCAATCGTCGCGGCGCTGCGCGCAGCCCGCGCGGGATCCGGCGGTTCCAATCCCAGTTCGAACCGCATCATGAAATCCACCCACTTTTTCTGGTTCGCGGTGATCGCGGACACGATCGGCGACATCTGCGCTTCCGTCAGTCCATAGTCACGAAAAACTTTCGCCACTTCTTCCGTTTCGATTTCCGGCAGCTCCACCGTCTCGCGATATTCCCGGTCCAGTTCCGAAGCGTAATGCTCCGTATCCGTCTTCGCCGCCAGATACCCGCCCAATCCCATCGCGATCGATCCGGCGGCAATTTCCGCCAGGCCCGCCGTCACCACGATGTGCGTCGAATTCGTGGACGCAACCACTCCGGTAATCCCCGCGGCCAGCGCGAACGGAACGGTCAGCCCGTCCGACATTCCAATGACGATGTCGCGCACCGCAGCCGTCGCGGTGAAATGTTTTTCCACATGTTCGACGGATGGCATCCTCGACTCCCTTTCCTCATCCAATATTTCCAGCTGCCCGTACCGCTCTTCCCCGCCAGGCGCGTATAATTATGGGGCAGGAACAGTAAATCAGGAGGTACATTATGACCGCAACTTCTACAGGACAAGGAGCCGCTCCTCAGATGACTTTTACATTGCCGCCTTTGCCGTATGCGTTCGACGCTCTGGAACCCCACATTGACGCGAAAACCATGGAAATCCATCACGACAAACACCACGGCGCATACGTCACCAATCTGAATAAAGCGCTCGATGGTCACGCCGACCTTCAGAAACTTTCCATCGAAGAATTGCTGGCGCAAATCAATAAAGTGCCGGAAGCAATTCGCACCGCCGTGCGCAACAATGGCGGCGGCCACATGAACCATTCCATGTTCTGGAAGATCATGAAGAAGGGCGGCGGCGGCGAACCCGGCGGTGAGCTGGGCAAAGCGATCGCCTCCGCGTTCGGCAGCTTCGCGGATTTCAAAGCCAAGATCAACGACGCGGGCGTCAAGCGCTTCGGCTCCGGCTGGGCCTGGCTTCTGTTCCGCGACGGAAAACTCGTGATCGAATCCTCCGCGAACCAGGACAATCCCATCATGGACGGCGGCAAGGCCTTCTTCGGTGTGGACGTCTGGGAACACGCCTACTACTTGAAGTATCAGAACCGCCGGCCCGATTATCTCGAGGCCTGGTGGAACACCATCAACTGGGCGCAAGTGGAAGAAAATTTCGCCCAAGCCAAGAAGTAATTTCCGTTCTCAACCGCGTTTCGATCTGCAGGGGCGGGTCGCAGATCCGCCCCTGCGAATCTTTCCTGCCTTGCTTCAACTCCCCGGCAACCACCAATGCTCCGCCGCAAGAATCGCAATCGCCGCCAGCGTCGTGATCAGCGTCACGATTAATCCCACGCGCGCAAATTCCCAGAACGTAATTTTCACTTTCTTTCCCGCCTGCTGTAGCACAATCAAATTCGCCACGGAACTGAATGGCGTTGCGTTCCCCGCGAGCGTGCTGGTGCAGGCCACTGCCAGCCAGATGTAATGGCGTGTTCGGAAACGAGGGCACCAACGACCGGAACAGCAGCACCGCCGGCAGATTGCTCACCAGGTTCGAAAGAATCAGCATCACGCCGCTCACCGCGAATAATTGCGAAGTCATTCCGCCCTGCAGCCCGGACTGAAAATATCCGATCAAGTGCTCCAGCGCTCCCGACGCCTCAAATCCCTTGATCACCACGAACAGCGACGCGAAAAACAGCAGCAGCTCCCAATCCAGCCGCTGATAAATGTTTTGCGCCTTCACGCCGCCCGATAATCAGGATGAACGCGCCCACCGAAATCGCCACCAGCGGAAACGAGTAACCCAGAATCCACAGCACGATCACCAGCGCCGCCGCGATGCAGCACTTAATCAGCAGGGTGCGTTCCATTTTCACCGGCAGTTCCGGCGCATTGCCCTTCAGTGGGTGGTGAAAAATCTCCCGGTGGAAGAAAAGTGAAAGCACCGCTACGTTGATCACCATCCCCACCAGCGATACCGGCGCCAGGTGAGCGAGAAACCCCAGAAACGAAAAATGCGCCGAGACGCCGATCACCGCGTTCTGCGGATTTCCCGTGACCGACATCGCTGACCCGATATTCGCCGACGTCGCCACCGCGATGCAGTACGGAATCGGCGGCACTTCCAGCCGTTGCGTCACCACCAGCACGATGGGAGTGAAGATCAGGCAAATCGTATCGTTCACAAAAAACGCAGCCAGAATTCCCGTGGCGAATACCAGCAGCACCAGCAATTGAAATCGCGTTCGCGCAATCGCTGCCACGTGCACCGCGATCCAATCGAAAAATCCCGAAATCTGAAAATGCGCCACCAGAATCATGATGCCCAGCAGGAAAATCAGCGTGTTCCAATCGATCGCCGTGTACGCCTCGGTCAGCGGCACCGCGCCCACCAGAACCATCGCTACCGCGCCGCAAAAAGCCGCCGCCGTGCGGTCCAGATGGCTGCCGCGCCCGCTTTCCACCGCGATCAAAATGTAAGTGGCCAGAAAAATTGCCACGGGAACCCAGTGGCTTTGCGCGAGTGTGGAGGCAACTTGATTCATTGTCCGAAAGATCGAGCGGCAGGCTCGAAGTAGGTGAGCTTAACGTGCCTTCGCCGCTGCTGAAAAGTGATTGTTTGCTTCTACAGTGATTTTCGGACGCCTCTAGAGGAACTTCGCCACGCCGGCTCTACTCCGAGCCAAGAAATGCGAAACGCAGCAGAAAAATCGCCGACAGCACCCAGATCAGCGGGCTGATGTCCCGGTATTTTCCGGCGCCGATCTTCAGAAACGTGAAAGAGAGCAAGCCCAGACTCAGTCCCGTGGCGATACTGAACGTCAGCGGCGTCGCCACCAGCGTCAGAAACGCGGGAAAACCTTCGCTGAAATCATCCCAGCGAACTTTTGCAATCGAACTGCACATCAGCGCGCCTACCAGAATCAGCGCGGGCGCCGTCGCGTACGAAGGAATCGCGGCGACCAGCGGCGCGCAGAACATCGCCACGAAAAAAAGTCCCGCGATCACCAGATTCCCCAGCCCCGTCCGCGCCCCGGCCGCCACGCCCGCGGCGCTTTCGATGTAGCTCGTCACCGTGGAAGTCCCGGTGAGCGCGCCGACCAGCGTTCCAAACGCATCCGCCAGCAAAGCGCGGCTCGCGCGCGGCAATTTCCCGTCGCGCAAAAATCCGCCCTGCTCGCACACGCCCACTAAAGTCCCGACATTATCGAACAGGTCCACGAAGAAAAATACGAAGACCAATTCTCCCAGGCCCAGCCGTGTGGCCGAGCGCAAATCCAGTTTCAAAAATGTTCCCGCCGGATGCGGCCAAGAAAATAATTGCGTGGGCCAGTGGCTCAGTCCCAGTGGAATTCCAGCCAGAGCGATCGCCACAATGCCCAGCAAAATCGCGCTGCCAACTTTTCGTATCATCAAAATCGCAATCAGGATTAGTCCGGCCGCCGCCAGCAGTACTTGCGGATCGGAAGTTTTTCCAAACGCGACAAACGTCGCCGGATTCGCCACGATAATCTTCGCGTTGCGCAATCCCACAAACGCGATGAACAGCCCAATCCCCGCCGCCGTTCCGTGTTTCAAGCAATCAGGAATTCCATTCACGATGTGCTCGCGCACATTCGTCAACGTCAGCAGCAGAAACAAAAGCCCGGACAAGAACACCACACCCAGCGCCGTCTGCCACGGCACCCCGCGCCCAATCACGATTGAATACGTGAAGTACGCATTCAGCGACATGCCCGGCGCCAGCGCGATCGGATAATTCGCCCACAGTCCCATCACCAGCGTGGCCAGCGCCGCCGAAATGCACGTCGCGAACAGCACGCCTTCCACCGGCATCCCGCCCTCCGCCAGAATCCGCGGGTTCACCACCACCACGTACGCCATGGTCATGAACGTCGTCAGCCCGGCCAGCAGTTCGCGGCGTACCGTGGTTTCGTTTTCGGTGAGGTGGAATACGCGCTCGAGCAAAATGCTTCTCCCAGCCTAAAAGTGCGCAACTATAGGCCGCAGGCGTTCTCGCGTCAATGCCATAAGATGTACGGGACGAATTCAGAATGCAGCGCCGACGCCCCGCGAAATTATTGCCCAAAAAAAGGAATCCGGGGACGCGCCGGAAAGCAGCGCGTCCACGCGCGCACATGCAGCTACCGGCTCATGGCCATCACGAAAAACTGCCTGAATTTCTCCACGTCCACTTCCGTCTGCACCGACGCCGGATGCAACCCCGCCGGCGGCGTCAAATGCCCCATCCATTTTTCGCGATCCGGCGGCCGCGGGCCGCTATAAGCCAAGAAGAATGTCGGCAGGTCTTCCGGCTTCTTCCACACTACGGTCTGGCCGTACTTCGGCCCGTGCTCAATGTCCACATCCAGGTACATCGTCTCCGATTTTTTGATCACGGTCGGGTCGAGCAACGACGCCACCAGCAATTCATCCCACATCATTGACCACATTGATGTCCCCGCGGGAGGCTGCGCGTCCAGATACACCTGCTTCACGTGCGCTGCTAGCGGTCCGCCCGCCTTCACGATCTGTTCCATCAACGCGGCGCTGGACCACACCTGCTCTCCCGCCTCGAAGGGGCTAATGACTATTTCTTTCCACGGCTCATGCAACACGATCGACGCAGCCTCCGGATCCCACGTCCAATTCAATTCCGGACCTCCCTGCGAGCTGCCGCCCATGATGTAGATCGCTTTGGTCAGCGCGACGATCGTGGGATCCATGCGCACCGCCAGTGCCACATTCGTCAGCGGCCCCGCGCAATACAACACAACTTCCCCGGGGTTCGCATGAATCGTCTCAATAATAAAATCCGCAGCGCGCCCCGGTCTTGCTTTCACTTTCGGAAAACCTCCCGGCGGCGCCCAGATTTCGCCCGGTTCCGGAGCATCGGGATTGAACGATCCGTGCCACCCCACGATCGAACCATACAGCGCCTCGCGCCGCTGCACCTCGAGTTTCGAATTCACCAAGGGATTCTCTGCGCCCTTCACCACCGGCACATCCGTCCGCCCGGTCAGTTCCGTCGCCCACAACGCGAACACAGTCGCGGGTTCCACCCACTGATCGCCGCTCACCGTGGTGATGCCCAGCAGATTGATTTCCGGCGCCCGAAGCAGCATCAGCAGCGACAGAAAATTCGTGCCCTGCGGCCCGGCGCTATCCTGATCCGCGATCACCTTTATTTTCTGCTTCTGGGCCGAAGTCGCCGGACAAATCGACAACAAGAGCGCGCATACCGTGCAAAGTGCCAGCATCGCGCTCGTTTTAGTTTTCATGGGATTCACTTTCTCCTGGCCGCGCCGCAATGCGGGCTCAATGCGGAATCGTCGCTTCGCGCTCGCGCCAATGTTCCACCAGATCGCGCACCACTTTGTCGCCCACCACCTGCGCCGCCTCCAGCGATTGCATGTACGCGGAATAATTTCCGGACGCCATTTCCTGCAAGCTCTCCGCCGCGGAAATTCCCGGAGGCTCGCGATCGTAATTGCTCACCGTCCGCAGCACCAGCACGCGCTGCAAATCCACGCGCCCCGCCTGCCTCAGAAATGTCAGCGCCTGCATCGTGCCGCTATCTTCCATCCCCGCCGTCATGAAATTGCCTTTGCCGCCGGTGTAGTAGCGCGTCCAAGCGTTGGCCCACTCATCGAATTTTGAGCCGTGCCAAAAAGTGCTGGCCGAAAGCGTATCGCCGCGCGTGACGAACGGCGGCTTCATCGCATTCGGAAAGCCCGCGAACCGCGCGCGCGATTTTCGCAGCGAATCCGAATCCGCCAGCGGCACATCCTGCGTCAGGCGCACCGCCCAGTCCACCAGCGACTCATTCAGCGCGTACGCTTCGCCGTAATCAATGCGCGGCGGTTGTTCGTATGGCGTTCCTCTGCGCAACGGCACGTAGCCGGTCGGCCAGCTCGCGGGAATTTGCCGCGCATCAATCTCAAACGCCAGGTCGCCGTCCACCACGTGGTCCGCCCACACTGCCGAACCGAGCGATACGTCCGCGGGATCGCCGCCGCCAATTCCAGCGACAATCCAATACGCTTTCGACAAATCAAAACGCGGATCCAGGCCGAGCGCCATCACAGACGCCGCGGCCTTCGCCGTTCCCACACCGGTCAGCAGGCCCAACACGCCATCCTTATTCATGCGCACATGGTGATAACCGCTCGGCAGCGGCAGCACTTGATCCAGATGCTCGCGCTCCACCCACAGCTGAAATTCTCCGGGAACGTCGCCGGTGTCCTCGCCGCGTTCAAACATCGTGACCACTACGACCTTGACACGAATCGGAACGCCGGCGCCGCGCTCTGCGCCTGCAGAAATTCCGCGCAGAAAAAAACCAGCAACAGCAGCCCCGCAAAACGCATCGCAGGTCTCAGCATTTATTCCCCCAGACTGCTCGGTGAAATCACTACGCATGTCCGTCAGCACGCGAATCCATATCACAGCGAACTGCACTCCGCTCTCGTGTCTCTTGCGCCGTCACCAATCAGCCTGTATGGTACGCCATGCACGCGCCCGCAAATTTCGACAAAACAAATAATCCAGCCTCGGCTTCGCCCCCGCTCCAGCAAAATCCTCAGGACCACCGGCTACGGCCTGCGGCGCGGCGCGCTCTCCCCGCTGGAAACTTTGGCGCAATCGGTTTCGACCATCGCGCCAACCACCACTCCCGCCGCCACCATTCCTCTGGTCTGCGCGCTCGCCGGCAACGGCACGTGGCTCGCGTATCTGCTCGCGACCATCGCCGTGTTGCTGGTGGCGCTGTGCATCGCGCGCTTTGCAAAATATTCGGCGTCACCCGGTTCGCTCTACACCTACGCATCCATGATTCTGCCGCCGTGGCTGGGCGCCACCGCCGCATGGAGTTTGCTGCTCGCGTACGTTGCCACGGGCTCCAGCGTCATCGGCGGCTTCTATCACTTCGCGAATCTTCTGCTGCGCGACGCTACCGGCCACGAAGTCTCCGCCGTGCTGCTGGTATTGATCGGCGCCGGCGTCTCCGTGTGGATCGCGTATCGCGATGTGAAAATCTCCGCGCGGTTGATGCTGTGGATGGAAGCAATTTCTGTCGCGGTGATTGTTATCGTGATTGCGCTGGTGCTCGTGCGCCACGGCTTGCACCTGGATTGGGAGCAATTGAAATTACAAGGCATGACGGGCAGCGGGCTGCGGCTCGGGCTGGTGCTGGCGCTCTTCAGCTTCGTCGGCTTTGAAAGCGCCACCACGCTCGGCGCGGAAGCACACAATCCGTTGAAGACAATCCCGCGCGCCGTGATTCAATCCGCCATCATCGGCGGCGCTTTCTTCACCGTGTGCGCTTACGCCGAAGTGCTTGGCTTCCGCACCGCCGGTCAGGATTTGGGCTCGAGTCCGGCGCCGATGCACGTGATCGCGGCTGTAGGCGGCGTTCCGCTGTTCGGATTGTTGATTGATATCGGCGCGATGGTGAGCATGTTTGCCGGCACGCTCGCTTGCGTCACCGCGGCCGCCCGCGTGCTGCTGCTGATGGCGCACAACGGCCTGGCGCACGGGTCACTGCGCACCACGCACGTGCGCAATGAAACTCCCAGCTATGCGGTGGTCGTTACCGGAATTGCGGCGGTGTTGCCGGTGGTCGTGCTAGCGGCGCGTGGAGCGAGTGGCCTCGACGTTTACGGTTGGCTCGGCTCGCTCGCGACTTACGGTTTCATCGTGGCGTACGCATTGGTTTGCATCGCGCTGCCGCGTTATTTGCGCAACCACGGTGCATACAGTCCCGCCGCGCAAATTCTTTCCTCGCTCGCGGGCCTCGCCATGCTGCTCGCGCTCGTCGGCAATCTCTATCCCGTCCCCGAAGGCCCATACGGCAAGCTGCCGTACATTTACCTCGTGTATCTC
>CAVULY010000008.1:0-341735 GCA_963742475.1 uncultured Acidobacteriota bacterium | reverse complement strand
TTGGTGGCGGGAAATTTTCTGTTGGAGAAGCGGTAGGACGCGCGTGACGACTCAAGGGGTGGGGCCTCAACGAGTAAGTAGAACGTGTAACCACGGCACGACGCCTTTGTAGCGGCGGTCCCGCGGAGCGGGACCGCCATCCGTGATGGCCGCGCCAACGATGGCGCACTAAAGTGCGCCGCTACGAAGGCGGCTTCCAAGACGGAGTTTTTCCGCGAGCTGCGAAACCGCGCTAATTTTGGTCTGGTGGCAGCGCGGCGTAAACCGGTCGGGAAGAAGGCAGTGGCTAGTGGCTAGTGGCGAGAAACAACCGCAAAGACTTTCGAGTTCTGGCACAAACTCTGAAGCCGTGCGCTGCGATGGAACCGCCCTAAGGAAGCGATGCCGAACATTGACAATTCTCTCGCCACGCGATTTACGGCGCCGTCGCCGGCTGAAGATTTCGCTTCTGGCGATTTTGGCGGTGCTGCTGGTTATAGGCGTGGTGGTGTTTCGCAACGCAGGGCACTGGCTGGTGCGGGAGGATCCCGTTGGGAAGGCTGACGTAATCGTAGTGCTCAGCGGAGGGTTGCCGTTTCGCGCGGAAGGCGCGGCGAGCGTTTTCAAGTCGGGATATGCTCCGGCAGTTTGGGTGAGCAAGCCGGCGGGCCCGCAGGAGGAGCTGGCGGCGCTGGGAATCCATTTTGTGGGCGAAGAAGAATACAACCGGGAGATTCTAGTGCAGCAGGGTGTTCCGGATAGCAAGATACGAATTTTTCCGGACGCGATCGTTAATACGCAAGAGGAAGTGGCGGAGATTTCGAGGGACATGCGCCGGGAGGGAATGCACACGGTGATTATTGTTACTTCGCCGCAGCACACGCGCCGCGTGAAGGCGCTGTGGACGAAGCTTGTGGGTGACGATCCGCGCGTGATCGTGCGGGCGGCGCCGGGCGATCCATTTGACGCGGACCATTGGTGGCGGAATACACAGGATGTACTGGCGGTAGTGCGGGAAACCATGGGGTTGCTGAACGTGTGGGCGGGATTGCCGGTAAGACCGCACCTGCAATGACCGTTCGGAATGCGAAACGTGCGTTGAGATCCCCATAAACTCGCGCGATTCCGCGTATAACATTGATTGATTGCATTCTTATTGCGTAAACGTCTTTCTGGAAGGAGCGGACCTTGAAGATTTCGGTGATTGGCGCGGGCTATGTGGGTCTGGTGACTGGCGGATGCCTGGCGGGACTGGGGCATGAAGTGGTGTGCACGGACAGTGACGCGGAGAAATTGAAAACGCTGGAATCCGGCCGGTTGCCGATATACGAGCCGGGGCTGGATGTGGTGATCGAGCAGGCGCGGAAGGAGGGGCGGTTGAGTTTTCGCGCCAACGCCGCGGAGACGGTCCAGTTTGGCGAAGCGATTTTCATTTGCGTGGGGACGCCGCCACTGCCCAACGGCAGCGCGGACTTGAGCGCGATTGATCATGTGGCGCGGCTGGTGGCGACGGAATCACGCACACCAAAACTGGTGATCGAAAAAAGCACGGTGCCGGCGCAAACGGGGCAGGAATTGAAGCGCGCGCTGGCGGTGTATGCGCGGAAGAGCGGGGTGGCTTTTCGCGTGGCGTCCAATCCAGAATTTCTGCGGGAAGGGACGGCGGTGGGAGATTTTCTGCATCCGGACCGGATTGTGGTGGGTGTGGAGGACGAAATCGCGGAGAAGCAATTGAAGGAGATTTACCGCCCGGTGCTGGAGCGGAGTTTTAAGTGTCCGGTGCACAGCGGGAAGTGTCCGGATGTGCCGCTGCCGGCGTGGCTGGTGACGACGATCAACAGCGCGGAGTTAATCAAACACGCGTCGAATTCGTTTCTGGCGGTGAAGATTTCCTACGCGAACATGGTGGCTGATTTGGCGGAAAAGCTGGGCGCGGATATTGAGGAAGTGGTGCGCGCGGTGGGGATGGACCCGCGCATCGGACCGAGTTTCTTCCACGCGGGGATTGGGTTCGGCGGATTCTGCCTGCCGAAAGATTTGCAGGCGTTCGTGCACCTGGCGGAGAAGTCCGGCGTGGATTTTGGGATGCTGAAGGAAGCGGAAAACATCAACAAGCGGCGCATTGAGGTTTTCGTGGAAAAGATTCGCCGGGCGTTGTGGGTGGTGAAAGGAAAACAGATCGGGGTATTGGGATTGGCGTTCAAGCCTAATACGGATGACATACGATTCGCGCCGGCGATTGACCTGATCCACGCGCTGTTGAAGGAGGGGGCGCGGGTCCGCGCTTACGATCCAGAGGCGATGGAGAAGGCGCGGCCGGTGCTGCCGATTGAATATGGAAAAGACGCTTATGAAGCGGCGGAGGGCGCGGAGGCGTTGCTGATCGCGACCGAGTGGCCGGAATTTCGCAAGCTGGATTGGGGGCGCGTGCGGGATGCGATGGTGAGGCCGTTAATTTTGGATGGGCGGAATTTGCTTGCGGCGAAAGAGATGAAGGGGCACGGGTTTGAGTATTATTCGATGGGAAGGCCGGATTAGTTAGGGCGGTGGTAGTTAGCGAGTCGTGCGCCAAGAGCGACGCATGTGTCGCACCTACGGCGCTCTACATTTTCCCTACGACGATTCCCAGGCCTTCCGGCCTGGGCTAACTTTTGCCGCGCCTACGGCGCTGGCGCCGCGTATGGCAGGCCACTCGACGAAGGATAACGACAAAACCCATGTCCGAAGGACATGCGCACGATGTCAAGATTACTAAGAGGAAATCATGGCCAAGCTGAAGCCGATTCATCCGGGGGAGATTTTGCGCGAGGAGTTTATGGCGCCGTTTGGGCTGAACCCGAACAAGCTGGCGATTGCATTGCGGGTGGCTCCGCCTAACATTTACGAGATTGTTGGGGAGAAGCGCGGGATTTCCGGTGAAATGGCTCTGCGGTTGGGGCGGTTTTTTCGGACTACTCCGGAATTCTGGATGAATCTGCAGGCGCATTATGAATTGGCGGTTTCGCGGCAGGAGGCGGAGGAGAAGATCAACCGCGATGTTCGGCCGATGACGGAAATCAGCGCGTGAGCGGGACTCCCAGCTTCGTCGACGCCGGGAATGATGAGTGCCCGACGAGCTAACCGTGTGAGGATTTTCGTGGGATTAAACGCTGTCGTTTACCGAAATAAAAAACATCTCAAATTGGGGGATGACGAAAATGCGGGCCGAGTGATTCCCGCAACTGGAGAAGTCTATTTTGAGAACGACGAGGTCTCGAGAAAATACCGAAACCAAATTCACGCCGCCGAATACCGGATCGGCAAAATAGCTGAGATAAGTGCGCTGAGAGAAGAGGTGGCGCAATTTATCACGCCAGAAAGCGTTACACTGCGGAAGATTCTCTTTTCTGGAGCCCACAGCGGTGACGCCATTCTCCTGGATTCCATGCCGACGCTTTCAGCCGAAATCGGGTCGCTTGGCAGCGCTGTCGAGCAGTCAGCAGAATTGCGACAGTTTGTAGATTCCTTGAAAGAGCTCATTCGAACCGCCGAGAACGAAGGCAATCCGATCGTCTTCATATAGAGTTCTCTCCGTATCACCGCGATAGGCACCTGCAAACTTCGCAGCTCGGAGGTTTGGGTCAAGGTTCCCAGAGCGAATCATGATAAGCGGACTTGGCGCAAAACGAAGAGATCCCTGCCTGCGGCGGGCAGGCTTCACCCGCTGAAGCGGGTTCAGGACGACGATGGCGCACTGAAGTGCGCCGCTACGCATGACGCGTCCACCCTTCCGAGAAACGGGAAGGCGGCGGCAAGCCGCCGCACTCCAAGATAACCTCGCGGGAGTGATTATTTTGTTGGGGTGGATTGGGCTAATTTTTCGCGGAAATATTCGTAGGTGCGTTGCAGGCCCTCTTCCAGGGTTACCTTGGGCTCCCATTTCAGGATGCGCTTGGCTTTGGTGATATCGGGGCAGCGCTGCTTGGGATCGTCTTGGGGGAGCGGGCGGAAGACGATGGGAGTGGTGGCGCCGACGAGTTTGCGGACGCGTTCGGCAAATTCCAGGATGGTAATTTCCTGTGGATTGCCGATGTTGGTGGGATCGTGCTCGTTGGATTCGAGAAGCTTGTAGATTCCGGCGAGCAGGTCGGAGACGTAGCAGAAGCTGCGAGTTTGTTTGCCGTCGCCGTAGACGGTGATGGGTTCGCCGACGAGGGCCTGGTAGAGAAAGTTGGGGAGAGCGCGGCCGTCGTTCAAACGCATGCGCGGGCCGTAGGTATTAAAGATGCGGACGATGCGCGTGTCGAGGCCGTGATAACGATGATAGGCCATGGTCATGGCTTCGGCGTAGCGTTTGGATTCATCGTAAACGCCGCGCGGGCCGACGGGATTCACGTGGCCCCAGTAACTTTCGGGTTGCGGGCTGACTTGCGGATCGCCGTAACATTCGGAAGTGGAGGCGAGAAGGTAGCTAGCTTTTTTGGCGAGGGCGAGGCCCAGGGAATTGTGAGTGCCGAGAGCGCCGACTTTCAGGGTTTGAATCGGATATTTGAGATAGTCGGGCGGGCTGGCGGGCGAAGCGAAATGCAGGACGACGTCCACGGGGCCGGGGACTTCGATGTAACGCGAGACATCCTGGCGGGCGAAGCGGAATTTCGGATGCGGGAGGAGGTGGGCGATGTTGGAATCGCTGCCGGTGACGAGGTTATCGAGGCAGAGAACTTCCCAGTCTTTTCCCAGCAGCAGTTCGCAGAGATGCGAGCCGAGAAAACCTGCGCCACCGGTGATGACTGCGCGCACGTGGATGCTCCTTTTTCGCAATGCGAGATGGTGACGATTCTGTGGGTTTCATTATGTATGAAAAGGGGGCGTTGGGGAATACGGCGTGAACAGTTTAGTCGAGCGCCGAGAAAGTCGAAGCAGGAGCGAGGGTTTAGGAAAGCGGGAGAGATCCTTCGACCGGCATGAGGCAAAGGCGCCGGCCTCAGGATGACGATGCTCATCGTATTGTCAGAAGCGCCCCTACCCCGTATCGCTGGGGTGCTGCCTAAGAACGATGGCGCACTGAAGTGCGCCGCTACGAAAGCGTGATTCCGCGAGCAAGCTCGATCAATGGGATGCGGCCGGGACGACCGCGGCGGTGGGGAAGGCGGTGGTGTGATCGAGGATGATGCGCCAGCCTTCGGGAAATTTTCGGAAGTCGAGGGAGAAGACGCCGGAGGGTTGGTCGGCTTCGCGGGCGAGGTGGAATTTTCCGACGACGTAGGCGGCATCGGGGCAGGTGACGTGAACTTCCAGATCGGAGAACGAGACGGTGCCCATGGATTTGCGGTCGGGATAAGCGTGGTGATAGCGATCGAGGACGGCTTGATAGCCTCGGGCGATGCCGCTGGCGCCGATGAAGAGGGTTTGATCGGATTTCCAATAGCTGGTCATGAAGGTGTCAATATCGCCGCGATTCCAGGCGGCTGTCTGCATATCGAGGACGGCGCGAATTTGCGCTTCGTCGGAGGAATCGGCAGGAGCGGCGACGGAAGAGCGCACGACGAAGGCGAGGGAGACTGCGAGGGCTAGAGCGAACAATAGGGCGATGCGAAATTTTGCGGGCATTTGTGTTCCTCCTGAGTGGGACAAATATGGACGCGTTCGCGCAATCGGCCGGCGCTGCTAATTTCAACTCAACGGCAACGAAGCCGACGGGTGCGCGGGCGGGTCCGAGACGCTGTCCCGACAAAACCAACAGCAACGGCTGCCCGGTTCGATGAAACTGAACCGGCCGCTACAAAAGCAAAATCGTCAACAATTGCCAAGCGCCGGCCACACGCCCGCCTACGAGAAGGCAGGCGTATTCGAATGCAACCCTTCGGCAACGGAGCCGACGGGTGCGCGGGCGGGTCTAAGACACGCCCCTTTAAAACCAACACCAACTGCTGCCCGGTTCGATGAAACTGAACCGGCCGCTACAAAGGCAAAATCGTCAGCAATTGCCAAGAGCCGGCGAGACGCCCTTCGATCCTGACGCCGTCAGGCTCTCAGGACGAGCCAGCGCTACGAAATTCTTGCGGGGCACAGCCTATCAACGAACGGGGTGGCCGACAACCTGCTACATCTGGCACGAGCCGTGGGGCGGGAGCGCCCGGGGAGTTTACTTGGCTTAGTACGAGTGAGCTATTGCCGGGGGCGGCGCGAAACGGCACACTGTGCGAGGTCGAACATGTTTATCTCAGCGTTCATTCTCGTGATCTGTTTCGCAGCGATGGTGCAGTTCGCCGTCTTCAGCTGGCGGGCTGGGCTGCTGCGGACCATCGCCACTGAGCCTGCCGGCGAGCAGGCTGAGATGACGGCTGCGATCTCCCATAACATTATGAATGGAAAGGACTTCGCGGACATATCCAGTCTGCAGGGCCTTTGCCCGGATTTGAAGAAAGCCAGCGGCAGCCTGCGTTCGGTGCGCGTCTATTACAGCTTCCTGAAGCTGATGAACGGGCTGGGCGACGCAATCGTGGCGCCCGGCGCGCGAGGCTTCGGTGGCTGGACCAACCGCGAGATGGCGCTGTGCGCGCGCTATACGGCTGCGGTATTGTCGCAGCGGCTGCGCAGCAATCAAGAGCTGGCGGCAGAAGTGCGGTCTTACTAGTCGCCCGCGCGATCCCCCTGGTATCGCTTTAGCCCGCCCGAAGTGTAAGCACTCTCCACACATTCTGTCCCTTCAGCCAGTTACCTGATACGCCATGCGGAGTGGGTATTTCCCATCGGGCGCGGAGGCTTTCGTGCCTAAATATTATGGGTGATTCCAACAGCAATAATGAGAGTGCCGACCGAAGGAGGCGCCATGCAGAGCCGCGCCAGATTTTCCTGTTTGCTTCCATTGATAATTCTAGCTCTGGTGCAATTCTCTGCCTGCTCCGGCAAGCCAGCTACTTTTAACAGAGTGAGCATTTCGCCCAGCGGGACGATGTACATCGCGCAGGGCGGCGCAATTTCGCTGATCAGCGCGACGGTGCTGAACGACACGCAGCTGAATGGCGGGGTAACTTTCACGTTACTGCCGGCGGGAGTGGGGACGCTGACGCAGCTGACTTCTTTGACGGCGAATTATGTGGCGCCGGGGGTGGTGGCGTCAGAGACGATTGTGACGATCACGGCGACTTCGGTGGATTTTCCGGCGCAGTCGGCGACGCTGACGGTGAAAATCGAGCCGCCGCCGACGATTACGACGACGTCGCTGCCGACGGCAACTTTGGGCGCGGCGTACAGCGCGCCGATCACGGCGACTGGCGGGGTGCCGCCGCTGGCGTGGACGCTGGCGTCTGGAACGTTGCCGGCGGGATTGAAATTGGGAGCGAGCAATACGGATACGGTAAACATCACCGGCACGGCCACGACACAGGGAGTATCGGTGATCACGGTGACGGTGACAGATGCTACCGGAGCGTTCAGCACGTCTGGACCGCTGCAGATTGTGGTGAGCACACTGGCGTTCACGACCACTTCGCCGCTGCCACCCGCGACGGTGGGCACCGCGTACAGCGACCAGTTCGCTGCGACGGGCGGGACACCACCTTACACGTTCACGGTGGCGACGGGATCGAGCTTGCCGGCCGGATTTACGTTGACCAACGGGCTGCTGGCCAACCCGAATCCGACGACGCTGGGAACATTTACTTTCGGCATCACGGTGACGGATAGCGCGGCGACGCCGGCGGCGATCACAAACACGTACACACTGGTGATTAATCCAGTACAAGATCTGACGCTGCTGACGGGTCCTTATGCATTTAGTTTCAGCGGATTTAATGGCGGTGGTTACGTCGCGGCCGCCGGTACGTTCACGGCGAACGGCTTGGGCCAGATCACCGCGGGCGAAGCGGATTTCACGACGCTGCAATCGAACACGCTCTTCACCGGCATAACCGGCACGTACACGGCGGGAGTGGACGGCCGCGGGACGATCACGTTCAACAACGTCACCGGCACGCCGACATTTGCGTTCTCGATTGATCCGGGTGGCTCGGGGCACGGACGGCTGATCGAGTTTGATGGAACGGGCACGCGAGGTTCGGGACGGCTGGAGGCGCAGACCGTCAGCACGTGCGTGGTGGGGCTCGACGACCACGTACATCGGCAACTTCGCGTTCGGCGGAACCGGATTCACGTCGTCGGTTGGCCCGTCTGGCGCAGGCCCGCTGGCGTTTGCGGGAGCAATCACGGCAGTCCCGCCGATTCCACCGACCACGGTAGGGAGCTTGGGACCCGGAGAAATGGACGAAAATGTTCCGGGATCAGTGCCATTGGGGAGTGCGGGAGGCGATCCGATTTCGGGCAGCTACCTCTCTGGCGCGGATAACACCCACTGCATCTTCCAAATGAGCGCGTCCATCGGCAATTTGAATTACGACGTGTATCCGGTTTCTGGGGTAGAGGCATTTTTGATTGAGACGGATACGGCGACGAATCCTACAAGTCCGTACGTCAGCCTTGCGGATATGAAGCTGCAGATTGGACAACCGTTCTTCGGCACGGTGATCAACGGGCCGATGGCCGGTGGCGTCAGCGGAACGGTGCAAAACGTGCCGTACGTTTCAGTGCTGCAACTGGTACCCGGCGGGGCGAATTTTGATCTATCGCTCACGGACAATGAAGGCGGGATTGTGACTTCGACAGCGGGAACCCCGCAATCTGTTACATACAGCAGCGATCAGTACGGTCGGGTGTTCACGGGTCTTGATATCAACAACGCGTTCGAGCCGGTGCTGTATATGATCGACTCGCGAGACGCGTTTGTGATGGGCCAATTGGGCGGCGCGCCGATATTCGGTGAGTTCGATTCGCAGTCGCAACCCGCACAATTCACGACGAGTTTTATTGTGCAAAATACGTCGCTGGTGGAAGGAACCACAGCGCCGGCGGTGAGCGCGGATCGAGATTTTTCGGGCTACCTGATTTTCGACGGCGGCGTGACGCCTGCGACGGTAAACGGAACGCAGGATGAAAGCACTTCGTCGGCGAACACCAGCGCTGAGACGGTGACGGGTACCTATGTGCTTTCGCCGACCGGTGCAATAGACGGCAGCGGGACGGTGACGCTAACGTCGCCGGCGCCTTTCACCGGAGCATATTATATGGTGACGCCGCTCAAGATGGTGATGATCACGACCACGACGGGCGATAGAAATCCGGTGCTGGTGATTGTGGGACGTTAGGTCGGCCAGTAGTAGCGGGTGAGTTGCAATTGCGGAAACGGCGAGATGCCTGCGCAGTGGCAGGCCGACGCTGCGGAATTTACGGCTAACCTACGGCTGCCCGGTTCGGTGAAACTGAACCGGCCGCTACAAAATCAAAAGTTGATTCAAGATCAATGGCGCCCATCCCGAGCCGGGGGTGGGATGGCCGCTGCGAAATCAAAGCAACGAAGCCCTTCCCTTTTGGATCACGTTTCCTACGATTAGATCCGGCGGGTCCCCTACAACTTAATACGCCCAGCGCATGAGGACTGCGCCGGTGGTGTAGCCGGCGCCTACGGCGATCAGGAGGACGAGGTCGCCTTTGCGGAGGCGCTTTTGTTCGACCGCGTCCATCATGCCGAGAGGGATGGTGCCGCCGGTGGTGTTTCCGAAGCGATCGATATTCACGAGAACTTTAGAATCGTCCACACCGAGACGTTCCTGCATGCCGCGAATGATGCGCAGATTGGCCTGGTGCGGGACGACCAACGCGAGATCCTTGCTGGTGAGTCCGTTGCGTTCGAGAATTTCCACGGCGAGTTCGCTCATGCGGCGCACGGCGTATTTGAAGACCTGCGCGCCTTCCTGATGGACGAAGTGCATGCGGTTGTCTATGGTCTGCTGCGACGCTGGGTGCAGCGAGCCGCCGCCGGGCATGTACAAGTTGCAGCCGCCGGAACCATCCACGTCATGGACGAAATCGAGGATACCTTCGGAATCGGAGGCCGCAGGCTCGAGGAGGACCGCGCCGGCGCCATCGCCGAAGAGCACGCAGGTGGCGCGATCGGTGTAATCGAGAATGGAGGTCATCACGTCACTACCGATGACCAGAACTTTTTTGTGCGCGCCGCTGGCAACGAATTGCGCGCCGACGGTGAGGGCGTACAGGAAGCCGGAACAGGCAGCGGAGAGATCGAATCCCCAGGCATTTTTCGCGCCGATATGATCCTGGATGAGGCAGGCGGTGGCGGGGAAAAGCATGTCTGGAGTTACGGTGGCGACGACGATCATGCCGATGTCGTCCGGGCTAACGCCGCGGGCGGTGAGCAGTTTGCGGGCTGCTTCTGCGCCGAGATGGGAGGACGCCACACCTGGATCTGCGTAATGCCGCTCGCGAATTCCGGTGCGGGTGCGAATCCATTCGTCGCTGGTGTCCACTCGCTTTTCCAGATCGAGATTGGTGACCACGCGCGGCGGAACGTATCCAGCCACTCCGGTAATCTTTGCGGCGATGCGTCGGCCCATTCATTTCCCCCAGGAAGAACTGAAATGACAGAATCGAAAAGAGTAGCTGGTGATTGTATGCAATCGGATGCTGGTGTGACAAGGGATTGTGACTGCTTTCGATGAGACGGCGATGGGAATTGGGCGCTTTGTGGCGGGGTGTAATGGGGGTAGACTGGCGCCACATCGTTCCCCGTCCACCACGATTCCCAGGAGGCGGCCATGCATGCACGAGTATCGCAGTTCAGCGTAGCTCCCGAGAAACTGAATGAGTTCGTCGCGGGGCTGCAATCTTCGATTCCGCTGATGCGCCAACAGAAAGGATTTCAGGCATTGTTGGTGCTGCGCGTGGAGAAGTCTGACCCGCCGGATGTGCGGGTGATGACGCTGTGGGACACGCAGGAAGCGCTGCACGAGAGCGAGAACAACGTGTATTTCTACCAGGCACTGGCGCGCGCGTTGGCGTTTGCGGGTGGGTTCCCTGCGATCCGCGAGGAAGAAGTGATGGTGCACGATTTCGTGAAAGTCGCGGCGGCGTCGGCAGCGACTTCCTGAAGCACGGGCGCGCGAGGACACACGCGATTGCTCGGCGGCTTTAGTGTGCGGCGGGGTGGGTGATCGCTTCGAGCGCGATCCTGGTCTTGACGCGTTGATCTGTGCTCATCGCGAGCTGCTTCGTCTTTACGAGTTGTTGCAATTCCGCGTAGGTGGAAGACGCTGCATCCGATGAGACCTTCGCGGAGAGTTCGAGAGCTTTCCCTCCCGGCCATTCCCAAAGTTCCAGTGTGAGCTTTCCCAGGCGCGGTTGGGATGCGGTCTGCCAATCGGTTGAGGTGATCTCCGCAATTCTTCTCACAGCGGTCCAGTCAACGGATACGTGTGCGTCCTGGAGAAGTTTTAGTTGCGCGGGACTCAGGAGGCGGGCAACGCCGGTTCCTGTTCGGGGCAGCTCCTTGGTGGCAAGTTGCGTGGTAATCGAATAGGAGGAGTTCGCTCCTTCCTGGGTCATGTCCACTTCGCATTTGAAGCCATCGCGCGCCTGCGAGGGAGTGGAGAAATTCTTCCCGTTGGGTGGGCGCAATTTGACGGTGAGATCGGTCTTCGCGCCCTGGCGCAGCCGCACGATTGCGCCTTGCGAAAGCAGATCGAGCGCAGCGGTATCGAAGAAATAGATGCGACCGGCGGTTTCTTTGGTGGCAGCAAGAGCCGCGATGGCAGATTGAGTTTCCGCGGGCGAGAGCAACAGCTTCGTTTCCACGTTGCAGTTTTCTTGAGCGTGCAAGCCGGAACATAACAGGAGCAGCGCGGAGGTGAGGAAGGCGAAGGGCACGGCTGCAGGTTTTAGCTGGCGCGGCATTGGACTCAACGGAACCATCATAAACGAGAGCGGGATGGGCTTGCTACGGGATCGGCGGATTGGCAGCGAGTGGGCTGCTGGCGCTAGAGCCTTCACCGCTATGAAGGCTGGGGAAGGATTTCGAAGCGGTAGGTGATTTCGGCGGTTTTGCGGAGCATGGCGGCGACGGAACAGTATTTATTTTGGCTCAGTTCGATGGCGTCGCGGACTGCTTTTTCATCGAGGCGGCCGGAGAGGCGGTAGACGATTGCGATTTTGGTCCAGACCGAGGGCGGGTCTTTGGCGCGTTCGCCGGAAACTTCGATTTCGAGGGTGGCGAGTTTCTGGCGTTTTTTTTCGAGGATTGAGATGACGTCCACTGCGGTGCAGGAGCCGAGCGCGCCGAGAAGCATTTCCATGGGGCCGGGGGCGGAATTGAGTTTGCGGTCAGCGTCGAAGGGGACGGCGTGGCCGGAGGGCATGGTCGCGAGGAATTCTTCACGGCCGATCCACTTTACGGTTGCGGTCTGCATGGAGAGTCTCCGGGTGACGCGCGGTGGCGAGATTTACAGACTAAACTTTAGCGGGGATTGCGGGGTGCGTCCAGTGGTTGAGCGGGGAGAGACGTTCAGGTTAAGTCACAAGATTTAACAGGGAGGACACGGAGAAAAATCTGAGAAAGACAAAAGCGTTTTACCGCAGAGGCGCAGAGAAAAACAGCCGGCGAGACGCCTGCCTACCGGCAGGCAGGCCGGCGCTACGAGGAATAAAGCGGACTCGGAATTTATGACTAGGAGCCGAGGTCGTCGGATTCGGAGGCGCCTACGGAAGCGGCGATGTGCTGCTGGGGTGCGCGGCGCATGGCTTCGACGAAGCCGCGGACGATTTCGGGATCGAATTGGTTGGCGGCGCAGCGCTCGAGTTCGGAGAAGGCTTCTTCGGGGTTGCGCGCTTTTTTGTAGGTGCGCTCGGACGTGATGGTGTCGTAGGCGTCGGCGATGGCGATGACGCGCGCGCCGAGGGGAATCTGGTCGGCGGTGAGGCGGTCGGGATAGCCGGTGCCGTCGAAAAATTCGTGATGGTGGCGAACCATTTCGCGGATGCGATTCATGGCCGCGAGCGGCTCGAGAATTTTCGCGCCGAGTTCGGTGTGAGTCTTCATGGTGGTCCATTCGGCGGCGTCGAGCGGGCCGGACTTGTTCAAAATGGTTTCGGGAATGCCGACTTTGCCGATGTCGTGCAGCAGGCCCGCGAGGCGGATTTCTTCGACTTCGGCCTGATTCATGCGCAGCGCTTGCGCGATCATCACGGAATACGCGGAAACTTTTTGCGAGTGGCCCTGGGTATAGCGATCTTTGGCGTCAATGGCCAGCGCGAGCGAAGTGACCGTGTCCACGACGGCGGGCGGAACGGGATCGCCGGCGTCGCCATCGCCATGTTCGATCAGCGAGCGGGTGAACTGCTCGAGGCGGCGGTAAATTTCGTCGAAGGCGTCGGGGCCGGTGGAGAATTGGCGCTTGAGCGTGACGCCGAGATAGGCTTCGAGGACATCTTTTTTCCAGCGCTTGGTGTCGTTGGGATCGCCCTGCTCCGCGCTGGAAACGGAATTTCCGCCCTGATGCTTGGACAAGTACATGGAGGAGTCCGCCACTTGAATCAATTCCTGCGGCGTGGAACCGTGCACAGGGAAACCGGCGATGCCGAAGCTGGCGGTGATATTTTTATCGCGCAGCAGCGGATCGGCGGCGACCCAGCCGCGCAGCTTGCTGGCGAGTTGAATGGCCTGCTCGACGCTGGTTTCCGGCATGAGGATGACGAATTCGTCGCCGCCGTAACGCGCGACAACATCGGAGCGGCGGCAATTCTGTTCGAGAATGTGGCCGACGCGCTGCAGCACGACGTCGCCTTCGAGGTGGCCGTAGAAGTCGTTCACGAATTTGAAGCGGTCGAGGTCCATGAGGACGAGCGCGAAGGGGCGGTTGGCGCGCGTGGAGCGCTTCCATTCGGAAGAGAGCGCTTCCATGAGGAAGCGGTGCGTTTTGACTCCGGTGAGGCCGTCGGTGATGGCCTGCTCCTGAGCCTTCTGGAAGATGACAGCATTGTGCAGCGCGCCCGCGAATAAATCAGCGAGGGTGCGCAGCAGGCGGATTTCTTCTTCCGCGAATTCGCAAGGCTTCGAGGATTCAACGTACAGCACGCCGAGCAGACTTTCCGCGTAAGTGACCGGCAGAGCGATGGCCGAGACGGTGCCAGGGAGGACGGGTCGCGGCGAGTCCGCGCCAACCGTAGTGACGGCGGCGATTTGGCCGGTGCGAGCTACGTGGCCCACCAGGCCTTCTCCCAACGCAATGCGGCGGCCCAGTGCATCGCGGCGGGCGCCAGCTTCGGCTTGAATTTCAAGTTCTTTGGAGGAGTAATCGAGAATGGCGATACCGATATGATCGTAGGTGAGCGCGTTTTCGATCTCGGCAGCAATCTTGGCGAGCATTTCTTCGGGGTTCAGCGTGGTGATGGCGTGGCTGGAGACGTTGTTGATCAGCGTCAACTGCTTCGATTTTTTCTGCTCTTCGGAGAAGAGGCGGGCGTTTTCGATGGCGACCGCGGCTTCACTGGCGAGCACGCGAAGCAATTCGACGTGGCCTTCGTCGAAGGCGCGTTCCTGCGCGCTGTGCACGGCCATGACGCCAATCGCCTGGTTGTACAAGATCAGGGGGACGGCGCAAATCGAGCCGGCCTGCCGGTTCGGTGTGAAACCCAAGCGCGCGGTTTCTTCAGCGAACTGCTCGCGGATCAACAGCGGCTGGGCGGTGCGGATCACGTATTCGGCGAGATGATTTCCCTTTTGGCGGGATCTCTTGGGCTGGCGTTGGCCGTCGTTGACTTCGATTTCAAAGCGCAGCAGCTCGGATTTGCGATCGTAGAACGCGATGAAGAGGCTGTTGACGTCCAGGAGGCGCTGCATTTCGGAATAAATGCGTTCGAAGAGCGCGTCCGGGTCGAGAGTGGAGCTCAGGGCGCGGCCGATTTCGTTCAAGATGTGCAGCTCTTCGCTGCGCCGCGCAGTCTGCTGAATCAGATAGCTATTCTCGACGGCCATGCCGATCTGGTGGCCCAAGGCGAGGAGCAGGCGCAATTCGGGCGGAGCGAAATTGCGATTGTCCGGCGTGCCCAGCAGCAGGACGCCGAAGACGCGATCCTTGGCCTGCAGACTGATACCGACCATGGTGCGCAGGCCCTGGCCGAGCAGCATTTTGCGCACGTGGCGGAAGGATTCTTCTTTTTCCAGAGCGAGCCAATTGGCGTCACGAGCCAGATCGCGAAGTACGACCAGGCCGCCCAGGCGCGCGACGAGCTTCACGATGTAATCATCGAGATTATTTTCCTGCACGGAACTGCAGAAGGAGTCGTCGAGGCCGGTGACCACGACAGATGCCGGCCCGTGTTCGTCGCCGTAGTGCAAGATCAGGGCGCCGGCGGGAATGCGCACGACGTTGAGGACGCGATCGAGAGCCTGCGCCAACATTTTCTGAATTTCACCGCCCGCAAAGCTGGAGGTGGCCAGGTTCAGATTGGAGAGGGCCAGCATGTTGCGCTCGACGCGGCGGCGCTCTTCCTCGTAGACCGCCATCAACATCAGGACGCCGCCAACGATTTCCGCGAGCAGCGCGAAGGGCAGCAGGTTGGCGTTCGCGAGAGGGCCGAGCCGCGCCTGGAAGATCAACATGAGACGCAGAACGCCAGTGGCCACGAAAGTGGCGGCCAGAAGTTTATCCGCGCGCGATTCCTGTTTGCGGCCTTCCTGCCAGAACACTTGCGCGGTGAGGAAGAAAACCACGGCCACACCGAAGCCCAGCGGAACTGCGATCCATTCGCGCGGATAGGCGAAAGACCAGCCCGCGGCGACGGCGACGGCCAAAGCGATACGCTTGATGGAAAGAGTGAGGCGCGCATATAAACGGGCCGAACAGAAGAATGCCAGGGCGGCAACCGCCATGACCCATTCGTTGATGGCGTCCATCCACGCGGGAAGAGCCAGAGAACCAACGAATGCAGGGCGCACGAAGTAAAGCGAGACCAGTAACCAAGCTGAGGCCCAAACGAGCAGGTAGGCCTGGCGCTTCTGCTGGTACACGTAGGCAAAAAACGCACCAAGCAGAAACGCGCCCGCCAGGAGCACGACCGCGCTCGTATTCAGATGGCTCAGCAACCCAATGCTCCGTAGCCCGAACAATGCAGATTTCTCCTGAGAATAGCAGAAAATTGGCAGGTGTTTGGCCGAGTGTCCAGGTGAGTTTCGTGGCGGTCACCTGTACTGATGGACGCTAAAACGACGCCCAAACGCGCCTGAAAAGTTGCCGAAAATCGCGAGAAAAAGCACATCGCTGAGCCCAAGATTGCGATTCCGTGGCCTGGCAACACTATGAAATTCGAGGGCGTGGAGGTCAAGAGTACTCGAGTACCAACCCTCTCTGGCTCAGTGCTTTACGGAGCATGCGGAATTGCAGTGGAATGTGCCGTTTGTGCGGTGTGCGGACGTGTTTGCGGATTCGCGAGACTGGTTGTTGGAGCGTCATCCGCGATTGAAAGACGAGCGCTCAGTCGCGTAACGTTCAGCCTTAGGCTGGTCGGAGGTGGCGTCCTAACTGCGCCGTTTAGAACGGCAATTTAGGAGACGGCTTGCAGGACTAGGGAGGGATTTCTTACTGTGGTTTTGCAGGCGGGGTGGCGGGCGCCGGGGCGGAATCCGGGGCACCTTTGGGCTTGCCAATGGTGGAGAGCATCTCGACGTTGAATTTCTTGTAGTCGAAATAGCGCGTGGTGCCGTCCACTTTGATTCCTTTTACGAGGAGGACGCGGACGTCAATGTGGACTTCTTCATATGTAGGGAGCCAGACTTCGTTGTTGACGTAGGTTTGCTCGAGGATGACGCGAGTGCCCTTTTGGAGGTCGGCTAGGAGGCCGCCGGCAAATTTCATGTTGTTGACGAAGAAGGCGTCGAGGCGCACGACGTCGAGGGCTTTTTCGTCTATCCAGATTACGCCGCCGAGTTTTTGGATGACTTTTTCGACGAGGCTGCGGGCCTTGAATTCGGGGTTGGGCTCGAAGTCGAAGACCAGGACATCCTGGCCGCGGAAGCGTTCGCGGCGGGGATTGACGAACTGGCAGGCGCGGAGGAAAGCGTCTATGGAGACGTCTTCGTCTTCTTCTTCCTTCTGTTCTTGCTTGTCTTTCTCGCCGGTGGTTGCTTTTTTGTTGGCGCTTTTTTCGAGATCGTCAATTTCCTTCAAGACACGGGCGTTTTCCTTCTTTTGGGCTTCAGGGCTGAGGGGCTGGCCGTTGATTTTCACCAGGGTGGAGACTTCGGTGCCGTGGAGATAGAAGAATGTGGATTCGCGGACGTCGGGTTTTTTGGGTTTGCCGTTTCCTTCGTAGTCCGTTTCTTCTTCGATTTTGGTGCCGGCGTAATTTTCTTTGATTTTGTCGAGGGCTTGCTGATTGGCGTCAATTTGCTTGAACAGGGCTTTCAGGTCCGGCAGCTGCACCTGGGATTTTCTGGGAAAATCGAAGACGCGTTCGCCGACGGGTTCGTTGATGGCGGCGCGAGTTACGTCAATCGAGTAAAGCGCCGGGCCGCGATGCAATTCGATTTTGTGCGGGAGTTGGACACCGTTTTCGGGGCGATAGTCATCGTAGAGGATTTCCTGATTCACGCCGCCTACGAGCGCGGATTCTTTTGCGATCAGGTGCGATTGGGCGTCGAAGAAAACTTGCCATTGGACGCCTGAGGGCATGGTTACTTCCAGCTGAGACGTATCTTTTCCACGGACCTGCGCCGCGCCGACGTAGGTGATGACGAGCTTGTTCTTCTTGGGATTGAGGAGGCGCGAATTGTAGTAGCGCGCGGCGGCTTCTAGTTGCAGGCCTTCGGGGCCGACGAGGGTGGCGAATTCTCCGGCGGCGTTCTGGTGCCAAGCTGATTTTCCGTTGAAGGATTCGATCCAGCTTTGGTCGCCCATCACCATTTCGGAGTAGTAGCGGTTGGGGAGTTTCACGTCGAAGGTGTAGGCGCCGGGTTTCGCGCCGTTCTGGGCGGCAACAGTACCTTCCAGGCTGATGGTTTGGATCTTGGAAAGCGCCCGCGCACCGCCGGAGGCTTGGACGTATTGATTCAGGATTTTGGCGGCGTCCTGGGCGTGCAGAGGGGTGGCCCCGCAGAGGAGGAGCAAGGCGAACCGCAACAGCGGACTGTGCAGACGTGTGCGCATGGGCTCAGGTTTAGATACGCAGGCGCGCGGAAAAGGTTCCGAGTATTTTTCGGATTGCGAACCGGTGGGATTGATCACGTTTGATTATAAAGGCAGTGGCTAGTGACGAGTGGCTAGTGGCTAGAAAAACTCGAAGCTGTGGCTGGTTAGGCGGGTGAAGCACCGAGTTTCGTCACCTGCGCGCGGTTTGGAGCTGACTCGATTTTGGGGCGTGGTTCCGATAATATGGGTGACTCTCATACGAGGAAGGAATCCAACAGAATGTCTGCCGCACAAAAGCCGCGCGTGCGTTTTGCGCCCTCTCCGACCGGCTACCTGCACGTGGGCGGAGCGCGCACCGCTTTGTTCAACTGGCTCTTTGCGAAGCACGAAGGCGGGACGTTGCTGCTGCGCGTGGAAGATACGGACGTGGAGCGCAACAAGCCGGAACTGGTGGATGGAATTCTGGTGGCGCTGAAGTGGCTGGGAATCGAGTGGGACGAAGGGCCATTTTTTCAGTCGCAGCGCGGAGAAATGTATCGCGCGGCGGCGGAGCGGATTCTGGCGAGCGGCGCCGGTTACGCGTGCTATTGCAAGGCTACGGCTTATGCCGGCGGGGATTATTCGGCGGCGGAAAATGACGATCACGAGGGCGAGGGAGACGACGAAGGGCCGAAGACTCTGAAGGCGACGGCATGCCCTTGCCGCGATTTTTCCGATGCGGAGCGCGCGGCGAAAGAGACAGGAAGGTATTGCGCGGGCGATTCGTTTCAAGACGCCGCGCACGGGCGTGACGAAATTCGAGGACGCGGTGTTCGGGCCGCGCGAGATACAGAACGCGGACATTGAGGATTTTGTGCTGCTGCGCTCGAGTGGCGTGCCGACCTATCAGCTGAGCGTGGTGGTGGACGACATTGATATGCGCATCACGCACATCATTCGCGGTGCGGATCATCTATCGAATACGCCGAAGCAGGTGCTGATTTATCACGCACTGGAAGCGCAGCCGCCGATTTTCGCGCACGTGCCGCTGATTCTGGGACCGGACCGCACGCGGCTTTCGAAACGCCACGGGGCGACGAGCGTGGGTTCTTACGCGGACGAAGGATTTTTGCCGGAGGCATTCCGGAATTTTTTGGCGCTGCTGGGATGGTCCACGGGCGATGACAGCGAATTCATGCGGACTACGGAGCTGATCGAGCGGTTTGCGCTTTCGGGCGTGAGCCGGACGAATGCGATATTCGATCGCGCGAAGCTGGAGTGGTACAACACGCAATATTTGCAGAAGCCGCCGGTGGAAGAGTTGCTGCCTTTTGTGGAAGCGGAATTGCGGCGCGCGGGATTGTGGAAGGAGGAGTGGGCGACGACCGAGCGGGCCTGGTTTGCGCGGGCGGTGGATCTGATTCGGCCGCGCACGCGCCTGCTGACTGATTTTACCGGCTGGGCGCGCGCATTTTTCACGGATGATTTCGAGTACGAGCAGGAAGCGCGCGATAAATTCTGGAAGGACGAAAAAGTTCCGGGCCTGCTCGCCAAGCTGACCGACGCGCTTAGGGCGCTGCCTGATTGGAATCATGACGCGTGCGATGCGGCGCTGCGCGGCGTCGCGGCGGCGGAAGGCGTGAAAGCCGGGCTGCTGATCAATGCGACGCGCGTGGCGATTGTGGGCCGCGCGGTTGCGCCGCCACTTTTTGACACGATGGTTGTGCTGGGCAAACAGCGCGTAGTGGCGCGGCTGCAGCGTGCTTTGGCTTTTTTATCTCCCCGTTGAAAGCTTCATCTGACAACTCTGTTTGCCTAAAAGCGGCCGCTGCGAAGGCAACCCGTTAGGCAGCTGTTATAACTCTTTCAAAATCGCCGGAATTTACTTCGCTGCGGGAGTGGAGAAAATTTCGGGATGAGTGGCGTGAGCTGCTGCGCCTGCTGCGGCCACGTCCACGCGCACGTCCACGGGAACTTTCACGGGAGGCAGACACGTGGTGTCGTTGCAAGCCTGGTAGCGGAGGGTTACGGGAAAAGTTACGGCGCCAATGGGCGCATCATTGTGCGCGACCAGGCGAAGCTTCAGAGTTACGCTGCCGGAATACACGTCGAGGCCTTTGTCCGGCGAAAATGAAAATTTTTCCACGCGGCCTGCGGGGTAGAGCGTGTCCAGAAGCTCGAAACCGGTGGGAAGCTTGGGCGTGAGCGTCGTCGCGATCAAGTATTTGTCGGTGGGGTGATGCGAATTCATGTGATAGCCGTGGGCGATTTCAGTTACGACGGCGACTTGAAATTCTTTTCCGCGCGGGACGGGCGCGAGCGAAACAAAGACGCGGGGCTTGACGATCGTCGCGGGACTGGGGATATCGGGCGACGCCTGCGCGGCTGCGGTGGCGTTTTGGCGGAGGGCGAGAACGCCGGCGGCGAGCGTGAGCAGGAATGCGCTAAGAGCGATCGTCCGTTTGATTGGCATCGTTGGTCTAAACCTCAATCGGGGTGCCGAGTTTTTCGGTGAGGATGCGGCTCATGACCTGGTTGAGCGTCTCGCCGGTTTTTTCCTGCACGAAGGCTTGCGCGGATTCCGACCAGCCGAGCTTGAAGCTGGTGGTCAGGGCTGAAATCCAGATTTGGCGGACCGGAGCGTTGGGGCTGATGACGAAACGGGTTTCGTCCTCATCTTCAAATTCGATTTCGAGCTTGCCGCTGCCGCCTTCTACTTCGAAATTGTTGGCGTCGCCGAGGTCGAGCAGGCGATTGCGCAGGGCTTCGAAGGTGGCGTCACATTTTTTCGTGGAATTCGTGTTCATTCATCATGGTTGTTGTCACGGTCTTGGCAGGTTACCGCAGGTTTCGCCGGCCGACTAGAGCAACGACTGGATTAGTTTATCGAGATCGCTTTCGGTGGCGAGGCCGATGTAGCGCTTGACGATTTTGCCGTCGCGTGAAATCACGTAGGTGGTCGGCAGGCCCAGCAAGCCGCCGAACTTGTCGGCCAGATCATCATTTCCCAGGACGATGGGGTAATTCATGGTGGAGGGATGACCGTCCACATCGAACTGGGTTTTCTGCACGTAGGGATCGACGACGCTCTTGCCCTCTTCGTCCATGGCGACGCCGAGCAGAGTGAAACCCTTGTCCGCATACTTTTTCTGGAAGCCGATCATCCAGGGAATTTCCACCTGACAGGGTTCGCACCAAGTGGCCCAGAAATTCACGAGGACCACTTTGCCTTTCAGGCTGGCGAGAGGCACGTCTTTGCCCTGCAGATCCTTGAAGGTAACGTCCGGCTCATTCGGCAGGGGTTTTTGCGCGACGAGGCTGGCCGCCTGACTGCCGCTGGATTTGCAGCCTGCGAAGCCCGCTACGGCGGCTGCCAACACGATCACGATCATTGAAAATTTGAACGATCCGCGCATGCGCAACACTCCCATCAGAGCGAAAACTTATTTAGAAATGCCAGCTTGCCCGAAAGCCACGTGAGCCGGTTCAAGAATACCAAACCGCCGACCGCCAGCAGCAGCACGCCGCTGAAAACTTCCACGGTGTGCAGGTGCCGCCTGAACTTCTGATAAAAACGCAAAAAACCGCCGATGCCCAGCGCCGTGACGAGAAACGGAATCGCGAGGCCCGCCGAATAACAGGCGAGCAGGAAAACTCCCTGCCAGACGGTTTCGCGCGTGGCCGCGACTGCCAGAACACTGGCGAGAATGGGGCCGATGCAGGGCGTCCAACCGAAGGCGAACGCGAAACCCATCAGGAATCCGCTGGCAGCTCCGGGCTGGCCGCCGAGATTCTGAAAACGAACGTCGCGATTGAGCCAGCGCGTGAGCGACGGGCCCAGCAGAAAAATCAGCGCGATGGCGACGAAATGGATGGGCCTCAGCCACGAGCCGAAGAGCCCAGGCCGAAAGCTCAGCGCGATTCCGGCAGCCACAAGCGCGGCGCCAATCAGCAATCCCGCGCGCACGGAAATTTTCGCGAGCAGGCCGGTGAGGTGCAGGCCGAACAGAACGATCAACGCGCCGGCGATGGGCGCGAGCGATGCGCGATTGCGCAGCAGGAAGGAACCCACGGCGCTGGCGGAAGCTCCGAAGGAAATGAACACCACGGAAAATCCGGTGACGAAGGCGAGCGCGGAAACAAGCAGGCCTCCGCGGGGCGTCTTGCCTTCTTTCAGTTGCTCGACGCCGATGCCCGAGAGCATCGAGATGTATCCGGGCACGAGCGGCAGGACGCATGGCGAAAGGAACGACACCAGGCCTGCAACAAATGCCGCAAATATGGAGACGTCCATACGGTTAATTCGCGTCCTTGCGCTGCCGCTTCGTTGGATGTGTCATAGGCAGCAACGATGCGCGCTCAATCTGCAATTTTCCCACATCCTTTGGACGGGTGCGCGCTGATTTTCGCTTGTTCGTAGAGCTGCACGGGAAAACCCGCCACGTGTCGGAGAAAGGCAGCGATTGGCGGGGGCCCGGCGAATTCGCGTTCGGGCTAAGTATCTGACAAATAAGGACTAAACACCATCGCGATGGTGGCCCGGCGTGTGCAATCCGTCGCAGCACGGGCCCGCCCGCTGGAGCCGGGAGCGACAGAAATTTTGCCACTCGCGGTGGCGGGCCCAAAACTTTCCGCGCGAGATCGCAAATGGGGAGGCGCTATGACGCCGAATCAAGTGACAGCTACGCGAGTGGGCGCTGCATTTGCCGCCGTGGCGCTTTTCACATTTTTCGGCAACGCGCTGGTGGCGGATCTGGCAGCGGTGGCGCTGACGATCGCCGCGATTGCGCTGGATGGCGTGGATGGTTACCTGGCGCGGACGCGCGGCATGGCGACTCCGTTGGGAGCGCAGCTGGATATTTTGGGCGACCGTGTGGTGGAAAATTTGTTCTTCACATTTTTCGCGGTGGCCGGATTAGTTTCAGTGTGGCTGCCGGTTTTATTTTTCGTGCGCGGCACGTTGACTGATTTCTTGCGCGGGCTGGCAAATCGCGCGGGGCGCAGCGGATTTGGCGACGGTTCGATGCAAGAAACCTGGTGGGGGCGGGCGCTGGTGACGTCACGCGCGAGCCGGGCGGCTTACGCAATTCTGAAGTGCGTCTGTTTTTGCTATCTGGGATTGCTGCTGCCGGTGGCGCGTTGGCAAGCGGCGTGGTTGGACGCGAACGTTCGCTATTCGCTTTTGCTGACGGGGCAAATTCTGGCCGGGGCCGCCGCGGTTTTCTGCGTGGTGCGGGCGATTCCCGTGGTGTGGGAGGGACGCCGTTATCTGGCCGCGGCGGAGCGGAAGCTACCGGCGCGCGCGGCGGTGGAGGGGATACGATGAGCGCGGCGGAAGCTCGTGCGGAAACCGCTGCTGCGTTTTTCGATCTGGATGGCACGCTGCTTCCCGCGCCATCGCTGGAATGGCGCTTCATCGGTTATTTGCTGGCGCGCGACGAAATTACCACGGCGCAAGTGGGCGGCTGGCTGGCGGAGTTCGGCAAGAAATTCTGGCGCGATTTGCGCGGCGCTACGTTGGGAAACAAACGCTATCTCGCTGGCACACGCGAAGAGTTGGTCGGCGACTGGGAAAAGTCATTTGCGCCGGCATTTTTCGGCGAGAATTTTCTGCCATTTTTTGAAGAAGGGCTGCAACAGGTCGCCTGGCACCATGCGCAGGGTCATCGCGTGTTTCTGATTTCCGGCACTCTGGCTCCGCTCGCGCGTGTAGTGGCCCGCAGCCTTGCCGCGTACGTTCCGGCCGACATCGAAGTGTCTGCTACTGAGCTGGAGGTGTCGGCGGATTCGCCGCAAGTGTGGAGCGGGCGCATGGCGGGCGGGCACATGAGTGGTGAGGCGAAATTGCGCGCGGTGCGGAAGCTGGCGGCGCGGTGCGGCTTGGATCTCGCGCGGAGCTATGCGTACGGCGATAGTTCAGGCGATCTGCAGATGCTCGAAGCAGTGGGAAATGCGATTGCGGTGAACCCTACGTGGCAGCTGGCGCGCACGGCGCGGAAGCGCGGATGGCAGACGTGCGATTGGAAGATCGCTCTTGGCGAGAGTTCGAACGCCGGCGCACGGCAGGTCGAGTCGAAGGCGGCGAGATGAAAGCGGCGCGCGGCGCGTGGATTGCCGGAGGTGGGAACGAGCCAGACTTCTGCGGTTGCCCGCCGCCGGAGGAGCAATGCCCGAATGATCAGCGGCGGTCAACAGACGCTGCTTCAGGGGCTAAAGCCCCTCCTTTTTGCAGCTCGGCGGCGGGGCTGAAGCCCCGCCCTTCCAGATCGACCGTTCGTGAGATGCCGCCCCGCCCAGAAACGCTTGGCCGGGAGACTGAGGAGGCAAGATTCGCAGTGGGCTGGCAGGGGCTGGCGGAGGTTTGCCGCGCGTGCGGCGCGTTCGAGTGGGTGACGATGGCGTATCTGGGCTGGATGCTCGCGCTCGTGGCGATATTCCATCGCAACATTCAAAATGCGGCGCGATATTTTACGATCCACTCCGTGATCGTCGTCGCCATCGTGTTGCTTGCGTGGATGGCGGCGCGTTCGCGAAGTGCTGTGTGGCAATTCGCGCGGCACTGGTACCCCTTGCCGCTGTACGTTTTCTTTTTCGAGGAACTGCGGGGCTTCGTGCATGCGATTTTTCCCGGCTGGTTCGACCGTTGGCTCATTCAATTTGATTACAACTTCGCGGGCGTGCATCCGGCGGCGTGGCTGGCGCGGTTTGCAACTCCCGCGGTGAACGATTTCATGCAGTTTTCGTACATGACGTATTTTCTCTACCTGGTAATTCTCCCGGCGATTCTTTACGTGCAAAAACAGCGCGCGGAATTTTGGACCGTGATGACCGCGACGGCCATCGCGCACTATACGGTTTACGTGATGGCTATTCTGTTTCCAATTGAGAGTCCGTATTTCGCGCTGGCGTCGCTGAATCTGGCGCCGCTCACAGGGGGCAAGATCACAGCGGCCATTGATTTCATTGAGCGCTTCGGCCGGGTGCACGGTGCGGCGTTTCCATCGGCGCACGTGGCCGGTTCGATGGTCGCGATGCTCGCAGCGCGCCGCTACAGAGCCTGGCTGTTCTGGCTGTGCCTGCCATTCTTCGCGAGCATGTGCGTGGCGACGGTGTATGGGCGCTATCACTACATGGCGGACGTGCTGGCAGGGATTGCGGTGGGCGCGATAGGCTGGGCGGCCGGACAGTGGATGATGGAACGCAAGGGCGCGGTGCCACAAACAGCGTAGTGCCCACGCGAGTACTTCCGAGCGCGCGCAGAGCGGCACAATTCAGAATATTTTTTCAGCGCGGCGAAGCGTACCGAGGGAGCCGACGTTGGCGATGCGGAAGACGACGAGGTACTGGTTCTCATTGCGGATGGTGCCGAAAGAAAAGCGGCGGTATTCGAAGCCGATGCCGCAGCAGGAGCCGTTGTAACTAACCTCGGCGATCTGGTTCTGGAATTGAGCCTGGGTGATGTCGTAGCTGGCGCCGAAGGTGGCATTGAAGCCGCGGCGCGTCAAATCGCCGTAGCCGATGAGCGCGCGAATTTGATTGGAGCGCGGCTCGAACACGAAATCGGGAGGATTGAACTGCGGAGGCGTGGGCAGATTGACCACCGAAAAATGCGCCAGAGTAAGGAACGATTCCTTGTAGGGCTTCAGTTTCAATAGGGTTCCGATGGCGGTCAATTGCCCGTGTCGGGGATCAAAATTGACGACGAGCTGCGTATCGAAATGCTTTCCGGGCTCGATGCGCAGGTCGCTGACGATGGGCGAAAATTGGTAAGGCACACTGGCAAAGGCAAAAGGCGTGAGCGCGTCGGTGGTTTGAAACACGTTGCGTTGACCGGAAACCAGAGCGCCGCCAAAATTGGCATCGAAAAAATATTTTTGCGCCAGCTTCCAGCTGAGGAATTCCTCCGTGCTGCCGTCTTTCTTGCGCCGGTAGAGGCGCTGGGTGACTCCGTATTCGAATTCGTTGGTGTCCGTGAGAGTTTCGTCCTCATCAAAGCGCACGAAGCGGCTGAAATTGAAGACTCCGTTTACGTAGCTGTAGACGATTTCCGGCTCGATGACGTGCTTCCATTTGGTGCCGGAATCGGACGAGCCCCAGACGCGCTCCAGCGTGGGCGGACGAATATCCACGGATAATTCCTCGGTGTTACGGAAAAATCCCTGGCCGACGTATGTGCCGTTCTGAATTTGCCCGCCGTAATAGGTGGAGCGCAGCGTGAAGGTGGGAGTGACGCTCAGCCAGTCCCCGATATGCAACGGAATGGTGACGGTGGGGGCGATTTCACTGCGTCCCACAAAATTCGGAGTGTTGAACGGGGTCACGGTGTCCGAACGATGCCCGGCATCCGCAAAGCCCTCGAAGGAAAAATAAAACGGCAACTTCTGCCAGGGGGCCTGATCCACCGAGCTGAAGCGGACTTCCGGCGCGGTGCGCAGCGATACATATTCTTGCGGCGAGGCTTCGACGTAGTTCTGGTAACTGAGCGCCGCGAAATTCAAACTGAAGCCCTTGAAATTTTTGGTGAGGAAGGCGCTATTGCGGACTTCCGAGTTCACGGCTTGCACGTAAGTCTCGCTCCACGCCAGGCGATAGGTGAGCGAGGACAAGTTATCCAAATCGGCGACGGCGCGCCAACCGTCTGGAAGCAGCGAGGTGAAGAGCAGACGTGCTTCGTGGCCGCCTTGATTGAGCGGAGGGCCGGTGGGCTGCGGAAGACCGCGATCCTCAACTTCGGTGTAGGTCACGTCCAGAAATGCATTTTCCCACGGACGCACGCGCAAGACGGCCCTCTCCCCCCAACCACGACGGCTGAAATAATTCGCGCCCAGGGTGAAGTCCGCCCAATCCGTGGGCGCCCAGTAAACCGCGTCGCCCATGACGAAGCCTTTGCTGGTGCTGTCACCGACGATGGGAATCAGGAATCCGGAAGAGCGCTGCTTCTCGACCGGGAAGGTGGTGTAGGGCAGGTACAGAACGGGAATCGAAAAGAGGCGGAAGTTTCCATTTTCCAGATGGACCGAGGTCTTCATATAGACAGTGGCTTCGGGCGCGTAAAATTTCCAGGTGGGGCGCTGCGGATCGCAGACGGTCATCCAGGCCTTGTGGACCTGGTAGGTGTCTTCGTTAATGCGGTCCACCTGTTCGGCGTCGAAATAAATCGGATTGGGACTGATGAGCAAGGTGGGCGCAGCGCGCCGCTGCACGGCGAAGGTGGCTCGCACGTGATGGAAAGTGCCGCGGCCGGTCTTCAGCTCGTAGCGGGCGTCGGCGGCCTCGACATGCTGGGTGAGGTAATCGAACTGCACGTTACCACGGGCGACGACGACCTGCGTCTCTTCGTTGTATTCGACGTGGTCCGCGCGCAGGCGAGTATTCTGGTAATGGACGTCCACTTCGCCGTCGGCGTAAAAGATTTGGCCTACCTGGCGCTGTTGCTTGGCTTCGAGCGTGGCTGGCGTGGTGGCGGACGATGGCGCGGTTTTCACGGGCGGCCTCGGCTTGGCCGGGGTCTTTTGTACGGGCTGGGACGGCGCGGATGTGGAGCTTTGCGCGTGCGTCGCGCGCGGACCCGCCAGAAAAACCGGCAGCAGAGTTAAGAGAAGAGCGTATCTGCGGAGAGGTAGCAAGGCTGTTGCTTTCAGCATGCCTCGTGTGAATCTTGTCTGAATCATGAAAAAAAGAAGTTTGAGCCTAACACGCGCATTGCGCACCCGCAATCGGCGTTGCGCGAGGACTTCTCGAAAGTGGTGACGCGGCATCGTCGGTTGAGTTCGAGCGAACGTGTAGGGCGCGAGGACCGAGCTTCCGGCAACCGCCACTTGTTTGTTTGTGACCAAATCATTCAGAACAGGGCGAGCGCTGACGGGTTGCCTCATACGCAACATTTCTCGAGTGCGGTGCTGCGTGCAGAGGTTTGCCATCCGGCAGCGTGCTACCATGCTGGTGTTCCTTCACTGGAATACCGCAGCGCAAAACGGACCAGTGATACAAATTTGCTCGCATTGCGGCGCCCTCTTGCTCGAGGACGTCGAGAATTGCTCGTTCTGTGACGCACCACTCGCCGAGTCTGGAGATGGTTCAGAGCCTGTAGGCGTTGGTGTGCCCGCGCATGAGGATTCCGCTGGCGCGTACGAGACGGACGACGAACCCTCTGAAGGTAACTCTAGAGGTAACTCCACGGGCGTCTCCGCAAGAACCTCGACTAGCATGTCCGCTGAACCCGAATGGCGCCGCGAAGTTTCGCGCCGTCTGGAGGCCTATCGCGTTCGGCGCGGGCGCAACCGGCCAGATGATTCACAATCCGGGCTGCCCTTCTCGCGGAGGTCCGCGGTGCTGGAAGAGGACGACCGCGAAATCGAAGAGCTCGAACTCCACGAACGATCGCGCGCTGTTCCTCCGCAGCGCCCGATACCAAAGAAATCGCAGAATGAACGGGTGGAGATCAACATTCAGCCGGAGCTCGACTTCACCAGTTTCCCGGACGACCGCGCGCATCCACAGACGGCGTTGGTCCCTGTGGCCAGTTTGACGGTCCGGCGCCACGCGGGCGCGCTCGATGCCCTGTTCCTGGCGTTGACGTACGCTGGTTTTCTGGGCCTTTTCCACTCGCTAGGCGGCCAGGTGCTGCTGGAAAAAGTGGATGCGATCGTGTATCTGGCGACTTTTTATCTTTTCTACGCGCAGTATTTTTTTCTGTTCACCACTTTTGCGGGAGCCACACCTGGAATGCAACTCTGCGGGCTTACGGTGGTGCGCCTGGACGGCAGCCTGCCCGATACACGCCAGTTGCTGTGGCGCAGTTTTGGCTACCTGCTCTCCGGCGCGACGGTGATGTTGGGATTCGTGTGGTCGCTCTGGGACGAAGATCGCTTCACGTGGCAGGACCGCATCTCGCAAACGTACGTGACGGCGGCAACTCCGGTGATGGAGCACAGCGCATTCCAGGTGGACCCCACGCAGCGACATCGCTTCGCGCACAAGTAGTTTTCAACTCAGGTTGCCCGGCGCCAGGCGCATCGAAGGGTGGCCGCTATCGGAGCGACGTCCGGGCAGAAGGACAAGCGCTGTTTAGTGGTCTGCTTTCGTGGTGGCGTCGAGGATCACTTCGAAATACTGGGCGGGCCCTGCGCTGACGTTTTGAATGTCGTGCTCATCACCCGCGGCGACGAATGCGGCCGAACCCGGTCCGAGGTTCGCGACCTTGCCAGCGATGGTGACCTGCAACCGGCCTTCGCTGACCAGGAACAACACTTCCTGCGGATGGCGATGGGCGTGGTGCGGGGAACTTCCTGGCAGCAAAAATACTTCGTGGACGTCAATGCGGTATCCGTTGTGCGTCAAACCATCGAGTATAGGGCGAAACGTTGCGTTCGCCTGCTTCTGGGCGACGAGGTCTTCGAACCGATAGGTCGCCGACTTCAGCGTTGCTGGCGCGGAGCCGGCTTGTGAAACCAACAGTAGACCGACGAAGGCCAGAACCAGATTTTCTCTCATTGCGGCGAATTCCTCCTGTAAGAGTCTAGCCGCGGCCGCGTGCGGCTTCCACGCTGCCGCGAAAAGCTGTGCGGTGGCGATAACCCCTTGGGATGGCAGGTAAACGCGTTATGGAATCGGGCGTCCGGGATTGCTACGGCGCAAGGCGTCTCGTTGTATAATCCCGCCAATCTCCGGAACGCCGGACCGCTGGACTGCTGGACAAGAAGCGAACACCAGGGTTGAGAGGCCGCATGCGAAGGCGCCACTACATCGCAATTTTTCTGTGCATCGTTCTAGCCTCTTCCGCCAGGACGCAGGAGCCGAACAAGCGGCTCACCAATCAGGACATCATCGAGATGGTGAACCTGGGGCTTTCTGAGGACGTGATCATCGCGAAGATTCGCAGCGTCAGCGGCGCCGACGGTGTGCGGTTCGACACCAGCGTTGACGGATTGAAAGCGCTGAAAGCCGCGAACGTTCCCGACGCAGTGATCAAGGTGATGATCAATCCCGCGCCTCCCCCGGCTCCAGTGATCGCCGCTGCAACCGCAATTTCGGTGGATCCCAATTTGCCGCCGCCGGAAGTTGGCGTGTATTGGAAAGACGGCGCGACTTTTGTGTTGATACAGGGCCGGGCAGTCAGCCAGGAGAAGGCCGGAGGGCGCGCCGCCAGCTATTTCACGTACGGCATGCGGGGACAACATTGGGACGCGACGTTGGAGGGCCCGACTTCCAACAACCATGTGAAGGACCGCAAGCCGCTGTTCTACTTTTACGTTCCGGACGGGGCGAGCGCGTGCCGATTACGTGCTGATCAAGCTGGAGAAGAAGAGCGACCACCGGGAATTCCAGGTGGGCTCGTTCGGCGGGGTCGGCGGCGGCAAGTCCGGCGTGAAGAAAGACAAGGAAATTCCGATCAGTTCCGAGCACGTGGGAATCAGAATGTACAAAGTTACGCTGGCGAGCGATCTGAAGCCGGGCGAGTACGCTTTCTTCATGGGTACCGGCGACCAGGCCAACATGTCCGCGGGGCGGGTGTCGTCCTCGTCGGGAGGCAATGCGGGCGGCAGAGTGTACGACTTCAGCATTCCCGAGTAAGAGCAGCGGGACCGCAAAGTAATCGTCTCCGATTGACCTCATCAGCCTTTGCGTAATAGTATTGTTAATTAACGACTATGATACGCCAGGTGCGAGAGGGTTGTGGCCCGAGCGTTGATTATTGGTCAGCGTGCGGGCGAGCGCGATTCAGCGAGGCCATGGTAGCCGTTGTCGCACACGCCGCGTGGCGCCAATCCTGCGCTGGGATTGCGGCGCCTGCGGACTATAATCACTGCGGCCACTCGCCACTGCGATGAAAGAAATCATCGAAAAATTTATCGGCTATCTGCGCTACGAGCGAAACGCTTCGCCGGAAACCGTGGACGACTACGGCGGCGACATTCGGCTGTTCCAGCAATTCCTGACTCCGCCGGGCGCAGCCACTCTGCCGCTGGCAGAGGTGGACCACCGGGTGATTCGCGAATTCGTGAGCTGGCTCTACGACCGGAACCTGCAGAAGGTGACCGTGGCGCGCAAGTTGGCGGCGCTGCGCACGTTCTTCAAATTTTGTGTTCGTGAAAAATACACGCGGACGAATCCGGCGGCGCTGGTAAGCACACCGAAGCTTCCCAAACGCGTGCCGCGCGTGCAGACCGCGGAGGAGATCAATAATTTTCTGGACGGCCTGCCTGGTGGTCCAGCGGCCAAGCCCGGCGCCGGCGGCAAGAGAGGCGCTGGAAACGCATCGCTCAAAACAGGTTCCAAGTCGCAGCTGATGCCCCGCCGCGATCGCGCCATGATCGAACTGCTGTACGCATGCGGGCTGCGCGTCAGCGAGTTGGTGGGCCTGAATCTGGGCAGTTTCGATAAGACGGGCCAGATGCTGCGCGTGCTGGGCAAGGGGCGCAAGGAACGCGTGGTGCCCTACGGCGCGAAAGCGCAGGAGGCCATGGAAGCGTATTGGCCCGTGCGCGACCGGATTCTGGAGAAGCCGCGAGGAACTCCCGCCGCGGAAGCGGTATTTTTGAATCCGTCGGGAGGACGACTGACGGACCGCGCCGTGCGTTATATTCTGCGAAAATATTGCCTGCTTGCGGGAAGCAATCTGGATCTGCATCCGCACTCGTTGCGCCACGCGTTTGCCACTCATTTGCTGAACGATGGCGCCGATCTGCGCGCGATTCAGGAGCTGCTGGGCCACGCGTCACTTTCCACCACGCAGCGGTACACACAGACGAGCATCCGGCAACTAATGGCTGTTTACGATAAATCCCACCCGCACGCCTGAGAATTATTCCCGGTTTTTTGAACTCGATGACGTTTAGTGAGGGCGGCGCGGCGTTCCGTCCAGCGTCTCGCGAACTTTCTGCAGGAATTGCCGCGGGGTATAGGGCTTGCGGATAAAAGCGCAATTTTCCGGCAAGCCTTGCCGGACCAGCACGGCGTCGTCGGTGTATCCGGACATATACAGCACGCGGAATTCGCCGCGCGCGTGACGCAGGCGATTGGCGAGTTCTGGACCACTCATCTCCGGCATGACCACGTCGGTGATCAGCAGGTCAATCGGTTTCGCGTGCTCCGCGGAAATGTTCATCGCCTCGGCGCCCGATGGCGCGCACAAAATGGCATAGCCGCCTTCGCGCAAAATTTCGCAGACCAGATCCCGCACCACGGCTTCATCTTCAACCAGCAGGATCGTTTCCGTGCCGTTCGTCGATGCAGATGCCGGCGGCGCGAGAGTTCTGCGTTCCGGGAGTTCGCTGGCGCGAGGAAGGTAGATTCCAAACGCAGCGCCCTTGCCCGGCTCGCTTGACACGGTTATGCAGCCACCGCTCTGTTTCACGACTCCGTACACCGCGGAAAGGCCGAGGCCGCTGCCTTTGCCGACTTCTTTCGTGGTGAAAAACGGCTCGAAAATCTGCGGCATCACGGCCGGCTCGATTCCATGGCCGGTGTCGGCAACCCACAATCGAACGTAAGAACCGGGAATCAGGCCGGGGGACTGGCGCGCCAAGGCCGCGTCCACCAGAATGTTGCAGGTTTCGAGGGCAAGGGTGCCGCCCGCCGGCATGGCGTCGCGCGCGTTGAGCGCAAGATTCAGGATTACCTGTTCGAGCTGCGCGGGATCGGCTTTCACATGTCCAATTTTCGGATCCAGCCGCAGGATCACTCGCACATCCTCGCCGATGATGGGCCGCAAAAGGCTCTCGCACTGCCGCACCAGCACATTCAAATCCAGCACGGCGGGCTGCAAAACCTGGCGATGGCTCAATGCCAGCAGCCGCGAGGTCAAATCGCGCGCGCGCATGGCGGCGAAATTAATTTCATTGGCCATGCGCAGCAGAGACCCTTGGTCCGCCAGCTTTTTCTTGAGCAGCTCGCTGTAGCCGAGAATTCCAACAAGCAAATTATTGAAATCATGGGCCACACCGCCCGCCAGACGGCCGACCGCTTCCATTTTTTGCGCCTGGCGCAGCTGGGTCTCCAGGGCGCGGCGATCGGTCACATCGCGGATGATCGCTATGATGCAAGCCTGCCCAGCCAATTCGATGGTGTGGGCGGACATCTGCACGGTGCGCACTTCGCCTGACTTTATGGCGATGCGGATTTCCAGATCGCGAAATTCGCCGGAACGTTTCAGGAGCGCAACGGCCTGCTGACGATCTTTGGGATTGGCCCAGATTCCTAACTCCAACGAGGCGCGGCCGATGAGCTCCTCGCGCGTATACCCGGTCAAGCGCAGAAAATTATCGTTCACTTCAATGTAACGGCCATCTTCAGCGGAAGTGATGGTGATCGCGTCTGGCCCCAGGTGAAATGCTTTCGAGAATTTTTCTTCGGACACGCGCAAGCTTTCTTCCGCGTGCTTGCGATCGGTGATGTCGCGCACAGCCAGACATACGGTGTATCGTGCGCCATCGGCGGATGGGATGCGGTTCATGCGAGCGAGAAACCAGCGCTTGCCGGCAGGCACGTGCGAGCGAATATTCCAGCTCTTCACCGTGGCCGGTGAGAAGAACTCGCTGGAAGATAAGCGAAAACGGCTGGAAAAAGTCCGCGCCAATCACCTCGGAAACGCGCTTTCCTTGCAGTTCCTGGCGTGGACGATAAAGCAATTTCTCGTTGGTGTTCCAAATATTCAGAAAAGTGCCGTCGCGATCGAGCTCGAATACGATTTCATCAATCGAACCGATGAGGGCTTCGAGGCGCGATTCATTCGCAGAGGGAGTGCTGCGTTCCGGCGGGTGGGGAGGCGCTTCCGCGGGATTTTTTTTGGGGGCGCCAGGGTCTTGCGATTTCGGAACGGAATCCACAGAGCTCCCAGGGTCACGCACCATGGTGGAAAGATCTAGACGTTGAGGGTCAGCGACGTCTCAGGTATGAAACCGTCGGCGCGGCCGGGCGAAACACGCGGAGGCGGCATCGGATTTTTGACGCGGTCCACCGGATTGTACAGGGTGTCGCGTTCGACGGGGACGCGGCCGGCAGCGCGAATCAAGCGCTCGAGTTCGGCGCGCGTCATGAATTCGGGCGTGGTGGCTCCAGCGTCGTGATAAATCTTTTCTTCGACGACCGTGCCATCCAGATCGTTCGCTCCAAAACGCAGGGCCACCTGGGCGATGCGCGGAGTCAGCATGATCCAGTAAGCCTTGATGTGATCGAAGTTGTCCAGCAACAGACGCGAGACGGCGATGGCTTTCAAATCGTCCATGCCGGTGGGCCCCGGAAGATGGGCGAGTCCGGTATTGGCCGGATGAAAAGCCAGCGGAATGAAGGTGACGAAGCCGTGGGTGATGTCCTGCGTGGCGCGCAACTGGAGCAGATGATCCACGCGCTCTTCGGGCGTTTCGATGTGGCCGTAGAGCATGGTGGCGTTTGAGCGCAGGCCGAGTTCATGCGCGGTGCGCGCGATTTCCAGCCAGCGCTGGCCGCTGACTTTGTGATCGCAAATAATTTTGCGGACGCGCGGGTGAAAAATTTCAGCGCCGCCGCCGGGAAGCGAATCCACACCGGCATTTTTCATGGCGAGCAGCGTATCGCGTATAGAGAGCTTGGAGATGCGCGCGTAGTAGCCGACCTCGACCATGGTGAAGGCTTTCAGGTGCACTTGCGGGTAGCGCTCTTTCAGGCCGCGAATCAGCGTGAGGTAGTACTCGAACGGCAGGTCGGGATGCAGGCCGCCGACGATGTGAAATTCCGTGGCGCCTTCGGCGACGCCGTCACCGGCACGCTTGTAGATTTCTTCGAGAGGAAAGTTGTAGGCGCCGGGTGCATCGGGCGAGCGGCCAAAGGCGCAGAGTTTGCAGTGCGCGACGCAGACGTTGGTGGGATTGATGTGGCGATTGACGTTGAAATAGGTGACGTTGCCGTGCTTTTTTTCGCGCACAAAATTCGCGAGCCAGCCCACTGCCAGGAGATCGTGGGATTGATAAAGCGCGAGGCCGTCTGCGGCGTTCAGGCGTTCGCCGGCCAGGACTTTTGCGGCCACCGGCTCCAGGCGAGCGTCGTTTAATTGCAGAGTGTGTAGTTGTAGATCCATGTGCTTTAAATGATTCCTTCGCCGCGTTTTCAGGGGCGATTTACAAATGTGGCCGCGCCCCAGAAGAGCAGGAACAACAAACTAATATAGCCATTCACGGTGAAAAACGCAGCATTCATTTTGCTCAGGTCGTGGGGATGGACCAGCGAATGTTCGTAACCCAGCAGCAACGCCACCACGGCGATTCCCACCCAGGCAGGCCACGCAAGGTGGAAGCTCACCGCCAGCCAAATAAGTAACGCGACCATTGCCAGGTGCATCGCGCGCGCGATCAGCAGGGCGCGGGCGATGCCAAATTTTTTGGGGATGGAATGGAGCCCGGCGGCTTTGTCGAACTCGACGTCCTGGCACGCATAAAGAACGTCGAATCCGCCGACCCACAGGGTGACGGCAGCGCAGAGGATCAGCATGCGCGGATCGAGCGAGCCACGGATGGCGATCCACGCGGCGGCGGGCGAGATGCCGAGAGCGAAGCCAAGAACGAAGTGGGACCAGGCGGTGAAACGTTTTGTGAAGGAATAGAAAAACAGGATGGCGAGCGCGACGGGAGAAAGTTTTAGCGCCAGCGGATTCAATTGCCAGGCGGCAAAGACCAGCACGGCGGAAGCGATCACGGTGAACGCGGCGGCAAAACCTACGGAGAGTTCGCCCTTGGGGAGCGCGCGATTGGCGGTGCGGGGATTGCGACGATCGAATTCCAGGTCGGCGATGCGGTTCATGGTCATCGCGGCAGAGCGCGCACCGACCATGGCAACGATGATCCAGAGGAGTTGGCGCCAGGAGGGAAATGCGCCGCCGGCGCGAGCCGCGAGCAGCGCGCCGACCAGCGCGAACGGCAGCGCGAAAACGGAGTGCTCGAACTTGATCATTTCGAGCACGATGCGGATGCGGTTTCTGGTCATCTCTTTCGAGTATGTGCCGCGTCTGGAGCGCCGCCCTTCCAACGATACTGCTTTTCCTGCGGCAAGCCTAGCTGCGCCAGGACGCGGAATGCGAATTGCTCGATCAAATCGTCAATCTTTTTCGGCGCGTAATAAAAGGCGGGCATCGCGGGCATTACGGTGGCGCCGGCGTCGTGCACACGCAGCATATTTTCCAGATGGATGCGATTGAGTGGAGTTTCGCGGAGGCAGAGAACGAGCGGGCGGCGCTCTTTCAAGCAGACGTCGGCGGCGCGGGTGAGCAAATCAGCGGCGGTTCCGGCGGCGATGGATCCGAGCGCGCCGGCGGAACACGGGACGATGACCATGCCGTCCACGATGGCGCTGCCGGAAGCGATGCTGGCGCCGATGTCTTTGTTGGGCAGATATTCGATTTTTTTTGCGGCGGTGCCCGTGAGGAGCGATGGCAGTTTTTTCGTGTCCGTGGGGACGACGCCGAGTTCGGTTGCTACGAGGCGCATGCCCGCTTCGCTGGCTACGAGAAAGACGCGCTGGACGCGGGGATCTGCGTCGAGGAGCCGCAGCACGGACTGGGCGTAGGCGGCGCCGCTCGCACCTGTGATTCCGACTGTGATGACTTTGCCGCTGGATTTCGCCATGGGTGGTCGCTGAATCATCGAGTTTAGGTGGCGGCTTTCGGCAAAGTCAAGGCGAGGGCGATCGCTATCTAATCGGGTGTGTTTGCGTCATACGCAGTAAAGATGGAGAATACCTGCCGTCGTTGGGAGGATCGGAAATGATTGTTCAGTGGAAAATGCGCGCGGCTGTGGTCGCGGGACTGGCATTCGCGCTGGGGCTGGGCGGAGTGTTGAGCGCGGCGCCTGACGAAAATCAGGCGACGAGCGCGGGCGTGAAGGTGCCGAAGCTGGAATTTCGCGACGTGAAGCTGGACAACGGCTTGCGCGTGATCCTGGTGCCGGACCATTCCGCGCCGGTCTACGGGATTGACGTCTGCTACAACGTGGGCAGCCGCAACGAACGCCCGGGGCGCACCGGATTCGCGCACTTGTTCGAGCACATGATGTTCGAAGGCTCGGAAAACGTGGCCAAGGGCGAGCATTACGTTCTGGTGTTCAACAACGGCGGCAACATGAACGGGACGACCAATGAAGACCGCACCACCTATTTCGAAGAGCTGCCGAAAAACCAGCTGGATTTGGGATTGTTCCTGGAAGCGGATCGCATGCGCGCGTTGACTGTGACGCAAGAGAAACTGGACAACCAGCGGAACGCGGTGCAGGAAGAGCGGCGGCAAGGAATCGACAATCAGCCGTACGGGCGGGCGCAGCTGGATGTGGACAATGTCTCGTATGACAATTTTGCGTACAAACATTCCACGATCGGCTCGATGGCGGATTTGAACGCGGCGAGCCTTGACGACGTGAAAGATTTTTTCCGGATTTATTACGCGCCGAACAACGCGGTGCTGACTCTGGTGGGCGATTTCGATCCGGACGAAACGCTGGCCAAGGTGAAGAAGTATTTCGGATCGATTCCCGCGCAACCCGCGCCGCCGAAAGTGGATTTGGCCGAGGAGCCGCATTACGGCGAGCGCCGCGAAGTGATTTACGATCCGCTGGCGCGTTTGCCGGAAATTGACATGGCGTATCACATTCCTCCGGGCAACACGCCGGAAAATTACGCAGCGCAGCAATTGACGTACGTCCTGGGACAAGGTGAGAGCTCGCGTTTCTACCAGCACCTGGTAAAGGACAAGCAACTCGCTTCGCAGGTTTCCCTGCAGTCGGACACACGGATCGGCACCAGCCAGCTTTACATTTCGGCGAATCCCCGGCCGGGCGTGAAGGTGGAAGACCTGGAGAAAGCGATTGACGAGGAAATCGCCGCGGCGGTGAAGAGCGGCGTTACGCCGGCGGAACTGGCAAAGGCCAAATCGCAATTGCTGCGGCAATTCATCGAGCGGCGGCGCTCGGCGTTGTTCACGGCGATTTTGATCGGCAATTACACGGTGTATTTCAACGATCCGAATCTGATCAATACGATTGTGGACAAGGAACAGGCGGTAACGCTGGACGAAGTGAATGCCGTGGCGAAAAAATATCTGGTAAAGGATCAGCGCACGGTGGTGATTACGTATCCGGCGGCGGATGAGAAGGCGTCGCCGAAGGGGGCGCAATGAGAGGGAGCGCGATGAAAAATTTCGCCGGACTTTTGCGGGTTTCTGGAGCAGCGGCCGTGGCATTGGCAGCCTGCGGCGCACTGCTGCTGCCGTGCAGCGCTTTGGCGCAAGGGCAGGATAAGAGCGCGCCATCCAGCCAGGTGCAGCGGCTGGGCCGTGCTCCGGTGAACAAGGAAATTTTGCGCGTGCAGCTGCCGCGGCCGACCGTGGTGACGCTGAAGAACGGACTGACGATTGTGCTGGAAGAAGATCACAAGCTGCCGACGATCGCGTTCACGATGTGGATTCGTCCGGGACAACTGGCGGACCCGAGCGACCTGCCGGGGCTGGCGTCGTTTACAGCGGGAATGTTGCGCGAAGGAACCGAAAAACGCACCAGCGAGCAGATCGCGAGCGAAGTGGATTCGCTGGGAGCGTCGTTGGACGCGAATTCGCGGTTCGGTGTGAGCTATACGTCGGTGAATGCGTCCGGTCTGATCACGGACACCTCGAAAATTCTGGATTTAATGAGCGACGTGGTGCTGCATCCGAGCTTTCCGGCGAGCGAGCTTGCCAAATTTAAACAGAGCGAGGGAGCAAGCCTGGAGCAGCGGCTCTCCAATCCCGCGTTTCTGGGGCAACAGGGGTTTCGCAGAGTGATTTACGGCGATACGCCGATGGCGGTGGCGTCCGCGACGAAAGAATCGATCGAAAAAATCAGCGTGGACGACTTGAAGCGCTTCCACGAAAAACATTACGTGCCGGGCAACACGATTCTGGGCGTGACCGGCGACTTCGCGGCCGCTGAAATGCGCGCGACGATCGAAAAATACTTCGCAGGGTGGACCGGCGCGGCCGAAGCACCGGCAACGTTCACGGCGGCGGTGACTCCACAGCCGACGAAAATTACTTTGGTGGATCGTCCGGGGTCGGTGCAGACGTACATGATCGGCGGCGACCGGACCATTCGCCGGACCGATCCGGAATATTACGGGCTGGTGGTGATGAATCAGGTGATAGGAGGCGGGCCGCAGGCGCGGCTGTTCCTGGATCTGCGCGAGGAGCACAGCCTGACGTACGGCTCCTACAGCCGGTTCAGCACGGAAATTTATCCGGGCGACTGGCTGGCGCTGGCGCCGGTGCGCACGAAGGTGACCGGCGACGCGATGGACCGGTTCCTCTATGAATTCAAAAAGATCAACAATGAGCCGGTGCCGCAAAGCGAAATGGACGACGCGCACCGGGCGATCATCGCGAGCTTCGCGCTTTCGCTGGAGCAGCCCAGCCAGATTTTGAACGACTGGCTCACCGTGCAGTATTACGGGTTGCCCACCGATTATTGGGACAAGTATCCGGATCATATCGCCGCGATTGACGCTACCGCAGTGCAGGCTTCGGCGAAAAAATTCGTGGACCTGGATCACCTGCAGTGGATTTGCGTGGGAGACCGCAAGGAAATTGAAGCCGTGCTGAAGAAATACGGCGCGGTGAGCGTGGTGGACGTCACCGGAAAAGCCGAGAACTAGACCGGCGCTTGCCGAGAACACAACATGGATGAAGGGGACGTCCGAAAATTTCTGGAGGCGGTGCGGCGCGGGAGTTTGCCGGTGGAAAGCGCCGTGGAACAGCTGCGCCAATGGCCTTACGAGGATCTGGGGTTCGCGAAGATTGACCACCATCGCGCGTTGCGGCAGGGATTTCCAGAAGTAATTTTCGCGCGCAAGAAAACGGCGAAGCAGGTGGCGGAAATCGCGCGAGGGATGCTGCGCGCGAAGGCCTCGCACAATATTCTGATTACGCGCGCGGACAAGAAGATTTTTGCGGCGGTGAAAAAGCTGGCGCGCGCGGCGCAATTTCACGAGCTTTCGGGCGCGATCACCATTTCGCGCAGCACCGCAAATCACGGAAAGGGCTCGATACTGGTGGTGACTGCAGGAACCAGCGATATTCCGGTGGCGGAAGAAGCGCTGGTGACGGCGCAAATCATGGGCAATCGCGCCGAGGCGATTTACGACGTGGGCGTCGCTGGGCTGCACCGGCTGCTGGAGCACCGGAAAAAATTAGCGGCGGCGCGAGTGATCGTCTGCGTGGCGGGAATGGAAGGCGCATTGCCGAGCGTGGTGGCGGGGCTGGTGGCGGCTCCGGTGATTGCCGTGCCGACCAGTACTGGATACGGATCGAGCTTTGGCGGGTTGACGGCGCTGCTGGCGATGCTGAATAGCTGCGCTTCGAATGTGAGCGTGGTGAATATTGATAACGGATTCGGGGCGGGTTGCGTAGCCAGCGTGATCAATCGGCTTTGATTTGCGTCGGAGGAAGGAACGCGAAAGATTTAGCGCAGAGGACGCAGAGGTCGGAGCGCAGAGGTCGCAGAGAAAACCGGGAGTTCTTCAGGCGAGGGCAGCTGCTAGCGCGGCGGCGATTTCGTTTTCTTCTTCGGGGTTCACGGTGCGGAGATCGAGGATTAGATGGTTGTCCTCGATGCGGGCAATGACCGGCGTTAGCGAAGACGATGCTCCGGCATCCGGACCGCTGAACCGCGGCCTGCGTAGGCGCTCTTCGAGTTGCGCGGCGGAGTGGCGCGGCGTGGAGATGGCGATCAGAGTCGTGGGCAACTGTTGATCGGGCGTAGAGCCGCCGCCGATCACCGAAAATCCCGGATGAATTTCGAGCTGCGCGTCACCTGGCAGTGCAGGCCGCCACTTCTGCGCAGAAGTTTCCTGCGCGGTTCGCAATTTCCTGCTGGGATAAGCGGATCATGCGCAGCGCGGGAATTTCGTCGAGCGCGCCGCGCAGGTAGGAATGCAGCGTGGCTTCCAAAGCCGCGATGGTGAGCTTGTCCACGCGGAGCGCGCGAAAAAGCGGGTTCCTACGGATGCTGTCCACAATTTCTTTTTTGCCTGCGATGATTCCCGCCTGAGGGCCGCCCAACAATTTATCGCCGCTGAAAGTGATGACCGATGCTCCGGCTTCGCAACTGGCGCGCGCGACGGGTTCGGCAATTCCATTGGCCGTGAGATCGGCGATACAGCCGGAGCCGAGATCTTCGTAAACAGGGAGATGGAAGCGTTCGCCCAGCGCGACCAATTCCGCGAGGGACGGGCGCTCGGTGAATCCGGTGATGCGAAAATTCGAAGGATGCACGCGCAGCAGCAGGCGGGTGCGGTCGGTGATGGCGCGCTCGTAGTCGCTTAGGCGCGTGCGATTGGTGGTGCCCACTTCGCGGAGCTCCGCGCCGCTTTCGGTCATGATGTCCGGGATGCGGAAACCGTCGCCGATTTCGATCAGCTCGCCGCGCGAGACGATGACTTCGGCGTTTTTCGCCAGCGCGTTGAGGACCAGAAATACGGCCGCGGCGTTGTTGTTGACGACGATGGCGGCTTCGGCGCCCACCAGTTCCGCGAGCAGGCGCCCGGTGTGGACGTCGCGCTTGCCGCGTTCGCCGCGCGCGACATCGTATTCGAGATTCGAGTAGCCGGCGGCGGTTGCATTGATCTGCGCAACGGCGGCTGGCGAAAGCGGGGCGCGGCCGAGGTTAGTGTGCAGGACTACGCCGGTAGCGTTGATGACGCGACGCAGAGACGGCGCGAGAGCTGTTTCGACTTCGACAATGACTTCGGCGACGACGCGAACTTCGAATTGGGCCGAGTCGAACGCTTCCGGATTTGGCACAGCCGGATTGCGACGGCTCGCTTTTCAAGCGCGCGCGAAACTCGGCGAGGACGTGGCGAACGGCTTGGGTGACGAGGCCGCGACCGGATTTTTCGGCTAGGGCAACCAGGCGCGGCTGGAGGAGCAGTTCGTCCACGGAAGGAATGGCGCGGAGGCGTGCGCCTGAATCCTTCTGCAATTTGGCGGCGGAATCTGGAACGGGGTTCATCGCTAAGCCATTTGAACACAATGTGATAGGGGCTGGCAATCAAAGGCTTACGGGGAGTTATTTCCCTTTGCGACATATCCGCAGAGGGTCACATTGACGCCGCCGATTGCGCACTCTACGCTGGAGATACAGGCGGCTGGGAGCTGGCCGCGAGCGCGAACTGCAGGAACGCTTCTTTTCCGGCGAGGTCGTGACGCAGCTCAAAAATTATGGCAACTATTGACGAAGAACTCGGACAAATCGAGCGGGACATCCGCACGCTGAAAATTGAGTTCGAGCAATATTTCGGCGGCGGGCGTTCGCGGCCTCCGACGGACACGCAGTGGCGGCTGGAGACGAATTTGAAGCGCTACTCGGACCGTGCGGGCGAGCTTTCGTCGGGGCAACGATTTCGCTATAGCAATCTGGCGTCCACGTACGCGAAGTATCAGGACATGTGGCGCAAGAAGCTGATCCAGAAGGAATCCGGCACGACGCAACATCACTACGGCGCGGCGGCGAAAGCCATCGAAGGCGAACGACAGCGCAAGGCCGCGGAAGATGCGATGCGCGCACGTATCGCCGCGGAAGGCGCAGCCAAAACGGCGGAAGCAGAAATTGCGGTGTCTTCGGCGACTGCAATCGCCCACGCGGCCGCGGACGCCGCTGCACGAGCGGCAGAGGTACGGCACACCGCCGAATTTGCGTTGGCGCTTTCCGACCCGGAACACGAGACTGAAAAAGTGGAGAAGTTGTACCAACGCCTGGTGGAAGCGCGCACCGAAACCGGCGAGAAGGCTGGAGTGCCCAGCCTGAAGGATTTCGAACGATTCGTGCGGCAGAAGACGAAGGACCTGAAGGAAAAAGGCGGCCGCGAGATCGAGTACACCGTCAGTATTGAAGGCGGGCACGTGAAATTGAAGGCGAGCGTTTCGAGTTAAGGGCAGCGGGTCAGTTTCCGATTTGGTGATTCACGCAGAACTGACGCTGCTTTCGACGATCGGCAACGCAGTAGGCGTTTCGGCAGAACTCGTCATTTGTGAACGGCGAGCGGCAATTCGTAACAATTGAGATTGACTCTCCTCGCGGTGAATCCGATGGCTCTCAAGAATCTGCGTGCTCGACAAATTCTCCTGATGCTTGCAGGTGTTCTCATCACCGGTTGTTTCATTAGGGGCGTGATGTCGTTTCGCGAAGGGAAATTCGCTTTGGCCTCAGTCTTGTTTATCGTGTGTCTGCTCTTGAGCGCGTTCTTCAGAGAGAAGATTGCGATTCTCTATATCGGGCTAAATTTCCTCGCTGTGAGCTTTTCTTTGAGCGCCCCGTTTGACCGCAGCGGTAAGTCGATGTTGGCCTCAATTTTGCTTTGGGGTTCATTGGTCGCCCTGGTTAGGTGGGATAACAAACGAAGGATAATTCTGAGGTCCGAGCCAGGCATGCGGCGTTGAGCGTTGTGATTCCTGTGGAGAAGCCGATCCCGCAAGAAAAGTTTAGCCCTTCACTCCGCCGGTTCTAAACCTCATTTCGGGAAAATCCTTCTCACCGCATCCACGCCCTTCCGAATTTTTCCGCAAACGCATACACTGGCGGGGCTTTCTGGACTGGAGGAATTATCGTGGCTGGAGAACGTGGGGCGGAACGTGGGGCGGAACGTGGGCCAGAACGTGGACCAAAACGTGGAATAGCACGGGCGCTGATCAGTGTGTTCGACAAGACGGGCGTGGTGGAATTTGCGCGGGAGCTGGCGTCGCTGGGCGTCGAGATCGTTTCCACCGGAGGCACGGCGCGATTGTTGCGCGAAGGTGGCGTCGAGGTGCGCGACGTGGCCGAGTTGACGGGCTGGCCGGAAATGCTGGGCGGGCGCGTGAAGACGCTGCATCCCAAAGTTCACGGCGGGATTTTATTTCAACGGGGGAAGGCGGAGGATCGCAAGCAGGTGGGCGAGCACGGAATCGTGCCGATTGATCTGGTGGTGGTGAATCTGTATCCGTTTTCGGCGACGGCGGCAAAGCCCGGCGTGACTCCGGAGGAATTGATCGAGAATATTGATATCGGCGGGCCGGCGATGGTGCGGTCGGCCGCGAAAAACTTTCAGAGCGTGGGAGTGGTGACCGATCCGGGCGACTACGCGGCCATCGCGGCGGAACTGCGCGAGAAACGCGAGTTGAGCCTGGCAACGCGGCTGAACCTGGCGCGGAAGGCCTATGCGCGGACCGCTCGTTATGACGGCGAAATCGCGACGGAGCTGGAGCGGCTGAGTGTGAGCGGCGGCGCTGCCGGTGAAATCAGCATCGGCGCGCTGGAAAAACTGCCGCAGCGGATTCACCTCGCGCTGGAACGCAGGCAGTCCATGCGCTACGGAGAAAATCCGCACCAGGCCGCGGCGTTGTACATTCCCGCGGGATATCCGGCGGCGGGCCTCGCGGGCGCGAAACAACTGCAGGGCAAGGAACTTTCGTACAACAATCTTGTGGATCTGGATTCGGCGTGGGCGCTGGCGAAAGAATTTCACCGGCCGGCAGTGGCGATCATCAAGCACAACAATCCCTGCGGTGCGGCGGAGCAGGACGATTTGCGAGATGCGTACTTGAAAGCGCTGGCTTGCGATCCGGTGTCCGCGTTCGGCGGGGTGCTGGCGTTCAATCGCGCACTCGATGCAGATACCGCGGAAGAAGTGGCGAAATTATTCGTGGAATGCGTGGTGGCTCCGGGATTCTCCGAGGCGGCGCTGGAAAAACTGGCAATGAAGAAAAATCTGCGGCTGCTGGAAATGCAGAGCGGCGAAGCGGTGGAGGAACTCGATCTGAAACGCATTTCGGGCGGCATGCTGGCGCAGGAAGCGGACCGGCACGAATTGAAGGATGCGGATCTGAAAGTGGTGACGAAGCGCGCGCCGACGCCCGCGGAAACGCGCGCGCTGCTATTTGGTTGGAAAGTTTGCAAGCACGTGAAATCGAATGCGATCGTTTTCGCGCGCGAAGGGCAGACGGTGGGCGTGGGCGCGGGGCAGATGAGCCGCGTGGATTCCGTGAAGATTGCGGTGATCAAGGCGGCGACGAATGGGCTGGACTTGAAGGGCAGCGTGGTGGCGTCCGATGCGTTTTTCCCCTTTCCCGACGGCGTGGAGGAAGCGGGCAAGGCGGGAGCGGTTGCCGTCATACAGCCGGGCGGTTCGGTGCGCGACGCGGACGTGATTGCGGCGGCGAACAAACTGGACATGGCGATGGTATTTTCGGGTGTGCGCCACTTCAGGCACTAGGAGAAACCAGAAGCTGAACGCCACCGGTTTGAGTGCCTGAAAATTCCACGGCAGCGCGGGTCGGCTATTTCTTCTTGGGGTGCGCGCCGGCGCCGGAATTGGGCGCGACGACGGCGAGCGGCTGGCGATGATAAGTAATTTCGATGACCTGCGGATCGCCGCTTTCCGGAACAATTTCGGAGCGCGCGGAGAAAGTATCAGCATCAATGCGGGTGAAGATGGCGCGCTTGGGCATGCCGTTCACGGGATTTTCAAATTCAAATTTTTTTGGTTCGGCGCTCGCGAGCTGTAGTTCCGTCGCGCCCAAGTTTTCCCACGGGACAAGCTCGGGAGTGAAGTGCCGGAAATAAAATTTAATGCCGCCGGGCTTTTCCACCAGCGTAAAAAACTCCAGCACCAACACTTTGTCGTTTTCGATCAGGCGAAAATCGCCCAGCATCATGCCCGCTTGCGGCGCGGTCCAGACCTGTTCGGCGACCCGCGGGCCCCAATCTCCACGCCAGCGGCCTTCGAGCCAGGCGAGGTCCGACAGCTTGGGCTGCGTAACCGTTTGCGAAGCAACCGGCGACGCAGCCGCATCAGGTCCAGCGACTTGCGCGCCATTGGATTTCGAGCCAGCCCCTTCGGCTTGTTGAGCGGACCCTGCCGGCGACCCGGCGGAGAGCGCGAGGGCAGTGCTCACCGCAAACCACATCAGGACGCCGAATTTGGTCCGGAACACCCTTGGCCTCCGCAGGATACAGCGATGTGATTTTCCCACAGGATGCGCGTCGGCGTTACATCGTTTTACGGTGATTTGGGGCATTTCGATAAAAACTCTATCACGGAGGTATCCCAGCGTGGCCTTCTTGCGTCCAAACAATGTGCGATACCGGAAAGAACGGGCGCGGGGTATTGCTTTGACCGCTTTGCGCCAGTGTACGATAATGGAGTTTTGCGACTGACGCATGAAAACAATAATAGGTATCGCACTTTCGTCATTCATATGGCTCGTCGCGGCGGCACCAGCCGCGCGTGCGCAGAATGCTCCGCCGGCATCGCCTGCGCCGGCCGCGCCTAATACCGCAGAGCCCGCCAAGAATCCCACGCCCACGCAAACACCCGCGAACGCCGCCGAGCAGGGCGTACGCGGCGACGTCTATTACTACTTCACGCTAGGCCATGTGGACGAGCAGCAATACGAGCTGACCGGCCGCGCGGACCTCGCCACGCAGGCCATCGAGTCTTACAAGAAGGCGCTGGAGCTGGCCCCCGGCTCGCCGGTGATCAAGGAACGACTGGCGGAGATCTACGCCAAGTCGCAGCACCTGCGCGAAGCCGTAGAGCAAGCCCAAGGCGCTCTAAAGCTGGATCCCAGCAATGTGGACGCGCACAAGCTGCTGGCGCGCATTTACGTCCGGGAGCTTGGAGATTTAAGCGCCGGCGAAGTGCAAAAAGAAACGCTGGAAAAAGCGATTGCGCAATTTCAGGAAATTCTGAAAATTCAACCGGATGACGTTTATTCGGGGCTGTGGCTGGCGCGGCTTTATCGTTTTGAGAACAAGCACAGCGAAGCGGAAGCCGTGCTGCGCGGATTGCTGGCGCGCGACCCGAATAACGGTCCGGCGCTGGAACAATTGAGCCAGCTGCTGATGGATGAAGGCCGCTCGCAGGAAGCAGTGACGCTGCTTTCGGACGCGGCTGGGAATTCCTCCTCGCCGGAAATTTACGACCTGCTGGGCGATGCGTATTCGCAGTCGAAAGAATATGCCAAGGCGGAAGATGCCTATCGCAAAGCGGTGGAGGAAGATCCGGACGATCCCGGCCACCTGCACGGACTGGCGCAAGCGTTGATGGCGCAGGACAAGTACGCGGAGGCGCTGGAGCAGTTCAAGCGGCTGACGGAAATCGAGCCGAGCACTTCGGAAAATTATTTGCGCATGGCGCAGCTCGATCGGCGTCTGGGGAAATTCGATCAGGCTGAAGCGAGTTTGCTGCGCGCGAAGCAATTGGCGCCGGGCAGCCTGGAAGTTCTCTATAACGAAGCTTTGTTGTACGAGGATCAGGGGCGTTACGACGACGCGGTGAAAGTGCTGAGCGACGCGATCGCCGGGATGAAGAGCCAATCCAGTAGCGCGCGAAACTCGACAGGGGCTGCTTCTGGAAGCGGCGCGGACGCGGCGAGCGGCGAGTCGAGTCCAAACGCGCTGGCGATTCTTTACGAGCAATTGGGGCACGCGTATCGCGAAGAGGAAAATTATTCCGCGGCAATTCAGACCTATCAGGAAATGGCCAAGCTGGGACCCGACGCGCAAAAACGCGCGGAAATGCTGTTGATTGACACTTACCGGGAAAGCCGCGACCTGGACCATGCCATCGCCGAAACGAAAAAGGCTCTGGAGGCAGCACCAAACGATCCGAGCCTGACGGTAACGCTGGCGATGCTGTACGGCGAGAAGTCCGACGCAGATGCGGCGACTAAGCTGCTCGATGGTCTGCTGAAAGGAAACGACAGCGACCAGGAGATTTACCTGAATCTGGCGCAGGTGCAGGAGCGCGGGAAGAAGTACGCGGAAGCGGAGCAATCGGCGCAGAAGGCCGAGCAGATGGCGCACGGCAATGACGACAAGGAAACAGCGTGGTTCATGCTGGGCGCGATTTACGAACGGCAAAAGAAATTCGATCAGGCCGAGCAGGAATTCCGCAAAGTGCTGGAAGTGAATCCGGGCAATGCTTCGGTGCTGAATTATTACGGCTACATGCTGGCCGACCGCGGGGTGCGTCTGGAAGAAGCGACGGCGATGATCCAGAAGGCAGTGACGCAGGAGCCGAGCAACGGCGCCTATCTGGACAGCCTGGGCTGGGCGTATTACAAGCAGAATAAGTTGACGGAAGCCGAAGAAAGTCTGCGCAAGGCGTCCGAGCGGCAAAAACATGATCCCACAATTCTGGGCCACCTGGGCGATGTGTACGCCAAGCTGGGCCAGAGCGATCAGGCCGTGATCTATTGGCAGCGCGCGCTGGCCGAATGGCAGAAAGCCGTGCCCGCGGACTACGAAACGGATAAAGTGAACGAGCTGGACGCGCAGCTGAAAAATCTGAAACGGCGAACGGCGCAAAAAACCACGCCGGATTCCGCGAAACCGCAGTAAGCTCCCCCGCATGACTCGCGCGACATCCAAGAAAAGATCAGTGCGCCTGCCGGCGTTTGCAAAAATTAATTTGTGCTTGCATGTGGTGGGCAAGCAGCCGGACGGCTACCACGAGCTGCGCACGATTTTCCAGGCCATCTCGCTGCGCGACACGCTGGAACTTTCCCTCGCGCCGGATTCCACCAACAATGGTTTCACGCTGGAATCGAACGATCCGAATTTGCCGCTCGGTCCGGAAAATCTGGTGTCCCGCGCAGTGGAAGCCATCCGCCGCGAAGTCGGATTCCGCGGCGACGTCCATGCGCGCCTGGAAAAGAAAATTCCGGTGGCGCGAGGATTGGGCGGCGGCTCCAGCGACGCCGCGGCGGCGCTCATCGGCATGCTGCGACTGACCGGAACGAAGTTCCGCTCGCGCGGTTGATGGAAATCGCCGCCGGCCTGGGCGCGGATGTGCCGTTCTTTCTCTTCGGCGGCAGGGCGCTCGCGGTCAACCGTGGCGATGAAATCTACCCGCTGCCGAACGCGCCCAAGCAGACGATTCTGGTGGTGTCTCCTCGCGAAATTGGTGTAAGCACCAAGGACGCCTTCCAGTGGATTTCTGCGGAATTGACAAAACGCCCGGAACCCCCTAAAATTTGGGGGTTCTGCGCTCTGTGCTGGAGCCGGCAGGGGGCAGGCCTTTCGAATGATTTCGAGGGGCCGGTCTTCCACCGTCATCCGCGACTCGGAGAAATCCGGGACGGATTGCTCAAGCGAGGAGCCGCAGATGCCGCGCTGGCGGGTAGCGGGTCGGCGGTGTTCGGAATATTCCGAAACCCAGCGCGTGCGCGCCGAGCCGCTCGTGCGTTCCCGGAAGATTCGGTTTTCGTCGTTGAAACCCTATCCAGGGAAGACTATGGCCGTGCTTTGGGCTGGCGTGCGGATGCGCATGCGCGCCCAAGTGTGAACCGTTGAGGGAATTTTTTTGACCGACGATAAATTCAAAATATTCTGCGGTACTGCGAATCCCGAGCTGGCTAAAGCGATTTGCAAGTACGTAGGCGTGCCGCTGGGCGAAGCGGAGCACGGCCAGTTCAGCGACGGTGAGACGCGCTATCAGATATTGGAAAACGTGCGCGGCGCGGACGTATTCGTGGTGCAGCCGTGTTGCACGCCGGTGAATTTCAATCTGATGCAGTTGCTGCTGATGATTGATGCGTTCAAGCGGGCTTCTGCATGGCGCATCACGGCGGTGGTTCCGTATTACCCGTATGCGCGGCAGGATCGCAAGGACCGGCCGCGAGTGGCCATCTCCGCGAAGCTGGTTGCGGATCTGCTGGAAACCGCAGGCGCGAGCCGGGTGCTGACGCTGGACCTGCACGCGCCGCAAATTCAGGGATATTTCAACATTCCCGTGGATCACCTTTTTGCGTCGCCGGTGCTGGTGGAATATTTTCAGAAAATGAAGCTGGGTCCGATCACCGTGGTTTCACCGGATGCAGGCGGAGTGGAGCGCGCCAGGTTTTTCGCGAAGAGAATTGACGCGCCGCTGGCCATCGTGGACAAGCGGCGCATTGACGTGAACGTCAGCGAAGTGATGCACCTGATCGGCGACGTGGCCGGGCGCCCGGCGCTGGTGATTGACGACATTATTGACACCGCCGGAACGCTGGTGAAAACGGCGGAAGCGCTGCTGGAGCATGGCGCGACGAAAGTATTTGCCGCGTGCACGCATCCGGTGCTTTCCGGGCCGGCCGTGGAGCGGATTGCCAAGTCGAAGATCGAGCAAGTGGTGGTCTCGGATTCGGTTCCGCTGAATGAAGCGGCGCAGAAGCTGGGCAAGATCAAGGCGCTGAGCGTGGCGCCGCTGCTGGCGCGCGGGATTCAGTCCATTCACGAAGAGACTTCGATCAGCGAATTGTTTATTTAGCAGCAGCGCCGGCTTCGTGCCGGCGGATTTCGACGAGAAAAGAGAGCCGGCAAGAGGCAGTCAAGCCCAGCCGGCGCGACGAGGGAATCATGGAGACATTTACAATCGAAGGCCAGGTACGCGAAGGGCGCGGGAAGGGTCCTGCGCGACGCACACGCTTGAGCGGGATGGTCCCGGCGATTCTGTACGGCGGGAAGAAGGATTCGATTTCCATTTCCGTGAACGCGAAACAAGTGGCGCGGATTCTGCGCTCGGAAACGGGGCACAACACGATCTTTACCGTGCAGGTGGCCTCCGGCGCCTCCGAAAAGGCGATGGTGAAGGATTGGCAGGTGGATCCGGTGAGCGGCAAATTGCTGCACGTGGATCTGTACCGCATCGCGATGGACGTGCGTATGCGCGTGCGAGTGCCGGTACACACGTTCGGCGAGCCGCAGGGAGTGAAGATGCAGGGCGGCGTGTTCGAGACGGTTACGCGCGAAGTGGAAATCGAATGCTTGCCCGCGGATATTCCCGAAGAATTCAGAGTAGATGTGACGGAGATGCTGATCGGCAAGCAGTTGCGCGCCGCCGATCTGCCGTTTGACCCGGCGAAGATCAAATTGCTCACCGACCCGGTTCGCGTGATCGCGCACGTAGTTGTGCTGAAGAAGGAAGAGGAACCTGCGGCGGATGCGGCGGTGACGGCGGATGCGGCGCCAGCGGAACCGGAAGTGATGAAGAAGGGCAAGAAGGAAGTGGAAGGGGAAGAAGGCGAAGCTGCCGAAGCTCCTGCAGCGAAGAGCGAGAAGTCCGAGAAGAAGAAGTAGTTTTGCGACGCGGGTAGCGGCGGACGCTCAGGGTAAAAATGAGACTCATCGTCGGCCTCGGAAACCCTGGCCCGGAATACGAGTTCACGCCGCATAACCTGGGCTTTCTGGCGGTGGATGCGCTGGGCGGGCGCGCAGGGATTCGAGTGACGCGGCCGGAATCGAAATCGTACGTCGGCCTCGGCGCAATCGCGGGAAATGAAGTGGTGCTGGCCAAACCGCAGACGATGATGAATCTCAGCGGCACGGCGGTGCGCTTGTTGCTGGAACGCTACGACTGCAAGGCCGCGGAGATGATCGTCCTGAGCGACGAGGCAGCGTTACCGTGGGGCATGCTGCGGATTCGGGAACGAGGCAGCGCCGGCGGGCACAACGGATTGAAGTCGGTGATTGCGTCGGTCGGGTCGAACGAATTTATCCGCGTGCGTATGGGCGTGAAACCCGAATATCCGCTGGAGGACATGGCAGATTACGTCCTCCACACGATGCGCAAGCCCGAGCGCGAAATCGCGGCGCAGATGGCGGCGGATGCAGCGGAAGCCGTGGAATTGATTGTGACTGAGGGCGTGGGCAAGGCGATGGCGAGGCATAACCGCCGCGTCGAGGCCGAAACAGAAGATTCGGAGTGAACGGTTTTTAGAACTCTGAAGTTACGGAACAGACGAAGAGGAATCGAGGACATATGGAAGAGCGTCAGTACGATCTGATTTTTATCTGCCGGCCGGATACGCCGGAAGCGGATGTTGACAAGGTGATCGCCACGCTGGAAAGCACAGCGGCGGAAAAGGGCGCGAAGGTCGAGTCGGTCGCCAAGTGGGGCCGTAAGCGCATGGCGTACCGCGTGCAGAAATTGCACGAGGGATACTTCGTGTACATGGTCCTGAAGACCACGCACGGCGAAGTGGTGAAGGAACTCGAGCGCCGGTTGAAGGTGGCGGATCCGGTGATCAAGTACCTCACCGTGCGGCTCGACGAAGAATTGAAGCGGCAGGAAAAATTGAAGCGGCACCGCGAGCGTCGCGCTGCGCGTCGTCCGCGCAAGACGGCGCCCGCGCCGGGGGCTCCGGTTGCGCCAATTGCGCCACCGACTGAGCAGTCTGCGCCGACGGCGTAGGAGTTGCTTACGCTACTGGACGCTGCATTAGCTACACGAGCTGAAGGCGTGCCGCTACGAAGATAGCTTTGCGAATTGAGATTTGAATCAGAATCGGGAAATTAGTCAGGAGACTCGAATGGCAGATGAAAACGCACCAATGCAGCAATCGCACGGCCCCTCGTCGGGAGGGATGCGGTCTTCGGGACCGGGCGGACCTGGTGGTCCAGGTGGCGGACGGCCCGGCGGGCCGGCGAAACGCGGTAAGCGGAATTTCGTGCGCAAGAAGAAGGTTTGCCGCTTCTGCGTGGACAAGGCCGACTTCATTGATTACAAGAAGGCCGAAATTCTGGCGCCGTTCATTCAGGAGCGCGGCAAGATCCTTCCGCGGCGCATGACCGGGACGTGCTCGCGGCACCAGCGGTGGCTGACCGTGGCGATCAAGCGGGCGCAGAATATCGCGTTGCTGCCGTTCGCGGCGGAATTGTAGTTCGCAGTAGCAATAAGGCAGGAACAAAACTGCCGGCGAGACGCCGGCGCTACGCTTAAAGGATTCGAGGTCCGCATACAATGCAAATCATTCTGCAGGAAGACGTGGAAAAGCTGGGAAATCGCGGTGAACTGGTGGAAGTTGCCGAGGGTTACGCGCGCAATTTTCTGCTGCCGCGCAAGCTGGGGCTGGAAGCTACGGCCGGCAATCTGAAGCGCCTCGAGAGGATGCGCGCGCACTTCGCGAAGAAGGAAGCCACCGAGAAGGACGCGGCGCAGAAGCAGGGCGAACTGCTCGCGGCCGTATCGCTGGAATTCACGCGCAAGGCTGGCGAGAACGATCAGCTATTCGGGTCGGTGACTTCGCTGGACGTTGCCGAGGCGCTGGCGGCCAAGGGCTTCGAGATTGACCGCAAGAGGATCGTGCTGGCCGAGCCGATCAAGGTGATGGGCGACTACGAAGTTCCGGTGAAGCTGCACCGCGAAGTGACCGTGAATGTGAAAGTCGCGGTGAAGAAGGAAGAGTAAGGCAGCGTTTCCTTCCGGCTGTCGCTCTCGCTGGCGGATAGATCTTCAGAAATCGCAAGAGAACCGGGCGTCCCGAAATTTGGGGCGCCTTTTTTTGCGCCGGCTGCTTTTCCACTTTTCCGAAATCTTGCACAGGCGGGTACCGTTGACGCGCCAGAGTTAAATGCGCACAATCTTGCGCGCTCCCTAAACGGAATTTCCCGTACACGCGTGCCCGTTGTCGCGGAGTGCGAGCGGGCGTAAGATTGCAAGCGTAAGATTGCGACAGCTACATCCGAGCACAACCACAGACCATGCCAGGCGACGCCACACTCGAACGACCGTTACCGCACAATCTGGAAGCAGAGCGCAGCATTCTCGGCGCGATTCTGCTGGATAACCACGCGCTGAACGCCGCGATTGAGAAAGTGCGCTCGGACGATTTCTTTCTGCCGCAGCACCGGCAAATTTTCGAGCGCATGGTGCAGCTGGGAGAAAAGCAGCAGGCCATTGATATCGTCACGCTGATGGAAGACCTTTCGCGGCGCGGCGAGCTGGAAGCGGCGGGCGGCATTGCCTATCTTTCGCAATTGGCGGACGGGCTGCCGCGCATCACCAACGTGGAGCACTACGCGCGGATCGTCAAAGAAAAATCCGTGCTGCGCAATTTGATCTTTTCGGCGTCGGCGATTCAGGAGCAGGCGCTGGCGGCGGGCGACGACGCAGACGTGATTCTGGACCGCGCCGAGTCCGTGATTTTCCAGCTGGCGGAAGACCGCGTAAAGGCCGGGCTGATCGGCGTCAAAGAACTGGTCCGTGACAATTTCGAGCGGCTGGAAAAAATATTCAGCGAGGGGCGCCGCATCACCGGTCTCGCTACTGGATACGCGAACCTCGATAACGAGACGGCGGGCTTGCAGCCTTCGGAGCTGATTATTCTGGCGGCGCGGCCTTCCATGGGAAAGACGGCGCTGGCGCTGAACATCGCCGAAAATGTGGCGGTGCGCCATCGCCAGCCGGTGGCGATCTTCAGCCTGGAAATGTCCAAGGAATCGTTGCTGTTGCGCTTGCTGGCGTCCGAGGCGCGCGTGGACGCGCACAAATTCCGCACCGGCCACATGAACCGCGACGACTGGGGCAAAGTGACCGGCGCGCTGACGAATCTGGCCGAGGCGCCGCTGTGGATTGATGATTCCGCTTCTTCCACGGTGATGGAGATGGGCGCGAAGGCGCGGCGGCTGAAGCGCGATCGCGGGCTTTCGCTGATCATCGTGGATTATTTGCAACTGGTGGTGCCCACGAATATGGGGCGGCAGAGCAACCGTCAGGAAGAAGTTTCGGGAATGTCGCGCGCGCTGAAGGGTCTGGCCAAGGAATTGAAAGTGCCGATCGTGGTGCTCAGCCAATTGACGCGCGCTCCGGAACGCGAAGAGCGCAAGCCGCAACTGGCGGACCTGCGCGAATCGGGCGCGATCGAACAGGATGCGGACGTGGTGCTGTTCATCAACCGCCCGAATTTCTACAAGACGGATCTGCCGGACGAGGATCGCGCGAAGGCGGAGCTGATCATCGCGAAGCAGCGCAACGGCCCCACGGGAAATTTGAATTTCGTCTTCCTGGCGCGGCACACGCGCTTTGAAGAAGCAGCGCCGGATGCGTGGAGCGCGCGAGGCGAACCGGAAGAGTAGCGACGGGCCGAGTTGTGCGCGCTAAATCCACGCTCGTGTCGAAATGGCGGCAAAGGCCCAGAAATAATCCTCTTCGGGATTGCGCCGTCGCCGAACAGCCCGTCCCATAACCCTATGTTTATCTGCATCTTACGGTAAGCTTGCGCCTGCGCCCTGCCGGCAATGCGCGATGGCAGCCGTCCTGCAACAATCCAATGCGGATGTTTACCTAAACGGCGCGAAGCGATTTGCCAGTGGCAATTTCCTTCGCGCGCGCGGCGAGGAGTCTGGCATTCTAAATGACGATGCCGAAAACAATTCATTTTGCGGGACGCCCGGTGTGGGCGGAAATTTCGCTGAAGGCCATCCTGCACAACCTGCGCGCCATTCGCAAACAGGTGGGAGCATCGCGAAAAATTCTGGCGGTGGTGAAGTCGAACGCCTACGGGCTGGGCGCCGTGCCGGTGGCCAAGGCGCTGCAGAAGGCCGGGACCGAATGGTTCGGCGTAACCTGCGCGAACGAAGGCGTGGAACTGCGCGAGGCGGGCATCCGCAAACGGATTCTGATTTTGACGGGCTTCTGGCCGGGCGAAGAAAGACGGCTGATTCAAAATAATCTGACGCCCACGGTAACGCGCGTGGATGATCTTGATCACCTGGAGCGCAGCGCCAAAGCGGCCGGCGGAAAATCGCGGCTGCGATTTCATTTGAAGATTAATACGGGCATGAACCGCCTGGGAATTTCCGCGGATGAAGTGGACAGCTTCGCGCGAACTCTGGCCAAGTGTAAGCACCTCGAGCTGGAAGGCACGTTCACGCATTTTGCATCCGCGGAAGATTTCACGGCGCAGCAAACGAACGATCAGGAGAAACTTTTTCTAGATTGCCTGGCCCGTTTGCGCGCGCTAGGCGTCTCGCCCGGCATCGTGCACATGGCCAATAGTGGAGCGATTTGCGCGCGGCCCAGCACGTGGGCGGATATGGTTCGTCCCGGAGCGATTCTTTACGGTTATCACCAGTCGTTCGATCCGCCGCAGAAAAAACAGGAAGTGATGGGCCAGGTGACGCTGCACCCGTGCCTTTCGCTGCGCGCGCGCATTATTTCTTTGCGGAATGTGCCGGTGGGCCAGGGCGTGGGCTACGCTGCGCGTTTCGTGACCAAGCGGCCCTCACGCATCGCGGTGATCAACGCAGGGTATGCCGACGGCGTGGTGCGCGCATTGACCAACCGCGGATGGGCGCTGGTCCGCGGCAGACGAGTGCCGCTGGTGGGAACGATCTCAATGGATCTGACCACTCTTGATGTGACCGACGTGCCGGAAGCCGTGCTGGGCGACGTGGTGACAATCTACGGGAAGGATGGCGACGCGTCGGTGGAAGTTTCCGAGGTGGCGCACGCGATCGGAACTGTAACATCCGATTTATTGTGCGCGCTGGGCCGGCGCGTTCCGAAGTTCTACCTCTAATTCGTCATTTCCCTCTTGAAGTCCGCGCGGTTCGCCGTATCATCGAGCCGGCATGAAACAATTCTTGATCGTGGCTGTGTTCGCTTCACTACTCGGGGCGCCCGCGACACCTGAATATTCAATCCAAGCCATACGCTACGCGACTGCTCCGGACGTGCCGGTGTCCGAGCTGGTAGTCGGCGGCCCCAAGGACGTGAAAATAGACATAGCGATGGTGGTTTGGCTGATTCGCGGCGGTGGCCGCACGATTCTGCTCGACAGCGGATTTCATCGCGACACTTTCCTGAAAGATTTTCCGATGAAGGATTATTTGCGGCCGGACCAAGCCGTGGAAACCGCCGGAGTGAAGCCCGACGAGGTCACGGACATCGTCATCAGCCATGCGCACTGGGACCACATGGGCGGGATTGATCTTTTCCCGAAGGCAAATATCTGGATTCAGAAGGACGAATATCGCTACTACACCATGGACGCGTGGCAGCCGGGCGGAGATCACGGCGGCATTGACCCGAAGGACGCCGAGCAGTTGGTAAAACTAAATACCGAAGGCCGCATCCGCTTGGTGGATGGCGATAACGTCGAAATCTTTCCCGGCATTCGCGCATACACCGGCGCGCGTCACACCTACGCTTCGCAATACCTCAAAGTAGACGGCAATCCCCCCTTCGTGCTGGCCTCGGACAACTGTTATTTTTATCTCAACCTGTCGTCGCACCTGGCCAGCGCCACGTTCAGTGACGCGGATCATCCCGCCAACATTGCCGCACAGTCGCGGATGATTGACCTCGCAGGCTCTCCGGACCGTGTGGTGCCGGGCCACGACGCTCTGCAGTTCCAGAAATTTCCCACCTCCGGGCGCGTCGCAAAAATCAAATAAGCAGCATTCCGCCCTGGCGTATCCGCCGATCTAACGCGCAGGACCTCTATTTTCGAACGAGGCCCATTCCGCAGGCCACCACCTCGCTCTCCCGACCTTCCGGACCGCGTTGCCAACCTTTCAACGGTGCAATAGTCTAATTATGTTAGCTCGTTGACGGGGGCTTCCCGCGCGGTGCTATACTGTCGAAATCATAAAGATTTCATAAGGCAGATCTCTTTATCCCGGCGGGGCGCTCCAAAATTTCATAGGCCGGAAAAATAACTTGAGACGAACCATTTGGGCGCGATTCGTCTTATTCATATTTATAAGGCGGCAATATGCAGCGGACCCCTGGGACTCAGAATCGCCCTCCTGCAGTAGCAACTCCCGAAGACTCCCCCAGCAAGCTGGCATCGCGTTCGCATGCTGTGCACGATCATGTCGGCACATTCTGGGACATGCTGGGGATACGAATCGTGTTCATGGCCGTGTGCGTCGCGGCAGGCTTTCACTTCCGTCCGTTCAGTGTGTCCCATGAGTCGGGCGCGGCGGTCGGCCTTCTCTTTGGCTTGGCGGTCATCCTCTTCGAGCTGCGGCTGCGGCACGCGAGCTTGCGCCGGCTGATTGGCGCGGCAATCGGATCAATCCTGGGTCTGCTGGGCGCGTACCTCACTTCCCTGATCCTCACGCATACCATCATGCCGGAGAGCACCCGTTCATTTTTCAGCCTGGCGGCGTTCCTGGTGATGGCCTACATCGGGCTGATTCTGGGCGCGAATAAGGGCGACATGCTCAATCTGCAGGCGCTCGGCGGTTTGTTCGGCAGCGAGCGCAGCTTGAAGCACTCGTTCAAAGTGCTGGACACCAGCGTGATTATTGACGGGCGCGTGGCAGACATCGCGGACGCGCAATTTCTGGACGGCACCGTAATCATTCCGCAGTTCGTGCTCCACGAACTGCAGCTGGTTGCGGATTCTGCCGACCCGTTGAAGCGCCAACGCGGACGCCGCGGGCTCGAGGTGCTGCAACGCATCCAGAAGATGGCGCACCTGGAAGTGCAAATCGCCGACGACGATTTTCTGCAGATCCCGGAAGTGGACCTGAAGCTGATCGAGCTGGCCAAGCGCTACGACGCGAAAATCGTCACCAACGATTTCAATTTGAATAAAGTTGCCGCGCTGCAGGGCATCGAAATTCTGAATGTGAATCAGCTGGCCAATGCGCTGAAGCCCGTGGTGCTGCCCGGCGAGACCATGCGCGTTTTCATCTTGCGCGAAGGAAAAGAATACAACCAGGGCGTGGCCTATCTGGACGATGGAACCATGGTGGTGGTGGATGGCGCGCGCAAAATGATCAACAAGACCATCGACATCACCGTCACTTCCGTTCATCAGACCACCGCGGGGAAAATGATCTTCGGCCGCTACGACGAGCGCGGCGAGCAGCAGATTCCGCGCGTCGCGGCGCAGAACGCGCCACACCCTGAACCCCAAGCAACTCCTCGAACCAACGAAGGCGCAACTCCCGGTGGGGAGCGGCCCGCGCGACCGTTGTACCCCGAGACCGGCAGGGGCTAGGTAACAGCAGCTTCCAAAGCGCCGGCAAACTGCGGCTACGATCCCCAATTAAACAAGAGTGTGTGTGCTGGGCCGCTGGATTGCGATAGACTGTCCTCCCTTTATGAGCCGAGTCGCCGCTATTATTCCCGCCGCAGGTCTGGGCACCCGCATGGGCGCCGAAATGCCCAAGCAGTTCCTGGAACTGGACGGAATGCCGCTGGTGATTTTCACGCTGCGCCGGTTGGCCGCCTGCAGCGCCATCACTGATTTCTTCGTTTCCACGCGCGCGGACGATGTGGTGTCCCTGCAGGACAAAGTTGCGAAGGCGGCGTTGGGGCGGCCGGCGCGTGTGGTGCATGGCGGCGATACACGCCAGCAGTCGGTGGCCAACGCGCTGGCGCAGGTGGACCCCGCGACTGAAGTGGTGCTGGTGCACGATGCCGTGCGCCCGTTTGTGACGCCGGAACAGCTGGATCGTGTGATTGCAGAGGCGCGCAAGCGCGGCGCGGCGATTCTGGGAATTCCCGCGATCGATACCGTGAAAGAAGTAAAGCGCGCGACCCTGCCGGAAGATATGGCGCTGATCACCACCACGATTCCTCGCGAGCGGATTGTGTTGGCGCAGACGCCGCAGGCGTTTTCCTATGCACTGCTGCGCGATGCGTTCCGCAAGGCGCAAACGGACGGCGTGCTGGCGTCGGATGAATCGGCGTTGGTGGAGCGATTCGGGCACGACGTGTTCGTGGTGCTCGGCTCCGAGCGAAATTTCAAAATCACGCGGCCGGCGGACATGGACCTGGCACGGTTCTATCTGGAGCAGGAACGCAAAACGCCACGCTGATGATTTCTCCCCGGAAGAAGTTCAATCTCGGAATTAAGGAAGCGCAATGACGCGTTCGGGAATTGGTTACGATCTGCACCGGCTCGCCGCAGGGCGAAAGCTGATGATCGGCGGGATCGAAGTGCCGTTCGACAAAGGCTCGGTGGGGCACTCTGACGGCGATGTGCTGGCGCACGCTTTGTGCGACGCGCTGCTGGGAGCGGCGAGCCTCGGCGACATTGGCACGCATTTCCCGGACACCGACCCGAAGTGGAAGGGCGCGGCGAGCCTTCTGTTTTTGGAGCACACGCGGAAGTTGCTCGACGAGCGCAAGCTGCGCATCAGTCATCTGGACGCGGTGGTGATCTGCGAACGGCCGAAATTGGGGCCGCACTTCCCTGCCATGCGCGCGGCGCTGGCGAAATCGTTGGGCATCGCGGAAGCGCAGATCAATTTGAAAGCGAAGACCAATGAAGGCACAGGCGAAATCGGACGCGGCGAAGCGATTGCGGCGCACACCATAGCCACGTTGGAAGGTTGATTTCACCGCAGAGACGCAGAGTTCGCAGAGAAAACATAAAACAGGAAGTGATGCGATTTGGCCGGGCCTGCATACGGCGCCGGAACTGACGGAATAAAGATGAACTGGCTCACGGGATTTCATGCTGTCGAAGAGGCGCTGGCGGCCGGGCGGGCGCTGGACCGCATCGTCATCGCGCGCGGGCGCCACGGAGAGCGCGTGGAGGCCGTGGTGCAGCTGGCGAAGGCCAAGGGCGTTCCGGTGCGGTTTGAAGATCGCGTGCAGATTGACCGCCTGGTGGGGACGCGCGAGCACCAGGGAGTGGCGGCGCTGGGAGCGGCTAAACCGGCGATGGGTCTGGAGGATTTGCTCGCTGCGCAGACGCCGCAGGGATTGCTGGTGCTGCTCGATGGCATTGAGGACCCGCATAACCTGGGCGCGATTGTGCGCACGGCGCTCGCGGCTGGCGCGAACGGCGTGGTGATTCCGGAGCGCCGCGCGGCGGGCCTGACTGATACGGTGGAGCGTGCGTCGGCCGGAGCGCTGGCGCATCTGCCGATTGCGCGGGTGAAAAATCTGGTGCGCGCGATGGAAGAGATGAAAGAAGCCGGCTATTGGCTGGTGGGCCTCGATGAACGCGCGGAGAAAAGTTATACGGAAGTGGATCTCAAGGGTTCCATCGGAATCGTGCTCGGGAGCGAAGGCGAAGGTCTGCACGAATTGACGCGCAAGCGCTGCGATTTTCTGGTGTCATTGCCCACGGCTGGCCCGGTGAAGTCGCTCAACGTTTCCGTTGCGGCGGGGGTGATGTTGTTTGAAGTGGTGCGGCAGCGTCTAGGAAATCGCGGATCGGCGCGGGACAGCAAGTCAAAGGCACCACAGATGAACGCAGATGAACACTGATAAAACCTGAAAGAGATAACTGCTCAAACCCTTCCACATCTTCGGTCATTAGATTAGCGATCCGCGATTCATCCTACACGGGCAATCTATTTGTCGTACTTCAGCAGCGAAAACACATGGACGCCGGGGAGCTTGGCGCGGCCATTGAGGAAAGTGAGCTCGACGGCGAAGGCTGCGCCGGCGACTTTGCCGCCGAGTTGCTCGATGAGCTTGACGGTGGCTGCGGCGGTTCCACCGGTAGCCAGCAGATCGTCGCAAATCAGTACGGTTTGCCCGGGCTTGATGGCATCTTCGTGGAGTTCCAGCTGGTCGCTGCCGTATTCGAGCTGATAGGTGACTGAAGTAGTTTTCCCGGGAAGCTTTTTCGGTTTGCGCACTGGAACAAATCCGGCGCCGAGGCGATAGGCCAGCGCGGGAGCGAAAATAAATCCGCGCGCTTCGATGCCGGCGACGATATCCACTTTGGTCCCGTTGTATTGTTCGCAGAGCTGATCAACCAGCGAATGGAAACCGGCCGGATTCTTCAGCAGGGTGGTGAGGTCGTAGAACAGAATTCCCGGTTTTGGATAATCGGGGATTTCGCGGATCAGCGCTTTCAGGTCGTTCATTCTTTTCCCTCGTTGGTTGGTGCGTTTGCGCGCCGGCAAACCAAAACATTTGGCTGAAAAGCGGATTGCAGTCCCGCGCTTCAGTATTCGATCGAAAATCCCTTCGCGAATTCAGAGTTCAGCGCCGCTTCTTCCTCTGCGACGCCTGTGACCGAGGCTCCTTGAGGCCCGCGCTCCAGCTCCGAGCGGAATTCGCCGAGCCTGGAAGCGCTGCCGACGGCGTAAACCTCCACGCGGCCATCAGGCAAGTTTCTCGCATAGCCGTCAAGTCCCAGGCGCTGCGCCATGCGCCGGGCGAAATATCTATATCCGACTCCCTGCACCATGCCACTGACGAAATATCGTCTGGACTCGCGAGCGTGCAGCGTATCTGTCATGGCCGGTGCGGAAGCGCAATCCGCAAACGCGTGATTTTAACAGAGCCACGACGAGCACAGGTCGCGAATTTCGCGCCGGTTGCTTAGCCTTCGATGCCGCTGCTGTATTTCCCCGGACCGCGATAAAATGCGCAAGGATGGGGACTACGATGATCGTTGGCTCGCACGACCGACGGCCGAGAATAGACGCAGAGCGCTAAGTTCGCATCCAAACAACTGTGCCAGAACATTTCAAGATGCCCCGACATCTGCGATTGACGACGCACGCAACCGCGCTGCCCAAAGCAGTGATCGCTCTGGCAGCCCTGTTCGTCGCCAGCACGCCACTGCTCGCCCAGGACCCCGGCCCGCAAGCTCCGCCACCAACATTCAAAGTGGAGCGCATTCCGGCGGAGCCGCATCCGGGGCCGCCGCCCGTGCCGGTGGAAGAGATCATCCAGAGATTCGCAGCGAATGAAGACGTGATGAAAAAAGTGTACGACACCTACGACTTCACGCAAACCATCCGCTTGGACGAGCTGTACGACCCCGGCGGCAAGTTCAGCGTGACCAGCGAAGTCTATATGAAGGCGGACGGGCTGCGCTACATGCGCGCGACCAAGCCGGCGGAATCCACCTTGAAGCTGATGCACTTCTCGCTGGAGGACGTGCGCGTGATCGCCGGCCTGCCCGAGTTTCCGCTGACCACCGACGAAATCGCGAACTACAATTTTAAATACGCAGGCCAGGAAAAACTGGACCAGCTGAACACTTATATTTTCCAGGTGAAACCGAAGACGCTGAGCCGCAAGAAGCGCTATTTCGAAGGCGTGATCTGGATTGACGATCACGATTTCGCGATCGTGAAGAGTTACGGAAAATTCGTAAGCGAGCTCGAGGGCAACGGCACGGCGCTGCCCTTCACCATGTTCGAAACCTATCGCGAGAATTTCCAGGGCAAGTATTGGCTGCCCACTTACACCCGCTCCGATGATTATTTCAAGAGCGAACAGAATGATGAGCTGCCGCTGCGGCTGGTGGTCCACTCCACCGATTTCAAGGTGCACACGCCGGCGCCTGGACCCGCAGGTGCCGCTGCGGCGCCGCCAGCATCTGATCCGGGCTCATCCTCGAGCGTTCCGATATCCTCGCCGCACCGCTGATTGCTCGCGATCCAACGCCACCAATCTGGCGGTGTCACGAAATCGTGCGCAAATACTTCGGAAGTTCCGCAACTGAATTCAGAATGACTTCAGGCCTGGCGGCGCGCAAGCGAGCGGCGGTGGGAAACGGGCCGAGGACACCGATGGCGCGCACGCCGGCGCTGCGCGCCATTTCGATGTCTTCCGCCGTGTCGCCAACGTACACGCAATGTTCCGGATCGCGGCGCAGTCGCTTCAGCGCCAGTTGCAGCGGTGCCGGATGCGGCTTCCTTTTCGCGGCGTCCTCGCTGCACACGCACGCGGAGAAATAACTCGCGAGGTCGTAGCTCGCGAAGCTGGCGGCGAACCCGCGGGCGATTCCCGCTGGTGACGATGCCGAGATCAAATTTCCTCGCGAGCAGCCGTACCACGCGGCGCGCTCCAGCGAGCAGCGGAGGATTTTCACTTTTGTAGGCGCGGGTCCACAGGCGGTCGGCTTCGCTCCATTTCGAGCGCGGCAGCCGAGCCGCGCGGTAAACGCGCAGCCAATTGGGAGAATAGTGCCGCGCGAGATCGCGCTCGTTCCAATCGATTCCGAGCGCGCGAAACATCGAGACATAGGCGCGCAGGTCCGCTTCGTAGGAGTTCAGCAGCGTGCCGTCCCAGTCGAAAAGGACTGCGCGCGCGGAGAATTGTGCGATTTTCACGGCGAGGGAATCGTATCAGACGGCGGCTATGGGGATAAACGCCTGCGCGCGAATAATCTGAGCAGACGACGAGTGAGATCTTCGGGCGACCGCGTGCGAATCGCTTCGCTGACTTTAGTGGCTGCGATAGCGCAGCGGGACGATGTCGTCGCGCCGCAGCGCGAAATCATCGAAAGTGGCGGCGTAACCGCGCCAGCCAGGCATATCCACTTCTTCGGCGCGCACGATGTGCGCAGCGGTGCACATCTGAACGCTGCCCTGGCCCAGCGGCCGTTCGATCAGCGCCACTTCCAGCTCGATCGCCGTGCCCGGCTCAAAATCGCGCGGTGCGAGGAAATAAACGCCACTCGAGCTGATATTGCGGGTTACGAGCGTGACCGGAATGGGTTCGAGATGTTCGCCCACCCGCGTGAGACGAAGCGGCAGCGAAAGTGACGCGCGCGGATTGTTGCGGCGTTCCCGCGCAACGCCAATGGCGTGCGTGGGAACTCGCGCGAATCGCTGTGGCCCAGGCTTCCCTGCTGGAGATGCAACGCTTACTGTGTGGCTTTCAACTTCACGCAGCGGCGACACCACCGACCGCGGCCCCTTCCAATCCGGAGCAGCCCCCATGTACTATCCCCCAAGAACAGCCTAAACTTCCCCCCTGCCAGTAGACCGAATATGCGCGGAGTAAGCAAGCGCGTCAAGGGAAGTGATGGGCTGGTGCCGTATTATGCAACACCCGGGGGTCGGTCAGATAGCTATGATTTTGCGGGAGTTGCGGCTGTAGCCCGGATCGAAGTGCTGAAATTTGTCGTTTGTGGTTTGTTCGCTGCACACGAAACACAACCGAAAGCGAAAGGGCGTTCGCCTGCGGCGCTTTAAATATTTTTTGCCGCACCGCTCGAGATTTTTCGCATCGAATTAGCGCGAGAGAAACGGATAGCGGCTTCGTTTGGGTTTCGCTACTTTGGAGTTCGAAGCGAGGCCCAAACAATGATCGAGTTGATGACCAGAACTTCCAATTCGCACTTTGCCGGCGCACGCGCGCTGCAGCCAAACGAAAAGTGGTGGCACGCCGTGCAAACGCGCGACCGCGGCGCGGATGGCGCGTTTGTATACGCGGTGCGCTCCACAGGGATCTACTGCCGGCCGTCCTGCGCTTCACGGAAACCGATGCGCGAGCAAGTGCAGTTTTTTTCGCTGCCGGAAGCCGCGGAGCAGAATGGATTCCGCGCGTGCCTCAGGTGCCGCCCGCGCCTGGCTCGTTTGCGCGACCCGCGCGCAGCGGCCGTGGCGAAGGTGTGCCGGGAAATTGAGGCGCACATTGACTCGGACGGCAGCAAGTCTGCGCTTGGCGATGCGAGTGAGGCGCGTCTGACGCTCGGCGCTCTGAGTTCAGTCGCCGGAATGAGCGCGCATCAACTCGAGCGCGCCTTTCGCAGCGTGATGGGAATATCTCCCAGGCAGTATGCCGATGCCCGCCGGATGCGCCGGCTGAAATCCAGATTGAAAAAAGGAGACGACGTGACCACCGCACTTTACGACGCAGGATTTGGCTCCAGCAGCCGTTTGTACGAACGCGCTCCCACGCAATTGGGAATGACGCCGGCAACCTACCGCCAGGGCGGCGCGGGAATGAAAATCCATTACACCATCGTAAGCTCGCCGCTGGGGCGATTGCTCGTCGCCGCAACCGACCGCGGCATCAGCGCGCTGTATCTGGGGAAAGAAGACGCGCCGCTGGAACAATCCTTGCGCAAGGAATATCCGCGCGCCGAAATCCAGCGCGACAGAAATGGCCTGGAAGGCTGGGTGAGCAAAATTCTGGAACACTTGCGCGGGCGAGAACCGAATCTCGATCTGCCTACTGACGTGCAGGCCACCGCGTTTCAACGGCGAGTGTGGGAAGAATTGCGTAAGATTCCCTACGGCGCCACGCGCACGTACAGCCAGGTCGCGCGCTCGATCGGCAAACCAAAAGCAATCCGAGCCGTGGCCCGAGCCTGCGCGACGAATCCAGTGTCCGTCGTCGTGCCGTGCCATCGCGTGGTGCGGGAAGACGGCAACCTGGCCGGCTACCGCTGGGGGCTGGAACGCAAACGCGCGCTGCTGGAACACGAATCAGCCGGGCGCGCTGAAAAGAAGTAGCAAGAATCAGCGCAATAGTCCCTGAAATGGACCCTAGCCCTGCGGTTTCACTTTCTCAGTGCCCTTGGGCCAGTGCGGCTTGAAATGCGCGTCGCCCAGATCGGGGTTCCGCACGATTCGTGAATAGCGAATGATGAAATAATCCCCGGAACCGGTCTCATTAAATTGCTGCTGCACTGGAAGCCACGAAGACTGGTCGAACCAGATCTGAATCTTCGAAATCTGATTCCGCGCTTCCTGAGATTTCGGAGTCAATTCCAGCTCCACCGTCTTTCGATCGTCCAGCGTCGGCTCACCCGAGAAACGTCACCAGGTACGACTTCTGAAGTTCCTTCCCCTGCGTGCCAAACCCGAGCAAAAGATATTGATCCACCTGGGCGCGATGCTGCGCCAAATTGTATTCTTCCACGCGTTTCAGACCTGGGTTGTAAATGTAGAGGTTGTCGCCCGTGCGCAGAATCGTTCGCGCATCGGGCGGCTTCATTTCCAGCAGCATTTTGTCGTCGTGCACCAGGATGGTGCCGCTTTCGGTGGAGCGGTCATTCACGACGACCGTAACTTTCGTGCGTTCCACATCCGCTGAGAGGCTGTGAAATCCTTTTGCCGAAAGATCAAGCTCCCTCAGAGTGCTCTCGAGCGTGGCAGGGCTGTGGTTTTGTCCAGCCCCAGGCCACGCCCTCACGCACACCAAAGAAATGAAGCCGATCAGCGCAATCCCCGATATCAAGCGTTTTACGATCAAATCATGTCCCCCATCAGAACGGCCACCCGTTAAAGAAGCGCTCACAATACTACAGCTAGTTAGACGCTTAGGACCACCTGGCAGGTTCCAAGCCGGTTCTTGGGCGGGGAGAAAATGTTACATCAGCGGCGACGGGTGCACGGTGACGTCGTAGTAGAGCACTGAGCCGTCCTGCGCAGAGACACATTCAATATGCACCACCTGAAACGTCTGATCTTTCAGTTCGATCACCGTGCGCGCAAGGATGTCGTGAGTTTCGCGCTCAAGTTCAGGAGTGGCGCGCGCCGTGCGTTTTTCCACCGGCAGCGCAGAAGCGTCCAGGCGGTACGTATGAGTCTGACTGGCAGGGTCCTCAGATTGCAGCTGCACTTTGGAAGCAAACGCGGCGGTAATTTGGGGCTGATCGTGGAACCAGCGTGTCGGAGTGACCAGCACGAACAGCACAATCAAAATCACGGCCAGGTCGTAAGGCCAACTGCCGCGCTCATAGGACCAGAAAACCGTGCGTACAATCCCTCGCCATATGGTCCGCATATTAGTGAACCGAGGAGCCGTCCACAACTTCTCCATCGCGCATGTGCAGCACGCGATGTCCGTAGGCCGCTGCTTCGGGATTGTGCGTGATCATCACGATCGTCTGGCCTAGATCCTGATTGAGCTGGCGGAGTAGGTTCAGCACGGCTTCGGAACTTTTGGTGTCGAGGTTTCCTGTGGGTTCGTCGGCCAGCACGATCTTCGGTTCGCTGACGATGGCGCGAGCCAGCGCCACGCGCTGTTGTTCGCCGCCAGAAAGTTCCGAAGGCTTGTGCTTCAGCCGGTCGCTTAAGCCGAGCAGATCGGCAACCACCTGGAAGCGATGCGGATCGAATCCATTTCCGTGAATGTGTTGCGCGAGAGTGATGTTGTGATAAGCGTCGAGAGTAGGAAGCAGATTAAAACGCTGAAACACAAACCCAACCTTGTGGCGGCGCAGCAGAGTCCGCGCGGAATCGCTCATGCTGGTGAGGTCGTTGCCGTCAAGGAGCACGCGTCCCGATGTGGCTTGGGCCAGGCCGCCAATCACGTGCAGCATGGTTGATTTGCCGCATCCGGAAGGACCCATGATGGAGACAAACTCACCGGGAAAAATTTCGATGCTGACGCCGCGCAGTGCGGGAACTTCTACTTTGCCCTGGCGATATACCTTCCACAGGTTTTCTGTCTTAAGTATGGGCTCCAACAGCCGCTCCCCTGCAAGCGTCAGCGAAATTGAGGTTGGAATTATTCTAGTCGCGTTTAGCATTTCTGCCTAGCTCGGATGCGCGGGCGCGAATTGCCCTGTACGCGCGATTCGCACCGCAAAAGTGGGATTAAGTTACTCGTAAGCCAAAGCCTCAACGGGGTCTTTACGGCTGGCCATCCACGCGGGATAGGCCGCGCCTAGCAGGCCTCCGACGACGGCAATCAGTCCGGCGCGCAAAACCCATAGTGGCGTAATCAGGATCGTGAGCGTGGGAAACAGCTTGATGAAGATTGCGCTCATCAGGAAGCTGAGTCCGACGCCGGCCACAGCTCCGCCGATGCACAGCAGCGTCGTCTCGCTCAGAACGATGCGAACGATGTAGCCCTTGGACGCGCCCAGGGATTTAAGCACCCCGATTTCGCGAGTGCGCTCGATGATGGTGGTGTACATCGAGAGAAAGATCACCAGGAAGCCGATCACCACCGCGATTCCGATCATCACGTTGATGAAGGCGGCCAGACCTGGGAGGTTCGAGGAGGTCATCAGCGACATCAGATCCCTCAGCGGGCGAACCTCGTAGCGTGGCAGAAGGTCCTTGATTTCATCCGTCACTGCCGGAGTGTGATCGGTGCGATCACACTTGATGAAAAACACGGAAGCCTTGTCGTGCGAGCCCCCTATTTCCTGCAGCGTCGAGAGGAAGACGAACAGGCGCGCCCCCTTGCCATGCTCCACGATGCCCACCACGTGAAAATCGTGATCGAAAAGATGCACGTCCTGGCCCAGCTTTATTTTTTTTGATTTGGCATAGACGTCGTCCACCAGGATGTCGTTCGGCCCCTGCAAATCGTGCCCTTCGTGAAAAACGAATCCACCAGTAACAGCGTGAAAGCTCTCCTGCTCGATGCCGTAAACGATTTCGATGCCGCTCGTATTGAACTGCGTCAGCACGGGGGCCACGGCCTGCACGTATTCCAGCTGCGCTAGCTTGCCTGCGATAGCGATGGGCATGGGCGCGCCGCTGAAGGCCATCAGGTACGAAGCCTGCGGCGGCTGAACCATAATGTCCGCGCCGACGCCCTCGATGCGCTTGGCTGATTCCGAGAGTAGGCCGCTGGTAAGCCCCACGACGATGATCACGAGAGTGACCTCGACCGCCACAGCCAGCACAGTGATGAACGTGCGCAGCGGCCGGTGCAGCACGTTTTGCATTATCATGTAACGAATCATAATTTTTCGTAGCGTTCAGGCAATCAGGAACGCCCTAGTGCTGCGGCTCCTTGGGAGTCTTGCCAGAATCTTTCTGCGTGTCGTCCTCGCCATTTGGGCCGACGCGCACCAGATCGGTGCCCGATGGCTGCGGCAAAGTGAAGCGATCCGCAGCAATCGGCTCGTTCACAGTAATCTTCTTGATTGCTATCTGCAATTGATAGTCTTCGCCTGGCCGCGTAACTGCTATTTGCCGCGGATACGTGGCGCTGCCCGCGGATTGCCAATCTGCGTAGGCCACGTCCGAAACCACCTTACCACCCGAGCCAAAATTCTCAATTCTCGCGACGCGCAGGTCCGTGCGATCGAACCATATTTTCTGCGCGATTTCCCAGTTGGATGCTGAAAGCTGGGGACTGCCTTGCTGACCTGCATCGGCGCTACCGGCGACGCTGGAGCCGGACGCGGACTGCGGCGTCTCGTTCCTCACCACCGTCAACACGTAGAAATGCGCCGCCCCTTCGCTGGCTTCCTCGAACAAGACCGGTGCATGATCGGCTGATGGTCGGCCAAAACAACGCGTCCACCAAATGTTGCGGCCTGAGGTTTTCGATCGGCTTCCCGCCACGCCGCTCCAGATCGGCCGGACCAACGATAAATTTATTCTTCGACGGTATGTAGATGCTGAAAGTCGAGCCGTCACTCACCATGTCGAAGATATTCTTGCCGACTACCGGAGCCTGGCCAATCACCCGTATGTTGGCGGGCCTGGACGCCAGAATAAAACCGTTCACGTCATGGTACTGCTCGATCGCGCCGGAATAAGCAGAACCCGCGATCAGCTTCATGGTCACACCAGCGTTTAAGGACTGGATCGCTTGCGCCTGGCGATTGTAGCTGTCAATCAGGTCTGCTTTCGTCGCGGTTTGCAGCGCTGCCGGCGCTTGCGACGGCTTCACCACCGTCTTCTGACTGACGGCGCAACCGAAGGCAGACGCAACCACCACGGCCGACGAAGCCAACCAGATAATGCGCCGGATACTGAATTTAAGCCGCCCTATGAACACAAACTATGCAATCTAACAGCGGCTCACACAGCTGTCAACGAACCGGGCTTGCCGGTAGCTGTCCTCAATCGTCTCGCCAGCCCAACGCCGCTTGGAGTGCGGCGGCCTGCCGCCGCCTTTGGCCTGGCCGGAGCTTGCTTCGGCGCTCGCTCCGAGCTGCAACTTTGGTCGGGATAATCAGGACTAAACGAAACTAAGCAAACCACGTTGTGTTTAAATTCCATCTTCGGTTGTGGCGTGAGTGTGGCATCGAAGAAACCATCCTTTCCAACTCGCGGCAGTGCTCTCACGCCCAATATCTGGCTCCCTTCGCCAACGTAATTCTGCACATCGACGACCAATACAGCGCCAGCGGGAAGGTTGGAGGCACCCCGCAGCCATATTTCGTGTGAATCTCGGTACTCCGCGTTTGCCGCGATGTAGTACGTCGGTGCGACTAGATTCCTGCGTGAGTGACTTTGGGAAGACAGTGTGGCTGCGATTGCCAACGTGATGACAAGACTTGCTATGATTCGAGACATCTGAACGCCTCCCGTGGTGGACAGATTAACTCACACCGCAGAGTTTTTTGAGTCAAGTTCCTGGGAAACGTCCCTATCGGAAACTGACAACAACCGGCTTGGCTATGCTTTCCCGCGCGGGTGGATCGCCAGATGCTGGCCGATATACTAAAGATGCTAGAATCCCGGACTTGCCCGGGGAGCCTAATGTTTAGCAAGGTTTTGATTGCCAATCGCGGCGAGATTGCCGTGCGCATCGCGCGCGCCTGCCGGGAACTGGGCGTGCGCTCCGTCGCGGTGTATAGCGACGTGGATCGCGCATCGCTGCACGTTCGTCTCGCGGACGAAGCCTATCCGATTGGCCCAGCTCCCTCACGCGAAAGCTATCTGGTGATTGAAAAAATTCTCGGCGTCGCGCGTTATGCCGGCTGCGATGCGATTCATCCCGGATACGGTTTCCTGGCGGAAAATCCCGCGCTCGCTCGCGCCTGCGTGGATGCCGGGATCACTTTCATCGGACCGTCCGCCGCCGCGATGGAGCGGCTGGGCTCGAAAACCGCCGCCCGCCAAATTGCGCAAGAGGTAGGCGCGCCCATGGTGCCCGGAACGCTGGATCCTATCAAGACACTGGACGAGGCGGCCGAAATCGCGCGGCAAATTGGCTTCCCCGTAATTTTGAAGGCGGTGGCAGGCGGCGGTGGCAAAGGCATGCGCAGCATCGCGACGCGAGAACGAACTCGCCTCCGCCTGGCGCGATGCCACATCCGAAGCGCAAAACGCGTTCGGTGACGCGCGACTCTACCTCGAGAAATATCTCGAGCGCCCCCGCCATATCGAGATCCAGATACTCGCGGATCATCACGGAAATTTTGTCTATCTCGGCGAGCGCGAATGTTCCGTGCAACGTCGCCACCAGAAAGTGATCGAAGAGGCGCCGTCGCCGGTGATGACCGCGGATTTGCGGAAAGCCATGGGCGAGGCGGCAGTGAAACTGGCCCGCGCAGGCAACTATACGAACGCCGGCACGGTGGAATTTCTGGTGGACGCGCAGCGCAATTTCTATTTCCTGGAAATGAATACGCGTCTGCAAGTGGAGCATCCCGTCACCGAAATGGTCACCTCGCTGGATCTGGTGAAATTGCAGATGCGCATCGCGGCGGGCGAGCCGTTGCCGTTTCGCCAGGAAGAAATTGTACTGCGCGGCCACGCCATCGAGTGCCGCATCTACGCCGAAGACCCGGACAATAACTTTTTCCCTTCGCCCGGAAAAATTCTGAGCTGCGGAGTGCCCACCGGCCCCGGAATTCGCCTGGACGAGGGAATTTACGCGGGCTGGACGGTGCCAAACGAGTATGACCCGATGCTGGGAAAGCTCATCGCCTGGGGCGGCGATCGCGAAGAAGCCCTCGCGCGGTTGCGGCGCGCTCTGCAGGAATACTATCGCGAGCGGAATAAAAACAAACGTCTCGCTTTTCCGCCGCATCCTCGCGAGCCGCGACTTCCAGCAAGGCGCAATTTACACGCGCTGGCTGGACGATTTCTTGAGCGCCCAACCCGCCGCGCAAACCGATGCCGGCGAGGCGCAATCGCATGCCGAGGAAGCCGCAGCCATCGCCGCATTCCTCTGGCACACCTCGCGCATGGGCGAAGCAAATTCTTCCCAGACGCAGCCAATTACAGAATCACTGTGGAAAACCGAGAGCCGCCGGGAGCAAGTGAATCGTGATCCACAACTGTGACCACATCGCCGGAATACGATCGGAGCCCCGGTGAAATTGCAGATTGAAATCGCTGGAAAAAAGCGTCAAGTCGAGCTGACCCGAGCCGGCGAGCGTCCGCTGTGGACAGTGATCGGCCAACGTCTCGAAGCCGACGCGGTCACCATAGCGCCCGGAATCTATTCGGTCCTGATAAACGGAAAATCGTTCGAGGTGCGCATTGAGTCCGTAGGCGCGGAATTGCGCGCGATCACCGGCGGCCGTGAATTCAAGCTAGCGATCCAGGACGAGCGCGAATGGCGGCGCAACCGTGGCGGCGCCATCGAAGCAGAAGGCCTCCAGCGAGTATTGGCGCCGATGCCGGGGAAAATCGTGCGTGTGCTCGTAAAGACGGGTGACTCAGTGCAGGCCGGCCAGGGTCTGCTGGTGGTGGAGGCCATGAAGATGCAAAATGAGATCCGCGCGCCGAAATCCGGCACGATTGATCGCCTGGCGGTCGTCGAAGGCCAAACGGTGAACGCAGGAGAGGTAGTCGCCGTCGTCAGCTGAACCCATGTTTCAGATTCGTTACTAGTTACCTTTAAGTTCCCCCGTGTCTCTCGCGCCTTCCCCCGCCTCCTTGCTCCGGTGACAATGGTTGCAATCCGGGCGGGCGTCCCGAATCTGAAAGCACAGGCAAACTTGGGGGATTCGGAATGTTTTCACACGTGCATTTTGCTGGCGTCGCGGCATGGCTGCTCTTCGCAACCGTTGGCCTCCTCTGGATCATGCTCTGTGCATTGACGGCCTCAAGAATGGAAAAGGAAGGCCTCGCGCTCTGGAAGGGATTCCTCGCCTGCATCTTCCTCAGCCCGTTGGCTGGGCTCATCGCGATTTTCTTTGCCCGGATTCTTCGCCCGGCCCGGCCTCTGGCGCACACCGTCAGCCGCGGCTAGCTTCGCGCACACCAGAACCTCAATCGAATACCTGCCAACCTTCCTTGTGATTTCCGGATTATTTTGAAGCGGGCAGTTTTCCAGCGGATTCTAGAATTTGGCGGGCCAGATAGTTGGTCACGCGGGATTCATCGCGCGCTTCGATCATGTACGCTGAACGCAGAAGCTGTTCCTTGCGGTTGCGCAGCATGTCGCGGATGGATTGTTGCACCTGCGGATCGGAAAGCTCGCGCTGCCCGGCGGGCTCTTTGGCCACCAGCTTCAGAATGCGGTAGCCCCCGTTTTTCACTCCGATCGGAGGCGTCACGTCGCCCGGTCTCATCCCCAGCACTGTTTTTTTCAGCAGCGGATCGGACTGATTCAACGCTGATTCCGGCACGAAGCCCAGATCGCCGCCGGTTGCCGCCGTCGAGTCCTCCGAATAATCCATTGCCAGCTGCGAAAAATCGGCGCCACTCTCCAGCTTTTGTTCGATCAGCGCGATCTTCCGCTTGGCCTCCGGCTCCGACGTAGCCTTGTCGTTCTTGCGGTTGTGCACCGTGGCGTCCGGATGCGGAGTCACCACGATCTGCGCGACGTGAAATTGCGGTTCGGCCACGTTGAACTGCCCGCGGTTCTTGTTATAGAAGTCGATCACGTCCTGGTCGGTGATCGAAATCTTCGCCACCACTTCCCGGTTCAGCAGTTTCTGCACGGAGAGTTGCCGCCGTATGTCTCCCTTCAGATCGTCCACCGTAAGCCCGGAATCGCGCAGTTTTTTCTGAAATTCTTCTTCGGTGTAGGGGCTCTTGGATTCGGTGAACTTGTCTTCCACTTCCGCATCGCTCGCGATCAGATTCAGTTTGCTCGCGCGCTCCAGCAGAATTTCGTTGTTCACCAGTTCATCCAGAATATTCAACTTCAGCGACAGCGCTTCCTCCTGCGATGGCGCCGGGCCCTCCGCGTTCACGCGCGTGCGAAAATATTTTTCGACTTCCGCCCGCTGAATCTCCTTGCCGTTCACTACCGCCCACACGTCCGGTCCGGGAGCCGTTTCTTTCTTGCAACCGGCCACGCACACACCCGCCAGAATGATTGCGATGGTCAGGGTTCGTCGTGACAAACGGGACTCCTTCCAGAGGAGGGCCGACTTCACGCGGCCTTTTGAACGCGGCCGGAACGGATGCAGGAGGTGCAGACGCGGACGTGCTTGTGGGCGCCTTTAATCACGGCTTTGACGCGCCTGAGATTCGGATTCCAGCGACGCCGCGTGACGTTGTGCGCGTGGCTGATCGCGTTGCCATATCGCGGCTTCTTGCCGCACATTTCACATGCTAGTGCCATTGTTGCTTCACTCCATACTGCATAAATTATCGATTTACTTGCGCATGTATGTTAGCAGAGTATTCCCAAAGCAGGAAGAGTTTTGCCCTGCGACTAGCAGCGTGTGAAGATTCGCAATGTCTCCGTTCTCTTTGCAGAATCCACGGTTTTTCGCGCTCATTTGATCCTGGAAAGTCCCGCGCGAGTGGTACTTTCGGTCCATTGACCGTACACATTCCCAACCGCTAATTTGACCTGCACGATCTGGAAAGGCTTGATTTCAGCCAAGAGGTAGGGGTGTGTACCGTTTAGACACATACCCCCGTTATTTTCCTCTTGACGGCAACTAACTACATTATAGACTCCGCCGCGTAGTGTCCCTACTCGGAGGGGTCAATGAGTAAGTGGTTAGTTGTTACGGTGTTGGCCATGTTGGTCTTGGCCAGTGCTGTAGGTCTGAAGGCCATTACAGTCGCGAGCACGACGGCTCCTGTGCCGCCGACTCCTTGGGCGAGTACGACGGCTCCTGTGCCGCCAACTCCCTGGGCGAGTACGACGGCTCCTGTGCCGCCGACACCTTGGGCCAGCACGACGGCCCCGGTGCCACCCACACCCTGGAATTAGTTCCAGGTAACCCCCGCTAAGGGGGGTTGAGTGGTCAGGCACCGGAAGCGAAACTGGAATGCTTGGACCACTCGATTACATGTTGTGGCTTCTAGGTTTCCTCACGGAAATCAGCGTAGTGGTGTATCTGGTCTACCGCAAACAAGCGATCCGCTATTTCCCCATTTGTTTCTATCATGTTATGCGATGCCGTGGTTACCTGCGGGCTATATTACTGCGTACAACATTTTGGCTTCAACTCCAACACGTACGTCTACTTTTACTACTACACCGATAGCTTGCTGAACGTCCTCATGTTCTGGGTCATCATCAAGTTCTACCAGGAAGCCTTCGCGGAAATGGGCGTCAGCCGTTACATCCGCGGCGCCGCAGTGATGCTCATTCTTCTAACGGCCGTTTTCTCGTATGCGGTGGTCCATCAAAATCGCACCCACCTCACAGATCGTTTCGTTGTCGAGATCGGCCAGAACTTTTACTTCGTAGGCGTGGTGCTCACTTACCTTCTGTGGGGCGCCATCTTGAAGCTGCGCGAAACACGGACGCGGCTCATCCAGTTGGTTCTCGCGCTCGGAGTTTATTTCAGCGCCAGATGCTTGCACCTACGCCCTACGCAATCTTTTCCCGGGACTGGAACCAAACTTTCTGCGCTGGGTTCCGCCGGTCGTAGGACTGTGGCTGCCAATGGCTTGGGCGTACACCTTCGCACACATCCAGGAGGACGCCCGCTTGGAGCCGGCGCGCCTGATGGTGAGGGCGCGATGATCGCCGCTCTCATCTGCGCATTTTCGCTGGCAATATTCCTGCAGTTCTTCGTGTCCTATTGCCGTTCGATACTCGCTTCCAGCCGCAAGGTCGCGTTGTCGGACCGCGTCCGCGAAGTCACCAGCATTGCGGACCACGAAGTTGCCGCGGACGACTTCAATCGCCTGCTGCAACTGGTCCGTTTGTGCCCGGAACGAGGCGACGACCAGTCCGAAATTCGCGCCGTCGGAACGTATTACGGCTTGCTCGAAGTTCTGAGCCGCGTTTCCACCCGCATGGCTCCCGGACTGGCAGGATGGTTCGAACAGGAGCGCCAGAATTGTTCCTATTTCGCCGCGGTGGCGCTGGACCGGCGCATTTCCTACAGCCGCGATCTGTACACCCAGCAACTCACCGATCGCCTGTAATTTCCGGCCGCGTTTGCGGCCGCCTGCTGCTCCTCACTGTCGCGCCACTCTCGACCGTTCATGCTCCGGCTGTTAACATGCTGTTCTCCCAACCTTGCGGCCGGGGGGAATCGGCCCATGCGGACTCCGCTGGAACAATTCGTACTGAATACCATCCGGCACTCGCGGATGTTGATTGCCGGCAACCGTGTGGGTGTTGCCGTTTCCGGTGGCGCGGATTCGTTGGCGCTCCTGGCGCTTCTAACTCGCCTGCGCGATGAACTGGGCATCACGCTCGCGGTGGTGCACTTCAATCACGCTCTGCGCGGAGCTGAATCCGATGCCGATGCCGCATTCGTCGAGCGCCAGGCGCGCAATCGCGGATTGGACTTCTTCGTCGCGCGCGAGGATGTGGCGGCGGCAGCCGCACAATACGCGTGGAATCTGGAAGACGCGGCGCGCCGGCTGCGCTATGCGTTTTTCGAGCGCGTGATCCATCAGAGTCAGCTCACGCACATCGCCGTGGCCCACACCGCGGACGATCAAGCCGAAACAGTTTTGGCGCATCTGCTGCGAGGCACGGGCCCCACAGGCCTCGCCGGAATTCATCCGGTTGTGGACCGGATCGTGCGCCCGCTGCTCGGCACGCGCCGCGAAACCCTCCGCGAATACCTGCGCGCCAACGGGCAAACATGGCGCGAAGATTCAAGCAATCGTGACTCCAGGCGAACACGCGCGCGGATTCGCGAGAAGTTATTGCCATTGCTCGAACAGGATTTTTCTCCAGCCATTGTCAGCCATCTCAGCCAGCTCGCCCGCCTGGCGCGGGAGGAAGGAATGTTCTGGGACGCGCTGGTAGAAGATCGCTTCCAGGCTCTCGCCCGGCAGGACGGCGCTGCTTGCAGCATCGCTGCGTGCCACCTGCTGCAGCCGCTGCAGCTCCAGATCGCCTCAGCACAGAATTCCACATCGCTGAAGTCCAATGATCTCGGGCCTTTGCGCATGCTTACGGAACGCCTGATCCGCCGTCTTTATGAAGGTGTGCGGGGGAACAGGCGGGAGCTTGGCGCGCAGCATGTCGAGCAAGTGATCCGCCTTGCAAGCGAATCCACCAGCGGCCGCGCTGTAGAACTTCCCGGCGGCATCATCGTGCGGCGAAATTTCAACGAACTGATTTTCGCGCTCGACGTTGCCGCGCCACCGCGAAAGCGCGACGAAACTCCGCAGCGCGCAAATTCGTATCAGTATGTTGTGAGCTTGCCCTTGAGCACCACGGCATCTGTTTCCATTCCGGAAATCGGCAAACGCTTCCGGCTGAAAATGATTGACTGGCCTGTGACGGAGAGCGACACTAAGAGGGACGCCAACGCCCTCGATGCTGACCTACTGCGCTCTCCTTTGATTTTGCGGAATTGGAGGCCTGGCGACGCCTATCGGCCTCAGGGCCGGCGCCAGCCGCAGAAGCTGAAAAGCATGTTTTTGGCGGGGCGAGTTCCTAGCGGTGCACGGCCAGGCTGGCCGGTGCTGGAAAGCGGCGGGCGAGTGATCTGGGCGCAAGGAATGCCTGCCGCGGATGATTTCTGCGCGCGACAGAACACGCGAGTCGGTGTAGTGATCGAAGAAGAAGGCCTTGAAAGTGGCGCGGCCGGAATACAAAGCTGAACTACGAAGCCGGACACTTTGTGCAGGCCCGCTGCATCTAACGTAGTAGCGAGATTGGTTTTCGCCGGTATTTTTGGTAACGCCGCAACAGGCGAGGTAATAAGGTGAACTCAACAGTCCGAACAATTTTATTTTGGCTTCTAATGATTTTGCTGGCCGTTGTCCTGTGGCGGATGGCTTCCACCGGGGGCCAGTCCGCACATGACGACGAACCCAACTACACGAATTTTCTAGCCAAGGTGCAGAACAACGGCGTCAAGGATGTGCAGATTTACCTCTCGCCGAATAGCGCCGAACTGCGCGGCGAGTACCGCGAAGGCGGAAAGTTCCGTGGCGTGACCATCGCCAACACTTCCATTCCTGATATCACCAAGGTGCTGCAGGAACACAACGTCATTTATCAATACTTGGAAGTGAAGAACGCCGACTGGCTGACCTTCCTGGTGAATTTCGGCCCGCTGCTGCTGCTGGTTCTCTTCTGGGTTTTCATGATGAAGCAGATGCAGGCGGGCGGAAACAAGGCCCTCAGTTTCGGAAAGTCTCGCGCGCGTTTGTTGACGGCGCAGCAGAAGAAGGCGACGTTCAAGGACGTAGCCGGTATTGACGAACCAAAAGAAGAGCTCTACGAAATCATCGATTTCTTGAAGGATCCGCAAAAATTCCAAAAGCTCGGCGGGCGCATCCCCAAAGGCGTGCTGCTAGTCGGGCCTCCGGGAACCGGCAAGACTTTGCTGGCGCGCGCGATCGCCGGCGAAGCCAACGTCCCGTTCTTTTCGATTTCCGGCTCGGATTTCGTGGAGATGTTCGTCGGCGTAGGCGCCAGCCGCGTGCGCGATTTGTTCGAACAAGGCAAGAAGAACGCGCCGTGCATCATCTTCATTGACGAAATTGACGCGGTCGGCCGGCATCGCGGCGCAGGGCTGGGCGGCGGTCACGACGAACGCGAGCAGACCTTGAACGCGTTGCTGGTGGAAATGGACGGCTTCGAATCCAACGAAGGCGTCATCTTGATTGCGGCGACGAACCGTCCCGATGTGCTGGATCCCGCGCTGTTGCGGCCCGGCCGTTTTGATCGCCGGGTAGTGGTGCCGCGTCCGGACGTGAAGGGCCGCGAAGAAATTCTTCGCGTGCATACGCGCAAAGTGCCTCTTTCCGAAGACGTGGATCTTTCAGTGATCGCGCGCGGCACGCCGGGATTTTCCGGCGCCGATCTCGCTAACCTGGTCAACGAATCCGCTCTGTGGGCCGCGCGGCAAAACCGCAAATTCGTCGCGATGGTGGATTTTGAGATGTCCAAGGACAAAGTCCTGATGGGCGTCGAACGTAGATCCATGATTTTGTCCGACGAGGAAAAGCGCAACACGGCCTATCACGAGGCCGGACACGCGCTCGTCGCGGCCATGACGCCGGGGGCTGATCCGCTGCACAAGGTCACCATCATTCCCCGCGGCATGGCGCTGGGCGTCACCATGCAACTGCCCATCGACGACAAGCACACCTACACCAAGGAATTCCTGGAAGCGCAACTCGCCGTGCTCATGGGCGGCCGCGCAGCCGAGGAAATTTTCCTGCACCACATCACTACCGGTGCCGGAAATGACATCGAGCGTGCCACCGAAATCGCCCGGCAGATGGTTTGCGAATGGGGCATGAGCGTTCTGGGTCCGCTTACTTTCGGCAAGAAGGAAGAAGCGATCTTTCTGGGCCGCGAGATCGCGCAACACCGCGATTATTCGGAAGATACCGCGATCAAAATTGACGGGGAAGTGCGCAGCATCGTCACCAACGGTTACAGCAAGGCGCGCAATATTCTGGAAACGCAACGCGATAAGCTCGAGCGCATCGCGCAGGCGTTGCTGGACCGCGAAGTTTTGGACGCCGTGGAATTGAAACTCTTGATGGAAGGCAAGCCGCTTCCGGAAAAGATTCCGCCTCCTCCGCCGGCCGCGCCCCCGGTGCCGACCAAGGAGCCACAGCTTTCGTTGCGGCCTGAACCGCGGCCGATTCCTGGTCTCGCCAAGGGCGAAAAACCCGCTCCGGCCTAGACCCACACAATCATCCGCCAAGTTTTTCGGAACCTCGTCTCGCAAGAGGCGAGGTTCTTTTTTTTGCGGCCAGCAAGATCGCCGGGAAGTTCGCGGAGCGCGCCCCTGGACTAAGACGTCCGCACAAACGAGCTCATATTGAAGCGCGAACTGTAAACAGAGCACAGCGCCGGGGGCGCTGCGACCAGGTGAATGGCGCTGCGTAGTCGCTCCGGCTTGCAAGGGATGCTCATGCAAACCACGGCGCCAATCTGGTGGCTCGACGCGTAGTCGGAAGGCATTGCGGAAGCTGTCAGCAGTATCACTGGAATGTGCTGCAGGCGGGGGCACGTTTTTACGATGGCGCAAAGGTCTGAGCCGGATAGCTCCTGGCCTTCCGCCTCGGCAAGGATTACGTCAGGCGCTTCGCTGCGCAGAATGTCCAGCGCTTCCTGTGCCGAGGGCACCACTACTACGTGGTATCCATCCTTCGCCAGCGCGTCGCTAAGCCCGCCTGCGGCGACGGAGTCCGCCACAACACAGAGTACACGCACCTGGTTTGGAAACGGCGACGCCGGCAGGCCCCACGGGCCTTCCTCGCACACTCCCGGCAGAAATTGCAGCGCGACGGCGTACGTGTAGTTCGGCAAAAGTACGTTGCGGATCACCTGTGCGTTGCGCGGCACGTTGATCGCCGTCGGCATTCGCCAGTAAGGGCAGGCCACGTGCAGCCTTTGACCCACCGCGTATCCCCCTCGCGATGTGGACACCAACAAACCGTCGCGCGATACGTCCAGACTGGTGACGATGTCTTCAAACACTTCGAGTGTTCCCACTCCGCCACGAATCTGCACGGGAACAGCGAACATGGCGCGCTTGCGCTTGCGGCGGTCCGGTCCCCTCTGGATGGCTTCCACCTGCGACAGCGCGCGCGAAGGGACAATCTTGATTTGTGCGTTCAATGTGGATTCACCCGCTCGATGCTTGAATGGCGCCAATTCCGAAGGTAAAGAAAATGCCCGGCAATTGCTTCCGTGCCATTTGCGAACTGCTGCTTGTGAAGCCGCCTGCCCTTGAATCCACAGCACATTGCGCAATCCCTGACCCGCATGTGATGCATATATCGGCCACCCCGCCAGAATCTTTAGCAAGGAAGTGGCCGTCCCGGAGCTTCTCGGGGGCGATATCTGATCGGCCGAAATTGGCGTAAAATGCGCCTATGACTCAAAAGCCGTTAGACACCTTCACGGTCAGTTGCCCCTGTTGTCAGGCCAAGCTTACGGTAGATCGCGAAATTGGCGCGGTGCTGTCGCACGTTCCTCCGCCGAAACCGCCGCCCTCCGTGGATTTGGACGACACAGCGGCGCTGCTGCGCCAGCAGGTGGACGCGGTGGAAGCGAAATTCCGCGCATCCGTCGAAGCGGAAAAATCCAAAGAAGACGTGTTGGCGCGAAAATTCGCGGAGGGTCTGAAGAAAGCCAAAGACGGGCCCATCGAAAAACCTCTGCGCGATTTCGACCTCGACTGAACGCCCGATGCGACTGCGCCGGATTTCCCACCAGCGCCGCGCGCATCCGCCGGCCCAGCGTATCGTGCCGCTAACGATTTTGCTCGCCGCCGCGCTGACCGCCTTGCCGGCCGTGCGCACCGAAGTTCTCCTGCAAGCCCAGCAAAAAACAAAACTGCCAAAGCCGCGGCGCCTCGACGACGGTCTCACATGGAAGCGCGACCCGGTTACGGGTGAGCTGACTGCAATTCCCGCAGGCAGCTCGACGAATGCCGATGGCTCGAACGGTCCGGCCGCGACTCCCGACGGCGTTCGCGCGATTTCCGTGACCACGCAGATCGTTCCAGTCACCTGCAGCGTGATCGGCGCAGACGGCGTCGCGGTCCGTGGGTTGCTACGCGCCGATTTCCGCGTCTTCGATGATGGTGTGCAGCAGCCACTCACCTATTTCGACGCTTCCACCGAATCCGCCAGCGTGGCCATCGTGATAGACGCCAGCCCCAGCGTTCTTCGCGAATCTGACGAAATGAGAAATGCAGCCCGCGCCCTGGTGGATGCGCTCTCGTCCTCCGATCAAACCGCCATCGTGGATTTTTCAGCGCACACCTATCTGCAGCTTTCCTTTTCCAGTGATTGGGGGACGATCCGCAAAGCCGTCGCGCGTGTGGATGCGCGTTCGTTGCTGGAAGATACCGGCGGCTCCAATATTTACCAGGCCGTGTTCCTCACCGCGCGCGAGCTGTTCGCAGGCCGCACCGGACGCAAAGCCATCGTGCTGCTGACGGACGGCCAGGATAGCGGACTGGGCCTCACCCTCGACCCGAAGACGGCGGCGCCGCGCCGGGATAAACCGCGTGACCAGCTGACCTTCGAAGACGTAGCGCGGGCGCTAGCTATCGAAGACATCGAAGTGTTTGCCGTCTCCACCGAAAGCCGCCCCAAAATTATGACGCCCGCGTGGGTGCAGTCGCATTCCAACCAAACACTGTTGACGAATTCCGCCCAAGAATGGGGCATTCCCGCATACACCCTGTACCTCGCGGAACTGACCCGCCGCTCCGGCGGCCAGTTGTACTTCCTGCGCGAAGCCCAAACTCTCGCGGATACTTTTCGGCAGATCGCGCTTAAAATTCGCGCCCAGTACACCTTGGGCTTCTCTCCAGCGAACAATGCCAGCACGCTGCCTCACACGGGCTGGCACCAGTTGCGCGTGGAAGTGATTGATCACGGAGATCCAACCGTCGTCAATCGCTCGTCCTACTACGTGCCCGCAACTCCGCAGCCATAACCTCTCGCTGCGCGCCCGCATCGCCGGCTCCAGTTCAATACGTGCGCTTAGCCTTTTGCGAAATCCGTGTTTCAATAGCGGGCAATGTTCCGCCGCCGCCGATTTCGCCTGCGCTTGCCTGCGCGCACCCTCGTGCTTGGCGAACACACCCTGGTGATGGGCGTGCTCAACGTCACGCCCGACAGTTTCTCCGATGGCGGATTGTTTCTGGACACAGAGGCCGCCGTCGCGCGCGCCATCGCCATGGAAAACGAAGGCGCGGACATTATTGACGTCGGCGGCGAATCCACGCGCCCCGGCTCGCTGGGCGTTTCCGCGGAAATTGAAATGGGTCGAATCCTGCCTGTGATTGAACGCCTGCGCAGCAAGCTCGGCATACCCATTTCGGTGGATACCAGCAAATCCGAAGTCGCGGAAGCAGCTGCCGCCGCCGGCGCCGAAATTGTGAATGATGTCACAGCGCTGCGCGGCGACCCGCGAATCGCCACAGTTGCGCGCGAGCGAAATCTGGCGCTCATCCTGATGCACATGCGCGGCACTCCGCGCACCATGCAGAAAAAACCCTTCGCGCGTGATGTCTTGCGCGACGTCGCGGCTGGTTTGCGCCATGCCGTGGCCGCGGCGCAACGTGCGGGAATCGCGAAATCGCAGATCGTGCTCGACCCGGGAATCGGCTTCGGCAAAAGTTACCGCCAGAATTGCGAATTGCTCGCTCGCCTGCCGGAACTCGCGCGTCTCGGCTACCCGCTGCTCGTGGGCACTTCTCGAAAAAGTTTCATCGCCGGCGTTCTGGAGCAGAGTGAATTGCGCGCCGGCCCTGCTGCGGAGCGAATCTGGGGCACGGCAGCCACCGTTGCCGCCAGCATTCTGCAGGGGGCGCACATCGTTCGTGTGCATGATGTGGCGGAGATGGCGCAGGTGGCGCGAGTAACCGACGCGCTGGCATCTCCGCACTTGATGCGCCATCGCTAAGCGGGAGCGAACCATACAATTTCTGGCACATTTCCGGCGCCTCACTTCGCGACAGCGCAATACCTTCATCGCCTGTTTTCTTGGCTGGTCGCTCGACGCCTTCGATTTTTTCATTCTCACCTTTTGCGTCAGCGCCATCGCCACAGAGTTCCACGCGCAGGTCGCTGCCGTCCTCGAAGGAGTTTTCCTCACGCTCGCCATGCGGCCCGTCGGGGCTTTAATTTTTGGGACGATCGCCGACCGTTACGGCCGCCGCCCCGCTCTCATGATAGACATCGTCGCCTTTTCGGTATTCGAGCTATCCTCCGCATTCGCTCCTTCGCTGCACATTTTTCTGCTCACACGCGCGCTCTTCGGCATCGCCATGGGCGGGGAATGGGGCGTCGGCGCAGCGCTGGCATTCGAAACCCTGCCGAAGGAAAACCGCGGATTTTTCTCCGGCCTGCTACAGGAAGGATACGTGGCGGGCTACCTGCTGGCCGCGCTCGTCTACGGCACTCTGTTTCACTACATCGGCTGGCGCGGAATGTTCGTGATCGGCGCCCTCCCGGCATTTCTGATCATCTACATCCGCACCAAAGTGGAGGAATCGCCTGCATGGCGGCAGGGACGCGGCTCCGCTGCGGGAGTGCCGCGAAAGCTGGGAAAAGATATTGTGAAATACCTGGGCACTTTCATTTTTTTGACCGTGCTGATGTTTGCATTCAATGTTTACAGTCACGGCACGCAGGATATCTATCCGACCTTTTTGCAAAAGAATCGCGGTTTCGCGCCGAAGACCGTCGGACTTGTCGCCATCATATATAACCTCGGTGCGCTGCTGGGCGGGGTCCTCTTCGGCTCGTGGTCAGAGCGAATTGGCCGGCGGAAAGCCATCGTAATCGCCGCGCTACTAACCATTCCCATGATTCCGCTCTGGGTCTATCCCCGCACCGCTCCCATGCTCGCGCTCGGAAGCTTTCTGATGCAGCTCATGGTGCAGGGCGCGTGGGGCGTGATTCCAGCGCACTTGAATGAGCTTTCGCCTAAAGCAGTGCGCGGCACGTTTCCAGGTCTTGCCTATCAACTCGGCAATCTGCTCGCTTCGCGAAATTCCGTAATTCAGGCCAAAGTCGCCGCGCGTTACTTCGGCGGAAATTACGCGCCCGTCCTCGCATGGACGGCGCTCCTGGTTGCCGTGCTCGTCGCGATCGTCACTGTCAGTGGCCGCGAGGCCAAAGGCGCGGATCTATCCGACACCAGCTAAGAATTCTTCACCGGTCTTCGCGCGCGGCTCTACGTTGTCGCCAGTTCCCGCGTTTGGAACGGCAGCCGCCTCAGGCGCTTCCCCGTCGCCGCAAAAATCGCATTCGCTACCGCGGGCGCCGTGGACGGCACTCCGGGCTCACCAATTCCTCCCGGTGCTTCATGGCTCGGCACGATGTGCACTTCCACTTTGGGCATGTCCGGAATCCGCAGCATCGGGTAACCATCGAAATTGGATTGCTGCACCTGGCCGCCCTGTATGGTGATTTCGTCGTAGAGCGCTGAGGTCAGGCCGAACACCACGCCCCCTTCAATTTGCGCGGCCACCAGGTCCGGATTGATCACTTGGCCGCAATCCACCGCCACAACCACGCGGTCCACGCGCAACGTACCGTCCTTCGCCACCGTCACCTCCGCGACGTGCGCCACATAGCTCCCGAATCCGTAAAGCCCCGCGATGCCACGACCCCGTCCCGCTGGCAGCGGCGTTCCCCATCCCGATTTTTCCGCTACCAGATTCAGCACGCCCAGCAAACGTCCCACGTTCACGGGCGCGTCGCCTTCGTTGTCAGCTGCGCCGGCAGGTTTCTGCGTGGCCGCGATCAATTGCCGCCGCAGCGCCAGCGGATCCTTGCCCGTAGCAGTCGCGATTTCGTCCATGAAGCATTGCACCGCGAAGTGATTCCAATTCATGTCCACAGCGCGCCAATAACCGCGCGGCACAGCGGTGTGCAGAAAACTTTGTTGCAGCAAGTAATTCGCCACAGTGCCGTTGGGAAGCCCCGTGCCCGCAATATCCGTGCCGCCGGTATCGGGCAACTCGCCGCCGAGGAACGTGCTGTCGGTGGAGGGAGCCGCAATGTGGTGCAGCCAGGAAGTTACCTGACCCTGCGCATCCAGGCCCGCGCGCAAGCGATGATGAGAGATCGGCCGGTAATAATCGTGGCGAATATCATCGTCGCGAGTCCAAATTACCTTTACCGGAGCCCCCGCCGAGCGCGAAACCAGAGCCGCCTCAACTCCGTAATCAATGCACAAACGGCGCCCGAAGCCCCCTCCGATCAGCGTGATGTGAATGGTCAGAGCAGACTGCGGCAGATTCAGCACGCTGGCCAATGCGGTGGCCATGCCGTTGGGATTTTGCGTCGGCGCCCATACTTCGCATTTGCCGTCGTGAACCGACGCGGTGCAGTTCACCGGCTCCATGGCCATGTGCGCAAGAAACGGAGTTTCATAATCGGCTTCGACGGTTTTCGATGCGGAGGCAATTGCCGCATCTGGATCGCCGATTTTTTTCAGCTCTTTGCCCGGAGTTTTCAGCAGCTCTGTAAGAGTAGCGCGCTGTTTTTCGGTGGATTCCTCGGCGCCAGGGCCATTGTCCCAATCAATCGCCAGCGCGCGACGGCCCGCGATCGCTTGCCAAGTGGAATCCGCCACCACGGCCACGCCGCCCCACAGATAATGCTGGTGGCCCGAATCCGGCTTGCGCTCTTCGCCGAATAGCGGCGGCATTTCCACCGCGGGCACTTCGAACACTTTTTTCACTCCCGGAACAGCCAGCGCGCGAGTCGCGTCGAATTTCTTTACCTTCCCGCCGAATACCGGAGGCCGTGCGACCACCGCGTACAGCATCCCCGGAACTTTGGTGTCAATGCCGTAATGCGCTTCGCCGATCACGATGTGCTGGTTGTCCACACGAGCGCGCTTGGTGCCCACGATGCGATAGTCCTTCGGATCTTTCAAAGGAACTTCTTTCGGCACCGGCACAGACGCTGCTTTAATCGCGAGTTGACCGTACGTCGCTTTTCGCCCGGTTTTCTTGTGTTCGATCACGCTGCCGCCGATGGCGCTACATTCGCTTTTCGGCACACCCCACGTCTCGGCGGCCGCGGTGAGCAACATTTCGCGCGCGGAAGCGCCGGCTTTGCGCAGCGGATCCCATGTGCTGCGTATGCTCATGCTGCCGCCGGTAGTCATGTCGCCATACTGTGGATCGCAATCGCCCTGCTCGATTTTCACGCGCGCCCAATCGGCATCGAGTTCTTCTGCAAGAATCATCGCAAGCGCCGTGCGCACGCCTTGTCCCATCTCCGAGCGCGTCACCACCAGGCGAACTTCACCTTGCGGATTGATGAAGATGTAGGCGTTTGGTTGGAACTCTTTTTCGGGTGCGTTTGCCGCGGCAGCGATCCCAGGCAAATAAAACGCCAGCAGCAGACCAGCGCTGCCAGCCGCACTGCCTTTCAGAAAATCGCGGCGCGATGTGTTGCTCATAGTGCGCATCCTGCTCACCGTGTGCCTCCTGCTGCCGCCGGCGCGTGCGCGGCAGTTTCCGAGGAAGAATGTTTTGCCGCGGCGTCATGCACAGCTTGGCGGATGCGTTGATACGTGCCGCAGCGGCAGATATTGCCGCCGAGCGCGTCGTCAATGTCCGCGTCGCGTGGGCGATGCGTTTTTCGCCAGCAGCGCGGCGGTCGTCATAATCATGCCCGCCTGGCAGTAGCCGCACTGCGGGACCTGGTCCGCAATCCATGCCAGCTGCACCGGATGCTGCCCGTCCGGAGAAAGTCCTTCGATGGTCAAGATGCTGTGCCCAGCAACAGTGGAAATCCGCGTGGTGCAGGAGCGCGTGGCTTCGCCATCTACGTGAACCGTACAGGCCCCGCAAAGCGCCTCGCCCGCACCCGAATTTTGTGCCGGTAAGCCCCAGCGTATCGCGCAGCACCCATAGCAACGGAGTATCCGGCGAAACTTCCACAGAATGTTGCTGCCCATTCACAGTAATCGCAATCGCGTTCATGCGTTTCCCCCGGGCCTGCGCGGACTAACACGAAACTCTACGTTCACCCCGCGCGAAATGCAATTCGTGTTTGCTCATTTGCCGAACGCGGCTTGGGCGTCGCTAGCCGCGAACCGCTCATCGCACAGGCTAGCTTATGAATGTGGCAGCCTCCAGCGGTTGGCGCCTTTCGCTTTGGTAACGCCGGCGTCTCGCCGGCTCTTTCGCGCTTGCTTTTGCCTTTGTAGCGGCCGGTCCCGCGAAGCGGGACCGGGCAGCCGTTGTTGTGGCTCTAGCGTTGCATTTGTACTCGTAGCGGCCACCTTTCGAGTCTTAGTGGCGACTGCTGTCTTGAATCAGGGAGCGTCCTCACATTTCACCGAAACAGAAAAACCCGTGTCATCCCGAACGCAGTCCCGCGCTTTTTCCTGCCTGCCGCACTTCAGCAGGCGCGGCGCGGGACGGGACCGCCAGCCTTTGTTGGCGTGCCCTCAGCTCAACGCGACCGCACGCCCTCTCATTTCCTCTTGCGTTACCATAACGAATATGTTAACGTCAGTCGTGGGCTGATTGCGCTCGGGCAAGGAGGCTGCATGTACCACTCCGCCTGCGATTGCCGTCCGGCCGCCCGTCCCAAATCGGGAATCGCGCCTCCTCCGCCGCAACTCCCCGGCCCCAACCCACCGCTCGCCACCGTTCCTCGCCTGCCGCCATCCCCGCGCTTCATTACTCACCGATCACTGCTCACCACTCACGCATTTCTAATCGCTGGTGAAAAAATATTAAAAACAAGGCTAACTCCCTCAGTACCAACACCGAATGCATTTCTAATCGCTAATATTTGCCCCACTTTTTTTCCGTTGGCACCGCTCCGAGCATTTCTAATCGGTACACGTAGCCGATTAGAAATCGAGCTAACTCACTCGCAACAAACGAGAAAACATTTTCTAATCGGTACTATTTGCCCCACTTTTTTTCGGCCCGCGCCGCTCCCCACCCACCACTCGTCACTTTTCACTCGTCACTGTCTCACCTCATTCCTATTCGATACAAATAAACCTCACAAAATCATCATTCTCGCGAGCCTTCCAATGAAAACAAAGGAGAAACAATTTTCTATTCGATACAAATTCAGCAATGTTACAGTTTTCGGTGCACCCGCCAGTTGCCGGACCTTCTGCGCATTTCCGGGCGCACGCGTCGCGGGCCACGGTTCGCGCGGCAAAGAGCGCAATCCGCGGGTCACGAATCACTACTCACCAATCACGAATCACCTCTCGCGCTTCACAGCTTCCCCCGACCATCCGCCACAAATTACAGTTTCGCCAGACGCCGCCGAAAAGGGTAAAATCGAACGCGCCAAAGATTCGTTAAAGGAGCCATCATGAGTGCGCCATCATCCGCAGGACCCTCCGCCGCCACCATAAGCACCGTTAAAGAAAAAGCCAAACTTCTCAGCATTTATTCCATGATGGCCACCACGGCTGCCGGCTCGGGACATCCCACTTCCTGCATGTCCGCCGCCGAGCTGGTCGCAGGCGTGTTCTTCCATGCCATGAAGTTCGATCCCAAGAACGCTAATTCGAATGACGGCGATCGCTTCGTGCTGTCCAAGGGCCATGCCGCGCCGGTTCTCTATGCTGCGCTGGCGGAAGCGGGCGTGTTCCCGGTTTCGCGCTGCATGACGCTGCGGCAGTTCTCCAGCGAGCTAGAAGGCCATCCCACGCCGCGCATCCACGGCGTGGACGCGGCCACCGGCTCGCTCGGCCAAGGCCTCTCCGTAGGCGCTGGACTGGCGATCGGCGCGCGCATGGATAAAAGTCCCACGCGCGTCTACGTGCTCACCGGTGACGGCGAATTGGCCGAAGGGCAGGTATGGGAAGCGGCAGCGTTCGCGGCGCACTACAACCTCGATAATCTCACCGTCATCGCGGACATCAACCGCCTCGGCCAGAGCGAACCAACCATGTACCAGCACGATATGGAGCGCTACCGGCTGAAATTCGAATCGGAAGGTTTCGACACGCAAGTGATTGACGGGCACGATGTGGCCGCCGTGCTGGCTGCGCTCGACCGCGCTAAGACGGTCAAAGGTAAGCCGCAGGCGATCGTCGCGCGCACCATCAAGGGCCACGGCTTCAGCCAGGTTGCCGACAAGCTCAACTGGCACGGCAAGCCGTTCTCCAAGGAACAACTCGCCGCGGCGATTCAGGAAATGGGCGGCGGACCAACGGTGCCACCCGATCCGGGCAAATCCTACGAGCGCACACCTTTGCCCGTGCCGCCGGATTTCCCCGAGCCACCCGCGCCGGATTATGCGGCGAATGCCCAGGTGGCCACGCGTGAAGCATACGGCTTCGCGCTGAAGCGCCTCGGCGCCGCTAACCCGCACGTCGTCGCAATATCCGGCGACGTGAAAAACTCCACGTTTTCGGAAACATTTGGCGATGCGTACCCGGATCATTTCTGGCAGGGCTATATCGCGGAACAGAACTTGGTAAGCGTTGCCGTCGGATTGCAGGCGCGCGGAAAGGTTCCCTTCGCTGACACGTTTGCCTGCTTCCTTTCGCGCGCGTATGACAACGTGCGCATGGCCGCCATCAGCCGCGCTAACATCAATTTGTGCGGCTCGCATTGCGGCGTCTCCATCGGCGAAGATGGCCCGTCGCAGATGGCCCTCGAGGACATCGCCATGTTCCGCGCGATCCACGGCTCGGCCGTCTTTTATCCCAGCGATGCGGTCTCCACCGAACGCATCACGGAAACGATGGCGCGCCGCCCCGGAATCAACTACCTGCGCACCTCGCGGCCGAAGATGCCCATTCTGTATTCGAAAGACGAAAAATTCCCCGTTCCGGGGTTCAAAGTGTTGCGCAAGAGCGCAGAAGATAAGGTGACGGTCATCGGAGCGGGCGTGACGTTGCACGAAGCGCTGAAAGCGGCGGAGCAATTGAAATCAGCAGGAATTGCCATTCGCGTCATAGACCTGTACTGCGTGAAGCCGCTCGATGGCAAAGCGCTGGCTGCGGAGGTCGCTGCCACCGGCGGGCGTCTGGTGACAGCCGAGGATCACTGGCCGGAAGGCGGTTTGGGCGAAGGTGTGCTGCACGCCTTGGCTTCGGCGGGTGCGCCCCCCACAAAGTTCAAGCTGGTGGCCGTGAACAACATGCCTCATTCCGGCAAGCCGGAGGAGCTTGTAGACGCGTTTGGAATTTCTGCGCGGCACATCGTCGAAGCTGTGAAGGGCGTACTCTAGAGTTGATGTTGCGATCGCAGCGCCGCGCTACGACGCGCTTCGGCGCCTGGCCGATCGTTCGAAGGCTAAAGCTCGCCGCGCGAGTGGTTTATGGGTTGTCTTCTGTAAATTGCCCCGGCACCAGTGTTCCACGGGAAACTGAATCGAGGACAAATTGGCGGAGAAGCGCGTAATTGTTGGAGTCTTGCCGGAAGTGGTGGTGCTCGATCCAGGCGATCAGGCGGAATGGATCTCGAACGCGGGTAACCTCAAGATCGAGTTCGATTCGCAGCGCTGTCCGTTCTCTTCGAACGTGTTTCAGGCGCCACCTGGCGTGCGCTTAGTCAGCGGACCGATCCGTCCAGGTTTGAACCCGGGCTCATACAAGTACCGGCTGTCGCTGAACGACGTGGTTTTGGCGCAGGGTGAAGTGCTGGTTCGCGAAAAGTAGAGCCGCGCGCAGCCTTTGCAAACGGATCTCGCGCTGCTAATCGCCAGCGGCGGCTGAAACCGAGCGTTCGCGTTCTTGAGACACAGAATCCGCCAGCACGCGTCGCACCGGCGCTAGCAGCGAAGCGGGAACTGGCCGTTCGCTAGCCAAGTTCATTTCCGCCACTTTGCGCGGAAATTCGCGGCGCCGATCCAGCCACAATCCGGATTCCTGCAGCAAATCGCCGGCGAGATTCGGATCGTCGCTGCGTTCTACGCCCCAGAATCGCAAGCGTTCTTCGCTCTTCTGCAGCAGTTGCAGCGATTCTTCCAGCTTCTTCATTCCGGCATTGAAGGAAGACGCCAGAAAATACACGGATAACGCCCAGCCGCCGCGCTCGAACTGCACGCGGATGCGGATGTTGTACTTCCCGTTCTGAGTCTTCTCCATGGCACAGTAGTACAGATTTCCCGACGAACCATTCTTGATAGACATCATGCTCCTCAGTTTCCCGTTACCGTTGGATCCCGCAAACTCCACTGCTGCTGCCCGCTGACGTCCGCGCTTTAGTCCCGATGCAACCGGTCCGAGCCTGCCTGCCCTAGAATTCTTAATCGCCATAGGAATGCTCCTTTGCAACGATTCTTTGTTGAACACCAGGCGACATAGGGCTGGAAGGCATCTACCCTTGCTCCCCGAGTACTCGGAGAATAGGACCCCGCTGGCTACGGGGCAGGCACTGCGGATAGGAATAGTCTAGCGAAGAGAGAAACGGACGGCAAGCGAAGAGTGGTATTTGTGTAAACTACTTATTTTCAGTATGTTATGAGGCGCTTGACCCTGTCAACTTCTTCATCCCGTCAGCATTGATCACCAGCTTTCCTTCCTTCTTCAGGCGGGCCTCGAGGGCCAAGCGGAACGCGTCGAATGCCGCGCTCTGCTTCGCTTGGAGCAATTGCTGGCGGATTTGGTCGGCTTGCAACACCACTGCAGCGTCGTTGACGGGTTCGTGAGCAGCGACACGATAGACAAGCCAGCTACCTGCGACGAGTTTCGGTTCAGCGACCTGGCCGACAGGCATTGTAAATGCGGCATCAATCAACTGGCCGGAACCAACGTCTGGAATCGAGCTGGTGCGCGACAAGGGTTCCGAGCTCTTAACGGTAAGGTTGAGGGATTTGGCGGCCTTATCGAACGGCTCGCCGCCTTTGGCGAGCTTGGCCAGCTCGTCGGCCTTGGATTTTGCCAGCTCCACCGATTTCTCTTGTTGATAGTCGGAAAGCACCTTGCCGCGGACCTCGGCAAACGTGCCCTGGTGTCCGGCTTGAATATCGTTCGGAGTAACAATCGCGAATCCCTGTGGGGTTTGGAGGGGTTGGCTTAATTCGCCCGGGCGAAGCTGGAAAACTGCCGTGCGCAGATCCTGAGAATTGGCGAACGCCGCGAGCGGATCCGTGGCGGAAGCGAGTGGCAGTTCCACGATGGTCAAATTGAACTTTTTCGCCAGCTCGTCGAGCGGTTGGTGGTTTGACTGGCGTATAGCCGCAGCCATCTTCTCGGAGATATCGTTGGCTTTGGCGCTCACTGTTTCATCGAGCACCGTCGGCTCAATCGTGCTGCGGACCTCTTCGAAGGTCTTGGTATGAGCCTGTTCGTGATCCAAAACCTTGATGATGTGGAAACCGTACTGGGTCTTCACTAAATCCGAGATAGACCCCTTGGGCAGAGTGAAAGCAGCTTGCTGAAATTCGGGCACGGTCTGGCCTTCGACGATCCAGCCCAGATCGCCGCCTTTGGGCTTGGTGCCGTCGTCTTCGGAGAATTTCTTGGCGAGATCTTCAAAATTCGCGCCGCTCTTGGCTTTCTTCAAAACGTCTTCGGCTTTCTGGCGAATTTCCGCTATTTCAGCGTCCGTCTTGCCCACTGTCTTGAACAGGATGTGTTCGACGTGAACGCGATTTTCGACCTTGTATTCGTCAATGTGAGACTTGTAGTAAGCGCGCAAGGCATCGTCACCGACAGTGGTGGTGGCGCGCAGCTTCGCGAGGTCGAGCAGCGCGTAACGTGCCGAACGCCTCTCCGGAATCTGATATAGGCCCGCATGCTTGGTGTAATAGGCCGTCAATTCCGCGTCGGTCGGTTGAATCGTGAGCGCGAGGTCCGCGGGCTTCACCACGACATAGTCGATCTGAATTTTGTCATTGCGACGGCGGTATTCGGCCTGCACTTCAGCGGGACTAACCGTGATTCCATCGGTGACCAGTTGCCGAAATTTATCCTGCAGCATCTGGTCGCGCAGAAAGTCCTCGAATTCCGGAATGGACATGCCCGTACGAGTTTGGACTTCGGTGGTGTAGCGGTCTTTGAGCCAGGTGTCGCCGTTCCATGCGGCGGGGAGAATCTGCTTGATACGATCGGAGAGTTCCTGGTCCGTGACGCGGAGACCGAGGCGCTGCGCTTCGATGGTGAGCGCTTGTTTGAAAATCATCTGATCCAGAACTTGTTTGGCGTACAGCCCCTTCAAGACATCCGGCACGGCTTGTCCGTGGAGCGCGGTGTTCAACTGGCGTTGCACGTCGGTGGCGGTGATGCTTTGCCCACCCACGGTGGCGACAGCATCGGGAGCATTGGTCAATGCGGCGCTGCCCATCCCTGGGATCAAGTAGGTCAGCATGCTCAAGCAGATGACCCCGAGCAGAACGCTCATACCGATCTTGACCCAGCGATTTCGTTCCAGGTCCCGTTGCTGAATGCTTTTCAACATGACTGTCTGTGGCTCCCTGTGCCTCGGCAAATCATGCAATTATAATGGAGTTGGTGTGCGCTGCTCAACGAGATTCATGCGATAGCGGCCGGAGATCGCGCCGGGCATTGCCGTATGCTGCTAACCCCCGTATTGCCACGGGGAACCGGTGACCGTGAGCGGCTCGACGTCTTTGCGCAGCACGGCGTCCAGAACTTCGAGGACCACGATGGCGTGATCGCCATGTTTTTCGAGAATGTCCAGGGACTTACATTCCAGATAGGCTCCGAGATTTTCCAAGACCGGAGCGCCGATCTTTCCTGCGGCATAAGGCTCGCCGTTCAGGAGCCCGTTGCATTCCTCTGTCGCCGCGAAAAATTTCTGCGCAATCGTTCGTTGGGTGCTGTCCAATACATGAAGTACCGCAGCGTGACTTTCGACGACACATTGGAATGCGCTGCCATCTTTCCGTAACGCGACCATCAACAACGGCGGTTTGAAGGAAGCTTGCGAAACCCAGGTGATGGTCGCTGCGCCAAAGCGTTCGCCTGAACGGGACGTGAGGATATACATGCCATTGGTGAGAAGGCGCAGGACTTTTTGCTTGATCTTGGGGTCCATGATTGCGAGCGCATTCTACTTCAGCGGGAGAATGAGGGAACGCACTATTTCTGTTGAGATTTTTTCTTGCAGCACGTGATGTGAGCAACGATGGAGCGCGCAATCGGGCGAGGACAGCACAGCGCGCATCTCGAGAATCGCGCACGTGAATGAAATCACGTTGCGTGCGCGACAGAGTCTTCCGGGTTGACTATTGCGCGAGAATTTTCTTGATCTCTCCAGCCTCGCTGTAATTAGGACTGATTTGCAGCGTGTACTGCAGCTGTTTTTTGGCCATATCGAAATTGTTGGACTTCAGATAGGCCATACCGAGGTGATAGTGATACGTGGCGTTTTCCGGACTTCCCTTGACTGATTCTTGAGTCTTGATCGCCTCCTGGAACAGATCGATGGCGGCGTTGTAAACGCCCTGCTGATAATAGGCCCAACCGAGCGTATCGGCGGAATTCGGCGAATCGGGCATTCCTTTGCGGCCGAGTTGCGCCAAAGAAAGCGCAACGTTCACATTGCCGCCGTGTTCGAGCATGAGATAGGCCAAATTGTTTGCGGCTAGCGCATAATCGGGCTGAATTTCCAGCGCTTTTTTATACAAATCTTCGGCTTCCTGCCATTGATCGCGCGTTTCGAGCAAGCTTCCCAGCGCGACATAGATGCGGATGTCGCGCGGATTGGCTTGCAGCGCGCTGCGGTAACCCGCAATGGCCTGGTCCACAGAACCGCGAGAAACCTGCACGCTGGAAAGCATCAGAAATGCATTGACGTTGTTCTTGTCAAGATCCACAGCTTTCTGGAAGGCCTGTTCTGCTTTGGCGGAATCCTGATTACGAAGCTCGACCTGGCCGAGAAGTACGTAAAAGCCGCTGCTGTCGGGTACTTTCGCGATCTGGTCCTGCACGATGCGCAACGCAGTCGCCGGCTGTTTCTGTAACATAGCAATATTTACGAGACCTGTGAGCGCGTCAACGGCAGATGGGTTTCGCTGCAACGCTTCGGAGTAGTATTTCTGGGCTTCGTCATATTTTTTTTGAGCCGCGCGCAGATCGCCCATGCGGGCGTAGCCGGCAGCATTGTCCGGAGCGACGCTGATCGCTCTCTTCAGGTCGGCTTCGGCGCCTGCCTGATCTTTCTTCATCAGTAGAGCCTGGCCATGCAGGATGTAGCCTTCCGGAGAGCGCGGCTCAAGCATCATCAGCTTTCCGCCAGTCTCTTCCAGCAACGACTGGTTGCCTTGATGCATCGCCAAGGAAGCGAGCGCGCGAACGGGTTCTGCCATTCCCGGCTGAAGCTTGGACGCCAGCCGCCACTCGGATTCCGCTTGGCCAACATTGTGCGTCCCGGCGTAGGCCAGGCCCAATTGAAAATGAGCCATGGCGTTATCGGGAGAGTTCTTCACGACCTGCTCCAGAACGTGGACTGCCTCCGTGGCATTTCCCTGGCGAATCAGAATCTGACCACGTAACGTCATGGCGCCTGGATCGGAAGGCGTGGTTTTCAGGATCGCGTCGGTGACTTTGGAGGCGTCATCGAGATGATTTTGCTGGATCAGGAGTTCGGCATACATCTTGGCGACGTTGGCGTCTTTGGGATGTTGGGAGTAAAGAGAAGCAAGTTCCGCGAGGGCTTTTTCCCACTGTCTCTGACCCAAATAAAATTCGGCGAGCATCCGATATCCCGCGGGATTGTCCGGAAACTCCTTCTTGGCGTCCTGCAAAACCTTCTCCGCAGCGTCCAGTTTTCCTTCACTTGCGTATAGCGCAGCCAGTGACGCGCGCGGCGAGGGGCTTTTGGGATCGAGTGCTATCGCAGCTTGATACTGCTTTTCCGCGTCGGGCCAGCGCTTCTGGCGCTGGTAGAAAGTTCCCACTGCGAGCAGGGCGGGCAGGGATTGCGGATTCAGAGAAACGGCTTTCAGGTAGCTTTGTTCGGCGCCCTTTATGTCGTTCGATTTTTCCTGAATAACGGCAAGGTTCAGAAATGTCTCCGGTCGCTTAGGATCCATCTGGACCGCTTTTTGCGCTTCACTCAATGCCTTTGGGAAATCCCCCTGCGCGGCGTCCGCGCGGGAAACGATGGTTTGCGCTTGAGCGTTTTGCGGTTCGCTCTGCAGCACGATCTGGGCGTGGTCGCGAGCCTCGGGAATTTTGCCTGCTGCCAACAACAAGTCGGCAAGATCCAATTGGGCCTTCAGATTGTCGGGGGTGATTTCGACCGTCTTCACCAGTTCCTGATACGCGTGGACCCAGTCGCCCTGCTTTAAGTAAGTTTGCGCCAGTTCATAGTGCGCTTCCGAGAATTTCGAATCGATCTGGATCGCGTTCTGAAACTCAATGGCAGCTTCGCGGTACTGGCCGCGCTGAAAATAGGACTCACCTCTAGCGAAGTACTTTTGCTTTACAACGTTCGGGTCCCTGGTACAGCCCGCGAAGATCGCGGCCGCCAGCAGTATGGCGACGCAAAAATGGGAGCGTATTCTGACGTTCATTGCGCCCTCGCTAAGTGGAATCGTCCCCAATGGTGGAGGAATCCTACACCTTTGGGCTAAAGCAATCCAGCGCCCTAAGTCCTGCCTTGGTTGGCACACACGACACGCTTGTAAGTAACTGCACAGAATAACCTTAGAGGGGACCTGAGGGTGCGAGCGGCTTCAAAACGGGGCTCAGCCAACAGGACAGAGTGACAGGGCTCGTTGCTACTGGCCTGGACTTTGAGGGAAACCAGGCAACATACAGATACATAAGGGCTTAGCGATTATCTTGGTGAGATCGCGTTCTCGTTTTTGATTGATAGGAGAAGTTCCGCCGCCAGGGAACAAAGGGAAAGTATTTTGCTCATTCGTGGAATATCACTGGGATTTTCCAGATCGGCAGGTACCCCCCTAGGTCATCTGTAGGAGACGTCTGGGAATCAAATCACTGCAAACAAAAGAGTTAACCTGAGATTCGGGGCGAGAGAACGTCCGGCTAGCTAGTGGCAACCGCATTGCACTTACGGTCAAATGTCTGGGAGTACTATCGGCCTGCGCGGCCGTAGAGCGAAAAATGGATTGGCTGAGGCAAACGAATCAATGACTATCAACGGGGTCCAGAACGTAATGGTCGGTGAGGATTGGGGTTTCGTCACGGGCATGTGCCCGGCGATGCAAACGCTGGAGAGCGTCGTTGCGGAAATTGCCCCAACAAACATTCCGGTTCTGTTTCTGGGCGAGAGCGGTACGGGGAAAGCAATGTTCGCGCAACGCCTCCACCGACTATCTGCGCGCTCGGAGGAATCGCTGGTGACGATTTCCTGTGCGGCAATGAATCCAGCGCAGCTTTCCACCGAACTGCAACTAAGCGCAAACCGCGACGGCGACTCTGGCGCGGGTATTTCGGGCAGCGTGATTTTCGATGAGATTAGCGAATTGGATTCCGCATGCCAGCGCAATCTTCTGTACGCGCTTCCTGATGGACACACGGACGCGCGACGCGGACTGCTGGGTGCGCGGGTGATCTCGACGACGCGCCGAAATTTGGATGACGAAATGCGCGCGGGACGTTTTCGCACAGAGCTCTACTACCGGATCAATGGAGTCTGCTTGCGCCTGCCGGCGCTGCGAGACCGCAGAGATGATATCCCCATACTTGTGGAATCCTTCTTGAGCAAACATGCGGCGCAATTCGGGCGCCCGCGTCCTTCATTGAGTCCCCGGACGGTTCGAATGCTACTGGATCATTCCTGGCCGGGAAATATTCGCGAACTTGAAAATGTGGTGAAGAAGATTATTGCGCTGGGCGACGAGCAACTCGCGGTTTCGGAGCTGGCGTTGGCTCCGAGCGAGCCTCGCGTGGAAGTTTCCGAGCCTCGCGGTTATTCGCTGAAGGCGGCATCGCGGGCAGCATCGCGCGAAGCAGAACGAGAGCTGATCCTGAAAGCGCTGGCGCATACGCGCTGGAATCGCAAACGCGCCGCGCAGGAATTGCAGATCAGTTACAAATCGCTGCTTTATAAATTGAAGCAAATCGGCATGTTGGATTCCGAAGCCGACTAACGAAGCGGGAGACGAGATGTCTAGACGATTGCAAGTTGTGACGATTCTGGGGCTGGCGCTATTGATTTTGCCGGCCCGGGCTCAGGAGCAGTCCGGCGTCAAAACGCCCGCACAGCCGGCGGTCCCGGCGATGGGTGGCGACGATGCCAAGAAAGCCGCGACGACGGACCCAAACTACGTGATCGGCGCACAAGACGTGCTGGACATCAGCGTGTGGAAGGAACCGGAAGTTTCTCGCGTAGTGCCAGTGAGGCCGGACGGGAAAATTTCTTTGCCGCTGCTGAATGACGTGCAGGCGGCCGGACTGACGCCGGCACAACTGGCGGCGCAAATAACTGAAAGCCTGAAAAAGTTTGTGACGAGCCCGCAGGTGACGGTGATCGTCACGACGATCAACAGCCAGCGAGTCTATATTCTGGGTGAAGTGACCCGACCGGGCGCGTTTCCCATGTTGCCAGGAATGACGGTGATGCAAGCGCTTTCCAGCGCGGGCGGCTTTACGCCGTTTGCAAAAATGAAAAGCATTTACGTGCTGCGCGCGGAGAACGGAAAGAAAGTGAAATATCCGTTCAATTACAAAGAGGCCATCGCGGGCAAGAATTCCGAGCAAGATATTCTGCTGAAAGCCGGCGACACGATTGTGGTGCCGTAGTGAAGATGATCCGCGGACTGAAATACATTTCGGTGGCTGCGATTGGCGCGGTGGCGTTGTGCGGGACGCCTGCGCGCGCTCAAGAGCAGCCCCCCGATCCGCAACAGGGGCAGCAACCGGCGGCGCCGATTCCGGCGATTCGTTCGCCATTGGCATCTTCTGCTGATAACGGCGATGAAACCGCGGGTTCGCAGGCGATGACTCCTGACACGCGCTCGCTGACCGGCGCGGAGGATCTAACCATCGGAACAATGCCGCTCACTCACAGCTATTGGCAGCCGCATGTTTCAGTGTCCGGGACCGTGGACTCCAACCCAAATTATGGCTCCAGCAGCGATTGGTCGACGTGGACTTCATTGCTCGGCGGAGTGGACATTCACCACACCTCAGGCATGTCCGACATCATTTTGAGTTACACCGGCGGCGGGATGTTTTCGAACGGCGGGGCAGCGCAAAATGGGATTATTCAACAGCTCGCCTTCACGGACAGGATTCAATTTCGCCGCTCGGCATTTTCCGTGTTTGAACAACTTGCCTATCTTCCAGAGTCTTCATTTGGATTCGCGGGAACGGCAGGTTCCGGATTGCCTGGAGGAGGCGGCGTGAATCTGGGAACCGGATTTACTCCGGGCCAATCGATACTGGCGCCTCGAGGACAGAACCTTTCCAACTCGACGGCAGTGGAATGGGACACCAAGCTGACGCCGAGAGCGTCGCTGACCTTTGTCGGTGGCTACGCTCTGCTTGCGGAATTTCGACGACCGATTTGGCGAATTTCGGTGCAGCAACTTTTCAGGCCGGCTACAACTACCAACTGACTCGGAAGGACACGATCGCGGTTTCATACCAATTTGGCGCATTCCGATACAGCAATTTGAATCAGTCGATTAACGCCAATACGATTCAGGCTTCCTACGGCCGGCGCGTGACAGGGCGTTTGGCATTTCAGATCGCTGCAGGTCCGCAATTTGTCTCGTCCACGAGCCCTATCACGAGTTCGACCTCTACGTCGGGTTCCACAACCAGTTCGGTCTCGGCTTTGTACTGGACGCTGAATGCTGCGTTGCAGTATCAACTTCGTCGCGCCGTCACTCAGCGCTAGTTACAACCACGGCGTGACCGGCGGGTCGGGCCTGCTCGCGGGAGCGGAAACCGATATCGTGTCCGGGCGCGTGAGCAGCAAGTATCACGGACGTTCAATGTGGCCTGGAATGTGGGATATTCGCGGAACAAGGGATTCGCGGTGGGAACTACGACTTCGGCACAGACCTATAGTTACTGGTTCACGGGTGTGAATGTGAGCGCATCCGTTCGGCCGCTCCCTGGATATGTTCCTGAACTATCAGTTGCAATACCAGGATAACAGCACGAATGGATGCGTCGGCACCGGCTGCTCGACCAACGTGATTCGCAATCAAATTGCTTTTGGCATGAATCTGCACAAACAGCCGATTCCATTTTAAGTGAGATCGTGATTGCGTCGAGAATCGGCGAAAGAGGATGAAATGGCTCAGCGTGAATTGACTCCTGCAGATTACATAGCGATGCTTCGGCGACGTTGGGTTTTGATTGTCACGCTGGCGCTTATCGGAGCGCCACTGGCGTATGGCGTGTCGCGTTTTCTTGCCCAATCGGTTCAAGTCGCAGACGCTGGTGCTTATCGAACAGCCGACGGTCTCAAGTAAAATCGTGGAATCGCTGGACACGACGGACATCAACCAGCGACTTTCCAGCATGCAGCAGCAAATTCTGAGCCGTTCGCGGCTGGAACCGATCATCCGACAATACAATTTGTATCCGCAGGACAGTGAACCGCGCATCGATGGATGACTTGGTTGCGCGCCTCCAGAAAGCGATCGAAGTGACGCCGTTCTGCCGATGGCGGAGACGCGCGCTCAGCAATTGCCGGGATTCTATGTCGCCGTCACGATGGACAATGCGCGCAACGCACAGGAAGTCTGCACGGCCGTCACTTCGATGTTCATCGAACAGAGCATTCGCCTCAGACAGGAACATTCCGAGGTGACCACGGAATTTTTGGCGCAAGAACTGGCCAACGCGAAGTCGAGTTTGGACGAGCAGGATGCGAAACTCGCGGCTTTCAAGAGCCGGCACATCGGTGAGCTGCCGGAGGACGAACAGACCAATCTGAACCTGCTTACCGGTCTGACGTCACAGCTGGATGCGTCCACTCAGATGCTGGCTCGCGCGCAACAAGACAAGACCTTTACCGAGTCGCTTTTGGCCCAACAAGTAGCCGCCTGGCAGGCCTCGCCAGACTGGTCACAATCCCGAGACGCTCGAGCAACAGCTGATCGCTTTGCAGGCGCACCTCGCCGACCTACAGTCCAGTTACACAGACGATTACCCGGACGTAATCAAGGCCAAGAACGACATTGCGGTCCTGCAGAAGAAGATCGCTGAAGGTGAAGGACAGAAGAAGGCTCAGGAAGCAAGCAAAGGCCCGAAATCGTCCGTCGAGCCGCCACAGATCCAGCAACTGCGCGCCCAGGTTCACAACGATGACGTATTGATTGCCGCGAAATCCAAAGAGCAGGAACAAATCCGAAAACAGATCGATTTATATCAGGAACGAGTCCAATCCAGTCCGGCCGTTGAACAGCAGTACAAGGAATTGACTCGTGGATACCAAACGGCGCTCGATTCCTACAACCAGTTGCAGAAAAAGCGTGACGATTCGGCGATGGCGACGAACCTGGAGCGCAAACAGGAAGGCGAACAATTTCGCGTATTGGACCCGGCAAATCTGCCGACGTCCCCGTCGTTTCCGAACCGTCCGCTGTTTGCGTTGGGTGGACTCGGCGGAGGACTGGCGCTGGGCCTGGGTCTTGCGTTTTTTTTGGAGCTGAAGGACACGTCCCTCAAGACAGAGAGGGACGTGGAGTTTGCTTTGCAACTGCCGGTGCTGGCGATGGTGCCGGAGATCGAACCGATGTCTGGCAAAGAACGGAAAAGAGACTGCGAATCAGAAATCGGCGGATGCCGGCGTAGAAGTCGGCGCGAGGGCCTAAGAAAGATATGTACCAGAAATTTTTTGGACTTCGAGAAAGTCCGTTCAACGTCAATCCGGACCCACGCTATCTATTCCTGACCAAGCAAATTCAGGAAGCGCTGGCCGGACTGACGTACGGAATCCAGAACCGCAAGGGCTTCATTCTGTTGACCGGCGAGGTCGGCACCGGGAAGACCACGCTATTGAACCGGTTGCTGGACTGGCTGCACGGCCAGCGCGTCAAGACCGCGTTTGTATTCAATTCCCAGGTCAACGTAAGCCAGCTCTTCGACTTCATGATGGCTGATTTCGAAATTCCGGTCGAATCTCGGCACAAGAGTCAAGTGCTGTTGAAATTGAATCACTGGCTCCTCGAGAGATACCGCGCAGGAGAGACCGCGGTCCTGATCGTGGACGAAGCGCAAAATCTATCACTCCAGGTCCTGGAAGAAATTCGTCTCCTGACCAACCTCGAGACCTCCACGGAAAAGCTATTGCAAATCGTGCTGACAGGTCAACCAGAGCTGGAAGAGAAACTGAAACTTCCGCAGCTGCGCCAGCTGCGCCAGCGAATTACGCTGCGGTGTCGCACCGCGCCGCTCACCCTGGAAGAAACGTTCGGTTATATCGCGGAGAGATTGCGAATCGCGGGCGCCAACGGTGAGCCGATTTTCTCCAAGGAAGCGATCCAGACTGTAAACCTATATTCACGGGGCATTCCTCGCGTGGTGAACTTGCTTTGCGAGCATGCGCTAATCAATGCCTATGTGGACCACCTGCGACCCGTTCCGGCTCACCTGGTCGAGGAAGTTGCGCGTGAATTCCAGCTCGATGAAATCGAGCCGATATTGGCTGATCGAGGCAACAATGGAGCCAGCCAGTCCTTGGACACACAGGCATTGCTCCAGAATCTGGATGAACTGCTCGGTCGTCTGCGCGAAGCCAATATCGTGCCTTCTTCTTCCATGCGCGAAAGGAAACCATGAGTCGCATTCACGAAGCTCTAAAGAAAGCCGAACAGGAAAGAGCCGCTGTTCAAACGACGGCTGCGTCACTGTGCTGACGGCACCGCCGCGCGGGGAACCAGACGGCGCAGGCGCCAACCGCACCGGATTCCGAGGGCGGGCGTATTCTCCCAACCGAAGCGGTGATTGCACATTCGGCCGGTTACCTGCGATTCGATGATTTGCGGAAACATTGCGCACATCCGCAGTGGCACTTGGACCCAAATGTGAACGTCTTCATCAATTCCGCATTGACGGCGCACGGTTCGGAACAATTTCGCACGCTGCGTTCACGCCTGTACCAGATGCGCGCATCACAGTCGCTACGGACGCTGCTAGTCACCAGCTCCATACCGACCGAAGGAAAGACATTTGTGACCAACAATCTTGCACAGGCAATCGTGCGACAACCGGATCGTCGCGCTCCTGATCATTGACGCGGACCTGCGTTGCTCTCGTTTGCACGTTCCCTTGGGAGCTCCGCCTCGCCCGGCCTGACCGATTATCTGAGGGGCGAAGTTGACGAGATGGCAATCATCCAGCACGGACTGGAAGGCAACTTCTGCTTCATTCCCGGCGGGAATCAAGTGACGAATCCGAGCGAACTGCTTTCGAACGGTCGCTTGCGGACGTCTTGCTCGATCGCGTCGACGCCTGTTTTCGACTGGGTCATTCTGGATTCCGCGCCGCTGCTGCCCGTTGCTGACTCCAGCTTACTGGCAGATCTGGTGGATGGGGTTCTACTGGTTGTTAGGGCGGGCCAGACGCCATCGGAAACCGCGCAACGAGCCTGTCAAGAATTGCAGGGGAGAAACGTGGTTGGCGTGGTTCTCAACGCCGTCGGACCCGAACATGCCTATGGGGCTTATTATTCTTCGAGTTACGGATATGGCTACGGCTATGGTCACGGAGTTGACCCTAAATCTCCTCAAAGCTAGGCCAATCTGGCGCAAACGAGATCGCTGACAGAACGAATCCAGCGATGCCGGAACGGAAGGGTTCGAAAGCAAGCATTATATTGCCTTTATTTTGAGTGGCTTACGATGAGGAAAACAATTGCAACTCTGGGATAGCAATGTTCATAAGTTTGCGACTCCGGGCTCCCAGTCTGTGCGAGTGCTCACAGAATGCCACAATTAAGGCGTGTAGGTTCATAGATTTAGGAATTTTGTGACACTTCGTCGCAGTGGCAGTTGTCGTGCAAAACCCCGGGTAGGTATAGGAGAGTCCGAATGTGACTCTCGTGGCGGTAGCGTATTCGGATCATGAGCACGCACCCAAAACTCGAAATGCGATTCAGCGAACCCCAAGGCGAGGCACGCCGTGCTTTTCCATGGTTCGCACTGCAGGTGCGTTCCAGACAAGAAGTGGGCGTAGGCGATCAACTCAGCGGACAGGGGTATGAGAGTTTCCTGCCGCTTTACAAGTTGCGAAAGCGCTGGTCCGACCGAATCAAGGAAGTGGACGCACCGTTGTTCCCAGGGTACCTGTTTTGCCGCTTCAATCCGCAAAATCGCCTGCCAATCTTGAAGACGCCGGGCGTGATTCAGATTGTAGGATTCAACAGTGTCCCTGCGGCACTGGACGAAAGCGAAATCCAGTCGATACAAACGCTGGTTGCAGCGGGAGTTCCGCATCAGCCTTGGCCATACCTGGCGGCTGGCGACCGGGTAAGAATTGAATCGGGTCCGCTACAGGGACTCGAGGGCATCTTGACCGACGTGAAGCGCAGCCACCGGCTAGTTCTTTCCGTAACGCTGCTACAGCGCTCGGTGGCGGTCGAAATCGATTCGGCGCTGGTCGCAGCCATCAGCCGCTTGCGGCCGAAACAGGAAGAGAAATTGAATCTGCAGGATCAACGCGTTCCCGTCGCTGTTTGAGTCCATGTCAGCGGGACAGCAAGAATCGTAGCATTAACCGTAGGCCATAGAGGACATCCCGTGAGTGATGCATCGAACGCAAGATCCGGAATAGAGCCAGAGGCGAAAAAGCAAGCCGTCGCGTTTGCGAATGGCTCGAGCCCGCTTGCCGGCTTCCTTTCCGAAGAACACTTCCGCAAAATGCTGAGCCGCGAGCGCAAGCGTTCGGAGCGATCGCGCAAGCATCTGGTATTGATGCTCATCGACGGCAAAGGAATAAAGAGCAAGAAAACGGATGCTCTATTGGAGCAGATCGCCGTCGTGCTGGGCGCCAGCGTTCGCGAAACAGACCTGGCTGGATGGTTTGAAACAGGTGCTGTATTCGGCGTGATCTTCACTGAGTTTGGAGACTGCGAAGTCAGCACCGCCGTTAAGATCATCGAATCGAAAATGACAGCGGAACTGCAACGAGCGTTCCGCGCCAGCCAACTGAGCAATTTTCAGGTGTCATTTTACGCGTTCCCGGACGGATGGGACGGAAACGGCCACTCCAAACCAGTTGACGCCGCGCTTTATCCTGATCTGTTCGAAGTGGAGAAAAAGAAAAAGCTGTCGCTGCTGGTTAAGCGCGTGATGGATGTATTGGGCGCGTCCGCTGCACTGGTTCTTTTGTCTCCTGTATTTTTGCTGCTAGCGGTTTTGGTGAAGCTCACGTCCAAGGGTCCCGTGTTTTTCCGTCAGCAGCGAGTTGGCCGGTACGGCCTGCACTTCCAATTTCTGAAGTTTCGTTCGATGTACGTTTCGACGGATGCAGCGATCCACAAAGAATACGTCAAGAAATTTATTTCCGGCAAAGCCACGCCGGCAGGAAGCAACCACGAAGCGAAGGTTACTTACAAGATCACCAACGATCCGCGCGTTACGTGGATTGGCAAATTCATGCGCCGCACCAGCCTGGACGAGATTCCTCAGTTCTGGAACGTACTGGAGGGCCAGATGTCTTTGGTCGGCCCGCGGCCTCCGATCCCTTATGAGATTGAGACGTACGACATCTGGCATCGGCGACGCTTGCTGGAATCGCGGCCGGGAATCACCGGACTGTGGCAAGTGCATGGGCGAAGCAAGACGACGTTTGACGAGATGGTGCGTCTGGACCTGCAATATTCCAGAATGTGGTCTCCCATGCTCGACGTGAAGATCCTGCTACAAACGCCTCGCGCGGTCTTCTCTGGCGATGGCGCCTACTGAGCCAGTCAAGCCCGCTCTAAGCCGGTCAGGAACTCGACAGGCTTCCTCAGCATTCTTGCTGCACGATTTTTTCAAGCGTTAACTCTCAGGGTGGAGAAAAATGGCGATTAGCCTAAGCGTTGAGTCTGCATCGAAGAACTCGAAGTCGAACGAATCTTCCGACAATGTGCTGAAGGTCGGAGTGATCGGTTACGGCTACTGGGGACCGAACATCGTGCGGAACTTTCACGGTCAGGAGCGGTCGCGCGTAGTGGCGGTTTGCGACAAGAGCCCGAAATCATTGCAGCGAGTGCGGCAAGCGTTTCCCGATATGCCTACCACCAGCGACTGCAAGGAATTGCTGACCTCCCCTGAAATCGACGCGGTGGCAGTGGTCACACCGGTCTGGACGCACTTCGAACTGGCCAAGACTGCTTTGGAAAACGGCAAGCACGTATTTGTGGAGAAGCCCTTTACCTGCACAACCGCGCAAGCGGAAGAATTGATCGAGCTCGCGGATCGCAAGCACCTGAAAATCATGGTGGACCATACGTTCTTGTTCACCGGCGCCGTGAAACGCATGAAGGAAATGATCGATGACGGGACGCTGGGTGATTTGTACTACTACGATTCGACGCGAGTGAACCTGGGATTGTTCCAGCATGACGTGAACGTGCTGTGGGACCTGGCGCCGCACGATCTTTCCATCATGGACTATCTGCTCAAGGAAAAACCAGAGGCGGTGGTAGCCACCGGCGAGCGCCATCTTAATGGCGTCGCGGACATAGCGTTCATGACGTTGTATTACCCGAACAATCTGATCGGGCACATCAACGTAAACTGGCTTTCGCCCGTGAAGGTGCGCACCACATTGATCGGCGGCGAAAAGAAAATGCTGGTGTGGAATGATCTGGAGGCGGACGAAAAGCTGAAGATCTATGACAAAGGCGTGCAGATGAGCGGAGATGGCGTGTATCAGTTACTGGTCAGCTATCGTTCTGGAGATATGTGGGCGCCCCGCGTCGAACAAGTGGAAGCGCTGAAAATGGAGGCCGCTTACTTCGTGGATTGCGTTATGAACGATAAGACGCCTTTCAATGACGGCGTCGCCGGATTGCATGTGGTACGCATGCTCGAAGCCGCCGATCAATCTCTACAGCAGAAAGGCAAAATCATCCAGCTATGAACGAATTCGTGTGCATCGCGCCGGACGTGAAGCTGGGGAAAAACGTGAAATTATCGAAGTTCATCAACCTGTATGGATGCACGGTGGGCGACGATACGAAAATCGGGGCGTTCGTGGAGATTCAGAAAAACGCCACCGTCGGCAAGAACTGTAAGGTTTCCAGTCATACGTTCATCTGTGAAGGCGTCACCATCGAAGACGGCGTGTTCCTCGGCCACAGCGTGACGTTCATCAACGATTCTTACCCGCGCGCGACCGCCGCGGACGGCGAATTGCAGACCGAAGCAGACTGGAAGGTTGAGAAGACGACCGTAAAGAAAGGCGCTTCGATCGGTTCCGGCTCAACGATTCTCGCGAACGTCACGATCGGAGAGAAAGCCATCGTGGGCGCCGGAAGCGTTGTGACCAAGGATGTGCCGGCGAACGCAATTGTGGCAGGAAATCCGGCGAAGCTGTTGCGCTATGTTCCCGAGGAGTCGAGGATCGCATAATGTCCCTCACCGAAAAAATCCCGTTCTTGGATCTGATTACCCCTCACCAGCAACTCGAGCCCGAGTTGACTGCCGTTTTTCAGAAGGTACTGCAAACGGCTGGATTCGTTGGCGGCCCCATGGTCGAGAATTTTGAACGCGAGTTCGCCGCGTTTTGCGACGCGCAATATTGCGTTGGGGTAGCCAGCGGCACCGACGCTGTCCGCTTTGCGCTGACGGCCGCAGGAGTACAACCCGGCGACATCGTGGTTACGGTGCCGCACACATTCATCGCTACGACGGAGGCGATCAGCCAGGCCGGCGCCCGGCCCGATTTTGTGGACATCGAAGAGCAGACGTATTCGATGGACGTGGCGAAACTACGAGAATATCTCGAGAGGGAATGCTATGTGGATCGCGAGACGGGAAAGCCATACCACCGAAAATATCGCGCGCCCGTCACTGCCGTCGTGCCTGTGCACATTTACGGGCAATGCGCGGATATGGATCCGATCGTGGAGCTGGCGCGCCGCTACAATCTGATCGTGGTGGAGGATGCTTGCCAGGCGCACGGCGCAGAATATTTCTCACGGAAAGACAATCGCTGGAAGAAGGCAGGCTCGATGGGCCACGCCGCGGCGTTTAGCTTTTATCCCGGCAAGAATCTCGGCGCTTGCGGAGAAGCCGGCGCCATCACGACCAACAGCGATGAGATGGCGCGCAAAATGCGCGTTTTGCGCGATCACGGCCAGGCAAAAAAGTACTACCACAACGTCGAAGGGTACAACGGCCGGCTGGACGCACTGCAAGCGGGCCTGCTTAGCGTGAAGCTCCAGCACCTGGCCGAGTGGAATCGGCAGCGTCAGGAGGCGGCCGCTCGATACGATCAGATGTTGACGTCGGCGGATGGCGTGATCGCTCCCCACCAACCATCATGGTCGCGTCCAGTCCATCACTTATACGTGGTGCGCGTGGCGGACCGTGATGGGCTGCAGAAACACCTGGCTGACGCCAAGATCGACACGGGCATTCACTACCCAATCCCTCTTCATCTGCAGAAGGCCTACGAAACTTTCGGTTTCAAGAAAGGCGACTTCCCGGTCGCCGAGAAAGTTGCTTCGGAGATCCTCTCGCTTCCCATGTATCCACAGCTCGAAGCCGCGGCGCAGTCGCGCGTCGTTCAGAAAATTCAGGAATTCGCGACCGTCGGTGCCCTTCGCTAGAGATGTTTTTCCAATTCTAAAGAGATATTCTTCATTCTAGGGGCTTCGCAGAGGCGAGGTCGGGGCGGGAGCCCACTCAATGCAAGACAGTACCATTACCATGTCGAATCTTCGGGCTGATCGGCTCGCAACGCTTTATTTTTTTCGGCCGCTCCATCGCATCGTAAGCGGCGGCGCGCAGCGGCGAATTCCGATCCTGATGTATCACAGCATTTCGGAGACGGCGGAAGTGAACACGCATCCGTATTTTCAAACCGAAACGTCGCCGCTTATGTTCGAAGCGCACATGAAATATCTGCGTGATAATCAATACACCGTGATTTTTCCCGAAGACGTCGTCAAGCTTTTGAATTCCAACCACTCTGACGAGAAGAAATACGCGGTGATCACTTTTGATGACGGCTACCGGGATTTTTATACCAATGCTTTCCCGATCCTGAAAAAGTACGGAATGAGCGCCACGGTGTACCTGCCAACCGCATTCATCCGGTCGCAGCCCGAACCTTTCAAGGGCAAGAATTGCATGACGTGGAACGAAGTTCGCGAGCTGCAACGAGAAGGAGTGCGATTTGGTTCGCACACCGTGACTCATCCAGTGCTGCGGTTCCTGCCGCGCGCGGAACTGGAACGCGAAATTCGCTGCTCCAAGGAAACACTGGAAAACGAACTCAGCGCTCCCGTTCCGTCTTTCGCCTACCCGTTCGCGTTTCCCGAAGAGGACCGTGCTTTCACCCGGCGCCTCCGCGACCTGCTCGAAGAATGCGGATATGAGAACGGCGTCTCGACCGTTATCGGTTCGGTCCACGCACTCGAAGACAAATTCTTCCTGAAGCGGCTGCCGGCAAACTCCTGGGACGACCCCGCGCTGCTGCAGGCGAAACTGGAAGGCGATTACGACTGGCTGCGCCGCCCACAGTATGCGTACAAGGCTCTGAAAAACTGCGTTCGAGACGAAGCTCAGACATGATCCAAATCCACACGCTTCCGAAGGCCGAGATGATGTTGTCTCTGCGAGACCACGTACAAGAGGACCCCGCGCTTAGCGGTGCGCGCCCCTGGAACGCAAAGTGAGAAGGCGAAGACTGAAGCGAGTCGCGATCCTTGGTGCGGGAGGCCAAGCTCGAGAGATCGCTTGGTTAGTGAGGGACATTAATCGCGATCACGCAACTTATGAATTTCTTGGCTACATCGCACGGGATGTATCGCAGCTGGGACAATACGACACCAAGGAAATGTTGCTCGGTGACGATTCTTGGCTCCTGGAACATCGCCACCAGGTCGATTGTCTGGTGATGGGCATTGGCGATCCGACCACTCGTTGCAAGCTCGCCGAGGCCACGAAAGAGAAATTTCCAGACATGGAATGGCCCATATTGATTCATCCCAGTGCCATCTATGATTCGAAATCGTGCCAGTTCCATGCCGGGTCGCTGCTGTGCGCGGGGACTACTTGCACTGTAAACATCACGTTCGGCCCGTTTGCCTTACTCAACTTCGGCTGCACGATCGGACATGAGGTACAAGTTGGTCGCGGCTGCGTGGTAAGTCCAGGCGCAAATATATCGGGCGGTGTAATCTTGGAGGACGGCGTATTGGTAGGAACGGGAGCACAAGTGTTGCAATACGTTCGAGTCGGTGAGGGTGCCAAGATTGGCGCGGGCGCTGTGGTGGTGGACCACGTCGAGGCAAATTCGACAGTGATTGGTATACCAGCGAAACCATCGAAGCGATCTTAGCGATGTCATTTGAGTCTCTCGTCTTCGATTTATAGAGAGCGGGACAATACAAAATGCATGCAATCGAACCCTATGTCATCGCGCCGAGCGCCACAATCCGTGACGCGATGGCGTGTATTGACAAGAACGGGAAAGGCATCGCCTTGGTCGCTAGCCCGGATCGTCGCCTGCTGGGAACGATTAGTGATGGTGACATTCGGCGCGCGATCCTGAAGGGCGTAAATCTCGATCTCTCGGTACAGACGTTGCTAGATGAACGTGCCAAAACGGCTACGTATGCCGGACCAGTCACGGCCCCCCCAGGAACTTCCGATGCAGATCTGTTGCGCTTGATGAATCTTCACGGAATCGGGCAGATTCCCGTGGTGGACAGCGACGGTCGAATTGTCGACATGACGTTTATGAACACACTGGTCCGCGAATACGAACTGCCGCTGACCGCGGTGGTAATGGCAGGCGGATTCGGCACGCGCCTTCGCCCGCTTACGGACAACACACCTAAACCCATGCTTCACGTGGGTGATCGCCCCATCCTCCAGAGAACGATTGAGCAGCTCAAGAAAACTGGCATCCATCGCATAAGCCTTACGACACATTACAAACCGGAGGCTATTTCGGACCACTTCGGCAACGGGGAAGACTTCGGCGTCGACATCAACTACGTCCATGAGAACGAGCCGCTGGGCACGGCCGGTGCCTTGGGCTTGCTCGAAGACAATGGAGAGCCGTTACTCGTAATCAATGGGGACATTCTGACCCAGGTCGATTTTCGGGCCATGCTCGCACATCATCGCGAACACCGAGCATGTCTTACTGTATGTGTGCGCCAGTACGAGGTTCAGGTTCCGTACGGTGTAATGGAATGCACGGGCGCCAAGGTGCTGGGTGTGTCCGAAAAGCCCAAAGTGCAATTCCTCGTCAACGCAGGGATTTATCTGCTGGAGCCCGCTGCACGAAAGCACATTCCCGTTGGCAAGCGATTTGATATGACGGATTTGATTCAGTGTTTGATCCGAGAAAAACAGACGGTGATCAGTTTTCCGATGGTGGAATACTGGCTTGATATTGGACAGTACCCAGATTTTGAAAAGGCTCAATCAGATTTGCGGAACGGGAGACTCAATCCATGAATTGGAAGGGGAAACGCGTACTGGTCACCGGAGCCGGCGGATTCATCGGGAGTCATTTGACAGAGCGACTGGTGGAACTGGGCGCGAAGGTGCGGGGGCTCGTCCATTACAACGCGCAGGGATTGCGAGGCTGGTTAGACGAGTCAAATTTCAGGAACGAAATTGAGATCGTTGCGGGGGATATATGTGACCGGGACAGCGTGGAGCACGCGGTCAAGGACGTACAAATCATTTTTCATCTAGCTGCTTTGATTGGAATTCCCTACTCCTACGCCGCTCCCGGGTCCTATGTACGAACGAATGTGGAAGGGACTCTGAACGTTCTCCGGTGTGGACTTGCAGCGAGTGTCGAACGGGTTGTACAAACCTCAACGAGCGAAGTGTACGGCACGGCCCGACACGAGCCGATCGATGAAGACCATCCGCTACAGGGCCAATCCCCTTACTCCGCGAGCAAGATCGGCGCCGACAAACTTGCCGAGTCGTTTCATTTGTCCTTTGATTTGCCGGTTGTGACGGTGCGCCCGTTCAATACGTTCGGTCCACGGCAGTCTGCGCGGGCAGTAATTCCGACCATCATCACCCAGTGTCTCACCCAACAGGTTGTGCGCCTGGGCAATCTCGAGCCAACGCGAGATTTGAATTACGTCGGAAATACAGTGGATGGCTTTGTATGTGCAGCATCGCCAGAGGTGGCGATCGGGAGAACCATAAACCTAGGCTCGGGTCGCAAGATCAGCATTGGCGAACTGGCAAAGCTCATCGCTTCGATGACCGGTCGTTCTATTACGATTGAGCTTGACGACAAACGAACTCGCCCCGCCAAGAGCGAAGTCGGATGTCTGCTGGCGGATAACACGTTAGCGCGCACCCTGTTGGGTTGGGAGCCGCGCGTCAGCCTGGAGGAAGGTCTGAAGCAGACAATCAATTGGATCGAGAAGAATCAGGAGAGGTACCGTCCTCATGAATTCGCTGTTTAAGAGGGACTCGATGACCGAGAAGCAGATTATTCCGCTGTCTGTTCCCGAGATTCGGGGCAATGAGCTGAAATACGTGAAAGAATGCCTGGATACCGGATGGGTCTCCTCGGTCGGGCCGTTCGTAGAGCGATTTGAGCGCGACGTCGCGGCATTCGTTAGGACACGGTTCGCGGTGGCTGCAGTTAACGGCACCGCCGCGCTGCATATCGCGCTACTGGTCGCAGGCGTGAAGCCAGGGGACGAGGTCCTTGTATCTGCTCTCACTTTTATTGCTCCAGCGAATGCGATTCGCTACGCGGGTGCTTGGCCCGTTTTTATCGATGCGGAACCTGCCTACTGGCAGATGGATCCCCAAAAAGTAATTGAGTTCCTTGAGAAGAACTGCGATTGGCGCGACGGCTCGCTTTACAACAGGACGACCGGCCGTCGCGTAAAAGCGGTGCTGCCGGTTCACATTCTGGGTCAGCCGGTGGACATCGAGCCAATCGTGACAGCAGCGCACAAATTCAATCTCGCCGTTATCGAGGACGCCACCGAGAGCCTAGGAGCAAAGTACCACGGGAGGATGGTCGGGAGTCTGGCTGACGTCGCCTGCTTCAGCTTCAACGGTAACAAGATTATAACGACGGGCGGTGGGGGCATGATCGTAACCAATAACGAGGGGTGGGCACAAAAAGCGAAGTATCTGACAACGCAGGCTAAGGATGACCCCCTCGAGTATGTGCATGGTGAGATCGGGTACAACTACCGCCTTACGAATTTGCCAGCGGCCCTCGGTTGCGCACAGATGGAGCAACTTCCGGAGTACATAGCAGCCAAGCGACGAATAGCGTCGCGATATACACAATCCCTCGAAGCCATCGCAGGAATCACTCCCATGCGCGAGGCCTCTTGGGCTTTCAGCACTTTCTGGCTGTTTACGGTTCTCGTGGACCGCGGGGCGTTCGGGATGGACAGTCGAGCACTGCTGCGAAGCCTGGACAGGGCAAAGGTCCAGACACGCCCGCTCTGGCAGCCCCTTCATCGCAGCAAGGCGTTTGCAGACTGTGGCACGTTCGACTGCCCTGTGGCGGACAAATTGAATCGCGAAGCTCTGAGTCTGCCGTGTTCGGTGGGAATTTCGAACGAAGATCTGGAAGCTGTTATCGACGCGGTGAAATCGCCAACTCTCAAGCATGCCTGAACTCAATCAGCTCGTGGATGAAACCCGGCCGCCGGTCCGGAATTCCTCCGCCAAGGCAAGCTGGGATACCCTCCAGCGGGCCTTCCACTCCCTGCGAGATACATGGCGCGATAAGGAAAACCAGGCGCCTGTGTTCTTCACGGCATCGTCCATCTGGTTGTCGGTGGCACAGTTGTTGTCAGGGGTTGTAATCGTCCATTACATTGGCCCCAGCGAGATGGGACTCTGGGCCTCGGTAAATTTGGCGCTGACGTATGCCTTTTTTGTTCTCGCCGGCGTGCAGAACGGCCTCAGTCGAGAACTGCCATACTATCTTGGGGCGAACAACGATGGAATGGCGCGGCGACTCGCCGCAACGACGCTGTTTTATACCGATGGTGGCTCGGCGCTAGCATTGCTTGGCGGCACGGGAACCGCTGCTTACCTGCTGTGGCGACACGCAAATCCCAAGTTGATTTATGCCGTTATCGCAGTAACGCTTCTGATCATTTTCAAGTTTTACCAGAACTACCTGTTCGTCACGTTCCGATCAAAAAATTCGTTCATGGCTCTTGCACGTGTCCAGATGTGGCAGGGAGTCTTGATGATCTTGGGACTCGGTTTGCTAATCTTTGGATACGGGGGGTTGCTAGTTCGCTTCGTAATCGTAGCAGGTTTGTCGGTCTATCTAATGCATCGCGCCCGGCCTATTTCGGTCGCACCCTCATGGAGGACGGACTCTTTTTGGCTTTTGGTCAAGACGGGCATCCCGATCTTTTCGATGGACTACGTTGCGAATTGTGCTGGAACGCTTGACAGGGTCGCGCTCTTGAGGTTTGGCGGCGTTGAGCAGGTCGGGTTTTACGCGCTCGCTATGAGCACTTATGCCGCATTTCAAGTGGTTCCCCAATCGATCGCCCACTACATTTATCCGCGCATGAGCCACCACTATGGCCGCACCAACAACCCTCGGATCCTTTGGGGAATGGCATGGAAGACGACGCTGATTGTGGTGGGCTCGATGATTCCGATTGCGTTGGCGGGCTGTTGGCTGCTGCCGGCGGGCGTCAAGTTCCTGTTTCCCAAATACGTCGCGGGAACCCACGCGGCGCAAATTGCGCTTTTTTCTGCTGTGGCCTTCGGCGCGACCACAGGTTCAAACGCGCTCGCCAGTCTTAAGGCATGGTCGCATTTGATCGCCTACCAGCTGTCCTTTTCCGCGATCGTAGCTGCCGCACCCTTCCTGGGGATTCGTATGTTTGCATCTGCCCTGGACGGTGTAGCGTATGGGCTCCTAGGGGCAAACGTGATTGGGGCAATCCTGGCACTCGTGTTCACTTTTGCGGCGACGCACCGTCGGCTGACACCTGGGGCAACTGCAGATCCGACAACGGTTCCAGACGTTGATGAAAACGACACAGCGATCGACAAAGCTGTGATCGTAGAGTAGATACTGATTGGTCCAGACGACGCCGATGTCGAACCAACGAAGCTGCTTTTTCGAAACACTCATCAAACGAATCCATGGAATCCGGGCATCTTCCTTTCCCCCTCTTTCCGGAATCGCGAATCGTATGCGTCTAGTTAGCAAGCTCCGACAATTATGGAAGTTGCCCTGGCTGGAGAAAACGCAGAGCATCGCGGGATTTTACTGGTCGTTGAAATCGCAGCTCTATTACCGACTATTTTTTGGGCACATAGGAAGGAAATCCAAGATCGTTGCACCCATGCGACTGAAAAATGTGCACAACATTAGGCTCGGTGACGACGTAACCATCAATAAATTCAGTTTCTTGTTCACATGGGGACCGCCGGACGCGGAACCTCCGCGCCTTACAATCGGAGACGGATCGGTGATCGGCCATATGAACCACATCGCGTGCATCAACGAAGTTTCAATCGGAAGATACGTACTTACAGCTGATCGAGTGTATATTTCCGATCACTCGCATGGCTTTTCCGACACGACGTTGCCGATCATGAAACAGCCATCTGTGTCAAAGGGCAAGGTCAAAATTGGAGACGGGACTTGGCTGGGTGAAAGCGTAGTTGTGCTCTCGTGCTGCATCGGCAGGAATTGTGTCATCGGCGCGAACGCAGTCGTCTTAAGCGACATTCCCGATTACTCCGTCGCGGTGGGAGCGCCAGCTCGTGTTGTGCGCAGGCTGACCCAAGAATCCACTTCTCAAGAAGTGGCGGTCTCTGAACGATGAACGCGATCGATCCCCGCGGATTGTGGGAGGACATCGTGGCTGCGACAGCGGACCTGGGTTCTGATGCGACAGCCCTCCGTATCCCGCTGTGGGTTGCACTCCAGGGACCTCGGCCATCCTTTAGCGGGCAGGCCAAGAACGCTCTAAAGGCTGCAGCTGGATTCTTGGCTGTAGCGCGGAAGACTGTGCCCGTCGCCACGAAGGCGGGCCTGCTCGTGTGTTTTCCCTTTAGTTCCGCCTCGAACATGAACAACCTTCTCCCTGTTGCGAGAGAAGCGCGACGCCGAGGGTTGCTGAGCGGGATCGTAATGGGAGGCGACTATATTTCATTTCTCGGTGAATTCGTGGGCGCAGTTCCGATCGTATCGATTCGACAATTAATGAGCGAACTGAGTGTGAGCGAGCGCACGAAGAACCTGGCACAGCTCTTTCGGACGTATCGCAGGCTCGGGGAAGCGTTTTCCGAGCGGAGCCCAAAGCTCGCATCGGCGTTAACTGCAAACCGGGGAACGTTCGTTCGAGCCTTGGCTGATTCCGTGCAATGCGGTTCGGCGTTGAGGCGGTTACTCGAAAGCTGGCTGCCCACATGCATTGTCTCGAGCAGCGATTTTTGGCCTTTCGAACACCAGTTGTGTTGCCATGCATCCAGACAGGGCATTCGGTCGGTTGTCGTACAGCACGGAACGATTGCCGAATTCTGGTGGCCGTTCGTCGCGGATCTGTACTGCATGTGGGGTGAGGCCGACGCTGAGGAAATGCGACAGCTTGGAGTTCCCCGGGAGCGCCTAGCTGTTCTCGGGATGCCAGCCACCGATGATATTTTTGCACGATCGGGAACGGTGGCGCGCGAGCAACAGAAGGACCGTAAGCCCGTTTGTCTGATCTTGTCGCATACTCACGGGAGTACTTTCGAACCTAAGATCTTCGAGGCATTCGGACAGTTGCTTGTCACAAGCGGTCAAATCGATGCCAGTCGGTCACATGGAAGGTGAAGCTTCACCCGGCAGAGGATGATGCTTTCTATAGACGGATGGAACAGTCCGTTTTCGATCGATTGGTGTTTCACCCAAGAAACATCTCACTGCAGGAAGCGGTAGCCGACGCGGACGTCGCGACGACCGTTTACTCAACTTCGGGGTTGGAAGCGATGATTATGGACCGGCCATTGATCGTGGCGCCCCTGACGCCACGCGTTCGTGAATTGGCGCCGTGGCCGGCGAGCGGAGGCGGTGCCTACGCTGCGTCGGCTGAGAACTTCGAGGCCCAGTTTAACCAGATCGTCGCAGACCGAGACTACCGAAATCGACTAATCGAGATGCAACGAAATTTTTTGGCCGGCCATTTCGCTAACCGTGGGCACGCCGCCGAACACATTGTTGACTTGCTTGAGCGGTATTCGCATAACGGAATACCCAGTTCTGCGAGCGTGGTACCACGTGAAACCACGGCGGGGCGGTAAGTGCAGCGATCATCGCTTAACGCCACCGAGTTATCAACGCTCCGAACAGATAAAATGACAAACGTCTCACGATTAACGCCGGACAAGGTCTGGATTCCTCACTCGTCCCCGACTCTGGGTCCTCAGGAAGTGGCCGCAGTTCTACGCTGCTTGCAATGCGGGTACGTCGGCAACGGCACGGCAGCTAAGGAACTTGAGGACCGAATCCGCACTCAAACGGGCCGTAAATATGCGTTCGCAGTCTCATCGGGCTTCCACGGATTGCTCCTCGCGCTGCGCGCCTTGGATCTGCCTCGCGAGAGCAAAATCTGTCTTCCGATCTTGACGTGCGCGTCGGTGCTTGCTGCCTCCCAGAACAGCGGGCTATATGCCGATCTCGCAGACATCGATCCGGAGACGCTGACCCTCGACGTCGACAAAGTATCGAGAGACTGCGCGGCCGTTATTGCTCCTCACGCCTATGGGGCACCAGTCCACGGATCGAAGCTCCAAGACCTTGGATTGCCGTGGATTGAGGATTGCGCAACGTCGCCGGCGACGCGAGTTGATGGGTATCCCGCGGGAGCGTTAGGGACGTTTGCAATTTTTTCATTTTCCAGTACAAAGTACGTTACCGCTGGGAGCGGAGGAGTTCTCGCCTGCAATGACGACGGACTTGCGGCGCGGGTGGAAGATCTACTGAATTTCGATTCATTTGAAAAGCGTGGGGATTGGAAGAACGGGTGGCATGGCGCAGTCCCCGGCAGGATGTCAGACCTGAATGCTTCACTGGCCAACGTCCAGTTCGACCGCATGTCTGAATTTTCTTGTCGTCGTAGAGAAATCGCCAAATCCTATGATGCGCAACTGCGAGACGTACCGGGCATAACGCTGATGGAACCGATTCCAGAGCACAGCTATTACAGGTACATCATTCGCACTGACAAGCCGTCGATCGAGACGCGGGAGCTCCTTCGTGGCTTTGGAATTGACGCTCGCACTTCGGTCAACCCGTGGCTCGATCGCGTCCCTTCGATGTTCGGTCCAGTGCTCGGAGGACCTTGGCCGTCCGCCGAAGCGTGGCGTAACAATTTACTTTCGTTACCGATTCATCCGTCCATGAGCGACGAGGACGCAGCGTATGTTGCTAAATCCTTGCGACGAGTTCTTATTTCCTCTTGAAGCTAGGCCGAAAGTCAACGCGCGCTTATTTTCGCGTGCACAGAACTGCGGCGATCTCCTTAGGGTGGTTCGCACTTCGCGGGGTGTCGGAATTCAGCGACTCGAAATGATGCTTTCAATTTTCGCTCAACCGAATAAGGTAGGAATTTCGTGAAGCCCATTTCAGTAGGAAATCGTGCGCTAGGCCCTGGACACCCATGCTTCGTGATCGCTGAAGCGGGCGTGAACCACAATGGCGATGTAAATATGGCACACCAATTGATAGACGCAGCGGCAAAAGCCAAGGTGGACGCAATAAAGTTTCAGACATTCGAACCTGAAAAACTGGCCGCCCCGGAGGCCCCCAAGGCAGAGTATCAGGTTAAGAACATGTCCGAGGCGGGAAACCAGCTGGAGATGCTCCGCAAGCTGGTGCTACCTAAATCGGCGTACCCAGAATTGATGCGACACGCGCAGGAGAAGGGAGTGATGTTCCTTTCAACGCCGTTTGATGAAGACAGCGCCGACTTTCTTGAAGGGATTAATGTTCCTGCGTTCAAAATATCGTCAGGAGACTTGACGAACCATCCGTTTCTCGTGCATGTCGCGAGAAAAGGGCGGCCCGTGCTGCTTTCAACCGGGATGAGTTCGATGCAAGAGGTAGAGGCGGCGGTACAAGTGCTGAACGCGGCAGGTAATTCTTCATTAGCACTGTTCCATTGCGTGACGAATTATCCGACCGATCCAGTTGATTGCAATTTGCGTGCGATGGAGACGATGAGGTTGCGATTCGGTGTGCCGGTCGGCTGGTCTGACCATACGGTAGGAATTGACATAAGCCTCGCGTCCGTGGCACTCGGCGCGGACACGTTGGAAAAGCACTTTACACTGGATCGCACACTGCCCGGTCCGGACCACGTAGCTTCACTGGAACCTAGCGAGCTTGTCGAGTTGGTTCAAGCGATTCGACGCGTCGAGAGCGCATTAGGGGATGGGAGGAAGCAGCCAAGAGAATGCGAAATGGCAACGGCTCCGGTAGCACGGAAGAGTCTTCACTGGAAGCATGATATGAGGGCGGGAGCGACGGTAGCGGATACGGACACGATAGCACTGCGTCCTGGCAGCGGCATCTCGCCCGAAAAACTAGCGTCCTACGTCGGACGCAAAGTCGCCAGGGAAGTCCGCCGGGGCCAAATGATTTCCGAAAAAGATTTCGCGGATCAGCGATGATCGTAGCCATCCACCAACCTCAATATCTACCCTGGCTACCTTATTTTGATAAGGCGGACACATGCGATGTGTTCGTTTACCTGGACAACGTTCAGTACCAAAAAAACGGCCTCCAAAACCGCAACCAGATTAAGTCTGCGACAGGCGCGACCTGGTTAACAGTGCCGGTTCACGCAACGCTTAGTAAAACAATCGCTGAAACGACGATCGTCGACTCTCGCTGGAAAAAGAAACATGTGGGCACAATTGAGATGAGCTACGCGCGAGCGCCTCACCTACGATGGTTCTCGGAGCAACTCAAACCAGTGCTTGAACGCGACTGGAATTTGCTTTCAGAACTCAACATTGCGGTGACCGATTTGATGCTCGAAAGTTTGGGAATACAATGTAAGCGGGTGCGCGCGTCGGACTTGCACGTGAGTGGTGCGGCAGATGACTTGGTGTTAAGTATTTGCGAAGCGGTTGGTGCCCAAGTTTATCTCTCGGGAAGGGGTGCACAGTCGTACCAGCACGAGAAGAAATTCCAAGAGCGCAGGATCGAGTTACGATACCAGGAATATCGCAACCCGTCGTATCCGCAGTGTCACTCGGGGATCGGATTTGTGGCCGATCTTTCCGCGCTCGATTTAATCTTGAATGCTGGGCCAAAAGCACGAGAAATAATGCTTTCTGGCAAGAATTCAACACATCAGAACGCGCTGCCTTAGTTGCAGATTCCAACCGTCACCACTATGAAAAAACTTCGTCGCATATTCTTTCTTACAGGAGCACGGTCCGAGTACGACCTGCTCAGCCCAGTTGTGCGTGCGGTTCTTGCTGTTCCGGGGCTGGGAGCAGAACTGGTTGTGGGCGCCGCACAACTTTCGCCATTCCACGGCATGAATATCGAAAACATCCGGCGCGATGGCTTTCCGATCGCTGGGACGGTGGAGTCGCTGCTGTGCTCGGAAACATGGCAGGGACGAGCTCTATCATTTGGGAATCTATTTGAAGGCGTGACACGCCTGATTGCGTCCAATCGTCCGGATGTCATGTTTGTCGCAGGTGACCGTGAAGAGGCGCTCGCTGGGGCGCTCGCGGCGACGTTTCAGGGTATTCCCGTTGCCCATTTGCATGGCGGAGATCGCTGCATCGTCACGGAATTAGATGAGGTGCTGCGTCCAGCCACCTCGAAGGTATCGCACTTGCATTTTACGGCAACGGAAAGTCACCGTGAACGGCTCATCAAGATGGGGGAGCTTCCCGAGCGGATATGGGTCACGGGCGGAACGGGGCTTGATCGTTTGCGCGAAGAACCAGATCTGCGAGATGAAGACCTGACTCAAGAATTCGGGATCGATGTCCGGAAGCCATTTTTCCTGCTGATCCACCATCCGTCGCCGTTGATTAATATGGAAGATAGCGGGCCGGAGATGGCCCGGATTCTGGAGGGTGTGCTGTCGCTAGGGTACCCGGTATTTTGCAGCTATCCGAACTTCGATCCGGGAAACATCGCAATCCGGCGCGCGATTGATGAGGCAAAGGCTCGGACCAGCAACTTGATCGTCTTCCATACTTTGCCGCGAGACCGCTTCGTTGCACTCTATAGGCGTTGCAGCGCGATTGTGGGCAACTCATCGTCCATCGTGATCGAATCGAGTTTTCTGAAGATCCCCGGCGTGCTGATAGGGCCACGGCAGGACTTGCGCGAATTGGGGCCAAATGTATTGCGCATTGAACCCAGTGTCGCGGAGGTGCGAGCAGCGTGTCTCCGCTGTCTGCAAGATGAGGGATTCCGCAAGCTGGTTCGGAACGTTCCGAGCATCTACGGTGACGGGTTCGCTTCACAGCGGATTGCAAAAGTGCTCGCCGATGTAGAGCTTTCGCCCGAACTGTTGCGAAAAACCATTACATACTGACAAAGGTTGACTCATGAACGTACTTGCCATCTCAGCCCATCCCGACGATGAAACGCTTGGATGCGGTGGAACGCTTTTGCGGCATCACGCCCAAGGCGACACCATCCACTGGGCAGTCACCACGCAGGCCCACGCTCCGAAGTGGCCACAGGAAGTGATACAGCGTAAGGCGGCAGAAGTGGCGGCGGTTGCGAAAGCGTATTCCATGGCGAGTACACACAAATTGGGTATGCCGACGATCCGGCTCGACACTATCCCACTGGAAGAGGTGATTGCAGGCCTGCGGACTGTGATCGAGCAGGTCCGTCCGGAAGTCGTATATCTTCCGCATTTTGGCGATGTTCACACAGACCACCATGTGGTCTTTCAGGCAACGCTTTCGGTGTTGAAGGCTTTTTACATGAGAACACTGGGAGTGCGGCGCGTGCTCAGCTACGAAACTCTTTCCTCGACAGAAGCTGCGGCGCCACAGGCGTATCGAGCTTTTGTTCCGAACGTCTACTTTGACATTACGCCGCAGATGGATCGCAAGATTGAGATCATGTCGTTGTTCGCCACTGAATGTCAGCCGGATCCAATGCCGCGAGGCCCCTCAGCAATCCGGGCATTGGGGAGGTATCGGGGTGCCACCGTGGGCGTGGAATATGCCGAAGCCTGCGTGCTTGTGCGCGAGGTGCTGTAACAAGTGCGTGAGCTGGTAATTGGTTCTCGCGGAGAGGCCGAAGAGGGATCAGAAAATGTGCGGCCTGACGATCGATCTGATCACGACGCAAGGATTGACACTTCTGATCCGTGGTTGGTAACGGATCGTAGGGCATTGCAACAAGCCGGTGGCGACGGATGTCTGTTTACCGCATGAGAACGCGCGATTTACCCGAGACTTTGACCATTAACCCCACTACACAAATCGTGGTTTGCGGAACCGGTTCCATCGGGTTGCGGCACCTGCGTGTTCTGCACGATCGGCTCTGTACCGATCCGATTGCGCTGCCAACGCGAACTGCGCGTGTGCCTGAACTACAAGCCGAAGGTTTTCGCGCCGCCGAATCGTGGGAAAGCGCGGCTTCGAATTCACCGGAGTTCGCCATCATTGCCACCGACACTTCGCGGCATCTCGCGGACGCGTCACAAGCGCTAACGCTTGGCGCGAACGTCTTAGTGGAAAAGCCTCTAGCTCCCAGCGTGAAAGGACTTCGCGATTTTGCCGCGCTTGCCGCACGATGCGACCGCCGTGTCTTCGTGGCTTGCGCCTTACGATTCGATTCGAGCCTCCTGCTCTTCCGAAAGCACCTGACGGAGATCGGTCGCATCCGCTCCGTTCGAATCGAGTGTCAGTCGTTTCTGCCTGAATGGCGTCCTGGAACCGATTATCGCAACGCCTATTCCGCTCGAGCGGATGAAGGCGGAGTGCTCCGCGATTTAATCCACGAAATCGATTATGCCATTTGGATTTTTGGGGCTCCGCCCGCGCTCTTTGCCCGCTTGGGAAACACGGGCGCTGCTCGGCATCGAGTCCGATGAATTCGCGGACATCCTCTGGGAAGCTCCTTCCGGTGCGTCAGTATCGATTCGCCTTGATTACCTAACCCGCATTCCACGCCGGAAAATGCGTGCCTGTGGAGATCTTGGGGATCTGGAGTGGGATTATTTTGAAAAACGCGTTGTCTTAGCCCGGGCTGGAGAACCGAAGCAAGTGTGGACAGCTGCACAGGAGCGTGATGAGATGATGCGGGATCAAGCCGCCGCGTTTCTCGGCTTCGGCGAAACCGGTGACTCCTCTTTCTTGGCAAGCTTGGAGGAAGGTGCGATCGCGGTCGCTGTTTGTGACACTGCACGTAAGTCTTCCCAGTCGGGTCGCAGAGAACCCGTATTGGATTGGAGCAGCTCGTGAGCGTGCGGCCCGTTCTGGCGGTGATACCGGCGCGTGGCGGTTCGAAGGGGTTGCCCGGCAAGAACATTCGTCCGTTCGCCGGCATTCCGCTCATCGCCCATTCAATAGGCCTCGCACGGCTGTGCCCGGAAATTGATCGCTGCATCGTCTCGACGGATAGTGATCAGATTGCTGCTGTCGCACGTGAGCACGGCGGTGACGTGCCGTTTCTTCGCCCGGCCGAGTTGGCTCAGGACACAACTCCCACCTGGCCCGTCCTGCAGCACGCCTTGCGTGAAATGGAAACCCTGGAGGGTCGGCGCTTCGAATCCTTGCTGCTCCTGGATCCGACGAGTCCTGGGCGCCTCCCGGAAGACGTCAGACGCTCGCTCACAATGCTGGAATCCGATCCGCGCGCTGCCGGCGTAGTTGCCGTTTCCGAGCCGCACTTTAACCCGCGCTGGACGTGTGTCGAGTCACGCGACGGATATATGGTGCAGTCGTTTCCGCAAGCTCAATCTTACATTCGCCGGCAGGACGTACCCCCCACTTTTCGCATCAATGCCCTCTTGTATCTGTGGCGTCGCGACCATGTTCTGCTGGAATCTGAGCACGGGATGTACACGAAACCTCACCTGATGTTGCAGGTTCCGGAAGATCGCGCGGTGCACATTGATGAGATCAGCGACTTCCGCATCGCTGAACTGATGGTGCGGGCTGGCTTGGTCGAGTTTCCGTGGTTGAAGCCGGAGACCAGAGCTTGAAGACACTGCGAGAATTGATGGACCTACGCGGGCGTGTGGCGTTGGTCACCGGTGGCGCGGGCTACCTCGGTCACGCGTTCTGCGAAAGTCTCGCCGAGCTAGGAGCAGACGTCTGCATTCTGGACATCAGCTCCGATCGCGCGCGACAACGTGTTGAGGAACTCTCCCGGCAATTCAAGTCGAAATTTTCTGCCGTCACGGCAGACATCTCCCGCGAGGACCAAGTCAGCGAGGCGATCGCTCACGCGCTCTCTCGCCACGGTCGGCTCGATATTCTGGTCAACAATGCCGCGTATCCGCCAGATGCCCTTCCGGAAGACGGCCGGTCCTTGGAGCAACAAGGACTGGTTCAGTGGCAGGCAAATCTAGACGTGATGCTCACCGGCACATTTCTGGTCACGCGAGCTTGCGCGCCGCACCTTAGCCACACAGATCGTGGCAGCGTCGTCAACATTTCGTCCATCTATGGCCTCGTTGGTCCTGACATGCAATTGTACGAAGGGACTGAAATGCGTAACCCAGCGTATTACGCGGCCGCTAAAGGCGGTATTGTGCAGTTGACCCGCTATCTCGCAACCACGTTGGCCCCCAAGGTGCGCGTCAATTGCATTGCTCCTGGCGGAATCTGGCGCGATCAGCCCAATAGTTTCCTGCAGCGATATAATGCGCGCACTCCCCTGGGCCGCATGGCCTGCGAAGGGGATCTCAAGGGATCGCTGGCATTCCTGGCGAGCGATTTGTCGGAGTACGTGACAGGGCAAGTAATCGCGGTGGATGGCGGTTGGACCGCTTGGTGAGAATCGAGCGCTGTCGCGCCGACGGCGACCGAACGCTCTTTTCTAGATTGAGGAGGACACTTTATCGTCGCGAGGTTCCTGTCGCAATGACGTCGAAAATCGCACTGGCTATCGGGGCGCAATTTCGCGGTGCCCGCGCGCGCAGAGTCAAAAAGTAGCGGCGACGGCGCCCTGCGTTCTTGGGTATCATTGGATGAAGCTGAAAGTTGCTGTCCCGGGTCAGTTCGAACGGCGAGCTAGGACCTGACCCTAAACTGGCCCTCCGTCCAGTAGTAGCCCATCATAGGGCGCTGTAACCTGTCTGTGGCACGATTAGGAAGGGCGACTGGGGGATTGAGTCGGTCGCACCTAAGTGCCTCATTTTTAGCGAGATCCAGCGGAGCGACAGGCTAGATGATGAAAAAACTGCTATTCACGGTCATTTGCTTCACGTTGTGGGTTCCGATGGTATCCGCGAGAGACATCTACATCGCGCAAAACGCATCCGGAGCGGCCTCAGGCAGCGATTGCGCGGATGCTCTTGCCTGGAGCGCGTTTGGCAGCTCTGCGAATTGGGTGGCGGGCAACACGCTGCACATCTGCGGAACCTATAACGTCCCGGTGAACGGCACGGGAATTACGGTACTCGGCAACGGGGCCAGCGGCAATCCCATCACCATTTTCTTCGAGCCGGGCGCCGTCATCACTTCTGCCGCGATGTCTCTCGGAATAAATATAAATAACCACAGCTACATTACCGTGAATGGCGGACCGCTGATTTCCGGAGCGCTGAACGGAACGATTCAGAACACTGCCAACGGCTATGGATTGGCCAATCAGGTGAGTTCTCCGGAGTGCGTTTATAATTCGGGCTCGAACGTGACGGTCGAATACATAAACTGCCACAATCTCTATGTGACGACCACAGCCGACAATAGCGGGAACGACCAGGCTTTAGGGATCGCGGTTGGCAACAACGGCATAATTACACACTGTTCATTTGACCACGGGGACCTGGGATTAGCAGGAGCGAACGCGAGTAACGTCGAAATTTCGTACAATACGGTTAACTACACGAACCACGAAATCACGGTAGGCACGTCGGGCGGAACGGCTTCAGAACATAAAAATCCATGATAATGACCTGCTCGGCGGCGGGTATGTCTACGATGGCGAACGGCTGGCGCTTATCACCGCGACGGCATCATCGTGATCTGTGAAGGCTCCACGAATCCCTGTGTTACCGGTTTGTGGATTTATAATAATCGCTTCCACGGGCGCGATGACGAAGGCCACAAACTGCCGGCACCACGTCGCTCTTTTTCTTGGACGACTATTCGACCAACCAGATTCAATCGGTGGTGTTCAACAACGTCATCGTTCCCGATTCCGGCGACACCGGAGTGAACAACGCCTACATCAACAACGGATACCAAGGACAAATCTACAACAATACGATAGCCCCGCAAACCGGCTATCGGAGGCTCCTGCCAAGGCCGCAAGTAAACAACCCTCAGAGCATCTGTGGAAAACAATATTATGGCTGCAGTGCGGATTTGGAAATAACTCTCACGGCGGTGGGGCAGGCGGTTGGACTATAAACCACAACCTTTACTATCAGATCAGTTCATGGGAAGCCGGGAACGGACGAGACGCAACGTGGGCCCAGTGGCAAACTGACTGCTGGCGGCTGCGACTCTAACAGCTTGCACACGGTTAGCCCCAACCTGAATTCGGCCTACACCCTCAACCGGGTTCACCAGCGATCGCCGCCGGCACAAACCTGACGAGTCTATGCTCGACTGTCGCTCCTCTTTGTACCGGTGCTCCGCAAACTTTCGGTTATAACGGAAGTTGCGGAACCGGCTGCGTAGCACGTCCCTCGAGCGGAAACTGGGATTTGGGGGCCTACCCGTCAGGGCAGCAACCGCTAGCGCACCAAACCCTCCCAACGGACTCGTCGCGACGGTGGATTAACGATTGCTCCATCGCATGGCGCTTTCTTCATAGAGAGAAGCAAACATCTTCTCAGCATGCTCGCCTAGGCGTAAGACCAGAAACACAGCAAGCCACCAACAATCAGGAACCTTCGATCTGAAAACCAGAAAGTTGAGCGGCTAGTTCGCCCGCCGGGCACGTTGAGTGCCGCCGGGAAACGTTCAAGTAACGAATTGTGAGTACCGGTCGAAAAAGTCTTCCTGTTGAGTCCTAGAAGCCTTAATTTATAGACAAGGCGAATGAAACACCTCTTTCCTGACGCGGGCCCATCGAAACCAGCTACCGTACCGGTCTGGACGCTTACGCGACGGTGTCTCTTGGATTCTCAATGGCACGCACCGGAAGCTCTCCTTCGATGCGCGGGAAGCGTATCCGGCAACCGGACTTCAGGATGAACGGACCAGATTTCAATAATCGCTTCGGTGCGGGCGCGAATAGCTCGTTTATTCATCCGTTCGTACTGGTATTGATGCTTCTTACCATCGTTCTGATGTTTCTGTTGCCGCGAAAATATGTGGTCGTACCATTCTTGCTCACTATTTTTCTCACTCCCTTCGGCCAACAGGTCTATATCGGCGGCGTGCACTTCTTCGTCCCGCGGATACTTATTTTGTTCGGCTGGATGCGCATTGCCTGGACAAAAATGTCAGGAAAGTCCGAAATCGCTTCCGGCGGATTCACACTGGTGGATAAGGTTTTCATCCTGTGGGCGATTTTTCGTGCAACCGCAACCTACCTGGAATTTCTGGAATTTGGGGCCTTCGTAAACCAAGTCGCCTTCTTGTGGGATACCTTGGGCGGTTTTTTCCTGTTGCGATTTCTGATTCGAGACGAGGACGACATCGCGCGCGTCTGCAAAACCTTCGCGTTCATTGTCTCTGTCCTGGCTGTAACCATGCTGAACGAAAAGCTACATGGCCAAAACGTGTTTGGATTCATCGGCGGCCGGTTGGCGCCCTTCATTCGGGATGGCGCGATTCGATCCCAGGGGCCGTTTCTGGGACCGATTCCGGCGGGAACCTTTGCCGCGACGATCATGAGTTTATTTGTATGGCTTTGGAAAAGCGGAAAGGCCAGATTTCTGGGTCTGGCCGCGATCGTTGCAGCCACGGTGATGGTTATCACTTCTGCATCCAGCACGCCGCTGCTGGCTTACATGGCGGTCGTTCTTGGGATAGCGATGTGGCCGCTCCGCGGCAAGATGCGTACAATTCGATATGGAATCGTATTTGCGATAATAGGATTGCAACTGGTTATGAAGGCTCCCGTTCTGGTTCCTCATTAACCACATCGATTTCGTTTCCGGGAATTCCGGATATCATCGCGCGCTGCTGATTGACATGTGCGTCCGGCACTTCTGGGATTGGTGGCTAATCGGAGTGAAGTCCACGCAAAACTGGGGCTGGGACTTGTGGGATCAAGCCGATCAGTTTGTGGCCGAGGCTGAAACCGGAGGTCTCGCGACGCTGATTTGTTTTATTCTGCTTGTATCGAGAAGCTTTGGGAGGATCGGAAGCGCCAGGAAGCTTGTGGAGGATGATCCAAAAAAGCAATGGCTGCTCTGGCTTCTAGGAGCGGCCCTTTTCTCTCACGTGGTGTCATTTTTCGGAATCAGCTTTAACGATCAATCCGAATATGCGTGGTTCGCTCTCATTGCCATGATTGTCGCAGCCACGGCACCGATTCTGCAAGCACAGGTAAGTGTAGCTTCTGAGCCGAATATGCTGGTGGCTGGTCAGGTTCATTTTGCCAACTCATTTTACCGTGAGAGCAAGCCCAAGATGCCCTCCAAGATCGTATCGGCCAAGTAGGCAAACCGTAGGTGCGAGTCTGGTAGAAGTTCAGCAAATTTAATGAATCCGGCAAAAAACCAAGTGCGGGTGTTGTACAGTTTTCCGCACAAGATTGGCGCGGGCAGGATTTGCTATACGGCGTGGCATCAGGTGGACGGGCTTGCAGAGGCGGGAGCTGCCGTAGCGGTCCATGCGGCGAGCTTTCAGAAGGGATTTCCGCGAGAAGTCGAAATCAAACCGACATTGGCGCGAGGCAAGTACAGAGTTCCGTACAAGCTGATCGGTTCGACGCGCGCTTTCGCCTGGCACGACCGAATCGTCGCGCGGCGGCTGGAGAAACTGGCTGGAGAGATTGACATCGTGCATACCTGGCCGATGGGTGCGCTGGAAACGCTTAAGACCGCGAACCGGCTGGGAATTGCGACGGTGCTTGAGCGGCCCAACGCGCATACGCGGTTTGCGTATGAAGTGGTGCGGCAGGAATGTGATCGGCTTGGTGTGGCGCTGCCCGCCGATCACGAACATGCGTTTAAGCAGGATGTACTCAGCAAGGAAGAAGAAGAATACCGGCTCGCGTATCGTTTGCTATGCCCGTCCGATTTCACAGCGAAAACATTTCTTGATTTTGGGTTCCCTGCGAGGCAATTGGCGCGACATATTTATGGGTACGACGAAAGCGTCTACAAGCCCAACGGAGTGCCACGTGAAAGCAAAGCTGGACTCACGATGCTATTCGTCGGCGTATGCGCGGTTCGCAAGGGACTTCATTTTGCGTTGGAAGCCTGGCTCCAATCGCCAGCAAGCGCGACCGGCACGTTCATGATCGCGGGAGAGTTTCTCCCCGCGTACCAGGAAAAACTGGCACCGATGCTGGCGCATCGCAGCGTAAAAGTTCTGGGACATCGCAACGACGTGCCAGAATTAGTGCGCCAAAGCGACATTTTGGTCTTGCCGAGTATTGAGGAAGGTTTTGGGCTGGTGTGTACCGAAGCGATGGGCAGCGGATGCGTTCCGTTGGTGTCAGACGCATGCACGGACGTGTGCAAACATATGGAAAATGCCCTTGGTTCATCACGTCGCCGACGTTCCGACGCTGGGTAAACAGATCACGATGTTGCATGAAGATCGCTCGCTGCTGAAATCGGCTACGCGCAGCCGGATTGCGCGACGCACCCGCGCTCACCTGGACAGCGGCGGGGAAGATACTTCTGGATGTGTATCGCGAGACGATCGAAATGAAGAAGCGCGAGGCGCGGCGCTAAGCGAGAGACAGATTCTGCGCGGCTCCGCGCAAAGTGAAGCCTGCGGCAGCGCGACGCCGCGCGCACAATTACATCTGGCGAGCGTGCGCGAGTAATGGCACACTTCGCGCAAGCCGGGCCACGCAGCCAAGAAAAAGAGAGCTCTATGGACGTGTCGATCATCTACGTGAACTGGAATTCGGTGGACTACGTGCGGGAGTCCATCCAAAGCGTTTATGAACACACTCATGGAATTCAGTTTGAAATTATCGTGGTGGATAATGCTTCGCCGGCTGGAAATGTAGACGTTCTCAAGGAGGAGTTCCCCGAGATCACTTTGATAAAGAGCACGAGCAATCTCGGCTTCGCGGGAGCAAACAATCTGGGGTACAAAAGCTCCTCTGGCGAGAACATTCTCTTTCTGAATCCAGATACAAAACTTGTGAATGCGGCAGTCAACGCCATGGCAAGAAGCCTCCAATCGTTGCCGAATGCGGGAATCATCGGATGCAGGCTTCTGAATTCGGACCTGTCGCTGCAAACGAGCTGCATACAGACGTTTCCAACTATTTTGAACCAGGTGCTCGACACCGATTATCTGCGGGGGCGCTGGCCGAAGAATCCCTTGTGGGGGATCGGGCCGCTATACTCGAACAGCGCGGAACCGGCGAAGGTGGAAGTTGTATCCGGCGCGTGCTTGATGATAAAACGGGCCGCGTTTGAGGCCGTTTCCCTGTTCAGCGAAGATTATTTCATGTACGCAGAAGACTTGGACCTTTGCTACAAAGTCAGACAAGCTGGCTATACAAACTATTATGTCGGCGAAGGTAAAGTCATTCACCACGGCGGGAAAAGCAGTGAACCGGAGTCAGCGACGATGATGAAATGGAGGTCCATTCCACGCTTTTGCGACAAGAATCGAGGCCGATTATATGGATCTATGTTTCGAATCGTCATGGCTCTGACCGCGATTTGTCGCGTGGCGGTTATTAAGACCGCGTCCGTGTTTGGTGACAGATTCGCGCGGCAAACGGATTTGCGTTCGGCATTAGCGAAGTGGCGCACGATTCTCAATGTCTTGCTGACTCAATCCATCCCAAGTTGAAGCAGGTTAATAAATTGCGAGATCGCTTCAAGATTCACATCGGCAGAAACGGGCATCACGCGGTAATTGCATTCCGCGGCCAGGATGCGCCTATGCGAAAAAAAGCATTTAGGAACTCGTATATCGTCTGAATGGATCAAGTACCTGAAAAGGCGCTTGGCCAATTCAAGGATAAACCGTAATGCGTAACCAGATCAGCTACCGGATCGTTAACCTCATCGTCAGTTTGTTCGTCGCAACGATAGATTCGCTGCGCAGTCTCTTTGATAGGTTGACAGGTCGCCCGCGGCGCAAAACCTGCGTAGTTTTTCTGTACCACTCCGTCCATCGTGAACAGCGAGCTCGTTTCGCTCATCAGCTGGATGTCATATTGCGGCACGCGCAGCCCGTTTCGGCGGATATTGCCGTCCTCCCCGACGAAAATAGACGTTACGCGGCCATTACGTTCGATGACGGCGTGGAAAACGTGTTCGAGAATGCCGTTCCCGAACTGCGGAAACGGAACATTCCGGCTTCTATATTTGTGGTCAGCGACATGCTTGGTGGTAGTCCCCGTTGGGAATTTCGCGGGGCAAATAGTACTTTGCAGGAAACGGCGATGTCAGAAGAACACCTGAGGGAGCTACCGCCTAACCTGGTTACGATCGGTTCGCACACGGCGACGCATCCATTTCTACCCTCGCTTGACGCAGCACAGCTCCGCCAGGAAGTGCACGGGTCCCGCGTGAAACTTGAAAAAATCCTGGGTCGCGAAGTCAAGCTCTTCAGCTCTCCCTATGGGGAGTTCGATGAAAAGGTTATCGCGGCCTGTCGAGACGCCGGATATGAACGCACGTTTACCTCGTTACCGTATTTGGCGTTTGGCGCTCCGCACGAATTCGTCACCGGACGAGTTGGTGCCGCGCCCACGGATTGGCCTCTCGAGTTTCGCTTGAAGCTAGCGGGAGCGTACCGCTGGGTACCGCACGCTTACAAATTGAAGCGCCGATTGTTTTCAGTGAGCGCTGAGCGCGCCGTCACGGCCCGCGAGTCAGAAGAAAGCAAGAAGTTGGCCGCTTCTTCGCGTTCGGGAATCGGTGTCCGTTAGTTGGATTGTTAAATCAGAATACTGAACAGCAAAGCGCGACGACCTCGATCTGTAGCATGGATCCCATGTCTCTACACGCTGATTTGGCATGCTATAATGGCCAATCAACGCACAGTCACTCCCAGCTCTCAGCCTGTGTTTTGCGCGGTATAGTTCAAATTGGCTAAAAATCTCGTCTTTTACACCGAGAGAGTCGTCTCCGGCAAGCGGCACTAAGTAATAGCCTATCGAAATGAACCTTTCGCAGACAAACTACGTCGTCGTAAGCCCAGTTCGTGACGAAGAGGCCTACATCCGATTTACGCTGGATTGCATGGTCCGTCAGACGATTCTGCCCAAAGAATGGGTCATCGTAAATGACGGCTCAACGGACCGGACTGGAAGCATCATCGATGAATACGCCCGGCAATATTCCTGGATCCGCGTAGTTCATCGCGTGAACCGAGGATTTCGCAAAGCGGGCGGCGGTGTTGTGGACGCGTTCAATGAGGGATACCAGACGATTCAATCGAGCGACTGGGATTTCGTCGTAAAATTGGATGGCGACCTTTCCTTCCAGCCTGATTATTTCGAAAAATGTTTTGCGAATTTTGCGAGCGATCCTCGCCTGGGTGTCGGGGGCGGAGTGATCTGCAATGTCGTTAACGGAATTGAGGAACTCGAAAAGTGCCCGGCGTTTCACGTGCGTGGCGCCACAAAAATCTATCGGCGCGGCTGTTGGGACGCGATTGGCGGATTTTGGCCAGCGCCTGGCTGGGACACGATGGATGAAGTAAAAGCGAGCATGCTGGGCTGGACCACAAAGAGTTTTCCAGACCTGCACATTCTCCATCACCGATATACCGGCACGGCAGAGGGTTTATGGGCTGGGCTGGTCAAAAACGGACGGGCGAATTACATCTGTGGTTATCATCCGCTATTTATGGTGTCCAAGTGCGTGCTCCGGCTTGTCCAAAAGCCCTATTTGATTGGTTCAGCGGCGCTCTTTTATGGATTCATAACTGGATACTTGAAGAAGGTTCCCCAAGTGGACGATCCCGAAACCATCAGTTATCTGCGGCGCCAGCAGCTCAGCCGGCTGTGGGGCCGGGAAACCATTTGGCGGTGAACACGGGTTTTTAGTTGAGAACAATCGTTAGTCGCAGCCTTAACGGAGAACGATTCAGCAGTAAACTTTGAGACGAAGTGGCGAAGGACACGCTTTCGCCACTCGTTGACAGCCGGTCTGAGTGCTTTATGTGCGGAATCTGCGGAAAATTCATATTCGATAGAGAATCCAGAGTCTCGCCCACTCTGCTGAAGGCCATGGCGGACTCCATTCGGCATCGTGGACCAGATGACGAGGGATTTTACGTATCGGGGCAGGTGGGATTAGGCTTCCGCCGGCTGTCGATCATCGATCTTGCTGGTGGACATCAACCTATCGCCAACGAGGATGAAACGGTTTGGATTGTTTTCAACGGAGAAATCTACAACTACCAGGAACTGCGGCAATTCCTGGTAGCCAAAGGTCATCGGTTCAGAACGCAATCCGATACTGAGGTGATTGTTCACCTGTATGAGGAATTCGGCGAATCGTGCGTGGAAAAGCTGCGCGGAATGTTTGCCTTTGCGATCTGGGATAGCCGTCGCAAATCCCTCTTCTTGGCAAGAGATCGTGTCGGAATTAAGCCTCTATATTATTTCTTGTCGAACAAATCGTTGATCTTCGCGTCAGAACTGAAAGCCATTCTTGCCGATCCGGAAGTAAGGCCGGAAATCGTGCCCGCCATGATCGATCGCCTGCTGACTTTCAATTTCCTGCCGGGTGAAGACACGCTTCTTCGGGATATCCATAAGCTCGCTCCGGGATTCTGCCTGTTGGCCAAAGACGGCAAAATCGAAATCAAGCAATACTGGGATCTCCAATTCACGGAATCCACGTTGAGTCTGGAAGACGCGCAGGCGCAGCTATCGACACTGTTGGACGAATCGGTTCGACTGCACATGATTAGCGATGTGCCGGTGGGATTTCTGCTGAGTGGAGGAGTTGATTCGACAGCAATGTTGTCCATGGCGGTCGGCAAGACCGATCGTCCGCTGAGCACTTTTACGGTTGGTTTTTCCGAACCAGGGATCACAGATGAAAGGCCGTATGCCAGGCTCGCGGCGCAGCGGTTCGGTGCTGAGCACCATGAGATCACCATCAGTTCGAAGGATTTCGAGAGCTTCCTTCCTCAATACATTTGGCACATGGAAGAACCGATTTGCGAGCCTCCTGCCGTCGCGATGTACTACGTCTCCAAGCTAGCCAAAGAGACCGTAAAGGTATTGATATCGGGAGAAGGCGGGGACGAAGCGTTCGGCGGATACCAGAACTACAGAAATGTCTTGTGGCTGGAACGGATGAAGGGAGTATTCGGACCATTTAACAGCGGTGTATCGAAGAGCCTTCTGTTTTTCAATCGTGCCCTGCGCTCCGACCTGATCTCAAAATACGCCCCGATGTTCGACGGTCCAATGGAATCGTTTTACTTCAGCGGAACTTCCAACCCGCTGAATTTCTTCCGGCTGCATTCCAAGGATCTGTATTCGAAGAATTTTGCGCCTCAGCTAAATCGCCAGATGTCGCTCAGCCTTGTGAAGCAATATTTCAAGAATGCGGGTACGGCGGATATCGTCAATCGAATGTTGTACGTCGATACCAAGACGTGGTTGGCGGAAGATCTGTTGCTGAAAGCGGATAAAATGACCATGGCAAACTCGATCGAACTGCGCGTTCCGTTTCTGGACCACAAAGTACTCGAGTTTGCTGCATCTCTTCCTGGAAGATACAAAGTTCATGGCTTCAAGACAAAATATATTCTTAAGAAACTTCTGCAAGAGCGAGTGCCGCAGGAGATTCTGAACCGCAAGAAGGTCGGATTTCCGGTGCCTTATAATTCCTGGCTGCGAAGCGACCTGAAGACTTGGGTCAGGGACCTGCTACTGGACCGGCAGACTGTGGAACGGGGCTATTTTGAGAAAAGTTGCATCGAGTCTCTGCTCTCTCAAAATGACATCCGCGGCGGTTCCTACTCCAAAGAGATATTTTCACTCGCGATGCTGGAGCTATGGCACCGCGAATTCTTGAGAGGGCAGGATTCCGTGTTCCCACAAAGATCCTCGGAACCAACGATCCGTCTGGCATCCTCCTCATACTGAGCCAGTGCTTTTCTGTCAGCACTGAAGGTAATCGCCGAAGTTCATGGCGAACGTAACTTAGAGTGTCTGTCCGAGCCGCGAACGCGGGGTTTGGGTCGACAGCGGGTGCGATGAGCGAAACCGTTTCGAATTCACTGCAACGGATTGAACCGCTCCAAGACCCGCGATGGGGAAAGTTCTTGGAGAGGCATCCCCGCGCCTCGGTATTCCATACGCCGGCATGGCTGGAGGCGCTCCGCAGGACCTACGGATACGTTCCCGTGGCCTATACGACGTCCTTACCAGGCAGAGAATTGGAAGACGGTGTGGTCCTGTGCCAGGTCGACAGCTGGGTGACCGGTCGCCGCCTTGTTTCGTTACCGTTTTCGGATCACTGTGAACCGCTCGTCGATGGTGCGGACGAGCGAGAAGCGTTTTTGCGCGCGCTTGGGAAACAATCGCAGGATGAAGGATGGCGGTACCTCGAACTGCGTCCCAGGACTTCTCTTGAAAGAGTCGTAGCGCCACTCCACTCCACGGAATCGTTCTGTTTTCATCAGCTGGACCTGCGGCCGGACTGCGACACCTTGTTTCGCGGCTTTCATAAGAGCTCGACTCAAAGGAAAATTCGACGAGCCGTGCGAGAAGGCCTGACCTGCCAGACTGCTTCAGCGGGAGCGCTCCTGGAAAGCTTCTACAGTTTGAATCTCTTGACCCGGCGTCGCCAGGGGCTGCCACCGCAGCCTCGGAAGTGGTTTCGCAATTTGATCGACTGTTTCGGCGAAGCGCTTGAGATTCGAGTGGCATTCCGAAGCAGCGTACCCATCGCGGCGATTCTCACGCTGCGGTATAGAGACTCACTTGTTTTCAAGTACGGCTGTTCCAACCGGCAATTTCACAATCTGGGCGGTACGCAGCTTTTGTTTTGGAAGGCAATCCAAGATGCAAAGTGCCGCGGCTTGCGCCAGTTCGACCTAGGCCGCTCGGAGGCTCTTAACAGCGGGCTGATCGCCTTCAAGGACCATTGGGGAGCCACGCCCTCCACACTGACGTATTTGCGATCCGCAGCTCCAGGCGATAATCGAAGCAATTTTGTGCCGGTTGCTGCCGACTGGAGGCTGCGGTTAGCAAAGCGTATATTTACCCACACGCCAAACAGTTTTCTTCCGATCCTTGGAAACTTGCTGTATAAGCACATCGGCTAGAGGATAGCGGTATTGCGTCTGCCCTCGCGAGTGAGGTTACGACGCCTTCCTTAGGTTCCCGGCAAATTATTCGCCAGCTCCCGAGGGATATGAAGCATGCGAGTCGCCCTAGAGAGTCGTAACGAAATTTGATTCTATGAACCAGGCGCTGACCGATTTTTTTCGTTGCCCTGAAGACTTCTGCACGCTTGCGGAAGCCGGACGATTGTCAGAAAACACCGGATTTTTTCGGTTCGGGAAAAATGTCATTGGCTACGGACAGTGCTCAGGACCATCGCCCGCCTTGTCATTCACCGACGATTTGCCTGATGTTTTGGAGTTGGCGAAGATTGATGGCGCCAAGATGTACCTGCCCTTTGATCTCTCGCAGGTAGCGGATAACCTGCGCTACGAACATTACCCTCACTATGCAAACGGCCGCTTTAACCGAAAACAGGGCGGGAACGTCCCGCGACGAATCTACTACTTGTTCCGACCGCTGCTTCCTGTAATTGTTCGAAAACACCTACAACGAATACATTTCCATGGCTGGAATCAAATACCGTTTCCGCGTTGGCCCGTGGATTTCAGCGTCGAAGCCTTGATGGAACAGGCTCTAACCCTTCTGTTACGTTCTGGCCGGGCGACGCGAGTGCCGTTTATTTGGTTTTGGCCCAACGGAGCGCCGAGTTGCTCGATCATGACCCACGATGTCGAAGCGTCCGCCGGTCGCGACATGTGCAATGATTTGATGGATCTGGACGACTCATTCGACATCAAGTCGGCATTCCAAGTGGTCCCAGAGGTTCGCTACGGAGACGCGGAGCGGTTGCTGCAAGGTATTCGGGATCGAGGATTTGAGGTGAATGTCCACGACCTAAATCATGACGGTTCTCTGTTCCAGGAGAAAACGGAATTTCTGCGTCGAGCGGCTCGCATCAATAAATATGTGGCCGACTTTCGCACCTTGGGGTTTCGAGCCGGAGCCATGTATCGAAATCAAGAATGGTATCCCGCGTTCGACTTTTCTTACGATATGTCGGTTCCAAATGTCGCCCACCTGGAGCCACAACGGGGCGGATGCTGCACCGTGATGCCGTATTTCATCGGCAAAATACTCGAACTTCCGCTGACTACGATTCAAGATTATTCGCTCTTTCACATCCTGGGAGACTACTCGATCGAGCTGTGGAAACAGCAGATCGATTTGATTCTGAAGCGGAACGGATTAGTGAGCTTCATCATACATCCCGACTACATGATTGAAAAACGCGCGCGTGACGTATATTCGGAGCTGCTGCGGCACTTGGTGCGGCTGCGCGAGAAGCAGAAGCTATGGATTACCCTTCCTCGTGAAGTGAATCGCTGGTGGAGAAGCCGAAGTCAGATGAAATTAGTTCCGGCGGGTGATGCTTGGAAGATTGAAGGTCCTGACTGTGATCGCGCACGCGTCGCATATGCAGCCTTGGATGGAGATCGGCTCATATATACGGTGGAAAACGCGTCTTAAACTCTCGTACGCCCGCAGCCAGCGACCTGTATGCTATGGAAAGGGAATTCCTCGGAGGTTCGACGTCCAGAAGTTGTTCGAAATTCCTTGAGCCTTGAGACATCCATCGTGAAAACAGAAGCATTGAAGGAGCCCAGTGTTCGAATTATGCGAGCGCACATCGCGTTCGCAAGCTTGGTGATCTTGTCTGTCATCGGCTTCTGGAACACACTCCGCTCCTTGGGACTGTTTTCTTTGAACCATGAATCATCTTCACACATCGTACTGATTCCTTTGGTGAGCATCTTTTTGCTGTACACGGAGCGAACACGAATCTTCCGGATCGTGCGAGCTTCTCCGTATGCGGGCGCGATCGTCGTTCTGGCAAGTATCGGAGGGTATTGGATCCTTGCAAGTAACGACTCGGTGCGCGATCCGGAAAGTTTTTTGCCGGGCGCTGTGCTCTCTATAGTTGTGCTTTGGCTTGGTGGATTTCTGTTGTGCTACGGTGGCGAGGCGTGGCGCAAAGCGTCGTTTGCGCTGTTATTTCTGTTGCTTATGGTGCCGCTTCCGACCTCCATTTTAGATCGCACCATTTATTTGCTGCAGTCCGGCTCGACCGCCATTGCCTATCTGCTTTTCAAGGCCGTGGGAATGCCCGTACTACGCCAGGGGTTCGTCCTTGCACTTCCAAGCGTCACAATTAAGGTCGCGACGGAATGTAGTGGCATTCGTTCGAGCATGGCTCTGTTCATCACCTGCCTGCTCGCGGCCCATCTGTTTCTACGAACGAAGTGGAAGATGCTGGTCTTTGTGCTGTTAGCATTTCCCTTGGCGATCGTCAAAAATGGGATCCGCATCGCGACACTGACGTTACTGAGCGTCTATGTGGACCCGAGCTTTCTGACTGGAAGCCTCCATCATGACGGAGGCTTTGTTTTCTTTTTTCTGGCGCTTGCAATTTTGTTTCCTGTTCTATTGATCATGCAAAAATCCGAACGAACTGACGCGGATGAATCTGCCGTGCTCGAGCCGAAGACGGAAAGCGAGTTTGCGCGCGGTGCATGAATACCGATGATACGAACCAGATACACGAGTTCAGCGTGGTGCATTCAAAAACAGCGAGAATGGCGAGGGTGCGATGAACAGTTGTGACGTGGCGATCCTAGGGGCTGGCCCGTACGGACTTGCGGCCGGTGCACACCTGCGGAATATCAAGGGACTCGACGTTCGAGTGTTTGGCGAACCGATGGATTTCTGGAAATCGCACATGCCCGAAGGCATGTTTCTGCGATCACCCTGGGCGGCTTCACACATTTCCGATCCACAAGCATCGTTGACGATGGACGCATTTCGCGACGCTTCCGGCAACCATATACCTAAGCCAATTCCGCTCGACCGCTTCGTTGAGTATGGTCTGTGGTTTCAGAGGCAAGCTGTCCCGGAGGTAGACCGCCGCTTCATCCGACGCATCGACCAGGTTCCTGGAGGCTTAAGCGTGACTCTTCAGGATGGCGAACAGCTGGCCTGTAGACGGGTCGTTGTCGCCGCAGGCATCGGTACCTTTGCGCGACGCCTTCCGCACCTGGAAGGGATTCCATCCGAATTCGTAACACACGCCTCGGACGGGAGGGACGTGCATAGATTTGCGGGGAAGCGCGTCGCCGTCGTAGGCGCGGGGCAAAGCGCACTCGAATCAGCGGCTCTGATCCATGAAGCAGGCGGCGCAGTCGAAGTGATCGTTCGAGAGTCAAATGTACACTGGCTGGGTTGGCGCGCAAGGATGCAGAAGCTCGGTCCCATCGCGAAGATGCTCTATTCTCCGCACGACATCGGGCCCGCTGGTGTCAGCCGAATTGTGGCCGTACCGGAATTGATGAAATATTTTCCGCGCACGGTGCAAGACCACTTTCGAACTCGAGCGCTGCGTCCAGCCGGGGCACGCTGGCTGAGAGACCGTTTCCAAAACATTACGATTAGCACGGGAAGGCAGATCGCGTCTGCGGCAACGTCCGGTGATCGGCTGCATCTCCGCTTGGATGATGGCACTACTCGCGAAGTGGATCACGTTCTGCTCGGTACGGGGTACAAAGTTGACGTCAGCCGCTACCCGTTTCTGCCATTGGAGTTGAGCAAGCAGCTCGATCAAGCGAGTGGATTCGTGAAGGTGAATTCCGGTTTCGAGTCTTCCGTTCCTGGCCTGCATTTTCTCGGTGCACCTACTGCCTGGACGTTCGGACCGCTCATGTATTTCGTCTGCGGAACTGATTTTGCCGCTCGACAATTGGCGCGATATATCTCGAGTACGCATTCCGCAAACGGCACAAAATAAACTCGCCCTTCAGGGAGCTCGACTAACATCATGGACAAGAGCGTCCTATCTGCTCCAGGCACGATTCCCAAAATCGGCGCCGTTGTTGTGGGCGGCGACTTTCATGGACTGGGTATCATGCGAAGTCTCGGAAGCCGAGGGATACCCATCTGCGTTGTGGATGATGAATACTCCATCGGCCGCTTTTCCAGGTATGCAACTCATTCTGTGCGCGCTCCCAACCTTCGTAAAGAAGAGGAGATCGTCGCCTTCTTGCTCGCCATGGGCCACCGCCTGAATTTGAGAGGATGGGTTCTGTTTCCCACCCGTGACGAACTGGTCGCGGCATTTTCGCGCCACCGCGATGTGTTAGCAGAGTTCTTTCGAGTCCCCACGCCCGAATGGGAATGCGTGAAATGGGCATGGAACAAGTGGAACACATATACGCTAGCTGAAAAACTCGGTGTGCCCATACCGAAGACCTGGTGTCCGCGCAGCCTGGAAGACATCGACGCGATTGACGCCAGCTTTCCGATTGGCGTCAAACCGGCCGTCAAAGAAGACTTTTTCTATGCCACTAAGGCAAAGGCATGGCGCGCCAATAATCGCGAGGAACTGAAATCCCTATTCCTCAAAGCCTCGGCGCACGTGGGATCGAACGAAATCCTCGTTCAAGAGATCATCCCCGGAGACGGAAATTGCCAATTTTCTTCCTGCGTATTCTTCAAAAACGGCGCCGCCATTGCAAACATGGAAGCGCAACGGTGGCGTCAGCACCCTCCCGAATTCGGTCGAGCCGCGACTTTTGTCGAGAGCCTGGAGCTCCCGGTGATCGTCGAGCCCACGCTACGGTTTCTGCGGGCAATCAATTACTACGGCTTGGCGGAAGTAGAATACAAACTAGATCCACGAGATGGAAAATATAAATTGCTGGACGTGAATGCAAGAACTTGGGGATTTCACGCGTTGGGGCGCCCAGCGGGAGTGGACTTTTCATACCTCCTGTTTGCCGATCAGGTCGGCGAGGCGGTGGAACCGTGCCATGGCCGTCCAGGCGTGGGCTGGATCCGAATGATCACCGATATTCCGACCAGCATTTCTGACATTTTGAACGGCAGGCTCGATTTGAGCGCCTATTCCGCGTCACTGAAGAACTTTCGGGTCGAATCCGTTTTCAGCGCTGAGGATGTTCTTCCGACCTTGGCTGAAATCGCGTTGTTACCGTATCTGGCTGTGAAACGCGGCTATTGACGATATCTCGCAAGTGCTATGTGACGTTGCCAACAGAGTGGTTCCCCCTAGACCGCTATTCCCTCAGGAGTTGAACGTGCAACCGTCACGCTGCACGATGCAAAGGCTGAAGTGTTGCCAGGATAGAACACCCAGGCAGTGTCGATACATTCTTGTTGCGGGTTTCGGCACAAGATGTTCTGCGGTGGGAGCAAGGTCCCCGATAGATTGATTGAATTCTGATGATTCGTTCGTGACCGGATGCCTGCCGGCGCTTGTGAGGAGCAGATTTGGGCGTGACGTTGCGAAAACTGTATTTCTGTGACGAAGAATTGCGATGAGAGCATGCATGGTTGCATATACGTTTTACGAAGCAGATAACCGGGTCCGCCGGTATGCGGAAACGCTTGCCAAGAGGGGCGACCGCGTCGATGTCGTAGCACTCCGGCGGCAAGGGCAAGCTGCTTTGGAAGTGATCAATGGTGTGAGCGTGTTTCGTATCCAGAGAAGGGATGTCACAGAGAGGAACAAGTACCGGTATCTTTGGCAATTATTATCGTTCTTCGTGCGCTCGATGGCTTTCCTCACGCGAGAGCAATTCAGAGATGGCTACGACTTGATCCATGTTCACTCCGTGCCAGATTTCGAAGTCTTCGCGGCCGCGTACCCTAAGCTAACCGGGACCAAAATCATTCTCGATATTCACGACATCGTGCCGGAGTTTTACGTGAGTAAGTTTAGGGCCTCGCAGGACTCCGTCGTTTTCAAACTGCTGGTGGCTATTGAACGACTTTCCACCGGATTTTCCGATCATGTGATCGCGGCGAATCACATCTGGCAAAAAAGACTTCAGGATCGTTCCGTCCGAGCCTCGAAATGCACGACATTTCTAAATTTCCCGGACACGCAGGATTTTCAGCGCCGAGGACGAACTCGCACGGACGACAAATTCATTCTGCTGTATCCCGGAACGCTGAACTATCACCAAGGTCTCGACATCGCGATACGGGCATTCGCGAGGATCCAAGAGCAGGTCCCGCACGCGGAATTTCACATCTACGGAGAAGGCGAACAACTGGAGGTCTTGAAATCGCTGGTGGCTGAACTCGGATTGCACAATCGAGTCTTGCTGAAAGGGATGCTGCCGTATCACCAGATTACCGCGGTGATAGAGAATGCCGACCTCGGTGTGGTACCAAAGCGAGGAAACAGTTTCGGAAACGAGGCATTCAGCACCAAAATCCTGGAATTTATGGCGATGGGCGTTCCGGTGATTGTGCCCGACACTGCGGTCGACCGCTATTATTTCAATGATTCAGTCGCTAAATTTTTCAAAGCCAACGACGAGAAGAGCCTGGCCGATGCGATGTTGCTCTTGATCACAAACTCCGAGATTCGCCGCAGCCTGGTTCAAAATGCGGATTCCTTCATGAAGAAATACACCTGGGATGAAAACAAGGGTGCTTACCTTACTCTCGTCGACTCGTTGGTCCATTCATCAAACGGCCGCCGATCCCATGACTGAGAGATTTGCCCTTGCTCTGCCCTCACGACGTTTTAGGCAGAATCCGTTTTGGCAGTCAATTTAATTCTTACGGCGATCGATCTCCGTCTGGTGCCCTCCACTGGAAGTAGCGCGCGAGCCAGTCCTTGCCTTCGGCCACCACGGCGCCAACAAAGCCCGGTTGCGGAACGAACGAAAGGACGCGCCAACGCGATTGATCGTCGCTGCGTAGAGTGACCGGCGCATTCGGAATCAAGGAAACGTCAAAGCTCGCGAGCGGAATCTGTAGCCCCAGACCTTTTGCTTTCACATAGGCTTCTTTTCGCGTCCAGCACAGAAAAAATCCTTCGGTTCTCAATTCTTCGCGCAAGCACTGCAGGTCGCGGACTTCCCTGGCGGAAAAATAGCGCTTCGCTATCTCTTGTCCCGCAAAATCAGCGCGCATGAACTCCGTATCGATTCCCACCTCGCGATCGCGCGCGATCGCAAGGACCGCTAGTCCGTGTGAGTGGGAAAGATTGAAACGAATTCGATGATCGGAATTCCCGCTCACAACGGATGGTTTGCCTTGCGGGCCCTGAACGAAACGTAGGCTTGCTGGCTCACAGTGAAGGTAACCACCGAGCACTTCTCGCAGAATCCCGTGCGCGGCGACGTAGTAAGTTCTGTCGCGCTCAAAGATGAAACGTGCAGCGCGTACCCGCTCGTCCTCGGCAAGCGTTTGGTGAAGTCTTTCAAGCATTGCCGGGATCAAGTCTAGCGTCGCGCGCCAAATGTGTATTTCGTCGTCGGGCAGGGACTAGATGTCCGGACGCGCTTAGCCAAGTGCCTTTTTGACTCATTTTCGTCTGCCCAGTCAGCACTTCCTCCGGTCATTCGAGAGATCGTTCGGATTCTCAGGACGGACTCTGCCAGTGGTTACTGTACGGAGACAAATTGCCTCGCGCTGCCGACACCCAAGTGACAATTCGGTGTACCATTTTCAGTTGTCGCAGTAAAGGCTACGTCGCATTGCAGAGTTCGACGAACTCGTTATCGGCAAATTACCATCGAGGCAGCGGCGATAAACGCGTTCGCATGCGCATGTCCGTTGCCGTTGCGAAATCGAATCAGGAAGCGCGCAGCCGCTACAATGCCGGCGCATCGTTTCGAAATTTGAACTTAACCAGCGCCTAGGAGTAATCAATTGGCAGTGGACAATACTTGGTCCAAGACCTGGACGTATTTCGAAGGAGCCTGGCACGAAGGCAACGTACCCATAATGGGTCCGCGCACGCACGCCGCGTGGCTTTGCTCCGTGGTGTTCGACGGCGCCAGGTATTTTGAAGGAGTTGCGCCGGATCTTGACCTCCATTGCGCGCGGGTCAATGAATCCGCAGCGAAGCTTTTCCTGAAGCCCGTCGTTTCGAAGGAAACCTGGATCAAACTCGCGCGCGAAGGGTTCACGCGATTCGACAACGATGCCGCGCTGTACATCCGGCCCATGTATTGGGCGGAGAAAGAGGGCCCATGGGTTCAAGCTCACGATCCAGAATCTACCCGCTGGTGCCTCTCGATCTACGAAGCACCTATGCGCCCGCCTAAGGGTTTTTCCGTCACATTATCTCCATACCGCCGGCCGACCGTGGAGACGATGCCGGTGGACGCCAAAGCAGGATGCCTTTATCCGACCAATGCTCGCGCGCTTTTTGAGGTGCACGCTCGAGGCTTCGACAACGCGGTCGTCTGCGATATGCTCGGAAATGTCGCCGAGTTGGCTACTTCCAACATTTTCATGGCGAAGGACGGCGTCGTTTACACGCCCGTTCCGAATGGCACGTTTCTTGCCGGCATTACCCGCCAAAGGGTAATCGGGCTGCTGCGCGAAAGCGGCGTGACCGTGGTGGAAAAAACTTTGACCTACCAGAATTTTCAAGCGGCAGATGAGATATTTTCCACTGGGAACTATTCCAAGGTCGTCCCCGTCACTCGAATCGACGAGCGCCCGCTGCCATTCGGTCCCTTGTATACCAAAGCACGAGAGCTCTATTGGGCATTTGCGCATTCGTAATGGTTAGGATGCTGGTCGTATGCTGGGTAGCATCCTGAGTCGTGGAGTGATTTTCCTGTCGCCAGGGATCAGCACGCGCGATCGCAGCCGTTAGGACGCTGAATGACACCGCAATCCACATCAACGATGATCGAGGTCTTGACACCGATCTGGCAACGTGTGCTGCAGCTCTCGTCCATCGGCCTCAACGATAATTTTTTTGATCTCGGCGGCGATTCGATACTGGCTGTTAATCTGTTTTCGGAAATCGAACAGGTGTGTGGCCTGCAACTGCCTCCGGCGATGATTTACCACGCGCCCACCATCGCGGCTCTGGCGGCCCAGATGGAGCAGCCCACCGCCTCCCCATTTCCGCCTCTAGTGTTGCTAAAGGCCGGCAGCGGTGCGCCGCCGGTTTTCATCGCGCACGGGCTCGGGGGTAGCGTCATCGATTTTTTTCAGCTCGTCCGGCACATGCAGTGCCAACAACCAATATACGGAATGCAAGCGAGGGGAATTGATGGCGTGGACGAACCGTTTGATCGCATCGAAGACCTTGCCCAATTCTATCTCGATGCCATCAAAGAGATTCAACCGCGCGGTCCTTACTTTTTAATCGGGTATTCGCTCGGAGGTCTGGTCACTTTTGAAATGGCCCAACGCCTTTCTCGAGGGGGTGAGCAGGTTGCCCTGTTGGCCCTGCTCGAGTCTTATCCTTATTCGCGTTTTCTGTCGTTAGGACCGCGTGTACGACTCGCTGCCCGTGTCGCAAAAGACCGGTTTCTAGCTTTGACGAAGCTACCGCTCCGGGACGCGCTTGCGCAGCTCGCTCTACCCTCCAAACGCAGGTTCTACATCTCTCCGAATGGCAGCGGGAGCGTTTGGAATCGTCCCCCGACCGGCGTAGCAGTTACGCCCGCACTGCAACGCGCCCGTGAGAGTGCGTATCGCGCCCTAACGCAGTACCAGCCTCGCTTTTACCGGGGAAATATAAAGTTCGTCAGAGCGGAAATCGTCACCGACTTTCCTGCCGATCCCTCTTCGGTTTGGGCTCATCTAGCGGACACGTTCGAAGTGGATACCGTACCGGGCGACCATTTGGGAATCCTAGGCACTGATTTCGCGAGCCTAGCGCCCGTTCTTTCGCGCTATCTCCGTGAAGCTCCTGTGCAGGAAACAATTAAAAGGTAACGGCTCATTCTCCGTCGCGGCTAGGAATATCTGAATCGTGATTTCAGTTTCATGATTGGGGATTCGATCAGATGAAAACTGGCTCCTGCGATTAATAAATTGAGCAGTAAGCAACAGACCAGGAAGGCGACCGAACCGATCGCGTAGGAATGCATCCGGTTAATGAAAAACTCTCGCCGGGGACTGAGCAGTACAGTCAGCGGGAGATCGTAAAGGTACATCGCGTAACTGTACTTTCCAAAAACGCGCAACACCTTTAACGATAGGAACCATTCTACCCAGGAGCCTGGCCGCAACGCCAAGAGCAGCAGTGCTCCATAGGCGAGGGCGATGACGCTGAAGCCGATTGTCGCGAGCACCGGATCAAAGTGATTCACGGTGTGACGAGCCACACACATTGCCACCACCCCGCCTGCCGCTAATCCAAACGCCGCGGGCGCCCACCTCAGAAGGTACTCTTGCAGCGGTCCCCGAACCAGGATGGCGATAGCTGCGCCCAGAGCCAGCGTGTCCATTCGAGACACCAGGAAATCGTGAGTCCACCCGATGCTCAGCCAGTGTGACGTGCAGACAAAGATCCGAAACAAGAACGCCAGAATTCCTGCCGCAGCGCACGCGCGCAAAATCGCAGCGGAGTTGCGAAGTCTGGCGATCATCCAAGGCCAGATCAGGTAGAACTGCTCCTCTGCACATAGCGACCAGAGATGATTGGTCAGTACCAACGGCGAGATTTGCATCAGACTGGGCCAAATCAGGGCAAACGGGAAACCCAGATAGAGTAAGTACGATAAATGGAGCCATCTCCAGTGCGCTCCTAACACCGGTGTGAGCAACAGGAATATCAAGGCCAGCACATAAAAGGGCGGGAAGATGCGCAGCACCCTGCGAACATAAAAGTTCAGGTAATAGCGTGGATCATTTTGCGTGTCGAATAAGATGCCCGTAATCAGAAAACCGGATAACACGAAAAACAAATCCACTCCGCTCCAGCCAAACGCGAAAACCATTCCCAGGGCGTGAAGAGGCCCCGAAGGCACTCGATCCGGCAGCCCGCCGGCGTAGTGATAAAAAAAGACCGCCAGAATCGCGATCCCACGCAATCCATCCAGCGCGGGCAATCGTTTACGAAAATCAATTGTAATCGGCTCCTCTGCCACTTCTCTTGAGCCTCCGAATCCGGACTGTTTCGGTGCCGGACCGAGGTCTGACCGTTCGGTTTCAGCCAAGGCAGGAGCACGCAGGCTCGAATCCGAGTTGGAGTCTCCTGTTCGGAAGCGATTAGTCACGCACGCCACCGCAAATACAGTGGAGGACGAGCCGATGGATCAAGAACCAGGCGCGCTGGGCGGAGGTGAGCTGTGGTGCTCGCATGGAGTGGAGTCTCGTCGATTTCGAGGTGGTGCACGCAATCTGAAAATTCTCGATGGAATCAAGCGATGGCCAGAAGTATACACCGAATCGCGTTCCCTCCTGCGCGCACAACACGCGAACTAGCTTGGGAAATCGTTGCGCCGCCGGACGCGGCAAGACATGATGCGTCCATGAGTCGAACCAGATTCGCAACAATTATTTCCTTTGCGGATAACGGTTTCCGGGGTTAGTGTAGTCGCCTAGTCCCTGCCGAGGTGGCTCTGCGATGATCCCGCAACTGTTACGGCCCATGGTGTCCTCAGTCTTGGCCAATACGCTCGGGCATGTCAATCTGGAAGCTCCCGTCGCTGGCTTGACGTCGATCGCCTACTGGGCGCGCTTCTCGCGTTGGTGCAACACCCATCCGGTTCCAAGGCCCGCGAATAAAAGAGAAGCCACGGATCGGGTGTGCCTGTATGAGTCCGCGATTGGCAGGGAACGCTTGGATCAAGTGCCTATTACGTATTTGGAGTTTGGGGTCTATCGCGGCGCTTCCATTCGCTGGTGGCTCGATAGGATTGCGCATCCGGATTCCCGGTTTGTCGGGTTCGACACGTTCACCGGCCTGCCCGAAAGGTGGCGGAGGAGCGAGCCGCACGGAGCTTTTGACGCCGCGGGGAAAATTCCAGACATCCAAGATCAGCGTTGCACTTTCGAGGTCGGTCTGTTTCAGGACACGCTTCCGGGCTTTCTCACGCGCGCTGACCTGGGGCGGCGTCTCGTCGTTCTTCTTGATGCAGACTTGTTTACGTCCACTTTTTTTGTGCTCGCCAGCCTGGCGCGACACTTGAAAACAGGCGACATCTTATTTTTTGATGAATTCTCCTGTCCGCTCGATGAGTATCGCGCGTTCGAGGAATTCGTTCGATGTTTTCGCGTGAAGTACCAAGTGCTCGGAGCCACGGACGGATACACCCGCGTGGGAATTAAAATCTTGTAACCCGCAGGATTGTCTAGAATGCTACCGCAATTAATTCGCCCCGCATTCGCGAATTTCTTGGCTAACACCATCGGACGCGTAAGTGTTGACAAGCCTGCCGACGGGGTGGACTCCATAACACTATGGGTCCGATTCGCCCGTTGGCGACGGGCCCATCCAGCTCCCCAGCCCGCCAATAGAAGGGACCGCAATGACCGGGTATGGCTGTACGAAACGGTGATACGAAAAGAGGGATTGGATCAGGCGCCGATTACGTACCTAGAATTCGGTGTCTATCGCGGAGCTTCACTCTGTTGGTGGCTTAACAGAGTGCGCGATCCCGATTCACGATTTGTGGGTTTTGACACCTTTACCGGCCTGCCCGAGAGAGCGAGCCGGGCCGAACCGATGGGGTCATTCGATGCCCAGGGCGAACTTCCCGAAACCAACGACGCACGGTGCAGTTTTCAGGTTGGTTTGTTTCAAGACACATTGCCCGATTTCATCGCCGAAGCGGACCTGTCGAACCGATTGGTGATTCACTTGGATGCCGATTTGTTCACGTCAACGCTGTTTGTGCTAACAAGCCTTGCTCCCAGGCTGAAACGCGACGACATCGTGTTCTTCGACAACTTTATCTGTACGCTTTCCGAGTATCACGCCTTTGACGAATTCGTGAAATCGTTCCGCGTTTCGTACGAGGTTCTCGGCGCAGTGGGCGAATACACGCGTGTCTGCATAAAGATCGCATAACGATGCGGCGTCACCTCCACAGCCGATTCTGACCAAACGCACATTCCGATATCTGTCTCGAATTCCGCTCAAAACAAACCCAGATTGCAGCAATCACGCTGTTAGGCCATTTGGATACGCCTCCTTCCAAGGATCTGTCAGGCAGCGTTCGCCTCACGGGTGCGCGGCTGGAGTGCCGCTCGGAAGTGTTAACATTGCTGACGCATTCCTAGAAGCGAAGTCTTACGGGAGCATCCAAACAAAAATGAACGGCGCAGAAAGTCTGATCCGCACGCTGATTGCTGGAGGAGTTGACACCTGTTTCACGAACCCGGGCACCTCCGAAATGCACATGGTTGCGGCGCTCGACCGCGTTCCGGAAATGCGCTGTGTGCTGGGGCTTTTCGAAGGTGTCGTGACGGGCGCCGCGGACGGTTATGCGCGCATGGCTGAAAAACCGGCCTGCACGCTGTTGCATCTCGGCCCCGGACTTGCTAACGGCATCGCAAACCTGCACAACGCGAGCCGAGCGCAAGTGCCAATCATCAACGTCGTAGGCCAGCATGCCACGTATCATTTGCCCTACGACGCGCCGCTTACTTCTGACATCGAAGCGATTGCGCGACCTTATTCCAAATGGCTGCGCACGTCGTCCGCTGCCTCTGGGATAGGGCTGGACGCCGCCGAAGCTATCGTCGCTGCTCGCACTGCACCGGGACAGATTGCCACGCTCATTGTCCCCGCCGATGTGGCCTGGGCCGACGGTGGCGCCATCGCTGAAATACCAGCCATGCCCGCGGCATCCCTGCCTTCCGTTGAATCTGTGAAGCGCGCGGCGACGATGCTGCGCACCGGTTTACCCACGGCACTCCTGCTTGCTGGGAATGCCCTGCACGGCGAGGGACTAACAGCAGCCGGGCGCATCGCCGCGGCCACCGGCGCGTGGCTGCTTGCCCCCTATCCCATCGCGCGCGTCGAGCGAGGAGCCGGTACTCCTGCGGTGCAACGGATTCCCTACATGCCGGAGCAAGCGATGGAGCTGCTGAAGAATATTCGTCAGCTGATCCTGGTTGGTGCGCCTGCTCCAGTTTCGTACTTTGCGTATCCCAACAAGAGCAGTGTGCTGACATCAACTGATTGTGAGATCCATGCACTGGCGAGTCCTGGTGAAGACTATGTCGCCGCGCTCGAGGCTGTGGTCGAGGAACTCTCCCTCCACGGTCGTAAACCGGTGCTGACCGAGAAAGCTGAGCGACCGCCGCGGCCCAGCGGTGAAATTACTTTGGCCGGTCTAGCAGCCGCTGTCGGGGCCCTGCTGCCGGAAAATGCCATTGTTGTGGACGAAGCCATGACCTCCGGCCGCGGCATGATGGCCGCGACCGTGGGAGCCGCTCCGCACGACTGGCTTGGGAACACAGGCGGCTCGATCGGCATCGCTCTGCCGCTCGCCGTAGGCGCCGCCGTCGCGTGTCCCGCGCGACGCGTCTTATGCCTTACGGCAGATGGCAGCAGCATGTATACCTTGCAGGCCCTGTGGAGCATGGCCCGCGAGGGTTTGAACGTCACCACCGTGGTCTTCGCCAATCGTACCTACGCCGTGCTGCAACGCGAGTTTTTGGGTATCGGAGTGGGCGCACCTGGCCCTCGCGCCGCGAATTTGTTCGACATCGGCCGTCCCACTCTCGACTGGATTCATCTGGCGAAGGGCATGGGCATTCCGGGGAATCGAGTCACCACGCTGGATGCATTTGCAAAGGCAGTGAGGGAAGGATTTGAAAGTGACGGACCGACGTTAATCGAAGTTCCGCTGTAATAGCGCATCGGGCAGCTAACCTGCCGACGAAGGAAATCTGCGACGCAATTGTCTTGGCACATTCCGGCTGTTACGTCTGAATCGTCACGTGGGCTGCGAAGAGGATGCCGCCATTCTTGCGAGTTCGTCCTTCCGGACTTTTCCTGTCGGAGTCAATGGCATGGCATCCACCACTACGAAGTGCGATGGTCGTTTGTACGGCGCCAGGCGTCCAGCCGCAAACTCCGCCAAATCTGCGGTCGTGAGCGTTGAACCCGGCACTAGCTGAACGAAAGCCATCACCTCTTCATCTCCTTTGGCCGTCCGGCCGATAACCGCGGAACGCACGATCGCGGGGTGCGCATTTAGAACTGCTTCGACTTCGGCTGGGTAGACGTTGAAGCCAAACCGCACGATCAGTTCCTTCGTTCGACCCACGATGAACAGGTGACCGTCTACCAATTGCGCGAGGTCGCGCGTGTTGAACCACCCTTCCGGGTTGATGGCAGCGGCGGTTTCCTCGGGAGCGCGATAGTAGCCTTTCATCACATTCGGACCGCGCACCCACAATTCGCCTACTTCTCCAGCGGCAACAGGTTTGCCATCCGCTCCAACAAATTTCACTTCAATTCCGGGAAATACGCGTCCCACGGACGTGTCCGTGCGAGGCTCCTCAACTCTGGCTTGCGCAATGTTAGGTGAGCATTCCGTTACGCCGTAACCATTGTAGAGCGGCATGCCGAAAAGTTTCTCCACAGCCGCCTTGATCGCCGGATCCAGCGGAGCGCCGGAAGAAGAAATGATTCGCAGATCGGGAAGCTTCAACGATTCCAGGCCTCGCAATTTTGCATATCCCAGCAGTTGGGAGAACATCGCCGGAACGCCCAGCACCACGGTGAGCCGATCTTTCTCCAGCGCTGTGCGTATCGTGATGGGATCGAAACGCGCCGACAAATACAGCGTTGCGCCGCTGAGCAACGCCCCCAACAGAACCACCGAGAGTCCCACAGCGTGGGACATCGGTAAAATGCCAAAGAGACGGTCATCGGGACCTAGCGCGCGGATTTTTGCGGAAATTGCCGCCACGAACAGCAAATTCCTGTGGGTCAACATGACGCCTTTGGGAAGGCCGGTAGTTCCGGACGTATAGATCAGCGCGGCGACCTGGCTTTTTGCATCGGACTCGCACCGGTTCCGGCGTGACATTTTCGTTCAGGCGGCCGACGCCAATGGGCCCCAACCGTCCTACGTCGCGAATCTCCGCGCCGTCGCGCTTGGCATGTTCGGCTGCCTGTGGTGACACCGCCGTGGTGTAAATCACGCGCCGCGCGCCACAATGCTCTCGAATCGCGTCGAGCTCGTTCGCGGCAAGCCGCGCATTCATCAGCGCCGGCCACGCATCCATGCTGCTCAGGGCCAGCAGGATCGCCACGAACGCCCGGCAGTTCTCGCACACCAGCAGAACCCTATCTCCGGGACGGACTCCCAAGCTAGCGAGCCACGTTTTCGTCTCGGCAATAACAGATTCCAGCTCGCTATAAGTCCAGGTTCCAGAGGATTCCACCAAAGCCGGCTGGTTAGGCGACCGCTTCGCCCACTCCGTCACGACGTCACTGATGCGCGCGGGTAAGCTCGACAAAATCTCGGAAGCTTGAATTTCGATCATCGGTGCTCTTGGTGCTGGTTTGAGTCCGGATTACCGTGGCGAAAAAGCAGCCTTCCAAATTGCGCCGCTAGCCGCCCTCTCTGTTGATTAAAAGACGATGTCGGATCCGTACGCCGCAACCGGGCTAAGACAACTCGTCATGCCTAAGCTTTCGCCTTGGCTTCCAGTTTTTTCGTGACATACGCCACAACGCTTTTCACGGAGTCGAGATTCTCCGGAACCACGTCTTCATCTCCCACGTTGATTGCAAAGTGTTCCTGAAGGAAGGTCACCAGCTCGAGAGCACCCGTGGAATCGATGACGGTACCCAGCAGCGATTGATCGTCGCGCAGTTTCTCGGCGCGCCCAAAAAGGAAATTGTCCACAAGAAACTTGCGGATGTCACGTTCGATCTCAGTTGGATTCATTTTCCGGATTGCCTCTTTTATTGATTTGTGAATTGCGCCGCCAGCAGCTGCGTGGAAAGCACTCCCACAAGTGCCATGTCGTCCTTCACGCTGCTTGCCTTTCCCGCCGAATATTTACTCACAAGCGCGCTGACCGCCGCCGGATCAAATATGCCGCCCTTTTCAATCGAGGCCGGTGACAACATTTCTTTGACGTACGACGGCGCTCCCGGTTCAAAAAAACATCTGCCGTCGGGCGCTCGATAGGGCTGCTTTACGCGGCGAACGATCGACTGCGGAACCAACCCTTCGCTGGCTCGCTTCAGCAAATACTTCTCGTCGAGTACCTTCATCTTCAGGTTCGCCGGAAGCTTTGCCGCGAACTCTACTACACGAAAGTCCAGGAACGGATAGCGACCCTCCACGGAATGAGCCATAGCCATGCGATCGCCCTGGGAAGAGAGCAGATAGCCCGCGAGAAAATACGTTGCCTCCAGGTACTGTCCCTGGCTGAAATGCGGCCAGGACTGGAATTCATCCGGTAAATTCTCCTCAAGCTCTCCAATCGCGTCGAATTCGCCGATCGCGGCCCGGAAGTCGGCGGAAAAGAGCAACTTCAACCTGCCGGTAAGTTCCCATCGCGGCAAATGCGAAAAGAAAGGACTCGCAGCGTCTTCGGCGCTTACTCGGAAAAAATGTTTGAGGTTTGCTGCGGACTGCCGCTGAAGGTCCTGCAAGTAGGGGTACATCCGTTTCAACAGCAGCGGGCGCCACCTCGATTGGAGGTTGCGCGCCCAGAAGCGCCGGATCTTGGCTTCTTTGAAAATGTCATACCCGCCCAGTACCTCATCTGCGCCCTCACCCGTCAGCACCACCTTGAAGCCGCTGTCATGCACCAACTGCGACAATAAGAACATCGGCACCGGCGCGGTGCGCAGCACGGGCTGCTCGGTGTGCCGGATAACCTCGGGAAAAACGCGAGCGATATCCGCGCGCGAACAGGAAATATTGGAATGCTGAGTCCCCAGAAAACTACTCGCTTCTTGCTGATAAGAACTCTCGTCGAATTCGGCATCTTCGAAAGTGATGGAAAAACTGCGCAGGCGGCTTCCGGCGATCTTCCTTACCAGCGCCGTCGTTAGGCTGGAATCCAGGCCACCGCTCAAGTAGGCACCCACTGGCACATCGGAGCGAAGCCGTATGCGAGTCGCATCCTCGAGCAGCTGCAGCAGCTCCGCAGTGGCCTCGCGCTCGTTGCCGTTGCGAGTCTCGGCCTCGCTCACATACGGCACCGACCAGAATTGCTTCGTCGTAGCCCGGCCGTCTTTCACCGTAAGGGAATGTCCAGGCGGCAACTGGTAAATGTCTCTGAATACCGTTCGAGGAGGCACGGGCGCCCAAAATGTGAAGAGTTCGTCCATGCCTCGCGGGTCGAGCTCACGGCGCACTTGCGGACAGGCTAGGAGCGCCTTGATTTCAGAGGCGAACAGGAAACGATCTGCCGTCTGCGTATAGAATAGCGGCCGAACGCCCGCTCGATCACGCGACAAGAACAACTTTTGCTCCGCTGCGTCCCAAAGTCCAAACGCCCACTGGCCATTGAACTGCCGGACGCAATCTTCCCCATATTCGCGGTAGGCATTTAGAATCACTTCCGTGTCCGAACGGGTTGCGAACTGATGGCCCTTACTCGCAAGCTTCTCGCGAAGTTCGATGTAATTGAAAATCTCGCCGTTGAACGTAATCCACAGACGGCCGTCTATCGTGGACATCGGCTGTGCGCCGCATTCCAGATCAATGATGCTCAGCCGGGCGTGTGCCAAACCAGCGGCGCCCGAGACGTGGATGCCATTGGCGTCCGGCCCGCGGTGGCGAATCGTCGCGATCATCTTGCACAGCTGATCGCGCTCAGCCCGTTCCCCGCCAAACTTCAGCATTCCAGCAATACCGCACATCCTGGCTCCCTTGGAGTCGGATACGACGCCCCATCGTTTTCGCGTCGAAATTTAGTTTGATCAACGCACTGATTGCATCGTCGCGCGATCGCGACGCATACGCTTCAGATTACCCCGGTACGTTCTCGTTCCGTAACCTCAGATCCGGGTTGGCTTTCACAATCCTCGATCTGCGCGCCAGGCACGTCAAAGATGGAAACATCGCTGGACCGCGAGGCAACCAGGGTCGTATCACCGTCGAACGGCGAAGCATACCAGGCCATACCGTCTGCGAGTTCCTTATGCAACGTGGGGTCTGCAGCTTTGTAAAAGAATGGACAAGCCGGGTACCTTCTCAAATACGGTCTCGATTCAGAAAGTACGCGGCGAACCTCCTGCGGCAAGCCCAACACTTCAAGAATCTCGCTGCCGGTTCGCTTGGCGTGCTCGTAGGCGGCAGCAAACAAAGCTCGCAGAACTTCCGGATCGTCGTGTGCGGCGAAAATGTCGGCGATCATCGAACGCTTCAGGCCGTTTCTCGGATTGGAGTCGCTCCGCACGACAGCGTAGCCCCGCAATTTTCGATCCGCGTAACAGCAAAAGACCCGCGTCGTCGCGCCATCTCCGGGGATTTCGAAGTGCCAACGCAGCGTGGCGGGGCTGCGATCTGCGAGTAATCTTGGCCGCTCAGTCAATTTCTCGTTCCACAAGGCTTCGAAATCATCCCCAATCTCTTGCACGCTGATTTCGCTCACCCTAAGGCCATTGGACGACCAGTGAGGCGCGCGTCGGCGGATCATTCGATCGGCTCTCACAGCGAGGGAAGTAAGCGCCCCTCCGACCTCCGCGAATGTGGATTTTAATTGGAGCCTCTTCATCACCGCCTGCGCGAAGGCATACGGCTGCAGAACCCAGAAGAGCACAGTTTCATAGTCCGGTTGCGGCAGAGGATCGGATCGAAATGCTCGCGCAATCTTTCCGACTGGCTCAATCGCAGTCGTAGTCAGAAAGAGGTCGGCAGATTTTTGGCGATAAAATGCGGCGATCAAAGTAAGGCTTACCGCGCGGTAAGCAGGTTCCACCACAAGTCCAGTTCCGGTAACCGCCGTCAGGGTCCTGTCCCCGTAATGATATCGAAGCTGGATATTCCCCAGGTATCCTACCAACCCGCCTTCCGTCTCCAGCACCCAACCGATAGCGCGTTCCAGGTCAGCCGGCGTAAGCGCCGGATTACCGCGCCACAAGCGCTCCCAATTCTTTAGCGAATCCGGTGCCAATCCCCAGCGTTTTTTCAGCTCTGCCACGGCGTTGAAGTCGGAAAATTGCACCTCCCGCAGCTTCACCGCCGACAGCGCGACGGGCGATAGATCGCGCGGCGTGACCTGCAGCGCTGCGGAAATTTCCCGTTGCTTCCGGCTATGTCTCAGGATCGTCGCGATGATTTTCTTTTCGAGTGATGCCATTGACTGGAAAATCCCGGCACTTTTCGTGCGCAAACGGTCCAACATTATTGTGCTGGAGCCACGCTCGTGACGCAGCTGCGCGTCAGCACCTGCGGCGGATGCTGCTCCCGCTGCAATTTCGCTGATGCTTTACGGGCGAACTCATCCGCGCAGCATCGAAGTCATCGCCGAATCCGACGAAGTGTCAGCCTTCTTCGCCTGCAAATACTGCAACCAACGGCGATAGACGGATGCCGCCGAAGCCTGCCAGCTGCCTTGCACCGCGCTGGCCACAGCGGCTTCGGGAAATTCCGCCATGCGATCCTCGCGAGGATCGGCCTCCACAAGCTCTCGAAACTCGGACAACTGCGTAGCTGCCGCTGCGTTGAAGTATCCGCGCGGCATGCTGGGATACGTTTCTCTTTCCCGCCTCAAAAATCGCTTTATGTCTCTACGGTATTCTTTCAGCAGGGTCCGCGTGCCGTACTCCGGATGACCCTGGAAATGCACGAAGCAGCTGCGCTTTTTCTGCTTCACGAACAAGTCAACGCCTGCTTCCGCCGACTGCGTCAGCACCTGGTAACCACTGGAAGTCAGCGCATCCGCTCGTACTTCGTTCCACCGGGAATGTGGAATTTGCATGATGTCTCCGGTGGAATCCGTCAGCGCGTGGGCACTAACCTTTTTATAATCGAATACTCCGAACTGCTTGTCACTGAGCCGGTGGCGGGGTATGCCGTCGCTGTAGAGGACGCCGGCGTGCGCCGCCAGGCAGGACAACACCGTCGAGGTCGTGCAACGCTCCGCCCAGTCGAGCACTTCGGTCAAGGCGGGCCAATACGGTTCATCACGCAATTCCGGTTGGCGCGGTTCCGTACCGGTCATGATCACGCCATCAAACCGGTCGTTCAATAGGTCTTTGATGCTGAAATAAAAATTGTTCAGATGTTGCTGTCCCGCATCGCCGTGCGGAAGTTCCGGCAGGGAATATAGCTTCAAGGAAAGCGGAATATCCTGGGCAGCAGACTCGAGCAGCCCGAAAAATTGCAGCTCGGTGTCTTCCAGCGCGGAATCCGGCATATTGTTAATCAGCGCGATTCGAATGCGCTCCGGCTTCGTTTCCTGGTTTCCTGTCGGTCGCGTGGAGCGCGAGTGGTTTGTCCGAGACAAATGATTCGGAACCCGCCCTCCTTCGATTACGATGGACATTCCCTATCTCCCACGCTGATAAACTGCAATCTCGCCGGCTTCAACTGGCGGTCTTCTCGAGTGCTTGCTCGAGGTCCGCGATTATGTCGTCAATGTGTTCGATACCCACGCTCAGCCGGATCATTTCCGGCGTCACGCCCGCTTTCAGTTGCTCTTCGGGAGTCAGTTGGCGGTGGGTCGTCGAAGCAGGATGGCAAGCCAGCGATTTCGCGTCGCCCATATTGACCATGCGCTTGAACAATCGTAGTGCGTCGAAACATTTTACGCCGCGCTCGAATCCGCCCTTCACGCCAAACGTCAGCAGCGAACAGGCCTGCGAGCCTAGATACCGGTGCGCCATCGGATACAGCGGGCTGTCGGGAAATCCCGCGTAATTTACCCACGCAACCCGGCTATGGCCGCGTAGAAACTCCGCTACCTTGCGGGCATTCTCCACGTGGCGTTCCACGCGCAGCGCCATCGTCTCAATCCCCTGCAACAGCAAGAAACCGTTAAAGGGAGAAAGTGTAGATCCTGTGTTGCGCTGCGCAACCGTGCGGCATCGCGCTACGTAGGCCGCCGCCCCATAATGTTCGGTGTACACCACACCGTGATACGCGATCTCGGGCTTATTTAGCATGTAGAACTTCTCTGGATGATCGCGCCAGGGAAATTTTCCGCTGTCCACAATCATCCCGCCCAGCGTCGTGCCGTGTCCCCCCATGAATTTCGTCATGGAGTGCACCACCACGTCCGCGCCATACTCGATCGGCCTGAACAAGACGGGCGTCGCTACTGTGTTGTCAACGATCAACGGCACTCCGTGCTTGTGCGCGACCCGAGCCAAGCCTTCGATGTCCGCGACGTTCCCGGCCGGATTGCCAACGCTCTCGCAAAACACCGCGCGCGTGTTTTCATCAATCAATTTTTCCACGGCTTCCGGACTGTCGTTTTCCGCAAACTTTCCCGCGATTCCTTGCTTCGGTAGAATGTGCGCCAATAGTGTGTAGGTGGCGCCGTAAAGCTGCGGCAGCGATACGATGTTGTTGCCCATTTCGGCGATATTGATCAGCGAGTAGTGGATCGCCGCCATTCCGGAGCTCACGCTCAGCGCTTCCACCCCGCCCTCCAACGCCGCAACTCGCTTTTCCAATACGGTGTTGGTCGGATTTCCGATGCGCGTGTAGATGTTTCCCTGTACCTCAAGGTTGAATAAAGCGGCGCCATGCGCCGCGTCGTCGAACTCGAAGGCTACGGTTTGATAGATCGGTACTGCCACGGCCTTCGTCGTGGGATCACCGTCGTAGCCGACGTGTATTGCGATCGTTTCTCGCTTCATGCCTTCAATTTCCTCGGCTTCGCAAGCATAGCTGGAACACGGTTTCGCTGGCTGGGCTTCGCTCCTGATCGAGCCGGGAGCAATCGCGTAAACGAGGGTTCAATTCGCTCATTCTGCGATGGTTGCGATGTTTGAAGCTGGAACCGCAGCCGGATTCCGCGCCAGTGACTTCATCATGGACTGCGTCAGGCGTTTCGCGGCGAAACCGGCGCCGAACGCAAAGCGCATCACAGGTCCGAAGCTATTTGCCGCCGCAATCCCCGTGAAATAAAGTCCAGGAACGGACGACTCGAAACTGGACGAAAGCACCGGAGTGCCATTGACGCACCGAATCTTCGATCGAATCTCCGGATTGAGAAACGCCAATCGTTCCACGTCCACTTTGTACCCTGTCGCGGCCACCACGTGTTCGGTCTCAATTTCCCGCGTGGAACCATCCAACCCACGCAAGTGCAAACGGACTTTGCCGTTCTGTACCTCGGCGCTCTCCACGTTATGTCCAAGCACCAACGGCACGCGCCCCATCACTTTGTCCTTCACGAACCATCCCGCGGACGGACCCAAGGTGGTTCGCACCATATCCACGCGTACGCTCTCCGGCAGATAGTGAAATAACGCCGGCGCATCCGAAAAGAAACGCGACCGCATGCCCGGGCCCAGTCCTGAATCCGGATGGCGCAACCGCTGCCACCACGACCGGCGCTTGCCCGGCTGCGGCGCCGTGTGAAACTTCAGCGCGGTCGCGCGCGCTACCAGCTGCACATCCGCATCGGCGTCACGCAGCAACCCAGCCATATCAATCGCCGAGGAACCGGCGCCCAATACCACCACGCTGCGGCCTTTAAACGATTCAAGATCACGATGACGATAGCTGTGCGAAAGGAACTGCTCCGGAAGATGCGCCAGATTCTGCGGCACGTGCTCAAAATGCGTGATCCCCACGGCGAGCACCACTCTCCGAGCCTTAAACTCTTCCCCATCATCCAATCGCAAAAGAAATCCTTCCGCCGTACGCTCGATTCCCGAAACCATTTTGTCCTCGAGCTCCGGAACCAAACGGTCGCGGAAAGCGAGCCCATAATCGCCAAACGTAGCCAGCCGCACGGGAATTCCCATGTGCGCATATTCGATCCCGCGCTCGGCGCAAAAATCCTTCAGCGTGAATCGGGAGTCGGGATCGTAAATATTGGAAGCGAACCCATCCGATTTGAGCATCATGCCTTTGGGCATGTGCGCCAGCCAACTATCCATGGGACGCCCAAAAATGCGGAATGGGATACCCCGATTGCGGAAATGGGCGGCGATGGATAGCCCATAAGGACCTGCGCCGACGATGGCAGTTTCGATCATAGTCTGGAAATGAACCTCTCTCCGTGGATTCGGTTGATTGCCGCTTCCAGCGTGCTCTTTAGGCCTTGCGAACGAATCCAAGCCCAAAATCGCAAGCTTGCTGGACGCTGATGGCAGGCGCCTTCGCGCTGTGATAGGCCCGTCCAGCTGTTCGAGTGCAATCTTATTGCCGAGCTCTACTTATGTAAGTCGTTTATAATGAACACTTTAAAAGGGTCACTTCAAAGCCAAAGGGAAATTATTTTCCCTCCAGGAGTGCCGTTTGCTCATGTACCTGGCCAACCGAAACTCGAGGGCGACGCCAAAGCCGAGTCCTTCCACTATCCTACTTTTCGTCAAGTTGAGGGAGAGAAGTGCGGTATTTGTTGCCGTTCTCGTCAATGAGGTTGGCCTTGTGCCAAACGCCGTCCGCGAGGCGTCAACCCACCAGGTCCGTCAGATGCTGCGCCTTGTGAGATCACTGCGCCCATCAAAAACGCGAGTGCGAGGCTGTCCCGGCGCGGCCAATTAAGGATCCGCGAACATTAGGCTGCAACTCAGTTGATGCGGTTACCAGACCGCAGCGCGCGCGTGAACTCAACCGCCGTACATGCGCACAACGGAGATTAATCAAACGACGGTACACAACGAACCGATGAACCGGTTTACAAGCGCTTGCAATCGACTTACAGTCGGAACCTGCAGATCGACTTTGCGCACTCGCAGCCAACAGCCAAGAGGTGTTGGCTTCGCAAGAACTAATTCGGGATGGGCATGACTAAGTTTCCTGTGCTCGCGGTGGGGACGCGATTTGGTCCCCGAGCTCTTGCATTTCGGGTGTTAGCGTAACTATGGCATCAGCCACAGCTCCCTACATTAGTGTGATTATTGCTGCATACAACGACTGGTCGGCGTTGGAATCCTGCCTGGAAAGCCTTTCTCGCCAAATCCAACCGCCTGAATATGAAATCATCGTCGTTGATGACGGCAGCCACGCTCCAATTCCGCCCTCTATTTGCGAAGGTCGCGCGAATCCTCGACTGCGCATCATTCGGCTACAGCACGCGGGCATCTCGAGTACGCGAAATCACGGCATTCAAGTCGCGAAAGGCTCGATTCTTCTTTTTACGGACTGCGACTGCATCCTCGACGTGGACTGTCTGAAGCAATTGGCAGCCGCGATTGCCCTCTGTCCCCTAGATGATTCATTTCAGCTGTGTTTGACGGGCGACGTTTCGTCATTCGCCGGCCGCGCAGAAAATCTGCAGTTGTCCACGATTCAACAGGAGCGGCGTCTCCCCAGCGGATATCTCAGATATTTGAATACCTCTGGATTCGCGATACGCAGGACCAGTCCATACCTTGGGCGCGGTCTGTTCGATCCTTCCGCAAGAAGGGGGGAGGACACTCTGCTACTTTCAAAGTTGATTGCCAACGGCCAGCTGCCCCGTTATGTGCCAGAGGCGATAATTCAGCACGCTGTGCGATTGAGTTTGCCTCTCTACATCCTGAAGGGTTTTCCCAGCGGATACTTGGAGGGTTACGCATACGCGGTGATCAGAGCGCTAGGCATTCGGATCAGCTCCAACCGCCGGGATCGCTGGAAGTTGCTCAAGGGTTCCGTAAGATCATCGCAAAACTCGGTGCTGGCAATGGTCGCCCTCGCAACCGTGGTAGCCAGGCAAGCTCTCAACATGCTTGGTTCCATTTCGTATCGCGTACTCCACTTGTCGAGCGAACACTCCTCGGAAGCAACGCATTGAAGTTGCCGCGACGAGATTTTACCTCGGTGCTTCCAGTGCTGATAACGAGTGTGTTTGAATCGCTGGCCTCCCCAAGGTAGCCGCTGTTTAGGGCGCCGAGCGCTTTCAGACGGGCTGGGAATGAATTTGCCACAAAAAGTAAGTGTTTTCGTCTGTGTCGCGCTTGCAGCGGCCCAAAAATTCGCTGATATCATCCTAACTATCGCATTATCAGTGTAATAGGGAATGCGTAGAAATCCTCATTCAACCCCTTTTTGGTCCGCAGATTGCGTTTCACTCCACCGCACCACTGTCGAATTCCGCTATGCGCTGCGCGGTTCTTTCTGTCCGGCTGCGATTCGAGATCCTTACGGAGGCTTGGAGCAAGGTGAAACCAACGGTCCTGATTGCCACCACGGCTCGCTGGTTCCCCACTGCTCGGCTTGCGCTGGCGCTGGCCAACGCAGGGTTTACCATAGACGCGGTCTGCCCCGCCCAGCACCCGCTTGCGAAGACCGGCGCGGTCCGCCAAACCTACACTTACCGCGGGCTAGACGCCGTATCCTCCTTTGCCGAAGCCATCCTCGCCGCTAAGCCGGATCTGATCGTTCCTGGCGACGACTTGGCGACCCAGCACCTCCATCTGCTTTACGATCAGGAACGCCGCGAAGGCAAAACGACAGGCCCGGTCTGCGGTCTGATCGAGCGGTCACTCGGAGCGCCTGAGAATTTTCCAGTCGTGTACGCGCGAACCAAATTCATCACTCTGGCTCGGGAAGAAGGCATTCGCGTTCCGCGGACAGAAGTCATACGCGACCGCAACGACCTCAAGAAATGGACTACTCAAAACGGCCTTCCGACAGTCTTGAAAGCAGACTGTTCCTCGGGAGGAGACGGCGTCCGAATTGTGCGCAGTTTAGATGACGCCGAGAAGGCGCTGCAGTTCCTGCAAGCCCCTCCACTGCTGGCACGCGCGGCGAAACGCGCCTTGCTCGATCGAGACACCACGCTGATCTGGCCGTCGCTCCTGCGTCGTCGCTCCGTGGTAAATGCTCAATCGTTTGTGGCGGGGCGCGAAGCAACCAGCGCTATCGCTTGCTGGAAGGGCGAAGTCCTGGCGGGCCTCCATTTTGAAGTCATGAATAAAGACGTTGCGTCCGGGCCGGCCACCGTCCTGCGCCTGATCGAAAATGCCGAAATGTCCGCTGCTGCGGAAAAAATGGTTCGCCGGCTCAACCTTTCGGGCTTGCACGGATTTGATTTCATGCTGGAGTCGGACACTGGAAACGCCTACCTCATCGAAATAAATCCACGGTCCACTCAAGTGGGACACCTGACGCTGGGTCTCGGACGCGATATTCCCGCAGCGTTGTATTCGGCTGCCACCGGACAAACGGTCCGCCCGGCTCCGAAGATCACCGAGGACGACACTTTCGCGCTGTTTCCCCAGGAGTGGGTCCGGGATCCCTCCAGCCCGTTTCTCCAGTCGGCTTATCACGATGTTCCTTGGGATAAACCTGAATTAATTCGCGCCTGCGTCCGCGCCCGTCGTAAACAGGACGCTTGGTATTCTCAACAAAATCGGCTGCAGGCTTTTTCTGTGGCGCGCCTTCCCCGCACATGAAGAACCCATTGCGAGAGCGCTCGGAGCAAGTTGAATTGCGAACGAAACTAAAATCCGATATCGGCAGCGAACACGCAACCGGATATCCGCAGGGACCCTCATTCGTAGGTCATTCCGTGGACGCTGGCCGCGGCGCGGTCGAATCGGCCTTCGCTTCGGCTGAACCACTCGGCAAACCCGCAACGCTGTCATCCGGAGGCAGCCAAGCCGCAAATCTACGGCCCGACGTCGCCGGAACCGCGCAGCTCTACCCGGCGCACGTGCTGCATCCCCGCTTGCCTCACGGCCAACTCCGCGCAAATGCGAAGAAGACGCTGCACGTCATGAAATTCGGCGGCACCTCGGTGGCTGACGCGTCATGCATCGCGAAAGTCGCGGAAATCGTTCGAGCCGCCGCGCGCGAGAGCGACGTCGTGGTGGTCGTCTCCGCGATGAGTGGCGTAACGAACAAACTAGTGGAGGCCGCCAACCACTCGGCAGCAGGCAATCATGAAGTCGTCGCCAGAATTTTCGAAGAACTCCGCCAGCGGCACGAAACGGCGGCGAATGCCCTAATCCGCGCCGTCGAGTTGCGTCAGCCTGTTGTCCTCAAGATGCGGCAGCATCTTCAGAAGGGCGAACATCTTTGCAAGCAGACGCCCGCAACCCCCGAATTGACCCCGCGATTGCGCGATGCGATTTCCGGGCTGGGCGAACGACTTTCAGCGCCCCTCGTCGCCGCCGCCCTCGCAGAGCGAGGCGTGACCAGCGAGGCGATCGACGCCACCGAGCTTGTCGTCACGGACTCCCACCACGGCTCCGCCGAGCCGTTCATGGACCTCACGCGCGAACGCTGTGAGGCACGCTTGCGTCCGCTCTTGGCGCATGGTGTCGTCGCTGTGGTGACGGGCTTCATCGGCGCCACGGTTGACGGCGTGCCGACCACTCTGGGCCGCAACAGCTCGGATTTTTCTGGAACGATTATGGGCGCCGCTCTCGATGCGGATCAGGTCACCCTGTGGACCGACGTGGACGGAATTCTTACCGCTGATCCCAAGTTGGTGCCCGGCGCTTATTCGATTCGCGAGATGTCGTATCGTGAGGCGTCTGATCTCGCAGATTTGGGCGCCAAGGTTCTGCACCCGAAAACGTTGCACGCTTTGATGCAGCGCGGCATCCCGCTGGCGATTCGAAACACGTTTGCCCCCGAACGACCAGGAACGAAAATTTCTTTGAACGGCTCTGCGAACGCCACCGAAGTAAAAGCGCTCACGGCCACGAACGATGCCGGATTAATCACCGTTCGCGGCGCGGATGCCTCAGGCGCATCGGATCTGTTGCGTCGCACCGTCGCCACCGCCGCGGCAGTGGGCGCCGACGTGAGCCTGGCGCCCCAGTTGCTTTCTTCGCCAGAAAGCATCTCGATCGTCGTTTCGTCAGCAGTCGCCGATCGTACGGTCGAGGCCCTTCACCGTGAGTTTGAGGAAGATCTGACGCGCAATGCAGTCCAGCGCATCACGCTCGATCCGGCGGTCGCGATCATTACCGTCGTAGGCGAGAACATGCACAACATGGAAGATCTCGTCGAACGCATGTTCGGCGCGCTGGGCCGCGAGAACCTGACGCTCCTCGCCAGCGCACCAGGTATATCGCGTTCCACTTACTCATTCGTAGTGGCGCAACGCGACATGAAAGCCGCGCTTGTCGCTGTCCATCGGGAACTCGAACTCAGCGGGACCACTTAGCAGCGATACCCACCGAAGTCACTTCGGGCCACATCATTGCGGTAGCGACTCACTGCCGTGTCGTCGCAGATTCGTCAGATCGGCGCAGCCATATCTCGCGCCAATAAACATATTCAGCGCGCGAGCAGCCTCCGAAGGCGATATGGGCGCATCCACAGTGCGAGCCTTCCAAGAACACCGTGTTGCGAAGCTGGCGCATCTCTCCTGACCCGTCAACGATGAGCTTGTCGATCCTTCTCTCCACGCGCTGTTGCTGGCCGCACAGCAAGCGCATGTTCGGAGAAAACCACAATCCCCGGTTACTCGCAGTGTCATCCAAAGTCTTAAAGATGCTGTCTACCGGCTTGACCTGCACGATTTCTCCAGCCTGCAGGTTGAGCGTTTCCGCCGGCGTGCTCTTGCTCGTGCTATGGCCGTAAGGACCGAAGGCCTTGCGATAAACCTTCCAGACCAGAAAAATTCCCATCCGCTGCGCCATTTCCCAAACGCTGCAGTTGCCCGAGCGGATCTCGCTGACCCATTTCGTGTACCGCTCCCACTTCGTCAGGCTTTTCGTCGCGCGCAATAATTCGCTGGCTTGGCAAAAATAAAGATTCGGTGCGGCCGTGGTTCGCAGCCGCTCGCGCAGCTTCTCGCGGTCCGCCGGCGATACCGCGGCAGGGCTAGCGGATTCATCCACCTTGCGCAGCCATGCTTCGCGCCAGAAAATCGTGCACGATTTTTGGCAGCCATCATGGTCCGCGCCCGAGCAGCGTAACCCGTCCAACAGGACGACGTCATCGCTCCGGAATCCACGCAGGACCGAGCCGCCCTTCATTCCCGACGCGCAGACTTTCACCACGCGGCGCGATACCCGAAATCTCTGTCCGCAGTACTCGACCATTTCCCGCATGAATGGAAGATGGTCCACGGTTCCTTCGGCGTCCAAAGTCTGGACGATTTCGGCGGGGGTTTTTACTTCCACCAGGTCGCCTGGCCGAAGTTTCGCATCCTTTGGGCTCATGTGTTCGTGCGCCGTGTCCGGATTCGTTCTCGCAATCGGCCGGCCGCTAAAACGGTGACTTGCCGGAGAGCCCCATCACGCCAAGAATCTTCTTCCACGCTTTCAGCGCGAACGCGAAGGGTAGCCAGATGGGGTCTTTGAGAACAGCTACTTTCCTGAAGTGATCGGGATGACGCCACGTCGAATTAGTTCCGGCCGGAAAAAATGCCAGGTCACCCGGGCCATACCGGCGCTCTACGCCTTTCTCGTCGGTCATGAAGCCTTCGCCGGACAAAACGATGTAGGATTCGTCCTGGTTGTAATGCCACTTGTAGCTCACCGCACCGCACTCCCAAAGCATGATGTAGGCGAGCCGATCCCGGGTCTTCCCAAGAAGTTTGCTGCGCGTTTCCGGATCACCGCTCAAAAGCCATTCGGTTGGGATAGAACTGCGCTCGAGCTGTACGTTGGCGAGTGTGGACGACAGGATGGAATCGGACATGGCGTTCTCCAGATACGAAGCGAGTGAACTATGCTCGCGGACAATGAAGAAACGGGAATCTGCCGCAGATAAAGGTAATCGGTCCCGTCAAAACCTCCGCGGAGGATGCGTCAGGTCCTGCGGGCATTCCATCCCACAAATTCCGCGTCTGCAAGCGAAAAACTGCGCCGATTGTACATCCATTTCGCTTGACGCATTGCGTAACGTCGTCCGACAAGTTTCACGCGGAGCGCGCCCAAGCGCAGAAAGTAGGTACCGTTACTACCAGATACATTCTGATCTTCCGCCGCTGGGAGCGTGGTTCGTAGCCGCGGGCCCCCATTTCGCGACGGCGGCGTAATAAACGCTCACCATGAAGATCCTGTAGAGCAAGAAATTCTGGCGTCATTCGATTGTTGGGATCTCTTCGGGTGTCTTTACAGCGCTTCGGATGGGGACGCCCCGCTGTCTAATTTGCAGGAATCGTTACGGAGACTTGGTTCGAATATGCGCTCTGGATGTTGCCGGAGTCCACCGCGGTCACAACGTAGTAGTAGACCTGGCCGTTGGCGACCGTGTCGTCTGAAAAGGAGGGACTCGCGTCCGGCGTGGAATTCAGTTGCGCGTAGGGTCCACTGGGCTTTGAGCTGCGGTACACATAGTATCCGGTTACGCTCGAGGTGCTGCTGCGCTCCCAGTTGAGCGCTACTTTATGCGACGCCGCCGCGGCAACTGCGGTCCCGGAAAGTGAAATCTTCGTCGGCGAGTTCTTTGCATTGCTAGTGATCGTCAGCGTTCCGGTTGAGCCCCCGGTAGCCTTAGGATTAAAGTTGACCGTGTACGTTTCAGTTTGATTCGGATCCAGAATCACGCTTGCTGCAGCGCTTCCCAGGACGAATCCCGTACCTGACACGCTGACGCCCGAAATGCTGGCGTTCTGGTTTCCCGTGCTCTTCACCGTAACTTGTGTCGCACCGGACGATCCAACCGTCACGTTGCCAAAACTCAAGCTCGTGGCGCTCGGCGTCAGTTGAACCAGCGCCGCTGCGGCGGTCGCGCTCAGATCAATGATTGTCGGTGAACCAACCGCATTGCTCGTAACCGTGATCTTGCCGGCAACGTTCCCTGCGGCCGTAGGTTTGTAGGCCGCCGTAATCGTTGCGCTCGTCCCCGGCGCCAAATTTGCTGGAAGCGTAATCCCCGAAACCACGACGCCTGCAACGGAGGGCGTAACTCCGGAGATTGTCACCTGCGATGTGCCAATGTTTTGCAGGCGAATCGTCTGCGTCGTATTGCTGCCTACCACCACGTTTCCGAAGCTGACGGACGAAGGCGTGGCCGAAATTGTCGAGGACGTCGCCGTCGCACTGAGGCCGACCTGCATGGTGGGATCTGTCGCGTTGCTGGTGAGTGACAGCGCTCCCGCCAGCGTCCCCGCGGAAACGGGCTTGTACGTGACCGTCAAATTCACCGTCTGCCCAGCCGCCAATGTCGCAGGTGCCGTCAGACCCGAAACACTAACTCCCGTTCCTGAATACGACATTTTAGAAATCGTAGCAGCTTCACCGCCGGTGTTTGTCAGCTTCACCGTCTGTGTCGCTTCGCTACCCACTGCAACGCTTCCGAAAGCGATCGAAGCAGGCGTGGCGGTCAGCGCGGCGGCGGTCATGCCGTTACCGCTAAGGGCCACCAGTGAAGGGGAACTCGGAGCGTTGCTGGCGATTGTGATCATTCCAGTTTCTTTGGCGCTCGTGGTGGGCTTGAATGCCGCAGTAATCGTCGTACTTTGGCCTGCACTCAATGACAGTGGAAGATGCGGCCCCGAAGCGGTGAATCCGGCGCCGGATACCGATATCGCCGAAACGGTCAGCATGTCCGTTCCGCTATTGGATAGCGTCACGGTCTGCGTCGCACTCTGGCCAACCGCCAAATTTCCAAAGCTGAGAGTGGTAGCTTGATAGATCTATCGACACGCCCGAGGTTTCCGGTGTCGTTCCTTTGCCCGTCAGTCCCACGCAACCAGACGTCACCAGGATCACCAGTAGCGTCACAACTCCGGAAAGAGCGCGAAGTATGGATGCGAGAGCAAATCGCTGTGAACGAATCGTATCGTTCACGCGGGCTCCCTCCAGGATGGGGGCACGTGTCATAACCACGCGCATTGTCCGATGGGGCCGTTTGCCAGAACTACTGGCCGGGGGTACACACTTGGGACAGGGGCGTTACCCTGTACGTGAGGACAGTCTTCGCTTGTGGTTCTACGGCAACCGGTCGTTTGGCCACCCGGTCTGCCCCGAACCGCCTTAGATCCTGAGCCTTACCGCTTTCTCCGATTCCTAGTCCGCCGGGCCGCGCTTACGGAATTATTGCGGCGGCCTGATTCGAATCCACGCTTTCCACGTTGCTAGAATCCACGGACGTCACAACGTAGTAGTAAGTCGTGCCGCTCGCGACAGTCGTGTCGGTGTAGTCCACCAGCGTAACGAGCGAGGTATTCACCTTCGTCGGGTACGGTCCGTTCGACGTTGTTCCGCGATAGACGTTGTAGCCGCTCACCGTGGAGGTGCTAGCGGTCCAGGACAATGCCACGCTGTGGGGAGTAATCGCCACACCCGTGCCCGTAACCGCAATCGATGACGGCGAATTCGTGGCGTTGCTCGCGATGCTCACATTTCCGCTCACCGCTCCCGCAGTCGTTGGCGCGAATTGCGCGGTTATCGTCACGGACTGATTCGGCGTCAGCGTTTCGCTGGAGGTGACGCCACTGGCGCTGAAACCCGCTCCCGTCGCGCTCAAGCTTGAAATCGTGACGTCGGAGTTTCCATTATTGGTCAGTGTCGCGGTCAGTGAGCTGCTGCTTCCGTCGTTGACATTCCCAAAATTCAGGCTCGATGTGCTCAGTCCCAGAATTCGTGTGGCCGCGACCCCTGTTCCACTCAGCGTAATCGTCAGCGGCGACGCGGGCGCGTTGCTCACCAGCTGTATTGATCCGGTGACGCTTCCCGCGGAGCTTGGTCCAAAGACGGCGCTGAACGTCGCCGTCTTGCCCGCCGCGATGGTCACAGGCGCTGTTATTCCCGAGGTGCTGAACCCTGCTCCCGTAGTCGTCACTGATGAAATCGTTACGCTCGCGCTGCCGCCATTCGTCAGAGTAAAGCTTTGCGAATTGCTCGTCCCCGTCGTCACGTTGCCGAACGTCGCGCTCGTGGGTGTAGCCGCCAGCGCCGGCTGCGTGCCGGTCCCGCTCAAGGCGATCGCTGCAGGCGAGCCCGGAGCATTGCTGACGATCGAAATGCTGCCCGCCGCGGCTCCTGCGCCGGTTGGGGTGAAGATGGCAGAAAAAGACGCGCTGCTGCCGGCGTTGATGGACATTGGCATACTCGCGCCGCTCACGCTGAATCCGCTGCCGGAAGGTGTCGCTTGCGTCACCGTCAATGTCGCGGTCCCCGCGTTCGTCAGTGTGATCGTCTGCGTGCCGCTACTGCCCACCGCGACGCTGCCAAACGCGGCGCTGGCGGGGCTGATTGTCAGCTGAGGTTGCGAAGCAGTTCCCGACCCGGACAACGCGATCACCAGCGGTGAACCCGGTGCATTGCTCGCGATCGAAATGCTGCCCGTCGCGCTGCCTGAGGCAGTCGGTGAGAATTTCGCGGTAAACGAGGTGCTCTGCCCGGCATTCAGAGTTGCCGGAGTGGTCAGACCGGACATGCTGAATCCTGTTCCCGATGCATTGCCCGTCGAAATCGCGACGCTGCCCGTTCCGCTGTTCGTGAGAGTCACGCTTACCGATCCGCTGGCGCCCACCAGCAGGCTGCCAAAATTGATGCTCGCCGGATTCGCGGTCAGATTTCCCTGCACTCCGGTTCCGCTCAGCGCGATAGAGACGGTCGGGTTGCTGGCGTCACTCGTAATTTGAATGTTGCCTACAGCACTCCCAGCGCTGCTCGGAGCAAATTTCGTCGTGAAGCTGGTGCTCTGGCCTGCCGCCAGGGCCATCGGGGTAGAAAGCCCCGCGACGCTGAACCCCGTGCCGCTCGCGCTAATCGCAGAAATTGTCACGCCGGTGCTACCCGCGTTCGTCAAGTTGATTGTTTGTTGACCGTTGCTGCCTACCGCCACATTACCAAACGCCACGCTGCCCGGATTCGCTGTCAAACTGGAACCGCTCGCCACGCCCGTCCCCACCATGCTCAGTACCTGCGGAGATCCCGGCGCATTATCTGTGAACGTTATGCTCCCCACGGAGGCACCCGTCGAAGTAGGCGCAAATTGTGCGCTGAACGAAACACTCTGCCCCGCCGTCAGGGTCGTTGGCAGGGAGAGCCCGGCGATTCCGAACCCATTCCCCGCGACGGTTGCCAGATTAATGGTTAGATTGGCTGTTCCACTATTCGTAAGTTTGACGCTCTGCGTACTGCTTTGTCCCACCACCACATTACCGAAACTCAACGTGGAGGGAGAGATCGCCAAACCCGTCTGTGTTCCCGTTCCGGTCAGGGGAACTGCCAGCGGCGAATTCGAAGCATCACTTACAATCGTCAGGCTGCCGCTTACCGCTCCCGCCGACGTCGGAGCAAACTGAATCTGTATGGTGCTGCTTTGGCCGACTGCAATCGTTCCGGACGGGTTTCCACCAATCACGCTGAAGCCCGTGCCCGTCAATGTCGCCGAAGCGATCGTCACCGTCCCCAACCCTGTGTTGGTTACGCTCAAGCTCTGCGTCGCGCTGTTCCCGACGGCCACGCTGCCGAAGCTCAGGCTCGCCACGCTGGGCGATAGCACTCCAGCGCCGGAATCTTGCGGGCCTGTTTTTGCCGCACTTGTGTAGCCGGCACAGCTCGTGAGGCCCACAATCGCCACGATCATGGTTATCGTCGCGGCCAGCGCGATTGGCCGGTGTGAACGAATCACCAGGGCTCTGTCTTGCGATTTTGACGTTTCGTTGCGATCTGCATGCACTTGGGTGTGGGCTCTCATGTCACGTTCAGTGTAGGGAGCGAAGCAGAGGCGCAACTACTGGTCAGAGGAACCGAGTTGGTTCAAGGCCCTTCGCCTGTTCAGCCGGTCCATCGGGTACCTGACCTTCTCGGTCGTACAGGTACGCGTAGTTGTTTACTAGCAGGCACTTACGCAGGTGTTTGGTATTGGGTCAGCTGTCCACCGAGAAATGGTTGGCGAACATGCTCATCTTGGTCGGCGTGCAAGGCCGGCTAGACGTGGCGTGTGCTAGACTTTCAGCAGATTTTTCGAGGATGCCACACACGCGCGCGATGCAGAATCGACAGACTGGCTTGTCTTTCAAGGCTCTCGGGCGTGGTTGGTCGAATCGGATCCTGATTCTCTCGGCCGCGGGAATCCTATTTCTTACCCTTTATCCCTTTCGCTTTGAGTTCTACCTCGGCGTGCCCGGGGGCACCTCTCCGCTCCTCCTGGGAAGAAGCCTGAAGTCGTCGGGATTTTTTGATGCCTTTCTCAACGTTTTGCTTTTTGTTCCCTTCGGTTTTGGCTTTGCGGAGAAGCTGCGCGAGCGTGGTAAATCCCGTGTCTTCACTCTGGTGCTGGCCCTGGCGGCCGGCGCACTCTTTTCATATTGCATCGAACTTCTTCAGATTTACATTCCGCAGCGCGATTCGGGCTGGGAAGATGTGTTTACGAACTCCTCGGGTTCGCTCGTCGGTTTCCTTCTTTATGAACTTCTCGGACGGGTCGTGCTACGCTGCCTCTCGCGCTGTGAAGATTTTCTGGCAGCCCTGCTCACCCCGCGCCTCGTCTTCGCCGTACTGCTCATCTATTTCGCGGGGTGGTTCTCAGCCTCTTCTCTGCTGCAACGAAATACCCGCTTGAGCAATTGGCGCGCGGACGCTTTCCTCGTTGTCGGCAACGATGCCTCGGGAAAATATCCGTGGAAGGGCACGGTCAACGCCGTGCAGCTTTCAGATCTTGCGCTCCGCGACGATTTCGCGCATCAGTTATCCGCGGGCCAAACCTTGGATGCGGGCAATCCAGGCCTGCTCGTGGACTATGACTTCTCGGCCGGACCCCCTTTTCGCAACCAAAAACAGATTTCCTCCGAGCTCGCGTGGATCCCGAGCGCTCCCGTCACTTCTGGAACGGGCTCTCTCGGCTTGCAAGGCGCTTCCTGGCTCTCCACCGGCGTCGCAGTGCCGGATCTGATCGCTAATTTGCAGAAGACGAATCAATTCACACTGCGGGTCATGTGCACACCCGCGGAAGGCGCCGGAAGCGACGGTAGAATCATTTCCATATCACAAGTTTCAGGCTTCTCCGATCTCACCTTGCGGCAGGAGGACGCCACCCTGGTCTTCTGGTTTCGCAATCCGCTCTCCGCAAACCGCTCCATCTTGGCTTGGTACCTTCCGGGAGTCTTCACGGCCGGCCGCACCCGCGACATCCTGTACTCCTACGATGGCTCGAATCTTTCGCTCTTCATTGACGGCAATAAGCAGCCCTTTATTTACCGGCTCGGACCTGGAACCGCCTTGGCGAAATTCGTGCGCCGGGTTAAGACGGCCGAACTGGAAGGTTACAATTACATCTTGTACATCCTCGTGTTTTGCGGTGCTGGAGCAATCCTGGGCCTGGCCGCGAGAAATCTGACTCTTCTGAATTTCTCGGCGAGGATGTGGCTGGCATTCGCATTCCTGTTTCCTGCCATTATTCTGGAATGGATTCTGGTTGCCACCAGCGGCCGCTCGTTTTCACCCGATTATCTTGGGCTCTCAGTACTTCTCGCGGTTGGCGGCTTTCTCTGGATGAATAGCGACCGCACCACGGCGCTCCCTCACTGACCCTCGCGGGCACGTCCATCGTTTCTGATCTGCCAGCTGGGATTGCTGACTTGCCCACCGCCGCGAAACCACCGCTCCGCGCATCACCCCAATAATGGAAGCGGAAGGCCATAGTTAAGGATAGTTTTTCCATTTGGAGGGCCAGTTCGCTCCGGGCGCGACTAGCCGATGTAAACCACATTCCACATCTCATTGCAGGCAAGGGGGTTAACTCCACAGAAAAGCGCCGCATCGCCCCGATTGGCATGGAAAATGCTCTCTCCAGATTCGGATTGCCCTGCGCTGCCTTGGTAGCCGCCGGTCCAATACCAAGATTCGACTTGCTCCCAGCCATTATCAAGCGCCCCGGCATCACTAACGCCGCATCGCGCCAGGCCGGGGAAATAGAGGGAAAGATGAAAGGTGTAGTCCTTGCAGGTGGAACCGGCAGCCGCTTGAATCCGTTGACGCGCGTCACTAATAAGCATCTGCTTCCGATCTACGACAAGCCCATGGTGTATTACCCCATCCAGACCCTCGTGAACGCAGGGATCGAGGAAATCCTGCTGGTCACCGGCGGCAAGAATGCCGGAGACTTCTTGCGCCTGCTGGGAAATGGCCGCGACTTCGGACTGAAACACTTGAATTACACCTACCAGGAAGGTGAAGGCGGGATTGCCGAAGCTCTTGGTCTGGCGGAATTTTTCGCGGGAGACGAATCAATCTGCGTGGTCCTTGGCGACAACATCATCGAAAATAATATTCGCCACGCGGTCGAGAATTTCAAATCGCAGAACGGAGGCGCGAAAATTCTGCTCAAGGAAGTGGAAGACGCCCAGCGATTCGGCGTCGCGGAAGTTCAGGGCAAGCGCGTCGTGGGCATCGAGGAAAAACCCAAGGCGCCGAAGTCGAATTACGCAGTCATCGGCATCTACCTCTACGACAAAACTGTCTTCCAGAAAATTCGCCGCCTGAAGCCTTCGGGCCGCGGCGAACTCGAAATCACCGATGTAAACAACTTCTACATTGACGAAGACAAGCTCACCTATGAAGTCCTCGACGGTTGGTGGACCGATGCCGGCACATTCGAGTCTCTGCTCCGCGCCAATACCCTCGTCGCGGAAACCGGCGCGAACAAGATGAATCGCCCCACCGGCGCCGGACGCCAGGAAGTGGCCCGATGAAAATCTTTGTCACCGGCGGTGCGGGCTTCATCGGCTCCAATTTCATCAATCACGTCCTGGGTCTCGCCAAAGGCTATTCCATCGTCAACTATGACAAATTGACCTACGCCGGAAACCTCGCAAACCTGGATTCCGTCGCGGACAATCCCCAGTACACCTTCATCAAGGGCGATATCTGCGATCCTGCCGCCGTCGAAGCCGCCATGGCCGGCTGCCAGACCGTCGTTCATTTTGCCGCCGAATCTCACGTGGATCGCAGTATTTATGAACCGGCGCCCGTGATTGAAACCAATGTCACCGGCACTTTCGTGCTGATGCAAATTGCGCGCAAGCTCAATATCCAGAAATTCGTGCACGTTTCCACCGACGAAGTCTATGGCGACATGGCGCCCGGCGCGTTCGCCGACGAAAATTCGCCCTTGCAGCCCAGCAGCCCCTACTCCGCTTCCAAAGCAAGTTCGGACTTGCTCGTCCGCTCTTACGTTCGCACCTTCGCATTCCCGGCCGTCATCACCCGCGCCTCCAATAATTACGGGCCCTTCCAATTTCCAGAAAAGTTTCTGCCCCTCATGATCACAAATGCGTTGGATGGTAAGCCCCTGCCTATTTACGGCGACGGCAAGCAGGAGCGTGATTGGCTTCATGTGCTGGATCACTGCCGCGGAATCCTGGCGGTTCTCGAGGGCGGGCGTGTCGGCGAGGTTTACAACATCGGTGGCCTCGATGTCGTCGAAAATCTCACCATGGCGCGCCGTCTGCTTCGCGCCACGGGAAAAACCGAATCGCTGCTGTCCTATGTGAAGGACCGCCCCGGCCACGATCGCCGCTATGCGCTCACTTGCGACAAAATCGCGCGCGAACTCGGCTGGAAGCCCGCCATCTCACTCGACGAAGGTTTGCGCCAGACCATCGATTGGTATCGCTCCAACACCAAGTGGATGGCCGGAGTGCGCGGCGGTGAGTACCTCACCTATTACCAGAAATACTACGAGAACCGGGACTCGTCTCTCCACGCCATTGCGGAGTCGGGACGAAAGTCTTCTCATTAGCTCGTTCGCGGCATCTTCCGCCCGCTATAGCCTGCGAGCGATTTCTGATACAGTCATCGAGCTGCGTGCTGCGTTGGCCTGCGTTTAGATTTTTTCGGGAGCCCAATTACTGTGCAGCGCATTGAAACCACTCTCCCCGGCGTCTATGAGCTTCGCCCCAAAGTCTTTCGCGATGCCCGCGGTTTTTTCATGGAGACGTACCACCGCGACCGCTTCGCTGAAATGGGCATCCCCGATTTGTTTGTCCAAGACAACCACTCTCGCTCCGTAAAAAGTACGCTCCGCGGGCTTCATTATCAATTGCAGCATGCGCAGGCCAAGCTCTGCCGGGTGGTTGAAGGTGAAGCACTGGACGTAGCGGTGGATATACGCGCCGGTTCGCCTCATTTTGGAAAATGGACCAGCGTCCGCCTATCCGCGCAAGATCATAATCAGATTTTTATCCCCGCGGGATTCGCGCACGGATTTCTGGCGCTTACCGATACCGTCCAATTCCTTTACAAATGCAGTGACTTCTACGATCCGGGCGATGAACATGGCGTTCTCTGGAGCGACCCTGATATTAATATTTCCTGGGGCGTTGGCAGTCCTCTTGTTTCCGAAAAGGACGCTAAATATTCCAAGCTCGCCGATGTTCCGCGCGAATTTCTTCCCCGCTACTCGCCGCGATGAACCACAAAATCCTTTTGACCGGCAAGAACGGCCAGTTAGGAGACGATCTTCGGCATGTCCTGTCGCGCCTGGGCGATGTTGTCGCCACCGATCGCCAACAGTTCGATCTCTCGCGGCCTGACGAAATCCGCAAGAAAATTCGCGAACTTCAACCCACTCTGATTGTGAATGCCGCTGCGTACACCGCTGTGGACCAGGCGGAAAAGGACGAAGCTGCAGCGCGCGCCATTAATTCCCAGGCGCCGGCAATCATGGCCGAAGAAGCCAAGAAAATCGGCGCGGCCCTGGTCCATTATTCGACGGACTACGTCTTCGACGGCTCCAAGAATTCTCCCTACGATGAAGACGACCCGCCGAATCCCATCAGCGTTTACGGAGCGACAAAACTCGCAGGCGAACAAGCCATCCGCGATTCCGGCGTGGACCATCTGATTTTTCGCACTGCCTGGGTGTACTCCACGCGCGGCAAAAATTTCCTTCTCACGATATTGCGCCTGGCGACTCAGCGCGAAGAACTCAGGATCGTCCGCGACCAGATCGGCGCTCCCACATGGAGCCGTGAAATCGCTGGTGCTACGGTGAAAACTCTTGAGCAGATTTGCAATCGCACCAGACGGAACAGCAGCGTGGTCAGAGCGCAGCGGTACATATCACATGACTGCCGGCGGAGAGACCAATTGGTACGAGTTTACTCGCGCGATCCTGCAGGAAGCCGCGCAAGCGCCAGACTCGGCGGCGTGGTTTCGCGCCGCGACCAACGGAAAGGAACTGCTGACCCGCCGGGTGCTCCCCATCACTACAGCCGAATATCCCACGCCGGCGCGCCGTCCTGCCTATTCGGTTCTCTCCAATTCGAGACTAAATCGAACCTTTGGAATTCAGTTGCCCGATTGGCGCCAACAATTGAAGCTGGCGTTCTCTTTTAATCCCGCAGACGCACTCTAAGCGACGCGAGCTGCGGCCACTCGCCGCGAATTCTTGCAAACAGAATACGCCGTGTGGGATGCCCGTGGCTTCCGCCAGATCCTCGTCCAATTTCAGTTTTTCGTTGCTTATGCGGTGAGAATGCGTCCAGGGAATCGCAAACTGCGCGAGCCGTTGGCAATCGCCAGCGGTGTCTTCTGCATCGCTTGCTCGGGCACCAGATTCCGGCTTCCCTTATTGGAATGGACGGGGCGTGTCTCGTTTTCCAGTAGTGTCGGCCGCATGAACCCCGCGGCTCTGCGCGCCAACTCCGCACGCGTCTCCACCCCGAATTTGCTCAGCAACGATGACACATGAAATTTCACGGTGCGCACAGTGATATTCAGCCGCGTCGCGATTTCCTTGTTCGCGCGGTTGCTTACCACCGCGTCCAGCACTTCTCGCTGCCGGGCGCTCAACGCCGTTGGACAAGCGATCGCTCGTCCTTCTTTCAGCAGTTCTTCCGTCCGCGCTATCAGCCGCGCCACCAACGATTCTTCAGCGGGCACCAACACCTGAAACTCCGCGGGATTCTGCCCCCGCACCAGGCATTGCATCGCCAGCAGCCCTGCGATGCGCTCCACGGTGCACTCGAGGTCCCCGCCTCCCGTGGCGCGAAATTGCGCCGTCCCGCTTGAGGACTCACAAAAGAGGAACAGATTTGGGTGGTTCGTTTCTTGTTTATTTTCGCGGGGAACGAGTTTCGGAAAAACGCGCACCTTTTTCAAAATGAGCCTTCCGTCTGCTTGCCCAGGACCGCATGCGGCTAAGCTTTGGGATTTACCAACTGTCTGCAATTTTGCATTGCCCAACGGTATGTCTACAGCTAGTCCTGCGAGAAGTACTTACTGCCATCCGGCCGAGCCCATCGCTTCGGCCTCCCCACATTCCCGACTTGAAAGTGACGGTCACCTTCAAACCCGGCACTTGGCCGTGGCAGGCGCTTTGCCAAACCACAACTTATTTAAGTGGCTCAAAATGAGAAAGTTGAGCGGTCCAGCCGATGCTGCTCCTCCAGTTTCGTAGGTAGAAAGTGCTCTAGCCTTGCAAAATCTTCCGCGTGCTGGAGTTATCCACAGGCTCCGCGCAGCTGCATATGCAATCACCCACACGGCGCACAGACTCAATCGCTGGAACCATGACCAATCCATTCACCGAAAATGCTTTCGGATTACACTCCTCTCTGATATTCCTACGGCGGGAATTCTCATCAGGGAGCTGACGCCTTGCGCCGAACATTCCAACTTCTAGCCGGTATTCACAGCTTTCTGCTCCTCTCCTGTGCAGCCGTCGCACAAATTCCCCCCGTCAAGCCGGCGCCGCTCTCGCAACAATTACCGCAGGGCTCCGGTGCCTGCTCGGTGGAAAAATCCTGTGCGGACCTGGCGCCCGCCATGATTCAGTCCGCCATGGGCCCTTCGCCCCTCGAAGAGAATTTGCGGTACCTCACAGACACCATCGGCGGCCGCGTTACCGGCACTCCTTCGGCCGACCGTGCTGCTGACTGGGGCGTTCAAGCCTTTCGCCACGCCGGCGTGGACGACGTTCACACCGAGAAATTCACCATTCCGGCTGGCTGGACCGAAGGTCACACCCATCTGGAAGTTCTGTCCCCCGCTCCGTTTCCGGTTCACCTGGTTTCCATCGGCTGGTCGCCCGCCACTCCCGAAGCCGGCATCACCGCGGACGTGGTAGACGCCGGCCTGGGTGATGATGCTGGCTTCGCGAAAGCGGGCGCCTCCGCGAAAGACGCGATCGTGCTGATCCATTCAAATCTCCTGGTCACCTGGCACGACCTCGACTACGAATACGCAATCGCGCCCGCCATCATTGACCGCGCGGTGAAATCCGGTGCCGTGGCTATCCTGTGGATGTCGTCGCGCCCCAATCTGCTTCTGTATCGCCACACCTCAGCCGTTAACGGTGAAGTGGAGAAAATACCGCAAGCCGTCGTCGCTCGCGAGGACGCCGAACGCATCGCGCGTTTCCTGGCCGCTGGACAAAAAGTACGCGCACATTTCGAAATGCCCAACAAATTGACCGGCCCTGTGGAGTCCGAGAACGTCGTCGCGGAAATTCGCGGCCGCGAAAAGCCCGATGAATTCGTAGTCCTCGGCGCGCACCTGGACTCCTGGGATCTCGGCACCGGCGCGCTCGATAACGGTTGCAACGTCGCCATGGTGATTGACGCGGCTCGCGTGATTCATTCCTCCGGCACCATCCCGCGCCGCTCGATCCGTTTCATGCTTTTTACCGGCGAAGAACAGGGCCTGCTTGGCTCCGCGGCTTATGCCCACGCACATCGCGCCGAGTTGGACAACATGGTCGCCGCAATCATTTTTGATTCAGGAATCGGCAAGGTGACGGGTTACGCGCTGGGTGGCCGCAAGGATATCGTCGCGCCGGTTCGCTCCGCGCTCGAGCCTGTCGCAGCTCTTGGCGTTAAGGATTTCACTTTGGACGCCGGCATGGACACCGACAACTTTGATTTCCTGATCGAGGGCGTACCCACACTGGTCGCCAATCAGGATCCCGCGAATTACATGCTGAATTATCACGCCTCGTCGGACACTTTCGACAAGGTTGATATCGCCGAGCTGAAGCGCCACGTCGCGATTGCCGCCGTCACCGCGTTTGCCTTGGCGGACGCGCCGGAACGCATCGGGCCGCGCCAATCTCGCGCCGAAATTGAGCAGCTAATGCGCGAAACAGGCCTCGACAAAGATATGCAGGAAGCTGGATTCTGGCCGCTCTGGGAAAAAAGCGTCCGCGGTCGCCTGCCATAGCTTCCACAAACAAGGCGGCCGTTCAGCAGAACTTATCCACGGTTCCTGATGTGCTCGCCGCGGCGCGCATCGCGTATACTAGGCGGAAGGCTATGACTGCCAGTCCGCGTCCAATCGTTCGGGAGAGCTCTGTGGCGGCGCAGGAATCCAGGCCTCGCCGGATTCTGGCGATTGATTACGGCCGCAAGCGCATCGGCCTCGCGCTTTCTGATGAACTACAGCTTACCGCGCAGCCGCTGCTGGTTCTTAAACGCGCGAATCGCCGCGACGACCTTCGCCGCCTCCGCGATATTTGCAGAAAGCAGGGCGTGGCGCGTATCCTCGTGGGCCACCCGCTGCATATGACAGGCGAGGTGGGCGAAATGGCGGACGAAGCCGCGCGCTTTGCCACGCGCCTGCGAAAGGAATTGGGCATCGAAGTGGAACTCGTGGACGAGCGCCTCACCAGCTGGGAGGCAGGGCAAATGATGGCCGAAACGGGTTCAGCGCGGCAGCCCAAGGAATCGTCGCTCGACGATGTAGCCGCCGCCATCTTCCTGCGCGAATACCTCGAACGCCTCCGTGGCCGCCTGCAGCCTCTCGACGGCGGGAAGGTTTAACGCGCGATGCGACGCCTCGGCCTTCTGGCTCTTCTGGTGATTGCTGCAATCGGCGCCGGCGCCGGCTGGCTCGATTCGCAAATCAGCCGGCCGTATCGCGGTCATCGCCCTGAGAAAGTTTTCGTGGACATCCCTCACGGCAAATCGCGCTGGTCTATCGCCGGAATCCTTCGGCAGGACGACGTCATCCGCAACCGCCTGGCGTTTGCCCTCTTCAGCTTCTGGCACATCCGCACGCCGATGGAGGCGGGCGAATATTATTTCGATCATCCGGTCACCTCGCGCGAAGTCTTCTGGCAGATCGCTCAGGGCAGAATTTTCGTGCATACCGTCACCATCCCCGAAGGCTTGACGATGTTTGACATCGCCGCCGAGCTCGACCGCCAGGGAGTGTGCAGCCGCGAAGGCTTCCTAGAGGCAGCGAAAGACACCAGCCTGATTTCCGATTTTGCCCCGCAAGCACAGAACCTGGAGGGATTTCTCTTCCCCTCCACTTACGAATTTACGCACCACACCACCTGCGAACAGGTGGCCAAGCGTATGGTCCAGAATTTTCGCGCCGTTTGGGAGTCTCTGAATCCCACCGGCGCTACGAGTTTCCCCACCGGACTCACTCCCGACCAGGTGGTGATTCTGGCATCGCTGGTGGAGCGCGAGACTCCGCGCAGAGAAGAGCGCCCGCTGGTCGCCGGCGTGTTTTACAATCGCATCAAGCGCGGCGGCCCTTTGCAATGTGATCCCACGGTGGCCTATGCTTTGGAACTCGAAGGTCATCCGGTAAAAGTGGTGCACGCCAAAGATTTGCAGATCGATTCGCCGTACAACACTTACAAGAATTCGGGCCTGCCGCCCGGCCCCATCGCCAATCCAGGAGAAGCTTCGCTGCGCGCCGCGCTCGCTCCCGCCGCTACGGACTATCTCTACTTCGTCGCGAACGACAGCGGCGGTCACTTTTTCAGCAAGACGCTTGCCGAGCATAATCGTAACGTCGCGCGCTATCGCAGTCTGCTTTCCCGCGATGCGCAATCTCTGGACGAACAAAAACAACCGGCGCAACCGGCGCATCGGGGACCGTCGTGAGTCCCGCCCGTTCAGACGCGCATCATGAAGGCGGGTCGCCCACTAAGAAGGCATTGATCCTCGAAGTGGCGGAGGGCCTCGGCAAGCCGCGCTACACACCCGCCGAAATCGAACAGATTCGCCGTCAATTGATCGCGCAACTTGGCGCGCATGGAAAAACTTCGCCGGACTATATCGTCAGCGTGCTCGAGGAAGCGGGGATGCGCGTGGTGTGGTCCACGCGCTCCGATACCGACGGCCGTTACGAAGAGGAATTCACCGACCTGCTCCATTTTTCCACGCTCGAAGAAGCTGAAATGTGCCTGGTGCGCCTCGACGAGCTACTCAGGAAATTCCTGCTGGAGCACGAGCAGGCCGCCGCCGAACGCGTTCGCGAAGTCGCGCGCCTTGGCCGCCGCCGCGCCGAAATGATTTCGCGCAATCACAAAGTGGACGCCACCAAGCGCGCCCAAAAAGAAGAAATCGCCCACTGGTTCGCCATCTGGCTGGAAACACCCGACGCCTTTTTCGATTGGCTGGAAGTGCGCAAGCAATCTCCGGATTTTAAGAATAATTTCCCACAGCCCGGGCTTGAAGAAGATCGCCCCGGCGCCGCGGAAGAATAAATCCGTGTACCTTCTCGAAATCGAACCTCTCGATCTGGGCGCTGACGTGCGCGCCATGGGACTCGAGCTCACCGAAGCGGACGAAAATCGCGAACCCATTCGCGGTGCTGACGCAGCGCGAATCTGGTCCCGCGTGCTGAGCGCCATCGCTTCGCCTGAGAATTGGGCGCTCGATTTTTTTAGTCACCTCGACCGCCTGCGGGATTATTGCCAGCGTCACCAAATTCCCTACCGCGAAGCCACCAAACACTCCCTTGTCGTCCCGGCGCCCGAACTTGCCGTACTCGAACCTCTTGTGGATCGTTTTCAGGGTGAAACTTTTGGTGCTCGCGCAGGCGGCCCGCTCGCAGACGGCGATCCAATTCTCGAAGGCGAGCTCGCGCGGCGCGGAGTGGACGCTTACCACACCGCATTCCCCAGGTATTCATTCTGTGCGATCTGCAATTTCGAGGACGGCTCGCTCGTCGTGCTCAGTGAGAAACTTTGGGCCAGCGAAGCCATTCGCCGCGTGCGCCCGGCACTCGAAGGCCAGGACGTGGAGATCCGCCTGGCATCCTAAGGCCTGCCCTCCCTATTGGTTAGTGCGCCACTCTAGACCGTCGGTACTATTTCCCTAATCAGAGGTTCTAGTACACTTCTATTGAGTGTGACCGTATGTTGCCTGCTTCGCGCGAGCTGACCGTGCATGGCGAGCCCACAATTCCAAATGCCCGAGCCTTTGTCCGCAGCTTGAATGTGCTGCTTAAGTACGCTCGACTCTATGGTTTAGAGCACTCCCGCTCCGTCGGGCAGTTCGATTCAGCCTGGAGTGAGCTTCGGGCAGCCGTGGAGGCCGCCGGCCCGGGTGGTCTGCTCCTCGGGGCCTCCGGCTCGCAGCTCCTACTCGACGGCGTCCCTCTGGAATCCAGTCCCGCCGAGCGTAGTTTCGCTGATTTCCTCAACGCCTCCGGAGTCGCCAGCATCGGTTTTCTTCCACGCGTTGAACGCGACGAATTCTCCAATCTGGTGAAGTGCTTCATGGAAACGGGGCCGAAGGCTGGCCCGCTTTCAGACCGCCTCGCCGTCTATTTTGGCAATCGCAGCCATTCCGGCATACGCGTTAACGAAATTCGCTTCGTCGCTGAAGACTCCGGATTTTCCGACGCGAAGGTCGCCGCCACTCTCACCGCTAGAACTCTCGGAGCAGATGCCGACCGTATCCAGGAATGGTTCCGCAGCCCCGAAAAAATGATCCAGCTGATCGCCGCAGCTGAAGGCGAACATGGTGGCCCGGGCACAGCAGGAACCGGCGGCGGGACAGGAACCGGCTCGTTCTATGCGGGAGGAGCTGGCTCAGGGACGGGCACCGGAACTGGTGCTGGGTCTGGCGGAGGTTTGGGGTCTGGAAACTTCGGCATCGGAGCAGTCGGCTCGGGCTTTGGCACAGGTACAGGCAGCGGCGCAGGCGGCGTCTCCGGCTTGGCCGGCGGAATCGGCCAGCTCGAGGAAGCGGAACTGCACAGCCTGCTGCGACTGCTCGCGCAGTTTGGCGAAGCACAATCAGCCAAGAATCCTGACCTCGACGCATTGTCGTGGCGGGTAAAATTCTCGGCGCTTCCGCAAAATGCGCAAGTGACATTGCAGCAGGCGCTCGCCGCCGTCGCGGCGCAATCGCCTTCTGCGAAAATGGACGAGACCACCATGTTGCGTCTCGCCGAAGACCTCGCCATCCGTTTCGCCATCGATCGCTACCAACGCGGCGAAGTGAAGGTCAATGCCGTCCGCCAGATGCTGGACCGCATGGGCAACGAACTCACCACTCTTCGCAAACTACTGAAATCGCGCGAAGAGAAATTGACGAACGCCGGCATGTCGGTGGAATCGCACGCCGACGTTCTCGATCGCCAGTTCTGGGCCGCCGTGCCGGACTCAGGCAAAAAAACCGTGTTGCTGTCCCCGGAAGCGTGGTGCATTCCGCCGCGCAACGTGCAGCAGTACGTCGAAGAGCTCATGGGACGCGGCGAATCGGACGCCGCCGGAGACATTCTGCTGCACTACGCATCTTGCGTCGGCAATTCTGACGCTGAGGCACGCAGGAAAGCGGCAATCGGTCTGGGACAGCTTGCGGAACTTTACAGCAAGGCGGCCAGCCAGCGTTTGCAAGACACTCTGACTAAGATTGGCCTGGCGATGGCGGCGGAGAGAGACACCGAACTGCAAACGCTTCTAAGCGCCGCTTTCGTCCGCCTCAGCCAGGAATCCGCCGCGCGCCGTTACTATCGCGCCGTGCAACAAGCCCTCGATTCACTCGCAGACCTGGAAGGATCGCGCCCCAGCTGGGTGCAGGCCTTGCGTCCACGCATCGGCGTGGATAACCGCATTCCCGAATTCATCGAAGAAGCCATGGTCGCAGAAGCCATGCCAGACGGCTTGGTCGGCGTGCTGATGCGCGTGCCGCAGGGCGCGGCTGAACATCTTTCAGTGCGCCTGGCGCGGACCTCGCGGCGCACCGAACGCGAAAGCGTCGTGCAACTCGCCAAGGCCGTTGGCGCTCCTTGCGTGCGTTACCTGAGAGAATCGCTCAAGAACGATGCGCCTGCGAAGGCCGCCACGGTAATCGGACTGCTGAGCCGCCTGGATGCCGCATCCGTTGACGAACTCCTGCCGCGCCGCCTGCGTGATGGCGGGCGCGGATTCCACGATGCTGTTGTGCGGCAGCTCTCCACTGCCGGCGCCCCGGAGCGCGGCAAGCTTCTCTCCGATTCGCTGGAAATGTTCGACGTAATGATTCTGCCGCTGGCGCTCGACGAAATCGGCATGTGCGGCGACGCGGAGACATCCGCGAAGCTTCTGCGCCTTGCGGAAGGCGAACTATTGCCGCAGGCCCCTGAATACTTGCGTGTGAAGGCCATCGAAGCGCTCGGCCGCTTGCGCGCTCCCGCAGCCGCAGGCCACCTGCGCCGCTTTGTCGAGGAGCGCAAAACTTTTGGCTGGGCTTACCCGGACGAAATTCGCATGGCTGCGGCCCAGGCGCTCGTGAAGCTCGATCCCGCGTGGATCCAGAATTTCCTGCCGCAATCGGGCTTGGATCAGAAAGTCTTTCAACTCGCTCCGCTCGATCCGATCCCCGAGCGCGACTTCGTGCGCCATCGCCGCTATCGCCGCGTGCGTCTGCCGCGCAACGTGCCCGCGGTCGTCACTTCGGCGAAAGGAAAATATTCCTCCGCGATCAGCGTGCTCAGCCTGGATGGAGGTCTGCTGAGCGGTGAGCTGCAGCTTCCGGTGGGCACCGAAGCTACTCTGAAAATTCCCGCGGGTCTGCGCTCCATCAGCATGCAGGCTGTGGTGCGTTTCGTGCGCTCGCATCAAGCGGGATTCGAAATGGTGGGCATGAATCTGGAAGACCGTGCCAAGCTGCGCCGCCTGCTCGTTTCGCTTGGCGGCAACGATGCCCCCGTCGCGCAACCTGCTCCGGGTGATAGTCTTCTCGACGATTAGCCGGCGTTTCCTTCCTCCCCGACTCCCGTCATTGTGCGGTTTCCAGCGTCACAATCATTCACGCATCGTCTTGCCTAATTTATTCTGCTAAGCTCGGCGTCGTCGGATCGAATATCTGGCCCAGCGGTTTCTACCGACCGCTGGATCGTTTCGTTCGCTTCCGAAGGGACGCCTGCAAGGGAGGAAATCAAGCGTGTTGAACATAACCGAGAGCACTTTCATCGTCCTGCTCTGCGTCGTGCTCGCACTGACTTTCTTGTTGCTGATGCGCCGCTTCTGGCCGTCCACTCAGCGCCGCGAACACAACGAAATCATCGGCTGGCAAGTCAGCGTTCTGGGCACCACCTACGCCGTGATCATGGGCTTCATGCTCTACGCTGTGTGGACCGACTTCAATTCCGCCGAGCTGACCGCGGATTCCGAAGCCAATTCGCTGGTCAATGTTTATCGCCTGGCCGACGGACTCGCTCCCGCTCAGCGCGACCAGATTCAGAAACTCGCGCGCGACTATACCGACGCGATGCTGACCGAAGAGTGGCCCGCAATGAATGAAGGCAAGTTAAGCTTGAATGCGCATCGCATCATGCAGCAGCTGTGGATCGTTACTATGCAGGGCAAGCCCGCGAGCCTCTCCGAACAAACCAGCTGGAACCACGTCCTGACCGAACTTACCAAGGTGACTGACTACCGGCGTCTCCGCGAGCTGCAAAGCAAGTCCAAGCTCCCCGGCATTTTGTGGATGGTCCTGATTGTGGGCGGTGTGATCACTACGATGTCTTCGTGCTTGTTTGGCACCGACAACTTCAAACTTCACGCCATACAGGTATTTTCCCTCTCGCTTCTGCTGGCGCTTACGCTGGTGGCCATCGCCGACATTGACCGGCCTTTTCGCGGATCGGTGCATGTGAAGCCCGTCGGATTTGAACACGCGCGAGATAGCTTCGCGGAGTCCAAAGCTGGGTACAAATGACGTCGCGCTCGCCTTATGGATGGGGCTTACCTGAACGCTCGCGTTTTCCGGTGTCCCAGCTCACGCGGCAAATCAATCGGTAAGCTTGGAACTCTTGCGGCCAGACGCAGAGGGTTGGCAATGTCAGCGGCTGCGGATATGATGGGCGCCGCTCGAAACTTCGCGCTGGATGGACGGATGGAACTCTCGCAGCAGGATCAATGGAAGAAACAAGCGGGCGATGCGGCGGCGATGCTGGTGGAAGACGGCATGGTCGTCGGACTGGGCACGGGCTCGACGGCGCGGTTTGCGATATCAGCAATTGGACGCAGAGTGGCGGAGGAGGGTTTGCGCATCCTTGGAATACCGACTTCGGATTTCACTGCGGAACAGGCTCGCGCGGAGAAGATCCCGCTCACCACGTTCGCGGAGCACACGCAAATTGACCTCACCATTGACGGCGCCGATGAAGTTCTTCCTGGTCCGCTCTACCTGATCAAAGGACACGGCGGCGCGCTACTGCGTGAAAAGATCGTGGCGTCGGCGAGCAAGCGCATGGCCGTGGTAGCGGATGACACGAAACTGGTGAAGCGACTCGGAGAACTGGTCTCCGTGCCAGTGGAAGTAGTTCCGTTCGGCTGGCAAGTGACGGCAAGAAAGCTCGCGGAGTTGGGAGGGAACACCGACGCTGCGTCTTGGAGTGGACCAGAAACCTTTCCTGACGGACGGAGGACACTACATTCTCAATTGCGCGTTCGGGGCGATGGATGATCCGAAAGAGACCGCGCACCATCTCGATCACGTAGTCGGGCTGATCGAGCACGGCTTATTTCTGAAGTTTGCGACGGAAGCGTATATTGCCGGACGCGACGGAGTGAAGGTGTTGAAGAAAGACAAATAAAAAGCTGAATGTTAAGAGTTGAAAGTTAAAAGAAACAAGTCCGCGTTAGGCTCTCGCCGCCATCGCTGCCGAAAATACCTCTGATTCTGAAATCGCAATCCTGGAATAAATCGCGCTTAATTTTTCGACGCGCAGCCCTGCGGATAGACGGCATCCAGCGCGCCCCACAGCGCTTTCAAGCTGCGTTCAGCGGCGCACAGCACGCCAACCGTGTCCACATCCTGCTGGCGCACCAGCCATTCGCGCCAGGCGGAGCGATGGCGGATGTCCGCTTCTTCATGCACCGCGAAATAGGCCAGCGCGCGCGGCTCGGTGATTCCGTAGAAGCGGCGCAGGCCGGAAATTTTCTGGCTGGCGATTTCAGGAACTTGCGCTTCGTAGACGTAGAACGCCGCAACGGCTTGGGTCTTGGAGCCTTGGGCGGCCACTTCATCATAGGTGTCCAGCAGCGCCGCGATTCCCGGCAGCGGGCGCGCGTCTTCCAGAGAAGAGTCGCTCACGCCCAGCGATTGTGCGAATTGCCTCCACAGCAGCGGGTGCGGCGCGTTCGCGTCCAGCTCTTCAGACAGATTCTCGTTGACCAGTGAATTTAGATTACGGTCGCCATTGGTGCGGGCTGCGAGCAGTTTCAGGTTCTCCGGGAACGCGCGAACGTGCTGGTAATACTGTTCGGCGTAGAGACCGAGCTGCGCTTTGGAAAGTTTGCCTTCCGTCCAGGCCTTATAAAAAGGATGCTTGAGCAGGTGGTGCTTGGCAACCAGCGCGTCGAGCGATTCCAGCAAGGTCTTTGGTGCGTTACCGTTCTTGGGCATCCCGATCTCCTGAGCCTAGTCCGAATACCAGCAGTGAAGCAAAACCTCGAAATGCTACCGGAAATCGCAAAGAAAATCCAGTATCTCGGGCTGCTGCGTTCTTAACGGATAGGACTCTCATAGCGGGATGTTCCCGTGCTTTTTGCGGGGGTTGGTGTCGCGCTTATTTTCGAGGGAACGGAGGGCGGTGATCAGTTTGGCGCGGGTGTGGGCTGGTTCGATGACGGCGTCAATGTAGCCGCGTTCGGCGGCGACGTAGGGGTTGGCGAAGCGTTCGCGGAAGTCCGCGATTTTTTCCTGGCGCAGATTTTCGCGTTCGGCTTCGGGGGCGCGGTCAATTTCGCGTTTGTAGACGATGTTGACGGCTCCCTCGGGACCCATCACGGCGATTTCCGCGGTGGGCCATGCGAAATTGATGTCCGTGCGAATGTGCTTGGACGCCATGACGCAGTAGGCGCCGCCGTACGCTTTGCGAGTGATGACGGTGATTTTCGGAACGGTGGCTTCGGCGAAGGCGAAGAGCAGTTTCGCGCCGTGGCGGATGATGCCGCCAAATTCCTGCTGCGTGCCGGGAAGGAAACCAGGGACGTCCTCGAAAGTGATCAGCGGAATATTGAAGGCGTCGCAGAAACGCACGAAGCGCGCGCCCTTTACGGAGGCGTTGATATCCAGCACTCCCGCAAGGAACGCGGGCTGGTTGGCGACAATGCCGACGGAGCGGCCATCGAAGCGCGCGAAACCCACGACAATATTCTTGGCGTAGTGCTCGTGGACTTCGAAAAATTCGGAATCGTCCGCGAGCGCGTGGATTACGTCCTTGATGTCGTAGGGTTGCTGCGGATTTTCGGGAACGAGCGCATTCAGCGCGGGCGTGACGCGGTCCCAGGGATCGCTGGTGAGTTTTCGCGGTGCGTCGTCAAGATTATTGGACGGCAAATAGCTGAACAGCTCGCGGATCATGGCCAGACATTCGGCATCGTCGCGGGAGATGAAATGCGCGACGCCGCTGGTGGCATTGTGGGTCATCGCGCCGCCCAGCTCCTGCTTGGTGACTTCTTCATGCGTGACGGTCTTGATCACGTCCGGACCGGTGACGAACATGTAGGACGTGTCGCGCGTCATGAAAATGAAATCGGTGATCGCCGGAGAATAGACCGCACCACCCGCGCAGGGGCCCATGATCGCGCTGATCTGCGGAATCACGCCGCTGGAAAGAGTGTTACGTAGAAAAATTTCGGCATAGCCCGCGAGAGATTTCACTCCTTCCTGAATGCGAGCGCCGCCGGAATCGTTCAGGCCAATCACGGGGGCGCCGGCGCGCATGGCCAGGTCCATTATTTTCGTGATTTTCGAAGCGTTGGCTTCGGAGAGCGAGCCGCCGAACACGGTGAAATCCTGCGCGAAGACGTATACGAGGCGGCCGCCGATGCGGCCGTAGCCAGTGATGAAGCCGTCGCCGGGAGGGCGCTGCGTTTCCATGCCGAAATCGTGGGAGTGGTGGCGGACGAATTTGTCGAGCTCTTCAAAGGAGCCTTCATCGAGCAGCAGGTCCACGCGTTCGCGCGCGCTGAGCTTGCCTTGCTTGTGTTCGCGCTCGCGGCGTTCGGCGCCGCCGCCTGCTTCGGCTTCGGCGTTAAGCTTGCGAAGCTCTTCGAGGCGGTCGTGATGTTTACGATGAGTGGTCATGGGAGGAGAGTTGGTGAGTAGTGATTGGCGAAAGGTTCCGTCATGAGTGACGAGAGACGAAAGATGAATGGCAGAATCGTGGGCGAAGAAATTGCGAATCAGTGAACGAGCAGAATGGCTCCATTTGTATCGAATAGAAATTGCTTGTGCCCTTTGTTTTGAAGGAGTTAAGAATTTGTATCGAATCGAGATCGCTAGCAGCCTTTGTTTTGAAGGAGTTAGGAGACTGGGTAAGTTTTCATTTGTATCGAATAGAAAATTTGCGGTGCGCAGGGGCGGCTGGTTCATGCGGTGAGTCGTTCGCGAATTTTGTTGGTGAACCACAGGACACGGTAGCACGTTGTTCGAGAAAATGCGAACGGTGCTGTGTGTACATTCGGGCGCGGCTGATGATATTGCTTCAGCGCGGGGCGGCGTTCGTGGCAAGCGGGTATACGCCAGGGCGCGGCTAGGGCGCGCAGGCGTCGGTTGAGCCTCCGTCGTGGGGGACGGCGGTGATGGACGATTACCGTCGCTGTGGGGAGGGCGGCGAGGCTGGATTTGGCGATGATTGTGTTGGTGGCGGGGACGGCTTGGGAATCAAGGTCGCGCCAGGCGGCCAGGTTTTTGTTTAGCTCGGAGCAGGAATCGTCCAAGACGGCTTGGGCGGTTTGGCTGGGCGCGGCGTCGCCGGAGTCTATGAAGAAGGCGGTGCGGGCGAGGTCGCGATTGATGGGCCCTACGCCGGGAGCTTCGAAAGTTCCCTCCAGAATTGCGGCGGCTTTTTTGTCGAGATCCCGCAGGGCGTCGGCGGATGCTTTGGTTTGCGGGTTAGCGGCTGCAGCTTTTTCTTCCTGTGCCTTTTCTTCCGCGGTTTTTTCCTTGGGCGCGCCGGACTGTTCGCTGAAGCGGGAGGCGGGCTTCTCTGCTAGCGGAACGCCGAGAGTTTTCATGCGGTCGGCGATGGCGGCGCGCAGATTGGTGATGGATTGGAAGGCCTTGGTGCTGGCGGCGAGGCCTGCGTCAATGCGTTTGCCGGCGAGCAGCTGCGCTTCGAGGTCCGCCTGGGAAACATGGACGCGCGGATCGAGAGTGATAGTGAGCGGCTGCTTCATTACGGTGCCGTTGCCGACGAAAAAGACTTCGTACTGGCCGGGGACGGCGAGTGGGCCGAGAGTTTGCTCGCGCGGCGTGTCTGCGGGGAGCGCGTGGCCGGAGATAGTGTACTCGACGTAATCGAGCAGGCCGCCGTAGTAGCTGAAATTCAGAGCCTGCGGTGGGTCGTAACGCAGGTCCCACACGAAACGATTCAATCCGACATCCTTCGAGAGATGCGCGGGCGGCCCGAACCAGTAGTCCGGGACATTTTTGGGAGTGGAATCCACGGGAGGGGTGAGGCTGTTGAAACGACGGACGACTTTTCCTTGCGCGTCGTGGATTTCCAGCGAGAGCGGATTGCTGGGAACGGATTTCAGGTAGTAATCAATGATGGCGCCGTCGGGCGGATTTTTCGCGGTGGGCTCTTCGGGCGGCAGAGGAGTTTCCTGGTCGTTGTCGTAGCGGACGCGGACGACGGTGGCGGGCTTGAGCAAATATGCATTGGCGCTGGTAATTTCCGGTCCGGCCTGGCGAAGCGGAGTGAGGTCGTCAAGAATCCACAGAGCTCGGCCGTAGGTGGCGGCCACGAGATCGTCGCCATGCACGGCGAGGTCGCGCACATCGGAGGCCGGGAAATTCAGCTGCAGGGATTGCCAGTGGTCGCCGTCGTCAAAGGAAACGTAGAGAGCATTTTCGGTTCCGGCGTAGAGCAGTCCTTTGCGCACGGGATCTTCGCGGAGTACGCGCGCGATCCAATCGGGCTGCAAGCCAGCGGTGATTTTCTGCCAGGACTTGCCCGCATCGCGCGTGCGGAAAATGTAGGGGTGCAGATCCTGGCGCGCGTTGAGGACGACGTAGGCGGTGTTCGCGTCGTAGTGCGAGGCTTCGATGGCTTCGACCTCGCTGTCCTTCGGCAAAGCGGCGGGCGTGACGTCCTGCCAGGATTGCGAAGCGTCGCGCGTGGTTTGTACCAAGCCGTTGGTGGTGCCGGCCCAAAGGACGGAGGCGCTGAAGGGTGACGGCGTGACGACGGTGAGAGAGGTGCGACGCGGGCGCTGGGATAGCTCGAAATCGTCTTTGCCGCCGGCATCGCGTTCTTCGAGATCAACGGCTTCTGCGTCTTCATTTAGAGGGGAGTGAGTGTTTGCTGATGCTGCGGGCGCCGCGGGATTCGTTGGCGCAGATTCCTGCGCGTGCGGCTGAGCGGCTGGCGCAGCAGGAGCAGCGGCTGGCGTAGTGAGGTCCGGGCTGATCGGCGTCCAGCTAGCGCCGCCGTTGGTGGTTTTCAGGACGTATTGCGCGCCGAGATAAAGCGTGTGCGGGTCCTGCGGCGAAAAAACCAGCGGAGGCATCTGGGACATGCGTTGTTTCGAGCTGCGGACGAAGACATGCACGATTTGTCCCGTAGTTTTGTCCCAGCGCAGGGTGCTGCCATACCAGCCGCCGGAATAAACGATCCCGGGGTTCAGTGGGTCGGGAGCGATGTAACAAAATTCGAAACCGCCAATGGAAAACCAATCGCGGTAACTGATTTCGCCGTAGTCGCTGCGGTTGGGTACGGCGGCGGTGCCGCTATCCTGCTGCGGCGCGTAGGAAACGTAGGGAAACTGATTGTCGGTGATGACGTGATAGAACTGGCCTGTGGGCTGGTTGTACCAACTGCTCCATGTGAGGCCCGCATCGAGGCTGATGGTGGCGCCCTGGTCCACGCCGAGAATCATGCGCTGGGAATTTTGCGGGTCAATCCACATGACGTGGTAATCGTCGCCGCCGGGCGCGCCTTTATAGGCGATGAAATTCTGGCCGCCATCGGTGGAGCGGTAGGTGGTGGTTTGCATGACGAAAACCATGTCTGGATTTTTCGGGTCCACGTAGACGCGGCAAATATAGATATTGCCGGTGATGCGCGGGTCCTTGGTGATCTGGCGCCAGTGCGCGCCGCCGTCGTCGGAGCGGAACAGTCCGGGTTCCATGATGGCGAAGATTCTTTGACCTTTGGTGCCGGGAGCGACGGCGAGACCGACGCGGCCGCGCGGAGTGCCGGGTAATCCATCTTCGGCGACAGGCTTCCAGGTAGAGCCTTGGTCGGTGGATTTGTAAATCCAGGAATCCTGCGCGCTGGAATCGGGAGGACCGGCGCGGAAATCGAAAGGCTTCCAGAGCGCGGCGTAGAGGATGCGCGAATTTTCTGGATCGGCGGCCATGTTGGAAACGCCGGCCATGTCGTCCTTGTAGAGAGTTTTGGTCCAGGATTTGCCGCCGTCGGTGGTTTTGTAAACGCCGCGATTTTCGCTGGGCGCGCCGACACCGAGGATGGGATGGCCGAGCACGCCGACGACGATAATATTGGGATTGCGCGGGTCAATGATGACGGTGCTGATGAAGCGCGAATCTTTCAGGCCGATGTTGGTCCAGGTGGCGCCGGCATCGGAAGAGCGGTAGACGCCGTCTCCTGCGGTTTGTTCGCCTGTGCCTGCGATGATGATTTTGGAATTGGAGGGGGCGATGGCGAGATCGCCGATGGAGGCGACGTGCTGGTCGTCAAAGATGGGCTTCCAGACGGTGCCGCCGCTGGTGGTCTTCCATATGCCGCCGCCGGGAGTGCCCATGTAGTAGGTGGAAGCGTCGCCGGGAACGCCTGCGACAGCGGAGACACGGCCGGCGCGGTAGGGGCCGATGAGGCGCCAGCGCATGGCGGAGTAGAGGCTGGGGTCTACGACGGGAGGAGTTGTTGACGCGGATGCTGCTGCGGCGGGATTTTGTTGGGCGTAAAGCGTGGAGACGGCTGCGGTGACGATGAGCAGAACCGCAGCGAGCAGGCGTCGAAATCGAAGCAAGTTGATCCTCCGAGAAACACGGAAGTTTACCATTCTGACGGAGTTGTGGCCTACGATTTGGACGCAGCAAGCTGATATTCGGCGCTTTTTTTGATCGATGCGATGCGGGCCAAGTTGTGCCGATGCCGGGCAGCACGCTGATGGGATGCGCGAGCGATTCCTAGTTGGCGGGGCAAACATGCCGCGCCGCTACGGCTGCAAAACGAAAAGAGCCGGCGGGACGCCGGCGCTACCCTTCGAACCGGCACCGCTGGTTCTCAGGGTGAATCGTCCTAAGGACGATTCAGTGCAGGCCGGACCAATCGTCGGCGAGCAGGATGGAATTGCTGGGATTGGAGGGGTCGAATTTGACGCTGGCGGTTTGGCCGGCGGCTACGCGGCCGAGGTGCTTGGCTTCTTCGAGGCCGGTGATATCTTGCGCGGTTTCGTAAGTGACGCCGGAGATTGAGTACGTGTAGTAGAGCAGCTTTTGCGTGCCGTTGGTAAAGGCGGAGGGAGCGGGGCGTTTCTGAAATAGGCCTGACGATTTCGCGGCGGGATTTTGGGCGTCGCGCGCGTGTTCGACGATTTCCAGCACCTGGCCTTCGACGATGCGGCCGACTTTATTGAGGTAGGCGCGGCGCTGGCGTTCGACATCGCTTTCGTCCTCCGGCTTGCGGCGCAGCCACAGGACAATGCCGACGAGGACCACAGCTGCAATTCCGGCCAGCGGAAGCCAATCGTGCCAATCATTCAGGAGTTCTTTCAACGCGTGCCTTTGCATCCGCCGCAGTGAAGCTGTTTTTTGTGGACGGATTGTCGAAACGTTTTGCGTGCGTGAAAAAGGCGCCCGCCTAAAGGCGGCCGCTACAAAGTCAAATGCAAAGAGCCGGCGAGACGCCGGCGCTACGATTGCGCGATGACGGGATTTCTGAGCGTGCCGATACCGCCGACGCTCACTTCGACCACGTCGCCAGCGGCCAGCGGGCTCACGCCCGAGGGCGTGCCAGTGGCGATCACGTCGCCCGGCTCGAGCGTCATCACCTGCGCGATGAAACGGATTATAGCATCAACGGAAAAGATCATTTCCGACGTGTGTCCAGACTGTTTCCTGATTCCATTCACGTAGGTTTCCACGGTGACGCCCGAAGGATCGAGCTGCGTTTCGAGGATGGGACCGAAGGGGCAGAAGGTGTCGAAGCTTTTGCCGCGCGTGAACTGCACGTCGAGTTTCTGCAAGTCGCGGGCGGTAACGTCGTTCAGGCAGGTGTAGCCGAGGATATAGGGCTCGACGCTTGCGCCGTCCGGTACATGGTAACAGCGGCGGGCGATGATGACGGCGAGCTCGCCTTCATGGTCCACGCGCTGAGAAATGCGCGGCAGGATGATGGGTTCTTCCGGAGCGATGACGGAAGAGGGAGGCTTGAGGAAGATGAGCGGCTGCGCGGGCGCGTCATTACCCAATTCCTTGGCGTGGTCCAGATAATTGCGGCCGACGCAAACGATTTTGCTGGGCGCGGAAGGCGGCAGGAATTTTATTTCGTCGAGAGGCCAGGTTTTTCCGGTGCGCTCGCGCGCGCCCGCCAGTTCACCGTGAATTTCGTGGATGCGATTGCCTTCGATGATTCCGGCGCGAGCGCTGGGATGGGTTTCGTGCGCAGAACGGCTAACGTTCTTGGCGTCGAATTCCAGTGGTTGAAATCGGCAGAGCTTCATCGGTTTGGCTGCGTGTTTTCAGGAACTGCGGCCGGGTCTTCGACAGGCACTGCGACCGGCACTTCGCCGGAGGCCGCCGCACTGGCAGGGCTTTCATTGCCGACGCGATCCACGGCGGTGACGGTGTAGAAGTAGCGGCGGCCCGGCACGGCATTCATATCGCGAAATGCGGGCGTAAGCAACAATTCCGGGTTTTGCTTTCTCCCGGCGGCGCCTTCCTGCTCGCTTCGATAGATGTTGTAACCGGCGATATCGTTTTCCGCGCTGATGGACCAGGAAAGATCGAGATAAGCGGGAGAAGCGCCCTGCGCGGGGATCGGCACGGCGACCAGGCCTTGTGGGGTTGCCGGGGGAAAGGTATCGCGAGGAGAAACAGTGAGCAGATTGGAATCGGATGATTCGATCTGTAGCGCGTCGTACTGCGTGACGCTGCGCACGGAGTAGACGTAGGTCTTGTCGAAGCGGGTCTGCTGGTCGCGGAACGGCGGAGACGGAATCTCACCGATGGGCAAGAGCGTCGGGATTGATTTGGGCGTGGCCGCTGACTCGGATGAAGAGCTCGCGTTTGGCTGCGCGGCAGGCTGTTGATTTATTTCCGCGCGAAAGACGCGATAGTTCACGATCGCAGGCGCGGAACCCGTCAATGTAGTTTGCGGCGGCGTCCAGTTCAGGACCACGCCTTGATGAGTGACTTCGGCTTTGAGGTCCGCGATCGGGTCGGCGGGGGGTTCGATGCGCAGGGCCGCGGCATTGGAGTTTGCGGATACTTTCTTGTCGGACGTGCGAGTGCGAACGATGTAAACGGCTTCGCGCGCCGGGATGCTGGGTGAAATCTTCACGGTTGAGCTCGTCGCCGTAGAGAATTTGCCCGTGCGTGCCGTATTGATCCACCATCGCGGAGGGTATGGTGACGAGCAGCGTAGGAATGGCGGCAGCGCCCGGTGGTGGCGTGGAACCGGATGGAGCGGTCTGGAAATCGCGGAAAATTTCAATTGCGGGCGGCTGTTTGAGCGGGTGGCCCTCGACGGAATCCTTGGGAAGCGTGAAGGTGAGTATGACGCTGTCGCCCTGCTGCGTGGCTGCGAGGTCGGCGACCGCGGTGGGAACCGGCGCTTTGCGTTCGACGGGCTCGCCGGGTGCGCCGCAGCCGGGGAGAAGGACGCCGGAGAAGAAAATCGAAAAGAGAAAAGAGAAAATGGGTCGCGGCACTCGTAAACTCCGGGCGAACCGAGACGGGCCAGCCGCTTTTCTATTTTCCATTTTCTGTTTTCAAGTTTCTATAGGATGTAACGGCTGAGGTCCTGGTCCTTCACGATATTGGCGAGCTGCTTTTGCACATAGGCAGCGTCCACTTTAAACGATTTCTTTTTCATTTCCGGAGCTTCGAAGGAAATATCTTCCAGCACTTTTTCCAGGATGGTGTGCAGGCGGCGCGCGCCGATATTTTCGGTGTGCTCGTTCACTTTGGCGGCGAATTTCGCTATGGAGGCGATGGCGTCGTCGGTGAAAGTGAGCTTGAAGGGTTCGGTATCGAGCAGCGCGACGTACTGCTTGATGAGCGCGTTCTTAGGCTCGGTGAGGATGCGAATGAAATCGGCTTCGGTGAGCGAGGTTAGCTCGACGCGAATCGGGAAGCGGCCTTGCAGCTCGGGGATCAGGTCCGAAGGCTTGGTGGTGTGAAACGCACCGGCGGCGATAAATAAAATGTGATCGGTGCGGACCATGCCGTAGCGAGTATTGACCGTGGTGCCTTCCACAATCGGCAGGATGTCGCGCTGCACGCCTTCGCGGGAGACGTCCGGTCCGTGGCCGGATTCGCGGCCGGCGATTTTGTCCACTTCGTCAATAAAAAGAATGCCCATCTGCTCGACGCGGTCCACGGCGATGCGCGTGACCTGGTCCATATCAATCAGGCGGTTTTCTTCTTCCTGGATGAGGTAGTCGAAGGCCTCGGCGACCGTCATTTTGCGTTTCTTTTTCTGCTGGCCGAACATGCCGGAGAGCATGTCCTTTACGTTGATGTCCATTTCCTCGACGCCCTGATTGGTGATGATTTCGAATGAGGGCATCTGGCGTTCGCGGACTTCCACTTCGACCATGCGCTGGTCGAGTTTGCCTTCGCGGAGCTGGGCGCGCAACTTGTCGCGCGTGCGGGCTACCTGCTCGCGGCGCTGAATTTCGCTGGAGGGCGTCGTGTCCGCGGGAATGGGCGACGGCGGGAGGAGCAGGTCCAGCAGCCGGTCTTCCGCGGATTGTTCGGCGCGCTCGGCGACTTCGTCGAGCTTTTCTTCGCGCACCATGTCAATCGCGGTTTCGACGAGATCGCGGACCATGGATTCCACGTCGCGGCCGACGTAACCCACTTCGGTATATTTCGAGGCTTCCACTTTTACGAACGGGCAACCCGCGAGGCGCGCGAGGCGGCGGGCAATTTCCGTCTTACCGACGCCGGTAGGACCGATCATCAAAATATTCTTGGGCAGAATATCTTCGGCAAGCTCGGGCGGAAGTTTCTGGCGGCGGACGCGGTTGCGCAGAGCGATGGCCACGGCTTTCTTCGCGAGATTCTGGCCGACGATGTATTTATCCAGCTCGACCACGATTTCGCGCGGGGTAAGCTCGTCGAACGACGGAAGCGGCTCCGGCTCGGGGGCTTGCGATTCGTTTCCGGATAGGTAGATGACCATGTCTTTCTCCGATTTCTCCGTCATAGCTCTTCCACGCTGAAGTTGTCATTGGTATAGATGCAGATTTCGCTGGCGATGCGCATGGCTTCGGCGGCGATATCCTTGGCGCTGAGCTTGGTGAACTTGGAAAGAGCGCGCGCGGCGGCCAGGGCGTAGGAGCCGCCGGAGCCGATGGCGCAGATGCCATCGTCCGGTTCGATGACGTCGCCATTGCCGGAAAGCAGGAAGGTGGATTTAGCGTCGGCGACGATGAGCAGAGCGTCCAGGTGGCGCAGCGAGCGGTCCGTGCGCCATTCCTTGGCGAGCTCGACGGCGGCGCGCGCGAGATTGCCGTGAAATTCCTGCAATTTGCCTTCGAATCGGCCGAAGAGCGAGAGCGCGTCGGCGGTGCTGCCGGCGAAGCCCGCGATGATTTTGTCGCTGTAGAGGCGGCGGGTCTTGCGCGCGCTGTGCTTGATCACGCCGTCGCCCAGTGTGACCTGGCCATCGGCGGTGAGGACGACTTTATTGTCCTTGCGCACGCACAACACCGTGGTGCCGTGCATCTGTTCGCTTTTGTGCGTTATTGGCATCCGACGATTATACCCCGCTGCCGCGGGAATGGGCCACTGAGACGCGGAACTGCTGAAATCAGGACGAAAGCGCCACCGAGGCATCGGCATTCGCGGATCCTGTGTGAAGGTAGCCGGTGGATTGAAGCGGGAGTATAATCCGCGCAGATTTCTTCTCGGCGAAATCAGCTACGGCGTGCTCCGGAATTGTTCCTGGCAACGCTGTCGCAGTGACGCGCGGGGATGCATGGTTCGCCCCACACCCAATTTCGTCCTGAAGATTTGAATTAGCGCGGGAACAATCTAAAGGAGAACCCATGACAACTGCCGGCACCGCCGCACAACAGCAATCCGCAGTGCATTACAAGACGGCACGCATTGATGATCTGGACATTTTCTATCGAGACGCGGGTCCGAAAGATGCGCCGGTGATCCTGCTGCTGCATGGATTTCCCACCTCATCGAACATGTTTCGCAATCTTATTCCTCGCCTGGCCGGGTCGTTTCGCTTGATCGCGCCGGATTATCCGGGCTACGGACTGAGTAGCATGCCCGATCACAAGCGCTACGCATACACCTTCGAAAACTACTCGAAGATCGTGGACCAGTTGCTGCAACAACTTGGCATCGGCAAATATTCCATGTACGTGATGGATTACGGTGCGCCGACCGGGTACCGCCTGGCGCTACGGCATCCCGAGCGGGTGCAGGCGCTCATCGTCCAAAACGGAAACGCCTACGACGAAGGATTGCTTGCGTTCTGGGATCCTATCAAAAAATATTGGAACGATGCGACGCCTGAGAATCGCGCTGGACTCTATTTTGTGGTGGAGGCGAAAGCAACACGCTGGCAGTACGAGAATGGCGTTAATGACTTGACACTACTGGACCCCACGACGTGGGCTCTGGACCAGATTGGCCTGGACCGTCCGGGCAATCGCGATATTCAGATGGACCTGATGTATGACTACCGCACAAACGTTCCGCTGTATCCGGAATTTCAGGCTTTCTTCCGGCAATACCAGCCGCCCACGCTGATCGTATGGGGAAAAAATGATTTCATATTTCCGCCCGAGGGAGCAGCGCCATACAGCCGCGATTTGAAAAATCTGGAAACGCATTTGCTGGATACCGGACATTTCGCGCTGGAAACGCACGGAGAAGAAATCGCCAGCCGCATAGAAGGGTTCCTGACAAAAAACAAAATCACGCGTTAAGCTGCCGGAAACATGGCGGGTCGGAAGCGTTCCGGCCCGCTCCACTTTTGTAGCCACGGGCTTTTCGGAATGAGCCTGCTTGATGCCTCGAGCGTGAGCAGAACATGCCAAGGAGCGATACATGAGCCGTAGATCTCTCTCTGAAATTTCGCGCCGGCGTTTTCTCACTGCTGCGGGTGCGGCTGTGGCAGCGGGTTGCGCTAGCCCCAGGGAATTGTTCGCGCAGGACGACGCTCTGGTGCAAAACGCGTTCAAGGAAGCCGCCACCGCACCCATTACGGTGCAAAAACTGCGGCGCGACATTAGCGTGCTGCTGGGCGCGGGAGGAAACATCGCGGTCCTCACTGGGCCTGACGGAAAGCTGCTGATCGATGCGGAAATCGTAACCGCGGAATCGAACGTCGCGAATGCCATCGCCGGGATCAACGCCGATCCCATCAAGCAGCTGATCAATACGCACTGGCACTTCGATCACACGGGCGGAAATGATTGGGTGCACCGGGCCGGCGCGACCATCCTAGCGCAGGAGAACACACGCAAGCACCTGCTGGTGGCTACGCGCGTGGAAGGTTGGAAGCATACGTTTCCTGCGGCGCCTGCGGGAGCCATCCCCACGACCGTCTTCGCGGAGGAGCACACCGTGCACGCGAACAACACCACGCTGGAGTTGAAACACTATTTGCCCGCGCACACGGATTCGGACATCTCTGTGCACTTTGTGGAAGCGGACGTCTTTCATACTGGCGACACTTTCTGGAATCGCAACTATCCGTTCATTGATTACTCGACGGGAGGCAGCATTGACGGGACAATCCGCGCGGCGGAAGCCAATGTGGCGAAAGTGACGGACAAGATGATTGTGATTCCCGGCCACGGCGCCGTGGGAGGGAAAGCAGATTTGATTCTATTCCGCGACACCATGGTGGAAATACGCGAGAAGGTAGCGGCGCTGAAAAAACAGGGGCTATCTCTGGCCGAGGTTATCGCTGCCAAGCCCAGCGCGCGCACAGATGGGGAATGGGGCAACGGTTTCATGACTCCGGCGATGTATCTAGAGTGGGTGTATCAAGGCACGTGAGTAAGTACTCGTGGTGGAGTGTGAGAAATCGCGCGAGCGCTTGTCCATGCTGCGATGCAAACGCCGGAGAGAGATCTTTCGGCCGGCTTGAAACATAGGCGCTGTCCTCCATTCGCAACATCACTCAGGGCAGGCAGGATGACGATGCTTGTCGCGTCGTCAGTTCTTGTCGTTGTTACTGTTGCTGGGAGCGTTTTTGGGTGGTTTTTCTTTTTTGCCGACTTTGGCCCAGCGTTCTTCGAGAGATTCCTTGGTGAAGAGGGAATCGGAGAGGTTGGTGTTGTATTCATACTTGTCGAAGAAAACCTGATAGACCTTGATGCTGTTGCGTTCGCGGGTGATTTGAAAGGGAGTTTGGATGCCGTTTACGGGCTGGTAGTTCGAGTAGAATTCCACCTCCTCGATGCGCATGCGGGTGTTGGCGTTGCGCGTATCCACCACTTTGCGGACGGGCAAGTGAGTGGTGCGGGCGATGGCGATGCGGAAGGTGCGGTTGTCGCTATCCACCAGCTCGACCCAATCGGATTCCTGGTAGTCCACCACGTCCAGGCCGCCGTAACGGAAAATCATTCCGGGCTCGTGAATGCGATGGCGGAGAATATTGTCTATATCCTTCTTGATGTCTTCCTGGTAGGTGGCGAGGTCGGTGATGGTGGCTTCGGAAACGCCGCCACGATCGAGCTCCCAGCCTTTGTCGCCGTTATAGACCGAAATAATGTTGCGCTTGGGAAGATTTTCGGTGCGGTCCTTCAGCGGGGGCATCGCGTAGTCAATAAAGTGTCCGAAGCCGTTGAGTTCGCCGGAGTGTCCAAACTGGCTGATGCGGCCGATGCAGGTGACATCGTGGACGTTCAGGTAGGCAGGGCCGCCCAGCGCGTTAATGGCCTGGTTGAGAATCTCCTTGGCTTTGGCGGCGCTTTGCTCGGGGAGCAGGACTTCATCCTGTGCGAAGGAGCGCGGCGAGGCGGCAAGGAATGCGGCGGCGAGCAACAGCGCCAGCACGATATGGTGGCGTTTGGATGAGCTTACAGCTGAGCGCGCGGCACTGGAACGAACATTCATTTTTCGGGCATTCATGTTGGTGGAATTCATGATCCAGGTAATTAGCCGCAAAGCACCGAGCCTCCATTAACGTTGATCACTTCTCCGGTGATAAAGGTTGCCAGGTCGGAAGCCGCGAACAAAATCGGGCCAGCGATTTCTTCGGCGGTGCCGACACGCTTGAGCGCGATGGGCACGACGGCAGCCTTCAATCCATTCTTGGTGCGCAGGACGGAAGCGGACATATCGGTATCCACCCAGCCGGGCGCGACGCAATTTACAAGGATGTTGTGAGGGCCCAGTTCGCTGGCGAGACCTTTTACGAAGCTGATGATAGCGCCTTTGGTGGCTCCGTAATGAGTGTGGAATGCTTCGCCGCGCTGGCCGGCCGTGGAACTGATAGCCACGATTTTCCCGCTTTTTTGCGCAATCATGTGCGGCGCGACAAAGTGAATTACGGAATAAACGCTCTTCAAATTGACCTGAACCATTTCGTCCCATTCGCGCTCGGTCATTTTTTCAATGGGCGCGTCCTGCTCGTTCCAGATGCCGGCGTTGGCCACCAGGATGTCAATGCGGCCAAGACGCTCGCGGGTGAAGTCCACCAGCTTCTTGGCGTCAGCCATTTTGCCGAGGTCGGCTTTCAGGGATTCGATGCGCGTACCGTGCTTGCGCGCTTCCTGCGCCACTTGCGCGGCTGCTTCCTTGCTGCGATGGTAATTGAAGACGACGTCCGCGCCGGCCTGCGCGAAGAGCTTGACGGTGGCGGCTCCGATGCCGCGAGAGCCTCCGGTAACCAGTGCGGCCTTGCCTGCGAGCGAAATCATATGTCCCCCGATGAATGGCTTGTCGAGATTGGTTCAGAGTCGAAAGTTAAAAGTTCACAGCTAAAAGTTGAAAGCTAGAATCGGAAAATCCGAAACCTTGCATGAACGGGCAGCCGCTGCGCTGCCGCGGTGCTGCGTGATTAAGAATGTACCGGCGCTTTGCGCGCGGCGGCCGCCGCGGCCAACTCGCGAAACAGCGACTGCGCCAGCTCGTCCGCCGCGACCATGCGTTCTGGATGCCACTGCACGCCCATGATCCAGTTGGCGTCGCCTGTCCATTCCACCGCTTCGATGACGCCATCGGGCGCGTGAGCCACCACGCGTAGATTTCTCCCCGGCTGGAGCACGGATTGGTGATGCGAGCTATTCACGCGCGCATGGCTCGCTCCGGCCAATTGCGCGAGGCGAGAACCCGCTTCGATTTTGACGTCATGATGCGGCTCAGGCCCTTCGTGGCCGGTCCAAGCGTGCTGGATCTTAGTATGAATTTCGCTGGGAACGTCCTGGATCAGCGAGCCGCCCAGAAAAACGTTCAAGCTTTGCACGCCGTAACATATCGCGAGCACAGGCTTGTGTTCCGTGACGGCGTGATCGAGCAAGGCAAAATCGGTGCGCTCGCGATCGGCGTCGGATTCAGCCGTCTTGGCATGGCGGGCGGCGTGAAAGAGCGACGGCTCGACGTCCGCGGGGCTGCCAGAGAGGACGATCGCGTCGAGAGCACTCGTTACTTCGCGCAACTGCGCTGGAGAGAGGCCAAGCGCGATTTCGACGGGTTCGGCGCCGGCGGAGCGAACCGCGGCTAGATACTTATCGTAGGCGTCGCGCTTGTTGCTAAGTTCTTCTTTTCTAGTACGATACGGGATGCCTACGCGAATTTTAGGGGCTGGCGCGGGGCTCATGAGCGCCCATCCTATCATTGCGCGGCGGGCGCGGCAATCTTCAGTTCCTCTCGGTTGGTGAAGCGATTTCAGCTTACCGCGCGGACCAGCGTTAAGTTACTTCTATAGCGCTAACCCGTGCGCAGCTCGCCAGCGCACCGCTCATTGCGGATGACGGACCAAATTTTCGAAGAGCGGGGTAAAAATGATGTTTTCGCAGTGGGGGCGAGACACCGCATAATGTCAGCGTAGAAATTGGCGGAAGCAAACGCGGCGATCGTGAAGAGTCCGCAACGTTCGATTCAGTCGGCACCGCATGGGTCCTAGGGTAAATTAAATCTTCGGTTAATTTGAGTGGAGAATCAGCGGAGGCATCAGAGTATGAACGAAATGATGCGATTCCCAGCGGTCGTGTTCGTTCTCTCTTTCTCGGCGATGTGGCTTTCGGCGTGGACGGGGCTCTATCTTCGCAGCACGAAGCGGAAGCTAGAAGAAAGTACGCACAAGGATCTGGACCTTATCGTGTCTGCTACCCTGACACTTCTGGGCCTCATCATCGGATTCAGTTTTTCGATGGCGATCAGCCGGTACGATCAGCGCAAGAATTGCGAGGAAGCGGAGGCCAACGCAATCAGCACGGAATACGTACGGGCAGAGTTGCTGCCAGCCGCTGACGCCGCGAAGGTGCGCGCTCTGCTGCGAAGCTATTTGAATGAGCGCATTCTGTTCTATGTAACGCGCGACAACGAAGCGCTTCAACAGATCGATGCCAAGATCGCTGAACTGCAGACTGGAATGTGGTCGGCAGTGCAGTCCCCCGCCATGGCGCAGCCGAATCCGGTTTCCGCTCTGGCACTTTCAGGCATGAACGATGTGTTGAATTCACAGGGATACACGCAAGCCGCCTGGTGGAATCGAATCCCACCTGGAGCCTGGTGGTTGATGGTGGCCGTGGCGATCTGCGCGAATCTATTAATCGGATATGACTCGCGCCTCGCGGTTCAGCGAATCATGCGGTTGGTGATTCTGCCGTTTATTCTGTGCATCGCGTTCTTCGCGATCGCAGATATTGACAGCCCGCGCCGCGGAGTGATTCGCGTGAATCCACAAAATTTGATGAGGCTGGCTCAGTCGCTGCAGGGCGAGTAATTGAAAATTTCAGCTACTTGCGATATAGCAGGCCCTCGTTCCTGCGGAGGACCAAGCATCCCGCCAGCATGTCATGTAGCGCCTGCTTGCGAGAGGTTAATCCGGCGCAGATGCAATCAACCGCGATGTAGAGGGAACCGACGAACGGCGCGTGGGCCAGGAAGCGTCCGCCGAAGAAACGGCCGCTGGCGCGCCCGAACGTCACGCGATTGCCGCGCAGGTCTGCCACGCTGAGGCCGATGAATTTCTTGCCGAGCGTCCCTTGCCAGGACGAACTTTCAAACAGCGCGAAATAGAGCCAGCCGATAACGATGAAGAAACAGAGAATCACGAACAAGTAGGTCCTGCCGAAGTGCGCAACGATGTCGTTCGGTGTTTGTCCCGGGTGCAGGCCCAGGAATGCGCGCCAACTGCCCATCGCCACCGACAGATACGAAACCGCGAGGGCGAGCGGGATCGCCAGAATGATCAGGTCAATGATAGCCGCGGCGACGCGCAGCCAGAAGCCGGCATACTGCTGAGTTGCAGTTGCTGCGGGCGAGATCGCCGGTAGCGAATTTGGCGCGGAATTTTGTGCAGGAGCCTGTGCAGAATTCTGCGCGGGGATGCCGCCGACCGTGAAGCCAATCAGCGGCCGGCCGCAGGAACTGCAGAATGCCTTCCCTACAGCGGTGTTTGCTCCGCACGACGAGCAGGTCATCACTTCCCCTCAGAGAAAGGGTAGTCCGATTTTGACTGTTTCGACACGGCGGGTTAGCGATTGGTGCGTTTTGGTAATGGTCGGATTGCAGGATGACCTGAGGCGTCGAACACAAGCAATGCAGCGGCTGCCCGGTTCGATGAACCTGAACCGGCCGCTACAAAACCAAACGCAAAGAGCCGACGAGACGCCGGAGCTAGCAAAACCGGGCGGCCGTGTGGGAGGTCGAAAAAGCCGGATGCTCCCGGCGCTTAAGGGCTTGATCGAGCTATTGCGTCGCGCGCGCGGTGGCGGGAGCGCAGAAGCGATCGAAAGCCTTGACGAGATCTCCAGCGATTGCCTGCGGGTCGCGCCCTTCGATGTCCGATCTTTCCAGCATGAAGGCCACTTTGCCGTCGCGCAGCAGAGCGATGGACGGGGACGACGGAGCGTAGCCGGTGAAATAGCCGCGCGCCCGCTCAGTGGCGGCGAGATCCTGGCCGGCGAAAACGGTGGCGAGAATTTCCGGGCGGGCGTGGTGCGAGAGGGCCATGGCGACCGCGGGACGTGCTCTGCCGGCGGCGCAGCCGCAGACGGAATTCACGACGACGAGCACGGTGTGCTTTTCGTTCTGCAAAACTGTGTCAACGTCTTGCGCTGTGCGCAATTCGCGGAAGCCGACGCGCGTGAGTTCTTCGCGCATGGGCCGGACAGCTTCTTCAGGAAACATCGCAACTCCTTTGGCGATTTCGGGACAGAGAGATGACGGACGTACACACGCGCGCGCCGCGGATTATCCGCGGCCATTTTATCTTACTCGGATTATGCGCCGGCCGCTGCGGCTTGCGCCCGTTCTTCCGGCTTCACGAACGCCTTGCTGGCCAGTTCGATGACTTGTTTCAGATGCCACCACTCCCGCTCGCTCATCAGCCGCCCATCGTTGCTCGAAAAATAAATCGAGACGTATCCGTCCGATGACAGCGGCACGCGGATAATTAAATTATTTTTCTGTTCAGGTGTCTGGTTTTCAGCCACGGCTATCCTCCCCCGTCTCAGGCTGCGCAAGTCTAAGGATCGAACACCACAGCGTGGGCCATTCTCTCTCGTTGGCCCTGCAGGGGCAAGGGCTAGGAGGGATTTTCGGCGTGGCGCAACGACGGCTTCCTGGATGGCGACGGGTGCGCGTCTCGTGGAGCTGTTTTGCGGTAAGGCTGAAGACACGGGTTCCGCGGCGGACGGTCTACGGGGCAAGCTCAAGCCGATGGGCCTGTGGGTAGCACCGAGGAATATCGTGCTGAGCGCCGACCGCCGCTTCGGTTAACATCGCGCGGCTAGCAGACACCCGCGGACATGGAAACCAGACCGGTCGAAATTCCCGGAGCGCGCACCGACGATGGGCGGCGTCTGGGGGGGTGAGTCTTGAGCCATGTCTCGTAGTTCTGGCGCATTTGCTCGATGTGATGGGGAATGTGGCGCTCCTGTAGTTCCACCCAACGATCGAGGCTGATGGCGCCGTCGCGCGGATGGGCGATGGTGCTGTCCCACACTTCCTCGGGCAAAGCGATAAGCAATTGATACGTCATTTTTCTCAAGCGGCGGATAATTTCCAGAGCTTCGCGCGTGCTCTGATGGAAATAACCGAGCGAACCGGCCCAGCGCGAGGCGCTGAATTTTGCCGTTTGACTGGCGGACGGCTCGGCAATATAGGCACGGCAGCGCACGTATGCGCTGGCCTCGCTATCGGCGAGGTGCATGATAATTTCGTGAATGCTCCAGCGCTCATTTGCCGGCTTATAGATCCACATCTTCTTGGGAAATTGACGCAGCGCGCTGGACAACAGGGCCGGCGCGCGACCGAATGACTCCAGTTTTTGCCTTCTCGCATCTTGCCTCATGGGACCCTCCCGCTTATCACGCTTAGACGTACGAGCCGCGGTTTTGCTTCGCAGTTGCGCATAGATAAACGAAGAAAACGGACGACTTGTTCACAAAAACATAAAATTTTACAGAAGCAACAATTCCGGCGTGCGCGTGTGGGAAATCGTGTTCGAGGATGGGACGCGGAGTGTGTTCGCAATTGGAAACGGTGCGCGTTCTTGGGAGCGTGTAAGAATTCAACTGCTACAATTTTTGAAATTTGACGGCGCTGTTACAAATTGCGGGAGGAGCCTACGATCTTTAGGAGACAGCTACAGACTTCCGGAGGACAAATTCCGGCTTACTATGGAATTTTGTTTCGCCGCGCGTTTGCCCCAGTAAGCGCGCAGCTCTCCGACAAGGTAGAGCGAGCCCGTCGCGAACACCGCGTCCTGCGGGCCCGCCATTTGCAGGGCGGTTTCCAGGGCCTCGCCGGGATCGCGCACAACGATGGTATCTATGGCGTCGTGGCTTGAAATTTCAGCAAGCAATGAAGCGGAAATGGCGCGCGGCTGGCGTGGCTCCGTGAGGATGACTGCGGCAGCGTGCGGGAAAAGCAGTCCGGAGATTTCGTCCACCGCTTTGTCGCGCATCGCGCCGTACACCAGAAAAATTCGGCGGCCGGCGTAATTCTCTTTCCAGAATCTCAACAACTCGCGTGCGCCCGCGGGATTGTGGGCGCCGTCGAGGTATACATCAGGTTGCGTGGAGAGCCGTTCCAGACGTCCAGGCCAATTGGCGATCGCGATGCCGCGCTCGATAGCCGAGTCCTCGATGGGAAAACCGCGCTCCGCGAGCAGGCGTGCGGCCACGGCGGCCGTGAGGGCGTTGCGAAGCTGAAAGCGACCGGGCAAGGAAGGAGCGAGGGCGAGTTGCTTCCGCGAGTGCGTGAAAATTGCGACGGCGCGATACAGACCGTCTGAGTCATGGACGTCCTCCATGCGCGCGACGGCGTCCAGTTCCACCAGGCGCGCATCCATTTCCGCGCAACGCCGGGCAATCACGGCGCGTGCTTCCGGGCGTTCGCTGGCACTCACCACCCAGGCGCCGGTCTTGATGATGCCGGCCTTTTCCGCGGCGATTTCCTCGATGGAATGGCCGAGATAATTTTCGTGATCGAAATCAATGGGAGTAATCACAGCAACTTCCGGCTCGACGATATTTGTGGCATCGAGCCGGCCGCCGAGGCCCACCTCGTAAATGGCGAAATCCACCGGGTGCTGCGCGAAAGCAAGAAAGGCCATGGCCGTGACGCACTCGAAGAAAGTGGGGTGCGCGGTGAGCTTTCCGGAGGCCATCAGCGATTCGACGGCAGCATGAACGCGGGACCAAGCCGCGGCGAAATCCTCGTCCGAAATATTTTCCCCGTTGATGCGGATCCGCTCGTTGATGCGTTCCAGGTGCGGCGAAGTGTACAGACCGGTGCGCAACCCAGCCGCGCGCAGGATGGATTCCAGCAGCGCGGCCGTGGAACCCTTGCCGTTGGTTCCGGCGATGTGTGCGCAGGGCGAGGAGCGCTGAGGCTGGCCGAGACTGCTCGACGAGAATTGTGATATTCGCGAGGCCGAATTTTTGCACGCGAGCCTGCTGCGGAGCGGCCAGTTCCCGGCCCAACGAAAAGAGCGCGCGGACGGATTCTTCGTACGTCATGCGGCTAGCCGACGAAGAAATCGAGTGCCTGGCTGATGTAAGGCTTCAATTCCTTGCGCGGGACGACGGCGTCGAGGAAACCGTGTTCGAGAAGGAATTCGGCGGTCTGGAAACCCTCGGGAAGTTTCTGGCGGATGGTTTGTTCGATCACGCGCGGGCCGGCAAAACCGATGAGCGCGCCGGGCTCCGCAATATTCAGATCGCCGAGCATCGCGTAGCTGGCGGTGACGCCGCCGGTGGTGGGATCGGTGAGGATGGAAATGAACGGGAGCTTCGCTTCGTCCAGCCGCCCGAGCGCCGCGGAAACTTTCGCGAGCTGCATCAGACTGACGACGCCTTCCATCATGCGCGCGCCGCCGGAGCAGGAGACCACGATGAGCGGCTCCTTCTTCTCGAGAGAACGGTCAATCGCGCGCGCGACTTTCTCGCCGACGACCGCACCCATCGAGCCGCCGATAAATCCGAACTCCATCGCGCAGCAGACCACGGGGCGGCCGTTCAAGCGGCCTTCGGCGGTGATGATGGCGTCCTTCATGTTGAGTTTGCGCTGCGCTTCTTTCAGGCGCTGCGCGTAGGGCCTGGTATCGGTGAAATGGAGCGGGTCGCTGGAGGCGAGATCGGCGTCCAGCTCGGTCCAGGGTTCCTCATCGAGGAGCATTTCCAGGCGCCGCCGCGAACCGAGACGGAAATGGTGATCGCACTTGGGGCAGACTTCCCAATTCGATTCGAGATCCCGCTTCCAGATGATGGCGCGGCAGGAATTGCATTTCGTCCACATGCCTTCGGTGTGGACGCGGCGTTCTTCCACCGGCGTGGGATTTTCGATCGGTTTTTTTTCGCGCTTGAACCAGGCCATGGGTCGGGTTTTTGGGCTTGAGAGCCCTTTACGAAGTTAACAGTTCACAGTTAAAAGTTGAAAGTCAAAAAAATCGGCGGCGGCTGCCGAGCCGCTGAAATCAGTAGTCAATTCCTCGCTGCGCGAGGATGCCCTTCGTGTAGGGATGCTTCACTTCGCGCATTTCCGTCACCAGGTCCGCGGCTTCCACCAGTTTGGGATGCGCGCTGCGGCCCGTGCAGATCACGTGGACGCGTTCGGGACGCTGGGTGAGCGCGTCCACTACTCGCTCGACGTCCAGCATTTTGTAGCCGATCACGTAATTGATTTCGTCGAGCACCACCAGATCGTATTTTTCACTGTAAATCTGCGCGCGGCCGAATTCCCAGGCCTCTTCGCACATTTTCACGTCTTCGGGATCGGTTTCCGCGCCGCCGATTTTTACGAAGCCGCGGCCCATGGGCCGAATTTCAAATTTATCGTCGCCGAGCATTTTCGCGGCGTCCAACTCGCCATAGTGCCACGAACCCTTGATGAACTGTACCATCATCACGCGCAGGCCCTGGCCCACGGCGCGGAAAGCGGTGCCCAGCGCGCAGGTGGTCTTGCCCTTGCCCGGCCCGGTGTAAACGATCAGCAGTCCTTTGCCTTCGGGCATCCCTGAGGTTCCTTATCTCTTTCTAGTAGCGACGATATGCGAGATTCAAAGAGCCGGCGGAACGCCGGCGCTACGGGTGCAGTGCAGAATAGTGAGCGTAGCATGTGGAAACGTCAAGAGAGCCGCAGCCCTTAGGCAAGAAAGCGATAGCCCACGCCGCGGACGGTCAGGAGGTGCTTGGGCTTGGAAGGGTCTTTTTCGATGTAGCGGCGGAGGCGGACGATGAAGTTGTCTATGGCGCGCGTGTCGGTGTCTTCGTGCAGGCCCCAGACGTCTTCGAGGATGGATTTGCGTGAGACGGTGCGGCCTTTGCTGCGAATCAGGTGGCGCAGGAGCTTCGCTTCCATGAGCGTGAGCTGGATGGTGGTGCCGTTGACGCGAAGTTCCAGCGTTCCGAAATCGATGGTCTTGCCGTTGAAGGAAAATACTTCGGCATCGGGCGCGGAATCCGCGGCGCTGGAGGCAGTTGCGGTGGCGTCCTTCCCGTTGGCCGCGCGGCCCTTTGTTGCCGGCTTCTCGGCGATCAGCCACTGGCTGCGGCGCAGCAAGCCCTGCAGCCTGGCGAGAAAAATCGGCAACTGAAAAGGTTTCGGCAGATAGTCGTCCGCGCCGGCGGCAAATCCCTGCAGCACGTCTTCGGGACGGCCGCGCGCGGTTAAAATCAGCACGGGAACGTAATTGCGGGCCTTGCGCAGAGCGGAAACCACGGTGAAACCGTCTTTGCCGGGGAGCATCACGTCCAGCACGACGACATCAAAATCTTCGTTCTTGGCGACGAGGCGCTCGAGCGCGGATTCGCCGTCGCCGGAAACTTCCACGGAGTGGCCTTCGGCTTCCAGGTTGAAGCGCAAACCCTTGGCCAGGTGCGCTTCGTCTTCCACGACCAGCACGCGGCTCATGCGATATTCCTCGGCAATTCCAGCGAAATGGTGGCGCCGTGGCCCTCGCCGTCGCTAACGGCGTAGACTTTTCCGCCATGCGAACGCGCCACCGCGCGAACGATGAAGAGTCCGAGGCCAGTTCCCTTCACCTGAAAACTGGGGCGTCCTGGAACGCGATAGAAACGTTTGAAGATGCGCTTTAGCTCCGGCGCGGGAATGCCCATGCCGCGATCGGTAACGCGCAGCGCGATGTGTTCATCGTCCGGAGCTTCGATGCGCACGCGAGACATCCACCTGGTCGCGAGAATATTTCACGGCGTTATCGAGCAAGTTGGAAACGGCGGTGCGCAACTCGGCGGGGTCGCCGCGCAGCACGACGGGGGCGGCGTTGGCGGAGACGGGATCGAAATGCAGAACGCCGGGCGCCAGATGATGGCGGACGCGCGCCAGTTCAATGCATTCGCGCACCAGTTCCGTGAAATCCAGCTCCACGTGATGGCGCTTGCCCCGCCGGTAACTGGCTTCGCCGGCTTTGAGCACCTGCTCGACGGTACCCAGCAAGCGATCGGTATCCAGCAGCATCAGATTGTAAAATTGCTGGCGCTGCGGCTCGTCCACTTCGCGGCGCTGCATCGTTTCCAGATACAAGCGGATGGAAGTGATGGGCGTTTTCAATTCGTGCGTGACGGCGTTGATGAAGCTATCGTGCTGTTCGTTGCGGCGGATTTCGCGCACCAGGAAGATGGTGTTCAGAATCATTCCGGCGATGATCGCGGCAAAAAAAATCACGCCGAAAAATAACAGCACGCCTTGGCGCCAATTCAGGATGGTCCAGCCGACCGTGAGGGCTATGGTGAGTGCCACCAGGGCGCAGCCCAGCACGACGAAGAAGGCGATAGTCTTTCTGCGGCTCGCGATTTGCACGGTGTCTAACGAGGATTGTACCGCGAAGAAGCAGTGAGGCGCGAGTCGCGGCGGAGCCCGGAAAAGCAGATCCCGTCACGGAGTCCCGCGCCCGCGAAAGCTGCGGCGGGAAGCAAGCAGCGCGAGACTCCGCTCGGGATGCACAACCAGTACACTTTTCGCGACCCACCTGAGTCGGCCGCTACGACAGTTCAGCAGGAGCCAGGGCGCGCGGGTTTTCGCGGGTAAGCGTCTTGGCCACGATGGCTTGATTGGCGCGCTTAATTTCGGAAATTTTCGCGGTATAGACTTTTTTGGCGATGCCGATTTTTTCCAGCGCCCAGATCACGTACCAGTTGAAATCAATTTCGTACCAGGCCAGGCCGTGCCGCGCGGAGACGGGATGCGCGTGATGATTGTTGTGCCAGCCCTCGCCCCATGTGACCAGCGCCACCCACCAGCTATTGGTGGAAAGATCGCGGGTTTGAAAGCGGCGCGTGCCCCAGCTGTGCGTGGCGGAATTCACCAGCCAGGTGAAATGCAGGCCGATCACGGTGCGCAGGAAAATTCCCCACAGAACGAACTTGATGCCGCCGATTGCGAGCAGCAGCAGGCCGAGAACGATCATCGGCACGTAATGATATTTGGTGATCCACACGTGGAATTTGTCTTCGGCGAGATCAGGGACGTAACGCGAAAGCGTGGTGGTGTCGTGATGCATGGACTTGCCCGTCAAGATCCAACCCATGTGCGCCCACCAAGTGCCGTCCACGGGAGAATGAGGGTCCCCTTCCTGATCGGAAAATTGATGGTGAATGCGATGCGTGGCCACCCAAAAGATCGGGCCGCCCTCGAGAGCCAGCGTGGCGAAAACCGTCAGGACATATTCCAGCCATTTCGGAACTTTGTAGCCGCGATGCGTGAGCAGGCGGTGATAGCACATGCCGATGCCCAGGCTAGTAGCGACCCACCACAGAACCATGGCCACGGCAAAGGCCTTCCAGGAAAAGAAAAACAGCGCCGCGATAGCGCCCAGGTGGAAAAGGACCATGAACGTGGAAGTCACCCAATTAATTTCGCCGTCGTTCTTCGATTTTTTCTTCAGGACTTCGAGTGACTGGGTCATGGGGGCCTCAGACTGGTTCTTTGTGATGCTCACAACCCCCTTAGATTAGCAGCCGGCGGCGGACGCGTTTGTAATACTTGTGTAATACCCGTGACGGATTCACAGCAATGGTTAGCAGGCTCGAAAAGCATTAAAAACAAGGGGAATCGCTGGGCTTAATTCGTGAAATCAAGCCAGGCGTCTCAAAATGACGCGTCAAAATAACACCGTGTATCACGATGACGCACGGAGATTTGCACACGCTGCGCAATGACGGTACACCAGCAATTCAGATATGATGGGCAAGGTCCACGGGATCGGAAAAAAGCAACGCTTGACCAGGAGGAAACGAGATGCAGAGATTTTTCGCATTGTGTAGCGCGATTCTATTGAGCGTCAGTGTACTGGCACCCTGTACCAACGGACAGCAGGACAAGAGCCAGCGGCCTAGCCCGCCGGCGCAAGCGCAGTTTACTTTCGCCGACGGCAAGACCATCACTGTGGATTATTCCAGCCCGCGCGCCAAAGGGCGCAAGATTTTCGGCGGGCTGGTTCCCTACGGACAAGTGTGGCGCGCCGGCGCGAACGAAGCGACCACCTTTGTGAGCAATACGGCCGTGACCGTGGGCGGCAAGACCGTGCCCGCCGGCGCGTACACGCTTTTCACGATTCCGAATCAGGATAAGTGGACGCTGATCATTTGCAAAACGACCAAGAACGCCAAGGGCGCGCCGCTCTGGGGCACGGATTATCCCGGCGAAGCGCAGGATCTTGCGCGCACGGATATGAAAGTTTCCACGCTGCCTGCGGCGGTGGAGAATTTCACGATCGCTCTGGATAAATTGGGAAACGGCGCGTCGTTGCGGATGGATTGGGAAACCACGCGAGCCTCGGTGGAAATTTCGGAGGCGAAGTAGCGGCGGGAGTGGAGTCCGGCAAGACTTTTACCGCAGAGATGCAGAGTACGCGGAGAATGCCCGACAATTAATGGGCAGAGCTTCTCAGCGTACTCTGCGTCTCTGCGTTTTTTTTGTGGCTAGGAAAGATTGAAGGTGGAGCGAATCGTTTCCGCGATGCGCACCACGTGTTGCATTGCCGCGGCGGACATTTCGCTACCGGCATCGCGCTCGCGCAACACTAGCCAGATTCCCGGGCGGTGAACCGATTTGTCGTGGCAGATCGCGCCGGTCAGTTGCGCAATTTCGAGATTGGCGGCGGGCAAGTCGCGGTCCAGGACGGTGCGCGTCTCATCGAGCAGGTCCTTGAACCCCTGGGAAGCAAGCATGGGATCCACGTCGCGCGGGATCGGCGCTGCCACATCCTCGAGATCGTAATCCGGCAACGGATGCGTGATCATGAATTCGATGGAAGCGGTTGGCGCGCCGGCGTCGTGCGTGATCTTGATTGCCATGGTCGGTTTATTCTCCCATAAGACGTGCGCTGGTTTCCGCGAAACTCCCTACAAGCCGCTACAGTCTTTCACTTCGGGTAAGGATGGCCGGCGAGAATGGCGAAGGCGCGATAAATTTGCTCGGCCAGGATCACGCGCGCGAATTCGTGCGGCATGGTGAGCGTGGAGAGCGAGATTTTCTGTTTGGCGCTGGAGCGCAGTTCCGCGGGAAAACCTTCGGCGTCGCCGCACAGGAAAACTAGTTCGCGCGTGCCGCGGTCGCGCAGATCGCCCATCCAGCGCGCGAATTGCTGCGAAGTGAATTGCTTTCCAGCGGCGTCGAGCAGAACCACCGTGGCGGCAGGGTCAATTTTCAATTTGCGCAGCGCGGCCGGCCCGGCGTCGCGTAGCTCGCTGATGTCGATTTCGGCGTAATGCTGGATGCGCCCGACGTAGTCGCTCACCATGGCGCGAGCTTCCTCGCGGCGAGTCTTGCCTAGCATGATCAGGCGGATTTTCATGAGTAGATCGCAATCTCTAGCCCATCAGATTGAAAGCGAGTCGAGATCTTCATGACCGTCGGAGTTTCTTCCTTTTTCGCGCCCGAAGCTTCAGGAACTCCTGTTCGATCCAGACGTAATTTAGACGGCTCGGCCTGAGTTCTACCTGGCCGTACTCGTCAAATCCCCTGACCGAATAGACCTTTCCGACCATACTCTTGAAGAGCTTTCTCGTGCCCATTTGGTCTCGGAGGCCTGGAGAGACGCGAATGGGAGGAGACCCGATGACTGTAACTTTATCTCCGGCATTGAACAGTCGTTTTGGCATGTTCGATTCTGCGCGCGGTTCGCAAGAGCCGGCGAGACGCCGGCGCTACAACAGCCCAAACTTTTTGCGCTTCTCGAGCAGCGTCTTGCGGCTAATGCCGAGGACTTCGGCGGCGCGGCCGATTTTGTAGTGCGTGGCGTCGAGCGTGGCCTTGATGGCGTCGCGCTCGAGATCCTCCAGCGAACGCAACGGACCTCCGGGGCCCTGGCCGCCACCGCTGCCAGCGCGCACAATCTCCGGAAAATCCTCGGCGCGCAATTGCGGCTGCTTCGTGAATACCAGCGCGTGTTCCACGGCATTCTTCAGCTCGCGAATATTTCCCGGCCAGTCGTAGGATTCCAGCAGGCGGAGCGCCGAAGGATCGAACGCGGCGTCGGGATGCCCATGCACGGGGCCGAGGCGCGCGAGGAAATGCGCGGCGAGTTCCGGCACGTCTGCGCGGCGCTCGCGCAGCGGAGGGACCACGATGGCCAGCACGTTCAGGCGGAAGAAAAGATCCTCGCGAAATCTTCCGGCAGCGACGGCCTTGGTTAAATCCGTATTGGTGAGCGCCATCAATCGCGCTTCCATGCGCAGAGTTTCCGTGCCGCCCAGGCGCTCGAAGGTGCGCTCCTCAAGCACACGCAGAAGCTTAGCCTGCATGCCGGGCGCGAGCGCGGCCACTTCGTCAAGCACGATGCTTCCGTTCTGCGCCATTTCCAGGCGGCCGGGTTTGCGCGCCACCGCGCCGGTGAAGGCGCCGCGTTCGTGGCCGAACAGCTCGGATTCCACCAATTCAGAAGGCAGGCTGGCGCAGTCAATTTTCAGGAGCGGAGCGTCGTGGCGTGGGCTGCGCTGGTGGATCCAGCGCGCGAGTTGGTCTTTGCCGGTGCCGCTCTCACCGGTGATCAGCACGGTGGTGGAGGCGCCGGCAACTTTTTCGGCAAGTTCCAGAACGCGCCGGGAAGCGGGGTCCGCTGCAATCCAGGGAATGGCCGCGGCGGCGCTCAACGCGGCTCCTTCATTGCAGCGCGCTCATTGCTGCGTGGCGTTGCCTTCGGATTCGTTGTGGCGCTCATCGTGGGATTTGGGGCGCGTACCCGCGGGGCCGGCAGGCTCGTGAAATTCGATGCGTTCGGCGTTGCGCCACAGACGCTCCAAATCGTAATACTGGCGCGCGCGTTCGCTGAAAATGTGAACAATGAAAAATCCATAATCAAGCAGCACCCACTCGGCGCTGGATTTTCCTTCGCGATGCGCGGCGCGGCGCCCGTTGCGATGCAGCTTTTCCTCGATCGCTTCGCCGATGGCCTGAATCTGCGGCTGGCTGGACCCGGAGCAAAGCAGAAAATAATCCGCGAACGCGCCGGAACCGGAAAGATTCAAGACGGAAACGTCCAGTGCCTGTTTTTCCTGAGCGGCTTCCACAGCCAGCAAGATTTCGGGATCGAGAGAGTTAAGGGTCACCGGTAAAGAGCCTGTCCCAGAATGTAACCCTCCACGGGCGCGGGCACAAGTCCGTGTATGGATTGGCGGTGGCTGAGGCGCATGCGAATTTCTGTGGAGGAGATGTGGCTGGAGACCGTCGTCAGCAGATGAATGGTGGATTTGCGCAGCACGATTTTGTTGGGATCGTCCGATCGCGCGCGGCCCAATTTTTCCGGAGGAATCACCAGACGCAAAGCCTCCAGTCGAAACCCGGGTCGGCTGGCGATGATGAAATCGCAAGTGTCCAGAAGGCCTTCGTAATTCTTCCAGGTGGGGATTTCCAGGAACTGGTCCGCGCCGACGATGAAGTAGAGCTGATCGTCGGGATGCTCGCGGCGGTAGCGGCGAACGGTGTCAAACGTGTAGAAAACGTGCGGCGCGGCGCCGTCCGAGGGCGCTTCGGCGAGCGACGGATGGAAATCCGGGTGATTGGCGCAGGCCAGCGCCACCATCGTGTAGCGATGCAGGAAAGGAGTCAGCGCGGGCTTTGCTTTATGCGGCGGGCGCGACGAAGGCACAAAATACACCGCGTCCAGATGGAACCGCTTCTCCGCCGCTTGCGCCACGGCGATGTGTCCGGAGTGGACCGGATCAAACGTGCCGCCAAAAAGGGCGACAGAGCGGCGATGCGCGGAGCCGTGCGGTTTGTGCGCGGCGTGCGGGCTCAACTCTCCTCCCGGGGCGGCGCGGCATGGGCTGCTTCGGCGTCAGGCTCGGTGTGATGCGAATCTTGCGACAATTCCTGTGATGTCACGTGCGTGGTGAAACTGGAGCCAGCAAGTGATTCCTGCGTTTCGCTGGGCACCACTGGCTTGGGCAGGCGATCGAGCGCATCAGCCATCGCGCGCACCAATTCCACGATGCCTTCGCCCGACGCCGAAGATACGGCGTGAAATTCCAAGCCGCGCTCAGCCGCAAACGCGCGCAGCTCTTCGAGATGGTCGCGGTTGGTGGTGGCGTCCAGCTTGGTGGCCACCAGAATCATCGGCTTCTCCGCCAGTTCCGGGCTGAACGACGCCAGCTCGTGCATGATGATTTCGTAATCGCGGATGGGGTCGCGGTCGTTGGCATCGCTGGTGTCTACTAGATGCACGATCAGGCGCGTGCGCTCCAAATGTTTCAGGAAGCGCGTGCCGAGGCCGACGCCTTCATGCGCGCCTTCGATCAGACCGGGGACGTCCGCCACGACAAACGAGCGCCCTTGACCGGGCGCGGCATCGGGGTCGGCGGAAACCACGCCGAGATGCGGCTCCAGCGTGGTGAAGGGATACGCCGCGATTTTAGGCCGCGCCGCGGAGATGCGCGAAATCAGCGTGGATTTTCCGGCGTTCGGGAAGCCGACCAGCCCCACGTCCGCCAGCAATTTCAATTCAAGACGCAGCGAAAGTTCTTCGCCGGGCTTGCCGTCTTCGTGTTCGCGCGGCGCTTGATGCCAGGGCCGCACGAAATGAGGATTGCCATTGCCGCGGCCACCGTGGCCGCCTTTGGCCGCGAGAAAGCGCTGGCCGGGTTGGGTTAAATCGAAAAGCTGCTCGCCGGAATTCAGATCGAAAATCACGGTGCCGACGGGGACTTTCAGAATCAGATCGTCCGCGGATTTGCCGGAGCAGTTCGAGCCTTCGCCATGCCCGCCGCGGCCGGCTTTGAATTCGCGATTGTAGCGGTAGCGCAGCAAGGTGTTGTCGTGCGGATTGGCTTCGATGTAAATGTCGCCGCCCTTGCCGCCGTCGCCACCCGAAGGGCCGCCGCGCGGGACGTACTTCTCCCTGCGAAACGCGACGCAGCCGTTGCCGCCGTCGCCAGCTTTGATAGAGATTTTGGCTTCATCCGCAAACACGAGTCACCTGATTTGGAATCGCTCGAAGAAAGCATACGCCAGGGCTGGGAGCAAAGACAAAAATACGCGCCCTGGAGACCGAGCGCGTATCAAAAAAACTGAACGTTAGTTAGCTGCCGCGGGCTCTGCTGCGGACGCCGCGCGATCCGCGCCGCCGACCGCGGATTCTTCCGCCGGAAATACGCTGATGAACTTGCCGTGCGCGCCCTTGTCTTCGAAGCGCACCACGCCGGTGATGGTGGCGAAGAGGCTATCGTCCTTGGCGCGGCTGACGTTCTTGCCGGCCTTGTAACGCGTGCCGCGCTGGCGAATGAGGATGCTGCCGCCGGTTACCAGCTGCCCGCCAAAACGCTTGATGCCGAGCCGCTGTCCGTGCGAATCGCGTCCGTTTGTTGAAGACCCGCCGCCCTTTTTATGTGCCATGGCAAACCCCTACGAAATTTGAATGTCGCTGACTTCGACAGAAGTGTAATTCTGCCGGTGGCCGCGCTTGATATTGTACTGACCGCCCGTCTTGTACTTCAAAGTGAGCATTTTCGGACCGCGATCCTGTGCCACGATCTTGCCGATGACTTTGGCCTTGGCGATCGTCCGCGCCCGAAGCGAATTTCTTGTCGTCGTTGCGCACGGCGAGCACTTCGTCGAAAGTGACCTTGCCGCCGACTTTGCCCTCGAGCCGCTCGATGCGAATGGTCTTGCCGGGCTCGACGCGATACTGCTTTCCCCCAGTGCGAATTACGGCGTACATGCTGCCTCCTGAAGCTAGTGACAAACCCCAATTATACGGGTCCGCGGGCTGTTCCGTCAACGAAGGACGTGACGTTTTTGCGGGCCAGATCGGCATTCTAACGCCCACTCGGAGGGTTTCCCACGGAGCGGGACCCGCAAAACTTACTGGGCCAGTCAGCAGCAGCGGGAAATGGTGGAATAGCGGCGTCGCAGCGCCTGGAGGTAGAACTCTTCGCGCGTGAGTGGCAGAGCGGAGGTGGGGAGCGTCGAGCAGCCTGCTGGCATCGTGCAGGAACCAGCGCGCGCCATTTCCGCTCGCGCGACGCGCCGCGTGGACCGCAAATAATTCTCGTACGCCGCGTCACCGCTGACCTGGCGGATCCACGACCAGATATTTCGTGGAACGCGAAGTACGAGCGCTCGGACAATGGTCATTGTTGGATCGCTCCCCCGCCAGGGGATACCGGCGCAGGCGCCTGACGCGTGCCGATGCCAATCTGCATCGCCGTATTTTTTGGAAACACCACTTCGCGACCTCGCGCGATGAAATGAACGTAGATCGATTTGCTCGCGCCGAATACTCCCATGGCCATGCCGAAAGGTTGCGAGTGCACTGTCGCGCCGAGAATGATGCCGATCACCTTGTAGCCACCCGCGCCACCGGCGGCGCCTTCGGTGGCATCGCCCAGCGTGTCGCCGCCGACTCCCGCGGAAACTGCTGCGAGACCAATTGATATCGTGGTCAGCAAATATCTGGACTTCGGCGAACCCGCCCCCGCCCCGCCTTCAGCGTCCAGCGTTACGTTGTCCACCGCGGCAGCCTGCACGCCTTCCAGGTTTGCTTCCACTTTCTGCGCCAGGAGCTCTCCGCCAGAGCCTTGCGGCGGGAGCAATTCGTGGAAAGCCATGCGTAGTTTGCCGTTGCGGCTCATATAGCGAGCGGGCTCGACCTGCACCACCGAACCTCTTAAGCGGCAACCCTGCGGAAGTATTAAATGCTTGCCGTCGAAAAGCGGCTGCGAAAGGATCGCTTCCACCGGCGCCCCTTTGGGAGTGCTGGCGGAATTGAGCGGAGTCACAAGCAGCGTGCGAACGAAGCTGCCGGGCGGAGGCGCGGCGCCCAAAGATGCCGCCATTTCCGGCGTCAGCGGCTCAGAGCCGAAATCGAGCGGCTCCTGCAACTCCGCGAAATAGACCGTACCGGCGTCAATGTATTGCGGATGAACGGGAAGTTGCGCGACCAGATAGCGTTCGACTTTGTGAAGTTTGCCGGGCTGCTTCACTTGCTGCATCGCGGCATCCCATTCGCGTTTGGCTTCTTCCTTGGCCTCCTTCGCTTTTTCGGACGCGACGTCCTTTACGCCTTTATTTTCCTTCTGATTCGCTGCTGTCTGGAAGCGAATCACTTGGCCGGAGCCTGGAGTAACTAACGTGCGAATCGGAATGTGCTGGCCGTCGGAAAGAATCAGATCGGTGAACGTAACGTCAATCGCGTGCGGCGGAGTGAAATTGGCATCCAGCGCGGCCAGCGTTCGTTTTCCCGTCGAGACCGGTTCGATGCGCGTGATTTGGCCCGAGACTTCCGTGCCGACAGGGATCACCAGCTTGTCGAACGCATAAATCGGCTCGACGATTCGTCCGGGAAGAATCTGGCCCACTTTCTGGACGCGAATCTCGCGATCGAGCGCGACCTGCATGGGCGTGCCGATGGGCACGGACAAGGGAACCGTTGCGGGTTTTGCGACATCGGTCGCAGGTAAGGAAGCCGGGCGGTGACTAAGCGCCGGATCGGATTCGGGCACGGACGATTGGACCGGCGTTGGGCTGGCTGCCTGGGCCTGTAGGCAACTGGCGCAGGCCCAAGAAAGCAAAATCGCGCTCAACAGTCGTCGGCTCATCATTTTCGCACTCAACGCCCTGCTCTCCGCGAGGTTGGCTGCGCTGGATGAGTCTTGCAATAAGAACTCTTCGCGCCGCACGTTGCCCCGAGAAACGCCGCGAATTTCTGCGATGTAAAGAGAGATGCACGGCGCAGTGGTTCTGTTGCACAGCGCGATGCAAACTCCCCGCGAGATACATTTTAGTCCCCTTCAGCCCAGTTTGTCGCGACGTACCGTGATTCATGCAGCACCGCCGCCTTGCGTCCGCTGAGAATCGCAATCCATTCGCCGATGGCTTCGACGATGAGCACCATAATCATCGCGGCGAGCGTGGCGGTGACGGCTGCATCCAGGCGGTTATTGAAAATGAGCCGCTGGGTGACGGCTATTTTTTCGGCGGGAATCGCGCCGGAGGCAATCTGCGCCGCCAGAACCTTCGCCTGCGACAAAAAGCCGATCCGCGGATTTGCGGAAAAGATTTTTTGGTAGCTGGCGGTCATGGTGATCGCCACCAGCCAAACCATCGGCGCGAGCGTCACCCAAATCCAGCGCACGCGCCCCATTTTCAGCAGAATGGTGGTAGCCACCACCAGCGCGACAGCAGCCAGCAACTGATTGGCGATGCCGAAGAGCGGCCACAGCGAATTGATTCCGCCCAGCGGATCCTGCACGCCCTGCCAGAGAAAATATCCCCATGCTCCGACCATCAGCGCGCTCGTCGCCAAAATTCCGGGCGTCGAGCCGGTCTTGCCCAGCGGTTTCCACACGTGCCCGCCGAGTTCCTGCACCATGAAACGGCCGACGCGCGTGCCGGCGTCCAGCACCGTAAGAATGAAGAGCGCTTCGAACATGATCGCGAAGTGATACCAGATGCTGAGCAGGCGCTCGCCGCCAATCGTCCCGCTGAAAATCTGCGCCATACCCACAGCGAGTGAAGGCGCGCCGCCGGTGCGGTCCAGCAAAGTGTGTTCGCCCACGCGCTGCGCGAGCGCGGACATCGTTTGCGGGTCCAGCGCGAAACCCCAGCCACGAATGGTGGCGGCCGCGGCGTCTGCCGTCTTGCCCACGATTCCCGCCGGACTATTGATCGCGAAATATACGCCGGGCTGCAACGCGCACGCCGCGACCATGGCCATAACTCCGACGAAAGATTCCATCAGCATCGCGCCGTAGCCGATGGTGCGCGCATGGCTTTCGCGCAGAATCATTTTCGGCGTGGTGCCTGAAGAAATCAGCGCGTGAAAGCCGCTGATGGCTCCGCAGGCAATGGTGATGAAGCAGAAAGGAAATATTTTGCCGGCGAAGACTGGACCGTTGCCATCCACGAAGCGCGTCAATGCGGGCATTTCCAGCGTGGGGCGCACGAAGATTACGCCGATCGCCAGCGCCGCGATCGCGCCCACCTTGATGAACGCGCTAAGGTAATCGCGCGGAGCCAGCAGCAGCCAGACCGGCAGCGCGGAGGCCGCGTAGCCGTACGCGATGATCGCAATCGCGAGGGCTGGGCCGGAGAAAGTAAACGCGCTGGACCACGCAGGCGATGCGTTCACCCACTGGCCGGAGACGACTGCCAGCATCACCAGCGCGACACCGCCGAGCGAAGCTTCCAACACGCGGCCCGGTCTCACGTAACGCAAATAAACGCCCATCAGCAGCGCGATGGGAATCGTCATTGCGAGCGTGAAGGTGCCCCAGGGCGATTCTTTCAGCGCTTTGACGATCACCAGCGCCACAACCGCCAGAAGAATAATCATGATCGCCAGGACCGCCAGCAGAGCGATCATTCCACCACGCTTCGAAACTTCCTCGCGCGCCATCTGCCCCAGTGATTTTCCGTCGCGGCGAATCGAGCAGAAAAGAATGATGAAGTCCTGCACGCAGCCGCCCAGCGCAGCGCCCACAATCAACCAGAGAGTTCCGGGGAGATAGCCGAATTGCGCGGCCAATGTGGGGCCGACGAGCGGGCCGGGCCCGGCAATCGCGGCAAAATGGTGGCCGATGAGTACCCATTTGCTGGTGGGAACGAAATCGTGGCCGTCTTCCAAACGTTCGGCGGGAGTGGCGCGCGAATCGTCCAGCGCCAGAATTTTCGCTGCGATGAATTGGGAGTAGAAGCGATACGCGACCAGATAGGTGCACACCGCCGCCACTACGAACCACACGGCGTTGAGCGGCTCGCTGCGTTCGAAAGCGATGGCGGCTAGCGCACCGGCACCGGCCAGCGCGACGCCCGTCCACAGAATTATTTTCAAGAGTGGCTTCATATTTCGCCGCGCGCTCCCAGCAATCGTTCACGATGCATGCGGCGCATCGTACGCAAGCGTGAAGGAAGCGTCAATCGAGAGTTGGCAGGACGTGAACGCAAGCTGAACAGGGGTTGCGCGCGCGTTGCATGAAATCTAGGCGTACGCCGCGCGGCAGGTCTCGTGCTCGCGGCACGACGCCGGGCAATTCGTCTTGTCAATCAGGATGTAATTGTGGCACGTCGAGCAGACCACGCCGTAAATTGTCTCGCTGAATTGATCGTGCGAGGTGCTGCCGGTGTGCTCCGTGCGTGCTTGTTCGCGGCTGATGGCCATGGCGTAAGCTCCGTTACGTTGACGAAAACATTCTAGCTGAAATCGCGCGGTGGCACGAATCATCGGTTGATTGCGCGGGAGAGACGGGTTTTATCGTACTGCAATGCGCAACGGCAGCCGCAGCCGTGGTAACTTTGGACCATCCCGATGACTCGCCGCTCTCGAGGAATGATCTCCGCACGACATATCGGCATGTTCATTGTCGTGCTTCTTTGCGGCAGCTCGCTAGTGGCGCAGACAGATACGAACAAGCCATCGGCGATTGCAACGCCACCAGCAAACCCTTGGGAATTCAATTTGAGCCTCAGCGGGTATGCGGTGCCGCATGGGGAATCCTACGTCTCACCCACATTCACGGCAGATCGCGACACCCTGCATTTGGAAGCACGGTACAACTACGAGGGGCTGCAGACCGGCTCGTTGTGGGTGGGATACAACCTGAGCGTAGGGAAAAAGCTGGTCCTTGAAGCGACGCCCATGATCGGCGGCGTCTTTGGCAATGTAAATGGAATCGCGCCGGGCCTGGAGGTCACGGTCACCTACAAGAAGCTGCAGTTCTATAGCGCCAACGAATACATTTTCGACACCACCACGAAGGCGGGCAATTTTTTCTATACGTGGACGCAGTTGACCTACTCGCCGGTGCCCTGGTTTGCAGCTGGGTACGTGGTGCAACGGACTCGCACGTTTCAGACGTCACTCGATATTCAACGCGGCTTGCTGGTGCAGTTCACGCGCAAACAACTTACGTTCTCCACGCAGGCTTTCAATATTGGCGAGACCGACCCGGTTTTAGTGTTCGCACTGGGATACAGCTTCTAGCGGAGAAAATGCACCAATTCCCGCCTGCGACGCTGCTACCCGCCTACTGCAAGTCTGTGATAGTTTTTCGGCTGCCTGATTCAGACACCTGCAAGTCCCGATGGAATTTGAGGAGCGCATGAAAACGACTGCTGCACAATTTTGGAAAGCGCCTGCCCTGTTTGCGGGGATGCTGCTCCTGCTCGCGCCCGCTGCGGTCGCGCAGACCGCCGCGGACACTGCAAGACCCGCTGCCAGCAAGAAAAATCGCTGGACGCCGGAGGACGTGGTCTACCAGGAAGACGCCGGGCAATTCCGAATTTCCCCGGACGGGAAATCCGCGGTGTGGGTGAAGAACACGGCGGACAAAGAGAAAGATCTCCGCGTCAGCAATTTATATCTTTCCAATTTGAATGACGGCAAGGAAGTGCAACTCACGCGCGGCACGGACGAAGTGTCGCAGCCGCGCTGGTCTCCTTCCGGAGACACGATCGCTTTCCTGAGCACTCATGCGCTGCCCAAGCCGAAGCCCGACGCCGCGCCCACTCAATTGTGGCTGTTGAATTCCGCGGGCGGTGAGCCGTGGGCGGTGACGGATTTTGAGCGCGGCATCCAGCAATTTGAATGGCTGGACAATGACACGATCATTTTCAGCGCCGAAGAAGATCCCTCGCTTTACGAGCGCCAAACCAAAGAGCGCAAGGACGATTCAAACGTGGTGGACGATACCGCGCACAGCGCGCCGGTGCGGCTGTACAAATTCTCGATGAAGGACAAGAAAGTCACGCGCCTCACGGACAACGACGACCGCATCCAGCGTTTTGAAATTTCGCGCGACAAAAAGAAGGCCGTCGCCGTCGCCAGCCGCGAATTGAGCTTCGAATGGGACCAGAAGATCCCCCCGGTGACGTACCTCGTGAACCTCACGACTCGCGAGCGCACGCAAGTTTTCACGAACGAGCGCATCCAGCCGATTGAGGTCGCCTGGGCGCGCGATAATTCCGGCTTTTACGCGGTCGCGCCCTATTCCGACGACCCGCGCTTCCTGGTGGCCACGGTCCACAGGATTTATTTCTACGATCTGGCCGCGGGAAAATCCAGCGAAGTGAATCTGGATTGGGACCGCGGGTTCGCGCGTTCGCTGGAACCGACCAGCGACGGATTCATCGCGCTGCTGGCCGACGGCGTGTACACCAAGCCGGCGCGCTTCACGCGGCACGCCGGCACTTGGTCGCGCAAATCCATTTCGGGCGAAGACGAAAAGCACGATTTCAGTTTGGTGCTGGGCGACGACGGCAAGACGCTTATCTACGAACATTCCACCGCCAGCGTGCCCACGCAATTTTTTCGCGCGAAGTTTGAAGGCACGAAAATCAGCTCGTCGCTGCAGATCACCAATCTGAATCCGGACTTCAAGAACAAGACCATCGCGCAAACGGAAGTCTTGCAGTGGAAGGGCGCAAACGACGACGACGTGGAAGGCATCCTCTACTATCCGGACAATTACAAAGCGGGCCAGTCTTACCCGCTGATCGTCTGGACGCACGGCGGGCCTGCCGGCGCGGATCACGACCAATGGGCCGAGCGCTGGGCGTACTCGCCGAATGTGATGACGCAGAAAGGCGCGTTCGTGCTGAAAACGAATTATCACGGCAGCACGGGCTACGGACTGAAGTTTGTGGAATCCATCTGCTGCGGAAAATATTACGAGCTGGAAATTCCAGATATCGAACGCGGCGTGGACAACTTGATCGCCAAAGGCCTGGTGGATCCCGACCAGATCGGCGCGGCAGGCTGGTCGAACGGCTCGATCCTTTCGATTCAATTGACCGTCACCAATCCCGACCGCTACAAGGCGGCGGTGGTGGGCGCAGGAGACGTGGAATGGCTGAGCGATTGGGCCAACGTGGACTTCGGCGAATCGTTTGACCACTATTACTTCGGAAAAACGCCGCTGGAAGATCCGCAGCTTTACATCGAGAAATCACCGCTGTTCAAAATGGACAAGGTGAAGACGCCCACGCTGATTTTCTTCGGCAGCATTGACCGCCAGGTCCCCACGGAAGAAGGATGGACGCACTACCGCGCGCTGTACACGATCGGCAAAGCTCCGGTGAAATTTATTCTGTTTCCCGGCGAAGCGCACGGGCCGCGGAAATTGACGCACCAGCTGCGGAAAATGAATGAAGAGGCCGCCTGGTTCGATATCTATTTATTCAAGACCAAGCCCGCGGAAAATGAAGCGCTGAAAAAAGGCTCACCGCTGGAAGTGGCCTTGAAGCGCGCTACGGTGCAGAAATCCGGCGCTTCGTATGGCGTGGCGTTTCATCCTCCGGCGACGCCGGAAAATCCCGCGCCGGACGTGCTGATTCCCGAAACCGTGCCGCGCGGCGCGATTGAAATCGGGCGGTTTGAAATCACGCGGGCGCAGTTCGCGGCTTTCGATAAGGATTACAAGTTCGACGCGGGCACGGAAAATTATCCGGCGAACGGGATCACGCTGGAACAAGCGCAAGCATATTGCAAATGGCTGAGCGAGTTGACCGCTGAAACCTACCGCCTTCCGAAAGAAAGCGAAACCGTCGAATTCTATAAGGTGCGCAGCGGCGAGAATACGCTGGATTACTGGGCGGGCTACGCGCTCAATCCTGAGGACGCGCAGAAGCTCGAAGCCAAGTTAAAAGAACTACCGGGGGATGCGCCGCTGCTGCGCGAAGTGGGAAGCTTCGCCGCCGAGGGCGATGAAGGCGAGGAGCTGGTGTTCGACCTCGGTGGAAATGTGGCGGAGTGGGTGATCGTTGCCGACGGCTCGGGCAAGACGCTGGGCGGCAGCGCCGATCGCCCTGCGGACAACAAAGCAATGTATCGCGCAGCAGATCCGCCCTACACCGGATTTCGCGTGGCGCACATCGCGCCTCCGCCGAAGCCGCCAGCGGCGGCCGCACCGCAGGCGCAACAGTAGCCTGCGTGAACACCGGACGAGTGCGCCCGAACTGCAGCCAACCAGATTGGCACTTGCGGCGAATGTCCCGCCGATTTACGCTCCATGCATGACCGAGCCATTCAGCCCCACAGCACGCACCAAAGTTCAGCGCCTGCCCGACCGCGGCAGGTACGATCGCGAAACTGTGTATCGAATTCTCGACGAAGGATTCGTGTGCCACGTCGGATTCGTCGTGGACGGCCAGCCGTTCGTGATTCCCACAAATTACGCACGTGTGGACGAGACGCTGTACGTGCACGGCTCGTCGGCCAGCCGCATGTTGCGGACGCTCGCCGGCGGCGTGCAGATGTGCGTCACGGTAACTCTGGTGGATGGATTGGTGCTGGCCCGCTCGGCGTTCCACCATTCGGCCAATTACCGCTCGGTGGTGATGCTGGGCCGCGCGATGCCGGTGGAAGATAGCGGCGAAAAAAATCGCGTGCTGGAAGCCTTCACGAACCATATTGTGCGCGGACGCTGGAACGACGTCCGCCCGCCGACGGAGTCCGAATTGAAAGCGACATCGGTGCTGGCGATGCCGCTGGAGGAAGTTTCCGCGAAGGTGCGTACCGGCCCGCCGAAAGATGACGAAGCAGATTATGCGCTGCCGATCTGGGCCGGCGTGCTGCCCTTGCCGTGGTGCCCGGCGCGCCGATTCCAGATCCTAAGTTGAATGCAGGCCTCGAGCCGCCGCAAAACGTCCTGAAGTATTCGCGATAGACAATGCAGACATCGCAGGGAACGCGCTGCGGATTTTTCGTGCTCCTATTCTGCGCCTGCTGCTTCTGTACCCAAGCGCAAACAGGAAATCAGAAAACGAAGCTCGCCCCGACGCCCGCACAACAAATGGCCGTCGAAGGATTCATTGCTGGCTCCTACCGCAGCCCCAGCGGCGAGGCTATGGCCTACCGCCTGTTCGTGCCGCCGGATTACGACGCCGCGAAAAAATATCCAATCGTTTTATGGCTGCACGGAGCCGCCGGGCGCGGCTCGGATAATTTTTCGCAGCTTGCAGGTGGAAATTCCCCCGGCTCACACTTTTGGACCACGCCGGAAAATCAGGTGAAATATCACGCGTTCGTCCTGGCGCCACAAGTGGACGCAACCAAGGGATGGGCGCGCCCGCATACCAACACGCCTCCGGTGGCCATCCGCCTGGCGCTGGAGATTTTGGATATGGTTGAGAAGCAGTACAGCATTGATCGCGCGCGCGAGTACGTCGTGGGTCAATCCATGGGCGGCGAAGGCGTGTGGGCGGCGCTTTCAATCGCGCCGCAGCGATTTGCAGCGGCGATTGCGCTATGCGGTTACGGCGATGCGTACATGATTCCGCGCGTGGCGAAAGTTCCGGTGTGGATATTTCAAGGCGAGGAAGATCCGGCGGTGCCGGTCACGCGCGCGCGGGAATGGGTCGCGGAATTGCGCAAAGCCGGCGGCACGCCAAAGTACACGGAATATCCCGGCATAGGGCACAACGTGTGGGACGTGGCATTCAGCGAGCCGGGGTTGGCGGAGTGGTTGTTCTCGCACCAATCAGGCGCGATTCAGTAGCGGCGAAAAACTTTAGTGGCAGCCGCAGCCACCGCCTCCGCAACAGCCGCCGCCCCCGCTGCCTCCGGAGGATGAAGAGGGGCCGCCCGCGGATTTTCCGTTTGACGGCGAAGCGAACACGGATAGCTGTATGGTGTGCTTCGCGCTCGAACACTTCGGGCAAGTGATCGCCTGTGATTGGCTCAGCACGATGCGCTCGTAGCGCTCATTACATTCGTCGCAAATATATTCGTAAATCGGCATTGGCGCGCTCCATGCAATAAACCGCACAAGCATTATATCGAAAGTCCTCACCACGCGGCTCGCTTCTACCTCACGAACAATTTCTCAGAGAACCTCGAGAAATTCCTCCACCGATAGTTCCGCCTGACGCAAAATACTGCGGAGCACTTGTCGGGGAATGTCGAAACGATCATGCCGAGGCACGGTCACACGAAGGTGAGTCTTATTTGCGTGACGCAATTGCGCGTGACTTCCGGACTGGTGGTGGACGTAGAAGCCAGCTCGCAATAACGCCCGCAGAATCAAGCGCGGCTTGAGGAGCGGAAGTTCCGCGTTCATCTAGGCGCTCAGCGCAACTCGCAATTTCGCCGTATGCGCCCGTTTCTCGTCAGGGATCTCTTCTCCCGACTTGCGCAGTCCATCGAGGTGGCAGCGGATAGCGTCGCGCGCCATTTCAATGGCTTCTTCCTCGCTGCGTCCATATGTGATGACGCCGGGAAGCAACGGAACAGTTACCTGGTATCCCAATGCGTTTGTGGATGTCCGTTTTCGCGGCTTGGAGCTTCTCCGTGGGGGCAACTCGTCCGCAACAGGTAGCAGGACGACCGTGAAATCAAACACACGGCGGCGGTGTTCCCGTCCGTTTCCAGTCACACTGCGAATGCGGCTCATCAAGACCCACTGTAGACGAAACGTTCGCTTAAATCAAAAAAGCAACAGCCCCGGCTTGCGCCGGGGCTGTTGGCCTTGCTTACCCTGCGGAGTTCGTTGGTTGCGTTAGTCGCCAGCCACCGCGGCTTCAGCTTCGGGCTTTTCAACCTTCTCTGCGCCGTTGCCGCTTGCGTGGCCATTTCCATTCGATTGGCCATTGCCGTTCGCCGGAGCGATCTGGACGGGCTTTACGGTTACGCCGGGGACCGCGCTCAAGATCTGCTGCATCGAGCCAATTTGCACCACCGGCTCGGTGGACTTCTTGAGCACGAGCTCTTCGTAAATGCGGCGGACTTTGGCGGCCTCTTCGAACGCCTTCTTGCGGCGGATGCGGTCTTCTTCGGCCGCGGTCACCGGAATGTCGTGTTCCAGGTGGCGAACGCGCGCGGCATCCTCGGAGTCAATGCGGAGCGAGTGTTCGTAGCTCTCCAGATTGACCTTCTTGCCTTTGGCGAAGACGTCGTGCTTGCCGTGTTCCTTGTACCACTGCGCCACGGTCGCGTTCTTGTGCATGTTCTCGATGATTTTGCGCCAGCCCACGCCGGTGTTGTACGCGCAGAAGGAAATTTCGCCCTGCTGCGTGGCGTAGGGAATGATGCACATTTCGGTACGGCGGAAATCGTAGTTGAAAAGATCCTGGAACCACATACCGGCGATAAAGAGGAAGTTCCACGGATCTTCCGCGCGGCGCTTCATGGCATCTTCATACGTGCGGTCCGGAGCCACCTTGCCGTACTTCTTGTCGGAGTTCTTGGAAAGCGCCCAGGTCTTGTCGAACTTCCTCCACAGATCCTTCAAACGCAAGCTGGGAGGCGCCTGGAACGGGCTGTAATTCTTCAGCAGCGCCATCGCCATCATGAAGTTGGAGAAGGTCTTGCTGCGCGCCGCGTCTGTAATCGCCGCAACGTCCTTGGTCAAACCCTGGGCGTTAAGGAAGCGCGGAACCGGCGCCCACTCCTTGGTTTCCTTGTTGATCATCAACGCCGTGCCGACGCCGCAGTTCGGGTGGCATCCGCAAGAGAGCGAACCCCACTGCGAATCCGGGTCCGTGCACCAGGTCCGAAAAGCCCGCGAACGTGCTGATGAAGGAAATCGGGAACCAGTCGCGCGTGGGCTCCACTTTGCCCACTTGCGTGCTCACATCCTTCGCCAGGTGCGAAAGCGTGTAGCGCTGGCGGATACGTCGTTCCGGAGTAATTTCCTCGTCGCGTCCGGTGAAAGAAACCGGCTGGAACGACACGAAGGAAATCTTCTTCGGATTTTCCATCGCGAACTTCACGATCGGCCCTACCTGATCGTTGTTCACGTTGTTGACGATCGTGGTGACCAACACGATCTCGATACCCGCTTCGTGCATGTTCTCGATCGCCCGCAACTTTACGTCGAACAGATTGCCCACCTGGCGGTGGCTGTTGGCGTCGTTACCGATGCCGTCGAACTGCAGGTATGCGTAGCGCATGCCCGCTTCGAAAGCTTGCTTGCAGAATTCCTTGCTCTTCGCGAATTCGATCCCGTTGGTCGCGGCCTGCACGCTGTTGTAGCCCACTTTGCGCGCGTAACGCACCGCATCAATAAACCGCGGGTGCATGGTTGGCTCGCCGCCGGAAAACTGCACGGACATTTGCCGGCGCGGCTTGATCTTCGTGGCGTTCTCGAGAATTTCCTGAATTTCTTCCCAGCTCAGTTCGTGGACGTAGCCCACCTGGTTCGCGTCCATGAAGCAGGGATCGCACATCATGTTGCAGCGGTTGGTGAGGTCCACGGTAAGAACGGAACCGCGGCCGTGCCGAACCGTGCTGGAGCCATGGCGATGCAGGCCTTCGTCGTTGTGCGCCGGAATATCGCGGCCGGGGAAATTCTTCTCAATCCATTCCAGGAACTTGGAGTCAACGGCCATCAAGTCTTCATATTTTCCGTGGATGGCGCATTCCTTCACCATCCAGACTTGGCCATCGCGCTCGATAATCTGCGCTTTGATTTCGCCGACCTTCTCGTGCACCAGATCGGTCCAGTCTTTTTTCCCGTTGATGATCATGTCGCGCGCTTCGCGCACGCAATCGGGGCACAGCGAATCCGTCGTGCGCGGCCAGCCCAGCGTCGGCTTGGACTTCTCCCACGACTTCAGCAAAGGCTTATCGGACCACTTCGGTGTGAAAGAAGGATTAGGATTAAACTTGTTGAAGTACTGAATCGTGTCGAACGTGACCGCTGCCGTCTTACACAGCGCCCAATCGAACGATTTCCAAAGCTTCGTGCTTACTGCGTTCGCCATATTCCCACCTCTCCCTTTCGAACCGACCCCGTACCTGCCTTTGAAGCCCCCGCAGGCCTGACCCCACGAATCAGCTACACCTGTAACCAGTTACGGTACCAAAGTTTGCATAGTTTTCGGGGGGACGTCTACGAAGGTGCATCCAAAGGAGCAATTCGGGGGCTGAATGGCGCCCTGGCGCAGTCAATGGGAACGGGGAAGTACCAGTCCGGACTAGTATTTAGCCCTGTTTGCCATCCAAATCCTAATCTAGGTTGAGGGGGGTGCGCAGCACCCCGATCGCGAAGTGCGCCAGATGCGGAGCGTCGTCATCCAGCTGAATCCAGCGGACCACGCAATGCTCCTTCAGATATTGCGAGACTTTCGCCTCGCCAATGCCCAAATGCTCGGCAAGTTTAGTCTTCAGGCCGCTGTCGAATGCCGGACGTCCGCCGCGAGCAGGCTTGCTGGTACTGCGCCCGCTGCCCCGCGCGAGATTCCCCAGGCCGACGCGCAGCGTCTGGCACGCTTCGATGTAGTACGAAGTAATCTGGTCGGAATCTGAAAGCAGAAATACGCCGGGACCTGCCGGAGCCGTATCCGCTTCGTCCAGACGATGCAGCGGGCTGGCCACCAAGCGGCGCAACATGGATTCCAGTTTAGACATGCGCGAAGCCAGGGCTGGATCGCCGGCGCGGCCGTGCGCTGTGCGCTCAGAAGGAAGCATTGGAGCGGCTTGCTCTGCGCGTGGGCTGTACTCCGGTTCTGGCGGCTCAATCGCTGCGGCCGGAACGCGTTCGAAAGTTTCTGTGTGCGGAGCAGGCCGCGGAGGTTGAAATCGTGGGGCTGGCGCTCGCGTATGCTGTGTCGCCGACGATGGCAGGAGTGCAGCGCTAGACTCCGCGTATGCTTGCGAAGGCAATCCGGCTGCCGCCGGAGCGCCTTTGCGACGGCGGCCTCGGCCCCCACGGCGTCCGCGGCGGCGCTTCTTCTTGCCGGTTGCGTCCGTATCGGCCACGCCAGCACCCGTCGGAGGCGTGGCGTCGGAAAGGTGGACGACCTCTACTTCGATCGCATCGCCAGTGTAATCCACGGAGTCTTCTGGAATTTCGCCAAGCGCCAGGCGCGGTTGCGTGGTTTCCGAATCGCTTGGGCCGCTGTGTTCGTGGTTCGGCTCAATTTCCGTGCTGCTTACTGGTGCAAATACAGGCTCGGGACTGGGTTTAGCTCCCGCCACGGGAATCGGCGCGCCCAATCGCGCCAAAGCTTCCTCGGCCTTCTTCTTCCAATCAGCGCGGCGGAATCGTTCCGCTGCAATTGTGTACCACTTCACGGCTTCCTCATTTCGTTCGGCTTTCTCTTCGACGGCGCCCAGTTCCCAGGCCACCATTGCGTCGCGCGTGCGCTGGTACAGCTCGGAAAGTTTTGTCTGTGCGTCGGCGCTGTTCTTCGCTTTGCGAATACGCGCCTGAATTTGCCGCCAATCAGCCATGGCGGCATTGTAGCAGCCGATTCGGGGATAGGCTAATGAAAGGAGTATCGCGTGGCGTGTCGGGCGCTGGGTCGGTTTCGATTAGCTCCCGATTCGCGAGATGATTAGGATTGAACGTGCGGCCACATCTTCGGCCCTTCCATCCCGGTTCGAACCAGACTGTTTATTGCGGTTGCGGGGCCGGCACGTTCGTCGTCAAATGTCTCGAGAGGAATTCACGGAATATATTTCCACCGACTCGTCCGGCGAGGCCCACGGCGGCGTTCGTAAACACCAGGCCCACTCCGCGATTCGCCTGCGGGTAGTACAAATTGGATAGCGCTGCCGCGGACACGTCGCCAAGCAAGTAAGAATAGTTGGGCGCCGTACCACCACTGTCAGTACGCGTGATAAATGCGGAGCCGACCGCATGCCACAGGCGCGTCTTCACGGATCCGGAGCCCAGATAGTAGTAGCGCGGATCCTGGTGCAGCAGCGAAGGAAACACTGCGTGGGTCAGCATGTCGCTGGTTCGACCGTCAACAAACTTTGCCGCAAAACGCTTGCTGTATCCCGCGGCGCCTTGCCCGTACCCGGCGAAGGCGTTAGTGGCCTGCTCAATGCCAGCAGCGAAGCCGACACCAAGGATCGAAACCGGATCGAACGTTCCCCGTACGGCGAGTGAGAATTTCTGCTTCGAAGTGAGCGGGGCGGCGTCATAAACGTAGCTTGTATAAAAGTTCGGGATCACGCCGACCAGCCGCTGCCTCTCTTCCGCTCTGATCTGTTCTGCGGCGATCAGTTCGATGGGCCGGACCGTCACCTCCATGCTGGTCGACGCAAGAGACAAGGATATGTCAGGAATCTGATACGCCTGCTGCATTGTGAGGTCGAACTCGGCCGATGTGAATACCGCAAAGCCCTTCGCGTTGACCATCAGCAGGTAGGAACCGGGAAGAATTTTTACGAAATCAAATTCACCGTTCGACTTCAGACTCCATCGTGCGTGTTTGTGTCCCGTCCCTCGGTATCAACGTCACGTCTGCACCAGGAACGCTGGCTCCGCTGAGGTCCAGCACGGTGCCTGCGACGCTGGCTGAGCCTTCCGTAAGGAGACTCTTGGCTACAGGCGCGTCCGGGAGGGAGACAGGTCGAAGCCCTAACCCGGCTGTTTGTTGCTGAGCGAATGCACTAGCGGAAGCCACACACAGCACAAATGTCGCGCAGGCTAGAGCAGCAAAGACACGGGGGCCAGAGATCTTGCTCCAAGTGTTATTCCACGGCGAGGAGGAAACCACCGGGAGAGGCTCAGCCAGGCCCATGAGCCTGGTGCGGCTCGCGCGAAGAGAAGTAGGCTCACTCATTACGAATTCACCGTAGGTCTAGGCCTCTGCTGCTGTCACACGTAACGCGGATTTAGCGTCTTTTCGATGACTGCGTTAGGGCTCTTCTTCGTTTCTATTAGCTCACAGACGGAACCGAGTTTCTGTCTGGTATTGCACACCGTGCACATCAGTAACCTGTCCGAACGGCCACTTCGTAAAATCTTTGCTAACCGCAGACCTGCGAAGTGTCGAGTGTCCTGATGCGAATACCGGGCTTCGGCGCGCTGCAGCCTCTTGTTGATGGCATGATAGCGCCATGGATTTGGCCGCCAGGACACGCTGGATTTGCGAACAGGCACGCGAACTGGGGTTTGACCTCTGCGGCGTCGCTCCTGCCGAGGCATTTCCGGAACTGGCGCAGTATTCCACATGGCTCGCGCGCGGACATGCGGGCGAGATGAATTACCTGCGCGATGAGCGCCGCGTGGATCCGCGATTGGCGCTCGATGGGGCGCGCAGTGTGATTGTGGTGGCACTGAATTACAATGCGCCGCAGCCCTACTCAACCGAACAGGCCGGCGTCCACGACGACGTTTCCCCGCGCGCATGGATTTCGCGCTACGCCTGGGGCGACGATTACCACGAAGTGCTTCGCGAAAAACTGAACGCGCTGCTCGCCCGAATGCACGCGCAGTGGCCCGAGCCGTTTGAAGCCCGCGCATATGTGGACACTGGTCCGGTGGTCGAGCGCGTGGCCGCGAAATATGCCGGACTCGGCTGGCTGGCGAAAAATACCTGCCTGATCAATGAGCAACTCGGCTCGTGGCTGTTCCTCGGCGTCATCCTCACGACGCTGGAGCTGCAAGCGTCGCTCGCGCCGGGCGAACCTCCCGCCGCCGATCTCTGCGGAAATTGCACGCTGTGCCTCGACGCCTGCCCCACCCAAGCGTTTACCGCGCCCTACGTGCTGGACGCGCGCCGCTGCATCTCCTACCTCACCATCGAGCTGCGCGGCGTAATTCCCGAAGAATTGCGGTCAGAGATTGGCAACGCGGTCATCGGCTGCGACATTTGCCAGGACGTATGTCCCTGGAATCGCAAATCGCCGGTGACGCAGCTGGCGGCATTTCAGCCGCGCCAAATCGAACCGAAGAACGAAAATGGAAAAGAGAAAATGGAAAATGACGCGACATTGTTCGCGCCACAGCTGGAATGGCTGGCATCGCTATCACAGCAAGAATTCAGCAGCATTTTTCGCGGCAGCGCTGTGAAACGCGCGAAATGGCGCGGCTTGCTGCGCAACGCTTGCGTCGCGCTGGGAAATTCGCAGATAACGCGCGGCTCAGCAGTCCACGTGCGAATTACAGCATTGCTCGTACGCCTCGCTGCATCTCCCGACGAGATCATCGCCGAGCACGCGCGCTGGGCCATCGCCCGCCTCGGGTTAGCGCACAATGTGCCGCACGGTCCTCCGCGCTCCTGGGATTGACTTGCTGCTTCCTATTCCGCTAGCGTAGCGTCGCACGCCGGAGCGCTCCATTAAGCGTCGCGCGGGAGGCGGTTGTATGAATTTTTCTCACTTTGCGCTTTTCGTTCACGCACTCACGCCGCAATTTAATTTTCCGCAAGGTTCGGCGGTCGAGCTGATCATCCTGCGCTGGCTGCACTTCATTTTCGGAATTATCTGGATCGGCCTGTTGTATTTTTTCAACCTGATCGGCTTTCCCACCATGAAGCAATTGGACGCGGCGGTGCGCGCCAAGGTCTATCCGGTGATGATGTCGCGCGCGATGGGCTGGTTTCGCTGGTCCGCGCTGATCACGGTGGTGGTGGGGTTGCGCTACTACTTCACGATTCTTTCCGCCGACGCGCACAATTCCGGTAATCCCGCGCTTACCCTGCACTGGTTCGGATGGTGGTTGCTGGTATGGCTGGTGGCCTATGCCCTGATTTATCCGTTCCAGTTGCCCAGCAAGGGGCTGCTCGATAGTCCCTGGGTGCGCGCGATTGCCATCGCCGCGATTGTGATTGCAGCTTCCTGGATCATTCTGGATCTGAATAGCGGCCCGCAGGTTTCCAACGGCCATCTATGCATCAGCGTCGGCGGCGGACTGGGATTCTTGATGCTGCTGAACACCTGGGGCGTAGTGTGGCGCGTGCAGAAGCGGCTGATCGCCTGGACGCGCGCCAGCGCTGAGCAAGGCACGCCGATGCCCGAAGAGGCGGCGCGCCTGGCCCGCTGGGGTTTCATCGCCTCGCGCGTGGGTCTCTGGCTGTCGTTTCCCATGCTTTTCTTAATGGGCGCTGCGGATCACTTCCCGTTCTTGAGCAGCATTACAGACTGAAGAATTTCTGTACCCTTCCGTTACGTTGAAACGTCCTAACTGTCAGCACTGGAGACCGCCATGAAACCAGCCGCCTGCTCCGGTCTAGTCGTTCTTCTCGGCACGTTCGCCAGCTTTGCGCTGATCGCGCTTCCCGCGCTCGCATATCAATATCCGCTTTCTTCCTCGGACATTCGCAATGCCTATCTGCTCGGCTATGCGAAGGACTTCAACACCACCAATTTTTTCGCCCCGTATACGCACCAGTTTCCCATGCCCGATAGCGGCCCGCATGTTGCAACGATCACACTCAAGACACCCTACCTCCAGATAGTCGAACTGGGTCAATCCGCTCTGAATGGCGACGCTCAGGGCGCCGAAGAGGAATTCGCGAACAAGAATTTGCCTTTTCTCGTCCAAGTGGGCGTCGATTTGACAGCGACGTATCCTGGCCCGCCTCCCTGGGAGCCCACGGCGCCGGGCCTCCCTCTGCCCGATTTTCAGCGGGATTTCGGCGCTCAGCTCGTTCAACACAACAAGGTAATTGACGCGCAATCAACGCAGGTCTATCTGTTCTACTCTGACGCAGCCTTCAACACCTACGGAATCTCCGGCGCGACCATCGAATACAGATTCGACCCGGAGAAGATCGATCCCGACGACGAAGTGACCATCCTCGTGAATACGCCGGACGATCAGGACGTCGAAACAACTTTCGATTTGGGCCATCTTCGTTAGGCGCACTGCGACCGTGCTAAATCACAATTTCCCTCGTACAGAACAGAATGGAGATTACGACCGCCAGCGCAGCGTCACCGGTCCGTTCATCGGATGACGCAACGGCGCGCCCGTGCGCTGCGATTCCTGATACGCCGCTTTCAATTCAAAATACCAGCGCGCCTGCCGGTCGGCATCGTCAATCAACATCATGCGGTCCTCGTACTGCAATCCCATCGCCTGCTTCTGAATTACTTCCGTGTCCTGCCGGATGAAGCGCGGGCCAAACACATTGATGATGAACGATACGATCGGAAACCACGGCAGAATATTCCACGCCGCGCAAAAATCCAGCCGGCAGAAATCGCGCCGGATGGGCGTCACCGTAGTGCGGCTGGATAGCCAGTAGCGCCCCGCGCGAATTTGTTCGAAGCGCTGGTTGGGCAGCACGAAATCAATCATCGTGGTGGCCGGCTCGCCGGTCAGCAGCTTCAAAATTTTATAAGGCGCGCTATTCGCCGAAGGCGCGTGCGCGCTCATGCGAAATCCGTTGGGGATCGGCTCGAATTTTTTCTCTTTCTCGCGAATGCTGCGCCGTGTGCGCCACCACCACGCCTGATGCACAAACGGACCGTGCGCCGGATCCATCAATCCGATGATGGCCTGATCCACGCCGCACGGCAGGTCCGCATAAAGGTGCGCCACCTTGTACCTCGTACTAAAGACCGGCAATTCCGGCGGCGGTGGCGGCAATTCATTGAGCCCGCGGCCCTCCGGGTTGGTCATAAACGCCCATACGTACCCGTCGCGCTCCTCGCACGGAAAGCTGCCCGCATAAATCCGTTCGCATTTCAGTTTGGAATCTTCGGTCAGCGAAGGAATCGTCCCGCACTGGCCGGTGTGCGCGTCAAATTGCCAGCCGTGATACGCGCACTCCACCGTCTTGCCGTCAAACTGTCCAAATGAAAGTGGAAACGCGCGGTGCGGGCACACATCACGCAGCGCGAACGGTTTTCCCTCTGCGTCGCGGCCCAGCACCAGCGGCACGTCTAGCAGCATCGCGCGCACCAGTTTGTGCCGCCGCGCTTGTTCGCTGCGCAGCGCGGGATACCAGAATTCCCACAGCATGTCGCTGGAGCGACCCGGCGTGCGCGAAGAAGTGCTTTCATTCATGGATGGGCGAGTATCGTACTGCACCCCGCGCCCGGAACAAAGTCCGAGCCACTTCACAAAAAGCAACCCGGGGATTCCGCCTAGTCCATGGCCGCTCCGGCGTTATATGCTGCAATGCATGGCGCGGTCGCCACAACGTTCTCCCACTTCCGGCTTGTTTCTCGGGCTGATCATCACCATCGCCGCTGTGGTGGCCTATTCCTGGTACATCACGCTGCAAATTTCCCATCTGCGCGAACTCCAGAACAATCTGGTGGAGCACAATCGTCGCGATTCCCTGCAGCTGCTGCGCGTGCAGAACGATTTGAATTCCCTGGGCCTGGCCATGCGAGACATGCTCGATAACGACGAGCCCTATCCCATGACCGCCTACACCGCGCAGTTCCAGCGCATTCGCACCGACCTCGATAGCGCGCTGCAAGACGAACAACAGCTCAGCATCGCGCGCCGCACTCCGGAGCAAACTCAATACCTGAAAGAATCGCTCGCGCAATTCTGGGACGCAGCCGACCGCACCTTTGCCCTGGCGCAGGCCGGCAAGGACGCCGAAGCGCGCGATCAGATTCGCCTTTCGCTGCAAGCGCGGCAAGCCGCATTAAGCACCGCCGTCTCGCGTCTGCTGGTGCAAAATAACGAAAGCGAGCAGCAAGCCGCCACGCAAGTGGCCCAGATCTACGACCGCGTGCAGCGCCAGGTGTACTTGTTCCTCACCGCCACGCTCACAGCGATCCTGCTCACCAGCCTCTACCTGATCCGCGCGAACCGCCAACTCTTCGCCCGCATCGAAGCGCTCTCCCAACAGCGCAGCGAACTCGCGCAGAAATTAATTTCCTCGCAGGAGTCCATGCTGCGCTCCATCTCCCGCGAACTCCACGACGAATTCGGCCAGATCCTCACCGCCATCGGCTCGCTGCTCACCCGCTCGGAAAAGCGCATCCCCGAAGGTTCCGCGCTGCACGGCGACTTGCGCGAGGTGCGCGACATCGCTCAAACGACTTTGAACAACGTGCGCAGCCTTTCCCAGGCCCTGCATCCCGTAATGCTCGATGAAACCGGCCTCGAGAGCACCATGGACTGGTACATTCCCACGGTGGAGAAGCAGACCGGGATTGACATAAGCTATCAGAAGTCCGGCGTGCCCTTTGCCCTGGACGGCGCCGCAGCCATCCATATTTATAGAGTGCTGCAGGAAGCTCTGAACAACGTCGCCCGCCACTCCGGCGCCCGCGAAGCTCAGGTGCGCCTGCAGTTTTCATCGGACGCGCTGGACTTGGAAGTGGAAGATCACGGCAAAGGCGGTGTCGCAGTCGCCGCGCGCTCGGGCATTGGCCTGGTGGCCATGCGCGAACGCGCCGAATTGCTGCGCGGCACCATCGAATTCACGCAGCCGCCGCAAGGTGGAACTCTGGTGCGCATGAGAGTTCCGCGGGAGGGCAACGAAGCGAATGTCGGATAACATTTCCGTTCTACTGGTGGACGATCACACCCTGGTGCGGCGCGGATTCCGTCGCATGCTGGAAGACGAGACCGATCTTCAAGTCGCCGGCGAAGCCAGCAACGGAGAAGATGCCGTGCGTCTGGCGCGCGAGCTGCGTCCGGACGTGATTGTGATGGACTGCGCGCTTCCCGCCATGAGCGGCCTCGCGGCGGCGCGCCTGATCCTCGCGGAATTTCCCGAGCAGGCCATCTTGATGCTCAGCATGCATTCGGAAGATACGCTGGTGCGCCAGGCGCTTGACGCCGGTGCGCGCGGATACATCCTGAAAAATGCCGACGATCTCGGACTGGGTTCGGCGATCCGCCGCGTCGCCGCGGGAGAAATCGTTCTGGCGCCCGAAGTTTCGCGCGCGCCTGCGCTAAAAGGCGAGCGCGATTCGGGGCTCACGCCGCGCGAACTGGAAATTCTGCAATTAATCGTCGAGGGCAATTCCAACAAGGCCATCGCCGACCGCCTCTCCCTCAGCGCCAACACCGTCGCCGTCCATCGCGCCAATATCATGGACGCGCTCGGCATTCACAAGACCGCCGAACTCGTCGTCTACGCCATCCGCAACGGTCTGGTGAATATCTCGTGAATCGCAGGTCTTTCCTGCTGGGAATGGCAGGGCTGGCTGCCAGTCCGCTCGCTCGCGCGCAGCACGCGTTCCGGACTCCCGAAGAATTCCTGGCGCAATCGGCCGCTGGTCCCGGATTCCGCCTGGTAGACGTCACTTCCTCCTCCGGCATTCAATTCCGCCACAATAGCGGCGCCTACGGCGGCAAGCTGCTCCCGGAAACTTTGGGCTCGGGATGCGCGTTCCTCGACTACGACGCGGACGGCTGGCAGGACGTGCTGCTGATCAACGGCATGGACTGGCCGCAACATAAGCGCCAGCGCAGCACGCTGCGCCTCTATCGCAATAATCGCGACGGCAGTTTCACTGACGTCACTCGCCGCGCCGGCCTGGACGTTGAACTGTATGGCATGGGCGTGGCCGTCGGCGATTACAACAACGACGGCTTCGCGGACATTCTCGTCACCTGCGTCGGCCAGAACCGCCTCTTTCGCAATACCGGCAAGGGAACCTTCGTGGACGTCACCAAAAACAGCGGCCTCGACGGCCGCATGGGATTCAGCACCTCCGCCGTGTGGCTCGACTACGATCGCGACGGCTTGCTCGATCTTTTCGTCTGCAATTATGTGAAGTGGTCTCCCGAGCACGACGTGTTTTGCAGCCTCGACGGAAAACACAAATCCTATTGCACGCCGGAAGCCTACCGCGGCGAGACTTGCTGGCTTTTTCACAATCGCGGCGATGGAACTTTCGAAGACGTCACTGCCAAAAGCGGCATCTTTGACACCAGCTCGAAATCGCTGGGCGTCGCCATGCTCGATTACGATCGCGACAGCTGGCCCGACTTGCTGGTAGCCAACGACACGCAGCCCAACAAGCTCTATCGCAATCAGCGCAATGGCACATTCAAGGACGTAGCGGTGGAAGCCGGCATCGCCTTCAGCGCCGAAGGAAAAGCGCGCGCCGGCATGGGCGTGGACGCCGCGGATTTCGACCGCTCCGGTTTTCCCGGCGTGGCCATCACCAATTTCGACAACGAAATGATCGGACTCTATCGCCCGGCCGCGAACGGCACCTACAACGACGTAGCAGTCCAGGCTGGCGTCGGTCTCGCGTCGCAAAACACTTTGGGTTTCGGCTGCGCGTTTCTGGATGCGGACCTCGACGGCGCGCTCGACCTGGTCGTCGCGAACGGTCACATTGACGATACCGTGCGCAATATTCGCGGCAACGTGGGATACGCGCAGCCTCCGCAGATTTTCCTCAACAATGGTCAGGGGAAATTTCAGGATGTTGCCGCGGCGGCCGGCGAAGCGTTCAGCCAGCCTAAAGTCGGCCGCGGCCTGTGCTATGCGGATTTCGACCGCGATGGCGATCTCGATCTGCTGATGACCACCAACAACGGGCCCGCGTATCTTTACCGCAACGACCAGCTCGCCGGAAACCACAGCATCCGCTTTCGCCTCACCGGCACGAAATCGAATCGCGACGCCATCGGCGCGATGGTACGCATTGAGCACGAAGGCGCCAGCCAATCGCGCCTGGTGAAGGGCGGCTCAAGCTATTTGTCGCAGTCCGAGCTGCCTGTCACCTTCGGCCTGGCCAAACGCGACAAGATCGAGCGCGTCACCATCGCATGGCCCAGCGGCAGATCCGAAGAATACAAAAATCTCGCCGCCGGCCAGACCTACGATTGCGTCGAAGGCAAAGGCATCACCCCGCAAGGGCGATTCTAGTTCTCCAGCAATCCTTCACCCCGGACGACACGCGCAACAATCTCTCCGCAGCAGGCTGCGCATTCTACGCGTCGTCGTAATCCTCAGTGAGCGACGCCAGGAACGCCTTGGGACGAATCATTTCGATTTCTCCTGCGGCGAATTCGCGGGGGACGCTGGACCCGCAGCGGGGCCCAGGCTCTTCAAGTACGCAATGATTTGCCAGCGCGAGGGTTCCGGCATCGCGCTCCATGTGGGCATGCCGCGGCGCAGGTTGCCATTTTTCAGCAGCCAGAAAATGTCGCCTGGCGTGGCCTGCACCTGGATGCGCTCGCTGCGCAAGTTGGGATGCTTGCCGCGCCCCAGCGCGTCCGAGCCATGGCACTTGGCGCAATGATCCGCGAAGAGGAATGCTCCCCCCGCGATAGCCGCCGCCTGCCCGGCGTAGGGATTCTCTCTGGAGTGGTCGTTGGGTGGAACTTTCTGCAGCCAGGAACCATCCGCCAGCGCCATGCAGAAGAGCAGCGCCAGCAGGCTGAGCATCACGCGGAACGGCGATCCGTGCATTTCGCGTCGGGCGCTGCCGGCTCGCCAACCGTGCTTCGTTCATCGATTTTCCGCTCATTAATTTTTCCGCTTGAACATGTTCCACACTTGCTGGATCTCGTATGACACCGAAAAGCGAAACAACACTTTGGCGCTGTTGTCGTTCAGCCCGAACTGCGGCGAAAACAAAATCGTGGGGCCCTTGGGAATGCCAAAGCTCACCGTCGGGCCCAGGTATTGCGAAGTGGCCTTGAAGCCGAATCCGTCGCCAGTGCCCAGGCCGCCGTACACCTCCGCGCCTGCTGCGAAATTTTCGCGGCACCAGAAGCAAGACCTGCCGCTGGAGACCAGGCTCAGCGGACGGCTGGCGCCCAGCGCGTATCCGAATTCCCAAGGCGCGCTTTCATTCAGCGATTTTTCCGCGATGAAATTTTCGGAAAAATTCCACCCGTGCGTATTGGTGGATAAAATCAGCTTCAGCTCGATCTCCCGCTCGATCTCCTGGCGCGCGATGGCATTCGGTACGGCCAGGTCCTGCACCGTGTCGTGCCCCACGATTTCCAGCAGCGCGCGGTCCGCCGCGTTGGTGTTCTCATATTCCACGTACAGCACGGGATTGACGAAGTGCTCACGCAGCAGCGGCCGGAAGCGATTTTCCCAGCGGAAGCCCGTAAAGATGGTCGAATCGTTCTTCGTGGCCTGGCCGTCCAGATAAAACTCCGTGGTCCACCACCCCTTCACGCCGTATTCGAACTCCAGCGCGCTGCCCAGGAATGGATTTCCGTTGGGCGGCGAGGCTTCCGTGTTCTTCAAAGAAATCTCCAGGTTGCCGGGTTCTTCCAGCGCGGATGAATACGTGACGAAGTAGGGCGGCTCCTGCGCGGTGGTGCGCGGCAGGAACACAAACAGCAGCGAGCAGGCGGCCAGAGCGCAGCGCCACAAAACGCGAGCGGAAATTCGAACGTGATTGGTGACAGGACGAATCATAAGTCTCCCGGCTAAAATACCAGTTGAAACTAATTTGCAACTGACAAACAACGAAACGGATTCACCCGGACCCTTCTAGTTGCAAATGGTTTACAACTGGAAATCAACCAAACCGACCTGCCCTCGTTGTTTTTCTAGTTGCAACTGGCTTACAACTGGAGGAAGCATTAAACTGCGCTCTCAAATTCTTGTCAAGGCCCGCCCATATTAATTTTTCGTGACGCCCGTCGGCCGGTCAGTAAAGCAGGTCGACACGCGCCTTCCGCGACATTTTTACTGGGAGGGACTGTTACGGCAGTGGTGGCAGCCCGATTTGCGCGACGATTTCCCGGAAGCGCGGTTCATCGCGCAAGCCGGCAAGCGTTGGGTCAATGCGCAGCTTCAGCAGTTCCGTTTCGCGCTTCTCGTAGGAATTCTGCAAATTCTTCAGCGCGTCATTCTTTCGTCCCAGCAACGCGCACGTCCGCGCCATGTCGTATGCCGGTTCGCGGCCGTCGGCGTACAGCTCCTGCTGTACTTTCAGCATGTCGCTCCACATGCCGCGTGCTCCCGCGCGCGCCAGGCCTTTTTCACCCGCGGCCACAATCGCCAGCTGCGTTTCGTCGTGCCGTAGCGTTGCCGTCTTTCTGGACTCCGCCAGGTATCGCGGGTATTGCCCTTGCGCCAGATGAATGAACGCCAGATAGCTGTGCGGTGAGAGAAATTCCGGCTCGGTGGCGGAGAGTTGTTTCAGCAGCTCCACCGCTTGCTCTTGCTGCCCGGCGTAGAAAAGCACCAGTCCTTTATCAGCGAGAATGGGCGAAGAGTTGGGATCCAATCGCTGCGCCGTCTCAATTTCTTGCAGCGCTTCCGCGAAGCGGCCCAGATGCAGCAAATAAGTTCCGTACCAGTGGTGCGCGATTACCGAGTTGGGATCCAGCGTGAGCGCCCGCACGAATTCGCGTTGCGCGCCTGCCACGTCCCACGACCAGTAGAAATCCACGAACCCGAGCGAACTATGCGCGCCGGAAAGCGAATCATCCAGGGCCACGGCGCGTTGCGCGGCAGCCAATGCGCGCGGGTATGCTTCCGTGGGCGGCATCTCCGAATATTCGCGCAGCAGGTTGTAACAATCGGCCAGCCCCACGTACGCTTCCGCGTACTGCGGATCGCGCACCACTGCCTGGGTGAAATAATCCACCGCTTGGTGCAGAGTTTCCGGAGTGCGCCGCTGCCAGTAGTAAATCCCCTTCAGGTAAAGCTGTTCCGCCTCAGGGTCCGGCGCGTGGTGCCGTGCCACCGCAGCTCTCGCTCCCACCGCTCCCGCAGAAGACGCGCGCCGCACCAACGCCACCAGCACCAACGCCACCACAATCATGGCCGTAATCACGGCCGCATAACGCCCTGCCGGCCGGCGCTGCCAGAACGACGAGTTGCGCGCTACGCTCTCCGTACTGCGCCGCTCGCCAACGCGCCGGTCAACAAATCCGGCATCCCCGTATGTGTCGGCGCTGTTCGGCGGGCTCGGCTCGTTACCAGTCTGGGCGCTTTTCTCGATTTCGGGCTCGGCGGCAATTCCGTTCGGCAGATCGGAACTCGCGTCAGCGTCTCGCTCGGCCGCAATTCTTGCTCCGCTCAGCCATTCCGCCAGTTCTTCGGTATAGGCGTAGACGTTCGCCCGCCCAGCTCCGGGAACGCGATGCACCGGCAACCCCCGCGTGGTTTCCCAGCGCTTCACCGTACGCTCGTCGCGTCCGAAGAAGGCGCCGATCTCCTTCCAGGTATCAAGGCGCCGATTGGGGGCTAGGCTGGGCTCTGAGACGGTCATATCCCGATTTGTCCCGAATTGTCCTTCACTCCCGAGTACGCTGGGGGCCGCTTGGGTTCATGATACTCCGGATGAGGCTTGATGTTGAGAGCCTTCCGTCGCGTCGCCCCGGCTTTCGGGATGTCGTGGGCGGTGCGGCACGGCCGCGGCTGATGGCGCCGGGGAACCAGAAAATATTGGGGCCGCGCTGGAAGTTGTGACATCCTAATCCCGCTGCTGCCGAGTTTTAATTTTGTTTGAGGTTACGCCGAATGAAGCGGATCTCTTTCCTGTGCTGCGTGATGCTTACTGCTTCGTTCTGTGCCTCCGCGCAGCAAGCAGCCGCGCAAAATCCCTCGGCGCCCGCAACCATTCAAGTGGACACGCGCGCCGCGGGCCAGCCCTTTCCGCATTTTTGGGAGCAAATGTTCGGCTCCGGGCGCGCCATCCTCTCGCTGCGCCAAAGTTATCGCGATGATTTGCGCGAAGTGAAAGCCGCGACCGACTTCAAATACATCCGCTTCCACGCCATTTTTCACGACGAAGTGGGCGTCTACGACGAAGACCCCGCCGGAAAGCCCATCTACAATTTTTCCTACGTGGACCAGATTTACGACGGCCTATTGCAATCCGGTGTGCGGCCCTTCGTCGAGCTGAGCTTCATGCCAAAAAAGCTCGCCGCCGAACCGAAATATCAGGATTTCTGGTACAAGCCCAACGTCTCGCCGCCCAAGGAGCTACGGCAAGTGGGGCGAACTCGTCCGCCAGTTCGTGCAACACCTGGTAGATCGTTATGGCCTCGACGAAGTGAGCCAGTGGTATTTCGAAGTCTGGAACGAGCCCAACATTGATTTCTGGGCCGGCGCTCCCAGAGAACAAACCTACTTCCAACTTTACGACGCGGCCGCGCGCGCCGTAAAAAGCGTCAGCCCGCGTCTGCGCATCGGCGGCCCCGCCACCGCGCAAGCCGCCTGGGCCGACCGCTTCATTCAGCACACCGTAAAGGACCACGTGCCGGTGGACTTCGTCTCCACACACGTCTATGGCAACGATTCCGCTCCCGATGTTTTCGGCACTCACGACGAAATCCCGCGCACCCAAATGGTCTGCCGCGCCGTGCGCAAAGTTCACGATCAGATCAGCGCCTCGGCTCTTCCGCATGTGCCGCTGATCTGGAGCGAATTCAACGCCAGCTACAAGAACGAGCCGGACGTCACCGACTCCACATACATGGGCCCCTGGATGGCCGATACCATCCGCCAGTGCGACGGCCTGGTGGACATGATGAGTTACTGGACATTTTCCGACGTCTTCGAAGAACAAGGTGTGGTGAAGCGCCCGTTCTACGGCGGATTCGGCCTGCTCGCAGAGGACGGCCTGCCCAAGCCTGCCTTTAACGCTTTCAAGCTGCTCCACCGTCTGGGCGAGAACGAGAATTCCCGTGAACGCCGACAACGTTCTCGCCACGCGCCGCGCCGATGGCGCCATCGTCTTAGCCGTTTGGAATACACCAGTGGTCGGAGGCGGCGGAGAACCAAAAGAAGTTGTGCTGCAATTGAATTCACTCACCGGGCGCCGGAAAGCAACGGTGTACCGCGTGGATGCCGACCACGGTTCGCTACTGAAAACCTACGCCACAATGGGCAGCCCCGCGTACCCCACGTCAGCGCAAATCCAATCCCTGCGTCAAGCCGCCCAACTTCCCGCGCCCGAATCAATGCCCATCCGCAACGGTAAAATCACACTGCAACTAGCGCCCGACGCCCTCGTCCTGATCGAAATCCGTTGATCTACACTAGTGTGCAGTGTAGCGGCGCACTTCAGTGTGCCCGCGTTGCTGTTGCCGTTGCATTTGTAGCGGCCGGTCCAGTTTCATCGGACCGGGCAGCCTTTGATTTGCTTTTGCTTTTTTAATCCATCATTCCGAACCCACCACGCGTCAAATCTCTCCGCATCGTGCGCACTCACTTCAGCGCATCCGCCCCCGCCGCGGCGCAACCGCCGGATGGTGCCCCAGCTCATTCCCCGTAATAATCGCATTGCGAATCTGCCCGAAAATATCCGTCAGCGTATTCGGCGAATGCGGAATCAAAATCGTGTTCGTATGATCGTTGGCCGCCACTTCCTTTAACGTATCGAAATACTGCGTCATCAGCACCAGCTGCATCACGTCCTGCGGCGTGGAACCCGGAACCGTCTTCGCGAAATCCTCCACCGAATCCTTCAGCCCCGCGATGATCGCCTTGCGCTGATTCGCAATCCCTTCGCCCTGCAATCGTTTCGATTCCGCCTCCGCTTCGGCCTGCTTCACCAGCAATAATTTATTCGTTTCGGCGCGAGAGACGGTAGCCTCCCGTTCGCGCTGCGCCGCATTGATATCGTTCATCGCCGCCTTCACTTTCGGATCCGGCACGATGTCTGAAATCAGCACCTTTACGATCGAATAGCCGTACTCCTTCATCGAAGCATCCAGGCTGTCGCGCAAATCTCCGGCAATGTCCGCCTGATTCAGAAAAGTATCGTCCAACTTCATTTTCGGCACGTGGCCCAGCACCACGTTGTACACCATGGATTCGATCTGCTTCACCGGGTCGGACAATTTGTAGAACGCCGATTCCACGCCCTCCGGTATCACCTTGTACTGGATCGACACCGGAATCTGCACGAACACGTTGTCCTGCGTCTTCGTTTCCACCTGCACCTCAAATTGCTGCACCTTCATGCTCATGCGCTTCACTACCGTCTCCAGATACGGCGTCTTCCAATTCAATCCGGGCCCGGCCACGCGCGCGAATTTTCCCAGCCGCTGCACGATAGCCACTTCCGCCGTCTGCACCGTGAAAAACGAGCCCAGGAAAATGCTCAGCACGAAAAATGCGATCACGGCCAAAATCAACATGAAAAATGTCTCCACGTGCATTCTCCTTTTTTGTTTCCGCAATATTTGCTGCCGCCTTATGTAGCTGGCGGCCATTCTCAAATCGCGCTGTTCACGCCGGGCGCTCGCATCAATCCAGCGCGTCGCGCAGTTTATAGCGCGCCGACGCAAAACTATAAGTATTCATCAAGAAATAAATGGGAGTGATCACCAGCGAAATCATTCCCCACCAACCCTGCACGAAGTTCCGCCAAGTGAATTCCCAATACGCTCGATTCATGCACGCCTTGCACAACTCGCCGTGCAGTGCGTAGGTTTGCCGCACCACCAACATTCCCACGTTTCGATGAAACGAGATGGCCGCAACAGAACGCACTTGCTTGCACATCTGGCAGGGTCGCATGCCGCCGAGGCCTGCAGGTTGCTCCACAGATCACCGCCGGGAAGAAGCTTCGCGCGGAACATTACCACAACGGTGTGTTGCCCAATACGTGATTCCTTTTGTAACCGACCCCTGGCCAAAAACCACCGCGGTTCTCGCCCGCGCGCTTCACGGACGCATTCCCGGATTCTCCGTGATCGGCAAATTGATTTCGCGCACTGGCCGGTCCAGTTCGTTCGGCGTCGCCGGCAAGTCCAGACCATCGGTGAGCAGCAGCCCTTGCAGGGCGGCCGCGTTGATCCACACATTTTCCAGCGTGTTGATGTAGCTGGTTTCCAGTTGCACCAGTGTTCTCTGCGCGATCAAAACCTGCGGATAGGCAGCCGCGCCCTCGTGATATTTCTGCAGATAAAGTTCATAAGCTTTCCGCGCGTTCGGCAGCGTCCTGCTCCTGTAACGTTCCGCGATGGCACGCGAACTCGCATAGTTTTGCACGATGGGCGCGGCCATCTGCCGCAGCACCAGCGACACGCGCTGCACCTCCAGGCTCGCGCGCTCGCGATCCGCATCGGCGGCCGCGATGTTCCCCTGATTGCGATTGAAAATCGGCAGGTTCACGCCCACTTCGGCGAAAGCTTCCGAGCCGACCGCTTTGGAGGGCACGGTGTCGAGCTGCTCGAAACTGTACGCGTATCCCGCGCGCAAGAATAAATCAGGAATGGTTTCGCGGTGAGCGCGCGCAACCTCCGCCTCCGCGCGCGTCACTCCTAGTTGCGCGATCTTTATTGCCGGGCTATCGCGCAAAATCGTTTGCAGAATTTGCTCCGCGTTCACCTCCGGCAGTTTTTCCAGGTCGCCCGCCAGATGCGCGAGCGGCAAATCCGGCTTGCCGACCACCGCCGCCAGCACGCTCCACGCGCGCTGTTGCTCCTGCTGCTCGGTGATCACCGCGAGTTCGTCTTGATCCGCCTCCACGTCCGCCTCCAGCACGTCGGGCTGGTCCGCCTGGCCTACATTGAAAAGCTGGCGCGTGGTTTCGGCCGCGTCTCTGGCGATATCGCGCAGCCTGGCGCGCGTCTCCACCATCGCTTGCATCGCCAGCGACTGGTAGAAAGCGATGCGCACTCCGTTTTCCACGCGCAGGCGCTGTTCATCGGCCTCGGCCGCAGCTTGCTTGCCTTCCGCGTCGAATATTTTCCGGTCCAGACCAAGTTTGCCGCCGAGGATCACGTTTTGCTGCACGAACACTCCCTGCTCGCCGCCGCCGTACGATCCTCCGCGAATTTCGTCGCCGCGATATCCGATCGTGGGATTGGGCCACAGTCCCGCCTGTTGCGTGCGCCCCGCGGCCGCGCGCACTCCGGCCTTGGCCTGCGCCAATGTCGGATTATTCGCCAGAGCCAGCTGCTCCAGTTCTTCCAGAGTGAGCCCGGCGTCTGCCGATGGCGTGTTCTGCGCAGGGCGTTGTTGCGCGGCCGATTGTTGCGCTGGTTGTTGCTGCGCGGCGTGTTGCTGTGCCGATCCTCCTCGCGGAACAGACTGCGCCGCCAACGTCATCGGCAACAGCGCGCTCACAAACAACAGGAGCAACAACAGATTCCAATTTGTCTGGCGTCTCATCGCGAATCTCCCATAGAACGCTTTCATCGGAATCCACTTCTACCGCCGCTCGTTCATCCCAGGCATCGTCGCCGGACCGCTCTTCCGCTGCTTTTCGCGCAAGCTCACGATCTCGTCGTAGCGCTCTGGCGGCAGCACGCGAATCAGCGTCATCATTCCCTGCATGTAGCCGCTCCATCCCGGGCGGAGCCCGTAGGTTTCTGGCTTCTCGACTCGTGCGTCCATCGCCATCGCCGGACTTTCCATGAACGCGTCCTGCGGAAAACCGGGCACGGAATTCGCGTCCTCGCTGACGTCTGCCTGCCCCATCTGCATCCCCGTCATTCCTGGCGCGGATTGCTGCGGCGAGAGCGGCCCATTTGCCGTCGGCTGCTGCAGTGCGGATCCGGCGCCCATGCCGCGGCCCATGCTCGGACCATTCTCAGCAGCCGTCGCGTTTCCTCCGCGCAGCATGCCCATGCCTTCCTCCATCCCCGCGCCCGCCGGCATTCCTGGACGCCGCGTCATCGGCCCGGCCATCGAAGACATCTGGTTCATCATGTGATGTGGCATGTGGCAATGAATCATCCAGTCGCCCGGATTGGTCGCGACGAACTCCACGTTGCGCGACTGCGCCACTCCTACCAGCACAGTATTGTTCGGTCCCCACGTCGCTCGCGGCTGCCGTCCGCCTTCGGTGCCGGTGATCACGAATTGGTGCCCGTGCATGTGAATCGGGTGATGGTCCATGCCCAGGTTGATGAAGCGCAGCCGCACGCGATCGCCCAGGCGCACGATCAGAGGAGTGTTCGCTGGGCCTGACTTTGCCGTTCAGCGTCAGCCAGTTGAACTCCATGTTCATGGAATTCGGCGTGGGATTGTTGGGCAGCACTGCGTACTCCTGCAGGATAATCGCGAAGTCCTTTTCCGCCGGCGGATCGTACGCCTCCGCGGGATGCATGATGAACGCGCCGATCATTCCCATCATTTCCTGCATGGCCATGTGCGAGTGGTAGAAGAGAGTTCCTTCCTGCTGTAGCGTGAACTCGTAGACGTAGCGTCCGCCTGGAGAGATCGCGTCCTGCGACAGGCCTGGTCCGCCATCCATGTCGAACGGAATGTCGAAGCCGTGCCAGTGCATGGAAGTTGGTTCGGGCAAGTGATTGTCCACGATGATGCGCACGCGCTCGCCCTGCCGCGCTTGGATCGTCGGACCGGGCGCGCTGCCGTTGTAGCCCCACAGATTCAGGATCTTGCCGGGATAGATTTCCTGCTTCACCGGCTCGGCCACCAGATGAAACACCTTCACGTTGCCGTCCATCTGGAATGGCAGATCGGGAACGTCGGGAGTTTCCACTGCGCGAAATCCTCCGCTCGCAGCGGGCGACGAATGGACACCTTCAACTCGTGCGCGCGGCTGCGCTTCCGCTAAGTTGTGCGGAGCTAGCGCTCCTGCGCCAAGTACAGCTGCTCCCTGCAGGAAACCACGACGTGTGTGCTTCATGTTCTTCTCCCGTGATTCGGTGAATCCGTTGCATTCCGTAGCAATGGAATCCGCGCGACGTGACGAATAGATCTGCGGGTCGCAACTCTTGATCGCAACTTGTGGTCGCGACTTTTGATCGCGACGTTTGATCGCGACTTCAGCCGTTGCAATTCCGGATTTTCTGTTGTTCAAACTTGCTGGTATGGAGCGATTACGGAGAAAGAGACGGACCGGATCAGATGCGAAGAATGGAAATTTTCTGCTGAGGAGAAATCGTTGCGTGCCGCGGTGGCGCTAAATCCGATAAGAACGACGCCGGCGCGCCGAACGTCTCCGCGTTAACGGCATTGGCGGCGAACTGGTTTACGTGTGCGTGTGCCGTTGTGCTGAAATGCAATTGCGCGAGGCCGTCGCCCTGCAGCAGTTCAAAATTGGCATGGTGATGGCCGTAGCAGTCGGGTGTTGCGGGGCGTTGCTGGTGCGAGCTGCCAGGCACATTCGATGCTGCGTGGTCGCAGTCGTGCGTCTGCGACTCTGACGCCGTCACTGGCGCCGTTCGGGCGCGCAGACAAATCGCGCAGGTGGCCCAGCACGTGGACGCATACAGCAGCGCCAGCGATAAAATCGCCACGGCAAATCGCGCACGCATTGCGCTGCTCCCTCTCATCAGATGAACTATATCACCGCGCCGCGCGCGCCGGAAACCGATGCACGAAAGCGCAGCGAAAAGCCAACGGCACGGCGATCGGTTCGTGCATTCGCCGATAGTTCCCACTAAATATCTACCCGTTCGAACACTGCTTCTACTTGCTTTCGCGTCAGCGGAGCTTTGATGCTCCGTTGCAGAATCATCACAAATCGGTCGTCCGTTTTCGCGGAAATGCCCGCGATGCCATCGGACAATTCTTTGTAAGCGAACCTCACAATTTTTCCGTCGCGTGAGGTTGAAGTCCACGACTCGTACCGCATTGCTGCCCTCCTCTTCTTCGCCCTGTACTGTAGTGACGCGACGCGGCAAATCGTTTCATCGCGGCAGCGCGCGATGTGCACAAGAATTCGTCGCCAACACGGACGCGATCTGCGCGTCCCTGGCACGAACCACTGATCAGGGATTTCTGGCGCGCGGCCGGGGTATTTACTCGTGCTAAAGTGTCGCGCCAGGAGGAGCTACAGTGAGCGCAAGGATGTGGTTTGCAACGTGCTGGGATGCGAAGTACGGTGCGTCGAGGTACAAATCGCCGAAGTTTGGAATCGGTGTGATGATTTTGAGTTTGGTCGCGCTGCTGGCGCCGGGAGCGCGCGCGCAACAAGCTACGCAACAGACCACGCCACAGGTTGCGCCCGCGACCGCGCAGTCTTCGACCGCTCAGCCCCGGCCCGCCGCGGCGGCGCCTGTGCAGACTTACACGCCCGTGGAAGGCGACTTCGTCATTCGCGATTTTCAGTTTAAATCCGGCGAGACGCTGCCGGAATTGCGCATGCACTACCGCACGCTGGGGACGCCGACGCGCGATGCGAACGGCCGAGTCACCAACGCGGTGTTGATTCTGCACGGCACGGGCGGCTGGGGAGGAAATTTTCTCGCGCCGCAATTTGCCGGCGTGCTCTTCGGCTCGAGCGAGCTGCTGGACATCACGCGCTACTACATCATCATGCCGGACAACATCGGGCACGGAAAATCGAGCAAGCCCAGCGACGGCATGCACGCGCATTTCCCGAAATACGAATACGACGACATGGTATTGGCGCAGCACGAGTCTGGTGGAAAAAGGCCTGGGCGTCAACCATCTGCGGCTGATCATGGGCACTTCCATGGGCTGCATGCACTCCTGGATATGGGGCGAGACGTATCCCGATTTCATGGACGCGCTGATGCCGCTGGCTTGTCTGCCGGTGCAAATTGCGGGGCGCAACCGGCTGTGGCGAAAAATGTTGATGGACGGAATTCGCGAGGACCCCGAATGGAAGGACGGCGAGTACACCAGCGAGCCGCGCGCGGGGCTGGAGATCGCCGCGGATATGCTGCTGATCGCCGGCAGCGCGCCGCTGCAGATGCAGGCAAGTTTGCCGACGCGCGATGCCGCCGACCACTATCTGCAGGAAGTGATGAGGCGCCAGATGGAAGTTCTGGACGCGAATGATTTGCTCTACGCGGTGAACGCTTCGCGGAATTACGATCCATCGGGCGGCCTGGGAAAAATTACCGTGCCGGTGATGTTCATCAATTCCGCCGACGATTTCATCAATCCGCCGGAGCTGGACATCGCCGAGCGCGAAATCCAGAAAGTGAAAAACGGGAAATTCGTGCTGCTGCCGGTTTCGGAGCAGACCCATGGCCACGGCACTCATACATGGGCCGCCGTGTGGCAACAATACTTGAAGGAGCTGCTGGAGGAATCGCAGCCGGCGGCGGCGGTCGCAAAATGAAGGAGGCGTCGGGCGACGTTGCCCGGGAAGCTTGGAACGCCGGTGTGACGATTCGCGTGCTGGCGATTTTCGTCTCGCCGGTTTATGCAAAACGCGCCCGGAATCGCGAAAAACGGGACAAATAGTACCGATTAGAACGGGTCGCTGTTGATTGTTTTCAGTCATTTGCGGCCGTTTCTAATCGGAGGGCTGTACCGATTAGAATTATGCAAATCCCGCCCGGAATCGCGAAAAAAGGGACAAATCGTAGCGATTAGAACGGGTCGGGTTTGATTGTTTTCAGTCATTTGCAGCCGTTTTTAATAATTTGGTGTAGCGATTAGAATTATGCATAACGGCCCCAGGAATCACGAAACTCGGGAAAATCACCGGCGATTAGAATTACGAATGACGCGCAGAGGGGGCATGGAAATAGGGCGGGTCCTGCCGCGGGAGGCAGGCCGGCAGCGCCGGTTCGAAGGGGCCCGCTCGATCGTGTGTACGTTTTCATATTTTGGTTTCCGTTCGGAATGTAGCGCGAAGGCGCGGTGATAACAGCTGTGCGCTGGAACAGATTTGGTCCAGAACCAGTACTACCTGCCCGAAATCGCGCTACACCTGTACCAGTTGCGACAGATAGGTTTGGTACAGGTTTTTTGAATCGCGCCAGCGGAGAGCTTTAGTGTCGCCAGTCCGGCGCGTGAGGTAGGACTTCGACGGAAGGGTTTCCGCGGCGCTGCGTCTAAACCCGGACCCTGCAAAAACCGCAGGCGCGAAGAGGTTGATTGGATAAGAACGAAGGCTCCGTTCGAGACCGAGTATGCTTCCGGTTGGAGGACCGAAGCAGTCGGCAAGGAAGGAGCCTTCGATGATGATTATAGGATGTGATTACCATCCCAGTTGGCAACAGATTAGTTGGGTGGACACGCTGACGGGAGAGACGGAAGAAAGGAAGCTGGATCATGCGTCGGGAGAAGCGGAGAAGTTTTACCGCGGATTGACTGGTCCAGTTTTGATTGGCATGGAGTCGACCGGGAACTGCCAGTGGTTTGTGGAGATGGCTACGACAGCAGGACACGACGTGTGGATCGGAGATGCGGCGAAGATTCGCGCCAGCGAAGTGCGGCAGCAGAAGACGGACCGGCGCGATGCGGCGCTGATTTTGAAACTGTTGCTGGAGGGACGCTTCCCGCGGATCTGGACGCCGTCGGGCGAAGAGAAGGATCTGCGGCAGCTTTTGATTCATCGGCACAAGCTGGTGCGGATTCGCGCGCAGGTGAAGAATGAGTTGCAACACCTGGCGATGAATCAGGGAGTGACGAAGAAGGGGAAGTTGTGGAGCAAGGCGGGCGAAAAGGTGCTGCGCGAGTTGCCGCTGAAGCCCTGGGCCAGCCGGCGGCGCGAAGACCTGTTTAAGGTCAGAGAGATGTTGAACGGCCAGGTGGAATTGCTGGACCGAGTGGTGGTGGAAGTGGCGGAGAAGAATGAGAAAGCGCGGTTGCTGATGACGCAGCCGGGCGTGGGGCCGATCACTTCGCTGGCGTTCGTGCTGACGATGGGAGATGTTTCTCGCTTTCCGCGGGGCAAGCAGGTGGCCAGTTATCTGGGACTGATCCCGCGGGAATATAGTTCGGGCGGACATCAGCGGTTCGGATCGATCAGCAAGCAAGGGAATGGATTCATGCGGATGCTGCTGGTGGAAGCGGCGCAGGTAGCGGTGCGCTGTGATCCGCAGATGCGGCAAGAATATTTGCATCGCTGCCACAAGAAAGCCAAGGGAGTGGCCAAGGTGGCAGCGGCCAGGAAGTTGGCGATTCGACTCTACTGGATGCTGCGCACGAATCGCGGGTATCCAGAGGTCGTTCGTGTCGAGAGCAGCTCGCGGGTGCCGCTGGTCAGCGCAAGCCTGCCGTAGGCAGGCAAGCTAGACCGAAGGGTTGATTGGGCGCTCTCGCCCCGATGCGAATCGGGGTTCGGATAGAAGAATCATGGTCGCAGTTTAGGCCGAATCGATGGTTGGCGGAACGACCGCCGAAAACTGATTCACCGTTCGAGTTTCAGAGCTTCGGTCCTCCACCTCTCTGAGATCCAAGCGGTGCTGCACAGCATTGCGGCGAACGAGTGTCTCTTGACAACGCCTTCGTTCTTATCGAGGGGCACCCTCAAAACCTAAAGGCCGACGTCCCGGAGTTGTAGAAGGCTTGGCCGGCCGCCTCGAAGAAATAGCTAGAGTGCGAGGCGGTTCGGCTTTTGAAGCGTGCGGGTTCAGACACCACACTTTCGATCACCGCAGAGCCGCTGAACCACCGTCTGGACAGTGCAGGGAAAACGGAGCACCTCGATTTTCGTTTCCGCGTAGTTGGAAGAAATTTACTGCTGGCCGTACTTGATCCCGATTTTCCCGTAATTGAAAGTGATGGCCTCGGTAAGTGGCTTGACCGGCTGCAACGCCTTGGCCTTGGCCATTTTCGCCGGCTTCTTGGTTGCTGTTTTCCTTTTTGTCGTCGCCATGTTTTTTCTCCTAATTTGAGATTGACCGGATGGGCGGTCAGCACAGTTATATGCAAGAACCGTTCCAATGTCCACGGCCAGTCGAGCGCACGCTAAGCCCTTCCGATTCTGACTGGGGACCATGAACGGTGGGAGGAGCGGCTGGCGCGCTCCATGGAAAAGTCAACAACGGTTGAATAATTCAACGCAGGTTTTCGTAATGAATCGCACGGTCGCGCGAGCCAGAGTGGGCCACGCGGCGCGCTGCTATTGGCTCGGGCGGGTGCGCCACCCGCTAGGCGTTGTAAATATGCTTTTCGTTGGAATGAGGCCGGATCACGCACACCGGCCTCTCTTTGGCGGATGCGACGTTAGTGGGTGGCGGCCGCGGCTTTTGCGGCGGGCTGGGTGAGCCAGGTTTCGAAGCGTGTGTCGCCGAGCCGGGCGTCTTTGCCGGGGACAAGCGTGCGCTCGCTGATTTCCGCGCCGGAGTAGCGCGCGTGCGGGTCGGCGACGACTTCGCGGGGATCGTTGAGGGTGGCCAGGCGCCGGCGGACGAGTTCATCCAGACGAAACTGCTCCGGGCCGCCAATTTCGACGACGCCATTTACCGGCGGGCCGACCGCGATCCTACCTACCAAAGTTGCGACATCGTCGGCAGCCATGGGCTGGAAAAGCACCGGCGCCAAATGCGCCTTGCCGGCGACGAGGGAAATATCGGCAAGCCCCTTGAGAAATTCAAAGAATTGCGTGGCGCGAACGATTGAATAAGGGATGGAGGAAGCCTTGATCAAATTTTCCTGCGCGATTTTTGCGCGGAAGTAGCCGCTGGCGGGCATACGGTCCGAACCGACGACAGAGAGCGCAACGTGATGCTTTACGCCCGCGGAGGCTTCGTACGAGAGCAGGTTGCGGGTGGATGTCTCGAAGAAATTGAGCACAGCCGAATCTTCCCACGAGGGTGAGTTGGTTACGTCAACGACCACTGACGCACCCTGCAGCGCTGCGGCCAGTCCTTCACCAGTGATGGTGTTGACACCGGAATTGGGCGAGGCGGGTATTGCTTCGTGCCCGTTGCTACGAAGATTGGGGACGAGCTTTGATCCGATGAGTCCACTGCCGCCGATGACTACAACTTTCATGATTGCCTCCTTGAATTGCGGCTTGCGCATCTGCGGCTGCTAGCCGCGTCGTTTTGTTACAGAAGCTTGAGGTTGTGGTTGATCAGGGCTGGCGGATGCCGTAAACGGCGACCTTAAGAGAAATTATAAATCCGAATCACGAAACCCACCACTTTTCGTTTTGCGGCCAGGGGAGAGGCTGGAGACTGAGCGGATGATGTTGCCGGAGCCTTCCTGCGAGGAAACTTGGTGGCGCTAACGAGCAAGGCCTGCCTGCCGTAAGCGAACTCGAAAGCAAATTCGTCAGCGCGGCGCGCTACTCATTTATTTATTTGCGGCGGCGAGCGAACCGATAGGCCGTGCGGATGCGTGGGCGATTCTGTAGGATGGATTCGAGATGACGCCGCAAGCGCAGCGGATTTTGACGATGAACAGAGGTTCGGCGACTTTGAAGTCCACCCTCTACGAGGTGGGCGCGCGCGAGGAAGTGCTGGCTTCGATGAGCGTGGCTTATGGCGATGCAGCTGGCGCACGGCTGAAAATTGCGAATGCGACCGGCGCGACGCTGCTGGATTCGCGCGTGGAAGGCCGCGATTCGAATGCCGCGATGGAAGCGATGTTCGCGTGGCTGGATGAACACAAATATCTTTCTGGGCTGACGGCGGCGGGGCACCGGCTGGTGCACGGCGGAGAGCGTTACCGGGAGCCGCAGCGGATCACGCCGGAATTTCTGGCGGATCTGGAAAAGCTGGTGCCGCTTGATCCGGATCATCTGCCGGAGGCGATCCGCGGAATCCAGTTCGTCGCGGCAAAATTTCCGCAGCTAGCGCAGGTGGCGTGTTTCGATACGGCGTTCCACGGCACGCTGCCCGCCGTTGCGAAAATGTATGCGCTGCCGCGGCGATTTTACGATGAGGGCGTGCGGCGCTACGGTTTCCACGGTCTTTCGTTCGAGTACATCGTCGGGCGAACTACGCAAATATTGATCCGAAACTTGCTGCAGGTCGCGTGATCATCGCGCACCTGGGCAGCGGCGCGAGCATGGTGGCGCTGCGGGACGGAAAAAGCGTGGACACGTCCATGGGATTCACGCCGCTGGAAGGGCTGGTGATGAGCACGCGGTCGGGCGACCTGGATCCCGGCCTGCTGCTGTATCTGCTGGCGGAGAAAAAAATGTCCGCGGAGGAAGCGGGGGCGCTGCTGAACAAACAATCGGGATTGCTGGGAGTTTCCGGCAGCACGGGCGACATGCGCACGCTGCTGGAAAAGTCCGCGCAGGATTCGCAGGCGGCCGAGGCGATTGATTTATTTTGTTATCGCGCGAAAAAATATGTGGGCGCGTACGCCGCGGCGCTGGGAGGGCTGGACGCGCTGGTATTCACGGGAGGCATCGGGGAGCGCGCATCGGCCATTCGCGAGCGCATCTGCAGCGGCCTGGAATTTTTGGGCATTCGACTGGATGGCGCGCGCAACGCAGCGAACGCGCCGATGATTTCGGCGGATGACAGCCGCGTTAACGTGCGCGTCATACAAACCAACGAAGATCTGATGATCGTGCAACACGTGATAGCCGTGCTCGGCCACGCAAGTCCGGGGACGGACTGAGGATGCCATGTTCACTTTTGACGCAAAGCTTTCCACTGCAATAGAAGCCCCGCCGCCGCAGCCGCAGCCAGCGAAAGAAACAGCACCGAGTGCGCCAGGTCCGCTCTCCGCCGACTTGCTGGAAAGAATGCAACGCTACTGGTACGCCGCAAATTATCTGTGCGTGGGGCAAATTTATCTGCTCGATAATCCGCTGCTGCGCGAGCCGCTGACCAAGGCGCACATCAAGCCGCGTTTGCTGGGGCACTGGGGGACTTCGGCAGGACAGAATTTCATTTACGTGCATTTGAACCGGCTGATCCGCGAAACGGACGCTGACATTATTTATGTTTCCGGTCCCGGCCACGGCGGGCCGACTTTGAACGCCTGCGCGTATCTGGAGGGGACGTACAGCGACGTGCATCCGGAGATCACGCAGGACGCCGCGGGCATGCGGCTGCTGTTCCGATCTTTTTCAACGCCGGGCGGAATTCCGAGTCACTGCGGACCGCACACGCCGAATTCGATGCACGAAGGCGGCGAACTGGGCTATTCGCTGGTGCACGCGTTCGGCGCCGCGTTCGACAATCCAAATCTGATTGTGGCGTGCGTGGTGGGCGACGGCGAGGCGGAAACTTGTCCGCTGGAGGGAAGCTGGAAGAGCGTGAAATTTCTGAATCCGGCGCGCGACGGGGCGGTGCTGCCGATCCTGCATCTGAACGGCTACAAAATTTCGGGGCCGACGGTGACGGCGCGCTGGAGCGACGACGAACTTTCGGCTTTCTATCGCGGATGCGGCTACGCACCGCATTTCGTCGAAGGCGACGATCCCGCGATCGTGCATCAAGCGCTGGCGGGCGCGCTGGATCGCTGTTACGCGGAAATTCGCGCGATTCAGAAGGAGGCGCGGGCTGACGGCGCGGCGGGGAAAGCGATTTTGCGGCCGTGGCCAATGATTATTCTGCGCACGCCGAAAGGATGGACGTGCCCGAAAGAAGTGGATGGCGTGCCGATCGAAGGAACTTTTCGCGCGCACCAGGTGCCGCTATCGAACGTGTGCGAGGATCCCGCGCATTTGCAGCTGCTGGAATCCTGGATGCGGAAATACCAGCCGGAAAAATTATTCGATCAGAATGGCCGCTTGATTCCAGAGCTTGCGGCGCTCGCTCCGGACGGAAACCGGCGCATGGGCGCAAGTCCGCACGTGAATGGCGGGCGCGTGCTGAAGGCTTTGGATCTGCCCGATTTCGCGCGCTATGCGCTGGAGGTTCCTGGCCCGGGTGAAGTGGTGGCGGAAGCGCCGCGCAAGTTGGGCGAATATTTGCGGGACGTGATCAAGCAGAACCCGGCGAATTTCCGGCTGTTCTGCCCGGACGAGACGAATTCGAACCGGCTGAATGCTGTATTCGGCGCGACCGACCGCTGCAGCATGGAACCAACGGTTTCGATTGACGATCATCTCGCTCCGGACGGACGCGTGATGGAAGTGCTCAGCGAACATTTATGCGAAGGCTGGCTGGAGGGCTACCTGCTCACCGGCCGACATGGGATCTGGTCTTCGTACGAAGCGTTCGCGCAAGTGGTGGATTCGATGGTGACGCAGCACGCGAAATGGCTGGAGCAATGCATCGATTTTCCCTGGCGCAGGCCGCTGGCTTCGCTGAACGCGTTCATTACCGGCCACGCGTGGCGAAACGATCACAACGGGTTCAGTCACCAGGCGCCGGGATTTGTGGACAACGCGCTGCAACGGCGCAGCGAAGTGGTTCGCATTTACTATCCGCCGGATGCCAACTGCCTGCTGAACGTGGTGGATCACTGCCTGCGCAGCCGGAATTACGTGAACGTGGTTACCTGCGGAAAACAGCCGGAGCTGCAGTGGCTGACGTTCGATGAAGCGCTGGCGCATTGCTCGCAGGGCGCGTCCATCTGGAATTTCGCGACGAATGACGGCGGCACGCAGCCGGACATCGTGCTGGCGTGCGCGGGCGATGTGCCGACGATCGAAGCTTGCGCTACTTCGTGGCTGCTGCAGAAGCACGTGCCGGGAATCAAAGTGCGCGTGGTGAACGTGGTGGATCTGAACGCGCTGATGAGCCCGGACGATCATCCGCACGGCATGGACAATATTTCGTTCGAGGCGCTTTTCACGCGGGATGTGCATGTGATTTTCGCGTTTCACGGCTACCGCTGGCTGATTCACAGCATGGTGCATGGCCGCGCGAACGAAGGGCGTTTCCACGTGCGCGGATTCAACGACGAAGGAACCACCACGACTCCGTTCGATATGGTGGTGCTGAATAAAATGAGCCGGTTCCATCTGGCGATTGACGCGCTGAAGCATGTGCCGCGGCTGCGTTCGCAGGCGTCGGATGCGATTGATATGTTCAACCGGAAATTGTACGAGCATCACGCGTATATCCGGGAGCATTTCCAGGACATGCCGGAAATTCGCAACTGGCATTGGACGAAGGATTTCAGCGAGCCTAGCGCTCCGCCGCCGCTGGCGAAGGATCAGCCGCGCGGGCAGCTGTTCAGCGACGCATAAGGGGTGCTATCGCGCGCCAGAATTTTTGGGGTAGCGGCGGACCAGCCAGTTCCAGCGGATGATCAGCAGATCGAAGAACATCATCACGCTGTCGCGCAGGACGTGAACCTTGGTGGCGGGGTCATGCGCCCAGCGCACGGGCACTTCGGCTGTGCGCAGGCCGTGACGCTTGGCGAGAAACAGAATTTCCGGATCGAAGCCGAAGCGTTCGATGCGCTGCTGTTCGAAGATTATGCGTGCCGGCTCGCGACGGAAGATCTTGAAGCCGCACTGCGTATCAGAAAACGGCAAGCCGGTAATCGCGCGCACCAGTCCGTTGAAGACCATGCCGGCGAGTTCACGCCAGCGCGATTGGTGAATCGAAATCAGCGAGCGGTCGAGAGCGCGCGAGCCGATGGCGATGTCGTTTCCGGCGGCCAGGGCGGCGAGGAGTTTTTCGATTTCCTCGATTGGCGAGGAGAGGTCGGCGTCGGTAAATAATGCCAGGCGGCCGCGCGCTTCGAGCATGCCGTGGCGCACGCTGTAACCTTTTCCGCGATTTTCTCCGTTGGAAATCAGGCGCAGCGACGGCATCTCCCTCGCCCATTCTTCGGCAATCCGCGCGGTACCGTCTTTCGAGCCGTCATCCACGATCAGGATTTCGAGCTGGTCCCATGGGATGGTTCGGGCGCGACACCCGGCGGCACGCTGCGACCTGCAAAATATTCGCGAATGCGCGAGAGCGTGCGCGCCAGCCGGCCCTCTTCGTTGTACGCAGGGATGACGATGGAAAGTTCGGGCGCGGGCACGGGAGCGTTCATCTCGCCGCGGTTCCCTGGACTGCATCCGGGAGTGTTGGTTGGCCAGCCGTAGCGGCCGAGCAATGGCACGAAGCGGCAGGCGCACAGTGATTCCTGCGCGAGGCCGCTCTGGCGCTTTGTGAGGCGCAACAAGTCTTGGCGGTCGGAACCGCCTACGGGAATTACCAGACGGCCGTCTTCGGCAAGCTGTTCGAGCAGCGGTGGAGGAATCGCCGGTGCGGCCGCGGATACAAGAATGGCATCGTACGGTGCGCCGACAGGCCAGCCGAGCGAACCGTCGCCTTCTTCGACGTGAACGTTGCAGTAGCCGAGACGCGCCAGACGTTCGCGGGACGTGCGGGCGAGTGCCGGCTGCAATTCCACGACGATCACTTCGCGCGCGAGCAGCGAAAGTATCGCCGCCTGATATCCGCAACCACCGCCAATTTCCAGAACGCGCTCCGCGCCGGAAAGCAGCAGAGCATCGGTCATTAAGGCGACCATGTATGGCTGCGAAATCGTCTGGCCGCCGCCGATGGGCAGCGGTTCGTCGGAATAGGCCGAGGCTTGCGCTTCTGTGGGGACAAATTCGTGACGCGCCACGGAAGCCATGGCGCCCAGGACGCGGGGGGAGAGAATGCCGCGCGCGCGAATCTGGCGCGCCACCATTTCATTGCGCGCGGCAGCGAAATCCAGAATCGAGCCGGGATAAGTGACGCCGCCGGTCATTGACGCGCGGCCCTGGAGACACGTCTCGTGGCGTCACTCATGACGAAGTTGCGGAAAGGATTGCTCACACTTGAAAAGTTATCATAGCCGACGGCGGCCCTGCCACCGGCGCACCACTGCGAAGAGAGATCCTTCTCCCGCGTTCGCGGGATCAGGATGACGTCGCGGCTCGCAGGACGAATTCAGCCGGCGAATTGCTTCTGGCGGCTACGTTCGATACGATTCTAGATTCGCATGTCAGGGCAGAATTGACAGAGGGCCTGCAGCGAAAAACAGGAGAATTCCATGAAGCTACGAACAGCCGTGATCGCCGGCCTGTTATGTGCGGCGGGACCGGCGCTGGCGCAAACACCCGCGTCCAGCACACCACCACCAGCGGCGCAGCACGCCACCCCCGGGCAGGCGGCACCGGCGAAGCCGGAATCGCAAGCGCCACCGACGCTGGAGAAAATAGACCCCGCCAAGGAAGCTGCGATTCGGCATTTGATGGACATTACGGAAACCTCGAAGATGGGCGACAGCATGGCAGCGTATTTGACCAGTCAAGTTCACAACGGAGTGGGCCGCGCGCTTCCGCAAGATCAAGTAGCGAAATTCATGGATGCTTTTACGCAAAAATTCAAGGCGGGAGTTCCACCCACGGCGGTGAATGACGCGATTGTGGCCATCTACGCAAAACATTTTTCACTGGAAGAAATTCAAGCGTTGATCAAGTTTTACGAATCGCCGATCGGCGTGCGCGTGGTGAAGGAAATGCCGGAAATGGACGAGCAGATGCGCAACGCGGGCCAGCAGATCGAATTTCCCGTGGCGCTTGCGGCGCTGCGCAGCATGACGGACGAATATCCGCAGTTGAAGCAGATGCTGCCGCCGGATAGTTCGGCGCCAGCGCCTTCGAGTGCCCCGGCGCCAGCTCCAGCTTCGCCGGCTCCGGCAACAAAGGCTCCATCGGCGCCTTCTAGTTTGAAACCGGTGACACCGCAACCGTAGTCCAGTTGGCGGCCGGGTGGCGCAGCGGAAAGGAGTCGCGATGCTCTCGCAGGAGAGGACTCGATTGATCGGAAGGAGGCTTGTTGTCGCGAGCCTCCTTTTCTTTTTAGTGGCGGGAACGGCGGGAAGTATGGCGTTGGGAACGGCGGCGGAGCAGGCCGACTCCATCACGGTATCCGCGGCGATCAGTTTGAAGGACGCGCTGGACGAGCTTGGCCCGATGTTCCAAATCCAGCGACATCGCAAGAACGGCGGCAGCGGGACGGCGGTTACCTACAATTACGGCGGCTCGGGAACGCTGGCGCGGCAGATCGAGCAGGGCGCTCCGGTGGACGTATTTTTCCCGGCGGCCGAAAAACAAATGGACGAGCTGGCGGCGCAGAGCTTGATCGTCGGGGATACGCGGCGCGATCTGGTGGGGAACGCGCTGATACTGATTGCGCCGGCGCAGGCGACGCCGCTGCACAATTTTCAGGATCTTACTGGATTAGAAGTGAAGACGATCGCGCTGGGCGAACCCAGCACGGTACCGGCGGGGATGTACGCGCGGCAGACACTGGATCATCTGGGCCTGTTCGCGGCGCTGGAAAAGAAAGTGGTTTACGCGAAGGACGTTCGCGCGGTGCTCACTTATGTGGAGACGGGTAACGCCGATGCGGGAATGGTGTACCAAACCGACGCGAACACCTCCAAGAAAATCCGCGTGGTCGCCATTGCTCCGGCGGATTCCCATGATCCGATCGTGTATCCCGCCGCGGTGTTGCGCGACTCAAAAAATAAGGTCGAGGCGCGGGCGTTTCTGGAATACCTGCAAGGGCCGGATGCACGCGCGGTCTTTCAGAAGTACGGTTTCACCTCTGCGGAAAAATCAGCCGTAAAGAACTGATCCAGCTACAATCCTCTCGCGATGGATTGGTCTCCTCTGCTGATATCGCTGGCGACGAGCCTGGCGGCGACCGCCGTGACGCTGGTCGCGGGCCTGGCCGCGGCTGCATGGCGGCAGAATCGCGCGGGCGCCGGCGCGGCGCTGCTTGATGGAATTTTTATTCTTCCGCTGGTGCTGCCTCCGACCGTAGTGGGATTTCTGCTACTGCTGCTTTTTGGCCGCAATGGACCGCTGGGAAAACTGCTGCTGCAGTTCGGCGCGACGGTGGTGTTTTCGTGGCCTGCCACGGTGATCGCCGCGATCGTGGTGGCATTTCCGCTGATGTACATCACAGCGCGCGCGGCGCTGGAGCAGGTGGATCCGCACGTGCTGCAAGCGGCGCGAACTCTGGGCGCATCCGAAGCGCGAATTTTCCGCGAAGTGGCGCTGCCGCTGGCGTGGCCGGGCGTGCTGGCCGGCACGATACTTTCTTTTGCGCGCGCGCTGGGAGAATTCGGCGCCACGTTGATGCTCGCTGGAGATATCCCCGGAAAAACCGAAACGATTCCGATCGCGATTTACTTTGCGGTGGAAGCAAACGAAATCCAGCGGGCCATGGCGTGGTGCGCGGTGGACGTGGGAATTTCGATCGTGCTGCTGGGCGGACTTTACTACTGGACGCACGCGCAGCGTCTGCGACGCGAGCGCTGGGGACAACACTGACGTGACTCTGGAAGTACAGATCGAAAAGAAGCTGGCGGATTTCACGCTGGACGTGGCGTTCCGCGCAGGCGAATCGCCGCTGAGCATTCTGGGCGCATCGGGCGCGGGCAAGTCCATGCTATTGCGTTGCATTGCCGGACTGGAACGGCCCGGGCTTGGACGCATCACGCTGAACGAGCGAATTCTTTTCGATTCCGAGCGGCGCGTGGGAATTCCTGCGCGCGAGCGGCGCATCGGCATGCTGTTCCAGCATTACGCGCTGTTTCCGCATCGCACGGTGGCGCAGAATATCGCGTTCGGTTTGCACGATTTGCCCGAAGCGGAGCAGGCCGCGCGGACTGCTGCGCTGGTTTCGCGCACGCACCTGGCGGGGCTGGAGCAGCGTTACCCGCGAGAATTATCGGGCGGCGAACAGCAGCGGGCAGCATTGGCGCGCGCGTTGGCGATTCAGCCGGAAGCGCTGCTGCTGGATGAGCCGCTCTCCGCGATGGATACGCACTTGCGCGCGCAAGTGGAGGCGCAACTGCAGGAAACTTTCGCGAGTTACCGGCGTCCGGCGTTGCTGGTGACGCACAACATGGAGGAAGCCTACCGCCTGGGCGAAGAATTGCTGGTGCTGGCGCGCGGGCGTGTGGCGGCGTTTGGCGCGAAGCAGGAGATTTTCCGGCACCCGCCGACCGCCGAGGTGGCGCGGCTCACGGGCTGCAAAAATATTTCGCGCGCGCAGGCGAATGCAGACGGCACGGTGGAGGCGCTGGACTGGGATTGCCGGCTGCGTCTGGCGCAGGCGCCGGGCAAAGCGCCGAAGTACGTGGGAATTCGCGCGCACCATATAGAATTTTTGGAAAACGCCGGCGAGGCCGCGAGCGAACAGAATGTTTTTCCCTGCTGGATTGTGCGCACCTCGGAGACGCCGTTCCGGATCACGCTGTTCCTGAGCCTGGATCCCTTACATGGCGAAGCCGGCGAAGCGCATTTGCAGGCGGAAATGTTCAAGGAGAAATGGGAACGTTTTCGCGACCGTCCGCTGCCATGGCGCGTGCGACTGGCGCCGGAATCACTATTTGCGATGCCGGAGTGAAGTGAATCCGATGAAGTAAATCTTCAGTGAAAGTGCTTCACGAATTTTACGTCGAGGCCGTAGGTGCCGTTGATGTCTCGCAGGAAGACAACCGAGAGGTCGCGGCGCACGTGGTATTCCACTTGAATCAACTGCTCCTGGTCGGACGCCGCGTTGGAGGAATACGTGACGGTGAGATCCCGGGTGATTTGCTGCTCGATGGTGACGCGCGCCGATGCGTTCGATTCAGTGGCCGTGCCTGCCAGGAACGGATCAATCCGAAAATGGCTGATGCCGAAAAGATGTTCGATGCGCCCGCCGATGCCGCTGGAAACCGCTTCGGATAGCAAGGCCGTCGCGCCGTAGTTCGACCCGGCAGAGGAACGCAGCGCGCTTTCCTGTCCGGTGCTGCCCAGGGCGAGCAGCGCAATGATGTCCGTATCCGGCAGCGGCGGATCGGAGCGGTAACTGAGAGAAAGTTTGCTGGCGCGGCCGGAAAAATTGATGGTGACCTGATACTGGCTGATGGTGGAAGTGGCTTCGATGTTGAGTTCGGGATCGAGCTTGAAAGGGTTGGCGAAATTGATGTCTCCGCGCGTGAGCGTGAAATCATTTCCGCGAAAGGACATTTCGCCGCCCAGCAGATGGATATGCCCGAGCAGAATGGGGCGGTCCCAGGTGCCGCGCAGATGCAGGTCGCTATCAATTTCCACCTGCGCGCCGGTCCATTCGATGCGCGCTCCCGGGGTGGTATGCGCGGCAACGTCGAACGTGAGATTGCGCATGAAGGGCGACGACGACGCAGCGGCGGAGGATTCCGGCGAGGCGCCGAAGAACGAAGTAATGTCCGCGCCCGGCGCAAAGAGCAGCCGCTTCAGTTCCACGTTTCCGCTCAGTACGGCGCGCTCGGTGGTTCCTGAAAGCTGCAGCGTGCCGCCGGTGAGCCAGCTCATTCCCGCCGGATAGCGAATGCGCACCTGCGGGGTTCTGGCAGTGATCTCGTAGCGCATCGGACCTTCTTCGCCGTAGGTGACGCTGCCGTTCAAAGTCAATTGGCCGCCGCCGGAATCCGCGGTGACATTTTCAAAAAGCAGGCGGCTGCGATCGAAAACCAGATCGCCGTTAAAGTGACTGAGACCCACCGGAAAATCGGAATAGTTTGCGGAGGCGTCGCGCACGGCAGCGCGGCCCGTGATGCGCGGCTTGGCCATGGTGCCCTCGACGGACATGTTCACATTGGCTTTGCCCTGCGCGTGCAGGTCCGGCAACATTCCTTTCAGCAGGCCCAGATTCACGGTGCCGGTGACGTTGACGTGCACCGGGCGTTCGCGGTCAAAGCGCGCCGATCCGCTGATCTGAAAATCGGAATCGGGGCCGTGCAGGTGCGCCTGGGCAATGCGAATTTCGTTGCGGCGATAGGTGAATTGCAGCGGGCCATCATTCTGCAACGATACGAACAGATAATCGAAGGAGATGCGTGAGATGTCCGCGCTTACTTCGATGCTGTCCGGCTTGCGCAACGCGCCCGCCAGGGTGAAATTTCCGTCCACCACGCTGTGGCCGGTGATGTTCTTCAAATGCAGTCCCGCGGAAAGCAGCGGATCGAGATCGAATTCCACGACGGAAAGTTTCCCGGAAATATCCTGGTCGCCGGTTAATCCGACGGAGAGTTGCCCGCGCAATTGTCCATGCGAACCCTCTGAATTGAGCGCCACGCGAACGTTGTGCCCGTCGGAATCGAGTTGGCCGTGGAAGTCTCCTTCTTCGTCCGTGCCGATTTTCAAATTGACGAGGTGAAAATCGCCTTGGCCCGCGGGCGCGCGCACCGGCCCGCTGCCGCGCAGCGCGAAATCCAACCGTCCGGCGATGGGCAGCGAGGGATTTTGCAGGCCCTGAATCTTGTCCAGAAGGATGCCGGTGCCGGTAAGGTTGAACTCGGCCGTTTCTTCCTTGGGACGATAGAGAAAATCCCCCGCAACGCGGCCGGTGTCGCGGCGCAGCTCCGCGCGCGAGAGCCTGATTTCATCGCGGGCGAAATGGACGCTGCCGCTGAGCCGGTCGAAATGCAGGCCCTTGGTTTGAATGTCATCGAGAGTGAGATTGGCATCGAGCACCGGCACGGCGCTGGTGCCGCTGCCGTTCAACGTGCCGGAAAGCGAAGCGGTGATGGGATAGTTCGCGCCGAACATCGCTTGCAGGTCGTCGCTGGGAGAGTGATCCGTTTGAGCATCGAGCGACCACTCGCTTTGCGGAACAAAACTCCAGTCGCCATCGAGGTGCATCGCAAGATTGAGATTCACGGACGCTCGTCCGCGCCGTACGACGGTCTTGGTGAGCTTGAACTCGTCGAGCGAATAATCCAGGTCGCCTTCAATCTGATCCCACTGATAGATATCGTAACGCGCGTCGTCTGCGCGGATGTGTCCGGCGAAAGTGGGGCCGGCGATGGGGCCGAGGATGCGTCCGCGAAATGCCACACGGCCGGCGATGCGCGTGGGGACGGCGTGAACGCCGCGCAGGCGATTGATGAAGTCGTCCCATTCGACGAGATTGTCCGCCTTGAGTTTCAGTTCCAGCGCGGTGTCCAGGGAGCTGAGCGCGCCGTTGAATTCGATTTGCGTGTCGGGCGTGGTGATCTCACTTTCGGTGAGCGCGCAAATTTCTTTATCTTCCGAGTAGTCGTACACAATGCGCGCGGTAACCGGAATCATGCCTGGCGCGAGGACGGACGGCGGAGTCCAGCGCGATTCTCCCTTGGAAGTGAAATGTTGGAAATTCGCGGTCCAGGTATTGTAGGAATCCACGTCCATCTCGCCGTCCCAATGCAGCGTATTGATCGGGAAAGCCACGTGATTCACGGCGTCGATTGCGTCTGCCAGGCTGGCGTGATGGAAATGAGTTTGCGTGCGGAAGGCCAAAGTCGGTAAATCCATTTCCAGCCGGCCGTCGAGAGAACCTTCCAGGGCGCGGATCGCCAGATTTTCCACCACCAGCTTGCGCTTGGCGATTTTGTAGTTGCCGGTGGTTTCGATGTTTGTGGCGTGAAACCAGTCGTAGTGCATTTTCACGTCGTGGCCGTTAAAGTAGCCGCTGCCGGTCCAATCGCCGGAGGCGTAGCGGGCGTCGCCCGAAAAATCGGCGGTGAGGTCAGGAGTAAGCGGCTCGCGAAAGATTTTTCGTATGTCCTCCAGAGAGAGGCGGCCGCGATAATGCAAATTCCAATCGGCGCGCTCGAAGCTGGGCAACTCGGCGCGCAAATTCAGCTCGGAGTGCAGGGACTTCCAAACCAGCTCGTTGAGTTCGAAGGAATCGCGGTGCAATTCGAATTTCGTGGAGAGATCGAAGCGCAGCGGCACGTCTCGTTTCAAATCCAATTCCACCTGGTTCCAGGTGAGATTTCCGACGTAGGCATCCTTGTCGTCGGCCGGCTTCACGTACTGCAGCAGAAACGCCAGATTCTGCCCCTTCAACTCCAGGGGAGTCCGCCGGTCGTTGATAGTGGCACTGCCATCGCGCAATTCCAGCCGCGCAATGCGCAGGTTGAAGAGCGTCTGCTGCCAGGAGGAACCGGCGGCCGGCTTGATTTTGGGAGTGGGAAGATTGCTGTGGCCGTTCTTTTCAAAGCGGACGGATACTTGCGGGCGATCAACCACCAAGTCGTCCACTTTGAATTCCCGGTGCAGAAACGAAAGAACGGTGATGCCGGCTTGCACGCGGTCTGCGTGGAACAGCGGCGGGTCGGAGGCGGTTTCCAGGCCGTGCAACGTGAGGTTATCGAGTTCGGCGCGCATGCGCAGCGCGTGCAAATGAAATCCGCCCAGCTCGACGCGCGCGCCGGTTCTGGCTTCGAGTTGCTGGACGAGCGAATTGCGCACCCAGCGCTGCACGATTCCAAATTCGAATACGCAAAATACCGCCGCGGCTGCGGCGCCGATCAGCAGCACCACGGCTGCCAGTCCGTGCGGCCAGCGCAGTTTCATGAAGCGCTTCCTTGCGAGACGATGTCAATCTTCAGGCGCTCGCGCGAATCGCTGAGCCACTTCGCGGCGCGTTCGCTGATGGCGCGCTGGATCAGGACTTCGCGTATGGTGTCGTCCACGTCGTCCAGAGGCGGCACCGGTTCATTGCGCGCTTTCAGTTGTGGAGAAAAATCGTCGCGGTAGTACGCCGCCACTTGTTCGTCACTCACCTGCGCTTCGGGGCGGAAGCGGTAATTGATAAAGCGAGAAAGATATAACTGCTGGCGGAGCATGCGGCGAATGGCAGCTTCCGTGAGGCCGGCGCTGGCGCAACGTTTCTGGAATTCTTCGGGCGAGGGAAATTGTTTGACGAACTCCTCGTAGGCGCGATCTATATCCGCTTCTGGGGGTTGTGGGTACTTCGTGGCGTTGGCCTCGTTGCGGATCAGCCATTGATCGCTGAGTTCGCTGATCAGTTCGGCGCGCGATTTGGACTTGCCGTCTACAAGCAACTGGAATGCGGCCAGCTCGCGCACTTCGCTTTCGGTGATGACGTCGTCCTCGATGCGCGCGGCCACTCCGTCCACCTGCTGCGCGGCCGAGGAACCCGGCGAACCCGCGGCGCTCCGCGCGGGCGGCAATTCCGAATAAGTATCGCCCTGGGCGCGCGCGCAGCTGGCCGCAAGTCCCAGCAACCATGCCCCACAGCCGAAAATAAAAATCGCGCGTCGCATCAGAACACCGGACCGATGTTAAATGAAAATCCGAAATGCGAAATTGTATAGGTTTGCGTGGGCGGCACCGTGGGAGGTGAAGGCGTCACCAAGTATTGCGCCGGATTCAGCAGGTAGCCAAAATCCACGCGCACCGGACCGATGGGAGTGGCATAGCGCACGCCAAATCCTATCGTTTGCGAAAAATAATTCAGAACCGTTGGTGAAGCGGACTTCCAGTTCAGATTGATGTGATTCACGTCGCTGTAGACGTTGCCCCCGTCGTAGAAAATCGTCCCGCCGAGGCGGTTGCCGATAAACGGCAGCTTCATGGGAAAACGCAATTCCTGGTTGAAGATCAGCAACGCCAGGCCGCCGATGGGGAAACCCGTGCACGGATCGCGCGGGCCGGCTTCGTTGAGGCTGAAACCTCGAAGAGACTGCGCGCCTCCGGAGAAGAAGCGTTCGGGCAACGGAATAATCGGCCCGGAAGTGATCGTGCCGGAACAATTCGTAGGGGCGTTTCCAGTGGTATCGCCAGTGGGCAACTCCACTCCGAAACGCGTGGAGCGCGCGAACACAAAGGCGCGGCCGAAGGGATGGTAGGAAGAATTCTGCACGAAGAGACGGAAAAAACTCGCGCTGGAGCCCAGCGCTTCCGCCGCGTAGCTGGCGTCGGCAGTGTTGAAGCTTCCGGATCGGGGGTCGGCGGGATTATCGCGGCGATCGCGCGCGTAGGTGATTCCAACGCCTGACACCAGCGTGGGCTGGCTGTAGAGCGGAATCTGGTCCTCGGAAATTGTGCCGTTCAGGTTGGTGGCTACGACGCGCCGGAAAAAATAACGGTACAGCAACGAAGTCGACGGCGAAATTTTCTCGGCGATCTGGAACTGCGCTTCGTAACGGATCGAAGTGAATGTCGAGACGTCCAGGGTCTTATCCGCAAAGATCGTCAGCGCCGCGCTGAGGGATTTCCTGCCGAGAAAGTTGTCAGCTGCGTAGGACGCCAGCGCCCGGTACTGAAGGGTGCTGGCTCGCGCCTTGAAGGTGAGGGTCTGCGCGCGCCCGAACATATTGGCGCGCGAAATTTCGAAAATACCGCGCGGGCTGGCGGCGATTTGTCTGGCGTTCGGATTGCACGGAGGCGAATTGGGTGGCGGGTTGCTTGGGCAAGGATTGCCGATTTGCAGAACTTCAAAGCCGAATCCATAGCCGATGGTGTAACGGCCTCCTTCTTGCACGTCCACCACCATCACTTTGTCCGGATCGGTCCCCGCAGGGTTCTGCGGAGCGATCTGCACGCGGGTGAAAACGCCGAGGTTGTAGAGGCGCCGCTGCGTTTCCACCACGTCGCCTTCACGGAGCGGGCCTTCGGGCTGAATGGTGACTTGCCGCGCAATAATTCCGGGCCGCGTGTATTGATACCCGGTGAGCAGCACCTTCGCGACGTTGATGCGCGTGCCTTCCGTAATGTGATAGGTCAGCCGCACACGGTAGGGAGCGTCCGCGGGCGAGACGGTTTCTTCGAAACGAGCTTCGGGGTAGCCATCGTTGTAGTACATCGCCAGAATATTGTTGCGGTCGCTGGCGACGGCCGCCGCGGAATAGGGCTGGCCGGGTGAAGAACCGACCACGTTGAGCACCGTATCTTTGCTCAAAGCATGCACGCCATCAATTTGCAGATCTTCGACCAGCGTCTGCGGACCTTCGACGATGTGGTAGGAAACGAAAAGATTGCCTTTCTTTCCCTGGTAATTATCATCCACGGTGGAGGTGACGCTGGCGTCCAGAAAACCGTTGGAAAGATAGAGCGCGCGAATGGAATCGCCATCGTCGCGCACCAGCGTCTGGCTGTAGCGGCCGCTGGAAGCGAAGGAAGCGGGTTGCAGCATCAAGCGGCCCTCCAGCATGTCCTTGCTGAAATATTTATTGCCGAAGAAAGCCACGCCGGTGAGCCGCGAACGTTCGCCGCGGGAGACTTCGTAGCTGATGACGCGCACGCCCGCTTTGGCGTCGTCATGAGAGCTCACCGATACGTCGGCGTCGAAATATCCCTGGCGCTGAAAATAATCGCGGATGTTGCGCCGGCCTTCCTGAAGTAGATCTTCGTCCACGGCGCCTTCGGCATAGATGGGCAGCAGCTCGCGCAATTTGCCCTCGCTGATATGCGCGCCGCCCACGGCCACGCTGACGCGCGGACCGGTGGTGACTTCGTAATTCAAGACCACCAGATTGGACGTCGCGTCATAACTTCCGGGAGTGATCAAAATCCCGGCGCCGAGGTAGCCCTGGTTAACGAGATATTTTTTCAAACGCTGCGACGCGCGAGAGACCTGCGCTGAAGTGAATGGCTTCTTCAGCTTGATTTTCGAGCGCCGGATAATCTCCGCATCCGGGTAAGGCGTCTGATTTTTGACGTTGAAGCTGCCCACGGTCGCGCGTGCGCCCGGCGCGACGGTGATCAGCACGTCCATCTGGCGGGTGTCCTCGTGAGGGGTGAGAGTCCATTTCACGTCGGCCTGGTAAAGACCTTCGTTTTTCAGCGTGTCCTTGAGCCGCTCAATGGCCTCGCGCAGCGAACTTTCGCGGAAAGGTTCACCTAGAGTGAGCCGCATGGATGCCTGCGCCGCGGCTTCGCTGGGCGGTTCTTTCAAACCTTCCACACGGACCACGTTGTTGTAGAAATTCCGCTGCACGACGAACTCGACGCGGACACCTTGCGCGAGAGGAGTGGCCGTGACGCGGATGTCAGCGAAATCGCCGGTGCGATAAAGCGTGCGCAGGCTTTCGCGTTCCACGGCAAAATCGAAAGGCTTGCCGACTTCGAGGGGAAGAGAGGGACCGCGGGCGCGCAGCGGATTGCCGCTGTCGTCTACAATGCGGATTTCAGCGACCTGCTGGCCTTCGATTTGGGTGTTTTCGTTTTGTGTGTCGTGGATTTGGGTAGCTTGCGCGCGGACCGGCGCGCCGGCGAGGAGGCCGCACAGCAGCGCTCCGAAGCACAAAATTGTTCCCCAAGTCCCGGTCCGGTGAGAGGCACAGGCTTGCGGGCGTAGCCAATTCCACGGGCTTCTCATTCGCCTTGGAGGTAAGAGCAAAGGTTAGCACAGGCGCGTTGCCTGCCGGATGCGAAAAGGCGCTATGATATTGAATTGAGAACACATCCTCCGCTTCCACAGACTGCAAGAACGGGCCAAGCATGAACGACGAACAGCGCGAAAAATATTCGCGGCAGATCCTCTTCGCCGGAATCGGAGCGGACGGGCAGGAAAAGCTGCTGGGCGCGAGCGCCGTGCTGGCGGGGTGCGGCGCGCTGGGAACCGTGGTGGCCAATCTGCTGGTGCGCGCGGGAGTGGGCCGGCTGCGCATCATTGACCGCGATTTTGTGGAGCCATCCAACCTGCAGCGGCAAACCCTTTTTGAAGAGTCGGATGCGCGCGAGGCGCTGCCCAAAGCTGTGGCAGCCGAACGCCGCCTGCGCGCCATTAATTCCGATGCGCGCGTGGAAGGCATCGTGGCGGATCTGACGGCGGAAAATTGCGCGGAACTTCTCGGCGGATTTCAGCTGATTCTGGACGGCACGGACAATTTCGAGACGCGTTTGCTGCTGAATGACACCGCGATTTCGGCGAGGGTGCCGTGGATTTACGCGGCGGCAGTGGGAAGTTATGGCGTCACGATGACGATTCGTCCCGGTGAAACCGCCTGCCTGGCTTGCCTGCTGGAGGGCGATGAAAGCTCCGCGGCAATCGGCGCCGAGGCCACCTGCGACACTGCGGGCGTGCTGAATGCCGCCGTGGGCGTGATCGCTTCGGTCGAAGCTGCGGAAGCCACGAAAATTCTCGCGGGCAAACCAGAAGCTTTGCACGGCCGACTGGTTTCCGCGGACATATGGAGCGGGCGCTTTCAATCCATCCGCGTGGCGCGCCGGCCAGAGTGTCGCGCTTGCGTACGCCGGGAATTCACGTATCTCGAAGGAGCCGCACAGCCGCATATCACGATGTGCGGCCGCGATTCCGTGCAGATTCACGAACGCAGCAGGAAACTCGATCTCGGAGAGCTGGGCCGCCGCGTGGTGAAGACGTCCGCGGATGAAGTGCGCCATAATGAATTTCTGCTGCGCTTCCGCGTTTCGCCGTACGAGGTGACGGTGTTCGCCGACGGCCGCGCCATCGTGAAAGGCACAAAGGATCCGGCAGTGGCGCGTTCACTCTACGCGCGCTACGTGGGTGCCTAGACCAGACTTGGATTTATTTTCAAACGAAGGAAGGAATCAGCCGACGAATCGTCGCAGCGCCGACTGCCGCATCGCAGCGCGGTCCATATTTTCCCGCGTGTTCATCAAGGTAAGCAAAGTGCTCAGCACCCGCGCCTTCAGTTCATCGGACATCGGGAAGCCGCTGGTGGCGACGTGCACGAGCGCCTCACCGCGGCCCGAAATTTTGGTGATGAATTCCATCTGACGTTCGTGGTTGGTATTGCCGAGGGCCGTCTCCCGGCGCATCTCCGCGCACTCATTTTCAATGAACAAAGTGTAGTGCATGATGCACAGATGCTCCGCGGCTAAGCCCGCGGGGACGTTGACCTTACAGCCTTTGGCGCTGCAATTTTCAGCCACGGACACACCTATTCACAAGCTCATTGATTTGTAGCAGCTTGAAGCAGCGAATTCCAGCGCGGCTAAGCGCGGTGCGCTCAATTAGATAGCAGGCGGCTCAATACCAGTTACTTTAATGTAATCGCAAGAACCGCAACGAGCTGCAGGCCCGATCGAGATTCCGCGCTCGTCGTCATGATTCGCCGCAGTTCGTCGCAGCGATTCGTAACAATTAGCTTGCCCCGCAAACTGTTGCGGTACGCTCCCGCACATGTTACACACGAACGCGACGCAATTTCAGCGCGAAAGGGGCCTTCGCGAATGCCGCATCTCGCTCCAAACGACATAATGCATATCTTCATCGCCCTGGCCGTGCTGCTGGGCGCGGCTAAGCTTGCCGGCGAGCTGATGCAAAAGTTGGATCAGCCCTCGGTGCTCGGCGAAATCATGGCCGGGATTCTGCTGGGCCCGACGCTGCTGGGCCATTTCAGGCCCGACCTGTACGCATTTATTTTTCCGACCACGGGAAATCTTCCAATCGCGCTGGAAACCGTCACCACGCTTGGCGTGGTGTTTTTTCTGCTGATTGCCGGACTGGAAATTGACCTGCGCAGCATCTTCCGGCAAGGCAAAAGCGCGCTGGCCGTGAGTTTCTTCGGCGTAATCATTCCCTTCGCTTTCGGTTTCGGCGCCGCGGGATTATTTCCGCGATTTCTGGGCGCGGCCCCGGGCGCGGACAAGCTGATTTTCGCGCTATTCGTGGGCACGGCGCTTTCCATCTCTGCGTTGCCGGTAATCGCCAAAATCCTGATGGACCTGAACCTGCTGCGCACGGAGATGGGCACGGTGGTGATGTCCTCGGCGATGTTCGACGACCTGGTGGGCTGGATCCTTTTCTCCATGATTCTGGGAATGATGAACGGCGGCGGCACTTCGATGGACGGAGTGAAACGCACGATCATCCTGGTGCTGGCTTTCGTGGTGCTGTCGCTCACAGTGGTGCGCTGGATGATTGACAAGCTCTTGCCGCACATACAGGCCCATACCAGTTGGCCCGGCGGCGTGCTGGGCTTTATTTTTACGCTGACGCTCGCCGCGGCCGCGTTTGCGGAATACGCGGGCATTCACGCAGTTTTCGGCGCGTTCATCATCGGCATCGCCGTGGGCGAGTCTACTCACCTGCGAAAACGCACGTCCGAGCTGATCCACGGCATCGTAACGAACGTGTTCGCACCGTTTTTTTTCGCCAGCATCGGCCTGCGCACCAATTTCGTCGCGAATTTCAATCTGCCGATTACCGCCACCGTTATCGGCGTGGCCTGCATCGGAAAACTATTGGGTGCAGGAATGGGCGCGCGTCTGGGCGGCATGGACCGCCGCACTTCGTGGGGAGTGGGGCTGGCGATGAACGCGCGCGGCGCCATGGAAATGATTCTGGGGCTGCTGGCGCTGCAGCTGGGATTGATACGCGAAACGATGTTCGTGGCGCTGGTGGTGATGGCGCTGTTCACGTCGCTGGTTTCCGCGCCTGCCATCAAATTCCTGATTCGGCGGCGGCGCACGACCCGCTGAAGGAAACCGTCACGGCTAAGCTTTTCTTCCCGGAGCTGAAATCGCTGACCAAGCAACAAGTTCTCGAGGAAATGTGCATCGCCGCGGCCGATGCCGTCAGCAACGCGCCGGAAAGATTTCTGCGGCTGGTTCGGGAGCGCGAGCGCGTTACGTCCAGCGGCTGGGAGAACGGTTTGGCCGTTCCGCACGCGCGGGTGAATGGATTGCTGGGGCCTTTAGTAGTGGTGGGCCGCGTGGCGAACGGAGTGGATTTCGACGCGCGCGACGGAAAACCCGCCAAGCTGATTATTTTAATTCTTACCGGCGACAATCAGTCACAGCACGATCTGCTGCTGGACGCAGGAGAATTGTTCAGGCACAAGGAAGCCATCGAGCAGGCTTTACACGCCGACACTTTTGTGGAATTGATGGCTGCCTTCAACGCTCCGGTGCATTGAGCGGTAGTTCGGTTTTTTTCCCGCCGCGAACGTCGCGCCAGCGCCGTAGGTGCGATACATGATGCACCGGCACGACAATCTACTGCTTGTCTGCTGGCGTCGCCGCATCGCCTGCCGGCTCTGGGGCTTGCTCTTTCGCGTGATACTCGGTCCACGGCCCGGCATCCATGTCTATCAGCACTGACGATTGCCAGCGATAGTCCGGATGCTGATCGAGAAACGGCTGCGATTTGAAATCGCTGCCGCAGGGATGTCCGATGCGGGCGACGAAGGTCATCGTCTCCGCCATGTGGCTATCGATCACTTTGCCTTCGACCGAGCCAAACGGATTGTACGGCTTCGCCGCATAACCCGGATCGCCCGGAGTGGCGGCGTCGCCGTGACCGCAAAGCGTGCGCCGGTTCGCGCCGGTTTGTTTGGTGAAGCTGTCGTAATGGTCGGCCAGAAATCCTTCGGCCAGGGTGGTGTCAATTTTCCCCATGTTCGCGGCCATCAATTGATCCCAGCGGACGTGCCGCGCGTTGGCTGAAGCCGCCAGATTCGCAGGGTCGAATGTGGTTTCGTCCTTCAAGACTTGCGGATCGCTGGCGAAATTCGAGCCGACAAAATAGCCGTCCTTGGTGCGAAACAGTTTCGTATGTTTCAGGCCCAGCTCGAAGCGCGCGATCTCATTGGTCTTGCGGTCCGCGAGGAGCCAGTCGTTGGCGTAGCCGCCATTATTTCCATCCAGCATGATTTTCACGTACTCATCAATTGAGCCGGCGTACTGCATGGCCTTGCGCGCGCGCACGAATTCGGCCTTGCCATTGGGATCCCAGCCGTGGAAGTCGGTGATGGTGGTTTCGGTGACCATCATGCCCGCGGAATTGACGCCGAAATCGTCGTCGCTGACGATCACGCCGGGATAGCCATCCGTCAGCATGCTGTAGCCGGTCTGCGGCACGATGTCGAAAATGATTTTCCAGCGCGCGCCTTCCATGTAGCTGGTCCAATTATTGTGGGCCATGACGATCTTGTGATCTTTGGTGTAGCTTCCGGTGGCAACGAACGCGCTGCAGTGCCCTTCGTGCTTGGCGGATGAAGCGGCGTCATAGTTCTGGCCGCTGGTCTGCTTGTCGAGCCACGGCACGTAGTAATCAGCCAGTTCCATGAAAGCGTTCAGCGCCACGATGTCGTAAATGTCCAGCTTCACCTGCCGGGCACGCAGCCCGTCCACAATTCCCTGCAGCTCCACTTGATATTCCGGATCAATCTTCGGCCAGAGCATTTCGCGCGCCGCGCGCCGGAAAAAATCCCAGTCGCGATTGCTGTTGTGGGTCATCTCCAGGCTGGCCGCCGCAAACCCGTCGGCAATCTCCGTCGCCAGCAAATATCCGTGCTGGTATCCGATGTCGTGCGGCGAGCCTTCCAGGTGCACGTAAATCCATCCGCCGCGCTCGAAGCGATAAGCCTTGGCCAGCCGCGGATCATCTGACCCGCGCTGCGCAGTGGTGCGTGCGACAAGCGCCGTGCGCGCCGCGTGCACCTCGCCCAGCGCCAGAAATTGCCCCGCAAGCAACGCCATTCCCGCCCCCAGCAACACCACGACTACTAACGCAAATGGCAGACGATTTCTCGGCGCATTCATCAAAGAGATTCTCCTAAGCCCGGCCAAACCTCGACGCGGCGCAACCGCAGCCATGGTAAGAGCCACAGCACACACGTGTCAACGCGCGACGGAAGTGTTGCTACCAATCGCGGTGGTCATCGGCCGCGGAGCTGGCGGATGGCTCGAATGATGGCTTTGCGGCCGGAGGGAATCGCCGGATTACCGATGCCACGATATTTTTCGATCGGACTTTCGGCACGAAGCGGTTTCACGCGAAATTTGGAGCCGTCCCGTTCGAATAGAAACTTGTCGCCCGGGCGCACGCCCAGCGCGCGGCGGACTTCGTGAGGGACGGTGATCCGCCCTTTGCTGGTGACGGGGGCCTTTTTCTTCGGCTTGGATTTTGCCATTCCTTACTATCGCACGCACTCCCTCACGCTGGAAACAGTCGAGCGAACCGCTGAGTGTCCCACATCGGCACAGTTCGGCCTGCTCATCTACTTCGTTGACACTGCGCTTTACCACCGTATAATCATGTGCTTAGCTTGGCGACACCCCAGCGATCCCAGGCTCTCAAACCGTTATCGCGCTTTTGCTTTTTGTGTCGTAGTCAGCCCCGGAGGAGTGTACGCAGTGATCTGGCTTCATAATGCGGCGACGCAGGCGGTGTGTCTCGCACTGACATGGTCAACGTCAGGCAGCAATCCTCTTTCTGACTACTGGCGCCGGAATACGGATGCCCAGCTGAATCCGTTTCGCGGACTGTACCAGCTGAACACTTTCGATTTCGCAATCATGCTGCCGTATTTCTTCGTGATGACCATTCTGGCGATGTACGGCATTCATCGTTACGCGCTGGTTTACAACTATTACAAAAATCGCAAGCGCGTTGCGGGGCCGCCTCCCGAACTCACGCAATGGCCGCGCGTCACCGTGCAGCTGCCGATTTACAACGAGCGTTACGTGATCGAGCGCCTGGTGGAAGCCGTGGCGGCGTTCGATTATCCGCGCGAGCTGCTGGATGTTCAGGTGCTGGACGATTCCACCGACGAAACGCAGGAAGTGGCGCGCAACTGCGTGGAGCGCTACCAGGGCCTGGGCCTGCCGATCAGCTACATCCATCGCGACAACCGCGAAGGATTCAAGGCGGGCGCGCTGCAGGAAGGATTGAAGACCGCGCTAGGAGAATTTGTGGCCATCTTCGACGCGGATTTTATCCCGCCGCCGGATTTTCTGCGGCGCACCGTGCCGTATTTCGCCGATCCGAAGCTGGCCATGGCCCAGACGCGCTGGAGCTACATCAACCGCAATTATTCGGCGCTCACCGAAGTGGAAGCGATTCTGCTGGACGGACATTTCGTCGTGGAACATTCCGCGCGATTCCGCAGCGGACTGTTTTTCAATTTCAACGGCACGGCGGGCATCTGGCGGCGCGCGGCGATTGAAGATGCGGGTGGCTGGCAGCACGACACACTTACCGAGGACACCGACCTTTCTTATCGGGCGCAATTGCGCGGCTGGCATTTCGTGTACCTGCCGGAAATTGAATGTCCTTCCGAGCTGCCGGTGGAAATGAACGCATTCAAATCGCAGCAAGCGCGCTGGGCTAAGGGCTTGATGCAGACGGCCAAGAAGATCTTGCCACGCGTGATGTGCGCGAACGTTCCGGGCAGCGTGAAGGCTGAGGCGTTCTTCCATCTGACGGCGAATATCAGTTACCCGCTGATGGTTTTGATGTCCATGATTTTGCTGCCGGCGATGATCGTGCGTTTTTACCAGGGCTGGTTTCAGGTGCTGGTGATTGATCTGCCGCTGTTTCTGGCGTCCACGTGCTCGATTTCGTCGTTTTATCTGGCGGCTGAGCGCGCTCTTTATCCGAAAACATGGAAGCGCACCTTCTTGTACTTGCCGTTCGTGATGGCCGTGGGCATTGGCCTTTCCGTGCGCAACGCCCTCGCGGTGATCGAAGCCATCGTCGGCGTGAAATCCGATTTTGTGCGCACGCCGAAATATCGAGTGGAAGCGGGGGCGCAAGGCGATGGGGTGTGGGCCAAGAAAAAATATCACAAGAGCGCCGGCTGGATGCCGTTCGCCGAAGTTCTGCTGGGATTATATTTCGCCGCAGCCGTGGTCTACGCGCTGCAAAATGAAAATTACGCTACCGTGCCCTTCCTGCTGCTCTTCGTGTGGGGCTACCTCTACACCGGCCTGATGTCACTCGCGCAAACGTACTTCGAGCGCCTGCGCTTCGGCGTGGAATCCGGCGAAGTGCGACCCGCCTCCACCGGCGCGCCGGGATTTTAGCCCGCAAAAATAAAAACGGCGGTCCTCCCGCAATCGCGGGAGGGGGCCGCCGTTCTGCTTTCTGTCTGCAACTTTCTAAATCAAAACCTTGCTTTGTCTCCGGACGCAGCCGCGTTTTGCAACGCCGCGCTGCTCACCGATTTGGGGCCGGTATTACACCTGCGCTTGCAGGATTTCTCCTGGAAGCTGGCCGATGCGTGATTTGGTGTTGGACTGAAAACGTTCCAGCGCGCTCTTCACCGCGGGAGGTTGCTTCTCTCCCGGGTCGCCTTCCGCGCGCATGCGCTCCATCTTGATGCCGAGAGTGCGTTCCAGAGCCATCAGCTCGGAGCGCTGCTCGCGGCCAAAAAGGGTGGAAGCCACGCCGTGTCCGCCCGCGCGTCCGGTGCGTCCGACGCGGTGAATGAAGTTCTCGGCGATGTCCGGCAAGTCGTAGTTAATCACGTGCGCGATGTCTTGCACGTGAATGCCGCGCGAAGCCAGGTCGGTGGCCACCAGAACGCGTATGCGTCCCTGCTGGAATCCCGTCAAGGCCGCGGTGCGCTGCGATTGCGTGCGCCCGCCGTGAATCGTCGATGCCGCGAATCCGTCGCGGCTCAGCGTAATGGACAGTCGCTCCGCTCCACGCTTGGTGCGCGTGAAGATGAGGCAGCGGCCGGTTTCCTTCGAGAGCAAACGATGCAGCAGCGGCAGTTTGCGGTCGGTTGCAACTTCGAAAGCCTGCACGCGGACATTCTCGGACGGTTTCAGCACGGAGCCGAATGCCAGTCGCACAGGGTTCCGCATGTAGTCCTTCACGAGATGCACGACGGAAGCTTCCAGCGTCGCGGAAAAGCACAGTGTCTGCCGTTCTTTCGGCAGCACGGATGCGATTCTGCGAATCGCGGGAAGGAATCCCATGTCCAGCATGCGATCGGCTTCGTCGAGAATCAGCACGCGCAGATCGCGGAAATGCACGAGCTTGCGCGAGAGAAAATCTTCCAATCGTCCGGGAGTCGCCACCACCAGCCGCGCGCCTTTGCGCAGGTTGGTGAGTTGCAGCCCTTCGGATAATCCGCCGACGACCAGCGCCGCGGGACCGAGCTGCTTGCCGCGCAACGCGTTGTACTGCTCGACGACCTGCATCGCCAGTTCGCGCGTCGGAACGAGCAGCGAGCGCTGCGATTCCCGGCGTCTTTTCCTGCAGCATGCGCTCCATCACTGGAATCAAGAACGCGAGCGTCTTGCCGGTGCCGGTCTGCGCTGTTGCCAGCACATCTTTCCCAGCCAGTGCTTGCGGGATCGCCGCAGTTTGCACAGGCGTGGGAATCGAGAACTTGGCGAATGCCAACCGCTCTTTGGTATAAGCGGAGATCGCCATTTGTGAAAATGTTTCTGTAATGCTATCCATCTTGGTGTTGCCTTCTATCTGGCGGAAGCCGTCGCGGCGCGCACACACGTACTGCACACATCGGGTGCGGGCACAGCAAACTGGTCTTGCCAGTCTTTGTTTTAAATTACGCTGAAGACTTACGGAGAGAACTGAAGGGCGGGTAATCTCAGATCAACTGCTCACCAGAGGCCGCACAACACAACCGAGGTATTAAGCGCAAAAAAAGAATAACACAGTTGCGGGAAAAGTGCACGAGAAAAGCGAGGATTCGCGAATATCTGCGAGCAAGCGCCTATATAGTCAACAGCATAGCGCAGGCTGAAATCTGGCCAGAAACGGGGAGTTTTCCGTGAAATTCGCAGATTCAGTGTAATCGGAATTCACGTTGCGCCAGGCTGGCGCGGGAAAGTGCCGCCTTCGGCGTGGACTCCGGGCGGTCGGCACCTCACGGCTTTTTCTTCGTGGTGGCTGGCGATGTAACATAAAATGCGCGGGGAGAGTCCAAAGAACAGCAGGCGGAATCGAACCTAAAATATCTCCAGCATCGCTTGGGAGGAACTCTTGAACTCGGTGAGAACAGGGAGCTCGAGGAGCAATGCTTACGTCTTAATCCGACACCTATCCTTACTTCTACTCGCGGGAATCGGTGTGTGCTTACCCGTCAACGCGCAGACCGCTTCCTTCCACAATGCGCCGGCTACCGCCGAGCAGACGAAAAACCCGTACGCAGGCAAGCGCGCAGCCGCGCAGGCCGGCGCCAACGTATTCGCGCAACATTGCGCCGCGTGCCATGGAACGAAGGGCGAAGGTTCCGGCATCATTCCGGCGCTAGCCACGGGTCCGGCGCAGAGCGCGCCCGATGGCGCGATTTTCTGGTTTATTACGCAGGGAAATCCGAACAACGGGATGCCGGCGTGGGCGAGTTTAAGCGAGCAGCAGCGCTGGCAGGTGGTGACGTACGTGAAGGCCCTTGGCGGCCCGCATCCGCCGCTGCCAACCTGGCATCCTGGCGCTGCGACGCCCGCCGGTAACGCGGCATCCACAGCTCCGCCGCCGACCGCACCCTTCACGGATTATCGTTACGAGAAGCCGGGCACCGTGCGCAAGATCACAGTCGCGGACCTGCCGAAACCCTACGCGACGAAGTCCGCGGACAACGGCCCGAAACTGGTGCCACGGCCGAACGACGCCTGGCCGCAAGCTTTGCCAGGGTTCACGGTGCAGCAGTATGCCAGCGGGCTGAAAAATCCGCGGCTGATTGTCACGGCGCCGAACGGAGATTTTTTCGTTGCGGAAAGCAATCCGGGTGACGTGAAAGTGTTTCGCGGCATCACGGCCGATGGCAAGCCGCAACAGCTGGAGACGTTTGCGACGGGCCTGAAGCGACCGTACGGGATTGCGTTTTATCCGCCGGGCCCCGATCCGCAGTGGGTTTACATCGGCGATTTGGATTCGATCGTGCGTTTTCCGTATCAGAACGGCGATATGAAAGCGCGCGGCCCGCAGCAGCATATCGTGGATGTTCCCGGCAAACCGAGTCACTGGACGCGCTCCGTGCTATTCACGCCGGACGGAAAAAATATGCTGGTCGCCGTGGGATCAGGCTCCAACGTGGATGACCCGGACACGACTCCCGCGGAAAAAAATCGCGCCGACATATTGGAATTCAATCCGGACGGCACCGGCCAGCGTGTTTATGCCTACGGGATACGCAACCCGGGTGGAGGGCTGGCGTTCAATCCTGCGACCGGGGAGCTATGGTGTTCGGTAAACGAACGCGACGGGCTGGGCGATAACCTGGTCCCGGACTACATCACGCACGTGCAGGAAGGCGGGTTTTACGGCTGGCCGTGGTGGTACATGGGCGGCAATCAGGATCCGCGGCACGAGGGGAAGCATCCAGAGCTGAAGGATAAAGTGCTCACGCCGGACGTGCTGCTGCAGCCGCACAACGCTTCGCTGGAATTGACTTTCTATCAAGGGAAACAATTCCCGGCGGAATATCAGGGCGACATTTTTGCTTCTGAGCACGGGTCGTGGAATAAAGCGTCGCGCGCCGGTTACGAAGTGATTCGCGTGCCGCTGCACCAGAGCGGCCACGCCAGCGGAGAATACGAGGATTTCGTAACGGGCTTCGTGCTTGCCGACGGAAACGTGTGGGGCCGGCCGGTGGGAATAACCGTGGCTCCTGACGGATCGTTGCTGGTGACCGACGACGGGTCGAACACCATCTGGCGGGTGGTTTACACCGGGAAATAATACCCGCGCGAAAGCGTGCGCAGAATCACGTATCGGTAAGCAACGGACATCCAGCCGGGTTATGCTAGGTGACCTTGCGGCCACTGCGAACCATCGGACTTCTGAAGTGCTGCGCGCTTCTTTTCATTTTTTTGCCAGTCTCGCACGCCTACGGGCAAGAAACCGTGTTCGACGTGCCCAACGCCGACATATTGGACGCCGGAAAAGTTTATGGTGAACTCGACGGCACCGTGCGCGTGGTGGATCCCCTGGCTACGTTTACGCCGCGCGTGGTGATAGGTATCGGGCACCAGATCGAAGTCGGCGTGAACTTTAACGGCCTGAGCGCGCCCACGCTGGGGCTGCTGGAAATTTCTCCGACGGTGAAATGGCGGATCTGGAAGAGTGAAGCGACGGGATGGTCGTTCTACGTTGGGGATGATTTGTACTTTCCAGTGCGCGAGCGCACGTACAACGCGGGAAATTACGCTTATGCATCGTTCGCGAAACAGTGGAAGCACGGCACGCGCATTGGTTTTGGCGGATACGACTTCACGCGATACGTGGTGGCGAACGCCAATCGCGCCGGCGGACAATTTACCTTCGAGCAGCGGGTGAACGATCGCGTGACGCTGGCCGCCGAGTGGTACACAGGGAAACAGGCCGTCGGATATGTAAACCCCGGCGCGATCATAAAACTCACTTCAAAAATGACGCTGTACACCGCTTATCAGATCGGGAACTCGGGCGTGACGAGCGGCAATCACATGTTTCTTTGGGAGATTGGCTACAATTTTAATTAGCTGATGGCGTTGCATCGCAGCCTGCGCGCTGAGAGTTTCGGCGATTCGCGTGGGGCACGGCAGGTTTGACCGTGTGCGGCGCGGGCCGCTATAATACTCGTTTCGGCGGCAGGCAAAATGCGCGCCGAAGGAGTGTTCGGCGATTGTGCCGAGCGGATGCTGAGGATGCGCGAGACGCCCGATGCCCTGTGCGGCGGGCGAGTGACACCCCAGAAGGGCCCTGCGCGAGAAAAGTTGTGACAAGGGCCGGGAATTCCAGACCAGAATTCAGGAGCAGGAAATGATTAAGGCAACGCAGCTACGCCCGGGAATGATCATCAAGCACGAGGGCGACCTGTGCGTGGTGTACAGCGTGGACCACCGCACACCAGGAAATAAGCGCGGCTCGATGCAGACCAAAATGCGCAACCTGCGCAATGGCAACATGCTGGACTTCCGGTTCCGCGCAGAGGAAACGCTGGAAAAAGTGGTGGTGGATGAAATTCAGTTCGAGTATCTCTACAGCGATGGGGATACGCACCACTTCATGAACACGGAAAATTACGAACAGCTGGCGCTACAGAACGATATTGTGGGCGACACGCGGGATTACTTGATTCCCAATCTGCCGGTGAAAATCGAGTATTACGACGATAAGCCTATTGGCGTGCTGCTGCCGGACACAGTGGACCTGACGGTGGTCGAGACGGAGCAGAGCATCCAGAAAGCGACGGCCAGCGCGGTGATGAAGCCGGCGAAACTGGAAACAGGATTGATTGTGAACGTTCCGCCGTTCGTTGGGAATGGCGACAAGATCAAGGTGGATACTTCCGAGGCGCGGTACATACAGAGAGTGCAGTAGTTTGTAGAAAAGAAAGATGCCCGCTCTGTCCCGAAAAACGCGGGACAGAGCGGCCGCTACAAAATCTCTTCCATATTAAAATCGCGATTTCGATCGCGACCTTTCCTTTTGCCCCGAGACACAGCTGAAGTGATCCGCACAAATCCAGCGGAGGGCGCGCTACTGCGCGTCTGCTACACAGCGAAAGCCGATGGTGGCGGAGCGGTCGCGGCCGGGCGACAGCAATAGATATTTTTGGTGCTGGTCCAGGCGGTAAGTCTGCGGGAAATACCAGACGGCACCGCGGGGTTGGTAGGAAGCGGCACCGCGTATGATGGCGGCGCGTGTGTGTTCGTCGCGAAATTCGTCGGTCCACTGCGAGATGTTGCCTTCGAGGTCGAGCAGTCCGAAGGGGCTCGCACCTGTGGCGTAGGCGTCGACGTTTGCCGGCGCACGCATCCCGCGACCGTGTTCGGCGGGCGGAACGGCTTGCGCGTCCCAATCGTTGCCCCAAGGGTACGTGCGACCGTCCGTGGATTGCGCTGCATACTGCCATTCCCAATCGTGGGGCAGGCGCTTGCCGGACCATGCGGCGTAGGCGCGCGCGTCTTCGATGGAAACCCAGGTTACCGGCTTCGTGCTCCAGCCCTCGGGGTACGTTCCGCTCTGCCAATTGCGCAGAAAATTGTGGTCGTCCGCAGGATGGTATTTCGTCGCGTCCAGAAATTCCTTGAATTGCTGATTGGTGACGGGAGTGCGGTCAATATAAAAACTGGAAATGTGCATGCGTTTGCGATGGTAACGCCGCGGCGCATCTTCCCAGGGATATTGCACGTCCACGCCGGGATCGTTGCCGCCTTCGATTTCGATTCCCTGCACCGCGAAATCGTAATCCGCTGCGGGGATGAGGAGCATGCCGGGCGGCGGCGCGTTGGGAATTTTCGTCGGCTCGGACACAAACATGGTCTGCGGGACAAATTTCCATTGGCGCGAAAATGCTGCGAGAGGCTGAGCGGAACGCGCGGCCATGTCTTGGAGCAGTGTTTGCAGCGCGGCAGGAGTGGAATTTTCCGCGGTGGCGAGGACGGCGGCGAATCCTTGAGCGTCAATCGTAAATGAGAGCGTGGCTTGCGAGCCGCTGACGCGGGGAAGTAATTCGATTCCGTGCCACAGATCGAAGTAACGCACGCCCGCTTGAACCGGCAGGCGCAGTTCTTCTCCAGTGACGTCATACTCATTGCGATTCACAATCGTCCACAGCGTGGAATTTGCTGCGGGAAAACTGCTGGCGAAGACGCCGGCTTGCAGCGTCGGCACGTGCGGTTCCCACGCAGCGCTTGAGAGATTTTCCGGAAACGAGCGCTCGATTTTGGTGATGCGCAAGATGGTTTCGGCGTCGCGCGGCGTGGTGCCGTACCAGAAGCCCCAGAGATTTTCGATCGTGGCATAGCCTTCACCGTTGAAGAATGCGTGCTGCAGGCTGTCGGTCTTGTCGCGCGTGAAACGATCGGTGACGTTGACGGTGTGGCGCGGCTCGAGCCACTTTCGCCTTGCTGACCATGGGAACGAACGGATAGGCGACGTCTTCCCAGGTGACCCAATCATTCCAACTGATATTGCTCCAGGCGAGCGAAGCGTCGTGAATGGCGAATTGCGGCTCGAGCGCGAGAGGATGATCGATCGCGTCGGAAGAGATGCGGAATTCCTGGGGCGGGCTATCGAGGGTGTCGAAATTAATTCCGTCGGCGCCGATTTCTTTCAGCAACTGCGGAAACACGGTGGATGGCGGCGAGCCTTCGTCGCGCGTGCCATTGTCCCAGGCCAGAACCGGAAAGAATACGTGCACGCCGCGGCGATGAAACTCGTCGACCATCTGGCGCAGCGCGGGAATTCCTCCGGGCAGATCGCGGAGCAAATCGAACTGATTGCGGTCGTCCACGCCAAGATTCGGATATGCCGGCCAGATCAGCACGGCGTCAATGGGTCCGATGCGGCGCTCGAGATCCGCGAGAAAGGTTTCCACGGTGTATTCACGTTTTTCGGGATCGTAAAACGAGCGATCCCAGACGAGCACCTGGCACTGGGAAAAAACGTGCTGGGTCCAGGCGAGTTCGGGGCGGTTGTAAAGCGAGCCGTCGTAACGAAATTCGGCGATGCGGTCTTTGCGCCATTGCTTGATGCCAGCGAGCCATTTGGCGGTTTTTTCTGGATTTTCAGGACCCGGGAGAAAAACATCGCCGGGGGCGGCCACCGCGCCCAGGTCCGGCGCGCCGGGAGGCAATACCAACGGATGACGCGGCCTCCATTCGTCCGGAAAAACCACGCAGGCGCAGAGCAACAGCAGCAAAGATGCAGCGAGAGGCTTGCGATGCGAACTGCGGGCCGGCGTCATGAAGTGTTCCCTGAGATAATTTCCCGGGCCGGCGCGACGTGGGCGCAGCAAGCCATGGTCACGGGACTGTATTCCCGCATTTCGCCAAAGTCAATTTGTGGACGAAGAAGATCGCCGGCGAGAATTAAACGGCGACGGCGGATTTGGTGCCGAAGACGCGGAGGAAAATAGCATCCACGGCGCGCAACTGGCGATGCAGGTTGAAGGCATGCGCGAGCGCCTGCTGGTCGAGGAATTTTCGGATGATGGGATCGGCGGCGATGCGGTCTTGAAAGCTGGTTTCGGATTCCCATGCGGCCAGGGCGTGGGCTTGCACCCATTTGTAAGCGTCCTCACGCGGGGCGCCGTGCTCGACCAAATCCTGCAGAAGCTGCCCGGAAAAGACCAGGCCTTGCGTAGCGTTGAGATTCCGCAGCATGCGTTCGGGGAAAACTTTCATATTGGAGACGATCTCGGTGGTGCGATTGAGCATGTAATCCACCAGGATTGTAGAGTCGGGAAGAATAACGCGCTCGACAGAGCTGTGAGAAATATCGCGTTCGTGCCACAGTGCGATATTTTCCAGGGCAGCGAGAGAATTCGCGCGCACAACGCGAGCCAGCCCGCAGATTTGTTCGCTGGAGACGGGATTGCGTTTATGGGGCATGGCGGAGCTGCCGCGCTGCTCACCGCCGAAGGGCTCTTCGACTTCACGGACTTCAGTGCGCTGTAGGTGGCGAATTTCCAGAGCGATGCGTTCGAGAGATGCGGCGACGATCGCGAGCGTGGAGAGGTATTGCGCGTGGCGGTCTCGCTCGATGACTTGCGAGGTGATGGGCGCGGTAGCAAGGCCGAGACGCTGACAGATTTTCTGCTCGATTTCCGGGCCGAGATGCGTGCAGGTGCCCACGGCGCCGGAAATTTTTCCGACGGCGATTTGTTGCGCGGCAACCTGAAAGCGCGCGAAATCGCGGCGATTTTCCGCGTACCAATTGGCAATTTTCAGGCCGAAGGTAATCGGCTCGGCGTGAATTCCGTGGGTGCGGCCGATTTCCGGCGTGTCTTTGAATTCCCAAGCGCGTTTTTCCAGAACATCGGCGAGCGCTTCGATTTTTTTCTCGATGAGATGGGAAGCTTCGCGGATGAGCAGCGCTTGCGCGGTGTCCACCACGTCATTGGAAGTGAGGCCGTAATGCAGCCAGCGCGCGGCTTCGGGATCAGCGACGGATTCCTGCACGGCGATGGTGAAGGCGATCACATCGTGACGAACTTTAGCTTCGATTTCATTGATGCGCGCAACGTCCACGCGAGCGCGCTGGCGCAGCGTGGCGGCGGCCTGGCGTGGGACGATTCCGGCTTCGGCGAGCGCTTCGCTGGCGGCCAGTTCGACTTCCAGCCACTTCTGAAAGCGATTTTCGTCGCTCCAGACGCGGCCCATTTCCGGGCGGGTGTAACGCGCGATCAAGCTCGGCTCCTCAGGCATTTGCACACCGGCGAAAATCACTAGCGAACAAACGGCCAAATGAAATGCAACAAACGGCGGGGTAAGTTCCCTGCGCCATCATACCCGAATTTGCGTGGCTGCGTGAAGCGTGAGGTGGGGCCGTTCTGGAGGCAAGCAAACGCCTTTATTTCATTAGTTTGGCGGATTTATGCAGGCCAAACGACTAACTACACAGCAGGGCAAATTCAAACGGAGGAACAAATCGATGAAAGTGAAACTTTCCTGGTTCAGCGTAAACGATTTCGAAGGTGCGAAGAAGTTTTACGGTAACGTGCTTGGTTTGAAGAAAACGTTTGAAGCGCCGCAGTGGGCGGAGTTCGCAGGGGCAGAAGGCGAAGAGAGCATCGGCATCGCTGTGAATCCGCATGCCGGGAAGGAGCCGGGAGCAACGATCGTGCTGCAGGTGGAGGACATCGAGCGCGAACGGAAGCGATTGGAAACGGGTGGCGTGAAATTCGAGGGGAAGATCGAGGAAATTCCCGGCATCGTGAGGCTGGCGACATTTCGCGATCCTTCCGGCAATCGCTTGCAGCTGGCGCAACCGCTGATGCAGTCGTAGTTTGTCGCGAAAGAGCAAGGAGCCGCGCCGGTTTGGTGTGTCGTTGTAAACTGGCGCGGCTCAGTTAATTTTGGGGAGAGTGAAATGGCCGTGCATCCGTTGCCAGAAATTGCATTGCAGGAAGAAGCTCAGTTGGTGGAAAAAGCGCGGCAAGGAGACAGCCTCGCGTTCGGGTCGCTCGTCGAACCGTGGCGCAAACCGCTTTTCGGATACATCTACAAGATGGTGATGTTGCGGCAGGACGCGGAAGACTTGTTGCAGGACGTGCTGGTGCGCGTGCTGGAAGGAATACGAACGTATCGCGGTGAAGCGCGGTTCAAGAGCTGGCTCTTCGGCATCGCGACGCATGTTTGCCTGGACCATTTACGCGCGAAAAAGCGCTGGCGCGTGGAGGCGCAATTGATCGGCGAGAAGGAAGCCAAAGCTGATCCGCAGCAGGTCGAGGGGCTCACAGCCATTATGCAGCAACCTGGATTCAGCTTCGAAATTCGCGAGCACATCGCATTTTGTTTTTCGTGCATTGCGCGTACGTTGCCGCCGGAAGAACAGGCCGCGTTGATGCTGAAAGAAGTTCTGGGATTTACCGGGGAGGAAGCGGCAGGGATCCTGGGTGTTTCCGAGCCGGTGTTCCGCCACCGGCTTTCGGCGGGGCGCGCGAAGATGATTGAGGATTACCACGGGCTTTGCGCGCTGATCAATAAAGAGGGCATGTGCTATCAATGCAGCGGATTGCAGCAAATCGCCAGCGAAGGGCATCGCGGCGCGAACCTGGTGCAGATCGAAGTCGCGCCCGGGATAGCGATGAATGCCGAAAACTTATTCGACGCGCGACTGGAAATTGTGCGAGATGCGGACTTGGAGACGGGCCGAACGCGCGTGGTGCATGATTTGTTCTACAGCAGTTTGGCGCAGCGTGAAGAATCGCGCTAGGCGGTGGAATCGCAAAAACTATAGCTCGAAGGGGCCCAGAGGAATGCGCTGCGAGGCGACGTGCAGAGTGCCGCGAAAGGCGAATTCGCCGGGGCGGCGGCCGAGAGCTTCTTCGGCGCAGATGCGCGCGAGATCGGGAGTATTGTTCTGCTCGGAAACGTGCGCGAGCACCAGGTGGCGCGCGCGTCCATCGAAGACTTCGGAATCGGCGAGAAATTCGCTGACGATGGAATTGGAAAGATGCCCGGTGCGGCTCATCACGCGCTGCTTGATGTACCAGGGATAAGGGCCGACTTTCAGCATTTCCAGATCGTGATTGGATTCCAGGATCAGGAAGTCGGCTTCGCGCAGGTGATGTTTTACCAGCTCGGGCATGTAACCGAGGTCGGTGACGATGGCAACTTTTTTTCCGTTGGCGCAGAACGCGTAGCCGACGGGGTCGGCAGCATCGTGTGGAATGGTGAAGGCGGTGATTTCGATGTCGCCGATTACGAATTTAATTCCGGGGCGGATGTATTCAACGCGCTCGATTTTGGTTTTCGGGCCGTCGCCAAACATTTTCTGAATTTCGCGATGGGTCGGCGCGGTGAGGTACGCGGGACATTTCCATTCGCGGGACATTTGCGCGAGACCGTTGGAGTGGTCGCTGTGCTCGTGGGTGACCAGGATGCCGTCCACTTTTTCAGGACGCGCGCGGCCCAGAGCTTCGAAGCGGCGCAACATTTCTTTTTTGCCGAGGCCGGCGTCAATCAGGAGAGTAGTGCACCCCGATTCGAGCAACGTGGAGTTGCCGGTGCTGCCCGACGCCAGAATGGATACGCGAAACGAGATACGCTTCCCCCGCGGCGCGCGTCACAGGCGGCCAATGGTTGCGCGCGACACCGCACTGGGATGATGGCAAAGTGCCGCGCTGGCGTCAATACGAAGTCGCGCAAGAGAAACTACGTCGTGCGTCATTTGCTGAAATTGACCTTGTGCAGGAATTCAAACAATTAAATGGCGAGCTGGTCCTGGGTGAGTGCGAAGCCGTTGAGGTTGCCGACGACGGAGGCTGCCATGCGGCCGGGCTGGAAGAATTCGCGGGCGAGTTGCTGGACGTCTTCTACGGTGACGCTTTCGAGGAGGGCGATCAAATCCTGCGCGGTGAAATGGCGTTTGAAATACATGTGATAGCGCGCGAGGCTGTTCATGCGCTGGCCACTGCCTTCGAGAGCTAAGAGCGTGGCGCCTTTCAGATGGTCCTTCGCGCGGCGCAGTTCCGGGGCGCTGAGCGGTTCATCGCGCAGGCGGCGGAATTCATCGAGCACGGAGCGGACCAGCTGCGAAGCGGTATCCAGCGATGTGCCGGCGTAAACGGAGAGCGCGCCGGCGTCGCGATAGGAATTGAGTTCGCTGAAAATCGCGTAGGCGAGGCCCTGGCGCTCGCGAATATTCTGGAAGAGGCGCGAAGACATGCCACCGCCAAGAACGTTGTTGAGCACGGCGACACCGAAGCGGCGGCGATCGGTCATGGGCAGCGCCGGGACGCCCATGCAGATGTGAACCTGCTCGAGCTCGTGCTTGGTGCGCAAGGTGACATGCGACGCCGGCTGCGGGGTGGCTTCCGCAGCGTCTTCGCCGGCCGAGGTGCCTTTCGCGAAACGCTCGGAAACCAGATCCAGCAGTTGCGCGTGTGTTAAATGGCCCGCAGCGGTGATCACCATATTATTCGGCGCGTATCGTTGCTTGAACCAGGTGCGCAACGTATCGCGACTGAAAGCGGAGACGGTTTCGGGAGTGCCGAGAATTGGTTTGCCCAGCGCGTGCGGCGACCAGAAATTCTGGGTGAAGAGTTCGTGGACCAGGTCTTCGGGATTGTCCTGGGTCATGCGAATTTCTTCGAGGATGACGGATTTTTCGCGGTCAATTTCGTCTTCGGCGAATTTCGGATCGAGAACCATGTCCGCCAGGACGTCGAAGGCTTTGGGCAGATGCTCATCGAGGACGCGTGTATTGAAGCAAACCATTTCCTTGGAGGTGAAGGCGTCGAGCATTCCGCCGACGCTGTCTACTTCGCGCGCGATATCTTCAGCGGTGCGGCGCGAGGTGCCTTTGAAAACCATGTGCTCGATGAAATGCGAAATGCCGTTCAGGCCGGGCGGCTCGCAGCGCGATCCGGTGCGCAGCCATATGCCCACGGAAACGGAGTGCACGTGCTCCATCGGCTCGGTGATGACGACGAGCCCGTTCGGAAGGGCTTCCGTCTGGACCCTATGATTTGTGTCGGGCATTGTCCCTGTCTGATTCCATTGTGGCATGGCGGGGCTATAAATGTCATGGCGGCGACGATTGTTTTATTGCGAATTGTGAACCAAGGCGCGGCGGGCATACACGCGGATCGTATGGCGCGAGAATGCTCGATTCGCGGCGGGGCTAGGTGAGTTTTTCGTCGGGCGAGAGCTTGCCGTATTCGCTGGAATAATGCAGCGGGACGTCAGCGTAAGCGCCTTTATCCACGGAATACACTTCGCAGGAATCGTAAGGGTAAGAATAAATGTGCACGCTGGTGGAGGGCTGATTGAATTCCGGCAAATTCTGCACCTGATGCACAGGCTCTTCGGGGCGGACCACGGCGGGATGCGTCGCGTCCATAATGTAGGAATCGGAGGGGACCAGTTTGCAACTGCCGTGCGCAACATCGCGATTTTCCACGCGAAAATTCTGCACGCGCAGGCGGCCGATGGGAGTGACCATCCAGCAATTCTGTCCGCGATGATTGTGGATGCGGCTGATTTGGCCGACATTCCAGCAAATGGCGAGGATTTCAAAGAGCTCAGATTTGTAAATCAGATTACGAGTGTAGTGGCTATTGGCGTAAAAAATGTAAGGCGCCAAGGTTTCCGGCTGGATGGCTTTGCGCTCGGTAAATTCGAGCACGCGGGGAATGGTGAATTCTTTTTCAGGAATGGCCCCGAGCTGCTTCACCCATTCATCAATGGTGACGAGTTCCATCGGCTTTTTATTTTCCGCCGGAGTAATGGTGCTCATGGGCGCGCCTCCTGGTAGGTGTGAGTGCAAATCTCAAACGCTTTATTATATCGCCGCGGGGGCGCTGTGGCGGCGGAAAAATCAGCGCGCGGCCACGTGTTATCATGATCGTAAGATGCCTGCGAATCAGTCGCACGTTCCGGTAAACCTGCTGGGCCAATCGGCGGAAGAGCTGCGCGCGTTCATGCAAACGCTGGGCGAGCCGGGATATCGCGGCGCGCAGATTTACCACGCGTTGTACGCCGAGCGGCGGTTTGACGTGGCGAGCATGAGCAATCTGCCGGTGGCGCTGCGCGAGCGACTGACGCGCGAGGCATGCATCGCGCGGCCGCAAATCGTGCGACGTTACCGGTCAGGAGATGGCACGGTGCGTTACGTGCTGGGGCTGCCGGCGGCGGATGCGAGTGACGGGGTGAAGGCTGTGAAGCCTGCGACGGTGGAGACGGTTTTCATGCCGGAAGAAAATCGCCAGACAATTTGCATTTCGACGCAGGCAGGCTGCGCCGTGGATTGCCATTTTTGCCTGACGGCGACGCTGGGGCTGATACGGAATTTGTCGGCGGGGGAAATCGTTGGACAGGTGCTGATGGCGCTGGAAGAAAATCGCGCCAGCCTGAAACCGCAGACGAACGTGGTGCTGATGGGGCAGGGCGAACCACTTTTGAATTACGAGCCGGTGATGGCGGCACTGCGAATCCTGCTGGATCCCAACGGGGTGGCGATCACGCCGAAGCACACTACGCTATCCACCAGCGGGATTATTCCCGGCATCGAGCGGCTGGGCGGCGAAAAAGTGCGGCCAAAGCTGGCGATTTCGTTGAATGCATCGTCGAATGAACAACGCGACAAGATTATGCCGATCAATCGCAAATATCCGATTGAGGAATTGCTGGCGGCGTGCGCGCGGTATCCGTTGCGTCCGTGGGAACACTTGACGTTTGAATACGTGCTGCTGGGAGGATTTAACGATGCGCCGGAAGATGCGCGGCGCGTGGCGAAATTGCTGGCAAAGGTGCGCGCGAAAGTGAACTTGATTCCGTGGAATCCGGGCGAGCTGCCGTATAAGAAACCAGACGAGGCGCGCATTGAAGAATTTCGGCACATTCTTGAGGAGAAGGGCGTACGAGCATTTGTGCGCTACTCGCGCGGGCAGGATGTAATGGCTGCTTGCGGGCAACTGGCGCTGCTGGAATCAGCTGGGCTGCCTGCGGCTGCGACTTTTCAGCAGATTTCTCCCGCGCGGTAGTCCCGGCGTGCGTGGAAATTTTTTACAATCAGAAACGAATGCCGATCGCGGCCATCAGGCGGCCGGTGGAGTGTTCGCGGCGGTAACTGAAGAAAAGATCGCTGCGGCACGCAGTGCAGAATTCGGATGACGAGATATTTTCCGGAACGATCCCCGCGCCGGCGAGAATAGCGCGATTTGCGGCGATCAAATCGAGATGGGCGCGCGGAGCGGGCGGGGCGTGGCCGGGCGGGCGCATGGTGAGCCAGGGCAGCCAGTTGGGATCGTTGTCACCATTTTCGAGCGCATCAATTGGGCCCGTGAACCAATCGCGTGCGTTCGGGAACTTCGCCGTGAATTCTTTCACCACTTCGTGGCCGACTTCGTAGCAGCAGCCGCCAATGCCCGGGCCTAGCGCGGCAAGCACGTCCTGCGGGCGCGTGCCAAATTCCATTTGCATGCGGCCGAGGGTTTTTTCTGCAATGCGTTGCGCGGTGCCGCGCCAGCCGGAATGAATCGCGGCAACGGCGCGCTGTTTGGTATCGGCCAGCAGGATGGGAATGCAGTCCGCGGTTTGAATGGTGAGCAGGACGCCGGGCTCGCGGGTGATCAGGGCGTCACCGTTTGCGGCTTGTTCGCCTTGGGGGAAGTCCGCAGCGTCAATCAGGTGAACGATATCGGAATGAATCTGGCGCAAAGCAACTACGCGCATTTTGCCGGCGCCAAGCGCTGCAAAGAATTTCGCGCGATTTTCCAGCACGCGGGCGCGAGAATCCCATTCGGTGAATCCGAGGTTGAGGACTTTTTCCGGCGCTGCGTGTTTCTGGGCGCTTGAGTGATCGCGATTCGCGGCCAGCTCGCTTGCGCCGCCCGGACGCGTGCTGAAACCGTGAACAAGCCAATCGAGGCGGGCGAGCGCAGGCGATTCGAGAATTTGCAGGCCGCGGCTATGACGCAGCTTCCACTGCACGGAGCGACTCACTGTTTTCGACTGGGCCTTCCGCGGCGACGATTTGTTGCTTGCAATACGAGTGGGCATTTTAGATCGTTTGAGCCTCGCGCCGAATCGCGGCGCACATTCATTATAGGTATAATCGCGCTGCGGCGCAGGGTTTGCATTTTCCCGCACGATTCGGAAGCGAGGCGCATGTGATCGTCGGTCTGGGATTGGACATTGCGGAGATTGACCGGATCGAGGCGGCGCTGACGCGGCACGGCGCGCCGATTCTGGAGCGGCTGTACACTCCTGCCGAGGTTGCGTACTGCGAGAGCTACCGCGGAAAATTCGAGCGTTATGCCGGCCGATTTGCCGCCAAAGAAGCGGCCATGAAGGCGCTGGGAACCGGCTGGCGGTTCGGGGTGCGCTGGCGGGATATCGAAGTGATGCGCGCGCCGACCGGCAAGCCTTCGCTGCAGCTGCACGGAGTGGCTGCTGAATTCGCCGCGCGTTTAGGCGTGAAAAACATTTCGCTGACGATCACGCACAGCGGGAATCTGGCGCTGGCCGAGGTTATCTTCGAGAACTGAGCACTTCCTCGCGTTCCACCTCTTCCTGAGCAGTGCTGATACGAGTGTCGCACCAGACATTCGCTGGCAGGCGGCTTTCCACACGTACTTTCAAATAATTGCCGGTTAAAGCTTCGGTCCAGGTGTCGCCACCGCGCGCGAGGGTGAGGGCGCGGATATTTCGTCCCGCTTGTGATTGGCGGAAGGCGGCGGATTTCTGCTGACCGAGAGCACGCAAGGCGCGGGCACGGTCGCGTGTGACCGCAGACGGCGACTGGTGCGCCCAGATCCGCTGCTTTGGTGCCGGGGCGCGCGGAAAACGAGAACACATGCAAGTATGTGAACGGTAGACGCGCGATGAAATCGAAAGTAGCAGCGAAATCTTCGTCTGTTTCGCCGGGGAAGCCGGCAATCACGTCCGCGCCGATGGCCGCGTCCGGCAGCAGGTTGCGAATCAGCCGAATGCGTTCCGCGTAGTGCGCGGCGCGATACCAACGATGCATCGCGCGAAGGATGCGGTCTGAACCGGACTGCAGCGGCACGTGAAAATGCTGCGCGATGCGCGGCGATGCCGCCACGAGCGCGACGAAATCTTCGGTGACGTCCTGCGGCTCGATGGAGCTGAAGCGCAGTTGTTCCAGCGACGTTTCGTTTAGAATGCGACGCACCAACGCAGCCAAATCCACTCGCGGCGCCAGATCGCGGCCGTACGAACCAAGATTAATTCCACTGAGAACGATTTCCTTCGCGCCGGCCACAATCAGTTTCCGTGTTTCTTGCAGCACCTCGTCGGGCGGCAGACTGCGGCTGTTTCCGCGAACGAACGGGATGACGCAGTACGAGCAACGATTGTTGCAGCCATCCTGAATTTTCAGGATGGGGCGAGTGCGATCGGCGGGGATGCCATCGAGCGGACTTACTTGCATGGCGGTCTGCGCGAAGATGTCTCCGGTAAGGATTTTAGCCGGGCCGCGCGCGAGCGACATGGGTTCGGAGTCGAGGATGGCGAGCGGGACGAAATCTCCGCGCGGGCGCGCGGTCCAGTGATTCACCGGAAAAATTCGGCCGTAGAGCTAACAGCGCCCGGCGTCTCCACGTCTGGCGCAAACAATTCTCGCAGCAGTCGTGGAATTTCCGTCTGCTGAGAATTTCCCACCACCCAGGAAACGCCGGGAAGCTGAGCGAGGTCTTCCGGCGCGCGTTGCGCATAACAACCTGTGACCAGGATGCGCGCGGCGGGATTCGTGCGATGAATTTTGCGCACAGAGTCGCGCGCTTGCGAATCTGCGGCGGAGGTTACGGTGCAGGTGTTCAGCACCACCACGTCGGCAAAGGTGTGCTGCTCGAGCATGGTGAATCCGGCGCTGCGCAGCGCGCGACGCATCGCCGCAGCGTCTGCTTCAGTGGCGCGGCAGCCGAAATTTTCAAGAGAGAAGGTAGCCATGAATTGCGCGCGGGCTCCGTAACCGGAGTCCGCGTGAAGATTATAGCAGCGTAGCTAAGCGGGAGTCACAACGAGCGAAGTGCGAACGGTACGACGAAACGCTGAATTAGACGCCGGCGCCGCGGCGCTGGTAGCAGAGCAGGATCAGGTCCGCGCGGCGGCGAACGCCAAATTTAGCAAGCAGATTGGAGACGTGGAATTTCACGGTGCGCTCGGAAATGTGCAGGCGGTCCGCGACTTCTTTATTCGCCAAATTTTCGAGCAGGCCGGCAAGGACTTCCTGCTCGCGGCGGCTCAATTCAGCCGGAGAATCGCCACGCAGACGGCGCCCCTGGGTGGTGCTCAAAATTGAATCGACGAAGCGCGAGAGAACTTCGCGCGGCACCCAGAAACCGCCGGAGGCGACCAGAGGCAGCGCGCGGGGCAGCTGCTCGCGCGCTTCCTTGTAATTCAGAATGCCTTTAACGCCCTGGCGAAGCAGCGTATAGCTATCGGCTTCCTTCAGATTGTCGCCGACTACCAGCAGTCGCGCAGCGGCATTGTGATCCAGGATATTGCCCAGCAGTGCACCGGTGGCTTGCCGCGCCGCGTGCGCGTCAATCACATAGACGGAAGCGCGCGGGACTTCCAAATTACGCAGATCCGGCGCCAGCATGGAGTCGAGCTGCCGAATGATGATCTGGAACGTGGATTCCGTAAGCAGGCGGCGAAATTCCTCCAGCACCATGGGGTGAGGAGAAAGAATGCAGACCTTTAATAGTTTGGAGTTTGCCGTCGCCTTAACCATCGTAGCTAAGGCTAGCGGAATTAGCGCGCAGGGGCAAGAAAGATGGAGGAGCGGATTTCATACCAGACACGGGCGCGGCAGGCTCCGGTTTAGAGGGTTCCCAGCCGGGGATCTTCGCAGAAATGGGTCAGAATCCGGCAGGGAAAGCGGACAAACCCCTTTGGTGTTTGCGATTTAACGCGCAGGCCAGCGGCAGGAGCGACTGCGGGAAGGCTACGAGAGATCGTCGCCCGGCTGTTCAGCGCCGCGCGCGGGCCGCTTGGCTGGGAGGCCGGCCTGGCGGACTTTATAGAGCAAGGCGCGGTAGCTGATTTTCAGGACCTCGGCGGTCCTGCGGCGATTCCAGTGGTTGGCCTGCAGGACTTTCAAAATGACGTCGTGCTCCATCCGGCGGGTAACTTGCTGGGCGATGCGCTTGAGTGGAATGTTGCCTTCTTCGTTCATTTCGTAGGAAATGTGCAGCGGTTTTTTGTCGGCGGCGGGATCGCGATCGGAATGGAAGGCTTCCTCCGAACCGAGAATCACGTAGCGCGCCATGCAGTTTTCGAGCTCGCGGATATTCCCGGGCCATTCGCGCTGCTGGAGCAACTGCAGAGCTTCGCGGGAGACCGGCGCGGCGTCGCGCTGGAAACGGCGGTTGTAGAGCTGGCGGAGATAATCAACGAGATAAGGAATGTCGTCGCGGCGATTGCGCAGGCAGGGCAGCGTGATGGTGATCACGTTGATGCGGTAAAAGAGATCGGCGCGAAAGCCGCCGCGGGCGATTTCCTGATGCAGCAGGCGATTGGTGGCACAGATGACGCGAGCGTCCATGCGCCTTTCTTCGTGGTCGCCAATGCGCGTGAAATGACCATCCTGGAGGACGTGCAGCAACTTCGCCTGGAGACTCGAATCGATTTCGGCGATTTCGTCAAGGAAGAGCGTGCCACCCAGCGCCAGTTCCATGCGGCCGGGTTTCGCGGCGTGCGCGCCCGTGAACGCGCCCTTTTGAAATCCGAAGAGCTCGCTTTCGATCAGTGTGGCGGGAATTGCAGGACAATTCACTTTGACAAAAGGACCCTGACTCCACGGGGAGCGTTCGTGGATAAAACGAGCCAGAACTTCCTTCCCTGTGCCACTTTCACCCAGGACCAGGATGGGTACATTCAGACCGGCGGCGCGTTCCACGCGTTGCCGGACCGCTTGCATCGCCTCCGAAGGACCAAAATAAATGTGCGCAGGGGGTAGTTCGACGGCTTGAGTAAGAGGTAAGAGCTTTGCTTCAGCGGCGGATGCCATCGGTGTCCAGTGAGCTCGAGTAGGGCTTGTGCCGCGCCCCCGGGAAGAATCTTGCACACTGACCGCCAAACAGGGCAAAAGCGGTAGCACGCGCGACCGCGAGGAAGGAAGCGCCGGATTTCTCGTAATTGACTGTTTCTTAAGACGATAGATCGTTTTGTCCCGTTACCTGCTCTAGTACCAAAAGGCTGCACAGGAGCGGAAACTAGTACGTTCGTCAGAAAATCTTAGGCACTTTCGGGAACGGGAATTCCCAGTTGGCTTGACACGCGATTTCCACAGCCGCAGGGCGCAAAGCAACCTGCTTCCTTGCGATGCTAGGCCAGCCGGCAGAAAACGAGAGCGCTCAACGTTGCGGAAAGATCAGGGCCTCGAGCATGTCCGCCCTCGCCTTTTGGTCCGAGGCAAACAGCTGTAGCAAGTCGGTCACAGAGATCATCCCGCGAAACCCTTTTTGGTGGTCCAGCACGACCAGATGATAGATACCGTGCTGTTCCATCAGGCGCAAACAATCTTCCAGTGACGTTTCCGGAGTGGTACTGACCAGTTGCCGCGTCATGATTTCCGAAACCCGCATCCATGCGGGACATTTGTTTTCTGCGGCGACTTTGTCGGAAACATCGCTTTGCGAGATGACTCCCAAGAGCACGCCGTGCTGATCGCACACGCCGACGGCGCGCACTTGTTTGTCGCGCAGATAGCGAGCGGCGTCATGCACGGTAGAGTCTTCGGTGATGAAATACACATCGCGGCGGGAAGCAATCAAGTCGGCAACTTTCATGGAGCCCTCCTGGCGGCTGGGCTGGAGCGGATGGTAGGGCGATTAGTGCGGCAAATGCAACAGGAATTCAGAGAGAAGACTAAAGGGAGCGAAATGCCGGGCACGCGCGGTAGCGGCGAGCACCCGGATTCGGAAATTTGCGCGGAACACAGAACCATCTTGAACTACAAGGGAGAACTGGAAATGCTTTTCGAGCGGAGACAAAACCTAAATCGGTGACGCCTCTCCTCGAATAATATCGTAGCGCTCGATTACCGCCGCCACTCCAATCGTTTCACGGGCATCGTCGTCCTGCTTGTCCACACGAACAACGCGTCCGTGAGCACGCACGAAGACTTCGGTGCCGCGTGTAATTTCCGCCGGCAAGGTGAGCGTGAAATCAACTTCGGTGCCGGGAGCAAGATCTTTCTGCATCATGAAATAAACGCCGCGCGTCGAGATGTCGCGTGTTTGACCGTTGTGCGTACCCGGTTCTCGATTGATCGGCAGGCGAACGTTTACCGGCAGCGATAGGTCATACCGGCGTGCCATGCGACGCTCCGTCATCCCCACTGATCCTCCATGCCAAGATTGAAGTGCAACACTTCCCCGCAACTTGGAGCAGCAATCGCTCTTCCAAAGGCGCCGTACTCTTCTCCTTACTGTTGCTCCGGTCCAGCCAGCCTAATTTCCAGGCTGCCGGCAACCGCAAAGTCCCGGGGCAAGTAGCAAACCCTTTGAAAACAGCGACAAGCGTTGATTTGAGATTCAGACCGGGAGATACGAATTCGCTCCCCCGACGCGGGCCATGGCCGAAGACCCATTTCGGAGCGAATACTAGTCCATGGCGAGGGTAGATGGATAGTGCTATTTCGCTGAATGTGCTCTAGATATGCAACTCTTTGCAACAGTAGTAGGACTAGTACGTTTGCGCACTATGTGTCTAATTTTGAGAATCACCGAGCGGGAAAATGACGGCGAGCCGCGCCAATTTTAGGCGCAGCACCAGGCAGCCTTCGCTGAGTTTATTAAGCCTGCCATCGCGGAATTAGGAACCGCGAATCGCAGGAGCGGATTCTTTCGCTGCGGCTTCCTTCGCTTCCGCCTCTTTCGCCGTTGCTTCTTTCGCGGCAGCTTCGCGCGCAGCTTTTGCCGCGGCGGAACGCGCGCCACGGCCCGAATCGAGATTGAATTGCCGCATCTTGTAGAGCAGCGCCTTGTAACTGATGCCCAACATGCGCGCCGCATCTTTGCGGCACCAGTTGGTTTTCTCCAGCGCGTCGGCGATGGCTTCCATCTCCGCCTCGTCCTTCAAGCCGCGAACCAGAGCCTTCAGCCCCTGTTCCTTGGGCGGAGGGGCTTCTTCGCGCGGAGCGGTGCGATGTTGCTGGCCGGTCATTTCCAGAAGTTCGCGGAAACTGCCTTCGTCGTCTTCTAGAATTACGTAGCGCTTCACGAAATTTTCCAGCTCACGCAAATTTCCCGGCCAGGGATAGCGCAGCGCGGCTTCGAGCAAATGCTTGGAAGGATCGGGAGCCGGTTTTGCGTACTTCTCGCTGTACTTCGCCAAAAAATGGCGGAAGAGCAACGGAATTTCCGTGGTGCGTTCGCGCAGCGGCGGAATGTGGATGGAAAGCACGTTCAAGCGGTAATAGAGGTCTTCGCGAAAGCGCCCGGTGCGCATGGCGTCTTTCACGTCCATATTGGTGGCCGCTAGAACGCGCACGTCCACGTTTACCACGGCGCGGGCACCCAGACGGGAAAACTGCCCGTCTTGCAGCACGTGCAGAAGTTTGGCTTGCAGGTGCGGACTCATCTCCGCGATTTCATCCAGGAAAATCGTGCCTTTGTTGGCCAGTTCGAATTTGCCGGGCTTGGCGCGGACCGCTCCGGTGAAAGCGCCTTGCTCGTAGCCGAAAAGTTCGGATTCGAGCAACTCGCCGGGCAACGCCGCGCAATTCACTTTGATGAACGGCTGCACGCGGCGCGTGGAGCGAAGATGGATCATCCGCGCGATCACTTCCTTGCCGACTCCGCTTTCTCCGCTGATGAAAACGGGGACGTCCACCGGCGCGATCTGCAAGACTTGCTGGCGAATTTTCAGCATCTGCGGGCTGGCGGCCAGAAAAGAGAGGTCCTCGGTGAGTGCTTCGCAGTATTCGCGAAGCGATTTGTTTTCCGAGCGCAGCTCCTTCTTCTGGCGGCATTTCAAAAAGGCTGCGTCGAGCTCGGGCTTTTCGAAAGGCTTGGTAAGGTAATCGAGAGCGCCGATGCGAATCGCCTCGACCACCGTGGTAACTTCATTCGAGCAGGACAGCATGATGACGTTGAGCGAGCGGTCCACCTGCATCAACTGACGCAACGTCTCCAGACCGTCCATCTCCGGCATGAGCACATCCAGGACAATGTAATCAGGACGCTCGCCCGCGCCGATGCGATCGAGCGCGTCTTTGCCGCTGGAGACGGCCTCGACGCTGAATCCATCCACTTCGAGCAAGGTCTGGAGATACTTGCGAATACTCGGTTCGTCGTCAACCACCAGAATACTTTCTTTGTCAGCCATCGTTTTTCCTAAGGAGCCAAAAATGCGGTTCCGGTTACTTCAATATTTTATTCCGCGTTGGTCGGAAGAAGAAAAGAGAAAGAGCTGCCGTGTCCAACCACGCTATCCACCCAAACTTTACCGCGATGCGCCTGGATCAAGCGCTTGGTGATGGCCAGTCCCAAACCCATGCCCGACGAGGAGGGGTCCACGCGGACAAACTCCTCGAAAATTTCCTGGTGAAACTCCGCGGCGATTCCGCTGCCGGTATCCGAAACGGAAACCAGGACGCTGTTGGGCTTATTGCGACGGCCGCGGCGGCGATCCGAGGATGGGGCTGCTTCCGAAATGCGCCGTTCCCAAAAGTGCGGCTCCGCAATTAAGGTAACGCACCCTTCCGCGGGAGTGTGCTTCAGCGCATTGTCCAGGAAATTCGCGACGCACTGCTGTACTTTCTGGTAATCGAACTTGAAAGGCCCCAGCTCCGGATGAATCTGAATATCGAGGCGAACCTTGGCGCGCTGGAAGGCATCCTGCCAGCGGCAGGTAAGATCCTTAACGCAGTCGCGCAGATCGTTTTCCCGCAGTTGCAGGATCAGTTTGCCGCTTTCCAGCGCCGAATAATTCAGGAACATGGAAACCAGCCGGATCAGGCGATCGCAGCTTTCCTTGGATTCCAGCAGGATATCGCGCTGACGATCGTCGAGCTTTCCCAGCGAGCCCGTCAGCAGCAGATCGTAATATCCTTTCATGACTGCGAGCGGCGTCTTTAACTCGTGAGCGGCCGACGCCAGGAACACGGTTTTCTGACGATTGACTTCCTGCAATCGAAGGTAAGCAGCGAGCAAGTTCCGATAGGTGATCTCGCGTTCTTGCATCAGCTCCTGAACGGTCTGCCGCATTTCGGCTTCGTCCGCCGGAGCTTCCGCCGGAGCAGGCTCGAGATAAGTGACCAGCCAATCGGGTTCGGGGAGCCAACGGACTCGCGCGCGATGGATCTCGTTTGCGAAATCAATCGGCACGTTCAGTTCTTGTTCGCCGGCTTCCAGCTGCTTCAGTATGCTTTCACGATCGGAGCGCAGAATATCCACGAAGAGGTTCAGGTCCGGCTTGGTGCTTAGGTTTTGTGAGTTCAATCGTTCTTGCGCGTGAAAATTCGTGAACAAGATTTTCCCGGAGCGGTCGGTAACGACTAAAGGGCGGTCAATCGCATCTAATAGACTGGAGACCAGCTGAAGCACTTGCTGGTTATTGGCTTGCTGGTCCGCTGTGGCGCTTTTCGGCAAAATGCTCTCCCAGGACCGGTGCGAAATGAGCGTAAACACACCACATTCGCACTCCGGCGGATATCCCCCGGGGACGAGGTCGTGGGTGTTAATGCTCGCAAAGGCCCCAAATAGAGTCAATGGTAAATGCGTCCTAGTTTGCACAATGTTGGAAATGTTAGGGAGTTAATTTACACATACGACTGCAAGTCATGGAGGCGTGTCAGTGGCAACACTTTGTAATGCGCTGCTACTAAGGACGTTACGGAATGTACATTTCACTTAGACACTTGCATTCAAATTGCGATTCAAATAGGGAGTACTAAAACTGGGGTACCAATGGCCATCCGAGAAGGCGTGATCCAGCACCGAGCGGCGATGTCTCCGCTCTATGACGAGCGCCGGAGATTTCAGCGAATCAACCTGCAAGTGCCGCTATTCGTGCGCGGAAAAGATGCCCATGGAGAGCAATTCCTGGAACTTGCTAAAACTCTTGATATCAGTGGACTAGGGGCATTTATTACCTGTCCGCGACCGCTCGTAGTAAACGAAGTTGTGACTCTTACCATCCCCGCGCCTTCCATCACTTCCTCTGCTTTGGTTCCCGCCGGAATGCCCCCGATCCAGGCCCGCGTAAAGCGCCAACAGGAAGCAGGTGATGTGCACCTGGTTGGAGTGGAGTTCCTGAAGCCCATCGGATAGGATATTTTCGGGATATGAGTCGGATGTGCGGGTGGACCGCAGGCGGAAAGTGGAAGGGTTTTGCCACCCGGCTTCTCCTTCGGCATTGCTTCTCCGTTCACGGCCCACCCTCTCTACGTAAGGTGCTTGTTTATAACAAGTTGTAGGTTCCGTTTTGCTCACCGGGCTCTCCTCGGATTGGACTGTCTCGTGCTAGTACTTTTCTGCCCCCGCAGTGTCCCTGTTCACAGGGAAAAATAAAACTATTGCGGAACCCATTGATGCCTCAGACCGGCGATCCTTCTCAGCCGCAGCCCTCGGCCGAAGACTCGTTCCTGGATCTCCTGGTGGAGACTCTGGACGGGCTCGACGAATCCGTTCGCGGACAATTTCTAAGACAATTCTTCCGCACCATCGCGCAAATTGATTTCAGCGACGCGCAAAGCAACGATTATTGGGAGCGCATCCTGCTGCGCCGGCGGGAACTCGCCGAAAATCTGGGTAAGCGCGTATCGCTGAAAACGGCGCTGGTGGACGTGCTGGCCTCCACGAATTTTCTGCGCGTGCCCATCCTGATGGAGTACGACGAATTCAAGAAGCTGCAGATCAATGCCGCCACCGACGCGCTTACCGGCCTCTACAATCGCCGCCTTTTCGATGAATATTGCGACAAGGAATTAAATCGCGCGAAACGTTATGGCCACCAGCTCGCGATCGTAATTCTGGATCTGCACAAGCTGAAGGAAGTGAACGATCGTCATGGACACTTGCAAGGCGATCAAGTGCTGCAGCTCGCGGCCACCACGCTGCGAAAAACGATGCGCGCATCTGATTTCGCTTTCCGCATCGGCGGCGATGAATTCGCTTTGCTGTTGCCGCAGACCGATCCCGAGCAGGCCATCACGCTATGCCGCCGCATCCGCAGCCAATACGAAATTGACATACGGCCGCTGAAAATGGAGATCGGCGTTACGCTGGATTTCGGCGTCGCGGTGCATCCGCACGACGGAGAAACGAAGAGCGCGCTGATGAACTTGGCCGACCAGCGTCTTTACCAGCTTAAGAATTCCGGACGCGCGGCGGCTCAAGTGATTCCGCTGGAAACGCCCGCGCCGCGTGAGGTTTCCACTCCTCCCGCGCAGCGCGAGACCCCCGCGCCGAGTCATCCGAGGACTCCGCTGGTCGTACCAACCCCGGTGAAGAGCGTCACTGAACCAATTGCAACACCCGCGGAAACGCGTCCGCCGGCTGCGCAGCCGGAAGCGCGCAAATGGGAGCGCGTCTCACTGGCCGGCACCAAGGCCTATGCAATTCTCACGGACGTGAATCAGAAGACGGCGGCGGTCCTGGATCTGAGTTATGGCGGTGTAGCGCTGCTGCTGGAGAATTCCGAAGACGTTCCTGACCAATTCCACGCTGTCCTGCACGTGCCGATTCTGCCGCCGGTCCGCGTGGTGCTGCGCAAGACCAACACGCAGCGCCTGGAGGGTGGGCGCGCGCGAGTGGGCTGCTCATTCGTGTCCTAGCCGAACCGCCGGCTTCGATCGCGCAAATGGCGATTGCGCCACACGCTTGGTAAATCGCCGCGCCTGCCGTATAATAGTGGTTTCCCGCTAGCCTAGCGACGCGACTGTGCAGCCTCGTTCGAATTAGTCGCGCAGACCGGCCGGCAGATAGGAGCATCATGAAAGAAGGAATCCATCCCGATTACCACGCCGTGAAGGTGCACTGCGCCTGCGGCAATACGTTTGACACGCGTTCCACCTTCAAGGGCCAACAGATCCGCGTGGAAATTTGCTCGAACTGCCACCCGTTTTTCACCGGCAAGCAGAAGCTGGTGGATACAGCGGGCCGCGTGGAGCGCTTTACGAAGAAATACGCCGATAAAGCCGCGGCGATGAAGAAGTAACGAGCCGGATTCGACGCTCGAGAACGAAAATCCCACAAGCCCCGGGCGCACAGCTCGGGGCTTTTTTTTGCGGCGTTGCTCTCGCGCAGTGAAACCCGCGCGCGCACGGTGTACAATGCCGCGTAGAAATGGCCACGCATTTGTCTCATTCATCAGACACGCCGTTCGGTTCGCAAGTGGAAACCGCTGCGCCGCGCGTCACGCTGCGCAATTATTTCGCGCACGCGTTTGATTCGGCCATAGCGGCAGCGCGCACGTGCTATTCGCCGCGATTGATCGCGGCGGACGAAATTACCGACAAGCAGCGCGTGATGATCGGGTCGGCAACTTATTTTGGCGGGCATCACACCGTTTACCAGCACGCGCATTTCGAATTTGGGCTGGAAAATATCAGCCGGCAATTTGTGTGGTCCTTCCTGCACGCGCATCCCTTCTACAATTCGGAGCAGCAGAGCCAGCGCTACGTGCGCCTGGATCGCGCGCAGGCTTTCATACCGGATGAGAGCAGTGAATTCGGCGCAGCCGAGCGCGCGATTTACGAAAAGGCGGTGGCGCGCGCCTGGGAACACTATCGCGAGTTGACGCTGCGTGCTAGAACCGACAGCGCGCGAGATTCTGGGCGACATCTGGCATGTCAGCACGATGTCTCATCCGAAGCGCGTGCAGAAAGTGGCGCGGCAATCGGAAAAGCGCGCGATCGAGGTGGCTCGTTACGTGCTCCCGGTGGCGGCGTTCACTACCATGGTGCACACGATTTCCGGCATCGTGCTGCACCGCTTGTATCGCATGCAGGCGGCCAGCGATACGCCCAGCGAAGCGCGCCACGTGATCGGCGAAATGGTGGCGCGCGTTCGCGAAGTGGATCCGGAGTTTTTCGATCGCTTCGACAATGCGCCGATGGATGCGCCGCCCGAATGGCACGCTACCGCGCGCAACGGCGAGACTTTGCGAACGAATTCGCGCGCGAATTTGATGCGAAGCTGGCAGGCCTTACTTCTAAGCTGGTGGATTACTCGCCGGGAGCGCTGGCAGTGATGGCAGACGCTTATCGCGCCGTGGTGGGACTGACGGCTGCGGAATGTCCGGACGCGGAAGCGCTGGACCGCATGTTGAATCCGGCGCGCAATCCTTACCGGCGCGAGACGCTGAATATCGGCGTGCACGCGCCACTAATGCGCCCGCTGCAACATGCGAACTTTACGTTTGCAAAAAAAATCAGCCACACCGCCGATAGCCAGGACCAGCGCCATCGCATGGTGCCCGGCTCGCGGCCGCTGCTGACGCTGGCGGACACGCGCTCACCGGATTACATAACGCCCATGCTGATTCGCGACAATCCGCGCGCGCTGGAAATTTATCAGGCGGCGATGGAAGAAGCCTGGGCCGCGAAGAATGAACTGCTCGATCGTGGCGTCGCGCCGGAATTCGCGCTGTACCTGCTGCCGAACGCCAAGGCGATTCGCCTGGTGGAATCCGGATCGCTGCTGCACCTGCTGCACAAATGGACCATGCGCACCTGCTTCAACGCGCAGGAAGAGATCTACCAGTCCTCTATCGAAGAGGTTGAACAAGTTCGCGCAATATTTCCCGAGCTGGCGCGGTATATCGGGCCTCCCTGCCATCTGCGCGCCGGAATTTCCACGCCCATCTGCACGGAAGGTTCCCATTTTTGCGGCGTGAAAGTCTGGCTGGACTTCCCAAACATTCAGCGGCGAATATGACGCGGCGCGGCAGCCTGATTTATTACCTGGCGGCTTGGGCGCTGGGCTGCTTTTTCATGGTGCTCGCAGTCTGGTGCGAGAACATGATCCTCACCACGTCGCAGGACTTGATGCGGGAAGCGACTGAAGGCTTTCTGACACTGATCGTGTACGGATATTTATTCGGTGCGCCAACCGCCTTGTTGTTTGGTCTGCTGTTACGCCGAATCATGTTAGCGTTGAAATGTAAAACTCCCATCCACTGGGCGGTGGTAGGCGGGATACTTGCGCCGCTGGTGGTAGTTGCGCTTGGTATCGGAAGCCGGCGCGCGGCGCTGGTGCTGCCGGCGAATTACGCGCCGCTATTGTTTCCGTTCGTCGGTGCGGAGAACGTTTTGCGCGCGGGATGGTGGCTGACAATTCCGGCGGGAGCCGCGACGGGTTACTATCTGGGCCGAATTCAGCGGGCGTTCGCGCCGCTGGCGGAATCAGCGCCGAGCGTCAGCGTTTGAGGATGCGCGTCATATTGGGCCCCACCACCTCGTAGCGTATGCCGCGCCAGCGGATGCTCTTGCTCAGCAGCGACGCAATAAAATTCCACGAAAATAAAAATGGCACCACCGGCGCGAATACGGGGCTTACCCAGCTCCATTCCTGCAGTCTCGCTTTCGATTCCGGCATCGCTTCGCCGACGGCGATGGTGCGCATCGCCCCCTTCATTGCCGCCAGCAACGGAATGGCGAGAGTCAGAAGCAGGAGCTGGCCCCAGGGATCCACGTCAATCATGCTGTACAGGATGACGTACAGCGCATACAACAGCGTCAGCGAATAACTCAGATGCGCGGCGGCTCCCAATTGCCAGCGTCGCGGCGAATAGATGCGCGTGATCAGAATCTGGCGGTTGGTGAATTCCAGCAACTCAGCGAACGTCCAGGGATGCAGCGTGGCGGCGAAACATTCCGGGCAGAAAATGATGGGTTTGCCGGCCTGTTCCAGCGCGTAGGTAATCGCAAAATCATCGCTCACCGCGCCCTTCCACGCTTCCAGGACGTTCACATCGTCAAACGTCTTGCGCCGAATCGCGGTGCCGCCTCCCCAGCAGAAATTTCCGTTGGGCTTGCCGAGCATCGTGGCGACGGAGCCATTCCAGGCAGACGCGAGGCAACTGGGCAGCGATTCCACACCCGAGCCGCTGGGAATGATCCAGCGATAGGCAGTGGTGGCGCCGATGCGCCCGTCACTCAACGGCGCGATCAGTTTGGTCAACCAGGCGCGCGGCAGACGCACGTCGGAATCCGTGAACGCGAGCATTTCGAATTTGTCGGCCGGCAATGCCTCGACGGCGCGCTGCAGGTTGTAAACCTTTTCACCGCAATCAGTCGGCGGCCCAGCAATGACGATATGCACCGGCTTCTGGCTGGCGGCCTTCACACGCTCGATTACCTTTAGGGCGGGATCGAGGCTCGTGGCCAGCGTGAAATATATTTCGTAATTCGGATAATCGAAGCGCGTGAGGGCTAGAAGATTTTCTTCCAGTCCGCGCTCATTGCCCTTGCAGGGACAAATCAGCGCGGTCGCCGGCGTGTAGAAGCCCGCGTGCGACGCCAAGCGTTGCCGCACCATGCGGAACCACGCGAAGCCGTCCCACAGTGAATAGAGGCCCAAAGCCACTTGCGCGATGACCAAAATGTAAAAAAGTATCTGCACGGGCGCGAGGATAGCAAAATCACAGCAGGAGTGGCACAACCTTCCGCGATTGACTTGCCCTACACGCAACGATAGACTCGGCGCAATTTACGAAGCGCCCCCCAGTCGACGCTCGCGCAGGAGGTACGTTCATGTCCGCTACCGCACCACAAGCTGTAAACGAAACAAAACTCCACGAATTCATGATGAAAGCCGTCGGTGAAATGGGCGCTGCCATGAATACCGCGCTTATTGTGATCGGCGACAAACTAGGTTTGTACAAAGGTATGGCCGGCGCCGGGCCCATCACCTCGGCTGAACTCGCCTCCAAGACCGGCACCACCGAGCGCTACGTGCGGGAATGGCTTTCCGCGCAGGCCGCCGGTGGATTCATCACCTACGATGCCGCTACGGGACGGTTTACCTTGCCTCCCGAGCAAGCGCTCGCACTGGCCGATGAAAGCAGCCCGGTGTTTCTGCCCGGCTTTTTTCAGGCCGTAGAAGCCACGATCAAGGGCATTCCGAAAATCACCTCCGCATTCCAGACCGGCGAAGGAGTTGGCTGGCACGAACACGACGCCTGCCTCTTTGTCGGAACCGAACGATTCTTCCGCCCGAACTACCGCGGGCATTTGATCAACGAATGGATTCCTGCGCTGGAGGACTCCGAAGCAAAACTCAAAGCGGGAGCACGCGTGGCGGACGTAGGCTGCGGATTGGGTACGTCCACGATCTTGATGGCGCAGGCATATCCGAAATCCAGCTTCGTGGGTTTCGATTACCATCCCCGGTCCATCGAATTAGCGCGAGAGGCCGCGGCCAAAGCAGGTGTTTCCGATCGCGTGAAGTTCGAAGTCGCCTCCGCGAAGGAGTATCCGGGGAAGGGCTATGATTTCGTGGCGTTCTTCGATTGCCTGCACGACATGGGCGATCCCGAAGGCGCGGCGCGGCATGTGCTGGAAACGCTCGCTCCCAATGGAACGTGGATGATCGTGGAACCGTTCGCGAACGATAAACTCGAAGACAATCTGAATCCCATCGGACGCGTGTTCTACTCCGCTTCCACTATGCTGTGCACTCCGGCTTCCCTTTCGCAAGAGGTGGGACTGGGTCTGGGAGCACAGGCGGGCGAGGGCCGGCTTGCAAAGATTCTGCACTCGGCGGGATTCAAGCGGGTACGGCGAGCGACGGAAACGCCGTTCAACATCGTGCTGGAGGCTCGGGCGTAGGATTTCGCGCGTTCGCCGGATCAGTTTGCGCGACGGCGCGAGAACACGCCGCGGAGGACGCGGTCGGCGGAAGCGTTCAGCTCCTGCTGAAACTTTCCGGCGGCGCGGCGAGCCTGCTCCATCAGCGAAGGATCCAGCAGCAGCGCGGTGCGGTCCACAAAAGGTCCGGAGGCGATGGCCCGCCGTGAGTCGCGCCGCGGCTCGTTGGCCGCGAGGCTTTCGTACAATTCCAGGTCGTGCCAGAAAGCCTGCGCGTCTTCGTCGGTCCAGCGCAGCGCCTGGCCCAGCGCGACGAAAAATTCCTCGCGGAAGAGATCGAGCAGCGGGATGGCCAGGTCCATTCCTGGTTTTCGCGCGGGCTTCTTTTTTTGGCGCCGCGCCTTCGCGGATTTTTTTCCTTTTTTCTGTTTCTGCCGCCGCTTCGTTTCTCGAACCGTCACACGCACTTTTAGACGTGTGGGTAACGCCGCTTCGGCGCGCAGAACCATCGCCAGCAAAGCCTCCCGGCGAATCGTTTCGAGTTGTTCGCGGTAATATGCGGGCTGGTCGGCGCGGCCCGGTCGGCGATTTTCCGCCGCATACATATCCAGGAAGCGCGGGACCATTTCATTGTGGTCCAGCGTGGCGAGCAGACGGGCCGCGGCCTCGCGTGCGCGCACTACGAGTTCTCTTGGGCGGTAGGGCATTGGAAACTTTTAAGCTGTACGCGATTGCGCCGTGCGCCGCAAGAGGAATCACTTTTCGTGCGCGAAAAAGAAAAGGCCCGGGAAGCTTGTTCCCGGGCCTTTGGGGGCTGTCTCTTATCGCTTTCTGGGGGGTTAGCGAAACGGACTAGTGAACCGGCCCAGCTAGCGGCGGCCGGTCTTCGCCGTGCGGACCGCCTGTTACCGGCCGCAGAGTCTTCTCGAATTTGCCCAGAGCAATTTCGAGAGCCTGTTCCGCAGTCCTGACGAAGTGAACCTTCATGCCGTCGAGCATTTCCTCCGGCAAATCTTCCTGCACGTTCGGCTCGTTCTCCGAAGGCAGAATGACTTCCCGAATTCCAGCACGCTTGGCTCCCAGCACTTTTTCCTTGATTCCGCCCACAGGCAGCACGATTCCGGAAAGAGAAATTTCTCCCGTCATCGCCACGCGCGGACGAACGGGCCTGCCCGTCAGCAGGCTCACCAGTGCTGTGACCATCGCGACGCCCGCCGATGGCCCGTCCTTCGGCACCGCGCCGGACGGCACGTGAATGTGCACGTCTTGCTTGCGGAAGAAGTCCGGGTCGATTCCGTAGCGCTCGGTATTGGCGCGAACCCATGTGAGTGCGGCGCGCATGGATTCCTGCATCACGTCGCCGAGATGGCCGGTCATGGTGAACGTCTTCCCGCCGCGCATCTTGCTCGCTTCGATGAAGACGATGTCTCCGCCTACCGGAGTCCAGACCAAGCCGACGGATACTCCCGGCTTTTGCACTCGCTCTTCCACTTCTTTTTCCAGATGCACCTTGGGAATGCCCAGCACCTCGCGAATCACTTCGGGCGTTACGACCAGCTTGTCCGTATTGCCCTCCGCCAAGCGCCGCGCCTGCTTGCGAACGAGCGTGCCGATTTCGCGTTCCAGGTTACGCACGCCCGCTTCCCGCGTGTAGTGGCGGATCAGTTCGTGCAGAGCCTCATCGGTGAACTCGATTTGCTCGCCGAGCGCCAGGCCGTTTTCTTTCGCTTGGCGCGCAATCAGGAACATTTTGGCGATGTGGACTTTTTCCTCTTCCGTGTATCCGGAGAGTTCGATGATCTCCATGCGGTCGCGCAAGGGCTCGGGAATCGGATCGAGCCAATTCGCCGTCGCGATGAAAAGCACCTTGGAAAGATCAAACGGCACGTCGAGGTAGTGATCGCGGAACGTGGCGTTCTGTTCCGGGTCCAGCACTTCCATCAGCGCTGCCGAAGGATCGCCGCGGAAATCGCGGCCGAGCTTGTCCACCTCGTCCAGCATCAGGACGGGGTCCATGGTTTCAGCGCGGCGGATGCCTTGAATGATCTGGCCGGGCAACGCGCCGATATAGGTTCGCCGGTGCCCGCGAATTTCCGCCTCGTCGTGCATGCCGCCCAGCGAAATGCGCACGAATTTGCGGCCGAGCGCCCGGGCAATGGATTTTCCGAGCGACGTCTTGCCGACGCCCGGAGGCCCGATGAAGCACAGAATCGGACCCTTCATGCCCGGCTGCAATTTCTTGACGGCCAGGTAATCCAGAATGCGATTCTTGATCTTCACCAGGTCGTAGTGATCTTCATCCAGAATGGCCTGCGCGTTGGGAATGTTGATGTCTTCGGTCCCGGAAGTCTTGTTCCAGGGCAGCGAAGTCATCCATTCCAGATAAGTGCGCGCCACCATGTACTCCGCGGACGCCGGAGTCATCTTCGCCAGCCGCTTCAGCTCGCGGTCGCATTCCTTCTTGGCTTCCGCGGACATGCCGGAGGCTTCCACCTTCTTGCGCAATTCATCGATTTCAGCTTGCCCGTCGTCGGACTCGCCGAGTTCCTTCTGAATTGCTTTCATCTGTTCGCGCAGCAGGAATTCGCGCTGGCTCTGGTTAACCTGCTCCTGCACCTGATCGTGAATCTTGTTGCGCAGATCCAGCACTTCGCGTTCTTTGGTCAATTCGCTGATCAGCGCTTCCAGGCGCTTGCGCACGCTGAAAGTTTCCAGCAATTCCTGGCGGATCATGGTGCTCAGCGAAGGAAGCGTGGAGGTAACGAAATCCGCCAGTCGTCCGGGCGAATCGATACCCATCACTTCGGTTTGCAGATCGTCGGAAAGCTGCGGCGAACGCGCCACCACTTCGCGGAACAATTCCTGCACGTTGCGTTCGAGCGCGGTCAATTCCGCGTCGCGTTGATTTTCCAGGTCCGGCTGCGATTCCACGCGCGCCTTGATGAACGGCGTGAAACCCAGCACTTCCATCACGCGGATGCGCTCAATCCCTTCCAGAAACGCAACCACGTTTCCGTTGGGCATGCGCACCATTTTGTGAACTTTGGCCAGCGTGCCGACGCTGTGCAGGTCCGTACCGGTGGGCGCTTCCACGCGGGGATCCAGCTGCGCCACCACGCCCAAAATCTTCTCGGTTCCTTCCAGCGAGTTCAGCAAGGCCAGCGAACTTTCGCGGCCTACCGGCAGCGGCAGAACCGCCCCGGGAAACAGAACTGTGTCGCGCACCGGAAGAATAGGAAGTTCTTGCGGTAGAACTCTAGTTGGTTTGGTCACCATGTTTCTCCCTGGGCCCAAAATGTAATACGACCCATCAGGCAGCTAATCGGCTGCCATGTGGGTTAGATGCAAGAAGAAGGAAAAAGATTTCCATAACTTTCGTTAGATTCTAGCAGACAACCTTATAATATCACACTAAGATTTCAGATCGGTGTTTCCATCCGTACCTTTGTCGAGCCGTATAATACTGAAAACACATGGATTATTCCTATTTTGCCGATGCGTCTGCCTGCTGCCTTACCCACTGCAATGCTTCCTCTCGACTGCTGATCTTTCCCTCTAGTTGGGCATCCTCTGCGGCGTCCAGGATTTCTCTGAATCCGGGCCCCGGCCGGAACCCCAACCCTATTAGGTCGTCTCCAGTCAGAAGCCGGACGGGCCGGACCTCCTCCGGGGGCGTCTGGGCGAGGAAACGCCGCATGAACTCGTAATTCTCCAGGTTGCGGTGGCTCGAGGAGCAGTCCAGGCGGTGCAGCTCCATATGCTCGTCAAAGCGATTGAGCCGCACGAAACGCTTCAGGGTCGAGGGCTTCATCTGCGGCACGTCCTTGAAACGCAGGTGATTGGCCACCAGGGCGGCGATCTGCGCGGTATCGTCATTCGAAAAGCGCAGCCGTTCGCAGATCTGCTCGGCCATCTTCGCACCGACGTCCACATGATGGTCGAAGCGTATGCGGCCATTCGGCCCAGCCGGCGGCGTGAACGTGGGGGGCTTGCCCACGTCGTGCAGTAGCACGCCCCACGCCAGGGTTGGTGAAGATCCCGGCGGCAGGCCTTCGAGCATCAGCAAGGTATGTACCCAGACGTCGCCCTCGGGATGGAATTGCGGCGGCTGCTGCACACCTTTCATGCGCGAGATTTCGGGAAGGAGCTCGGGTAGCAAGCGCGTCTCATCCAGCAGCTCGAAGCCGCGCCGCGCGTGGCCTTCGGTGAGCAGCTTGGTCAATTCATCGCGCAGCCGCTCCGCGGAAACCTGGCCGATTTCTGGAGCGAGAGTTTGAATCGCGCGCAAAGTTTCCGGCTCGATAACATAGCCAAATCGCGCGGCGAAGCGCACGGCGCGAAGCATCCTGAGCTTGTCTTCGCGGAAGCGTGCTTCGGGCCGGCCGATGGCGCGAATAATTCCGGCGCGCAGATCGTCCCGTCCACCGACGAAGTCGAGTACTTCGTTCGTCTCTGGATCGAGCAGCAGGCCATTGATGGTGAAGTCGCGGCGCTGAACATCCTCCTGCGGCGACGATGCGTACACCACTTGATCGGGGTGACGCCCATCGCTGTAACCCACGTCCGAACGAAACGTCGCCACTTCCACAGTTGCAGGCGCGTTTTTCGGCTGGTCGCTCGCGTCTGGTTCCTGCACAACCACAACAACACCGAATTTCGCGCCGACCATCAGGCTGTGCGGAAAAATCTGTGCGACGCGCTCCGGAGTAGCATCGGTGGCCACATCGTAATCGGCAGGCTCGCGCTGCAGCAAAATGTCGCGCACACACCCGCCGACGAAGTAGGCCTGGTACCCTGCCGCGCGCAACGTCCGGCAAATGTGCTCCGCGAATGTACGAGCGTTCATGACGCGATTATGAGGGAATCGAGCCTGGGTTGGAAGAATTGAGATTGCTGCCGCACGCCGGTGCGGGTGCGGCATACCGACGCAAATCGCCTGCTGCCTTACGGCACAATTCGCAGGACCAGCGCGGTGATGTCATCATGCTGCCGCGCGTAACCCACGAAAGTGTTTACGTCGGACATGACGCGATTCAGAATGGCGGCGGCGTTGCCCGCCGGCACAGAAAGAATCGCGGGAAGTATGCGCGACTCACCGAATTCCTCGCCCTGTTCGTTCACTGCTTCGGCGACGCCGTCGGTGAAAATGAAAAGCAGGTCGCCGGGATCCAACTGCACGCGCGCGCTGGCATAAACGATTTCGGCGTCTGAGAATTGCGGCAGCCCAAACGGCGGGCCGCCAGTTTCCAGCCGCTCGACGCTGCCGGATGCGCGCCGGAGGATCGGATAGTTGTGCCCGGCGTTGATGTAGCGCATCGCGCGCGTCTGCGGGTCAATTTCGGCGAGAAATGCGGTGGTGAAGCGGCGCCCGTCCAGACTGTGCGCGCGAGCGTAACGGTCCATGGCCACGACAATTTCGTCCAGGGTCGCGGGCGTGGAGGAAAGAGCGCGCAGTCCGGACTGAAATGTGGCCATCAGCAGCGCCGCCGGGACGCTTTTTCCTGCAACGTCTGCGACCACGACGAGAAGGGACGGCTTGATCGCCCCCGCTTCCGGCACGGAGCGCAAAAACGCGTCGTAATAATCGCCCGCCACGGTGTTCTGCGGGCGCGTGGCAAAGGCAATATCCATCCCGGGAATCTGCGGCGGTTCGCTGGGCACCAGCCATTGCTGAATTTCGCGAGCGATTTCCAGATCGCGCTTCATGGTGACGCGGTCGGCCAGTTCCAGCGCCAGCAGCATAAACAGAATCACCGCGGCCACGCCCACAAAATCAAAATTGACTTCGTTATTTCCCCAGCGCACGTCCGGATGAAAAATCATCAGCAACAGCGCGAAAACCAGCAGGACTCGCCGGGCAGGCGAAAGCTTCATCAGCAGAGCCTGAAAGAGCGCCCACCCCGAAAGCAGAAGCCGTTTGAATTTTGATTTTTCGCGCGCAATCACTTCCCAGTCCACATCCTTCGAATACAGAACGTAGCCGGCGCGCGCTTCCGATTTGAATTGCCCCCACAGTTGTTCGAGCTGGAAGCCTTCGGTCAAGCGCGCCCAAAAAGCGCGCAAGCGGTGAATGAGACCTTGTTTCGCATCTTGTGCGGGCGGCGGAGTGGTGGACATGCGAGCTGCGATTATAAGGCAAGAAGCGGATCGCGGTGGAGCCGCGATACCGCCGGTGGGTCTAGACAACGCGCGCAGGCGAGCAGCCTGCCGGTGAGTATTTACTCGGAATCCTCGCGAATGGGGAGAGAACCGCCGAACTGCACTTTGGAGAATCCGAATCGGTCGCGCAGCTTGTCCGTGGCGCGCGCCAGGCGCTCGAGTTTTTCGCGGCGTTCGGGATCGAGCAAATCAAACTGTGCCGAGCCCGCCGAGAACGAGGTGAGCGCTACACCCACCAGCCGGAGAAGCGCTTGGCCGTTCCATGCGTGCTGAAAAAGTTCGCGCACGGCCCGCAGAAATTCGGTATCGAGGTCGGAAGGCTCAGCCAGCGTGTGGCTGCGCGTAATCGTGGTGAAATCCGCGAAACGCACGGTGAGAGTCACCGTTCGCGCGTGCAGCGCGGCGTCGCGCAGGCGTTTCGCAGCTTTCTGGCAGAGGTAACTGAGCGTGGATTCCAGCAACTCGCGGTCGCGGGTGTCCTCACCAAACGTCTGATTGTGCGAAAGCGATTTGGGTTCGGCATCCACGAAAAATTCGTAGGAATCAATGCCGCGCGCTTTGCGGAATAGCGCCGTGCCCCATTGTCCGAAAGTTTCTTCCAGGCGTTCGAGCGTCACATTTTGCAACTGAGCGATGGTTTCGATTCCCAGGCCGCGCAAGGCCTCGTCCGTCACTTTGCCGATTCCGGGGATTCGTCGCACGGCGAGCGGCGCGAGGAAAGCCGCTTCAGAGCCCGACGGGAACCCACACCAGGCCGCGCGGTTTGGCCTGCTCGCTCGCGATTTTCGCCACCAGGCGCGTCGCGCCCAGTCCGCCGGAGCACGGCAGGTTCGTCGTCGCAGGTGACTTCCCGAAGAAGTTTGTCGGCAGCAGCGAGCGGCGGCCCGTGCAGCCGTTCCGTTCCAGCAAGGTCGAGATAGGCCTCGTCAATCGAAGCCATTTCCACGATCGGCGAATACTTTCCCAGAACCGCGGCCACGCGATTGCTCCACTGGCCGTAAAGGTCGTGATGACGATCGAGAAAAATGGCATGCGGGCACAATTGCGCGGCAGTGCGCAGCGCCATCGCGGAATGTACGCCAAATTTTCGCGCCTCGTAGCTCGCCGAAGTCACCACGCCGCGCTGATCGCGCTGGCCGCCCACGATCACAGCCTTCCCGCGCAACTCCGGCCGCGCCAGCAGCTCCACCGAAACAAAAAATGCGTCCATATCAACGTGCAGAATGGAGGCAGCGGCGTCCGTGGGAAGCGCGAGGAGCGCGTCGTGCTTGGCGCGGTATTGTGCCAGCTTCGGCATGGCGGCAAGGGCAAGCTTAAATCACTGCGCGCGCCGAGTGGACAATAATGTTTCGCGGAAGCTAGCGGGAGCGTTCGGCGGCAAGGACCCGCGGAATGCCCGCCAGGTCCATGGTGATCGCAACGTTGGTCCATTCAGCCTGCGCGTCGAAAATCCCCCGCACGTGTTCGGCGGAATCGTGTCCCAGTTCGAGGACCAGTATGCCGCGATCGCGCAGCAGGCCGCGAGCCTGATCAATCAGGCGCTGATAAATTTCGACTCCTGTGGGTCCGCCGAAGAGAGCAGCGTGCGGCTCGTGGTCGCGCACTTCGCGTTGCAGATGAGCTGCTTCACTGCGCGCGATGTATGGTGGATTGCTGACGATCAGATCGAACAGCGATTCCGTCTGATGCCGACGCTGCGGCGGCATGTCGCGCTCCCTCGCTGCGCGAATCAATATCCTCAAGACCAGTGAGAAGATCGCATTGCAGGAAATGAATGCGATCCGTGACTCCGTGGCGCGCGGCGTTGCGGCGAGCCACTTCGAGCGCCGGCGCGGAAATATCCGTCGCAAATACCTCGGCGTGCGGCAACTCCCACGCGAGCGCGACAGCAAGGCAGCCGGAGCCGGTGCCGACGTCTGCCACGCGCAAAGTTTCTCGCGGCGCGCCGGTGTCCATGTGAATCTTGATTCCGCGCTCACCCAAGCGGGCCAGCGCTACTTCCATCACGTGCTCGGTTTCCGGGCGAGGAATTAGCACAGCGGGCGTAACTTCGAATTCCAGCCCCCAGAATTCCTGTTTCCCAGTGAGATATTGCACCGGCTCGCCTGCGGCGCGTCGCGCGATCAGCGCCAGGAATTTCTCCGCCGCGGCTGGATCGAGCGGTTCTTCGGGGTGACTGTACATCCACGCGCGATCGCGCCCCAGTGCGTGCATCAGCAGCAGCTCAGTGGCGAGTGTGTGCGATGGAATTTGCGCCGCGCGCAATTGCGCCATTCCTTCCTTCAGCGCGGCGCGAATATCCATTGGATTTGAATTTGGCACAGTGGTCATCAAGCAGCCGAAGTCGACTGCGTGGAGAGAAAAAACCGCACCGGCAAGATTGCCTGCCACAGGCAGGCCTACGCCACCTGGACTTACGCTTCGACGAGCTCCTGTTTCAGGCGCTCGGATTCGTAATGCGTCGAGAGCGCGTCCACGATCGGTCCCAGCTTGCCTTCCATCACTTGATCGAGCTGGTGCAGCGTCAAGCCGATGCGATGGTCGGAGACGCGATTCTGCGGAAAATTGTAGGTGCGGATTTTTTCCGAGCGGTCGCCGGTCTTGATCTGATCGCGGCGCTCGGCGGCGATGGCTTCGTGCTGCTTGTTCTGCTCCATCTCATAAAGGCGCGCGCGCAACACGCGCATGGCCTTGGCGCGATTCTTGATCTGCGATTTTTCATCCTGCTGCGAAACCACCAGGCCGCTGGGAATGTGCGTGATGCGCACCGCGGAATAGGTGGTGTTCACGGATTGCCCGCCCGGACCGGACGAGCAGAAAGTATCAATGCGCAAATCCTTGGCCTCGATCTTGATATCAATTTCATCCGCTTCAGGCAGCACCGCCACGGTTGCGGCGGAGGTGTGAATGCGTCCCTGCTGCTCGGTGGCCGGCACGCGCTGCACGCGATGCACGCCGCTCTCGTATTTCAGTTTCGAATACACTTTGTTGCCCTGAATCGCGGCGACCACGTCTTTCATGCCGCCGATGGAAGACGGCGAACTTTCCAGAATTTCCAATTTCCAGCCTTGCGTTTCCGCGTAGCGCGAATACATCCGGAAAAGTTCTCCAGCAAAGAGGGAAGCTTCGTCGCCGCCCGTGCCGGCGCGAATTTCCAGGATCACGTTCTTGTCGTCGTTGGGATCTTTGGGAAGCATCAGGAATTTCAGCTCGCGTTCGACGATTTCGCGGCGGGCTGTCAGCTCGTGCTCCTCGTCGTGCGCCATCTGCTTCAGTTCGGCGTCTTCCGCTTCCACCAGCATTTGCTTGGTGCCCAGCAAGCCTTTTTCAATCTCTTTCCACTCGCGGTACTTCGCCACCATTTCGGCCATGTCCGCATGGGTCTTGGCGAGCTTCTGGAAACGCGCCGAATCGTTGTGCACTTCGGGCGAGGAGAGTTGCTGGGTCAGCTCTTCATACTTCGACTCGATGTTTTCGAGTTTTTGGAACAGCGTCAGATTCGCCATAGCGATACCTCAAGAATGCAGAAAATCGAAAAGAGAAATCGGAAAGTGAATGCAGCTACACGAAAACGTGGCCCCAGGCGGGGTCGGGAGATATCGCTAATAGAACGGGGCGAACATTGCAGTCGTCACTGGCTCAAGAATAACCGTAATGTGGCGGCTAGTCAAACCAGCCCTCCTTGGCATCTTGACACTTCGCGCAACGAACCTTTAGCATCGAAAGACTGTGTACGGGCCGGTTTAGCTCAGAGGTAGAGCGAGGGTCTCATAATCCCTAGGTCGTGGGTTCGAGTCCCACAGCCGGCACCATAGATTTGTGCGCCTTTTGGTCGCGCCGCCGCGTCAGGCAGTTCCGCTGGCGCTCCTTCCCGAGTCAAATCCCCGAAAATTCTGATTTGCGCGCGGCTCTGCAATTGGAATGCGGATCGCCGCTAGGAAAACTCGCGCTCTGAGGGATCGTGTTGCGCGGAGGAGTTGCTGTTGCGCGCATACCAAAGGGAGACGACGATGCCCGCTACGACCGCGACCACGAACATGTACGGGAGATAGCGCCAGGGCGCGGCGGGAATTGGGAACACGGTCAAGGCCAGAACTGCGGCGAGGATCAGCAGCGCGGCGACGCTGACTGCAACGTCCATGCGGCGAAAAATTTTGCGGCGCAACAGGAAAAATGGCATCGCGAGGCAGACTAGAAAATAGGAGGCAATGAAACCGTAAGAGGCGAGTTGCGTCAGGTAGTTGATGCAATCGGGGAGCAGAACCTTTGCGAGCAGCAAGCCCCCAGGACAAGCGATGGCAATGACGGCGATCAACGCGATGGCGCGGTGCGGAGTCTTATTGAGTGGATGCGCCGAGCCGTAGGCGGGCGCGAACAAGCGATTCTGCGCAAGATAATAAAGGACGCGCGCGCCGGCGTTGAGCGCGCCCAAAGTGCAAGCAAAATAGCTGAGCGCGATGCCGATGGAACTCACGTATCCAAAGCCGGAGAGATTCACAGAACGCGCGATGGCGTCAAACGGAGCGTTGAGCTGCTCCAGCGCCAAGCCATTTTTACGTGCGAGCGCGGTGAGGCAATAAATCATGACCAGGTAGAGGATGCCGACTGGAATCAAGCAGCTCACGATTACTTTGGGAATGGTGCTGCGCGCGTGCGTGGCTTCTTCGCCGAGAGTCGTGACGCTTTCGAACCCGGCGAGGGTCATGAAGCCGAAGACCATGGCGAACTGAAAGCCGGATAATTTTGCGCCGTCCAAATGAAGTTGCGGACGGTCCAGCCATGCGGAATCGTGGCGCATGGCGAACGCGATGATCACGATGATCACGGCGAGCGAGCCGAGTTCGATAGCCAGCATTACTTCGGTGGAAAGCTTGATGTCTCGGTGCGCGATAATCCACGCGGCGATCACCACGATCGCGGTAATGGCCGCAGCGCGAAGAAAAGACGCGGGCGCGCCGGTAATCTGGCGGTAGAACACGTCGGCGTAATAAGCGGAAGAGGGCGCCGTGCCGGCTGCGCTCAACGCCATGGCCGCGAAGTAAGCCCAGCCAGTGACAACGCAAGCCCAGCGGCCGAGTCCTTCGGCGGCAAATTCCGCCAGCGAACCAGCGGAAGCACACTGCTTGGAGAAGCGATGCACGCAAATCATGATCAACGAAAATGCGACGAGCGTCAGCAGGAAGATCAGCCAGGTGGCGTTGCCGCCTTTCGCGATCAGCAGCGGGAGAACAACGCCGCAAGTGCCGGTGGGCGCCATCACGCCAAGGGTGAGCGCGGTGTCTTCGATGAAGGATAAATAATTGTGGCGCAGTGTCGAGCGAGAGCGCGCTGCAGCGCCTGTTGACGACGATCGTGGCGGGAGGCTCACGTGAGCAACAGTAGCAGCAGGTGTTTCTCGGCGCAAATTCGCGGCGCAGACTGAAAAGTTCCGCAAGTTTCGCGCGGCGCATTGCATATAATGGGGCCGTGCCTCCTGCGATTTCTCCAATGACCGCCGCCTACGGACACCCGAGTGCTTGCGGAACGATGACTGCCTTTCATTACAAATCATGACCAAGAATCTGGCGGGGCACCACCCATCAGAAGCGAGCCCGGTCCAGCAAGAAGCGCAGGCCTTGCGCGAACAATTCCGGAAACTGTACGGGCAGGAAGCTCGTGTGTTTCGCGCGCCGGGTCGCGTGAATTTGATCGGCGAGCACACGGATTACAACGAAGGTTTTGTGATGCCCGTGGCCATGGATTTGTGCGCGTGGGTGGCCGCGGCGCCGCGCGAAGATTTGCACGTCCGGGTTTTTTCGCAGAATTTGGGTGAGCGCGCGGAAATGGATTTGCGCGATCCGCGCTTGCGTGTGCAGCGGCACTGGAGCGCCTATGTCCTGGGCGTGGCGGCGATTCTGCGCTCCTCCGGGGCAGAGATCGCCGGTGCGAATTTGCTGCTGGACGGAAAAGTTCCGATGGGCGCGGGGCTTTCCTCGTCGGCATCGGTGGAAGTGGCGGCCGGCTACGCGCTGTTGGTAAGTTCTGGGCTGGCGCGCAGCCCTGTGGAGCTGGCGAAGATTTGCCAGCGTGCCGAGAACGAATTTGCGGGCGCGCGCTGCGGCATCATGGACCAGATGATCGCCTGCTGCGGGCGGGCGAACTATGCTCTGCTGCTCGACTGCCGGTCGCTGGAATTTCAGCTGTTGCCGTTATTCGCAGAAGCGCAATTTGTGGTCTGCAACAGCATGGTAAAACACGATCATGCGGCAGGCGAGTACAACGCGCGGCGCGCGGATTGCGAGACGGCCACGCGCATACTCTCCGCGCAGTTGCCCGCGGTGCGCGCGTTGCGCGATGTGGCGCTCCATGATCTCGAACGCTATGCGAAATTGTTGCCGGAAGTGGTGTACCGCCGCAGCCGCCACGTGATCAGCGAAAATGCGCGAGTGCTGGAGGCGCGCGCGGCGCTGGAAAGCAGCGATCCGGAATCGTTCGGGCGGTTGATGTGCGAATCGCATCGCAGCCTGAAAGAGGATTACGAGGTAAGCAGCGCGGAGCTGGACCTGCTCGTAGAAATTGCGTGCCGCTTGCCGGGCGTTTTTGGATCGCGCATGACGGGCGGCGGATTTGGCGGATGCACCATCAACCTGGTGCGTAGCGGCGACGTGGCTGCGTTTCAAGACGCGATCGCGGCAGACTACCAGAAAGCCACGGGCCGCAAGCCGGACACATATATTGTCCGGGCCTCAGACGGCGTGCGCGAGGCCCTGGAATAATCGCGCGCAGTCGAGCGAGCGATTCCCCGCGTCGCGTCGCGTTTGCGCTGCTCACGCGATCCAAACCATGGCTGTTCGCGCAAATGCCACGAACGGCTCGTTCGTAGTGTCCTGGCGTCTCTAGCGCCCGCTTCGCTGCATCACGCGAAGTTCAGCTCCACTTCATCCACGTAACACCAGCCCCATGTCTCGTGCGGCTCGATTGATTTCATGATGGGGTGCTTGGTGGAATGGAAATGCTTGGTGGCGTGTTTATTTTTCGATGAATCGCAGCAGCCCACGTGGCCGCATTCCAGACACAAGCGCAGGTGAACCCATGTGTCGCCCATTTTCAAACATTCCTCGCAGCCCTTCGTGTGCGGCTTCACCGGGCGAACTTGGTTCAGGTGCGTACATTCTGCCATGCGCATGCCTCCTTCAAATATTCACCGGCTACCGGCTGAGCTTAAGGTCCTACGCTCCGGCTGCCGCTGCTTTGCTGTTATCTGCGCGCACCAGCGGCACGTCCACCAGATGCTCGGCGAGGAACCACACCTGCAGCTCGTTGGTGCGGATTACCTGGCTCACCAGCAGATCGTTGGTGCCGTCATCTCCCGCTTCGGCCGCTTGCTTGGCTACCGAACGGGCTTCCTTCAATATGATTTCGTGGGCCTCCAGCATGCGCGAGATTTGTACCGGAGCCTCTTCGCGGCCGCGCGGCGGCCGAGGTATGAAAGTGGTTTCAGCCACGTCGTGCGCCATGGCGATGCTGATGCCGCCCAGTAGTTGTATGCGCTCCGCGATGGCGTCCACCAACTCCGACTGTTCCTCAAAATGTTTGTCGAAGAGCAGATGCAACTGATAGAACGTGTGCCCCGCCACCTGCCAGTGATGCTTCTTGTACATATCGCGCAGAGTCATGGTATCCGCCAGAATCTGATTCAGCAGTTCGACGTCTGTAGCGCAGACCTGCTGGTCCAGCGCGATCGGCAATTTCGCGATCTTGCCGTACGGCTGAATCTCGCTGGCGTGTTGGTGCAGAATCGGCCGGGCGCGCTCCGTCCCAGCCGCGTTTTGCATCGCTGTTGGATTCTTCTGACTAGTCTTGTTCTTCATGTGCAATTCTCCTTTCAATTTGATTCTCGCGCCCGGGGTTCGTTCGCTGCATAGAGACACCCGTTGCTGGAAATTTCGATTGAAGCAGCGCGCCGCGTCCTACCCCAGCGCGTTGTGCAAAAACGCCAGCGTCCGCTTCCACGCATCGGCGGCCGCTTCCGGACGATAGCCCGTCGTGTTGTTCGGGTTCTCGAACGCGTGGCCTGCGCCCGGATAAATTTTCACGTCAATTCGCCGATTCAGCCCTCTCATGGTTTTTTCAAACGCCTGCACATCCGCGGGCGTTATGCCTTTGTCATCCGCGCCGAAATTCCCCAGCACCGGCGCGACAATCTGCTGGATATCATTCGGATCGGTGGGCAACGAACCGTAATTCACCACGCACGCAGCCAGGCGCGGCTGATGGATCGCCAGTTGCAGCGAGAGTCCGCCGCCCATGCACCAGCCAATCGAGCCGATGCGGCCGGGCTTCACATCTTTGCGGGTCGCCAAGTATTCGAATGCCGCTTCCATGTCCCGTATCGCGCGATCCTGCGGCAGGCCGCGCATCAATTCATGCGCCTCGCCGGGATCCGTCGCGCTCTTGCCGCGGTACAAATCCACTGCCAGAGCAACGTAGCCCTGCTCTGCCAATTTTTCGGTCTCTTCCTTCACCCAATCGTTCAATCCCCACCATTCGTGGATGACGACCAATCCCGGGTACGTGCCCGGTTTCTCCGGCACCGCAAGGAACCCGCCCACCGTTTCTTTGCCGCTGGGGAATTCCACCGTCTGCGTTTTCGGCGTTTGCGCGCGAACTGCCAGCACTGCGGCAATCAAGCCGAAAGCTATAATCGTAGAAACGAGCTTAGCCGAACGATTCATCCTGAGGTGCCTCCCGTACGAGCATGTCGCTCATTGTAAGCCTGTGCGCGGGTCCGCGCCATCTGCAGCAAGCTCTTGCCTGTCGCCTGTCCAGTCGAGATGCGCCGGCAAGATTTCTGATCGCGTTCGTGCCATCGCGGGGAGCTACGGCGCTACGCGTTCGACCTGAACGGCGGTCCCGTAAGCCAGCACTTCGGTGACGCCCTGCATCACCTCAGTAGCGTCGTAACGCATGCCGATCACCGCGTTCGCGCCGTGCTGGCTGGCGTGCTCCATCATCAGTTCCAGCGATTCCTCGCGCGTCTTCTCGCACATCTCCTCGAAAAGAGTAATGTTGCCGCCCACCAGAGTTTCCAGCGAAGCTCCAATCGTGCCCAGTATGCTGCGCGAACGCACAGTGACGCCGCGAACAAGACCGTAACATTTCACCACGCGATAGCCCGGCAATTCGAATGTAGTCGTCACCATATTTGGATTCACGCTGACGCCCATGGGTTCCTCTCTTTGTAATAAATATGATGTGGCGGCCGCTGCCCGCACGCCGGAGGATAACACAACGGAAATCGCCCGGGCGCCGCGCCGCAGCGTCCCGCCAAGCGTCTACGTGTAGCGAAGCCAGCGGATCAGTTCGATCAGCGAGGGGCGCTTGCCGTACATCAGCACGCCGACGCGATAAATCTTGGCGGAGGCATACATCACCGCCACAGTCGTCAGCGCCAGCAACGCCAGCGACAGCGCAATCTGCCATGCCGGCGGCGTCTGCAGCGATATCCGCAGCACCATCAAGCACCGGCGCGAAGAACGGTATCTCCGAAAGAATCACGGCGGTCCGCGAGGCCGGATCGTTGAGGATCACGCCATAAATGATCATGCAGAAAACCAGCGGCGCCATCGCCAGCCATTGCAATTGTTGCGCGTCCTGCTCGTTCGAACACGCCGAACCGATGGCGGCGAACATGGACGAATACATGAAATATCCGCCGATGAAAAACACGATCGCGTAAATCACCAGCGAAACCGGCACATGCACTCCGGCGAGTGAGGAATTGCGCGTCATGCCCCAGGAGGCCAGTGCGCCGTAGGAAAAAAGCAGCGCCGTGGAAGTCATCCAGATCCCGAACTGCGTGAAGGCCACCGCTGCCACGCCCAGTATTTTCCCCGCCAGCAGCTCGAAGGGCCGCACGGACGCGATCAGCACTTCCATGGTGCGCGTGGTCTTTTCCTCAATTACCGAGCGCATCGTAATGATTCCGTACATCAGCAACGCCGTGTACAGCAGCACCACCAGAGCAATCGCGATCGCGATGCCCTGGCCCTTTTCCACCGATTCACCGGCGTCGCTCACTTTCAATAGCTTCAGGTCCGTGCTTTTCAGCACCGTCTGAATATCGTCCAGGTGCACGCCGCGATGATCCAGGCGGCTGGAAATCACCGCCTGATCCACCGCGCTCGATAGCGGGCCCACCAGGCTGAAATTATCGGGATTGCGCATGTGCAGCTCGAACGCTTGACTCTGGTCTTGCGGGATCAACAGGTACGCGTCCAGCTTTTCGCTGTTGATGCGCGCGCGCAGCTCCTGCTGCAGGCCGTCGGGCGAATCCGGACGCGTCACGGTTTCTTCCACCGCGAATTGCGGCTGGCCGTCGGCGAGCTTGCCGTCCAGTCCGCGCACAATGGCCGGAGCGAGCGAGCCGGAATTATCCACAATCACGATGCGCAGGCTCTGCGTGGCCGTATGCCCCACCAGAAACACCACCAGCAAAATCGAGCCCAGGCCAATCAGCGGCACGATGATTGTGCCGATAATGAATCCCTTGGTCCGCACACGCGTCACATATTCGCGCTTGATGATCAGCAGGATTTTACGCATGCGTGGTCCTATCAATGAAGATTTCGCTCAACGAAGGCTCCAGCAGCTCGAACCGCGTAATTTGCGCTCCAGACATCACCGCGGCTTTCAGAATTTCCTGCGGATCGGCGCCGGGCTTCAGCTTGGCCTCTACGCCCGTGATCAGCCGCGTGATCTGGCCGATTCCGGCGTTCGACAGGAAACTGTCGCTGCCCGTAAATTCCACGTGCAGTGTGTTCTTGCCGTAGGACTGCTTGATCGCGCGCAGCTCGCCGTCCAACACGTTGCGGCCCTTGTCGATCAGGCAAATGGAATCGCACAGACGCTCCACCTGCTCCATGCGATGGGTGGAAAGGACGATCGTCGAGCCCTGGCTGCGCATATCGAGCATGATTTCCTGTATGGTGGCGGCGTTTACCGGATCGAGCCCGGAGAAAGGTTCATCGAGAATCACCACGGGCGGCCGGTGGATCACCGAGGTGATGAATTGCACCTTCTGCTGCATGCCTTTGGAAAGATCCACCAACTTTTTGTCCGACCACTCCGTCAGTCCTAGGCGGTCCAGCCATTCCTTGCCGCGGCGGCTGGCTTCGGCTTCCGTCAGGCCGTGCAGCGCGGCCAGGAACACAATGATCTCCAAAACCTTCATCCGCGGGTAGAGGCCGCGCTCCTCCGGCAGGTACCCGATCTTGTCGCGCGTGCTGTCCGTGACCAGCTCGCCAAGCACGCGGATCGAGCCTTCATCCGGCACCAGTATGTTCATGATCATGCGGATGGTGGTGGTTTTGCCCGCGCCGTTAGGCCCCAGCAGACCCAGAATCGCCCCGGCGCGCACCTTCAGGCTCACCGCGTTCACCGCAGTTACAGAGTCATAGGATTTGGTGACGTTTTCGAGAACGATGGCGTCCATGAGTTAGGTAGGCTGCTAGTCACTCCTGATACGCTGCGGGAATGCGGAATATATCAAACTTCCGGCGCAGGTGAACCGGATAAACAGCCTCAGGTAGCTGGGCCCCTCTTGACTTTAGTAGCGCCGGCGTCCCGCCGGCTCAGTTGCCTATGGCATCGTAGCGGAGCACTTTAGGCCATCCTTCGCGTCGCCCACCATACGCAACCCGTCCATCAACTCACGCAGCCTATAATCCTCGCGAGTGGGTGCGGCGCCCCCTTCGGTTCTTGAAAGGGGGGTTTCTTCACGCCTTCCCAACCCTCCAAGGCCCTGCCGGCGCGACCCATCTCTCGGTTCCCTCTTGCGTTACCGTAACGACTATGTTAGCATCAGTCGGGCGCCTATTCCGCCCAGGCTAGGAGGCCACATGGTCCGCGCTGCTTGCGCTTCCGTCACCCGCGCGCCGGCCCCTCGCCCGTTCACCCTCGCAGTCTCCCAATGGCAGGATCATCGCGAAGGCGCCTCCACTCAGCACCCGTCACTTGTCACTCATCACCACGCATTTCTAATCGGTACAGCCCAACTATTAGAAACAGAGCTAACTCCTTCAGGTTCAATGCCGGAGGTGTTTCTAATCGGTACTATTTGCCACGCTTCGTGCGGTCTGTATCGACTATCGGCGCCCACTTTCCCCACCCAGCCCTCGCCAACTTACCCCGAATCACTCCCACCAAAGGACCGCCACTTCGCCCACCACCAATCGCCACGCCCCACTGGAACGTGGCGGGTTAGCCGCCCGCATGTTAATATAGGTGTGCGTTTGTTGCTCCTGGATACCCCTTCTGTAACGGTCTGCACGGGATTCGATCAGGGATGCAAAGACCGCGCTCGTAAACCCTTTTTGGCAGTTACCCAATGACGAAGAACATTCGTAATATCGCTATTATTGCGCACGTGGACCACGGCAAGACCACTCTGGTGGATGCCATGCTGCGCCAAAGCGGCATTTTCCGCGCTAACCAGGAACTGGTGGAGCGCGTGATGGATTCCAACGATCTGGAACGCGAGCGCGGCATCACCATTCTCGCCAAGAATACCGAGATCGAATACCAAGGCACCAAGATCAACATCGTGGACACGCCGGGCCACAGCGATTTTGGCGGTGAAGTGGAACGCGCGCTGCGCATGGTGGATGGCGTGCTCGTGCTGGTGGACGCCAGCGAAGGCCCGCTGCCGCAAACGCGCTACGTGCTGCAGAAGGCGCTCGCCGCGAAATTGCCGCCCATCATGGTGCTCAATAAGATTGACCGCCCGGACGCGCGCGCCGCAGCCGTGCTCGACGAAATCTACGACCTCTTTATTGACCTCGACGCCACCGAAGACCAGCTCGATTTCCCGGTGATCTATACCAATGCGAAATTAGGCGTCGCTCATCTGAAAGTAGGCGACGACTCCACCACTTTGCAGCCGCTGTTCGAACAGATCGTCAAATCCATTCCGCCGCCGTCGGGCGATCCCGCTGCCGCTCTGCAGATTCAGGTTACCAATCTCGACTACAGCGACTTTCTCGGGCGCGTCGCCATCGCGCGTGTATTCGGCGGCACATTGGTGCGCGGCACTGAAGTGGGCATCGTCAAGCTCGACGGAAAAATTCAGCCAACGAAAATTACCAAGCTCTTCACGTTTCGCGGCTTGGAACGCGATGAAGCCGAGCAGGTTTCAGCCGGAGACATCGTCGCCATCGCCGGCGTGGAAGGCATTCAAATCGGCGAGACCATCACCGACCTCGCCAATCCCGCGCCTCTGGAACCGCTCACCATTGATGAACCCACCCTCACCATGGTGTTCACCATCAATACTTCTCCCTTCGCCGGCCGCGAAGGCCAGTACGTCACCTCGCGCGACCTGCGCGCGCGCCTCGAAAAGGAATTGCTCACCAACGTTTCTTTACGTGTGGAAGATACCGGCACCACCGACGCTTTTCGCGTGCTGGGCCGCGGCGAATTGCAGCTCGCGATTTTGATTGAGACCATGCGCCGCGAGGGTTACGAACTGATGGTCGGCAAGCCGGAAATCGTGGTGCGCACCGAAAACGGCCGCCGCCTGGAGCCGCTGGAATTGCTCATCGTGGATTGCCCGGAAAATTTCATCGGCATCGTGATGGAGTTGCTGGGCAACCGCCGCGGTGAAATGAAAAAAATGGTGAACCACAATTCCGGCCGCGTGCGCATGGAATTCAGCATCCCTTCGCGCGGGCTGATCGGTTTGCGCAGCCAGTTGATGACCGATACGCGCGGCACCGCGCTCATCCATTCCTTGCTCGAAGGCTGGACGGAATATGCCGGCGACATGGCCATGCGCCTCACCGGCGCGCTGGTCTCCGATCGCGGCGGAGTTTCCACCGCTTACGCTATCTGGGGCATACAGGAACGCGGCGAAATGTTCGTGGGCCCGGCGATTGAAGTGTATGAAGGAATGATCCTCGGAGAAAACGCCCGCGAAGACGACATGAACGTGAACGTCACCAAGGAAAAAAAGCAGACCAACATGCGCTCGTCCTCCGCCGACGAAGCCATCCGCCTGATTCCCCCGCGCGACATGACCCTGGAAAAGGCCATCGAGTTCATTGCCGACGACGAATTCGTCGAGGTCACGCCCAAATCCATTCGCCTGCGCAAGAAAGTTCTCGATGCCAAAAAGCGCCCCAAGCGCTGGCAGGAAATCCGCGCCAGCACGGAGTCGGCCTAGCTTTCTCTGGTACAGGCGCCTCGACGGCATCCCGTAAGAGCGAATTGGGGGGGCTCTGAAGGTGGCGCAAAAGGCCGCGCAAAAGGCCGCATAAAAGGCGAAGCCGGCGCCATTTGCACGAGGTGCCAATATGTCCGATAGCGGGACGGATGATTCCCATGAGCGGGCAAATTGGCCCCACTCGGCGCTCGCGACACCCCTCCAAGTGTCACAATATAAACAGCTTATATGACTTGCGACACCGGAATTCGATTTGCGATGTATATATGCGAGGTTGGTATCCGTGGACATAGTTCGCCCAGAGATTAAACACAAGAAGAAGATGCGGCGCATCGCCTATATCGTCGCGGCGGTGGTGCTCATCCCGCTGATGACCTACGCGCTTTCGCGGCTGAAGCCCGCCGCTCCCAGCGTGGACGGCGGCACCGTGTGGACCGGCACCGTGAAACGCGGGCCGATGCTCCGCGACGTCCGCGGCCTGGGAACCCTGGTTCCTGAAACCATCCGCCTGATCCCCGCTGTTACCGACGGCCAGGTGCAGACGCGCTACCTTCTGCCCGGCACTCCCGTCAAAGCGAATACCGTAATCTTTGATTTGGTCAATCCACAACTGCAGCAAGAAACGCTGGACGCGGAGTATCAATTGAAGGGCGCGCAAGCAGCCTACGAGCAGACCAAGGCGCAACTGCAAAATCAGCTGATGGATAAACGCACTTTGGCCGCGAGCATCTCTTCACAGTATCGCACCGCCGAAATGGTCAAGCAGACCAAGGAACAGCTCGGAGCGAACGGCCTCGCGCCGCAACTCGACGTGAAAACCGCGCAAGTGCAGGCGGAGGAATTGGCCAAGGAAAATGACCTGGCGCAGAAAGAAGTGGAGACGTTTGATAACTCCATCGCCTCGCAGCTTGCGGTACAGGAAGCAACCGTAAATCAGAAGCGCGCGATGTACGAGCTGAAGAAAACGCAAATGGACCAGCTGCACATCCGGCCGGGAATTGACGGCATGTTGCAGGAGCTCGACGTGGAAGTAGGTCAGAAGGTGACCATGGGCACCGTGCTGGCCCGCGTGGCCCAGCCCACTCATTTGAAGGCGCAACTGAAGATCGCCGAGACTCAGGCAAAAGATATTCTGATCGGGCAGAAGGCGTCGGTGGATACGCACAACGGCATAATCCCCGGTCACGTCACGCGTATTGATCCCGCCGTCGTGAACGGCACGGTCACGGTGGACGTCGGTCTCGATGGCCCCTTGCCAACGGGCGCGCGGCCGGACTTGAGCGTCGAAGGAACCGTGGAGATCGAGCGCCTCGCGGACGTGCTGTACGTCGAACGTCCGGTGCACGGTGAAGCCAACAGCACCGTGGGAATTTTCAAGGTAATTGATGACGGCAAGGAAGCATCGCGCGTGCAGGTGCAGCTGGGCCGCACTTCGGTGAACACCGTGGAAATCGTGAAGGGTTTGGAGATCGGCGACAAAGTGATCCTTTCCGACATGTCGGCTTGGGACAACTACGATCGCGTGCAATTGAAGTAGGCATTTGCAAAATGCAGGGAACTTTTCCGGGCGCAACTGTCGTACCTATGCTTGAGAGTGGGCTTGAGAGTGAGATTCGAAGGAGCGAAGAATGACTACTGCGGAACAAGGGCTGATTCGCCTCGATGGCGTAACCAAAGTTTTCTACACGGATGAAGTGGAGACGCACGCGCTCAGCGGCGTGCATCTGGAAATCAAGAATGGAGAATTTCTCTCCATCGCCGGACCATCCGGCTGCGGAAAGTCCACGCTGCTTTCGATCCTGGGCCTGTTGGATTCGCCCACCGAAGGCAACTACTGGATCAATACGCAAGCGGTGGCGAATCTTTCGCTGTCGGACCGCACGCGCATTCGCAACCGCGAGATCGGATTCATCTTTCAGGCGTTCAACCTGATTGGCGATCTCACCGTGTATGAAAATGTCGAACTGCCGCTTACCTACCGCAGCATGGCCGCGGCAGAGCGCAAGAAGCGCGTGCAGGAAGTGCTGGAGCGCGTGGGCATGGCGCACCGCATGAAGCATTACCCCTCGCAGCTCTCTGGCGGTCAGCAACAGCGCGTCGCCGTGGCGCGCGCTCTGGTGGGCTCGCCCTCCATCCTGCTGGCGGACGAACCGACCGGAAACTTGGACTCCAAGAACAGCGAAGCGGTGGTGGATCTGCTTCGCCAATTGCACCGCGAAGGCGCCACGATCTGCATGGTGACGCACGACCCGCGCTATGCCAGCATCGCGGACCGCACCATTCACCTGTTCGACGGACGCATCGTCGAAGAAACTCTGGGCACGCGCACCGCGAGCGTCTAGACGGAATCTGAAAACTTAATTTTTCACAGCGTCTGAAAAAATCTTTTCGACGCAGCCGGACGTGTGTGTCTGGAGGCATTCAGAAAATGGAAAGCCTGATTCAAGACCTCAAATACGCAGCACGCGTGCTGTTGAAGAGCCCAGGCTTCGTGCTGATCGCGGTGCTGACTCTCGCTCTGGGAATCGGAGCGAACACTGCTCTCTTTTCAGTCGTCAACGGCGTGCTGCTGCGTCCCTTGCCTTTTCCGCAGCCCAACCAGCTCGTCATCCTCTCCGAAAAGTCCGCGGTTTTCGCCAGCATGTCTATTGCCTATCCTAACTTCCTGGATTGGCAGCGCAGCAATTCCAGTTTTTCGTCTATCGCGGCTTATCGCGATGACGATTTCAGCATCACGGGAAGCGGGGAAGCAGAGCGCGTGCGCGTGGGCATGGTTTCCGCCGGCTTTTTCGAGACGCTCGGGGTGAACCCGACTCGTGGCCGGTTGTTTACCGCAGACGACGATCGCCGTGGCGCCGCGCCTGTGGCCTTGCTCAGCGCGGGCCTATGGCAGCGCAAGTTCGGTTCCGCGCCGGATATCATCGGAAAGCGATTCACGATGAATGGTGATAGCTACTCGGTGATTGGCGTGGTGCCCGCGGGCTTTCAATTGGAGTCTACGAATTTCCGCGGTAACCAGGACGTGTTTGTTCCCATCGGTGAAGACAAGGATACGCTGTTCTACGATCGTAATGCGCACCCGGGGATCCGCGCCATTGGCCGATTGAAGCCCGGCGTGACTCTCGCGGCGGCGCAGGCGGACATGGATCAGATCGCGAATAATCTTGCGCTGGCGTATCCCGAGGCTGACAAAGGCGCAGGCGTCAGCCTGGTGCCGCTGAAGAAGGACATCGTAGGAGATGTGCAACCCTTTTTGTGGGTTTTGCTCGGAGCGGTGGGATTTGTATTGCTCATTGCGTGCGTGAACGTCGCGAACCTGCAGCTGGCGCGCGCCACCACGCGTTCGCGAGAATTTGCGATTCGCGCTGCTTTGGGCGCGAGCCAGTCGCGCGTGATTCGGCAATTGCTCACGGAAAGCGTGCTGCTGGGGCTCGCGGGCGGCATGCTGGGACTTTTGCTGGCTGCCTGGGGAACTCAGGCGGCGCTGAAAGTTTTGCCGGAAACATTGCCGCGAGCCCAGGACGTTGGCGTAGATGGCCGCGTTCTGATTTTCACGCTGGTCGCTTCGATTGTCGCGGGTGTTCTGTTTGGGTTGGCGCCGGCTCTGAAAATATCGCGGCCCAATCTGCAGGAAACATTGAAAGAAAGCGGACGCGGAGCCAGCGGCGCGCGGCACCGGGCGCAAGGCGTCTTCGTGGTGGTGGAAATGGCCATGGCGCTAGTGCTGCTGATCGGCGCGGGACTGATGATTCGCAGCTTGCTGGACCTTTGGAACGTGAATCCGGGTTTCAATCCGCAGGGAGTCCTGACGTTTGCAGTGTCGCTCTCGCCTTCTCTGGGCGCAAATGCCACAACCAGCCGAAACGCCATCCGCGAAATGGATGAGACGTTGAAGCGCATCCCCGGCGTGGAAGGTATTTCATCCACAGGCGGGGCGTTGCCGATGAACGGTGATAACGAATTTCCGTTTTGGCTCGGTAGCGAACCCAAGCCGGCGGATCAGAGTGGAATGAAGGAGTCTCTTTTTTACCTGGCGGAGCCGGACTACTTGAGCGCGATGGGAATTCCACTGCACCGCGGACGCTTCTTCACGCCGAACGACAACGAACATTCGCCGCCAGTGATCGTGATTGACGAAAGTTTCGCGCGCCAATACTTTCCGAATCAGGATCCCATCGGCAAACGGATCAACATTGGAATCATTAATACAGAAACGGAAATCGTCGGCGTGGTGGGCCACGTGAAACATTGGGGACTGGATACGGATGGCGACGCGAATCATCCGATCAACGCGCAAGCCTACATGCCGCTGATGCAGATCCCCGACGTGTTCTGGACCGGACCTCCGCAGGCGGAGGTAGTGGTGCGGACCAAGGGCTCGCCGTCTGCGATGGCGCCCGGCGATCCGCAGCGCCATTGAGAAATTGAACGCCGAGAACGTGATGTACGAAACAAAACCGCTGGAACAAATCGTGGAGGATTCGCTGGCCGCGCGGCGATTCTCGATGATTCTGCTGGGAGTAT
>CAVULY010000007.1:0-418022 GCA_963742475.1 uncultured Acidobacteriota bacterium | reverse complement strand
GCGCAGGTGGATAAACGTAAGGCCGGGCAACTGGCTATGGCCATCCAGGTGGCCTTCCAGCAGATGGGCATCTTCGACGCTTCTGACTCCAAGCCGGCCCTGGTAAGCAACGAACCCATGCCGTTTGCGGACGTGCAGATCATCGAAAACGTAAAGCGCCTGCAGGCCATGAACCAACTGGTCAGTTCTCCGCAAGGATCGCTGGCTGGGTTTGTAGATCACGCCAAAATGGACGTGCTGAAAAAACAGCTCGACGCCGCTCTCACCCTGCAGATCAGGAATAATACCCTTGCCGTCACACCTACCAAGGAAGGCATCGTAGTCAGCCTGCGTGAAGCTGGATTTTTTCAGAGCGGCTCCGCGAAGCTTGGTCCGCAAACGCTGCCTGCGCTGGCAGCGATTGTGAAAATCGTCGGTCCGGAACGCATGGACATACGCATCGAAGGACACACGGACAACGTTCCCATCCATAATGACAAATACGATTCGAACTGGGAATTATCCACCGCGCGAGCGACCGAGATCATCAAGCTCTTCATAACGAAATTTTCGCTGGCTCCGAACCGCCTCTCGGCTTCAGGCTATAGCGAATATTATCCGACAGCTTCGAACGAAACGGCCGAAGGTCGCGCGATGAATCGCCGAGTGGATCTGGTGATTCTGAATTCGATCGCGGACGCGGGCGTGCCTACGCCATCGGTCGCAGTGCCCTCTGCTCCTCCCGCGACGATCGCGCCGCCGTAGTGCTGGACTTCGTGTGGCCGCAAACTCGTTCGGAACACCGTTGCCAGGCCTTTCCTTAACCTGTTGATTCTGAGAGCGCCATGTCCGGCGAGCGTTTCGTTCCTGGGTTAGTTCGGCTGCGTGGTAACAGGCGGGGAGACAACAGACGGGTTAGGGGCAGGCGTGGCGCCGCTCGAGGCGATTTCCTTAACCACCTGCGCGGCGAGTTTTTTGCTCACTGGGCAGGAAGTGTCGTTAATGCGGCATTGCGCCAGCGTCAAAGTGCACCCGCAGTCGCAAGTCTCTGAATTCATGCGTTTCAGCGCCGCCTTTTTCTGCTCGGCATTCAGGCCGGTAAAATCAACGTTGGGAAGCTCGGTGGCGAGTACCGCATTCTTCAGAAATATTTGTCCGGTATCCTCAAACGTTTCGATGGTGGCATCTACCGGCAATCCCAGCAGCAGCCGCACCTCGGCTTCATAAAGAGCGTTCGAATAAAGCCCTTCATGCTTCTGCACCACATTGCCGTCTGGATTCACCACAAACAGCGTAGGCAACGCCGCCACTCCGCCATATTCCGCAACGATCGCGCGGTCGGCCATCACAACCGGATAATTGATTCCGGCTTCTTTGACGAACTGCTTCACATCGGCCGGATCGCCGTCATCCACAGAAACGCCCACGATCTGCAGGCGATCTTTGTAGCGATTGGCCAGATCAATCAGGACGGGAATCTCAGCGCGGCACGGCGGGCACCAGGTGGCCCAGAAATTTATGAAAACAACTTTGCCCTTCCATGCGGCTGTCGAGACGGGCTTGCCATCGAGGTCATTTACCAGAAACGCGGGCATCGGCTGCGGATGGCTGGCAAATCGGACCACGTGCGCTTGGTCTGAAGGCGCCGCAGATTTTGGTTTGCTGGCGGCCGCTGCAGGGGCTGCGGCGGTCGCGCCCGCTTTCATAGTTCGAGGCTGGCCCGAGCGACCCGCGGCGAGTCCAATGGCCAAGCCTGCGAATCCAGCCATCAGTGCCAGCACTAGAATAAACGATCTTTTCATTCGCCGCCCTGCACCCGCCTCTATTATGGGCCACGCAGATTCGGTGGGCAAGGCGGGAAGATGGCTGTATTGCACAAAAGGTGGAGGGGGCAGAAGGAGGGACGGATTCAAACCGGGACGCTAATTCCCGAATCGGTGCGCCTTTGGGAATTTGATTTTAGCCGCGAAGGTTAAGTGGTTGAAAATACGCTCCGTCCGATCCCGTGGCGATGCAGCACTTGGGCACTCCACTTGCAACAGGTACGGCGTGGGTTGCGTTCCACACGATCCGCATCGTTTCGCAAGTGGGGAGGAAGGGGCCCACTTGCAGAATGATATGGGTCGTTACCACCTGCCTCTGAGAGGGAAGCTGGATGGATGACCCCATGATTCGGTCACGCCTAGGCCGAATCACCGGAACGCGACCTTTGGGGCCCTGGATCCCAAGCCGGGGCCCCTCTTTTTTTCTGCAACCTCACTGTATGGCGCTGTCCACCATCCTCCCGCTTCAATTTTCCTGCCCGTTTCGTGGTAGCTTTTCGCCATGACTTCCTCACTGATTATGTGCCTGGCCTTCGCGATCGGAGTGATTGCTGGCTTGCGCGCGATGACCGCCCCCGCGGTCGTTTGCTGGGCTGCTCATCTGGGCTGGATCAATCTGAACGGTTCGCATCTGGCGTTCCTGGGATCCACGGTGGCCGTGGTGATCGTCACGCTTCTAGCGATCGCCGAGTTGGTGAACGATAAACTTCCAGCCACGCCGAGTCGCACCACTCCGGTGCCGTTTGGAACTCGTATTGTCACAGGTGCGCTTTGCGGAGCGGCTCTTGCAATCGCGGGAGTGGCGAGCGTGCTGTTCGGCGCAATCGTTGGAATCTTGGGAGCTGTCGCCGGAACGTACGGCGGCTACCTGGTGCGCCACCAGATCGTTACGCAGCTCAAGGTGAAGGACATCGGAGTTGCGCTGGCGGAGGATTTGATCGCGATCGGCGGCGCGCTGCTAATTGTCACCCGGTTCTAGCTGACGCAGCACCGGAATTCTGGCCTGACGCAGCACGTGCTCCACGATATTCCCCTGCAGCCGTGAACCGTCATAATTGATATGCAAGCGATTGGTTTTCTCATCCACGTGAAAACTCTTCAGGCCATAAGTGTTTGCGAATTCACCCAGGGCGCGAAATTGCTCGGGCTTCAGAGCTCCTTGCAGTTCGTAGGTAACCGTCATCTGTGTCATGCGTGGGATTATAACAGGTGACGCGCCGGACTTTCACCGCTTGATCACAGCCCGATCATTCACAGCTTGATGGTTCGCAAACGCAGCGCATTGGTGATCACCGAGACCGAACTGAACGTCATGGCGGCGCTGGCCAGAATCGGGCTCAGCAACAATCCGAAAAATGGGTACAGCACTCCGGCAGCGATGGGCACGCCCAGCGAGTTATAGGCAAACGCGAAGAACAAGTTCTGCCGGATGTTGCGCATCGTCGCATGACTCAGTTTTCGCGCGCGCGCAACTCCGCGAAGATCGCCTTTCAGCAGCGTGATTCCGGCGCTTTCAATCGCCACATCCGTGCCGGTGCCCATCGCGATGCCCACGTTGGCTTGCGACAGCGCCGGAGCGTCGTTCACGCCGTCGCCGGCCATCGCCACGATGTGGCCCGCGGCTTGCAGCTGTTTCACGATTTCGTTTTTCTGTTCGGGCAGCACGCCCGCAAAAAGTTTTTCGATGCCCAACTTTTGCGCAACCACTTCAGCGGCTGCACGGCTGTCACCGGTGAGCATCACGATGCGGATTCCATCCTGTTGCAACTGTGCGACGGCTTCCGCCGCGCTTGACTTGATGGGATCGGCTACTGAAATCAGTCCGGCCACTTGCCCGTCTGCCACGACGAACATTACCGTCTCGCCGCCGGCTTCCCGTTGTTGCGCTTTTTCCTCGAGAGCATCCAGAGGAGTCTTCAGCTCCGCAAACAGCGCGCGATTTCCCAGGGCCGCGATTTTCGAATCAATTCTTGCGATCACGCCCTTGCCCGTGCGCGACTGAAAATTGCTGCTGTCACTCAGCGCGATGCCTAGTTCCTTTGCGCGCGCCAGAATAGCCGCTGCCAGCGGATGTTCGCTGGCACGCTCGAGCGTCGCGGCGAGTCGTAGGACGTTGGCCTCGTCCCATCCCGGTGCGGCGATGACCGCCACCACCTGCGGCCGGCCCTCGGTCAGCGTTCCAGTCTTATCCACCACAATCGTGTCCACTTTTTCCAGCGTCTCGAGCGCCTCGGCGTTCTTAATCAGAATGCCCGCCAGCGCCGCGCGCCCCGTGCCGACCATAATTGCCATCGGCGTCGCCAGGCCCAGCGCACATGGACATGCAATGATGAGCACGGCGACGGCGTTGAGCAGAGCATGCGCCATGCGTGGTTGCGGTCCGATCGTCGCCCAGACCACAAAGGTGACTACAGCGATCAGCACCACCGCCGGCACAAAGTACCCAGCGACTTGATCGGCTAATTTTTGCACGGGCGCGCGGCTGCGCTGCGCCTCGCTGACCATACCCACAATTTGCGCGAGGAGCGTTTCGTTTCCCACACGTTCCGCGCGCATCACCAGAGTGCCCGTTCCGTTTATCGTTCCGCCAATTACGCGGCCTCCGGGAGATTTCTCCACCGGAATTGGCTCGCCGGTCATCAGCGATTCGTCCACCGAACTTTCTCCGTCGGTGATGACTCCGTCCACCGGCACTTTTTCGCCGGGACGAACGCGCAGAATGTCTCCCTTGCGAATGTGCTCCAGCGGAACGTCAATTTCGGTTCCATCGGCGCGAACCAGTCGCGCATTTTTTGGCGTAAGACGCAGCAGGGAACGGATCGCTGCGGATGTTCGGCTGCGCGCCCGCAATTCAAGCACTTGTCCGAGCAAAACTAACGTCGTGATCGCCGCCGCAGCCTCGAAATAAACCGGCACTTCGCCCTGCGCGCCGCGAAACGTGCCGGGAAAGAGTTGCGGGAAAAGCACCGCCACCACGCTGTACACGAATGCCGTGCCCGTTCCCAGCGCGATTAGCGTGAACATGTTCAGGCTGCGATTGACGATCGACGCCCATCCGCGCTCGAAGAACGGCCAGCCGCCCCAAAGGACTACAGGAGTCGCCAGCGCCAGTTCCATCCAGCCCATCGAGCGCGTCGTCAAGAGTCGCTGCAGTGGCTGGCCCGGAATCATGTCGGACATTCCGAGCAGGAGCACCGGGATTGTCAGCGCGACGCTCGTCCAGAACCGGCGCGTCATCGAAACCAACTCGGGATTTTCGGGCTCCTCCGCAATCACCGTGCGTGGCTCGAGAGCCATGCCGCAGATGGGGCATGACCCGGGCCCAGACCGCACGATTTGCGGGTGCATCGGGCAGGTGTATTCGATGCGCGTAGCGGGAGCGAGCGGCAACGATGGCTCGAGCGCCATTCCGCACTTCGGGCACGCGCCCGGATAATCCTCGCGCACCTCCGCGTCCATCGGGCAAACGTAAACATTCGCCGCTGCGGACTTTGCCGCAGGCTCTTTGCTGCCGGGCAAGTTTTCGTGCGTGACGGCGAGCGCGGGAGCCGCCCCCGGAGCAGCGGAGCGGCTGAACTGCACCAGACCACTGTCGCGCGGCATCTCTTGCGAAACTTTCGCGCTCAAATATTGCGCGGGTGCCGCGCGGAACTTGCTCGCACATCCGGCGCAGCAAAAATAATAAGTCTTGTCGCCGTATTCCACATGAGCGGCTGCTCGCGCCGGGTCCACCGTCATTCCGCAAACTGGATCGCGTTCCATCATTTCACCTTACCTTATTTGCACTGCCTCGCGCCGCGTCACCGCGCGTGCGTGTAAATCAGCTTCATCAATTCGTCGTAGGTCGCTTCCGCCTGCGCCGGGTTCCCTTTGCGAATCGCCTGTGCAGCGCAGTGGCGGAGGTGATTGCGCATCAATCCGCGGCCCACGGCGCGCAGAGCCTCCTGCACCGAAGAAATCTGCACCATGATGTCCGGGCAGTAGCGGTCCTCCTCTACCATGCGCGCGAGCCCACGGACTCTGGCCTTCGATGCGCTTCAATCGTTTCAGATTTGCCGATTTGATTTCCGGGCTCACGCCCGCCGCCTTGCGCGCGCCGCTGTGAACCTCGCAAGCGCAAGCTGCGGGATGGCCGTCGTGTGTGCCGCGCCGCTTCATGACCATATACCCCCAGGGGGTATTATGCCTTTAACGAGCGCTATCGTCAAGCGCAGCTGAATCCGGATGATCGCCGCGAGCGTGGGGAGTTTGTCATGGCAAACCGCGCCGGGCGGCCTTATCTCGCGGACGAAGATTACGGGAAGAGAATTGTCACTTCGCGTCTAGCAGCGAATCGATGTAAGCCGTCATTTCCGGGCTGGTCCAGTCTTGGGGTCCCACGATCTTGCGGTCCAGCTTTCCGTCGCGGCGAATTACATACGTGTCCGGATACATGGAAGTACCGTACTGCGCGGGTATTTGCTTCGAGGTATCGCGAAAAGTGGGGAAGCGAATCTGATTGGCTTTCAGGAATTCGTCGTAGGCCTGCTGATCGTCGTCCTCGCTGACGCCCAGCACCATCCCGCCGCGCGGTGCAATGCGCCGCTGCAGCTCGTTCAGCGACGGCGTTTCCTCCACGCACGGCGGGCACCACGTCGCCCAGAAATTTACCAGCACAACCTTTCCGCTCAGATCGGAAAGCTTAGTGGGTTTGCCGTCGAGCGTGAACGAAAAATCCTTCGGCGTCGAACCGCGCAAGCTCGGCTCGCCCTGGCGGTAATCCGGGTGCGCAAATAGCACCAGAAGCCCCGCGATGAACGCGAGCACCAGGCCGGTATTCAGTTTCCGTTTCAGTCCTTTGTCCAAGCACCCTATAATAGCGGCATCGGCGAATCGAATGCGAGCGAATTGCCAGCCCCTGAACTCGCCTGATTGCGTTTCAACAAACCGGAGGTCGCACTATGAACGCCGGAACGAAGACAGAAACCGCGATGCAAACGAATGTCCAGCAAGCCGTGCCCTTTTTTGGCGTGAAGAATATAGCCGATTCCGTCCGCTACTACGTCGAAGGCCTCGGCTTCCAGATGACCAACAAATGGATTGACGAAGGCAAGCTCCGCTGGTGCTGGCTGCAACTCGGCGGCGCCGCGCTTATGCTGCAGGAATTCCGCAAAGAAGGCCATGATTCCTATGCGCCGGCCGCGAAAGTTGGCGAAGGCGTTTCGATTTGCTTCCAGTGCCAGGACGCCCTCGCGATCTATCGCGACGTCACCTCGCGTGGAATTCAAACTTCCGAGCCGTTCGTGGGCAACAACATGTGGGTCGTCGGTCTCAAGGACCCCGACGGCTACAAAATCGAATTCGAGAGCCCTACGGACGTTCCGGAAGAAACAAAGTATTCGGAGTGGAAGTCAGCCCAGAATCGCTAGCGCCCGCGGAGCAGCGTCGCGACGTCAGCAACCACAACACAATTATGGTTTCCGCCATCATTCCGGCACGCAACGAAGAAGCTTCTATCGCGCGCGCGGTCGAATCCGTCGCAGCGCAACCCGAAATTTCGGAGGTCATCGTCGTGGATGACCAATCCACCGACCGCACCGCCGCGATCCTCGCCGAGCTTGCGACGCGAATCCCCAAACTAAAAATCCTGCAGACGCGCGCGCTGCCGCCGGGCTGGGTCGGCAAGAATTACGCCGTCGCGCTGGGCGCCGACGCCGCACAAGGCGACTGGCTGCTCTTCACCGATGCCGATACATGCCACATGGCGGGTTCCACGCGCCGCGCGCTTACAGATGCCGTGGATCACAACGCGGTGTTGGTTTCTTACTCCCCGGAGCAGGAACTGGGCTCGTTCTGGGAGCGCGCTCTCATCCCATTTGTCTATTGCCGCCTTTCCGCGAAATTTTCTTACGCGCGCGTCAATAATCCAAAACTCCCGGACGCCGCCGCCAACGGCCAGTTTCTGATGATCCTCCGCGACGTCTATCAGAAAGTCGGCGGCCACGCCGCAATCGCCGGCGAAGTTCTGGAAGATGTGGCGCTCGCCCGCCGCGTGAAGCAAGCCGGCTACCAGATTTATTTCACCGCGCCGCTCCGAACCGTCCGCACACGGATGTACCGCAGCTTCCCCGCGCTCTGGGAAGGATGGACGAAGAATCTCTACCCGCTGATGGGCGGCACCACCAAACAAATACTAGCTTGAATTGATCGAGGTTTTTCCGGCCCTGGAAATCATTGTGCTTTCCGCGATTTGGGTGCTGCTGCGAGGGACTCATCGGCTCCCGCTCTGGCTGCTAGCAGCTCTGCTGTTTCTCGCGATGTTCCGGCCGGTGCGCGCGCTATGGCGAGCAGCTTTACCGGAATCTCTACCCGGTTTCATACATCAAATATTATGTCCCCGGAATGTGCCTTTACACCGCCACGCTCATCGCCTCATGGTGGAAAAATACGCGCGGGTCGGTGCAATGGAAGGGAAGAAGCTATCCGTCTGGCGCGCAACCCATAGCGTCTAAACCGCTGCCGCAAAGGACGCAATGATTCGCATCACACGTAAAGTCGAATTTTCGGCGTCGCACTTCTACAACAATCCGAATCTTTCGGCGGAAGAAAATCGCCGCATCTTCGGCAAGTGCAATAATCCGCATGGCCACGGGCACAACTACACGCTGGAAGTGACTATCGCGGGTGAGCCAGATCCCGCCACCGGCATGGTTCTCGATCTGAAAGAACTGAAAGAAATTCTGCAGCGCGAAGTGATGGACCGCATGGATCATCGCCACCTGAATTACGAGGTGCCCGAACTCGCGGGCAAGATTCCCACGTGCGAAAACATCGCCGCCGTCATCTGGCAGCTGCTGGAGCCAAAAATCACGCGCGGCAAACTGGATCGCGTGCGCGTTTACGAGTCGCCCAATCTTTTCGCGGATTGCACTGCCGGCTCGGCGTCCACGAATGGTGCAGGGAAGCGCGCATGAAAATCTCCCTGACGCGCCGCTACGATTTCGCGGCCTCGCATCGCCTGCACGCGCCGAATCTGAGCGACGCAGAAAACCAGCGCATCTATGGCAAATGCAATAATCCCTATGGCCACGGCCACAATTACGCGCTGGAAGTCACAGTCACCGGCCCAGTCGATCCAGCTACCGGGATGATCGCCAATTTGGGCGACCTCGACCCGTTCGTCGAACTCGAAGTACTCGCAGCCTTCGACCAGAAGAACCTGAACGAAGAAGTTGCCGAGTTCCGGACCGTGGTGCCAACGACCGAAAATGTCTGCCGCGAAATATTTCGCCGCTTGCGGAGTTTTCCGGCCGCGCGCCTGGAACGCGTGCGCATTGAAGAAACCAGCAAGAACAGCTTCGAAATCGGAGCGGAAGAATTTGCATGAGGAGCCGATCAGACATGAGTGAAGCAGCAGGAATCGTAGTGCCGGAGCCGGTCTCCGGAAAAATTGCCGAGCTGGTCCGCGAGATGCTCGTACAGTTGGGCGAAAATCCCGACCGCGAAGGCCTGCGCCGCACGCCCGAGCGTTTCGAGAAGGCGCTGCGTTTTCTTACCAGCGGCTACCGCCAGGATCCCGACAAATTATTGAACGGCGCCATGTTCAACGTCTGTTACGACGAAATGGTCGTCGTCAAGGACATCGAACTCTACAGCCTGTGCGAGCACCACCTGCTGCCGTTCTTCGGCAAGTGCCACGTGGCCTACATTCCCAGGAAAAAAGTCGTGGGTCTCAGTAAAGTTGCTCGCCTGGTGAATATGTATGCCCGCCGCCTGCAAATTCAGGAACGCCTCACCAGCCAGATCGCCACGGCCATTCAGGAAAAGCTCGATCCCGCCGGCGTCGGCGTCATTATCGAAGCGCGCCATCTCTGCATGGTGATGCGCGGTGTGGAAAAGCAGAACTCGACCACCACGACGAGCGCCATGCTCGGCGACTTCCGCGAGAACAAACAGACTCGTGACGAATTCCTCGCGCTGGTCGGTTCGCCGCGGCCGTAAACGCCGCGACAATCGCAAGGACGGCGTGAACGGGCCGCGCCAGGCGAAGCTCGCGCCCCGTCTGGCCGCCGAAAATTCCTTGGTACAGCAATCACTGTATGTTAGCATTTTGAAGTCGAAGAGAGACCAAGAGCATAGAGCAGGGCACGACGTTTCAGGAGGGGGTCAAGTTGAGCGTAGCCAAACTTGCATTGATCGAGCAGTTCCGGGTTCACACCAAGGACACAGGTTCACCGGAAGTGCAGATCGCTTTATTGAGCGAACGCATCAGCTATCTGACCACTCACCTTAAGTCCCACGCAAAGGATCACGCCTCACGCCGCGGATTGATCATGATGGTCAACAAGCGCCGCAGGCTGCTGGACTATCTGAATCGTCGCGACCCGGATCGGTATCGCGAGATTGTGGAACGACTCAGTTTGCGCAAGTAGCGCGGATTTCTTGAGCGGCCCTTCCGGCCGCGTCTTTACCCACCGCACAAACCATAATTTTCAGGCGATATGCGGGCCGCGCGGCGCGTTGTCGCTCGTCGCAAATTTTCCGCTCCCTTTTCTTCTCTGTTCTTTCCCTTCGAAGCATTCCCCGAGAGTGAAATCTCGTATCTGAATTAAGCGTCCCCGGTGAACCGGGGCAAAAAGGATGTGCAGTGATGTTTGAACAAGTTAGTTTGGAAGTAGGCGGGCGTACCCTGACATTTGAAACGGGCAAGATGGCACGTCAAGCGCATGGCGCCGTCGTGGCGCGTTATGGCGACACTGTTGTGTTGGCCACCGCTTGCATGGATAGCAAAGCAGCCGAAAAAGATTTTCTACCCCTTACAGTGGACTACCGCGAGTACACCTACTCCGCGGGCAAGATTCCCGGTGGATTCTTCAAACGCGAAGGGCGCCCATCGGAAAAGGAAATCCTCACCTCGCGCCTGATCGATCGCCCGTTGCGCCCTCTGTTCCCCGAAGGCTGGTCCAACGAGACGCAGATCGTTTCCATGGTGCTCTCCGCGGATAGTGAGAATGATCCGGACGTGATCGGCGTTACCGCCGCTTCGGCCGCGCTTTATATCTCGAAAATACCATTTACCACTCCGATTGCCGCCGTGCGCATCGGCATGCTCGAAGGCAAGCTCGTCGTGAATCCCACCGTTGCCGAACAAAAGACCAGCACCATGAATATCGTGGTGGCCGGCTCCGATAAGGCCATCGTGATGGTGGAATCGGGCGCGTTGGAAGTCTCTGAAGATGTTGTCGCGGACGCTCTGGAATTCGCGCACGCGGAAATTCGCAAGATCGTCGCCGCCATTCGCGAATTGCAAACCAAGGTGAACGTGCCGAAGGTTTCCTTCACGCCACCGGCATTCGACGAAGCGCTCTACAAGCAGCTGCAACAGCAGTACGGTGAGAAACTGCGCGATGCTTCCGACACGGCGAAATACCCCAAGTCGGAGAGCTACAGCCGCATTGACGCCATCAAGAATGAAATTTACGCGACGATTCCACCGGAAGACCTCGAGAAGAAAAAGCTCGCTGCCCGCGCCTTCGAGCGCCTGCGCGAATTCATCTTCCGCGACGATATGCTCGCGCGCCATCGCCGCCCCGACGCTCGCGCTTTCGATCAGGTCCGCGAAATCACCTGCGAGACGGGCGTTCTGCCCCGCGCTCACGGCTCCGCGCTTTTCACCCGCGGTGAAACGCAGTCGCTATCCACCGCCACGCTCGGCACCAAAGAAGACATGCAGCGCCAGGATCTTCTCTTCGAGAAAGATACGTTCAAGCATTTCATGCTGCATTACAACTTCCCGCCGTTCTCCGTGGGCGAAGTGAAATTCCTGCGTGGTCCCGGACGCCGCGAGATCGGACACGGCGCTCTGGCCGAACGCGCTCTTGCGAATCTGATGCCCTCGGACGCGGATTTCCCCTACGCGGTGCGCTGCGTTTCGGACATTCTGGAATCGAACGGTTCCTCGTCCATGGCCACGGTTTGCGGCGGTTCTCTCGCTCTGATGGACGCGGGCGTGCCTCTCAAGGCCGCTTGCGCGGGCATCGCCATGGGCTTGGTCGTCGAAGGCGATAAATACGCCATCCTCACGGACATCGCCGGCGCCGAAGATCATTACGGCGACATGGATTTCAAAGTTGCCGGCACGCGGCAGGGAATTACGGCGCTGCAGATGGATATCAAGGTCGCGGGCGTCAGCATCGCCATGATGCGCGAAGCCCTGGCCCAAGCGCGCAAGGCACGTCTGCAAATTCTGGACATTATGGACAAGACGCTCTCGTCCGCGCGTCCGGAAATATCTCTCTACGCACCCCACCTCTTCATGCTGAATATTCCCACGGACAAGATCCGCGACCTCATCGGTCCGGGCGGCAAGAAAATCCGCGGGATTATCGAAGCTACCGGCGTGAAGATTGACGTGATGGACGACGGCAAAGTGCACGTCTTCGCATCCAGCGGAAAATCAGCCGAAGAAGCGTTGAAGATGATTCGCGACGTCACCGCCACCGCCGAAATCGGCAAGACCTATCTCGGCACCGTGGTGCGCATCGCGGAGTTCGGCGCATTCGTCGAAATTTTCCCGGGCACCGACGGTCTGCTGCACATCAGCGAAATCGCCGAAGCGCGCATCCGCGCGGTTCGCGACGAACTGAAGGAAGGCGATCAGATCCTCGTGAAGGTGCTGGCCATCGAGGGCAACAAGATCCGCCTGAGCCGCAAAGCCGTCCTGCGCGACAAACAGGCCGCCCCCAAGACTGAAGCCGCAACGTAAACGCAAAATAGGTAAACGCGATTTTCTGCGAAGCAGTTGCGGGAATTGCGAATTCAAGGTAACCAAACAGGGAGGCGAGAAATCGCCTCCTTTTTTATTCGTCGCGGCCGGTAACTCGTTCGATCTGCGCGCCCACATCCTGCAACTTCAACTCGATCTGCTCGTAGCCGCGGTCAATGTGATAGACGCGGTCAATCCACGTCGTGTTGTCGGCTACCAACCCGGCCAGCACCAGCCCGGCGCTGGCGCGCAGGTCGGAAGCCGTCACCGGCGCTCCACTGAGCGGCGTGGGTCCGGTCACCACAGCCACGTTACCGTCGATCTGAATATTTGCACCCATGCGCACCATCTCGCTGGCATGCATGTAGCGATTCTCAAAAATGGTTTCGCGAACTTGCGAGACCCCTTGCGCCTGAGTTGCCAGGGCCATGAACTGCGCCTGCATGTCGGTGGCGAAACCGGGATATTCTTCGGTGATCAGATCGGCGCTCACGAGCTTCTTCGCCGCCCGCACGCGCAACTTGCCCTGGCCCTCGCACTTGATCTCCACGCCACAGGCTCGCAGCTTTTCGATTACAGCCTTCAAATGCCCGGGCTCGCAATTGGTTAGCAGCAATTCGCCGCCGGTGATCGCTCCGGCTACCAGAAACGTCCCGGTTTCGATTCTGTCTGGAATGATGGCGTGAGTTGCGCCGTGCAGCTTTTCCACACCCTGCACGCGCAGCGTGGACGTGCCCACGCCTTCGATTTTCGCGCCCATCTTGATGAGCAACTCGGCCAAATCCGTGACTTCCGGCTCCATCGCCGCGTTTTCCAATACCGTTTCGCCGTCGGCCAGTACCGCAGCCGTCAAAATATTTTCCGTTCCGGTCACGGTAATTTTCGGAAAACGCAAAGTCGTTCCGCGCAGGCGTTTCGCGCGCGCTTCCACGTACCCGTGCTCCACTTTGGTTTCCGCGCCGAGTTGCTCCAGCGCCTGAATGTGCAAATCAATCGGCCGCGCGCCGATCGCACAACCGCCGGGAAGGGAAACGCGCGCATAGCCAAATCGTGCCACCAGCGGCCCCAGCGTCAGCACCGAAGCGCGCATCGTCTTCACCAATTCGTACGGCGCCTCGCGCATGGATACCGTCTCCGCCTGAATGATGAACTCGCTGGGCGGCAGGTCGGGGCTTTCGACCCGGCAGCGCATGTGCGCGAGCAATTTCGCCATGGTGATGATGTCGCGCACGTGCGGAATGTTTTGCAGCGTGACGGGATCGCTGGTCAGCAGCGCCGCGGCCATGGCCGGCAGCGCCGCATTCTTCGCGCCGCTGATCTGCACCGTCCCTTCCAGTTTTCGCCCGCCCTGAATTTTGAAGCGATCCATGTTATTTCCCCTGGCCCTTCGGGCTCATTCCCCTCTTGGAGAGAAGTTCCAGCGCCTGTCGCGCGTTGCCCCCGGACTTCCGTAACGATCGCCGCGCCGCCACCGCGTTTGCTCCCGTCTTCAACATCACCAGCGCCGCTGGCAGATCGTGTGCCGTCTGCCGCAGTGCGTGTTCCGCCGCGGACGCACTTACGCCCGCAGCCTCTGTAAGAATCCGCGCACCCCGCCGGCGTAACTTCTGATTTGTCAACGCCACGTAGATCATCCAGTTTTCATAAACTCTGCCGAGCCGCACCATCGCAGTGGTAGAAAGCATGTTCAGCACCATTTTCTGCGCGGTTCCAGCTTTCATCCGTGTGGACCCGGCAATCGCCTCCTGGCCGGTTTCCGGCGTGATGGCAATTTGTGCCATGCGCGCCAGCGGCGATTTGGGATTCGATGTCACCGCCACAGTCACGCACCCTCGCCGTCTTAGCCCACTCCATACCGCCCAGCACGTAGCGTGTGGTTCCGCTGGCCGCGATTCCTACCACCACATCTCGCTTTGTAACGCGGGTCTTGGCCAAATCTCTCGCGCCGTTCGTCGCAGAATCCTCCGCGCCCTCCACCGCGCCACGCAGCGCCTTTGCACCGCCGGCTATCAGGGCCTGCACCATCTTTGGCCGCGTGCCAAACGTCGGCGGACATTCCGCGGCATCCAGCACTGCCAGCCGCCCGCTGGTTCCCGCGCCGAGGTACACGAGCCGGCCGCCCCGGCGAAAGCTCGCCACGATCGCGTCCACGGCGCGCGCGATTTGTGGCAATACACGCCGTACTGCCAGTGCCACCCGCTGGTCTTCCTGGTTCAGCACGCGCAAGATTTCAATCGTGGACTTGGTGTCCAGCCCGCGCGTCCGCGGGTTGCGCTGTTCCGTCCTCGTCGGTGTCACCGCGCCCTCTGCCGTCCATCGGCCTGCAAACAGCCTTCCTTTAATTATACCGATAGGCGAGTTCCAGTATGGGGCTTGTAACGAATTCCCGCAGGCTATGTGACGAGGGAGTTATCGAGCAGAAGTGGAAGCGTTCGCGAGTCCCAGGGCTTGTAGGATCGCATCATGAATCGCCGGGCGCACTTGGCGAATTTGTTCGTTGCTGCGTGTGGGATTCACGCGATTAGTCAGCAGCACTACGAACAGACCGCGCTGCGGATCAATCCAGAGCGATGTTCCGGTGAATCCGGTGTGTCCAAAACTGCCCGGCGAAAAATAGTGTCCAGCGGCGGAATTTGGCGGCGTCGGCACGTCCCAGCCCAAAGTTCTCGCCGAATCGCCGACGGCTTGGCGCGCCGTAAATTCTTGAATCGTCGCGCGTGTCAGCAAACGGTGATGCCCATAAATGCCGCCGTTCAGCAGCATCTGCGCAAACGCCGCCACGTCGCCAGCGCTGGAAAAAAGCCCCGCGTTGCCGGAGACGCCACCCAACGCAAACGCATTCTCATCGTGCACTTCGCCGCGCAGCAGCCGTTTACGGAAATCCGCATCGAGTTCCGTGGGCGCAATTCGCGCGCGCAACGATGCCGGCGGGTTATACAGAGTGTCGCTCATACCAAGAGGCCCAAAGATGTGCCCCTTCGCAAATTGCGCCAACGTCTGTCCGGTCAAGCGTTCGATGATTTCTCCCAGCAAAATAAATCCCAGGTCGGAATATTCCACCTGCGTGCCGGGCTCGTGCACCAGCGGCTCCGCCATCACTCTTGCCAGCACGGCTTCGTGACCCTTCGCGTCCTTATAGAAATCGCGATGCGCGGGTAAACCAGAATCGTGCAGCATCAGCATCCGCACGGTGATTCTCGCGCGCCAGGTCGCGTTCGGATCGGACTTCGCCGCCGCAGAAAATTCCGGCAGGTAACGCTCCACCGGCGCATCCAGATCCAGCCGTTTCTGCTGCACCAACATCATCGCCGAAGTTGTGGTCACCACCACTTTCGTCAATGACGCCAAGTCGTAAATCGTGTTCGCGGTCACCTTGGGCGCTTTCGCATCACGTGTGAGCGAACCGAAAGGATGCACGGCAAGCTGATCGTGGTACCCGACCGCCAGCACACCCCCAGGAAAAGCTCCCGCCGTCACAAAGCCATCGAGCAATCCGAATACAGGATGCAGCTGGCCTTCGATATCAGCGGACGCAGGCTGCAAAGTCATCGGATCCGCCGCCACGCGCAAGCCATCGCCGCGTTGCACCGTTCCGGGCACGGTCACGGGAATCTGTCCTTGCACAGCCACCTGCCCGAAAAGCGCGCGCACCGCCGCGACCTGCGACACTGAATTCGTTGAAAATTCAGCGAGCCAGGTCTTCGCGTCTGGAAATCCCGCGATCAAATACGGGCTGCCAAACGCAATCACCACCGTCGGTTTTCCAGCGGCGATCATCTGATTCACAAACGCCCGCTGCTCCTCGGGAAACCCTACATTCCCCTTACGATCAGCCACGCGCACGAATAAAGCAGCAACGGCTACGTCGTACGTATCGGCGGGCGGCATTTTCAGCGTCGTGACGCTTGCGAACGTCGTGTCGGCGCGCAACGCTTTCAGCGAATCCACGCGCCAGCGAATCTCCGGCTCGATGGTTTCTCCCGGATACGGATCGGGGTCAGCGGAAAGCGATACCAGTAGTACGCGGAGAGGTTTGGCGGAATCCAGCGGCAGCAGGTGCGCGTTGTCGCGCAGCAAAGTCACGCCGCGGTCCGCAATATTCTGCGCCTGCGCCGCAAATTCCGGCCGCGCGAATTTCTCGTCCAGGTGCTCGATGTCCGCCAGACGATTCTTGTCCAGCCCCAACCGAGATTTGGCCTGCAAAATCCGGCGCACGGATTCGTCGATGCGCTTTTCAGTGATTCGTCCGGAGCGCACCGCTTGTTCCAGGCCTGCCATCGCCGCATCAGGCACCGGCGGCATCAACAGCACGTCCGCGCCCGCTTCCACTGCGCGCACCGCTGCTTCACCCGGCGGATATCGCGACGTCACTCCGCCCATGTCCATCGCGTCCGTAACCACCAGCCCCTTGAATTTCAGTTCGTCACGCAGCAATCCGGTCAGAATGTTTCGCGAAGTTGTCGCCGGCACGCTCGGATCCGGCTCAAGTGCTGGCACGGACAAATGTCCCGGCATCATCGAGCCTACGTTCGCCGCGATCGCCGACCGAAAGGGCACCAGCTCAGTGGTCTCTAACTCCTTGCGGTCTCCTGGAACGGTCGGCAGCGACAGATGCGAATCCACGCTCACATCGCCGTGACCCGGAAAATGCTTCGCCGTCGCCAGCGCTCCGTTTTCTTCAATGCCGCGAATCTCCTGCGCCACAAACTCGCCCACGCTCTTGGGATTTTCCCCAAACGAACGAATATTGATGATCGGATTATCAGGATTGTTGTTCACGTCAGCGTCTGGCGCAAATACCCAGTGCACCCCGGCCGCACGCGACTCCAGCGCGATCACTTTTCCCATCGTGTAAGCCAGCTTCGGGTCGCCCGTCGCGCCCACCGCCATTGCCGATGGAAACGACGTGCCTTCATCCAGCCGCATCCCTGTGCCGCTCTCGAAGTCCGCGCCAATCAGCAGCGGGATTTTCGCGCGCCGCTGCAATTCGTTCGTCAGCTCCGCCGTGGGATACACCTGACTGCGCTCGATGCCCAGCGGCCCGCGCGTGGTGCCCACAATAAATCCGCCCACGTGATTTTCTTCCACTTCATGCAGCAGATTCTTGTACTCCGCACTTTCCGCCGAAGTGAACACGCCAAAATAGTAGGGCATCAGCATCTGCCCCAGCTTTTCGCGCAGCGTCATTTTCTTCAGTGTGGATTCCACCCAAGTGGCATTCGCGGCCGCACTCGCGGCTGAACTCCGAGCATTCGTGGCGGATGTTTTTTGCGTGCGACCGTAGGCTGTCATGAGAAGGAGCAGGAGCAGCGTGGAAAGTCCGAGTTTACGCATCGCACCAGTTTGAAACCTTCCATGTTGACGCTCGCATCCCGCGGCTGTATATAACACACGGTCGCATGCCGCACAACGAATCCTCTCCCACCATGTTTCGTATCGGTTTTATTCAGATTCTGCTTGTCATTATTGGTGTCATTGCTGTCAGCAGTTCCGCGGTTGTCTCATTGCCGCGCCGAGCCGTGCGATCGTTGTCTCCGCAGGCCTCCCAACTCACCAAGACCGGCATCGACGTCCTCGAAGAGCAGAACTTCGCACCCTTGCGCGGCAAACGCATCGGTCTGATTTCCAATCAAACTGGAGTGGATTCGCAAGGCCGCCGCAGCATTGACGTCCTCGCACATGCGGACGGCGTCAAGCTCGTCGCTCTCTTCAGCCCCGAACATGGCATTGCTGGCAAACTCGACGCAGCAAAAGTCGCTAACGCCACCGACGAAGCGACGGGTCTGCGAATTTACAGTCTCTACGGCGACACGCGCCGCCCCACCGACGCAATGTTGCAGGGTCTCGACGCATTGGTGTTCGACATCCAAGGTGCCGGCGTGCGTTTCTATACTTTTATCACCACGATGGGCTATTGCATGGAGGCCGCTGGAAAACACAAGCTTTCGTTCTTCGTCCTGGACCGGCCCGATCCGCTCGGCGGCGAGAAGATCGAAGGTCCGATGCTCGACCCGTCGCGCATTTCCTTCGTTGGATATTTTCGCCTGCCGCTCGTTTATGCCATGACTTTCGGCGAACTCGCCCGCATGTTCGCCACCGAAAACAAAATGGGCGTTGATCTGCACGTGATCGCCATGAAGAATTGGCAGCGCAGCCAGACGTTCGACCAGACAGGTCTTACCTGGATTCCGCCTTCGCCGAATCTGCGCACGCTGAACGAAGCGTTTCTTTATCCCGGCGTCGAAATACTACAGCCCGCCGGAATTTCAGTGGGCCGGGGCACCGATGCTCCGTTCGAACAACTGGGCGCCCCGTGGATTCACTCCGATGTCTTGCTGAGCTCTCTGACTCTGAGGCAAATTCCTGGCGTGGCTTTTGCCGCAGCCAGTTTTACTCCCCGCGATGGTCTATACAAAGGCGAGGCGTGCAGCGGCGTCAAACTCGCAATTACCGACCGCGCCACGTTTGATTCCATCCGCGTCGGCCTGGAAATTGCCGACGCGCTGCATCGCCTCTATCCCGAACGCTTCCAGGTAACCAAGCTCATGGATCTGCTCGCGTCGCAGACCACCGTGGACGCGCTAATCCAATACCAAGCGCCCGCGACCATTATCTCGAGTTGGGATAGCGAACTCGCTCAATTCCGCACTCTGCGCGCCAAGTATCTGCTCTACAATTGACCGCCGCACAAATTGGCGCGTGTATCGCCGCGCCACCGCAGGCCGCGCGAGTGCGTTACGATATCTGGATGCGAATTGTTTCCTTGCTTCCTTCGGCCACCGAAATTCTCTACGCGCTCGGCGTCGGCGAGCAAGTCGTGGGCGTCACGCACGAATGTGATTTTCCGCCCGAAGCAGCTCGCAAGCCTGCGCTGATCAGGCCGCGCGTGGACCCCACGGCCGCGCCCGCGGAAATCGATCGCCAGGTCAGCGAACTCGTCGCGCGCGGCGAAAGTATCTACGCGGTGGACGCCGCATTGCTCGCATCCCTCGCACCTGACCTGATCGTCACCCAGGATCTTTGCCACGTGTGCGCCGCGTCGCCAGACGATCTCGCGACGGCTCTCTCCCGTTTCGCGCGGCCGCCGCGCGTGCTGACGCTCACTCCGCATTCTCTCGACGACGTTTGGCAGGACATCCTTCGCGTAGGTGACGCAACGAACACGAGTCCGCGCGCCGAAGCGTTGGCCGCCGAACTGAAGCGAAAGTGCAAGCCGTCGCGCACGCGACTAGGCCCGCCTCCAAGCAAGCCGTCGTTCGTGCCGCGAGTGGCTTGTCTGGAATGGCTCGACCCATTTTACGTTGGCGGCCATTGGGTTCCGGAAATGGTGGCGATTGCGGGAGGGGAAGATGTACTCGGCCGTGCAGGGCACCCGTCATTCAAAGTGTCGGCGGACGATGTCGCGCAAAGCGACGCCGACGTGATTCTCGTAATGCTCTGCGGCTACGACGCCAAGCGAAACGCCAAAGAATTCCAGGCCACGAAAATTCCGCCAAGCTGGGAAAATCTCCCCAGCCATCCGCAATCGCCGCATCTTCGCGGTAGACGCCAACAGCTATTTCTCACGCCCAGGTCCGCGTCTGGCGACTGGCGTCGAGCTGTTAGCGCACCTGCTAAATCCACAAAGATCGCACCCGCATCCGCCCGAAGACGCCTACGTAAAACTCTGAGCGGCACTCGTAGCGACACTCGTAGCGGCGCACTTTAGTGCGCCATCGGTGTGCGGCAATCGCCGATCGCCGTCTCGCGGTACCGTCAAGCGCAAGCTACAAACCACTCGCATCTTTTTTCACAACTCGATCTCGCCACGCGCGGTAAAACAAGAGCCCTGAAAGTATCAGCGCCAGCCCAATGGACGACCGCACCGGCCGCTCAATCCAAATGTTTATCGTAAGCGCCAACGCCCCTGCCACAAATAGCGCCGGCACCACCGGATAACCCCACGTGCGATACGGCCGGGGCAGTTCGGGAGAAATGCGCCGCAGCCGAAACATAGCCACAACCGACAGCGCATAAAAAATCCAAGCCGCGAATACAAAAAGCGAAGTCAGCTCTTCGAACGTGCCGGTCAGCGCCATCAATCCCGCCAGCGTGCCCTGAAAAATCAGCGCGCCGCCAGGAGTCCGAAATTTGGGGTGCACGATTCCCGTCACGCGGAAAAACAATCCGTCGCGCGCCATCGCGTACGGCACTCGCGCGCCGCTCAATAGCGACGAATTCAGCGTGCCTAGCGCCGCAATCACCATCGCAATCGTAATCCACCCCGCCGCGCTGTGCCCCGCGAAGCTCGCCACCACGTCCGACGCCACATGCGATGAACTCGCGACGCTGGCGAACGGCAGCGCGTAAAAACACACGGCGCTGAACAGCAGGTAGATGCCGCCGACCAGAATTGTCCCGGCGATCAGCGCCAGCGGGATGTTGCGTTGCGGCTCCTCCACTTCGGAGCCCACGCGATTCAAATCCTCCCATCCGTCATAGGCCCACAACGCGGCAGCCAGCGCGCCAAAAAACCTGCTCATCGTTCCAATTGTCGGACCCGCCGGCCAAAAGGGATGAAAGTGCTCCATGCTGCCGTGACCGAACCAGAATCCCGCCGCTACGATCGCCAGAACCGAAGCAATTTTCAAGATCGTAAGCGCGATCTGCACGCGTCCGCCCAGCCGCACGCCCAGGTAATTGATGAAAGTGAATAGCGCGATCACCGCCACCGCCAGCGGCTGCGCCCATGTGAATGCGAAATCGTACGGCTTGCCGGAGATGGGATTGCTGAAATGCCACGTAAAAATCGGCACGGCAATCACCGGAATCAGAAAGCTCGAAAATCGCGCGAAGCCTGCCGCGATGGACGCCGCCGAACTGGATTCACCCACCGTCGAATGCATCCAGCCAAAAAGAAATCCCCACACGGGCCCAAGCCCTTTTCGCAAGTAGGCGTACTGTCCACCTGCTTCGGGCAGCGCCGCGCCCAGCTCCGCAAATGAAAGCGCCCCAAAAAGCGAAAGCAGGCCGCCCACAATCCACGCCGCGTAGACGAGGCTCACCGACCCCCCAACCGCCGCCATCTCGCCCGGCTTCAGAAAAATTCCTGTGCCCACCATCGTGCCAATCACGATGGCCGCCGCAGCCCATGGGCCGAGCGCGCGTATCAGGTCGAGTCGCTCGCTCTTCTGCACCGAGATCCCGATGAAGTTTCTCCCTCAGAGCGTAAAAACTAATCCGCCAAACCGCGAGCAGCATTTCTCCGACCCGCGCGCCAATTCGCTCGCAATCGTGCCCACCGCAAACGTCACGATCGTCCCGGCCAGCACATACCACGTCCACGCGAGCGGCGTAAACCGATTCACCGCGATCATTGTCGCAAGCCCGGCCGCAAATCCCACCAGCGCGCCACTTTCATTCGCGCGCTTGTTCCATGTGCCCAGCAAGAACACGCCAAGCAACGCTCCGTAAGTGATGGACGCAATTGTGAGCCCCGCGACTAACACGGGCCCCCAAGGAATCAGCGCCAGCAGCCCCAGCACCACGCCCCACACCAAAGTCATCCGCCGCGAAGCTCCCAGCGATTGCGCTGTAGTTTCCGCGCGGCGCGCGCCCATGTCCATCATGCTCGATGACGCCAGCGAGTTCAACGAGCCGCTCGCATTCGACATCGCGATCGCAAAGATCGAAGCCAGCACAATTCCCGCAAGCCCAACGGGCATCTGATGAACGATAAACGCCGGATAAATCCGATCGGCATCGCCGCCCGGAACAGTCAGCCCGCCATTCCGCATATAAACAAAAAGCATCACGCCAATCACCAGGAACAAAGTGAACTGCACCAGAATAATCACGCCACTCACCAGCAGCGCTTTTTTGCTGTCTCGTTCGTTGCGCGCCGCAAGCAATCGCTGCACCATCGTCTGATCCGTTCCGTGACTCGCCATCGTCAAAAAAGTTCCGCCGAGCAGCCCCGACCAGAACGTGTAACTTTGCGTCAAACTGAAAGCAAAATCGAATACGCGCAGTTTTCCACCGCTTGCCGCGGCCACTTGCGTCACTTCCGGCCAGCCGCCTGGAATTTTGTGCAGCAGCAGGAAAAACGCCGCAATCGAACCTGTCAGGTACAGGAAGAATTGCACCACGTCGGTCCAGATCACGGCTCGCATCCCACCCTCGAATGTGTAAAACATCGTGAGCAGAGTAATAATCAGAATTGAAACGCGATCGCCCGTGCCAAATGCGACGCTCACAACTTTTCCGATCGCCGAAATCCGCACGCCCTCCGCCAGCGCGCGCGTGCCCATAAACACCACGGCCGCCACGGACCTCATCCTCGCCCCGAAGCGCTTTTCCAGAAGCTGGTAGGCGGTATAGAATTCTCCCTGGAAGTATTGTGGTATAAGGACTACGCAGAGAATCACTCGCGCCACGAGGTAGCCCAGCACCAATTGCAGAAAGCCCAGGTTTCCGCCGTAGGCAATCGCCGGTGTCCCGATGATGGTGAGTGTGGAAGTCTCCGTCGCGACGATCGAGCAAGCCAGCGCCCACCATGGCGCCGTGCGGCCGCCTAAAAAGTAGTCGCGCAGATTTTGCTGGCCACGCCGGAAACGCGCGCCGAAAAGCGTGATGCCCGCGAGATAGAGCACCAGAATGCCGAGGTCAATTGGGCTGATTTGCATTGCGCTGATCTGCATTCCGATCGCGGCTGTAGGTCGGGCGATGCTAACTGCACGCTTTGAAGACTGTCAAGCATGGGGAAACGAATGACTGAAGAAAATCCTGCGCCCAACGCTGGCTTTTATCTGGGATTCGATGGTGGCGGCACGAAAACGGACTGCATCCTGGTGGACGCGGACGCGAATGTCCTCGCCCGCGCCACGGCGGGGCCTTCGAATCCGCTGCGCGCCGGTTACGCCAAGGCGTGGTTTACACTCAGCGATGCCGGCGACGTGGTCCTCGAGCGCCATCATCTGAAAGCCAGCGACATTCGCGGCATCTGCGCGGGAATCGGCGGCGCTGCTCGCGAATCCGTCGCCAGGCGCATCGCCGCTTTTCTGGAACGCGCCTTTCCCGAAGCGGCGGTTTCTGTTACGACAGATCTTGAAATCACCTGAACGCTGCCGTCGGCGAAAAAGAAGGAATCATCCTGGTAGTGGGTACGGGTTCCGCCGCATATGGCCGCGATGCCCACGGCCACACTGCGCGCGCCGGTGGCCGCGGCCCGTGGTTCAGCGATGAAGGCAGCGCCTTCGACATTGGGCGGCGGGCGCTAGCAGCTGTCGTGCGTGCCGAAGAAAATCGCGGCCCGCAAACCGCCCTCTCCGCAAAAATGTTGAAGTGGCTCGGATGCAATGAATGGACTCGCGTGCTCGACTGGGTAGTAAAAAATCCGGACGACGTCTTTCCGCGCGTTTTCCCTCTGGTCGGCGAGCTTGGCGACAAGGGTGACGCAGTCGCCTGCGAAATCCTTACCACAGCTGCGGCTTCGCTCGGCGACCTCGCCGCCAGCGTGATCGAAAAGCTGGGCGTGCAAGACGGCGAAATCTCCATCGCCAAGGCGGGCGGCACCATCGGACGCAGCAAATTCTTCGATGCTGCAATTGACGAGCGCTTGCGCGAGATCGCGCCCCATGCCCGCGTAGTCGCGCTACAAATGAAACCTGCCGAAGCCGCGGCGAAAATGGCGATTGGTCTGGGGAAGCGCAAGGCCCATGCCGGATGATCCTTCCGCGCGCGCACAACGTGCGCGGTCCGCTCCCAGCGAAGACTTGAGCACGCTGATCCACGAGCCCGACGAAGAAACTCTCCTCGCTCTACTCGAAAATCCGCTGGTCGAAGAGCCGCACATCTCCCAAATGCTGGAGCGACTCGATCTTTCTGCCAAAGTCCTCACCGCCATCGCCGAAAAAGGGAAGTGGACCGCGAGTGAAGGCGTGCGTCTGCGCCTCGCGCGACATCCGCGAACGCCGCGACGCTTTGCGATCGCATTCTTGCGCCAGTTGTACTTATTCGACCTGGTCCGCCTGAGTTTGTTGCCCTCCGCGCCTGCCGAAATCCGCCGCGTCGCGGAAGAACTGATGGTCGCGCGCGTGCCGCAACTCCCGATCGGCCAGAAATTGACTCTCGCTCGCCGCGGCCCAGCTCGTGTGGTGGGCGCGCTCCTCGCAGAAGGCCACCCGCAAGCAATCAAGCTCGCGTTGGCGAACGCATTTCTCACGGAGAGCCAGGTGCTGAAGGTTCTGACAAAGCCCGGCGTTGCCGGAACGAGTCGTCGCCGCCATCGCTCAACATCCACGCTGGGCAGTCCAGTACAATATCCGTGTCGCGTTGATTCGAAATCTGCACACGCCCGTTCCGGTGATTTTGGCGTTTCTACCGAATCTCACTTTGCGCGACTTGAAGGACTTGGTATCGCTGGAAGGCCTGTCACCGCACGTGCGGCGCTATATTCAGAAGGAGCTGTCGCGCCGGCCAGGTGCGGCTTCGCAGCGCGCTCAGTAGGAAATTAGGCCGCGAGGGCAACAATCAACGAGGGGCCATGCCGAACCGCAGAACGCCAATTCGCATTATCATCAGCGTCGGGGCCGCCGTTTTCGTTGGTGTGCTTCTTTACTCATCGCTCCAGCAAACCAAGAACGAATACGAAGTCTGCGTCACCTTTAAAGGCGCGATGCACTGCGCCACCGCTTCCGGCGCTACGGCTCAGGAAGCTATTCGCAGCGCGCAGGGGATTGACTGCGAGATGCTTGCAAATGGCCGCGACGAAAACATCGTGTGCCTGGACACTCCTCCGACCAGCGAGCGTCAGGTGAAATAGGAGCGATTCGTCGTCTTCCGGTGTCTAATAAACTGTGTGGAAGTGCGTCCGGCGAACCTGGAAGGCTTGTCGCTCGGCGCGATCCCGGCAGAATTGACAGGCAATCAACTGCCTCATAACATCGAACCATTGCGGGACGGGGGATAGATTCAACGATGACGCGCTGTTTGAATTGTGGGGCCGAGCGGCTCAGCGATACGTGCGATGCCTGCGGTCTCAGCTCTTCAGCTGCGGAATTTTCTCTGCGACGTTCGCTGCTCAATCGCACCGCGCTATTTCTCGTCGGCGCCATCGCTTTTATCGTCGCAAGCGGCCGCTATCCGGCGCTGGAGCTCGACGGCATCGTGATTTTCATCGGCGTGGTGTTTTTCCTCACGCTCGGTCTAGCGATTATCGTGGAGCGCCGCGCGCTTCGTCATCAGGAAGTCGAATCCCTGAAGCGTGTTTATTACGGCCTGCTGCCGCTGCCCTGGTTGCTCGCCCTGCTTTTGTACGCCAACGGGGCGCTCGATCGTTCTCCTATGCACATCGAAAAAGCCCGCGTAATCAGCAGATTTTCGATGACGGGCCCAGTCCCCAGCCGCCGCCTGATCGTCACTTCCTGGCGCGCAGGCCATCGCTTCGAACGCATCCCGGTCGATCGCAACGATTTCGACCGCTTCACCACCGGCGATGTGGTGGACGTTCAGGTGAAGGACGGCCTGGTAAGCATCGCGTGGGTCGCTGGAGTTTCCCGCGATTAAACTTTCGCAGGATTCTCTCGCTTCAAAAATTCCCCCGCTCCCACCTTGCCCACGAACTTGCCGTTCTCCACAATCACGCGCCCTCGCGACAGCACCGTCTTCGTCACGCCCTTAACCCGCGTACCTTCAAACATCGAATAATCCACGCGCATGTGATGGGTCTTCACGCCGATGGTCTGCTCCTCGTTCGCGTCAAACACAATCAAGTCCGCATCCGACCCCACCGCCACGGTCCCCTTGCGCGGATACAGCCCAAACAATTTCGCCGGAGCGGTGGACACCAGCTGCACAAACCGGTTCGGCGAAAATTTGCCGCCGTGCACGCCGCCGCTATAAACCAGGCTCATACGATGCTCGATGCCAGGGCCGCCGTTGGGAATTTTCGTAAAATCGTCCTTGCCCAGTTCCTTCTGCTCCTTCATGCAAAATGGACAATGATCCGTGGAAACCACTTGCAGGTCGTCTTTCGCCAGGCCTTGCCATAATTTTTCCTGATGCCACTTCTCGCGCAGCGGCGGCGTGAAAACGTACTTCGCGCCGTCGAATCCCGGGCCGTCCATATTTTCCAGCGACAGGTACAAATATTGCGGGCACGTCTCCGCATATACGCGCAGCCCGCGATCACGCGCCTCGCGCACTTTTTCCAGCGCCTCGTTGCACGAGAGATGCACGATGTACACGGGCGTCCCGGCCATTTCCGCCAGCGCAATGGCGCGCGAAGTCGCTTCCGCCTCCGCCGTCACGGGGCGCGTCAGCGCGTGATACTTCGGCGAGCGTTTTCCCTCCGCCAGCGCCCGCTGCACGATCACGTCAATGGCACCGCCATTTTCCGCGTGCATGCAGATCATCCCGCCGCAATCTGCCGCCACTCCCATCGCCTTGAAAATTGAAGCGTCGTCCAGCATGAACACGCCCGGATAGGCCATAAATAACTTGAACGTCGGCACGCCCTCGCGCACGAACGCCTTCATCTCATCCAGCTGCGCCCCGGCGATATCCGTGATGATGCAGTGAAACGAATAATCGATCACCGCCTTGCCGTCCGCCTTTTTCATCCAAGTGTCGAAAGCGTGCCGCAGCGTCTGGCCTTTGTACTGAATCGCAAAATCGATCAAGGTGGTGGTCCCGCCGTAAGCCGCCGCCACCGTGCCCGATTCAAAATCATCCGCGCTGGTGGTTCCGCCAAACGGCATATCCAGATGCGTATGCACGTCAATCCCGCCGGGCATCACCAACATGCCGCGCGCATCAATCACCTTGCCCGCATTCTCCTCCGGCAAGTTCAGCCCAATCGTGGAAATCTTCCCGCCCACGATCCCCACATCGCTCACGTAGGTGTCGGAAGCCGTAACAATCGTGCCGCCGCGAATCAAAGTGTCAAAGCGCATAAATCGTCATCCTGCACAAGAATCGGCGTGAGGAGAAGAAATGGCGAAACGACGAACGGACAAAAACGCTCCATTTGTATCGAATAGAAATGGCTATTTGCCTTTGTTTTGAAGAAGTTAAGAAATTGGGCAGGTTTTCATTTGTATCGAATAGAAAGTACGCGGCGCGAGGAGACGGCCGGTTCATACGGCGGCTATTTCGCGAATTCTGTTGTTGAGCCACGGGACAGGGTAGCACGTCGCGAGGAAAAATGCGAACGGTGCTGTGTGTACATTTGGTGGCCGCTGGCGCTGAATCAGTGCGGTGCGGCGCGCGCCGGACCCTTAGTCATTTGCTCTTGGAATTCTGTGTTTTCACGATAAACGCCGCCACATTGTCGTGCAGCGCCTTCAGCGAAGCCTGATGCGCATACACCATGTGCCCGGATTCATAGAATTTGAATTCGATGTTGCTCTGCAAGCTCGGCGGAATCGGCAAATGCTGCATTTCGTAAACACCCTCGTAGAACGGCGTGGCCAGATCGAAATACCCGGCGTTCAGCAACACTTTCAGGTCCGGGTTATATTTCATGGCGATGGCCAGGTCAGGCATCACATTCGTCGCCAGGGGCAACGGAAGCGGAGAACCGGGCGCCTGGTGCAAGAAATTCCACGTCCTCCAGATTTCAATTTCCGGCTTGAACACTCTGTTCTCACCGAATTTCAATTCCTTGCGCACGTAATCGTTGAACGCGGAAACGTAGGCCGAGCTGATCGCCGCGGACTGCGGGTCGTACTGCGCCTCTTTGCTGAGTGGATCGAACGTAGGCCCAGAAAAACGCGTGTCCAGCCGCCCGGTCGTCAAATTATTTTCGTCCTGCAGCGTTTTTTCAAATTCTCCGGCGCTGATGCGCAGGTCCGCCTTCTCGATATATTCCACCGGCAAGCCCGTGTACTGATGCAGTTTCGCGGCGATCACGTGCCGCTGGTCAGCGGTCAGCGTGGATCCGGCCTCCAGCGCCTGAGCGTATTCACCCATCGCAAAATGTTCCACCTCCGCCAGCAGCGGCGCCAACTCGGCATGCGTCTCCGGCAGCTTATGGTGATACCAGGCGGAAGCGGCATAGGTGGGCAGAGCGAGCTGGTATGGCAGCTCCACGCCAGGATTAAATTGCGGATCGTCCGCGCTGAAATTGAAATTCAAAATTTGGGATAGCAGAATCACACCGTTGAAGTCCACGTCGCGTTCGGTTTCCAGCACGTTGGAGAGAACCGCGGATCGCGTGGTGCCGTAGCTTTCGCCGAACATGTACTTGGGCGAATTCCAGCGTCCATACTTCCCCAGAAACTGCGTTATGAAATCGGCGAAGGCCTGCGCATCCTGATCCACGCCGTAAAACGCTTTTTCGCGATCCTTTCCCGCGATGCGACTGAAACCCGTCCCGGGCGCGTCCACGAACACCAGGTCGCTCACGTCCAGCAGGCTGTAATCGTTATTGACCACCGGGTACGGCGCGGCCGGCGTGTGCGAGTCGTCCGCCGTCACCACGCGCCGCGGACCAAACGCTCCCATGTGCAGCCACACCGTCGAAGAACCGGGGCCGCCGTTGTAGAGAAAAGTTATGGGCCGCTGCGTAGCTTGACTGTCGGTCTTAAAGTAGGCGACGTAGAACATACTGGCTTCCGCAGGCTGGCTCTTGTCGTCCTTCACCGCGTTTTGCGGCACGTCGTCCCAATCTTTCGGGTGCACCACCAGAGTGCCGGCAAAGGCATCGTAATTGATCACCGTGCCCCCGACGGTGACGGAGCCCTTGCTCGCTTGCTGCTCGGGTTTAAATTGCTCCGTTTTCGCCGCTTCAGTTTTGGCGGCCGACGCGTCGTCTTTCGACTGTGCATGCACAACCGCCAGCGGCAGCGCGAGCACCGCAATCATCAGCGCAGTGATCCACAAAATCGGCTTTCGCATCAAACGTTTCTCCATGCAGCGAATAATCGTGAATTTCCTAGTGTGATTTCTGAACGACGCAGAAAGTATACCGGACCTCTGCCGAATGCAACCTGCCAATCGGTTTTCTCGCGTTTGCGGCGACGCATTGAACATCATTACAAATAGTGCGTGAGGCTCAGCTCCGCGTTGTCCAATTCTCAACTCGTCCGAGAATCCATTGACATGCGCCGCAATCGCCGGTGTTAGAATGGCGTCTCTTTTCCAGCCTAAGGGAACGATGGCAGGTCCATGACGCTGCGCGAGACGGCTCCCAAGCTTTCGCCCGAGCAGTACGAAAAGAATTTCGCGGAAATTTCTCCGCGCATGACCTCGCGCCAGGCCGCCGTGGAAGCCGCGCGCTGCCTTTTCTGCTTTGACGCGCCCTGCACCGTCGCTTGCCCCACGCACATTGACGTCCCTTCGTTCATCAAGAAAATCTCGACGGACAATCTGCGCGGCTCCGCGCGCGTGATTCTCGAAGCCAATATCCTCGGACACAGTTGCGGCCGCGTGTGTCCCACCGAAGTTCTCTGCGAAGGCGCCTGCGTGATGCACGAGAAGGAAGAAAAGCCGATCGAAATTGGCAGGCTGCAGCGCTACGCCGTGGATCACGTCCTCGATCGCAATATTCAACTGTTTCATGCGGGTGCTCCCAACGGTAAGCGCGTCGCCCTCATCGGCTCGGGGCCCGCATCGCTCGCGTGCGCCGCCGAACTTGCGAAGCTGGGCTATCGCGCCACGATTTTCGATCGCAACGAACTCCCCGGCGGCCTGGACACCTACGGCATCGCCGCCTACAAACTCCGCGCCCAAGATACTCAGCGCGAAGTCGAATTAGTCCGCGGCCTGGGCGTCGAATTTCGCCAGAAGACCACGGTCGGCGGCGACGTCACCTTCGCGCAATTGGAAAAAGATTTCGACGCGATTTTCATCGGAGTCGGCCTCGGCGATACGGGCGCGCTCGGCGTCCCCGGCGAAGACTTGCCCGGCGTCGTCGGCGCAATGCAATTCATCGAGCCGACAAAAGTTCACCAATTCGCGCAACTGAACATCGGGCGCCGCATCGCCTGCATCGGCGCGGGCAACACCGCGATTGATGTGGTCACGGCCGCGAAACGCCTGGGCGCCGAAATCGTCCACCTGATCTATCGCCGCGGCGAGCAGGAAATGCCTGCGTTTCAATACGAGTATGATCTCGCGAAACTCGACGGCGTCCATTTCCACTGGCACGCGCGGCCCGTGAGGATTTTGGGAGACACCGCAGGTGGAGTAGCGGCGATCGAGTGTATTCGTACGCGCGTTGAACCTGCTGTCGGCAACAAGCGGAGCCAAGTCGTGGATATTCCGGGCAGTGAATTCCAACTCGACGTGGACATGGTGGTTCGCGCCATCGGCCAACAACCGGTGACCGCCTTCGCGCGCGCGGTGCAGGGAATCGCCGTGCGCGAAAACGGCACCATCGCCGTAAGCGAATGCTTTCAAACAGGCAATGCTAAATATTTTGCCGCCGGCGATTGCGTAAATGGCGGCAAAGAAGTGGTAGACGCCGTCGCCGAAGGCATGGCCGCTGCTCGCGGCATTGACGCGTGGCTCGGAGCGCCGCGCGGAAAGAATTGATCCACCGTGCGTCTTCCAGACTCATGGATCGAGCGCATGCCAGTGCTGGAAGGGCTCGATCAGGACTGGGAGCCCGTCCCGCGCGCGGCCCTGATCGCATGGATTATTTTCTACGCGCTGTTTTTATATCAACGCGCGCGCGGCAACGGTCTGTTGCTCCTGATGGACGGCGTTTTTGTGCCGATCCACGAAGGCGGGCATCTGCTATTCCGTCTGGGCGGCGAATTCATCATGGTGGCGGGCGGCACGTTTCTGCAATTGTTCGCGCCCTTCGCGCTGGCTACTTATTTTTTCTTTCGCCGCCAGTCGCAAGCCGTCGCGTTTTGCATGTTCTTTTTCTTCGAACAGTTTCTGCCGATCGCCACATACATGGCCGATGCGCGGGCGCAGGATCTGCCGCTCTTGACCGTCGGTGACGCGGAATATGTGATTCACGACTGGAATTATCTGTTCGGCAAGCTCGGAGTGCTGGAGCACGACACGCAAATCGCCGGCGCGGTTCGCATGATCGGCTGGCTAGGCATGCTGGGAGTGCTAATGTGGCTGATCTGGCGCGGTGTAAACGACGTCCCAGAAAAATCACCACAGATGAACGCAGATAAACACTGATAAGACCAAAAAAGAGATAGAAACAAAAGCAGCGAGAGGTAGAAAGTGAAATAGTCGGAGCAAAGTTTTTAACTTTGTAGCGGCCAGCTTCAGCTGGACGACGTCGACGTTGGTAGCGCCGGCGTCCCGCCGGCTCTTCTGTCGTTGAATTTGTAGCGGCCGATTTGGCTCCATCGAACCGGGCAGCCTTTGCTTTTGGCTCTATTTGCCTTTGACTTTATCAGTGATCATCTGCGTTCATCGGTGGTGCCTTTGAATTGTCGTTGCCTTTGAATTTGAATTGCAAGCGAGGTAACCAATGTCCGACCTAGCGGTAAAATTTTGCGGCCTGCGCTCGCCCAATCCTTTCTGGCTCGCGTCCGGCCCGCCAACCAACACGGGCGGCCAGGTGATGCGTGCGTTCGACGCCGGCTGGGGTGGCGCCGTTTGGAAGACGATCGGCGAACCTATTCAGAACACCTCGTCGCGTTACGGCGCGATTGATTTGAACGGCGTGAAAATGATGGGCCTGAACAATATCGAGCTCATCAGCGATCGCCCCATCGAAGTGAATCTCCGCGAAATCGCCGAAGTGAAGAAGCGCTACCCCAAGCACCTTGTGATCGCCTCACTGATGGTCGAATCCAAACGCGAGACGTGGCATGACATCGTCCGTCGCGCCGAAGATGCGGGCTCCGACGCGCTCGAACTGAATTTCGGCTGCCCGCACGGCATGAGCGAGCGAGGCATGGGCGCGGCCGTCGGCCAGGTGCCCGAATACACAGAAATGATCACCGCGTGGGTGAAAGAAGTCGCGAAAACTCCGGTGATCTCGAAGCTCACGCCGAACGTCACGGACATCACGCACATCGCGCTCGCGGCCGAACGTGGCGGCGCCGATGCCGTTAGTTTAATCAACACGATCAATTCACTTATGGGCGTGGATCTGGAAACATTTGCACCGCGGCCCAACGTGGCGGGGAAGTCGTCGCACGGCGGCTATTGCGGCCCTGCGGTGAAGCCCATCGCGCTGCATTTGCTTTCCAGCGTCGCGAAAAAAGTAAAAATTCCCATCGTCGGTATCGGCGGAATCGGTAATTGGATGGACGCAGCCGAACACATCGCGCTGGGTGCCTCCTGCGTGCAAGTTTGCACCGCGGCGATGCATTACGGTTTTCGCATCGTCGAAGACATGGCCGATGGCCTCACTGCCTACATGGACGACCACGCCTATCGCTCTACCGGCGATTTCCGCGGTCGCGCCGTTCCCAACGTGATGGACTGGGGCGATCTCGACCTGAACTACAAAATTATCGCCAAAATTGACGCCAGCCTCTGCATCGGCTGCCAGCTCTGCTATGTCGCCTGCGAAGACGGCGCGCACCAATGCATCGAGCGCGCGTCACAAAACGGCGCGAACGGGAAACGCAATCCCAACGGCATGGAAGTTCACGTCCCGCGCATCATGGAAGAAGAATGTGTGGGCTGCAACCTGTGCGCGCTGGTCTGTCCCGTGCACGGCTGCATCACGATGGAGGAAATTCACACCGGGTTGCCGGCGATGTCTTGGAAGCAAAAGACCAGCCGCGCGAATCAGTAAAACGCGCGCAGGTCTGGCATGTGCGGCAGTTCCACGTCGAGGGCGTGGCCATAATCTCCCAGCGTTAACTTGATCAATTCCGCGGGGCCCACGTCGCGAACCGTCCAGCCGCTCGTGGGCAGCACGCGCGACTGCACGAATAAAGATCCGCTTTCGAAATCCTGCCCCTTGGCTTGCAAGTCAGAAGGAAACACGTAGTAGGCCACCTTGCCCTTGATGTCCAACGCGAGATATCGCCGGCCCAGCAGCACCAGCACCAGGTTTGCCTCTTTCTTCTTTTCCGTTTGGTAGATGTTCCAGGTCAGCGGAGTCTTGTCGTCGAGCTTGCACTGCGCGCGCGGAACGGATTTCCAAAGGAAGCGCCCGTTGTCGCCTGATCCTGCAAAGAACGAGCCAGCGCCTGCGCCAGATCCTGAAAAAAACGCGAGCGCGCAAACGATCGCCAGAATTCGAACGATTGTGCGTGTCGCGCGAAAATGAGCGATCGGCCGAAAATAGCCATGGCGACGCCACACGCCAAGCAACCTCATTCCCATTGCACGCGCACTTGCTTCGCGGAGATCACCACGAATCCCTTGGCGCGGCCGTGCTCCACCACGTCGCGCAAGATCGCCACGTCCTGCTCGCAATATTCCGCCACACGATCTTTTTGTCCTGCGCGCCACCATCTTACAGCGTCGAGCCCGTCTCCACTCTTCGCGGTTCCCAGCGTATCCTTGGCCAATTGGTCGAGCTTCACGCGATGTCCCAGCTGCTTGTGCAGCAATTCGTGAATATCCATCGAACGATTGCGCACGCCCTCGACAGGCGCGTAAGCGCGCAGCACTTCGATATCGAAGCGGTTGCCGTTGAAGGTGATCACGTGCGTGAATTGTTCCAGCTCGGTTATCAATTTCAGCGCATCTTCTTCGTACCAGCGGCGGAACGCATGCTCCTTATCCCAGGTGACCGCAACGGCCAGTCCAAACGCGCGGATGTTCGCCCAACCGCCGTCTACTTCGCTCGAAATCCGCAGCGTCTCAATATCCAAATAAATTTCGCGATCGAATAGTCCAGCCAGGTGAGTGTCCTCGTATTTGAATTTGCGTATCGCCGTGCAGAGTGATGAGCGCAGAAAGTTCGCAGCGCCGAAGCGAAGCGCGGCGGCGCATGCCCTAGTAGAGGCTCGACTCGCGCTTGCGCCCGGTGTAGTCGATGTAAACGATCTTGAGGTCGGTATAAAAATCAATCGCTGCGTGTCCCACTTCCCGCGGCCCCACGCTGCTATCCTTCGCCCCGCCAAACGGCACGTGCGCCTCGCCACCCACCGTCGGCGAATTCACGTGGGTCATGCCAGTCTCAATCTTGTCCACAAACTCAAAAATCTTGTTCGAGTCCGATGAATAAATCGAACTGGAAAGCCCGTAGCGCACCGAATTCGCCACTTGCAGCGCCTCGTCGAAATCCTTCACGCGAATCACGCTCAGCACCGGCCCGAATATTTCTTCCTGCGCCAGTTTGCTGTCCCACGCCACGTGATCGAACACCGTGGGCCCGACGAACCAGCCCTTATTGTAACGCGCGCCCGTCAGCCGCTCGCCGCCGCACAAAAGTTTCCCTTCGCCCTTGCCGATCTCAATGTATTGCAGCACGGTGTTGAACTGGCTTTCGTCCACCGACGGCCCCATGTCCGTCCCCGGTTCGAGGCCATCGCCCACCACATATTTCTTTGCGCGCTCCGCCAGCATCTCGACGAATTTGTCCGCGACGCTTTCTTCAATCACCACGCGGCTCGTTGCCGTGCAGCGCTGGCCCGTCGAGGCAAACGCTCCGGAGAGCACCGATTCCATCGCCAACTGCAAATCCGCGTCTGCCAGCACCACGACGGGATTTTTGCCGCCCATCTCACACTGAATTTTCTTCAAGTGCGCCGCGCCGGAGGCGTACAGCGCGCAGCCCACTTCGTTCGATCCGGTAAACGTAAGCCCGTGCACATGCGGATTCTGCACCAGCTCGTCGCCCGTCTCGCGCCCCGAGCCCATCACCAGGTTCAGCACGCCCGCCGGCAGTCCGGCCTGTTCGAATATTTCCACGATCTTTATCGCCGTCAGCGGCGTCAGCGTTGCCGGCTTGAACACCACCGTATTTCCGCACACCAGCGCCGGCGCGATTTTCCACACAGGGATCGCCACCGGAAAATTCCACGGCGTGATCGCGCCCACCACGCCCAGCGGTTGGCGAATCGTGTAGGAAAAATTCTTGGGCAGCTCGCTGGTCAGCGTTTCGCCGTTCAGCCGCCGCGCCTCGCCCGCCATGAATTCCAGAATATTGATCGCCCGCTGCACCTCGCCCAGCGAATCCTTCAGCGCCTTGCCTTCTTCGCGCGTCAGCAGCCGCGCCAGCGCTTCCTTCTGTTCCTGCATGATCCGCGTCGCCGTGAAAAGTATCTTGCCGCGGTTCGGCGCCGGCGTCTCGCGCCAAGCAGGGAAGGCCGCCTTCGCCGCTACGATCGCTTCCTTCATCTCCTGCCGCGTCGAAAGCGGCATGCGCGCCACCACCTCATCGGTGTTAGCAGGGTTCCGCCGCTCCACAATCTTCGCGGACTTCGATTCCACCCACTCGCCGTTGATGTAATTCCTGCAAAGCTGTTCCGTCGTTATCGCCGTCGCCATCTAACGAACCTCACTGAAAGATTTATCCAGCAGCCGTATGCCTTCGTCCACATCCGCCTTGGAAATATTCATCGGCGGAGCCATCCGAATCACGTTCCCATACATTCCGCCCTTGCCCACCAGCAAACCATTCGCGCGCGTGCGTTCCAGTACCTGATTCGTCTCCTGCGGCGCAGGCTCCTTGGTCTGACGGTCCTTCACCAGCTCCATCGCCTGCATCATCCCCATTCCGCGCACGTCGCCAATCAAAGGATACTTCTGCTGCAGCTCTTCCAGCTTCTTGCGGAAGTATCCGCCCACCACAAAAGTATTCTCCCGCAGATTTTCTTCCTCGATCACTTCAATCACCGCTCGCGCCGCCACGGACGTCACAGGGTTTCCGCCAAACGTCGCGATATTCAACCCCTGGAATTTGTCCGCCAGCTCCGCCGTAGTGATCGTCAATCCCACCGGGACGCCATTCGCCATGCTTTTCGCCGACGTAATAATGTCCGGCGTCACTTCCCACTGCTCGATGCCCCACCATTTCTTTCCGGTGCGGCCCCAACCGGTCTGGACTTCATCAGAAATGAATTGTCCGCCGTAATTTTTCACGATGCGGTAAACAATCTTGAAATACTCCGGCGGCGGAGTGATAAATCCGCCCACGCCCTGAATCGGCTCGGCGATAAACGCCGCAATCGAGCCGCTGGTAGTGGTCTGAATCACGCTCTCCACATCATTCGCGCAAGCCACGTTGCACGACGGATATGTCAGATGCAGCGGGCAGCGATAACAATACGGATTCACCGCGTGCGAAATCCCCACGCTGATCACTCCGCCCTTGCGCCAAGCCGATTGCGCCGTAACGGACTTCGCCAGCGCCGACCCGCCCGAATAAGCATGCCGCAGCGCCACAATGTCATAACTCGGCGAAGCCATCCGCGAAAGCATGATCGCCGCTTCGTTCGCTTCGGTGCCCGAACTGGTAAAAAAACTCTTCTGCAATTTGCCCGGCGTAATCTCGGCCAGCTTTTCCGCCAGAGCCACTACAGCTTCGTTCGGAAACAGCGTCGAGGTGTGCTGCAGCTTGTCCACCTGCGCCTTGATCTTCTCCGTCACCTTGGGATTGCAGTGCCCCACGCCGATGGTCACGATCCCGCCGAAAAAATCGAGGTACTTGTTGCCCTCGATGTCCCACAGGTATTGCATCGAAGCGTGGTCCGCCACCAACGGATGCTGGTAATAATTCGTCACCGACGGCCAGATGAATTCCTTGTGCTTCCGCACCACCTCTTCGCTCCGCGTCGGCACCACTTTCGGCGTTGTCGTCATGTCAGTTGGCCCTCGTGAAAGTCAAAATCACCACAGATGAACGCAGATGAACACAGATAAAGTCAAAATCTCAAATAGAAAACCGCAAATCCGCGCGCGAACAAGCGCGAGATCAACAAATAAATCGCCGATACTCTAGCTTCGGCCGCCCGAAATTCAACAACAGACCCACCCGAATGCCCGCCGCACGGAGATAATTCATAAGTTGTGCACTATGACTTGAGTCCAATGCTCCACACGCCTTCAGTTCAATGATCACGCGATTGTCCACGATGATATCCGCGATGTAGTCTCCGACAATTGTATCCCGATACGTGACCTTCAATTGAGCCTCTTGGATGCAAGCCTGCCCGCCACGGCGCAGTTCGATGGACAGCGCATTGGAATACACTCTTTCCAGGAAGCCCGCTCCCAGGGTGTTATGCACAGCGAACGCAGCCTCCAGAATCTTGCCAGTAAGCTCCCGTTCGGGGTACTCAGGCTGTATATCGACGTCGGTGTTCCGAGCTGCTTTCATCTAGCGTCTTTATCAGCTTCTATCGCCTTCATCTGTGCCTTTATCTGTGTTCATCTGCGTTCATCTGTGGTGCCTGTGACTTAATCCGCCGCATCCACCACCTTCGCGCCGGCATGCGTTCTGCTGATCTCACCGTACGATTCCGGCCTGCGATCGCGATAAAACTGCCAGGTCTGCCGCACCTTGTCCATTTCTTCGAGATCAAGGTCTGCGACCAGCACTTCGTCTTTATCACGGCTGGCTTGCGCGATGATCTTGCCGCGCGGATTGCAGAAGTAACTCTTGCCGTAAAATTCGCCGATATTCCACGGCGCTTCCTTGCCCACGCGATTGATCGCCCCGACAAAATATCCGTTGGCCACCGCGTGCGCCGGCTGCTCCAGTTCCCACAGATATTCGCTCAGGCCCGCCACCGTCGCCGAAGGATTGAACACAATCTCCGCGCCGTTCAGGCCCAGTACGCGCGCGCCCTCCGGGAAGTGCCGGTCGTAGCAAATGTAAACGCCAATGCGCGCGAATTTCGTTTGAAAGGTGAGATACCCCGTATTCCCCGGAGTGAAATAAAACTTCTCCCAGAATCCCGGCGCAACCTGCGGAATGTGATGCTTGCGATATTTGCCGAGATATTTCCCGTCGGCATCAATCACCGCCGCAGTGTTGTAAAAAAGCCCAGTCATTTCGCGCTCGTACACTGGAACGACCATGGCCATTTCATATTTCTTGGCCAATTTGCGCATGCGCTCGACTGTGGGCCCATCAGGAACCGGCTCGGTCATCTCGTACCAGCGCGCCTGCTGCTCGGCGCAGAAATACGGCCCGTTGAAAAGTTCCTGCAGGCACAGAATTTGCGTCTTTTTCTTCGCGGCCTCGTGGATCAGCTTCTCGTGCTTTTCCACCATCTTCTTGGAAATATCGCGGATGGAATATTTCTCCGGCGACCAGTCGCAATGCACTTGAATCAGTCCACAACGCACGATACGAGACATCAATTTCCTCCCGCACCCCGCAAATCCCCAAGTCGTCTGCAAAGTTTACTCTGCGCCGCGAAAAGCGGCAAGCGAGCACGTCTGCATTGCAGCTAGCCGAAAAACCACAAGAGTTGCGCTTCCGAGGGCGCGGTCGGCCCGAGAAATCTGCTCCTCACTTAGAATTCGCGTGCCTTCAGAGCATCTCAGATATTTCCTAGCACGATTCCCGCGCACTACCCGTATAATCCCGCCGGCGACCTCGATGGACCGAATACTGAAAAATCTCTTTCGTGGCCTCGGCCGCATCTTTCCCGATTGCATTACTCTCAGCCAAGCCATCGCTTTCAACATGTTCCTCGCCTTTTTCCCGATGCTCCTCCTCGCCCTGGGCGTCATCAGCAGCTCCGCCTCGTTCCACGGCGCCCTGCTCGAACTTCCTGCCCGCCTCAAGCTCATCCTCCCTCCCGGCAGCGAAGACATCGTCACCCAATATTTCGTGCGCAAAGGCCAGCATCCCTGGAAATGGTTTCTGCTCGGTCTCGGGGGCACGCTCCTCGCCGGCTCCCAAGTCATGGTTGGCTTCATCGAAGGTTTCCGTATCATCGAAGGCGATCCGCTCCGCGGCACGTACTGGCGCGTCCATCTGCGCGCGCTCCTGCTCTTGTTACTGACAATCGCTCCCACGGCCGTCGTCGTCATCCTTACGGTATTCGGCAAACAAGCGCGCGCCTGGCTCGTCCGTCAATATGGCCAACCTCTGCTGATTCATGAGGCGGAAATCGTTTTCCAGGCCGCGGTCGTATTCACCCTCTCGATGGTCGCCTTGGTTCTCCTGTATCGTATCGGCCGCCCCGGCCATCGTGGATTCATGAGCTTGCTTCCTGGCGCAGTGGTTTCAACGGTTCTGTGGTGGGTGGTTGACGTACTCTTCGGCGTTTACGTCCGCAAGATGCCCTACGACGTAGTCTATGGCGGCCTCGCCGCAGCCATCGGGTTGCTCCTCTGGATGTACTTGACCGCCGTGGTCATCCTCATCGGCGCGGCCTACAACGCCGAATCGCATCATTCCGCCGAATCCCTCCAGCGCCTCGGCGGCACTCTCCTCGGCTGACCATCTCGCCCCAAAATGTTCATCATCTCCGTATCAGAGAAACTTGGGTTTGTAGCGGCGCACTTCAGTGCGCCATCTGTCTCAACGCAACAACCGATCCATCGCTTTCATTCCTTGTTGACCACTAAGCCCCCGCACGCAACTTTTGCCCTCTGCCAGGGTTAAACTGGATGCAAGAAACGCACGCCATTCGTGTTCCTTGGCGCATCGTGCGCCCCGAGGGCTCGGCAGTGAAGAAACATAGAACCCTTCAGCCCAGCAATCGCCTCGACGCTCCCGGCGCCGTTCTTCTCGCGGCCGTCCTGGCCCTCGGCCTCACCATGGCCGTTCCCCACGCCAGCGCCTCGAGTGACGCTCAGTCGAACACCGCTCCGCCCCCCGCTCACGAGCGCATCGCGCTCGACAAGAAATTCAAAGGCAAGCTTCCGATTACGGAACTCACCGAAGACGAAGCCATCCTGCACGCCATGAATCGTCTGGCGTACGGCCCGCGTCCCGGAGACGTGGAGTACGTTCGCCAAATCGGCCTGGAAAAATGGATCGAACAGCAACTGCATCCCGAATTAATTGACGATGCGGAGCTGAATCAGCGCTTGCAACGGTATCCGACTCTGGCGATGTCCTCGAAGCGGCTACTCGAAGAATTTCCGCGTCCCGACCAGGGCGCTAAGCAACAGGGCATTACCAAAGAACAAGCCAAGGAACAGTACGAACAGCAACTGAAACTCAAGCAGCAGCAGGCCGAATCCCAGATTATCGTCACCGGCAACGACAACCTCGACAAAGCTCAGCAACAGCTTGCCAAGCTGCAAGGCCCCAACCGGATTGTCGCCGAGCTATCCATGGCCAAGGTGGACCGCGCCGTCTACAGCAACCGCCAGCTGCAGGCCGTGATGGAAGACTTCTGGTTCAATCACTTCAATGTGTTCGCAAACAAGGGCGACGACAAGTGGCTGCTCACCGCCTACGAGCGCGATACCATTCGCCCGCACTCCATGGGCAAGTTTCAAGATTTGCTGCTGGCCACCGCGAAAAGCCCCGCGATGCTTTTCTTTCTCGACAATTATTTGAGCGCCGATCCCGCCGCCGTCGCGCGCATGGAAGCGCAGAAAAATTTTCGGCGCGCGCGCTACCAGGGCGGATTTGCCGGCGGTTCGATGCCCACTCCCGGCACCTTTCCAGGACCAGCCACCAGCGGCCCTCCTCCCGCCGCCAACGCCGCTGCCAAAAAATCCGAGCGCGGCTTAAATGAAAATTACGGCAGGGAAGTGATGGAACTCCACACCATCGGCGTGGACGCCGGATACACCCAGCAGGACGTGATTCAGATGGCCGAGTGCCTAACCGGCTGGACCATTCACGAGCCTCGCCGCGATCCCGAATTCTTTTTCGACGAAAAAGTTCACGGCGAAGGAAAGAAAGTCGTGATGGGCCGCACCTTCAATTACGGAGGCGAAAAAGACGGCGAAGAAGCCCTGAAAATGCTGGCGAACCAGCCGGCCACCGCGCATTTTATTTCCGCAGAGCTCGCGCGCCACTTCGTTTCGGATAATCCGCCTCGCGCGCTCGTTGACCGTATGGCGAAGAGTTTTACCGCAAGCAACGGCGACATTCGCGTCGTGCTGAGAACCATGATCTATTCCCCGGAATTTTGGTCGAAGGAAGCCTACCGCTCGAAGGTCAAGACGCCCTTTGAACTCGTAGCCAGCACTTCGCGCGCGCTGAACGCCGAAGTCACCATCACACTTCCGCTCTCGCAATGGGTGGGGCGTATGGGCGAACCTCTGTATCTCTGTCAACCTCCCACGGGATATTCCGATAAATCCGAAACTTGGGTGAACACCGGCGCGCTATTGAACCGCCTGAACTTCGCTCTAGCTTTCGCGGGAGACAAGATGGGCGGCGCCACAATTGATTTGAATAACATGCTGGGCGAGGAAGCGTCGAAAGATCCCAGCGCAGCATTGGCGCGCTCTATACAAGTGTTTCTCGATGGCCAGATCACTCCGTCCACGCAGGAAACGCTGGAAGCACGTTTGAAAGATCCGCAAATTCTGCAAGCGCGCCTCGATGATCCGGTAAAACAAGTGAACGAAGGTCTGATCGTGGGACTGGTCCTCGGCACTCCAGAATTTCAGCGCCGTTGACTTTGCTTTGTAGGTCGTGGCTTTAGCCACGACAGCAACGCGAAAGACAGCGCGCGGCTTCAGCCGCTGAAGTACCAGTTCCGGACGTGGGCAACACAGGAGCACAGCAATGACAATCTCACGGCGCTATTTCTTGAAAAACGGCGGCGTGGCAATGCTGGGAATGGCAGCATTGCCCTCGTTTCTGCAGCGCGCCGTTGTCGGCACGCCTGCGCCCAACCAGAAGAAAATGGTCGTCCTCTTTCAGCGCGGCGCGATGGATGGCCTCAACGTCGTCGTGCCTTTCGCCGAACCGAATTACTACCGCATGCGACCCACCATAGCGATTCCTCAGCCGCGCCAGGGCGGCGCCGAAGCCGCGCTCGATCTCGACGGTTTCTTCGGATTGCATCCCAGCCTCGCGCCCGTGATTCCGCTCTTTCGCAATGGACAACTGGCCATCGTGCAAGCGGTCGGCTCGCCCGATTCCACACGTTCACACTTCGACGCGCAGGATTTCATGGAATCCGGAACTCCTGGCCGCAAATCCACCGATGACGGCTGGCTGAATCGTGCGCTGCAAACCATGCCGGAAGAAAAGCCTTCGCCGTTTCGCGCAGTCGCGTTTGGACCGTATCTTCCGCGAACGTTGCAGGGAAGCGCTTCGGCCGTCGCCATCCCCGACCTGAAGCAATTCAAAATGAACGGACCGCAGCAGACCACTGAAGGCGGATTCGAAGCGATGTACGCGCAAACGGTGGATCGCGCGTTACGCGGGGTGGGCACCGAAACATTCGAGGCCATTGACCAGCTGAAAAAAATAAATCCCGATACTTACCAGCCCGCAAATGGCGCGCAGTATCCGAAAAATCGCTTCGGCCAGAGCCTGCAGGAAATCGCGGAATTGTTCAAAGCTGATGTTGGCCTGGAAGTCGCGTTCCTCGATAGCGGCGGATGGGATCATCACGTCAACGAAGGCGGCGTGCAGGGCCAGCTTTCAAATTTGCTGCGCGATCTGGGGCAGGGAGTCGCGGCATTCAATCAAGATATGGGCGATCGCATGGGCGACGTCGTCTTCGTCAGCATGTCTGAATTCGGCCGCACCGCGCACGAAAACGGCAATCGCGGCACCGATCATGGCCACGCGAATTGCATGTTCGTGATGGGCGGCGACATCAAAGGCGGGCGGGTTTACACGCGCTGGCCCGGCCTGAACGATGGCCAGCTCAATCAGGGCCGCGACCTCGCCGTCACGACGGACTATCGCAGCGTCCTAGGGGAAATCATCAACAAACACTTGGGCGACCGCGACCTAGCCACGGTCTTCCCAGGCTTCGCCAACGACCCGCATCAATTCCTAGGCGTGGTAAAAGCGTAGCGTAAGCAGCGAATGACGCCACGAGGTCCCCAGTTCGCGGTGGACCTCGGCGTTCTGCAATATTCGGCGTATAATGTTTTCCATGAGCAGAGAAGTAGCTGAACTTCTGAAGAAGGCCCTCGAACTCCCGGTGACAGATCGCGCGGAACTAGCCGGTTCCATAATCGAAAGCCTCGATCAGGCGAAAGACGAATCCGTAAAGGAAGCCTGGGACGCTGAAATCCTCCGTCGAATGGAGGATCTCGATTCAGGTCGCGTCAAGCCAGTTTCTCACGACGAAGTTCTCCGGCGACTCGCTTCCGCAATCGAATGAACGTCAGGCGTGCCCGGTGGCATCTCGAAGCCAGCGTCGAGGCCGAGGTGGCGGCTCGCTGGTACCGAGAGCGCAGTGCCGCAGCTGCAGAAAGATTCGTCGGAGAAATCAAGCAAGCTATCGAAACAATCCTGGAAGCACCGCAGCGGTGGCCGATGGGCTTCCGTGGTACGCGAAAGCTGAAGCTCCCCTGCTTCCCATTCCTCGTCATTTACCGCGAGTCGGATCTGACCATCGAAGTCTTAGCCATCGCGCACGGAAGCCGCCGTCCCGGGTATTGGATGGAAAGAGCCTAGCGACGCTCGTGAAGCGCTCCGAACTGCGAGGTAAATTCTATTCAGAACCCTTAATCCGCATGCCGTAAAACGAGCGGTAAACAAAGAAGAACGACACCAAGAAGAACGCGGCAGCCAAAATGTGCGTCAAGTTGCCGCCAGTCTCAGCAGTGAGCTGCACCGCAAGCTCCACTGCGAGCAGTCCGAAAAGCGTAGTGAATTTGATCACCGGATTCAGCGCCACCGACGAAGTATCCTTGAACGGGTCGCCGACCGTATCACCCACAACGGTCGCGTCATGCAGCGGCGTGCCTTTCTGCTTCATCTCCACTTCCACGATTTTCTTGGCGTTGTCCCAGGCCCCGCCCGCATTTGCCATGAAAATCGCCTGATACAATCCAAAAATCGCGATTGAAATCAAATACCCGATAAAAAAGAAAGGCTCGACGAACGCGAACGAAAGCGTGCCAAAGAAAACCGCGATGAAAATATTCAGCATGCCCTTCTGCGCGTACTTCGTGCAGATGGCCACCACCTTCTTGCTGTCTTCCACCGACGCTTTTTCTACGCCCTCCAATTTAATATTCGCCTTGATGAATTCCACCGCGCGATACGCACCTGTCGTAACCGCCTGCGTTGAAGCGCCCGTAAACCAATAAATCATCGCTCCGCCGGTAACCAACCCCAGGAAAAACGGCGCGTGCAGCAATGAAAGTTTGTCCACGTTCTCGGTGATGCCGTGGGTCAACGCCATGATGATCGAAAAAATCATGGTCGTAGCGCCCACCACCGCCGTGCCGATCAGCACCGGCTTCGCCGTGGCCTTAAAAGTGTTTCCCGCGCCGTCATTTTCTTCCAGCAGTTCCTTGGCGCGCTCAAAATTCACATCAATATTGAAGTCCTTCTTCAATTCCTGCTTGATGTTCGGAATCGTCTCGATCAACGAAAGCTCGTACACCGACTGCGCGTTATCAGTCACCGGCCCGTACGAATCCACCGCGATCGTCACCGGACCCATGCCCAGAAATCCAAACGCCACCAGCCCAAACGCAAACACCGGCGCCGCAATCATCAATCCGCTCAGCCCCTGCAAACTGACCAGGTAGCTGATGGACATCAGCAGCACCATCGCCAGGCCGATGTAATACGCCGAGAAATTTCCAGCCACGAAGCCGGACAAAATTCCCAGCGACGCCCCGCCTTCTTCGGCCGACGCCACCACTTCCTTCACGTGCCGCGAATCCGTCGAAGTGAACACCTTCACCAACTCCGGAATAATCGCTCCAGCCAAAGTCCCGCACGAAATAATCGTCGAAAGTTTCCACCACAGGGTTGTATCGCCGTTTAGCACCGGAACGATCTTCCACGAGATCGCATAAGTCATCGCAATCGAAACCAAAGACGTAATCCACACCAGGGAAGTCAGCGGCGCTTCGAAATTCATTTTGTTCGCCGCTGCAAACCGCGCCTTGGAAATGAAATCGTTCAGGAAATAGGCAGCCGCGCTCGCCACCAGCATCGCGATGCGCATCACGAAAATCCATACCAGCAGCTGCACCTGAATTGTCGCTTGCACCTGCGGGTCGGGATTCTTTACTCCCAGCAAAATAAACGTAATCAACGCGACGCCGGTCACTCCGTACGTCTCAAACCCATCCGCGCTCGGCCCCACCGAATCGCCCGCGTTGTCGCCCGTGCAATCCGCAATCACGCCCGGATTGCGCGCGTCGTCTTCCTTGATCTTGAAAACAATCTTCATCAAGTCGGAGCCGATATCCGCGATCTTCGTGAAAATTCCACCGGCGATGCGCAACGCCGCTGCTCCCAGCGATTCGCCAATCGCAAATCCGATAAAACACGGTCCCGCGTAATCTCCCGGAATAAACAGCAGAATAAAAAGCATCATCAGCAATTCCACGCTGATCAGCATCATCCCGATGCTCATGCCCGCTTCCAGCGGAATGTGATAAATCGGAAACGGTTTGCCGCGCAGTCCCGCAAACGCCGTGCGCGAATTCGCGAACGTATTCACGCGAATCCCGAACCACGCCACTCCGAAGCTCCCCATGATTCCAACCATGCTGAACGCCAGAATAATAATCACGCGCGCCGCTTCGTAGTGCAGCAGCACTCCGAAGTACAGCACGATCACTACGGCGATGAACGCTTCCAGCAGCAGCAGGAATTTCCCCTGTGTGATCAGGTAGGTCTTGCAGGTCTCGTAAATCAATTCGGAGATTTCCCGCATCGCGCGATGCACGGGCAGGTTTTTCAGCTTCGTGTAAATCGCCAGGCCAAACGCCAGCCCGAACACGCAGAACAAAATGCCAAACATCAAAAGCTTGTGCCCATCAATCCCCAGAAAATTCACCGACGACAGATCCGGCAGCTTCAAATTCGCTTCACCGCCCGCCGATTCCGGTGCCGTATGCGCTTGCGCCGCGGCTGCGCTCAATAAAATCGCGGTACACCCCGCCGCGCCTACTCGTCCGGCGCGACATCCCAGCCTCCAAAGAATTGGCAGTGCCTGCAGCATTAGTTGCCCCCCGCCATGCGCACCTTGGCACACATGTAAGCCCAAGCTTCTACCGACATTCTTCCTCCGGATGAAGACTCCTTAATGGGGAGCCTGCTGAAAGCGAGAAGTTACAGACCTGAATGGCCTTTTGTATCAGGAAAGCCCTTGCAGGTCAAGAAGTGAAGAAATTAGCGCGGTCGCGTTCCTCGCGGATTTGATCAATCGCTTCCTGCACATTTCTACAGAAATCGGATCATCGCCGAAGCTGAACACCGATAGGCCGTTTTCTTTCCACATTCTGGCCCTTGTGCGGATCGGTCTCAGCGTGAATTCATCGCCTGAAATTTCTGCGTCCAGCGCATCGCCCGCCCGCAGCCCCAATTCGTCGCGCAGAGGCTTAGGCAGAACAACGCGCCCTCTCTTGTCAATGGTTACTCTGGCCTTCACAAGCCCATTCTACCATCCCGCCTATCCCTCGTACTGCCACAAATAAACCGGCAAAGAATCCAAATCAAAATACATCCGGTAATAATAATCCGGCCCCACCGCATAAAACGGCCGGAACTTCGCCATCACATGCTTCCCATCCGGCGGCGCCACGCGATAAACGCTCGGCCCTTCGTCGTCCGGCACCAGCCACTTGTTCAAGTCCTCATCGTTGTAGGGCAGCCTGAAGACCGGCTCGTGCACTCCGCCGTCCTGTACCAGCACCACCGGCCCGCGCACAATGGCCACCCGATGCGGATGCTGCGGATCCACCGGCAACATACGCAATCGCAGCGGAATCGTAATCTCCACGCGATCGCCCGAGCTCCACATGCGGTCAATCGTGGCCCACGTCCCCGGCGTGCAACTGACCTGCGCCGGCGCGCCATTCACCTTCAGCGACGCGCCCTGCGCCCATCCCGGAATCCGGAAACTCAGCGGGAACTTGGCACTGCGTTCCATCTGCAGCGTCAGCGTGCTGGTTTCCGCTTCCGGATATTGCGTCACTTGCGTCACTTTCACGTCGCCGCCCGCGCGCTTCCACGTCACCTCCGAAGGCATGTACAAGCTCACGTACAAACCTGCGTCAGCCTTCGACGGATCATCCTTGTAATAAATCAAGTCGTGGAAATTCACCACGTCCTGTATGTACGTTCCCGAGCAGCACGTGTACGCGTTGCGGCTGAAAATTTTCACTCCGCCGGCCATGCGGTAATCCGCGTAATAGAAATGCCGCCCCGGTCCGTTGATTTCCAGCGACGCGCCGATCCCGTTGTACAGCAGACGCTCCGCCCAATCGCCGTAACGCGCCTCTCCGGTAAATTGCGTCAGGTAGCGCGACAGCTTGAACCCGGCCCACGAACCGCAGGGCGCCTCAAAACAATTTTGCTGATACTCCAGCGCCTTGCCCAGGCTGCCCGCCGGCATGATTCGTTCCACCGGTCCGTATCCACCTGTAGCGTAGGTCTGCGTGTTCTGCAGGTAGTCGTACGCGTTCTTGATAATTTGCAGATACGTCGGATCGCCCGTCACCGCGTACGCCATCGCCGCGCTGCTGAACGTATTGACGTGACTGTACGCATGCACGCCCGACGCATTCGTCGGGCGCAGCCGTGCGAGCGAATTTATTCCAGTAAGCGTGATACAGCCACACGTCGGCAAAATCTTTGTATTGCTCGTTTCCCGTCAACGCATAAGCGCGCAACAGATTCTCCGGCAGCGTGTACCATTCCAGCGGCTTGCCCGAATGCATTTCCCACGGTTCCGGATTGGCCGGCGCGCGCGTGCGATCGAACGTTTTGCTCGCGTAATCTGTCGCCCTGGAAAGCAGCGGCATCGCCTGCGGATCGTTCGCGTATTCGTGCATGTCCACCAGGCCGCACGTCAGTTTTTCGTATGGATAAGGACTCATACGGCAGTTGCCGTCAGGTCCCACGGTTTTCCCGAACTCCGTCAGCAGATACGTCGCTTTGTCGCGCATGGCCGTATCGCCCGTCGCACGATACATGCGCGACATTCCGCTCAGCCATTGTCCGAACACGACCGAAGTGTCCTTCTCGCACCATCCTCCCAGCGGTTTGCCGGGCGCAGGCAATCCCGCCGCAGCGCGGAACCCCTGCAGGATGTCGTCGTTCGACACGTTGAAATAAAAATCGCGCGCTCGCAGATACTGGTCGTTCCAGCGGCTCTTGCCCAGGCGCACTCCGTCATAGTTGAACGTCTGAATTTTGTTCGGTGGAGTCACCGCAGCCCACCCGCCGGCAAGCGATCGCGGGACGCCCGCGAGCACTCCGGTAGCGGCCATAGTCTTCAGGAATTCGCGGCGAGGCAGAGAGTCAGGCATGATAGAAAGCCCTCCCGTGGGACTGCATAAAGTATACGTTACGCCCGCAGCCTACTTCTCACACAGTCGGGTGTCAATCCGCTTTTTCCTCGCGCCGATCTACCGCCTGCAGCACCGCACAGGCGCGCTCCTGTGACAGCTGGAGACTTCCACGCGACAGCTAGGAGTGTTTTACTGCGAGGGGCTCGCGGGGGGCTGTACAGGCTTGCCAAGCCGCACTTCGTAGAACATCAGCGTTTTCTTCGTAGCAACCACGGTCACGTCCGGAACGTAGAGTATCGCCGTATCCGCAAGCGACATTTCATTATTCACATCGAAGTACAAGAATCCGTGCAACGCTCCCATCGGCGGCACCACGTCTGCATCCAGCGCCAAAGGCCGCAGAACCTCCGCGAATTTTTGTGCCTTCTTGTCGTTAGTGGGCAGCTGAATTCCCGCAACGCGCGGCTTCTTCGACGGCGCAACCCCTTCCGGATGCGCGATCAAGGAAGCCACATCCTCGGCAGGCAGCCAGTCAATCTCCTGTCTGCCTCCTTTGCGTAGCTGCACCTCCAGCTGAATCGTGTTGATATCCACATGAATTGGCTGGTCCGTTTCGTTGCGCAAGAACACTTCCACAGGCAGGATTCCGACGTCCAGCGGATTGGCTTTGCCGAACTTTTCTTTGCCACGCGCTTTATCCACGTATGGATCGGCCAGCACCGTCAATCCATCGTGATTATCATGAGCCAGCTTCTGCGTCGCGTCCTGCGGAGCCTTCGTCGCCTCGGACTTGTTCTGCGCGGCAACAGTTCCGCCCAGCGCAATCGCCATCGCAATTAATGTGAGTGATTTTCCCATCATCCTGCAGTGCGATGCCTCCGCGACGCTGGAAGTTGTGCGTGTTTTGTCGTTGCTGCCACTATAATACCGGGTCCGCGCGCGGCAAAGCCTCTTTCCCGGCTGCTGTGCGCCGCACCCACGGAATGTATTTTTTCTATCGCATCCTCACGGCGGCGGGCATGTTTCTCCTCGCGCCGTATTTCGCGCTGCGCGGATGGCGCGCTGGCGAACCTTCTCGTGCTCTGCGCGAACGATTGGGAAGCTTGCCGCCCGAAATCGCCGCCCGCGCGGCCGCTGCCACCAGTGCCGGCCCCGTATGGATTCACGCCGTCTCGGTGGGCGAAGTTCTCGCTGCCCGGCCGTTGATTGATGGCCTGAAGCGTCGCTACCCCGGAGCCGCCATTTTTGTTTCCACCACCACGGAAACGGGCCAACGCCTGGCGCGCGAGCGCCTGCAAACTGCTGACGGCATCTTCTACTTTCCTCTGGATTGGGTGGTTCCGGTGCGGCGCGCGCTGCGCTCGATCCGCCCGTCGCTCGTCATCATCATGGAAACCGAAATCTGGCCCAATTTTCTGCGTGAAGCCCGCCGCGCCAATATTCCCGTGGTATTCGCGAACGCGCGCATCTCCGAAAAGTCTTTCGCGCGTTTCAAACGTTGGGAATTTCTGGTGGGCCCTTTTTTCCAGCGCACCATGCAGGACGCCGAGCTTTTCCTCGCGCAGTCGCCCGAAGATTCCGCGCGGCTGCTCGCCATGGGCGCCGAATCAGACCGCATCACGGTCACCGGAAATTTGAAGTATGACGCCGAGTCGCCCGCCATCAGCCGTTTCGGTTCCTGGCTCGAGCAGCAGATTCGCCAGCAGGAACGCTGGCCCGTGCTCGTCGCCGGCAGCGTAGTCGCCGGAGAAGAGGAAGCCGTGCTCGCGGCCTACGACCTGGTGCAGCGCCAGTGGCGACGAACGCTCCTCATACTCGCGCCACGCAAGCCTGCCCAATTCGACGCCGCCGCTGCCATCACCGCAGAGGGCGGTTGGAAAGTCGTCCGCCGCAGCGATCTGGACCTCACCGCCACACTCGACGAAGCTACAGACGTGCTGCTGCTCGATTCCATCGGCGAGCTCGCGGGTCTATACTCGCTTGCCGACGCCACCTTCGTCGGCGGCTCGCTGGTTCCCTCGGGCGGCCACAATATTCTCGAACCGGCTTGGTTCGCTCGTCCGCCGGTCTTCGGCGCCTTCATGGAAAATTTCCACCAGATGGCCGAACAATTTCTCGACGCGCACGCCGGAGTTCAAGTCACCACCGGTCAAGGTCTCGGCAAAGTCTGGATTCAGCTCATTCAGGACAATGCGATGCGCGATCGCATGGGCGCGACCGCGCGCGAAATCTCTCAGCGCAATCGAGGCGCCACGGAACGCTCGCTCGATCGCATCGCAGCAGTCTGGAACCGTTCTGCCAAGGGGCACAGCGCATGAGGCCGAAGCAATCACTCCTTTGGCCATTCTCGCTTCTGTACGGCGCAGCGGCACATCTCCGCGCGCGGGCTTACCGCAGAGGAATTTTCAAGCCGCAGCATCTCGACGGCATCGTAATCAGCGTCGGCAATCTCACCACCGGAGGCACCGGTAAAACTCCCATGGTTTTGTGGATCGCCGAGCGCCTGCTGCACGAAGGGAAAAAAGTTGGCATCCTCACGCGCGGGTATCGTGGCGAAAGATTAGCGCCATCGTCAGGCAATAATTCCCAGGCCGCCACAACGAACGCTGTCGTTTCCACCAGCGACGAAGTGCGCATGCTCCAGGCACGCCTCGGCGATCGCGTCCAATTCGGCGTCGGCGCAAATCGCTACGAACAGGGCAGGGAACTCGCGAAGCTCGGCGTGAATTGGTTCGTCCTCGACGACGGCTTTCAGCATCTGCAACTCGCGCGCGATGTGGACATCGTCCTCATAGACGCGACCAATCCCTTCAGCGGTGGCCGCCTGCTTCCCGCCGGACATCTCCGCGAACCGCGCTCCGCCCTAGCGCGCGCAGACATCATCGTGGTCACGCGCAGCACCCACGCCCCCGCCATCGAATCCGCCATTCGTCGCGATTCCGCAGCTCCGATTTTCTACGCGCGCCCCAAACTCGACGCCATTCACAGCATCACCGAAGGCCAACTCGCCGGCGCAGTCGCTCCCGATGCGTTACCGAAACTCTTCGCATTCTGCGGCATCGGCAATCCCGCCGCATTCGTCAACGATCTGCGCGCGTGGGGCCTGAATATCGTCGGCCAGAAATTTTTTCCTGACCATCACCGCTACACAGACAACGACGACCACGAAATTCTGCAGCTGGCAAACGAAGCAGGAGCAAGCGGCCTGATCTGCACCGAGAAAGACCTCTACAATCTGCACGCGATCTACTACGGAAAATTACCGGTGTTCTACTGCTCCATCTCCATGCAAATAGACAACGCCGACGAATTCTGGCGCACCGTGCTCTCCGCAGCCGAATCCCGCCGCAAACTGCCGGTGCAACCATAAAAACCTACGCGCGCGTCCAATTGCTGCACCAGACGTGCCTGTGATACTTTTCGACCCAGCCATCGGGAATTAATTCACTGAGGAGATTGGTTGAATAACGCACGCCACAAGCGCAAGCGCTCGACGCACGCAGAATCTTCGCCTGCCGCCATCCGCCAAACCGACGCCAGCGTGGATCTAACCCGCCTGCTCGATATCGTCGCGTCCTTCTCGCGCCAAACAGTCGGTGTAGTAGGCGATTTCGTCCTCGACGAATTCGTCTCCGGCGAAATTTCCCGCGTGTCCCGCGAAGCGCCGGTCCTGATCCTCCGTCATCGCCGCACCGAAACGTACCCGGGCGGCGCGGCCAACGCCGTCTTCAACCTCGCCGATCTCGGCGCGCGCGTCCTGCCCGTCGGCGTCGTCGGTGACGATGATCGCGGCCGCCAGCTCCTCGAGCATTTTCGCCGCAAACGCATCAACGCTTCCGGCATCCTCCGCGCGCGTGACTGGGTCACTGCCACCAAAACGCGTTACCTAGCCGGGTGGACCCACACCACCGAACAACAAGTCCTCCGCGTAGACCGCGAACCGAACACAAAACTTTCCGCGAGCACAGAACGCGCAATCGCAAGCAAAGCCGGTCAAATCGCAAAACGCGCGAGCGCCGTGCTCGTCTCCGATTACGGTTTCGGCGCCGCCTCCCCCGCGCTCGTAAAGAAACTCAACGCCAAGCTCCTCACCCTCGATTCGCGTTACCGCCTGCTCGATTTTCGCGACGCAGGCATCACCGCCGCCACTCCCAACGAGCCGGAACTCGAAGCCGCCTACCACTCCCGAGTCGGCACCGACGCGCGCAAGCTCGAAGATCTGGGCCAGCGCGCCCTGCGCGACCTGGATCTGCATGCACTCGTCGTCACCCGCGGCAAAGATGGCATGGCTCTTTTTGAACGCAGCCGCGTGCCGCGCAACATTCCGATTTACGGCTCGGACGCTCCCGTGGACGTCACCGGCGCGGGCGACACCGTCATCGCCGTTTTCACTCTGGCGCTAGCTTCCGGCGCATCCTATCTCGAGGCCGCGCACCTTGCGAATTACGCCGGCGGCATCGTGGTCATGAAACGCCGCACCGCCACGGTGACGAGCGCGGAACTAACCGCCGCGCTGCGCCAGGACGCCACGGCGCAGCGCTGAACATCGCATGGACACCCGCGAAAAAATTGTTTCACGCCAGGGATTGTGCGGCATCCTCGACGAGCACCGCCGCTCCAGCCGCAAGATCGTCTTCGCCAACGGCGTGTTCGATCTGCTGCACGTCGGCCATGTCCGCTACCTGCAGGCAGCGCGTGCCGAAGGCGATCTGCTCGTGGTCGGCGTCAATTCCGATTCCAGCACGCGAAAATTGAAAGGCCCGGGCCGGCCCATCCTCACCGAGCGCGCCCGCGCCGCCCTGGTCGCAGCACTGCGGTCTGTAAATTACGTGGTCATCTTCGATGAGCTTGATGTGAACTCCTTGCTCAAAGAGCTGCAGCCGGACGTGCACGCCAAAGGCACGGACTACACTCCAGACACCGTTCCGGAGCGCGAACTCGCCGCGCTGCTCGGCATCCGCGTCGCCATCGTCGGCGATCCCAAGCAACATTCCACGCGCGATTTGCTCGCGCGCCTGCGTCAACCGGGCAATGCCTGACGCGCGCTTTCTCCTCGTCCGCCTCGGCTCGCTCGGCGACGTAATCCACGCCTTACCGGCGGCCTCTGCTTTGCGCGATGCCTTTCCGGACGCCCGCATTGATTGGCTCATCGAACCGAAGTGGCGACGCTTGCTCGAAGGCAATCCGGATCTCACAGAAATAATCTCGCTCGAAAAGAAAAGCGCGGGAGGCCTCATCTCCACCATCCGCAAATTGCGCGGCGCACACTACACTTGCGCAATTGATTTCCAGGGCCTGTACAAATCAGCGCTCCCCGCGTTCGCGTCCGCAGCGCCGCGTCGCATCGGCTTCCCCAGCACCTACGCGCGCGAAGGTTTCGCTTCGCTTTTCTACACCGATCGCGTCAATCCCCGCGGCGCCCACAAAGTGGACCACAATCTCACTCTCGCCGAAGCCGCCGGCGCGCGCCCATCACCACCGCGATTTCCTTTGACCCTGCGCCCGGAAGATGAGAAACAAGTGACGCAAGAACTCGCCCGCCACAACCTGGAAGATTTCTACGTGTTAAATCCCGGCGGAGGCTGGCGTTCGAAATGTTGGCCGCCGGAGCGTTACGGCGAACTGCACCATCGGCTCGCCGTACAACAAGGTTGGCGAGGCGTAATCACTTTTGGTCCTGGGGAAGAAGATTTGGCCGAGGAACTCATCAGCGCGGCAGGGAATTCGGCGCCGCTTGCTCTCCCACTCGGTCTCGGTCCGTTGATGGCTCTTTTGCGACGAGCGAAATTTGTGGTCTCCGCGGACACCGGCCCTCTGCATCTCGCGTCCGCTCTGGGTGCGCCGGTAGTGGGCCTCTATGGTCCCACCGATCCCGCGCGCAATGGCCCGTACGGCGGCCAAAATATCATCGTGCGCAATCCCAGCAAGAGCGAAACGACCTATCGCCGCGGCGCGTCGTATTCTTCGCCCATGCTTTCGATCACCGTGGACCAGGTCGTGGACGCCGTCGCACGTCTCACGAGCGCGAAATCATGAGGCCTGGTTCGTGACCGCTCCTTCATGAACGAAATTGTCGCAGTTCAGCCCCGAAAATTCTGGATGCGCTGGCGCGTGCGCATCGGCTATCCCGTCGCGTTGTTGTACTTGGTTCTTGCCCAGCCCACGCGCCACTGGATTGCCATGGGCGCTGCCGTCGCTGGATTCGGGCTCCTCATTCGCGCCATTGCCGCCGGATACCTTCGCAAAGACCGCGAACTCGCCACTTCCGGTCCGTACTCCCGCACGCGCAATCCTCTCTATCTCGGAAGCGCATTTCTCGCTGCCGGATTCGCAATTGCCGGCCACTCCTGGTGGGCCGGCGGCCTCATCGCCGTTTATTTCGCGGTGTTTTATTACGCCGTGATGCGCAACGAAGAAGGCGATTTGCGCGCCCGATTCGGAACCATATTCGATGAATATGCCGCGAAGGTCCCGCTTTTTCTGCCGCATTTTTTTGGTTCGGGCTATGTCACGCCCCCGGACGCCAAGCCCAGCCAGGCATTTTCGTGGGAGCTGTATCAGCGCAACCGGGAGTACAAAGCCCTCATCGGCACCATCGCCGGACTCGCCGTAGTCTGGCTCCGCATGTGGCTGCAACGCCGTTACGGCTATTAGGCCGAGCCGTTGGTAGCGCCGGCGTCCCGCCGGCTCTTTTGACTTTGCACCGGCGTACTTTAGTGAGTCAGCTGTGGGAGGGAAGGAAGGGAACTCGGCGAAATCGTTCGAAACGCCACTACGAGCGCCTGCTAATCCACTCGCCTTACTGCAGCCGGTAAACTGCGTGCATCACGCGCTGAAATTGCGGCCGGTAAATCAAATCAAACGCGCGCTCTTTGCCGGGAAACATATCCAGCGCGATTTTCCGCGTTTCCGCCACCATCTGCGCCGCGTCTTCCGGCGACAAATCTCCACCCGCAATCGTTTCCAGCGTAATATGCACCAGGATGCGCAGCCTGCGAATGCGGCGGCTCTCTTCGTCAATCTCTTGCTGCGTGGGCTGAACCGAGCGGGCGTCCATAGAAGGGTCGTCCCTATTTGACCGTGGCTACCGAAAACCAGTATGGACCCAAGACCCGGAGGCGCACAATAGTACTATCGAACAGTTCCAGAGGAGCCGACCATGGCCGAGGAATATTCCAACGAACGCGTCGTAATCGCTCACGTGGCTGAGAATGCCACCGAAGCCCTGGTAATCCGCGGCCTGCTGGAAAGCGCCGGCATCCAGTCTCCCGGCTCCGTTTCCACCGATCCATTTCCCATCCCCGAAAATCCCGAGGGCCCGCACAACGTCGAAATCTTCGTCCTGGAATCTCAGGCCGACGAAGCCCGCAAAATCATCGCCGAATACCAGTCCTCCAACAACGTATCCCTGGAAGATTCCGACGATCCAGCCGATTCAACCAACTAAATCGGTCGGAACGTTTGGCACTTCGTCGGACCTGGCACAGTTTGGAGTGCGGCGGCTTGCCGCCGCTTCGGTTAACGCGAGGCTTGCCTCGCGTGCGATTCTCCACAAGATTCGCACTCGTGCTGATTCACTGCGGATGTTGTTCCACAAAGGTATGCACTACCAAGTCGTGCCCATCCGTAAGCGACGTAACCGCGCCGTCGCGATCCGTACGCAAGAATCTCACGCCCGCGTGCGCGTACCGCTCCACCACGCTGTCCACCGGATGCCCAAACTGGTTGCCCTCGCCCACCGAAACCACTGCCACGCGCGGCCCCACCGCCCCCACGAACGCATCCGTCGAAGACGTCTTGCTGCCGTGATGCGGCACTTTCAGAAAATTCGCAGCCAGCGGCGCGTGTTCGGCCACCAATTCGTTCTCCACTTTTTTCTCGATGTCTCCCGGCAACAAAAAACTCTCATCGCCGTCCTGTATTCGCATCACCAGCGAATTATCGTTCGCCGCCTTGTCCACCTCGGACACATCCGCCGGCCACAGCACATCCCCCTTCACGCCGTTCCAGTCAAACGCGCTCCCTTGTATTTCCTGCACGATGCGTATCCCGCGCGCGTGTGCTTCCGCCAGCAGCGCCAGAAACGCCGGCGTCTGCTCATGCCGCCCAATCCACAATTCGCCCACCTTGAAATTTGCAATCACGCTGTGCAGTCCGTCCAGATGATCGTGATGCGCGTGCGTCAAAGCCACCACGTCCAGTTTCTTAATTCCGCGTGACCACAAATACGGCGATACCACTTCCTCGCCCACATCCGGCCCCGTGCGGTAACCGCCCATCACTTCGGCTCCGGCCTGCCCGCCGCCGTCCACCACCATCGTGCGTCCATCCGGAAACGCCACAAAAATCGAATCGCCCTGCCCCACGTCCAGCACGCTCACCTCGAGCTTTCCGCGAACCAGATCCGGCGCAAATGGATGCCACGCCACCAGCATCGCCAGCGCAGTCACGCCTAGCGTCGCAATCCACTCCACAGGATGCGCCGCCGGCAGCCATTGCCGTCGCTTCGCCGGGTCGCGCCGTTGCGTAGCAATTCCGCGCGCCACCGCTGCCAGAAAGATAAATCCCGCGAAGAACGCAATCACCAGCCACACCGGCGGCCCGGGGATCCTGTACGTCAGCCGCGGCCAGCGCGCGAACCATTCCACAGTCGCGATCAGCAACCCGATGCAAAAACTGAGACCTTTCGCGAGCAATAGCCCAAGGCGCGCCCACAACAGCGCCATCCCCAGCGTCACAAATCCCAGCGGCACTATGATTGCTGTCAGCAGTACCGCCGGAACGTTGCTCATCGGTCCCGCCAGGCTCACGCGATGAAAATCCTGCGCCAGTAGCGGCAGCATGCCGCACTGAATCACCGCCGAAAGCAATATAATTTCCCACAGCCGCAATCCCGCGCGCACCGGCAACACCAGCAGAGCGCTCGCACGCGACGCCTGCCGCGCCGGCATTTTGTTCGCCAGCCATTGCACCGCCGCGCGCATCTCGATGCGAAACTGCGCGATCTTCGGCGCGTGCGCTGTGTCTCGCGTCACGTCGCCCAAATGATTCAGCCCCGCGCGATAAGGAGCGCTCGAACGCTCCATCCAAGGCAGCGCCAGCCCCGCGATCACTCCCGCGGCCAAAAACGAAAGTTGAAAACTGGAATCGGCCAGCGACGATGGTTTCCATAGCAGCAGGATCAACGCAGCGATGGCAATCGAGTTCAGCAACTCCACGCGCCGAAAGAGCGGCCGCGCGCACAAATAAAGTCCCGCCATCAGCGCCGCACGCAAAATCGGCGGCCGGTCCTGCACGATCCCCACGTAAGCGGCCAGCGCCAGCAGCGTGATCGAGCTGATCGCCAACATCGAAAATCGCAGCCGCTTGCCCAGCCACCACAAAAAAATCACCAGCGCGCCCACGTGCAGTCCCGCCACCACCAGCACGTGATAAGCCGCCGTTTTCTGGAACGCCAGCACCACGCTGGAATCCACAAAGCTGCGGTCGCCCAGCAGCATCGCGCGCGCTACAGCCCCGCGTTCCGGAGAGCCAGCAAACAGGGAATCGAGCAGCGCCAATAACGTTCCGCGCGCGCGCGCCAGTCGTTGCAAAATTGTCGGAGCAGGCCGGTCCACCACCTGCAGCAATTCTCCGCTGCGCAACGAACCCATCACATCAATTTTTTCGCGCGCCAAGAAGCCCTTTACGTCGAACGCTCCCGGATCCAGATAATTCCGCGGCGGCCGCGCCTTCACCAGCACCTCCACGCGATCCCCTGCGCGCAACCCCGCCGGCGGCGCCGCAATTCGCGCCGAAGGATAGAAATTCACGCGCAGCCCGCCGGTCGCGCTCAGCGCCGCGCCCTGCGATTCCACCTGCTCCAAATCAATCTCAAATCGCTGCCCCCAAGGCAGCGTCAAAGGATCCTCGCGCAGCCGCCCGCGCCAACGCAGCGCCACGCTCGTGTCTACTCGCCCGGCCGCGATCAATCGTGCGATGTGATTCGCAGGAATCGTCGCGCGCTCCATGCTAGCCGCCAGCCCGCCAATCGCCAGCCACGCAACAAGCGCGCAGGTCCACGCAATCGCCACGCAATGCCGCCAAGCTAGAAACCCGGCGGCAAGAATCCCGCCAATTAGAATTCCCAACGCCGCAGCCACCGCCCACAATTTCAGCGAAGCCGGCCATCGCTCCGCAATCCCGATGCCCGCCGCAAACCCCGCCAGAATCCACAACGCAGGTAATTTCATGGATATCATTGCCAATGCGAAGCGCAGAAAACCGTTCTCGCACTTAGTAGCGCCGGCGTCTCGCCGGCTCTTTGCACTTAAAGTCGTAAATAGCCCTGCCGGTGGGCGTTACCAGTACCCCGACTCACGCTAGCACGTTCGCCGGTAGTCGAATATTCGTAGAACTACTTACTTCGTTTGCGATAGAAGGGAAGAACTGTAATTCGCCGTTGTTGACGTGCGCGACATCACAAAAGCGCGAATCTCAGCGGCGTCGCAGCCGAACCACCGTCTCCATATGAAACGTCTGAGGGAACAAATCAAACAGATGCACTTCCGTGCAGTCGTAACCCGCCTTGCCGAACAGCACCAGATCGCGCGCCAACGTCGGCGGCTCACAGGATACGTACGTGATCCGCGCTGGTGCCAGCCTGCCCAGCCGCTCCACCGATTCCGGAGTCAATCCAGCGCGCGGCGGATCCAGCACCACCAATTCCGGCCGTTCTTTATTGCGCTTTAAAAATTGCTCGACCTCGGTCGAACGCACTTCAATCGTCCCTTGCCCGCGCATGTTCGTTTCCAGATCGCGCGCCGCCGCTGGATTCGATTCCACCGCCAGCACTCGCGCAAATCGCTTCGCCAGCGGAATCGAAAATAATCCCACGCCCGCAAAAAGGTCGATTGCCAGTCTCCCGCCCTCTTCGCCCTCCACCACTACCCGCGCCAGTTCCTCCACCAAAAATCGGTTCACCTGAAAAAACGAAAAATGCCCCACGCGATACGAAATTCCCCCCGCCGCATATTCCAAAAATCCCGGCCCGTACAATTCCATGCGGTCGTGGCTGGGATCGTGAAATAGCAAACTCGCAATTTCCGGGACCACGCGCCGGAAGGTTTCGGCGTGCTCCGCCGCCCGCGACGGAAATCCCGCGAACGTCGTCGTCAGCAGCAGCTTCGTGTCTGCCGCATCCACGAACGCCTCGATCTCCCGCAACCCTCGCGGCAGTGCGCCGGCCGCCAACGCCGCGCGCAAGGCAAGCAGCGTCTTCAGCAGCAGCGGCGAAACGATCGAGCAATCTTCCACCGCGCACAGCGCCGTGGAATTCGCGCGAAAGTATCCGATGCCCAACTTGGCCACGCCGTCCGCGCCATCCTCTGCCCCTGCGTCGCCCGAATTTTCCAGTGGACGCACCTTCCACTGCGCCCGGTTGCGATACTCCCACGCAGGCGACCCGTGCGCCGTGATCTCTCCCGCCCACTCGATCCTCCCGATTCGCCGCAAAGTCTCCCGCAAAATCTCAGTCTTGAACTTCAGTTGCGCTTCGTACGGAATGTGCTGGTAATCGCAACCGCCGCAAACTCCGAAATGAGGGCAGCGCGCCGCCGTTCGTTCCGGCGCCGCCTGCAGAATCCGTTCCACCCGCGCGCGCACAAATTTCTTTTTCTGCTCGACGGCCTCCACAGCCACCCTCTCCGCTGGCAGCACAAACGGCACGAACACCGTCGAGCCCTCGTGGTGCGCCAACCCTTCTCCGCCATAAATCAATTTCTCAATCGTAATGTCCAAACGAATTCACCTCATCGGTCGTAGCCAATCGCCGCAGGCGCGACAAAAGTTAGCCCAACCTGAAAAATTGTGTCTCGCGATGCGAAAATCTCTGCGGGTTTTTCTAGCCACTAATCACTATTCACTAGCCACTGCCTTTTCCCCAAACCGCCTCATCGCACAGGCAGCTACGTCAAATAAAAAAGACTCAACCGCGGCACGTCAAAATGTTCAAACAATCGCTTCTGCGTATACTGCCGCTCCAACTGTGCTAATTGCTCCGCGGACATCTTACGCCGGTAAGGCGCCAGCGACCGGTCCATTTCGCGCCGGATCCCGAGCAGCGCCTCTTCGTCCGCATCCGCCGCCAGCGCCGCCGCCAATTTCTCCTCCAGCACCGTCATTCGCCGCTCGAAATCTTCCAGATCAAGCGCGCCCGGCACATCCAGCAACGGCAACGCGTCATCCAGTTTCTGCGCAGTCTCGTCAAACCGCGCCGCCAACGCTACCGCAGCCGTCGCGCCCGGCTTCGCGCGCAATTTTCCAGCGGCTGCCCGCAAACGCGCCGCGTTCCGCTCCACATATTTCCGCAACTCTTCGCGCGAAAATGGCTCCGCACTCGCGCGCGATGATTTCACTTCCGGCCCGCTGCCTGCTGCCGCCTCCGCCGCCTCCTCTGCCGCGTCCAGAACCGCATCCACGCAGTACGCCAAACTTTTCAGTTGCCGTCCGCCCGCCGCACGCCGCGAACGCGCCCAACTCTCAAACGCGCGATCGATCCCCTTAAGCACCGCCCCAATCGGAATCCCCGCCTTCTGCCAGGTTTCCAGAATCGCCCAGTCCAGTGGAGATACCAGTAGGTGCGCGCCGCGCTTCCTCCAAAAATATTCCTCAATCTCCGTGAAATAATTGAAGTAGTTAAACGATTCCATGAGTGAAGGAAAAATTCCCGTAAGGCTAGCCAATCTTGGAGTGCGGCGGCTTGCCGCCGCCTTGGTTAGGGCGAGGCTTGCCTCGCATGTCGTCGCCTTCCGTCTTGCCGTTAAATATATAGCGGGCGCCTGCTGTTTTTTAGCCGGGCGCCTTTGATTTGCCGCCGTACACGAGGCGATCTCCGCTACCGCGATAAACCTTAACCCCGCGTCCGCCCGGGCGGTGCCACTTTCTTCTGCGCCCCATCCTGATTTCGGTCCCAGATAATCCGCAATCCCTCAAGCGTCAAAAATTCGTCCACCGTCTCAATGTGCCGCGACGCTCCGCCAATCAGCGCCGCCTGCCCGCCGGTAGCCACCACCTTGGTCTTCGCCCCCATCACCTTTTTCATCCGGTCCAGAATGCCATCCACCATATCCGTGTAGCCGTAAAAAAGTCCCGCCTGCATCGAAGCCGCGGTATTCGTTCCGATAATTTTCCCCGGGTCCTTGATCTCCACGCGAAATAGCCGCGCCGCGCGCGCAAACAGCGCGTCCGCAGAAATCCCGATTCCCGGCGCCAGCACCCCGCCCATATATTCACCGCGCGCGGAGACCGCATCAAAATTAATCGCCGTGCCGAAATCCACGATGATGCACGGCCCGCCGTATTTCTCATACGCCGCCACGCTGTTGACGATGCGGTCCGCGCCCACTTCCTGCGGATTGTCGTACTGCACCGGCATCCCCGTCTTGATCCCCGGCTCCACAAACAGCGCCTTCTTGCTGAAATATCTCTCGGCCATTCCCGCCAGCCGCGAATTCAGTTGCGGCACCACCGAACTGATGATCACCCCGCCAATTTCGCGCGGCTCCAGCGCGGCCAAGGTGAACAAATCGCGCGTCAGAATGCCGTACTCGTCCTCCGTCTGCTCGCGCGCGGTCGTCAGCCGCCAGTTCGCCACCAATTCCTTGCCGCGAAAAACGCCCAGCACCGTGTTCGTATTCCCCACGTCCAGCGTCAGCAACATCAATCGGCCTCCGCCACGTCGCCGGAAAGCACCAGCTCGATCCCGCCGCCACCGTCGCGCAGCACGCGCAACACGCCGCTGGGCTCCAGTCCCGCCGTGCTTCCCGTAAAAGTTTCCCGCGCCGTCGTGATGCGCACTCGTTTCCCCTGAAAATAGCTGGACACTTCCGCAAACCGCCGCAAAATCGGCGTCGCGCCTTCGCTCAGGAACTGATTGTAGTAGCGGTCCAGGTGGCGCAGCAACCGGATCAGCACCTCCAACCGCGAATGTATTTTCCCCGTTTCCATCCGCAAGGACGTCGCGATGTCCTCCAGCTCCGGCGGCATCTTGGTCTGGTTCACGTTGATGCCGATGCCCACCACCGCGTAATGCACGCGGTCCGGTTCCGCATGCATTTCCGTCAGGATTCCCGAAAATTTCCGCCCGTGCACCAGCAAATCGTTCGGCCAGCGTATGTCCGGCGCGGCGTCGAGTTCTTCCGCGGCCGCGTCGCGCGCTGCAAGCCCCGCCACCAGCGTCAGCAAAGGAGCGTGCGCCGGAGGAATCGGCGGACGCAGCAACACCGTGCAGTGAATTCCCGCGGACTTCTCCGAAACCCATTTCCGTCCCGCGCGCCCGCGCCCCGCTGTCTGTTCTTCGGCCAACACCACCGCGCCATGCGGTTCGCCCTGCTCGCCCAGCTGCATCGCCACGGTATTCGTCGAATCAATTTTGAAAAAATGATAAATCCGCCGCGCAAAAGGCGTGCCGTACAACCGGTGACTCAGCAGCTGCGCCGCCAGAATATCCGGCGCCCGCTCGATGTGATACCCGGTCGCCGCGTGTCCCTTCACGCGCACGCCCACTTCGCGCAGCTTCTCGATCCAACGCCACACCTGCTGCCGCGTCACGCCAATTTCCTTCGCGATCTTCGCTCCGCTGATCACAATCGTCGAATTCTCAGCGAGCAAAGTCAGCAGCGCGTCCAGCCGCCGGTCAGTCGTCCCCGGCAAATTTGCCATCCGTTTCGTAGCCATGTGGATTGAAAAGCATACGCGACCGTAGCGGCGCGAACAAGCCGAGCGGGCCGGAAGCCGTCGCCGGTCTTGGAGTGCGGGAGCTTGCTCCCGCCTGCGGCAAGGCGAGGCTCGCCTCGCCGTTCTCATCCCCACCTAGCCGCGAAATAAAAATGGCCGCGGCAAGCAGCGCCACATCCGGAAGTACGCGGCTCAGTCCGATAGAATCTGGCTCGCCGTAACCGGAAAAGCATCCGGGATGGCTAGCCTTTCGCACGGAAAGCCCAAAACCGTCTTTCGAAATCCCGGCTCCGCCTTTCGTTCAAACCAACCCGCAGAACACCACGCATAATTCGCAGCGCGCGCCACGATCCCATGACGAACCGGATTTTCATGAACGTAGCGGAGCCGAGCGAAGTAGGACTTCTGAAAAAATATCTGTGAATCCCAATACTGGAACCAGACCTTGCGCCCAGCCACGCCATCCAGGCGGTTTACTTCTCGTGCGGTAACGGAATGCAGGTGCCGTACAAGATCTCGCAAATTCAGCGGCTGCTCCAATCGCGCGATGTAATGGTAGTGATTGGGAAATACGGCCCAAGCCTGCAACGCGGCCGAGTGTTCGTCGCAGAGCAGAATCAACTGCCTCTGAAGAAAAGTGAGTCGCCCGGAAGTGCCGAAAAATGGCTCCTTCCCGTAAGTCCCGGCCGTCACCATAAAAGTTCCGCGCGCATCGAGGCGATGAAGCGGGCTGTGCGGCCAATCAGGCATGAGAAGTCAACGCCTGAAAGTATATACCTTAACGGTAATAAGGAAACGTTGAATGCCGCCGCGCAACATCTGGGAGTGCGGGAGCTTGCTCCCGCCTGTTGCAAGGCGAGGCTTGCCTCGCCGCACTTGACCGCGCTGGGCCGTCCAGTGGAAAGGCGGCGGCAAGCCGCCGCACTCCCAGATAAAACCAGCGCCCGGCCGATGTGGAGCCGACGGAGCGTCGGCCGAGAGCCTCGGGAACTGTCCGCACGTTCATTCCAGCTGCTTCAGTCGTTCAACCAATTTCTGATACTCCACTTCGCGCCCCGCCAGCGTAGTCTTCAAATCCTCCACAATCTTCGCCGGAGCCTTGCTCAAGAAAGTCTCATCGGCCAGCCGCGCCTTCTTCGACTCAATATCCTTCGCCAGCCGCTCAATCTCCTTCTTCAATCGCGCAATCTCCACCTGCTTGTCCACCGCCTCGTCGTACCCGATCCGCAAATCAAATCGCGCCGTCGAACGCACCGCCGCTGCCAGTCGCGTCCAGATGCCCCGCAGAAATTTGCAACGCCGATAGATTCGCCAAACGCAGCAACGGCTCCAGGTTTGACTCCACCAGCCTCCGCACCGCAGCATCCTTCGTGGAAAAATCCGCCGCTACCTTTTTCTTCTGGTCCACCTTCATTTCCGCGCGAATATTCCGCGCTGCCGCAATAATTTCCTGGATCAACGCCATGTCCGCCATCCGCGCCCGCGTCACCCCATCCATCGCGCGGTTCCGGAAACCGATCCAGCGCAATCGACCGCGCCCCCGCAGGCTGCGGCAACTTGTGCCACAGCTCCTCGGTCAAAAATGGCATCACCGGATGCAACAACCGCAGCGCCGCATCCAGCACCGCAAAAATATTCCGCCACGCCGCAATCGCCACCTCGCGATCCGCGGACGAAAGCTGCGGCTTTACCCACTCAATGTACCAATCGCAGAAATCGCCCCAGAAAAAGTGATAAATCGTCTGGCAAGCCTCGTGAAAACGAAATTCGTCCAGCGCCTTGCCCGCTTCTCCCGCCGCCGCCGCCAGTCGCGAAAAAATCCAGCGATGCACCAGCTCGCCCTCGCCCTTCACCGCATACGGCGCAGCGGCGCGCACTCTCCGGCGCAGCCAACTCCTCCAACGTAAATCCCGCCGCAGCCTCCGCCTTCTCCAAATTCATAAATAAAAATCGCGCCGCGTTCCAAATCTTGTTCGCAAACGCGCGCGCGCCCAGAATCCGGTCCTCGGCCAGCGCGATGTCCGTCCCCGGCGCGGACATGCTCGCCAGCATGTAGCGCAGCGCGTCGGTCCCGAATTTCTGCGTCAATTCCAAGGGGTCCACGCCCGTACCCTTGGTCTTGGACATCTTCGCGCCTTCCGCCGTGCGCACCAGTGAATGCAGATACAATCGCCGGAAGGGAATTCGCTCCGCTTCCGTTGCACCCGACGCCAGGTGCAACCCCATCATGATCATTCGCGAATCCCAGAAAAATAAAATGTCGTACCCGCTGATCAACAAGCTATTCGGATAAAACGCGCGCAGATCAGGCGTGTCGTCCGGCCAGCCCAAAGTAGAAAACGGCCACAGCGCCGAGCTGAACCACGTGTCCAGCACATCCGGATCCTGCGTCAATTTCCCGCTGCCCGCCGCCCCGCACTTCGGACATTTCGTCGGCACACCCGCCGCCCGCGCATGCCCGTCCACAATCTCCACGCTGGAATCCGTCGCCGGAACCATCTCGCCGCAATCCGCGCAATGCCATATCGGAATGCGATGCCCCCACCACAGCTGCCGCGAAATGCACCAGTCGCGAATATTCTCAAACCACTGCAGCAGAATCGTCCGCTGATTGTCCGGCACCACTTCAATTTCCGCGGCCGGCCCAAACTCCCCCGTCACCGCCTTCTTCGCGTCCTCTGCCAGCGGCTTCATCTTCATGAACCACTGCGTCGAAACGCGCGGCTCCACAATCGCCTTGCACCGGTCGCACGTTCCCACCGAATGTGTGTGCTCGGAAATGTGATCCATCAACCCGAGTTCTTCCAGATCCGCAATCACCCGCGCCCGCGCCACAAAACGTTCCAGCCCGGCATATTTCCCCGCCGCCTCGTTCATGTGCGCGTCGTCCGTCATCACGTCAATCTGCGCAAGGTTATGCCGCTTGCCCATTTCGAAATCGTTGGGATCGTGCGCCGGAGTAATTTTCACCGCGCCGGTGCCGAATTCCCGGTCCACGTACGTATCCGCGATGATCGGTATCTCGCGATTCATCAGCGGCAGCGTCACGGTTTTTCCCACCAGGTGCCGGTAACGTTCGTCCTCCGGATGCACCGCCACCGCCGTATCGCCCAGCATCGTTTCCGGCCGCGTCGTCGCCACCACCAGAAATTCTCCCGCGCCTGCGTTCGTCCCCGTCACCGGGTAGCGTATGAACCACAAATTTCCCACGCGCTCGTTGTGCACCACTTCCAGATCGCTGATCGCCGTCTGGCAGCGCGGGCACCAGTTCACCATGTAACGCCCGCGATAAATCAGTCCTTCGCGATACAGCCGCAAAAACGCTTCCAGCACCGAGCGGTACAGCGCCGGCTCCAGCGTGAATTTCTCGCGCGTCCAGTCGCACGACGCGCCCAGCCGGATCATCTGCTGCTTGATCACCCCGCCGCTTTCCGCCTTCCACTTCCACACGCGCCGCTCAAATTCCTCGCGCCCCAATTCCTTGCGCTTGATGCCTTCCTTCGCCAGCATTCGCTCCACCACAAACTGCGTCGCGATCCCGGCGTGGTCCATCCCCGGCAGCCACAACGTGCGTTCGCCGCGCATGCGGTGCCAGCGCACCAGCATGTCAATCTGCGTGTGCTCCAGCATGTGCCCGATGTGAATCGACCCGGTTACGTTCGGCGGGGGCAGAGCAATCGAAAACCGCGGCTGCTGGTCGCTCGGCTTATCCGGCGTTCCGGAATTTTCCGCGCGAAATAACTTCTCGTCGTACCAGGCCTTCGCCCAGCGCTCCTCAATCTCCTGCGGCTCGTAAGCCTTCGGTATTTCTCGCGCCATCTGCTCCCCAATGTAGAAGTTGTAGCGGCGGTCCCGTCCCGCGGTCGCGGGATGGGACCGCCAGATTTTGAACGCACACTGCGACACCACAACGAAACAGAATCATTCAATATAAGCGGCAGGGAAGCGGACAGTCAACGGAAGGCAGAGATGCCTGAAGAGAAAAACACGACGGCTGGCGGAACTTCGCGCGCAGCTTCCGCCCTACTTCTCTTTCTTGTGCAGTTCGTTTTGCAGCAGATTTTCCACCAGCGGCTTGACGCCTTGCGACAGCAGTTCCTGCAGATGTGGTCCCAGCTTCGCCATCACTTGCCGCACCACTTCGTCCACCGTCTCGGAATTCGCAGCGCCCGGCGCCGACTGATCCGCGTTTTGCGGCGCCAGCACGGGCGGCATCAAAAATGGAATTTCCGAAAGCGCCTCGCGGTTCGGCGGCGGCAGCGTGGGAATTCTCTCAAATCCATGAACGGCTGGCGGCTCCGCCACAGACTCATCGAACAGCGACCCGCCGGCCTGCGCCGTAATAGTCTCTTCGTGCGCGGCCGCCTCGCGATTCCAATAATCCTCGCTCGGCGCGGGCTCGGACTGCTGGCCCGGATGCGTCTCTTCCGCAAACGCTTCTTGTTCGCGCGCGTCTACCTGCGGTGGTTCCTCGTCGCGCACCTCGTTATGCAACGAATAATCCGTCTCATCGTGCTGCGGCGCGCCCCCGAAGAGCGGTTCAGCCGGCATTTGTCCCGAGAGGCCGCTGCCATTCGTCGGCGCATCCGCCAGGGCAGGCAAGACCTCCGGCGAAAAATCTGCAGCGCTGCTGGTAATCGGTTCCGGCTCCGCTTCTCCGGAAAGTCCCTCGGACACCGTCTCGCTCGCCGAATAATCGCTGGGCGCTGCTTCCTGAGTCTCTACAACCGGCTCGTGAACTTCCGCCTGCGCGCCATCCGAGAAGTGGTAAGACGAACCGCCATATTTCGCGTCGCTGAATTTGCTCGGGTCAAAATGCGGCCGCGACTCTTCTTCGTGCTTTTCGATTTCGCTCGCCGGCGCGAACTCCTCCGCGTGTACCGGCTCGGCTGCCTGCTCGGTCGCGGCAGGCGCAGATTCCACGGATGCGCCTCCACGGCTGCGGGTGCTGCCACGGGTTCCTCGGCAGGCGCGCTCACCGAAGCTTCCACGACCTCTGCCACAACGGGCGCCGCCACCACAGGAGCCAGTATCGGCGCCGTCTCCACCGCAGACTCAGGCGCGGCTGCGGGCGCAGAAAGATTCGTCATCCAATGATTTTCCGAGGTGTCGCCAGAACTCGCAACAGGATTCTCCGCGGGCGCCGGCGTCAGCATGTCCATCCAGCCGCGCATGCGCGAAACCAGACTCGGCCGGCTCGGTGCTTCTTCCGCCGCCGCTTCATGCTGCGCCGCAGGAGCCTCAGCCACCGCTTCGTGCTTCGCCTTGGCCGAGTTCGGCTTCCGAATATTTCGCCTGCACGTCCGGCTCTTCCAAACGCGAGAACGATCCTGCCGTAAGCTCGATTTCCGGCTGGTCCTTCACGTCCCATTCGTTGGATTTCGCCGCAACTTCCGCCGGCGCGTGCACGGCCGCAGGCTTCGCCTCAACCGCAGGTGTGTGTTCCACCGCGGGCGCCTCAGCCTGGGCCTCGTTCTCTCGCGCCGCCACTTCTTCCGGACGAACATGTCTCGGCGGAACATCGCGTTTCCGATGGAAACGTGATTGGCTTGAAATCTTGTCCGTAGGAATAGATCGGGTCGGCCGCTACATTTTCCGGAACTTCGAAGTCCGCCGCGTTGCGCCGCCAATCGCTGGCTGTTGCGGAGCCGTCAAATTCCTCATCCTGATCTTCCGCCGCGACCACCGGTGTCTTCGGAGCAGCGGGCGCCTTGGGCGCTTTGGATTCCTTGGACGTGGCCTTGGCCTTTTTCTTGGCCTTGGGTGATTCTTCTTCGTCCTCTTCTTCTTCCGCGTCGTCCAGATCGATCGCTCGCACGCCCTTGCCAAAACCATAAATCACCGCCGCTTCTTCCGCGGACGGTTCTGGGAATTCGGGCAGCGGCTTGGGCTCCGCCTTCAACGGAACTTCCGGCAAGGCTGGCGGCAAAGCTGCTTCGGCGGCGACTTCCTTGGCTCTCGCCAGTTCCGCCGCGACCTTCGGATTCTTTTCCAGCGCGGACATCACCATCGCGATCAACGGATCGGGCGGCACAAATGGTTTCTTCAGCACGCCATCCGCGCCCACTCGACGAGCTTCTTTTTCGTCCAGCGGATCGAACGCGCCCACCAGCAGGATTACCGGCACATGAGAAAATCGCGGATCTTTCTTTACGAATTCGCAGACCTCGTAGCCGTTGCGCACCGGCATGAATACGTCGGCCAGCACCAAATCGGGATTCGCATCCGGCAGGCGCCGCACCGCGGCTTCGCCGTTGCCGACTGCGATCACTTCCACGCCGCGCTCTTGAAACGCCAGCACGACCATTTTTTGGATGTTGGTGTTGTCGTCTGCAACCAGAATTCTGGGCACTGTCTTCCCCTGGCGGCACGTCCCCCATTCGAGACACGCCTGACCCCTGAACATAGCTATTGCAGCACCCCGCGGCAGGGGCGTCAACAAACTAGAAGTACAGGAGTGCCTGAGTTGTTAGCAGGGAGTAAATACCGATCGGACGAGTCCTACCAGGGGATCAGTTTCTTCAATCCCTTCTTTTTCTTGCTGGTGGACTCTTCGTTGCTGTCCACAGGCGGCGCTTTCACGCTGGTAGAGGCTTTCTGCTGCCGGATGATCGCCGGCCTGTGTTCCGGCCGTCCGTAGTGGACGTGCTTGCAGGGGCGAGCCTGCCGGAGCGGTCGCTGGAGCTGCGGCGCCGCCCGTCGTGCTGGCAGAACTCGTCGATACAGACGCCGGTGGATTGCTGGCGGCCGCATCACTCGGCGCGTGTCCAGTGCCCGATCCATTCAGGCCACCGTCGTCCACCGCGCCATTGGTAACCGTCGCCGCCAGGCGTTGTAGTCGCCGGAACCTCGGAAGTAGGCTGCCCCTTGTCGTCCAGCGGCGTAAGAATCTCGGCGCCCACTCCAGCCTGCGCGCCAGCGGCTCCCGCCGGCGCGGTCGTCGCATCTTCCGGCGTCACCACCTCGCTGCTGCTTCCAGATGTCTCCCCATTCGCGCCCGCCGCGCTGCCGGTCACCGTGAACGATGGCCCTGCCGCTCCCGGCCGCAGTACATCCGTCGCCGACACGGCATCATTCGGCGGAGCCATTTGCGGAGTGCCGCCACGCGCCGCGGTGGAAACGTCCGGACTTCCCTTGAGCATCCCCATCGGCAGCTTCAACACGATGCTCTGATGGTGCTGCTTCTCGTACAATTGCTGTTTCTGCATCCGCACGATCGCGTCGGGATCCGGGGAGGGAACTGGCCTGCCCATGTCCTTCAGCCGAGCCTTCGCGCCCGGCGCATCCTTCGAAAGCGGGTAATCGCGCACGATACGCGCGTAGCACTTGCTCGCCAGATCGTCCCAGTGATTCTTGTCATCCTCATTCTTCGAGACTTGCTTCGCGCGCTCGTAAATATTTCCCAGCATCCACAACGCGTTGTCATTCTGGCTGTACAGCGGATAGCGGTCCGTCAGCTCCACCAGCCGCGCGGCGGCAGCGCGATAGTCCGTCTTCGCGTAATAGAAGTAGGCGACTTTGTAATCGCTGTCGGCCAGCACTTCCTGCACGTTGCGCAAATACTGCTCGGCCTTGGGAGCCAGCGGGCTTTGTGGATACTTCAGCAAAAATGCCTGAAAAGCATCTTCGGCCGCTTCACCCTGCGTCTTGTCGCGGTCCGGCTTTTCCATCATGTTGTAATGCGCCACGCCGATTTGCATCTGCGCGTAGGCCGCTTCGTCCAGGAACGGAAAAAACGTCTGGAAATTGCTGTACTCATCAATCGCTTGCGTCAGGTTCGATGTGCCGCCCTCCTTGAAGAAGGAGTCGGCCACCGAAAGTTTTGCCTTGGCCAGGTACTCGCTGTCGGGATACGTATTAATCAGCGTCTGCAGCGCTAGGCGCCCTTCCGTATAGCGTCCCGCTTTCAAGTCGGCCTGTGCGCGGTCGTACAGCACCTTGTCCGGCTCCGCCGACGCGTTCACGTCAATCGTCTGCTTCTTTTTCTGATTCTTCTGATTCTTCTTGGCGGTTTGCTTTGCTGGAGCTTGCGCGGCGGGCTTGGCTGGCGGCTTGGGTTTCGCTGCGTCCGCGTCCGTGGGTGGAGGTGGTGCGGCCTGGCCGCTTCCGCCCGTCTGGGGCGTCGGTACCTGCGCGCTCGCGCTTGGGCTCACTACCAGTAGCAGGCCGAGCGCAGCCAGCAACACTGCTGCGTTTCGATACTTCCACGGTCTTCCCGCAGCCATGCGATTTTCCCGGTCAGTACTTTGCAATGTTCTCCTACGCCCTTTGGCTCAGGGCTTGGGTCGCAAGTTTTTTTAATTGGCGCGTCGCTGCCGCTGGATCTGCCGTGTGGAAGATTGAAGTCCCCGCTACGAACGTGTTTGCTCCGGCCTGCGCCAGCTCGGCCGTATTTCCCGCATCTACCCCGCCATCCACTTCAATCCGGAAGTTCGCATTATAACGCGCTCGCATCTGATAAAGCTGCCGAATTTTCTCGTACGTATTGGCGATGAATTTCTGCCCGCCAAATCCCGGGTTCACCGTCATCACCAGCACCGTATCCACCTTATCCAGCACTTCGCTCAGCATCCCCACCGGCGTTGCCGGATTGATCGCCGCGCCCGCTTCTGCCCCGTGCTCCCGGATCATCCCCAGCGCACGGTCCAGATGCACCGTCGCTTCCTGGTGCACCAGCACGCGGTTCGCGCCCGCGCTTATGAACGCCTCAATATATAGTTCGGGCTGCTCGATCATCAGATGCACATCCAGGGGCAGCCGGGTTGCCTTGCGCAGCGACGCCACCACCGGAATTCCCAGCGAAATATTCGGCACAAAGTGCCCATCCATAATATCCACGTGAATCACGTCCGCGCCCGCTTCTTCCACCACGCGCACCTCTTCCCCCAGCTTCGCGAAGTCCGCGGCCAGTATCGAAGGCGCAATCTCTATGCGTGCGTAGCTCATCAGCTCTCGCGAATTCTAACACAGCCGGTCGGCCGACTCTGGAACCGCCTATATATCGTGTGGAGGTGTTCTGGACGCTCTGAGTCGTTCTGACGCGCCTGCCTTACTCCGCCAACTGCAATTCAATCGTCGTGTTCGCGTCCACCCGCGCGCCCCGCGACGGCGTCTGCCCCACCACCGTTCCGTGCAGACCGCCCGGCACCGCCGCGAACGTCAGCTTCGCCACCTTCAGCCCCGTGCCGCTGAATTTCGTTTCCGCTTCCCCCAGCGAAAATCCCACCAGTTCCGGCATCACGTACGCCGCCGGCCGCGCGCCCAGCGAAATCAGCAAATCCACGTGCGGGCTGGTGACGTCCGACTCTCCCGGCGCCGGATCCTGCTGCAGCACCGCATCATCTTCCGTCCCCGCCACGTACGCCTGAGAAATCTCGCCCACCTGCATCCCGGATCGCAGCAGCTCGATCCGCGCCGCGCGTATGCTGTGGTCCGTCAGCACCGGAATCGTCGCCTGCTTCGGACCCAGGCTGATCACCACGTGCGCGAATTGGCCAATCTTCACTTTCATTCCCGGCGGAGGCGTTTGCCGCACCACCGTATCCACCGGCAGCGGGCTGAACAGCCGGTCCTCCACCTTGAATCCCACGCCGCGCCCCTGCAACATTTGCTGCGCTTCCACTGCTTTCTTTCCCACCACGTCCGGCATCGCCACTTCGCGCCCTTGAATCGCAAAACGCATCGCCGTCAGCGCGCTCAGGAACGCCACGGACATCAAAATAAACGCCAGCAGCGCCATCCGGAAAATCCACTGCATCCGCTCGCGAAATGTCATTGACCTGCCTCGATCATCATCTGCCTCGGGCGAAGCACCATGAGCCTAACACGTCTCGCCGCGCCGAATCCCCGCTGTCAACCGCGCTCGCACTCTCGCGGTTAACTCCGCAACTCCGGCGGCATCGATACCTCTGCGACCACTGGCGCCATCGCTTTCACTGAGCCAGATTCATGCCCTCTGAATGACCGCCGCGAAAAATCCGTCCGTCCCCAGCACTCCCGGCGTAGTCCGAAAATATCCGTCCGCCATCGAACAAGTACTCCCGCTCGCAAGTCCGCCGACAAGTACGCCCCCAAACCCGCGCGCCGCCTCGTCACCCGCCTCGCGCCGCAATCCCTCGACGCCGCGCAACGCCTCCTCCACCACCTGCTCGTTCTCCTCCGGCTCCATCGAACAAGTGGAATAAACAAGCCGTACCTCCCGGCGCCAGCCGCTCCAGCGCCGACCGCAGCAGGGAAGTCTGCAGCGCGTGAAATTCCGCCAGCTGCTCCGCCTTCAGCCTCCAACGAATTTCCGGATGCCGCGCCAGCGTTCCTGTTCCCGAACACGGCGCATCCACGAAAATACGATCAAACTTCACCCCGAACGGCAGCGCCCCCGCCGCATCCAGTTCCACCAGTCGTGCGCCCACCAATCCCAGCCGCTTGAATTGCTCCCTCATCGCGCGCAACCGATGCGCGTGACGATCCGCCGCCACCACCATCCCGCCCGCTCCTGCCGCGCGCACCAGCGGCGGAGTCTTTCCTCCGGGCGCCGCGCACAAATCCAGCACGCGCTCGCCCGCCTGCACGTCCAGCAGCAGCGGCACCGCCTGCGAAGCTTCATCCTGAATCGAAATCGCGCCGCTGCGAAACGCTTCCGTGCGCGTAGGGCTGCCGCCGCTCACCGCAAAAGCCGTTTGCAGAATTTTCCCGGCCTCAATCCGCAATCCCGCCCGCTGCAGCGCACCGAAAATTTCCTCGCGCCGCGCCGCCTCATGCAACGCGCAACTCAGCCGTGGCGCCCGATTGTTCGCTTCCAACAACGCGATCGTCCGCTCCTCTCCGAATCGCGCGAGCCACCGCTCCACCATCCACGTCGGATGCGAATGTAAAATGCCCAGCCGCTCCGCAATCGGCACATCCGCCGCCACGAACGTCGCAGCCGGCACTCGCGCTTCATTCGATGCGCGCCGCAGCACCGCGTTCACCAGCGTCGCCGCCGAACTTTTCCGCGCGCTCTTCACCAGCTCCACCGACTCATTCACCGCCGCGCGCGCCGGCACTCGCTCCAGAAATCGCAATTGATACAATCCGATCCGCAGCGCCAGCGCCACCGGCAGATCCAGCCGTGCCACCGGCTTCTTCATATTGCCGCTCCAGCAGAAAATCCAGCAAGCCGACGCCAGCGCAACACGCCCATCACCAGCTCGGTCGCCAGGCCCGCGTCATCCGCCTTCACGCGCGCGCCCAGCTCCGCATGCAGCAAATCGCTCGCGTACGCGCCCTCCGCCTCCACGCGCCGCAACACCTCATACGCAATTTTTCTGGCAGGACTAATTGTGGCCATAACGCTCTTCGATCAATTTCAAGCGGAGGTCATTACGCAACACAAATGATTCAGTGGAAGCACCAGCAGCGGCCAATCAAATGTCGAGCGGCCGCACACTCGACTTTTTCTCCCCGCCCTTTTTTCTCTGTGCCTTTGTGTCTCTGTGGCAAATGCCTTCACACCCCGAACCGTTCACCACCCGCCAATCGCGCCCCATTCGCAAATTCCCGCGCCGCAATCCGCTTGCGCCCCTCGAGCTGCACAAATTCCACCCGCAGCGCCGTGCCTTCTCCGCACACCACATCCACCTCACCGCCTCGCGCGAGAATCGTCCCCACCGCAACATTTCCCAAACCGCTCGCCGCGATGTCAGCAACCGCCGGCCTTCCCCATATCGCGCACTGCTTTCCGCGAAACGAAGTAAACGCCCCCGGCCACGGCTGAAACCCGCGTATCCGGTCATAAATTTTCCGCGCCGCAAGCGACCAATCAATTCTCCCGTCCTCCTTCTTCAGAGGAGGCGCCAAACTCGCCTGCGAATTATCCTGCGCCACCCCCGTAATCGCGCCCACCTCGATTCCACGCAGCGTATCGGCCATCAACGGAGCCCCCGCCTCCGCCAGCCGCGCGTACAATTCCGGCGCAGTTTCCTCCGCCCCAATTTCCGTTTCGTACTTCATCAGCACCGGCCCCGTGTCCAATCCCGCGTCAATGCGCATCGTCGTCAAGCCCGTGCGCGTCTCGCCATTCGCAATCGCCCAATGAATCGGCGCAGCTCCGCGATATTTTGGCAGCAGCGATCCGTGCAAATTGATCCACCCCAGCCGCGGAATCTCAATCAGCCGCGCCGGAATAATCTGTCCGTAGGCAATAATCACCACCACATCCGGCGCCGCGCCGCGAAAATACTCGTAAGCCTCATCCGCGCGGATTTTCTGCGGCTGAAAAACGGGAATCCCCGCGGCAAGCGCTGCCGACTTCACCGCCGAATCCGAAACTTCATTGCCGCGCCCGCGCGCGCGGTCCGGCTGCGTAACCACCCCTTCGATTTTGAATTCAGGAAGTCCCAGCAGCAGACGCAACGTGGGCACGGCAAACGCCGGTGTGCCGCAAAAAATAATTCTCAGCGGCGCCACGAACGCCCTACCACTCGCCGGCTTTTTTCAATTTGCGGATTTTGCGCTTGATCAGGTCGCGCTTCAGCATGCTCAAGTGCGTGATAAAGAGGATTCCATTCAGATGGTCAATTTCGTGGCAAAAAGCGCGTGCCAGCAATCCTTCGCCGCGCCGCTCGAACGGATTTCCCGCGGCATCCTGCGCGCGCACCGTCACATACTGCGGCCGCTCCACATATCCGCGAAATCCCGGCAGCGAAAGGCAGCCTTCTTCCTCGCGCTGCTGGCCCTCCGCATAAATAATTTCCGGATTCGCCAGCACCATCTTCGCTTCGGGAACTTTTCCATTGGAGACGTCAATCACCGTCAGCCGCAAACCCACGCCAATCTGCGGCGCCGCCAATCCCACGCCAGCCGCCGCGTACATGGATTCGAACATGTCCGCCACCAGCTTCTCGATATCTTCGTCGAATTTTTCGACGCGCTTCCCCGGCGTTTCCAGCACCGGATCGCCATATTTCACAATCGGATGAATCATCGTCAATCAGTCCCCATTCACAACGCGCCCTCTCACCCTCGGCGCCACGAACCACAACACTAATCACTAATCACTAATCACTTGCCACTAGAACTCATCGAGTTGTTTCTGGAAGCCCTCGAAATTTCTGCGCGTCTCCCCAATCGAATCCCCGCCGAATTTTTCCAGGAACGCTCCGGCCAGCTCCACCGCCACCATGGCCTCGCCCGCCACGCCTCCCGCCGGAACCACGCACACGTCCGAACGCTCGTATGCCGCCTTCACCGCTTCCTTCGTATTCAAATCCGCCGTCAGCAACGGCCGCCGCAGCGTCGAAATCGGCTTCAAATATCCGCGCACCACCACCTCGCTGCCGTTGGTGATCCCGCCTTCCAAACCGCCCGCGCGATTCGACGCTCGCTCAAATCTTTTCTTCGCGCCATCATAGCGAATTTCGTCCTGCACTTCCGATCCATAACTTCCCGCATTCCCGACGCCCGTGCCGAATTCAACCGCCTTTACCGCTTGTATGGACATCACCGCGCGCGCAATCCGCGCATCCAGCTTTTCATCCCACTGCGCGTGGCTGCCCAGCCCCGGCGGAATTCCGTGCGCCACCACCTCAAACACTCCGCCCACCGAATCTCCCGTGCGCAGCACCTCTTCCACTTCCGCCTTCATCCGCGCTTGGGCATCTGCATCCACGCAACGCAGCGGCGATTCCAGATTTTCGCACACCGCCACAATTTCTTCCCAGCTCGCAGCGCGTTCCAGCCGCGCGTGTCCCACCGCGATCGTGTGGCTCAGCACCTCGCCGCCAAATTCGCGCAACAGTAGCTTCGCAAACGCGCCCGCCGCCACCCGTGCCGCTGTTTCGCGCGCCGATGCCCGCTCCAGCACATACCGCGCATCGTGCAGATTAAATTTTAGCGCTCCAGCTAAATCCGCATGACCCGGCCGCGGCGCCGTCAGTTGCCGTTGCGCGCTCTTGGGATCGCTCGCATCCGCCCCGTCGGTGTCTTCCACCTCGCCCACCGGCAGCGTTTTCTCCCAATTCTTCCAATCGCGGTTTTCGATCCGCACCGCAATCGGCGCCCCAATCGTTTTTCCGTGACGCACGCCGGCGAGTATGTCCGCCGCATCCTTCTCAATCCGCTGCCTTCCCCCGCGACCGTATCCCAGTTGCCGCCTGTGCAGTTCGCGCTGAATAAAATCCAGATCCACGCGCACACCCGCAGGCAATCCAGAGACCCAGGCAATCAGCGCCTGCCCGTGAGATTCACCGGCTGTCACAAATCGCAGCATATTAGGTCGGACCCCGCATGCAGGCACGAATGTCAGATTCTACCGGACGCTTCCATTCGCGTAAAGCCGCGTCGCTGCGCAGCGGCTCGGCCTGTGCTGCCCCTGCGCCGCGCGCCAGCGGTTGCGATTGACACCGATTCGTTTCACAGCAGGCAGGCTCAAGAAAAATGGCGAATCAACTCACGTGGGGAACACCCAGCTCAGGATTTCTCGATAGTGGCCTCTTGCAAGGCCGCGCCGGGGCAACGTCCCAGCAATTCCGTCAGCTCCTGTGGCCGGATCGGCTTCGTAATGTAATCGTCCATCCCGGCCGCCAGACAACGTTCTTTGTCGCCCACCATCGCGTGCGCGGTCACCGCAACAATGAACAAATGTTTGCCGGATGTTTTTTCCTGCGCTCGCACCGCGGCAGTCGCCTCGAACCCGTCCATCACCGGCATCTGAACATCCATCAGCACTAAATCAAACGTCGCGCTTTCCAGAACCGTCAGCGCTTCCTTGCCGTTGCCGGCCACCGTCACCGCATGCCCGCGCTTTTCCAGCAACCGCGATGCCAGCACCTGATTCACCGCGTTATCCTCCACGATCAGAATCCGCAAACGTCCGCGTTGCTCCCGCAGCGAATGTCGTGTCACCAGCGTCGGCGTTTTTTCCTGCGCGGTTCTCGTCCCCAACGCACTCAATATCGCCGCCAATAGGTCCGCCTGCCGCACGGGCTTCGTCAGATAGACGCTCACTCCTAATTCGCGGCACCTCTTCGCGTCACCACGATGCGCCGATGAACTCAGCATCATGATCGTGGCGGTATTCCAGAGGGAATTCCTCTGAATACACTCCGCCAGCGCAAATCCGTCCATGCCCGGCATTTGCGCATCCAGCAACACCAGCGGATACGTCCTGCCCATATCTTGCGCTTCTTGCAGCGCCGCGATCGCTTTCTCTCCGCTTTCCGCCGCGGTGGGTTGGCTGTGCCAGTTGCTGAGCATGCGCAAAAAAATCTTTCGGTTCGTCGCGTTATCGTCCACCACCAGCACTCGCATGCCGTGCAACGCCACCGGGTCCTCGGCCGCCGTGGCCCGCGCGGGATTCTTTTGCAAACCGAACCGCGCCGTGAAGTGAAATCGGCTGCCCCGATTCACCTCACTCTCCACCCAAATCCGTCCCTGCATCAGTTCCACCAACCGCGAGCATATGGTCAACCCCAGCCCCGTCCCGCCATAGGTCCGCGTCATCGAACCATCCGCCTGCGTGAACGCCTCAAAGATCGTTTTCTGTTTTTCAATTGGAATTCCAATGCCCGTGTCCGCGATCGTGAACTGCAGCACCGCGTCGTCCGCGCCTCGCTCATCCGTATGAACCTGAACGATCACTTCGCCTGTCTCTGTGAACTTGATCGCGTTGCCCACCAGATTCACAATCACTTGCCGCAGGCGCCCCGGATCACCCACGATGGCTTCCGGCACATCCGATTGCATGTCGCACACGATTTCCAGTCCTTTTTGGTGCGCTCGGAGACTTAACGCTTTTATGGTGTCATTCAGGCAATCGCCCAGATTGAATTCGATCGCATCTATTTCCAGCTTTCCCGCCTCGATCTTGGAATAGTCCAGGATGTCGTTGATTACCGAAAGTAACGAGTCCGCGGACATCTTCGCCATATTCAGATACTCGCGCTGTTCGGAATCCAGTACCGTGTCCAGAACCAGTTCCGTCATTCCCAGAATCCCGTTCATCGGCGTGCGAATCTCGTGGCTCATATTCGCCAGGAACTCGCTCTTCGCGCGGTTGGCGGCTTCCGCCGCCTCCTTCGCCTGCTGCATGGCCGCTTCTGCGCGTTTCCGTAGCGAAATGTCCTGGCAGATGACCATGGAACCCGCTGGCTCGCCCTGCACCACCAATCCCACCGTGTGGACTTCCACATCCACCGAGCTGCCATCTTTTCGCCGCCGCCGCGTCAGCAAATTCGCCGGTTCCGCACCACCGCCCTCCGCCGAAGCTTCGCGCAGCTGCACCAGCGGATCCTCGTCCATCAAAAGTGCATCCACTGGTTTCCCCAGTAGTTCTGCGCGTGCATATTGAAAAAGCTGTTCAAATGCGGGATTGCACAATTGCAGCCGCCGTTCCGAATCCAGCACCATGATCGCCAGTGGACTATTCTCGATCAGAGCGTTTAGATACGCTGTCCGCTCTCCCACTCGTTCCTCGAGCTCATCGTGGGCCTTCTGTAAGGCCTCGTCCCGCTGTTGGATCCGGTCCAGCATGCTGTTGAACTGATCGAACAGCACTCCGATCTCGTCGTGGCTCCTCCTTTTGGCCCGGATCGAATAGTTTTCATGCACGGTGACCGACGAGGCCGTCTCCGCCAGTTCACGGATGGGCTCCGAGATAATGCGCTGCAACCGGAAGGACAATAGATAAGCGACGATCAGCGAACTCAGCGCCACCATGAAATCAATAAAAATAAATCGCCGTAACCGCTCATGCAGATCGGCCAGTTCTGCTTCCAGGTAAACCGTGCCGATTCCTTCGCCGTTCAGAATCACTTTATGAAACAAGACGATGTTCTCGGCGCCAACCGTGGCCCCATCCTCCTGCACCGCGGGCGCCCGGAATCCGCCTTGCGCCCCGTCCCGCCGGTAGGTCGCAAAGACTTTGCCCTTCGCGTCGTAAATGCAGGCGTTCAGGATGTGCGGCTTGTCCTGCAACGCGCTCAAGATCTCTTGCGCCGACTTGGCATCGCCAAACACGAGCGCGGCCGTGCTGTTCGCCCCGATCATTTTCGCGGACGTCGCTAGATCGTCCGTCTTCGCCGTCAGGAACGTGGCTCGGTCGTAAACTGTAAACACCACCGTCGCCATCACCAGCGCCACTCCGCAGGTGATGATCACAATACCCTGCAGCTTTTGACGGATGGATGCGCTGTCATACCAACGCATTTCAGTCTCCCTTTGCGTGGCCCTGGTCATGCACGATTTTCGCCAGCACCAGCAGCTTGGAACTTACCGTCAGTCCCGCCCTCTGCACCGCATCCACGTTCACCGCAAATCGCACTCGGTTATTTTCCAGAAAAAATTGCACGCTGCCACCGCGCTCCGCAAAATCCCCGGCCTCTCCCACCACCAGCACGCTCGCACCGTTCAAGCGATTCAATATTTCCGGCAGGCGCTTTTCCTCGTTCTCGCTGACGAATACCAATTGGCAGTCCTTCAATCCGGCAGGTTCGTTTATCCTGCGCGCCAGCAGTTCGCGATTATTGATTTGTTTCCCGCGCATGGTTTCATCCAGTGCGCTGCCAAACGGGTCGTGCCCGAATATGCATACGGTGATCGGCGCCTTGGCGTTTTGAAAAACGTTCGCCGGCCATTCCACGAATTTCGCGAAGTTCAGCAGAAACGCCGCTTTTAGCTCGTACTCCGTGGAGGTCGCTGTCTGCGCCATTAACGGCTTGCCACAGGAGGGCCAGAACCACAACGCCAGGACTGTCAGCACGCAGATTCCTTTCGGCTTCAAGAGAATCCCTCGCGGCTTCCCGCAGAGTTCTGCCCCACCCGCGCGCGCCGTCGCGCGCGCATCGCAAACTTCGCAGGGCGCCCCTTCAGAACTGCCAGGTGAATTTTCCATAGATGCTGCGCTTAACTTGGGTTGTTGCTGCGCTTCCCGTCGAGTCTATGTATTCTTCGTGCAGGTCTCTCGCCAGGTTCTGGCCCACCACGCTCAGCGACGACTTCTTGTTCCACTGCCAGGTCAGCCCGGTGTCCAGCCGCGTGTAAGACGCAATAACCGGATCCCTCAGCCGGCCTACAAAGTAAACAGTCGTATCCCACGAAAAGTTTCGCGGCAGCGCCAGGTGCGATCGCAATTGCGCTGAATTTACCGGAACGCTTCCCTCGGCCTCCGAAACCGAAGCGGTGTCATGGCTGGTAGGATCCAGATGCATATGAATTTGTTCGAACGCATATCCCGGTCTAAGCGTCCAGCGGCTGGCCACCTTCCAATTCGTGGCGATCTCGAACCCGTGCGAATTTCCCCGCATCAGATTCGCGTACACCAGCGGAACCACCAGATGTGGTGGCGCCGGCACGGACTCTGGAAATGGCGCCCCGGGCTCGGTCGTTTGCTGGTCCGGGTGCTCGTTGTAATACGCTGCGAAATCAAAAGAGACCCTGTCCCCGAGCGACATCCGGTAGCCTGCTTCGTAGGTAATCGTGCGCTCGTTGCCAAGATTTTCATTGCCCAGCAGCCGCAGCGCCACCGGCCCATCCGGTCCCGTAAATCCGCCAAAGTTGCTAACGATGGAATTATCGGTTTCGGAAGGTGTGCGAACGACATCGGACACCGCCGCCCACATCGTTTGCCGCGCTGTGGGCGTCCATGCCAACCGCGCGCTCGGCTGCACGTCCCACCCGTTGTAATAACTGCGCTCGATTTTCGTGCCCACAGTCAGGAACAGGCGATCCTGAACAAGCACAATTTCATCTTGCAGGAAGCTGTTGAACATCTGGATTTGTGACTTCGCTGGGTCCATCGAAATGTTCGGGCTGCCCACCGCTCGGGAATTCGAATGGCGATACTCGACGCCCCAAACCAGGCGTTGCCGGTCGCCCCAGGCGAAGTGGTGCTGGAACGCTATGTCAAAAGTCCCCCGCGTTTCTCCCAGGTAGTCGTTGCGCTCGTACTCGTCGTAGGAAAGTTGCAGACTCGTGCCCGCAGTAGACGAGAACGTGTGATTCCATTCTGTTTGCAGAAATCCACCGCCCAGGTTTACCTCTTTCTCTACCAGTGCCGGAGCCGAAGTAATGTCGGAAACTTGCAAGCCTGGATTCCCTTCGCGCCCGCGGTACAACTCTCCTTCGAAGCTCAGCGTGTCCTTCGACGACAACACCGTATCCGTGCGGAATCCGGCGCTGGCTAGGTTCCAGCCGTCCCCTCCATCCGCTCCAATGGCACTCGGAAAGTGATCCTGGTTCGAGTATTTCGTGTACCCGCGGTAGCTGGTCCCTTTGCCGATGCTCCCGCCGTATTGCAAAGTCCCAAAGCCCTGCTCGACCGTCCCTCCTCCTCCCGCCACCATCGCGCCCGGCGTGTCGGACGCTTTCTTCGTGATGATGTTGATTACCCCGTTCACCGCGTTGGTCGCCCACACCGACGCTCCGGGCCCGCGGATTACTTCGATTCGCTCAATATCCTCTAGAGGTAAATCCAGGACGTCCCAGACCACTCCATCGAATGTCGGGGTGTATACGCTTCGGCCGTCCAGCAGCACCAGCAACTCGTTGCTGAAGCGCCCGTTAAATCCGCGTGCCGTGATAGCCCACGTATTCGCATTGATCTGCGCAACGTCTATTCCCGGCACCATGCGCAGCACATCGGGGATGTTCAGCGCGTTCGATCGCCGGATGTCCTCCTGGGTGATCACGAAAATCGCTGCCGCCGTCCGTGAGATTGTTTGCTCCGTTTTTGAGACCGACGTCACCTCAATATTCATCAGGTCTTCGATGGACTTGTCGCCCAAATCCTTTGGCGGCTCTTGCGGCCAGACCGCGACCGCCGTCAGCAGCGCGGCTGCCGCGGTCAGCATGGTGCGCCGCAGTACCTTGCGAATTTCGCATTGGAGCTTGCCAGCTGCGCGGCCCCTTGCGTGAGGTGCCGATCTCGGTCCAGTTCCCATTCTTCCCCTAGAAACGCACAGACCCCAATTCAGAAGCTCTGCGCGAGGCCTGCGGTGGAAGGGGGATTACCTGGAACGAATTGCAGCTGCACGATGCAGATACCCAAGAATTTGCTTCGAGAGGAGGCTTGCACGTACTCGGGAGAAAACGCCAGTCTCGATTCTGCTGCTTCCGGCTCGTCGCGGTATCGGAAAAGGCTCGCGGGGTGTCTTATGAGTCATTGGAAGCCAACTTTGCTTGCTGCTGGCGAACCTCAGAACAGTTTCAGCAGCGCTGGGCGCGCCCGCGCAGCGCCTGCAGCGAATATTGCAACACCGTCCTCGTTTCCAACTCCCGCCGCCGTCGAATTTCTAGCGCGCCTGTTTGCTTGACGCCGCCTGGCCCAGCCGTTACGCTTTTCCGCGCTCTGCGTCTGCGCCTCCAGTGATTCAAACTTTTTTGCTCCGCGCTAAAAGTGCCACTCGAACTTCACATACCCACTGCGCTTGATCAGGCTCGATAATTGGTCTTGATCCGAGCTGTTTACCTCCAAGTGGTGATCTTGTAACAGGTTTTGCCCCACGACGCTGACGCTCAGGTGCTCGGACGCCTTCCAAATTATGTTGGTATCCAGGCGCGTGTAGGAGGGGACCCCTTCACTCGGAAGCCGATCCACGTAATAGACCGAAGTGTTCCATTCGAACCTTCGTGGCAACTCCACAGTCGAGCGCAACTGCGCTTGCACGTGCGGGCTGTTTCCTTCTCCAGTCGAGACCGACGTCACGTCATGGCTCGTGGGCTTTAGGTGCAGATGGATCCGTTCCAACGCATATCCAGGGCTTACCGTCCAGCGCGACGTGATCTTCCAGTTTCCTGCCATCTCGACGCCTTGCGTCTCTCCGTACATCAGACTCGAGGTAATCAGCGGCACGTCCACATGGAGCGGCGGCGGATCGGAGCCGATGGTTTGCGTTCCTGGCTCATAGGTCGTGAGCTGCCCGTACACGTTGTAGAACATGGCGATGTCCAACGACACGTTGGACCGCAGTTGCGCTCGGTAACCCGCTTCGAAGGCATTCAGATCCTCGCTCGGCTTATCCGCATTCCCCAATACGCTCAATAATATCGGGACGCCCCCGGGCCCGGGAAACGCCAAATAGCTATAGTTTATCTCCCGGTCCACCGGCGAAGGTGTGCGCCGCGCTCCCGCATACCCTGCCCATATCGTCTGGTCCTTGCCCATTTGCCAGGCAATCCGGGCACTGGGCTGAAATTCAAACCCCGCGAAATAATTGTGTTCGAGCTTGGCTCCTATCGTGAGGTGTAAACGGTCTGGTAGCAGCGTAATCTCATCTTGCACAAACCCCGTGAACACTTGCAATTCCTGCGAAGCAGGATTGAAGGTCGCGTCCAAACTTCCCGTCGTGACGTACGATATGTTCCGATAGCCCCCTCCCCAAACGAAATCCTGGCGACTTCCCCAGCCAACATGGTGCTGAAAATCGACATCGAATGTATTGACGTCTTCGCTTTCAATCACCCGACTCCGCGTGGTGCGATCGAAATAGATCTGCAACGTAGTTGCCGACGCTGGGGAAAAGGTGTGATTCCAACGTCCCAATACGTCTCCACCGCCGATGTCGATTTGTCCGGCGAGCGGCTGCACGTACGGAGGAGTGAGTGTCACAAGGTTAATGATGGCTCCCTCGTTGCCACTGTAAAGGTCCCCTTGCACGGTCAATGTGTCCGCCTTGGAGAGCACCGAATCGGCGCGGAATCCGCCGTGCAGCAGTTCGGATCCATCCTGACCGCCCTGCCCCGATCGCGATGGATACGAATCGTTCCCAAATCCTTCCATAAACACTCGGTAGTCCGTTGCCGCCCCCAGCGTTCCTCCATATTGCGCGACCCCGAAACCTAACGCGTGGGTTCCGGCGCCAGCTGTCACCAGGCCTCCCTTCGTCTCTTTGGCGCTTTTCGTAATGATGTTGATGACTCCATTTACCGCATTGGCGCCCCACACCGTTGCTCCAGGCCCGCGGATTACCTCGATCCGGTCAATATCTTCCAACGGTACGTCCTGCGCGTCCCAGTACACCCCAGAGAACAGCGGCGAATACACCGTTCGGCCGTCGATCAGTACTAACAGCTTGTTTGCAAATTGCGCGTTGAACCCCCGCGCGCTGATCTCCCAGGTGCCTCCATTGACTTGCGCCACCTCCAGCCCCGGAACCATGCGCAGCACATCGGGGAGGTTCAGTGCCCCCGAACGCCGTATATCGTCCTGGGTAATGACGAAAATTGCGGACGCAATTGTCGACAGCTTTTGTTCTTTTTTCGAAACCGACGTCACCTCAATATTCATCAGGTCTTCGATGGACTTGTCGCCCAAATCCTTCGGCGCCGCTTGCGGCCACAGCGGGACCGTCGTCAGCAGCGCGGCTGCCGCGGTCAGCATGCCGCGCCGCAGTACCTTGCGAATTTCGCATCGGAGCTTGCCAGCCGCGCGGCCCCTTGCGTGAGGTGTCGATCTCAGTCCAGTTCCCATTTTTCCCCCAGAAGCGCACAGACCCCAATTCAGAAGCTCCGCGCGAGGCCTGCGGTGGAAGGGGATTACCTGGAACGGATTGCAGCTGCACGATGTAGATACCCAAGAATTTGTATCGAGAGGAGGCTTGCACGTACTCGGGAGAAAGCGCCAGCTTCGATTCTGCCGCTTCCGGCTCGTCGCGGTATCGGAAAAGGCTCGCGGGGTGTCTTATGAGTCATTCCTGGCAAACGGAACCTGTCTGTTGCTGGCTCAGAGTTTCAAAGTTTCGGCCGCGCCACCACCAGCGCGGTGGTCATCGCCTCGGTGTGCGTGCTCATTTCTGATTTCTTCCTGTCGCGTTGATCCCTATATCTCTTCCAATGATGTCAACGATTCTGCGCGTTTCCATTTATAATCGGACCCATGACGCGCGACGTTCCGCCGCTCGGCTTCTCCCGGAATCCGGCGGACACCTTGCGCCCCGCTCCTCTCGCAACGCCGCGCCAGGAAACGCCATCCGTTCCCGGCGAGGCGCTCATTTCGCTCCGCGATGTCCATTTGAGTTTCGAAGCAGGAGATATTCTCCGGGGCATTTCTTTTGACGTCGCGCACGGCGAAACCAAAGTCCTCCTCGGCGAGACCGGCACCGGCAAAACCCTCATCATGAAACTCGCCGCTGGCCTGATTCATCCCGATTCCGGCCAAATCCTCGTGATGGGCCAGGACGTCAGCCAGATGCCCGAAAAAGAGCTCCTCGATTTCCGCCGCCGCATCGGGTTCGTCTTTCAGGAAGGCGCGCTATTCGATTCTCTCAACGTCTTCGACAACGTTTCCTTCCGCATGCGCGAGGAAGACGTGCCCGAACCCGAAATCGAAACCCAAGTGCGCCAGGCGCTGCGCTTCGTCGAGATGGAAGAGGCCATCGAGAAATATCCCGCCGAACTTTCCGGCGGAATGCGCCGCCGCGTTTCCATCGCGCGCGCTTTGGTGGATCATCCTCCCGTCGTCATGTACGATTCGCCCACCGCCGGTCTGGATCCCGTCACTTCGCAAACCATCATCACGCTGATCCTGCGCGGCCGCGATTTGCAGGATGTCACCTCGCTGCTCGCCACCCATCGCGTGCAAGACGCTTTCGGCCTCGCCAATTTCCGTTTCGATCAAGCCACCAACCTGGTCGTGCCGCTTTCCGCCAACGGCAATTCCGCCGCCGGCACCCAGTCCCTCGAGCAACGCGAGAAATCCGCGGTCAGCGCCCGCCAGCAGAATCACGCCCGGCCCACCAACGTGCTGGTCCTGCGCGACGGCAAAATTTACTTCGAAGGTCCGGCCGACGAATTGCTCCGCACGCAAGACGAATACTTGAAAAAGTTTCTGGCTTCAGCAGAATGAATTCCATTTCCACTTTCGCATTCACTCAGGAGGCAAGGTCATGGCGCAAAGCAAGCAGCTGACTTGGTCGCAACTGCGCGTAGGTGTTTTTGTGCTGGCGGGGCTGGTCATTCTGGCGATCGCCATTTTCTATATCACCGGCGCCGGCATCATCGGGCCAAAATATCGCTTGTACACATACCTGCCGGAGGTCGGCGGCGTCACCGACGGCGCACCCGTGCGCCTGGACGGCGTCACCATCGGCAACGTCGAGAAAATCGGCCTCAACCCGCATCCGGCCAATCGCACCCAGAGCATCCAGCTGGTCCTCCGCATTGATAGTAGATATAAGCCCGACGTGCGCACCGACTCCACCGCCAGTCTGGTCACCGAAGGCTTGCTCGGCGATCGCTACGTCAACGTGCAGCGCGGGCTCACTGGCGAGCCGTTGCCACCCGACGCCACGATTCCCGCGGCTGTCGGCCATGTCCATGACTGAGCTGGTCGAGCGCGGCACGGACCTGATGGACTCGCTCAACGTTCTCTCCGGCGACCTGCGCGGCATCATCACCGACGTGAAAGCAGGCAAAGGCACCGTCGGCAAGCTCATCAAGGATCCGGCGATGTACGACAATCTCAATTCCACCCTCGCGCGCCTGAACTCCATCGCCAGTTCCATACAAGACGGGAAGGGAACCGCCGGAAAGTTCGTCTCCTCCGACGAGCTCTACACCAAAGTCACTTCCACTGTGGACAATCTCAACGACGTCCTCGGCGCCGTGAAAGACCAGAAGGGCACCGCCGGCAAACTCATCTACGATCCCGCCGTTTACAATTCCGCCAAAGGCTTCCTGGACAACGGCAACGCCGTCCTCGCCGACGTCCGCGCAGGCAAAGGCTCGCTCGGCAAGTTTGCCAACGACGACGCGCTCTACAACAATCTGCGCGACGCCTCCGCACAGGTCCGCGACGCCACCGCCAAGCTCAATTCCAATACCGGAACCGCGGGTAAGTTTTTCAACGATCCCGATCTCTACGACAACCTCACCGGAATGTCCGGCGATCTGCGCCTGCTCATCGGCGACTTCCGCAAAGACCCCAGAAAGTTTCTGCACGTAAAGCTGGCCGTTTTCTAGTCGGCCAGATTTGCTCGATGGGCACGACTAACGGGACAAGTACCAGAGACTAGAAATGCAGTGATGCGTGATGGCTGACGACTGGCGCGTGACCACGCGGGAGTGGCGAAGCGTGCGTCAGCCGCCGGAAGTTCACTTCGGGGCGAGCACGTCTTTCACTTTCGCGAGAAGCGCTGATGCAGTATATGGCGTGGGAAAAATTTCAAATCCTTGCAGCTGCAGGCGATATTCCAGCCGGTCATCATCAATCAGTCCGGCCACCATCAGAACGGGTAATCCGTTCACCTTCGTGCGCAGAAATTTCGCTGCGTCATAGCCTGAAATGTCCTCAATATAAGGGCTGATTATCAGCAGGTCCGGCCTGGACTCGCTCATCCTCTTGACGGCCGTTCCCAAATCTCCCGCGGCCATCACCGAATATCCTCCGTGCTCCAACGCTTCCTGAAGAACCGCGCGCGCCACCGCATCCGAAACCAAAAGCAATATCATCGCAGTGATTGGCATCCCGCCTCCTCTACCAGCGCGCCACGCCCTTGCCGTCAGAATCGACCAGCTGAAATTCTCGCAAAATTGCTCAAGCTCCAATCATCAAATTCAAAAACTCGCCGCGATTTCGCCCGACACCCTGGTAAGACGCGCCCCGCCCGCCACCAGTTACCCGGCTGACCAACACCGCGCGCGTCTGCCAATCGCCTCCGCCCGGCGTAACAGGAAGGACGCCACGCAAAGTGCTTGGCCCTTCGCCATGAGAAATCCCACGCGACCCACACGTCAATCCTGCGGACTGGTATTTTTGACAATTATAGCCACACGGCAGTGCGTGTAGCGTCGGGCCGCCAGAGGAGTATTTCGGGCTAATCGCTCGCCGTACGCTGGATGCGCGAAAAAATTAAGCGTCTAGACCTGAGCGCGGATGCCATCGCAGACGGTTTTTTGAACTGCAAGCCAAAATCCAGTACGTTGCCATACTCTAGCGCACGGCAAAGTAAGCACTTGAAGGAGGAAATCATATGGGCGGCGCAGCGCGAGTAAAACAAAGTCTCTCCCTCGGGCTAAGCATTCTTTTGATCTTCACCATCGGCCCCGCGGCCCCAACCGCCATGGCCTATCAGACCGCCGCCACCGCACCGGCTGGCAGCACAACCTCCGCCTACTCCGGCCAGGGCGTGCCAGCAACCGCCGAGGAGCTGCAAGCCATCGTCGCGCCGATCGCGCTCTACCCGGACGCCCTCGTGGCGCAGATTCTAACCGCCGCGACATTTCCCGACCAGATCGCCATCGCCGCCTATTGGGTGGAGCAGAACAAATCACTCACCGGCAGCGCGCTCGTGTCGGCCGTCAACGCACAAACCTGGGATCCCAGCGTCAAAGCGCTCACCCAGTTTCCATCCGTGCTCAGCAACATGTCGCAGAACCTCTCCTGGACCTCGCAACTCGGTGAGGACTACCACAACCAGCAGGCCGACGTAATGACGGCCATCCAAACGCTCCGCGCCAAAGCCAAATCCGCCGGCAATCTGAAAACTACGCCCCAGGTAACGGTCGTGCAGCAGTCGCCGCAGGTCATCGTGATCCAGCCGACAAATCCCGCAAGTCGTCTACGTTCCCACTTACAACCCCGCAATCGTCTACGGCTACCCCTACGTCGTCCCTGCGTACGTCTACGTTCCTCCTCCCAGCACCGCCGATGTGGTCGCTGCCGGCCTCATCGGTTTCGGCGTGGGAGTCGCTGTCGGCGCCATGATGTCCAGCAGCTGGGGATATAGCACCTGGAATTGCCATTGGTACGGTAGCTACGGCGCCTATTACCACGGCTCGGCCTATTACGGGAATAGCGCATGGCACGGCGGCTACTACGGCAGTAGCGCCTCCGCCTATGGAGCCTACGGCAGCGCGCACGCCTCCGAAGGCTACAATCCCTCCACCGGCACATACGCCCGCGGCGCATCCACCTCCACCGCCTACGGCACGCAAAAAGTCGGCCAGGCCTACAATCCATACACCGGGGCCTATGGCGCAACCCATCAAGGTTCCAACGCCTACTCGAGCTGGGGCAGCTCCACCGCTTCGAAGGACGGCACCACTGTTGACTCCCAGCATTACTCCGACGCCAACGGAACGGTTGGCACCGCCGAAAGCTCCAACGGCAACAAGTACGCCACCGCGAACGGCAACGTTTACAAGAACACCGGCAGCGGCTGGGAGGGCTCGAATTCGAATTCCAGCGCCGCGCACGGTTGGGGCAGCAGCAGCGGTGATTCGGGCTATCACAGCAGCGACTCTTCCTCTGCTTTCAGCGGCTGGGGCAGCCACTCTGGCGGCGACTCCGGCTGGGGCTCCAGGTCTGCCAGCTCACAGGGCTGGGGCAGCCGAGGCGGCGGTGGTGGCTGGGGCGGGGGCGGTCGTCGTTAGGGCTAATGATTGAGCACAGCTTCAGAAAGCAAAGCCGAGGGAGGATTCAAATGTTCGCCTTAGTCCGCAATCGTAGAAATTCAGGGTCCAGATTTTTACTGCTGGCGGTAGGCGTCGCGGCCACGCTTTCGCTGTGGGCCTGTGGCAGTAAGAACGAGCAGCCCTCCGCCGGCCAATCCCAAGCCCAAGCCGCGCCAAAATTATTCGCCTCGCCGGACGAAGCCGGCAAAGCCCTCTTCGACGCCTCCAAATCCGGCAATCAAGACGCCGTCATGGCCATCTTTGGGCAGGGCGCTAAGCAGTTGGTCTCCACCAGCGATGCCGCCGAGGATAAAATTGCCCTGGAAAATTTCGCCAAAGCCTACCAGCAGATGAACCGCTGGCGAAAACTGGCCGACGGCAGCGAAATACTTCTGGTCGGTGCGGACAATCAGGCATTTCCCATCCCGCTGAAGACCGCTTCCGGCCAGTGGTTTTTCGATGCCGCCGCTGGCAAAGAGGAAATCATCGCGCGCCGCATTGGCCGCGACGAGATCGTCGCCATGGACGCCTGCGGAGCACTAGCCGAAGCGCAGGCGCAGTACTTCGCGCAAAAACACGGCGGCGTGAAGCAGTACGCGCAGAAATTCATCAGCGATCCCGGACAGCAGAACGGTTTGTACTGGGAATCCCCGGCAGGTGCTCCGCGCAGCCCCATGGGGCCCCTCGTGGCATTCGCCACCGAAGAGGGACTTACCATCAAGCCCGGTGCCGCACAGCCTTTCTACGGCTACTACTTCCACAGGCTGGATGGTCAGGGCGCAGCCGCGAAAGGTGGCGCGAAACAGTATGTCGTCAATGGCAAGGCCACCGGCGGATTCGCCTACGTAGCCTACCCCGCAAAATATGACGATACCGGCGTGCAAACCTTCATCGTCAATCAAGACCGCGTCATCTACGCCAAGAACCTCGGCAAAGACACCGCCACCCTCGCCAAGTCCCTGACCGAATTCAACCCCGATAACACCTGGACCGCACTCCACTAACCCGCCGCAAAAAGCGCTACAATTTCCGCATGATGAGCGGGCGCAATTCGGCCGCGAGGCATGGAAAGATGATTGCTCCCGCGATTAAGAAGGATCTTTCCAGCAAGATCGGCCTGCCTCGCGTGATTACCTCCGACGCGCAGAACGATCGTTACACACAGGCTTTGCTCGATTTGGAACGTCAGAACAACCTGTCGGCGGACGAAAAGAACCTTGCGGAGGTCCTCACTCTGCTTATCGAGGCCTACGAGGAGGAGCGCTACTCCGTTCCGGACGCCTCTCCAACCGAAGTCCTGCAGGAATTGCTCAGCGCCAATAACCTCCGGCAAAAAGATCTCGTGCCGATTTTCGGTTCCGAGGGCGCAGTATCCGATATTTTGAACGGCCGCCGTCCCCTCAATAAAAACCACATCGAAAAGCTCAGCCGCCGCTTCTCAGTCTCCCCCGAAGTGTTTTTCGAAGATCGTCTCCCCCGAAGTCTTTTTCGACGATCTGTGAATCGGTCTTAGCCGCCCATTCACCCGCCGTTCCGAAAACCTATCCCGCGTGTGAGCGGGTCGGAAGGGTGTGACACTCGCCGGGCCGACCGCTTCCATGAACAACTATAAAATACCGCCTCCGGGCTCAGTGCGTCGCCCACACCACCGGAAACAGCTTGCCCGCTTGTTCGGGAGAGAGTTGAACGCCGGCTGACTGTGCCGCTGCGGCGAGGACGGGATCGCGTCCTTCGGCGAAGTCGGCTTGAGTTGGAAGCGCTTTGACGTCGGGCGTCACACCGGTTCCTTCCAAGTCAGCTCCGTCCGGCATTTTCAGTCTGGCGATTGATACCTCTACGCCGTAGGTGATGATCGTCACGACCCTGCAGCGACAGCGGGAAAATACTTCGCGCGGCGCACGGCGCCTTCCGTGGTGTCGCCGATCACCGTGCCGCGCTTCTGCAGCTGAACGGTGCGCGCGAATACTTCTGCGGCGGATCCGGTGCCGCTATTTACAAGCACGATGAGCTTTCCGCTGAACGCTCGCTCGCCCCGAGACGAGACTTTAAAGGGAGCTGCCGCCCGTGCGTTCGATCATGTCTCCGACCACGACGTCCTGACTGAAGACGTTTCCGATCATCCAGTGCAAGCGATTCCTCTCCGCCGCCTCCGTTGTCGCGCAGGTCCAGGATCAGCGTCGTCGTGCTTGCGAGCAGTGCCGAAGTAATGCTCGACCTCCGTCTGCGAGAGGTTAAATTGCGGCAATTTCCAGATCATCAGCTTGTCACTCACTTCGTTGGTTCGCGTCTTGGTCAAGAGCTGGTAGGCCTCGTAAAGGCGGCGGATTTGTCGTTGAGCGTCGCCCCCCAGGAACCAATTCGCCGTTTGCGGCAACGTGACCAATTTGCTTTTCGTGGCGAGTGCGCGGGAAGCCTGCCCCGGGCTCGTCACCACGAATTGATATTCCGCGAGCGGAAATAGTCGGTCGATCCGCAGATCCATCGATTCGAAATGTCTCGCGCCGCGGTTCGTAGCCTTCCACCTCTCATTACCTGATCACCGGGTCGCAAACCCTTCTCCCACGCGTCCGAGCCTGACTGGACGGCCGTGATCATGCAGTTCTCGCCTACCATGCCCATTTCCCAACCGCTGAAGACGATCACGTTGCGGGCAGGCGGCGCGAAGATCGTGTGCGAGTCGTTCAAACCTTCGACGGCCCACATCACCACACCGACGCCGCTGACGAGATTGGGGACGTCGTTCAGCTTCTTATCCGCCGCTTCAAAGCGCGCATGCAAGTCCATGCCGCGGAATGCAGGATCGAAGTAGTTTTTTTCGATCGCTTGCTCGCACTTGCTGAAGCATGGCGCGCGCCTGCCCTTGCTCCACGCGGTTCAGCTTTTGCTGCCCGGGCGTATACACCGCAGCGAACAAACACGCGAGCATCGTGACGATCGAACATCGTGAGCATCAACTTTCTGTTTCGTTTCATGGGCGTAGCCTTTCGACGGGGGAGCGGGCGGCTTCCGCAGCCCTCCGTACCGCCAGTGAACCCCGCGAGAGTGCAACATTCGACACGCGAACGCAATCACAATCCCAAGAGCATTAAACTTTTAGGTTAACTGCCATAGTTGTATAATCGAGATAGTGATTCTCCGGAGAACCTAACAAACTATTTCCAATTGCAGTAAATGCGGTGTAGTGTCAGCGAATCCGAGGTCTTGGATATGCAGATCGCGGCAATTACTCTTTGGCTGCTACTAGCAACATGCCTGGGGAGTCATACCTCCGAGCCGATTCCTGCGTCGCCACCCATTCACCGCCTCGAAGTAGTACAGGGTCCCGGAGGCCCAGTCGTTCGCGGCTTGTTTGGACTTTTTCCAGCCTCCGCGGCTGTGACATGCCAATCCACACCCAAGTGCCCGTTCGGTTCAGAGCTATCTTACTCTTGCTCGCCTAATCAGTTTCGCAAGCCCGGCTCTGTATGCGGCCGTAATTGCGTCTCGTGGATCTGTTCTGACACTTCCACAGTCACCTGTTGCTTTGAATGTACGTGGACTACTGGGAGCTGTCTGGGTTGCACGGATGCGGAAACCTGCAACGAGTGAGACTTCGATGCGCCAGTCGATTTGGGCTGTCATTCTATTAATTGCAGTTGGTAGCGGACTTCGCGCGACGACCTCAATCACACATGCTGTCAACCGACAGACCGTCGAGCAGAAGCATCGCGGACACTGGTGGAAGTTCGAAAACGGGCTTCTCATTTCTTGGCTAGTCACTTCGAAAGACGCCTCTATGGACGATATCGAGATTTTTGACAAATCAGGCAGTGCTTTAACACAAGTTAACGTCCTGCGGACTGTTGAGGACGCCGAACGCGTCTCAATCTATGACGTGTCGGCGCGTTCCGGACAAATGATCGCAGTAGCAGCCGTTTTCAGAAGTAAGACTCCCGGAATTCGACCTTCGGACGCTTTGTTATGCTTCGATTTCGATGGGAATCTTTTGTCTGCCTTCGCGTTGGAGCCTTCACGAGAGATACGGCAACTTTCCTTAGACGAGAATCTGAATATCTGGACGCTTACGACGCACTCCGACCACAAAGACCCGTCGCAGATTCCTTTAGTGGTCGAGTACGACAAAGCCGGGAATGTGGTAAGACAACTGCTCACGCGCAGCATGTTTCCGCCACACGAAGCCATGTTCGACGAGAACTCGACCATCGGTTCGGTTGCCAGTGGATACGATTCCGGTATTCTGTGGTTCTGGCTTCCCATGTCAACTGATTTGGTCACGATTCATGCGGCCGATGCTACGGTGGGGAAAATAAAGACGGGTCTGCCATCGGGCGATCCGGTTCCGATGCGGGTTGTCCGCCAAACCTCTGGATCCATATGGTTGAGGTTCGCGAGCAATCGCAGGGCTCTGGAAAAGCTCAGCCAGCATATTACTTGTGGTCGCCAGGTGGAGGAATCTGGTCGCGGTTCGAACCTCGATGCGATGGCTATCGGCTTATCGGTACGGAGGGTGACCAGGAAATTTTCGTTGACCCGATCAGTTCCGGTATTTGCACGTCTGCGCCTTGAAGTGTGCTTCGACGCTAGCGCTGGTTTCGATCACGTGTCATCCGACCCCGTTTTCTTACTGACAACCGAATCCCTACCAGCCCTAGGGTGTCTTCGGCTGGAGCCGGCTGGCCCAACCTTTCTCCCCGCTCAAACAAACCGAGTTGGATTTCGGGTTTGCGCCGTACCCTTCGGTTTTCGAAGAGTCCAGGTTTTTTCAGACGCACCGTCGCTACATCCCTCGAGTGGATCTCCTGCTTCGCTTCGCGACCCGGCGCACAGGCATAGTTTCTCTGGTCTTAATAGAACCGCTAACTGGCGGATGGCCGGCCCTTAAGTCGACGAACACGCGTTACCGGCTGAGCGAATTGTTGGGAGCGGGTTTCCGCAGAGTGTGGAGCAGGGCTAGGCCTGCGGGAGTGATCCTGACGATGGAGCGGCCGTTTACTTCTTTCTGTGCTTCGTCGCGCCTCCGTTTGTTTCAATACTCCAATCAAGTCCGCTTCGCCACGCCCGCTCCTCACGCACTCCGCAATCGAGGATTTTCGAATGCGCCCGTGCGCAAATCTTGGCGAGCAGGTCAGCTGTTCATTGAGATGGGCAGAGCCAAAGCGGCCCTAAACCTGCGGGGTGGGCGCGTTTGCCGGATGATTTGCGCGGCGGCTCGTTCTCGGACAACTCCGATAGCACGACGGGCGCGCGGTCGGGAAATTCAGCGACAATGCGCACGTCGCCGCCCATGGCTTTGACCGTCTTTCGCAGTGTAGAGATCAACAGATCGCTGCGCTTTTCCAGACGTGAAACGCTGTCTTGCGTGATTCCGAGGGTCTTGGCGAGGCGAGCCTGCGTCAGCTTGCGAGCTTTTCGCAGATCACGCAGGCTCATCTCTTCTGCGATTATGTCGGCGGCGCGGTCCCGGACCTTCTTGCGCTCGGATGGACTCAACTTGCGAATTATTTCATTCACGTCCACGGGCATGGTTACGTCCCCTTTGCGATCCGGGCAAGATGGATGCCACGTTACGAATATGGCACAGAATACATTATGGAGTCAGCTCCATATATCTCGCCCCGGTCCGAGTGGTCGACCCTCGCGTCGGCAAACGGGCGTTAGCGTCTGAGAGAATTGTTGGGAGCGGGTTTCCGCAGAGTCTGGAGCAGGGCTAGGCCCGCGGGTGTGATCCGTACGATGCTCCGGCCGTTTACTTCTTGCTGGAGCACCAGGGCGCGATCGTTGGCTTCTTCCCACACGGGCAAACGGGGGCAGGAGGTACGCCAGGCAGCCATGACTTCGTCGTAGCTGCGGTCACGCTGTGCAAGCCACTCCAGCAGATCGAGCAGCAGGCTTTCGACGACGGAGTCGTCCATGGCTCGGGCCTCCGGAATCAATTCCGATTATATCGGCCCAAAGCAGGCAGTGCCACACGCGGCCCAGCGAGATGTGTCCCGCCGCCCGGCGTCCTGACCCGGTGACCTTGTGGACTCGTGGCCTAATCGAATGTGGCGTTAGTTCATCCGGAGAGCCTGCCCGCCGGAGGAGGGCCTGCCAGCGGCAGAATCGAAGCGCCACCACAATGAAAGCCGGCGCGAAGCGCCTGCACTAGGTTTTGTAGGTCGGAGCTTTAGCTCCGACATAAATTCGACGGCCGCGAAGCGCCTTACCTTACGCGGTGCCTTTCCCGCGTGTTTTCGAGTTGCTGCCGCCTCACCTGGCTCGATCCGGCCCCGCGAGACCCCACTCTTCAGTTTACACTTGAACTAACATAACTACTGTGCTATCATCAGTCGTGCGCTAATTTCATCACGACGAGGAGGATACATGGTCGGCGCCGCTAGCGTTGGCTCGCTGCTCGCCCGTCCCAAATCGGGAATCGCGCCTCGCCTCCCGCAAGTCACCCCCTCCAACCCTCCACGCGCCACAGCTCCTCGTCTCCGGCCACCCACGCGCATCACTGCTAACCAATCGCTTGTCACCGCCCCGCGCATTTCTAATCGCTACACCAAATTATTAGAAATCGAGCTAACCCACTCACAACAAACGAGAAAACATTTTCTAATCGCTACGATTTGTCCCACTTTTACGCCCGCGACGCCCCTCACTCGTCACTTGCCACCGATCACTCATCAATCTGCTCCCACGACTCGCCATTGCATTTCTAATCGGTACAGCCGCCGATTAGAAATCGATCTAACCCAGTCACAACAAACGAGAAAACATTTTCTAATCGGTACGATTCGTCCCACATTCACTTCTGCGCCGCTCCTCACCCATCACTCGCCACTCATCACTCGTCACTGCCTCACTCATCACCGCCTCACCTCATTTCTATTCGCTACAAATAAACCTCACAAAATCATCATCCTCGTAGGTGTTCCAATGAAAACAAAGGAGAAACCGCTTTCTATTCGCTACAAATGTACGCATGTCACGCCCACCCCGCTTCACGACCCACCAATCACTACTCACTACTCACCAATCACTTTTTGCTGCCCTTCGTGCGACGCAGAATCCGTTTCTTGCCGCTTCCCGGGCCGTGTTCTATACTTCGCCACCGTTAAACGCCACCGTCCTGGGCCGTCGCACCGTCCAGACCCGCCCCAGCCGCGCAAGGCTGTCGCGGTGTGGACTGCCGGACGCGATGGCAAAACCCCGAGTTCGAGGAAAAAAAGGAGAACGCCTGTGAAACGCTTCATGCTAGCTGGTCTATTGGTGGCGGGAACGTGTCTGCTGCAAGGGTCTGCGACGTTCGCGCAAGGTACATCTCAACCGCAAGCTTCCACAGCCGATAAAAACGCACAGGCGCAGGACGTGGAGCTGATGCGCAAAGACATTCGCTCCATGCGCAAACAGCTGGTGGCCGCGAATCTGAATCTTACCGCCGACCAGGCCACCAAGTTCTGGCCGGTCTACGACCAGTTCATCGCGGAGCTGGTGCAGGTGAACAACACCAAATACGAGCTGCTGAAGGAATATTTCAACAGCTACGGCGACATCACCGATGCGCAGGCGGACAGCATGACCACGCGTCTGTTGCAACTGGACGTCAACGTCGCGCAACTGCGGCAGAAATATCAGCCGAAATTCCGCGAGGTCTTGCCGGCGAAGCTGGCGGCTACCTATTTTCAAATCGACCGGCGCATCCAGATGATGATTGACCTGCAACTAGCGTCGCAGATTCCGCTGGTGCAGGCTCAGTAGTTAAAGTGGTCCCGAAGGGCGCTCGAGGCGCACCCTCTAGCGCCAAAGGAGCGCTAGTGGGAAACGGCCGGCGGAATTCGCAGCCACCAGACCGTGCCGGCGTAATCGGAGAAGCAGACGTGGCCGCCGGATTCTTCCAGGACGCCTTTGCTGCGATCGAAAAACTGGACGGTGGCGACGAGGCCGACAGGGACCGCCTCGTCCCAGTCCTGGTATCGGGATACTTCCGTAATTTGTGCGCTCAGCACCGTAACGATGTGCTTGTGGAGATCGTCGCGGTCTCGTTCTTTCTCGAAAGTGCCGAGCCGGCGGATGATCACCACCGCGATGGGCGCGCCGAACAATTCGTTAATCGATATGGGCCTGTCGAAATTGCGGTAGCCGTCTTTCGCCGCGCCAACCGCACTGCAGGCTTTGCCGAACGGCTCGGCGGGCGACAAGTGCGTGGCTCCGTCCGCGCCGGCAGGTTCTTTCGCGTTCGAATCGTTGGTTGGCGATCGTTTTTCCAGTTCGACGACTACCTTGGGGTCTTTGTTCTTGTCCTGAGATTTGTCTTGTGATTTGTCTTGCGCGCGCGCACACGGGATCGTCAGCGTGACGAGCGCGAGAACTGCGACAAGATATCGCGAGCTTTTGAGCATGTCATTTCTCTGGACGCGAAGCGCCCGGGAACCGGGATTGTACTGCAAATCATCGAGACGTGCGGCGGCGTCACCTGTCAGCGTCGCGTGTCTGCGTCACGCGTCAGACGTCACGTAGATTCACGGACCACAAGCGTGGCGTGCGGCAGCCGCGGCGCGGAAATTGGCTGCCTGTAACTCGAGGGGCGGGGAACACACCGCGTCCTCAGTGGCAATTTCCGCGCCGCTGCGTTCACGCATCGGCATGTGGTCCGGGCTACGCCTCGTCGTCCAGCACGAGCTCGATTTCGCGGTCGCCTTCCTTCAAGTCGGCAGGAGCAACGAAGCCGGCCTGACGCTTCGGTCCGCGCGGGACCAGAGTCCAAGCGATGTCTTCCATCTGGCGAAGAGTTTGCCGGCCCTGCTCCGAGTAGCTCGAACATTCGCGCACGGGGAAGAATACAGGCATTTCGGGATACGTCGCCTGGCACACCACGACCTGCTCGCTGTGGCGATAGCCTTTGTAGATGTGCGAGCGGTAGCAGGTCTCGCAGAGCGACGGGCCGTGCATCGGCGTGCCTTTTTTGATGTAAACGCTCACGTGGTTACTCCTTTCTGGAAGCGGGAGTTTCGCCGCTTCGAATTCTTGCAATGTTCGCGCGGGTGCAGACACACGCCCGCGTGCGCGCCGACGCGCATATTGCGAAGCGCGCGCGATTCGACGCGAAAAATGGTTGACGATGCCGGGAACTGCGCCGGGTTCGGGTTACGTTCTATGCAGTTAAGAGCTAGGGAGACTTACCGTGAGGGATTGCCGAACATACGGGCACAATCCCGGCGGAGCGTCTGGGGCGCTAGCGCTAACTGCGAATTGTGTTGGCGTATGGTCATGCTGCGATTTCTCCAGCGTGGGCGAATTTACGTGAGGAGCGAGGGGAAGGCAACGGCAAAGTGGTGAACGGGGAAAAATTCGCGGCGAATGGTTTTTGTGGCGGGGTGAAATGCGAAAGGCGGCGCGTTTTGTTTGCGGAGCGGTAGCGCCACACGCCGAAGAGAGATCCTTCGCCCGGCATGAGGCAAAGGCGCCGGACTCAGGATGACGGGCGGATGGTCTCGTCGCGGATCGAGATCGCCAATCACTGATCACCAGTGTCAAACCAAATCACAATCACAAATCACAAATCACAAATCACAAATCACTCTGGTTGGCTGGAGCGTTCTACGGCTAGTTCGTGGACGCGGCGGAGGTCTAGTTTGCCGGAGCCCAGGTGGGGCAATTCGTCGACGTGGAAGAACTGGCTGGCGCGGGGGATCCAGAGATTGGGGAGGCCGGAGGCAGATAACTTTTCCAGGACCGGTTTCAGGTCTTCGGGGGCTAGCGTGTGCAGGACGACGAGGCGCTCGCCTTTTTTTCCATCGGGGACGGCTGTGACTACGAAGATTTTTTCGGCGGACTCGGCTAGCTCGTGCAATTTTTCTTCGATTTTTATGTGGGGCACCATTTCGCCACCGATTTTGCTGAAGCGGCTGAGGCGGTCGGTGATGGTGAGGAAGCCGTCTTCGTCTTCGGTGGCGATATCTCCGGTGGTGTACCAACCGTCGCGCAGAACTTCCGCGGTTTTTTCAGGTTTAGCGAGGTAGCCGAGCATCACGTTGGGTCCGCGGACGAGCAGCAAGCCCGGCGTGCCGACTTCGCGGCGTTCGCCGGTATCGGGGTCAACGATGCGAACACTGACGCCGGGCAAGGGATGGCCAATGCGTCCGCGTTTCGAGCCGACCTGGCGGAATCCGGGGGCGCGAAAATCGCGGGTGTTGACAGCGACCACGGGCGAACATTCGGTGCAGCCGTAGCCTTCGAGAGGACGAATGCCGAAGCGGTCCTCGAAAGCGAGAGCGAGGGGCTCGGGCAATTTTTCCGCGCCGACCACCACGAATTGCAGGCTGCCGAAATCTTCGGGCAGGCAGCGGCGCGTGTAGGCCTGGAGAAACGTGGGAGTCGCGAGAAGAAACGTGACCAGGTAATCGCGGACCAGTTCGCTGACAGCGGTGAGATCGAGCGGGCTGGGATGATAGGCGACGCCGACGCCGAGAACGGCGGGAAGCCAGAGCGTGACGGTGAAGCCAAAGGAATGGAAGAAGGGCAGGACGCCGAGGAGGACGTCGCCTTTGGCGAGCATGAAGGTCTGAGCCATCTGGTCAATGTTGGACATGACGTTGTAATGCGTGAGCATCACGCCTTTGGGTTCGCCGGTGCTGCCGCTGGAAAAAATGATGGTGGCAAGATCGTCGAGGGTTTGAGGTTTTGCGGAGCTGAGCGCGCGTTCGAGCAAGCGGCTGGGAAGGAACCAGAGCAAAAGGGCCGCGATTTTTTCGGTGAGGCGCGGCGCGGCGGCGATTTCTTCGAGCAGGATTTGTTTTCCGGGAACTTGCAGGGGAAGTTTTTCGAGCAGGATTTTGGTGGTGATGACGGTTTGCAGATTGCATTGCTGCGCGCAGGACGCGAGCGTTTCGTTCGATGCGGTGTAATTCAGATTCACGGGAATTTTTCCGCTGATAGATGCCGCGAAATTCACCAGCGCGCCGGGAACGGATGGCGGCAACAGGATGCCGACCATTTTCTGGCCGGCCCAGACGCGGCGAAGGCGGCGCGCGAGAAAAATTGAGCTGAGCAGCGCGTTGCCCCATTTCATACGCGGGCGGCGTTTATCGCCCATGGCGAAGCGGAAAGGATAGTGGTGCGCGGTGCGAATTAGCGAGCGCGGCAGAGTGTTCATGCGGCTCTTGTGATGGCGATAGGCGGCGGATTGAAGTTCCTGCACGGCCTCGCGGACTTCGAATGCAGTGGCGCTGGCGGGCATGGGCGCGCCGAAGCTCACCGTGACGGGATAGGGAATTTTGCGCGGCAGCTTCCAGAGGAAGCGGCCGCGTTCGTAGCTGAAGATGCTGCCCCAGACGCCGTCGAGATTCACGGGAACGATGGGCGCGTCAACATTTTTCATGATGCGTTCCATGCCGCGGCGGAAGGGGAGAAGCTGGCCGATGCGGGTGATCTGGCCTTCGGCGAAGATGCAGACGATTTCGCCGTTGCGTATGGCGTCGCTGGCTTCGCGCAGCGAATGGATCATGTCGCGCGGGCGCAGCTGCGAGGAAATGGGGATGGCGCGAATCATTTTGGCGAAGGGCTTGATGTGCGGCTGGTCGTAGATGTCCTTGAACATGAGGAAGCGGATGTGGCGGTCGGTGGAGGCGAGGAGGAGGAGCGCGTCCACGAGAGACATGTGATTGGAGACGAAGAGAGCGCCGCCGGACTCGGGGATGTTGTCGCGGCCTTCGACGCGGATGCGATAGACGGAGTGGGTGACCATCCACAGAACAAGACGGAGGAGGGAATCGGGCAGGAGGTAAATGGAATAGCCGGTGGCGAGGAGAGTGAGGATGGCACCATCGAGAAAAACGCCAGCGGGCGTCTGATGCAGGACGGAGGAAAAAAAATAGTAGGCGCCGGCGGCGAGGAACACTCCGACGAAAGAGAACAGGTTTGCGGCCGCGATCACGCCGCCTTTTTCTTCGGGACGCGGGCGATGCTGGATCAGAGCGTTGAGCGGGACAGCGAAGAAGCCTCCGAAGAAACCGAGGAGCCAGAGATCGGGAATGCGCAGGCGCACGATGGCGACGAGAAATGCGGTGGCGTGTTCGGCGAGGAGAATGCCGGTGTGCGAGGCGGTTAATCTGCAGCCAGCCGGCAAGCAGCGGCGGCGGGGCGATCGAAATAGAGGAGCGCGCCGAAGAGCGTCATGCCGACCGCGCCCAGTGGAATCAGGCCGTATTCAATTTTTCCACCGGAAAGATAGCCTGCGGCGAAGCTGCCCAGGCCGATGCCGATCCCTACGGCGGCTTGCAGGTAACTGATGTGCGTGTCGTCAATGCGCAGAACGTCGTGGCCGTAGACGACGATGGTGAATTGCAGCAGCGCGGCGAGAAACCAGAGATAGGTGTTGCCGAGGACGGCCCAGCCGAGGACGCGGTCGGCGCGAATGGTTCTGATTTGTACGGCGAGGTCGCCGAAGGGATTCCAGCGGAATTTTTTGGCGGGGTTGGCTGCGGGGACGTGGGTGATTCCGAAACTGGTGGCGAGGCCGAGCAGCGTGCAGCCGAGGAGCACGACTCCGGCCATGGCTTCGTGATTGCGATAGCGTTCGGCAAGGTAGCCGGCGGCCATCACGGCGCCGATGCTGCCGATGAAGGTGCCGAGCTCGATGATGCCATTGCCCCAGGAGAGGCGGCGCTCCGGCAGAATTTCCGGCAGCAGGCCGTATTTCGAGGGGCCGAAGAGCGCGGACTGCGTGCTGATCAGGAAAACGGCGGCACATTCGAGCGGGAGGTTCTGAAGCCAGAGACCGAGGATGGTGACGCCCATGACGAAAATTTCCATCAGCTTGGTGCCGATGACGACGCTGCGTTTGCTGTAACGGTCGGCGAAGTAACCGCCGGTGAGCGAGAAGAAAATGAAGGGCAGTGCGAAGAGGGCGCCGACGACGAGGACCAGAAAATCCCGCTGCTGGTGCGGGAAATTCATGGCCACGATCAGATAGATGACCAGAAATTTTATGGCGTTGTCGTTAAAGGCGTTCTGGAATTGGGTGACGATGAGGCTCCAAAAGCCGAAGTGCCAGGCGGATTTATCTTCCGCGCGGCGGGGCGTTGCGACGGATGGGGCTGAAGGCGGGATGGAGGTGGCGTCAGACATTTTGTCTCGCGCGTTGCGACCGATATCAATTTGCCGGGAGTTTACCTGAGTTTCAATGAGTTTCGGGCGCGAAGGTGCGAGGGCAGCGTGGGCGTAGAGATGTCTGTCGCGCCAGAACGCAAAATGAAGAGCAAAGGCTGCCCGGTTCGATGAACCCGAACCGGCCGCTACAAATTCAGAAGCCACGAAAGAGTCAAACGCAAAAGAGCCGGCGGGACGCCGGCGCTACGAAAGGCAATGGCGCCCAGCTAAAGCTGGCCCGCGACAAAGTCAAAGCCGGGGGTTAGTCGGTGAGTTTGCGGAGCCAGATTTGGTAGCCGGATTCGAGGACTTCGAGCTTATTGGAGTAAAGGGCGAGGAAGGCGTCAATGGCGGGCTTGGGGACGCCGTGTTGATTGTGCTGCGGATCGTTCCAGAGGTAGTCGTCGAAAGCAATAATGGCACCGGGTTTGGCGAGGCGAAAACTGAGGATGGCGTCTTCGAGGACGTCAACTGTGGAGTGGCCGCCGTCAATGTAGATGAAATCGTAGCGCGCGAAGGGCAGTGTGCGCAGGGTTACGTGCGAGATGCCGCGGCGGAACTCTGTGCGTTTTTGGCCTCCGGCGCGCGTGATGTTGTGCCAGAGCAGCGGCTGGTCGTTGCAATCGAGGCAAAGCAGGCGCGAGTCCGCAGATGTGGCGATATTCTGCAGCAGCCAGGTGGAGGCGCGGCCTTCGAAGCAGCCGATTTCAAGAAGCGAGCAAGCGGTGCCCTGCAAGGAACTGCAGATGTTTCCAGAAACTGGAAATGTTTCGCGAGAACCAGTCGGCGGTGAAGGTGTAGCCCTCGGTGATTTGCCTGGGTGGCGCTGCGGCGAGCTGGATGCGCCGGGTTTCGCATAACGCGAGCAGCGACTGCAGGTAGGAGTGCGCGGCGCCGGTGGCGGAAGCAAGCGACTGGCGCAGAAAGCCGGCGGCGTCGGGATGATTGCCGATGCTGAAGAGCACGATGCCGAGGTTTGCGGTGGCGTCTTGATGATTGGTTGCCAGCAGAAGAGAGCGGCGGAAGGCGAGTTCGGCGACGCTGAGCTGGACGACGCCCCAGTCGTTCCACAAATCGGCGGATTCGCCCTGCAAGAGCGCGGCGGAGAGCAAGGTGGAGGCTTCGGTGATGTTGCCTTCTTGAAAGAGGGCAACGGCGCGGGAGCGCGGGCTGGCGGAATTCGTATCTGGGAACGGGATGGCGTTGTCGAGTGGCATGGCGATTGGTTGCGGAGATTTCAGGCAGGCGGGGGGCCAAGAATGGGGCGGGATTATTAGAAATTGCTGAGGGCTGCGGTTGCTGCGGGCGTCCGGTGCGTCCCACAGGCGAGCAGTGGCGCGGACGGCGATCGATTGTGTGGACGAGTAATTCGAGGGGAATCAATTGCTTGCGTCGGGGGCGGGCTTGGCATGTTGGTTGCAGCCGAACACCGCTAGCGAGGTGTGCCGATGAATGCACTGTGGAAGAACGCTCGGTACGGAATGCGCGTGCTGGCGAAGAGCCCGGGGTTCACGCTGGTGGCGGTGCTGACGCTGGCGCTGGGAATTGGCGCGAACGCGGCGATCTTCTCGGTGGTGTACTCGGCGCTGTTGCGGCCGCTGCCGTATTACCAGCCGAACCGGTTGGTGACACTGGGCGAAGGGCGTACGCAGACACGGGACAATGAACTGGTGAGCCGCAACAGCTCGATGCCGGATTTCATGGACTGGAAGAAGACGGCGAAGAGCTTCGAATCATTGACGACTTACAGCTACGATACGTTTACATTGGCGGGGAATGGCGAGCCGAAGTCGGTGTTCGCCATGCAGGCGGCGCCGAATTTTTTCGCGACGCTGGGAGTGAAGCCGGCGCTGGGTAGAGGATTTGTGGATGGCGAAGACGTGGGCGACGGGCCGCACGTGGTGATGCTGACGTACGGATACTGGCGCAGCGATTTCGGCGGCGACCCGAACGTGATTGGGCGGACGATCACGCTGGATAACAAGCCGGCGACGATTGTGGGAGTGCTGCCGCGTGATTTTCAATTTGCGCCGTCGAATGATTTTCCGCTGTGGGTTCCGCTGCATCCTTCGCAGGATTTGCAGACGCGGAGGAATTTGCGGTGGATGAATGTGTTTGGACGATTGGCGCCGGGAGTGAGCATGGCGCAGGCACGCGCGGAGATGGACGGAATCACGGCGCAGCTGGCGCGGGAATATCCGCAGCAGGACGGTTCGGTATTCGTGGCGATGGGCACGCTGCGGCAGCGAATTGTGGGGCAGGTGCAGCCGTTGCTGCTGGTAATTTTTGGCGCGGTAGGATTTGTGCTGCTGATTGCGTGCGCGAACGTGGCGAATTTGATGATGACGCGCGCGGCGGGGCGACGCAAGGAATTCGCGATACGCACGGCGCTGGGGGCGAGTCGCGGACAGCTGATCGCGCAACTGCTGACGGAAAGCGTGATGCTGGCGGCGATGGGCGCGGCGGTGGGGTTCGCGGCGGCGCAGTGGGGCGTGAATGGATTGATCGCGGCGATTCCGCAGCCGGTGCTGAGTTCGTTGCCAAATCTGCGCGACGCGGGGACGAATCTGCCGGTGCTTTTGTTTCTTTGCGGCGTGACGCTGCTGACCGCGGTGCTTTTCGGATTGGCGCCGGCGCTTTCGATGTCGCAGAGTAAGGTGAGCGACGCGTTGAAGGATGAATCGCGCGGCGGGACCAGCACGGCGCACGCGCGGCTGCGCAATGCGGTGGTGGTGGCGGAAATCGCGGTGTCACTGGTGCTGCTGGTGGGCGCGGGGCTGATGCTGCAGAGCCTGCACGCGCTGCTGCATCAGGATGCGGGGTTCGACCAGCGGAATTTGCTGGTTTTTTCGGTGAACCTGCCGGACAGCTCGTATCCCAGCGACAAGAATTATCCGAACGACAGCCCGGGCGCGAGGAATTTTGAGCACCAGTTCAGCGAGAAGCTGCGTAATTTGCCGGGCGTGACGGGCGTGGGAGTGACCAGCGCTTTGCCGATTGGCGGAAGCGGCGGGACCATTCGTTTTGTGGTGCAGGGACGTCCGACGGCGGCGGGGCAGGAAGACGAGTGCGACATTATTTCGGTGACGCCCGGATATTTTTCAACGCTGAAGGTGCCGCTGATTTCCGGGCGGAACTTTTCCGCGACGGACAAGTTCGACGCGCCTTGGGTGACGGTGGTGAATCAAGCGTTCGTGAATAAATATTTCCCGAACGAAGAAGCGGTGGGGAAGCGCTTCCGTTTTACTTTTGACGCCAGGGAACCTTACCGCGAGATCGTGGGAGTGGTGGGAAATATCGCGCAGGATGACCTGGCGGGTCCGCCTGTGCCGGTGATTTATGTGGCGAACGAGCAGGGGCCTTCGACGTATCTGACGTACATGGTGCGCACGGCGGGCGATCCGGCAGCGTTTGTGGGCACGGCGCAGGCGGCGCTGCACGAGATGGATCAGCAGCTTCCTTTGATCCAGGCGCAAACGATGGAGCACTTCACGAATCAGACTCCGGCGATTTTCTTGCGGCGCTATCCTTCGTACTTGATTGGGAGTTTTGCGGGGCTCGCGCTGATTCTGGCGATGATTGGTTTGTACGGGTTGATTTCGTACACGGTGCAGCAGCGGACGCGCGAGATCGGGATACGCATGGCGTTGGGCGCGCAGCCCGCGGATGTGCTGAAGCTGGTGATGGGGCAGGGAATCGGCGCGGTGCTGGCGGGCGTGGCGGTTGGCGTGGTGGCGGCGCTGGCGCTTACGCGCTTGATGGCGAGTTTGCTGTTTGGCGTGCGGCCTACCGATGCGATTACTTTTGTGAGCGTGGCAGCGCTGCTGACTTGCGTGGCGCTGGCGGCGAGTTATATTCCTGCGCGGCGCGCGATGCGCACCGATCCGCTGAATGCGCTGAGGCATGAGTGAGAACTTAGAAGTTGGTGGTTCGTGCCGGCGACAGGGTCACCTTGCGGCGCTAGTGGGAAAGCCGGCGCGACGCGAGCACCGCGAGCCCGAAGGCGATGAGAACTAGATAGCCGCCGGAAAAAATGTAATACAGCACACGGATTTTCGGCCAAAGGAATGCAGGCAGCTTGTCAGCGAACTTTTCGGCCCATGTATCGCCGAAGCGCGGCGGCAATATTGCGGCTTCCGAGTCAGGTTTCCAAGAAGAAGCAGTCCAGGTAGCCCGCAGATTTGAGAGTAACAGCGCAGCAAACAAGACTGTCAGAACGCCGGGCGTGGCGAACAGTGCGTCGAGGACGTACATCAAGAGAACGACGGTGGCTGCGTAACGGCTGCGTTCGCGGACGCCGATCCCGCCGAGGTAATAAAACAAGAAAACCACAGGCCCCAGAATCGAATTGCCTCTGAAGATCAAAACTACAACAGATACGAGCGCCACGGCCGTGCAAACCCAATATCCCTGTGCGCCCAGGTAGTCCACGTCGCTAGCGGACTGAATGGACGGCCAGAAAAGAGTTTTCAAGCGGCTTTCGGTGCGTGGGGTTGAATCGGACAATCCGAGTGTTTGCATGGCGCGGCGATTACAGCGCAATACGAGTTTACTGTCCAGTGAAATATCGGCGAGACTAAGTGGGACGGAAAACACTTCTGGAATGCCGGTGGTTCAGTACGAATGCCAGCCAAGAGTGGCTGAGCCACGGTTTACGACTGAGCGGACAGCAAAGTCAAAGGCGCCCGCCTAAAAAGAAAAAACAGGCGGCCGCTACAAAGTCAGGTTCCAAGGCAAAGGCGCACAGGCAAGATTGCCTGCCGACGACAGGCAGGCCTGTGCCACGCGGGGGCTACTGTTTTTCTAGCGTGGCGTCGAGATTGGTTTTGGAGCCGGCCAGGACTGTCAAGTCGCGGGTCCAGGGCTTGAAGCCATCGAGTGAGACGGCGACGGTGTGTTTTCCGGGGGGGAGTTTCAGGTCGGCGGGTGCGTTACCGACGAAATTGCCATCCACCGAGATATCTGCGCCGGTTGGATTCGTGGAAACTGTGACTGTGCCGGGGGCGGATGACGGCACTTGCGTCGCGACTACCGACGCGGGAATCGCGACTGGAGGCGCCGCGGGCTTTACCTCGGCAGCTTGTTTGGTTTCTCCTGCGAGTTCTTCGGTTACTTGATCGAAGAATTTGTCGGCCATGCGGTCGCCGGCGTCGAAATCGATGCTGCCACTGTCTTTTTTCTGCACGTTGATTGTGAGAGTGGCGCCGCCGGGCTGCGCTGGTTCGATGGAGGCGTTGGCGATGAAGCCTTGGGAGAATGCGGACGCGCCGGTGCTAAAAGTGAACAGCAGATTTTTTTCGTCTACGAAGGTGACGACGTGGCGGTCTCGGGCGGTCTTGAGCGCGGCTTGAAAGACGTCTTGTGGCGCGTTGCCGTAGGTTTTCTTTTTTGGTTTGGCGGCGGCCAGGGACGGCAGTAGCAGCACAATCGCCAAGACGAGCAGGGATGCTTTTCGCATGGGTGGGCTCCTTGAAAAGGCGCTCAGCAGCCGGTGCGCCTTACCACGTTTACTCAGCCGACTATAAACAGATTGACGTATGTCGGTGCAGGGAGGTTGCAGTTTTGTGGCGCGAATGTGTTAACGAGGGGTCAAAGGCGCAGAGCCAAGAGTGGCTGTGCCAAGGTTTGCGACTGAGTGGGCGAGGCGAGGCTCGCCTAGCGCGGATGATGAGGCTGACTTCTTGAAGCAGGCGGCGGCAAGCCGCCGCACTCCAAGATGGATTACGCAAGTACCCTTAGTGCGGATTTTGCGGCTGCGGCGGCGGGCGGGACGGTTACTTCTGGGAGCGGGTGTTCGCGCTTCGAATATTTTGTGGAGATGTAATCGTCCACCAATTTTTGGAATGCGGCGGAGAGTTCGTCGTAGGTGCCTTCCAGCGTGTTGAAATGTTTGCCGTCAATGTAGACGGGGCAGCGCGGGGCTTCGCCGGTGCCGGGGAGGCTGATGCCGATGTTGGCGGCTTTGGATTCGCCGGGACCATTGACGATGCAGCCCATGACGGCGAGCTTCATGTCTTCCACGCCTTCGTAATAACGCTTCCACTCGGGCATTTTGTCGCGAATGTAGCCTTGAATGCTTTCCGCTAATTCCTGGAAGGTGGTGCTGGTGGTGCGTCCGCAGCCGGGGCAGGCGGTGACGCTGGGCGCGAAAGTGCGCAGGCCGAGCGATTGCAGCAGCTCGCAGGCGGCGTAGACTTCGTCGCGGCGATCGCCGCCGGGACGCGGGGTGAGCGAGACGCGGATGGTGTCGCCGATGCCTTCATCGAGCAGAATGCCCATGGAAGCGGAGGACCAGACGAGACCTTTTGCGCCCATGCCCGCTTCGGTGAGGCCGAGGTGCAGCGGCTGATCGGTTTTTGCGGCGAGGTCGCGATAGATGGCGACCAGATCGTGGGGCCGCGAAACTTTGCAGGAAATAATTATCTGGTCTTTGCGCAGGCCACATTCGAGCGCGAGCGCGGTGGATTCCAGGGCGGAGAGGACCATGCACTCGTTGATGATTTCTTCGGAGGATTTGCCGAGGTCCTTGTCCGTATTTTCCTGCATCTTGCGCATGACCAGTTCTTGATTGAGCGAGCCGCCGTTGACGCCGATGCGCACGGGCTTGTTGTGGTCGCGCGCGACTTTGCAGATGGTGGAGAATTGCTCGTCGCGGCGCTGGCCGGCGCCGACGTTGCCGGGATTGATGCGGAGCTTATCGAGCGCGCTGGCGCAGTCCGGATATTTGGTGAGCAGCACGTGGCCGTTGTAATGAAAATCGCCGATGAGCGGGACGTCGCAGCCGGCATCGAGCAGGCGTTTTTTAATTTCGGGGACGGCGGCTGCGGCTTCGGGGATGTTGACGGTGATGCGGACGAGTTCCGAGCCGGCCTGCGCGAGTTCGAGGCATTGCTGGGTGGTGGAGGCGATGTCAACGGTGTCCGTGTTGGTCATGGACTGGACGACGACGGGTGCGCCGCCGCCGACCTGGATTTTGCCGACTTTGACGCCTACGGTTTTGTGGCGCTTCTGAGTCATGTCCTTACTATTGTAACGAATTGGTTGCGGTGGTTGCTAGGGGTGGTTGGTGGTGTTGTTGTGGAGTTCAAAGGCACCACTGATGAACGCAGATGAACACTGATAAAGGCGCACAGATAAAGCGAATGGAGAAAACAGCTATCGAGAAGCGAGGGCGACAGGAAAAACTCGAAGACTTGGACATCGTGGCGAGATGGGGCGCAGCAAGCAGCGCCCCTACGTTCGTTTTAACGGTGGCGCGAGACGAGATCGAGCCGATTAATATTCGGGGCGGCGGCCGATGTTGGCGGATTTGCCGTTTACGCGCGATGGCGGGGGAGTGATGGTGGCCATCTTGCGGATCATGGCGAGGACGAGTTTTTTGTCGTCGTCGGAAAGGGTGGTGGAATATTTCTTGATGTCCGCGAGGAAGCGAATTTCTTCCTCGGAAAGTTCGCCGAGCATCTTGCGAGTTTCGCGGTCTCCGGGCGTATCGCTGCCGGGGAAAAAGTCGGCGAGGGAGATTTCCATGGCCTCGGCGATTTTGGCGAGGGTCTCGAGGGAGGGAACGGTGTGGCCGTTCTCCACGCGCGAGAGGTAGCAACGGAGCAGCCCGGTGCGGCGTTCGATATCGCCCTGAGAAAGCCCGCGGTCGGCGCGATAGGATTTGATCACTTCCCCGATGTTAACTTTAGGCTTCTCTTTGGGCATGGTATCTTTCCTCTAACTAGGGCGTATCTTACGAGTAACTCTCGAAAGGGCGCAAGAGAATTCTGCGAAGTTGTTCCTGACAGGAACATTTTGCAGATAAAAAATATCGCGAAGCGGTGCGCCCGCGACGCTGCTTCGTTGAATTTATCGTCGCGAAGATGGGTGTGAGCGGCGGCACGGGGAGCCTTACATGGAGGACTGCGCGACGGGAGCTTGCAGCGCGGACAGCGTAGCGCGTTTGCCGGCGCGTTTATTTTCGTAGAGAGCCGTATCGGCGCGTTTCAGGAACTCCTGCGGCGTTTCGCCGGCGGCGTAATCGGTCCAGCCGCGGGAAAACTGCAGGCGTGTCTTTTCCTCATCGAATTCAAACTCCAGGCCTTCCAGGCGGCCAAGGACGTGGCGGACTTCTTCGGAGCGACATTCCGGCAGCAGAGCCATGAATTCGTCACCGCCGAGGCGCACGGCGAGGTCGGAGCCGCGAATGGCGCGTTGCAGGCGATCGGCGAAGCCCTTCAGCACGGTGTCACCGGCGGCGTGACCGTGCCGATCGTTGATCTGTTTTAAGCCATCCAGATCCATGAGGAGAACGGTGAGTGGGCGGCCGTGGCGTTGCGCGCGGCTGATTTCCTGCGCGAGGCGCTGTTCGCCCGAACGGCGGTTGTAGAGGCCGGTGAGTTGATCGAGAGCCGCGAGTTTGTAGACTTCGGAAGCGAGAGTTTCCACTTTAGCCAGCGATTCCATCTGGTCAGCGACTTCGTGGCGCAGGCGCATGAGCTGAAGCTGTTGATAGACGAGGTAGACGCTGAAGAGCAGCACGAGGCCTACCAGAGCGCGGACGGCCTGATTCAGATAAAAGGAATAGGAAGTTTCCTCGTGGCTGAGCATCGCGGGGAAGGCGAAAGAGGCCACGGCCAGAGTCAGCAAGAGAATCACAGCGACGGCGGTGGACCACAGCCACCATTGGCGACGATCCAAATGATGAAGATGCTCGCGGATTTTTTCTGGCTCGAGGTGAGGGATGGGGCGGACGGTCGTTCGTCCCAGACGATTGAGCATGAATATCCGGCATAGATCCTCGCTGGAGTACGACTGGGCAAAGAATGCCAGAGAGGGGGTTAAGTTGGATATACGTAACTACCGCAGGGGTTCCATCTTAGTAACGGCATTTTGACTTAGTGTCGAGGTAGATAATGTAACGAGGTTGCGGCGGCGAAGATGAGGCGGCCCTGAGCCACACGGATGGCCGCGCGCATTGCCGCTGATGGTATTCCCGCGTTAGTCCCGCCCATTTCGCGCACCCGCGCGATTCCTGCTTTGAATCCCAAGCATTTCCCGTCACGTGGCGCCTGAGCGGCTGCGGCTCTGTACCTTCGCAGCGCGCTTGAACGCGCCCAAGACAAAAAACGCAGAGGAGAAAACGATGAGCCGGACGATTACAGGATTAGTGTGTCTATTTTTGGTTTTCGGGCTTGCGGTGAGTGCAGCGGCAGGCGAACGGGCCATCGCAGAGCGTCATGGCAGCCATCCCGGATGGAACGCAGCCGCCAGTTCCACCGAAGGGACCGGGAGTAACGGCGTGGATGATGGATGGAACGCAGCCACCCGTCCCGCCGAAAGGACCCGGAGTAATCGAATGGAGGATGGACGGAACGCAGCCGCCAGTTCCGCCGAAGGGACCGGGAGTAACGGCGTGGATGATGGATGGAACGCAGCCGCCGGTTCCGCCGAAAGGGCCGGGAGCAATCGAATGGAGGATGGACGGGACGCAACCACCAGTTCCACCGAAAGGCCCAGGGGTAGTGGGATAAAGGTCGAGCGGCGGGGGTAGAGCAGTGAAAGGGCCGCAAGGAGCGTGCTAAGAGGGGGAGAAAGCGCTAATTCTCCCCCTTGAAATTGTGCTAGGATTTGCGCCAGTGACGGTCATGTTAAGTACACTTCTGTGGCTGGCCGGGATGTTTTTTGAATTCGTGATCCTGGTACGCGCCATACAAGCCAAAACGCTCGCGAAGTACAGCTATTTTTACACTTACATTTTAGGTGTGTTCTGCGTTTCCGTGGGGTTGTACATCGGGCGGACGGTGTCGCCGGAATTTTATGAGGCGTGGTATTGGCCGACGCAATTTGCAACGCTGGCGCTGGGATGCGGCGTGGTGCTGGAAATCGTGCGGCAGGCGCTGGCTGCTTATCCCGGGGCGGAACGAGTGGCACGGCTGGCGAGCTGCGCGGTGTTCGTGGCGACGTTCTGCTACTGGGAATGGTACGCGGCGCGGCGCGCGGAGTGGCTGCCGTTCGACGCGACAGTGCTGCTGGAGCGGGATCTGAGGGTGATTGAGGCGCTGGTGGTCGCGACGGTGCTGGCGGTCGTCTTTTACTATCGGATTGAGCTTGGCAGAAATGTAATCGGCATGATCGTGGGATTCGGGTTTTATGTGGGAATGAGTTTGTCGACGCTGGCGGTGCGGGCGTTTGCTGGGCCACGATTCAATGCAGCTTGGGGGATCGTGCAGAGTTCGTCCTTTCTAGTCGCGACGGTGGTGTGGACGTTCGCGTTATGGTCGTACCGACCGAATCCGGCTGCTCCCGAACTGGAGCTTGCCGGCGCGGAATATGAATCGCTGGTCCACGGCACCAAGGCGCGACTGGAATTGGTGCGATCTCACTTGCGGGGGGCGGCGCGATCATGATCGGACTGCTCCTTTATTTGTCGGTGGGAATCGGACTGCTGGTGGGTTTGTGGTTGCTGGCGAGGCGCAAGGGCGCGCCTGTGGAAGGATGCGGGCAGCAGTTCGTGGAGGCGCGGCAGGCTTTGCGAACGCTGCAACAGGGATTGCTGCCGGAACGTCTGATCGAGCGGATATACAACCGCGAAGATCTGCGCTACGTGAAAGAGGCGGCTTCTCCGGAAATTGGGGAATTGTTCCTGCAAGAGCGCAAAAGGATTTCGCTGATGTGGGTGCGTCGCGTGCGCTGCGAAATTCGCAATCTGATGCATTTTCATTTGCACTATTCGCGTTTGCACGCGAAGCTGAGCTTGCTGACGGAAATCCGGCTGGCACTGGACTTCGCGCTGCTGCTGCTGGCCTGCGGGGCGTTGCGAATCCTGTTGGGTTGGCGCGGACCGTACGGCGCGGGAGCAGTGGTGGGCGTGATGGCTGCGGCGGCGGGCCGAGTGTGCGCGGCATCGGAGAAGTCGCTGGCGTTCCTGAATCCGCCGGGACTGGATTCTTTCCGCGGTGATTCGGCGCGCGACGGAGCGGCGATCTAGCCCATGGGCGCCCCGGCCAAACACGTGGAGGTGCTGGCTGCCGCGGACGATCTGCGCCGGCGCACGCTGGCGGAAATGACGCAGCCGCTGCAACGCATGATTTATCTCGCGTCCATGCGGGACTACAACACGGGTCTGTATTACCACCACGGACTGGCTCTGCGTTTTTCGGAAGAAGCGGCGTGCGAAGCGCTGGCGGATTGCCACCGCGAGGCGTTCGCGGAGCTGATGGAGGCGTCGCTGCCAGAACTGGTGCGAGAGCTCGAAGCGTATCTGGAAGGGACGCGCGCGTCGGCCAGCGAGTTCATTATCGCGTGGAAAGGACTGGAACCTTATCGCGTGGCGGTTCCGGCGGGAATCGATTCTTTATCCAGCGAACTTGTTTTTTCCAACCTGAAGGTCGCCCTGGCTATTTTGGAGGCGCGCTTGACGGCGCGGCCGAAACCAGGCGCATCGCGACGCCCGTTACCTGCCCAATAATTTCGGCCTCGTGGGGATAGGGGAATTGCCGGATGGCCGAGCCGGAAAGCGGATGGGGAACCAAGGTGAGTTGCGAACCCCGCACCTCGATCCAGGAACACGCGTAACTGTCGCGCAATTCGATGAAATAGATGGGCCGGTCAAATTCCGAACGCCAGTTCGCGGGATCGGTGCGGCTGATGCGGCCGTCAATCTGCACGAACGAGCCGGGACGAAGCAACGGATACATCGAAGAGTCGTCCATTCCGATATATCCATACTGGCAGTGGCGCAGGTCCAGTTTTTGCAGGAATGCGATCGGCACTTCGCCCCACTGCTCCACCATGCGCGAAATCAGGTTGGTCTTTTCCAGATTGAAGCCGCGATCGAAACGCACTGGGAAAGTCATGAGCTTTCCATCGGCGGGTGCATCGAGCGTGGCGAGGTGAGTGTTCTGCAGCGGGGTGGACATCTGGTAGCGCATGGCATCGTCGAGCAGGACGCCGAAGGCGGCGAGGAGATCGGTGAACTTGGTGTGATAGATGACGCTGAGGCTGAATAATTTATATATGCTGGGTACGGAATTGCGGTTCTCGATCTGCGTAAGCCAGGCGTTGGAAATGTAGAACTCCTCGTTTTCGGATTCGAGGGCAATCTTCCTGCTGAGTTCTTCCACTTCCCGGGTCGTCACGCCCAAGCGGCTACGGAGTTCCCGAAGCTGGTTACCTGAACGAGTTGCTGGCTCCATATGCGGAACCTCTCGCCGGAGCCCAACGGATCCGGCTGTCTAAAGGTGCAGGGCGGTGCAGCTGCCCGCCTGCCTGATCATGAGTTGCACGATAATACACGCGGCACCGGCGCGACGGTCCGCGGTGGATTTCCCTCTCGCGTCTTTTGGGAACCGAACATACAGATGAAATCAGGAAAATGCAAAAGCTTGCTTTCAAATGGAAGCAATTTTTGATTTCCGCAAAACATTTCCGCGAAATTGTGGGAGAATCCGCGGCTCCGAAACTGCCCCGGGGAGCAGCAGCAAATCCATTGGTGCATGCCGTAGACTATCGCAGGTGCAAAAAAGAGCCAAGCGCCCTGCGCTGTGCGAGAGAAAATGAATCGCGGTACTGCATAGGTATAAGTACTTACGGTCGAGGAAGTTATACGAAGTTACGGGTTAGTAATAGCGTTGCGCTTGCGATCGTTCGTTTGGCGCAGCGAGCTGGAGCGGATTCTCATGCGCGGAGCAGGCGAACAGAAAGCGACGGTTAATTTTTGGCGTCAAATGGGCAGAGAAAGGTGGCGGCGGGAATGGGGCTGTGCGACTCTGAAGCACAACAGACGCTGTCGGGAGAAAAACCATGGGCGGATTTTCCGGTGCACCCGTAAATCCTGGGGGACCGTATCGCGAACACCGCGAAGTACCGCGCTATACGCTAATCGCGAGCATCGAACTGCGGGAGCCTCAGAGTGACACGCGTATTTCCGGCCGGATCTCCGAAATCAGCCGCAAGGGATGTTACGTGGATGTGCTGATCACGCTGCCGCAGGGGACAACGCTCGACGTGCGCATATCGCGCGATCAAGGCGTGTTCGAGACGCGAGGGAAAATTGTGTATGTGCAAGAGGGCATGGGGATGGGCGTGACGTTCGTGAATCCCGCACCCGAACAATTGAAGCTGCTGGATTCCTGGCTGGCCGAAATAGCGTCGTAGTTTTCTGACTCGAGTTGGTGCGCGCTCGAGGTGTGGTGTGCCCGGCGCAGCGATTTCAGGATTTCCTCGCGCCTGCGGTAAGATAGAGTCCTACATCTGTCGGGAGGCCATTCAGTGGGTTTTAGTGCAAGTACGCGTCAATTGGGAACGGTAACGGTAGTGGATGTGCGCGGAAGATTTACGCTGATCGAGGGCGAAGCAGTTCACGAGCTATTGCTGGACTTGTTCGAGGATGGGCGCAAGCGCGTGCTGCTGAATTTTCGCGATGTGTCGTACCTGGACAGTTCGGGAATTGGGCAGCTGATTCGAGGATTGTATTCGGCGCGGAAAAATAATGCGGAGCTTCATGCCGTGGATTTGAGTCCGCGCGCGCGGGAAATTCTGCACATGACGAATCTGCACACGGTGTTCACTGATTTTCCGGACGAACAGACCGCTCTACGCACGATTGATACGCGATAGGTTTTCCACCTCGCAGGAGACCCTGGCTGGACCCGTGTGGGGATTTGATCGCTTCACCGTCTGCGCTGTAAGGTGCGCGGTTTTGTAGCGCGGTTCCCGTCCCGCAGTCGCGGGACGGGAGCGCCATCGGTGGTTGCCGCATCACGAATGGCGCACTGAAGTGCGCCGCTACGAAGGCAACTTCAAGAACAACGTCAACGGCTGCCCGGTTCGATGAAGCTGAACCGGCCGCTACAAATTCAAGAGCTACGAACGCGACGCCAAAGCAACGGCAACAGCTGCCCGGTTCGATGAACCTGAACCGGCCGCTACAAATTCAAGAGCTACGAACGCGACGCCAAAGCAACGGTAACACTGCCCGGTTCGATGAACCTGAACCGGCCGCTACAAAACCGCGACGAAATCAAAGGTTGCGGCCGCGCGGCGAATTATTTTTGGATTGCGCCGCAGGCGATGCGGGCGCCGGAATTTCCTGCGGGGTCGGTTTTGTAATCATCGGGTCCGGCATGGATCACGATGGCGGTGCCACCGGGCTGGAACAGGGAACCGGGGCCGTCGCCCAGGGTGACGTTCGCGTCCAGCAGAGAAGCGGCGCCATGACCGTCGGCGCCAACCTCCAGATTCAGCAGATCCCCGTTGTGCGGACCCTCCGGATTGTCCTTACCGTGTTTCTTTCCCGCGGGATTGAAATGCCCGCCGGCCGTCTTGAAATCGGGGCCTTCGCATTTTCCTACGGCGTGAATGTGGATGCCGTGCGTGCCGGGCGGAAGCTGGGCGACGTCAACATCAATGCGCACGCCAGTGGGAGCCGCGGAAAAAGTGGCGGCGCCGATTTTCTGGCCGGTGGCGTTGACAATGTCGGCGTGCGCGGACTGAGTCGTCTGCGCGGATGATTTTTGCGGCGCGGGAGAGGGAGTTACCCGCGGGGTGGTGCGCGCGAATGCGGATGGCAGCGCGATGGTGGAGCCGCACAGGGCGGCTATGAATACTACGGCGTGAATTTTCATGTTATTGACCTCCGTCGGTAGGGGTGGGCTATTCCCCTTATAGATGCGAGCAGGGTCGAAAAGCAACCGCGAAAATAGGCGCGGCAGCGAGCGCTATTTATTTCCGCTCGGACTGGACGCGAGCGGCTGCAGTGAAGCGGACGCAGCGCGCAATGCGGACGTTGAGGTGCTCTTGGGCACGTGGCAGCCCGGCGCCGCGGTCGTTTTGTTTGGGCGGGCGACGTTGGCGTGGAAGCCGCTGGTTTCTTTTACGCCCGTGCGCACGCCGTCAATGGTCACGGGGATCGGGCGGTGTTGTTTGTCTTTCAGGACGTAAATCATCAAGGCCGGATCGCCGGGGCTATCGAGGCTGGCGCCCACGCCGACGGCTTGCACGGACGGATCGCTCATCAAGTCTGCCACGTGCTTTGCCTTGATGGCGATGGCGCTTTGTACCGCGCTGGCGGGAACTGCGACCGCAGCTTGCGATTGCTCCGATTGCGTGAGGAATTCTGCGCTTTGCTGCTGGGTGACAGGGCCGCGCACGGAAGCTGTATCCGCACCGACGATTCGAGTGCGGACTCCATCAATCTCGGCCGGAATTCCGGCGTGCGATGCTCCGGGCGAGACGAAGATGAGGACCGCGGGCTCCAGCGGCGCATCGAGGCTGGCACTTTGTCCGTAAGCCGAGACGCCCTTCATGTTCATGATTTGCGCGCCGTTATTTGCGGCTGCGGTCTGGCCGCGCTGCGCGGCGCCGGCGGGGAGAGCAGCGGCTGATTGCGGCGTGACTTTCGCCGACGCAGCGATGCCCGGCAAGGAGCAGCCAGGCACTGCGTGCGGTGCGCCGCCGACGAATGTAAAAGTTTTTCCGGCGTTTGCGGCGCTCAGCGCGCTGAGAACGTCAGCGACCGGATTGGCTACAGCGCTTGCTTCGCCGGCGGCGAAGAGCAGGCCCACTGGCTTAGCGGTGGCTTCGTCCACGGCCAGCGAGCCGGAATCTCCATCGCCGATAAAGCTTTGGCCATTAGGCATGTTGCTGATCATGATCTCGTCGGTGTAGGTGATTTGAAACGACGTGGTTGTTGCGCAGCCCGTCTCATATGCAACATTCGACTGTAGTGTCTGAGAGCTTCGACGGTGGCACAGGTGAGGCCGGTGGTGCGTCCGCTTTTGGCGAGCAGTTCGCCGACCGTAGCGGCGAGGCCCGAACCTGCGGCTGGAGGCGCCGGCTGTGGGACTTGAACTCCATTGACGGCGGCGAGCGGGCCCAGTTCCAATATATCTCCGGTAGCTTTCACTTCTCCGGTGATGATCTGCGCGGTGGTGACGTCCACTTTCGGAGCCGGTGCGGTCTGGAGATTTATGATGTCCGAGACATTCGCGACCGTGATGGTTCCGGCGGTTGCGCAGTTGGTTTCAATTTCGCCCGGCTGGGTGACGTCCTGGCCGGCTGCGCCACCATCGCTCAACCCCAGGACGTGGTTGTTGGACAGGACGAAGCTATTCGTACCGTTCGTTAGCAACGAGCCGAGAGTTCCACCGAAGCAGAATTCGTTTGCGCCAGTTCCGCAGGTAGCGGCTACGTTGGAGCCGGAGGATCCCAATTGCACCGGCGCGGTGAGCGGCTGCTGGTTCAGCGAGTCAATGGTGAATTGCACGATCGCGCCGGCGGCAGCGTTTGCTTGCGAGATGGCCGTGACAGTCAATACGGCCGCGTTGGTGCTCTGGGTGGTGGCCACGGTAGGCACGGTGTTCGGCGCTACATACAATCCAGTGGCGGAGAGCGTGCCGCAAACCGAGCCTGCGGCGGTGCAGCTGAGCTGCCAGGTGACGGCGGTATTCGATGTGCCGGTGACGGTGGCGGCGAATTGCACGGTCTGGAAGGTTTCGATATTGGAGACGTCGGTGGTAATCGTGACGTTGATGTTGGAACCGCCGCCACCGCCGCAGGACGTCATGGCGAGCGCTCCGACTACGACCAACACGACTATCAAACATGCGCGATTGATCATTGCGGTTTTTCCTTCAGAACGAGATGTGGAAATGGTTCTGTGCGCCTTCCGTTCAGTCCCTACATCGGCCGAAGGGCCACCCGGCGTGACCCGTGACGGCACCGGCAAACCTCTTATCTGCTTTTCCGCTAACCCGAGCCGCGAGCGTTTGATGCGAACTTGAGGTGACAACCATCAGAGCATGGCCGAAGCATAGCCGAAGACATGTAATTAGCAGATGCAATAGTAGCAAGCAAGGTTTGCCGGGCCAAATGAGTTCTGTAAGTTCCTTTCAGAGAAGACGGGGCCAACAGTTGGGAGGCGAATTGCGCAAGGGATGGGTCGGCGGATTGCGGATGAATCGGCTCGACGCTGGGGTTGCGTGGAGGCGAGGCGAGGATAAATCGTCGTCAACACGGCAAAATTACATGGTGGCAGCGGAGGCGAGTGGCGGCGAATTGGGCGTCGCCGCGGCGTAAGTGCGTCTGCAGATTCAACTTCGGAATTGGTTGCGGTGCTGGCAGGCGCATTGCGAGGACTAGCTGTGGATACGCGAACGCAGCAATCAGAATCAGATCTTGGGGCGTATGAGTGCGCAAGCGATCGCAAAGGGGAAAAACGAAATGAATGTCGAACAATTGGAAGGGAAATGGAAGCAGTACAAGGGACAAGTGCGGCAAAAATGGGGGCATTTGACTGATGACGATATGCAGGTCATCGCAGGAAAGCGGGATGTGCTGATCGGACGCGTGCAAGAGCGTTACGGCCTCGCGAAGGAAAAGGCCACGGCGGAAGTGGATGGGTTCCTGAAAACACTGCACGACGTACCCGAGCAGGATGCGCATCAGACGTCCGGCGAAGAGCGTGGCGAGCGCGCGAAAACTCATACGGCAGGCTCGCGCTAAATCGGATCGAATTGGTGCCAGCAGCAGAGAACGGCAAAGCGTGAATTTCAGCGGCTCGACTCGGGATCTTGGTTGATCCCGAGTTGAGCGCCGAAGTCTTAATGCGGACAGTAATTTTTTGTGCGGACGTGTGCGGCCCGGCAGCGGGCTGTCTACTGTTCGTCGTATTCCTTGGGCACGTCGTCTTCTGGAACTTCTCTGGTGGTCACTTCGCCTTCATCGGGATCGCGGGCGTTTTCCACGCCGCTGACTACCTCCGCCTCGTACTCCTGACCCTCTTCCGATAATTCTTCGACGCTTTCAGAATCGGCGGATTCTTTGCGGGAGAGGCCTTGATTGTCGCCGGATTGTCCGCCGGCGCCGGGACCGAGGCCGCGGCGGCTGGGCGAGAAGACGGAATTGGAGATTTCAGCGGGCGCGCGGCGCGCAGGCTTCTTGCGGCGAGCGGGCTTCTTCTTAGGCGAGCCTTTCTTGGGCGCGACCTTCTTCTTAAGGATTGATTTCTTTTTTGAGCGGGGCGGTTTCTTCGCGGATTTCTTTTTGCGTGCTGGTTTTTTCTTGGCCATGCGGGAAAGTCTATCACCCGCGCAGGGGCGGGACAACAGGGGCAGCGCTTACCTACGAAGTCGAAAGATCTAACACAGAGAACACGGAGAAAAGCGGAGGGCACAGAGACAGCAATTCTGGAAAACGCCTGAAAGTGCGCGGCGCTGGGAGCGAAAGTTGCGTCGGAGGCAGCTGAGCGTGCATCTCAACAGGTACGCAGTTAAATCCAAATTTCTGGCGGGGAACTCGACGACATCGCGCGACGGCGGTGGGCGCGAGTTTCAAGGTATAGTGAGGAATGCTCGGAAGACAAGCCAGCCCCGGCGTTGAGCGCCTGGGAAACCGCATGGAGCGACAGGAAAAGAAGAACAGCGGGGACGGCAAACCGGCGAAGGCGAAATTCGACTGGAAGCTTTTGCCTGACGTTCTGGCGCTGATCAAGCCGCGCCGCGGGATTCTGGCTGCGGGCTTCGGGTTGATGGTGATTAACCGCGTTTCAGGGCTGGTGCTGCCGGCATCCACAAAGTATTTGCTGGACGACGTCATTTTGAAACGGCAAGCGCACCTGCTGCCGGTGATCGTATTGAGCGTGGTGACGGCGACGGTGATTCAGGGCCTTACTTCGTACGCGCTGACGCAGCTACTTTCCAAATCCTCCTGGCGCATGATTTCCGAACTGCGCGAAAAAGTGCAGGCGCATATCGGGCGGCTGCCGGTGTCGTTCTACGACGCGAATAAGACCGGCGTGCTGATTTCGCGGATCATGAGCGACGTGGAAGGCGTGCGCAACCTGATCGGCACGGGGCTAATCGAATTCGCGGGCGGGATTATGACGGCGGTGATCGCGATGGTGTACCTGCTGCGCACCAGCGTGAGCATGACGGCGGTGGCGTTCGTGGTGCTGTTTGTTTTCGGCGTGGTGCTGAACCGCGCGTTCAAGACGATTCGCCCGATTTTCCGCGCGCGGCCGAAAATCAACGCGGAAGTGACGGGCCGGCTGACGGAATCCATTGGCGGAGTGCGCGTGGTGAAGGGCTATCACGCGGAAGCGCGCGAAGAAAAAGTGTTTGGCGCGGGAGTGCAGCGGCTGCTGGACAACGTGCTGCAGACGCTGACGGCGACTTCGTTGATGAGCCTTTCGGCTACCAGTTTGATGGGAATTGTCAGCGCGCTGATCATGTTTCTGGGAGCGCGGCAGATTCTGGCGGGGACCATGACGGCCGGAACTTTCTTTTCGTACACACTCTTTCTGGGATTTCTGGTCGCGCCGGTTTTTCAAATTGTGGGGATTGGGCCGCAGATCACCGAGGCTTTGGCCGGGCTGGAGCGCACGCGCGAGGTGCTGAACGAAAGTCCCGAGGACGAGGATCCCAGCCGACGCGAGTCGCTGGAGCGCATCCGCGGAGAAGTAGTTTTCGAGAATGTGAGTTTTTCCTACGACACCGGGAAGGAAGTTCTGCACGAAATCAATTTTAATTCGCAGCCGGGAACGGTGACGGCGCTGGTGGGGCCATCAGGCGCTGGAAAATCCACGGTGATCGGATTGATTGCGGCTTTTTATGTGCCGACGACCGGACGCGTGCTGGTGGATGGCGTGGACCTGGCGAAAGTGCGGCTCGATTCCTACCGCACGCAGCTGGGAGTGGTGCTGCAGGAGACTTTTCTATTCGACGGCTCGATTCGCGAGAACGTTGGATTTTCGCGGCCGAATGCCACGGATGAAGAGATTCTGGCTGCTTGCCGCATCGCGCGCGTGGATGAATTTGCGGAAGCGTTTGAAAATAAGTACGACACGGTGGTGGGCGAACGAGGGGTAAAACTTTCGGGCGGGCAGCGGCAGCGCGTATCCATCGCGCGGGCGATTCTGGCGGATCCGCGGATTTTGATTCTGGACGAAGCGACGTCGAGCCTGGATTCGGAATCGGAGGCGTTCATTCAGGAAGGATTGCGCTACCTGATGCGTGGACGCACTACGTTTGTGATCGCGCACCGGCTATCCACGGTGCGGCGCGCGGACCAGATTCTGGTGCTGGAGGCTGGGCGGATTATCGAGCGCGGCACGCATGCGTCGCTGTACGCGACGCGCGGGCGGTATTTCGATCTCTATACGAAACAGCACGGGCTGGAATCGAATTTGTTTCTTGCGCCGGGCGAGGGCAGTGACGAAACGGCGGACGTGCAGGATGGGAATGGAAATGCGGCGCGCGGTGGGACGGCGGCGGAGACTTCGGCTTTGCCGGAAGCGATTCGATTGATACGCGGCGGCAGCGGAAGTTAGCGCCCGGAATCGTCGTCCTGTGGCCTATTCCGCAAAAAGCAGATCCCTCTCCCGCATTCGCGGGATCGGGATGACAAACGATTTGTTTTAACGCGAGCTGCTCTTTAGTCCAGCCACTGCGGATTCATGATTGTGCCGTCGAAGTTGTGGGCGGTTTTGTATAGCTCGTGCTCGCCGGTCTGCGCGGCTTTATCGGTTTTTGCGAGGAGCGCGGCCACTTGTTCCTGGGTCAGAGGGACGGAACGTGCGCGCGGTTTGCAGGGCTTGCTGCAGGATGGGCAGCGTGTCGCAACCGGTGATGACCACGCTGGTGGGCAAGTTCAGCGCGTATTGCAGGCACTCGACCGGTCCCACCGTCTTGCTCTGCAGGATCAGGCCGGCCCCCATGGGTTTCATCCCCAGCACGCCGATGTTGTGCTCCACCAGCACGGGCAGAACTAATTTTTGAAAACTGTCGTAGTGCGCGTCCATCAAGTTCAGCGGCATTTGCACGGCGTTGAAAGTGAACTTGTGCGCGAAAGCTGTGTTCAACATTTTCAGGTGGATTTCCGGACTTTTGTGGCCGGTGAAACCGATGTAGCGGATTTTGCCCTGCTCTTTGGCGGCGAGCGCGGCTTGCAGAGCGCCGTTGGGGGCGAAAATGGCTTCGGGGTCGGTGTCGCGAATCACTTCGTGAAATTGCAGCAGGTCAATGTGATCGGTCTGCAGCCTGCGCAGGGATTCATTTATTTGCGCGGTGGCGCCTTGCTTGGTGTGGCTGTCAATCTTGGTCATCAAGAATGCTTTTTGCCGGTAACCGTCCTGCAGGGCTTTGCCCATGCGGCTTTCGCTGGCGCCGCCGTTGTAGTCCCAGCAGTTGTCGAGGAAATTGATGCCTTCATCGAGCGCGGTGCGAATGATGCGGATGCTTTCCTGCTCGTCGCTCTGCATGCCGATGTGATAGCCGCCGAGTCCGACGGAGGAGACTTTTTCTCCGGTGTTGCCGAGTGTGCGGTAGGGAACGCCGTTCCGTGCGTCCGCGGCCCAGGCGCTGGCATGCGGCAATAACGAACCGGCCATGGCCGTTCCGACCGTGGTTTCCAGAAAGCGGCGGCGCGTGAGCCCGGCTTTCGTTTTTTGATTTTCACTCTCTGGCGTGGGGTTCTTCATGGCGTTCTCCATGGGGGAGGGAATCGGATGCGCGCCCGTTGGCTGGCGCGACGAATTCAAATGGTGCTCGAGGAGGGAATCGAACCCACACGGCCTTGCGGCCACCGGATTTTGAGTCCGGCGCGTCTGCCAGTTCCGCCACTCGAGCGTTTGACGCAGGGGAAAGGTTAGCACGGGGAGCAGCGTCGCTCAACCCAAGGATTTGCCGGGGCGTTGCCTGCGAATGATGAGCGCCAAGAGCGACAGTGCAGGCGAGGCAAGCCTCGCCCCAAAAAAGGCGGGAGCAAGCTCCCGCACTCCAAGAGACGCAAGCATCCGCGCGAATTATTCGGAGGGATATGATTGAGGTATCGAGACGCCAGAGCTAGTCCGTTGTTACGGGTCCTTTGTTACGAATCCTTCCGCGCGGCGGCGCGGGCGTGGAATGTGCGGGGCTCGACGATGGCGCGGAACACGCAGCCACGTCCAAGCAGGTGGCCGTTCGAACGAGCTTCCACGTCGAAGATCAAGAAGCGGCCCTTGTGATTCACAAGGCGGGCGGTGGCGCGCACGGTGGAGCCTTCCGGCACGGCTTTCAGGTGATCAACTTCGACTCGCGTACCGACGGTTATTGCGCCGGGAGCCAGCTCCGGTTGCACGGCGCTTGCCGCGGCAACCTCCATCATGCCGATCATTGCCGGAGTAGAGAGTACGGCGGGGAGGCGCGGATCATATGCGGCGATGGTCCATTCGTGAGGCACCACGCGCTCGAGCGCGGCTTCCAGACCGATGCGCGGCATGTTTTTGTTTGCGGCGCGTGACGATTGTGGAGAGTTTTGCTTTCTTCGAGGGCGTGCGCGGCTTGCGTGGCTTGGCTGGCCGCTTCATCGCGACGGTTCGCGGCTATCGGCCGGTGCTGTGGCGGAAGTTCGCGGGCAGACGATGGTGCGCGGATCGAGGAAGCTGCGCGTGAATTCCGCAACGGTGATGCCCAGCTGATTCCAGAGGCGGCGCTTCAAGCTGCGATAATCCTGCGAGCCGCTGAATACGTCGCGAATCAGATCGCGAAACGCGGGCGAATAATTCAGGAGTTGCACCATGCGCGTGGTGATGGCGCTGCCGAGAAAATTTCCGCGGAAAATTTTCTTGGCGATGTTGGCGGCGAATTCCAGGTCGGCCGAGAAGGCGGCGCGCAACTGCTCCGGATAGAGTTCGGGCTGGCCTGCCGCGATGGCCTGCGCCAGCAAATCACCGGAGCGCAGAGCGTAGTAGAGGCCTTCGCCAGTGATGGGATCCACGGTAGCGGCCGCGTCGCCGGCCATGGCCCAGTTGCGTCCCATGATTTTGCGGCTGCGAATCGTCTTGGCCTGCGGCGACGGGAGTACGTGACTGTAAAATTGCGCGCCGGCGCGAGGGATTCTTTCTTCCTCGAAGAAGGCGTCGAGATGCCCGCGCAACACGGGCGTGGAGGTTTGTCCCATCTTCGCGCAGATGCCCACGGAAAGATGGTCCGCGCGCGGGAAAGACCACAAGTAGCCTTCAAACTGCTTGAGGAATTTCACCTTGATGATGTCTTCCTCGGTGGGAACAAAATAGCCGAGAGTGACTTCCAGATCTTTCGAGCCGAGCGCGGTGGTTTCGGGCAGCAATTGATTGCGCGCGCCTGCGGCTAACACGACGAAATCTGAGAAGCGCTCTTCACCCGCTGCCATCAGGCTGACGCGTTCGCGGCTGGTGTTTACGCTGGTGATGCGTGTGCAGACGGTTTGGCATCCGGCGGCGATGGCGCGGTCCAGCAGCAAACCATTCAATACTTTGCGCGCATAAATCACGATGGGATGGCTCATTTCGAATTGTGCGCGGTGGCCGCTGCTGGAAATGAGTTCGGCTTTGCGAACAATTTTTTTCGGTTGAGGGGAATCGAGCAGGAAGGGATAGGCTTCGATGGCTTTATGAGTTAAGCCGCCGCCGCAGGGCTTTTCCCACGCGAGGCGCTCGTCGTAGATCGTCACCTGAAATCCGGCAGTGGCCAGGCGCTCGCCACAAAGCGCACCGGCAGGACCGCCGCCGACAATCGCAATTTCTTTCATGTCCCCTGCTGTGATCTGGCTCAATTTAGAGGGAAAACACTAGCAATGAACCAGGAAGCGAGTATAGCACCAAAAAGTGCCGCGGCAGTTGCGGAGCCGATGCGAGACCGTAACGCATCGGTAGCAAGCCGTTGCAGGATGGAAAATAGCGCAAGATACACGAAGAGAAGGGGGATGAGCACCTGGCCGCTGGCGAAAAAGTACCAGGCGAGGGTGCAGGCGAGAAACAATTCCATTCGCAGCAGCAGAAAAACCGTGAAGCGAATGGCACGTTGCAAGCCGTGGTGCACGGGACCGAGGACGACTTCTTCGGCGAAGCAGTAAATCCACGTGACGGGCAGCAGGCCGGCAAAACGCAGCCAGCGCGGCGCGTTGAGCCAGGCGTCATCGAGCTGCCAGTTCAGCCATCCGCCAACGGCGAGGAATGTGGCGAAGCCGAGAACTGCCGCGACGGCGAGCTTCTTGCCCGGCAGCGACGCGTATTCCATCGCGAAACCGAAATTGAAAATCAGCAGCAGGATGCCGACGATGAGCAGCAGCGAAGCGAGGTATGCGCCGGTGTAAAGGTGCAAGAATTTCAGTGGCGTGCCGAGGACCAGCAGCAGGACGCCGAGCATCGCGCAGAGGGCGCCTTCGCCGAGCAGAAAACGCGCGGACGGATGATTGCCCGGCGATTCAATTGGCGATGAGGCCGGATTTGCTGCTGAGGGTGTCGCCGCCAATTTTGCAACTAGTGAAACGGCCAGCGGAAAGAGCAGCAGGATGCCGACGAGTCCCAGGATTCCGCCGGCGAGGCGTCTGCGTCCTTGGCCGAAGGTTTCGTACGTGGCGAGGTCCAGATTTAACGTGAGCGTGTCCGCGGCGATGCTGGGGAAGAGCGCTTGCATGGCCCACTTTTCGGAGTCGTGCGCGACGCGGCGATCGGAGAGCAAGCTGGTGTGAGTGGAGTGCGGCAGCGGGCGCAATTCGAACGCGCGCTGCTGCACGAAGTCTTCTGGGGCGGTGCGCTGGCCGCCGGCTGCATCGGAGAGACCTTGCGCCGTGCGTTTCAGAATGCCCAGATCCGAGCTGGCGCTGAAGACCAGCAAATTCGCGGGCATGCGCTGCGGGGTGTTCATCGGCGCGGGAGAAAGCGCGATGGTGGCGGCCACTGGATCGCGATCGGCCATGCGCAGGGCAATGGCCGCGCCCATCGAATGGCCGAGCAAGATTGTGCTTTTGGGGTCGAGCTGGCCGCTGTGGATCAGAGATTCCACCGCGGCGGTGGCGCACTCCTGCGCGTGGGCAAAGGAGAATGCGTCGCGGCTGTCTCCGTGGCCGGGCAAGTCGAACGCGTACGCGCGGAAACCGTGGCCAGCGAAATCTTCGGCGAGATACATCATCAGGCGGCGATTGGCTGAAAGACCGTGTAGAAGGACGACGCTGCCGGCGGGTTTTACATCGGCGGGAGGATCGAGAACGGTCATGGGTGTGTGGCAGCCGCCTGCGTCGAGCCAGAGTTCTTGCTTCGGGAGTTCGGCGACGCGAATCCAGCGCGAGCCGAGCGCGAGGAATACCACGCCGATGATTGCGAGAATGATTTGCCAGAGCTTCACGGCGCGCTCCGCGGCATTTGCGCGCGACATGGTAGAATGATGTGTTTGTGTTTTTCCGCCTGGGCGGATCGAGGAATGGGCAATTGGCAGTGGTGTCGCAAACCGAACTGATTCTCCATCGTCAGGAGTGGAAACGCAACGGAAAGCGCGTGGTGTGCGTGGCCGGGGCGTTTGACCTGCTGCATCCGGGGCACGTCCGTTTGCTGGAGCAGGCGCGCGGGCTGGGTGACATATTAATCGTGGCGCTGCAGAGCGATGAGAGTGTGCGGGTAGCAGCAGAGCAGGGCGATAAGCTCGTTGGCGCTACGGGTCCGGCAGCTACCGGAAATTTTCCCGCGCGGCCGATCACGCCAGCTGCGGAGCGCGCTGAAATTCTGGCGGCGCTCGCTGCGGTGGATTTCGTCGCGATCTTTGACGAAGCCAGCGCAGGCGAATTTATCGCGCGGCTTGCGCCGGAAGTGTTTGCGCAAGGCGGCGAAGGTTCGCGGGAAAATGCCTGCGCGGATGACGACGCGGTAACAGCAGCGGGCGGGCAAGTGGTGCGCCTGCCGCTCGAACCCGGCTATTCAACCTCCCGGCTGGTGGAACGCATTACCCAACTCCAAGCATGATTCTTCCCCTGGTCAGCGAGCTTCTCGCGCGGGTGGCACGCCGCCCCGTGGTCGAGGAGACATTCGAAGCGCTGCGGCGCAGTGGCGGTGAAGTGCGCCTGGCAGGCCTGACCGATTCGGCGAAAGCGCTGCTGATTCCGCTGGCGTTTGCGGGGTTGGGGCGACCCACGGTTCTGCTGGTGGATACGAATCAACGCGCCGAAGCGTTGCTGGAGCCGGTGCGTTATTTTTATCGCGCGGTGACGGGCAAGCCGGGGCGCAGAGTGGCACATTTGCCGGCGCACGAAGTGCTGCCTTACGAAAATCGTTCGCCGCATGCGGAAATTTCGGAAGACCGCGCCGTGGCGCTGTGGCGATTCGCCACGGGTGACGCGGATTTATTGATCGTGCCGGTGCAGGCGGCAGTGTGGCGGATGCGCGACCGCGAATTCTATTCGCAGCTGGCGCGCACGATCGCTCGCGACGAATCCATTCCACACGAAGAGCTGATCGATTTTCTTTCGAGCGCCGGTTACGACAAGCAGATCACTTGCGAGATGCCGGGGCAATACGCGGTGCGCGGCGGCATCATTGATATTTATTCGCCGGAATCGCCGCAGCCGGTGCGAGTGGAGCTGCTCGGCGACACCATCGAATCCATCCGCGCGTTCGATCCCAATACACAGCGTTCGACGAATCCGGTGGAGCGCGCCACGCTGCTGCCGCTGACGGAATATCCGCGGCATGCGGAAGTGCTGGAACGCGCGCGAGTTTCCAGCGCGTCCGGGCGTGATGATGATGCGGCGCCCGGCGGATTCTATCCCGGATGGGAATTTCGTGAAGCGCTGCGCGAGAATCGCAAATCCACGCTGTTCGATTTGACCGTCGAGCCGCTGATCATTGCGGACGAACCTTCGCTGCTGGCCGCTTCCATCGAAAAATATCGCGCGCAGCTTGCCGAGGCGTTCGATGCGGTGGAAGATCCGCTGGCCGAGCCTCCGGACAAATTCATTTTCGATGATGAGGAGTGGAGTCTGGCGTTGCAGATGGCGCCGCGGCTGGCGATCGAGCATCTGGCGGTGGAGGCGGCGGAATCGGGTGATGGTGATTCGAATTCAGGCACGAGCGCGAATTCGGTGCGCCTTGCCGAGCACGACGATGGCAAAGATGGCGGACTGAAGTCCGCCGCTACGACACCTATTCGGACTTTGCATACGCAGCCGACCACGCGGTATCACGGAAATGTGGCGGCGTTTATTGCGGAGGCGCGCAACCGCATCGCGGCGGGCGAAAATGTGATGGTTTCGGCGGCCAGCACGGGAGAGCTGGAGCGTTTTGCGGATATCTGCCACGAGTTTGAATTGCCGTATCGCATGGGCGAGCTGGAAGAAAACGCGACGGTGACGCGCCTGGCGGAAGAGGGCAGCAACGCGCCGGGTTCGGCGATTTTGTTGACCAAGGCGCCGCTATCCGAAGGCGTGGTCTTCACCGACGCGAAGGTGGTGCTCTACGGCAACGCCGATCTTTTCGAGACGCTGCCGCCGCCTTCGCAACGTTCGCGCGCGCGGCCGAAGACCGCGAGTTTCTTCAGCGACTTCAGCGACCTGAAACCCGGCGACTACGTGGTGCACGTGGATCACGGCATCGGGCAATTCGAAGGGCTGCGCCAAGTGGCCATGGAAGGCGCGAACGGCGAGTTCATGCTGTTGCGCTACGCGGACGACGCCAAGCTTTACGTGCCGCTGGCGCGGCTGGATCTGATTCAGAAGTACACGTCCCTGGGCGGCGTGGAACCGCAGCTCGACCGGCTGGGAACCGGGGTGTGGGAAGCGCGCAAGACGCGCGTGAAGAAATCCGTCAGCGACATGGCGGAGCAGCTTCTGGAACTCTACGCCGAACGCAAGATGGCGGTGGGGCATTCGTTTCCGCCGGACACGAATTGGACGCATGAGTTCGACGACGCATTTGAGTTCGAGGAAACGGCTGATCAGCAGCGCGCCATTGAAGACGTGAAGCGCGACATGGAATCGAACCTGCCGATGGACCGGCTGCTGTGCGGCGACGTGGGTTACGGCAAGACGGAAGTGGCGATGCGCGCGGCGTTCAAGGCCGTAGCGGATTCGAAGCAAGTGGCCGTGCTAGCTCCGACCACGGTGCTGGCGTTCCAACATTATCAGACGTTCAAGCGGCGGTTCGCGGCGTTTCCGGTGCGCGTGGAAATGATCAGCCGGTTTCGCACGGAAAAAGAGCAGAAAAAAGTTCTGGAAGAAGTGGAAGCGGGCAAGGTGGACGTGCTGATCGGCACGCACCGCATTCTTTCCAAGGACGTGAAGTTTCAGGACCTCGGTCTGCTGGTGGTGGACGAAGAGCAGCGCTTCGGCGTGGCGCACAAAGAGCGGCTGAAGGAAATGCGCAAGAATGTGGACGTGCTGACCATGTCCGCGACGCCCATTCCGCGCACCTTGCACATGTCGCTGGTGGGGCTGCGGGACATGAGCGTGATCGAAACGCCGCCGAAGGACCGCCTGGCGATTCAGACTACAGTCGCGCCGTTCACCGAGACGCTGGTGCAGCGCGTGATTGAAGAGGAGCTGGCGCGCGACGGCCAAGTTTTTTTTGTGCACAACCGCGTGGAGTCCATCATTTCGCTGGCCGCCATGATCAAGCGGCTGGTGCCGAAAGCGCGCGTGGTGGTAGGGCACGGCCAGATGCGCGAGGCCGAGCTGGAAAAAGTGATGCTGCAATTTATTCGCGATGAGGCGGACGTGCTGGTCTCCACCACCATTATCGAGAATGGTCTGGATATTCCGCGGGCGAACACCATCGTGATCAATCGCGCCGACCGCATGGGCCTCTCCGAGCTATACCAATTAAGAGGACGGGTGGGGCGTTCGAATCAGCGCGCGTACGCGTACCTGCTGGTACCGCCAGACTCGACGCTGACAACGATCGCGCGGCAGAGGTTGGCGGCGCTGAAAGAATTCAGCGATCTGGGCGCGGGCTTCCGCATCGCCGCACTCGACCTGGAACTGCGCGGGGCGGGGAATTTGCTGGGGCGCGAACAGCACGGCCATATCGAGGCCGTCGGTTTCGACATGTATTGCCAGATGATGGAGCGCGCGGTCGCGGAGCGCAAAGGCGAGGCGCTCACTCCCGAACGCCGGGCCACACTCAACCTGGGACAGGAAATCCGCATCCCACCTGAGTACATTGATAGCGAGAACCTGCGGCTGCGGATTTACAAACGCATAGCCAGCGTCACCAGCGACGCGGAGCGAGCGGAGGTCCGGCAGGAGCTGGAAGACCGCTTCGGCCCGCCGCCGCCGTCGGTGGAGAATTTGCTGGATTATGCAGTGTTGAAGGCGCTGGCGGAGAAGCTGCTGGTAGCTTCAGTGGACCGGCGTGGCGATCAGGTGGGGATCAAGTTCTACGACGACACGCCGCTGGGTCCGGAAAGGTTGGTAAAACTGCTGCGCAAGCGCAGGGGGATGCGACTGGACCCGTCGGGGGTACTGTGGCTGGACTGGAAGAGCATCCAAGGTGGGCCGATGGGCGCCACCAGAAACGTATTGCTACAACTACAATCGTAGGGATAAAATTTGAGGCGAGTGAACCCCATGAAAATTTGCAAATTCGGATCGGTCTTTACGCTCGGCGGCGCGTTGATGCTGGCAGCGCTGGTCATCCCTTCCGGCGCGCGCGCGCAAGCCAAGGCCGTGATCGTGGAAGAGATTATCGCCCGCGTGAACAACGAGGTGATCACCCGGTCGGATTATCAGAAGGCCGAAGAGCAGTTGCGCGAGGAAGTGGCGCACGATTGCCAGGGCTGCCCAACGGACAAGTTGTACGAGGTATTCAAGGAGCAGCAGAAGGATCTGCTGCGCGGGCTGATTGATCAATCGCTGATGGTGCAGCGCGCCAAGGATATGGGCATCAGCGTGGAATCGGACGTGATCAAGAGGCTGGACGACGTGCGCAAGCAGAACGGGCTGGCCAGCCTGGAGGATCTGGAAAAGGCGGTGGAAGGGTCCGGCCTGGCCTGGGAAGATTACAAGACGTCGATTCGCAACGGGTTGCTGACGCAGGAAGTGGTGCGGCGGGAAGTGGGCTCGCACATCACCATCCCCAACGATGAAGTGAAGAAATATTACGAAGCGCACCCGCAGGAGTTCACGCGGCCCGAGCAAGTGGTGTTGTCTGAAATCCTGCTGAGCACGGAAGGCAAAAGCCCCGAGGAAATCGCGGCCGTTCAGAAGAAGGCGGAAGACTTGCGCAACCGGGTGATCCGGGGCGACGATTTCAACGAAATCGCCAAGCGCTATTCCGAGGGCAGCACGGCGAAAGACGGCGGCGAGCTGGGAACTTTCAAACGGGGCGAAATGGCGCCGCAACTCGAAGAGGTTGTTTTCAAAATGGATAAAGGCCAGATCACGGACGTGATTCAGACCAAGCCGGGATTCGAGATTTTGAAAGTAGATAATCACTACCTGGCCGGCTTGCAGCCCATGGACAAAGTGGAAAACGAAATCATGAACCGGTTGTACATGGAGAAAATGCAGCCGCAGATGCGCGATTACCTGGCGACCTTGCGCGAAGAAAGCTACGTGATGGTAAAGCCGGGCTACACCGACAGCGCGGCCGTGGCCGGAGCCAGCGTGATACAGGAAGTGCAGCCAACGCCCGACACGGCGCAGAAGAAGAAAGAAAAGAAAAAGATGCCGCTGCCCAAAGTCAACGGTCAATGAAATCGCATTACGTTTCCGATCTGCAGGACGGGCAAGCCGTCACATCGTTGTTTCTCGTCGGGATAAAAGAAATCCGCACATCGCAGCGCAGCGGGAAATCGTGGCTCGAACTGGCGCTGCGCGACACGCACCGGCTCAATTCCCGCGAAAATGTGGGACAACTTCGAAACGCTGGCGAAAACCTTCGAAGCAGACGACGTGGTGCAGATTCGCGGCCGCGTGAAGCTCTACAACGGCCAGAAGGAGATGACGCTGGAGCAGATTGTCCCGGCGGCGGACCGCGATTACGATCTTTCCGACTTTATCGCGCACACCCGGCACGACGTGGAGAAATTGTATGGCGAGCTGGGCGCGGCGGTCGCAGGGGTCAAGAATCCCTGGATCCAGCGGCTGCTGGAAAGCGTGGTGAATGATCCGGCGATTGCGCCAAGGTTGAAGCGCGCGCCCGCGGCGATGAGCATGCATCACGCCTTTGTCGGCGGGTTGCTCGAGCACGTCGTCAGCCTGATTGGCCTGGGGCGCGCCGTCGCCGAGCATTATCCCGAGCTGGACGCCGATGTGCTGCTGGCCGGAATCGTGCTGCACGACATCGGAAAAATCGACGAGCTGAGCTACGAGCGCGGGACGAACTACACCACTGCGGGCCGGCTGCTCGGTCACATTACGATCGGGACGCTGCTGGTGCGCGAGAAGATCAAGGCGATTCCCGGCTTTCCGGAGCCACTGGCGATCCTGATCGAGCATTTAATTCTGAGCCACCACGGCACGTACGAGTTCGGCTCGCCAGCTTTGCCGCAGACGCGCGAAGCCATCGCGCTGCATTTTCTGGACGACATGGATTCGAAAATGGCGGCGATGCGCGCGACTCTGGAAGGCGCGTCGGGAAACGAAGAGTGGACCGAGCGAAATCCCGCGCTGCACCGCGCGCTTTTGCGGACCGACAAATTTTTGGCCAGCGAGGATGTAGCTGGATCGGCGGAGACTGCTGCGAGCAACTCCGCTGCGCAGCGGACTGCGCCTGGTACGTCACGCAATCCCGGCAGCAAACAGTGAGAGCGAGCGCGAAAATTTATGAGTGAATTCAACACACAAATCTCGTCGCCGCGCCGCGCGCTACTGGAGCTGGCACCGCTGGAGCTGGATTGCATGAACACGCTTTGGCCGATGGGGCAGGGAACCGTGCGCGAAATCCGCGATAGCCTGGCCACGCGGCGGCCGCGCGCCTACACCACGATCATGACCATCATGGACCGGCTCGCGCGCAAAGGCATCGTCGAGCGCCGCAAGGTGGGGCGTGCCTATATCTATCGCCCGAACTTGAGCGCGGAAGACGCGCGCGCCCACGCGTTGGGGCAGGTGATTGAGAATTTTTTTGGCGGCTCCAGAGATGCGCTGATCGCGCAGCTCAACGGCGAAGCTCCGCGCGCGCGGGCCGCTGCTGCGGCAGTAGGCTCGGATGGCGACGGCGCGGAAGAATTGGTGGCGGCGAAGAGACGCGATGATTCCCGCTGAACTGAAAATTCGGGACAACCTGATCCGTCCGGCGACGATACTGGCGCCGATGGCTGGCGTAACGGACACGGTATTTCGCCGTGTGATCCGTTCGCTGGGTTCCTGCGGCCTGATCATGACGGAATTCACCAGCGCCGAAGGGCTGACGCGCAATTCCGCCCGCACGCTGCATTATCTGTACTTCGATGCCGACGAGCATCCCATCGCGGCGCAGATTTTCGGTTCAGACCCGCAGGTGATGGCCTCTGCGGCTGCGCTTACCGAAGATCTGGGATTCGACCAGGTGGACATCAACTTGGGCTGCCCGGTTAAAAAAGTGGTGAAGTGCGGCGGCTCGGGTTTGCTGCGCGATCTGGTGCATCTGGAAAAATTGCTGCGAGCGGTGCGCGCCGCTGTGTCCATTCCGCTGACGATCAAGATTCGTTCGGGCTGGGATGAAAATAATATCGTGGCGGTGGATGTGGCGCGCATGGCCGAGCAGGTGGGCATCGAAGCCATCGCAGTGCATCCGCGCACGCGCATGCAGGGTTACAGCGGTTCGGCGGATTGGAGCGTGATACGCGCGGTGAAGCAGGCGGTGCGCATTCCGGTGATCGGCAATGGCGATATTCGCACGCCGCAGGATGCCGTACGAATGGTGGCGGAAACCGGATGCGATGCGGTGATGATCGGGCGCACGGCTTCTTCGAATCCCTGGATTTTTCGCCAGATTGCGGATTTCATTGCCACGGGACGCTACGAAGAGCCCACCGATGTAGATCGCTATCATTTGCTTTCTGGTTATTTCCGCAGCTTGATCGCCGCTGAAATGCCGGACGCGATTGGCAAGATGAAACAGTTTGCGAGCCTATTCACCCACGGCGTGCGCAACGGCGCGGAATTGCGCTATGCGGTGCATCACGCGCACGCGGCGGCGGAGATTCTCGACAAGGTGGATGCCTTCTTCGCGAAAAGCGCGGCACCTGCCGGAGATTGAATCCTTCCGTGATCGCGTGTTTCCTACCGTAAGATCAAAAGATTTTACACAGAGAACACGGAGAAACTGCGGAGGGAAATCTGAGAAAGACGATTACCCTGCGGTATTCTCTGTGTCCTCCGGTTTTTCTCTGTGTTCTCTGTGTTAAGGTTTTGATCTCTGCTGACGCAAAGCTGACCCGTCACTCGTCTCGGGTGATCAGCAGCTGCTTGTAGGCCTCGCGGCGGGTGAGACCGCGTTCGCGTGCTACCTGTTTCAGCGCGGCTTTATTGTCCACGCCGCGTTCCTTCATGATTTCCGCCACACGACGCGCCAGGGGAAGTTTTGCGTGCGCATCTTGGGCGGCGGTGTGCTGGGCTTCGCCGTCCGCGGGACCGATCAGCAGCGTGATCTCCCCGCGTGGCGGTTTCTTGCGCGCGGCGGCCAGCAAATCCTCCAGATGGCCGCGCACGAATTCCTCGTACACTTTGGTCAATTCGCGCGCTGCCACCGCCGGGCGATTGCCTAGAATCTCCAGCGCATCTTCCAGAGTATCAAGCAGGCGGTGCGGCGCTTCGTACAGAGCGAGGGTGCGCGGCTCGGCGGCAAGCGCGCGCAATCGTTTGCGCCGCTCGGTGGGCCGCGACGGCAAAAATCCTACGAACGTAAATTCCTCGATGGACATTCCGGAGGCGGCCAGCGCGGCCACAAACGCGCACGCGCCAGGCAGCGGCACCACCTGAATTCCGTGACGCAGGCACAAACTCACCAGTCTTCCGCCGGGATCGGAAATTCCCGGCGTGCCGGCGTCGGTCACCAGCGCGATCTGCGCGCCTTGCTCCAGCTCGATGACGATTTCCGCCGCGCGCGTGATTTCGTTGTGCTCGTGATAGCTCACCAAGCGCTTTTGAATGTCGAAATGCGAGAGCAGCTTCAGAGTCTGCCGCGTGTCTTCGCAGGCGATGGCGTCCGATTCTTTCAGCACGCGCAGCGCGCGCAGCGAAATATCTTCCAGGTTGCCGATGGGCGTGGCGACCACGTACAAACATCCCGCGCCCGGCTCGTTTGGTTTCGTCTTGGTCATGAGGGAGTCGAAAATGTTACGACCGACGGCAGTTTAACACATCACCTGTCCGGGCATTTTCGGGAGAAGGCTTTGTAGCGGCGGGCTTCGGACCGCCATCGATCGCAAGTGCACCACCGCGCCGTGACGCACGGCCGATCAGCGGCACAACAGCGATGGCGTACTGAAATGCGCCGCCAGACGATCTGCCCGCTGTTTGTGAATGCGCGCCGCCGCTGCGCGTGCGGGCGCAAGCGTGTTACTATTTTATTTACACTCGACGCAGGGAGGAGTTCCGCATTGCCGCTATACGAATACAAATGTGCCAAGTGCGCGCATCAATTCGAGAAAATCGAAAAGCATGACGCTCCAACGACGCAGAAGTGCCCCAAGTGCGGCGCGAAAGCCGAGCGGATGATATCCGCGGCGGGGATCCAGTTCAAAGGCTCAGGCTGGTACGTGACGGATTACAAGGGCAAGAATTCCGGAGCGACGTCGGTAGAAGGCTCAGGCGACGGAGCCTCGGCGAAATCGGGGGATTCATCCGGGGATTCCAAATCCGCGGACAAAAAATCGCAGGACGCGAAATCGAGCGACGCGAAAAGCGGCGAATCGAAATCCGGCGGCGCAAGCTCTGGCGACGCAAAATCGTCCGGCGAGAAAAACGCGTCGAAGAAAAAGAAGTGAAGTTCTAGAGCTGCAGCGACTTCAGATATTCGCGGAATTTGTTTCCGAATTGCGGATTTTTTAGCGCCAGTTCCACCGTAGCTTTCAGGAAGCCCAGTTTATTTCCGGCGTCGTGCGTTTGTCCCTGGTGCACGTGCGCCCACAAGCCTTCATGAGCGGCCAAGGCGCGCAGTCCGTCGGTGAGTTGTATTTCGCCGCCCGCGCCGGGCTTGGTTTGGTCCAAATAGTCAAAAATTGCCGGCGGCAGCACGTAGCGCCCTGATACGCCTAGGTTCGAAGGCGCCTGTTCCGGCTTCGGCTTTTCGATCATGTCGTTGAGACGCAGCACGCTGTCGCCCCAGCGAGGAATGTTTCCGGGGCTCGCCGCGATCACACCGTAGAATTGCAATTCTTCGCGCGGGACTTCCTGCACGGTGATTGCGCCCTGTCCGGTGGATTCGTAAATTTCGATCAGGGCACGAGTAGCGGGGACAGGGCTGTCCATGATTACGTCGCCCAGCAGCACAGCAAAAGGCTCGTCGCCGACCAATTCGCGCGCCGTCAAAACCGCGTGGCCCAGGCCCAGCGCTTCGTTCTGCCGCGTGTAGCTGAAATGAATTCCGCCGCTGATGTCGCGCACCATCTGCGCCAGTTCCGGCTTGCCGTGATCTTCCAGAAAATGTTCCAGCTCGGGCGCGAAATCGAAATGGTCTTCGATGGCGCTCTTGCGGCGGCCGGTGACGAAAATCACGTTTTCGATGCCGGACGCGATACATTCCTCCACCGCGTATTGAATCAGCGGCTTATCCACCACGGGCAGCATTTCCTTGGGCATCGCTTTGGTGGCGGGCAGAAAGCGCGTCCCCAGACCGGCCACAGGCAGCACAGCTTTCCGCACACGTTTTCGCTCTGAGCTCATATTCCTCTTAGTGGAATGCGGCCGGTCGCCTGAACAAATCAGGCGTGCCCGATCAAGATTATTTTACTCTCTGGGAGCGGCTTGGCTGGGGAAGCTCGATCGCAGCAGTTCGTAAACGCAACGTCTTGTGTAAGCGCGGCGGCATCGCACGTACGACGATTTCGCGCAAACGCTGCGCATCGAAAGGCCGCTCGCATGGCTATGCTACCATATTCATTGCGAACTCTGGCGCAACGAGATTCGAGGCATTTTCTTGACCACGCACGGCAAAATCATTCTGGGGATTGAATCTTCCTGCGACGAGACTGCGGCGGCGGTGGTTTCCGGCGGCGATACGATTCTTTCCAGCATCGTCGCTTCGCAAATTGCCATTCACCGGAAATATGGCGGCGTGGTGCCGGAGCTGGCGTCGCGCGAACATTTGCGCCAGATCGTTCCGGTAGTACGCGAAGCGCTGGAGCAGGCCGGAGTCACGCTGCGGGATTTGGATGCGGTGGCGGTGACGCGCGGTCCGGGCCTGGTGGGCGCGCTGCTGGTGGGCATCACGTATGGCAAAGTGCTGGCGCAGGCGCTGGGGAAGCCGCTGATCGGCGTAAATCATCTGGAAGGCCACGTTCACGCGGTATTTCTGGAAGCGCATGCGGCTGGGCTGCCTCGGCCTGAATTGCCTGCTGCGTGCCTGATCGTTTCCGGTGGGCACACAGTGATTTATTCCGTGAAATCGGAATCGCAAAATGGCGCGGCGCATTTTTCCTACGCACGTCTAGGCGGCACGCGCGACGACGCGGCCGGCGAGGCTTACGACAAAGTCGCGCGCCTGCTCGCACTGGGATATCCCGGCGGTCCCGGTGATGGATCAACTGGCGCAGCACGGCAACCCGCGAGCGATTCGCTTCGGCGAGCCGAAGATGAAAGGCAACGTGTACGATTTCAGTTTCAGCGGAATCAAGACGGCGGTGCTGTACCACTTGAAGCGCCATCCCGAGCTGCAGCCTGAAATTGATGCGCGGAAGGAAGCGCTGGCGCGCGGCGAACGCAGCGCAGATGCCTTGCGCAAGCTGGCCAGCGCAGCGACGTTGGATCTGATCGCAAGCTTTCAGCGCGCCGTGGTGGATGATCTGGTGACGCGCACCATTGCTGCCGCCGAGCAAAATTCCGTGCGCTCTATCCTGGTGTCCGGCGGAGTCGCCGCCAACCGCGAGTTGCGCGCCTCCTTCGAAGCCGAAGCCAAGCGCCACAATCTTGCAGTATTTTTCCCCAGCCGCGCGCTCTCCACAGACAACGCCGCCATGATCGCCGCCGCCGGCTACCCGCGCTATACCGCCGGCCAGCACGAAGACGCCACCCTCAACGCCGAGCCGAATCTGCCGCTGGCGTAGCGAGCGAACATGTCTAGACTGGTTTCGTTCGTAATCACGATACCGATTTCCGAGACGACCCCTATCAGTTAATGTGTGTCTGCAGATTGGTGGAAACTCAATCGTCGTAGCGTAGGCCGTGCTACGATTCGCCAGTCTGGCGTGCTTAAGGAGGCGCGGTGGCGCCGCCGGAAGCCGTTGACGTATCGAGCCGCGCCACGCATACCGGTGGTTCCGAATGAATACCAAACAAGTAAAAGACTTTCTCGTTCAGCAAGCCACGGAACAAGCGGTTCTGGACAACGTGTCGTTATCTGAAATTGAACTGAAAATGATGTATTTTACAGAGAGCGACCCCACCTCATGCCCCAACCCGTCTGAAATAAATGACGAGTTCGAAGCGCAATATGACACGCCAGAATACGAGGCCAAAATCTCGCGGCTTCTCCAGCATGCTTACGGCCGGTTGAAAGCGGAAGATCCCGAAAGAGAGCGCGTACTGGGACGAATCCGTTCGCGAACTTCGTAAAGGAGATCACTACGTCCTCGTTTTACTGGACGTCAAACCTGCCAGCGAGCATTCGACGCGCGATTCCTTCAAACTTCTGGGAACCGGCCTGCTCATAGCTTTGGGCATCGGAATAGCCGCGTTTGTGATTGCGAAATACAACATTGATGTGGAGCGCTACCGAAAAGTTCTTCTATTCGTTTTCGTTGGAGGGTTTCTTATCGCAACAGGCTTGGTTCGCGCTCTTTATCGGGCGGCAGTCGTATGGTTTCATCGCCGAGCGAACGAAAACGAATGAACTGTATCGATTTAATGCCGCATCGTTAAGTTGGAAGACCCGTTGTTGCCAATCGGACGAGGGAACTATTAATCAGGAGCTGTTTGCTTTTGGCGTTACAAAAATATTGATCGCGCCTTCGAGCAAGCGGCTCAGCAGGTACCACCACAGCGTACCGGCTACGACGATCCAGATTGCGGCGAGCGGGGCGAACTTCGGCGTCAGCGCGTACGCTACCAGCGAAATGGGGAAGTCGGCGTGCATCACGAAGTCCCAAATCACGACCAGGTACTGCAGGCCTGGGACGAAATAGCGCAACGTGCTCATCAAGCAGGCGCAGAAATGCAGAATGGGTAGGAAGTAAATCCAGTCGGGATGCGCCTGACGAGTCGGCGTGCCCGCTCGTTGCGCTAGCCGCATCGGCTCATTACGCGCTTCAGTCATATCGTCCGCACAGAAAAATCTTCATCGCAGAATCCACTTTTCACGGAGAGCCTTTCAGAGCTAAATAAGTGGCGGTTCGTAAATATACGCCATGCCGTCTTGCGTCATGGCGTAGGCTTTCGATCCATCAACGCTCCAGCGCAGGTCCACGATTCCTTCGGCGGCGTACTCGTCGAACATGGTCTGGCGGCCCAGGTCCACTATGAACAGCCGGCCCTTCGCTGAATTTTTCAGCCACGAGCTGTAACAGATGCACAGCGGCAGGTGCGGATGACACACGCACAATTCCGCGCCGAAGGGCAGCGGCTCGAACGCCAGGCTTTCCACGTCGAGGCTATACGCCTGTCCCGCGGCGCAATAAATGATTTGCCGGCTGTCGGGCGTCCATGTGAGGTCGGTGATGTGTCCCTGCGCCTGAAACACATTTTGTGTGCGCAGCGCCGGGACGTCGGCGAGCACGATCGAATCATCCGCCCAATCGCCGCGAATTTCGATAACGCTGGCGAGAATTTTTTCATCCGGGCTGAATGCGGTGCGCCCGTAACCGCCGAACGCGCCTTCTTCGCCGAATTCCGCTTCGTAGGTTTGCCGCTCGAAGCCATCGGGCACGCCCATTTCTTTGGTCGGCGACTGCGCGAAGGGCACTGCGCCCGCTCCGGCCTGCCACAGCCGCAAGCTCGCGCCTTTTCCGCCTGCAGATGCCGCCGCGAAATAATTTCCCGCGCCGGACCATGCCAGGCACGCCGGAAAATTCTTGAAATCGCCAAACGTGCCCAGCAGCATTTTTCCTTGCAGATCGAAAATGTGCAGCGCCGGTTGCCACGCGCCCCACGCCGCCACCAGATGGCGCGCCGAAGGCGACCACGCAAAGGCTGCGGAAAAATCCTGCGCCGCGATGCCGGCTGCTGGACCAGCCGCTTCTTGCGGTACGGCGAGAGCCAGCGTTGGTCCGGTGCGTTCAATGTCATAGAGGACCACGCGCTGCGAGCCGCCATGATCGGGAGGAGCGATCAGACACACCGAGCCAGTCGCTGAAATTGCCAGCCGCGGAGTGAAGCCGGGAAAAACTTTCTTGATCAGCCAGTTGGAATCGCGCGCCATGTCCCGCAGGCCGCGCACCACCAGCGCTGCGGAACGCAGCGCGAGGCCGCGCGAGGCGGCAGGCACGATTTGTTGGCCGCCATGCTGCGCGGTCTGCACTACGTCCGATCTTTCGCGCGTTTCCATGGTCAGCGGCCGCGCCCTTCTGGATTTTCCAGCCGTCGCTTGGCCTGCGCGATTTGATCTTCCACTTTTTGTACCATTTCTTTCAGCACGTCGCGGCCATGGCTCTGCGCTTCGTCCAGACGAACTTTCAATTGATACAAATCCGAACGCAGCAGCTCCTGCAATTCCGCCTCGATCTCCGCAAGCCGTCCGCGCGCCTGGCTGATGCGGCGAATCACGCGAATCAATTCCGCGCCGGGGCCTTCGCCCTGCACAGCCTCCGCGCTCCACTCGTATTCCGTGAAAATTTTCCGCAGTCTGGTTTCGTCGCCGCGCTCGTAGGCTTCGTTGGCCTCGGCCATCAATTGCTGGCGTTTGGCGCGGTCCGCGCGGTCGGAGGTGAGGTCCGGATGAACGCGTTTGGCGACTTCGCGGTACAGCCGCTTCATTTCCGGCGAAGATTCGAAGGCGCGCGGCGTAGCTTCGGATTTTTCTCCCGCTGTGGATTGGGTTTCGGCGGCGCGCGTGCGAGCTTCGCGGGCGGCTTGCTGCGCGCGTTCGTTTGCCGGCTGTTCCTGCGCAAGGCGCTCGGCTACGGCGGCTTTCAGATCGTCAAGTTCCGCGTAGCGTGAGCCAACGTGATGAAGGTACTGCCGCTCGAACGCGCCCAGCTCCGCGCGCAGATTTGCGGAGCGGAGCTCACGTTCGGCCAGTTCGCTTTCGATGGCGGCTTGCTCTTCGCGTTTGCGCGCGAGTTCCTGTTCTTCGGGGTTGAGGGCGGGAGTGTGCGCCGCAGTGGACGCAGGGTGCGGCGCCTGATCGGTGGCCGACCCGGGAATCGGTCTTCCGGCCGCGTCAACGTGCGGGCTCGCGGCAGGGATGTCCGTCGCCTTCAGCGCCATGCGTTTCGCCTCTGAGAGCTGCGCGATCCGGTTCACGGCCAAGCATTTAGAAAGAGTCCCAAGTTCCCGAGGGCCGCAGAAGATCGCTTCTTAAATTGTAAGATGGCGCCTGTTCCGCAGAAGGGGTTCCGCACAAACGGTTTCCAGAAGATGAAAACTGTACGTTGGTACAGGCGGCCGCTGCCGTTCGACCCTGGATCGGGGGGCAGGATGGATCGACCGCGGGGCGATTCACAACGTCAACTGCGCAGAGCCGGCGGGACGCCGGCGCTACGCGAGTCAAAGGCGCCGATCTAGAGCTGGCCGCTGAGGAGTCAACACCTCACCCACGCCTGCCAAATTGGCCGGGCGCAGAGCGCGCACAGCACATCGCTATCTTTTTTCATTCGCGCGAGTCTTTCTGTATTCATCCGCATCCAAACGCCAAACCAGGAGCAACCTCAATGAGCGAAACCATTCCGCAGTACGTGGACCGAATCGTGGGATATGCCGAAGGGCAGAAGCCGCTGAAAATCCAAGCCGCCAGCGCGAAAAAGCTAGAACGCCTGCTGAAAGGCGTCCCGGCGGCGAAGCTGCGCAAACGTCCGGCACCGGACAAATGGTCGGTCGCGGAAATCATGGCGCATCTCGCCGACAGCGAAATCGTCACCAGCTTCCGCCTGCGGCAGATCCTCGGGACGCCCGGCACGCCCATCCCCGCCTATGACCAGGACGCGTGGGCCAAAGCCTGCCGCTACGAAAAACGCGACACCCGCAACTCGCTCGAGACATTCCGTGTGCTGCGCGAAGCGAATCTGGCTCTACTGAAGTCGCTCGCCGCCGAACAATGGAAACACCACGGAATGCACTCCGAACGCGGTGCGGAGACGGTCGAACGCCTCGTCACGCTCATCGCCGGTCACGACCTGAATCACACGCAGCAGATCGAGCGCATCGTGGCGCCGGCAAAGAAGCGAGGAAAATAGGAAGGGCGACAAAGCAGCGAGAAGGGAAGTAGCACGCAAAAAAAAGGGCACAATCTTGCAGATTGTGCCCGCCAGGGTTGATACGAAAAATTTACTCCGGGATGGGCGCGCCCTCCGGCATTTGCAGCTTGGCTTTGGCCAGCGCCTTAACCAGGTTGGCCTCTACCGCCGATTCGGACGTATTGCGCACCGTGGCAAGTTCACTTACCAACAGATACTTGGCACGTTCCAGCATTTTCTTCTCGCGGAAGGAAAGCGGCTTGGTCCGGCTGAGGGCCACCAGACCTTTGAGCACTGCGGCGACCTCCATCAACGAGCCGGTCCGCATGCGATCCGAGTTTTCCTTGAAGCGGTGTTTCCAGTCGTGGTGGGAAGCGGAGCGGCCTTTTTCCAAGAAGGAAATCACCGCGCCGGCCTGCGTGTTGCGAATGATGGGGCGCAGGCCAACGCAGTCTACGTTCGTCTGCGGCACCATCACTTTCAAACCGCTCGAAACGATTTTCAGCATGTAGAATCGTTCCGAACGTCCATTCACGTAGCCGTAACTAATCTGTTCAATTACCCCGACACCGTGATTCGGATACACAACTTTTTCGCCAAGTTTGAATTCACAGGACATGGATGCACGACCCTCCCCGAAAAGCATATTTAAAGTTTAGGCACATGGGTCATAAACGTCAAGATAAATGGGTGGTTTGGCGACCGGTCTCAAGCCTGAGAAACCGAATGTTTTCAGTAAGATTGGCCCCGAAATTGCCCTATACTGGTGCACGTGCTGATTCTCTCCTTGGATACCTCTTCGCCCTCCGGTAGCGTCGCAATTTTGCGTGACGATTTGACACTTGGCGTCATCTCTACGCGCGCAGAAGAGAACTATTCTTCGCGGATTTTCCGCCATTTGGAGTTTCTGCTAGGCGATTTGACGCTGAGACTTGAGCAATTTGGCCTGTTCGCCGTCTCTGCGGGGCCTGGCTCTTTTACCGGACTGCGCGTGGGATTGACGGCTGCGAAGGGTTGGGCGGAGGTTTACCGCAAGCCTGTCGTTGGCGTGAGCGCGCTGGAAGCGGTGGCGGTTCAGGCTCTATCGAGCGGCGCAGTTTTAATACCGGCGCTCGACGCGCGGCGCGGGCAAATTTATTTTGGCGTTTATCGTTCAGCAGCGGCGGGACTTGCGCTGGACGGCGAAGAGTTCGTGGTCACGCCGGAGGAGTTTACAGAGAAACTTGGTGCGCTGGCGTACCGTGGCGATGGGAATCGCGGCGCCGGATTCACAATCGTCACGCCGGATGCTTCCGTCGTGGAAGTTGCGTCGCGATTGATTAGTGAATTTCCCGCTGGCGTTGCTGCGCTCGAAATTGTTTCCAGCGTGCTCGCTCCATCCATCGGACGAATCGCTTACGCGCGTGCGTTGCGCGGAGAGGTGAGCGACGCGCTCACCCTGGATGCAAATTACGTGCGCCGCACAGACGCCGAAATGCGTTGGAAGGACGGCTCGCCATCTTGACGATTCGCGCGCTGGAATCCCGCGACGTGGAAGACATCCTTGCGATTCAAGCGGCCTGCCCGGAAATCGCGCAGTGGACCGCCTGGGATTACGATCGCGTGGCGCGCGGGGAAATGGCGGGATGGGTGGCGACAGAGAATTTGCGTGTCAGCTCGGAAGTCGCTGCTGGGGCTTCTGTCGAAGGCGGTGTCGGGGTCGCCGGATTTCTGGTTGCGCGCCGCGTCAGCAGCGACCTGGAAATTCTCAATTTCGCTGTGGAGTTCGACTGGCGCAGCCGCGGAATTGGCGCCGCGCTGCTGGGGGAAGCCCTCAAGTGGGCGCAGACGTTCGAAGCTACGCACGCCATTCTGGAAGTGCGCGCGTCGAACCTCGCCGCGCTGCGTTTCTACACGCGCCACAAATTTGAAGTCGTAGGCCGCCGCCCGCGCTATTACACGGCGCCCGTAGAAGACGCGCTGCTGCTGACGGCGGCGCTCCAGTAACGTATAAGTTCGGAAATTGGTTCAGAAGGCGGGCGCAGCAAGCAGCGCCCCTACCAAGAAAAGTCCCTGCGACGCCGTCACTTGGTTTTGCTTCCTCTGCGCACTCTGCGCTCCGACCTCGGCGTCCTCTGCGGTGATGCTTCCATCTTTCTCAGATTTTTCTCCGCCTTTCCTCTGTGACCTCTGTGTTAAATCTTTTGACTTTCCGCATCCACGCGCGTCTCAAATCTTCAACGAATCTGCTACTGTAACCGCTCCACCAAATCGCACGAGGACAACAATGCATCTCGAAGAAACCACCCTGCGACTCCTGAAAGATTCACTGCAGCAACTTGACAGCGGATTCGCCGCGCTGCCCGCCGTCACCGAAAATTCCGCGGAACCGCCAGACCCGCGTCTCGCCGCCGTGATGACCGAAGTCGCCACAAGACTCCAAGACAACTACCCGTACTTTCATCCGCTTTATGCTGGCCAGATGCTCAAGCCGCCACATCCGATCGCGCGCGCGGCCTACGCTTTGGCTACCTGGATCAATCCGAACAATCACGCGCTGGATGGCGGACGCGCCAGTTCCGCGATGGAGAAAGAAGCGGTCGCGCAGATCGCCGCGATGTTCGGCTGGCACGGAACACCTGGGGCATTTGTGCGGCGGCGGGACGATGGCCAACCTCGAAGCCTCTGTGGGTTGCCGGCCAGCTGCATCCGGGGAAGAAAATCCTCGCGTCCGATCAGTCGCATTACACGCACAAACGCATTTCCGCGGTGTTGCAGTTGCCGTTCGCGCATGTGCCGACGGACGATCGCGGCCGCATGGATACAAGCGCACTGGAAAAAATGTTAGCAGCTGGCGACGTCGGCTGCGTCGTTGCGACAGCAGGGACAACCGGGACCGGCTCCGTGGACCCGCTGCCGGAAATTCTGCGCCTGCGCGAGCGATACGGTTTTCGTCTGCACGTGGACGCCGCGTACGGCGGATATTTTACGCTGGCGTCAAATCTCACTGCGGAGACACGCGCCAGCTTCGACCTGATCGGCCGCGCCGATTCCATCGTCATTGACCCGCACAAGCACGGACTGCAACCTTACGGCTGCGGCTGCGTGCTGTTCCGCGATCCGCAGGTCGGCGCGATCTACAAACACGAATCGCCGTACACCTATTTCACTTCGTCGGAACTTCATCTGGGCGAAATCAGCCTGGAATGTTCGCGTCCGGGAGCTTCCGCCGTCGCGTTGTGGGCCACGCAACGTCTGCTGCCACTCGTCCGGCGCGGGGAATTCGCCGTCATGCTCGAAGCGTCGCGCGATGCGGCGCTGCAGTTCGCGCGGCGCCTGGCAAACGACGCCCGCTGGCTGCTGCCGTTCGCGCCTGAGCTCGACATTGTAGTGTGGGCGCCGCGCGCAAAAACAGTCGCCGAAATTTCCGCATTGTCACAACGTATCTTCGACGCCGCCGCAAAACAAAATCTGCACCTAGCGCTAATTCGCGTGCCCGTAAGTTTTTTTGGCGCGCAGCACGATCTGAGAGCCGCCGCCACCGATACAGTCCTCTGCCTGCGCTCAGTCCTGATGAAGCCCGAACACCGCGACTGGCTCGACCGCATCTGGAATATCCTGTCCGAAGTCGCTGACGGCGTGCTCGCGCAGTGATTCGGAATCTCGCGATGGCAGATAATCCTGAATTTATTTGTAATGCATCATCGATAAAATGCGTGCGTCGGCCTTGGAAATTGTGACAACCGCGACGCCGCCGACGCAGTGCGTTGTGACCCCACCCTTGCCATCTGGGCAATGCAGAGTACCGGAGACGGTCCATACGCCATCCTTCAGTTCAGCGGTAAAGGGTTTCTCGGACTCGATTTTTTGCCTGCCGTAAACGGGGACTAGCACCGCCTCGGCTATTTGGACGGCGGTTTCCGAATTAGGAACATATCCTTGTTCCGGTTTGTACCCTTGGCCAAGGACCACCGAACCAATTAAGAACATGAGACAGAACGCAACGCAGAGCTTCATACATCGCCCTCCAACTTCCCGATCATGATATTAGCACCGAGAGTAGGAGTAGCTTCGCCGGAGATGTATCGCCGAGCGTGAATCGAAAGTGCGCTGCCGCATTTCTTGCCCCTTGGCTTCCACAGCCCGATTGTGATAATTGTTACGACTATGTGAACGCTTCTGCACCCCTGGAGGGAATGGATGCCGATCACGACGCATGATATCCGGCAGTCCCTGTTGGAATCGAACCAGGAATACCGCCGGCTCTTCGAAGAACACTCCCGCTGTGAATCCCAGCTAAAAGAACTCGTAAGTCAATCGTACTGGAACGTGGAAGACATGGAGCTGGAAATCGGGCTCAAGAAAATGAAGTTGCGCCTGAAAGATTTGATGGAAATGATCGTGGCGCGTTACCGCAACGAGATGGTCCATCACTGAATTGTTTTGCTGCTAAGGCCCGCGCAGTCCTCGCACTTCTGTCGTACAATACCGGTGCATTCGCCGTTCATCTGATTCGCAATGAATCGCGCCGCGGCGCTCGCGCACGCCGCATATTCTCGCGAACAAAGGATTTCGCCCCAGACCCATGGTTAAAGACGCGTACCGATTTGCCCTGCCGCCGCTCATCGCCGGCGCGCTGTGCTTCCTTCCTGGATGGAAGATGCTCGGCGTCGTGCTGGTCATTCTCGGCCTCTTCGTTTTTTATTTCTTTCGCGATCCGCAGCGCGTCGATTCCGGCTCGAACCCGGCATCATCGTTTCGCCCGCGGATGGCCGCGTTGTCGAAATCGTGGACGAGATGCTGGACTCCGTGATGGGCCATCGCATCAGCATTTTTCTTTCGATCTGGAACGTGCACGTGCAGCGCGCGCCCGCATCCGGCCGCGTCGCGGACGTGGTGTACCGTCCCGGCCTCTTCTACGCCGCGTTTCGCTCCGACGCGTCGCGTGAAAACGAACAGAACATCATTTATCTGCACACGCCGAATGGTAATGTCATTTTCAAACAAATCGCCGGAGCAATCGCGCGTCGCGTGATATGCTGGAAAGAGGAAGGCCAAGAAGTGGTAATGGGCGAGCGCGTCGGATTAATTCGTTTTGGCTCGCGCGTGGATGTTTGGCTGCCCCTGAACACGCAAGTCGTCGTGCAGCGCGGGCAGAACGTCAAAGGCGGCGAGAGCGTATTAGCGAAATGGAATTCAACGACATAGATCCCATCGGCACGGACGAAGAGCCTCGCCGTTCTTTCCGTAATCACCGGCTGCGCCGCGGCGTCTACATTCTTCCCAGCGCTTGCACCGTCGCCAACATGCTGTGCGGTTACTACGCCATTCTGGCGACCCTCGACGGAAAAATTACCGATTTCGACAATGCCGCGTGCGCGATCGGAGTCGCTTACCTTTTTGACGCCATGGACGGCCGCATTGCGCGCGCGATGCACACCGAGAGCGCCTTCGGCAGGGAATTCGATTCGCTCGCCGATGTCGTCAGCTTCGGCATCGCTCCGGCGTTTCTGGCGTATGCCTGGGGCGTTCGTGCGCTCGCGGCCGCGTACTCTCCGGAGTCGCTGCATTTGACGCAGCTAGGCTGGCTGGTCGGGTTCATTTTTGTGGCCTGCTGCGCGTGGCGGCTTGCGCGTTTTAATATTCAAGGCATGGCGCCGGGCGGCAGTCGTTACTTTGCGGGAATGCCCACGCCGGCGGCTGCGGGCATGATCGCTGCTACGGTGCATTTCTTCCACGGGCGCCCCATCGAGGACTATCGCGCATCGGTTGTCTGGCTGGCCTTACTGGTTCTGCTCGGCGTACTGATGTCCAGCACGCTGCGTTTTTTCAGCTTCAAAGATATTCCGCTCACTCGCCGCCAGCCGTCTCTCGGCATTATCCTGCTGGCCTTGGTGTTCGGCGCCGTCGTGTACTTCTCACACCTCACTTTGCTGTTGCTCACCGCTGCTTACACTGCCCATGGCCCCGTGATGCAGCTGGTGCGCACGGTGCGACATCGCATGGCTTCGCGGCCTGCCTAGAACCATGCCCTCCGGGCTCGCTAAGTCCACGCGCGTCGCCATCGTTGGCGCTTCCTCCTTGCGCGGCAAGGAACTGAAACTCGTCCTCGAAGAACGCAATTTTCCCGCCAGCGATATCGTGCTGCTGGACGAGCCCGCGCTGGCCGGCACGCTTACGGAAGCTGCCGGTGAGCCTACTTTTATTCGCGCGCTCGCGGAAGACAGTTTTGAAGACGCGCGCTTCGTGTTCTTTACCGGTTCGCAGCAGGATGCCGCGCGCAATTGGCACGCCGCGCAGCGCTCCGGCGCGACCGTAATTGATCTTACCGGTGCACTGGCCGCGACGGGCGAATCCACGTCCTGGATTCCGGCGCTGGCGACTGCTCTGCTGCCGCGCCCGGGGCTCAACGCGATTAAAGCAGCGGTTGGCGCGCAGAAATCCGTCGCGTATTCTTCGCCCGGCTCCGGCGTGATCATCGCGTGCACGCTGGCAACCGCGCTGGCAAAATCTTCGCCGCTGCGCACCGTGCTGCTGCTTTTCCCACCGGTTTCCGAACGCGACCAGGCCGGCGTGGACGAACTGGAAAGTCAGACCACGAACTTGCTTTCCTTCCGCCCCATCGTGCAACCGGTGTTCGACGCGCAGGTCGCCTTCAATCTATTGGCGAGCTATGGGCCGGAATGTAAGCCCACGCTCGCCGAAGTGCGCGGCTCGATCGCCCAGGATGTGGTGGAATACCTTGGCGACCGCGCGCGGCCGCCCGCCATTCAGTTGGTGCAAGCGCCTGTCTTCTACGGATATGCTTTTGCGGCTTATGCCGAATTTGAGTGGCCGCCAGCGCGCGAGCAACTCCAAGTCTCATTCAGTAATCTAGGTGTAAGGATTGCCGCGCAGGAAGATCCCGCGCCCACGAACGCGACCGTCGCCGGCGAGAGCGAAATTCATCTTGCGCGCATTGAGCCGGACCCCAGCGTTCCGGCGGGCGTGTGGATCTGGGGCGTCGCTGATAATTTGCGTCTTGCAGTGGTGAACGCCGTGCGCATCGCGGAGGAATTGGTTGCCGAACCGCCAGTGCAGTAGAAAAATTCGTCTTAGGCTGCCGCTTGCGGCAATCGCCGCGCTGCTATTCACCGCGAGCCTCACCGGCTGCGGCTATCATGTCGCCGGGCGCGCCGGAGATCTGCCGGCGGAATGGACCACCATCGCCGTGCCTGCCTTCAAGAATGACACGACACGATATCGAATCGAGCAGCGCTTCACCGCCGCGGTGATTCGCCAATTCGTGCAGCGCACCAAATATAAGATTGTGCAAGATCCCGAAAATGCTGACGCGGTGCTGCACGGCGAGGTGGTCTCCATCGAAACCGCGCCGGTGCTCTTTGACGCCACCACCGGGCAAGTGACCACCATGTTGGTCACCGTTCACACCAAGGTGCAGCTCATCGCGACCAAAGACGAAAAGCCCGTGTACGAGAATAACGACATGGTTTTTCGCGACGAGTATCAGATTTCATCCGACGTGCAGAGCTTCTTCGAAGAGCAGGACCCTGCGCTGGAACGCATGTCCCGCGATTTCGCCGCGCAGCTGGTCTCGAACGTCCTGGAGACTTTCTAGTGCCTAATCTCTCGCCAGAAAAATTGATCGAGAAGCTGGCGAAAGGCAAGCCCGTCGGCGCCATCGTGCTGGAGGGCAGCGATCCCTACCTGCGCGACCTGTGCCGCAACAAAATTATTGATTCCTACGTGCCGGAGCCGATGCGCGACTGGGCGCTGGCGCGCATCGCTGTGCGCGGCGGCGACTGGAGCGAAATGTTCCAGCGAGCGGAAACGATGCCGATGCTCGCGCCTTGCCAGGTGCTGCTGGTGGATGGAGCTGAAACGATTCAGGGCCGCGCGAAAGACGATGACGCGGGCGACGAAGACGATAGCGACGCCGGCGACGATCCGCGCAAAGACACGCTCAAAGCGTTTGCGGAGTACCTGGAAAAGCCCGCGCCATTCACTGTGCTGGTGTTTGAAGTCCCCAAGCTCGATCACCGCCAGCGTCTCTACAAAATATTGGCGGAGAAGGCGCTGATCGTGGAGCTGACGCTCGGCAACGAATCGGCCGCGTCGCTCGCCGCGCAAATGGCAAAAGACCTGGGCGTCGAGATTGACCGGCCCGCCGCCGCGCTGCTCGCGGACATTTTGAATAGCGAGCCCGCGCGCATTCAGCTCGAAATTCAGAAGCTCGCTTCCTACGTGCAAGGCCGCGGCCGCATCACCGCTGCGGACGTCGAGGAATTGGTCGTTGCCGCGCGCAAAAATACGGTGTGGCAACTGGCCGATATGCTCGCCACTCGCCGCCGCGATGCCGCGCTCGAGTTCCTGGATAATTTGCTGCGAGAAGGGGAAGAGCCAATCGGACTGGTGGGTGTGCTGGCCTGGATGTATCGCAAGCTGATCGAAGCCCGCGACCTGCCCGCCCACACCAGCGGTTTTCAGGCCGCCCGCCCGCTCGGGATGCGTCCTGACGCCGCCGAAGCGGCCGTGCGCAACGCCCATCGCATCCCCAAACAAGATTTGATCAACGGCTTGATCGCCCTGGCCGACGCTGACAATCAACTCAAGTCCTCGAATCCGAATCCGCGCGCCCTGATGGAATTTCTGATCGCGCGGCTGACGTCGTCCGCCTCCTCAAGCGTCTCAGCCGCGTAGCACGCAGCCACCAAAAAAAAGCGCCCCGATTTCTCGGAGCGCCGTGAAATCAACCAGGACCCGAACCGCAGTCCCTCTTTTTCTCTATGAGCGTTTGACTTTGCTTTGTCCTAAGCCTTCTTCTTCGCCTTCAGCGCATTCAAAGCCAGCGTCAACCTCGACTTATACCGGTTCGCCGTATTCTCCGTCAAAGTCCTCTTGCGGATCGCCTTGTCCAGGTCGGAAAACGTCGCCGACGCCAGCTTTTCTGCCGTGGCGGTGTCTCCCGCGGTCAGCGCCGCGCGCATACGGCGGATCGATGTGCGCACCCGTGTGCGATTCATGCGATTGATCGCCGCGCGGTGCGCCGACTGCCGGATATTCTTCAATACCGATTTCGTCTTCTTCTTATGCTTGATCGTCGTGCCCTGAGCCATTCAGTACTCCTTCGTGGTCTATTTCGAATCATTGAGAATATCCGACGCGCTCGTTCCTGTCAATTTCGCAGCCTGCCACCTTCCGCTGAAACATTTAGCGCCGCGGCGCGTACTCTAAGGTGAGAGGATCCCGGCATGGCCCAAAACGGCTATCGGAAGCGCAATTCGATCGGCGGAGCACTGATCGTGGTCGCCGTCGGCGTCTTCTTTTTAATCCTCAATCTGCATCCTGAACTGGACGCCTGGTCCATCATCGGGCGTTATTGGCCCGTCCTGCTGATCGCCATCGGCTTGGGCCATATGTGGGACGCCTGGATGGATCGTACGTATTCGCAGCCCGATGGACCTCGCCACCACTCCGGCGCGCCCATCGCGGTGCTCATCATCCTGATCGTTCTGGGTTTTGCGGCATGGCACGGACGCAATTCGCGCCCAGTGCAGCACGATACGCAGAGCGTCACCTTGCAGGGCGCGCAATCCGTCACCACCAATATTGACATTCCCGCAGGCTCGCTGGACATCGCCGGCGGCGCCAGCCAATTGTTGGACGCTGACTTCAACTACCACGAATCAGACGGCCAGCCGCAGGTGGAATATTCGGTTTCCGGCGGCCACGGAGACCTTTCCATCACTCAGCAAAACAAAATGCACCTGCACATGGCCACCTCGCGCAACGACTGGCAATTGCGCTTCGCCGATAACGTGCCCATGGACATGAACGTGCAAATCGGCGCCGGCTCCAGCAATCTTGCGCCTGCAGGGATTGGGTGTAAAAAATCTGGACGTGCAAGCCGGAGTTGGCCAGATGAACCTGGACCTCACCGGCCCGCGCAAATCCGATCTGCATGTGGATATTCACGGCGGGGTCGGCTCCGCCGTGCTTCGCCTGCCCAAAGACGTTGGCGTGCGCGTCCACGCCTCCGGTGGAATCGGCTCAGTCAGCCCGCACGGCCTCACGCGCGAAGGCGACGACTACGTCAACGATGTGCTCGGCAAGACCCCCGCGACAATAGACGTCACCATCGAGGGCGGCATCGGCTCGGTGAGCCTGCGAACGGACCAGTAGCGGAACCCCCGATTACTAAGGCAGCGAGCGCCGCAATGATGCGTTGAAAACGGCGGACCGTCCGTATATTGTATGCAACCACTCGCGCACTCTTTCCTCTTTCGCTCCTGCGCGCGGAGGCCTCATGAAATCCGATCGCCGCCATATCCTCAAATCCGCCAGCGCCGCGTTGCTGGGCGGAGGCTTGCTTTCGCGCATGGACAAAGTCGCCGGCATGCAATCCGCGGCATCCCGCACGCCGCTCGCCCAGATTGTGAATCAGCGCGCCACCGGCACCAGCGAAAAGATGCTGCTCGGCCCGACGCCGGGAGAAGAAGGCCCGCCGCGACCGGCCACAGTTGATCGCCTGCCGCTCGAATGGAACAAGCAACAAGTCCGCCGCTTCAAGGAAATCCTCGCGCAACGCGGCATCGAAGCGTTCGTCCTGCGCGACCGTTGGAACATCATCTACCTCACCGGCTACTGGCACACGGCCACCGAGCGTCCGCAAGCGGTCTTCATGAATAAGGACGATGCCGCGCCTTGGTACCTCTATCCCGCGCTCGATCGTGACCTCGTCTCCAGTTGGTGGTTCGGCGGCGGCTGGCTGTATTTCGATTACCTGCACGCCGAGGGAGCTTTCCCTGAATTGGGCACGGTGGTGCAAGGCAAGACGGTGGACCTGTTCCAACTTTTTCTCGAAGGGATCAAAAAGCACGGCGTGCAAGGCAACAAGATCGCGCTGGATGGCGAGTTTTATCCGGAACAAGCCGAAACGGCGAAGAAAATTCTGCCGGGAATTGAGTGGGTGAACGTCAGCGACGTGCTGCTCAACATGCGCGAGGTGAAGACTCCCGAAGAACTGGCCCTCAACCGTCGCGCGTACACATATTTTGACCGCGCTCACGCTTACGCGCGCGATTACATCCTCACGTACGGCACCGACGTCACGGACTACGAGGTCGCCACGGCCGCCACCTTTTGGATTAACGACATTCTCTACTCGGAACTCGATCTGGCCAACGGCAGCCCGCACCACGCCGTCGCCAGCAGAGTGGAAGTGGGATGTCGCGTGGGGCCGTTGTGCGCTTACCCGCATCCGAATCAGCCGCTCTTCAACCGCATCCAGCGCAACATGCCGCTGCAAGTGGAGGGCGCCGCCACCATCGGCGGACAGGGCGGCGAAAATTATCGCATGTTCATCATCGCCAACGCCGATGGCACATTCGACCCGCACATGCAGAAACTTTGGGAAGTCAGCAAACACACTTGCGACATGCAGGTCGAGCTACAGAAAGCAGGCGTCACCTGTTCCAGCGTCGCCTACGAAATTCACAAATATCAGGTGGCGAACGGCGTGCAGGATTACATTTATCACCGCCCCGCGCACGGCCAAGGCTCCGAAGGCCACCAGCCGCCGTACCTCGCGCTGGGAGACTACACCGTGCTGCAAAAAAATATGTGCTTCTCCGAGGAGCCCGGCCTTTTCGACCCCAAAGCAGGCGTCGGCTTCAACTGGAGCGACGTGGTAGTGACCGGCACAAAATCCGGCTACCGCATGAGCCGCGTCCCCTATTCGAAAGAATGGTGCTGGATTAAGCTATAGCTCCCGCTCCTTCAAGCGCGCCGATTTGCAACGCACCATCCTTTCGGGCTGGGCCGAATCCACTTGACCAATATATAAGTACTTATATACACTAAGGGATGGTTCGGCGACGCGTCCGCGTCCTATGGCTTGGCGATTCTCTGGACGTTCTCTCGGACTTTTCCGATGAAGCGAAGCTCCATCTGGGAAAAGACCTCGAGCGAATGCAGAACGGCGAGCGGCCGCTGGATTTCAGTTCCATGGCGCCTGTGTTACCGGGAGTCATCGAGCTGAGAGATGAAGATAGAGATTTTTGGTATCGGGTATTGTGTCTGGACTCGAAAGACTCGGTTTTTGTGCTGCACTGTTTTAGAAAGACGACGAACCAAACGTCAACGCGTGACTTGGAAGTCGGCAAGGCTAGACTAAAGCTGGCACACGAAATCATCGCGGAACAAAAGAGGGGAACCAAACGTGGGAAAAACCGCTAAGTCAATCAGCCATATCTCATACGGCAGCGTTCTGGACGATTTAGACATCGCCCCCGACAAATTAGCGTCGTTCAAGCTACGTGCGGAACTGCACGCCAATATCATTAAAGTCGCGTCGCGGTATTCACAGGCTGAATTGCAAGGACTCCTGACTGAATCGCAACCACGAGTCAGCGATTTCCTGCGCGGGAAAATCACGAAGTTCAGCCTTGAAACCCTCGTGGAATATGCGGAACGCCTGGGCATGCGCCCTCAAATCAAGACAGAAGCGCCGAGGAAACCGAGAGAAATCTACGCCTAGGAGAGCGTCACCGACAGCGGTCGGCATGCCATTCCCCTCGTGTTCCTGCCGATTGCGATCACCGGGCACTAACCACTACTCACCACTCACCTGCTACTCTACTGCCCCACCCCCATTGACACTTTTCGCCTTCGCCTTTAGGCTACCGCCACTGGCTGCTTGTGCGTCGGCATGCGCACACGCCGGATGGAGTGCGATGCAACGAGACGAAGTTCTGAAGCTGCTCGAACAAGTAGGCGCCATCCGCACGGGACATTTTGAACTTTCCAGCGGACGCCACAGCGCCACATACATCCAGTGCGCGCTCGTTCTGCAGCATCCGCAGCACGCCGAACAACTCGGCCGCGCGCTCGCCGAGCGTTTCAAGGATCACACCGTTGCCTGCGTCGTTTCGCCCGCGCTCGGTGGCCTGATCATCGGCCACGAAGTCGCTCGCGCGCTCGGCGTCCGGTCGCTGTTCGTTGAACGTGATCGCTCCGGCCAGATGGCCCTTCGCCGCGGTTTCGAGCTGAATCCCGGCGAACGCGTTCTGGTGATTGAGGACGTGTGGACCACCGGCGGCTCCACGCGCGAAGCCATCGGCGTCGTGGAACAGGAGGGCGGCCTCGCCGTCGCCGCAGGCGCCATCATTGACCGCAGCGGTGGGCGCCTGGAACTGAACGTCACCTCGCGCGCTCTGCTCGAAATGGACGTACCCAGCTACGAGCCCGACGATTGTCCGCAATGCCACGCCGGAGGCATGGCCACGCGCCCCGGCTCGCGCTTCTCGCGCTCCCAGCCGTAACAATTCCGCGTCCGCAAAGATGAATGAGTAATCCGCTTTTGCCGCGCCGTTTCGATTTTGCTCTCGTATTTTCTTCCGCCTTTATCAATGTCTTTATCTGTGTTCATCTGCGTTCATCATGTGGTGCCTTTGACCTCCGCTCACATGAGATAATCGCCTCGGCCAGATGCAAACGATAAAGCTCACCATCGCCTACGACGGCTCCGACTTCCACGGCTGGCAACTCCAACCCGGCTTGCCGACCATCCAGGGCGCTCTGCAAGACGCCCTCCGCCAAATTACGCAAGAGCCGGTCACCATCCACGGTGCCAGCCGCACCGATGCCGGCGTTCACGCGCTTGGCCAGGTGGCGCATTTCAAAACGCACTCCACGCTCGACGCGCAGGAAATTCAGCGCGGCATGAACGCGCTGCTTCCTCCCTCCGTGCGCGTCGTCGCCGCGCAACAAGTCGGCCAGGATTTTCACGCCCGCTGGCTGGCGCAAGGAAAGACGTACCGCTACCGCATCTATCGCGGCGAGGTCCTCCCGCCTTTCGATCACCGCCGCGCATTCCACTATCCCTGGCCGCTCGACGAAGCCGCCATGTCCGCCGCCGCGCGCGCCTTCGAAGGCCAGCACGATTTCACTTCGTTCGCCGCATCCTCCGGCTCCGAAGAAGACGATAAAGATCGCGACATGCAGCGCGTGATCCATTCCTCCGAAATCGTGCGCGAGGCCGACCGCGACGAAATCGCCTACGTAGTCCGCGGCCGTTCCTTCCTGCGTTACATGGTGCGCAAAATTGTCGGCACCCTCATCGAAGTCGGCAAAGGCCGCCTGGCTCCCTCCGATATCCCGCTGATTTTCGAAGCCCGCGACCGTTCCCGCTCCGGCCCGACTGTGCCGCCCGAAGGGCTCTACCTTGTCGCGCTCGAATATCCCGACCCCACCGATTCCTTAGCCAAGCACGCCACCCGCCGCCGCGAACGAGCGACGTAGCGCCGGCCGCTTGGTTTTCGTGGCACAGGCAATCTTGCCTGTGCGCTTTAGATCTGACTTTCTCGCCGACACTTTACGCAATGTCCTTGCGGTCGTCTCGCCGCATTTCAGTTACAATCACCAAAGAATGGCAGTCCCTTCACAGCTCGCCTCACCTTCCGTGCGCGCGGTTGCCTCCATTGATTCGATAAACCCCGCCACGCAGGAAATCAACGCACAATTTGCAATTACGCAGCCCGCCGACCTGCCCGCGATTTTCGCGCGCGCCCGCAGCGCGCAAAAAGAATGGGCTGTTCGTCCGCTGCGCGAACGCTGCGCCATGCTGCGCCCACTGCGCGACGCCATCTTCGAGCGGCGCGACGAAATCGTGGACGCCATCACCCGCGAAGCAGGGAAGCCGCGCGTGGAAGCCATCTTCGCCGAACTGCTGCTCGCGCTGGACACCGCGGACTTTCTCGCGCGCCAGGCGCCGCGCTGGCTGCGCAGCGAACGCGTGCCGCATCACAACATCGCCATGAAAGCGAAATCCGGTTGGCTGGAATACGATCCGCTGGGCGTCGTCGCCATCATTTCGCCGTGGAATTATCCATTCTCGATTCCCATGGCCCAGGTAATTCCCGCGCTGGCCACCGGGAATGCCGTGCTGCTCAAGCCCTCTGAGCTGACGCCGTGGTGCGGCCAGCTAGTCGGCGAACTGGTGGAACAAGCAAAATTTCCGGCAGGCCTGGTGCAAGTGCTGCAAGGCCGCGGCGACCTGGGCGCGGCGATCATCGAAGCCGGGCCGGACAAAGTCTTCTTCACCGGTAGCGTCTCGACCGGCCAACGCATCGCCGAAGCCTGCGCCAAAAAATTAATCCCCTCGGTCCTCGAACTCGGCGGTAAAGACGCCATGATCGTCCTCGCCGACGCCGACCTGGACATCGCGTCCAGCGCGGCCGTCTGGGGCGGCTTCATGAATTGCGGCGAAACCTGCATTTCCGTCGAGCGCATTTACGTCGAGCAGCCAGCAGCCGAACGCTTCACGCAACTCTGCGTCGAAAAAACAAAAAAGCTGCGCGTCGGTCCCGCCACCTGATCCCGACGCCGAAGTCGGCCCGATGATTCGCCTGGGTCAGCTCGAAAAAGTTGAAAAGCAACTACACGATGCGGTCGAGCGCGGCGCGCAAATTCTCACAGGGGGCAATCGCCGTCCCGATCTTGGCGCAAATTTTCTGCAGCCCGCCGTGGTGACAAATGTGGATCACTCCATGCAGCTCATGCGCGACGAGACATTCGGTCCGGTCATCGCCATTCGCCCTGTCGCGACGGCCGACGAAGCCGTCGCGCTCGCCAATGATTCGCCGTTTGGACTCAGCGCCAGCGTGTGGACCAGCAACAACCGCCTTGGCCGGGAGATTGCTTCGCGCGTGCGCGCCGGTACCGTGATGGTCAACGACGTGGCCAGCTACTACGGCATCAGCGAAGCTCCGCACGGAGGGCCGGGCGCGAGCGGCTGGGGTCACACTCATTCGCGGCTTGGACTGCTCGAAATGGTTCGAGTAAAATACGTTGATGTGGACCGCTTGCCGCGTGTCGCGAAATCCTGGTGGTTCGGCTACACTGCGGAATTGGCGGTCGCAGCAGGCGCGTTCGTCGAATCGTTGTTCGCGCCCAGCTGGCGCCGCCGCGTAGCGGCGATGACGAAGAACCAAGGAGCCCGCGGCGTAGTTTTTCGCCGCGACAGAATTTGAACAGCGGAAGCAGAGAAGCAGGAAGATCCATAGGAAGTAAAGGACGCAGAGGAAGTACAGGAGATAGAGGAACCGAACAGAGCGCGGCACCGTCTTTCTCTGTGTTCTCCGGTTTTACTCTGTGTCCTCTGTGTAAAATCTTTTGATTCTGACTTTGTTCTTGTCGTTCCGATCTCAGCCACACGGGAGCGAATCGAATGACCGACGCGACTCCGGAAACTCCAACGCCAGCGGCTCCAGCTGCAGCGGCAGCCGCGCCGCCAGCAGCACCGGCGGCCACCGCCGCGCCCGCAGCCGAGCCAGAAGCTCCGGCAGCACCGAAGATCAAGCCTAAGAAGCCCACGATGCGCGCCTGCGACGAAAAAGACGCCAAGGGCAAGCTCTGCTGCGGCCATCTGAAGCGTTGGTACGATTATCCGAAGGAAATCGAAGCGCTGGTCGGCAAGAAAGCGGAAATCTATCGCTGCGAATTTTGTCACACAATCTACAAGCCGGGCCACACACAGGCGCCGCGCAGTTACACGATTCGGTATTAAGGATCAGCAGCGAAATTCTCGACATCCTGAGCGGCGCGAAGGATCGCTCTTGGTTTTCTTTCCGCAACGAGGATCATCAATAATTCGCCATCGGAAAAAATGAAACACGAACTCATCCACGACTGGAACACCTTCACCGGCGCCGAAATTCCCACTTCGCGCCACGTTGCCCTGAATGACGAAACCCTGCGCGACGGCCTGCAAAATCCCTCCGTTCGCGACCCCAGCATCTCCGAAAAAATCGAAATCCTACACCTGATGGAATCGCTCGGCATTGACACGGTAAATATCGGCTTGCCCGGCGCCGGCCCGCGTGCCTATGCCGACACCGAAGCACTCGCGCGCGAAATCGTCACGTCACGCATGAAAATCCGCCCCAACTGCGCCGCCCGCACTCTTAAGAACGACATCCAACCCATCATCGAAATTTCCGAAAAAGTGGGCATGCCCATCGAGGCCGCCACTTTTCTCGGTTCCAGCCCGATTCGCCGCCTGGTGGAAGACTGGACCGTCGATCATCTGCAGCGCATCACCGAAGACGCCGTAAAATTCGCCGCCTCCGCCGGCCTGCCGGTGATGTATGTCACCGAGGACACCATTCGCACCGATCCCGCGACGGTGATCACCCTTTACTCCACCGCGATTCGTGCCGGGGCGCGCGCCGTAGTTCTGTGCGACACCGTGGGCCACGCCACTCCGCGCGGCGCCTACAATCTGGTGAATTTCGTAATCGCGGAAATCGTGAAGCCTTCCGGTGAAAAAATTCGCGTGGATTGGCACGGCCACAACGACCGCGGGCTGGCCATCGCGAATTCTCTCGCTGCGATTGCCGCCGGCGCCGATCAGGTCCACGCTGCTGCATTGGCTTTGGGCGAACGCGTCGGCAACACGCCGATGGAGTTGATGCTCGTCAACCTGCGCTTGCTGGGGCTGCTCGAACACGATCTCTCGAAGCTCAAGCAGTACTCCGAAGCGGTCTCCAAAGCCACGCACACGCCGATTCCACCGAATTATCCCGTCGTCGGGCGCGACGCATTTCGCACTGCCACCGGTGTGCATGCCGCGGCGATCGTGAAGGCGTATAAGAAGGACGACCACGAGTTGGCCAACTCCATCTATAGCGGCGTACCTTCACATCTTTTCGGCCTCGAACAAATTATCGAAATCGGTCCGCTCAGCGGCCGCTCAAACGTAATCTACTGGCTCGAAAAGCGCGGCATCCCCGCCAGCGACGAGCTGGTCGATCGCATCTTCGCCGCCGCAAAACAAGCCGAACGCATCATGACCGAACAAGAAATCCAGGCGATCATCACCTCCGCCCCCGCTCCAGCCAAGACGCGATAACAACAATCACCACGCGATGCGCCACCTCCGGCCCACCCAGCCAATAAAGTGGCATGTGTGATCCCGAGCGGAGTCCTGCGCTTTTTCTTTCCTGTCCCGCAGTCGCGGGACGGGCGCGGTACGCAGCGAGGCCTGCCTGCGGCAGGCAGGGATCCGCTTTTCACACGTGCCCCACACCAAAAAAGCAGATTCCTCGCGCCGACTTCGCCGACGAATGACAGTCCCTCCCGATGTCTGTAAACTGTACGACGGGCGCGGCGCACAGACCTTCGACCCAGCGCGCAAAACTTCGCCGCACGAATCTCGTGAAACTCACACTGATCTGCTGTATCTTTCTGATGATGGCCACACTTTACGCGCGCGCCGCCGGTGACTCGATCGAAAAACTTGCGGACGATCCCGCGTGCGCACGCGCTCTCACCTGGATCGAGAAGAATTCCGCGTGGGTCACCGACCAGCAAATTCATCTCACCGAAATTCCCGCGCCGGAATTCAAAGAAGCGCCGCGCGCCGAATATCTGAAGAAAATTTTCGAAGCGGCCGGTCTGAACGTTCAGCTCGACAAAATCGGAAATGTGATCGGCGAGCGGCCGGGCTCCGACACGAACAGCGTAATTTTGTTGGCGGCGCATCTCGACACCGTGTTTCCCGCAGGCACCGATGTTCGCGTGAAGCGCAAGGCCAATCGTCTTTCCGCTCCCGGCATCGCGGATAATGGCGCAGGCCTCGCCGCGCTCGCCGGCCTGGCGCGCGCGCTTTACGAATCGCGGATCCATACAACGAAAACGATCGTGCTCGCGGGCGATGTAGGCGAGGAAGGCGAAGGAAACCTGCGCGGCATTCGCGCGCTGGTGGAAAGCTACGGCTCTCGCCTGGCTGCCGTCATCGCGGTGGATGGCGCCTCTACCGAACACATCACCACGCAAGGCATCGCCTCGCACCGCTTTGAAATCGCCATCACCGGTCCCGGCGGACATAGCTGGTCCGATTTCGGCGCGCCGAATCCCATCACCGCTCTTTCCCGCGGTATTGTGAAATTTTCCGCTTTGCCTGTGCCCGACGACCCGCGCAGCTCTTACAATTTCGGCGTGATCGAGGGCGGCACATCGGTAAATTCCATTCCGTCGCGCGCCGCCGTGAAAGTGGACTTGCGCTCCGAGGACGAGGCGGAGGTAAATAAAATGGAGCGCGCATTGCGTGACGCCATGCAGGCCGGCGCGCGTGAAGAAATGTCCGCCGCTCACGACGAAAACGACACGCTGCGTGTAATCGTTCGCTCGCTCGGTTCTCGTCCCGCCGGAAAATTAGCAGACAACGCTGCGCTGCTCGAAACAGTCCGCAGCGTAGACCGCTTTCTCGGCAATCGTTCGCGCGTCGAGCGCAGTTCCACCGACGCGAACATTCCGCTTTCGCTCAACATCCCCGCCGTATCGCTCGGAGGCGGCGGAAAGGGCGGCGGCTCGCACACCACCGCCGAATGGTACGACGCTACCGGCCGGGAATTGGGATTGAAGCGGCTGTTCCTCGCCACCGTCGCGCTCGCCGGAGTTCAGCCCTAGAATGTCCCGCCGGTTTTTCCTGGTTTTTTTCGTCCCGGCCGTTTGCGCTGCGATGCTGTTCGCCGCTCGCGCTGCGAATTCCACCGCAGAAGGCTCCGCTGTAATTTCCAGCCCTGCGGTCGCGCAAAGCCCTGGGGCGCCTTCCATCGCGCAAGGACCCGCCGACCTCATCCTCACGAACGCGCAGATTGAAACGATGGATCCCGTTCACGAATGGGCCGGCGCTGTCGCGATCCGCGGCGAATCCATCGTCGCGGTTTCCTACATCACTCCCGACTCTGCGCTGCACAAAAGGCCACAACCGCGGACGCTCCGGAGATTCATCCGTGGCTCGGCCCGAACACACGCATCATTGACCTGCACGGCGCGTTCGTGATGCCCGGATTCAACGACGCACACGTACACATCGGGCAATCGGCGCTCACCAAACTGGCGATTGATTTCACCGGCGTACAATCGCTCGCCGAGTTCCAGCAGCGCATCCGCGCGAATATAAAAGACCGCGCCCCCGGTGAATGGATCACCGGTTTCGGATGGGACCAGACCCTCTGGCCCGGCCGCCGCGATCCCACGCGCGCCGATCTGGACGCAGTCTCCACCGCGTATCCCATGTTTTTCGCGCGTGTGGATGGCCACGTGGCCATCGCGAATTCGCTTGCGCTGAAACTTGCGGGAGTGACGCAGGACACCGCCGACCCCGCGGCCGGCCACATCGTTCGCGATGCGCAAACCAACCAGCCGACGGGGTTGCTGCAGGAAGACGGCGCGACGAACCTGGTATTTTCCAAAATCGCGGCGCCATCCCCGGCCGAGCGTCGCCGCGGCATCGAGCTGGTCCTCGCCGAAGCCGCGCGCGATGGCGTCACGTCGCTTCAGGACAATTCGTATCTCGAAATCAGCCGCGACGTTTCGTTCAGCAAGGAAAATTTCCTGATCTATCAGCAGCTGCGCAAGGAAGGGAAGCTGACGGCGCGCATCACCGAGTGGCTGGATTTCACTTTGCCGGTCGCCAGGCTCGAATCGTTGCGCAGCGAATGGGGCTCCAGCGACGCGTGGCTCAAAACCGGCGCGCTGAAAGCATATCTGGATGGCTCGCTCGGTTCGCGCACAGCCGCGCTCCTCACACCCTATTCTGACGCTCCCGCCACTTCCGGAATTCTGCGCATGGATGCGGCGACACTCGCGCCGATGGCGATCGAGCGCGATCGCGCCGGATTTCAAATTGCATTTCACGCGATTGGCGACCGCGCGAACCACCTCGCGTTGGATACCTACGCAGCAGTTGTCGCCGCCAATGGACCTCGTGATCGCCGCGATCGCGTCGAACACGCGCAAGTGGTCGCGCCCGAAGATTTCGCGCGCTTCGCCCAGCTCGACGTCATCGCTTCCATGCAGCCGTCGCATCTGCTGGACGACGAGCGCTGGGCCACCGGCCGCCTGGGCCCGGAACGCTCTCGCGGCGCCTACGCCTGGCGCACCATGGAACAGCACGGCGTGCATCTCGCGTTTGGCACGGACCATCCCGTCGAGCCGCTCAATCCGTTGCGCGGAATCTACGCGTGCGTCACGCGCCAATTGCCGCAGGGAAGCCCGAGCTGGCAGCCGCAGGAAAGTTTGCCGATGAAAGATTGTCTGCGCGCCTACACCGTCGGCTCGGCGTACGCGGAATTCGAGGAAAAACGCAAAGGCACAATCGCGTCAGGAATGTTTGCCGACCTGGTCGTCTACGCCGCCGACCTGAATAAAATCCCCGCGCACGATCTCCTAACCACTCCCGTGCAAATGACCATCGCCGGCGGCCGCATCGTCTACCAGCAACCCGAGCCGCGCGCGAATCGTTAAGGCTTCTCCGCAATCTTCGGCGAAACCGATTTCAATCGCGCTATTTCACGATTTCCACGGACTGGATCTCCCCATCGTACGTCTTTCCGTCCACGACCACGAACGTGATCTTCGCCCGCCGCCCCTGCAACTGAGTGCACGCGTGAAAATCACCCGCGTCGAATGCCACGCCCTGCTCGTACGGCACTCTGGTTGCATCTCGCGCATGCAGAATAAAGGAGCTCTCTCCTGCATCCAGATTCAAAGTAAGTTCGTTTCCGTTGCAAAGCACTTGTGTGACGTTGCCTTCGGCCGCAGTCGTGACGACGTCTTGATGCTGGGAACCGACGCCGAGCCGCCGGACTCCCTCGGAATTCGGCGAACCGTCCGTGCCACTCGTTCCTGACAGCACCGTCAGCGATTCCACCGTTCCGGTTTTGCCTTTGGCGCCGTCTGGCTGATATTCAACTTTCACGCGTTGGCCTTGTATCGCGGTGCACGGATTAAATGGCCCGCTGGGTTTCGTGCTTAGGCGAATCTGGAAATTCGCGCCGGGACTAATGTGCAGGGTCAGCGGTCCAGCATCGGTGGCCATTTCGAATTTCAGTCCGCCCATGCAACTCAGCTTCGTCACCATGCCAGTCGCCTCGCGCAGGTTGCCTGATTTTACCGCCTCGCCCGCTGGCTGCGTGTGAGCGGCGTCCGCGGAATTCGCAGGCGAATTCGTCGCTGACGTCGTACGCCGATGAAGTGCCGGAAGGCTGCGGTGCCGTCGCGGACTCCGGAGATTCGGAATCACCCGCCGCGAACTGTTTTTCCTGCTGCAGGTACGCCAGAAACTGATCGGCTTGCGCTCGCTGCGCGGGATCGGTGGCACTGGCTCGTGCATGAAGCGCAAAAGTCCTGGCTTCCTCGAAACGATTCATTCGCACCAGCACCTGCGCCACATCGAACTGATACGCCGCGTTTCCTGGCTCGAGCGTTTGCGCTTTCTGCGCTAATTTCAGCGCTTCCGGCAAGTTCTCTCCTTTCGTGGCCAAATATACGGCCAGCACTCCATACGGCGGCGCGAATTCTGGGCTGACGGCGATCGCGGTGCGCAAATCATCCTCCATCTGAGCGTCGTTGCCAATGGATAGGCCTTGTGTCGAAGTCAGATACGCGCGCAGGAATCTCGTCAGGGCGTTTTTGGGATTCAAATCGATCGCGCGTGTGAAGTCGGCTAGCGCCTCCGCGCGCTTGTTGTTTTGAAACTCTGCGAACCCGAGATACTGATAACCGAGGGCGAGTTTAGGGTCGAGCTTCACAGCTTGTTCCAGAATCGTTATGGCCTCCTGCGTTTGGCCACGCACTGCAGCGAACCCGCCCCGATAAGCAGCAAGCTCGGCATCGGAAAGTTCGCGCACCTGCAGATCGCCGGCGGCGCTTTCTGGTGGCGGTGGTGCTTTTATGTAATAGAAAGCGGCATTCCCGATATAGGCGAACAGCGCCGCTTGCAGTTTCTTCAGGTCGCCAAATGTTTGCGCCGCGGCTTGCTCCTGCGTTGCCCCCTGCGAGAGCGCGTTGAGGTAGGCCTGCAGCATCGGCCGGTGCGTCGCTTTGTCGCCCACCATCAGGTAGTGCGTCAACGCCCACGACTCCGCATAGAAAACAGAAATTTTGTTCTGTTCGTTGTAGTACGGAGAGTTGTGATCTACCTTGAACAGAACATCCAGAGGCATCAGGCCGCCCTGCTTGAGTTCAGCGATTAAATCAGGGTCAGGCCGCCCCATCCCCACTTCGGAGTCGCTGATCTGTGTATTGCCGTAAAATTCGGCGAGACCTTCCGATACCCATACCGGCAAGTTCGGATAATAAGGCGTTGTCAGCGAGTGGTAATACTCATGATAAATCGTATCGTAGGGATTCGATCCCGGAGCATCGAGTTCGACCGCGGCGAAATATTGATTCATGTTGTCCAGGAAAATTCCCGCGGGGTGCGCACGGTTCTTGACCCAATATTCAGGCAGCAGGGACTTCATGGAATCCTCGTCCTTGACGGCCAGAATGGTGATTACCGGGCTCTCGTGCTTGCTGGCAACATCCAGCGAACGGCGAAAGACCGCGCGAATCTGCTCGAAACGGATAGCCGTCTTGCGCGCCTGCTTTTCACCCGCATTGCTGACTACGATGAAATTCGGGCTGCGCACTTCGAACCACGTTTCGTGTTTCGCGCCGGGCAGGGAAGTGGCCGATAAGACCACAAAAACAAGAAAGACAAGTACGACCGTGGTTAATGGACGAGGCATAGTAGTTCCTTCTCTACTACAGGTCACGCCGTCCGTCAATGAACACGCCGCACTGTGTTGCGAAAGCCGTTTCTCGTCTTGTCAGCTCCACGCGCACCGCATAAACTCTTCCGTCCATGCTCAGCAAACATTTCCGCGCCGACCTGGCTCTGGGATTCACGGCGCTCATCTGGGGCGCCACGTTCGTCGTGGTGAAGGACGCGCTCGCCGACGTTTCCGTATTCCTCTACATCGCCGTGCGTTTTGTGTTGGCGGCCGCGGTGATGGCGATTTTCTTTCGACGTTCGCTGCGCGGACTTACCCGAAGCTCAATTTGGGCCGGCGCTCAAATCGGGTTTTTCATGTTCGCAGGATATGCGTTTCAGACCACCGGCCTAAAATTTACGTCACCTTCGAAGGCTGCGTTCATCACCGGCTCCAGTGTTGTGATCGTTCCGCTTCTGCTTGCCGTTTTCAGCAAGCGTCGCGTCAACGCCTGGATCTGGGCTGGTGCCATGGCCGCGCTCGCCGGACTGTACTTTCTCACCGTGCCACCCGAAGGATTCGGTGGGCTGAATCGCGGCGATCCACTGGTGTTCGGATGCGCGGTAATGTTTGCCGTGCATATGATTTTCATCAGCCGCTACATCGCGCATCACTCCGTCGGCGCGCTCGCGGTTGTTCAGGTCGCGACCACCGCAATACTTGCAACCATCGCGCTGCCATTGCTCTCCGTTACCGGCGTTGAACACCCGCGCTGGATTTGGAGCGGCACGCTGGTCTTCGCCGTCCTCGTCACCGCCCTCGGCTCCACCGCCTTCGGCTTTTCCGCGCAAACCTGGGCGCAGCAATACACTTCGCCGACGCACACCGCCATCCTCATCAGCCTCGAGCCTGTCTTCGCCGCGCTTACGTCCTGGCTACTCGCGCGCGAACATCTTGGCGGACGCGTTCTGCTCGGCGCCGCGTTAATCTTCGCCGGCATACTCCTGGCCGAACTGAAAGGCCCCGCCCCCATCGCCCCCGAATCTCCCGAGCCAGTAATCCGCGCCAAAGAATAATCCGCCACGCGCAAATGCCGCACGCGCCGAGCACCAATCTTGGAGTGCGGCGGCTTGCCGCCGCCTTTTCTAGCCTGCAACGCGAGTAAACTCGCCCGCGCGAAACTAGTCTCGTGCGCCCAAAAACTCCAGCGCGAGACCGCAGCGCAGGCCAGCAGCCGCAATGCAAGCTTCCGCACGTCAACGACCCTGAATTTGAATGGGTAGACTACAGGAGGGAACAGTCAGTTATGCCGTGCAGATTGCGCATCATCGCTGTGGTGCTTCACATCCACAGCCTCATACATCTTTGGGTGCTTTAAATGCACAGCTTCAAAAGCAGAAATGCGCGGCTCGTGCACCAGCGTGAGCCCGATATCGTCCAGGCCCTTCAGCAAACAATCTCGCCGGAAAGGATCCACTTCGAATGAATAGCGCAGCCCGTCATCGTCCGTCACCACCTGCTTTTCCAGATCCACGGTAACGCGATAGCCTTCCTTCTTCTCGGTGCGCGCAAAAAGCTCGTCAATCTGTTCGTTCGACAAAGTCACCGGCAGAATGCCGTTCTTGAAGCAGTTGTTGTAAAAAATGTCCGCATAACTCGGCGCCAGAATCGCGTGAAATCCGTAATCCAGAATTGCCCACGGCGCATGCTCGCGGCTGGAACCGCAGCCAAAATTCGCGCGCGCCAGAATCACCGAAGCGCCCTTATAACGCGGCGCATTCAAAACAAATTCAGGATTGGGCTTTTCCCCCGGCAAATAGCGCCAATCGTAAAAAAGCACGCGCCCGTAACCTTGCCGCGTCTGCAATTTCAGAAATTGCTTCGGCACCATCTGATCGGTGTCCACGTTCACGCGGTCCAGCGGCGCCACCAATCCGGTATGCTTGATAAAGGGTTCCATGCTATTCCGCTCCGTCCACGGTCTTCCACTTGCGTATGTCCACGAAGTGTCCTTCGATCGCCGCCGCTGCCGCCATCACCGGACTCACCAGGTGCGTGCGCCCGCCCTTGCCCTGCCGCCCTTCAAAATTGCGATTAGACGTGCTCGCCGAGCGCTCGCCGCTCAGCAGTACATCATCGTTCATACCGATGCACATGCTGCATCCCGCGTCGCGCCATTCAAAACCCGCGGCCTGAAAAATTTTGTCCAGGCCTTCCGCTTCCGCTTCCGATTTCACCACGCGCGAACCCGGCACCACCAGCGCCTGCTTCAGCGATTTAGACACGTGTCTGCCCGCCACCACTTTCGCCGCCGCGCGCAAATCCTCCAGCCGCGAATTAGTGCACGAACCGATGAACACGCGATCCAGCGGAATATCTTCGATTGCCGTTCCCGGTTTCAAATCCATGTAAACCAGCGCCCGCGTGGCCGCCTCGCGATCAACGGGGTCGCTGAATGACGTGGGGTCCGGCACGCGTTCCGATACCTGCGTCACCATGCCCGGATTCGTCCCCCACGTAACCATCGGCGCCAGATCGCGCGCATGCAGCGTCAAAGTGTCGTCGTACTTTGCATCAGAATCACTCGGCAGCGTCCGCCAGAAATCCACCGCATCCTGAAATTCTTTTCCGCGTGGGACGAACGGCCGCCCTTCCATATACGCAAACGTCGTCTCGTCCGGCGCCACCATGCCCGCGCGCGCGCCGCCTTCGATGGACATATTGCACATGGTCATGCGCCCGTCCATGGAAAGTCCGCGCACTGCTTCGCCCGTGTATTCGAAAACGTATCCATTGCCGCCGGCGATTCCAATCTTGCCGATCACCGCGAGAATTATGTCCTTGGCCGTGACACCATTCGGCCGCCTGCCCTGAATTTCCACCTTCATCGTTTTCGATTTGAACTGCGTCAGGCACTGCGTCGCCAGCACGTGCTCGATTTCGCTGGTGCCGATTCCAAACGCCAGCGCGCCAAACGCTCCGTGCGTCGAAGTGTGGCTGTCGCCGCAAACAATCGTCTGGCCCGGCTGCGTAATCCCCAGTTCCGGCCCGATGATGTGCACGATGCCCTGATTCTTGCTGTTCATGTCGAACAAATGCACGCCCGTCTCCGCGCAATTGCGCTCCAGCGCTTCGAACTGGCCGCGCGCGTCCGCATCCACCACGGGCAGCAGCCGATTCTTCGTCGAGACGGAGTGATCCATCACCGCGAAGGTCAGCTCCGGCCGCCGCACTTTGCGCCCGGCAGCCTTCAGCCCGGCAAACGCCTGCGGCGAAGTGCCCTCGTGAATTAAATGTCGGTCAATGTAAATCAGGGTGGGCTGCCCCGGCTCTTCGCGCACTACGTGGGCATCCCAAATTTTTTCGTAAAGCGTGCGTGCAGCCATTCGTTTGGTTTCCTGCCTGGGGAGCTTCGTCCCGGTCTTCTGGATGAGAGCCGGCTCAAATCCGCCAGCCGATCCCTATTGTAACAATTCCGTCATCTTCCGCCAATCCCTCGCTCTATCATCGAGGTCGGCCAGTACACGCCGCAATCCATCGAGCGCTTCAGACAGTACGGGCTTAAATCGCAAGCGACTTCCGACTAACTGGAAAATCGCCGCCCGGTATGTACCAGCACCGGTGAACCCTCCGCGATAAATGCGGAGTCCGGCGCGCGACGGAAAGTCTCGCCGAATTCGCTGCCATAAAGCATCCCGCCATCGCCTGCAAACGTGGCATTTGTGCTGACCCACACGCACCACGGCTCGTGCGACACGCGGTATTCGATGCTTTCACTCGCGCTCTTTGCGGCATAGCCCCAGTAATGTTCGGTGACAGCACGGACCGCCCGCCGGAAGGGAATCGCGCGTTACGCTAATCCGGCTTCCGCTTCGCTAACCGTCGCGTAGGTGTCAAAAAGTGGCGCGATGCCCGTCAAGTGCAATACGTTGTGGACGCGATGATTTAGTCCCACCAGCGCCAGCTTCCGCCCGGATTTGTGGCAGGAAACAAACGCGCGAACCAGCGCTCCGACGGCCATCGAATCCACCATAGGCACTTCAGTGAGATCCAGAATCAGGCGGGGCGCGTTGGCAGCCGCAACAGCGTCAACGAAAATCGAAGAGGCCGTGGATGTGAACGCTCCCTGCAATTGCAGGATCTGCTGTCCTTCACGGCTGCCCGGCTGCGAAACCACCCGGAACGATTCAGGCGACATGCCGCGCATTCTAGTCCATGTTTGCCACGCGAAGCAACGAACCGGCGGCAGACGCATACTCCCTGCGCCCTTCCGCGATGCGCGCACCTGTAAGTTTTGCCAGTAGTGTGCGGCACATCTGAGCTGATAATAACCGCGCCGCTCGGGACAGTTCGACCATGCTTCGGCTACCAACCCTGTGGTAGTCTCGGGCAACGCGCTCAAAGAAAAGAGGTCGCATGAAATTAAAATTCTGGCTGCTCTTCATCGTTTGCCTGTGCGTGGTGGGGACGTCCGCGGCGGATACGCTTCGCCTCACGAACGGTCAAGTCATCTACGGCCAATTTGTCGGCCGCACAGCGCAAGGCGTCCAGTTCATCCTGCAAAACGGCAATCCTCAGACCTTTCCATCAGATCAGGTCGCGTCCCTCACTTTCGGGCCGATTCCCGCATCCCAGCAGCCACCGCCGCAATCTCCACAGATGGTGACTCTCCTCGCGGGCACCGAGATACTCGTTCGGACCACCGATACCTTGGACACCCAATACACGCAGACCGGTCAGATTTTCTCCGCCACTCTCGCCACCAACCTGCTCGCCACCGGGACCCTCGGCGCCCATATCGGGACGCCGGTGTATGGAACGGTGGTTCTTTCACAATCCGCCGGCCGCGCAACCGGCACTTCAAAGTTGCAGTTGCAGCTGACGCAGCTCGTAATCGGCGGTAACCCCGTCCCAATCGTCACCAATACCGTGGACACCCAGGGCAAGAGTTCAGGCAAACGTTCAGCTTTCAGACTTTTCGGTGGCGCTGGGCTCGGCGCGGCGATCGGCGCCATTGCCGGGAACGCCGGGATGGGCGCCGCAATCGGCGCTGTCGCCGGCGGCATCGGTTCCGTCGTGCAGAAGGGCAACCAGGTCCAGATTCCCGCGGAAACTCTTTTGCAGTTTGTTTTGCAGCAGCCGGTAACGATTCCAGCTGCTCAGTAGTTGCGCGCGATCGCACTCGCAAAGTACCAGCGCTCGCCGGAGGAACTCATGAGAATTCGATTGGCTGCAGTCGCACTGCTCCTGATGACCGCCGCGTCCGTCTGGGCGCAGGAAACGAAAGTCCAGGATCCCGACAAAAGTGCGGAACTGAACACCCAGGCCTACATCCAACTGCTGCGCAGCAACCTTGCCACAAAGAAAACGGACATCGTAAAGGAAACCATGCAGTTGAACAGCCAGCAGGCCGCGGCCTTCTGGCCGATCTACAACGAATATCAGGCGGCGCAATCGAAGCTGATCGATGAAAAGCTGGCCATTGTCACGGAATACGCCCGCGACTTCTCCGGCATGACCGACGAGAAAGCCGATCAGCTGGCGCAGCAAGTCATGCAGTTGGACGAGAAGCGCATGGCCCTTCGCGAGAAATACTACGCCATACTGAAGAAAGCGATTCCAGCGACTCTGGCTGTCCGGTTCTTCCAGGTGGAAAACCAGCTGCAGTTGATCGTGGATCTGCAAATCGCCGCAAACCTGCCCATCATCGAGGCAGCCAACACGCAGTAGTGCCTTGTGCGTCGCGATAACGAATCGAACCCGACGCAGTGAAACCGGCAAAAGGTATTGCGTTGTAGAAACGCGCGGAAAGAAGTGCGCTTACACGTGTTGCGGAACTTATTTGGTTGGTGCGGCGCCGCCGCTCAAGGCTTCGGCTTCAGTTTCGTAAATCTCGAAAACCCGGATCAAGCGTGTGAGCTCCAGCACTTCCCGCGGGTGCTTGTTCAATCCGTAAAGAGAAAAACTGCTCTGCAAGGTCCGCGATAATTTCAGCCCTTCCACCAGCGACGCCACGCCGGCGCTGTCAATGTAATTGACTCCCGACATATTCATGATCACCCGGTGCTGGCCCTTCTTGTTCAGCGCATCCATCACCACTTTGCGAATTTCCGGAGAGTTGTAGAGTGTCACGTCGCCGTTGATGTCCACGATGACTGCCGTCCCGGATTGGCGAGTGGAAATATTCACAGAATTTGGTCGATGCCGCCTGCGATTTCTCGTACTCCGCCGCGCCCAAGGTTACGCCGCAAATTGCTCAGCCTTGCTTTCAGTTGCGATGCGGATACGTCGGAATGGATCTCGATGACTCTAGCTAGGCCTTTTGTAGCATCACATCTGCGGACTGGATCACGGCGGCAACGGTATCGCCGACTTTCAAATTCATTTCTTCCACGCTGCGGCGCGAGATAACGCTTTCGATCGAGTGTTCGCCCACCTGCACCACCACATGGGCCAACACATCGCCGACCTGCAACTCCTCGATTTTACCCACCAGTCGGTTGCGTGCCGAAAGTCTCATGCCAAGATGATACCTTGTGTCCGAGAACGTGTCGAGGACCAGATGAGCTGCGCTGCCATGCACACTATTTGGCGATATCTCTCACGGCACAGCGCGCTGCTCACCGTTGAGAAGCCATCCCGGAATTGCTACCTTGTCTAAGTGTCCATCCATCCAGACGACCTGCCGCCGCAGAATCGCCGGCGCAGCAAACGTGTTCATGTCCGCATTCCCGTACTGGTCCGCCTCCAGGACTCCAAGAAGAACTCCGTCCAGGAAAAGACCCACACCATCATCGTCAACTCCCATGGCGCGCTCATCCTGCTCGCCGCTCCCGTCACGCTCCAGCAGATCATTCGCGTAGAGAACTGCAGTTCTAAGGAAGAATTGCTCTGCCGCGTCGCGTGCCTCGGCTCCAGCTTCATGGGCAAGACGCAAGTGGCCATCGAATTCATCATGCCAGCGCCTAAATTTTGGAAAGACCGCCCCGCCACATCGGAAGCAGAAGCCACCCGCCGCTAAATTATTCGCCTCGTAACCGCATCGCCAAGACATCTTGCACCAATCGTGATAGAATTAAGAATCCGCTCTAAGAGATTTGCGGTCCTTGCGCGCCTCCCTGAGCGTGTTTGGCGTCCCAGCACTGCGCGGTCCATTTTCCTTTCGCTGCACGAGAGTAGCTTCTGTTCAAGGCGTGCGCTGGTTTTTTGCCGATCCGACGGCTGTGGTTTGCTCGGGGGAGAATCACGATGAAAAATTTGTTCGTCGGCAATATGAGCTTTCAGACCACAGCGGAAGACCTTCGTGCGCTGTTTGAACCCTTCGGCCAGCTCGCGCGCGTGCACGTCGCCACCGACCGCGAAACCGGTCGTGCGCGCGGCTTCGGTTTCGTGGAAATGCCCAATGACGCTGAAGCGGCCAAGGCCATCGCAGCGCTGGACGGCAAAGATGTCGGCGGACGCAATCTGAAAGTAAATGAAGCCCGGCCCAAATCTGAATCCGGCGCTCCGCGCGGCCCTCGCAGTGGCAGCGGGAGCGGAAGCGGCGGCGACCGTGGCAATAGCGGAGGCCCTCGCGGTGCCAATAGCGGTGGACGCGGCAAGGAACGTTTCTCGAACGAAGATTATCGCGAAGTTGCGCGGCAGCCGCGCGAACCTCGCTGGTAACACCCGCATCCGCGCAGCTTGCTGGATGCGAAATCGTCGGTAACCTCTACCCCTTCAGGAGATCTTAATGACGACAACTTTTAAGAAGCGGCAAAAGGAAATGAAGCGCCAGGATAAGGCGCGCGCCAAGGCGGAACGTCGCCTCGAGAAAAAAGTAGATGGAGTTCCCGGTGGCGTCTCTGACGACGGCATCGCCTGGGACGAGGGCGTCGGCACCCCCGGCGGCCTGCGCGTTCCGGAATTTCTCGACGCGCCGGAAGACGGCTCCGAACCGGAAACCCAACACTAGATCCAGCCAACGACCCCGAGCCCGCGCGCTCTGACGCTCCCGTCGCAAAGTACGGATGTCTCTCGACGTGTCCCCGCACCCCCCAGCCTTGATCCCGCACCGCGTAGGTTTTGATTTGGCCGTCAACGTTCTTTGCGTCTCTGACAATGCGATCAGCAACGTCATCCTGAGGCCGGCGCTTTTGCCTTATGCCGGTCGAAGGATCTCTCCGTCTTTCTCCGTGTCCTCCGCCTTTCCTCCGTGCCCTCTGTGTTGAATCCTTCCTCTCCCTTTCTCACCGTCGCTGCGGTAATTTTCCGCAGTCCTCCTCGCCCTTGCCTCCTCGGACATACCCGCAACTCCCCGCGCATTGCCGGGTTGAATCACGTGTTATACTCTGCTTTCGGCGCACTCCACGCGGTTCTGTTCTCCGCCGTCCAGGCAGTCAAAGTTTCGCAGCGCATAAGGAGCACCGGGATGGGCATTGAATTTCAGGAATTATTCAGCTGGATGCGCCGCCGCAAAGTCTTCGCCACGCTGCTCGTCGTTTGCACCCTCGCGATCGGCATTCTGATCGGCACCTTGATCTCCGGACACGCCCAGGCCACGCATGACCAGAACGCCACCGGCGCCGCGCTCCTCGCCGTGCCCGATCCGGTCACCCTCTCCAACGCCTTTTCCAGCATCTCCAAGAAGCTCGGTCCCGCCGTCGTGAATATCTCTACCACGCAGGTCATCGAAAAGCCCAAAGGCGGCAAGAATCCCAACAAAAAGTTCGGCGATCCCTTCGATGATTTCTTTAACCGTTTTTTTGACGCGCCGGACAACAGCCCTGACGCGGAACGCAGCCTCGGCTCCGGCGTCGTCGTAGACAAAAAAGGCTTCATCCTCACCAATGATCACGTAATTGACCAGGCCACCAAGATTCAAGTGGCGCTCGATGGCGATTCCACCAAGTACAGTGCTCGCGTCATCGGCTTCGACAAAGATACCGACCTCGCCGTCATCAAGATTGAAGCTAACCGCGACCTGACCGTCGCCAAGCTCGGCAACTCCGATGGCGTGCAAGTGGGCGATTGGGTGCTCGCGATCGGCAGCCCCTTCGGCCTGAATTCCACCGTCACCGCCGGCATCATCAGCGCCAAAGACCGCTCCAACGTCGGCCATCAGTTCCAGCGCTTCATCCAGACCGATGCCGCCATCAACCCCGGCAATTCCGGCGGCCCGCTGGTGAATATGGCCGGCGAAGTGATCGGCATCAACACCGCCATTTACACCGGCAGCCGTGGTTTCGAAGGTGTGGGCTTCGCGCTTCCTTCCACCACCGTCATCAACGTTTACAATCAGCTCATCACCAACGGCAAAGTCACCCGCGGCTCCATCGGAATCACTTTCCAGGAAGATCGCAGCAATAATCCCGTGCTCATGAAGGAACTCGGCGTCCCCTACGGCATCGTTGTCGAAGCCGTTGAACCGGGCAGCCCCGCCGATAAAGCCGGCCTGCAACCCGGCGACGTCATCACCAACGTCAACGGCCAGCCCGTGCACACCGGCGCCGATCTGGTGAATCCCATCGCGGAAACCGCCATCGGCCAATCCGTGCAGGTTCGCTATGTCCGCAACAAGCAGACCAAGGACGTAGCGCTCACCGTCGCCGATCGCTCCAAGATCTTCCCGCAAGTCGCGCAGACCACCGGAGATCAGCCTGACCAGTCAGACACGCCCGGACAGTTCGGACTGCATGTCGAGGAATTTACGCCCGAGCTTTCGCGCAAGTTCGGCATGGCCAAGACCACCGGCGTAGTGGTCACCGAAGTCGAGCCTGCCAGCTTCGCCGAAGACGTGGATTTCGCGCGCGGCGACGTAATCACCGAAATCAATCACGTCCCCATCAGCGGCCTCAGCGACTACAAAGCCGCAATGGCCAAGCTTCATCCCGGCGAGGACGTGCTCTTCAAAGTCGCCCGTCGCAGTGACAGCGACCGCGTCCTAACCCTGTTCCTGGCCGGCGCCGTCCCCACAATCCTCGCGCAGTAACCGCCGTTGCTGTTGTTCTTGATCGTGTAGCGGCCGGTTCGTTCCGTGTTTTTCGGGATGAACCGGGCAGCCGTCGCGGCGTTTCCATCTTTTCTCTTGCCTTTCTCCGCGCCCTCTCCGGTCATCCTTCACCGTGACTTCACTGTCCAGGAATCCCAAATTGTTCAATGCTGGAGTGCGCTCCGGATCGAGAACGCCCGTCAGTCGAAACGCTTCTCCACCCCCGCGCCTGCGCAATGCAAATTACGTGAAAAATCAAAAACAATGGCACCAGGAACGTCGGGATCAAGCTCAGCGGCAGCACCGTCAACGGAGCCATCGGTATACCGTGTGGGTTTATCAACCCGGCGGTCGTCCCCAGACCAACGGCCGTCACTAGGTCCGCGATTCCCAATAGCTGCCAAAAAATGAAGCTCCCGCGATGCTCCGGATTGCACAGCTTCCACGCCGCGATTGACGCAGTCGCCCCGATGAATATGTCGCCGTATCCCGCCGGCAGCGCGAAGATCGCCGGCAATACGCTACGCGCCTGCATAATCACGAATGTGATCCCGATAATTCTCCAGAATTGCACGAACGTCAACGTCTGCGGATTCAAGCCCAACGCAAACTTCCGGAACGATTCCGAAGCGGCGAACCACACCACAAACGCCACAATCGGCACCCCCGCCGCAATTCCCACCGCGGCCCCAATCCGATTGGATTGATTCTGGAAAAGCCCCATCGCCCCGCCGATCAACGCAAACGCAAACCACGCCACAAGTAAGCCCGCGGTAAACTTTCCGTACGCTTTCATAGCGATCCTCCTCGCGCTGCCACCAGCTCCGTAACCTGCTTGGTAAGCCGCAACAGATTTTTCCAGCCGCGCTTTCCCAATTTCCCGCTCAAGCGCGCCTGCACCCGGTCCCAGTCGGGCATCACGCGTTTCAGTTTTGCCGCTCCGCCCCGCGAAAGCCGCAGCAGACGCTCCCGATGATCGTCGCCCCGCCGCTCTGCAATCCACTCCCGTCGCCGCATGATCGCCAGCGTGCGCGTCAGCGACGTGCTGTCCATAGCCAGCATTTCCCCCAGCCGCCCCTGGGAAATCTCCCCTGCGCGCGCGAGCACTTGTAGGATCGTAAGTTGCGTGGCCCGCAAGCCCGTCGGCCGCAGAGCCTCCTCGTAGTACGACGTCAGTGCCCGCGAAGTCCTCCGAAAGCTCCCGCACATACAAGGCAGTTCTGGTAAGTGTGAGTCGCTCATATCAGGATAGATGTATATACATGCAATGAGGATGCACAATTGTTTGCGGTATTGTAAGGGTGGAGTATGGCCCGGATGGACGCCGGGAGTTTGCCTTCAGGTCGAACCCGCCGCCGCGCCCCGCGGCAGTAAATCCGCGAACACAAAGCCGTCGCGCTCCACAATCTCGCCTACCGTAACCGGCACTTCCGCGCCAAACATCGGACCCGCGCAAGCAAACGTGTGAAACTCCCCATTCTCACCGCAAGGATCCACTCGCGCAGGCAACTCCGCCAGCAACTCCGCGTCAAATCGCCGCCCCGCAAACTCGCCCCCGAGCTGCCGCGGATCCACGCAAGTCAAATAAGCAGAAAGCCCGCCCGCGATCATCTCCTCCGCCAGCGCGCGCGTCTCGTTCCCCCACAGCGGAAACACCGGAGTCATCCCACACCCCGCAAGCTGCTTTTCCCGATACGCCCGAATATCCTCCAGAAACAGATCGCCAAAAATCACATGCCGCACTCCCTCATCCCGAGCGCGCCCCATCGCCTCGCTCATCGCCGCCTCATAAATCTCATTCGAACAAGGCGAAGGAATCGGCACCTTAACCAACCGCAATCCCGCAGCCGCAGCCTGCATCTCCAGCAAACTTTCCCTCACCGCATGCATCGCCACACGCGCGTGCGTGCGATTCACCGTAGTGAGCAACGCCACCACCTCGTATTCGCCCGCCAGACGCACCGTATGCAGCGCCCACGCGCTATCTTTCCCGCTGCTCCATGCCAACCAAGCTTTCGGCCGCGCGGCATCTTGCGCTCGAATATTATTAGCGGCCCCCTCAGCTGCGGCTGAACCGGAAGGGCGGGGCTTCAGCCCCGCCGTAACGACGCATGGACGACGGGCTTTAGCCCCTGAAGCCAAGTGATCCGGTCGCCGCCGCGAAATTATCTGTCGAGTCCCAAGCATCCACAACTCCGGCCGCTCGCTCACCTCAATTCCCACGCGCCATGATACGGCCAACTCGTCCATTCGAACGTACGCCGCAAAATAGCCGAACACCGATCGAAACTCGCGGCTTGCCCGCCTTGTACCCCCTTGTACCACCTTGTACCAAAGTACAGTAACCGTTTGAATCCTCGCCCCCGCTTTACCATCTCCCATCGCTACCGCCTGCTCTACTCTATGAATCCAGCCTCTAGGGGAGATCTATGGCGAACCTCTCTGCTGCCGGCAATTCGTACCGTGCAGCGCGCCGCAGCACGCGCCGCGATGAAGCGATTATGGTCACCGTCTCGGGCGTTGACGCTCGTCGCGGACCTTACACCGAAAAAGTCTCGACGCTCACCGTCAGCTGCCACGGCTGCAAATATCCGTCCAAGTATCAAGTCCTGCCGGACGCGCTCGTAACCTTGGAGCTGCATCCCGAAACCAACGGTTCCGCGAAAATCTCCACGCGCGGCCGCGTCAAGTGGGTGCAGCGCGATTCCGAAACCGGCGGCCCTCTATTCACCGCCGTCGAGTTCGAAAATCCGCAAAATATCTGGAAGATCCCGTCGCCCCCCGAGGACTGGCTCCAGTTCGCTGAGGAGCGTAAGCGCGCGCCCGAACCCGCGCCGCTGAAGCCCGTGGTGGTTCCGCGGCCGGACCATGCCGCAACCGCAGCCAAACCCGAACGCGCCAAAGTCGCCAGTTCTTCCGGCGCCCTAACCGTTTCGCCGATGTCTTCCGCCAATCGCGCAACCAGTGGCTTGATGGGCGAGTTTCAGCAGCAGATGGAACTGATGATCTCCGAAGCCGCCGCGGCAGCTGTGCGCGAGAAAACCGCCTCGCTGCTCAACGACATTCGCTCAGGCCTGCGCCAAGACGCCAAAAGCATTCTCGTCGAGGTTGCCGCCTCGCAAGCCGGAGACTGGGCCACGCAATGCCTCAAGCAAATTCAGAACGCCAGCCAGGAAAGCACACGCGCCCTGCACTCCAAATGGACAAAAAAGATTGAAGCGGACTTCGGGCAATCTCTCCAGCGCATCGAAGTGCGCCAGCGCGAAGTGGAGGTGCTCTCCGAAACGCTCTTTGCCAACGCCCTGGAACGCCTGCAACGCACCCTCGAAACCTTTCATCAGGATGCCGTCGAGCGCCTCGTGGTGCGTTTGAAAGACCGCATGGCCCCTGCGTTTAAGGATGCCAAGGAAGTCGCGGGCGAGCTGGCCAAGCGTCGCGAGGATCTGGAACAAACTCTCGCGGCTGCCTCCGAAAAATCCGCGGCCAAAATTGAAGAAACCTGCGAGCGCCTCGAAAAACAGTTTGAAATCGTCATGCGCGCCCGCCTGGACGCCGCTCAGGAAGAACTCGAGCGCGTCGCCCGCGGTGTCGCCACCTCAGCGACGCAAAGTATTTCCGCTGCCTCCGCGCGGCACGAGAAGGACGCCCAGGCGCGCCTCCACCAGGAATCGGAACGCGCCGTCGAGGCCGCTACAAAAAATCTGGAACAGAAGGCGGCCGCAACCTCCAATGAATTTGCCGCCGAGCTGACGCATTACAGCCGCAGTCACTTGGAATTTGTCAGCGGCGCAATCGGGGAACTCGCCAAGGGAATCGGGAAACGCTCGAAAGATTAATCGGGGATTTCGCCAACGTCCGAGCCGGTACCACGGAAGATCGCCATGGAAAATCAGATCGGAATAGCAACTGACGTACGGCTTCTCCTCGACTCCAGCCCCTGCGCCAACGCGCCCTGCGAAGCCGACGCGGCGATTGACTTCGCCGGCCAGTCCCTCTGCGCGGAGCACTTCCTGCCAGCCTGCATCGCGGAAATCGCATCGCGCAATGAACGCCTCAGAAATCTCCCGTTCGACCCCGCCGCCACCGATGCGCTCAAGACTTTCATAGCTGATTGTACGAAGCAGGTTGAAAAATTGGCCGAAAAGCTTACAGAAGATCGGCACTTCGCTCCAACCCTGACAAAACCCGCTCTCCTGGACTTTCTGCTGCGCATGTCGCAGTTCAGCCAGCGCATTCGCCGCGGCCCTCGCACCACTTCCTCCGTGGCCGTCTGGCTGCGCCGCGAAGATCCGCATCAGACCTGGCACGAAGAAACCTGGACGGTGAGCGTCAGCCGTCACGGCGCCGCGCTATTGTGCCGCCGCCCCGTTGAAAAAGGCGGCACCGTCGTCCTCTGTCGAAAAGACAAGGGTTCCCGCGCCGAAGCCCAGGTCGTCTACAGTCTCCGCGATTCCGAAGGCCGCAAACAAATCGGCGTGCAATTCTGCGACCCCATCAACTTCTGGGACCTCGATTAAATCCCAAGAATCGTGTGCGGCGTAGCGCCGGCGTCTCGCCGGCTCTTCGCCATCCTTTTTGAATTTGTGACTCGCCCCCGCTCTGCGCCCTCGACGTCGTTCTTGAATTTGCGACTCGACCCTGCTCTGCGCCCTCGACGTCGTTCTTGAATTTGTGACTCGCCCCAGCTCTGCGCCTCGCCTCGATAATCTTTGTAGGTCGTGGCTTCAGCCACGACGTAAAACTAACAAACCGCGAGCGGCTTCAGCCGCTGAAGTACCGCTTTCGCACTCACGACGAGGCGTCACGTTCGCCAAGACCGAAAATCGCGTGTCATCCCGAACGAAGTCCCGCTCTTTTGACGATGCGACGAGCATCGTCATCCTGCCTGCCCTGAGTGATTTTGCGAGGGATCTCTCCGCCGCAGTCTGGCGGCCGCCAGCCGCAGCAAGGCCTGCCTACGGCAGGCAGGTATCTGCTTTCTGCGGAAACGCCTGGTCTCCTGAAGGATCAGAGCCTTTGAATTTGTAGCGGCCGGTTCAGGTTCATCGAACCGGGCAGCCGTTGACGCTGCCGGAAAATCCTTGTAGCTCGCTTCGGCCACGACGTAAAACTAACAAACCGCGAGCGGCTTCAGCCGCTGAAGCACCGCCCTCACACTCACTCCGCGCGCCTTTTCCCCGCGCTTGCAGCAAGCGATCCGCTCGGCATTCACCGGCCGCTGACGGTCCCAGCGCCGTAGGCGCGGCACAAGTTAGCGCAGGCCGGAAGGCCTGGGATTCGTCGCAACAAATCCCGGAGCGCCGTAGGTGCGACACACCGGTTGTCGCCGCTACCACTCCGCAAACTCTTACCGGCAAAGTCGCGTAGCCTCGCCGTCCACTCCCAGCCAAACACAAACCCTGCGCCGCATCCGGCATCCAACCTTTGTGCCTGCCGGTTGCTCGATACGCGCCTCAGCGCATGTCGAAGCTTGAGGCCGCGCAGAAAATCATCATAATAAACAGATGTACGCGCGCCGGACGCTTCCGTCGCTGGAAAGTCTCGCGCGTGGCGGGGAACTCCTGCGGAGAAAAATGACCAAGACTCCGATCGCGGCTTCACTGGTGCTCGCGTTTTCCGTTTGCGCATCCGGCGCGTCCGCGTTGGCGCGTACGTCAACGCCCGCGTTCGTCAAATTCGCGAGCGTGAGCTCATTCGCGCCCAACCCCCAGCAATCCAGCGCCGCACCCGCGCCGGGAACTTCCTCCGCCGCCGCTCCAGCCACCACCACGGCCAAGAAGAAATCCACCAAAAAGCATCACGCTTCCAAGCGCGAGCCCACTCAAAAGGCCCCCACGCCCGAGCGCATCTCCGAAATTCAGTCTGCCCTCGCGCGCGGCGGCTACTACCAGGGCAATCCCAACGGCAAATGGGATTCGAACACGGTCTCGGCCATGCAAAAATTCCAGTCGGAAAATGGCCTCAGCTCCAGCGGCAAGATAGACGCCCCCAGCCTGCAAAAACTCGGCCTAGGCTCCGCCACCGCCGGCGTTGACGCCCCCAAGCCCATCGCGCCCCATGGCTCCGCCGCAGGCACCTCCTCCGCCTCGCCGTCAGCCGCCACCACAACCTCCGCCTCCAGCGTCACCCCATCCGCCAGTTCATCTCCAACCAACCCGAAACGCTAACAGCTCGTTTTCCCTTTAACGCATTGATCAAGTACACGAACTATTTCCAACCTCACCTGCTTCGGTAGATAATCGCTGCTATGTCGCCGCAGCAGATTCGCTGCGTCATTGCTTCTATTAATCCTGGTGGCACCCAGCCTCCCGGCATCCGCCGCCCAGACCCCGAAAGAAGTTCGTCGGATCGAAATTCACTCCGGCTGGGGAGGCCTCGGCAACCCGCGAAACGCTGACGTAATCATCGACAAGGAAAACGGCGAATTTCGATCCGCAGGGCAGCGTGTCGATGCATCGCTGGTCGCAGCGCTGGTTTCAGCGCTCGCCTCTCCCGTCATCCCCAAACTGGATCTTGCAAATATCGGCATCACCCCGGCTTGGCTGGAAGCCAATGTCGCGGCGGCGGAGCAAAAGCTCGAAATCCAATTCTCCGACGCCACGGCGAGCCAAAAAGATCTGTTTGCAAAGTCCTTCGCAGACGCGGCGGTAATCGACAAAGTCGCGCCAGAATTATTTCAATACGCGAGTATGGACGATTACCCGTACGCGGACGTCGAAGTTCTCTTTGACGATGGTTCCAAGCTTTCGGCAAAGTCGGACTCGTACTATGCGTTCCTGATACCTTGGACGTCCTCGGAAAATAGTGCGGATAACTTCAACGCGGACATCTCGCGTGCACTAGCTGCTTTGCTCCCGCCGCGCACAGTCAATAAGGAGCGATTGGCAGGGCAGGAGTTCCTCGGCTCGCTTGCCGAAACTCTGCTGCGCAGCATCGAGCCTGAGTGGAAAATGCTTGGCGTCGAGAATCGTGCCGGCGATGCGCTGGCCGCGTTGCGCAGCGTTTACACCGTGCAACAAGCCGACATCAATCCTTATCACGATCGGGAATTTGGTGTCTCGTGGAGTCCCAACGGACCGCAGGAGATGAACCTGCATGCCACCCTGCGCAAGTCAACCATGCCCTCGAATGTGTTCGACGAGCTCATTCTTCTTTACAATCACGACAAAGTGCAGGGCCTGCAGGAATTTCTCCATGACGGCGCGCGCTACGAGGCCGCGGTGCTTTCTGTCCCGTGGCTGCTGGACTATTTTCAGCGGCATCCCGCGGAGAACGCCTACATCCTCCAGGTACACGGCTCTTCTTTCGGTGATCACGCCATGCAAACGTTTGCTCAGGACATGAGGGCGCGAGGCCGCGAGGAATTGATCGCGCAGGTTGCTGCGCAACAAACCCAAATCACACTGCTCAAAATTGGCTATGCCGATTGGCTCCTCTTTCCCGACAAGCACATGATGCTCTGGCGCTACGACGGCCCTTCAGGTTTGCTCAAGTGGACTCCTGCCGACTTCCCGCCGGGCCTCTGTGGCGCCTACCGCTCCAACTTTGGAGGATGTTCCGGACGCGAGGTCACTCCCGACGGCACGCTGGCGGCCGAGCATGCTGCCCGAGATCACGATTGCATGGCCGCACATCGCGCCACTCAACCAGCCTCCGCGCCGCAAGCCGATGAACTTTTTCCCGTGATGGACCACGACAGAGCCGGCTTCATCGACAGCACCGGCAAACTGATAATTCCACTCTGCTTCGATAAAGTTGGCGCTTTCGCTGAGGGGTTGGTGCGGTTTGAGCGCGACGGCCGCTGGGGTTACATCGACGCCAGCGGATCCGTCGTCATCGATCCGCGCTTTCCCTGGGCCCAGGAATTCTCAGAAGGTCTCGCGCGTGTGCAAGTTTCCGGTAGCGCGCTGGGCTATGATGCGCGTTGGGGCTTCATTGACAAGACCGGCAAGCTCGTCATTTCCGCAGACTACAAGTCCACGCTCGGCGGCAGCAGCAATATTGGCAGCGATCCCACGGACGCCGCATTCCACGACGGCCTCGCCATGATTGAGGTGAATGGTAGGACGGGTTTCATTGATAAAACCGGTGCGTCCATCATTCCACCCGAGTTCACCTATGCCGAACCGTTTTCAGACGGACTGGCAGCGGCGACAAAATCGCCGACTGGAAATGATGGCTGGGGCTACATCAACAAAACCGGAAAATGGGAGATCGCCCCGCAATTCGAGTGGGCCAGTTCGTTCCAGGAGCAGCTCGCTCCAGTCAATCGCCACCACGATTGCGGCTACATTGACCCGAAGGGCACTCTGGTTCTGCGGCTGCAACTCCCGCCCGGCGAGAAAGACTGCGCAACCGTGTGGGGAGAATTTGCCGAAGGTCTCTCCAGCTGGAGGAGCGGTAAGAAATATGGCTTCATCGATCGCTCAGGGAAGGCCGTTATCGCACCAAGATTCGATATGGCATTCCACTTCTCCGAAGGCTTGGCAGCAGTTCGCGTCGGCAAAAGGTGGGGCTACATAGACAAAACGGGCAAAACGGTCATCGCGCCAAAGCCCTTCGATAGCGTCGAAGATTTCCATCACGGCGTGGCGTTCGTCAAAACTGAAGACGGCAAATACGGCTACATCAATCGCCACGGCCGCTACGTCTGGACCCCCACGCTCCTCTACATCAACTAAACCACTGCGCCCGCGCGCTAATCCAACGACGTGAGAGGCTCGACCGTCCGCGGAAACAGCTCCCCGTTCTTCGGCTCCGGCGCCGTGAACAATTCCCGCAGCCGCTCCCACGGCTCCCCGGGAAACGCCACGCCACCCATCCGCAGCGCGCAATTGCGACTTCGGATGCAGCGAACAGCACACGTACTGCGCCTGATCCAGATGGAAGTGCAAAATTATAGGTCCGAAAGGAAGGAAAATGCAGCCACGTAATGTTCGGATCAACTAATCGGTATTTCTGCATTCATCTGCAGTATCTTTTCCACCCGCTGATAAAACCAACCAAAACGAAACCAGCCCGCTCTACCGGAACCACCCCGAATCCGCCCCAGCCTTGCGCCCCTCTTCTTCCAACGCTTCCAGCTGCCCTTGCAGCCCGGCCTTCTGCTGCTCCACCTTCTTAATTTCTTGGTTGCGATCCTCAACATAGATCACGCCGGCCTGCGCTCCGCTCATCGGGTCAACCGTCACCGCTCCATGTTTCGCAATGTCGTCCTGAATCTCGCTGATTTTCTGGTCGCACTGCGCCATCTGATTGCGTATCGCCGCCGCCCTGCCGCGCCAATACTGTTCCTGATTTCCACCCGCCGCTGCCGGCCCACCGCCGGCGCCCGCGCCCGCCCCAGCACTGGCACTGGCGTTCGCATCCCCCGCGTACGACGAGCCGCCTCCGCCCGCTCCATCGCCCACCACCGAAACGCCGTGCCCCGACAAATTTTGCACCGCGTCGTCCGTGTACACCTTCGGTTTGGCAGCATTCCCCTTCTGCGCCCGTGCCTTCCGCGCCGCTTCCCCCAGCGATTCCGCCGGCGGCGCCGATTGGTCCTGCATCTGCGGCTCAGTCTGTGCCGCCGCGTCCCCTGTCTTCTGCGCCGCATTCTGTGTTGAATTCTGTATAGACGTCGCGCCCGCCGCAGGTTTCGCTGCACTGGACGCCTGCGATTGCGTCGCACCCGCCGCTGACGCCGCGCCCGCCTGCCCTTGCCCCAGCGCTACCGGCGCGAAAGCCACCGCGCACAACGCCACCGTCAGCAATCCGGAAGCCGCTCCCACCCCCGCCAATTTTCGCGCGCGCATCGCACCACCGTTCCCCGCAGCGTCAACCAACAATTGTTCGCCGGGCAGGGCATTCTGCTGCGCACTTTTCTCGCGTACGTCATTCATGGCATACCTCCGGCTCAAACCAGCTCGTCATTCCACGGTATGCCGCCCCCCATACACCGTCAATGTTACGCAAACTATTCGTAGCCTCCGGGTAACCTGTACGGAAGTCCAGTGCTGCCGCAATCTCCAATCGCGCGCGAATCCGCGCACTCGCAGCAGCAAGCGCCCCCATCCCTCGTTTCACAGATTTCGTCTGCGAATATCCCCGGCAAGAGTGTCCCAAACCGAACAGCTATCCACGCTCCGCTTCGCTACTGTCTCCCCAGCCAGAAGCACTCGCACACTCGTTCGCGCCACACGCGCTGCCCTTGGTCAAAAGGCGGAACCATGAAACGTCCCGTAGGCGTCACGCTCGTAGCCGTTCTCATGTTCCTCGGCGCCGCATTTCTTACGCTTTCTTCACTGGTTTGTTTTTTCGTCGGCTTGATGAATATCACCGGCGCGGATTTTCACGAGCCGGTCACGGCCGCAATCATCGGCATGGCTCTCGCGGCCGGATTTTCCCTGCTGCTTCTCGCCGGCGTCTGCGCCACTCTGGCCATCGGCGTCCTGCAGCTGCGCGAGACCGCCCGCCAGCTCTGCATGGCATTCATTTCTCTCGGAGTCGCCCTGACGCTCACCGCCGTTTTTGGATTCGCGCTGCACCCGCCCGCCCCGCTAATCGCCGCGCAATTGCTGGTCATCGCCGCTTACGTTGGAACGCTCGCGTACCTCGTCAGCCCCCGCGTGCGCCTCGCCTTCGCCCCGGCGGTCGTGGCGCCGTGATTTCAGTCTCGCGACTCGCATCCCGCAACCCGTAACTTAGCCGTCGTCGCGGCGCACTTCAGTGCGCCATTTGCCAGCCGCCATCGCGCACCGTTATTTCGCGCCGTAAATCTTCCCAAACGTCCGCGCCAGCATCATCGCCATCAACAACCCTCCAACCCCCAGCGGCACAACGCTCACCGTCTCGCGTATAAAAAATTCCCCCACGTGAAATACCAGCAAATATCCGATCAGCAAATTAAATGCGCCCCACAGCACGTTCACCATCGGCGACGACTCTCCCTTACCCGGCGGCGAAGCAAATGGCGAGGGAAACCTCCGCCCCATCACGCCGCTCACAAAATGCGGCACCGCGTTCACCAGAAAAAATCCCCCGAAAAAGTAAGCGACGTACGCATACCATTCCATAACTCCTCCTTCGCTCCAGCACCGCAGCACACAACCCCACAACAACGCCGCGAGAATATCACGCGCCCGATGTCACCCGGCGGCCGCTGGAGATCACGAGGCGCCTCACGCCTCCAGTCGCGGCCACTGTCGCGCGCATGCTCTCACTTCACACCGCCTTCTGGTAAAGTGTGCAGCGCAGTTGGCCGTCTTTCGATCACACACGACCAAGCGCAGGGGTGCGCAGCGACTATGCAGAACAGAACGAGTTGCGCGAAGTTTCTGACGGCCGCCGTCTTGCTTTTCACCGGCACGATCGCCGCCGGGCCAATCCGCGCCTTCACCGCACATCTACCACGTCGAAGGAGATGTAGAAGGCGTGCACGATCCTTCCATCATCGCGCAGGACGGCACCTGGTATCTGTTCGGCACCGCCACCGAGAAAGGTCCGCACGCGCAGTTGCCCATGCGCTGCTCCACCGATCTCCAGCACTGGAAACGCTGCGGCGCCGTCTTCGCCGCCATCCCCGATTGGATCCACAAAGAAAGCCCGGAAACGCAAGACCTCTGGGCGCCGGATATTTCCTACTTCAACGGAAAATATCACGTGTATTACGCGTTTTCGGCCTTCGGGAAAAATACTTCCGGCATCGCGCTCGTCACCAACAAGACCCTCGACCAATCCAGCCCCGATTTTCACTGGGTGGACGAAGGCCTGGTGCTCAAATCCCTGGCCACCGACGATTTCAACGCCATCGATCCCAACATCGTGTTCGATTCCGCCGGCACGCCCTGGCTCAGCTTCGGCAGTTTCTGGAGCGGCATCAAGATGCGCCGCATGGACGCCGCCACCGGAAAGCTTTCGCCGCAGGACAGCAAACTCTACTCACTCGCCAGCCGCGAACGCCCCGAAAATCCGCCGCCCGCGCCGCCTGGATTGCCCGCGGATTGGCAAGCCATCGAAGCGCCGTTCATCGTCCATCACGGCGATTTCTATTATTTGTTCGTGTCCTTCGATTTGTGCTGCCGCGGAGTGAAGAGCAATTACCGCACGGTGGTGGGCCGCTCGCGCGATGTCACCGGCCCCTACGTGGACGCGGACGGCAAGCCCATGCTGCACGGCGGCGGCACCGCGCTTCTTACAGGGAATGCGCGTTGGTTCGGCCCGGGAGGGGAATCGCTCCTGCAGCAACCCAGCGGCGACATCATCGTGTTCCATGCCTACGACGGAAAAACCGGCCATCCGTTCCTGCAAATCTCAACAATCGATTGGTCCACCGGCTGGCCCCGCGCCGCCCTGGAAGGGGATTCGCCCGCAGCGAAATAGTGACGCGAAAAAAACTTCGCAAGCGTGACACGCTTGAACCGCGCGAGAAAAAGCAGTAGAAGGGCATGGTTGCCGCCCCAACGTCATCCTGAACCCGCGAAGCGGGTGAAGGATCTCTCTTACGCCCTTGCCACTTGATCGCGCCAGCGTTCAATCCGGAGCGTTCATCGTTTGAAGCGCCATTCCGTCCGCGGGCCTTCATGCATTCGCGGACTCCTGCCGCTTCAGCGTTGGCAGCGCCTTGATGGATCTCCCGGCCTTTTCCTCGGCGAGGCGCAGATCGTAGAGACTCTGCAGATTCAGCCAGAACTGCGCGCTCGTGCCAAAAAAGTGCGCCAGCCGCAGCGCCGTATCCCCGGTGATGCTCCGCGTTCCGTTCAGGATTTGCGTCACCCGGTTCGTCGGCACGCGGATCTTCCGTGCCAGTGCCGCCGCGCTCATCTCTAGCACGTCCAGCTCTTCGGCCAAATGCTCGCCCGGATGTATCGCGCTCACAGCCATCGCGCTCCTCCTAGTGATAGTCCACTATTTCAACTTTAGTCGGCCCCGGTGCGCTGTCGAGCCACTCAAAACAAACTCGCCATTGATCGTTAATGCGGATGCTGAACTGGCCTACGCGTTTACCCCGGAGCGCCTCGAAGCGATTGCCGGGCAACGCCGCCAGGTCGCGCAGGGAAGTGGCGGCCTCCAGACGGTCGAGCTTCATGCGCGCGGTGCGATCGAACCCAGCGAAAGCCTTCACGCGTTTTCCGGCGGCGAAATCCCTGGTCCGCTTGTCCCGGAAGCTGACGATCACGCTCCCAAAGTATCATGAAGTACGCGTTACGTCAAGCGTAACGACAATGCAAATTGGCACCGCGTTCGATGCGCGTAACAAAAAAGCCCATCCTTCCCGGTTTACCCTCGGGAAGGATGGGCTGCTTGCTGTTCCAGCGCTTCGGTTACGGCCGAGACTTACCGGTGTCCGCCGCCGTGAGAACCGCCACCGCCGTGAGAACCACCGCCGCCGCCGTGGAAGCCACCCGCCGCGTGCGACGCCACCTCCGCGTGCCGCGTTGCCGTGGAACCCGCCACTCACCGCTACATGCGAGTTGCCGCCGTGGAAGCCGCCGCCGTTGACGGCTCCGCGTCCTGCATTAGCGGATCCGTGGCCCACGTAGCCGTTACCCTGCCAACCGTTGCCGTTCCGTGCCAGCCGTTCCCGTTACCGTGCCAGCCGTTCCCGTTGCCGTTACCGTGCCAGCCGTAACCAGGGCGGCCCCAGTATCCCGGGCGTCCATAGTAACCGCCGTGGAACCACGGGCCTGCTCCGATGAAGATTCCGCCGGAGAAATAGCTAGGGCCGTAGTAGCCGTAAGGCGCGCACGCGTAAGGGTAATATCCATAGTAGCCGTAGGCGCAAACAGGAGCCGGATCAACGTAACCCGGTCCTACGCCCACGCCCACCACCACGCCTTGCGCACCAGCGTTCGGTGCCAGCGCCAAGCAGGTGCCAAGTACCGCGAAAACCATCAGATATTTAACCAGATGTTTCATTTTTGGGCCCCTTCTGAGCCCGTAAAGCCTTGGTATTAATCCCAGCCTTCCGACGCTCCCGATTGCCTCCGTTCGCGTCTATACATGAAACACCCCCGCCCCCCGAAAGTTGCGCCCCCAGCGGTCAGGGGCGAACACCAGGCAAAGCATGGGAACCGTTGCAGTTAGCCCACAGCAACGAATCATGTGATCCGAAATCGGTGATCACTAACTGGGATTGTCATCCCGAACGTAGTCCCGCGCCTTTTCTGACGATGCGACGAGCATCGTCATCCTGAGGCCGGCGCCTTTGCCTCAGGCCGGACGAAGGATCTCTCCTGCCTCAGCCGTGGCACGGGCGCGGGACGGAGGGATGGATCCGCTTTTCGTCGAACAAGCAAGGCGTAAGCCGCAATGCCCTAGCTTTACATCTGTTTAGTCTTGCCAACGTCCGAGTACCAATACGAAGTGCCTCCTATTGCTCTTGCGTTACCTTAACGACTGTGTTAACATAGGTCGGGCCCTTATTCCGCCCGGGCAAGGAGGCCGCATGGTCGGCGCTCGTCGTCCCGCACCCGCGCTCGTCACGGATCCTCGTCTGCAGCCGCCCCCGCGCTTCACAACTTACCAATCGCCACTCACCACTAACGCATTTCTAATCGCTACAGCCAAATCATTAGAAATCAAGCTAACCCACTCACAACAAACGAGAAAACATTTTCTAATCCGTACGATTCGTCCCACGTTCACTTCCGTGCCGCTCCTCACCCATCACTCGTCACTCATCACTCATCACCGCCTCACGTCATTTCTATTCGATACAAATAAACCTCACAGAATCATCATTCTCGTGAGCCTTCCAATGAAAACAAAGGAGAAACCGCATTCTATTCGCTACAAATTTGCCGATCGCGCCGTAAGTCTTCCCGCCGCGGAGGACAATCTCGCCTGCGCGACACCCTCCGCGTTGACGCACCCGCAACCCTCTTGTTACTCTGAATCCCCGGACGTACCTCGGCATCGAATAGCGATACCGAAAAAATTGCAGCACGCACGGCAGATCTTACGGAGGAATGCGCATGGCGACCCCAGCTAGGCCCAAGGTTTTCAAGAACTTCATCAATGGTGAGTGGGTCGAGGCCCGCAGCGGCAAGGCCATCGAAAATCGCAATCCCGCGAACACCGGCGAACTCGTCGGCATGTTCCCGGCCTCCACCACGGAGGACGTAAACCTGCGCGATTGACGCCGCCAAGGGCGCTTACGACAAATGGCGCCTCACCCCCGCTCCCAAGCGCGCTGAAATTCTCTATCGCGCCGCCGAAATCCTGATCGAACGCAAAGAAGATTATTCGCGCGACATGACGCGCGAGATGGGCAAAGTCCTGGCCGAAACCCGCGGCGACGTGCAGGAAGCCATTGACATGACTTACCTGATGGCCGGGGAGGGAAGGCGGCAGTTTGGCCAAACCACGCCGTCCGAGCTGCCCAATAAATTCGCCATGTCCGTGCGCACTCCTGTGGGCGTCGCCGGGCTGATCTGTCCGTGGAATTTTCCGATGGCCATTCCGTCGTGGAAAGCCATGCCGGCGCTTGTGACCGGCAACACCGTGGTGATCAAGCCGGCCGAGGACACGCCGCTATCGACCTACAACCTGATGCAGGTGCTCACCGAAGCCGGCCTGCCGCGCGGCGTGATGAACGTGGTATTCGGCGACGGCCCGGACGCCGGCGCGCCACTTCTCAATCATAACGATGTGGGCCTGGTGAGTTTCACCGGCTCTACAGACGTTGGCCGCATCGTCAGCCAGGCTTGCGCGCCCACCTTCAAAAAATGTCACCTCGAAATGGGCGGCAAGAACATCATCATCGTCATGGACGACGCCAACCTGGACCTCGCCGTGGACGGCGCGGTGTGGGGCGGATTCGGCACCAGCGGCCAGCGCTGCACCGCGGCCAGCCGCGTGGCGGTGCACAAAAAAGTGTACGGCGAATTCGTCGAGAAATTCGTCGCGCGCGTGAAAGCGCTGAAAGTCGGCGATGGCCTCGATCCTTCCACCGATATGGGTCCCTGCATCAACGAGCAGCAGCTGAACACCGTGATGAAATATGTGCAAATCGGCAAGGACGAAACCGCCAAGCTTGCCGCCGGCGGGCATCGCCTGGAAAGTGGCGCATGGGGCCGCGGCTGGTTCCACGAGCCGACCGTCTTCACCGATTGCGATCCGAAGATGCGCATCGCCCAGGAAGAAATTTTTGGACCGGTCGTCTCGGTGATTCCGTTCGAAGATTTCGACCAGGCGCTCGATATCGCCAACGGCGTGAAGTACGGACTGTCCGCCGCGATCTACACGCGCAACGTGAACAACGCCTTCCGCGCGCAACGCGACCTGCAAACCGGAATCGTCTACGTCAACGCGCCCACCATCGGCGCCGAAACGCATCTTCCGTTCGGCGGCATCAAAAATACCGGCAACGGCCATCGCGAATCCGGCGAAGCCGCGCTGGATTTTTACTCCGAGTGGAAGACGGTCTACATAGACTATTCCGACCGCCTGCAGCGCGCCCAGATTGACAACGCGTAGCGCCGGCGTCTCGCCGGCTGTTTTGCAGTCTTGAGTTTGTAACGGCGCTCCGCTGCTGTTTTGGCCCGCGGGAAAAATCCGGGATTGTCATCCCGAGCCCGCGAAGCGGGTGAGGGAGCTGCTTTTTGAAGAAAATTTCCTACACTTTCAACCCGATCAACCGCATCAATTCCAGCGCGTTGCTCTTCGCCACAACTCCATCGCGCAATTTGTGATCGAAGCGCATTTTTCCATCCTCAACGTAATCCTGAAAATGCACGTTGCGCACCGCGTTCGGCCAAACCTGCGCGATATCCGTCAGCGCCAGATCGTGCGTCGTCACAATTCCCATCGCGCCGCGCTCCAGCAACGCGCGCAGTAATCCTTCCGCGCCGATGCGACGGTCGTTCGAGTTCGTTCCTTCCAGCAACTCGTCGAACAGGAACAGCACGTTCGCTGCTCCTTCCGTCAACTCAAATACATCGCGAATCCGCAGAATCTCCGTGTAGAAGCTGGAGCGATGTTCCTGCAGCGAATCCACGCGGCGAATACTGGTGCCGAGCCGAACAGGAGTCATGTGCAGCGACTTGCCGCGGATCGGCGCGCCCGCCAGCGCTAGCACTGCGTTGATTCCCGCCACGCGCAAGAACGTGCTTTTGCCGGACATGTTCGAGCCGCTCACCAGCAGCATCCGTGTCTGCGCATCGAGCCGCACAGTATTGCGCACGCACTCCTTTGCCGGAATCAGCGGATGCCCGAGCTCTTCACCGAGGAAAACCGCCGTTGTGTTCGGCAGCTTCCTCAGCAAACGTCGGGAACGGATCTTCCGGATGCTCGTAGGAATAGCTGGCGAGCGAAAGTAGCGCTTCCATCTCCGCCGCGATATTCACCCACGCGCGCAACTTGCCGCCGAACTGCCTGCGCCACGCTTCTGCCGCGAACGCGCATTGCACCGCGTATAGCACAGGCAATTCCAGCAAGCGTCCAAGGAATTCCTCGCGCGCGTCAATCCAATAGACGATGTTCGCAAGCTGTCGCACCGACTGCGATGCGCTCTGGCCGCCGCTCTTCAGTTCCGTCGCGAACTCCTGTAAGCGCGCCGCAGTGAATGGTTCGCTTTCGAGCCGCTGCAGCACGTCTGCGAATAAACCCAAACCCTCGGCGTTGCACGCCAAACCCGACACAACTGCCTCAGCGCGCCCGCGCAGCCAGAGCAATACGAGCACTTCGAGCGCCAGAATAATTGCCAGCGGCCACAGCCGCAAAGTAGCCAGCAGAAATAACGTAGCGCCTGCAGCGCAAACCGCAAAGAGCGCAGCAACAATTCGCCATGGCCCTGCGGGAAGCAGTTGCTGCGCTTCCGCCCAGATTTCCAGCGAGCGCGGATCCAGGCGCACCTTCAAGTCTTCGCCCAGCAGCGCCAAGTCCTCGCGCAAATCCAGTTTGTCGCGCAGCTCGAGGATGACTTTCTGCCGTTCGTGGATCGCCGGCACAGGCGATGCGGCCGTCAGCCACTGCGCCAGCCGCTCTTCGCCCATCGGAAGTCGCGCCGTCGAAAGCAGTTCGAACAGGCAGCCGGTTCCGAACACGTCAAGATCGTCCGCGTACACATGCTTGGGATCACGAAAGCGCTCACCCGACGCGCCTGTCCCGCTCCAGCGATCTTCTATCCGCGCGATGCCTCGCTGGTAAAACGCGACTGCGGTGCGTGCGTGAGCAAGCGCACGCAACGCGAACTCATGTGCCAGCGCCAAGCCCGCGTAGATCACGATCGGAAGCAGCAGCCAATCAATGGAGATCACTTCGGCTTTCAGCGACAGCCAAAGCAGCACACACGTGGCGACGACGATTGCCAGCTTTGCATTTCCAATCCGCTTGTGAAGAGCGTCCTTGGCCGCTACGGTTTGCAGGCGGGCTTCCAGACGTTGCGAATACTCGGCGTGTGGCTGCGACAAAACTTACCTCCGCATAGCGCCGACTAGTCTACTACTCGACGGGCTGGGAATTAACGCCAACGCGGAGGCAAGCTTTGGGAGAGAGTGTCGCGGGACCGTCGAGCCGGCGACGAACAATTTCAGTTCTGGTTGGTCTGCAGGAAGGCGATCACGATGCTGCTGAATTCGTCCGGCTTTTCGAGGTACATCAGGTGCCCGGCATCCTCGACTACCACGCGCCGCGAGTTCCATATTCCGTTTTCGATCACCCCGGCGTGCGCGTGCACGTCCGGGATATCCTGATCGCCCACCAGGATCAGAGTGGGGGCGTGGATTTCAGAGAGTTGCGTGACAGCCGGCCGCGTAGGTCTGGGCATATCGTCGTGAGTGAGGTCCTGCGGATTGGCGGTGAGAATTTCCTGCAGTTTCTTTTTCGCTTCCGGATGATCGGCGGCCAAAAGATATTTATCATTGGCCCAGTTCGCGATCAATCCGGCAGTGTCCTTCTTCTCCATCGGCGCTGCATTCTTCAGCCCGCGAAGAATAAAATAATCGGAATATCCATATCCATCCACCACCGCGCCCACCAGCACCAATTGCTCTACAAGATTCGGATGCTCGAGCGTGAAGTTGATGGCCAGACCGCCGCCATGCGAACTGCCCACCAGCATCGCGCGCTTAATCTGCAGATGACGCAAGAGCGCTAGCAGATCGTCGGTTTCCGTGTAGATCACGGTAGTTGCCGGGGAGCGTCCGTAACCGCGACGGTCGTAACGAATGGTGTGAAATTGCCGACAAAATGCCGGCCACACACCATCCCACACCAGCGAGTCAGCGATCCCGTCGTGGATGAGTACCACGGCATCGGGACCGGTTCCGCACTCCTGGTAGTAAATCTTGGAGCCCTGCACATCGAGAAAATTGCCTGGAGTTTTTAGCGGGGCGGATTGGCCTTGAACTCGCGTCGCAGCAAGCAGAAATGCGAGGGCCAGGATTCCCACCAGAACTCGAACATTGATGACCGCGAGCTGCAGGGTGCGCATGAGAGCCCCCATTGTGAGCAGGTGCTGGTGAAAGAACAAAAGCTCTCGCCGCTATGGCTAGGCGTTCAAGGTTGCGGGTCGGCAGCGACAGATGAGAACACCGGAGCAGGTGCAGGAGTCCACGCGGGTTCGGGGACCTGATTCGCCTGATCATTTCGATACCAGATGGCCTCGCTCGCTCGTTGCCACAGGCGCGTTCCGATCCACGTGAGAATCATCAGTTGGCTCACGAGAAACGCCGCAACCGTCGATTGCGGTTTCAGGTGGTACATCCACACATGCAATCCAAACGCGAACAGCGCCCACGCGATGATGCTGACGCGTAAATACAGCCAGAAGAGCGAAAAGAAATTGCGGCGCAGCAAACCGAACGCGCGGCGCAGGGCGCGATGCATTTTCTTTTCGTTCTCAGCGACGGCGATGACCTGCGCCATGTCAAACCATACCCGCACGATCATCAACAGCAGCAGAATCACGACCGCAGCTGCTTCCACGAAATGATCGGCGGGGTAGGGAGAAATGGATTGCTCGTTAATGTGCGTGTACATCGCGTTGGTGGCGGCAGCGAGCCCGGCGATGGGCAACAATACGATTGCCAGATAAATCAGCAGGCGGAAAAAACGCCAGAAGTGGCGGCCGCAGGCCTCGAAGAAAACCGTTGTCGTAGGTTTTTCGCCAAGCACGTACGCAGACAGAATGCCGCCCGTTGCGAAAAGCATGAACACCAGGAACACCACTGAAAAATGCACGATGGTCGGCCCTTGAATCTCCAAAGGTGAGTCCGGCAATTGTTGCAGGTTGATGAACGCCGAAAGATCGAATCCATTGACCAGCCGCTGCGAGGCCAAGCTGTGATTCAGCGTATCCGCGGCGCGGTCCACCATCCCCTGCGTCGAGAAGTGCGCGAAGATCAGGCACACCGCGAAGATCCACCAGACCAGGCGCTGCCATTTCCACACCAGCCCGGCGCCCGACAAGAATGTCCCTCGATTCGTTCCAGCCATTCGCGTCGCTCCTTCGATTCCGTTAAGTCAGCCAGGCCAGCAATTGCGAGAGCCATTCGCTGGCGAATGCCCAAATGTTTCGCAGCTTATGAACCGCGAGCGGATTCGCGCTTTCCGCAAAGCTGTTGTTGAAGGGGTCGCGATCCATGGTGATCTGATTGCGCGCGTCAATTTGCGCGGATTCGATTTTGGCTTTGCGATCGTACTGGTAACGCACCCAGCGATCCTGGCCGTCCCAGTGCTCGACAGCGGCAGTGCCATCGTCGAACTTGATGTCTACATCCACAGGGAAGATGAAATCGCCTTTGCGAACCACGGTAACGTAGGTGCGATAGACTTCGTTTTTGCCATTGTCCTTGGAGCCGTGCGCCGGCTTGTCCCACCACTTCAACGGATCCGAATGAGCATCGGCGAGGGAGTAATCCAGAACTTGCGTGCCGTATACCGCTTGATTGAAATACCAGCGCAGGTCTTTTCCGGAAACTTCCTCGACGGTCTTCAGAAAGTCTTCTCCGGTGGGATGCGTGAAGCGATAACGCATGAAGTAAGTGTGCAACGCCTGGCGCAAGGTATCTTCGCCGATGACCTTTTCCAGTGTAGTCAGCATCATGGCCGTCTTGCTGTAGGTGATGCTACCGTAGGAATTGCTGCTAATGAATTTCCATGCAAATCGCGAGAGCGGATCTTTGTCCGGATCAGAAAAATAGCCGGACTGCTGCAATCCGGTTTCCCCCATTTGCGCGAACGGAAAATTTACCGCCGAAGTATTCTTGCCGTAAAGCGCGTCCATCACTTTTACTTCGGTATAGCTGTTGATGCCTTCATCGAGCCAGGCCTCTTCGAACTCGTTCGTCGCGACCATCCCGTACCAATACTGGTGGCCGAATTCGTGTTCGGTGACAATTTCGGGCTCGAGCAAACCGTCGGGCATGTACGAACCGGTCCCTAGCGTAATAAGCGTGGGATATTCCATACCGCCCGCATCGCCGCCACCATGCGGGGGGTCCACCATCGTGATGCGATCGTAGGGATAGGGCCCGTACCATTCATCGAAAAGTTGCAGCGTTCCTTTTACCGCCTTGATATATCGCGGAGCGGTAGACATGTGCCCGGGCGACATTAGGAGATGAATCTTTACGGGGCCCTGGCTGCCGGTCCACGAGTCTTCCACAACCGTGAAGCTGGGGCTGGCTGTCCACGAAAAATCGTGCACGTCTTCGGAATGATATGTGAGCGTTTTGGTTCCGTCTGAATTGTTGACGCTGGATACCAGGTCGCCGGCTGCGCCGACAATTTCGTTCTGCGGCACGGTGACCTTTACATCGAAAGTTCCGAAGTCCGCGAAAAATTCGGTGTTGGCGTGGAACTGATGGCAGTTCCAGGCATTCTTCCACCAAACGCCGACCTTCGGGAACCACTGGCCGACCATATCGAAATCGTGGGCGTAGCCGGTACGCTCGACGACTTTGGGAAGCACGTCGTGAAAAGTCATGCGGAACTGCACAGACGCGCCGGGCGGAATCGGTTTCGGCAAGGTAACTTGAAAAACGGTGTGGTCTTCCTTGTTCTGGTCGTCCGGTTGTATGAACTCCATCTTGCCGGTCAAATCGCCCGCGCCTTCCACTTCCAATTTGTCCACGGTGATCGAGCCGAAATGTTTGGGATCCCACGGAGTGTCCGGGCCGTTGCCGCGCGTGCCGGAGCGGCGCACTTCGGTCATGAACGTGGACTGCGGTTGAAACGCGTTCAGATACAGATGAAAGGGAAATGTCTGCTGCGGCTGCCCGGTCAAGTTGTGGTAGGTAAGCGTCTCGCTCGCAGCGATGGTGTGCTTGGTGGGATCGAGTTTGGCTTCGATTTCGTAAGCCACGATGCGCGTGGAGAGTGTTTTCTTTGTGGTGTCGGTTGCTGCAGCTGCCCCCTTCGTTTCCGGTTTCAGTGCGGCCGATTGAGAAAAGATCGGCCCGCTGAAGATCATCATGCCCGCGGTAAGCACAAAAACTTTCGTCAATCGCATCCAGCCTCCCACACGAAATCCGCTCTGAAGGGTAATCACCTGGGGCAACGGCCCGTACACAATATGATACGAAGGGAAGGACGCGCAAGTTTCGTTTCTGGGAGATACGCTAGACAGATTTGCGGAGCGCGGTCGAGCGGATTGTGATTTGGCGGTTTACTTCGCGGATCGGTGGTGCGACGACTATAAGTGGCGCACTGGAGTGCGCCGCCACGGGCGGATTTGCGGGCATGCGTTGCATAAAGGATGTGCGTATTGCGCGACTGGGAATTTGCGTGAAGTTGACGGGTTGCGGCGCAGCGTCTACACTAAAATAAGGATAGAAGTGTAGCGGCGCGCCTGCAAACATGGGCGCTGGTTCGTATTCAGTGGAAGCTGATGAGTCCAACGGTCTTACAACAGAAACGCCACCAGCAGATTTTGACGGACGTGGTGCGCGCATACATCGAGACGGGCGAGCCCGTCTCCTCGCGCAGCATTGTGCACCGCCATATCGAGCCGCTGAGTTCGGCCACCGTGCGCAACGTGATGGCAGACCTGGAGGACGCAGGGCTGCTGTTTCAGCCGCACACTTCGGCGGGCCGGGTGCCTACGGCGGCGGCTTATCGTTTTTTTGTGGAGCAAGTGGCGGCGCAGGCGACGGCCAGCCCAGCGGATTTATTGTGGATTCGCCGCGAGCTTGCGTCCGCGCAGACTCCCGAAGCAGTGATGGAGCGCGCCAGCCACGTGCTGGCTGCGGTGTCGCGCGGGCTGGGAATTTTTATCGCGCCGCCTTTGGCGCGGAGCGTGGTGGAGCATCTGCGTTTTCTGCTTTTGCCGGATGGCCGCGTGCTGGTGATCCTGATTTCCGGTGGCGGAGTGACGCGCGACAAATTGATTCGTCCGGAGAAACCGTTTCTGCAGGTGGATTTGGACCGCACATCGGAATATTTGAACCGGCATTACATCGGTTGGACGCTGGAGGCGATGCGCGCCGATCTGCGCAAACAATTGGAGCAGGACCGCGAGCAATACGGGCAACTGGCGGGCACGGCGCTGATTCTGTGCGACCCGAGCGTTTTGGGCGACGTCGCCGACCGCAAGATTTATGTGGATGGCGCTGCGCAGATTGCGTCGTCGCCGGATTTTACGAATCCGGAACAACTGCGCGAGCTACTCGAGGCCATCGAAGAAAAGGATCGACTGATCGCGTTGCTGAGCGGCTGCATCGAATCGCCGGAGCCGGTGCACGTGGAGCTGGGTCTGGACAAGATTTCGAATGCGGGAAAACATCTCGCAATCGTTTCGGCGTCTTATTCATCTAAAGATCAGGTGCAAGGGACGCTGGGAATTCTGGCGCCCATGCGCATGCACTACGAACGAGTGATCACCGCCGTTGCCTTCATGGCGCAATTTTTCTCCGAAGAGCAAGAGGGGAGCTGATTTCCTTGGCATCACACAAGCAACACAAAGACAAAGATTTTGCTGAAAGCACTTTCGCGGCTGCTGCTGGCGCGGCGGAGGATGCCGGTACGAATGAGGCTGCGCCGGAAGCATTGCCCGCCGGCGACGGCTCGGCTGCGGAACAGATTGAGAAGCTAGTCGCCGAGAAGCAGGATCTGCAGAACACTTTGCTGCGGCGGCAGGCGGATTTTGAGAATTACCGCAAACGTGTGGAAAGGGAACGCGCGCAGGAGCGGCATCGCGGCGCGGAGCTGCTGATTGAGCAGGTGCTGCCGGTGTTGGATGCGTTTGATCTGGCGCTCACTGGCCAATCGGGCGCGGCCAGCCCTGAATACCGAAAGGGATTCGAAATTATTCGCGCGCAGTTGTGGAATGCGTTGGCGAAGCAGGGGCTGCAGCCGATTGAAGCGGTGGGCAAGCCGTTTGATCCGCACCTGCATCACGCGATTCAAAATGTTCCCACGGCGGACCAGCCGGAAGGCACGGTGATTGGAGAGATGCAGACGGGTTACATGTTTCACGATCGCGTGCTGCGGCCGGCGATGGTTCGCGTGGCTTCGGCGCCCGAGAATTAGCGCACGGAGTTAGAGCAATACAATCGGTTCTCGCAGGAAATCAATTCCAATTACTCCGGGGAGACAGAAGAACGATGGCGGCCAGCAATAATGATTTTTACGAAGTTCTGGGCGTGGCGCGCGATGCGTCGCCGGAACAAATTAAATCTGCCTATCGCAAGGCGGCGCTGAAATGGCATCCCGACCGCAATCCTGAGAAAAAGGAAGAAGCCGAGCATAATTTTCGCGCGGCTTCGGAAGCATACGCGGTGCTTTCGGACGAGCAGAAGCGTTCGATCTACGACCGCTACGGAGCGGCCGGACTGGGCAATCGCGGATTCGATTCCGGATTCAATTCCACGATCTTCGAAGAATTTCAGGATATTCTCGGCGATCTTTTCGGGTTCGATGAAGTGCTCGGGGGCGGACGCCGGCGCGGCGGACGTGGCGGCTCGCGCGGACAGCGTGGCGCGGATTTGCGTTACGACATGTCGCTGAGTTTCGAAGAGGCCGCGGCGGGCGTCACCAGCAAAATTCAACTGACGCGCCACGAACTTTGCGAAGCGTGCAAGGGCACGGGCGCGAAGCCGGGCACGGGGATGTCCACATGCGTCACCTGCGGCGGTCGCGGGCAGATGGCCTACTCGCAGGGATTTTTTTCCATCACGCGGACCTGCCCGGCGTGCCAGGGCGCGGGGCAGACCATCAAGGACGCATGCGCGAGTTGCCGCGGCGTGGGGCGCATCGAACGCGAACGCACGCTGGAAGTGGGCGTTCCGGCGGGCGTGGATTCCGGGACGCGGCTGCGCATGACCGGGCAGGGAGAGCCTGGAACCAATGGCGGCGGCAACGGCGACCTGTATATTTTTCTGGAAGTGAAGGAGCACGCGTTTTTTGAGCGGCGCGGGTCGGATCTGATCTGCGAAATTCCGATCAGCTTTTCGCAGGCTGCGCTGGGCGACAAAATTAAAGTGCAGACGCTTAAGGGCGAAGAGGAACTGGAAATTCCGGAGGGCACGCAGTCCGGACAAATTTTCCGCAAGAAGGGCAAGGGCTTGCCGAATCCGCACGGCGGACGCGGCGATTTGTACATCAGTATTCGCGTGGTGATTCCGGCGAAAGTTTCGCGCGACCAGCGGCGCCTGCTGGAGCAGCTGGGGCAGACACTGAAGGTGGAGAACAAGGCCGCGGAGCGCAATTCGACGTTCTTCGATAAGGTAAAGGATATTTTCGGGTAGGGCGCGCTGGTTCGCCATCGACAGCCTGCCGAGCGCCGCGAGTTGCGCTTTCGTGCGTCTGCCAGTTCTCGTGAGACCGCGATTCTTGGCTGTGCTTCACATTTGTACCATCTGTCTTTTGCCGCTGATTCTTCTCCTGGCCACGATACAATCCAGACGATGCGACGGCGATTTTTCGTTGATAAATTCGAGGACGCTACTGCGACGGTGCGTGGCGATACGGCTGAGCATTTGGGGCGTGTGCTGCGGGCTGAGCCGGGGCAGCTTTACGAGCTGAGTGACGGAGAACGGGTGTGGCTGGCGCGTGTCGAACGCATTGGGCACTTGAAGCGCGGCGACCAGCGCGTGGAATTTTCGCTGGTCGAGCGGATTGAAGCGCGCGAGCCGGCGCTGCATCTGCATTTATTGATCGCGCTGGTGAAGTTCGATCGGTTTGAGTGGTGTCTGGAAAAGGCCACCGAGCTGGGCGTGAACGAAATCACTCCGTTGATTGCTGCACGGACGGACAAGGCGTTGGTGGCCGCTGCGGCGAAGAGGCACGCGCGTTGGGAACGGATTGTGCTGGAGTCGGCGCAGCAGTCGCGGCGTCTGCGGCCGCCGAAAATCGCGCAGGCCACGGCGCTGGAGCAGGCTTACCGAGATTCCAGCGCTGCTTGCAAGATTTTGCTTTCGGAACGCAGCGACGCGCCGCCGATTCACGATGTGTTGCGGGATGTCAAGGCGCAGTCGGCGGAGATTTCGATTGGGCCTGAGGGCGGGTGGACGGATTCCGAGCTGGCGGCCGCGCGCGATGCTGGATTCCTGGAAGCGTCGCTGGGCGAGCTGGTATTGCGCACGGAGACGGCGGTGCTGGCGTCGCTCGCGATTTTGCATTTCGCGTTGGATGCGTGAAGCAAGACGAACCGCAGAGGCGCAGAGTACGCAGAGAAAGGCAAAAGATTTACACAGAGAACACAGAGGAAAGGCGGAGGAAAATCTGAGAAAGACGGAGGCTTCTGGCGGTTTGATTTTGGGTTATCAGTGTTCAGCAGTTTTTATCTGCGTTCATCTGTGGTGATTTTGACTTTGCTTTTGCAGTTGATTCTGCAACCGATCCGTCGTGCATCGCATCTTAACACCGCGCGCGGCTCGCACTTGGCGCGCGCCGCTGTGCCGTGTTATAAATATTTGAGCGCAGAATGCCGGACAACACTCAGCCAAACTCGCAAGAATCATTCACCAACACTTCCTTGCCCCGTTTGCGGCACGAATTGCGCAGCTGGACGCGCGATCTGGCCGTGGCGTTGGGCTTGGCCCTGGTCATCATCATTTTTTTGTATCAGCCGGTAAAAGTGGAAGGCACCAGCATGGCGCCGCTGCTGAGCGATCAGGAGCGCATCTTCATCAACAAGTTTGTCTACCGGTTTGAGCCGATTGAACGCGGCGACGTGGTGGTTTTCTGGTATCCTCTGGACCATTCGAAATCGTTTATCAAGCGCGTGATCGGATTGCCGGGCGAGACGATTGAACTGCGCGCCAGTCATTTATATGTGAACGGCAAAGAGCTGGTGGAAGCCTACGTTCCGCCGAGCTATCTGGACGGCTCCAATTACGGTCCGGTGCAGATTCCGGATGGAAATTATTTTGTGATGGGCGATCACCGCGACAGTTCCAACGATTCGCGGGTGTTCGGCCCGGTCGGCCGGCCCTACATTTACGGCAAAGCGGTTTTCGCGTACTGGCCGGTGGATCATTTCGGATCGCTAACTTCTTCGTACACGGTGAACGCGGCATCGCGATGAAATATTCTGGAGGATACACTGACGGAGCAGCCCGCAACGCGCGCGACCCTCGCGCTGGAAGACGGACGAACATTTAGCGGCCGTGCCGCCGGAGCGCGCACCCGGCGGGGCGGCGAAGTCGTTTTTAATACCTCTCTCACTGGCTACCAGGAAGTTTTCACCGACCCCAGTTATTCCGGGCAGATCGTGTGCCTCACTTATCCGCACATTGGAAATGTTGGCGCGAATCTGGAAGACGAAGAATCCGCGAAGCCCGTATATCGAAGCGCTGATCGTGCGTGAATTTTCGCCGCTGGCGTCGAACTGGCGCTCGAGTGAATCCGCGCAGCAATATCTGGAGCGTTATGGCGTGCCGGTGATTTGGGATTTGGATACGCGCGCGCTGGTGCGGCATTTGCGCGATGTGGGTGCGCTGCGCGGAGTAGTCTCGACGGACGGAACACCGGCGGAAAGATTGGTCGCCGAGGCCCGCGCGCTGCCCACGATGGCGGGGCAGGAATTGGCGGGGCGTGTGACGTGCGCGAAGTCGTATGGCTGGACGGAAGGCTCGATTGACCTGGCCGCGCCAGCGGGGAGTTCCGCAGGTCGTGGCATAGGCTCGGAACTTCAGGCGCGGAAAATTCAAGGCGCTTCGAGTGCGGAGGTGCGCGCGCGCCGCAAAGTCGTCGCGTACGATTTCGGCATCAAGCAAAATATTCTGCGGCTGCTGGTGGATCACGGCTGCGAAGTGACCGTGGTTCCGGCGCGAACTTCCGCTGCCGATGTGCTGGCGCTGAAACCGGACGGCGTGTTTTTGTCGAATGGGCCGGGGGATCCCGAGCCGATCGACTATGCCGTGGAAAATATTCGCAAGTTGGTGGGGCGCGTGCCGATTTTTGGGATTTGTCTGGGGCACCAGCTTTGCGGCCTAGCGCTTGGTGGCAAGACCTTCAAATTAAAATTTGGGCATCACGGCTCGAATCATCCGGTGAAGAATCTGCGCACCGAGAAAGTGGAAATCACCGCGCAGAATCACGGGTTTTGCGTGGACCCGGATTCGTTGCCGGCCAGCGATGTGGAAATCACGCACGTGAATTTGAATGATCACACCAACGAAGGCATGCGGCATCGCTCGCTGCCGCTGTTCAGCGTGCAGTATCACCCAGAGGCGTCGCCCGGTCCGCACGACGCGCGCTATTTGTTCAATGATTTCGTGATGATGATGGACGAGGCCCGGCGATGAGGATCGGGACGACGGGTGTGGTTGTGTTCGCGACGAGAGCAACGGCGTCCTAACGAGAGCGAATGCCGAAACGGACTGACATCAAGAAGATCATGATCATCGGCTCGGGGCCGATTGTGATTGGGCAGGCGTGCGAGTTCGATTACTCGGGGACGCAGGCTTGCAAGGCGCTGCGCTCCGAAGGCTACGAAGTTGTGCTGGTGAATTCGAATCCTGCGACGATCATGACCGACCCGGAAATCGCGGATCGCACATACATCGAGCCGCTTGCGAAGGAATATCTGGAAGCGATCATTGCCGCGGAGCGGCCGGACGCGCTGCTGCCGACCGTCGGCGGACAAACTGGATTAAATCTCGCGGTGGAACTAGCAGAATCCGGCATTCTCGCAAAATATAATGTAGAGCTCATCGGCGCGTCGCTCAGCGCGATCAAGATCGCCGAAGATCGCCTGTTGTTCAAGGATGTCTGCCGCAAAATCGGCTTGGAAGTTCCGGCATCGGAAGTCGTGACCAGCGTGCCGGAAGCGATTCAGCTTGCAGATCAGCTTGGCTATCCGGTGGTGATTCGCCCGTCGTTTACGCTGGGCGGTACCGGCGGCTCGATTGCTTACAACCACGAAGAATTTGCGGATTTGATCGCTCGCGCGCTCGACGCCAGTCCGGTGCATCAGGCGCTGATCGAAGAATCGGTGCTGGGCTGGAAGGAATTTGAGTTGGAAGTGATGCGCGACCACCGCGACAACTTCGTGGTGATTTGCTCGATTGAAAATTTCGATCCCATGGGCATACACACGGGCGATTCGATCACCGTGGCGCCCGCGCAGACGCTTACCGACAAGGAATACCAACGCATGCGCGACGCCGCGGCGGCGATTATTCGCGCGGTGGGCGTGGAAACCGGCGGGTCGAACATACAATTCGCCGTGGATCCGGCAACCGGGCCGTATGACCGTGATCGAAATGAATCCGCGCGTTTCGCGCAGCTCCGCGCTGGCCAGCAAAGCCACAGGCTTTCCCATCGCAAAAATCGCGGCGAAACTGGCCGTGGGCATGACGCTGGACGAAATCCCGAACGACATCACCAAGAAAACGCCGTGCTCGTTTGAGCCGACCATTGATTACGTGGTGGCGAAAATTCCGAAGTGGCAATTCGAGAAATTTCCCGGCAGCGACACCACGCTCACCACGCAGATGAAATCCGTGGGCGAGGTGATGGCCATCGGACGCAATTTTCAGGAGGCTCTGTGCAAAGCGATTCGCTCGCTGGAGCCCAGCTCGGCGTGGCGTCCTCCCGCGGAAGTAACGACGGTGCTGCTGCGCGAAAAGCTGCACGTGCCGGGGCCGGACCGCTTGCACTGGCTGTTTGAAGCGCTGGAGCGCGGCATGTCCAGCGAAGAAGTTTGCGAACTCACCAAGATCGATCCGTGGTTCATCCGCCAACTGCAGGAAATGCTGGCAGTGGACCGGCGCGTAGCGGACACCACGCTGGGAAAATGTTCGCCGCAATTGCTGCTGGAAGCGAAGCGTTCAGGCGCGAGCGACGAGGAAATCGCGAAACTGTGGAGCGTGAAAGCCTCCAGCGTGCGCGCGCGGCGCAAAGAGCTGGGCGTGCAGCCCGTCTTCAAACGCGTGGACACCTGCGCCGCCGAATTCGAGTCCTTCACTCCGTATCTTTATTCCACATACGAAGAGGAGGACGAATCCGGCGCCGTGGATCGCCCGAAGGTGGTGATTCTGGGCAGCGGGCCGAATCGCATCGGGCAGGGAATTGAATTCGATTATTGCTGCTGCCATGCGGCGTTCGCGTTGAAGGAAGATGGCTACGAAACAGTGATGGTGAATTGCAATCCGGAAACGGTTTCGACGGATTACGACACTTCCGATCGTTTGTATTTTGAACCACTGACACTGGAAGACGTGCTGGCAGTTCTGGATCGCGAAAAGCCTCAGGGCGTGATTGTGCAATTCGGCGGACAGACGCCGCTGAACCTGGCGCTGGAGCTGAAGCAGAACGGCGCGAAGATTATCGGCACCGCGCCAGAGTCGATTGATCTGGCGGAAGACCGCCGGCGCTTCGGCGGATTGCTGGACGAGTTGCGCATCCCGCAGCCGCGCAATGGCACGGCGCTGGCGCCGCAGGAAGCTGTAAAACTCGCGAGCGAAATTGGCTTGCCGGTGCTGGTGCGGCCGAGTTACGTGCTGGGCGGGCGCGCGATGGTGATTGCGTACGATCTGAAGACCGTCGAGGAGTACGTGGCGCAAGCCGCGCTGATCGGTTCCGGCACGGATCCGAAGCGGCCGATTTTAATTGATCAATTTCTGGAAGACGCGACAGAAGTGGACGTGGACGCGCTCGCGGATGGCGAAGACGTGCTGATCGCGGGAATCATGGAACACATCGAAGAGGCCGGAATTCACTCCGGCGATTCTTCCTGCGTGCTGCCTTCGGTGACGCTGAAACCGTCTGTGCTGGAGCGCATACGCGATTACACTTCGCGGCTGGCGCGCGCGCTGAAAGTGGTCGGCCTGATGAACGTGCAGTACGCGATCCAGCGCGATACGGTTTACGTGCTGGAAGTAAATCCGCGCGCGTCGCGCACGATTCCGTACGTGAGCAAAGCGACCGGCGTGCCGCTGGCGAAAGTGGCCGCGCGTTTAATGACGGGTCGCAAGCTGCGCGATTTGCATTTGCCGTATACCGAAACCAACGGCATCAAGGAACTGGCGGTGCGGAATTTCTACGCGGTGAAATCGCCGGTGTTTCCGTTCAACAAGTTTCGCGGTGTGGACACGATCCTCGGTCCGGAAATGCGTTCGACCGGTGAAGTCATGGGAATTTCGTCCACTTTCGGGCTCGCTTTTGCCAAAGCGCAACTGGCTGCTGGGCAACGCCTGCCGCGAGAGGGGACTGTGTTTCTCAGCGTGAACGACCATGACAAGCGGCATGTCGCATTCGTGGTGCAGGATTTGCTTGCGGCGGGATTGAAGGTGGTGGCCACGCGCGGTACTGCGGCGGCGTTGGCGAGCGCAGGCATCGAAGTGGAATCTGTGTACAAAGTGAATGAAGGCCGGCCGAATATCGTCGATTTGATCAAGACGGCGAAAGTGGATCTAGTGATCAACACGCCGCTGGGCCGCGAATCGTTTTACGACGAGAAATCCATTCGCCGGGCCGCGATTCGTTACAACATTCCGTGCATCACGACGCTTTCCGCTGCCAGTGCCGCCGCGCGCGGCATGCGGGCGATGGCCGGACACGGATCGGACGTGGCAGCGCTGCAGGATTTGCATCGGCGAACTTCAGCGGCAGCAGCGCCTGCGGAGAAGTAGCAGCAGTGCGTTTCCCCTTGGATGTGCCGGGCTTTGATATAAAATGGCTCGCATGAAACTTCACGGAATCTTCGCGCCACTTACCACGCCTTTTGAGTCTGACGGCCGCGTCGCGCTCCTGCAGGTCCGCAACAACGTGGCGCTCTACAACAAGACGAAACTTGCCGGCTACGTGGCGAACGGTTCGACCAGCGAATCGGTGCTGCTGCTGTGGGAAGAGGTGTACAAAGTCTGGGAAGCGGTGCGGGAGTCGGCGGCGCCCGATAAATTTCTGATCGCCGGCAGCGGCGCGGAATCGACTTCCGAAACCATCGAGCACACCAACCGCGCCGCGCGGATCGGGTACGCGGTGGCGCTGGTGCGCACGCCGAGTTTTTACAAGCCGTCTATTAATGATCACATGCTGGCGGAGCATTACCTGCGCGTGGCGGATGCGGCGCGGATTCCGGTGATGGTGTATTCGGTGCCGGTGTTCACGCACGTTACGGTGGGAGCTTCGTTAATCGAGCGTGTGGCGAAGCATCCGAACATTGTTGGGTTGAAGGACAGCTCGGGGGACGTCGCGGGAGTTGCCGCGATCGTTGCCGCGGCGCCGAAAGAATTTCAAACTCTAACGGGTTCGGCTTCGACGGTGCACGAAGCGCTGCAGGTGGGCGCGGTGGGCGCGATTCTAGGGCTGGCGAACCCGTTTCCTGACTTGTGCGTGGAGATTTACGAAGCCGGGCAGGCTGGCGATCGCGCGAAGGCGCAGACGCTGGCGCAGAAACTTGTGATTCCTTCGAAAATGCTGTTGATGCAATACGGCATCGCGGGACTGAAATACGCGCAGGATCGTTTGGGCTACTACGGCGGCCTGCCGCGGCCTCCGCTGCTTCCCGTGAGCGATGAAGGCAAGCTGGAAATCGACGCGATGTTGGCGAATCTTATCTCCCAGCCGGCGCATCATTTGTAGGAGCGGATTGCCATCGCTTCGGGCGCGCTGGGAGGACGTTATTCACGCGGTTGATTCAATTGCTCGCTCTGGATGCGTGAACGGTTCGCGTCGCGCGCGAGTTAATTTGCGCGACAGCTTGTGCACGAGCAATTTCTCGGCCGCCGCGTTTCTCGATTACGGTTTCCCAACCAATTGCCGCGTGCGCGAGACCGCGTGTATCATGAACCCCTCGATGGAGTCTCACTGTATTTCCTTCCGCGACATACCCCAGACATCCAAGCTGTTTGCGACGTTTTTGGAGGATTTCAATCGCGTCGCCAAGTATTACGGGCACGCGCCTTCCATCGGGGGCGTCGCGGCGGCGGCCAAGGAAGTGCAGATTGACCGGGGCGTTCGCCAGGGTGTGGTGGAAGTGTTGCGCGAGCAAAACCTGAATTTTGGCGGCGCGGCAACACTCGACGCGACGATTTCGCGCAATTTGGAACGTCTGGCGAATGGCGCGGTGGCCATCGTCACCGGCCAGCAAGTGGGCCTTTTTACAGGGCCGGCTTACAGCTTGTACAAAGCAATCACGGCCGTCGCTTGCGCGGACGAGCTCACCAAGCGCGGTGTCGAAGCCGTGCCGGTTTTTTGGCTGGCGACGGAGGATCACGACCTCGCGGAAATCAATCACGCTTCGTGGACCACGCGGACGGGCCTCGCCGAATTTATTTTGCCGGGAAATGCGGCCGAAGAAGGCCACCGCGTGGGAGAAATTGCGATGGGTTCGGCGGTCACCGCGTCGGTTGTGACGGCGATGGACACGCTCGAAGGGCCCTATTCCGCGGAAGTGGCGCGGGCGCTGCGCGAATCCTACACGCCGGGCGACACGTACGGCTCGGCGTTCGGCAAGCTGATGGCGCGGCTGGTGGCGGGGCGGGGAATTATCTTTCTGGATCCGCTGGATTCGCGGCTGCACCATTATGCGAGCGGGATTTATCGCCGCGCGCTGGATGACGCCGAGCCGCTGCGCGACGCGTTGCTGGCGCGAGCGAAGGAACTGGAACGCGGAGGATTTCACGCGCAGGTGAAGGTGACGCGCGAATCCACGCTGCTTTTTTACAACGTAAACGGCGTGCGGCAGCCGCTGCGGCAGCGCGGTGAGAAATTTCACGCCGGCGCGGCGAGTTTTTCAGTGGAGGAGCTGCGCGCGGCGATCGCTGCGAAGCCCGAAGATTTTACGCCGAACGTGCTGCTGCGGCCGGTGGTGCAAGACACGCTGCTGCCCACCGCCGCGTACATCGGCGGGCCGGCCGAGATCGCCTATATGGCGCAGGCGCAGGTAGTGTACAAACATTTGCTGGGGCGCATGCCGTCGATATTGCCGCGCGCGAGTTTTACGTTGGTAGAGCCGCCGATCGCGCGGTTGCTGAAAAAATACGGCCTGGATTTTCGCGACTTGATGCGCGGGCGGCAGCACTTGCGCGGGCGCATGGAAATGAAGTCGCTGCCGCGGGCGCTGACCGGGCGCTTCGCAGCGGATGAAAAAGCTTTGCGGAGGCTATTGAATGCTTATCGCAAACCGCTCGCTCATCTGGACCGCACGCTGAGCGGCGCGCTCGATTCCACGGAACGCAAAATCCTGCACCAGTTCCTGAAGCTGAAAGGTAAGGCCGGACGCGCCGAAAATTTCCGCACGGGGATTTTGGATCGCCACGAGCGGATTCTGGTGGATGCGCTGTATCCGCATCGTGGGTTGCAGGAACGTACGCTATCGGCAGTGCCGGCGCTGGCTGCTTATGGGCCGGAATTGCTGGATGATCTCGCGAACGTTTCGGTGATCAGCGGACCGGACGTTGAGCCGGTGGTGAGCGCGGGTGGGGAAGCGAACGCGAAGGCGCAGCCTTGCTCGCACCAGCATCATGTTTTGTTTATGTGAGCTGGTGGCGTGTGGGGACTGCGAAACCCGTACTTCAGCGGCTCAAGCCGCAGACCTTTTGCTGCGTTGACGCCGTGGCTGAAGCCACGACGTGCGAAGATTCTGCGACCACTTCGACGGCTGCCCGGTTCGATAAAGCTGAACCGGCCGCTACAACGGCCAGGTCATTACGGCGCGAGGAAGAGTTGCTTGAGCTGGTCGAGGTCCGCGAATGCGGTGTCCGAGACTGCTGTAAACGTGAAGCCGTTCTGCTGCCAGGCTACCCAGTGATAACCTTGTAGTTCACCTGAAGTATCCAACGGATCGCCTGGCATAGCCTTCTCTACGAAGACATTTACGATGTGTTTGCGGCGGCCGTATACCAGGGCGGCTGCTGTGCGGCTGTTGATCACGTCGAGGCGTCCGCCGAGCAGCGGGAATCCGTCACTCGCAAAATCGCGCACGGGCGGCGCGAAATCGATTTTGCCGTCGAACCAGGGCTTCACGGTGTGCTGGTCCGTCGAGATGACATCTTCCAGATGCCCGGGCTGCAGCGAGCGGAGATGGGCATCAACAATTACGGCGGCCATGGCCTGCTGCTGCGAGTAGCGATTCAGCTTTTGCATGTATTGCGTGCCGAGGAGCACGGCGAGAATTACCGTCGCCGCGATGGCGAGCCAGCGCCAGGAGTCAACAACCGTAGGCTTGGGATCTTTCAACGGAGGCGGTACCGCAGCTTTCGGCAAACTTATTTGCAGGTTTTTGCGCAAGGTTTCGGGCGCGCGCGCGTAGAGTTGCGCGCCGACCAGCGCGCTGCGAAGTTTTTCTTCGGCTGCCAGGCGCGTTTCGCATTCGGGGCAGGATTCCAGGTGACGCTCAAATTCTGCCGCGCCCATGGCGTCCAGTTCGCCATCGAAATAAGCGTGCAGGCGGGTTTGCGAAGTTTCACAGGTCACGGACGGCCCCCTTCGGAACAGGCTCGGTCAATAAAGTTCTAAGCTGCTGCCTGGCGCGAGCGAGCGCGGACATCACGGTGCCAATCGGGCGCGTGGTGATGGCGGCGATTTCTTTGTACGAGCAGCCTTCGAGTTCGCGCAGCACGATAATTTCGCGGAAATGCGCGGGCAAATCTTGCAGGGCGCGTTGCAGGCGCTCGCGGTCGTAGGTGGCCATGGCCAGCGATTCCGGATTTTCAGCTTTCGGCGGCATGGTCTGTTCGTCGAACTCCGTCATTTCCTCTGCCACGTGATTCTGCTGCAGCCATGTGAAGCAGCAATTGCGCACGATCTGCAAAAGCCACGCCCGCGCGTTGCCGGTCTGAAACCCGCCGAAGGAACGGTAGGCGCGCAGGAATGCTTCCTGCGTGACGTCTTCGGCTTGCGCGCGGCCACGCAATATCCAGCGCGCCAGGTTGTAGGCGGCGTCGCGATGGGGCATTACGTCGGCCTCAAAGCGCGCCCGGTCTTCCGGCTCTAACACGTCCCGCCCTTTTTACAGCTCCACATAGCGTTAACTACAGAAGAGTGGATTTTATTCCCGCCGGCCGCAATTTTCTCACAAAAGAATCAGCCGCATCGCGCCGGGAATAAAACCACCGGAGCGCTGGTCTTGCACAGTGAGCACGTCCACAGGTGGCGCGTTGCTCGGATGCTCGCAGCGGGCGCGCGCCACTTTTCAAGACGTGGACGCTGCGAATTGCAACGCGCTCAGGGAATGGATTGAGCGCGATCAAGGAGAAAGCAGATGTCGCAAAATAAAAAAGACGAAATCGTACACGATCATAATCACGACGGAATTGACCGTCGGGGCTTCCTGAAGTGCATGGCTTGGGCGGGGACCGGAGCGCTGTGCGTGATGCAGGGCGGTGTACTGAAGTCTTACAGCATGAGCCGGGCGAACGAATGGAACTCCGCGAAGATGGCCGGCGAGTTGAGCTTCGCGCAGATCAGCGACAGCCACATGGGATTCAACAAGGCGGCGAATCCGGATGTTGCTGCAACGCTGAAAGCCGCCGTGGACAAGATCAACGGGCTGTCGGTTCAGCCGGAATTTCTTTTGCACACGGGCGACATCAGCCATCTGGCGCGGCCGGAGGAGTTCGACACGGTAGATCAGATTTTGAAAGGCGCTGTGGCGAAGGACGTGTTTTTCGTGCCTGGCGAGCACGACGTGATCGGCGACGAAGGGAAACAATACCGCGATCGTTACGGGAAGGGAACGCAGGGCGAGGGTTGGTACAGCTTCGAGAAAAAGGGCGTGCATTTTATAGGACTGGTGAACGTCGTCAACCTGAAGGCAGGCGGGCTCGGCAATCTGGGCGGCGACCAGCTGGAGTGGTTGGAAGCCGACGTGAAGCATCTGAAATCGAGCACGCCGATTGTGGTGTTCGCGCACATTCCCTTGTGGTCCGTGTATCCGGAGTGGGGTTGGGGCACGGACGATAGCGCGCAGGCGCTGAGCTATCTGAAGAAATTCGGATCGGTGTCGGTGTTGAACGGACACATCCACCAGATCATGCAGAAGGTGGAGGGGAATGTGACGTTTCACACCGCAGCGTCCACCGCATTTCCGCAGCCGCAACCTGGAAAAGCGGATTCGCCGGGACCTATGAAAGTGCCGGCGGAGCAACTGCGTAGCGTGTTGGGGATCACGGATGTGAACTTCGTACGCGGCCAGCACGCGCTGGCGATTGTGGATTCGCAATTGGGCTAAGGGTTCTGCGCGCGGGTCGGCGCGCCGCGCGGATTAATTTTAAATTTCAGTGAGAGGAAAAAGTCATGAGAAGGAATTTCTGCAGGATTGGTGTGTCTGTTGTGGCTGTGGCTTTGCTGGCGATGTTCGCGGCGGTGGCCCGGGTGGGCGACGCGGCCGCTGCGCAAGAAAAGGTGGCAGCGACGGCGGAGGTGAAGATTGACAACTTCAGTTTTGGGCCGACGGCATTGACTGTGCCGGTGGGAACCACCGTGACATGGACCAATCGCGACGATATTCCGCACACGGTGGTCAGCACGGACGGAGTGTTCAAGTCCAAGGCGCTGGATACGGACGATAAATTTTCGTTCGTCTTCAGCAAGCCCGGCACGTATCCGTATTTCTGTTCGATCCACCCGAAGATGACCGGCCAGGTCATCGTCCAGTAGAGAGGCGAGGCGCATGCATCCGTTCGACATCAAACAAATGCTGCTGGAAAAGCACGCGCAGCACGTGGTGCTGATCCATTTTCCGATCGCGCTGTTCATGAGCGGCGTGGCGCTGGACTTCGCGGCCCAGTGGACGAAGAAACAGACGCTCGCGGTCGCGGCTTATATCAACCTGCTGCTGGCGGCGGTGATGGCGCTGCCGGCAGTGGCAACGGGACTGGTGGCGTGGCAGTGGGCGCTGGAAGGGCAGCGCGTTCGGGGAATTCTGCGATTGCACATGGTGTTTGGATTAGCGTCAGCGCTGGTGATATGGGCGGTTTGGTGGATCCACTTTCGCGCGCGGCGTAACGGTAGAACGATTCTGCCGAAATATCGGTTGGCTTTGGAATTCGTCGGCGTGGCGCTGCTGGGAATCGCGGGGCATCTGGGCGGATTTCTCAGCGGAGTGAATATGTAGCCACGAATCGCAAATATGTCGGCGAGACGCCCTTCGATCCTGCCGCAGGCAGGCTCTCAGGACTAGCCAGCCGGCGCCGCGAAACCCTTCGCCTTAATTTCATCCTTGTTTGTCTGTGCTCATCGCTGATGCCTTCGGTCGTGCCGCGTGTGCATCTCTCGTGCTAAAATGCCGCGTTCATGGATTGCAAACCCGGCGGAGGGCTTCGATGAGGGTAACTCCTGGCAAACAGAAGGGGCTGAAAGCGGTATCCGATGCGCGCGGCGTGATCGCTGCGGCGGCGATGGACCAGCGCGGCTCGCTGAAGAGCGCGATTGCGAAAGACAAGGGAATTGACAAGAAAGACGTGCCGGCGCAAATGCTGGAAGAATTCAAGACGATTGTGACGCGCGTGCTGACGCCGCACGCCAGCGCGATTCTGCTCGATCCGGAGTACGGCTTGCCCGCCGCGAGAGCACGAGCTTCAAACGCGGGGCTGCTGCTCGCTTATGAGAATAGCGGGTACGACAACACGCGTCCCGGCCGTCTGCCCGATCTGCTGGATATCTGGTCCGTCCGCCGCTTGGTGAGTGCGGGCGCGGATTGCATCAAAATTTTGCTGTACTACACGCCGTTTGATCCGCCCGAGGTGAACGACATCAAGCACGCATGGGTGGAGCGCATTGGCGGCGAATGTACGGCGGCCGACGTGCCGTTTTTCCTGGAATTTGTCGGCTACGTGGAGAATGGCGACGAGAAGGGAATCGAATACGCCAAGCAGAAGCCCGAAGTCGTGCGCAAGAGCATGGAAGAATTTTCCAAGCCGCAATACGGAGTGGATGTGCTGAAAGTAGAGGTGCCGGTGAACATGGCGTTTGTGGGGGGGACGAAATCGTGCAAAGGCGAATCCGCGTACACGCGCGATCAGGCCAAGGAACATTTTCGCCGCGCCGCAGCAGCCGCGAAAAAACCGTTCATCTATCTTTCGGCCGGCGTGAACAACGATGTGTTTGCGGAGACGCTGGATCTGGCCGCTGAATCCGGCGTGGAATTTTCCGGCGTGCTGTGCGGACGCGCTACATGGAAAGACGGCATTCCCATTTACGGCAAGCAAGGGCCCAAGGCGCTGGAAGATTGGCTGAGCGATCAGGGCGTGAAGAACATCAACAACGTGAACTCGCGCCTCACGGCCGCCAAGCCCTGGTACAGCTTTTACGGCGCGACGTCTGCAGCGGCGCTGGGCGATTAGTAACCGCGCCATCGGTTGCTGCCCTGGATGTGGATGGCGTACTGAAGTACGCCGCTACGAAAACAACTTCAGAGCGGACCGCATCAGTCACCGGCCAGCGCGTGATACTGCTCCGTCGTCAGTGGCACGACGGACAGCCGTCCTTGGCGCACGAGCGGCGAATCGGCGAACAAGCGGTTCGCTTTGATTTCCGCGAGCGAAATCGGCTTGGCCAGCGCTTTTCCCGCCGCAATCTTCACCTGCGGTTTCTTGCTGTCGGACGCGTCCACCGACACGACAGACGCTGTGCCCACCGCGCTGGTCACCGCTCCTGTTTCGTAAATAATCAGCTTCGCTCCCGGTTTCATTTCCCGCAGATTTTTCACTGCCGCCGGATTGGATATGCCATCCCACATTGTGGCTTTGTCTCTCTGCAGATCAGCGAAAGAATATTCAGACGGCTCGGTTTTCAGCAGATACGCCGACGGCATTTGAGCCACCTCCAAATTCAGCGTCGCATATTCTACATCAGGGCGTAAGTCAGCCTCGGCAGGGAACTACGCCCGACCTTTAGCGCAGGTTTGTTTCGTGGCTATTCGTTTGGCTGCGTCGCAGATTCAGCGGCGGGTTGCGGTTCTACCGTAAACACCGGTACAAGCCGAGCAGCTTCGTTCGTGGAAAATATGACGGAGGACTGCGGGTTGAATTCGAGTTTGAGATTGACGGCCGTTTCCGGAAGCACGCGAAAGAAGCCACCGGAAATGTGGTCCGGACCGATTTGAATCTGCAACGGCTGCGCGTCCAGGACGAGCGCGCGAATGCCGCCGTCGGAGGTTACTACGCAGTTGAAGCCGGCACTCCCACACGCGTTTGCTTCGGGAAGGGATTCATCCTCCGCCGGCTGATTGGGCGAGAGGCGCAGTCGAATCTGCCGGTACGCGTCGGCGGGAACGATGGTGTCCTGAAACGCGCTCCGTTCAGACGAGTCGGCGCTGCGCGCGAGCAAGTCGAGTTGCACGGGCTGCGTCGCCAGATTCGGCGCCAACTCGTGCCAGTCGGCTGCGTTGTCATCAGGGATTGCGCTCGCCGTCGTTTCGATGCCGCGCAGCGTGACGAAAATATGCTGAATCGTCAGCCGGCGATTCTGCCGCAGGCGGCGTGGGGGTTGCCGCAATCTGCAAGCTTACAGTTCCGGTTGCGGTGCCGAGCTGACAGCTAGGAATAGTAGTAGGCGGAATCGTTCCGCCTGGGTTAGAGACAAAAACAAAACACGAATTGCCGCAGCCGAATAAGCTCAGGCAGAAAAATAGCGCGGGCAGAAGAGAGGGTCGAGAGGCTCCATTGGCCTCCCGGAAAGAAAACCAGCGCTGCATGGAAGGGCCTCGAGAGGCGGATTATGTGCGCGCGGGGCAGCGCAGTCAAGTGAGGCGTGCCGGTCGTCGGAAAGCCTTTCGCGTGGCTTTCGCCTCGCGAGGACTAAGCGGCGGTCTGGCCTCGTGCTCCGTTCTGTTATTTCCACTCGAAGGATTGTTTGAGGCCGCCGATCTGTACGTTGAAGAGGCCCGGCTCGACCACGCGTTTGTTTTCGGCGTTGATGAATGCCAGATCGTCAGGGGAAAGCTCAAACGTGTAGCGGCGGCTTTCGCCCGGTTGCAGCGATATTTTTGCGAAACGCTTCAGGCGCTTCAGCGGGGGAGTGATGCTCGCGGCTTGCTCGTTCAGATAAAGCTGCACCACTTCCTTGCCGGCGCGATCGCCTGTATTTTTCACCGTGACTGCCACTTGAATTTTCTGCGCGCCCGAACCCGACGGCGGCGTCACCTGCAAATCCGAATACGCAAACTGCGTGTAGCTCAAGCCGTAGCCGAATTCGAATTGCGGCGCGTAGAGCGGGGTGGAGGCGCCTTCGTCGCCTTGCAGAGTTTTGTGATCGTAGGTAAACAGCATGTTCGCGTATCGCGGGTAGGTGATCGGAAGCTTGCCGCTGGGATTTACGTCGCCGAATAAAATATTGGCAATCGCTTCGCCGCCCTCGTTGCCGGGATTGTAGGCCATTACGATCGCGCGCGCGCCTTCGACGATGGGGCGAATAATTCGTGGACGTCCTTCGGTGAGCACCAGAATCACCGGCTTGCCGGATTCCAGCATCTTTTGCGCGAGATGAATCTGCGCGTCGGGAAGCGCCAGATCCGCAATGTTTCCCGGGGTTTCCGCGTAAGCCCATTCTCCCAGGCACAGGATAATCGCATCAACGTTGGACGCGTTCGCTGCGGCCGTGGCTTGCGCGATGTCGAGTTCCTTGTCAAAAGTGGCGCCGGGAACGTAGGTCACGTGGTCCGCGCCAATTTTTTGCCGAATCGCGCCGAGGATCGTAGCGTAACCTTTCGTTGGATACGCCGAGGCTTTGTCACCCTGCCATGTATAGCTCCAGCCATTGTCCAGCGGGATCAGCGAATCGGCGTCTGGGCCGGTGACCAGCACGCGCGCGGTTTTCGCGAGGGGCAGCGTGTGCGTATCGTTCTTCAGCAGGGTGATGGATTCCTGCGCGGCGACGAGGCTGACCTGGCGCGATTCCGGCGAGCCGAGAGTGGTATTCGCATCGAGCCCGCGCAACGGATCCGTGAACAATCCCAGCTGATATTTCAGGATCAAAATCCGGCGCACGGCCTCGTCAATGCGGCTCACCGGAACTTGGCCTTCTTGCACCAGCTGCAGCAGCAGATCGCTGAAGCGGTAGTCGAGCGGGACCATGCTCATATCAACGCCTGCGAGAATGCTGATGCGCGTCGCTTCCTTTTCGGTGGCGGCGATGTGATGTGCGGAGACCAGGCGCTCGATATCCTGCCAGTCCGAAACAACTACGCCCTGGAAACCCAATTCATCGCGCAAGACGGTTTTCAGCAAGTAGCCGTTGGCGTGACCGGCGATGCCATTCACTTCGCCGGAGTTCACCATCACCGTGTGTGCGCCGGCTTTTACCGCGGCGGCAAACGTGGGCAGAAAATATTCGCGCAAGGCGGATTCTGGAATCAGCGCGGGACTGCGATCGCCGCCGGTGGTGGGCACGCTGTAGCCGACGTAATGCTTCAGCGAAGAACTGACCTGCGACGGACTGGAAATGTCGTCGCCCTCGTAGCCGCGGACGGTCGCGACACCCATCACGGTCGCAAGATAGGTGTCCTCCCCGAACGTTTCATACAGACGCGGCCACAGCGGCTGGCGCCCGACGTCCAGCACGGGAGAGAACGTCCAGGGAATTCCGGCCTTGCGCGTTTCCGCGGCGGAAATTTGGCTGCCGTGCAGCATCAGCTCCGGATTCCATGTAGCAGCCATCGCGAGCGGCTGGGGAAAGAGCGTGCCGCCTTCGACGTAGGTGGTGCCGTGAATCGAGTCAATGCCGTAGAGCACCGGGATTTGCAGGCGCGTCGATTTCGCTTCGGCTTGTATCGCGCGCAGAATTTCGTGCCACTTGTCTACAGTGAGCGCCTGGTCGTAGACGTTGAGAATGGAGCCGGCGCCGTATTCCGCGATGGCCTTGTGCAATTTTTCGGGATTGATGTGGACGTCCTGGTCTTTGCCGTCAACGATCGTCTCGATCGTGAGCTGGGTCATCTGGCCGACTTTTTCTTTCAGCGTCATCTGCGCGAGGAGCTTGTCAACCGCGGGAGCGAAAGTGCTAGCGGCGGGGCCTGCGGGCTTCATGTGGGATTGCAGGAACGTCTGGCTGTCCACGGCGTCGCCGGAGGCACGGTCTGCGGCGCGATCCGCGGCCAGCGGCAGCGTCAGCGCTCCAGCGAGAAGCGCAGCAATAACGATTATGTAGAGGGCCAAACGAGGCATGGTCATCCGAGTCTCCCGCACGGCATGATACATGCGCATGGCGGCGAGTTCCACGTGCGATTTCGCGTGCGAACTCGTGAGTGCTGAATTGCTACCGGCCGGGTGGAAACGGAGCAGATTTTGGCGGGGAAGCGAATGACGAAGGCGCGGAAACGCCTAGGACTTCGCTTTCATGGAAGACTTCGATTTCGGTTTCGACTTGAGAGAAACGTTGAAAGCGGCCGCTTGGCGAACGAGCGCCTGGAAGGCGGACTCGTCAACTTCTTCTCCTTGGTGAATGTCAATCGCGCGGCGCAAATTTCCTTCCAGACTGGAGTTGAAGAGACGCGACGGATCTTTCAGAAATGCTCCCTTGGCGAATGTAAGTTTCACGACGCTCTTGTAGGTTTCGCCAGTGCAGATGATGCCGTCGTGCGACCACACGGGAATGCCCCACTTCCACTCTTCGACGGCGTCCGGGTCTGCGGCCTTGATGAGCTTGCGCATTCTGCCGAGAATTTTCCCGCGCCAGTCGCCGAGTTCGGCGATTCTTTCCGAAATGAGCACCGACGGCGGCTGGCCCTGGCTCGCACCTGACTTTTTCATGTTCGCATCCTAGAAGTTCTGGGTATTTCTCATTTGCATGCTGCGCTCAGCTATCGGCATCTTGTCAGGCCGGTCTCCTGGCAATAAGTCGCCAAACGATGTGGCCTTTCCACATCCACAGTCCCGTAAGGACCATCACGGGAAGGAAAACATAACGCGTTAGGGGTGCGTAATCCGGAAGTTTTTCAAACGGACTATAAATATATCCGAGTATCGGAATGCTGAAGACGATGTGTATCCAGCGAAAAATCACACGCGTGATGCCTTGGCTCATGGCCAGTCCAATCCTCCTTAGTCCAGCCCTCCAACGACGCGCTCCATGTTGCCGATGAATTTCGTCCAGCCGTAAGTCGCGCCCTTGTAGGCAGCATCTTGTTCCGAGCGGAAACCAGTTTGCTCCATGCGGAGATGCGTGCCGCCCTTGGTCGGCGTCAAAGTCCAGGTGACCATGCTCATCGTTCCCATCGTGCCCCAGCTGTAAGCGAGCTTTGAATTCGGTTCGATCTCGAGGACTTCACTGTTTATGACCCCGTCCCACCCCGGCACGGGCGTAGAGCGGAAACTGAACCGGTGGCCAACGACCGGCTGGAAATCATTCTTCATCAGCCATTCTTCTATCAACGCGCCCTGCGTGAGCGCGCGCCAAATTTTTTCCGGAGCGTGCGGAATTTCGCGTTCGATGACGAGGGAGCGTGAAGCGGCGGCTTCGTTCATTGGTCCATCCTTTTCAGAAGAGATTCGAGGCGATCAAAGCGGTCGTGCCAGAAAGCGGCGTACATCCCCATCCAGTCGAGCATCGGTTTCAGAGCGTGCGGTTGTGCGCTGTAATGAGTCTCGCGGCCGGCGCGCCTGTGGCGTACCAGCCGGGCGTGTTTCAGGATTCCCAAGTGCTTGGAGACTGCCGGTTGCGAGACGCCGGCGCGGGCCGTGAGGGCGCGCACATTCTGTTCACCGTCGCGGGCCAAATGCTCGAAGATCGCGCGACGGGTGGGGTCGGAGAGTGCAGCGAAAACATGGTCTGTTGCGACTTGGGCTTGCATGGCGGGAAGCATAACCATACGGTTATGGGTTGTCAAGCGCAAATTTGCAATAATCGGTCGGCTTCCTATAAATGCGTTAGCCAAGAACAGTCCGCCGGTATTCGGGCATAATGCTGACTCAGCGCCAACAGGAGCCACGATGCACGTTGCCACAGACGCGGAAGGTCACGGCAGTTGCTTACGGACGGCAAATCGGAAGCTCCGGAATGTACAAGGCTCTGACGGCTTCGAATCTGCTATTATGATGAGTCCCGATGGCGAACTGATATTCCAAGTTGACAGTTTCCGTGACTCGCCGGAAGTGCCGCATATTTTTCACCAGAGGAGCGAAGCAGGTACTGGGCCTCGGCGACGATGAAACGCGATTCCAAGGCGCGCTGCGTGTGGATTACGTCTTTCACGAGCTTGCCCAGTGTGGCTGCAATCGGTCGAAACTGTTGAACAAGACTGCGTCAAGGATTCGGTGACAATCGGCCGCTGCATGACCGCCCAGAGCGTCACCACTTCTAGATACGCGACGCGACTACGCGAATTTGACAGCGTGTTTTGCTGCCGTGTTGTCGTGTTCGGGTGGGACGCGCTAACACTCGTCCCATTCGGCAGAAGCGATTTCGTTCTGCTTCATGTCAAGCCGGCGACCGAGTGCGTGTTGGCCTATGTTAGATTCCTCTACCGCCGACGCGAGAGGCGACATGCTGGTACAGCACTGACGCCTGACCCTTGACCAGGCTTTCGCAATCCGAACGGACCATCACCAGAAACGCCGCTAGCTCGGTTCTGCTATAACCGCGATGCGAGCTAATCGAACGCGATCTCCCGCTCAATTCCGTCATCTATCCGCCGCACAAGCTAGGCTCGACTAAGCACTGCGTTTATCAGTGTTTGCGCAAGTGTGCGCTTTCCGCTAAAATGAATGTTTCAGCATGTGCGTGCGAAGCGCCCTGAGGCGTCGCCCGCGCTTGCGGCTCGTTGGGCACCCGGACACCCAGAGGGAATGGCGGAAGAAAACCACAGCAGCACACTAGCCTTCGACGCCGCCGACGAGTACCGCCCGGAAGCACCACCGCCCCCTGAAATTCCCGCGTGGAAAGACGGCAGCATCCGCATTGGCATCCACACGTCCATTGCCGGCGACATCAGCACGTCGCTGGAGATAGCGCACGGCCTGGGCGCGAACGCTCTGCAAATTTTCTCCTCCAGCCCGCGCATGTGGAATCGCGGCGGGATGCGCATTGCTGAAACTGAAGCCGCGCGTTTTCGCGCCCGACGCAAGGAACTCGGCCTCGGCCCGCTGGTCATCCACGATAATTACCTGATCAACCTGGCTTCGCCGAATCCGGTGCTGCGCACGCGCTCCGTGCAGGCATTCCACCAGGAACTGGTGCGCGCAATCGCCCTCGGCGCGGATTATCTGGTGGCGCATCCCGGCAGCGGCCGTGAAAGCACGCCGCTGGCAGCCGTGACCGCAATCGCGCAGGGATTGAAGCAGGCCGCGCGCGGGCTGAAGCTCGGCGATCTGAAAATTCTGCTCGAAAACACCGCAGGGCAGGGAACTTCAATTGGCTCGCGCTTCGAGGAATTGCGCGCGATTCTGGATGCTTCGCCCGATCTGCCGCTGGGAATCTGCATAGACACAGCGCACACTTTTGCCGCGGGATGGGATCTGCGCACCGCCGAGGGCCTCGAGAAAACTTTGCAGGCGCTGGACCGCACGGTAGGCCTGGACCGCGTGCACGTGGTCCACGTGAACGATTCGAAGACGCACCTGGGTTCTCGCGTGGACCGCCACGAACACATCGGCAAGGGCAAAATCGGCCTGGAAGCGTTCGGCCGGATATTGAATCACCCGCTGCTGGCCGCGCGCGCTTTCATACTGGAAACGCCGATTGACGCGCCAGGTGACGACCGTCGCAACGTCGCGGCGCTGTGGAAACTTCTGGGGCGCGTGGTGACGGCCACCGGCGAGGGCATGAAGCCGCGCCCGCATCGCAGCAAGGTAAAGCGCGCGACGAAGGCCAAGGCCGCGAAAGCTAGCGCCTCGCGCCGCGCAAAAACGACTTCCAAAACAAAGAAAAAATCGAAATCACGCTCGCGAGGGAAGTGAACTTGGCCGATTCCGACCACAAACATGCAAATTACGATCCCGCGCAAATCGAAGCAAAGTGGCAGAAAGTGTGGGAAGAGCAACAAGCCTTCAACGCCGTAGATAACGACGCCTCACGCCCCAAATATTACATGCTCGAGATGCTCCCGTACCCCTCCGGCACCATGCACATGGGGCACATGCGCAATTACACCATCGGCGACGCCGTGGCGCGCTACAAACGCATGCGCGGATTCAACGTGCTGCATCCGATGGGCTGGGACGCGTTCGGCTTGCCGGCGGAAAACGCCGCGATCAAGAACGGCACGCATCCGCGCGAATGGACCAGCGGCAACATCGCGGAATTTCGCTTCGTCATGCGCCGCTTCGGATTCAGCTACGACTGGCGCCGCGAAATTTCCACCTGCGAGCCGGAATATTACCGCTGGAATCAGTGGTTTTTCCTGCGCATGTACGAGAAGGGCATCGCCTACCGCAAGAAGAGCAAGGTGAACTGGTGCCCGGAGTGCGCGACGGTGCTGGCGAACGAGCAGGTGATTGACGGCTACTGCTGGCGGCACGAAACCACGCTGGTGGAAGTGCGCGAGCTGGAGCAATGGTTTTTCCGCATCACGCAATATTCCGACGAGCTGCTGGAGGACATGAAGCAGCTGGAGGACGGCTGGCCCGAGCGCGTCCTCGCCATGCAACGCAACTGGATCGGCAAATCGCAGGGCGCGCGCGTGAAATTCGCCGTCTCGCAAATGGACGGCGTCGCGCTGGAAGTTTTTACCACTCGCATTGACACGATTTACGGCGCTTCGGCGCTGGTGATTTCCGCGGGGCATCCCAAGCTCGACGAACTGCTTGCCGGCGTTCCCGGACAAGGCGCGATGAGCGCGCAGCTGAAAGCCATGCGCCAGAAAAGCATGCGCGCGGCGGATATTGCGGTGGCAGAAAAAGAGGGATTCTTTACCGGGCGCTTCGCCGTGAATCCATTTTCCGGCGCGCAGATTCCGATCTGGGTGGCGAATTTTGTGCTCGCGGAATATGGCACCGGCGCGGTGATGTGCGTTCCGGCGCACGACGAGCGCGATTACGAATTCGCAGAAAAATATCACTTGCCCGTAAAAATTGTGGTGCAGCCGAAGATTGGCGTGCCGCTGCGCATTGACCGTATGAGCGAAGCTTTCACGGAGTACGGGCGCGTGGTGGATTCCGGTCCTTACGATGGGCTGAGCAGCGAGCAGGCGCAGGAAAAAATGACCGCGGACGCGCAGGCCAAGGGCTTCGGCGCGGGTGAGACCACGTATCGTCTGAAAGATTGGGGCGTTTCGCGCCAGCGTTATTGGGGCACGCCGATTCCCATCGTCTACTGCGAAAAAGATGGCATCGTTCCGGTGCCAGACGATCAATTGCCGGTGCGTTTGCCGGAAAATGTGACGCTCACGGGCCAGGGACAGTCTCCGCTGGCCGGCTCGCCGGAATTTGTGAACACCACCTGTCCGAAGTGCGGCGGCCCGGCGCGGCGCGAGACGGATACGATGGATACGTTCGTTGATTCCTCCTGGTATTTCTATCGCTACACCGACCCGCACAACAGCTCGGCGCCCTTCGATAAGGAAAAAGTCCGCTACTGGTTTCCCATTGACCAGTACGTCGGCGGAATCACCCACGCCATTCTGCATCTGCTGTACTCGCGATTTTTCTGCAAGGTGATGCGCGACATCGGCCTGGTGAATCACAACGAGCCGATCACGCGCCTCTTCACGCAAGGCATGGTGCAGAAGGGCGGCGTGGCCATGTCGAAATCGCGCGGCAACGTGGTGGGCGCGATTGAGATGGCCGAGAAATATGGCTGCGATACCGGGCGTTTGTACACGCTCTTCGCCGCGCCTCCGGAAAAAGACCTGGAGTGGAGCGAAGAGGCCATCGAAGGCTCGGCGCGCTTTCTGAAAAAGGTTTACCGGCTGGTGACCGACCACGCCGAGCGGCTGCGCGGGATTCAAACCGACCTGACGCAGCAGACGGATTTGAGCAATGCGACGGCGAAGGAAAAGCTGCTGGTGCGCAAGGCGCATCAGACGCTGAAGCGCATCACCAACGATTTCGAGGTGCGCTGGCACTTCAACACCTCCGTCTCGCTTGCTGATGACGCTGGTGAACGATTTTCATGCGCAGGAACCGCTGGGCGTCGAGCTCAGCCCGATGATCCTGAAGCGGGGACTGGAAATGCTGCTGCTGATGCTTTCGCCGATGGCGCCGCACATCGCGGAAGAGCTGTGGCAGATGTTGGGGCACGAAACGAGCCTGGCGCGCGAAAAGTGGCCGCAGTATCGCGACGATCTGGCGCGCGAAGAGCAATTCGAAGTCATCATCCAGATCAACGGCCGCCTGCGCGGCAAAATTCTCGTTGAAGACGATCTGAGCGAAGAGGAAACTCTGAATCGCGCGCTCACTGATCCGCGCATCGCGGTGCTAATTGCCGGCAAGGAAATCACGTTAAAACCATTGTCGTGCCCAGGAAGCTCGTAAATATTGTTTTGAGATAATCGGAATTCGAGGAGACTGATGTCTGCGAATACCGGAACCGCAGCGCAGCAGCAAGCCGGAGGCACGGTGAGCACGCGACAGGGAATTGTGGTCCTCGATTTCGGCGGGCAGTACACGCAGCTGATCGCGCGACGCATCCGCGAGCAGCAAGTGTTCTCCGCGATTCTGCCGTGCACCGCGAAGCTGGAAGAAATCCGCGCACACGAACCGGTCGGCATCGTTCTGTCCGGCGGGCCGAGTTCCGTGTATGACAAAGACGCTCCGGTGTGCGATCCCGCACGTGCTGCAGACTGGGCGTGCCAGTGCTCGGCATCTGCTACGGCATGCAGTGGCTCACGCACTCGCTGGGCGGCAAGGTCGCGCCTGCGGCCCGCCGCGAATACGGCCCGGCGGAACTGGACATCGCCTGCGAGTCCAAACTATTCACCGGCATTCCCGATCACCTGAAAATCTGGAACAGTCACGGCGACCACGTGATCGAAGTTCCCGCAGGCTTCGCCATCACCGGACGCACGGACAACGCCATCGCCGCCGTCGAGAATGCCGAGAAGAAATTCTACGGCGTGGAGTTTCATCCCGAAGTAAATCACACCGATCGCGGCACGGAAATCCTGCAGAATTTCGTATTCGCCATCTGCGGCGCGAAGAAAAACTGGAATCGTGCCGGCTTCATCGCCGCCACCGTGGACGCCATCCGCAAGCAAGCCGAAGGCGCCCGCGCCATCTGCGCGCTGAGCGGCGGAGTGGATTCCGCCGTGGCTGCAGCGCTGGTCCATCGCGCCATCGGCGATCGCCTGATCAACGTGTTCGTGGATACCGGCATGCTGCGCGCCAACGAATACCGCGAGACGCTCGAACTGTTACGCGACCGCCTGGGCCTCACCGTCATCGGCGTGGATGCTTCCGAACGTTTCCTCGGCAAGCTGGCGGGCGTCACCGACCCCGAACAGAAACGCAAAATCATCGGCAACGAATTTATTTCCGTGTTCGTGGAAGAGCAGCGCAAGCTGCTGGCAAATACCGCGGGCCTGCCGGTGAAATTTCTGGTGCAGGGAACGCTCTACCCGGACGTGATCGAATCCGTCTCCGTGAAAGGCCCGTCCGCAGTCATCAAGTCGCACCACAACGTCGGCGGCCTGCCCGCGGACATGCCCTTCGGCCTGATCGAGCCGCTGCGCGATTTGTTCAAAGACGAAGTCCGCCAGATCGGCCGCGAGTTGGGCTTGCCCGAAGAAATTCTGGTGAAGCATCCGTTCCCGGGCCCAGGCCTCGCCGTGCGCCTGCTGGGAGCGATCACGCGCGAGCGCCTCGAGACGCTCCGGGCTGCCGATGCCGTGGTGGTCGAAGAGATCCGCCGCGCAGGGCTTTACGAAAAAGTGTGGCAGGCGTTCGCGGTGCTATTGCCGGTGCAAAGCGTGGGGGTAATGGGCGACGGGCGGACATACGGGTACACCATCGCCGTGCGCGTCGTGGATTCGCTGGACGCGATGACCGCTGATTGGACCAGACTGCCGCGCGAAGTGCTCGAACGAATCTCGGTCCGCGTCGTGAACGAGGTTCCCGGCGTCAACCGGGTCGTCTACGACATCAGCTCGAAGCCCCCCAGCACCATCGAGTGGGAATAGGATGGAAAACCGCTAACAATACTCTCCGCTGAGAGTCTTTAGCGGTTGGCCATCTTCTGAGCCATGAACATCAACAACCGGCGGTCGGCCTCGTCAATGCGGCCCATCAACCGGCGGAAGCGGCCCAGCGCTCGCGCATCTTTCCCACGGCTACCCCAAGCGATATCGTCCGCCGATTTCCTTTTCGGAAGGTTCGGCAGCACGGGCGGTTCTTCGCCGTCGTAGAAAAGCTGGTAAAGCGGGACTTCCATGGCCCGCGCCAGTTTTTCCAGAGTTTCGATCGCCGGGACGGTGTGGCCGTTCTCGACGCGCGAAATATAGCAGCGCAGAAGCCCAGTGCGCTTTTCGATGTCGCCCTGGGACAGCTTTTTCGTTTCACGTAGCAGACGGATGCGTTCTCCAATTATCATGCGCGGTATTGTCACATGATACCCTGAGACTCGCAACAGCCGAATTGTATACAGCAGCAGATTCTTCGGTGTAACCGGAATCGCATGGCTAACGTCCCAAAGAACATGGCAGCCAGTGCTTCGGCCCTGTCGCTTCCGGTGAGCCGGCGCGAGAAGGGCGAGGAAGAAAGGCAACTGGTCCGGTTGGCGCAAAGCGGCGAAGAGGCCGCTTTCGAGGAGCTGATCCGGCGTCACCAGCAGCGCGTGTTCGGGCTGGTCAGCGGAATTCTGCGCCGCCGCGAAGATGTGGAAGACGTGGTGCAGCAGGTGTTCCTGAAGGTGTTTGTTTCGCTAAAGCGCTTCGATCAGCGCGCCGCCTTTTCCACCTGGCTGTATAAGATATCGGTGAACGAGTGCTGGGACTACCTCCGCAAGAAGAAAGTCCGTCCGCTGGTGTATGAAGCGGACCTCTCGGAGGAACAGGTTTCGCGGCTGGATGGCGTGGTTTCGGCCGAGCAGCCGCCGGCAAGCTCCAGCGACCGGGCGGAAGCCAGGGATCTGCTCGAGCGCATGATGGAGAAATTGCCGGAGCAGGATCGGCAGTTGCTGGTGCTGAAGGAAGTAGAGGGTTTTTCGGTGCAGGAATTAGCGGAAATTCTCGACCTCAACGTGAACACGGTCAAAGTGCGACTGTTCAGGGCTCGTGCTCGATTGATGGACGTGTATCGGCGTCGCCTCCACTCCAAGCCGGCGCAACCGGCCGAAGGTAAGGAAGGATAAGGATAATGAGCATGAATTCAGAAAACAGGAACGCGGAAAATATTTACGCGGCTTGTACGGAGTTCGAAGCCTCGCTGGAGGATCATCTCCAGGGCAGCCTGCGCGGCTCCGAAGCGGCGAGTCTCACAGAACACTTGCAGTCCTGCGTTGGGTGCCGAACGGCTCTGGCAGACGCTACCGCGGGAGCGCGCTTGCTGGCGGTCGCGGAACCTTCGCCCGATCCCGGTCCTGGTTTTAGCAGGATTGTTATGGCGCGCATCCGCCAGCAGCTGCGATCGAACGAAGGCAAATCCATTTGGAGGCCGTTCGTGTCAGTGGCCTGGCGCTTTGCAGCGTCCGCGGCCTTGGCGCTGGTGCTGATGGTGTCGTTCGAAATGGGTCGCCAGAGCCAATTGCAAACGGATCAATCCACCGTGGCGGAAAATCGCCTTCCAGAAATTGTGGTGGAGCGGCCAGCGCTGCCGGCGAGTCGCGATGAAGTGATTTTAATGATGGCGGATACGAGCAATGGAAAACAGTAAAACACGGCGCGAAGCGGCGCTCCTGGTGTTCGTGGTTTTCCTGCTGGGCGTGCTTCTCGGCGGGCTGGCCAATCATCTCTGGGGTGAACGCGTGTGGGGCAGGCAAAACCCGCCAGGCTCTCCGACGCGCGACCAGCTCGTCGGCGATCTCACGCACGATCTACAGCTCAACGCGGACCAGCAGCAGCAACTGGGCGTGATCGTGGACGACACCCGGGCGAAAATCCATGCAGCCTATGCGCCGGCGGATGCGCAACGCGAGGAACTGCGCCAGCAAGGTCGTGCGCGCATTCGCGCCATCCTTACACCCGAGCAGCTGCCCAAGTTCGAAGCGTTTATGCAGCGCCTGGACGAGCAACGCAAGAAAGATCAGGAGCTGAAGCCGCAACACTAGTTCGTGCCGCGGCTCCGTGGCCGAACTGTTTAGAAGGGTATATCTTCGTCGGAAATTTCCGGGCCGTGGCTTGAGTGTTCATCTGCCGTCGGACCGCCTTCCATGTCTGGGTCGGCCGAACGGCCTCCGCCTCCGAATCCGCCGCTCGATGCGCCAGCTGCCGCTCCCGCCGCAGCGCCGTCAGAGCGGCTACCCAGCATGCGGAAATTATTGGCCACGATGTCGTAACTGATTTTTTTCTGGCCTTCCTTATCCTGCCACTCGCGCTGTTGAATGCGGCCTTCGACATACACCAGCGAGCCCTTCTTCAAATATTGCTGCGCAATCTCCGCTTGTTTGCCCCACACGACGATCTTGTGCCATTCGGTGCGCTTCTGGCGCTCCCCGTTCTTGTCCTTATACGTTTCGTCTGTTGCCATAGAAAAATTGGCGACGGCCTGCCCGCTGCCGGTAAAGCGTGTTTCCGGATCGCGCCCGAGGCGCCCCACGAGAATCACTTTGTTGACTGACATTGTTTTCCTGCCTGTTTTAGAGGATTTCCCTGAAGAGCCGAGTATAGCTGAACTAGCCGAGCGCCGCGCGAAAAACTAGTCCCAACCCCGCCGCCTGGCTTTATGAAATTTGCAATCGCTCACCTGGGCAATGCAACCACCCGCGCGGAAAGTTTGCTAGAATCCTGCGGCATCCGCAAATCGCACCGTTCAGGAGGGAATCACGTGGCCCAGAACTTTCAGAATCACGCCAAGTACGTGCCGGTATTTCATTTCTTCGTGCTGCCGGTCTTGATATTTAACATCGCATGGAACATCGCTCGTGTCATACACGCGCCTTCCGGTAATTCAGTCGTGTCTCTGGTGGTGGCGCTAGCCCTCTTCTTGGTGGCACTGTACGGTCGAATGTTCGCGCTGGCTGTGCAGGACCGCCTGATCCGGCTGGAGATGCAATTGCGCATGCAAAATATTCTGCCAGTCGCTCTGCGTTCGCGCATCCCCGACTTCAGCGTCGGCCAATTGGTCGCTCTGCGATTTGCCAGCGACGCCGAGCTGCCAGCTCTGGCCGGCAAAGTTCTCGCCGACAACCTTAACGACCGCAAAACCATCAAGAAGATGATTCAGAATTGGAAGGCGGACGAACTGCGCGCATAAGCAACTTGGCGCGACGCGTTTTGAAGCGTTGGCAGGCGATAGAAAGGGCGGGCTCGCGCGAAGCTGAACCGCGCGGCTGTTACGCTAGCGTTTCTTCCGCGGCACCTTGGCGCCTCGCGTGCGCGCCTCGGATAGTCCAATCGCGATTGCTTGCTTCCGGCTGGTGACTTTCCCGCCTCTGCCGCCCTTGCCGGAGCGCAGTTTGCCGCGCGCTTCTAGGCGCAGGGCTCGTTCGACGCTCTTGCTGGCGGCTTTGCCGTACTTTCGTCGAGGTTTCTTCTTCGCAGCCATCGAACCCTCCTTGATCGCCCGAGCTGGGCGACACGCGCAAGGTTAAAGAGCCGTGCCGTTGCGCACGCTTTCTAGTGCGGAGCGGAAGATCGCGGTGGAGCGGTGGCCACACCCATCTCCTTCAGCTTGGCCTGTGCGCGCCGCGCTTCGTCCGAGCCGGGGAAACGCCGAACCACTTCGCGTAGTTCCTTGGTGCCAGTAGCCTTCATTCCCAACTCCAGTTCGGCGAAGCCCTTCTTCAGCAGTGCCGCCGCCAGTTTGTAGCTCTGCGGATAATTGCCCAGCACCAGGTTGTACTGCGCAATCGCATCCTTGAAGTCTCCCTGTGAATAGGAAATTTCGCCCAGATAGAACTGCGCGTTCGAAGCCAGGTCGGTCGAAGGGAAATGCATCACGTAATCGCCGAATTCCTGCCGCGACAAATCGTATTTTCCAGTGGTGAAATCGCGCAACGCATTCTGGTACAGCGTGTCGGAGGAAGAGCTCGCCAGCGACGAAGCCCCGCCACCACGCGTTCCACCAGCGGGGGGAGGCGCAGCCGATGCTGCGTCGTTGTCCGCGGGGGGTGGTGCAGCTCCGCCAACCGGGGCGCTCACAGGCGCAGGCGTCGCGCCGCCGGAGAGACGTCCGTCAATACTCTGCAGCGTATTCTGCATGTCGTTGATCTGCGCCGCCAGTTTTCCCACGCGGGCCTGCACGTCCTGCAGATTGTCGGAGACTCCCTGCGTCTGCGTGGACATGGTATCCACCTTGGAAGTGCTGTTGGCGGTGGCTTCCTGCACATTCTTCTGCAGCGTCGCCATTTGCTGGTTCAGGGCGTTCACCGACTCCAGCGACTGCTGTACCAGCGTGTGCAGCGACGCGTTATTGCCGTCAATCGTGCTGCGCAAAGCCTGCTGCCCTTGCAACAGTTGCGACACGTCTTCCTGCAGCTGAATAATTTCTTTGGATACGGCGCCGGTGGGCCTGGGGTTGAGCATCGAGCCGGCCACCGCGCCAACAAGTACCGCTGCCACCGCGAGCACTGCTGATTGTGCGCGCATGATTGCCTCCTGGACTGATCATATTCGCGTGAATAGGACTGGGAGTGACGCCCGCAAAAAATCTGCGCTGAACGCCCTGGTTTGCAGCGGCGAGCCTGAGCCGCGTCACGCGCGTCTCTCAAGATCATGCCAGGCCCGCCCCTGCGTTGTCGAAAAAACGGCGGTTTATTGCGCCGCTACGAAGTGGCCGCGGCGATTCTGTTGCCAGCACTCTTCGGTGTGCTCGGTGCAGAAGGGCCGCTCCTTGCCCCAGCTGACGGTGTCCATCCGGTTGGCGGTGATTCCCAGCGAGGTCAGATAATTCTTCGCCGCCTGCGCCCGCCGTTCGCCCAAGCCAATATTGTATTCCGTAGAACCGCGTTCGTCGCAATGTCCTTCGATGGTCACACGCACTTGCGGATAGGAGCGCAGAAACTCCGCCGTCTTGGCCAAGTGCGTCGCGCGCGTCGGGTCGTATGTCGGCCTTGTTGAAATCAAAGTAGGCGTCCTTGACGTTTTGTTCAAAGAGTTCGCTCATGCTTTGATTGCCGGAGACCGGCACTTTCGGAGCCGGCGCGCCCACTGTCACGCGCGCGGTAGCCGTGGCGGTTCCGCCCGGTCCGGTCGCCGTGATCGTGTACGTTGTGGAACTCTCGGGGTTCACCGGCGTCGCGCCCTGCACCGCGACCTTGCCCACGCCTGGTTCGATGTCCGCATCCGTGGCGTCCGTCGAGGTCCATGACAATGTCACCGTGCCGCCGCTATTTACCGACGTAGGTGACGCCGACAATGTCACCGTGGGCTGCGCCGCCGAAGGTGCCGGTGCAGCATGCGTCGGCGGCGTGCTGGCCACCGGCTTTTTGCAACCTCCGATGAATCCGAGAACCGCTGCCATTCCCAATAAGAACGTGAGTTTCCGAGTAGTACCCACCTGCATAAATTTCCTCCTTCCGCGTTTCCGGGTTTCCGTCGGGAAACTGCCGGGATATCTAGTCCTGTTTCTTTTTCCTAGTCACTTCAACTTCTAAAAAACATTCGTCGTGCCGCTCGGCTACGCGGAACGAAAATTTGTGCCTCAGCCCAGGACATTTACTTGGGCGACCAATTGGGCGATTCGTTCTCCCCTTCATAGGTCAGTTGCCGCGGCAAGCTGCCGTCCGCCAGCATGGACCAGATGTGCCGGGTGCCATTGCGCGTGGATTCGAAAACGATGTGCCGCCCGTCCGGAGCCCAGCTCGGACGCTCGTTGCGTCCTTGATCGCGCGTCAATTCCACCAGCTGTCGGTTCACAATGTCCATGATATAGATATCGAAATTGCCACTCGGCCGTCGCCAGCTAAATGCAAGCAATTGTCCATTTGGTGACCATGCCGGATCCACGACGTACCCCATGTCCGGCATATCCAGCCTTTGCACGTCCGTGCCGTCCGAGTTCGCCAGGTACAGCACCGGCTCGCCGCCGCGATCGCTGACAAACACAATTTGCTTGCCGGTCTTCGGATTCCACGCCGGGGAAGTGCTCACTCCCGCCGCAAAGGTGATGCGCTTCAGGTTTCCGCCACTCGCATCCGTCAAATAGATTTCCGGATCGCCGTTCTGGCTGGACATGAACGCGAGCTGCAAACCATCCGGCGACCAGGCCGGCGAGCTATTCGATCCGCGGTAGCGCGGAAAGGAAATCAGCCGGTCGGAGACGGAGGAATAAATGCAGATTTGCGGCGACGTGATTCCGCGGAACGGAACATAGCAGGTAAACGCGATGCGCTCGGCGTTGGGCGACCACCGTGGCGTCAGCGAGATGGATTTCAAATGCGTCAGCTGGTGCTGGTTCTGGCCGTCGTAATCCATTGCCCAGATTTCCTTGTTGCCGCTGCGCGTGCTCGCATAGGCAATCTGCGTCTGCGCGATTCCCGGCGAGCCTCCGCTAAGCACGCCGACGATATCATCCGCGAACTGGTGCGCCAGCTTGCGCGCGCCGGCATCGGTCGCCGGGCCGCGATAAATTTTTTGCAGCGCGATCGGCGCCTGCGGATTGTGCACGTCCGACAAATATCCCGCCGCGGCTAAACCCGCAGCGTCGCCGGATAAATTGCCGTAGGCCAGCATGTACGTATTCGCCGGCGCAGCAGCCCACTCCGCGAAATGCACTTCGCTCGGCTGGCTGGGCATTTGTGGCGGATAAAAGCTGGGACTCACCAATTCCAGCACTCCGCAGAATTCCAGGTCCTGCCACAGCACGTCGTGAAATGTTTTCTGCAGCGCCGGTGTGGCAGCCTGACGCACCGCAAATTCCGGCACCGCCACTCGCGCCTTCGTCACGCCCAGCCCGGTTCCGGTCTTGAACCAATCCTGCGCCGCAGCATTGCCGGCGCACAGTAGCAGCCCGATGAATAACGTCGCGATGATCGCCAGTTTTCTTGTCATATTCCCTTTGTAGTGCGCCAGCTCGCTGCGGCCCCTTCGCGCCGCCCGCGGCTCGCTCACGCTCCACCCTCGGCATTTCTTATTATTTCAGCGCATCCATACCAGCTCGTTCACCTCTTGAAATCAAACCAAAATTCCACGCTTACCTTCGATCCAGAATACGCCGGAGGCAATTGCTGCATCGGGCTGGCGTCGCGTATGGCGCGCACCGCCGATGAATCCACCGAAGCATCTCCGCTCGATTTGGTCACCTGAATATTCGTGACCGTGCCGTCGCGCAAAATGTCAAAAGTGGCCACCACCCGCGGCGCAAACTGCACTCTGGGATCCACCGTGGATTGCAGCCACGTGCTGCTGATCTTGCGCTGCACCGCCTCCACGTACCAGGAGAAGCGCGCGCCAAAATTTCCCGCGCCCGGCTCCCTCGAATCCCATCCCCGCCTGCGTCGCCGTTCCCGCGCCCATCGCGAACGAGCTGTAGGGAACCGTCGGCGTGCCGCCGCCTCCGTAAGGAACTGCGTTCGGCGGTGGTGGCGCGGGATTCTCCAGCACTTTCGAAGGACGCGTCACATATTTCGGCGGTTTATTCTTCTCGAACTTCGGAATCGGCGTGGCGTCCGGCGGAGGCACGGCTTTCGGCTGCGGTTCGGCCTTGTACAATCCTTTCGATTCGTCCACCACGCGGCTGGGCGTTTCCACGTCCGGACGCGGCAGCGGCACCGCCGGCAAACTTCCCACCACGCCCACCGTAATTGCCCCGCCCGGCCCGCCCCAGTTCTCGCCCGAATGGCTGTAAATCGCCGAGCCGATGAAGAACACCGCCAGCCCCGCGTGCAACACCAATGAAGCCGACAGTGGCCCGGTTAAATTGTCCGCGCGCCGGTTTGCAGCCAGGGCAGCCATGTCACTTAATTTCGGAACGCTCCGTCAACGGTTGGGTTACCACGCTGATGTTTTGTATGCCCGATTGCCGCAGCGCATCCACCACCGTCGCCCAACTGCCGAACGGCACCGTCTCGTCGCAGCGCACGTACACGGCCTGATGCTGCGGGTCTTTCAGCTGTGCCAGCAATTGGGCGCCCAGATCGTGGATGTTCACCGGCTTGTCGTTCAGATACACGCGCTGCGCCCTGTCAATCGTCACCACCATGCGCACTTGGGTCAGCTCTCGCACGGTTTTCGTTTTGGGCACGTCCACTTCGATCCCCGACTGCAGGATCGGCGCCGTGATCATAAAAATAATCAGCAACACCAGGACCACGTCAATAAACGGCACCATGTTGATTTCCGAAAGTGACGTCCCGGTTTCGCGTTGTATCTGCGGCATGGTTTTCTCTTTGCCCAGCAATCTAAGTAACAAGTCCGTAATCTCCGTTCGACTGATCTTTCTTGTAGGTCGTGGCTTCAGCCACGACTGACCGCGCAAAATCCGTGCGGCTTTGCCGCTGAAGACCGTCTCTGCGTTTGCGCGGCGCACGCTCCTAGGCGCTGTAAATCGTCTCAATCTTCGCGACAAACTCCGCCGCAAATCCATCCATGCGCGCCGCAATCCCGCGAATTCCGCCCAGGTAATAGTTGTAAGCGATCACCGCCGGTATCGCGGCAAACAATCCCGCCGCCGTGGTAATCAGCGCCTCCGCAATTCCTGGCGCCACCGCGCGCAAACTTGCCGACCCCGCATCGCCCAGCCCCGCAAACGCGTCCATCACGCCCCACACGGTGCCGAATAATCCGATGAACGGCGAGACCGAACCCGTCGTCGCCAGCCACGGCATCCATTTTTCCAGCTTGCGCACTTCGTCGGCCGCGGCCACCTGCATCTGCACGCCAACGGCGCTCGCATTCTTCACGCGCGGCGCCGTCGCTACGGCCGTCCCGCCTTCCGAAACGCCCGGAGCCACCGGGCGCCGCTCCCGCGTGCCCAGTTGCGCCTCCAGCTCGCGGTAGCCTGCCTGATACACCACGGCCAATGGAGTTCCGCCGGCTCCCATCCGCAGCGTTGCCGGATCAGGCAGCCCGCGCCCCGCGCGGAACATCTCCAGAAATTTCTTGGTTTGTGATTCGATTTGCCCGAGAGTCCGGGATTTTTGGAAAATGATAGCCCACGAGAAAACTGAGAGGACTAGTAGGATGCACAGTACGACTCGCGCCACCCAACCCGTTTGTGTAATCAGCGTTTCGAGCTGGCTGGAATAAACGAACAGCGCCAGAACAGAAATTGTTCTCCCCCCAGGAAAAAGTTTTTAAAAATAGCCCGCAAACACCGTAGCACACGCACAGAGGAGGGTCAAACGAATCAACAACCTACAGGAAATACCCGATGCTCTTCACGACACACGTCCGCGCGCGTCTTGCGTAGAGGACATTCACCTGACGTTGTATGTCGGCGCCATCGCAGCGTTTCGCGCTATGGGTTAGTTACTTGACCACACAGATAGCTCCCAAGAATTGCAAATCACCGGGAAGCAAAGTATGCTCCGCCTTCTTCTCGGGGCAAAGGGAATGAAGCATGGCTGACCCAGGCAGCGCATCGATCGGTCGCAAATCCAATCGCAATGATTGCGGTGCTGCGCTCCTCCTCGTGTGGAAGTTGGCGTTGCTGTCTTGGTTGATTTTGTTTTTGTCCCTGCCTGCGCATTCCCAGAATTCAATGAGTGTGGGCATCGGCCTGGGTGAATATTACTCGTACTCTGCGCCGACTCCCGTGCAAGTACACCTCCCTGCGGCATCCGTTGCCCGCTCCATCGAGCTTCAATTCGTCGTGCGCTCCGGCAATGACCAGGAGCGGCGCGATATTCTGCGCACGGATCGCTTTACGAAACGCGTGCGAGTAAACGCCGGGCAAGCCTTAGACATTGAAGTGCCGATCCTGATTCCACAGGCGAATTGGGGTGCGCTGGATGTGAGCGCGTCCGGAGCAGACGGCCAACTGATCGCGAGCGCCAGCAGAGAGCTCCGGGACGTCACACCGCTTACAAACGGCCAATACCTCGCTGCGATTTACTGCCAGGACCAGGCGACCTGCCAAGATGTGCAGGCGCAGGTTGCCTTTGGCGGGAGTAGCGCCCAGAACGCTGAAAAGAATAGGAATCTCCGTTTGGCCACCTTCAGAGAAGCCCGGCCGGACTGGTGGGCGTATAGCGCTGCGAGTTGCGTGGTGCTCGCGGGACCGATTGCGGGTTTTTCGCAGGAGGAACGCCAGGCCCTGGAAGGCTATTTGCGCAGCGGCGGAATTCTCGCGCTAATCGAAGACAAAATCGCCGATAAAGACTTTCTGGCCGCCTACCGGAAAGGTGTGCTCGATTCCGCGCCGATCAGAGTGGGCCGCGGAAGGCTTGTCCGCCTGCAGAGCGTTGGCAGCAAGATTTCAATCCCAGAGGTTACGCCCCAAAGGTTTGCGCGGTTTGGGATTGTGATGACTCCGTCTGGAGAACAAACCATGGGCGGCACGCTGCTACGTCGCACCGGCGTGTGGTTCCAGTTCCCGCGACTCCGCTGGCTGATTATCTGGCTCGCAATTTATCTCGTGATTGTTGGCCCAATCAACTTCGCGATTTTGCGCCGGTTGAAACGAATGGAATGGGGTTGGGCGACGATGTGCGTACTCGCCGTGCTGTTCGCGGCAGGGTTCTATTTGTCAGGCTCGGCGCGACGCCCGAAGAATTACACCGTGGACAACGCAACGATATATTGGATGGACGGCCGGAGTCCCGTGGCGGTGGAAGATGTAGCTGTGCGCGTTTCCACGCCAGAACGCGGCGACGTGCGTCTGGCAGTGAACGACAATGTCGTGGTGATCCCCGGAACGCTATGGTCGGGGGACGAACCCGAAGTGGAAATAGGCGCGAGCATGTTGAATAAGGCGCGCTTGCTGCAAGGCTGGAATATGGAGATGGGCTCGCCCACCGTCGTCCAGCTCCCGATGCTGCGTTGGTCCTTTGAGGACTTGAGCTTTCAGGGGTTTCACACATTTCCCGGGACCGTGCATTGGACATCGCAGGGGAAACTGAAAAATGAAACGGGAGTGGCGTTCAGCCAGGCGATGCTTTTTGATTTTTCCGCGAACAAAGGATACGCCCTGCCGGCGATGGCGTCCGGGCAGGAGATTGACCTGGCGGACCTGAAATTCGGCGACATTTGGACGCACGATCGACAGCCCAACGAACAGTTTCTGCTGCCCTTCAATTTCACCAACTCGGACACCAATTCGCCTTTTTCAGTCGCGGAGGTGCCGTATGGCGGGTTTCAGATTCTGAACTCTGGGAAGATGTTCGCCGGCCTTTCAGACGCACCCGTTCCCGGCACGGAGTTGCGGCCGGCGGCGGTGCACCGTTCTGCCACGGCATTGACATTGGTCTATTTGGGCGACAAATGATTGAAGTCAGCCAAATTCAAAAACGCTACGGCGGTTCGCGCGCCTTGGATGGTTTCAACCTGCGCGTAGAAAAAGGCGAACTCTTCGGCTTGGTGGGTCCGAATGGAGCTGGAAAGACCACCTTAATCAAAATTTTGTCCACGTTGATCCGCGCGGATTCCGGCAGCGCGAAGATCGCCGGCTTTGATGTGGCGGCTGATCCTCTGGCGGTGAAGAGCGTGCTGGGGTACATGCCGGATCAACCGGGGCTTTATCAGGACATGCGCGTGCGTGAATTTCTGGAATTCTTCGCGGATGCATTTCGCATCCCCAGCCAAAGACGGCGCGCGGTTGTCGAGCAGGGCCTCGCCGAATCGGGCCTCGCGGCGCGCGTCGAAAGTTTTGTGGAAGAACTCTCCTTCGGCATGAAGCAAAGGCTGTTTCTCGCCAAGACGCTGCTGCATTCTCCGCAAGTCCTGCTGCTCGATGAGCCGGCCACGGGGCTCGATCCGCTCGCGAGGGTGGATCTGCGCGATCAGCTGAAGCGCCTGAACCAGCAGGGAATTACGATCTTGCTTTCTTCACACATTCTCGCGGACTTGCAGGAGATTTGCTCGCGCGTGGCTTTGATTGCCGGCGGAAAAAATCAGCTGGACGCCGCTGGAAACAACGTCATCGAATTGCGCAAGGAAGATTCTTCGCTTCCGCGTCTTTACGAGGTCGGCGTGCTGCAGGATGGCGCGCGCGCCGCGCAGTTCGCAGGCGCATTCAGCGGAGTGAAGGTTATCGATGTCGAGCAGTTGCGGATACTCGTCGAAATCAGCGGTGAGGCGGCGCAAGCGTCTGAATTTCTGCGCCACTTGGTGATTAACGGAGTGCAGGTGGTGCGCTTCGATCGCCCACCCGCCACGCTGGAACACCGCTACCGCGAGGTTTTTGGAGATAAGCCGCGATGAACCCAATGATCCGCAAAGAGCTTCGTCAGCGCATGAGAGAGCGGCGCGGCTGGATATTGCCGTCGCTCTACCTGCTGGCTCTTTGCGCCATCATATCGTTCGTTTACTACGAAAGTTCTACGGACGGCCGCGGCTCGCGGCAAGGCTGGCAGTTCGGCGTCGAGTTGTTTCTGACTCTAGCCTACGCGCAACTGGCGCTGCTTCTGCTCATGGCGCCGATTTTCAGCGCGGGTGCGTTGACCATCGAAAAAGAGCAGCGCACCCTGCCGGGCCTGCTCACTTCGCTGCTGGGTCCACTGCAGATCTGGTGGGGGAAATTTGTTGCGTCGTTAATGTTCATTCTTCTGCTGTTGGTAATCGGGATTCCGGTGCTCAGCGCGGTCTTCGCTTTTGGAGGCGTGGGCCCCTGGGAAGTGGGCATCGTGGCATTCACCACTGTCGTGATCCTGGGAACGGTCAGCGCGATCAGTTTGTATTGGTCCTCGATGTTTCGGCGCAGCGTGCATGCGACGGCGGTGAGCTACGTCACGGTTGTGTTGATGACCGTGGTGACGCTGATCATCTTCGGAATTGCGGAGTCACGGGTGCACGTGGCCGGTGGATGGCATGCGATTCCCGCGCTGGTGAAAGCGCCGCTGTATTTAAATCCGCTGTTTTTTCTAACGACGGCTCTGGTGCCGAAGCAGCAGCTCTATCCCGAATGGTTCGAATGCCTGGGCGCATTTCTGGTTGTCGCGCTGCTGTGCGCTGGATTGACGCTGCGCAACCTGCGCCGCAGCGGCGATATTGCTTAAGCGTCCCGTAGTTGTGTACGACACGACCGCGCGCGTGGATGACGGGCCTCTCACCGGCATCCCTGAAAGCGTTGACCAAGCGATTCGAGAGCGATTGGTGTCGGCCAGGCTCGGACGGAACATTCCGTCTTCAGGACTCACTACTCACTACTCACTACTCACCAATCACCGTCGCAAATCACCATCCGCTATGACTCAACGCGCGCCGTCACAAACCCGCGCGCCCGGTTGCGGTCCTGTACGTGTAGGTGACCTGCGCCAGCGCTTGCGCGAACTGGATGGCCTGAGTAGGCGTGATCGTGGAAGGCAGCTTCAGCAGACCTGCGGTCGATAGGTTGGTCATCATCGTGGCGATGCCGGCGTTCGTCTGCGTCCAATTCACTTGGCCGTTCACGGTCGCGCTCACCACGTAAGAATCAATCACGCGCAGCATCGAGCCGGGAGAAAGCAGTATCCCGTTGCTCGTGTTCATCACATTCACCAGATCCAACGAAAACCATTTCAGATCCTGCGCATTTGTCTCCGCAGGAAGCGTCAGGAAGTCAGCCGCGATGCCGGCATCCACAATGGAATTGACCGCTGTAGTTTGCGCCGCCTGATTGGCGGAGCCATCCGCGTTCGTCGGCGGCAGCGCGTCGGCCACTGCGCTCGACAATCCCACCAGCGCCAGCGCCGTCGGCTGTTGCTGCACGATTTTTGAGACCGACACGCCGTACGCCTTGAATTGCGACATGGTCATTCCATATTGCAGCGTCACCAGGTTTGTGCGCACCGCGTTGCCCACGAAGCATTGCACGGCGGCGTCCTGTCCAGACGTGCACCCGCCTCCGCCGCCGTACTGGGCTTGAGATGGCGGCGCAATCGAGGCAATCAACAGACACACCCCTGCCAGAACAATTTTTTGCAGACTCATTTTTGCAGACTCCTCAGTGTGAAATGTTGGTGGCGCGGTTCTACGGGGGTCGGGGGCCGTGGAGTTCGCGCTGGCTAACTGCGTTCCAGCTGACCCTCATCATGCGATTTGCGCGCACCAGTCACAACTGGCCATCGGGACAGATTGTGGCCAGCCTCGCGGACATGCACCACGGGTAAGCAGCGGACACTGGGCAGGCCAGTGGTATAGGCGCGCAGCGTAAGTACTCGTTCGATCACTCTGCGAGACCGCGATTCAGCCTGCAACGAGAAATTGGTTTTCCCAAAATGCGCAGGAATCGCGCAGCCTGCGCCAGCGGACAATCTTATTCGTAGCGCAGGGCTTCGACGGGATTCAATCGCGCGGCTTTAGTCGCCGGCCACACCCCGAACAGCAGTCCAATTCCCACCGACACAGTGAAACCCAAAATCACAGCCCACAGTGAAATCACCGCCTTCAGCGAACTGACCGCGGGAATCAGCAGCACGATCCCGCTGCCAGCCAGAATCCCGATGATTCCGCCGGTTCCCGTCAACGTCATGGCTTCGAACAGAAATTGCCAGGTGATGTCGCGGCTGCGCGCGCCGATCGCCTTGCGCACTCCGATTTCCCGCGTCCTCTCCGTCACGGACACCAGCATGATGTTCATCACTCCGATGCCGCCGATCAGCAATCCGATCGAGCTGAGCACCACGATCACCAGCGCCACGCCGCCGATAATATCGTTGAATTGCTGCACCGCCTCGGCGTTGGTCTGAATGGAAAAATCATCCGGCTTGTCATACGCCACGTTTCTGCGCCGCCGCAGCACTTCGCGCGTCTGGTCCACAGCCAAATCCAGTTTTCCGGGATACGCCAAAATTCCCAGGAAAGACCTCGAAGCTCGCGGGAAAAAGTTTCGTGAACGTATGGTAAGGCACCACCACCCGGCGATCCTCGTCATCGGTTCCAATGCCGCCCACCGGTTTTTCAAATACGCCGATCACCACGAAGCTGGAGCCGTCCACCAGCACTTCCTTGCCGAGCGCATCATCCAAACTGGGGAACAGCGCTTTGGCCACGTCCTCGCCGATCACCACCACGTCTTCGCGATGCGTGTTTTCCGTCTCCGTGAAGAAGCGCCCCCGCTTCATGGCCTCGCTGGAATCCACTTCGGGATAGTTGGCAAAAGTCCCGCGAAACTCGCCGCCCTGCACCTCATTATTCTGATAGCGCACGCTGTGCGGTTTTTGCCAGTTGTAGATGGCGATGGTCATTTCCTTCACCGCCGGACAAAGTTCCGCCACCGCTTCGCCGTCTTCCAACGTCAGCGGCTTGCGCAACCGCTCCTCTTTCGGACGCCGCCCATTGTGCGGCCCCTGATTGAATCGCCACGCCCACGCCGTATTCACTCCGCTGGCGGTGATCTCATCCTGTATCGTGGTGCGAAATCCCTCTACCAGCCCCACCACCAGAATGATGAGCGTCACGCCGATCATCACTCCCAGCACGGCCAGAAAACTGCGCAGCTTGTGCACGCGCACCGTATCAATTGCCAATTCGAAGTTTTCACGGAAGTTCTGTTGCAGTTGCATAGGCTAGGTTTCCGCCCGCAGCGCTTCGATGGGATCCAGCCGCGACGCGCGCACCGCGGGGTAAATCCCGAAGAACAGCCCGACGCTCGTGGATAGCGCCAGCGCCACAATCACCGCAAATACCGGCGTCGCAATCGGAATGGACGTGGCCGAGCGCACCAGCGCCGCAATGCCCAGCGCGATGGCTATCCCCACCAGTCCTCCCGACGCCGCCAGCAGGGAAGACTCCACCAGAAATTGCATCACGATGTGCCGACGTCGCGCGCCTAGCGATTTTCGCAGCCCAATCTCGCGCGTCCTCTCCGTGACGCTGGCCAGCATGATGTTCATGATCACGATGCCACCCACCACCAGAAATACCGACGTCACCCAAACCGCCACGCCAAAAATATTCGCCGTCAAGTTGTCCCAGATTCCCATCAGCGTGGAGGGCTCGACGATTCCGAAATTATCCTCAGCCTCATACGGCACGTGGCGCCGCGCGCGCAGAATCATCCGCGCCTCATCCGCTGCCAAAGACATTTCCTGCCGGCTGCGCGCTTCCACGAATATTTGCACCGAATCCTGCGGCGCCAGCCACTCCTTGCGGTACGTCCCCAGCGGGATCATCACAAAATTATCCTGCGACTGGCCCAACACCGAGCCTTTAGGCGCCGTCACGCCGACGATCTCGTACCGCCCTTGCCCCGCGCGCAGCTCTTGCCCCACCGGATCGATCCCGCCAAAAAGTTTCGCAGCCAGCTCCGGTCCAATCACGCACACGCCCGCGCGATGCTCTTCGTCCACCGTGGTAAGCAGCCGGCCATTCGCGGCGTCAATGTCGCGAATCGTCGTATATTCCGGAGTCGCGCCAATGATTCTCACGTCCTCACTCAAACCGCCGCCGAAGCGGACATCCGCCGTGGTTTCTTGCTCGCCCGCAATCTGATTCGCCAGTTTCATCCCGTCGCGCAGCGCTTCCATGTCCTCCAGCCGCAGCATCGGACGTTTGCGCGCTTTGTTCCACTGCTCCAGATTCGTGGCGATGCCGATGCGGTCAATCACGAACGCGTTGGACCCCAGGTTGGCCACCTTGTCCGCCACATATAGGTTCAGCCCGTTCAGAATGGACATCACGGCAACGAGTGTGGTCACTGCCAGCATCACACCTAGCAGCGTGAGGAAGGTGCGCAGCTTGTGCGAACGCAGCGTGTCCAGCGCGATCCAGAATGTTTCTTGCAACGCCACCAGTGTCTGCCGCGTGCTGGTCTGCGCTGGGGATGTTTTCATTACTGTTTGTTCCGCACCCTGGATATCGAGCACGCTATCTCAGACGCTTCTGCGCGCTGGTTATGATACGTAAAGCGGCAGGCTATAGTTTCCGAGCAGCAATCGCCAGTCACCGCCTGCCGCGCACCGTGCTAGACTTTGGATTGAACTATGTCTAAGACCTTCGACGTCGCGATCGATGCACTGGTAAGCAACGGCGCCCCGCAGCCGCCCGCGCATCAGCCCGTGGGACGCGCCGCCGCTCCCGCCGGGTTGCTCCCCCTGCCGCTCAGATCGGCGCAAGGCTCGAATCCCGGCCCCGATATTAAGGGCGACTCCGTAGCGGCAGCAGGGAAGTCCTTCTTCCTGGAAACTTTCGGCTGCCAGATGAACGACCACGATAGCGAAAAAGTTGCCGGCGTGCTGCAAGGCCGCGGTTACCGCGCCGTGGAAAGCCCCGCGCAGGCCGACCTGGTCCTCTACAACACCTGCAGCATCCGCGAAAAAGCCGCGCAAAAAGTTTTCGCGCGCCTGGGCGACTGGAAAACCCTGGCCGATGGAAAAATTATCGGTGTCCTGGGCTGCCTCGCGCAGCAGGAAGGCGAAGAAATTTTCGAACGCGCCCCGTGGGTCAGCCTGGTGTGCGGCTCGGCGAGTTACCGCAAGTTGCCCGACTTGATCGCGCAGCTGGAATCCGGCGGCCGGCGCGTCACCGGCCTCGACCTCGACACCGAAGAAACCTTCGAGACCGAATTCACTCGCCGCGATAATCGCCTGCGCGCCTACATCACCATTATAGAAGGTTGCGACTACGCCTGCTCCTACTGCGTCGTCCCGCACACCCGCGGCCCCGAACGCAGCCGTTCCAGCGACGCCGTGCTCTCCGAAGCCCGCCGCCTCGCCGATGCCGGCTACACCGAAATTCAATTGCTCGGCCAGACCGTGAATTCCTATCGCGATCCCTCGCCGCGCCAATGGAAATTCGTGGACCTGCTGCGCGCCGTCGCCGCCGTTCCCGGTATTCGCCGCGTGCGTTTCACCACTTCGCATCCCAATGATTTTCATCGCGAGATCGTCGCCGCGATTGACGACGTTCCGGCACTCTGCGACCACGTCCACTTGCCGGTGCAATCCGGTTCCACCCGCGTGCTGCGCGGAATGCTGCGCACTTACACCCGCGAAGAGTATCTCGAGAAGATCGCCTGGATACGCGCCGCGCGCCGCCCCATCAGCATCACCTCGGACATCATTGTCGGCTTCCCCGGTGAGACCGAAGAGGACTTCGCTGACACTCTTTCGCTGCTGGACGCCGCTCGATACGACGCCATCTTCTCGTTCAAATATTCGCCGCGGCCCAACACTTCCGCCCGGCACATGCCAGACGCCATTCCTGAAGCGGAAAAGAGCCGCCGCCTCGCGGTTCTGAACGAACGTCAGCGCCAGATTCAGCTCGCCGCTAACGAAAAGCTCATCGGCCAGTCCTATGAAGTGCTGGTGGACGGCTGCCATCCTGCTCGCACCCAATGGGGTGGCAGAACCACATGCAACCGATTAATAAATTTTACTTCGCCGCGCGAGAATCTTCTGGGAGAATACGTCCAGGTGAAGATCACGCGCGCGGGTCCGAATAGTTTTTCCGGCGAGCACGTCACCTAAAGCCCGGGGAGGCCACCATGGAACTCGAAGTCAAGATTCGAGGCTTAATGATGGACCCCGTAACCAACATGCCTGTAGTCGTCCTGAAGGAAACTTCCGGCAGCGGAGTTTTGCCCATCTGGGTAGGCGTTTATGAAGCCAACGCCATCGCGCTTGGAAATCGAAAAAGTGCAGACGCCGCGCCCCATGACGCACGATCTGCTGAAAAATGTCCTCACCGGCCTGAACGTGCACGTGCAACGCGTCGTAGTCTCCGATCTGAAGGACGACACTTTCTACGCGCTCATCTGGATGGAGCGCGACGGCCAGACCATGTCCATGGATTCGCGTCCCAGCGATGCGCTGGCGCTGGCTTTGCGCCTGGATTGCCCCATTTTTGTCGAGGATGAAGTTCTGAAACATTCCCGCATGTCCACCGCCGTCACCGAAAAAAGTTCCAGCGAGGATCTTCGCAAGTGGCTGGAAAATCTGAACGACGAAGATCTCGGCCGCTACAAGATGTAGTCGTGAAACCTCTACAATTCTTCCTTCTGCTGCTCGGGGTTTTTCTCGCGCCGCAATTCCTCCGCGCGCAAATGCCCAATCGTCAGCCCGGCGGTCCTCCGTCCGGCTCTCCTTCCGGTCCGCCTTCCATGCCGGACGCATCGAGCGAGCCTCCCCAGCCCGCCATGCCGGAGCGCGCCAGCGTCATATACGTTACCGATTTCGAGCTGGAGTCTGCCGATTCGTCTGCCGAGCCCGCCCCGGCACGCAGTGTTTCACGCCCGGGAAACGATTCGGCCCCGCAAGTCAGCACTTCCGCGAAAGCCGACCCTTTCGCAGCCCAGGCGCAGCACATCATAAAAACAATGTCCGATAATTTGCTGAAAGATTTCGCGAAGGCGGGTTACACCACAAAGCTTCTGCGTGCCAGCGATCCGCGCCCGGACGATGGCTTCCTGATTGCCGGCGTGTTCACTCAAGTGGGCACAGACAATCGCCTGCGCCGCGCCGTGCTCGGCTCAGGGCAGGCCGCCGAAGCCTGGCAACTGTACGTATCTGCCCGCGATCTCGCGCATTTTACGCCGCCGCTCTACGAAGTGGACCCGGCGGACGTAAACAGCGAGAAGCCCGGCGGCGCCATCGTGCTAAATCCCAACGCCGACTCCGTCAAATTCTCCGTAGAATCCGACCTGACTGACAAATCCATAAAACAAACCGCGCAGCGCATCAGCGCCGAGCTGGTGAAACAAATCAAAGTCGTCGAAAAATCCGAAAACGAGCGCCTGAACCGTTACGCCAAGCCATAAACGCAGTTGTGGTGGCGTCCGCCTGTCATTTAGGCGGCCGAGTTTGATTCCATCTGAAGGAATCGATCCGTATCCCGGCGTCCTCTACGCCAGCGCTTTGGACATCACCACGAAATGGCACGGCAACTTTAATTTGCCCTCCTCGGAAAACGGCTCCGTGCCAGTCTCAATGTAACCCAGCGTCGGTAGAACGGTGGCAGCTCTGCGCGCACGCTGACGATTCGCAAGTCCATCGCCCGGCAACCGGCTGCACGCGCACATTTTTCCGCCTCATCCACCAGGCGCCGGCCGAGTCCGCGATGTTGCCGCGCCGGGTCCACAGCCAGCAGCCCGAAATACGCACGCTCACCCCGCAACTCCACAAACACGCATCCAACAAGCCCGCCCACATCTTCCGCCAAAAGAAAATTGCCCTTGTCCAACATCGGCTGCAGACTCTCCGCGCTGATGCGATCGCCCTCCACGAAAAAACTTTCCGCAACCCGAAACGCCACGTTGATCAGCCGCACCATGTCTGCATGGTCGCGCGCTTCCGCCCATCGAATTTTTATTTCTTCGCTCACTGCTGCGCCACCGTCAGCGGATATCTTGTCACCTGAACGAGCTGCCGCGCAACGCGACGCATGCGTGCTCGCCCGCCGGCTCCATGCGATCAGTTCCGTGTGTCTGTCTGACTCTGTGGCCAAGCCTTCCTGACCCTGATCCCCAAACTGGCTAAAATCCTGCCCTTATCCTCATTTTTCTCTTGCAGTACGGGTACTCAAGTGGGTACAGTGTCCCTACTCGTGGTAGGATTGGGTCCAAAGGCCGCCATATATGGGCCCATGGTTGCCCAAACGGGGAGCGAGGGGCACAGCTTGACTTGCGTCATCGCAGTTGCCAATCAAAAAGGCGGCGTCGGTAAGACCACTACTTCCATCAATCTAGCTGCCGCTCTCGCACTGAAAAAGAAACGCACCCTGCTCGTGGACCTCGACCCGCAATCCAACGCCACGATCGCCTTCTTCGAGCCGTCCGAAATCCAATATTCGATGTACGACGTTTTCGCCGATCACCCCACGGAAATGTCCAAGGTGATCCGCCCCACCAAAGATCCTAACCTATTCATGGCGCCCGGCATTCTGGCCTTGGCTCGCCTCGAACAGCAGCTCGCCGGCCAGTTTGACGCTCCTTATAAATTAAAAGACGCCCTCACGCCGGTCCTGAAAGATTACGATTTCGTGGTTTTCGATACGCCCCCAGCCCTCGGCATTCTCACCGTCAACGCGCTGGTCGCCTCCACGCACCTGCTCGTGCCGATTCAAGCCGCGTACTTTGCCATCGAAGGCACTGATGACTTGCTGGAAACCTACGCGCGCATTCGTTCGCGTCCCAACCCCGACCTGAAAGTTCTCGGCGTGGTGATCACGCTGTTCGATAAGCGCACCAATATTTCGCGCGATACGCACGAACAAATTCGCGCCACGTTCGGCGACGCGCTCTTCAAGACGCGCATCAGCAAGAACGTCAGGCTGGAAGAAAGTCCGGCCTACAAAGAAACCGTATTTTCCTTCGCGCCCAAGTCATCCGGCGCCGAGGATTACAAAAAGCTTGCTCAGGAGGTATTACAACGTGTCCAAGAGGATCGGGTTACCCGTCACTCTCAAGATGCGGCATGACGCGCATTATGTCGAAACGCTGACCAGTTTCAGCGGCGCGTCCATTGGCCGCATGATTCCGACGGACAAGATCCGCCCGAATGCCGAACAACCGCGCAAGGCCCTCGGCGATCTGCGCGAGCTTACCGATTCCATCCGCGAAAAAGGCGTCCTCGAACCTCTGCTCGTGCGCTTCGTTCCGCGCGAAGACACCTACTACATCATTTCCGGTGAGCGCCGCTACCACGCTTCCAAAGCCGCTGGCCTGCACGAACTCCCTTGCATCGAAAAGATCGCGGACGATGCCGAAACTCTCGAGCTCGGCCTCATCGAAAATCTTCAGCGCAAAGACCTGACGCCCTTCGAAGAAGCCGACGGCCTGCAACGCCTCGCCGATCATTTCGATTACACGCACGACGACATCGCCAAGAAAATCGGCCGCGCGCGCTCCAGCGTCACCGAAACCATGTCGCTGCACGTGATTCCCAACGAAATTCGCAAAGCCTGCATCGAGCGTGGCATCCTGACAAAATCGCTGCTTCTCCAGGTCGCCCGCCAGCCCACTGAAAAAAAGATGCAGGAAATGGTGCAGCGCATCGCCCAAGGCGGCCTCACACGCGATGAAGCGCGCCGCGCCCGCCAGGAAGAAACCGAGTCCGCTCCGCGTCCCCAGCCCTTCCTCTTCGACTATCGCGCCGAGGACGATTCCTTCCACGTGCGCGTGCATTTCCGCAAGAGCCAGGTCAGCCGCGAAGAACTCGCCTCCGTTCTGCGCAAAATCCTGCGCGAAATCGAGTCCGGCACCATCTCGTCCTCCGCGGCGTGATGGTGGCATGGGCCTGCCCGCCGCAGGAGGGCAATCTTGCCTGTGCTCTTTCGTTTCGTCGCGCGGGCGTGTCGTAACAACCTGCGAGCAGCGGGATCGTAAGGTCTGAGCTCCGAGTTATTTTCGTTGACCGGTTTCGCTCCCCGCAACCCGCCTGCTATCCTGAATCTGCATGGACCTCTCACCCCAGCAACTGGCAATTCTCCCGCGCCTGCACGTGCGCGGCTTTGAAATCGTCGCGTTCCCGATGTACGCAAATTATATCGGCATCCGCAAAGAGAACTGCGCCGCGCTGCTAGCTCCCATCGCTGTCCGGCGGCTTCAACATCTACGGCACGCCCGCGTACCTGATCGGCGGCAACTTCAGCGTCCGCGTCCAGCGCGACGGCCGCGAATTCTTCGTCTGGAAAAAAGAAACTCTCGAAGCCACGCCCGCGCGCCTCGCCGAACTCGACGCCTTCACCGCCGAACTGTCGCAGGCTCTGCTCCCACAACTGTAGCCGGTTTTCTCTGCGCCCCGGCGGTAAACCGTTTCGCGGAAATCGCGCTCCCACGAGGTATCTCCAGCAACCGCGAATCCGCAACACGGCGCCCTGCATCCAACTCCCTCAAGCGATGGAGTTGAATTCGCAGCCTTCCCATCGCACACTACTTCCATGAGCACTTCTTACGACATCATCTGCATCGGCGCCGGCCCCACCGGCCTCGCCACCGCCATCGAAGCCCGCCTCGAAGGCTTGCGCTCTCTCGTCATTGACAAAGGCTGCCTCTGCAATTCGCTTTTCCACTATCCGGTGAACATGTCCTTCTTCACCACTCCCGAGCGCATGGAAATCGGCGAGCTGCCCATGACCGTCGCCGCCGGCAAGCCCAGCCGCGTCGAAGCGCTGAAATATTATCGTCGCGCCGTTGAGCACTTTGAACTCGAAGTCCACCAGTACGAGCGCGTCGAGCGCGTCACCGGCCACGACGGAGCCTTCGTCGTCCACACCCTGGATTCGCAAGCGCAGCCGCATCAATATCACAGCAGAAAAATCGTGGTCGCCACGGGCTTCTACGATCATCCGAATTTTCTCGGCGTGCGCGGCGAAAATCTTCCGCACGTCTCCCACTACTTCACCGAACCACACCCCTATTGGAAGCAGGACGTGGCCGTGATCGGAGGAGGGAACTCCGCTGCCGAAGCCGCGCTGGATCTCTTTCGCGCCGGAGCCCATGTCACGATCATCCATCGCGGCGCGGAAATGGCTCGCGGCCTGAAGTATTGGGTCAAGCCGGACATCGAAAATCGCATTCGCGCCGGCGAAATACGCGCGCTGTTCCACACACAGGTCGTCGCCATCGAACCGCAAAAAGTCTTAATTAAGAATGGCGGCAGCGAGGAGTCCGTCGCAGCCAGCCAGGTCTTCGCGCTCACGGGCTATCATCCCGATTTCGATTTTCTCGAACGCCTCGGCATACGCCTTGCCAGCACCAATAAGAAACCCGCCATCGATCCCGAATCCCTCGAAAGCAACGTCCCCGGAATTTATCTTGCCGGCGTGGTCATCGGCGGCAACGACACCTCCCGCATCTTCATCGAAAACGGCCGCTTCCACGGCCGCCAAATCATCGCCGCCATCACCGGCAAAGGTAAACTCCCAGACCAGGAGCCCGTCGCCCCTCCCGGCGAATAACGCCACCGGCAAAATCGCCCGCCGCCAATTGCTCTCCTGCCTCGCGTTTAGGTACGCTGTTACCAATGTCCGAAAGCAAAATTCTGATCAATCGCGCTCCGGTTCTCACTCTATGGGCGGCCGCCGTTGCCGAGCGCCTCGGATTCAACCGTGACGAAGCGCTCTCACTCGGCAAAGCCGTTGCCGGTCTGAACGCGCAATCCAAAGGCCGGCGCCTGGGCATTTACAAACCCGTGCCAAAGGAAATTAAGCAGGCGCGCGCGCAGAAACGAGGCGAGGAATTCTTCGTGGAAATATGTGGACGCGACGTGCCCGCAATCAATACCACGGACGGCGTCCGCGCCGTAATCAAGGACAAGCCCATCGAGGCGCCGGGCGTAGCCAGATACCTCCAGAGCAAATTCGGCGACTCACTCGACTCAGCGCGCGCCGCGATGCGCGACCTCGCAAAATCCTTTTCGCCCGAGCAACTCGCGCCGCAAGCTTTCACACTCTACGAAAAGTTCCGCCCGGCAATTCCACAAGGCAAAGTAGGCTGGGGCGCAAAAGGGAACTTGGACCTTGATCGAATTCGTGCCTTGGCGCCAAAGAAATGAATCGCCGCATGCGACTCGACTAGCACTGCCACAAAGTGCCGGCCGGCCCGCGCCCTCTTTTACCGATCAGTTTGTTCACCCGACTTTCCGACTCTGCAAGTCGAGTACAGCTTCCAAGTGCCGCTACCCGCGCACGGTGAGGACGGGACATGCCGCGTGGGCGACGACTTTATGCGCGATTGCACGTTCCAGGTGGGTTGCCGCGCCTATCTGCGGAGTCTTGCGAACCCCCAGAACGATCAAATCCACACCGCGCTGCTTCGCGACTTCCACGATGCGTTCCGCCGGCTCGCCGAATTCCACGGCCACTTCGGCGGGAAATTCCAGTTTCGCGCTGTCCGGGACTAATTCATACAGACGCTGCAACGCTTCGGCAGCCGACAATTCCACGCGCCGGTTGTCGGCTGCGCTGGGATGTTCGGGCTTGCGCATCACCACTAGCAACAGCAGCCGGGATTGATTTTCTTGCGCCAGCGAGATGGCATATGGCGCGCCGGCCAGCGACTCCGGCGTGAAATCCGTAGCGAACAGCACGCGATGGAATCGGGCGCCGTTGTGCACGTTGCGCTGGACGCTCGGGCCGATCGTCAGCACCGGCACCGGCGAGCGCCGAAAGATCTCTTCCGCCACGGAGCCCATCATCAGCTTGTCCACCCCCGTACGTCCGCGCGTTCCGGCTACGATCAAGTCAATGCTGCCTTCCTGTATCGCTTGCTCCACTCCCGGCCAAACGCAGGTACCTCTTTCCACGATCGTTTCGTGCTGCAGCCCGGCCAGTTGAGACTCCACCCGCTGCATTTCCGCCTGCGCGCTTTCCTCTTCGGCCTCCAGCGTCGCTGCCGCTAGTCCCGGCGTTGCGTAAGGGTACGCCGTCGGCAGTAACACGTGCAGGGCGTGGACTGTCGCCCCATGTCTGCGGCCCATGGTGATGGCGAACGAAAGTGCTGCTTCGGAAGGCTCCGAGAAATCAGTGAGGTAAAGGATATTCCGCAGGCTAATTCGTACTCCAGCTTGAGCGGCTTTCATGACCCACCTCCGACTGTCACGATGCGCTTGCCACCGGATCCGTGGCGGTGACCGATAGCACGTCCAAGTGTGACGACGGTCACAGTTATCCCGCAGCGTTCCGGCGAGACTCTGCTGGAGGCCGAAGCAAGCGGAAGTCGCCGGCAGGTGAGCTTTCCGGCCGATCCCCAGGGGCTGCAAATCTCTTAGCAAGGCAGATTCTAGTTGTCAGGTTCGCCGCAACTCGACGTAGGGCAAGGGAGGAAGTACAAAATGAAAACCCTCGATAGCAAGACTCGAATTCAGCTGAGCAACATACTGTTCCTCACGGATTTTTCACCGGCAGCTTCAGCCGCGATTCCCTACGCGGCAGAAGTGGCCAAGCGCTTCGGTGCCAAGCTCTACGCCTTCCACATGCGCACTCCGGCCGTCAACCCTATGACCGAGCCTGCCACCTGGGTGACCTTGGAGAAGGCTGCTGAGGCCGAGGCGACAAACCAGCGCGATGCTCTGCGCGCCTCGTTTCCGGGGCTCGATCCGCAGGTGCTCATCGAAGAAGGGAATCTCTATTCCACACTCCTCGATCTGATCGAAAAAAACAATATTGATCTGATCGTGCTCGGCACGCGCGGCCGTTCCGGCGTTCGCAAGTTTTTCCTGGGCTCAGTCGCGGAAGAGATTTTCCGGCTAGCTCCCTGTCCGGTTTTGACAGTTGGTCCGTTTACTCCCGGAGGACCTGTGTGGGGTGGCGACATTGCCGAGATCGTTTACGCCACGGACTTCAGCCCGGAATCGGCGGCTGCCGCGGCGCACGCGATTTCCCTGGCGCAGGAATTCCAGGCGCATCTGACGCTGCTGCACGTCATCCAGGACGAAGCGCCTGGCGACTTGGCTCATCCAGGGGAATTCGTCGAGTCCTCGCAGCGGCGTTTGCGCAACCTCGTCCCGCCGGAGGCTGAGCTTTGGTGCGAGCCGCGATTCCTGGTTGTGCAGGGTTCACCCGCCGACAAGATACTGGAAGTTGCCAAGCAAAGAGAGGCGGACCTGATCATTCTCGGCATTCACAAACCGGGTGGTTTCCCGGGGGCCGGTACGCATCTGCCCATCGCCACCGCTCACAAAGTAGTCAGTCACGCGCCTTGCCCGGTTCTCACCGTTCGCGGGTAGGCCTCCCAAGCATTTGGTCGTGGCAAACGGCCGCCCATTTCTTCACCGGGCGGCCGTTCCATTCACTACGCGAGCCTTAACTGACGCGACTCCGTTCTCCCGCAACGCCGAGCCTGCGTTTGTAGGCGCCCCGCCCCCTCCGCGCGCAACCCGGCTGCGCACCGGCCGAATTCATCGCTTAAATCGGCGGATAGCCGCTACAATGACTCCCGCCAACCGCAGGAATCGAGGGTCACGGAAAGATGACTGCCCGCAGCGCCCTGGATTGTTTCTTCATGCCAAGATCAGTAGCGGTAATCGGCGCCACCGACCGTCAAAACAGCGTCGGTCGCACGGTCTTGGCCAATCTCGCTAGCGGGAAATTTTCCGGCGCGGTCTACGCCGTGAATCCCCATCACCCCGCTGTTCTCGGTATGCCCTGCTACGCGAACATTGCCGCCATCCCGCAAAAAGTGGACCTCGCCATCGTAGTCACTCCCGCCCCCAGCGTTCCTGCCGTCATCCGCGAGTGTGTGGACGCCGCCGTGCGCTCCGCCATCGTAATTTCCGCCGGCTTCAAGGAACGCGGAGCCGAAGGCGCGGCGCTCGAGGCCCAGATTCAAGCCGAGCTGCGCCGCGGCTCGCTGCGTCTGCTTGGACCCAACTGTCTGGGTTTGATGAATCCGGCATACGGGCTGAACGCAACCTTCGCGAGCGATATCGCGCGACCCGGAAATGTCGCGTTCCTCAGTCAAAGCGGGGCGTTGCTCACCGCGATTCTCGATTGGAGTCTCGAACAGGAGGTCGGTTTCAGTGCAATTGTTTCCACCGGCTCGATGCTCGACGTAAGTTGGGGAGATCTAATCTCGTTTTTCGCAGACGACCCCCAGACGCACAGCATTCTCCTGTACATGGAATCGATTGGCGATGCGCGCGCCTTTCTTTCCGCGGCTCGCGAAGTCACGCTGCGCAAGCCGGTCATCGTCATCAAGGCGGGGCGCTCGGAGGCGGCGGCGCAAGCAGCCAGCTCGCACACCGGAGCTCTCACCGGTAGCGATGCCGTGTTTGACGCCGCCTTCCGCCGCAGCGGCGTCTTGCGCGTACAGAACATATCGGACTTGTTTTACATGGCCGAAGTTCTCAGCAAACAACCGCGCCCAAGCGGGCCGCGGCTTACCATCCTGACCAATGCGGGCGGCCCCGGCGTGCTCGCCACCGATGCTTTAATCGCCACGGGCGGGAAACTGGCGCCTTTATCCCCAGCAACCATGGACGCACTGAATGGAATTTTGCCGGCGCATTGGAGCCATAACAATCCCATCGATATCCTGGGCGACGCGGGGCCGGAGCGTTTTTCGGAAGCAATCAAAATCGCCCTGGCGAATCCCGATAGCGATGGCCTTCTGGTAATTCTCGCTCCGCAAGGAATGACCGACCCGGCGCAGGTGGCCGAGCGCTTGAAACCTTTTGCGAAGAACAAAAATAAACCGCTGCTGGCCAGCTGGATGGGCGGGAAGAGTGTTGCGGAAGGCCAAGCCATTCTGAGCAATGCCGGAATTCCTTCGTTTGCCTATCCGGACACCGCGGCTCGCGCCTTCAACTACATGTGGCGCTACAGCTACAACATTCGCGGACTTTATGAAACTCCTGTTGCAACCGACCAGCCGGAGGCGGGCGAGCCCACCCGCCGCAAAGTGGATGAGATTTTGCGTCGCGTCGGCGAACTCGGGTCGAACGCTGTTCACTGAAATCGAATCGAAGGAAATACTCACGCTCTACGGCATTCCCACGGTTCCCACCACCCTGGCGCGAAGCCAGGAAGAAGCCGTTGCCGCCGCACGCAAGCTGAGTTTTCCCGTGGTGCTGAAAGTCCACTCGGAAACGATCACGCACAAATCCGACGTGGGTGGTGTGCAGTTGAACCTCGAGGATGAAGATGCGGTTCGCATCGCCTTTCAGGCCATTCAGTCTTCGGTGACGTCGCATGTCGGCGCCGGTGCCTTTTTGGGCGTCACGGTCCAACCGATGGTACGCCTGGACGGCTACGAATTGATCTTGGGAAGTTCCGTGGACCCGCAATTCGGCCCGGTTATACTTTTCGGCTCTGGCGGGCAACTTGTGGAAGTGTATCGCGATCGTGCTCTGGCACTCCCTCCGCTCAACACCACTCTGGCGCAACGCCTGATGGAGCAAACGCGCGTCTTTGAAGCACTCAAAGGAGTGCGCGGACGAGCCGCCGTGAACATGGAGCTGCTGGAACAAATTCTAGTGCGCTTTAGTTGCCTGGTGGTGGAGCAGCGGCGGATCAAGGAACTGGACATCAACCCGCTTCTCGTATCGCCGTCGGGCATATCGGGTCTGGATGCGCGTATTGTCGTTTACCCGCGAGAAGTTGCTGACCTCGACCTTCCTCGTTCGGCCATTCGGCCATATCCGGCTCAATATGTTTCGCCTTGGACGCACAAAGGACGGACTCGAGCTGCTGATCCGTCCCATCCGGCCCGAAGACGAACCGATGATGGCCAAATTTCACGGGACACTTTCTGACGAGAGCGTATTTCTGCGCTACTTTCATTTGGAAAGCCTCAGTACGCGTGTGGCCCACGAGCGGTTGATGCGGAATTGTTTTATTGACTATGACCGGGAGATGGCGCTGGTGGTGGAACGCGTTTCGCCCGACACGGCTGAGCGCCAGATTCTTGCGGTCGGCCGCCTCACCAAGTCGCGCGCCGCGGACGAAGCGGAGGTGGCCGCGCTGGTCAGCGATCGCTACCAACGGCACGGTTTGGGCACCGAGCTGATGCGGCGGCTGATTCAGGTAGCTCGTGACGAAAAACTTAAAAAGATCATCGCCCGTATTCTTCCCGAAAATCTGGCGTTGCGCGCCCTCGCCGATACGTTCGGTTTCAAGATTCGCGACGCGAAGGAGCTGGACATGGTTGTCGCCGTTCTGAGCCTTTAATCCCCCCTACGTCAGCGGCATGGACTAGTGTGACGCCCGTCACACGTACTGGTCTTCGGAATCACATCCGGACGCCCGCCTATCAGGTATTCATGCATGTAGTAGATAGGCATCTTGGGAGGCCTTCATGTCCAGCACAGTTCAGCAATCCATTCCGCGCGCCAATCCAATTGTTTCGACGATGAAGGCCCTGGTATTTCGCGGGACCGGTCAAATCGGCATCGAACACGTTCCGATCCCCAAGGCAGGTCCGGGCGAAGCCGTAATTCGCGTCACTCTAACCACCATTTGCGGGACCGATCTCCACATCCTCAAGGGCGAGTATCCGGTGAAGCCCGGTCTCACGATCGGCCACGAACCGGTGGGAGTCATTCACGAATTGGGCGTTGGCGTCAGCGGCTACAAGATTGGCGATCGTGTGCTGGTCGGTGCGATTACACCCTGCGGTCAGTGCGCTTTCTGCCTCAGCGGACATTGGTCGCAATGCGGCGGCCCCATCGGCGGCTGGAAATTTGGCAACAGCATCAACGGCGCGCAAGCCGAATATCTGCTGGTGCCGCACGCTCAAGCCAACCTCGCGAAGATTCCTGATGAGCTGCGTGATGAGCAGGTCGTGCTCTTGGCGGACATCGCCTCCACCGGCATTTCCGCCGCGGAAAGCGCTGACCTGCAGATCGGCGACACCGTGGCTGTCTTTGCCCAGGGGCCCATCGGTCTCTGCGCAACTGCCGGCGCCAAGTTGAAAGGCGCTTCACTGATCATCGCTGTCGAATCCGATCCCGTGCGTATGGAAATGGCCAAGCGCATGGGCGCGGACGTCGTCATCAATCATCTCAAGATGGACGCGAGCTCCGAAATCCGGCGCCTTACAGGTGGCGAGGGAGTGGACGTGGCTATCGAAGCGCTCGGAACGCAAGAAACCTTTGAGAGTGCTCTGCGCGCAATCCGTGCGGGCGGCACGCTGTCCAGTTTGGGGGTTTATTCCGGAAAACTCTCCGTGCCGGTCGAGCCCTTTGCCGCCGGTCTCGGCGATCACAAGATCATCACCACGCTTTGTCCGGGCGGCAAAGAACGCATGCGGCGTTTGATGGAATTGGTGCGGCACGGAAAACTGGACTTGACGCCGCTTCTAACCCACACGTTCTCGCTCGATCATATAACCGACGCGTACAGGCTCTTTGCAGAGCGGCGGGACGGTGTCATTAAAATCGCTATCAAACCGTGACGAATCGCATTCGCTGAGCTGTCGGGAGGATCGTCGTGAAAATTCGAGTCGCTTTGTGGTGCTTAAATGTCGCGGTGATTGCGGCCGCGGCTGCTGCGATCGGCGCGCAAACGCCGACGGCTTCGCCGATTGCGCCGGCGCACCAGGATGCCCAGAAGCAGTTGCCGCCGCTGATTCGTTCCGTCGAGGGGCCGGATTTGTACCGGGCGTACTGCGCGTCCTGCCACGGCCCGGACGGCAAGGGCAACGGGCCCGCGGCGCCGGCGATGAAAGCGACGGTACCGGACTTGACGGTGATTGCCAAAAATAACGGAGGAAACTTTCCGGTGGCACGCATCCAAAGGATTATTCTCGGCGAGGGAATGATCGCCTCCCACGGCTCGCGCGAGATGCCGGTGTGGGGCCCTGTCTTTCATCAAGTTGAAGAGGACGTCGACCGGGGAAATGTCAGGCTGGATAATCTTGTGAAGTACCTGGAATCATTACAGACAGCTCAACCCTCGCAAAAAAATACCGCCACGAAGCCGTCGGCCGAAATTTCCTCATCCGGTAAGCAGCTGTACAGGAGATATTGCGCCGTATGCCATGGAAACGATCTGAAAGGTAATGGCCCTGCTCCGCCACCATTCCAAGACGTCCCGCCCGACTTGACCAAGCTGGCGCAACGTCACGGAGGTAAGTTCCCAGACGCCTATGTCATTGACGTGCTGCGGCACGGGGTGGTATTGCCCGCTCATAGTCCCGCCGAGATGCCGAATTGGGCGCCGGATTTTAAGGCAGGCGAAGGCTTGGACGACGCTGAAGTAACTTTGCGGATCACAAACCTGAAAGACTACATCAAGTCAGCTCAGGCAAAATAAGGCGTGGCTTTCCCGAATCGCTGGGACCGCTGCTGTCAAGCCGCTCATACCTCCGTCATCTGAACGTCAATACCAGCTCGCCGCAAACCAGGAAGCTCGCTGCGATTGCAGTTTTGCGCCGCGCCCCCCCAGTTCCCCCTATCTTGCGCGACGCAACGTTCCAAATTGAATCTGTCTCGCCGTTGCTAGCTTCAATTTCTGTTCCCTGCCAGTCAATCCGGTCCAAAAACCATCTCGGCCACTCATGAACGTCTGGCTCAAGACGATAGAGCAGTAGTCGGTTCGATTGGGTGACTGGGGGGAATCTCGTGAGATTCGAAGTAACTTCGCGTCTAAGCGATTTCTTTTTGGGAATATTTTGCCGCAAGCCTGCGTGGGTGCTGGCCCTGGCGTTTCTTTGCGCTTCTCCCGCTGTTGCACAGATCACGTTCACCGGAGCGCAGCAGACCGTTCTGAGTACGGGCTTGGGCGGCCCGATGGGAACCGCCGTGGATTCGTCCGGGAACCTCTACATCGCGGACACGGGCCACAACCGCGTCTTGAAAATCGCGCCCAACGGCACGCAGACTCCCGTCAGCACCGATCCGCTGACGCTGAGCGCTCCGCAGGCCGTGGCCGTTGACAGTGCGGGCAATTTGTTCGTGTCCGACGGCACCAGCGGTGGCCGAGTAGTGAAGGTGCTCGCAGCAGGTGGGAATGCCACCGCATTTGCCTCGGTCGCCTCGCCGAAGGGCCTGGCGGTGGACGCTAGCGGTAACGTGTTCGTGGTGAACAGCTCAGTTGGTTCCATCGTGAAGATCACCTCTGGCGGCACGGTCAGCCCCTTCGAGACGGGTTTGGAGGAGCCGCTGGACGTTGCCGTGGACGCCGCAGGCAACGTGTACCTGGCAGATGGAACGAATTCCGGCATCGTGAAATACCCGCCGGCAGGCGGCGACAGCAGCGCGAGCGTCGGTTCGTCGCTGTCGAACATCACCGGTGTGGCGGTGGACCGCGCGGGCAATGTTTACGCGGCCGAGAGCGGTGAAGGCGCGCTGATTGAAGAAATTACCCCGACCGGCACGCAATCCACTCTCGCCACCAGCGGGCTGGGCGGGGTCGCTTATTTTGCGGTGGATTCGAACTACGATCTCTTCCTCCCGGACAGCGTTAACAACACCGTGATCGAATTCAGTACGATTTCCGTGCCCATGGGATATGCCAACGTGTGCCAGAGCGGCGCGCCGGCCCCATGCAGCCAGACCGCCACGCTGCAATTCTTGGTAACTGGGATATCTCTTTCGGGCGTGAACGTGGTAACCACCGGTAATACCGGGCTTGATTTTTCCGCGACCGATGGAACGTGCGCTGGCACCACTTCGCCCTGCACCGTGGTCGTGACTTTCGCTCCCACCGCGCCGGGCATGCGCACGGGCGCGGTAGAGCTCGCCGATGAATGTCAGGGCGAGGCTTTGGCCGTTCCTATCTACGGCACGGCCAACTCGGCCGAGGCCGCTTTCCTGCCGGACCTCGCTTCGGGGCCGATTTTTTTTGACGGCTTTTCCGACCCAGTTGCTCTGGCGGTCGCCGGGAACGGCGTTTTCGGCGGCGGCCCGATTTTCATCGCAGACGACAATGCCTGCGTGATCTGGATCGCCGGCGAAGGCGAAAGCTTCGGCATCTATGCGGGCAACTTCACGTGCGGCTACGCAGGAGATGGAGGAACCGCCACCGGTACCGGAGAGCTGAATGCCCCGGAAGACGTTGCGCTGGACGGCGCCGGGAACCTGTACATCGCCGACACGGGAAATAGCGTCATTCGCAAAGTGGATCAGAAAGGAACCATTACCACCGTGGCCGGGGATAATGAAAAAGCCGGCGGGTTTTTCGGGGATGGCGGACCGGCCACCAGCGCCGCGCTGAACCGCCCGGACGGAATCGCTCTGGACATAGCGGGCAATCTTTACATTGCCGATACGGGCAACCATCGAATCCGCAAGGTGGACCTGGCAGGAATCATCACCACCGTCGCGGGCACCGGCACCCCGGGCTACAGTGGCGATGGCGGTGCGGCTACAAGCGCGAAATTGAACCTGCCGTTTGGAGTGCGCGCGGACGCCGCCGGAAACATCTTTATCGCGGACAGCAGCAACAATGTGATCCGAAAAGTGGACCTGAGCGGGAACATCACCACCGTTGCCGGAAATTTTGGGACTGGCACGGAAGGCTACAGCGGAGACGGCGGGCCGGCCACCAGCGCGCAGCTGGCTTTTCCTATCTTCGTCAGCCTGGATGCCGCGGGTGATCTTTACATATCCGACGATGACAACGGCGTGATCCGGCAAGTGGACGGGGCCGGCACGATCACCACCTACCCGATCCAGACCACTTTTCCACAGGAACTCGTCATCGATCCGACGGGGAATCTCGCAGTGATCGATCCCACCGACGAAGTCATGCTGTTATTCGTCCGCACCATCCCGGCGGGTCTCTCCTTCGATCCGCAGAACCTCAACACCGCCAGCGCTCCGCAAGACGTCACCGTGACCAACATCGGCAACCAGCCGCTGATTATTGCCTCGATCACGCCGCCCACAGGTTTCAACCTCAGCGGGCCAGACACTTCGTGCTCCGCTTCATCACTCGCTGTGGGGCTGGACTGCATTCTCGGAGTGGTATTCGACCCGGCGACGGCGGGCGGTTACGACACCGCTGTGGTGCTGACGGACAACAACCTCGGACCTGCCGGTTCCACCCAACCGGTGCCTGTCACCGGCACGGGGATCGCTGTGCTGACCGCGACGACAACGGCGCTGGTGACTTCGGCCAGTGCTGCCTTTACCGGGCAAACGGTGATGCTGACCGCGACGATAACTCCGACCCCCACCGGCTCGCTGGGTGACGTGGATTTCTGCTTGGGCGGAGTGGGGCCAGGCAGCGTGAGAAATCCGGCGCAAGCGCAGTCGCGGTCGCTAAGGCAATGGAAAACGCGCGCCACGGTCACGCCGCAAGTAGCGTCCTCGTGTGGTGCGGGAATGCTGCTCGGAACCGTCAGCGTGATCGCGGGAGGCACCGCGACCTTCACGTCTACGACCCTGGCCGTAGGCGCAAACGTCATCACCGCGATTTACTTGGGCAACGGCACTCTTGCAGCTTCTACCTCTAGCCCCGTGACCGTGACGATCACCGCACCCGCCACCACCACAACTACGTTGATGATTTCACCCAGTCCCGCCGCCGCAGGCCAGACCATCACTCTCACCGCCTCGGTCCTGCCAGTTCCCACCGGCACGCCGCTGGGCACCATTTCCTTCTGCGATGCAGGGTCACCCTCCTCCGTCGTGCACCACTTGGATAGCAGAACTTTCGCCGCGAGCGCGCGAGCAACCTCCAGCGTCCATCCGGACGGCGGAGGCGGAGGCGGTAATCCGTGCGGTGCCAATACGCTGCTGCAGACAGTGCCTCTGACCGCGCCGGGAACCGCCACGATTTCGACAGCGACCCTGACCGTAGGCGATCACAACATCTATGCAGTCTATTCCGGCAACGCTGCGTTTACAGGTTCGGCGTCCGACACCACTGACGAAGCGGTGAACACCGCGTACACCGTAACCGCCCCGCAAACACCGTTCACGGTCAGCGAAGGCGGCTCGGTGCAAATCACCGTGACCGTCCCGCCACTGGGCGGCTCATACACCAGCGTTGTGACACTCACCGCCACTGGTCTGCCGCGCGGCGCAACCGCCACCTTCAATCCGCCGACTGTGACTCCGGGAACCGAAGGCGCTCAGACCGTGATGACCATTCAACTCGCGACGGCTGGCACTCAACAAATCGGGTGCAGCGCCTTCGCGGCCTTCGTTGCCTGCGCGGCCCACGTGGCCTGCGGCAGGCATCGGCTCGCTCCTCATCCTTCTGTTCATCATTCCGATGATGCTCGCGACGTTGCGCAGCCGCCCGCTGCCGCGTCTGGCTACGGTGGCGCTCAGCGTCGTGGCGCTTGCTGCTGTAGCGCTCGTAATGGCTAGTTGCGACGGCGGTTTCGCCGGCCTCAGCACTCCTACCGGCCAGTACACCGTCACCATCACCGGAACCAGCGGGTCGCTGCATCCTTCAACGACCGTTACGCTGGTGGTGCAATGAAACCAGCCACGTATTTACAAGGGCAAACGAGAATGAATTTGCCCAAGTTGTTGCAAACGGCTGTGCGCATCTTCTGCGCATCCTCTGCGGACTCGCAGCAATCATGTTGTTCGCCGCCGCGGCCGTCGCGTAGGGAGACCGTCCTCCGCTCCAGCTAGGCGTTGATTACAACTACGTCCGCGCCAACGGCCCCCCGGGCGAATGTGGCTGCTTTTCCATGAACGGCGGCAACATCTGGGCCGCTTACAGCTTCACCCAAAGTTTTAGCGCCGTCGCCGAGTTCAGCGGCCAGCACGCGAGCAACATCAACTCCACCGGCGAGGACCTCACGCTCTACTCCTATCTTTTCGGCCCGCGCTACACTCTGCGCAAATCCGATCGCTGGCTTCCTTTCGGCCAAGTGCTCCTCGGCGGAGCGCACGCATCCGGCACCTATCAGCCTTCGCTCAGCGGCGCTTCCGGCTCGTACAATTCATTTTCGCTCGTGGCGGGTGGGCCAGCCATTCACACCATCCAAACGAACCGCGAGAGATTTTGAGGGTGGCCCATCCTTCCCGATTTTGGTTCATGGGAAGGGTGGGTGCTCTTGAATTTCTCGCCGGCTGATTCGATGACGTTGTCGGCTCCTTGCTCCGAGTAGACTTGGTAGCGCTCACGACCAAGGCCTGCCTGCCGCAGGCAAGCCTGCCTACGGCAGGCAAGCTCGGAAGAAAGGAGCCGAGCGATGATGATTTTAGGATGTGAATTTCACCCAGCGCCGTCTTGTCCTGAGACGCTGCCTGCGGCAGCGTCGAAGGGAGGCGCGGCATAACTTAGCCCAGCGTGGAAACGCTGGGTAAAAAGACGGCGCGCAGCGCCGTACCTCTCGCGGCGCTTTTCCCGCGAGTTTTCGAGTTGCTCGCGCCCAACTCAGCCCGCTCCGCCCCCGCGCTTGCGCAGTGGTATCATCCCCGTCCGTGGACGCCAGCAGCCACAACAACGGCAACGTCATGGGCATCACGAACCTGGTGGACGGCACGCGCTCGCAGCAATTCACCTACGACCAGCTCAATCGCCTCCTCACTGCCGAGTCCACCTCCACCTACGCCACCAGCCCCGCGCACTGTTGGGGCGAAGCCTACGTTTACGACAATTCCCCCACCACCCCCGGCGAGTACGGCAACCTCACCAACATCAACGTCGCTTCCACCGCCTACAACGGCTGCACGCAGGAAAGCCTCAGCGTCGCGGCCAACACACAATAATCAGATCACCGCCTTCAGCTACGACGCTTCCGGCAACACGCTGAACGATACTCACAATGTCCTACAGCCTGGAACGCCGAAAGCGAAATCAAACCGCCGCCGGCGTCACCTACACCTACGACGGCGACGGCAACCGCGTCCAAAAATCCACGGCAAAATTTACTGGTACGGCGCGGGCACCGAAGTCCTCGACGAATCCGATGCCTCCGGCAACATCACCGACGAATACGTTTATTTCGGCGGCAAGCGCGTCGCCCACCGCGTCGTCAGCACCAACGCCCTGTATTTTTACGGCGAAGACATGCTGGGCACCTCGCGCACAATCTTCACCTCCGCCGGCGTCCTCTGCTACGACGCCGACTTCTACCCCTTCGGCGGCGAACGCGCCTACACCAACACCTGCGCCCAGAACTACAAATTCACCGGCAAAGAACGCGACTCCGAATCCAACCTCGACAACTTCGGCGCCAGATATAACGCCTCGCAAATCGGTCGGTTCATATCGCCCGATCAACCCCTCATATACCAGGACAAAACCGATCCCCAGAGCTTGAATCTTTACAGCTTTGTTCGCAATGGCCCTCTCAATAGAGTGGACCCAAACGGTCATCTCACTATAATAGTTCCGGGGACAGGATGGAGCCCAAGCGACTGGAATGGAAACATGAAGCTGATACAAGAGGCAAAGGAAGCGTTCCACGACTCAGACGTGCGGATTTTGGGTTGGAGCGGGGATTTAGGCGGAGCAGCGATCGATCAAGGGGCCCAAATGCTTGAGACAATGGTGAACACGCACACATTCGCTCCCGATGAGCAACTTAACATCATTGGTCATAGTCGTGGTGGGGACGTGGCGTTGGACGCGTCGGGCGAACTGGACCACAAGATCGACAACTTAATCACGCTTGCTACACCTGTCTATGAAGGTCTGTCAGGCGATTCAACCAATATTGGCAATTGGCTTAATGTCTCAACTCAACAGGACATCGTCCCTTGGTTAGTCTCGACCGCTCCCGGGGATGACCCCAATAGCGCGACGTCGTTCAAAGGTGCGAACAACCTTTCGCTGAACGCTAGCGGATACGGTCGGATTTCCGCGCATTCCGCGATCTGGCAGGATCAATCGCTACGAGCGCAGTGGTGGGCTTTTTGGAAAAATCACGCGGCGTGTCATGAATGGTTTGACGGCGCTACCAACACTGTCCATGGTTGCCAATGAAAGCCATGAAAACTGGAGTCAACGCCGACCGCCGGCGTGCAAGGTATCGTGCCAATGAAACGGACGATTCGATCTAATGCTTCGCTCTTAGCTTTCTTGTGCCTGCTCTGGTGCTTGTGCGGGTTCGTAATATGGTGGGCATATGACACCAAGGCGCTGATAAACGGAGGTTATTACCGCGAATCTGAAGCTTTCTTCTTGGTTGCAAAGATGGGTCTGATAATCACAGTGTTAGTCGGCATTGTCTGGCTCCTAGTACTGCGACGTGTTGCCGCTGAGCGAGCGTGGCGGCTGGCATGGAATGTTGCTTGGAAGACTGCCCTCGTTCTACTAGCGTATGCCCTGATCGTCGTCGCAAGAAGGCAATTCTGGACGCCGTCTCAAGGGCTGGGCGATAGCCCCATGTTTCTTCCGCTCGTCGGCCATGTGAATGGCGCGTTCTTCTCGGAGTTCCGATGGTTATCGTTCGTTTTCGTTGTCGTGCCGATAGTCGGATCCTTTTCTGGATTACTGTTTTCCCTCCACGTTTCAGTGCTTCGCGGCGGGTGGGTCACCCTTCCACACCACCCAAACGAACGCAGTTGAATTTCCGGGTGGCGGCGGGTGGGCCACCCTTCCACTCCACCCAAACGAACGCCTTAGGTTTTTCGGGTGCCGTCGATAAGAACGAAGGCGTTGTCAAGAGACACTCGTTCGCCGCAATGCTGTGCAGCACCGCTTGGATCTCAGAGAGGTGGAGGACCGAAGCTCTGAAACTCGAACGGTGAATCAGTTTTCGGCGGTCGTTCCGCCAACCATCGATTCGGCCTAAACTGCGACCATGATTCTTCTATCCGAACCCCGATTCGCATCGGGGCGAGAGCGCCCAATCAACCCTTCGGTCTAGCTTGCCTGCCTACGGCAGGCTTGCGCTGACCAGCGGCACCCGCGAGCTGCTCTCGACACGAACGACCTCTGGATACCCTCGATTCGTGCGCAGCATCCAGTAGAGTCGAATCGCCAACTTCCTGGCCGCTGCCACCTTGGCCACTCCCTTGGCTTTCTTGTGGCAGCGATGCAAATATTCTCGCCGCATCTGCGGATCACAGCGCACCGCTACCTGCGCCGCTTCCACCAGCAGCATCCGCATGAATCCATTCCCTTGCTTGCTGATCGATCCGAACCGCTGATGTCCGCCCGAACTATATTCCCGCGGGATCAGTCCCAGATAACTGGCCACCTGCTTGCCCCGCGGAAAGCGAGAAACATCTCCCATCGTCAGCACGAACGCCAGCGAAGTGATCGGCCCCACGCCCGGCTGCGTCATCAGCAACCGCGCTTTCTCAGTTCTTCTCCGCCACTTCCACCACCACTCGGTCCAGCAATTCCACCTGGCCGTTCAACATCTCTCTGACCTTAAACAGGTCTTCGCGCCGCCGGCTGGCCCAGGGCTTCAGCGGCAACTCGCGCAGCACCTTTTCGCCCGCCTTGCTCCACAACTTCCCCTTCTTCGTCACTCCCTGATTCATCGCCAGGTGTTGCAACTCATTCTTCACCTGCGCGCGAATCCGCACCAGCTTGTGCCGATGAATCAAAAGCTGCCGCAGATCCTTCTCTTCGCCCGACGGCGTCCAGATCCGCGGGAAGCGTCCCTCCAGCAACAGTTTCAAAATCAGCGCCGCATCGCGCCGGTCCGTCTTCTGCTGCCGCACTTCGCTGGCGCGAATCTTCGCCGCATCTCCGATCCACACGTCGTGTCCTGCTGTCGTGGCCATCTCCACAAACCACTGGCAGTTCCCGGTCGACTCCATGCCAATCAAAACTGGACCAGTCAATCCGCGGTAAAACTTCTCCGCTTCTCCCGACGCATGATCCAGCTTCCTTTCTTCCGTCTCTCCCGTCAGCGTGTCCACCCAACTAATCTGTTGCCAACTGGGATGGTAATCACATCCTATAATCATCATCGAAGGCTCCTTCCTTGCCGACTGCTTCGGTCCTCCAACCGGAAGCATACTCGGTCTCGAACGGAGCCTTCGTTCTTATCCAATCAACCCATCCACTCTACCCAAACGAAGCCGTTGAATTTGCGGGTGCCGGCTATCCATCAACCCTGCGGTTTTTGCAGGGTCCGGGTTTAGACGCAGCGCCGCGGTAACCCTTCCGTCGAACTCCTCCATCCCACGCTCTTCCGACGATTCAAAAAACCTGTACCACACCTGTTTGCCGCAACTGGCGCATGTTTCGTGCGCTTTCGTCGCTCGTAATTGCTCTGGACCAGTTCTGTACTTTCGTACAGCTGTTATCACCGCGCCTTCGCGCTACTGTCGAACGGAAACCAAAACATGAAAACGTACCTACGATCGAGCAGGCCCCTTCGAACCGATCCCGCAGTCGCGGGACCGGTTCCCAAAATGAAACTTCCTGCCGCGGCAGGACCCACCCCATTTCCATGCCCTCTCCGCGCGTTTTTGCATAATTCTAATCGCTACACCAAATTATTAAAAACGGCTGCAAATGACTGAAAACAAACAAAACCGACCCATTCTAATCGCTACGATTTGTCCCGTTTTTCTCGATTCCGGGCGCGATATGCATAATTCTAATCGGTACAGCCCTCCGATTAGAAACGGTCGCAAATGACTGAAAACAATCATCAGCGACCCGTTCTAATCGGTACGATTCGTCCCGTTTTTGCCGGCCACTCGTATTCGCCAATCACGAAACTGGCAATCCCTGGCCAGCGCAAGGCACGGAACGCGAAGGGCGGGGCTCGATCCTCTCGTCACTTGTCACGCGCCACTTATCCCTCACCGGCCCTCACGCGCCACTCGCCTCCGCTCCGTTTGCCTGCCTCCGCCGACTCTGCTAAAGTGAACTCGATGGCATCCCTCATCCAGGAAGTCGGCGAAACATTCTTCACCCTCTACAAGGGCTTCAGCGTGACGCTACGCACGATGTTCCGCAAGACTACGACCGAAAGTTTCCCGGACGTGCCTCCCAGCGTGCAGCCCCGCTATCGCGGCATCCATGTTTTGCAGCGTGACGAGCACGGCTACGAAAAGTGCGTAGGCTGTTTTCTCTGCGCCGCAGCCTGTCCTGCGAACTGCATCTACATCGAAGCTGCCGAAAATACCGCCGCCAATCGTATTTCTGCGGGCGAGCGTTATGCGAAGACCTACAACATTGACTACTCACGCTGCATTTTCTGCGGCTACTGCGTCGAAGCCTGCCCCACCGACGCCATCACCCACGGCCACAGCATCGAACTGGCTCCCTACAACATCAACGCCCTCATCTATCGCAAAGAGCAGCTCCTGGAGTCCTGGCCTCCCCGCGCCTCCAAGACCTAACCGTCCCAGTCCGCCCGCGCCGAATGCTCGCCTCCGACGCCACCGAAAATCCCACCGAAGTTTCGCGCACTGATCTCGCAATCGCCACAAAAAATCCAATCGTATTTCCCAGCAATCATTACAGTTAACCGCAATCCCCCAATTCACCAGGCATTCGCGCGCCGTTCCAACTCGATTGCGCGCGCTTCGACTCTTCCCGCACACGCGCCTCTTCGCTCCGCACTAGCGCTTCCTCGCACCCGCGCGCACGCTCGCTCGCTTCGCGCAGCAATCATCCCTAGGCAGCCAACGGACTTTCCCTCCGTTCGCACATCCCGCCACAACGTCCATTCCCATTCGCGCATCTACGCCCCGCTTCCACCTCCACGATACGCCCGCACGCATTCCACACTCAATCCACACGCGACTCACGCGCGACACACCCACAATCTCCCCGACTAGACATCTCCTCCTTCGCGACCTCGCCATCATCCGCGTCGCCATCTAACCAAAGACCTCGCTCTTAGCGCGACCGCACCGTCATCCTCGCCGCCATCTCCCCTCGCAGCCAACCCCCGCCCCTTGATTCCAACTCAGGTTCCCCTTGCTCAGCGCAACCCTCCAGGCCGCTCATCAATATGAACCGCGACGCTCTCGCCATCGTCAGATCAGGCCCCGGTTTTTCCGGGAATGAGTAGTTTACTGTTTGCGTGTGAGTGGGCGAAGCCCACGACCGCGATGGTTTTTTGGACTCGTCAGCGGTGCAGGAGAGTGGCGACGCTGCGAAGCGAGATTCACGTTGACCATGCAGGGAGCGGCGACGAGAGGTGCAGATAACTGTAGCCTGGGCGCGGTGTCAATGTGTGACGGTCGGCTGAGCTGGTCGCGCTGCGGAGTAGGTTCGATCCACGTGGTGGGACCGGATCGGTGGCGGCGCTCGGGTTGAGTCATGCGAATGGGTCGCGTGCAGCGCAGAGTACCGCGGGTGAAGGGGGAATGGAGAGCGCGTGGCAGTTGGGTTACGTCATGCGACTGCGTTGCGCGTTGTTTTCATTCGGCGTGGTGCGGGTGGATCGTAAGCAGGACTCGGGCGACGTGCTGCGGATGAATCGAGTGTCGCAATCGGCCGGCGTCGGGTTGCGGAATTGGACTTCACGCCGTGCTCGCATCGCTCAATCGCTAGCGATTGTTGGACGCTGCACGAAACACATGGCTGCCGCACGGATCTCGTCCGGCTGATGCACGAAGAGATGAATGCGAAAGGTCGAATCAGCCGTAGCGGCAGAACGCGAGATAGCGGCAACGGGGCAGCGAAGCAGGCGTCGTGAAGTTCAGTGGGTTGCTCTGGCTAACGCCGCAGGATCGTGCTTTGCAGCGTGCGACTCCAGCGAGCGAAGAGCGGCGGAGGCATCCAGTGAGACTGCAACGCGGCGAAATGGCAACCGCCATTCGAGCGCGAGGCATCCGCGCAGCTCGAGCATCGAGCCGGATGAACAGTCAGGCGCCGATAAGTGGTCTTGTGACGAGGCGAGTTGGGCGGCACCGCGCGCAGCGTTGACGAGCGCAACCTCGTGTGAAAGCAATACGGGGGGTGCCGCTCGAGTCGGAGAAGGAGCGGTATCGCCCGGCCGGCGACCGTCGAGGATCCAGCGAGCGAGGCGCGCGCCGACTTCGTATTGGATCTGTTCCTCGAAAATTTCGCGGACTTCTTTACGAAGATTGGAGATGCGGTTGAGACAAGACTGTTCAAACCCTTCCAGACAGGTTTGTGAAAATGTCAGCAACGATTCGAGCGGCGGATGCGTGATGCCCATGGGTCGGCCTCCCCGGATGATGGTCTCCCGAGCGGGGGAGACAGGGACGGAAGCGTAACACGCGAGGTAAGTACCCTGATAGTACCGAGGTCGCGGTACTTGAGGAAATGCGCGAGCAGCTGTGAGTGAAGGGGCACAAGTTCCTGGCCGCGTGGTGTGCAGGAATGTAGGGATTTCTGCGCACGTGAGGCAGGCGACGGTGAAGTGCGGCGAACCGAGCGGGCTGCGTAAAGGCGCGAAGACGCGGCAATCATGTTGGGGAGGCAATCGTGCCGGATGAGCGAGCGCAGGAATCGGTGAAGGACATAAAGCGTGGCGACGACGTTGCCTGCAAGGAATTAGCGCGACGCCGAAGGAGCAATCGTGAACGTATGCGGCGGCGGCGCGCGGACCCCAAGCGTTGGGAAAGAGACCGAGCCAGGCGCAAGAACAATGCATGCGCGAAAAGCGTGACCTGTGGCTCCGTCGCGCACGGCGCGGCGCAACCGATGGGGCAAATTTGCGCGATTTGCCAGCTGCGATCGGCGGTAAAGGAAATCATTCGGCTGGAGCCTTCGGAAGTGACGCGTAGCGGTTACGTACAAGTACGGTTGCCGTACTGCGGCCGCTGTTGACGAGTGCGATTGAGCTTGCATTGAACGCGCGTTTTGCTCGGGCGCGGTTTAATCGTTGAAGAGACCGGTGAGTCTGCAGCATTGACGGTGGCATCGCGAATGCGTGAAAAGAATTACAACACGGGGCTTCGCGGCGTGCTGTTCGAGGCGCAGCATTACGCGCGGATGGGTGCAGCGATCTGGCTTTACGGGTGGTTGGTGCTGCGGCAAACGCATCAGACAGGGACGACGGGTTGGGTGCTGGGAGGCGCGCCAATCACTTATCGAGAGATCGAGGGTGAGACAGGATTCAACCGGCGCACGCTGGAGCGATGGATGAGCCAGCTGCGTCGGAACGCTTACATTGCGACGGAAGCGGCACCGGGCGGCGTGATCGTGAGGATTCTGAAGGCGAAGAAGCATTCGCAGACCGCGAGCGGAGCGAATGCAGGCGCCGCGCTGCGGGCCCGCAAAGTTGCGGAGACGGTACGCAGAGTTGGGGAGCGGGGTCCGCAGGATTGCGCAGCGATGCGCAGTGAAAGCCAGAAGAATGACGTGGATGCGGCGAGGATAGGTAGTTCATCTGTAGGAAGAATAAAAGAAAAAGAGCAGCGCGAAATTCACAGCGCTGTGGAAATCGGAGCCGAGCTGCAAATCGAACAACCAGGTGATGACGGAACAAAGCCTCCAAACAATCCGGCGAACGGAATCCACGACTGCGAACGACATGAATTTCAACGACAATTTCGTACGACTGTGCAGCAACGCGACCTAAAAAACTCCCAACCAGAAACAACCGCAACCATCCGGCAAACACGGAATTTCGGCCAGCAAGAGAATACACCGCAAACCTGCAATCAATTCGAAACGCAACGTCAAAGGCCCGCGGAAAGCCGACCGACGCAGCCACCCACGCAGCAAACATTCCCTTGGCAGTTACGTGAACGCATGCGTTTGCTTCGCGCGGAGCGCGACGAGGCCGTGCGACGCGAACTTGCCGTGGGAACGGGCCCGGAGGTGCGACGCCCATGAAAAAAAGTCTGAGAGTGCGCAGGGAAGTAAGTCATGGAGGTGTGATCCCGCGGGGATGGCAAATGGCCTGGTACGAGCCGCGGCGTCGTGTGGGCGTCTATTATCCGGCGCCCTTGCATTGGTTGCTGCGCGCGTTGCGGGAAATCGTTCACCGCGTGCGCATGGCGGTGCGGGCGCCAGGCATCGAACGCGCGGAAGTTTTTCAGATGCAGCGCACACACCAGGAGAGACAACGGCTCGCGGAAGAGTATTCGCGAGGCTACATGGCTGGTTGGGGCGAATGTTTTCAGACTTGCCTCTTGGCCGTGGAGGAGGAAATAGGGCGCGTAGACGACAGCTGGGATGTCGGATCGTTTCTTCCCGCGCCGCCAAAGCCGCCGGGCAGCGAAAACTGACCGAGCTGAGGACGAAAGTGTTTCGCGAAGCGCGGAGACGCTGTGCGGAACGTCGGGCTGGGAGCACGAACAAGGAGAACAAACATGCGGTATGGCGCTAGATCAACGGCCGATGGGCGCGCGGGGAGAGAACATGAAAGCTACGGAAATATTCGAGACCTGTTATGGTCGCTACCGCAACTTGCATGAGTGGCTGGAAGACACCACCGGCAAAGTGCGTGCGATTGATCTGGGCTCGCCGGCGTCGGGCTATTCGTGGCGCCCGGCGCGGGGGCGTGCGTGTGAATATCTGGCGGACTTCGAGCGAATCGGCCGGCAATCATTGCGCCGGCCGCAATGGAAAGGCCGGCTGAAATTGTTCGAGATTTATTTTTTGCACAACATGGAGTACCGCAATGCGATCAAGCTGGTGGGCGTGGCGGAAGGCACGTTCGATTACTGGATGCAGGAAGTGAAGCGCGCCGCGGGCCGCGAATTTTCACGCTGCGGACTGTTTCCGCCGTGGCGCTATTTTCATTCGTGAGTTACGACTTCCGGTTGGTGGCGGTGAAGAGTTGTTTGAAGAGCGAAAGGCCGCCGGTGAAGGGAATCGCGAAGATATTTTTCAAGAAGGCGCTGCGGCGGTCAATTTTCGATTGGATCATGTCTGCTTCGGCTTGTTTGGCGGCAACTACCGCGCCGATGTACTTCACAAAGTTGATGCCGCATTTTTCGCACTTCACACCAGTGCGTTGCGAGTTGTGGCACGATGGGCACTCGAAGCGCATCGTCATATGACAGCGCTGGCAGAAACGAGCCACTTCGCGCACAGCCGCGCCACATTTTGGGCACGGAATCGTTGCTTGCGGAACTGGGGGCGCCGTAGGATCCCAGGCGTCCGCGCGGCTCGGCGTTTTTTGCGGCGTGGCGCCGGTGCGCGCTGCACCGAGCGCGGACTTGGACCGTTGCTCGCTCGGATGCCCCGAAGATGGGTCGTTGCCCATGACTGATCTTACCCGGAGCGCTAGGGTGATTTGCGCGCGGCGTTGGCGAGAGCGCCCGCAGGGTAACCCTGTCCGGCGGGACAGGTATTTTATACACGATTCGATGAGTAGCATCGAACAGCGCACGCCTCAGTATTCAATCGCGATGAAAATTGGCTCTGGAGAATCTTGGCGCGGCGTAGTGCAGATACGGAATCGAAACGGGGTTGACCTGGGAATATCTTAGGTCGGCGTCGGGCGAAGCGCAAACCTCAGATTGCCATGGGGATGTGGAAATTCGGTGCAGGGCACTTTTATCTCGACTGCGCGCCGGTTGGCCCACCTGACCAGCGCGCGACTAATTGCTATCTGGCTGTTTATAAGCATGTTACGGGAAATATGCCAAGTATCTCTTCCGTACGCCTCTCCGAAGGCAATCAGAAACCGCCGCTGGTGCTTACCTCAGACATGTGCTATTATCGTAGTGGAAGGGTATCTAATCTTAAGTGGCACTTTAATTGTCTGAGGGGACCGGCGAAACCTTTCGCTAAGTAGCCGCGTCTAATTCGATCATGAGCAAAGAACAGCTGAAGGGCAGTGGGCGGTTAGTGCCGACGCGCTTGACCGGCGTCGAGTACAAAGTAAAATACGGCATCGAACTCACCGAGGAAGCCAGAGAGCATGGCGGCGGATGGGGAGCGGCGCGCGGTGGCCGGTGGACCCGGTGCTCCGTGCGTGCGGCGCACCATCACCCGATCCCGGACGGCAGCTATTTCCTCCACGCCGACGATGGCCGCGTGCATCAGTTGAAGTCCGTTGACGGTCAGTGGCAGTATCTGGCGATCATTTAGCTAGTAAGCGCGACCCCAGCCCGTGCTTGCACTTTCAGTGACGTCCACGAGCGCGCTGATGGTGTGCCTCGCCCTTTCCCCACTCACATCACGCAGGTGTGTTAAGATTTATTCAACGGTAGCCTTGCATCAGGAGGCATCAACCTATGGCCGTCTTAGAGGTGGAACGCAAGTTCCTCGATTCCCACAAGGATGAGCTTCTTAAGCAGTACGGCGGGAAAATTCTTGTGATCAGCGGGGAGCAAGTCACCGGCGCGTTTGACACAATGGAAGAAGCGTTGCAGGGCGCGGTGCTGCAACACGGATTAAGTAATGTGCTCATTCGACGGCCGTCCGAAGCGCAACTCGAATTTTCCGCGCCAGCTCTGGTGCTAGGGATCCTCAGTGCCAATTCTCCACAACCAAATCGCGGCGCAGAGAAAAGCTCCTGACGGAAAGCTCGTAGCGCTGGCTCCGGCGGTCGCACTTGTAATGCGCGGGCCCGTCTTGCAAGTTACAGTCACCATCGAGCAGAACGCGGCAAAGGCCCTCCTCTCTCAGGGAAAATCCGTGGCAACAAAAACAGGCTTGGCGCTTATCGATACTGGTGCGTCCAATACTTGCATTGATGAACAGGCGGCGCAAGAGTTGGGTCTGCCGGTAATTGACGTTGCCACGATGCAGTCGGCGAGCCACGAGCAGCATCCCTGTAACATTTATCCCGTGCAGATCATTACCCAAGTCGTTACCCTCAACTCGCAGAGAACGATGGGCGCAACGCTCGCGTCGCAAGGGCTGTTGATTCTTATCGGACGCGATGTTCTGCAAGCTTGCAATCTTTTTTACAACGGTCCGGCCGGACAGTTCACGTTGTCGCTCTAGTGCGTCTCAATTGACACCGCTCGGCTACCTAAAGTAGCTCTCCTCGCGCGGAAACCCTGCATGTAGAATGTTTCGGCCGGTTTCCTGATGGCGTTAGCGGAGACGTGTGCCGGGGCGGTTCGCGGGAACGCCTGAAGGATCGCGATAATGAAATTGCTAAGCGCATTTTTGCACGTAAGTTTGCTGCGGACGGTGTTGTGCTCCGCACCGACTGTATTGATAGCCGCACTGGTCGTTTTCGCACCGCACGCGATGCTCGCGCAAAATACTGGCTCGTCTCAGGAGGTTGTGGTGGCGCCCAATGAAAATCTGATCGTGGAAGGTGTGCCGCCGATTCCGCAGGCGCTGGCGGATCAGGCGGACCGTTACACGAATTTTCGCTCGGCGTTTTTCGCCAGCTGGCATCCCACGAAGCGCGAGATGCTGATCTCCACGCGCTTCGCGGACACTTTTCAGATCCACCAGGTGAAAATGCCGGGAGGAGCGCGCACGCAGCTCACTTTCTACGTTGATGACGTGCGCAGCGCGCAGTATCCGCCGAAGGGCGGCGACTCGTTTGTCTTCAGCAAGGATATCGGCGGCGGCGAATTCTACCAGCTCTATCGTTACGATGACGCCACCGGCGCCGTCACGCTGCTCACCGACGGAAAATCGCGCAACACCGGCGAAGTGTGGTCGAACGACGGCAAGAAAATCGCCTACAGCTCCACGCGCCGCGACGGCAAAGATGTTGACATATGGCTTTCCGAACCCGCGCATCCCGATGATCCCAAAAGCAATCGCATGCTGGCGCAAATGACCGGCGGGGGTTGGGGCGCGCTAGACTGGTCGCCCGATGACAAACAGATTCTGGTCCTGGAAGAAATTTCCGCGAACGAAACTTATTTGTGGGTGATGGATGCGTCCAGCGGCGAAAAGACGCTGCTCACACCCAAGGGCGGCGCGGAAAAAATCGCCTACGGCAGCGCGAAATTCAGCAAAGACGGGAAGGGAATTTACCTTACCACGGACAAAGGCTCCGAATTTCAGCGCCTCGCCTACCTGGACCTCGCGTCCAAAAAATACACATTTCTAACCGACCATATTCATTGGGATGTGGAAGGGTTCGATATCACGCCCGACGGCCGTACGATCGCGTTCACCGCGAACGAAGATGGACTGAGCGTTCTGCACTTGCTGGACACCAAGACCGGAAAGGAAAAGCCCGCACCGAAGCTGCCCGCCGGGCTGATTTTCGGCGTGCAGTGGCATCAGAACGGCCGCGACCTCGCCTTCGGCGTCACCGGCTCGCGTTCGCCCTCCGATGTGTATTCCGTGGACGTGAGCACCGGAAAAGTGGAGCGCTGGACCACGAGCGAAACCGGCGGCCTGAATCCACAGAGTTTTTCCCAAGCGGAGCTAGTGCACTGGAAAACGTTCGACGGAAAATCCATCAGCGGATTTTTGTATCGCCCCGCCGCGCGGTTTACCGGCAAACGTCCCGTGATTATTGATATTCACGGCGGACCGGAAGGGCAGTTCCGCCCCGCATTTCTCGGCCGCAACAATTATTTCACCAGCGAGCTGGGCATCGCCATGATTTATCCCAACGTGCGCGGCTCCACGGGCTACGGAAAAACGTTTCTGACGCTGGATAACGGATTCCTGCGCGAGGATTCCTACAAGGACATCAACTCGCTTTTCGATTGGATTGCGCAGCAGCCCGATCTCGACGCCAGTCGTGTGATGGTCACCGGCGGAAGTTACGGCGGATTCATGACTCTGGCGGTGGCGACGAATTACAACGATCGCTTGCGCTGCTCGGTGGACGTGGTGGGCCCATCCAACCTGGTGACGTTCCTCGAGAACACTTCCGGCTACCGGCAGGATTTGCGCCGCGTGGAGTACGGCGACGAACGCGATCCCAAAGATGCGCGCGTTTCTGGAACGCATCGCGCCGGCGAATAACGCGCAGAAAATCACCAAGCCGCTTTTCGTGATTCAGGGAAAAAACGATCCGCGCGTACCGTGGACGGAGGCGCAACAGATGGTAGCGATGGTGCGCAAGAACGGCACGCCGGTGTGGTACCTGATGGCCAAGGACGAAGGCCACGGTTTCAGCAAAAAGAAAAATGTGGATTACCAGTTTTACGCCACGGTTCTGTTCATCCAGCAGTTTCTTTTGAACTAGCGAGCGATTACCGTCAACGTCCGCGCCTCGCGTTGCGGACATTCGCGTCGCAGACTTCCTGCCGGACGCGATTCCCAGACGAAACTTTCGGAACTTTTCCGCGCATTTGAGCGAACTATCTTTGTGAATCGCGCGAGGCCAGGGGCAAGCCACCCGCGATTCGACGTCCAACGAGAGTGTGAACGAGCGCGGGACGGCATGAAATTCCAGCTCAATGATCGAACCAGGAGGAATCAGCACCATGAAAAAGACAGCCATCGCACTTCTACTTGTTTGTTTCTGTTCCGCCCCAGTGATGTTCGCGCAAGGGACAGATGGTCCGGGCGCGGGCCGCGGCGTGCAGCGTCGAGTGGCGTTTCTCACAGATAGATTGTCACTCACGTCCGCGCAGCAAACGCAGGTCACCGCGATTCTCAGCAGCGGAGACGCTAACGGAGGCACCGCGCGCTCCAGCATGAAAACGGCGCACGACAGCTTGAATGCCGCTGTGCAGTCAGGTGACGCTGGGGCGATGGAGCAAGCCGCAACCACCATCGGCAACCTGACCGCGCAGAGCACGTTGGCTCGCGCCAAATCACACGCGGCGATTTACAAGCTGCTCACGCCGGACCAACGCACCAAGTACGCGCAGATGCAGGCGGAAATGGGCCGCGGTGGTGGCCCACGTGGTCGTGGCGGACGCGGCGGCGAAGAAGGTGGCGGCCCCGGCGCGGCTGGTGATCCCGGTCCCGGCTTCTGAGCTCGCAACGGATTCGTCCGAAGGTCCAGATGTTAAGGTCTTGTCGCAAGAATCCGCCGCAGGCTAACGGATGCGACGACTGCGGCACCCAACAGTGTGGCAAATTCTTCGAGCGCAGCTTAGCCGCTGCGCTCGAAGCGTTTACCTGTGAAACGTAATTCGACGAGTTGGCCGTAGGATGCTGTTCGCTAAGCGGTTCCACCACCCTTACATAATCCTTACGGCTCGCTTATCAATTCCTAATCTCTCCGCGGTAACATCAGCCGATTCAGAAACAGCACAGTTGTTTCGGCGCGCACGCGCCGGGCAAAACGCTAGCGCGCCGGGTGGCGCGGTCCACGGGAGTGTCCCTGTCCCTATCCGCAGGGAGATGACCATATGACTATTTTCAATCGGCCGAATGATCAGGACATGGAATTTGTGCAGCGCAAGACCGTGCAGCATTTCAAGGGCTTGCTGATTGCGGCGGCCGCGGTCTTCGCGATGATCCTGCTGGTCGTGTTCCTGCTGCGGGTGACGCGCATTGAGGCGGGCCACGTCGGCGTGGAAATCAATCTGGCCGGCAGCCAGCGCGGCGCTTCGGAAATTCCCATTCGCACCGGGTGGGTGGTTTACAGCCCGTTGCGCACACAGATCATCGAGTTTCCAACGTACGTGCAGACGGTGAAGTGGACACGCGACACGGCCGAAGGACACCCGATCAACGAAGAGATGGGGTTCAACTCCAAGGAGGGCATGGAAATACTGGTGGACGTTTCACTTTCGTATGCGATTGACCCGAGCAAGGTGCCGGACTTCTACGTGAAGTATCGCGTGAGCGACCTGGAATTGTTCACACACGGCATTCTGCGGGACATCGTGCGCAATTCGCTGAACGAAGTCGCCTCCACTTTTACGGTGGAGGATATTTACGGCGAACGCAAGGCGGACTTTCTGGGCAAAGTGCAGGCGATGATCGAGCAGAAAGTCGCGCCGGTGGGCGTAAGCGTTCAGCAGTTCGGCTTCATCGGCGCGCCGCGCGTCCCAGAGGTGATCGCGGCGGCCATCACCGCGAAGGCGCAGGCCATTCAGCAGGCGGAGCGTGCACGGAACGAGCTCGCGACAACGCAGGCGGAAGCGGCCAAGAAAATCGCGGAAGCCGAAGGCGATGCGAAGTCCATGGTCACGCGCGCGCAGGGCGAAGCCGACGCCAATCGCATCCGGCAGAACTCGCTGACGCCGCAGCTGCTGGAGCTGCGCCGCATCGAGAACTCGCAGATGCTGATCGAGAAGTGGAACGGGCAGCTACCGCAGGTGGAATCGGGCCAGGGCAGCGGCATGATGCTGCAGCTCCCGCGACCGCAGTAAACAATCCTCGCAGGCCCAGCCTGCAACCGAAACACAGGCGCCGCGCGAATCAATTGCGCGGCGCCTGCCGTTGTTGCCGTAACTTATCAGAGTCTCGGAGACTTGTTGACGCAGCAGGTGTTGAATTTTTCTGCGCGCGTCGCCTTATTCCAGCACGAAATTCACACTGCGAATTTGCGTGAGCGTGCCGGTGGATTCGCTGGCTTGCATTTTCAGCACGTAGTCGCCGGGCGGAATGTTGTCCACGGGCAGCTTCAGCGCCACGGGAATCATGTTGCTGCCTTTTTGTATGAAGCCGGTCATGTCTACGCCCGGCAGCGCGCCCAGCGATTTTCCGGTCTTCGCGTCCAGCAGCACGTAGGTACATTTCACCGTCGGAGGATTCGCGTCCGCCAGCTGCGGCGCGTAGATCTGCGCGTAAATCGCGATTTTGTCGGTCTTCTTGAAGCGATTGCTTCCCGAAGGAGTCACTTCCATGTTGCGAACCACCAGCGGCGCGCGGTCCGCCAGCAAATCGGCATCGAGTGTGCCGCCCATGTCTGAAACCTGCTGGAATTGATTGCTCATGGCCACAGAGCTGAGGCTAAATGTTTTGCCGTCGTAGGAATCAATATTCAGGGGAGTCTCGAACTTGGCGAATTTGTCGCCGCCTCCGCTGACGACCACGCTCAGCCGGTAAATCCCGGGCGCGGCCGAGAATTGGTTTTCGTATTTCATCGGCGACTGCGTGAATTTTTCCCAGTCGGCTTTTTCCATGTCCAGCGTGACTTCATCGCTGAAACGCGAGGCGACGGTGCCGTCCGCGCGGTAAGCGATGCCCAGCACATTCACATCCGCGTGATATTTTCCTTTCACTTTGGAAAAGTCAATGGACGCGGAAGGAACTTCGACAGCGAGATGGACGCGGGCCTCGTTGGCCGAGGTGTAGAAAAATGGCGCCTCCAGCGAGCCGGTTCCAGCCGCGCCACTTGCCGCACTACTAGCCACGCCGCCGGCGCTGGTGGCTGCGCTGGCAGAGACCGTCGCGCGCGATGCCAGTTCCTTCTCGATGGGCTTGCCGGCCAACGGATCTTTCGATAGTACATTGCAGAATCCGCTGCGCGCGCGAACATTCGTACCGCCGCGTTCTACTTTCACCTTCAAAGTGTGGCAGCTGCCCGCCGGCGATTCCGCGGGCGTGTAGCCCAGCAAATAATATTGGCTCTGCTCACGAGCGATTTTTTCCAGGCCAGACATCAGGTCATTGGTGTTCAGTATGGGGAACCCGCCTGTGCCGGTGGCCAGTGCGTACATCACCTGCTGATTGGTGGTCGAGTTCTGCGGAAATTGCGGAACAATCTGGCGCGCCGAATTGTAGGGCGCGTTGCTGTACGGGCTGCTGACAACGGGCCTGCCGCCTCCACCTGTGCCGCCTCCCGTACCACCTTTACCGCCGCCGGTGCCACCGCCAGTGCCACCTCCCGTCCCGCCTTTGCCGCCACCTGTGCCACCGCCTCCTGTGCCGCCACCCCCGCCGTGACCGCCACCGCCCCCGGTGCCGCCACCGCCGCCGTGACCGCCTCCGCCTCCCGCGCCGCCACCACCGCCGCCGTGCTGCGGCGCCACTAACACGGGAGAGGCTGCGGGATGATACGCGGCAAGTTGCAGTCCAGGCTGAGAAGTTGAAATTGCTGCCGCCACAGGCGCCGCGTACGCAGAAGAGCTGAGCGGCCGCGCCGCGCTCCAGCCCGATGCGTCGGCCTGATTGCTCGCCCACGTTTCAGGCGCATCGTTGCGCAGCATCTGCGACAGCGTCGTAAGCCCACGCACATCCAAAGGGTAGACGGCGACGTTCGCTTTGTTGCAAGCGTCAATCGTGGCAGTTAATTCCGAGAAGCGCTCGGGATCGAGCTCGAATCCTGCCGTAAAAAGAATCAGGCTTTTGCGGCCGGGTATTGAAGCGAGGCTCTTCGCCAATTGCCGCACCGAAAGCAGCAGCGTATACGCGGCAAAATTTCCTTCCGCATTGCCCAGGCTCGGCATGCCGGATTGCAGCCCGGACATTGAGGAATCGGCGTTAATAGGACCGCCGCCCGGCGAATTAGCAATGTTTCCGCTGTTGGAGGCGGTGGGATTGGATGCAAGCGCGGATGTGGAAATGCCGGAGACCGCCTGCTTCAAGCGAGTGGCATCCATCGTAAAGTTTTGCGCAAACTGCAGCGAGCCGCCAAAATTGACGACGGCCATCACGCGGTCCGGCCCAGCGTAGGCGTCAATAAATTTTCCGGCTGCCGCGCGCGCGCGCGGCTGATCGCTCAGATCCATCGAGGAGTTGTCAAAGAACAGCACCATGTAGTGGCGTTGCGATTCGATGGGGCCTTTGGGATCCGCGCCGAAGGAAAAAGAATTGATGGGCTGCTGCTTGTCGTCTTCGTAGAGACGAAAATCGCTGGTCTTCAGGTCTTCGACGTAGTTGCCCTTCTTGTCCGTCACCACCACGTCCACGCGGACCTCGCGCGTTTCCGCTTTGAGCGAGGTTCCAGTCGGCGATTGCTGCGGCGGAGCCTGGGGCGCGGAGGGCGGCGCGGCTTCCTGTTGCGAAGCTCGCCTGCGGAGTCGTCTGCTGCTGCGTCGTGGGCGTCGCTGATGTGGCAGACGCCTGTTGTGCGCGCACGATTCCGGGCGTTCCTACGGCGCGCCAGGCCAGTGCGCCAGCGGCAAACAACAACAGCAACATTATCAGTGTGGTCCCTACGCTTCGCCGGTTCATTTTTCACCTTCCTGCATAAATCGTTTTTTCACAGGCGGTCGCGCCGCCGAAATCTATGGTATCTCCACTACGCCATTGCGCGCGGAAAGCTGCGCCGCCTTGCTGTCGCGCACCACCAGACGCACCAGATACCCGCCGGGCTTCACGTCAAAGCTGGTGTTCAAAGTCACGCCGGTCTGGTTGAGTCGCTCCAGCGTGGAATCCTTCAGGCGTAACTCCAAAGTTTTTTCCGTGCCAATAAGAAAATTTCCGTTGCGATCGAAAAGCGCGGCGACGATCGTCAGGTCGTCCCAATTGCGGCCTTGTGATTTCTCGAAGCCCACCTTCGTAAGATCCACGTGCGTCAATACCGAAAGTTTGGCATTGCCCGGGTCGGACTTGTAATACTGCAAATGCAGTTGTATGGGAATGCTTTGCTGCTCTTCCTGCGAAAATAGCGCGTCTTCGATGTCCTGCTTGGCCAGTTGTTCGGGAGTTTCTCCGCGCTTCGGTGCGAAAAATCCGCGGCGCGCCTGCACCGTGTATTTTTCCTTGGTCAGCACCTTCACGCTCAAAGTGTGAAACTTGCCGTCGTTTTTCAGATTGGAAGGAACGAAGGCGAGCAGGTAGGAAACTTCCGGCTCGGCGGCGGTGACGCGAAATCCCGCGTTCAGATCGTTGTTATTGCGAAAATAAAATCCGCCGGTGCTATAGGCCAAATCGGAAAGCACGTCGGACTGCGCGCGCTGTTCATCCATGCGGTATTGCACCGAGAGGCCCGCCGTGGCGGCGTTGTAGTGTTGCGTAGTCGGCTGGGTGATGTCGCCAAGCGGATCAATGGTGTAGAGTCCGCGCGCGTCCAGCGTGTTGATGAAAATGTTGGCGTGATTGGCGTTGTCAATGATTTGGGAAACGTCGTATTCGAAAGTGGGAGTGAGGAAACCAGGAGAAACCAGCACGATGCTGCGCTGGCCCGGCAGCGCGGAAACGCGGCGCACCACTTCCTGCAATCGCCGCACCGCGTACTGCGTATTGGTAAGTCCCATTTGCAGAGTAATGGGGACGGTGGACGCCACCAGCATTTGCGCCGCCGCAGCTTGCATTTGCGCTGGCATGTCTGCCACACAGGCCAGCGCGTCCGCTTGAGCCACCGCGGTGGCCTGCTGATCGTTGTTGTTCTGAATCAAATCCGCCTGGTAATAAGTGATCCTCAGACAATCCTGCTGCGTGTTGGGATCGAACGCGCCCATCGGCGTGTACAGCAGCGCAGTGATGGCGGCGCGGATTGCATCGTGATCGTCGGTGAAATCCACCTGGTGCTGGCCCGATATGGTGTAGATGGCGAGCCGTTCGTTGGGTTTTATGGACGTTTCGATGAAACGCAAGGCGGCAATTTTCGTTCGCTGCAAGTCGCCGGTCAGCAGGTGCGTATCGTCGAACAGCAGGGCCACAAACCGCGTAGGCATGGTGAGTGAGTCGGAACCGGAGGCCGGTTTTCCGCCAGATTTGGCCACGGCATCCGAGGGCGAATACGATGTTGTATCGGTCGGCACAGGGATGGCTTCACCGCGCGCGACCTGGCTATTGGCGCCTCCAGGAGTCTCCACCGAAAAGTGGGTGATGAACTGCGCCTGGCCATCTTGCTTGATCTGAAAATCGTCCTTGCGCAAATTGTCCACCGCGTGGCCCGAGGAATCGTGAACCACCACGCGCACCGGCACCAGGTTGGCGCGCGATTCCAGCGGCATGGGCGACGTGCGTGTATTGATCTCCGGTGGGGAAGTTGACGAAGAGGCAGCTGAACTGCGGCACCTGACGAAGTTGAGACTGGCACGGTGGAAGCTGGTGCTGCTGAGGATGGCGAGGTGGATTGCGCCGCCGACGATTGGGTTCCATCCGATGCCTGTGCGGCGCCAGTTGACGAGGCGCTCGCAGCCGCCGGCGACGTGGTCGTGGAACTCGCGACCGGTGCAGCAGATTGTGCAGGCACAGCATTTTGTGCGGCAGGAGGCGCGGCAGATGGCGGGGCGGCCGTCTGCGGAGCGGGTGTTTGCGCCTCAGGCGCTGCCGCAGAACCAGACTGCGGCGCAGGTGTGGAATTGGATTGCGCGGGAGGAGGTGCCGGCGGAGGTGGCGGCGGCTTCGGGTGCTTCACCAGCGATGGCGGCGGATCGTCCTGTGTCTCAGGGGGCGTAGTATTTTGCGGGGGCGAGGATTGCGCCGAGCACGGCCGCAGCGTTGCGAAAGCCGCGCAGAGCAGCACGGCAAACAGAAAAAGGGCGCGGTACACCGTCAACACGCTCAAGCAACACGAATCTCCGGGGCACTCTTGTGCGCGAAGGACAGTTCACCGCAGCGGTACCCATTCGGCCACCCTCGCCCGACGCCTCTGTGCGGAACCCGCGTGTTCCACTCGTTACAACTGAGTCACTCTTGCAAGGAAGTCTACTCGCCCGGTCCGCGGGCGTCAATCGCGGCCAAGGCGGGCATGCGAGACCATTCGCCCGGAGATGACGGCGGACGGGCAATTTTCTCTATCTTGCTGATTCCACGGCGCGCTAGAATCCCGCGGCACCGTTATTGCCAACGGGAGGTCAGTGCACGATGATTCGCGATCTAAAGTCAAGTCCAGATATGGAGTTCGAGACGAACGGCGGCGGCGAGAAATCCAGCCATGCGCGGGCGTTCTGCATGGAGCCGCCGCGAATTTTTGGCTAGCTCCACGGCACTTGCTGCCGCCGGCGCGCTGGGCGGTTTGGCGGGCGATGTTCCGTTATCGGCGCGTGAAATAACGGAACGCGTCAACGCGTCCAGTTCAGTGCCGCGCGCGGCCGCTCCCACTCCAGGCAAACCGCTGCGCATCATCATTGATACTGATCCAGGGATTGACGACGCGATGGCAATTTTTCTCGCGCTGCGTTCGCCGGAGCTGAAGGTCGAGGCCATCACGCCCGTCTGCGGCAACGTGCCGCTGGAATTCACGCTGCCGAATGCATTACGCTTGGTGGAAATTGCCGGACGCACGGACGTGCCGGTCGCCGCAGGCGCGAGCCAGCCGCTGCTGCGACGCCTGGCTACGGCCTCGCACGTGCACGGCGCCAACGGCCTGGCCGGCGTGGATTTTCCCGAGCCGAAAATAAAGCCAGTGCGCGAGACGGCGCCGGAAATCATTCGCCGCATCGTGCGCGAAAATCCCGGCGAGATTACCCTGGTGGCCGTAGGACCGCTGACCAACGTGGCGCTGGCCCTGCGCGCGGATCCCGAACTCGCCGGCATGATTCCCGCGATCACTATCATGGGAGGCTCGCTTTCCGGCGGCAATATCACGCCCGCGGCGGAATTTAATTTGTATGTGGATCCGGAAGCGGCGCGCATCGTCTTCGATGCGAACATTCCGCTCACGATGGTCGGCCTGGACGTGACCCGCAAATGCCTGCTGAGCGAGCAGCAGATCAAGCAGCTGGAAGCCGCCAGCAATCCGGTAAGCCAGGCGGCGGGAAAAATTATGCGCGCCACATATGAACGCATGAGCAAGGGCGGGGAAGTGACGGTCATCGCGCTGCACGACGCGCTCGCGGTGGCTTCGTTGATTGACCCGGGAGTGATCACGCGGAAAAATTATTACGTCGAAGTGGAGACGGAAGGCGAGTGGACCGCTGGTCAGACGCTCGGCTGGGACGGTTCCCACGCCATCCGCAAGTCCGCGCCCATGGAAACGAGCGCGCCTGAACCGCCCCGCGGAAATTCCGTACAAGCCCAACGCGCAAGTTGCCGTCGGCGTGGATCCGGAGCGCTTCTTCCATCTGCTGATTCCGCGCCTGACCGGAAGCGCAACATAGATCGCATGTGTAAGAACGGCGCGCAGTTTTCAATTAGCTAAATCACGAAGGGCACGAGCCGGCGCGTGCGGCCCATATATTCCTGGTAGGGCTGACCGAGCGCTGCGACGAGCATGGATTCTTCCACGCGGATGCGGTAGGCGTACCCGATCGCGACGCACGCCAGCAATGCAATCAAGCTGGCCCAATTTCCCAGCGCCAGGCCCAGACCGAGCACGGTGATGAGCGCACCGGTATAGGAAGGATGGCGGATATAGCGATACGGACCCGCCTCGATCACCGTTTGTCCGGAACGCACGTCAACCTGAAAGGTGAAGTAGCGCCCCAGCACGCGCATCGCGTAATAGCGGAAGGCCATGCCCGCCCACATCAGCGCGATTCCCGCGACGAAAAGTTCCGTTCGAATCCAGGGAATCGCCGCCTGCTGAAAAGCGAAGCAAAGCGTAAACGCCAGCGCGAGTCCCGCCCAGATCATCGCGATGAGAAAGCGGAACGAACCGCGGTCGCGCGCCCTGCTGGGATCGGCCGACCGGCGCGATCTGCCGGTTACGATTTCAAACAGCAGCCACGCGGCGTAGGTGACGATGAACAGCGCGTCGTATCCGGGATGGCCGGCAAACGGCACTGGCAACATGCGCGTGCCTCCTACCGTCAATATACGCCGGAGCTTGGGAATAATTTCAGGGGGAGCCGGGTAAATCGCCGGGGCGCCGAACTCGCGTTGGCTGCATTCGCGTGCATTCGACTGCGCTGCTCAGCACAGCTGCAGTACCATGCAGCACATCCAAACGATAGGTTGAATTTCTGGGTTCTGCGGTCTTATTCGCGCTTCTCGGAAATGGTGAAATCCACCACTGTCGGCTGGCTCGGCTTGACGTTCACCTTCTTCGTCCAACTGACCGGCGAACTGTACATCGGCCGCTTCACTTCCACCTGCGCGCCCACGTCCAGAACTTTTGCTTCGGATAGAACCTGCCAGCCCTCATGCCAGGCCACGATTTCGTATTCGCCCGGCGGAACGTCGGAGATCTTGTAAGCACCGTGATCATCGGTCACTGCGTAATAAGGGTGCTTCACCACCAGCAAGTTGGCGTTCATCCAAACGTGCCCGGCGTTGCATTTCAGTTCCACCACGCCATTGCGCTGCAGCGTAACCGGAATGAACTGATGCTGGAAGGGGAAGGGAATATTGTTGGTGGCGACGCCGAACATCTGCACGGTGTGCAAGACGGGATCGTCGCTCTCTATCTTCAGCGTGCCGGCCTCGGGGACGATCATAATGTGCGGAACGTAGCGGCACGTTTTCTGGTCCAGTTGCATGCGGTTCGGCGGCAAGTCCATAGGCTTGCCTCTGGTGACGCCGCGCAGAAACACCACCGTGTTGGCCACCCCATTGCCATCTGGATTGATCAAGAGGCGCTCCAGATCGCGCGTCTTCATGCCCTCGGGATCGCATACATCCGGATTCTTGGTGATGGGCAGCTTGGGAACTTTGGGCACCGGGCCCGCCCATGTGACTGTGCCGGCGATGGCGCCGCCGTTCTGCACGGTGATCGCGGTGTAATCAGATTGGGCGGCGGCTCGGCGGCTGGAGAAGGGAATTAACAACAGAAGAAGGCAAGACGCTCGCACGACGGACTTCTTCGTCTTTTCATTCATCGCTTCCTCGCAGGCGATGCTGGGCGCATCACCACGTCAGCGGGCCGGTGAATCCGCGAAGCGCGGATTGCGCCGGGCGGACAACCCCCGGTGCTTGCCCGGAAAAATCTAAGCTGTGCGTAACGAAGTCAAACCCGAGCCCGAGTGAACGCCTGTCCCGCGCCCGCACTGCGCGAACCCCCCAGCTCGCGCAGCACGGGCATCACGTGGGCCCGGCCCCTTGTCACTCACAGCCAAAAACGGTTCGATGGCGAGCCGCGCGTCGCGGTGATATTTCTGAACGTGTGCCTATGCAGGCCCGCAAGTCCAAAGATACGCCTTCCGGCAAACAGCAGGCGCAAGGTTTGCCATAAATTTGTCTTATGAGTATATGAACCGGAACGAACTCAGTCCGCGCGGGTAACGTCCCGCGACTTCGGTCAACGAACTGCGGCAGCTGGCATCAGGAATTCCAGAACTCAGCGCAACCCAACTCCTACCACTTGCCCAGGCTTAATGGACCTCATTTGTTCCCGTCAATCAGGTAGGTGAGGCAGCAGGTCGGCAAGCCGGTTCGACTTGGCGCGCAGAATGATGACCGCAAGGCCGAGGCCCCGAAGGTTTTGTTGGTATTCCACGCCCTTGTCCACTGTCAAAAAAATCTCGTATTTCTGCTGGTCGGCTAGAGAAAGCAACTCCCCATTACGTTTGCCCGCCAGCCCAGCTTCAGGAACCGTTCTTGAATCGTGATCACTCAAATGGTTCTTGAGCCGGCGAGGCAGGCACTCGTCGATCAGAACTCTCATCCCAACTGGCCGACAACCAGAGACTTGGCCAGCTCCAACGCGGAGATAGCCGCCTCCCGCGTCACCGTGGGAAAGTCATCGAGAAATTCATCCAGCGTCTGGCCGCCTTCGAGGTAGTCCAGCAGAGCTTGGAACGGAACGCGCGTGCCACGGAAGACTGCGGTGCCGCCGAGCAGGTCGGGGTCCTTTACGATGATTTCATTTACGGTGGGCATCGTATCGCTCCTTTGGCGGTCGCGCACAGTGGCTCCAGTTTACCGTATCGCGGCGCAGGTTTTCGGACTTTCGTCTCGGAGTGGAGGCGGGCCACCTCGAGGGCAGTTGCTTGGAGCTGCGTTCCGCTGGATCGCTAAGCAAGATCTGTGGGAAGTCGTGATGCCGGCGCAGCGCGAATTGACTAGATGGTTTGGAGAGGTTGTTCTGCTTCCTGGCCTAACGCTTCACGCATTTTTTTCAGCAGCGAGTCGCGGGAGAAGGGCTTCTGCAGGTGCGCGGAATCGGCGACGAAGCCTGCGTCGGAGTTGTGCTCCAGGTAGCCGGACATATACACAATTTTTATGCGGGGATGCGCGCGTTTCAGCCGCTGGGCGAGTTCCGTGCCGCGCATGCGGGGCATCACCACATCGGTCACGAGCACATCTATCTTTGCTGACTCCTGCTCCGCTTTTTCCAGCGCGTCGAGCCCGTCCTTTCCCGCGATCACCTGGTATCCGCTGGAGCGCAGAAATTCGCTGGCCAGTTCGCGAACTGCTTCCTCATCTTCCGCCAGCAGCACGGTTCCAACGCCGCGTGAATATTTCGCGGCCGGCTGCGTCGTCTGATGGCAACTGCGCAGCGGCCGTGGTTTGCGGCAAGAATATTTCAAAGCGCGTGCCCTGGCCGGGCGCGCTATCCACCCATATATATCCGCCGCTCTGCTTCACCACGCCGTACACGGTCGCAAGGCCCAGTCCTGTGCCTTTGCCAAGTTCCTTGGTGGTGAAAAACGGTTCGAACACTCGGGCTCTGGTCAATTCGTCCATGCCGCTGCCGGTGTCCGCGACGGTTAGCAACACGTAGCGTCCTGGAACAGTGGGAGGATGGCTGTGCGCGTACGCGGCATCCAGTACCACATTTTGCGTGGAAATCGTCGAGCTTGCCGCCGGTTGGCATGGCGTCGCGCGCGTTCACCGCCAGGTTTACCAGCACCTGCTCGATCTGCGAAGGGTCGGCCTTCACGCGCGCCAGCGAATCGCCCGCGTGGAATTTGTATTCAATTTCTTCGCCGATCAGCATGGGCAGCATCTTACTCACATCGGAAATCAGCGAGTTCAGATCCAGCACGCGCGGCTGCAGCACTTGCATGCGGCTGAAAGCCAGCAGTTGCCGCGTCAGCGTGGTGGCGCGGTCCGCGGCTTTGCGCACTTGGGCGATGCTCGGTTGCGCCGCACTCAGCGTGCCCAGCTTCATTTCCAGCAGATCGCTGTGTCCTTTTATTACCGTGAGCAAATTGTTGAAGTCGTGCGCCACGCCGCCGGCCAGCCGGCCCACCGCTTCCATTTTCTGCGCCTGACGCAACTGATTTTCCAGCGATTTGCGCTGCGCCTCGTTTTTCTGCAGCGTGCCGCGCATGCGCTCGAACGCAGCAGTCACTTCCGAGACCTCATCTCCGACGTCTTCACCCAGCGGGTAGTGATAATTTCCTTCTTCCAGAGCGCGCACGCCCTGCACCAGCGATTCCAGCGGCTGCGTAAAGGTGCGCGAAAGTACGAACACCAGCGCTGCGCCCGCGAAGACGGCAAAAAATCCCAGCAGCATCAGCTTGTGATTCAAGCGCGTCAGGACGGCCATCGCGTCGTCGTACGGTTTCAGCAACGTCAGCGTAAGCGGCGGGGAAGTCCCCGGCGTCAGATTCACAGTGCTGATCAGGTAGCTCTTGTCACCGATTTCGATTCTGTCTTTTCCGGCGCCGGACTTCAGCCCGCTGGCCGCCATGGCGTCATCCATCGTGGAAAACGAGCTCACCACCGCTTCATCGCCGTAGCGAAAGGCCACCTGGCACAACGCGATCCGGCCCACGTCGGCAGCCACGCGAGAATCAATTTCGCGCCCCACGATCACCGTGCCCAAATACATTTGCGAAGACGACCCGCCCAGCTGAATGGGGCGCAGCGCAACCTGATAGAGATGACCCTGCCCGAACCACCAGCCGCCGGCTCCGCTGGAAACGGGCGAACGGGCCAAGGCTTGTTCGGCGGCTTCGCGGGGAAATCCCGGGACCAGCGTGTGCAGCGCCACAATTTTTCCGGTCCAATCGGCCAGCGCGAAAAGTTCGGCGTCGCCCGCGCGCCAGACTTCTTCGGACGAACTCTGAATGTCGGAGAGCTTTTCGTCTGCCATCATTGCTTTCAACTCGGGCAGAGTGGCCAGCAATTCGGCGCTGCGTTCCAGTTCGACCTGGCGTTCGGCGCGTAAATTTTGAAAGGTCAATACGGAATTGCGGGCATCCTGCTCGACGGCCGCGCGGACTTGCTCTTCGGCGGCGTGGCGCACCACGGCCAAAGTGGCAAAAGTAAGCGCGGCGATCAGGAGGGTGAGCGAGAGGAGAAATTTCGTGCGCAGGCGCGCTTTCGCTAGCCCCAATTCGGAGAGATCGAGCGAGCGAAGATAGGTCGAAGATAGCCTGATGCCCATGCCGCTACCCCACGCTGGGTAAAGTTCACCAGCGTGAAGAATAGCGGCCATGGGGCAGCAGGGGAATGGGCCGTTGGTACCGAAGTTGTCCCAGGTACCGTGCTAAGGGTTTCGTACTAAGGCCCGCCGGTTGCCCGCCGATTGCTGGCGAAGCCGCGATTCATCGGGCCATTGCCCTGCTGCTACATCGCGCCTTCATCCGCCGACGGGCCGTAGGTCGCCGGCACCGGGATGTTGTTCAGCCGCAGGTACACGCCCAGCTGCGCGCGATGATGGATGCCGTGGTTCATCACCCACGTGCGCAGGCAGGCGATGCGCGGCATGGTGAGCAGCGCCGTGCCATTATTCAGCAGGGACCAGTTCTTGTGCAGATCGGAGTCGCTGGCTTTGGTCAGCAACAAGCGCGCGGCGGCGACGTTCTTATCGAACTTCGCTAGCAGCTCCTGTGTGGTTTTGGGCGGTGGAGGCGGCACGGGCGAGACTCCGTTGGGAGCCATGTCCAGCGACTCTTGTTGCAGGGTGTACACCGCCCACTCCGGGACATCCGCCAGGTGGTTCGCGAGCCAGCCCATCGTTCCGGACTTCTCGTGCGGCTTCCAGGAAAATTTTTCGGCCGGAACGCGTTCCAGAGTTTTGCGCGTGTTGGCCATTTCAGCGTCGAATTCGGGGAGCAGCGCTTCGTTCAGTGCCATAAAGCCTCCAAAGTGGCGAGAGTGATTGGGGTAACCACGCCGGGAATCATAGGCGAAGAAAAAGCGAAAGTCAAGCCGCCCGTTTCGCGCGGATTGCTCGGCTCGCGGCTGCGCAACTGGCCGCACAGAAATCGCCCAAATTCATCGCGCCCAGCAGTGCCTGACGGTGTGAACGGAATTTGCGTGGTTGTGCGAGTGATGCTGGAGAAGGGCGACGTACGAAGTGGGCCTCGCGCGGGAACAGGATGCGGCTGGTCCGACGATCTACGGAATAAAAGTCATCCCTTTTTTCGAAACCAGGACGGCCACAACGAGCGCGACAAACAGCGCTCGGCACAATTCGCAGGAGTCTCATGGCAGGAAACTATCGCCCTGCCGACGTCCTGTCTGTTCCAATTGGAACTACGTCGAGCAGTACTGAGTTGCGGCGTCCGGGACCTGACGCTTAATCAGGCTGCCGTCGCCGATCATCGCGACATTGCTCGCACCAATCATCGCGATGCGGATCGCCGACGGCTTGACGCCAGCGGAATTATTTCGGGGCGCCGGCCTTGTTCCAGTCAATAATGTTGACCAGGTTCCAGTGGTTCTTGCGCAGCTGAAATTCAAGCTGGCCCTCTTTATTGATCACCAGCTGGGCAGCAGGGTAGAGGACGCCGGTGTTCTTCTTCGGGTCGGAATCGCTCAGGTTGAATTCGCCGGCGGTCAAGTTATAGGCCGTGCTCGGCGTGTTGTTGTAGGCTTCGCCGAATCGTATCTGGCGGTCTGTGACGAAACGAATCTTGCGTCCGGTGTCGGTGCGGATCAGGCGAATGTAAGCCAGGTCGTAGCCCAACGTGCCGTTGACGGCAATGCGGCCGACGGACTGCATCTTGCGTAGAGCGTCCACCAAGCCCTTATTCTGGCCTTTCTTAAAAGCGTCAACCAGCACCTGCCGGTCTGCCTCGGTGGAGTACTGCCTGATGGTTATCTTGATGTTCACCTGCGTGCCCAACTGCGTGCTGGTGCCCGACGCAGTCGCGTCGATCGTCTCGATTCCCTTGTCCTCCTGCGACCGCACGAGACTGACCGTCGTCAACAGCAGCACCACCAAAAACAACGCGCCGTAACCGACTTTGCGAATCGTAATGTCGAATTGCTTCGAGCTTGTCATCGAGTTGTCCTTTCCGAGGTAACGATTTTCTTGCCCGTTATTAGTCGAACTGATGCCGGTCGAGCTGGTGCCGGTCGAATTCGCGTCAGTCGAACGCGCCCGGTTGCGCAGCGCGCCTGCCAGCCACGCGTCCGGCAGCCAGGCGGATGGCGCGTCCTACGATAGACGCCTTTAGGTCAGATAAGCCAGCGACTTTCGCAGCCCGCTTACTCCGTGACCACCAGTTCCGCGTTCGACGAGCCGCACATGCCGTAGATCGAGCCCGAAACGCACGCGCCTACAGAGTATTTGTAGCAGCCGGCTCGCTTCGCCACCACAGAAACCGGACGATCCGAGCCCCCGATGATCGTTCCTTCGGGTGTGTCAAACGGCGAAGTAGGACCAAAGTCCAGCACGAAGCCCGTGTTCTTCCCCCCGCCTTGAAATGTAACCGTAGTGCCGACCTTCACGCAGAAAGGAGCGTTGTCTTTAGGGTTCTGGACGCTCGCCTTCGCCGCAGCGGCGTTGCCTCCACTGCGTCTGACACTGACCACGCAAGGGCTGGAACTCGAGCCGCACGTGGTGCCGGCATTACACATGCTCCCGGGATTCGTCTCCGAACAGACGTACTTATTGTTCTTGTCGGCGTTGTTCCCGGGGTTTAATTCGCGAGCCGAAATATATCCGCCGATCAACGTTGCAGGAAAGATCAGCACACCGCACCACAACGCCACACTTCGTCGCATCTTCATGAGGCACCTCAACAAGAGATGGAAGCCCGACTCGACTGCGCCGTGCGTTATTTTCCAATCGAGAACAGAGAACAGCTTCCCGGCATTCTGAGCCAACTCAGTTTGCAGCGCAACGTTCTCTTGGCCGCTTCACGCCGGGTATATGCCAAACCAGCCGCACCGCCGCCGCGTGCCAAGCCGCGAGCCTACGCTTCAAAGCCACTCGTGATTCTGCACTTAGCGGCCGGCGGGCGGCATTGTCAGAAATGACAGTTTACATTGCGCGGTCAAGTACGCCCGAAGCCGGCCCATCTTCGGGGCCCAGAGCCGGGCCCGAGATACGCCGCCGCCCTACACGAAACCAGTGCCCCGATAACGCGCGTTCCGATTCACGCTGCCAGTGCGTTTTCATCGGCATCGAAACCGGGTCAGTCCGCCTGCTTAAAGAATTCAGGAAGGGCAACGGCTATCCCTTCAAACCCAAGCAGTGGCCGATGTGGTCCTGAAGGGCATGGAGATTCTGAGCCGCAACAATTGGTTTCCCTTCTGGATACCGATGCCGGGGCTGCCCCTGAGATGCAGTGGGAGCTTTTCTTCACCTGCTGGCGGCATAACCTGGATTTCTTCCAGCGGGCTAAGAGCGCGCACCTCGTTTACAATATGGGCATTCCGCTGTATTACTACTTCCTGGGCCGGCGTCTTTTTGGCAAAGCCATGAAGTACCCGCCGCTCCGTATGGGGCACTTCCCGGAGTGGATACTGAAGCACAAGCTGTACCTGGACTTTACAGGCAATCGAGAGCCGCGATATCGCGTGCCTGACATCGTCCCCATTCCGGAGCACATTATGCGCCCGTCTCTCCCCATAATCTGACATCATCGCGGGGCTCCTTTGCCCGCGAACAAAATGAGCACGTTACCGCATGGCGGCGAAGGGGTCGTCACTCAACGGCGACCGGAACCCGGAGCGGCGGATCGCCGGGGCCTCACGCTTGGGGAAAGCGAAATTGAAAAAACAGAACACGTTTTGGTCGAATTACAAGCTCATCTGTCCGCATTGTGGTTATCACGATCAAACTGTGTTTAACCAAGCCACTTTGCGACTGGGGCCGGGTTCGCGCGTCTGCCGGAATTGCGGCAAAAGTTTTCCGGACGGATCCAGGGAGTGGCCGGATCTGACGGAATCGCAGAAGAAGCAGTTCCTGTACGGCGATCTGCCCGCTGTTGGCGTGATCGGAGTGGTATTGGTGGCGGTGTTTATCTACGCCGCCGTGAAAATGGGCGACATCAAAATTGCATTTGTGCTGCTGGGCCTGCTGCTTGCGCTGGGCGTGGTGATTCTGGGAATTTTCTATTTGATCTGCTGGCTGAATATACGCCGCTCGGAGAAACGGCGCTGGGGCCAGTTCTGACCGGCGCTTCCGGCTGGTTACAAGCCATCGCGGCCCAATCTGTTGTCTCTCGCGAAGCATTGTCAAATCAATCCGCTGGATGGTTTTGCATCGACCCGTTGCGCCGGCACGGCCAATGAGGCACATGGGAGCTCCAGCGTCGCGAACTCCGGTGATACTGACACCGGGCTGCTGATTTGCTAAGGTCGTCGGCATGGCCGAGCGTTCTACCGAGCAGATACGCGAATTGCTCGACTCCCTTTATCGCGTGGATTCGGGACGAATCCTGGCGACTCTGATCCGCTTGCTCGGTGATTTTGATTTGGCCGAGGAGGCGATGCACGAAGCCTTCGCGGCTGCGCTGAGCGCGTGGCCGGCCAGTGGAGTACCCGATAACCCGCGGCCGTGGCTGATTTCGACGGCCCGATTCAAAGCCATTGATACTCTGCGTCGCCGCGCCAGATTCGACGCGTCGCAAGTTGAGTTGGTGCGCTATATCGAGGCGCAATCCAGTTCGGCGGATCCGTCCGGCGAAGAAGATAGCCTCGAAGACGACCGGCTGCGCCTGATTTTTACCTGCTGTCATCCGTCTCTCCCGTCGGAAGCGCGCGTGGCGCTCACCTTGCGCGAAGTGTGCGGGCTGACCACCGAGGAGATCGCCAAGGCTTTCCTCACCACTCCGCGCACCCTGGCGCAGCGCATCGTGCGCGCCAAAGCAAAAATCCGCGACACACCGATTCGCTACGAAGTGCCGTCGCCGCAGGAATTGCCGGAGCGATTGGGCGCGGTGTTGCAGGTCGTCTATCTCGTCTTTAATGAGGGCTACTCTGCCGCGGCGGGAAGGGAAGTCACTCGCGCCGAACTAACGGGCGAGGCCATTCGACTGGGCCGCTTGCTGGCCGAACTCCAGCCAGATCCCGAAGCTAACCCGGAAGTCATTGGGCTGCTCGCCCTGATGTTGCTGCAGGAATCCCGTCGCGCCGCGAGAACCTCGCCCACCGGAGAATTAATTTTGCTGGAGCATCAGGATCGCACGCTCTGGAACCGCGAGCAGATCGCGGAGGGAAGGGCATTGCTGGAAAAAGCGCTGCAGTCTCGCCGCTTCGGCGCCTACACACTGCAGGCTGCGATTGCGGCCGTTCATGCGGAAGCGGAATCGGTCGCGGCGACTGACTGGCGGCAGATTGTCGCGCTCTACGACCAATTGCTACGAGTTCAGCCTTCGTCGGTGGTACAGCTCAATCGCGCCGTGGCTATTGCCATGCGCGATGGTCCCGAGGCCGGTCTGACGCACATTGATGCCGTCTTGCAACAGGGCGAGCTGGCGAATTATTATCTGGCGCATTCCGCCCGCGCAGATATGTACCGCAGGCTCGGCAGGACGGCGGAGGCTCGCTCCGCTTATGAAAAAGCTCTGGCACTGACCCAGCAGGAACCCGAGCGCCAATTCCTGCAAGAGCGCATCCGCCAGTTGAAATAAAAGTCGAAATAAAAATTGCAAGGGCTGTCGATTTTCCGGCTCCGCAACGACTATAGGGCAGAGAACGATGAGCTGCGGCTCCTGAGTGAACAGGAAACGAGTCATCGGGAACAAACCACCGAATGCAAGGAGAAATAGTCATGCCACATTATCTGGTTGCCAGCTACCTGCCCGACAACTTCGACCCGTCCACCGTGACCGAAGCGATGATCGAACAGATCCACCAGGTCAACCGCGAGCTGATTGCTGCCGGCGTGAGGAGATTCGCCTGCGGCATTTCCCCGGCCTCCACCGCCAAGCTAGTGCGGAGGCAGTCCGACGGCAAGGTGCTGGTGACCGACGGACCGTACACCGAGACCAAGGAACACATGGGCGGATTTTGGATCTTGGAATGCGCCAATATGGACGAGGCGCTCGCGTGGGCGCGCAAGGGTGCCATCTCCAGCGATGGGGTGGGCGAGGTGCGCGAACTTCTTTTCTTCCCGGCTCCGGAACAAGAACCCGGCGGAAGCAATTAAACGCCCGGGCCTCCGGGACTTCGCTGATTACTACCTGGCACATTCCGCCTGCGCCGATATGTCACCGCAGGCTCGGCAGGACGGCGGAGGCCCGGACCTCTTATGAGAAGGCATCTGGCCCTGACGCAACAGGAACCAGAACGCCAATTCCTGCAAGAGCGGATTCGGCAGCTGAAATAACAAAAGGATCGTCAGAAGCCGATGCGGCGCGGGTCAGGGCTGTAGGGGTCGTATGCGGGAGCGCCTTTACGTCGATAACTGCTCGCCTTGAACAGTGGAATTATTTCGTCAGCTTGCCTTTTTCATTCTGAGCTGCAAGCCCATATCGTATTGCCGCTTCCAGCGTATCGACGTCTATATCCTTTAGAGCTTTAAACCGAATGCAATATCCGGTCACGCTGGCCTTGCCTAGTTTTTTTCCATACGTTTTGGCCAAGTACTTCTTATCTTTGAGACCAATAATATAGACAGAGATTCCGGTTTTGTTTCCGCTCACACCAATTCGAAAAAACTCTCTGCTTTTTCCGTCGGCATATTTTATGGTGTGAAGTCCATAGCCAATCGTAGGATTGGAGACGGTACGATTTTTGCTGTCTTTACCATCGGAGAACCATAATTTGCATCCTGGTGACGCTTTAAGGGTGAGCCGATGCAACTCTTGCAGGTCGCTGCGTTTTGGCTCCGGTTGGCTGGCAATGTATTTCTTGATTTGTTCTTGCACGTTCATATGTTCTGCTCCCCGGTTGTGCGCACAAGATTATGTGTAGTTAGACTCCAGATCAAGAGCAAGCCCCTGTTGTGCATGGCATTCTGAATGAACTCCCTAGAACGGAGATTTTCACCGCGTACTCGGCTAATGCCTGAGTTGCGCCGTTATCGAAAACTGCCCCCCTCCGGACATTGAGCTGGCCAGGCGCAAAGCATAGTCTAAAGCGCGGAAGGGGCAAAATTTCTTGGACGGCTTGTCGAATTCGGTCCGGCCGTTCGACTATATGGTGACGGCCGGGCAACCGGCCCGCCAGCAACGGGTTTTCCGGGTGATACGCTACGCGAAAAATCTGTCGTTCGCGTGTCGATTGCGCATCACCCCGTTCGACTAGTAAGTGGAGCGGCACCGCGGAACAGGGGACGCGCAACGGGCGCCTCGCTACTTTCCGGGCGCAGCGCGGTCCAAACTCTTATATAACAGGAGCGGCCCTGACACGGTGTCCGCACAATACTCGAGGAGAACAACATGCGTTACATGATGATCATGTTTCCGAAAGTCTACGAAACCGCAAAAGCCGGCTTTGTACCCAATATGAAAGACATGGAGAAAATGGGCCAGTACAACGAGGAACTAGGGAAGGCCGGCGTGCTGCTCGCGCTCGACGGCCTGACCCCGCCCGCGACGATGAGCGCGCGCGTCACCTTCAAAGGCGGAAAGTCGAAAGTCACCGACGGCCCGTTTCCCGAAACGAAGGAAGTGGTCGGCGGCTTCTGGATTATTAAGGTGAAGTCGCGCGACGAGGCGCTCGAATGGGCCTCCCGCATCCCCGGCTCGGATGACGAAATGGTCGAAGTCCGCCGGTTGTTTGACTTGACCGATTTCGATCCCGAGACTCAAGAGGAGATCCGCAAGAAGTTCGGCGACGGCGTCGCCGATGAGATGAAGCAATAAAAAAACTCTCCGCGCTTTGTCGAATTCCGGTCCCGCCGTTCGACTATGGAGTGAAGGCAGGGCAACCGCCCGGCCCCAAGAAAGTTTCAGGGAAAGGAGAAATCATGCCGCACTATTTGGTTGCGATACACCACCCCGACGGGTACGACGGCTCCCTCGAAGGTGAAGCGATGATGCGCGATATAGACGTGCTCAACGAAGAGATGGCGGCTGCCGGTGCCAGGATTTTCGCGGCTGGCCTCACGGCGGCCCGCGCCGCGAAGTCGCTGCGAGCGCAGCCCGGCGGCAAGGTGCTCGTCACCGACGGCCCGTACCTGGAGACCAAGGAGCACACAGGCGGTTTTTGGCTTCTGAAATGCGCGGACATGGATGAGGCCGTGGCGTGGGGACGCAAGGCTGTCGCCGCCTGTCGGGCGTCGGTCGAGGTGCGCGAGTTCCTCACGGGAACCGAGGACGACAACCGGCAGATCGCCGCGCTTCGTTAGGACTGCGGACCCAACGGAACGCGGGTGACCCAGGTTTCTGAGCGCGCGGGCGCCGTCACACCGGAAGCACGTGAACATTCGCGCCGGGGTGGCACATCCGTGACGACTATAAGGTGCACGATCCGGCGCCCAGAGCCTTACAGAAATTGATACATAAAAGGGAGGCGCAACCAAATGAGAAAGCTAATCTACGCAATCAACCTTACCCTGGATGGCGGCTGCGACCACACCAACGGGGTTCCCGATGAAGAAATGTTTGAATATCATACGCACCTGGTTCGAGATGCTGACCTGCTCGTCTTTGGGCGTAAAACCTATCAATTGATGGTTCCTTATTGGCCGGATGTCGCAAAAAATCCTTCCGAGACAAAAGAAGATCGCGAATTTGCGGAAACATTTGTCTCCAAAAAGAAAGTTGTTTTCTCGCGATCATTAGAGAGCGCTGAAGATAAAAATACGACAATTGTTCGCACGAACCTTCAAGACGAAATAGTCAGGCTGCAACACGAGCAAGGCAAATATATTTTGGTCGGCGGCGTGGACATCCCGTCACAACTGATAGCGCTTGGCCTGGTTGATGAATATCGTTTTGTCATGATGCCAATAATTGCAGGAGCAGGGAGACGGCTTCTGGAAGGCATTAGCCTGCAAGAGAAATTACGATTAAAACTTGTTGAGTCCAGGATTTTTAAGTCAGGATTTGTTGCGCTTCATTACAGGAAGCAGTGACGGAACATCCTGCTACCAGTGCGCCGCTGGCTCCCACCGAGGGAGGAGAAGGACAATGAAATACATCTGTTTGGGCTATCTCGAGCCTGGCAAGTTCGAAAACATGTCTGAGAGCCAGCGCAACACCGTGCTCGACGAGTGTTTTAGTTACAACGACGAACTGCGCAAGAACGGACATCTGGTCGCTGAGGAGCCTCTTCAGCCCCCCAACACGGCGGTCACCGTGTCTTGGAAGGACGGAAAGGTTGCAGTGACGGACGGACCGTACGCAGAAACGAAAGAGCAATTAGGCGGAATTCAGGTGCTTGAAGCGCGCGATCTGAATCACGCCATTCAGCTCATTTCCCAATCTCCGGGAGTCAGGCTAAACTGTGGAACAATCGAGATACGCCCGGCAGCGGATATAACGGAAATCGTGAAAGAGAGCGAGCAACGACGGCGAAAGCATACCTCGCGCTGAGGAGGCGGCAATCATGTCATTTTTCCGCGATGTAAAAGTTGCGTTCCATTCGCTGATGCGCAGCAAAGGCCTTGCGACCATCGTGATCCTCACGCTGGCGCTGGGCATCGGGGCCAACGCGGCCATCTTCACTCTGGTGCGCGGAGTGCTGCTGAAGCCGCTCGTCAACCGTGACGAAAACCGACTCGTGTACATCCGCCAGAGCGCCCCCACCGGCGGACAGGACAACACCACGTTTTCCGTGCCCGAAATTAGGGATATCGAGGGCAGCATTCACTCGCTGAGCGAGTTCGGCGATTTCTCGCAGATGGACTTTACGATGGTCGGACTCGGCGAACCTCGCGTGGTTCACGGCGGCGTCGTTAGCGGCAATTATTTCGATGTAATGGGTCTGCGTCCTGTTCTCGGCCGTCTCGTCGGACCTCAAGATGCTGGCGCCGACGCCCCCGGCGTCATCGTGCTGACCCACCGTTTCTGGTCCACCGTTTACAAAAAAGATCCGAATGTGATCGGCAAGACCGTCCGCCTCAGCAGCCTTGGCGATCGTTCCGCTACAGTCATCGGCGTCCTGGAACCCTCAGTTCCATACCCGGCGGAGACGGAGATCATCGGCAACCTGGTCATCAGCCCGCATCATCTTTCCGCCACGATGGTCACCGGCCGCATCCATCGCATGACCGAACTTTTCGGCAAGCTTGCCCCCGGCGCTACTCTCGACCAGGCCCGCAGCGAATTGCGCACGGTGTACGCCTCCATGGTCAAAGACCATCCCGATGCCTATCCCGATAACGACGGCTACCGCATTGATGCCCGGATGCTCCGCGACGAGATTACTTCCGGCGCGCGCACCGTTCTCCTCGTCCTGCTCGCCGCCTCCGGCCTGGTCTTCATCATCGCCTGCTCGAATGTGGCCAACCTGATTCTGGCGCGCACGGTTCGTCGCGAAGGCGAACTCTCCATCCGCGCCGCGCTCGGCGCAAACACCTGGACGCTGCGCCGCATGTTGTTAGCCGAAAGCCTGCTGCTTTGCGGTGCGGGTGCACTGATCGGCGTGCTGATCGCGCAGCCACTCGTCACCATCCTGGCGCGGTACGCGTCGCGCTTCTCCGTTCGCGCGCTGGATTTGACGGTTGATTGGAGCATGCTCTGGGTGGGAGTTGCGCTGGCCATCATCGCCGCGGTGATTCTGGCGTTCGTGCCGCGCCTGCCCTCAGCGAATGCCTCGAACGGCATGAACCTCGCCAGCGGCAGCGTCCGCATCACCAGCAGCACCGGCCGGCGGCAGCGCGCCTTTGCCGTCACCCAAATCGCCGCGTCTTTCGTGCTGCTCGCAGGCGCATGCATGTTGATCACCACGCTGCTCGCGTTGCAACGAACCCAGACCGGTTTCGATACGCGTCGAGTCCTGGTGGTCGACGTTCCGGCGCCGTCCAACGGAAGAACGAATCAGCAAGTCGTCGATTTTTACAACGAATCGGTACGCCAAATCGATGCGCTACCCAGCGTCACCCAGACGGCTGTCGGTATGATCGCTCCCTGGCGTGATGCCGGCGGCGGCTTCGGCATAGGCTTGCAATACTCTGGTGATGGTCACGTTCATGGGAAAGACGATCCTCGCGCGCTGTGGCGTACCATCTCTCCCGGCTTTTTCAGCTCGCTGGGCGTTCCCATTCTTGCGGGGCGCGATTTCAACGCGCTCGATGACGCGACTCACGAGCCGGTGGTGATCGTCAGCGCCACTCTCGCGCGGGAGATGTTTCCGGGTGTGGATCCGATTAACCGGCATGTCTATTGGACCGATCCGGTGCTCGAGTATGTTACCGGCACTCCGGAGGAAAAGGCGCGAGTGACTGCTCCGCACCGCATTATTGGCGTGGCCGCCGATATGGACGACGAACACATCGTCCCGGTGCCCGCCGCCACCGTTTACGGCGCGCTTGCCGACGGCGGAATGTTCGGCGGCCACCTGTTCATTCACACCACGGGAAATCCTTACGCGCTGGTAACGCCGGTCACGAAAATTATCCGCCAGTTGTCCGCCGATGAACCCGTAGAGAACGCCGCAACCCTCGAAGACATCCGCGCAAAAGTGCTCGCGCCAGACCGCTTGAACTCTCTGGTCTTTGGCGTGTTCGCTGCGGTCGCGTTGCTGATTGCGGTCGTGGGCGTGGCGGGCGTGCTGGCGTTTTCTGTCAGCGCGCGCACACGCGAATTCGGCATCCGCATGGCGCTCGGGGCACAGCCGGAAAACCTCCTCAGGCGTGTTGTGACGGAGGGCGTCCTGATGGCGGCGCTGGGCGTTGTGGCGGGCGCGCTGTTCGGGCTCGTCGTCGCGCGCGTGGCGGGCAGTTATTTCGGCGACTTGAAAATGCCGGGCGCATTGCCGGTGCTCGTCTCCGCGTTGGTCCTGCTCGGCGCCGCGGTAGTCGCTTCGATGATCCCCGCGGTGCGCGCCGCTCGCGTGGACGTCATCCAAGCCCTTCACTCGGAATAATTTAACCGGCGCCCGTCGAAGCGGCCGAAACAAACTAGGCAACTTTTGTAATCGAGATCAGCCAGTCAAGAATCTGCGCATAACGAAACTCGTGTTTCTCCATGGCCCGCGTAATCAATTTGTGCGCCGCCAATCCGTCCACGTCCAAAACGTAGCCGTTCGCCCGAAGAAAAACGTCCGTTGCGGCGAAGCTGATGCGTTTGTTGCCGTCATGGAAAGGGTGATTGTTTACGAGGGATTCCAGCAGCGCCGCAGCTTCCTCGATGATGCCGGCATAGTAGCCATTGCGCGGACGCATCACGGCGGATTCCAGTAATCCCGAATCGCGGATGCCCTGGCGGCCGCCGAACTCCTCGATTAATTGCGCGTGCATGGCGACGACTTCGGCCACCGTCAGGTAAATGCGCTGAGGCATCTATTTGGCGAGGAGTTGCAGCAGCGTGCGGTTCTTTTCCACCGACTTGCGAAAGTGCGCCATGATTTCAGGACGCACCGTACCTTCCGTCGGCGCCACAAATTGAATGTAGTGCTCCACGGCTTTTTCCAGCAGGTAAGTGGTGGTCTGACCGTTATCCTTTGCCAGTCGGGCCAGGTCGTTATACACGCTGGCCTTCATGTTGAGTCCGACCTTCTTCATTGGCTTGGCCATGCGGGCCTCCCGCGATGAAATCAAGTTTACGCCTAAGAATTGTGTTCGTCAAGACTGGTCTAGATGCATCTAGTTAGATAATGATGCACACTTGCCGGTGTCAGCAGGGAACTGAAACCGAGGGATCCCCAGGGCTAACCCGCACGATAAAATCCGCGCTTTTCACGAACCGGGCCGCAAATCTCTGACCTTACGGAAGAGCGGAAACGGTCTCGGTGCCGGAATGATTCATAAACTTGACACCTGCCATACCCCCGTCGATACTTGCGCTGCTGGGCCGAAGCGATTCAATGAAGAAGCCAACGCCAAGGAAAGTCGTCGCGAAAAAGACCCGGGCGCCTCGCACCGCGCGGCGCGCGGCTGCCAATCATCCCACGGCCCAACGAAAGAAGACTTCCGTCACGCCAGACACCGGCGGCAAGCTCACTTTCAATCACGCTATGCTCTACGTGAAAGACGTGCAGCGCGGACTCCAGTTCTACCGCGATTTGCTGGGATTCAAGCTGATCGAAGACTTCCAGTTTGAGAAAAGGCCGGTGTATGCACGCCTGCGCGCGCCGGGCGGCGATGGCACGATCGCGCTGCATCAGGTGGGTCCGGAAAATTCCGTTTTGAGTGACGGTGTGCGTCTGTATTTCGAAGTCCAAGGGCTTGATGACTTCTGCCGCAGTCTCCAGCAAAAGGGTTTCCACATGACCCAATTGCCGCGCATGATGCCCTGGGGTTGGCGCCATGCCTATCTCAACGATCCCGATGGTCACGAGATCAGTCTGTACTGGGCAGGCGAAAACCGCATGAAGAAAACGATGATGAAGGCCGCGAAAGCCGCTCGGGCGTGAGTTCAGCGCCGGCGCAGGAGATCTGCTCGAACAGTTCGCCGCACTTCTTTCCTGTTGGCGAAGGCAACTAACCTTCGCCCCCTTCCTCGCCCGGTTCAACGGCGCAGATGTGCCAGGCCTCATCCTCGGCATGGACAGCGCAAAACCATCGCCCGCAAATGCCACAGTGAGACGTTGCGGCGGAATCGCAGGGCTCAGCCGTGGGCGATATGGCCTCGCAGGACCATTCGAGGTTTCGGGCACCGGTGTGGCTCGATTGCTGCAACATATCCCCTCCTCGTGGGCGCAGTATACACCCACCAGTCGCTAGGGTGCCGGGCGGAAGTTGCCTTGCCTGCTGAGAAGTTGCCTTACCGGAAATGTGAAGTGGAACCGTTCGTTCAAAGGCGTCAAGAGTTCTACCGTGCCCGTATATTCCTCGATGGAAGCTACAGACTGTGTCTCCGGCATGAAGGTCAGCAACAGAGTTATGGTCTATGCGTTCGATGGAAAAGGCGGCCAATTTTACGTGGTCTCTTGTGACCACACAAGTTCGCTCGAATTCGCCGGAGCCGACCTTCGATTTGGGAATTGCGACCGAGAGCGCGTTCGATGGCTCTAGAAGGGCGTGGCGGATTTTGCGGCGCTGCTGACGGATGGGTTCGGGTCACTCGTATCTGAGGGCGATCATGGGGTCAACGCGAGTGGCGCGGCGCGCGGGGATCCAGCAGGCCACGAGCGCGACGGTGGCCAGAAGAATCGCGACGGCGATGTAAGCTACGGGGTCGCTCGCGCTGATTCCGGAAATTACATGACTCATGGCGCGGCTGAAGGCCCAGGCCGCGGCAGTTCCGATGGCCACGCCCGCGATTACCAGGCGCACTCCCTGGAGCCAAATCAGATTAAGGATGTCGCGCGAACTTGCGCCCAGCGCCATGCGGATGCCGAACTCGCGTGTGCGTTGGCTGGCGGCGAAGGACACCACGCCGTACACGCCGACGATCGCAAGAATTAATCCGATGATTCCGAGCGCCGCGGCGAGAGTGGCTGCCAGGCGGTAGGCGAAGAACCCGAGCGCGCCTTCGAGTAGCTGATTCATCGTCTCGATGTCCAAGGGCTCGAGGTCCGGAGCGAGCCGCGTGACTTGTTCCTTCACCGGTGCGGTGAGCGCCTCGGGCGGGCCGAACGAGCGAATTTGCAGCGCCAGCTTCGAGGCGAAATCCTGCGCCAGCGGGATGTAGAAGAACGGTTGGGCATCTTCGCCGATGGATTTGTATTTTCCGTTGGCGGTGACGCCGACGACTTCGATGACGGGGCCGGTGACGTCGTCCATGCGGAAGCGCTGGCCAACGGGATCTTGCATCGGCCAGAAGCGCGCGGCCATCGTTTGATTAATGATCGCGACGCGCGGCGCGGTTTCATCGTCTGCGACGGCGAAGTTGCGGCCGCGGAGGAGAGTGATGCGCATCGTCTGGAGGTAGGCCGGATCGATGGAATTGGAAAGCACGCTGGGAGCAGGCTGGCCAACAGGGATGGCGCGGCCCTCGACAAAAATCTGTCGGTTGAAGGGATAGCCGCCCATCGGCACATACGAGGCGAGGCTGGCGGATTGCACGCCGGGCAGAGCGCTGACCCGAGATTCTAGTTCGCGATAAAACGCGGTGGTGCGCGGCTGGTCATAGCCGAGCTCGTGCGGATCCATGATTACGTTGAGCACGTGCGTGGCTTCGAAACCGAGATCGAAGGTGCGAGCCTTCAGCAGGCTGCGCACGAAGAGTCCGGCGGCAACCAGCAGCACGAACGAGCCGGCCACTTGCGCGACGACCAGAAAATTGCGGAAACCGGGGTGACGAATGTTGTACGAGTTTCGCTGTGCGCCGTCGTGCAGCACCGTTTTGACGTCTGCCGAAGACGCACGCAGCGCGGGCAGCAAGCCGACCACGATTCCGGTGAAGAGCATCGCGGCGGCGGTAAACGCGAATACACGCCAATCGAGCGTGGAATGCAGTTGCAGCGGAATATTTTGAATTTGAATCGAGTTGATCAAGCGGTTGGTGTAGACGCCGAGTATCAGCCCAGCGGCGCCGCCCATGAGCGCGAGCAGAATGCTTTCAGCGAGCATCTGGCACACGAGTCTCGTGCGGCTGGCGCCCAGCGCCGCGCGAATTCCCATCTCGCGTCGGCGAGAGGCGCCGCGGGCCAGCAGGATGTTTTCCACGTTCATGCAGGCGAGCAGTAGCACGAAGGAAGCCAGCGCCAGGAACAGGCCGGAAATCGCGACGAACGATCTGTTTGCATAGGGAATTGGGCGCGCGGATTTTTCCGGCACCGCGCGAACGTTGAACCAGCGGTCCGTTTCCGGATACTGGCTGGCGAGACGCGCGGTGACTACATCCAGAGAACTTTGCGCTTGGCTCACGCCGATGCCCGGTCGCAGGCGGGCGAACGCCAAAATTCCGCGGCGATCGCGGCTCTTCCAGAAAATGTCGGCAGGCTCTTGGAGCGAGATCGCGCTCATCGGGAGGTACACGTCCGTTTCGAAAATGGCAAACATGCCGTGAAATTCACGCGGCGCGACGCCGATGATCGTAGCGGACTTGCTGTTGACGCGAATAGAACGGCCAACGACGCCGGGGTCAGAGTTGAATCGCCGCTGCCAGTAAGAATAATCGAGCACCACAAGCGGTGCTTGGCCGAGCGTTTCACCTTCTTGCGGGAGAATCAGGCGGCCCAGCGCGGGTTTCACGCCGAGGGAAGAGAAGAAATTTCCGGAGACGAAGTTTGCGTAGACTTGGTCCGAGCGGCCGTCGGCGGTGAATTGCAGCGAGCTGAGGGTGACGCCGAAAATATCGGAGAAGGCGTCGGCTTGTTGGCGGTAGTCGAGCAATCCGGAGTACGAGAAACCGCCAGAGCCTACGGGCGCGTCCTTCTGCTGAATCGGCAAGACCACGATTTGTTCTGGCGCAGGGACGGGAAGCGGGCGCAACAAAAAGCCGTTCACGATGCTGAATATCGCGGTGTTGGCTCCGATGCCCAAGGCCAAAGTGACGACTATGATCGCAGTGAGTGCGGGCGATTTACAGAGCATGCGCAGGCCGAAGCGAACGTCCTGCAGCAGGGTTTCGATGAGCGGGATGCCGCGCCGGGTGCGATATTTTTCCTTGGTCGGCTCGATTCCGCCGAGCTTGATCAGCGCGTTTCGCCGGGCGTCTTCGGCAGACATGCCACAGCGCAAGTTGTCCGCGATGTGCATCTCGATGTGGCTGGCCAGTTCGTCGTCGAATTCGCGATCAAGTTGTGCGCGGCGGAAAATCGCGCGCAGGCGAAGCCAGAGGGAACGAAGTGTCGGCATCAGGACTGCTCCTTGGCGGAGAGGAAGCGGGCGACGATCGCGGTGGTCTGCTCCCAATCCCGCGTTTCTGTTTTCAGGCGTTTGCGGCCGGCAGCGGTGAGCCGGTAATACTTTGCTTTGCGATTGTTGTCCGAAACGCCCCATTCCGAAGCGATGTAGCCTTCCTGCTCCAGTTTCAAGAGCGCCGGATAGAGCGTGCCGTAATTGACGGACAGCAAATCGCCGCTGGTCTGCTCCACGCGCCGGGCAATGCCATAGCCGTGCAGCGGGCCCATGGATTGCAGCGTCTTCAGCACCATCAGCGCCAGAGTGCCTTGCCAAACGTCCTGCTTTTCGGCCATACGCCTCCTATGGGAAGGCCATAGGATAGCCTCATACGTATTGGAAAGCAATAGGAGTGTCCAAATATTTATCTCACGCGGCTGAAGGCGCTTGCGGATTACTTCGTTCGCCCTACTGTCAATTTTGCCAATGCACGGCGTCGCGCGGATTCAGTACATACACGCTGTAGATTCCCGCGTGGAAGGCTTAACTTTCGAGGCGTTCGGTGCGTCGCAAGCGGGGAGGTGGTGCATATGAAAGGGCACTCAAGAGTTTTGCGAATCTTGCTGCTCGGCGCAACATTTATATGGGCGGGCGCTTTCGCATTGCCGCAGAGCGCGCCGAAGGCAACCGGTTGGTACACCACTGCGCAAGCTGGCGCTGGCGCGAAGGCCTACCAGTCCACCTGTGCCGGTTGCCATGGCGCGAAACTGCAAGGCGCCATGGGGCCTGCGCTGATCGGCAGGCAATTCTGGCTGAATTACGCGGGGAAAAAAGCTTCGACGTTGTGGTCCGATGTGCATACCACGATGCCGATGTCCGCGCCCGGCTCGGTTTCCGCAAAGAGATCGGTGGATATCATGGCATTCCTTTTGCAGAAAAATGGCGTACCCGCCGGCAGCACGCCGCTCGACGATACGACGGACTTGACCAGGGCGCTCCCAGCGAAATAGTGGATTGCTTTCGAGTGCGGCGATCTGAGACGTACAGGCCCCTACGCGATGCGCGGCTGGGCATCGATCAGCACGGCATCGATCAGCACACGATGTAATCGTAGAGGAGAATCGAGTGCCCACAGACGACTCGGCGGGAGCTAACGCACACGCGGCGGGCAGCAGTACCCGTCGGCGCCGTGTTCTTTGGATCTTGTCGGGCGCGTTCCTATTCTTATTCCTCGGTGTCGCGCTCGCTGCGCTGACGAATCATGCGGTGATGTGGTCCAGCTCCGAGCAGTTTTGCGGAACGACGTGCCATTCGATGACGTGGGCCGCCGCGGCGTACCACCAGAGCACGCATTACATTAATAATGTGGGAGTGCGCGCCACGTGCGGCGACTGCCACATCCCCTATGATTCCGGCCACGCCACCGCAGCGGAATACGTGAAGCTGCTGCTGTTCAAGGCCGACCGTGGCGCCAAAGATTACTGGTACGAATCGAAGCAAGAGCATTGCCACGAAGGAAGAGTGGGACAAACGCCGCCCTGAGTTGAGCAAGTATTTTGAAAATTATCTGACGCAACACAACTACATCACCTGTCGCGGCTGCCACTCGCTACTTTCGTTCGGCGGCCCCAACAGCCACATGAAGCAGGTGATTCACCAAGGCATGGTGAAAGCGGACAGCTACAGTTGCCTGGAGTGCCACGCGAACATCGGGCATGTGTACGAGCAGCCGGCTGCGAAATTGGCCGGCTGGTATTCCACGGAACAGGCCGCGGCCGGTGAGAAGCTTTTTGCGGATTCGTGCTCCGGTTGCCACGGCGCAAAACTGGAAGGCGGCATGGGCCCGGCGCTGAGTGGCGCAACCTGGAAGCAAAGATTTGGCGGCGTAAAACTTCTGACGGTGTGGGGACAGATTAAGGGTCCCATGGCGCAATTCGCCAGCAAAACCTTCACGACGCAGCAATCGCTGGATATTTTGGCCTACCTGCTGCAGCAGAACGGGCTGCCCGCGGGAGCGCGGCCGCTGACGGATACGCGCGAACTTTCCGACACCATTCCAGAAAAGTAGCAGGGAGTTACATTAAGATTGGCGCGGGAGTGGGGGAATGAGCCGCACAACAATCCACTGGGGACGAATACTGCTTGGCGGGCTGGCGGCGGAACTAGCTCTGATTCTCGCGATTGTTCCGCTGGGTTTACGTCTCGGCGAAAATTTCCTGCACTACACGGCTCCTCCCGGATCGTTCATCACGTGCTTCCTGGCGGCGCTGTGGGTGTGCCGGCGGATCGAATCGCGATTCATTTTGCATGGGACGTTGGTGGGAGTGGTGGCGGCACTGATCTACGTAGCGTTGACGCGCGCGCAGCCTGAACCTGCCGCATACATCGTGGCCCACGCGCTGAAACTGCTGGGTGGCGCATGCGGCGGCTTCGTCGCCGAGCGGCGCAGGTCACCGTCTCCGCCGCAACGCGTTGTAGTGTAGTGCGGCAGAAGTCGGGTAACGCGCGTGATCAAGCACTGTACGCTATAAGCCCGCGAGGTATGCGGCGAACAGGATGACCAGGGTTCCATCCATGATTGCGATGGCGGTCATCGCTGCTGTGCGTTTGGCGGGTCCGAAAAAAACCAGCGTGACGATGGCGATTTTTTCGATGATGGCGGCCGTCAATATCGGGGTGCGCGTGGCGGGGAAGTACGCGCTATAAGCCGTAAGCGCGCAGACTACGAAGAGCAACGCTCCCCAGTGGCGAACGAAGAGCAGCATCAGGCCGTCGCTGCTGCTGGACCCGAACACCAATCGCAAAACTGGTTGCGGGAAGAGCAGCGCGGCGAGTCCACCGGCAGCCGTGGCGACGCCCGAAACAATCAGTATCCATGCGATGGACGCGGCCAGCATTTTTCCTCCAATCAGTTCGCGGGCGATTTTTGCCACGGCAGTTTTTTCGCCACGATCATTGCGCCGGTAACTATTTCGCACGCGCTGATTGCGCCGAGCGTGAAGCGCGTTACGGTTGACGCGGCGGGCCGATCAGCGGCACGCGGACGGGCTTGGCCATGCCGTAGAACACCACCATTCCCTGGCCCCCGCAACGTGTCGAAACACCCTCGTCGGGCTTACCGTAGCATGAATTGTAATCCTGCCAGTTGTTGGACACCCACACGTTGCCCGCGGGATCGATGGAAGCGTCAACCAGCAACTGCATCCCACCGCCTTTGTATCCAAGGCCTCTCGGGGAAATCGGATCGCCGGTCTTCATGCCCGGCGGACAGGTCTCCGTCCGTGCACCACAGAGTTCAGTGAGGCCGCCACCCGGCGCGAAGTTGGAAATCCAGACATGGTCGTTACCATCGATGGAAACCGCCCAAGCTCCCCAGATGCTGCCGCCTCCATGGAATGGGGAACCGGGCGCCTGGCTGCCATCAGGTCTTATCATCGTAACGCTGCCCTGGCCGGGATGCGAGCTCAACCACTCAACCATGACGTGATCGACATCCGATAACTTGCCCGACAGCTTCAATTCAAGAAGATGTAGCTTGACGCTGAGAGGCAGAGCATCACCGGCCGTGTTGGTGATCCACGCGTTGCCTTTGCTGTCGATCGCCATGCCCTTGCCGCTGGCGCCGGCCTTGAAGATTTCGATCTTGCTGGGGTCGCTCGCAGGAAAGCGCGTGACGGTGTCGCTGATGGCGTTGGTAATCCAGATTCGGTCTTGCTGGTCGATCGCCAGATGGAATGGCCCGTTCAACTTGCACGGGCCGTCTTTGCTCGCGGTGCCGGCGGGAGCCTCGCAGTAGAACTTCGCCTTACTCGGGTCGCCCTGCGGCATGTATACAACCTTGTCCTTGCCGAAGTCGAGGGCCCAGACGTCGCCGTTCGGTGTGACGATGATGCCTTGCATGACACCGAGTTTGCCGCCGAAGTTATAGCCTTCCGGTGGCGAAAGCGGTTTGCCGGTCTTGTCGAACACTGAGATCGTCTGGCCGGCAGTGCTTGTAAACCATATGTGGTCGTTGGCGTCGATGGCCGTTCCGAAGCCGGGACCTATTAGACCGCCGCCCGTAAATCCGGTGGTCATCGGCGATAGGGGCTGTCCATTCGGAGCGAACTTCGCCATGTTGCCGTCCCACAAAGCATCATGCCCTTGGCCTCCGACAAGGAAATTAGCGCCGCTCCATGCATTGCCCTCGCTGTCGAACATCACTTTGGCACCACCGGCCAAACCACCACCTGCAAACTTGAGGGGCAGAACCCAAGCGCCGGGCGCGAAGCTCAAATAAGGCATGTACGGGGTGGCGCGAAGGTGTTTGCCCTGCGGCACTGGATAAAACGCATCCAACAACGCGAAGACTCGTTCAGGTTTGAAGCCGGGGTTGCGTGCAATTGAATGGGCCGCAGCCAGCGTATCAGACGGGGCCTTGCCTTCCGGTCCGGTGGCCGCAGCGAAGAGGCTGTTGCAGGCTTCCGAGGTTACGCGGTTGACGCAGCCAGCCAGGGCGCTGGAAAGCGTGGCGAAATTCGCCATCGTTGGTGTTTGCGTGCTGTTGAATCCGTCTTGAATCATGACGCCGTAGCCGCCCGTCGCCAGGTCAACGAAATTCGGTACATTTCCCGCAGCGATGCGCAATCCGAGCGAGGTACCGCTAAGCGCAGCTCCATCGAAGAATTGATTGTTGGTCCACACCGATGCCACGGTCGTCATTTCGTTAATTATGACAATTGGCGGGGGATTGCTACCCAAGACCGCAAGCAATGCGATTGCCGGGTTGTCTCCCTTGACTGGCGCTGCCTGTTGGCTGGCCACCCTTGGCAACAAGATAGAGACTGGTATCTTTGTCGGGAGTCCCACCCAAACCAAGCTCGAATTTACCATCACCGCTCGTTTGTGTTTGCGCCACTTGCTTGGGCTTGGCCGGTGCTGGCGGCCCACAAGGTCACAGTCGAATTGGCGATGGGTGCACCGCCTCCAAGCACAAGACCTACGACGCTGCCGGGAACCGCTGTCAGCTTGGGGATGCGAGGCGCCGCTGGGCGCCTGGCCCGTGGAGGTGGGACTTTGAACCGTGCTACTCGGACTCTCAGAAGCGGATTTCTGCTGCCCGCCGCAGCCCTGAATAGCTGTAAAGGCCAATCCAAGCGCGAGCGTCATGCAGAGCTGGCGTGCGTGACGCATTTAGAAGAACTTTCTTTCCGCGAGAATTATTCAAACTGTTCGAGCGAGTCATGCAAAAAATGTCCAAATATCCCTCCGTTATGACGACTTGTCAGATGTTCCCGCCACCCTATAGCTCGAACGAGGCCTCGACCGATTTGTGCGTTCGCACGCTTTCCGCGCACTCCCTCTACGGCAATACCGTGCATTAATGCATTCGATATTGCTGGTAAGCCGAAGGGAGGGGAATCGTCAAAAGTAACAGGTGGTGCGCGCGGCCGGAATGTTTGAGCGCGGGCGGGATGCTGCGCAGCTGAGTTGGTGCGTGGCCGGCGCGCTCACCGCAGCAGTGAAAGCTTGGCAAGACTACCTGTACGGTAGCGCGACGACAGATCCAACTGAGACTGTTGACGCACACCGGCTGTCGTCATCCCTTACGATGGGACGCGAGCTCGTAAATCAACATCACGATGAACGCGACTGCAGCCATGAGAACGACTGCGAAAATAATTGCGAGAGGCCAGAAAAGCCAGGACCATGGTTGTCTTTTTCTGATTTGCTGTATGGAGTGGCGCAATGAGAGAGCGACGGCGATTATCCCGAGCGGAGTTAGAAAGAAGGCGGGCATAAAAATATCGCCCTCCGGCCCTTTGCATCCGTGCTGGAGACAATAAACCGAAGCAGACACAATCAAAAAGATGTAGCCAACCGAAACAAAATACAAAATTGCGAGGGCCACTTTGCGTACCATGCGTTTTGTCCTCGAATCTTATTGTCGTCGGCGCGCAGATGGACACGTTACCTGATTAGCGGACGTATCGGCCATCTGATTTCAATACACGGACCATATTCCGGGCGTCGCGAGCTCGAGCAGATGGCGGTCAGGGTCTCTGAAGTAGAGGCTCCAGCCGCCGAGTTCCCACTGGCGCTTTTCTTCCACGGCGATTCCTTTGGTTTGCAGCCACGATTCCCAGGCGGGCAGTTCTGCGGCGGGGATGGCGAAGGCGATGTGCAATTCGCCGTCGCCGTCGTGCGGGGTTTGGATGTCGCGCGAGCCGCCCTTCTGGAAGAGCAGCAGCACCTGACGCGGGCCTGCGTGCATCGCGCAGCCGCGCTCGCCGAAGTCTTTGATGACGCGGAAGCCGAATATCTCTTCGTAGAAGCGCGCGGAGCGAGACACGTCGCTGACGTACAACGAAGATTCCAGAATGCCATCGGTTTTCGGAGGCATCGCTCCCTCCTGAGTTAGCGCCTGAACGTCGCATATATATTGTAGCGCTCGACGCGCGCAGTTAGCGAAGAGGGGCGCTTATTGGCGCCGAGTCATGGTGCATTGGGCTACTGTCAAAAGTGACAGCGCTAGTGTGGCATTTCCTTGATGCGGATATCAGGTGTTTACTGTATTGCCCAAAACTCGGATTTACAAGAACATGCGCCCCGGGAGAATGAGAGCGCAGGTTGGGAAACCTTATTGATAAACTTTTAAGGGCTGGGCCCATCTTGCGCTCTCTACTCCCGTCCACTACTTTCTCCGAGTAGTCGCGCGCGTCACCGGGTGATTGCAGCCACTCGCGTGACGTGCGCGGAATACCACACCGACTTTTTTCGTGGACTTGTGCTGAGGCGCGCGAGCGTTTAGGCTTGCGACGATGCCGCCGCCTTTGCCGCCCATTCCGCCCCTCACCAGACGACCCGCGTTTCTTGCGAGCCTGAACAGGGCGCGCCATCGCGCGTTGATGATTCGCGTGCGCCTCGAGCGTCTGCCGGTGACGCGCTACACATGGTCGTTGGTGCTGCTGCTTTCGCTGGGCGGCTGGTTCGAATATTACGATTTATTTTTCACCGCGTACGTGGGTCCGGGACTGGTGCGCAGTGGGCTTTTCACCAGCACCTCGGCGGCGTTCTTCGGTTTCCATGGCCTCGCGAGTTTTGTGGCTGCCACTTTTGCGGGACTGCTCGTCGGAACCCTGCTTTTCGGTTTTGCGGCGGACCGCTTCGGGCGACGCTTGGTTTTCACTTCGTCATTGCTGTGGTACACGGCCGCAACCGTGGCAATGGCTTTCCAGCATACGGCGCAGGGAATTGTGCTGTGGCGCGTGATCGCCGGAGTTGGCATCGGCGTGGAACTCGTCACGATCGACACTTACATCACCGAGCTGATGCCGCGGCACTTGCGCGGGCGAGCGATCGCCGTCAGTCAGATTGTGGGTTTTACCGCGTTGCCCGCGGTGGCGCTGCTTTCCTGGTGGCTGGTGCCGCACGCACCGCTGGGACTGGACGGCTGGCGCTGGGTGGTGCTGGCAGGATCGCTGGGCGCGATTTTTGTGTGGTTCATTCGCCGCGGCTTGCCGGAAAGTCCGCGCTGGTTGATGGCGCATGGAAAATTTGCCGAGGCCGAACGCGTGGTGGCGACGATGGAAAAGCGTGTGCAGCGCGATCTCGAGAGGGAACTGGCGAGCGGAACTGCTTCGCCACGCGAGGAACGCGCAATGCTGACGGCGTCGCGTTCCGTGGAAACTCGCGGCAGCCTGCTGGAACTGGCGCGCGAGCCTTACCGCAAGCGCACGCTGATGCTGATGGTGTTCAATTTCTTTCAGACCATCGGCTACTACGGATTCGCCTCATGGGTTCCCACGCTGCTGATTTCCACGGGCATCACCACCACGAACAGCTTGCAATATTCCTTTCTGATCGCGTTGAGCGCGCCGCTGGGGCCGCTGCTGGCTTATCGCGTGGCGGATCGCATCGAACGCAAATGGCAAATCGTGTTTACCGCGGCGTGCATCGCGGTGTTCGGCATGCTGTTTGCCCGGCAACGCGATCCGGTGTGGCTGATCACTTGCGGCGTGCTGCTGACGTGCGCGAATAATTGCATGTCCATCGCGTTCCACACATATCAGGCGGAATTATTTCCCACGCGGATTCGCGCGCAGGCGGTGGGCTTCGTCTATTCCTGGAGCCGCCTGAGCGCTATTTTCACCAGCTTTCTGATCGGTTTCTTTTTGCGCGATTTCGGCACGCGGGGAGTCTTCGCGTTCATCGCCGCGGCCATGGCAGTGGTGATTCTGGCCATCGGCATCTTCGGCCCGCGCACACGAGGTTTGGCGCTGGAAGATATTTCGATGTGAAGTGTGGCTGCTGCGTAACAGAAAATGCTTTTGTAGCGGCGTACTTTAGTGCGCCATCTGTGGTGAGGCAACAACGGCTGGCGGTCTGAAGCCCGCCGCTACAAAGGCTGCGGTTCGCGGTACGCCGCAACGCTACTTAAGAAGTTCATCTGCAATCGTCGCGATGGACAGCGCATGTGCAACGCGCTACCGTTGCATGCGTTAGTTGCGACGAGCACTTATCCCCCGGAGGAGCGATCATGCCCAACGATTCGCATCAAAGAGCCGCCGAATTTCATGAGATGGCCGCGCACGCGCACCGCGCCGCTGCGGTGCACCACGGCAAGCAGGACCACTTCACCGGCAGCGAATTTTCGCGCCAGGCGATGGAGCACGCCAACAAGGCGCACCAGGCCACGCTGGCAGCTGTTGCGGAATCCGAGGAAATGGCTAAGAAGCAGCAGAAATAATCTCGCCGCTGCACGCGTCGCTCGAGCTGCGATTGCTCGTCGCGAGGCCGCGCGTGCTGCTATTGCGCGATGTGCTCCTGCACGTTGATGAAGACTTCCTGCTGCACTCCTGTGGCGGGAAATGTGGAATGTTCCACCAGCTCCACGGCCTGCTGCGCCAATTCTGGATTGGAATCCTGCAGCGCTTCGGCTTCGATCACTCGGCCGTCCACGTTGCTCAGCGTGGCGTGGACGATCACGGGCTGAATCATCTGCGCCGTATTGTTATCGAGTTGTCCGGCGCGCATCGGGAAACGCCGCGGATAGCCCAGCACGAAGGCGGGCCCGGAGCCGATCATTTCGCGCGTGGGCTCGAAGATGCGCGGATCCAGATTGTCCGCGTCCTTCAGGCTGTCAATGTGAATCTGCAGCACCGGGACATTTCCTTCAACCACGCTGATTTGTCGCGCGATAGTACGCCCGTGATATTGGATCGCATTCGTATAATCGTAGTTAACGTAAATTCCCGGCGCGACGGACCAGGAATGTAGCAGCGCGGTTTCCGAATCAATGCAAAATTCGGTTTCCACCCACTGGCGAGGCATCGGCTTGGTGGGGACATTGCCCGAGAGCAGCAGGCATGTGAGCTGCTCGCCATCGCGCTGCACCGTCTGCGCGCGGATCATTCCCGTGCCGGGCGCTGGTCCGATTGGCTGGAAGATTGCCCCGCGCAGCATTTGCACGCGCAGCGGAACCGGCTCCTTGGGATTTGTCGCGAACGTCTGGCCGCCGGAGACGATATGCATCTGCGAAGAGCTGGCAAGCCGCGCGGTCCAGCGCAGCACAGGCCCGGCGTAAATTTCTTCCATCGTGCCGTCACCTTCGAATTGCGATCCGCCGCTGGCGGTGAACGATACTTTCATTTCGTAAGGAGGCACTCCCGCCGCGTGCAACGACACATTCATACGTGCGCGGGCCAGCAGGTCCATCGCTGCGTCGCGCTCTTCCGGAGTGATCAGCGCGCGTGCTGATCCGTTCACCAATTCCAAGGGTGTGTCCGGCACAGCTGCGAGTGGCATTGCCTGGGCGCGCGCTGCCGGAGCAGCCGCGAGCAGCACGCAGACCAGGATTGCGGCTAGCAAAAACGCGGGCGTCAAGGACGTCTGGGGAATTCGGGAAACTGGCCGTGGGTTTGTCATCGCCCCACCTCATGCCGTGATTTTTCGTGCGAGGAATAGCTCGCCCCGATTTTAATCCGAGATGCTAAACCGCGGCAAGAGGTGGCTTGCCACCCGTTAGCGATTGGCGCGCACGGCGGCAGCGTGCTGGGCGGCTACTCGATCCGCTGGCTCAGATCCAAGGCCCGCACGGAGTGGGTGAGCGTGCCGAGGGAAATTGCGTCCACTTCGGCGGCGGCGTACAGCTCCATATTTGTTTCGGTGATTCCACCGCTGGCTTCCACCAGCGTCCCTTCCCACACTTTTTCTTTGCGCATCGCGACGATAATTTGCCTCACGTCATCGGGCATCAAGTTATCCAGCATCACGATACAGGGATATTCATGGGTGGCCGACGGCGCCTGCGCGCGCAGACGCTTGAACGCATGCGCGGCGGCCAGCGCGCCCTCTTCGCCGCGCACCTCCACCTCGATAAACGCCGCTCGCCTGCGGGACTTCCACGCCCGCTCGACGGCCAGCGGCGCGGCCTGTTCCTCGCGACGCGCGAGCAATGCCAGGTGATTATTTTTCACTACGATGGCGTCGCCCAGCCCCAGCCGGTGCGTCGCTCCGCCCCCCAGGTGTATGGCGCGCTTGTCCAGCAGGCCCCACGGCGTTTTCCGCGTACCGGCAATTCGCGTGGCGGGGCACTGGCGGCGCGCGCGTTCCTGCAAACGCTGCGTGGCCGTCGCGATGCCACACATGCGCTGCAATAAATTCAGCCCCACGCGTTCCAGGCTCAGGAGTTTATTTTCGCCGCCCTCGGCGCGCAGCAATACGTCGCCAGTCTGAAACACGTCGCCGTCTTCTTTTTTTAGTGTGACTCTCACTCCGCGCTGGCGCAGCAGATACGCATATTCTTCCAGGCCCGCAGCCACGCCTGGCTCGCGCGCCAGCACGTGCGCGGCAGCCGCTCGGCTCTTGATGCCCAGCGCCGCAACCGTCAAATCGCGCGGAGCCAGATCCGGCACCAGCAGTGCATCGAGCAGCGAACGCAACACGCGCCGGTACGCGGGATTTTCCAGCGTCAGTTGCGCGCCGCGAAACAGCGCCTTCTGCACGCGCCGCTGGCGTTCTTCGGGCATCGGATATTGCAGGGATGCTTTCATTGGCTCGTTATCGGAACGTGACCATGCGCTACTCTTCATACCACGTTCGCGTCGCAATCCATAAATGATAGCGGCGTCGAAACGACGAAGCGTACAGCCTGCCACGGCAATTTCAGCTCTCGGGCGCGGCCGCGCCGGAATATAATGTGCGCATGAAAACGCAAAACGAAAAAGCGCAGTTCTTCCGTTCCTTGCACCATGGACCAGAAATTCTGGTGCTGCCCAACGCGTGGGATTGCGCCAGCGCGCGCGTCTTGGAACAAACCGGCTTTCCCGCGATCGCCACCACCAGCGCTGGAGTGGCATTCTCGCTGGGCTATTCCGATGGCGAGCGCATCCCGCAGGACCAGATGCTCGCCGCGGTGCGGCGCATCAGCGGCTGCGTGGATATTCCGGTGACGGCGGATCTGGAGTCGGGCTACGGAGACGTCGCAAAAACTACCGCCGGGCTGATTGCAGCGGGCGCCGTGGGTCTGAATCTGGAGGACATGGAGCACGAGTCCTGCACGCTGGCGCCGATTCCCGCGCAGCTGGAAAAAATTACCATGGTGCGCCGCATCGGCGCCGGACTGGGCGTGAACGTGGTGATCAACGCGCGCACCGACGTGTTTCTCGCGCAAATCGGCGATGCCGAGTCTCGTTTCGAACGCGCCTGCGAACGGCTGCAAGCTTATATCGGCGCCGGCGCGGACTGCGTGTTCCTTCCCGGCGTCGCTGATGAAGATATTATTCGCCGCGCGGTCGAAACTCTGAAATTTCCGCTGAACATTCTCGCCGGCGCAAATTCGCCCGCGATCCCGCGCCTGCGCCAATTGGGCGTCGCGCGCGTCAGCGTCGGCTCCGGCATCATGCGCGCCACGCTGGGCCTGACGCGCCGCATCGCGCAAGAATTAAAGCAGTCCGGCACGTACAGCGCGCTGGTGGACGGCGCCATGCCCTTCGCCGAAGCCAACGCCCTGTTCGATAAGTAGAGTCACGCGTTACAACAGGCGCTAGCCCGGCCGCTTCACAAAATAAGCCTCCACCCAAAACTCCAGGGTCGCGTCGTGACGATTTTGCGGGCCAATTAAATTCGCCACCAATTCTTTGTATCGCTCCCGCAAGATCTGAACATCAAGTTGCATCGTCGAGGCAAGGAATTCCACATCCTCTCGGTCGCGTTCGATGTTCCGGCTTATTTTCGAAAGAATCAGATCATACGGGTCGGGAATGAATAGCCGCAGATTTGTGAATTGGCCGGCGAAGAGCTCCGTAACGCGCTCCTCGTAGTTCTCCGGGATGGAATCAACGGCCGTGTATTGCAGGTGAACACCGTACATTCGTGCGAGCGCCGACTGTGGACCGGCGATTTCTTGCAAATATCGTACGTGGCTGAAAGGCCGGAGCGTCCGATAGTCCAAATCGTTTGTGGCTCGCCGAAGACCATAGCCCATGACCATGCGGCGCGAGTCCGGTAACGCAGGTGCATTCTGTAGAACGATTCAGTGCTTAGCCGCGTGCTCGCTGGACCGCGGATTAATGCGTTGCCCCGATTTGATAATTCAGGGCCGACATCGCGTTCTCGTAGTCGTATTTCGCGCTGGCTTGGGAGATTTGCGCTTGGGTGGCGTTCAGCTGTGCCTGGCTTAGCTCAATGATGGAACTTAGGCCTAATTTGTAACGCTGCTGGGCCAGGTCCAGGGCTTGATTCGCCTCATCAAGCAATTGCTGAGTCAACGCCAGACGCTGGTAACCGGAAATTGAATTAAGCCACGCTTTGCGCACATCGCGGACCACTGCGTCTTGCAGGCCGCGCAGAAATTGCTGGCGGGCATTGGCTCCTGCTTTCGCTTCGGCGTGCAGCGCGTTGAACTGGCGGCCATTGAAGATGGGGATGTTCACGTTGAATCCGGCGGCAGCATAACGCGGCGCGAGAGCGGCTTCGCGATAGGGCGTGAGGCCCGCAGTGCCTACAGCACTGATGGTGGGAAACCACAAATCGCGCTCGGCGGTGGCATAACTTTGCGCGGAATCCAAATCGAGTTGCTGGCTGATGATTTCCGGGCGATTCTGCATGGCTGCGGTGATTAAGACCGCAAGATCCGTGGCAGGGGCCGGCGGAGTGGGCTCTTCGGCGAGCTGGTAGATTTTCTGGTCCGCGAATCCCAGCGCGGCGGACAAGTCGGCGTAGGACGCCTGCAAATCATTTTGCGCCTGCACCAGCAGCAGCTGGGCTTGCGCCAGGTCCACATTGGCGAAGCTGACGTCCAGGCCGGATTTGAGTTTGTTTTTTTCCATCTCCGTCACCTGGTCGGAAACCAGCTTACGGTCTTTTACGGTCTCATCGGCTACACGCAAGACGGCTTGCGCTTTCAAAGCGTTGAAATAAGCGGCGTCTACTTGCAACAGGACATCCGCGCGAGAAGTGGTGACATTTTCTTCCTGCGCCTTGGCGTGCAGGTTTGCGCTTTTCACCAGTTCATGGGTGCGGCCAAAATCGGTGACCAGTTGCTCGACAGTCACGCCGTCAGCGAAGCGATCGTAGATGATGGGATTATTCAGCGCGCCGGCGGTGATGCGGCTGTCGTTTTCCGCTTTCACTCCGGTGATGCTGCCGTAGGCGTGAGGATAGTACTCCGAGCGCGCTTCGCTGACTTGCGCTTTCGCCACCGCCGCCAAATAGCCGGAGGCTTGAACCTGCGGGTGATTCTGAAGCGCGAGTTGCTCGGCCTGTTGCAGCGTGAGGCTTTGCGAGGCCGCGACGGGAGGCACAGCTTGCGCGGGAGCCTGTTTCCCGACGGCAGCGTGCAATTGCGCGCAGGCAGGCGTGCCGGCCAGGGCCGTGGCGATCAGCAGCAGGGATGTGCAGAGATATCGGCGACGCATTAGTGAGCCTCCTCGGTGACGAGCGACGCGGCAGCTTCGGCTCGACGGCGGTACATCAGTAGATAAGCCGCGGGAACCACGAAAATGGTGAGCACGATGGAAGTCAGCAGGCCACCGATGATCACCCGTGCCAGCGGCGCGTACGCTTCGCTGCCGGTTTCCAGCTTGAAAGCCATGGGCAGCAAGCCGACGACGGTGGCCAGCGACGTCATCAGAATCGGCCGCAGCCGGATGCGGCAGGCGTGCACTACCGCTTCGCGCAGGCCGTGGCCTTCGCCGCGCAGCACGTTGGCGAAATCCACAATCAAAATGCTGTTGGAGACCACCATGCCCTGCAGCATCACGACGCCCATGAGCGACTGGATGTTCAGCGTGGTGCCGGTGAGCGCCAAAGCGAGCACGACGCCAATCAGCCCGGTGGGCGCAGCAAGCACAATCAGAAAAGGATCCACGAAAGAGGAAAACTGGGCGACCAGGATGAGGTAGACCAGCAGCACCGCGAGGAAAAGTCCGAGACCGAAACTCTTGAACGCAGATTGCATTGTCAGCACCAGGCCGCGTATATCCACGCGCGTGCTGGGCGGCAGCGGAGTATGCGCGATAATTTGCGAAATCTCGCGCTGCGGCCCCCCGATGTCTTCGTTTGTCGGCGCCACATACACGTCAATGGTCCGCTGTAGCTGATAGTGATCCACTTCCGTAGGAGTTTGAATCGGGACGATGTCCGCCACTTGATTCAGGTACGTGGGCATTTTCAGATTCGGCGCGTGCAGCGGCATGGCTTTCAAATCCTCGATGGATTTCACCTGATTTTCCGGGTACTGCACGGTGACGAAATAATTGTTGCCGTTCTTGGGGTCCACCCAGTAGCTGGGCGCGATCATCACGTCGGAAGTGAGCGCGGTGATGAGGTTATCAATCACTTCCTTGGGGCTGAGGCCCAGCTCGGCGGCGCGATCGCGATTCACGTTTACTTTGAGCGCGGGATAATCCATGTCCTGCGGGATGTACACATCGGAAACACCTCGCGCGGCGCGAATCTGGCGCGCTAAATCCTGCGCGACGCGGTCGTCGGTTTTCAGGTCCGTGCCGCTGACTTGCACGTCAATGGGCGCGGGCCTGCCCTGGTTTAGTACGGCGTCCACTAAGCCGCCGGACTGAAAATAGGTGCGCAACTGCGGGAGTTGCACCGCGATGCGGCGGCGCACTTCATTCATGTAAACAAAACTGCTCTCGCGGTGATCTTCTTTTAGCCCCACTTGCACGAACGCGGTGTGCATGCCGGAGTTCGGCGTGAACAGAGCGGACAAATCGGCCATTACGCCGATATTCGATACCACCGTGTTCAGATCGTCGGGCTTCACGACCTGGCGCACGATCTCCTCCACCTGCTTTATGTAATCGTTGGTCACTTCGATGCGCGTGCCGGTGGGGGCTTTCACGTTGATCACAAACTGGCCGGCGTCGGAGCGGGGAAAAAACGAAACTCCGATGAACGGCAGCAGGAGGAAAGTCAGCAGAAATATTCCGATGAAAAGAATCAGCGCCTCGCGCGGGCGGTCCAGAGTTTTCTGCACGTACTTCTCATAGAGGTTCAGCATCTTTTCGAATTTGGCGTTAAACTCCGCGTGAAACCGGGCACTCCACGATTTTTTCGCTTCCGCGCCATCCGCGCCGTGTTCGTGGGCGGGTTTCAGGAAATACGCGCAGAACAGCGGCACAACCGTGACGGCGACAAAGTAAGAGGCGCAAAGCGCGAGAACGACTGCGAGCGCCAACGCGGAGAACAAATACTTGCTGACGCCGAAGAGCAGCGTCACGGGAAAGAAAACGACGACGGCGACGAGCATGATAGCGAGCACAGCCAGCGCCACTTCGTTCGCGCCCTTCAGCGCGGCCACTTTCGGGTCTTCGCCCAGCTCGACGTGACGGTAGATATTTTCGATGACCACCACCGAGTTATCGATCAGGCGGGAAAATGCGAGCGCCAGGCCACTGAGGACCATGCTGTTGATGGTTTTATCGGCGGATTGCAAAATAAAAAAGGTAACCATCACTGAAAGCGGGATGGAGAGGAATACCGCGGCGGTGGCGCGTATGCTCCCCAGAAACAACAGAATCATTACGGCGGTGAGAAGCAATCCGAGGCCGCCTTCGCGCAACACTGTGGAGATAGCCTGCTTCACGAAAAGCGATTGGTCGAAAACCACATGCGCGTGCATCTGCGCCGGAATGTCGCGGAGCGTGGTGATGGCCTTCCTGATGCCGTTGACGACCGCGATGGTGTTGGTGTCACCGCCCTGCTTCAGAATCGGCGCGTATACGGATTTTTGGCCGTTCACTCGGACGACGTTGTATTGCTGGTAGGAGCCGTCCACGGCCTTGCCCACATCGGAAATAAAAACCGACTTCTGGCCCTCGGTTTTCAGCGGGACCTGGTTCAGCGTTTCGGCGTTGGCCACCTGTGCGTTGGTGTAAATGTTGTAATCCATCGGACCGATGCGGACATCACCGGCGGGAAGAATCAAGTTCGATTCGTTCATGGCGCGCACGACGTCCATCGGACTGAGCTGGTGCGCCTGCAGTTTCACCGGGTCCACATACACCATGATCTGCCGGTATTTTCCGCCGTAAGGAGGCGGCACGGTGGCGCCGGGAACTCCAGCGATCTGGTTGCGGATCTGGTACTGCAAATAATCGTGCAGCTGGGTTTCGTCGAGCCCCTGGCCATCCACGGTGAGCAAGCAAACGGGAAGGCTGGAGGCGTCCACTTTCATAACCACGGGCGGCAGCGTGCCTTGCGGCAAACGCCGCAGGTCGGCCATGGCGAGGTTGGAAATGTTGGTAACGTCGGCATTGGCGTCGGTGCCCGGCTGAAAATAAATCTTGATGAGGCTGACCCCGGCCATGGAGCGCGATTCCATATGGTCAATGCCGCTGCCCAGCGTGAAAAAACGCTCGAAGGTGTCGGTGATATCGGCTTCGATCTGTTCGGGGGGCATGCCGTTGTAGAAAGTAGCCACTAGCACAACGGGAATGTTAATCGGAGGAAACATGTCCACGGGCATTTGCGCCAGGCTGGTAATCCCGAGGACACATACGAAAAGGCAAACCACAATGATGAAATAAGGATGGCGTATGGCAAATGTTGGCATCTTGGGTTTACTCCATTCCTGGGGCTACGACGAGTTTTGGAGAAACCAGCTCGCCTTCTTTGAACTGATTCTGCTCGCCGAATATCACGCTTTCATTTTCGCTGAGGCCGGAAAGTACTTCGGCGTCGGTGGCAGATTCCAAACCCAGCTTCACTTCGCGCCGTTCGACATGATTCGAGGAGTTCACCAACAGCACGATGCCCTGGCCGCTTCCGGTGGATTCCACGGCCTGCATCGGGATGGTCAGAACGTTGGTGACGGTGTGCAGCGGGATCTTCACGGACGCGTACATTCCCGGCACCAGTTCGTAATTCGCGTTGGGCACGGTAACTTCCGTGTGCATGGTGCGCGTGGTCAGATCGATCTGATCCGAAAACAACGAAATTTTGCCGCCGAAAGTTTTGCGCAACGCCGAGACGTTCACTTGCAGACTCTGGCCATTGCTGATGTCCGGCACGGCTCTTTCCGGCACGGGGATCACTAGCCGCAGCAAATTATTCTGCGAGAGGTGGCAAAGTGCGGAATCGCCCTTCGCCGCGGATGTTCCCGCTGGCAGCAATGCGCCGGTGTACGCATAGATTTGCGTCACGACTCCGTCGAATGGCGCCGTCATGCGCGCATACGCGAACATGGCTTTATCTTTGTCGAGCGCAGCTTTGGCGGCCAGCAGGGCTTGTTCGGCTGCGGCCAAGGCGTCCTTGGATGCCGAGACTCCGGCGCTGGCTTCCAGGTCTTTGCCTTGCGCCACGTCAATTTCCTGCTGCGCTACCAGTTCCGGCCGGGATTTCTGCACGTCGGCCAACCGCGTGTAGGTGATGTGCGCAACGGAGTAGGCCGATTCCGCCCGGCTCTGCTCTTCGTGCGCGCGCGACACTTCCTGCTCGGCGCGCCGGACGGATGCTTCGTCCTGCAACAATTGCTGTTGCAGCTCGGGAATTTCCAGCACGGCCAGGATTTGGCCCTGTTTCACGTGCGTGCCCCAATCCACGTACAGCTTCTGGATGTAACCGGAAACTTTCGCGTACACGTCGATTTCCTGGTAGGGCAGAAATTCCGAGGCGATTTCCAGCGTGCTGGAAAGGCTTTTGCGCTGCACTTTCACCACGGCTGCTTGCGGCACATCGGCGGCATCGGCCTTGTGCGCGTCGCCGCAGCCATTGGCGAACGCGGATAATACGATGGCCATGAACATCCAACGATAACTGGCGATTTTATGAATCACGATTCCAGCTCCTTGAGTCGCTGTCTGAGCTTCCCGATAGAAAAATCCGTGGAACGGCAAAATCCAATCAATTCCTTGCGTGCTTGCACGATCTCCAGCGCTTTTGCGGGAACTTGCTCGGCGATCGCGCGAGGGATGGTTTGAACGCCGTGCAGATCTCCCTGAATTAAATCCCCGGGCTGCACGGTGAGGCCGGCGATCTCGACGGTGCCGCCAAAATCGAACACATGCGCGTAGGCATGCGACACCGACACATTTCCGGCAAACAATTGCAGGCCGCCCTTGCGGACGTCGGGTACATCGCGCACGGCGCCATTGGTGACCACCGCGACGCAGCCGAGCGCCAGCAGGATATTTGCGTGCACTTCGCCCATGAACGCGCCGAGGCCCGGCACGGAATCCACGTCCTCAATTACCACAACTCGCGGCGCGGGCGTTTTAAGCAAAGAATCCCACCAGGCGCCGCGATCATAGTAGCTGTGCCCTTCCATGGGCGGGTCGGAGCTGCGTATGCGGGCCGTGGCTGCGTATCCCACGGTAGTTGGCAGCTCCGGGAACACGCAGTGCAACCGGGAATCTGAAAAGCCTTTGTTGCGCAGGCGCACGTCAAATGTTTCGATGGCGCTGGCGACCACGCAAGTACTCAACGAGCGCAACTGCTCTAGATGCAAGGGCATCAGCGGTTCGACATTCATGAAAACTCCTCTCCCGGATCGTGTCCTTCGACCAGATAGAAAAAAGGCCCGAGCGAACGCAATGATTGGAAAATTAGTTTTTGGCAGCGAGAGAGCTAGGAAAGGGAAATCGGGGGAGAGCGATGCTGGATAGAAACCGTGACTCCGATCGAAGGTGACGGAAGGGAAACTTCCTCGACGCCATTGTTCCGTGGGGTGCACGGTTGCGGCGGAACTACCTTCGCGATCGGCTGGAGCGGCGCTCGCTCCAGAACGTCCGGCGAAGGTGCCGCCTTCATCTTGTTCGAAACGTTAACGTAATGCGCGGGATTGGATTTCGGGAAGTACTGGCTGTTTTTCGCGAGCGTTGACAATCCTGCCACCGCAATCAGCAGCAGCGCCACTGTCGCGAATTGCAGACCTGTCTTCAGTAAACGACGATTCATCCGTTGGCTCACTCATCCCGCGTGTACCTCATAATTATGGCTGGCCAGCGCGGCGAACGCAACACTCCCGATTTGCTCTGTGTCGAGACCCTGCATCGCAAGTCCCTACTTCTGAAAACGGTCCCGAATTCCGCGCGACGAGTCGGGACTTTGGCTAGCGCACTGATATAGACTCGGCATCGGCTTCACTAGTCTACACACTGCACAACATTATGCATCCAGTGATTCAGGTTTCCGGTGTGCGCAAGACCTACGGCTCCACAGTCGCGGTTGACGACGTGTCGTTCGAAGTGAACGACGGCGAAATCTTTGGGCTGATCGGGCCCAACGGCGCCGGAAAGACCACCACGATGGAATGTATCGAGGGCCTGCGCACGCCCGATCGCGGCGAAATCTCTGTGCTCGGCCTGAATCCCTTTCGCGATGTGTACAAGCTGCAAAATCGCATCGGAGTCCAGCTGCAGCAGGCGCAGTTGCAGAAGCGCATCAAAGTTTGGGAGGCGATGGACCTGTGGGCTTTGCTTTACGGCAAGACGGCGCAAGACGGCGAACGCTTGCTCGAGCAGCTGGGCCTCGCCGATAAGCGGAACGCGTGGTTCATGACTCTTTCGGGCGGGCAAAAGCAGCGCCTGTTTATCGCGCTGGCGCTGATCAACGATCCCGAGGTGGTGTTTCTGGACGAGCTGACCACCGGACTGGACCCGCAGGCGCGGCGCGCGATCTGGGAACTGGTGCGCGGCATACGCGAACGCGGCAAAACGGTTTTCCTCACCACTCATCTGATGGAGGAAGCGGAACGCCTGTGCGACCGCGTGGCCATCATCGAGCACGGACGCATCATTGATATGGACAGTCCGCAGAGCCTGGTGAACCGGCATTGCCCGGAGCGCTCCGTGGTTCTGGCGACGGACGACCCGCTTGCTGCGGAAAAATTTCGCGCGATCCCGCAGGCGGATTCCGTGACTTGCAACGGTTCGCAGATCACCATTCGCGGCCGCGGTGACGACCTGGTAACCGCAGTGATTCACTGCCTTTCGGAGAATCGCATTCGCGTGACGGATTTCCGCACGATTCTCCCCAATCTGGAAGACGTCTTTCTGAAATTGACCGGACATTCCATTCGCGATTAGGCCGTTCGCGACTAGGCGGGAAACATGCTGCGTGGACTGTGGAAACTCACTTGGCTCGAACTGAAAATATTCATGCGCGAGCCGCTCGGCGCCATCGGGACGATCGTGATCCCCGTCGTGGTCTTCATTTTGGTTGGACGGTCCATCAGCCCCAAGCTCGGACCGAACGCGTCCGCTGCCAACACTTTTGTCGGCGTCGGTCTGCCGGTGCTCGCCTCGATACTCATTGCTATTAGCGCGGTGCTATCACTGGTAACAATTATTTCCATCTACCGCGAGGGAGGCATTCTGAAGCGGCTGCGCGCCACTCCGCTGCGGCCGCACACGATCCTCACCGCGCATGTGTTTGTGAAACTGCTGCTCACGGCGGCGACGTTGTTCCTGATGGTGCTGGCCGGCAGACGGTATTACCCGGTCGGAATTCATCCTCCACTATTCGCATTTACGATCGCGCTGCTGATCAGCACGTTCAGCATTTTGTCCATCGGCTTTCTGATCGCCAGCATCGTGCCCACCGCGCGGTTTGCGCAGCCCATCGGCGCCATCATCATGTATCCGATGATTGCGGTTTGCGGAATCTTCACGCCGGTCGCCGTCGCTGCCGCCGCTGATGCACGCCGCGGCAGTAGTCGTGCCGCTCACCTACGCGGTTTCGCTGCTCGCGGGAATCTGGCAGGGCGACGCCTGGTCCGCGCATTGGGGCGACGTGGCGGCCCTGGCGCTGGTGTTTCTGGTCTGCACAGCGCTCTCGGCGAAAGTTTTTCGCTGGGAGTAGCGAAGATTTCTCGACGTCCGACTGATCGGACGATTCGGGAAAGAGGGAAATGGAGGCGAGTTGCGCGCCTCCACACGATTTGCGGTTAGTTGACTTTCTTCACTTCGGGGATCTTCCACGACCCGTCCAAAATGCTCGGGTCCTTTTCCTTTGGCCAGTACAAGCGCATCATCAAGACAAAATCATCCTTCGGCGCGGGCAGCCAGTTCGATTCCTTCGCTTTGCCCGGCGAATCGGCCTGGATGTAAAGGTCGGTTGAGCCGTCCGCGTTGGACTTAAGTGAATTGCGCGCGCTGATGGAGTAGCGGTTGATCGGGTTGGCGACGAAAAAGTATTGCGCGTTGTACATCGTCACCGACCAGAAACCGTCCACCGGTGGCAACTGGCCTTTGTCGAAATGCAGAACGTATTTATTCGCGCCATTATATTTTTCCACGATTTTCGGACCTTCCGACGTGGGATAGACAGCGTCTTGAGGACGGTTTGCACCCAAGCCGTACCAGGTGACCGTCGCGCGTTGAATATAGTTAGTGCCGTAGAGTCCAGTCTTGATCGTAAAGACCCAACCATTTTCGAGTTTCGCGTCGCCCGCAGCGATGCCTTCTTTGAACCATGCCGCGATTCGATCCTGTGAAATCTTGGGAGCCTTCGCGATCCCGGCAGCTGTGCTGGGGTCGAGCTTGGAGGCGTCGAAATCCTGCCCCGGCACGATCCCAAGCTTCGCGAGTTTGGCCACCATCGCAGCGTCTTCTGCGGTCGGCGGGTTGGTCTTCAACAGTTCCGCGAAATGCTTGAAGTACGCGGCGCCGTCCATCGCGTTGAGTTGGTCGCGCACAGCAATCTTCTTATCAATGGACGGGTCAACAGTTCCGGGCGGCGGCGTGTATGCCTTTCCATACGACGACAGCGGCACTGCACTCATTTGGTCTTGCAGCGCGTGCACAGCTTTGTAATCCTCGGGCGTTCCGGTGCAATAGATGCGACCAAGCAACCAAACCATCCCAGTCGGCGACTTATATTCCGTTACGCCCGCCGGAAGCGTACCGCTCCAACCCGGGCCGGTGATGGCGTATTTCTGCGCAGCGGTCCCGGTGGTCCGCTTTCCGGGAACCTGAAACACATCCGTCCAACCGTCCAGCATCGGAAACAGCGCATACCGTCCCTTCATATCCGGAATGCTGATGACCCACGGCTCCTTGGACACGTCCAGCCAAATCATCGTGTACAGGGTGTCCGCGTTTGGGGCGGTCACTGCGTTAAACGACGCGTTGGGATATTCGCGCAACTTGGCGAACTGGCCCATCGGCGCGGAGGTCCCTTCAGGGTTGGCAACGTTCGTGGTGACGCGTCGTGTCATATCCATCGTCATCAAGGGATAGGCGTAAATATAGGCGTCTTTGGCGGTTTCAAACGCTTCTAGTTCCTTGGCATCCTGCTCGATTTTTGACCCGCCGCCGCAACCTGCGATCAATAAACAGAGCAACGCGGAAGCGATCAGACCAGGCGCATGTCTTTTCATAAGTTCCTCCCACAGATTCCCGGACGCAGTCGTACGGCGAGGGGATGACGACCGTGCAAAGCTACAACAGCATTCCGAGGGAATATACTGTCAATACTTACAATATGTAGCGCCTGCCCAACCCCTGCACGAAAAACCAACCCGCTCCCCGCCGCGTCGTTTGCTTGACTTCATCGGACTGCGCGAGTACGCTTCCGCCGATCCCAGCCAATTTAAACGTGTTCGTGCGGGGATCTCCGTTCGGCCCTTCCATGCTAGTAGTCCGCTCACGTGTTTCCGCCGAGGAGGTCGGCACAAATGAAAAAAGTTGTGACCGTATTGTTGGGTACCTGTCTGTGTCTAGGGGCCGCGTCGCTCACCGCATCCGTCACCGCGGCGCAGGATAACGCCGCGGGAATGAGCCAGCCGCCCAAAGTTCTGGTGGTGAACCGCGAAGTATTGAAGCCGGGCAAGGGCGGCGGACCGCATGAGAAAACCGAAAGCATGTTTGTGCGCGCCATGGCCGCCGCGAAAGATCCCACGCACTACCTGGGCATGGACGCACTCAGCGGTCCCAGCCGCGCGCTCTTCTTCACCGGCTTCGATTCGTTCGCGGCCTGGGAAAAGGAAGAAGCGTCCGTGATGAAGAACGCCACGCTTTCCGCCGCGATCGATCGCGCGATGGTAGCCGACGGCGACCTGCTGCAGTCCTACGAGACCAGCATCTTCGTGCTGCGTCCCGACTTCAGCCTGAATCCCGGCACTGACCTGGCGCACGACCGCTACTTCGAAATCGGCGTGTTCCACGTGAAGCCCGGGCACGATGCGGACTGGGACGCGATCATGAAGCTGGTGAAAGACGCGTACGCGAAAGTTCCCGGCGTGCAATGGGCGATGTACGAGCGCGCGTACGGCGGCCCGGAAAATTATTTCATTTACATTACTCCTCTGAAATCCGCCGCCGAAATTGACACCAATTTCGCCAACGGGCCGAAATTTGTGGAAGCCATCGGCAGCGACGGCATGAAGAAACTCAACAGCCTGATGGCCGACTCGGTTGACCAGGCCGAAATCAATCTGTTTGCCCTGAATCCGGCAATCAGCTACGTAGGCCCGGAAATGGTCAAGGCCGATCCCACGTTCTGGAAAGCTGCGCCGGCCGCCGAGCCGAAGAAAGCCGCGGACAAGGCCGCGCAGTAACCAACAATCCGTTCAACATCTATATTCAAGCAAAATGCCCCATCCGTCGCGCATGCCAGGCGGATGGGGCATTTTATTTTCGCGCGCAGGTGCTGCTACGTTGCTGCTCTTTCGAGTTCCTTGCGGTTCCATTCGGCCAGGTCTGCCGCGGCTTCGTAGGTGCTCTGCAGAAATTCCAGCAGCGCTTCGCGCGGCGAGGCCGATTTTCTTACGTCGTCATACATCAGCAGAAATTCTTTCATCTGCGGATGATAGTACGCCTGCGCCGGACGCACAGTCGCTTTCGCGTAGCCCTCCGGCTCCGGCGCCGCGTACGCATAGTATGCCGCGCCCTTGATCTCGCCGCCTCCGGGCCAAAAACCCGCGCTGCTCACCTCGTGCGAATAGGCTTCGCGCGTGACGGGATCGGCTCCAGGCCGCTCCGGCGCGCGCCGCCCGGAAAATCGCGTGGCCGCCAGATCGAAGCTGCCCCAGAAAAAATGCACCGGGCTCGCCTTACCGATAAACCGCGCGCGGAATTCCTGAAATACTTTCTCGCTGCTGGCCAGAATCCGCCATAAACGATTCGCGTACTCCGGATCGTAGGATGCGTGCTGCGTATCTTTATCGAACGCGATGGGATTCGGAATTTCCACCGGCATGCGCCAGATTTTCACCGCAATTCCCAGCGAATCCAGCGCGGCAAAAAAATCGCGGTAGAAATCCGCCACCGTCTGCGGCTTCAGCGCCACAGTTGCAGACCCGTCGTGATTGGTCTTGATCGTCAGCCGGTGATGGATGAAATCGAATTCCACTTCGAAGATTCCGCCGGAGTAGGGAATCGCCGAAGTGGTCAGCCCGTTCGCGCTGACGTACAGCGGCACTTCCCACCAGTGATTGATGCGCGGGCTAAGCGCCAGGCGAACTTTGCCCACAATCTGCGACCACATGTGCAGCGTCGCGTAGGTGTCCTGCCAGGCCGCCAGCGGCAGCTCCGGCCAATCTTCCTGCGCCGCGCGCGCGATTGTTGCGTTCATCATTCCTCCGCGAAAATCGTCTGCGCTCCGCCTAACGCTGCCCGTAGCTGCCGAAACCCATCAGCACCACCACGGATTTGCCGTAGGAAACCGACGCGGAATTCTGGCTCATGCCGATTACGCGATATCCCTTGCTCGCAAAACGATTGATCTCGTCCTGATGCTCCTGCTCGGCGTCGCCGCTGACGAAAACATACGGCGTCGGATTCTTGTCGTCAACTTCGCTCGCGGTAGTCATAAGAGTCCTCTGCCCGAACACTATAGCGCCGCCATCGTTCGTACAACAACCATGCACGCTTTCGCGCGCCACTCATTTCCCGCTGATCCGCACAATCAACATATTCACAAATCGTTGCGCATCCGATCCCACGGCCACGCGCACGTTCGGCTGCACCGCTTCCAGCCCCATGGACTGCAGGTGATCTCCCTCCGGAACATTGCGCTCAATGGCGTTCTTGCGATTTGCGACGGTCATGCCGCGTGTGAATTTTCCGTCCGTTTCGATGTCCACGCGCATGTCTTGCGTCGTCAAAATCGTGGGGTCAATCACTTGTCCGACGGCCAGCGCATCATGCACCGCTCCGCCGTGAAAAATGCCGGTGCCTTTATACGTGCCGATCTGAAATCGCGCCACCGCCGCCGCGAACGTCGTCTCCGGTCCTGGCTTGCTTTCCAGGCGCGCCACGTCCTCGTCGGTGACCAGCGTGATTTCCGTTACGTCCAGCCCCACCATCGTGATCGGCCAGCCTGCATTGAACACCATCGCCGCAGCCTCCGGGTCGCTGTGAATGTTGTACTCGCTCACGGCGGTCACGTTGCCGCCGGTAATTCCTCCGCCCATCAGCACCACTTCTTTTACCAGCGGTACGATTGCGGGATCCTTGGCCACCGCGATCGCGATATTCGTAAGCGGACCCACCGGGATCAGCGTGATCTGGTGCGGATATTTGTGCACCAGCTGAATGATCAGGTCGGGAGCGAACTCCGGGGCGGCGTGGCATTTTGCCGCGGGCAGCTCTGCTCCGCCCAGGCCATTCGCTCCGTTCCAGAATTTTCCCGTGTTCAGCTCCTGCAGCAGCGGACGTATAGCGCCCTTCGCCACCGGCACGTCGCATCTGCCCACCAGACTGGTGATCTTCAGCGCGTTTTCCAGCCCCGCGTCTGCTGTCATGTTGCCTGCCACCACGGTGATCGCTTCCACTTGTAGCTCCGGCGAATTGAACGCCAGCAGCATCGCCAGCGCGTCGTCGGTCCCGGGGTCCGTATCCAGGATCACTTTCTTTGGCTCGCTGCGCTGCTGGCTTTGCAGCGTAGGCGCCCCGAAACCGCTGCACACCAGGGCAATCGCCACACCGAGCAGCCTCATTTTATTTTTTCCGCCTCGCACCGCGATCGGCTCGAACATCGTGAACACTCCTTCTCTCACCGCAATATTTCACATAAAGATGCTGCCGACTTTTTCGAGGCACATCCTAGCATGAAGCTTTGTGGTAGCTGGGGTCAGCGCATGTATAATCCGCGCGATTATACGTGTGGCGGCCGGCGGCGTGTTGATGGCGGGCTGCGATCCCACGGGCGATGGTGACACGCTTGCCGGACTGGGTGACCAGCGCAATATCGAATTGCTCGCGGAAGCCGGTTTTTCTCCCGTGGAAGTAATTCACATCGCCACGCAAAATGGCGCCACATTTCTCGGCGAATCCGAACGCATCGGCACGATCGCTGCGGGCAAGCAAGCGGACCTCGTGTCTGCTGAATGGCGACCTCGCCAAAGACATCACTGCGATCGAAAAACCGGAAATCGTGTTCAAGGCCGGCGTTGGCTACGATTCGAACGCAATTTACGATAGCCTGCGCGGCAAAGTCGGGAGGCAGTAAGCGCGGCGCTGCTTCACACTTCGCGCGCTCAATTATTATTTCTGCTGACGAGGCCCAATTGCAAAAACTGCACATCGCAATGCTCAGGCCGCTAGCCGTGATGCTGCTCGCTGCGCTGGTAGTTCTGCCACTCGTTGCGCCGTCCCCGCTGCGCGCTGATTCGAGGCCGGTGCACGCGCCGCACGCCGTCGTCGCCAGCATTGACGAACTCGCGTCCAAAGCCGGCGTGGAAATTATGCGCCAGGGCGGCAACGCGGTGGACGCCGCGGTGGCCACCGGCTTCGCGCTCGCAGTGGTCTATCCGCAAGCGGGAAATCTCGGCGGCGGAGGATTCATGCTGCTGCGCACCGCGGACGGCAAAAACCATTTCATCGATTTTCGCGAGGAGGCTCCGGCCGCCGCCACCGCCAACATGTATCTCGACGCCGACGGCAACGTGATTCCCGGCGCCAGCGAATACGGCTACAAAGCGATCGGCGTCCCGGGCTCGGTGGCGGGACTGGTCTACGCTGAAAAAAAATACGGCAAGCTGCCGCTGCCGCAAGTGATGGCTCCAGCGATTCGCCTGGCGCGCAGCGGTTTCGTCTTGACCTGGCAGCAGGCGCAAGATCTGCGCGAAGATTCGCACCTCGCCGATTATCCCGAATCGCGCAAAATCTTTCAGCGCGACGGAAATTTCTACAAACAGTACGAAATCTTCCGCCAGCCGGATCTGGCGCACACTCTTGAACGCATCGCCAAAGATCCCGACGATTTTTATCACGGCGCCATGGCCAGCGAACTCGCCGCGGCGATACAGAAGGGCGGGGGACTGCTCACCGCCGAAGACCTCGCGCGCTACCAGGTAAAAGAACGCGAGCCGCTGCGCGGCACATACCGCGGCTACGAAGTCATCAGCGCGCCGCCGCCTTCCTCCGGCGGAATCGTGCTCATCGAATCGTTGAACATTCTGGAAGGTTACGATCTGGCGAAAGCCGGCAGCCGCTCCGCGGAATCCGTCCACCTGACCGCCGAAGCCTTCCGCCGCGCTTTTTTCGACCGCGCTGAATTTCTCGGCGACCCCGATTTCTCGAAGCTGCCCGTCGCGCAGCTCACCGATAAAAAATATGCCGAGGCTTGGCGCGCCACAATCGATCCCGGCCACGCCACCGCGAGCAAAGACCTGCAGCGCCCCGCGATTTTCAGCACGCTCGCGCAAGCGACTTCGCATCAGGAGCAGCAGCATGCAGCCCGCCGCGCCGCGCGAGTCTCCGCACACTACGCATTACAGCGTCGTGGACGCGGACGGAAACGCCGTCGCCGTCACCACCACCATCAACGACTGGTTCGGCTCGCGCGTCACCGCCGAAGGCCTGGGCTTCCTGCTGAACGACGAGATGGACGACTTCTCCGCGAAGCAGGGCGCGCCCAACAGCGACGGATTAATTCAGAGCGCGGCCAATTCCATCGGCCCCGGCAAGCGCCCGCTATCTTCGATGACGCCGACCATCGTCCTGAAAGACGGCAAACTTTTTCTGGTGCTCGGCTCGCCCGGCTCTTCGCGCATCATCACCACCGTGGCGCTCGCGATCATGGGCGTGGTGGATTACGGAATGAATATTCAGGAAGCTGTGGACGCGCCGCGTTTCCACAATCAATGGATGCCAGACGTGCTCAGCGTCGAAGCGTGGTTCGCGCCCGATGCCGTCCACGCGCTGGAAAAAATGGGATACCAGATCGTCGTCGGCCAGTACGAAGGCGCGGATTTCATTCCCTACTGGAGCGATGCCGAGTGCATCGCGATCGATCCGAAAACCGGCGAACGCCTGGGTGCCAGTGACGGTCGCAACGGCGGCAAGTCCGTCGGTTATTGACGCACGCGCGCGCCGCAACCGTTCTTACTTGTCCGTGTTAAAAATGTCCGCTGCTACTTTCCATGTGCCGTCGTCTTTCCTCCAAGTCACCACGTATTTGCCGGGAATGTCCATCAGGTTACCCTGCGCGTCGTTCAATTTCAGGTCGAATGTGCCGATTTCCCAAGCCATATCGCCGGCGGACGCGATCACAACTTTCGTGGGCACGAACGTTAGCGAAAATCCCGGCTTCGCCATCAGCGCCGCCCACGTTTTGCGGATCGCATCGGTTCCCGTGGCGATGGGCGCGCCAAACGGAAGCATGGAGGCGTCTTCTGCGTAGGGATGCACTGCGCCATCCAGGTCCTTGTCGTCCGCGGCTTGCGACCACAGCGCGTCAATCCTGCGGATCATCGCTTCGTCGCTCGTATGATTGCCAGCGCGCTGATTTGGGCGCGCCACCGCCGCAGCCACGCCGCCTGCCAGCAATGCAACCAGCACAGCGTAATGAACTTTCTTCACTTGTGCCTCCTTCGTGAAATGTTTGCGCACCCTGGCACCCCTTCGGGTCGCCTGGTACTTACCACAAATTCTCGCACAGGCCGAATCGAATGCGCGCGCCATCAGAAGCTCCGCGCCTTTGACGTGGCCGTTCTAGCCGCGCACTTTGGCGCGCCATCCGCGTCCACGCGCTCGCCGCCACAAAAGCTTGACCGTTTTTGCGCGAGCTTATTCGCTCCTGAAGCCGAGCCGCGGCACGCACCCGAACATTTCCGCTGCCCCGTCTAATGGTAGAATCTGAAAACACCAAAACGACTGGGGGCACGATTCATGACCGAACCAACCAAAGAAGAATTACTCGCGCGCATCGCGGAGCTGGAGAAGAAAGCGGCGGGAGGGAAGCGCACCGGCGCGCTCGAATTCCGCGTGGGAGAAAAAGGCGGCGTCAGCGTGTACGGCCTGGGAAGATTCCCGGTCACCTTATATTACGAGCAATGGAATCGCCTGTTGAATGTCGCCGACGATCTGCGCGCCTTCCTCGAGGAAAATAAATCGCGCCTGAAACTGAAGCCCACCGAATAATAAGCGCCCGCGCCGGCCCGCCGTGCGAAACTCGCGCGCCCGAAATATTACGCTGCGCCTGGCGGGGAGAACCGCGCCGCGATCAGCCGCAAAAATCCCGCAGACCGCAACAATACCCGCGGCTCACGACTTCCGCTGCTGCGCTTGAAACCCCGCGTAGCTCGCCGAGGCGATGGCAATAAACAGGAACAGCACTGCGGCATCCAGGAAGCTGCGGAAGTCAATGGTGTTGCCCCTGGTCAAAAAATGCACAAACGCGATGCCCAACGCGTCGCACGCGCGCGCCACCAGCGCCACCACCGCGCACACCACTCCCAGCCAGTAACTTGACATCGCGATATATCTCACCATGCCCGCCCTCCTTTCCCGGTGCTGCCGTCAGATTCGGCCACGCCGCCCGGTCACCGCGCTGAAAATACATCGCCAAGGCAGCGGAGTCAACGAAGTAGAGTCAACGCGACAGAGTTATCGCACCATGGTCAACGCAGCAGAGCCAACGCAGCAGAGCCAACGCAACGGGAAAAGTTGAACCCAATAATCGCAAACGGTAGGAGACAAGCGATCGCTATTGTGCAGCCTTGCCTTCGCGCAGCAGCACCACGTCGGATACGGTGTGGGTCCGAGCCACCGCCAGCGTTTTGCCGTCCGGCGACCACGCGAACGCCCTGATGTGATCGCTCGTGAAGTCCGTCACCGGATGCCCCGCGGAGCCGTCCACCGGCTGCATCCATATATTGTCCGTGCCGTTGTCAATCACGCGGTAGGCGACGCTCTTCCAGTCCGGCGTGTATCGCAACGGCTGCGTAATGGTCGGCTGCGATGGAAAAATGCGCATGGACGATTCGGTGTTGGCGGCGACGTCAATCAGCGCGAGCGCATGAAGATCCGCCTGCGTGGCCGGATCCACTTTCGTCACGATCACCGGCAGCCAGTGGTTGTCCGGCGCGAGGTTGTTGCTGATGGTCGCGACGAATCCATTGGCGATCGCGCTGGCCTTGATCAATTCCGGCGTTCCGCCCTCGATCGGCATGCGGTTCATCACGGATTTCTTGTCCAGATCCGCGTAGTAGAACGATTTTCCGTCCGCGGCACAAAGCGGTGACTCGTCGTCCACGCCATTCGTCAGCTGCTTGGGATGCGAGCCGTCCGCATCCACCCGCCAGATATTTAACTTTCCCGTGTTTTCCCGCGAAGCCCAATTTACCAGGATCGGACCGCCGTTCGGGCAGGCGTTCGCGTTGGTAATCACCGCGTTGGGCTCGGTCAATACCGTGCTCTGATGATTTCCATCCAGCGACGCGCGCACAATCGAGTGGCGCAGCACCGCCAGCAAGTTTCCGTCCTTATCCCACAGAATGTCGCGAATCTGCTCGTTGGTGGGAAGTCCCGCAAGTTGCGTCGCGTTTCCGCGTCCCGCAGGCGGCAGCAGCGCGATGAAGTTCGTATCTTGGCGCTGCATCGCGGCGATGGACTTTCCGTCCGCCGAAATGCTCACGGAGTGGTAGCCGTTGGTGTCGTTGGTCAGCGGATGGAATTGCCCGTCGGGAAAGGAAACGAAGGCGATCTGGAAACGGTTGAAGCCTGCCGAGCGTTCCGTGTACACGACCATCAGCCCGCGGCTGTCTGGCATCCACGCCAGCGCGTTCGCGAATTTGTCCGCCAGCGGCGCCAGCGCGCGGTCCTGCCCCGTGGCAATGTCCAGCGTTCGCACGCCGCCCTGCGCCTCCTGCCCTGCGCCCTGGATGAACGCGATCAACTTTCCGTCGGGTGACCATGCCAGCGCGGTAGGGAACGGCGTCGGCGCCGTGTAAATGGTTTTCTCGTCGCTGCCGTCCATCTTCGCGCTCAAAATCAGATATTTTCCCACCACCGGATCGTTCGCGCGCAGGTACGCCATGCGCTGCCCCTCGGGAGAAAAAGTGGGACCCACATCCACGTCGCGCACCAGCTGCACAGCTTCTCCACCCAGCACCGGAATGCGATACAAATTGTTGACGTTTCCCGCCGCGTCAGACGCCTTGCTGTAATAAATGTAATTTCCATCCGGAGAAAATGCCGGGTTCTGGTACAGCGCGGATTCCGGCGGCAGCACCTGCGTGTTGCTGCCCGTGGGAATGTTTCGCAACCACAAGCTCATTTTTCCGCCGTCCTCCACGATGCTGAGGACGTACTTCCCGTCCGGCGAAATCGCCGCGGCGAGCACTTTTCCGGAGTTCGTCACCTGCGTGATCGTAAAATTCTGAAAAGGCACCGCCGCGGCTTTGCCACGCAACATCGAAAATACGCCGTAGCCCGCCACGCCCAGAATCACCACAGCGATCACCGCGCCCGCGACCAGCTTTCCTTTATTCTCCTGCGCCGCCTGCACGATCGCTGAACTGCCCGAACCCGGCGCCGCTGCCGTAGCCGCGCTGCCCGCAGCTGCACCGGAACCTGTGCCGGAAGAAGGCCTGGCGTCGCCTGCGCGCCCGAGCCTGGAGTTGTAGTTTGCGCGCTCGAACTCTGCATCGCCGACGAGCGGCTCGAATCCGTGTCGCGCTTCAGCCGCTGCAAATCCGCGCCCAGGTCTGAAGCGTGCTGGTAGCGCAGCTTGGGATTTTTCTCCAAAGCTTTCGCCACGATCGCATCGAACGCCGCCGGCAAATCCGGATTCAGTTGCGAAGGCGGCGCAGGCTGCCGTTCCAGAATCGCGGCGAAAATCACGCCCGAAGTATTTCCCGCAAACGCCTGCCGCCCCGTCGCCATTTCGTACAGCACCAGTCCCAGTGAAAATAAATCGCTGCGCCCATCCAGCGATTCTCCCCGCACCTGCTCGGGTGACATGTAACCCACCGTGCCCAGCGCCATTCCCGGGCTGGTGAGATTCGGATCGCTGCCCAGCGTCGCGCCGCCGGATGTAACCGCCTCGCTCACGCCGCGCGCCACCATCTGCTTCGCCAGTCCGAAATCCAGCACCTTGGCTTGCCCGCGATCCGTCACAAAAATATTCGCCGGCTTAATGTCCCGATGCACGATTCCTTCGGCGTGCGCGGCGTCCAGCGCGTCGGCCACGTCAATCCCAATTTCCAGCAGGGTATCGAGAGGCAGCGGCTTGCCGTTGATGCGATGCTTCAGAGTGGAACCCTTCAGCAATTCCATGGCGATGAAGGGAGTGCCGGCGTCTTCGTCAATATCGTAGATGGTGCAGATGCTGGAGTGATTCAGCGCCGAAGCGGCTTGCGCTTCGCGCTGAAAACGCGAGAGCGCGGCTTCGTCCTTCAGCACTTCCGGCGGCAGAAATTTCAGCGCCACTTGCCGTTTCAGCTTGGTGTCTTCGGCGCGATACACCACGCCCATGCCTCCGCCGCCGATTTTTTCGACGATGCGATAGTGTGTAACGATTTGCCCGGCAGGAAGGTTCAAGTCCGTCATGTAGCGGCCATTCTAGGTTGCGTGCTTATCTAAGTCAACGCTGGCGAAGATCGAAGCAACATCCCAGACGCGCGAAACGTTGTAGCTCCGCTGCACTTCCGATTCACTGGCCCCGCGCGCTGCTCCAGGAAATCGCCGCACAATAAATTTGTGACAACGCGCTGCTTTTCGCTATCATTAGATGTTCGTCTTGCCTGTGCCTGGGCCTTTTTGTGCGGGTTTCACCCTCCGCAGACGATTTGTTCATTCCGCATTTCTAATCAACAAACAACGCAACGCAGGACGGCCGAAAGGCTGTTCCGTTTTCCAAAGGAAACGATGGCCGCAACGGCGGGCGATGAATTTCGCGACTTACTGGCTTTGGTGCGCCAGAGCGGGCTAATGGCCAAGCAACCCGCGTACTACCTCCGAAAAATTCTTCTGAACGCAGTCATGTTCGCCGGCGCTTTCTTGCTCATTGCGCGATTTCAAAATCCCTGGATCGAAATTTGCAACGCCGCTTTTCTTGCCTTCGTTTTCGCGCAACTGGGTTTCATCGTGCACGACGCCGGCCACCAGGAAATTTTCAGCCGGCCGGCCCTCAACGAAGCCATCGGCCTGCTGCACTCCAACCTCATCCTCGGATTCAGCTATAGTTGGTGGCTGCACAAGCACAATCATCATCACTGCTCGCCGAATCACGTAACCGCCGACCCCGACGTGGATTTAATTCCGTTCGCGTTTTCCAAAGATCAAGCGGCGGGGAAGCACGGCCTGGCGCGCCTCTCCGTGAAATACCAGCACTTTTCGTTTTTCCCGTTGTCCTTGCTGGAAGCGTTCGTGCTGAAATACGACAGCATTCGCTTCCTGCAGCGCAATAAAGTCGCGCATCCCGTTACTTGAAGTCGCTCTGCTCGTCCTGCACGCCTGCTGGTATCTGGGCCTGCTCTGTTTCCTGCTCGGCTGGCAGCACGCCATTCTCTTCGCCATCGCGCATCAGGCTTTTCTGGGACTGTATCTAACCCTAATATTCGCGCCCAATCATCAGGGCATGCCGCTGCAGCAAGGCAACACCGCTGTGAATTTCCTGCGCGAACAGGTCCTCACCAGCCGCAACATCAAAAATCATCCGGGAATTGATTTCGCCACCGGCGGCCTCACCTGCCAGATCGAGCATCACCTTTTTCCCACCATGCCCGCGAATAAATTGCGCCACGTGCAAAAAATCGTGCGCAATTACTGCCGCTCGCACGACGTGCCCTACCACGAGACGTCCTTGTTCCAATCCTATCGCGAGATCTATCAGAATCTCCGCGAAGTCAGCCTTCTCGTGGGTAAACAAGCCGAAGGTAATTCCAGCGCAGATTGAAGCGCTGGCCCCCGGTTTGCATGTCAGCAAGCGCTCGCGTAAAATGTGCCGCCAATGTCTGATAGCGCCTCCATCGTCGGTAGCAGCGTTTCCCACTACAGCGTCCTGGAAAAATTGGGCGGTGGTGGCATGGGCGTGGTTTACAAAGCGAAGGACACGCGCCTGGGCCGCAGCGTCGCGCTGAAATTCTCTGCCCGACGATATTTCCAAGGACCCCCAAGCCATCGAACGTTTCCGCCGCGAAGCGCGCGCGGCGTCTTTGCTGAATCATCCGAACATTTGCACCATTTACGACATCGGCGAATTCGAAGGCCGTCCCTACATCGCCATGGAACTGCTGGAAGGCCAGACGCTCAAGCACGGGATCGCCGGCAAGCCCCTGGAAATTTCCAAGCTGCTGGAAATCGGCATCCAGATCGCCAGCGGTTTGGACGCGGCGCACTCCAAGGGCATCGTGCATCGAGACATAAAACCAGCGAATATTTTTCTGGTGGAGCGCGGCCCGGCCAAGATACTGGATTTCGGCCTCGCCAAATTGACGCCCATTTTCGCGCGGGCCTCCGAATCCGTGGGCACGGCCACCATCCACACGCAATCCAGCGGGCTGGGCGTTGAGCAGCTCACTAGTCCCGGCAGCTCTATGGGCACCATCGCGTACATGTCGCCGGAGCAGGCCCGCGGCGAAGAATTGGACGCGCGCTCCGATTTATTTTCGCTAGGCGTGGTGCTGTATGAGATGGCGACGGGCGTGGTGCCGTTCACCGGGGCCACTGCCGCTGTGGTGTTCGATGGAATTCTGCACGACACGCCGGCTAACGCGAAGGACGTGAATCCCGCGATTCCTCTGGCGCTGGTACAAATTCTGGAAAAAACTCTCGAGAAAGATGCCGACCTGCGCTGCCAGACGGCTGCCGAGCTGCGCGCCGATCTGAAGCGCCTGAGCCGCGATCTGGATTCCGGCCGGCGCGTATCTGCCGGCAAAAATGTGCCGGATTCCGGCGCGCAAGCCGTGGTCCCCAAACAAAAATCCGTGGCCGTACTTTATTTCGAAAATCAGAGTGGCGCGAAAGAGGACGAATATTTTCGCGACGGCATTACCGAGGACGTAGTCACCGAACTATCTAAAATCGCCCAGCTGCAAATATTTCCGCGCTCGGAAATGCTGGCCTTCCGCGATAAGCCCGTCACCGCGCAACAAGTGGGCCAGCAACTAGGCGCCTCGTACATTCTGGAAGGCTCCATACGCCGCTCCGGCAGCCGCGTGCGCATCACCGCGCAACTGGTGGAGGCTTCCACGCGGCACTCCGTGTGGGCCGACCGCTACGACCGCCAGATGGACGACGTCTTCGCCATTCAGGAAGAAATCGCGCGGAGCATTGCGCAGGCGCTGCGCATCACGCTAACGCCGCAGGAAGATAAAATCATCGCGCGCAAGCCCACCGAAAATCCGTTGGCCTATGATTTTTATCTGCGCGGCCGTAATTATTCCCGCCGCCAGGATTTTGAATACGCTCTGCAAATGTTCGAGCAGGCCATCGAGTTGGATCCCAACTTCGCTCTCGCGCACGCCGGCATCGCGCACGTTTGCGGCGTTATCTTTGAAGTTCGCGATCAGAGCCCCAGTTGGATGCAGCGTGGCCTCGCCGCCTGCGACCGCGCCACTGCGCTCGCGCCGGACCTGCCCGAAGTGCTGGTCGCCCACGCGCGCATTTTTTACGCGCAGAAGAAAAATGACGAAACCGCGCTGCTCGCCTTGCGCGCCATCGAACGCAAACCCGATTGCGATGGCGCATGGAACATTCTCGGTCGCGCCTACTTCGCCTCCGGCCGTTACGAAGACGCCGCCGCTGCCGCCGAGCGCGCCATCGAATTCAATGGCGACGATTACAATATGTTTATTCCCTACGAACAATCGTTGGAACGGCTAGGCCGCAAAAAAGAAGCGGATCAGATCCGCGAGCGCATGATGAAAGTGCTGCGCCAGCAGCTGGAGCTCGTTCCCGAAGACGTGCGCGCCCGCATCTTGCTCGCTACCAATCTCGCCCACTTCGGGCAGGAAGCCGACGAGAGCATTCGCCACCTGCAGACCGCTGTCGCGCTGCGCCCGAACGATTCCAATACGCTCTACAATGCCGCGTGCACTTACGGCGTGCTCGGCAAAAAAGCCGAAGCGCTTGAGACGCTGCGAAAAGCCTTCAACGCCGGATTCGGCAACCGCAATTGGGCCGCCAAAGATTCCGATTTCAACTGCCTCCACGACGACCCCGAATTTAAAAAACTGGTCGGCGTGAGCGACGGCGCCGCGTCGTAGCGGCGTCCTTTGCAGCGGCGCGATCGGTGGCGTGGCAACAGCCGCCGGCAGTCGGAAGCCCGCCGCAACATAACCGTTCCGCTGCGTCAATTTCCCGCGGCCTTTCCGCTTGCCGGCAATCCTTCGAACTCCTGATTCATCCACGCGACAAACGCGTCCATCGCTTGCGGACGTCCCAGGAAATTCTTCACCAGATCGTTGGCGGGCATGGATCCGGTCTTTTCCAGCACGGTGGTGCGATAGCGCGCGGCCACTTCGGGCGCCAGCAGATCGTTGCGATTGAACTTGCTGAAAAAATCCTGCGCAATCACTTTGTCCCACAAATACGTGTAATACGCGGACGTGTAGCCGAGCAGGTGATCGAACGCGGCGACCTGATGATCGCCCTCCACCAGCGTGTACGGCAGGAATCGTTTTCGGCTATCGGCCATGACTGTTTCCAGCTTCGCGGCATCCGGCGTCGAGTTGTGCAGATCGAAGGACACATTGGTGTAGACCAGCTGCCCGCGCGCCCACAGCCCGCGTCCGAAAGCGTCGGCGCGATTGGCGCGGCGCACCAGGTCCGCCGGGATCGGTTCATTGGTCTTATAGTTGAGCGCAAAAGTCGCCAGGACCTTGGGGTCGTGCATCCAATTTTCCAGCATTTGCGACGGCGCTTCGCCAAAATCATTTTCCAGATTGTTGCCGTACCCGGCCCACTGCTGCTGGCCCTGGAAAATCCAGTGCATCAGGTGGCCGAATTCGTGGAAGAACGTGGTGACGTCGCCGTACTCCATCAATCCCGGATCTCCCGGCTTTCCTCCCGGGAAATTGCAAATCAAAGTCGCCTCCGGCAACTGCTGCCCGCGCTTGCCGTCGAGCAGCGCATCGGAGCTGAACCACTGGTTTTTTCCGGGCCGCGGATGCATGTCCAGGTAAATCCGGCCGAGGCGGCGGTCTCCGTCGTACACGTCGAATGTGCTGACGGAGGGATCCCACGTGACGGCATCTTTCACAGGGCGATACTCGACGTGGAACAATTTGGCGGCCACGTCCAGAATTCCTTGTTGCACGCGATCGTAAGGGAAGTAGGCCCGCGCTTCCTGCGAATTGAAATTAAATTCCGTGGCGCGCAGCTGTTCGAAGTAGTACTGCCAGTCAGACGTGACGATGTTGCCGAGCCCGGGCTGCTGCGTGCGCGCGGAGGCTAACAACATTTGGTATTCGCGATCGGCTGGCGGACGCGAAGCCGAGTCAATCTGGTCAATGAAACTGCTGATGTTTTGTGAGGTGACGGCCATCTTGTCCGCCGCGCTCAGATCCGCCCAGTGCTTGTAGCCAAGAATGTTGGCCAGTTCCTCGCGCTTCTTCAGCACGTCGGCGAGGACTTTCATGTTTTGCGGATAGGCGCGGTCGTTATAGGCCAGGTACATGCGGCGGCGCAGGTCGGCGTTTTTCGCGAACTTCAGCACGGGAATTACATCCGGCGAATCGCTGGTGAGAGTGATGTTGCCGTCGGCCGCGGGCTTGTGCAGATTGATGTAATCATCGGGCAAGCCATCCAGCTCCGCGCGGTTTTTCACCGTCACCTTAATCTGCGAATCCTGGATGTTGCGCTCGAATTCGGTGCCGAGTTTGGCGAGCTCGTCGCTGAGCGCTTGAATGTGGGCGCGCGTGGCGTCGTCTTTGTCCACGCCGGCCAGGCGAAATTCCAGCAGCGTGCGTTTCACGTAATACTGCGTCGCGGCGTCAGCCTTGGAAACGTCCAGGTCCGCCAGCGCGTGATAAATCGCCGGATTCAGCGAGAGCGCCGTGCCGGCCGCGCTCACTTTCTGCACCATCGCTTGCGCGCGGTCGCGTATGCTCGCGTCCGGGCTCAGCAGCTGCAGCATGCCGGACTGGTCGCCGGCCGTATCGAGTTTTTCCGTGGCGTTGTCGAAGGGCGCCAGGGTATTTTCGATCGTGCGCGGCCCCTTGACCGCCAGGATTTCGTCGATCGATTTCTGCGCGAGATCCAGTTGCTCGTTGACGCGCTTTTCCAGGATCGCGGGATCCAGAGGCTTGTCCCAGAGATGCGGACCTTCCACGCCGGCCTGTGCGAAGAGCATCTGAAAACTTCCCGCGCAAAGAAGACCGAGCGATGCCAGGCCCACGCGCGTGCGTATACCGAAACTCATAATCTTCCTCCTGCTCATAGCGACCTAACTGTGACTTGCACTGACCTGCGGGGATTCGTACTCTTCGACGCGCTTCCATCGTTTGCGTGAGCAGCCCGTACGGAGCTCGCCGTAAGCAACGTGCGAGGATATCGCCAAAATTATCGTTCTCCAAAGCCCTTTGCACCCAGTTATCCTGATGCCGTGCCTTTTGCATGCCTTCGTAGCGGCGCACTTCAGTGCGCCATCGGTGGGGTGGCAAGCATCGGTGGACTGTAACGGATCGATGGTGAGCCGCGGATCGGTGGTCCCGCTTCGCGGGAACGCCTCTACGCAAGCGTTGCTGTACCGCCGAGGACATGGAGGGAATGAATAAACAATGAACGTGCTGATTTTTGGCGCTACCGGCATGGTGGGGCAAGGCGTGCTGCGCGAATGTCTGCTCGACCCGGAAGTGCAATCGGTTGTGGCCTTGGGGCGCAGCGCCTCCGGCGTGCAGAATGCGAAATTGCGCGAGATCGTGCACGCGGATCTGTGGAATTACGCGGCGATCGAAAACCAACTCACCGGATTCGACGCATGCTTCTTCTGCCTGGGCGTATCCGTTTCCGGCCTGACGGAAGAAGCCTACGCGCGCATTACCTACGGAATTACCATCGCCGCCGCGGAAACTTTGTGCCGCCTGAATCCGCGCATGACGTTCATTTACGTTTCCGGCGCCAGCACCGACAGCTCCGAAAAAGGCCGCATGATGTGGGCGCGGGTGAAAGGCAAAACAGAGAACGCGCTGTTGCGCATGCCATTCGCCGCGGCATATATGTTCCGCCCCGGATTTATCGAGCCGATGCATGGCGAAAGCTCGCGCACCAAGCTCTATCGCGTCAGCTACATAATCGCCAAACCGCTGCTGCCTTTGATCCGCCGCCTGTTCGCCAATCAAATCCTCACCACCGAACAGATCGGCCGCGCCATGCTGAATCTGGTCGATCATCCTTATCCCAAACACATCCTGGAAATCAAAGACATCCGCGCCGTCGCTGCTACGTCGTAGCTTCTGAGCATCCGTGATGATAGATTCGACCGCGTTTTGAGTTTCATCACGCACTAAATTGCGCCGGCGAGGAAATACCAGGTGACATCCGCGATGTTGGGCGAATTCATGGGCACGCTTGTGTTGGTGCTGCTGGGGAATGGAGTGGTGGCCGGCGTGCTGCTGAAAAAATCGAAGGCGGAAAATTCCGGCTGGATCGTGATCACGGCGGGATGGGCGTTTGCGGTGATGTGCGGAGTGTTCACGGCGATCGCCTGCGGCAGCAGCGACGCGTTTCTGAATCCGGCGGTGACGATCGGATTCGCGGTGCGCTCCGGCGACTTCTCGAAGTTCGCGCCGTACCTTGTGGCGGAAATGCTCGGCGCATTTGTGGGCGCGGTGCTGGTGTGGATTCACTACCTGCCGCACTGGAGCGTCACTCCGGACGCGGCCGCGAAGCTGGCCTGTTTTTGCACTGGCCCCGCGATACGCAATGTCGCGAGCAATCTGATCAGCGAGATTTTCGGCACGTTCGTGCTGGTGTTTGTGGTGGGCGCGATATTCTCGAAAGCGGTCGCGGGTGCGGGACTGGCTTCCGGCCTCGGTCCGTATCTGGTGGCGAGCCTGGTGTGGGGAATTGGTCTCTCGCTGGGCGGCACCACCGGTTACGCGATCAATCCGGCGCGCGACCTGGGTCCGCGGATCGCGCACAGCGTGCTGCCCATCGCCGGGAAGGGAAGCTCGGATTGGGGCTACGCGGGGATTCCGGTGTTTGGTCCGCTGATCGGCGGCGCGCTCGCGGGACTGCTGATGCACGCATTTCACTTCTAAGCGCGACGCGCACACACGCACGATTGGCTCAAATAAAAATTGCGATGGGACGTTTCCGAGTTGGATGGACGGACGAGTGCGCGGCCCGGCCCCTGCGGGAAATGTGAGGGGCCGGGTCGCGTCATTTGGTTTTCCCGGTTAGGCCGTTGCGCTTCGCTGCGTTTTGAAGAAAGCGAGCAGCTCGGCGTTCACTACGTCCGGATGTGTCGCGGGCATGCCGTGCGGAAGATCTTTATAGACTTTGAGCGTTGGGTACTTCAGTAACTTTGCGGCCGCGGGACCGGCTGCGGCGATGGGCACGATTTGATCGTCTTCGCTGTGCATCACCAGCACGGGAATATCAATTTTCTTCAGGTCTTCGGTGGTGTCCGTCTCCGAGAAAACGCGGATGCAATCGTAGTGAGCCTTAATGCTGCCGACCATGCCCTGCAGCCACCAGTGCTCGCGGATGCCCTCGGAAATTTTTGCGCCGGGACGGTTGTAGCCGTAGAACGGCATGGTGATGTCCTTGTAGAACTGCGGGCGATTGGCCGCAAGCGCCGCGCGCAGTCCGTCGAACACTTCGATGGGCGCGCCGAGCGGATTGTTCGGCGTCTTCAGCATCAACGGAGTGATGGCGCTGATGAGCGCAGCTTTGGCAACGCGCTTGGTGCCGTGGCGGCCGAGGTAGCGCGCGACTTCGCCGCCACCGGTGGAATGTCCAACCATGATTGCGTCCTTAAGATCGAGCTTTTCGAACAACTCCGCGAGATCGTCCGCGTAAGTGTTCATGTCGTTGCCGCCCCAGGTCTGATCGGAGCGTCCATGTCCGCGGCGGTCGTGGGCGATCACGCGATAGCCGAGGTTTCCGAAGTAGAGCATCTGCCCGTCCCAATCGTCGGCGCTGAGCGGCCAGCCGTGACTGAAAACGATGGGTTGTCCCGTGCCCCAATCCTTGTAAAAAATCTTGGTGCCGTCTTTCGTGGTGATAGTAGCCATCGGAGATTCTCCTTAGAAGTTGTGTTGCGGGCCTGGAGGTTAGAGTATGCGCCGGTTCGAAACGATGCAGCAAATTTCGACTGGCGGCGGGGGTGCCGCGCGCTACTTGCCTGCGTCGGTGGAGTGTGAATTCGCGGACGGTGCTTTGTACCATTCCACTTTGTTGGCGGAGAGGAAGCACACGTCCACTTCCACGCCGGAACAATCGCAGCCGCCGAGAAATTCGGCGAGTTTGCCGCCTTGTATCCAGAAGCCTGCGCGATTGCGGCTGAGAATGGTGGCCTGCATGGGCGCCTGGCCAAACAATTTGAAGGTGGCGCGGGGATTCGCTTTGCTCTGGTGCACGTTGCTCCGTTTTCTTCTCGAGGCCATGACGTGAACGGTGGAGGCAGGAAATGTATACCCATGCGCGCGAAAAATAAAGGGCTGCGTGAATTTTTCGAAACGGCGTGCCGCCGTGAGCCGGCCAAGTTCGGGCGCGAAGGCAGTGAGGGGTGGTAAGTGGCGAGGAATGAGGATGCTGAGATTGGAGAGGCGTGGGGGCGGTGGATTGGGGGTGGAATGCTGGTTGCGGATTGGTGACATGGGGCGCGCCGGTGTTCTGCGAAGAAATCGGACGAATCGTACCGATTAGAAAATGTTTTCTCGTTTGTTGTGAGCGGGTTAACACGATTTCTAATCGGGGGCTGTACCGATTAGAAATGTAACGCCGAGTGATGAAAGGAGAGTGACAGGTGATGAGTGACAAGCGATGAGTGAGGAGCGGCGCGGGCGTGAAAGTGGGACAAATACCAGCGATTAGAAATGCATTCGGTATTGGTAGCGAAGGAGTTAGCTCTGTTTTTAATATTTTTTGACCAGCGATTAAAGTACTAGCCTGGCAAATGGCAAGTGGCGAGTGATCAGTGAGTCGTGAGTGGCGATTATTGACGCGCGAGGCGCAGCGCGTGGAGTCGAGCCGTTGATCGAGATGGAATTCGTCGCGCATTTTTTTTGCACCGCAGCAAGGCTAGCATGCGAAGAGCGCGTGCACAGCTGTACGGCGGGAGGGATTCGGTACAGAAGCAGCAGTGAGGAATTGAGAGTGAGTTTGGGGCCGTGTTTTATTGGTGATTGTGATGGTACAGCTGTACTTCCGCGGGTAAGGATGGGGATTGTTTTGCGCGATTGATGTGAAGAAGAAGTGAGACGGTGGAAGAGAAATCTACGACCCCACTCTGCGCGTGAGGCCTGCCAATGAGACAAAGGCGGGAAAACCGGGGCACCTGGGTGGAGCGATAATTGCGCGAGACAGTGGTTTGCTCGGGCGGGATGCAGCTACTTCGTCGGGAGAAGTCATTCTGCGAGTTCTTCCGGCAGGATGCCCATGGCGAGCGCCACGAGTTGTGCAACCATCTTGATTTGAGTTCGAGTCAGCTGGCGAAGTTTTTCCCGCGGCTGTTTGAGTTGCCGCTTGCCAATCGTGGTAATGCCACTGGCTTGAAGTTCGCTTGTCTCGCGAAGGCCAGTTTCCCCGGGACTTAATCTTAGATTTGTTACCAGAAGCGGATTTCTAATCGTGGTTGACAGCGGGACCACCAAAACTGTATTGGCCCGCTCATTTTGATTTCTGGAATCCACAGAGACGACCACGACCGGGCGCGCGTAGTAGTCAGCCGGGTCTGTGGGTATTCTGGTGTACCAGATTTCGCCTTGGCGGGGCTTGGGGAGAAGTGGGGAAGCCGAACTCATCTATCCTTCCGCCGATTCAGGGGGTTTCGGGTTCGATTCGGATTCGAACGCGGCCAATCCTTCAGCACCGACATCACCCCAGGCAGACTCTTCCTGCATATGAGCGGGAGACAGCGAGTCATAATATGAAGTGACACTGGCGTTGAGAGCCTGCAACGCGCGGGCGCGCATGACGTCGTCAATCAGCTTATCCAAAGCGGCGCTCAGGGACGGAATGTTCTGTTCCTTCTGAGAGCGATGGATGAATGCGAGCGAATCTTGGGAGAGCGTGAAAGTGACCCGTTGTTTGCGGCGCGAACTCTTGGGGGAAGATTTGGCGGGCCTGTGTGAGTGCGTACTACCTGTAGTATGACGAGTGCTCATACAAAGCATCGTACGTCAGTGCGGGCTCCTCGTCAAGCGGCTCTGATCGGCCCTGATTCGGGGGCTGGCGAAGCGGCGGCGCGCGCAGTGACGGAGAAAGTCAACGGCCGCATCCTGCGCGTGAAGCCAAGGCACCAAGGATGAGGGTGGCCGGGCGGTGCATTGGCGTACGGCACGTTGCCGTACAGCGGACTTTACAGGTACGGCAAGTTGCCGTACACTGACTGCAGGCAGGGAGGCCCGCTATGGCAGCGACAACGAGGGCAGCGGTACGATCGAAGCGGCTGGAAATTCGCGCGACTCCCGAGCAGAAGAGGCTCTTCGAGCGTGCCGCACAAATTCGCGGCACGACGATCACCGACTTTGCAGTGAACAAGCTGCTGGAGGCGGCGACGGAGATCGTGCAGGAAACCGAGTCGATCCGTCTGCGCGAAGAGGATCGTAAAGTGTTTTTCAACGCGCTGATTCATCCGCCCGCGCCCAGCAAGCACGCCAAGGCCGCGGTTGCACGATACAAAAGGCGGGTAAGAGGCTAGTTGGAAGACGCTAACGAGAAGCCGCAGTATTTTTTCGAGCCGCTCGGTCCCGCACATAACCGCGCGGCTTTTTCCTGCGAACAGCCTCGTTTAGAAAATTACCTGAAGACGCAAGCACGCCAGGATGCGAGCAAGAAACTGGCAGCCGTTTTCATCATGACAGCGGACGGAAAAGCGATCGCGGGATTCTATACACTTTCGCAGTACTCGATTGGGAGCAGTGAGATTCCCGCAGAGATCTCCGGCAAGTTGACCAAGCACGGCCAAATTCCAGCGACTTTAATCGGCAGGTTGGCGCGGGATACGGCACAGCGCGGAACAGGAGCAGGAGATTTGCTGCTGGTGGATGCGTTACGACGGTGCTTGGCTACCAGCATGCAGGCGGCGTCATGGGCCGTGGTGGTGGAGGCCAAGAATGAGCGCGGGACGACATTCTACAAAAAGTTTGGGTTTCAGGCTTTTCCCAGTCGTCCGTTTGAAATTGTTCCTGCCTACCGCGACGATTCGAAAAATGTTTTCTTAAGTGATAGAGCCGCGTGTGTGGAGTGGCGCAGGAAAACAACGGCCCCGCCCTTCGCGTGAGGCAAAGGCGCGAAGGGCGGGGCAGCCGGCTGATATTTGGATTTTGGGTGGCGGTTGCGTGCGTCTTTGCGTGATCAGCGCGCGGTGGCGGAAGAGGCGACGGGTTTGTATCCGGTGGTGCCGGCGCGCTTGACCGCTTCGATGGTTTCCTCGGTGGTGAGCAGCGGGGTGGTCTTGATCGCTTTGCAACTGCCGCCTGCGGCGACGGCGATGGCAATGGCGGCGGCGTCCACGCTGCTGGGCATATCGATAATCGAGATCGTGTCGTAATCGCCGAAGCTGGCCCAGCCACTAACGAGTTTTCCGCCGAGATGCTCGACGGCGGCGCGAATTACGTCGCTGCGATTTTGTGGATTCTTGATCAGGGACTGAAAAGCTTCGGAGGTGTACGCGGCCTGGACTAAGTAGTGAGGCATGTGAGGCTCCTTTTTGGCTGAGAGTACGCGCACTTTGCCACTAGGGGGGCGGGGAAGTCAACCGAGCGTGCGACGGCGACTGTGCCGACCGCCGGATGGTTTGGCGCGGACGAAAAGAGAAGAGAGATCCTTCACCCGCTTCGCGGCTTCAGGATGACGGCGCCATGTTTGTTGTCGCTGACATGGATTTAGCGTTGAGGGGAAGATCGGGCCATGACGGGGAGCGTTGGAAAGAACCGCGAGGCAGCGTAAAATGCGGGCGCTGGACGATTTGGTCTGGCAATCGAGAACATGGGTCCACAGCGGAAAAAACGTTTTTTAATTCTGGCTTTATTCGTGGTGATGGTTGCGAGTTGTGGTTGTCGGGAGTGGGCGTTCGTTTCGGCTTCGTCGGTAGAGACTAATTTCGGAGTGAGTCTAGCCGCCGCGCCTTACCGCTCTGAACAACAAGCCACAGCCGATCAGCGCTTTGCGTTCGATCAACCCTCTGCGTCAAATCAACAATCGGCTTCCCGGCAAGAATTCGCGTCCAGGCAACAATCCACGTTCGATCAATCGTCTGCGTTCGATCGAGCCGCTGCGTTGGAGCGACAATCCGCGTCGGGGCAGCAGCAGGAATCCTCTGGGACGCTTTCGTTGCCTTTGGATTTTCAGCGGCACCTAGGCGATCTGGATGGGATGGTAAAGCGGCGCGAGATACAGGGCGCTGGTGGTGTATAGCCGGTCGGGATTTTTTTACGATGCGGGACAGCCGGAGGGAATTTACTACGAGGCGCTGAATGATTTTCAGAAGTTCGTGAATCAGCGGTACCGTACGGGCGCGTTGAAGATTAATGTGACCTATATTCCGGTGCGCATGGAGCAACTGGAAAGCGCGCTGCGCGACGGCGTGGGCGACGTGATTGCGTACGGGGTGATTGTGACGCCGGAGCGGGAGAAAGCGGCGTTGTTCACCACTCCGATTGACGCGCACGTAAGAGAGGTGATCGTGACGGGGCCAAAGTCGCCCGCGATTGCGAGGCTGGAGGATTTGAGCGGAAAAGAAATCTACGTGAATCCGGTGACGGCTTATTACCAGACGCTGCAGAGTGTGAGCGCGTCACTGGTGAAGGCCGGGAAGGCGCCGATGGTGCTGAAGTCCGCCGCGCCGGACCTGAGCGATGAAGATCTGCTGCAAATGGTGGGCGCCGGCTTGCTTCCCGCGACAGTGACGATCAATGTGCGCGCTGAATTCTGGGCCAAGGTAATTCCTCGGCTTTCGCCGCATTCAGATATTGTTTTGGGCGAGGAGCAACAGCTGGCGTGGGTCACGCGGAAAGACAGCCCGCAGTTGCGGCAATTACTCGACGAATTCATCAAGGGGCGCGAGGTGGGCACGGTGTATGGAAACGTGATGGTGGCACGCTACCTGCGAAACATCAAATTTGTCCAGGATGCAACTTCGCCGGAGGAACTGAAAAAATTTGATGCGTACATCAGCTATTTCAAAAAATACGCGGCGGAATACGATTTTGATTATCTGATGCTGGTGGCGCAGGGGTATGAAGAATCGGGGCTGGATCAGAACCGGCGGAATCCGAGCGGAGCGGTGGGCGTGATGCAGGTGCTGCCGAAGCTGGCCGCGGCTCCGCCGATCAGCATTCCCGACGTGGAGGTCGCCGATTACAACATTCAGGCTGGCGCGAAGATGATGCGCAACATCGCGGACACGTATTTCAATGACCCCAAGCTGGACGCGCTCAATAAGACACTGATGACGTTTCGCGTCCTACAATGCCGGGCCGACCAGGATTGCGCGTTTGCGGAAGAAGGCGGCGGCGCAGGGGCTGGATCCGAATCAGTGGTTCGGCAACGTAGAGCTGGTGGTGGCGCAGGACGTGGGGCAACAGACGATTCAGTACGTGAGCAACATTTATAAATATTACGTTGCATACAAATTGGTGCTGGAACAATCAAAGGTTCAGTAAGGGCGGTGCAGTAGCAGGCGGCGCAGGATGCCGGCGCGGGGCGCGCGGCGGAATGCGTGGTTGGGACGGGGCAAAGACGAAATTTCATATTACGCAGAGGAGGAAAGAACATGGCAAGCGCGCAGAGTGGAGCGGGCCGTAGCGAAGGCAGAGAACCGGGGGTGGCGCCAGTGGACATGAAGTTCGAGATTGTGGTGATACCGGTGTCGGATGTGGATCGCGCGAAGGAGTTCTACACGAAGCTGGGGTGGCGGCTGGACGCGGATTACGACAGTAAAAATGATTTTCGCGTGATCCAGTTCACGCCGCCGGGTTCGGGATGCTCGGTGATTTTTGGCACGAACGTGACCGGGGCGGCGCCGGGGTCTGCGCAGGGCCTGTACCTGATCGTTTCGGATATACAGGCGGCGCGGAAAGAGCTGCTTGACCTGGGAATCAAGGTCAGCGAAGTGTTTCACGATGCCGGCGGAGTGTTTGCGGGGCCGGACGAGCCGTACTTGTTCGGGCGGAAGCGAGCGAGCGGCGCGGACCCGGAGCATCGCAGCTACCGGTCGTTCGCATCGTTCCGCGATCCGGACGGGAACGGCTGGCTGTTTCAGGAAATCACGGCGCGGCTGCCGGGGCGCATTGATTCCGCGGCGACGACATTCGCATCGGTGAGCGATCTGGCGAATGCGATGCGGCGGGCGTCGGTCGCGCACGGCGAGCACGAGAAGCGGATTGGCAAAGCCGATGCGAACTGGCCCGACTGGTACGCCGCATACATGGTGGCGGAGCAGGCCGGCAAAGAGCTGCCGCAGTAATCAGCTAAGGCTTGATCGCGAGCGCGAGCGCGAGCGTCCGTAGTCCAGACTGCGCAGGCGAGGCGAAGGCGGACACGGACAGCGACACGGCTGGGCGCGTCCTGACGCGTTGCGCGATTGTTTCGACAGCAGCAGTAAGATGGGCACACTATGGTGCGGTTTTCCAGCGCGCGCGCCAACAAGAATCGCGCGAAGCGCAGCGAGCCGCTTGTCGGGTCAGAAATAGATTTGGAAGAGGGCGCACATATTATTGTGACGGAGGTGGCAGCGTCAGCGGCGCAGCGAATCCGAAGGTGAGCACGGTTTCCGCCGGAAGCTCGATCTGTTTGTTTCCGGTGAATGTTCCTCCCAAGAATCCGGCGCCCGCACCGACCAGAGCTCCAATGCCGGCTCCCTTTCCTCCTCCGGCGATCCCACCGATCAACGCGCCTCCCGCCGCTCCTCCGCCGGTAGCAACAGCTGTGCGCTTGCCCTTGCCTTTCACCGTGCTGTCGAGAGAACCGGTTTGGATCGGATAGGCTTGTCCATTGATCGTGATGCTGCGAAGCGTGAGGGACAATTGGCCCTCGCCTTTGATCTTGCCCTTTTCCTTGGCCGTCAGCACGGTGCCGGTGACGCTGGATCCTTTCGGTATCGCGAGCAGACCGGCGACGGTGACGGGCTGTGCGACGGTGGCGAGAAAACTCTGTCCTGATTGACTGTTTTTCGAACTCAGAGACTGGCCGAGGCTGATGACCAAGTCGGTTCCGGCAGGCACAACAATTGGGGGAGGTGGCGGCGGAAGCGCAGTCTGATTTTCGACGCCGGCGATTCCAGGCTCTTGATGAGCAATGGCTTCCAGCTTTTGTTGGGCGGCCGGGGAACTCGCCGTGCCCGTCAGAGTGACCTTGCCATCCTTCGAGGCCACGGTCACGTTGGAATCCTTGGTGGCAGGATCCGCGGCGACCTTGGCCTGAATATCCTTGGTGATTGTTTCGTCGTTGGCGCGTTTGGAGCAACCAATCGGGAAGCATAACAACGCGCAGGCTATGGCGGCGGGGATCACAGATTGAAAAGTAGAGCGCATGAAGTCACCTCCAGATACGTTGGCGCAGCGACGCACACAACGAGCAGAAGCAGCTTCAAATTTTTACACCTTCACAATTGTAAATATCAAGCGGGAATCTTTCGAGCTGCGCATGTCTGTCGCGGTCCGGATCGGTAGATGCCCGGGCGAAGTGTGAGGACTGAAATTGCCTGGAGCAGGACTGATCCTTCGGCTTGGGATTGCGGCCGGCGGAGTATCGTCCGCAAGAGCTATTGCGATTTGCGCGATTGTTGCCAGACCCGCAAGCGGAAGAGGTGTAGACTTGCGGCGTTTCTCCCCGGCGGGAATCCCAATTCAGGAGGTACAAATTATGGCGCGACGCTCGTTCCTGGCACAGATGGTGGGCTTGCCATTTCTGGCACTGGGTCTGAAGGCTGAAGAGTCAAAAAAACCTCTGAAAATTATGATGAAAAGCGCGTGGGGTCCGGACGACCCAACCAGGGCGGCTTTTCCGTTCGCGCACGGACTGGTGCTGGCAGAAGCGGGGCACGAGGTGCAAATTTTTCTTCTCGCGGAGGCCACTTCTCTGCTGCGAAAGTCCATGGTCAACGCGATTCTGCCGGTGGGCTGGCCGCCGCTGAGCGAAACACTGGACAAGGTCGTGGCGAAACATATACCGATATTTGCTTGAGGAGCCTGCTCCCGGGCCCGTGGGGTCACGGAAACAGACTTGAATCAATGGGGAGCAAAATTTGGTAATCCGGCGGTATTTGTCTCGCTGGTGGAGTGGGCAGACAGGATTATCGTGGAGTGAAAAGCGGGCCGTCCGTCGCGGTGGGATCGGCTATTGATACTCTTCGCCGCACAGGCAAGTCCTGCTTCGTCGCGCCAGGTTGAACCGCATTCCCGCTGCCGCATGATGCCTAATGGCGGCAATCGCCAACTTCTGTAATCTATTAATTGGCTATGGCGCGCGGCGTGGCGGAGCAAGAACGGGTTTGCTGCTGGTGCTGCCGCAGGTGATCGCGATTTCGTTCACGCTGATGGCGGATATTGTCACGCCGCGCGGCGGCGTGGTGCGCGTGCACGCGGAAAATCTGGCAGGCCCCGGCCAGTCTTTGAAGGCGAACAATCCTGATAAACCGTGAAGGACCAGCTGCTCATGCGGATATGCCGGACTGGGGCGCCGCGGTGTGCTGCGAGGCTCGGAATCGCTCCAGGCGTTCTGGTAGTTTTGCCAATGGCCCGATAAAATTTGGCCCGCCTATACTGCAAGCTGCACCGCGCTGCGAGCGACGTGCGCGTGTGGTCGAGACTACGGAGGCAAAGATGAAAGCAGGAAAGGTGATTGTACTTGCGGTGACTTCGCTGCTGATGCTCGCTACCACGCACGCGCAAGACTCGCCGAAAATGAAGATGACGACCGACATACCGGCCAGCATTACCACGCCAGACAAAGTGGAGACGCGCATCGGGACACTGAAATTCGAAGGCGGATATCCCGATGCAGCGACCGTTGAGAAGGTGTATGACAATCTCGACTTCGAGCGCGGGATGGAAGCTTATCTGAATACGATGCAAGGTGCTTCGCTGGTAGCCCTGCGCCGAGGATTTCGCGAAACTGGCGCCGTGGACGGCACGATCGGCATGTTCAATACGTTGATGGACTCGAAGTCGCTGTTTCTGACCGCGAATGCGGACACGGTTTACGCGATGACCTGGATCGATTTGTCGAAAGGCCCGGTGGTGATCGAAAGCCCGCCGAACAGCCTGGGGATCATGGACGACTTCTGGTTCCGATATGTCGCCGACTTGGGGAATGCAGGCCCGGACAAAGGGAAGGGTGGCAAGTATCTGTTTCTTCCGCCCGGGTACAAAGGCCCCGTGCCGGAGGGCTATTTTGTTTTCAAATCGCGCACGTTTGGCAACGTATTCTTCACTCGCGGCTTCCTGGTGAAAGGCGATCCCGCGCCCGCCGTCGAGAGCTTCACAAAGACCTTGCGATCCTACCCATTGTCGGAGGCTGGTAACCCGCATCCAGCCAAGTTCGTGAACTGGTCAGGCAAGGCGTTCAACACCATCGGCGGTAACGACTTCAGCTTTCTACGAAGACATCAATCAACTGGTGCAGGAGGAGCCAGCCGATAGTGAGGATCCGGAATTGCTCGGTCAACTTCTGGCGATTGGAATTCAGAAAGGTAAGCCCTTTGCCCCCGACGAGCGCATGAAGAAGATATTGACGGACGCCGTGGCCGTGGGCAACGCAACGTCGCGAGCGATTGAATTCCGCTCCCGGAATGCGGCGAACTTCTACTATCCCGGCAAAGCCTGGTTCGTTCCGACCGGTTTCTATCTGTTCCTCGACAACGATGCTCGTCTGCTGGATGCCCGCACCATGTTTTTCTACGCTTACACCGGGGTCACGCCGGCGATGGTTTTGAAAATGGTCGGAGTTGGATCGCAGTACGCGATTGCCGCGGTGGATTCAGAAAACAACTACCTCCAAGGTGACAAGAACTACAAACTGACCATACCCGCCAACCCGCCGGCCAAGAACTTCTGGTCAGTGATCGTTGACGACACACAAACGAGATCCATGGTTCAGAGCGACCAGCAATTCCCGTCGAAAGGCAGCCAAAGTCCGGGAATCCAGAAGAACGCTGACGGCTCCTACGACATCTACTTCGGTCCGAAGGCCCCAGCCGGTAAAGAGAGCAACTGGATTCAGACGGTGCCCGGGAGAGGATGGTTCACGATCTTGCGTCTCTACGGCCCGCTTGAACCGTGGTTCGACAAGACTTGGAGACCAGGCGATATCGAGCTGGTGAAGTAAGCGCAAGGGGCGAGTGTCACTGGCTCCCAGGTAGCACTCGGCCGCGGTCCAAGCTGGGCGACGAAACCACTCAGTTTTTCGCGCACCGATTTTTCTAGCGCACGCACGGTGGCTGAGGTCTACCTACGAGATTTTTCAATAGGCCCGATGTCAAGTTTCTGGTGGCGCCCACCGGTGGGCGCCACCTTCTTGTCAGTCAGTGAGCGTTGGTGCGGTTTTTCCCCGCAGCCCCCGATTCGTCGCGGAACCCGCCGATTGGGAGTGAGGTTTCACTCTTCGAGCGGAGCGTTGAGCAGGCGCCAGCCATGGCGCCGGCACTTCAATTCCTATCCCGACAATTGCGATTCATCTTGTAGCAATGCCGAATTCCTGAGCCGCGGCGGGATCAGGCGTCTTTGATTTCGCGGAGACGTCCACTGGCGACGTCGTAGACGAAGCCGCGGACCGCGACACTCTTGGGAATCCAGGGATGGGTGCGCAGCTTCTGCAATTGGTGGCGGACATTTTCATCAATGTCCTGGAAGGCGTAGAAGAAGGCGGGAGCAACGGCGGCCGTCCCGGCGCGATTCTGGATTCTGCTGCGCAAGTCCTGCTCGCTGGTGAGCATCAAGCCACAATCAGTGTGATTGATGACCATGATTTCCTCCGTGCCCAGCAGATAGTGTGAGACGACCAGCGAGCGCAGCGTGTCCTCGGTGACGATGCCGCCGGCATTGCGGATGATGTGCGCGTCTCCTGTGCTCAGCCCCAGCGTGCGAATGGAAAGCCGCGTATCCATGCAGGTGAGGACCGCGAGTTTGCGCAAGGGACGCGGCGATTGATTGCGCAATTCATGGGTGCGCGAATAGATTTCGTTTGCTGCAAGCACGTCGTCAATGGCGCTCATGGCCGCATAGTTTAGCGCACCCTCTTCCGGGCCGCACGATGAAGAATGACAATTGGTTCTCCGGAAGAATTCAGTCGGAGCGGGGAGTGCGGAGCATCTGTGGAGAAATTCAACGAGCCCGCCCCTCGCATAAACCGAACGCGCGAAGGATGGCGCGACCGAAGACTTGCGACGCGCGAAAGTGAAAGATTCCACGCTGCGCATGAGACCTGAGAATAAGACCAAGGCGCGAGGGACGAAGCGCGGGATTCCTTTTGGCGGGCGCTTGGCTAGCGGATGGAACGCACGGAAGTTTCGTGCTGCGCTGGCTTCAGCCGGCGCAGCGTAGCCAGTGCGTCACCCAACTCCCGGCGCTCATCGGCCGAAACCCCGGCGTCTGACGCCCGTGCTTTGATCGCATCGGCCGCTACCTTTGCGCGAATCTTACGAAGTGCCGGGTCAATTTCAAGGATGGTAGCTCGATACAAATCTCGCCAAGTCCCATCTAGCATTGTTCGGACTCCTGAGGCGGTCAAGCGACCGCAAGTACGCTTCGGCGTTTTGGTTAAATTCGAGGGGCTGGGGCCCCGTCCTGCATTGTGAACATTCCACACTCGCCTGATCGCGTCGTTGATGATGCGCAACCCATTGGCTGCCCAAGCGCAATCAGAGCTGAAGGGGGCACGGCGAGGTGGAAACGTCAAGGCGGGAACGTCAAGGCGGGAACGTCAAGGCTCCGCCCTGCGCATGAATCAGCGGCGCGAAGAGGGAGGGGAACCCGGCCAGATTTCAATTAGTCTTCGACGATGTAAATCAGCAGTTTGGTGTCGTCTTCGAGGACCGCGACTGTGGACGTGCCTGAGTGCTGGCAATCGGCGGAAAAATGGGACGACCGCGGAGTCAATGGCCGGCACACCCGCATGGGCTGGCCCAAAGACGAGGTCCTACCTGGAGCGCGAAGAACGCCGCCGGCTGCTGGCGTGGGTGAGAATCACGGTGCGGTCCTTCAGGATCGCGCGAATCTCCACTTTGCCACCCAGGGCGCCGACCAATTTGCGCAGATTGTTCAATTGCACGCGCGGATTTTTTTCGAGTTTGGATATCGCTGCTTGGGTGACTTTTAGTTTCTCGGCGAGCTGACGCTGGGTGATCTTCAGCTGGTCGCGCAATTCGCGAATCTCCATCTCCGCCAAATACTTTTCGGTGACTTTGCGCGCCCGTTTTCTGGATTCGGGCGTCATTTGCGAACGCAGTTCGGAATATTTGACTCGAGTCATCGTGGCTCTCCCTAACGATTACAGCAATCCTTCCGCGCGCAATTCCGCGAGGTACTTTTCATAATTCGAGGCCCCAGCTCATATTGGCAGCATAACCTGTAGGTTATAGTGCGTCAAAGGCGATGTGCCGGCGAGTTTCTGGGGGCGACCCGGAAAGTCAAAATGAGGAACACAGGCAAGATTGCCTGTGCCACGGAACCAACGGCGCGAAGGATGGGGCGCCCGGTGCGGTTCAGCGCGTCTGGTACGGGTGGAAGATGTAGTCCTTGGACTTCACGGCGGTGTGGCAGGTGTTGCCGCAGTCTGCGGGGCTGGGATCGGCGGTGAACTTGTCTGCTGGGGCGTCGTAGTTGAACAGCGCGTATCCCCATCCGCCGCTTTTCGGGAAGCGCTTGCTGTCCTTTTCCATAAAGAAAACCTGGGTAAAGACGGAAGGCACATCCACCGCGAAGGGAGCTTCGGCGCTTTTTTTGAATTTCCACTGGAGCTTGGCGATCCTGGAGCCGTCTGGGAAAGGCTGGCCGTTGAGCGGAACGCCGGACTTGAAGGCATTGATCATGGTGGGGTTGGCGACGATCACTTTGAGGACTTCGTCGGTGCGCGCGGAAGAGACCACGGACCAGTCCTCGTAGCCTTTGAAGTCGGCGAAGGCGATTCCGCTGGAGGTGGTGAGCGAGTACTTGTCTTTCGCTGGGGCTGTGGCTTGGAGCGTCGAGTGATACGCAGCGTGGGACGTCGGGAGGCTCGTCGCGAGGTCGCGCGATTGGTCATGCGCGTAAATGACGGTGGCGCCCAGGACGGCGAGCGCGGCGGCGGCTATCGCGATTGTGAGTTTGCTTTTGCGCTGCACGGCTGGACCTCTCTTCTTCAGCAGGATTTCCATTTTGTGCGCTGGATGCGGCACAGGATAACACAGCCCCAGTTCTCGGTACGGCGAGGCGCGATTTTTTCTGCGGGAGCGTTTCGTCGGATGTGCGAGCGCGGAGTATGTGGAGAGAAATTGAACGACCCCACCCTTCGCAAAAAGCAGAGGCGCGAACGAGGGGCACCCGGCATCCGACATTCCACTACGGTAGGGAGTAACGTATGGCCCGCCGTATCCAGAAGATGGCACACGTCGAGAACATATATCCTCGCGTGTAGTCAAACTGTTTTACTGCCTGCATCAGGCCGATGTTGCCTTCCTGAAACAGGTCGAGCAGGCCCAGACCTCGGTCGCGGTAGCGCTTCGCGATTTTCACGACCAACCGCAAATTGGGCTCGATGAGTTGCTTCTCAGCCTCCTCGACGTCCTGTCCGCCATCACAGATGCGCTTGGCGAGTTCGATCTCTTGTTCCTGGGTCAGATGTGCCGTGGCCAATACCTCGCGCAGATACATCCTCACAGCAGCATCGCCAACCTGTTCGCTGAGTTCGAGAAGTTCTTTGTCGTCGCGCGATTCGTCATCTCCCACAGTCTGTTGCTCGGCCGGAGGATCATCGAGGACTGCGACGCCGTCCCTGGCAAGCTGTGACAAAATCTCGTCGAGCACAGGTCCGCCCTTATTCCTTCCGCCAGCGGGGACGATTTCGTCGATTTCGTCGTAGAGGACATAACCCTTAGACTTTCCGCTGGTCACGAGTTGCCTGACTCGCAGTGCCTGGTCATCAAACGTCATGCAACGCTCCTAGACAGCTCCTGCCCGTTAAGATCGTTGTGTGGATTGGATAACGAAACTCACGCGGATCCCAGCGTAAGGCACCTCCGGAATATTTGCCAGCAGAAGGCTCGCCCGTCGAAGTGTTGCGTGAAGATAGGGAACCTTTGGCGGGGTTGGGTCGTACTACCTAGTGCTGGCGGCAATTCACAGGGGGCAGACACGTGAACAGTCTGGGACGCGACATACTTTTTGGGGCGCGGATGCTGCGCAAGAATTTCGGGTTTACATGCGCGGCGGTGGCGGTGCTGGCTCTGGGGATTGGCGCGAACGCGGCGATTTTCAGTCTGGTGAATGCGTTTCTGCTGAAGCCGCTGGTGATGCAGAATCCCGCGGCGGTGGTGGGCTGCTACAGCCGCGACACACGCACGCAAGATTATCGCGCGTTTTCGTATCCGGATTACGCCGAGCTTCGTGAAGCTGCCACGAATGGCAAAGTTGGCACGGATGGCGCAGAAGGCAAAGTTGGCGCGGACGGCGGCGTGTTCAGCAGCCTGATGGCGCACAATTTGGCGATGGTGGGACTTACGGAAGGCGGTGGCGAGAGTACGCGGCGCGTGTTCGCGGATATTATTTCGTCGAATTATTTTGCGACGCTGGGCGCGCCGCTTGCGCAAGGGCGCGCGTTCACGGCGGAAGAAGAGCGGCCTGCGTCTGCCGTGCCTGTGGCGATCGTGAGCTACAACTACTGGAGAAAAAATGGCGCCGATGGGCACGTGCTAGGCCAGACGCTGCAGATCAATGGCCGCAGCTACACCGTGGTGGGCGTGACGGCGGAGGGATTTACCGGAACTACGGCGCTGATCAGCCCGGAACTTTATCTGCCGCTGGGCGTGTACGAAATGGTGATGAATGATTTTGAAGGCCGCGGCCGCGCGCTCGGTGCACGTGACAATCACGCGCTGATACTGGTAGGACGACTGCGACCGGGGATCACGCAGAAATCGGCGGACGCGTCGCTGGGGACGATTGCCGCGCAACTGGCGAAGGCTTACCCGGAGAATGATAAGGATCAAACTTTCATCGTGCGGCCGCTGCCTCGCATGGCAATTTCAACGCAGCCGGTGAGCGATGCCGGCCTGATCATGCCGGCAGTGCTGCTGCTTTCGGTGGCGGCGGTGGTGCTGCTGATCGCGTCGTTGAACGTGGCGAACATGATGCTGGCGCGCGGGACGACGCGGCGGCGAGAAGTCGCGATACGGCTGGCGCTGGGCGGCAGTCGCGCGGATATTCTGCGGCAACTTCTGGTGGAGGGATTCCTGCTGGCGGTGGCCGGCGGCGCGGCGGGTCTGGCGCTGGCGTATTGGAGCACTGGCGCGCTGGTACATTCGATGGCGCGGCTGGCGCCGCTGGATATCGTGTACACCGCCGGTCCGGACATGCGCGTGCTGCTCGCGACGATGGGATTTTGCGCGCTGAGCACGATCGTGTTTAGTCTGGGGCCAGCTTGGAATTTATCGCGGCGCAGTCTTGTTGCCGATCTCAAGTCCGGCGATCGCAGTGATTTTCAGCCGGGCCGATTCCGCGGATTTTTTTCTCGCCGGACATTTTCACGCCGGAACATGCTGGTGATGGGGCAAATTTCGCTTTCGTTGATGCTGTTGAGCGCGGCGGGACTTTTCATTCGCAGCTCGGTGCAAGCGGCGCGGCTGGAACCAGGGTTTCGCGTGCAGAGCGAAGTGGTGGCGGAAGTGGACGCAAGCCTCGCCGGCTACGATGAGGCGCGCGGCCGCGAAGTGTATCGCGCTTTGGTGGAGCGGCTGCAAACGACTCCCGGCGTCGAGTCGGTAAGTTTGGCCGCGACAGTTCCGTTTGGGATGGTATCGCTGGGAAAAACGGTGCAAAGGTCGGCGGATGCGCCTGCTGCGGCGGGCAGCGGAGCGGACAAAGGCGTGGACTGCCGTTACAACATCGTGAGCGGCGAATATTTTCAGACGCTGCAGATTCCGCTGCAGCGCGGGCGGGCGTTTACGGCGGCGGATGCGAGTGCCAGCACTCATCGCGTGGCGATTCTCGATCAAGCTGCGGCGGAGCGGCTGTGGCCGGGCGGCGATGCGATTGACAAAAGTGTGCGGCTGGTTTCCGGAAGCGGCGACGAGCCGGCGGTGGACGCGGAAGTGGTGGGCGTAGTGGGCAACGTGCAGGAAGGCGTCACGGGAACGCAGTGGCCGCCGCATGTGTATGTGCCGTTCGGCCAAGCGTACCAATCGGACATGCAGATTCACATGAGGACCGCGGCGCTGGGGCCGCAGGCGGAGGCGGGGCTGCTGGAGACTGTGCGCGGCGCGATTCGTTCGGTGGATTCGCATCTGCCGGTGCTCGCGTTCAAAACGATGCACACACATTTGGACAGCAGCTTCGACATATGGGTGGTGCGCACGGGCGCGCGCATATTCATGATTTTCGGAGGCGTGGCGTTGCTGCTGGCGGCGATCGGATTGTACGGCGTGCGCGCCTACAACGTGGCAATGCGCACGCGTGAAATCGGAATTCGCATGGCGCTCGGCGCGCGCGCTTCAGACGCAGTGCGCATGATGCTGCGCGAGGGCATGGTGCTGCTGGGAATCGGCGCGGGCGTGGGGCTGCTGCTGTCGCTGGCGATCGGAAAAGCCCTATCGAGTTTGCTGTATCGCGTGGACAGCTTCGACCCGATCGTGCTGATCGCTGCGCCGGCGGTCCTGGCAGCGATTTCGCTGGTGGCGTGCTACATACCGGCGCGGCGCGCGGCGCGGATGGATCCGATGGTCGCTTTGCGGGACGAATGAAGTGAAGCTCGCCCCGCCGCGAGCCGGACGGATCCCGGGCCGCTACGCGCTTGCGGCGGCTGCTTCTTCAGAGACCTTGGTGCAAACGATCGTCACGCCGTCCTTGTTGGCGTCGAATCGTTCTTTGCGGTCCAGGCCCTTCAAGAATTCCCTGGCGGCTTTGCCGATGGCGGCGGCCATGGAACCAGTGTCCACCTGAATCGTGCGTCCTTGCGTGCCGTTGCTGCGGTGTTGGTACTCCAATTTCACTGCGTACATGGATTCTCCTTTGGCTTATAGGATAACCGAAGATTTGCAACGGGTGTTAACTCAGAAAGAAAGCGATTAGCGAATCAGCATGCAGACCGACCGCCTGGGAACCGGATTGGAAACGGTGGGAGGACGTGCTGCGTATTGCCGAGCAATGATTCCTGGCTTCGATTACACTGAAGTTCCTGGACAAAGATTTATGACGATTGATAACTCACCTCTGGCTGAAGGCGCGGCGCACAGGACGCGCGACAATTCGCGACGCGTGCGCTCGTGGATTCTGGCGGCGTTCCTTGGCGCGATTCTGATGGTTATGTTCGCTGGGGCGGTGGTGTGGCTATCCACTGGGGTGGGGTTGTGGCAGCTGGTGGAAAGTTTGCGCGGAGGGCACACCCTCATCAAAGTGGATCAGCCGACCGTGGTTCAGCAGATTCAGCAACTGCAGCGACTGGAAACCGTGAGCTATACGATGGATAAAATTATTTCGGGCGAGCACGATAATGCGTACCTGCCGAAATTCCTGGCAGGTGACCGCCTGCTGCTGGTGGTGCATGGAGAGGTGGTGGGTGGCATCAACCTCGCGGGATTGCAGCCGGGCGATGTGGTATTGCAAGGGCAGAAGGCGTTGATTCACCTGCCTGCGGCTGAAATCCTGAGCACCAGAATTGATAACGCGAGAACCAGAGTCTATTCACGCGACACCGGCCTTTTCACTTCTCCAGACCCCAACCTGGAAAGCGAAGTGCGCGAAGAGGCGGAGCGTCAACTGCAGCAGGCCGCGCTGCAAGATGGGATCCTCAAGGTCGCCGCCGAAAACGCGCGCGGCACGATATCGGGAATGCTAAAGGGCTTCGGGTTCCGCGAAGTGGATTTCCAGTAAGCCTGTCAGGTGAACTTAACCAGACGAGACAGTTTCGCCGGATGCAGGCTGATGCGGGTAATTGAAGTAGAGCTGATTTCCGTCGGGATCGTCCACGATCAGGACGCGATAACCCCACGAACCTTCCTTCACCGCGACGCCCCTGGCTTCGAGTTCGGCGCGTAGTGCGTCGAGCGCGGCGACCGCTGCCTGATGCGTCTGCGGCTCGACGTTCAGCGAAATGAACGTCAGCGCCTTACCAATTTTTTCCGGCCACGCGTCGGCCAGAATCAGCGCGCATCCCTGCCTGTCCACCTGTGCGACGTACACTTTGCCGTCTTCGTCGTAGCGCCAGGGGCTGGTGAAGCCGAGCCGGTCAACGTAAAAGCGGAGCGAGGCCGCAACGTCGGCCACGTGCAGAACGGGGCGCGCGAACCAGTCTGTCATAAGCTAAGTATCCTCGAACGAACCCGACTGCTTCCCCGATTTTGAATTCTTAGGAGGCCAGCAGCTCGCCCAGTGTTTTTTGAGATTTCCAGCCCTGGCCGGCATGGCGGACTGATGTCGCGTCCGCATCAATCAGTCCAACCAGCACCTCCGCCACAATGCGGCCGCCAACGGGACCGAGGCGATGGCCCGCTGCACACGCGTCGGCTTCACGGAGAATGTAATACCAGAGAGGAGTCTCGCCTTTCCAACCGGTGGAAGCGATGCCCACCTGCTCCGCCGTGAGTGGCTCGATTCCCAAATGACGCGCGACTGCCTCGCCAGACGGTAGACCCACGCCCTGCCCGCGCTGCAGATCACGGACGGCGAGCGAGTGATAGTCTGCGATCTCGCATTCACCCGTCACGGCGACTGGCAGTTCAATAAGCGCGCGCACCAGCTTTCCGTCTATTTTCTTGCTGCGTTGCGCAGTTGTAGCGCCGGGTGCGTCGAAAAAAAGCGTCCAGTCGATGGCATGTTCACGCGGTACGGGGCGGAATCCCAGAAGATCAGGAAACAGCAGCACGGGATCCGTGTGTAAGTTCAACCGGTAGTGGTGGCGAATTTGAGCGTGGCCGTAGCGATAGGCTGCGTCGGCAAATTCGAGTGGTATGAACACGCTGTGTCCCGGGCGAAACCAGCGCGGCCCTTCTTGCAGCACTTGATGTGCAAGCGTCTCTCCTACCAACGCGGGCAGAAACTCGTGGAGAATGATCCATTGATGGTGCCAGCGCAACTGCCGCGCCGCTGCTTCGAATACGGCGTCGGCTGGCGTGCCGTTGCGGCGGGCTTCGTCCACGAACGCGTTGTGCGCCTTGAGCATCGCAAGATGCAGTTGCGAGATGAGCATGTGCGAATCGTTCCGCGGATCGCCAATAATCGCGATGCCGTCTGCGTTCCGTTGCACGTCAGCTCCGTCGAAGCCAAGCAGGAACTTCGCGGGATCGTCGCGTTGGTAGAGGAATGGATGACCGGTGGGTCCGTCGCCGTACAGGCATTCAAGATTAATTTGCGGGCTGCGCGCATTGCGCAATTCCGCGGTACTGGCATGACTGCGTAAAACGGATCGGTCGGCCGTAATATCGTGAGCCACGAATTGACCGAAGATTGGCCATCCCGCTGCAGCCTCGCCCAGCGAGCTGGGAGTGTCATCCACATCTCCGCAATCGCAGATGCCACCTGCGCGGCCGAGCGCGTGCAAGAACTGTTCGTCCGCCTGAAACGACGGCAACTCGGGAAACATGCGGGCGTAAGAGGTGGGGCCGAGGGGCGCGTCGAAAGACACCTTGGCTCGCGCCGGCGACAAGCAATGACTTCGCACTGATACGTTATGAGCGTCCATGAGCTGTATATTATAACGTCGTCAGGGGCAGACGCGTTCCCGGCGATTTCTCGACGCTGATCGAAGTTCGACTCGCTGTTCTTTCCCGATAGGTGACGAAGTTCTGTCGGGCTGTGTCGTCCGTGCGCTCACTGCTTCGTACTCACTTCTTGGCGTTCACTGTTTCGCGGAACTGGCCGCCGTAGGGTGCGGCTCGCCGAAATACGGAAAATCCGGGCGCATCAACCGCACATCGGGCGCCACCCCATCGCCGAGCGCCGTGTTCGTGACCAGCGTGAGCATCACGTCCATCACGTCGTCGGAGAGGGCGCGGCCGTTGAAGGCGGCAAAGCTGAATGAGGCGGGCGTGTCCAGGTCGTACGGCAGAACCGCTGGGCAGAGGCGCGCAAGAAGTTGCGTAGCGTAGGCGGATGGGTCGGCGGCTGAATGGGCGAGCGCGGTGACTTTTTCCACGAAGTCGCGCATCGGTTTGGAGAACAGCGCCACTTCGTCTGCCGGCACCGCGCCGTTGTAGCTTTCCGCTGCTGCCTCGTGCAGCGAAGGATCGGAGAGCAGCAGGTGGGTGATCATCGGCAGGCCCCAACGCGATACCTGCACTTCCGGCGCGTGCCCGTAAAGCGATACGGTGGCCCAGGCGTGCACCACACCTCGGCCGATCAGGCTGCTGGGAACCTCCAGGACGATGGCGGTGACATTCTTGCCGCCGAAAAAATTCTGGCGACCATGGAACGCTCCCGGCGCAAACCGGTTCTCGGTCCACAGCGCTTTTCGGAAGTCACCGAAACCGGCGCCATCGGCGGCGAAAAGATCAGGCGCGAGGCCTGCGTATGCCAGGCAGCCCTGTTCCGTTTGCACGACTCCTCCCGTGCTCCCGGAAATGATGAGTTCGCCCGCGGCGCCCTTCAGAGCGTCCGGTCCGGTGGCGCGCCGCACTGCGAACGTCTGAACGTGCCGTTGCTCGCCGCCTTCGGTGTGGGCGGGCGCCCCGAACTGGACCTTGAAGGTGACGTCTTCGCGAAAATCGCGATTCGTGTCGAAGCGAAAAGCGTAGAGAGCTTCGTCGCGGAAGGTGTCTGGCGCTCCGACGCCGGCGTTCGGGATTCACGGTCAATGCCATGACCGTGGTGCCCGGGCGGCCGCGAAACAAATAGAAGTCGCAGATGTTGATGCGGGGATCTTCCTTTGCGGTGGGCGTATCGAAATGATGCGACATGGCGAATCTTCTCCTAAGGGTTTAGATGCGAGGCAGAAAGGTTGATCGCTCGGATACGGAGCCGATGGGCGATCATCGGGGACATTCTCAACTCCAGCGGAAGATTTTTCAACTGTGGAATGTGGCGGGCTCGCAATTGAAATTCCGGGCGAGCCGAAGTCCCGACTCGTCGCGTTATCGTACGAGTGGTTTGCCGTCATTTCATGCTCTGCGGTGAGTGGGTTAATCAAGGGTTCGGCCACGACCTGTCTCTGCTCGTTGACTTGCTTCTTGCACCCACCTAATATGTGCCGAGATGCTGGACACCCCGTCGCTAATTGGCCAGACGTTCTCCCACTACCGCATCATCGAAAAGCTTGGCGGCGGAGGCATGGGCGTCGTTTACAAGGCCGAAGACTCGCGCCTGAAGCGTTTCGTGGCGTTGAAATTTCTGCCGCAGGATGTCGCCGGCGATCGCGCAAGCTCTGGCGCGATTTCAGCGTGAAGCGCAAGCGGCCTCCGCGCTGAACCATCCCAACATCTGCACGATCTACGACATCGGCGAGCAGGACGGCCAGGCGTTCATCGCCATGGAATTCCTGGATGGTCAGACGCTGAAGCACCGCATCAGCGGCCGCCCGATGGATAGCGAAGATCTGCTCACGCTCGCCATCGAGATCGCCGACGCGCTGGATGCCGCGCACGCCGAACACATCGTGCACCGCGACATCAAGCCCGCGAATATTTTCGTAACCAAACGAGGCCACGCCAAAATTCTTGACTTTGGACTGGCGAAGGTGACGTTCACCGGCGCGGGCTCTTCCGCCACCAAAATTTCCGTGGACTCCACCGAGGGCGCCACGTTGGGCGCCTCCGCCGAGCATCTCACCAGCCCCGGCAGCACCATGGGCACCGTGGCCTACATGTCTCCCGAGCAGGTGCGCGGCAAGGAGCTCGATGGCCGCTCCGACCTTTTCTCCTTCGGCGCCGTGCTTTACGAGATGACCACCGGCACGATGCCGTTCCACGGTGAAACCTCCGGCGTGATATTCAGTGCGATTCTGGATGGCGCTGTGACGGCTCCGGTGCGGCTGAATCCGGAAACTCCGGCGGAGCTGGAGCGCATCATTAATAAGGCGCTGGAGAAGGACCGCACTCTGCGCTACCAGACCGCCGCGGACATTCGCGCGGATCTGGCGCGGCTGAAACGCGAGCTGGATTCCGGCCGCTCGACGCGGGTCAGCGACGCGTCCGCCACTTTATCGGGCAGCGTATCGGCAGCGGGCGGTGGTGCAAGCGGCACGAGCGCCGCATCGCCCGCGCAAACATCCTCCGGTCCCGCGACGCTGCCAGCCGCGCAAGCCGGTGTGTCGCGCAAACTGTGGATCGGCGGGGCCGTCGCCGCAGCGCTGGCACTCGGGATCGGCGGCGGATATTACCTGCTGCACGGCCGCTCGCCCGGCGAAAAAGTCACATCCATCGCGGTGCTGCCGTTCGTCAACGCCACCGCGGACCCGAACAACGAATATCTCAGCGACGGGCTTACCGAAAGCCTGATCGGGACGCTTTCGCAACTGCCCGACGTGAAGGTGATGGCGCGCAGCACCGTGTTCCGCTTCAAGAACAGCGAAGACAATCCGCAGAAAATCGGCAAGGACCTGAACGTGGGGTCGGTGCTGATGGGCCGCGTGACGCAGCATGGCGACACGGTGGCGGTGCAAGCGGACCTGGTGAACACCGCGGACGGCTCGGAAATGTGGGGCAAGCACTACGAACGCAAGATGGCCGATGTGACGGAGGTGCAGAGCGACATCACGCGCGACGTCGCAAAAAAGCTGCAGGTCCGGATGACGGGCGACGAGCGGGAAAAAATGGGCAGCGCCGGCACGTCAAATCCCGACGCCTACCGCCTGTACCTCGAAGGGCAGCAGCAACTCTACGGCCGGACAAAAGAGGGAATCCTTAAGAGCGTTGAATTGTTCCGCCAGGCGGTGGCCGCCGATCCGAACTATGCGCTGGCGTGGGCAGGGCTTGCGAATAGCTATGTGGTCGCCGCGGGTTACGGCCGCTTGATGCCGCCGGCGCAATCCTTGCCGCTGGCGGATCAGGCCTCGCAAAAAGCCGTCGAGCTGGACGACACCAGCTCCGAAGCGCACGTGGCACGCGGCAACGCGCTGGCCGCCGCCTGGAAATGGAGCGCTGTGGAGCCGGAGTTTCGCCGCGCGATCGAGCTGAATCCAAACAACGCGAACGCGCACTATTTTTACGCCTTCAATTATCTGATGCCGATGAATCACCTGGACGAAGCGCGCGAGCAGTTCCGCCTCGCGCTGGCTCTGGATCCGCTCGCGGCGATCGTCAGGACGAACTACGCCCTAACGCTGATGGACGCTCACCAGTATCCGCAAGCGCAAGAGCAGTTCGATCAGATCTTCCAGCACGATCCTGGTTTCCAGCCGGCGTTCTTCTACCTATCTCAGATGCAGGCCACGCAGGGCCAGTGGGCAGAGGCCGTGAGCGCGTTGCAGAAAGCGGGTCCGCCGGACAAAGCGTTGGCTATGCGTTCGTGGAGTCCGGACGCGAAAGGTTATGCTGAATTCATGGATGCTATCAGCGAGGGTAATCTGCCCGCGAACGCAGCCGTCGCCTACGCTCTGGCGGGGAACCGCGACAAGGCGTTCGAAAATCTCGAAAAAGCTTTATCGGACAGGGACGACGAGGTCACCGCTGTCATTCGCTTCCCAGCCTTCGACTCGCTGAAGTCCGACCCGCGCTGGGCCGCTCTACTGCACAAGCTCGACCTTCCGCTCTAGTTTCGTCCCGCCCACCCCAGGTCGCGTCACGGGACACTTGAAAATCCACAGGGACAGTTCGCGCGTTAGTTAGGATTTGCGGCCGCAGCTTGGATCGGCTTTCCTTTATAGAGATTGGTGAAGCGGACTCGGACGAGCCAGTAAACCAGCAAAACGAGCGGAAGGAGGGTGAGAACCAGATATACGCCGGTACTGAATATCGCCGGAGATAGATGTTGTCCCAGGCCCACCGCCGTCAGCAATCTGAGTGGCCGATTGGAAGGCCCCATAAAAAAAGATCCTGCGGCGATGAACAGGCCAAAGCACATGCGCCACAGATGTCGCGCGATGCGCTTCGCTCCCGCAACACCTCCACCGGCCAGCATGCGAACGTCGCCCGCGGCTGCCAGGAGCATCACCGAACCCATAAAGAAACTCATTCCAACCGGAACTCCGTCCGGTGAGTCCACGCCACTGCGCACGATCGCAATACCATTCCGCCAAGTGAGGCTGCCGAGCGCCAAGGGAATCAGCAGAAGAAGCCAATCAAAACGAGCCGTTTCACCGGGTCTGCGCCGGGCGGTAAGCCAAGCCGTGAGGATCAGGTAAAAGGTAAAAACTCCGCCGCCGAAGTTGCCGGGTTGATGTCTGAGGATGGCAAGGTAGGCCGCCAAGCTCCCCATGGTGAGCATGGCGACCACAAAGATTCTTCCCGCCAGCACGTGACGGGGCGAACCTTTGCGGAAGATTATTGCAGCGGTGCCGGACAGCAAACCCACCGTCCCGCCGGCAATATGGACGAGCAGAGTGGGTGAATAGGGCATCAGCGCCTCTTGGAGAAGTATACGGCGAAGATACCCGAAAGTTTCACCCGAGCCGGGCATTACGTGGGGGTTGTCCCCCGTCCACTTCAGTGCGGATTTCCTTCGGCGTGAGCCTTTGCCAACTTCGCCTCGCTATGGGGCGGCGCAAATGCCTCCTGAATAATGGGAGCTCCAAACGGGGCGCCCGTGGCTCCGCCATCCACGATCAGCTCGACGGCGTTGACGTAGGAGGAATCGTCCGACGCGAGGAAGAGCACGGCTTTGGCAATTTCTTCCGGCTCGCCCCAACGGCCCTGTGGAACAGCGGAAGAGAAAAACTTCTCGAGCTTGGCTGAGGCTTCTTCCGAAGCACCGGCGCGGGGCCCGCGCTTCCAAATGGGAGTCTTGATCGCTCCGGGTGCGACGACGTTCACGCGAATGTTGCGCGGTGCCAGGTCCGCGGCGATGGAGCGCGCCATCGAGACCAGACCACCCTTGGTGGCTGCATACGCGGCCACGCCAGGCTGGCCGAGATAGTTGTGCACCGATCCAGTAAAGATGATGCTGGCATTGTCGTTCAGCAGAGGGGCGGCCGAATTCACCGTGAAGAAAGCGGAATTGAGGTTGGTGTGGATCACGTTCTCAAAGATGGCCTCGTCGGTCGAGCCGGTAGGAGTCCGTCCGGAGATGCCGGCGTTGGCGAAGACAATGTCGAGCTTCTCGAAATCTTTAGCCAGGGCGGCGAAGAGCCGTTTGCGATCTTCCGCAATGGTGACGTCTGCGCGGTAGCCACGCGCGCTCGATCCAAGTTCGGCAATCGCTTCATCGAGCGTCTTCTGGTCGCGGCCGGTAATCGCAACTTGCGCGCCCTCCGCCACGAACAGCCGGGCCGTGGCTAGACCGATGCCACTATTGCCGCCAGTGATAAGAGCCTTCTTCCCCGTGAGCTTCATAGTCCCTCCTTTTTGTGGAGCTGGTATCATTTCGATGGCTATCAGGGATGGAAGGTTACAAGAAATATGCGCTTTCCCGTCGAGGCACACCGCGACAAAGCATGAACGGATTGTTAAGCAGGCCCCGCCGCGCTTCGCAACGGTCACTTGGACGTGCAGTCGCGTTACCTGCAGAAACGAAGTTGCACTTCACTCGGCCGGTTGAGCCGGCAGCTTTAGTCAATCAGGACTTGAGCGGTGATTCCGAGCTATGGAGTGGCCAGGATTGTATCCGGCGTCACGATGCCCCGTGATGCGTGTCACGGCGGCCTTCCCCCGAACCGCATAGATTCGCGGCGTGGCGACAAGAAGCGCGACCAGAGAAAGCAGAAACAAGCGGTGCGGTAACCCGTCGCGCATGCGCCCTTACAGGAGGCTTTATGTATAGCCGACACATCACAATGCAAGTGAAGCAGAACATGCTGCCGAAGTTTCCAGAAGTGATCGAAAATGAGATTCTTCCCCTGCTCCGCAGGCAGAAGGGTTTCCTCGAAGAACTCATTCTGACGGCTCCGAACAAGACCGAACTGGTCGCCATCAGTCTGTGGGAGAACAAGGAATTCGCCGAAAATTACAACCGCGAGTTCTATCCCGAAGTCGTGAAGATCGTGAACAAGTACGTCGAGGGCTTGCCGATAGTGAAGACGTTTGAAGTGGAGTATGCAACTCTTCCAGCGTTCCAGAAATTCGTCACGGTAGCAGCCCGCTAAGGCTCAACGCCGCTCGCGAGAGAGGGGATGAGGTCCGTCCCCTCTCGAGCGGCGCTTCACAAGGACAGCCTGGGAGACGTGAGTCCGGGGTTTAGAGATGATTCAACCCAACGCAATCTATCGCCGGTGTTCGACGGCAAATTCGAGGCCGAACATGCTGATCAGAGATATGGCGCCGGATGAATGCCGGCAGCTGATGCACCGCAGCGGTTTTGGAAGACTCGCCTGCTCTTTGCACAACCAGCCCTACGTGGTGCCGATTTACTTTGCATACGAGCCGGATCATATCTACAGCTTTACGACCTTCGGAAAGAAGATTGAGTGGATGCGGGCGAATCCGAAGGTGTGCGTGGAAGTGGATGAGGTGGTGAGCCATTTTCAGTGGATGAGCGTGATTGCCACGGGGCGCTACCAGGAGTTGCCCAATACTCCGGAGTACAGCGCGGAACGGCAGCATGCGTTGATGGTGCTGGAGAAGCGCATGCTTTGGTGGCAGACCGCTTATGCGGCGAAACAATTGCCGACGCGGCATCGAACAGATGAGCCGCTTTTTTACAGCATTCACATTGATTCGATGACGGGGCACCGGGCGGTGCCGGATGTCGTCGAGACCAGCATTGGGCGCGCGGAAGAAGCGAAAGCTGCTGCCAGCCGGGCGCAGGCCGAGTAAAGGCCCACCGATCGCTCAGCTAAATAAGTCAGAGAGCCACAATATAACCGGAGTGTGGTGAGGGTTCGGCGCAGACTGGGCCGCCGAGGCATTCGCAGTGGCGGCGATGCAGATTTGGGTAACGAGCTGTCCCGCGTGCAAGCCGAATTCCTGCTCCGTCCTCCCGAACCTATCAACAAATGCCTACTCGAGCCGCCCGAACCGGCATTGTCATGCAAGCAAGTGGTTTTGCCCCGGTTACACTTCTCTGATAAATGCGTTACTCAGGACTAACACGGGTTCTGCGGTCGGCTGATCGGTAATAAGAAACCTCTGCCAGAGATCGCGCGGGAATTGAATGTGGACGCACTCATCGAGGGCACGGTGGCACGCTCGGGGGATCACCTGCGTATCACAGCCAATCTCATACAGGCCTCCCCGGAAAAGCATCTTTGGGCCGAAAGCTATGAGAGCGAACTGGGCGACATCCTCACGATGGAAGGGCAAGTAGCACAGGCAGTCGCCGCCGAGATCCAGCTTAAACTGACACCCGAAGAGCGAAAGATGCTAGGCGACGCCCGGCCGGTCAATCCCGAAGCCCACGATGAGTACCTTCGTGGCCGGTCTGTATTGGCTGGCGGTCTGGGCCACTTGTCCAAACTTGCGAGCAAACGGCAATACACCGAGCAGGACATTCAAACAGCGATTGCATATTTCAAATCGGCCATCGATAAAGACCCGGCTTACGCCCAGGCATATGCGGGACTTGCCGATGCCTATATTCACTGGGCGAACCCAAGTTGGGGAGGTGGTTCCCCGAGGTCCCCACCTGTCCTTTCTCTGTACTCTCGTACAGTTGTTCGCTTGGTCGAAAGTACTAGACTATGGCCAAGCTACTGAGCAAGGGCAACTTGGGGAGGGTGCAATGGACCTCGCAGCGCGATTCTCTTTATTGATAGCCGGCGTTTTGGGTGCTGCGCTTCTGACGGGGTCTGCTGCAGCTAATCCCGCGGCCCTGAAGTGCAATTCGCAGCGCGACCAGATCTGGGTTTACGATTCCTTGAATAGCTTCGGCGTCGAGGCGAAACTGAAGTGCGGGGACAACGTCGAAATTATTGAGCGCGTGAAGGACTACGTAAAGATTCGCGCGCAAAATGGAGTGGAGGGCTACATCCCCGAAACCTCCGTCGCAGATCTTCCACGACTGGAAGTTCGCCAAGACCCGGCTCATGACGTTGGCCTGGTGGCGAAGCAAGCCCAGGCCAGGGAAATCGCAAACGCAACTGCCAAAGCGGCTGCGGATGCGGCGGCTATCATGCCGGCGGATTCGGCGCGGCTGGCAGGTTCGCCGTCAGCCGGTTCGGCGAACGCAGCCCCAGCGAAAAGCAGCAGCGACAAAAAGTCAGCAGCAGGCGGTGCCATGCTGCCCGTCGCAGCGTTCGGGGAAATGAGCCCCGCACACACTTCCGCGGCGGGCGATCGTGCTTCGTCACGGACAGATTCCGCTGATTCGACGGCGCCCACAACCGATTCCAGCGAAATTTCCGATGCGCAGCCGGAGAATCTGAGCGCGGATCTCGCCTGCCAGAACTACTTTTCTGCCTACGGCCTGACGCCCAACCAGACGAAATGGATCGCGCAAAACAGGAAAAAGCTGTTCGCGAATGTCTGTCCGGCTCCCGATCCTTCGAAAGTGGATTTCGTGATCATCTTCACGCATGACGTGGATTTTTTTAGCGCGACGATGCCCGAGCCGGTTCACAAGAGCAACGGGTTTTCGGATTTTACACCGATGACGATGATTGACTCCGCGCTGATGTCTGAATCCGACGCTGACAAAGCGCACCGTCAATATGTGTGGATATTCCAATTCGCGAAAGGCGCTTTCGATCCCGCAAGTTTTTCGCCGCACCGGAAATTTCAATACTCGAAGGTGGAAACAAACGCGCTGGGTTCGAAGGCCGGAATCAAGGCGGTGGAGGACGCTTTCCAATTTGTGGCTGCCGCGAGCCACTGAATTTTAGCGGAGATAGCCGACGCTCCTAATCCTGTTCCGAAACTGGCGCACCTGCGGTCCATTTACTTTTACAAATCTCTTCGTTAGCGTGTTCTCCCCGGCCGTTGATCAGCGGAAATGCAGCCTGCACAGGGCTTGAAATCCGTCCCGCGCGGACTGCTCCAACGCCTACTTAAATTCGAGGTGACGCATGAGAAAGCCGGCTACCCTCGAGGCGGCTATGTCGCTTCTGTTCTGCGGGGCCCTGTTGACGCCCCATACAAGCCATTTCAACATCTCGCGAGACTTGTTAACGCAGCAGCAGCAGGCCAAGGCACAGGCCTTCTATGGGAAAATCGTTTCGCAAAACGGCGTGCGCTTTGTCTTGCGAGACGACGAAAATGGTGTCTGGTATCACTTAGATGACCAAGCGAAAGCCGGGACGCTCGTGGGCAAGGACGTCTTGGTTACCGGCACGTTCGACGGCCTCTCCGGCACCATTCGCGTGCAGAGCATTGTGGAATCGGAACGTCCTCCAAAGCCCGCCCCGGCGATCGAGGAACCGAAACAAAATAGCGAGCCAGCCAAAGACGCAGCAGGTCCGCCAATAGCCGCTGACGCCACTCCTCCCGCTGCTCCCGCTGCCAGCGTCCAGCCATCAACTTCCGTCCGTGAGCCGGCCAGCAAAATGCCTGCGCCGCAATTAGACCCGGGAAATTCCGCAAAAACCGAAGTATCGCGCCAGCCGCAAGGCGAGCTGTCGAATCGCCCGGCACCGGTTGCAACGCCGCCACCCTCTCTGACTCTGCCGGAAGAGGCGGTGAGCAGTTCTTCCTCAATTGCGGTGAGCTCTCGGCGTTCGGTCCCGATGCCTTCCGGCGTCAATCCGGAAACACAATCTCCCAAGAAAGTACAAGCCGGCCGGCTGCTCATACGCGTCGATCCTTCTTATCCCCCGGAAGCCATCGAGCAACGCATTGAAGGCACGGTTCGGCTGCATGCCGTGATCGGCGACGATGGAAGAGTCCTGAGCCTGGAACCGGTGAGCGGGCCGCCTGTGCTTGTCGCAGCTGCCGAAGTTGCCGTTCGTCAGTGGCGCTACAGTCCAACTCTTTTTGATGGACATCGCACGCAAGTGCATGACGACGTCAGGCTGGTATTCCGGCTCCCAAACTAGCCGCGGGATTTGCGAGCAGCGATGGTGATGCCAAGGGCTGAAGCGAGCTTCGTCGGACAAGAATTGAACAGAGAGGCAGTCGCCCGCGGCAAACGACTGCGGCTTCGAAACAAAACATTTCAGCGCTGTCGAAGTCGAAGGCTGGCTAACGGCGAATGCTAACGGACGTCGGGTCCAGTTCGTAGCCTTCGTCCGCTACGGTTTTCTGAACTGCCGAGCGAAGAGTCTGATCGTCTGCATTCTTCGGCGCGTCGCAATGACGACGAAGCACTTCTTCGCCCGTTTCGATTCTGATCAGCCATTTCGATTTCGGCGTATCCCACGAGACTTCCACACGATCTGGACGCATGGCTTCCTCCACGTACAAACTACACCAGAATGAGTTGCCAGGTAACCGTCCCGGTGAAATTGCACTTCACGTGCCCGAGTGATCCGTTGACCAGCAGCTAGAGCTGGGCGCCCGGTGTTTTCGGCTTGCTTTGAGCGTAGATGTAGTGCGTCACCTTGGGATTTGCGTCAAAGCGGTCAACATTTTCCTCGATCGCGCGATCGGCCATAGTGATACGTCCGTGCTGGCGCAGGTGTTCTGCCCAGGATTCGACGATGAAGGTTTCCACGTAGTGCGTGGCGCGTTCCGTATCGCGATAAATGCCCCAGCGATAAGCGCCATCGCGGCGACGCACGCGCGATAATTTCTGCAGCGCAGCGAGAAAGTCCTCCGCCTGGCTCGCTGCGATTTCGTATTCCACGGTGACCAGCACCGGCCCCTCCGCGAGGCCGATTTCACAGGCAAAAAGCGGTTTGGGCCAATGATCCCAGGCTCCCAAATCAATTGGCGCATCAGGCAGCCGGGAAATCAAAATCAGCACAGGAGAAGCGGCCGTGCCGATAGCCGCGGCCAGCAAGGAAAAATGCGTTCCTTCGCGCGACGCCACATATCCCCAAAACGCGCTGCCGCCGGTCCACATTCCCATGTAAACCAGCATGAAAACGGACATGGCCCGCGCGAGAACCCAACCGGGCGCAAGATTCTGCATCAGCGTGCTCATCAGCGACATGACGATGGTCCACGCGGCGCCGCCCAGCAGAACGGCGAAAGACAACAGCGCGACCGACTTGAATGCGGCCACGCCCGCCAAAGTGAGCGCAAAAATCGTGGTGCCCAGAGCCAACATCGCGTCATTGGAGAGAAAAGTTCGCGTTCGCTGCAGCGCCATGGCTCCCAATACGGCGCCTCCGCCGAAGGCAGTGAGGAGCAATCCGTAAAATGTAGCGCTGGGGCGCAGCGCGTGCGCGACAACGGGCAATAGCGCCCAGAACGCGCTGGCGAAGAACATGATCACGCCGATGCGGCCGAGGACGGTCAAAATCTCGGGCGCGTTTCGCGTCCAGCGAATGGCCGCGCGGATCGCGCCGGTAACTTCCTCTCGCAGAAACCCTTGCGCTTGCGCTGGCCGTTTCCAGCGCGCGATTACCCAGATGACCACCAGAAACGAAAGAGCGTTCAGGGTAAACGCAGTGGCCACGCCGGACACTGCAATTAAAAATCCACCGAGCGCAGGTCCCACGGCGCGCGCCAGATTGAACTCGATGCCGTTCAGCGCGACGGCCGGCATTAATTCTGCTTGCGGCACCAGTTCGGAAAGGACGGCCCGCCATGGCGGCGCTTCAAACGCATCTCCAATCGCCAGCGCAAAGGTCAGGAAGAGCAGCAACCACGGAGTAATTAAATGGAAAATCGTAAGCGCCGCAAGCAGCGCGGCCACGGAAAACATCCACACTTCCGCGATCAGAATCACCCTGCGCCGGTCGAAGATATCGCCCACTGCTCCGGCGGGCAGCGCCACCAGAAAGAACGGCAGGGCCGAAGCCGTCTGGGTGAGAGCCACCAGCAGCGGACCGGCGCCTTGCGATACCATCAGCCACGCGGCGCCCACGCCTTGCATGAATGCGCCGATGTCCGAGACGAACCCGGCGAGCAAAATGTTGCGGAACATGGGCACGCGCAAAGGCCGCCACGTACTAAACGTTGTGGAGGCATCGCTGAGTTGGAGCGGTGCTTGCGGCGTGGGATATTCCGGGGCTTCGCGCGGCTGCGGCTGTTCGTCCATCACTGTGGTTATACCATTAACTCGCAAAAGCGAAGCTGGAGGGAGCGAGGTGGGCCGAGCAGCCAGGTCTTCGAGAGTCAGCGCGCCGCAGCGTCGGATGGCGGAAACCCGGCCATTCATCTTGATCCATTCGTCTTCAGCCATTTCCAACCGGTCGCGGAAATTGCCGCTAGACATTCCCGCAGGTCGGGCCGCGGTCGTTGAATAGCAGAACCCACTTTTCCGACTGCCGCATCAATCAATCAGGAGTTGGCTGGGACAACGGCCCGCGACGTTGACAAACAGCAAACCACAAGCTCAGACTACGCTCGATGCGCTTAGCTCTTCTCGGCCTCGTAGCGTTCGCCGTCTTGCCGTCAGTGAGCCCAGCGCAGGCCGTTCCTGTATTCGAGATCGCGCCGCAGGAAAGCTGGATCAAGTTCGACGTGAAAGCTTCGACGAAGATCGCCGGCAAATTTGATAAATGGGACGCCAGCTTGACGTTTACATCGCCTGAAGAGACGACGGGAGTTCTAGAAATTACGATCCAGGCAGCCAGCGTGGACACCGGAAGCGGTCTGAAGAACGGAAAACTGAAAGGCAAAAACTTCTTCGACGTCGCAAACAATCCGCTGATCACTTTTAAGTCCACCAAGATCGTGCCGACCGGCCACGATACGTACGAAGTGGATGGCGACTTTATGATTCGCGGAGTATCCAATCCCGAGAAACTGACGTTAACAGTTTCCGGCAAGCGCGCAGGCTCAGGCGAGGTCAAAGGAAAAATGGTGTTCAACCGCAAAGACTACGGGATGAACAAGGGCATACCATTCGTCAAGATCGCCGACCACGTCCAGGTAAATTTCCACCTGAAGGTAAAGCAGGTCAGCGGGCCTGCTCTGCTGACTCAGTAATTGGCGGGCGAGCAGTCGGGCGTCGCGCACCGTGAGGACAAATCATGAAAAAGATACTGCTCGGACTTAGCTTGGCTCTCGCGCTTGGTGCTCCTGCCCTGGCGCAGGATAAAGAAGCCGACCGCGTGACGAACGCTGGAAAAGTAATGAAGGAAATTCTGGATACGCCGGACGACATTCCCAGGAGCGTGCTGGACAAAGCTTATTGCGTGGTGATTCTGCCGTCGGTATTTAAAATCTCCCTGGGCCTGGGAAGTAGTTTTGGCCGTGGCGTAATGACGTGTCGCGGAGGGAAAACCTTCCATGGCCCATGGGGCGCGCCAACGATGATGGCCCTGGAAGGCGCCAGTGCAGGTTTGCAGTTCGGCGCGCAGGCCACGGACTTCGTCCTGCTGCTGATGAGTTCAGATTCCGCTTCCAGCGTTCTCAGCAGCAAGGTGAAGCTCGGCGGAAATGCGACGGTGGCCGCTGGCCCAGTGGGCCGCACGGCGTCGGCGGAAACGGATGTCACCATGCGCGCCGAGATTCTTTCCTACTCTCGCTCGCGCGGAATCTTCGCGGGGATCTCCCTGGCGGGTTCCACTCTCCGGGCCGACAACGGGGCCAACAAGAACCTCTATGGTAAGCAAGTGAGCGCGAAAGCCGTGGTTTTCCACCATGCCGAGCCAGTGCCCGAGTGCGCGAAGGACCTGCTCGCCACGTTGCAGGGCGCCAGTCCCGCACTCAAGGGCAAAAATTAATCCGCCCGTCTTGACTTGGAATTCAGATTACGCCCCGCCCGCCCAAAGAGGCGAACCGAAACTCGTACGTGTTCACGCCGGCAGCTAAGGCGCCGGAGGAATCACTAACGGCGCCGGTGAGCAGTTGATCGGAAACCGTTCCAACACTCGCACGTCACACAACCCCGCGCCGGCAGACGGAAGATTATCGGTAAATGTCCGGGCGGAGGATTTCCATTAAAGTGTCGGGTTTGCCGAGGTCGCCAAAACCAAATTGGCGATAGAGGCCGTGAGCATCGCGAGTGGCTAGACTGAAACGGCGCAAACCTTGCAACGAAGGGTGGCCCATCAGACATTCCATCAGCCACTTTCCCAAGCCCTTGCCGCGATGTTCTTCGAGGATGTAAACATCGCAGAGATAAGCGAAGGTGGCGGAGTCCGTGACCACTCGCGCGAAACCAACCTGAGCTTTCCCGTGCAGCAGGGCGAAGCATAAAGAATTGGCGACGGCGCGCTCCACCGTTGCTCGCGGAATGCCTTGCGACCAATAGGCGCGAACCAGATACGCATGAATCGCGTCGAGATCAAATTCTGCAGGATCGGTGGAGATTCGATATTCCCCGCGCTGGAATGTTTCAAGCATGCCAGCCCGCCTTCCGAACGCGGATTTGCGTCCCGCGCGGGTATCCGGCCGCTTCCATTTCGTGAAAGCGGGCCTCCGGGGCCACGACGCTGTGAATCCCAGCCGCGTCCGCCGCGAGGATTGCCTCTCTGCAGCGCAGGTATTGCCTGAAAAGTTGCGACTGCGGCGTATCGGCTTCGAGGATCGCTCTGACTGCCGGATCCATTTCAATGCGGCACGGTGCAGCGGTGGCTGACATGGCTGTTCCTCCTTCGATGCACTCGCTCAAACTGTCCAGTGCTCCCGAATCGCTGGGATCAGCGGCCGAACGAATTCGATAATATACACCACGGTCAATTATTGCGGCGAGATTGAGCGTAGTCCTGATGAATCGCGTGTCCCCACATCTGACGTGCTAGCACTTCACTTGTCCGCTGACAGCGTTCACCAGGAACTGAGTCGGTGCCATCCCGCTTGTTGGCCGCATACTGCCCACGCATTGCCCGCTTCTTGCCCCCTTATTGCCCCCCTATTGTAAGATGGGGTCGTGAAAGCCGCCGACGACGAAACGATACTGTTTGACGCGCTGGAGCCGAACCTGGCCGCGGATGACGATCGCGCGTTCTGGTGGGCTGCGCTCTCCTTGCTTGGCGAAGAGTTCGCGCAGCGCTACGCAGAAGAATCGCGGCGCAGTGTTTGGGCCATGGTGGTGGGCGCGTGCTCGCACTGGGTGCGGCCGCATAATGGCCGTTGGAATGCCGCCGGTGGTTTCGTGTATCCGCAAAGCTATAAAGATTCGGTGCCGGAACTGGATTGGTCGGTGATTTTTTTGTTTCGCCACCGCGAGTGGAAGTTGGCGCAGAAATTGCCCGGGAAGAGAATTAAGACATTCCGCGTTGCCATTCCTGCGCGAACGGCGCGCCACAAACACGCAGCCATCCATGCGCGCTGGCTACCGAACGGCGACACGGTGCTTTACGGATTCCGCAAGATTTCGCAAAAATGGAAATGCGTCGCCGCCTCCGACGAACGCCTGCGAGGCGGGATTAGTTTCAGTGCGTGATTCGTCGGGTGTCGCGCCTGCAACCGCGCTATGAATCACCTCTAGAGTGCCCTGAACAAATGTTCGATCGAACGATCTGTTGTGTGCCCGCCACGGTCACGAAGAAATTTACATCCTTTTATTTTTCCTGCTATCTAAGTGATGGTAAAGCAGTCGGTCGCCGCCGCAGGAGGCCTTATGTCAAACGAGAAAGCAGGAACTGCCGCCGGTGCAAGTCGAGCGCTGCAACCCGCGGAAGCCAATCCTCTTGATTTTGTGCCCGATAAGATTCCATTCGATACTCCGTACGGCCCGCCGATATCACTCGCACGCGCCCAGGCAGCCATTGATGCCGCTGTGGCAGACGCCAAGAAGCGGAATTGGAAGATGAATGTGGCTGTGGTGGATTCCGGAGGCAATCTCGTCGCCTTTCAACGAATGGACGGCGCGATGCTCGCCTCCATTCAGATTGCCGAACACAAGGCGCGAGCAGCCGCGACCTTCCGGCGTCCAACCAAGGTATTCGAGGACGGCATTCAGCTCATGCATCTCAACTATCTGCTCGCGTTCGATGGAGTGATTGCCTCTCGCGGCGGCATTCCACTGATTGAGGAAGGCTCGATCATTGGCGCAATCGGTGTTTCGGGAGGCACGGATTCACAGGACGAGATCGTCAGCAACGCAGGCGCGGCGGTAATTAACCAACTTCCGGCGACGAGCAAATAATCCGGATGTCGAAAAATCGTCCGGCTATCAACCGGTTTCCGAGAAAAACAAATACACAGATAGGAGAATGCCATGACTACTGCAAGCGCACTTACGAAGCCCGCACAGCTTCGCATCACCAAACGGTCGCCTGCCTACTGGCGCGTCACCATCGATAACCCTCCGATAAACGTCATGGGCCCGGAAATGGTCCGGGAGTTCCAGGGAGTCATCGGCGCTTTGGAGGGCGACGAGCACGTCAGGGTGGTGGTCTTCGACAGTGCCGTCGAGGACTACTTCCTGAATCACTCCGATTTCCAGGCCAAGCTTGAAGATCTGACCGGAATGCCGGCGGGTCCTACAGGCTTGCCGCCTTGGCCGGACTTTTTGGTGCGTCTGACCCGCTTGCCAGTCGCCTCCATCGCCCTCATCCGTGGCCGGGCGACGGGCAACGGGAGTGAGATCACGCTCGCCTGCGACATGAGTTTCGCCAGCCGCGAAAAAGCCATCATCTCGCAATGGGAGGTGGGCGTAGGGATGGTCGCCGGCGGCGGCCCCATGGCCCGCCTGCCCCAACTCATCGGCCGAAACCGCGCCCTCGAGGTGCTCTTGAGCTCGGAAGACATCAGAGCAGAACAGGCGGAGGCCTACGGCTACGTTAATCGCGCGCTGCCCGACGCCGAGCTAGATGCGTACGTAGAGGCGCTCGCGACCCGAATCGCCAAGTTCGACAAATGGGCGATCGCCAACACCAAGCGCCTCGTCAACACCAGCCTTCCACCGGACGTCGAGATCGGCGCCGGGTGGGATGCGTGCATCGCTTCGCTCGGGCGACCCGCCGCGCAGGAGGGCATCAAGGCGCTGATGGCGCGCGGCTTCCACAAGCCGGGGGATGTCGAAAATCGGCTCGGATACTACCTGAGCCAAATTCCGCGCTAAACCGGCGCCCGGCGCGGCTACCAGCTGCGACCCATAACTGGAATCGCCGGAGATAGGCCGAATCATTGATGTCCCATCCCGGGAGGTTTGCATGCGCCGAATGAACAGGAGAGCATGGTTGCAGGCCGCCTGCGTGTCGGTATTCCTGCCGGCCGGGATCGCGGAGAGATTTAAGCAACCGTCTCTACCGGCTTCCATAGAGCGTCCAAATACCGAGGAGTTACGCCGCGGCGACACTATGACGGAATCAGCGACGGTCTATGAATTGCGGATTTATCATGCGGTGCCCGGGAAATTGGACGAACTCGTGGCCCGCTTCCGAGACGATACCGATAAGCTCTTTGCGAAACATGGGATGAAAAGTGTTGCCTACTGGACGGCGCTGGACGAGCCGGTGAAAAGCAGCACGTTCTTTTACATTCTGGAGCATCCGAGCCGCGAGGCGGCGGCCGCGAATTGGAAAGCTTTTCAGGACGATCCGGAATGGCAGAGCGTGAAAGCCAAGTCTGAAGCGAACGGTAAACTGGTGGAGAAAATCGATTCCACCTATTTGACGCTGACCGATTTTCCCCGGCCGACACGGATCCCTTAAGTCCCGACAAGTCGCGTTCCCGGACAAGTCCCGTCCTAGCACTTTCCTTGGCCGATCACCGCGTGTATCAGCGATCAGGGGGTGTGCTGGCGCGCCGACCAACAAGTGCCCTCGATTGCTGAGGATTATTTGTTTCTTGTGAGCACCACGTGTGTGGCGTTCGCGGTGGCGGCGTGTTCGGTGCACTGAAAGCCGAGTTTGAGCAGGTCCATGCCGGCGAGGAGGTTTTCTCCGGAACCGAGCAGCGTGGGCGCAATCGCCAGATGCATTTCATCGAGCAGCCCGGCGGAAAGATATTGCCGGATCGTGGATACTCCGCCGCCGAGCCGGACGTTTTTACCATTGGCGGCCGCGATGGCGCGCTTCAACGCGGCGTCAATGCCATCGGTGACAAAGTGGAACACCGTGCCGCCCTCCATCACCAGCGGCGCGCGCGGATGATGTGTCAGCACAAACACCGGAACGTGGTACGGCGGATTTTCTCCCCACCATCCATTCCAAGCTTCCTGCGGCCAGGGACCGCGAACTGGCCCGAACATATTCCGCCCGATTATCCAGGCACCCACATTGGCGAAGCCGCGAGCCATGAAGTCGTCATCCACTCCCGTAGCGCCGCCCTCCGCGCCCGTGGCGTCACCCTCCTGCTGATGCATTTGATGAAAAGTTCGCGTGGCGAAGGCCCACTCATGCACCGCCATGCCGCCGACGCCGAGAGGGTTGGCGAGGTCCTGGTTCGGACCTGCGCCGTAGCCATCTATGGATATGGAAAAATTTCGTACCTCGATTTTGGACATAAAAAACCTCTCGATGAGTTCGTCCGCCCGTTTGCAGAATGCGAAATTCGCAATTTAACACAAGAAGACGGTATCGGCATGCGTGATGTTGAGCTGACGTCCTGCACGCTGACTCTCTCCAGGCGGCGGCGCTCCAGGCTGGTGCCTGCAAACGCTGCTTATCAGCCGGCGGTGGCGCTGGCGTGGTAAGCGGAAGCGACGTGAAGCTTGCGCAGCATGGAGCGTTTCTTCTCCTGGTGGGACTGCATGCGGCTGAGAATGTCGTCCAGAATGCGCAAGGCGGTAACAATATACGGCCCCTTATTGAGCATGACGCACTCGGCGCGCTCGCCCATTGCGGCGTCCGTGATTTCGGAGCGCGACGGCACACCCGTCTTCGCGAGCGATTCCAGCACTTGCGTCGCCCAGATTACTGGCAAGTGCGCGGCCTCGCAGATCCACAAGATTTCCTCCTGTACTTCCGCCAGGCGCTGGTAACCACACTCGATGGCCAGATCGCCGCGCGCGATCATCACTCCCACGGCGCGGCTGCGCATTGCCACCAGCAGCAGCGAGGGCAATTGGTCGAACCCCTCGCGTGTTTCGATTTTCAGTATGATGCCAAGGCGTTCGCCGTCCAGATCGGCGAGGCGCGACTGCAGTTCGCGCACGTCGGCTTCCTTGCGAACAAAAGAATAGCCGACGATATCCGCGTTCTGCACGATGAACGGCAGCGCTTCCAGGTCGTCCTTCGTGAGAGAAGACAGCTGCAGCTGGGTATCCGGAACGTTGATTCCTTTTTCGGCGCCCAGTTTTTCGCCCATAGGGCGCGCGTGCGTGATTTCAACCGCGACTTTCTCTGGAGTGACGGTGCGAATGATGCCGCCGATTTTGCCGTCGTCGAGCGCGATGGGTTCGCCGGGATGCACACAATCGAAAAATTCAGGAAGCGTAACGCCGATGCATGCCGGACTGATCAACTGCTTTTTCTTGTCGTATTTCGCGGGTTGGCCGGGTGCGAGTGACCGCGTCAGGATGAGCGTATCGCCGACGGCAAGCCGAATCGCCTGCGGCTTCGGCGGAATCGCTCCCACGCTCGCGCTCCGCAGTGACTTTGTCACTTTCCTTCCCGCGGCTGGTCGAAGCTCGAGCGCAAGTCCGGGGACCATGTAAGCGGTACGGGACGATTCGGCCCAGCGGCTTTTGCCGTCGCGGCCGGTGATCTTCAGGGAGCGAGACGCGCCGCGCGCGTCGGTGAAGCAGATACGGTCGCCGGGCTTGGTTTGCGCGAGCCACTCGCCGGGAACGGGAATGGAAGCGTCGGCCTTGGCTGGCGCGAGCTCCGGCTCGGAGCCGGGAGTGAGCCATATGCGTGCTCGAGAGACGACGCGGCCGTAGACGTCGCGCTGCGGGCGATATTTCAGCACAGCAGGCCCATGTTCGACGGGGCCGGTGCGCAGCTTGGGGCCGGCAAGATCCATGGCAATCTTGCAGGGGCGGCCGGCTTCTTTCACGGCGCGGCGAAGATTGCGCACCATCGCGGACCAGGCAGCGGGACCATCATGCGCGCAGTTGATGCGCATGCAATCCATGCCGTGAAGGACGAGATCGCGGACCAGGTCATAATCGGTGGCGGCTTCGGAGGGCATCGTCACCATGATGCGAACCGTGCGGCCCGTAGGCGGCGGACCCAGCAGAGCCTCGGAGTTTTTGTGAAGCAAGGCAGCGCCGTCGCCGATGGTTGGAGCGCCGTCAGGAAGCTCGAGCTGCGTCTCGGGGAAGCCGGCGAGCTGATGGAGCACCTTCAGCACAGCCTGCAGGCCGCCGATAACATCCGACTCGGTTCTGCCGAGGGATGAAAGGCCGAGCGAGGTGAGTTGCGACTGGAGCTCGCGAATGTCGTGACGGCGCAGCGCCATGTAGCGGATCAAATTTGCGGCGCTGGCGCGGTGCTCGGCATGAACCCCGGCGGAATCCAGCATGCCAGAAGCTTCCAGCTGCAGCATCTCGGAGCGCAGAACATTGAGCTGTTGCACGAGCTGCTGTGGCAGGACCTGGTTTCCATTGTGCATTTTGGCTCGCTACGAGAGGGAAGTTGCAGTCTACTCGCTCCTCATTACAAGCGTGTGAACGCGCAGCCTTGCCACATCCAGCGGCGCCCCTGCACCGTCACAACGCGACCAGACCCACAGCGCGTGCGCGTCGCTCCCTGCCGCGGTTTGACGGCCAACCCAAACCGAATTAAGCTGCGCCTGACGGTCGCGAAATGACGAAACATCTCCCTGCTCGCTACGCGGAAATTGGGTGCCGGATTCCCAAGGAATATTTCTGGGCGATCGGCTGGGGCGAAAGCGACGTCGGAATCGAGACCGGATCGTACGACGCAGCCCTGCACATGGCAGGCATCGAGAATTACAACATCATGCTTTACACCTCGGTGGTGCCGCCCGAGGCGGTGGAGCTTCCGCACTTGCCGGACATCCACCACGGGTCCGTGCTGGAGGGCATCATCGCTGTGCAGCACACCGAAAAGCCGGGAACGCGGATCACCGCAGGTCTGCTGCTGGCCAAGGTCCATCGCAAATCAGACGGCTCTTACTTGGGCGGTTTTGCGTGTGAATATGCGGGCAACGAAACGGTCGAAGCAGCGGACGGCAACCTACGGGAAGCGATGCAACAGCTGTTTGCGCGGCGCTACCAGGGATCGCTTTACGAACTCGAATTTGGCAAGTCCGTCGTTCGCACTTACACGCCAGGAAAAAACTTCGGAACGATCCTTGTCGGCATTGGCTTCGCCAGTTACCTCGTGCCCGTTCTGAAACCGGAAGTCGCGGTAATCCCTTCCCACAAAGACAAGTCGCACGTAAAGTACACCACCAGATAAGTAAGCCGGCGTTGAGTCTCCCAGTTCCTTACTCCGACCAGGTAGACGGTTGATGGTGTTACCGGCCATTTGGCTTTCCAGCGGACTTGCAGAAACGGCGCCTGGCGCCGCGTGACCGGAGACGTCCCGATCGAGCATCCAACATGTCGGACGCGGCGTGCTGGCGCCCTTAGTTGGCTTGCAGCACGATCAGCTCCAGCGCATCCGGCGGCAGGGCTGTAGAGAATTGGAAGCGGCCTCCCGTGCCCGGCTTTTCTTCCACCAAATCAAGATTGTGATCTGCGCTCAACCGATAGCGCTTGATGCGATACGCTTTTTCGCCCCAGGGCAAGCGTTCAATGCTCAGGTTGTAGCCCGCGTTATCGCGGTACACGATGTCCGTGCGCTTCGGCAGAAATATAAATTTTGAGAAATCGGGGATCGGAGCGGATTTGGCCACGTCTGCCGGCAACGTCAAGTCAACGGCTTTGAAATCGGCGGGTATGGCGTAGTTGGTGATCAGGATTTGCACGGTGTTGCCGTCCGCGGAGCGCCCGGCCAGCGCGGCAAGCCCGAATGTGTCGCTGCCTTGCACCGCGAAGCGTTGCGGCGTATCCCGCATTTTGCCCATAGCCTGAAAAGCGTAAGCAGCTTTGAAAGGACGACCCTGCAAATCGAACAAGCCCATCCAGGCGGCATCGCCGCGATAAAAATGCGCGCGATCAACGGGCGAGTCCTGCAGATAGCTCAGCACAGCGCCGATGAAGGCGGCGTTCTCAATTCCTTGCAGTCTGAGCTTTTGCGCTTCGGTGAAGTCAGGCGTCAGATTCCATTCCGAGAGAATGCTTTCTGCCTTGGGATAGCCATGGGTATCCAGCAGAGTGCGAATTTCCCGGCCCAGGCGAACCGCGTCGTAAGGGTCGGCGGAGGAATTCGCGTAGGTGTGCCAGGAGTAAAAATCAAGCGGCAAGTGATGCGCGGCGCAGTAATCAATGAATCCTTCGCGATAGGCATCCGGATTCGAAGCGATCGCTTTGGCGTCGGCTCCCACTTTTAGACTCGGGTCCAGGGACTTCAGCGCCAGCGCGGTTTTCGCATACAGCGAATAAAACTGCTCCGGCGTGCCCGACCAGAAAAGAGCCTCCGGCTCATTCCAGAATTCCCAGTAGCGGATGTTGTAATGAAATCCGTTGGCCCATCCCTGGTTGTAGTGCATGGCGACGTGCTTGACGACGCTCGCGTACTTGTCGAAATCCGGCGGCGGGTCCACGTTGTTTGCGCCCCAGCTGCGGCCGATGCGGTAGTACACCTCCGCGCCGCTGTCGTGAATCGCAGCCAGCACTTTGTCGGTGGGGCCGAAGTTGTAGCTGGCCGGTTTTTCCGGATCGGCGTTCCAGTCGGTGAAGATGCTGCTGGCGTTTCCGTTTTTCACCACCCCCGCGCGCTGCGCTGCATCGGGAATCAGCCATGCGAGCATGGGATTGTCTTGCGTGAAGCGCTCATCAATGTCGGTGGGTCCCATGTAATCGTGAGTACGCACCTGATCAATGCGCAGGTCTTTGTATTGTTGAACCAGATTCGGCAGTCCGTCCATGATGGGGAAGGGAGGTCCGTTCAATCCTTGAAAGGAACGAAGCTGGCCGATGGTCTTGGAGGCATCCACTTGCAGGGCGCGGTATGCGGCGTTGTTGTTTTCTTGAGCGGCGCCCAAACCGCAAAGCAACAGCACGAAAATTGCAGAATACACAACTCGTTTCATGGAAACGGTCCCTCCCGATTACGCCTTCAGTTTCTTGTGCATTGCTTCGCGTCGCCGGCGTCCGAAGTTGAACGTTTTCATGACGCCGCTAAGCAGCCGATGATTCACGCGGCATCGCGCCGGCAAGCAGCAGCACGGCGCCGCAGTACATCAGCGTGTCGAAAACATAATTGAGGCCGAGGGCGACGCTGGCGCGGTCCACCACTCCGATCGGCAGGTACACGACCAACTCCACGAAAAGCACGGTCAAGCCCACCCACGCGGCGGCCGCGCGAGTTTTCTTGCCGAGCAGCAACGGAATTCCCGCGACCGCGTAGCCCACGGCGGCCACGTACGTCCATATCGCGTGGCCGAAAATGTAGGTAGGAGTGACGCGGTCCAGCGGAACTCCCGCAACGTAATCGCCGTGCCTGAATTGCTCGAAGCTGTAAAACAGCACGGGAACGGCGATGAAGTAACGCGCAACCGTCGCGAGTCTGTGCGCGAGGCTCTGCGCGCCGCGTTCGCGCCCCTGTTCGCTCAGGCTGGCTGCCAGCGCCAGAGCGCCGCCGCTGAAGGATAATTCGCGCAACGCGAGCGCCCACACGATGCGGTCTCGCGGATTTTGCAGCAAACCCGGGATGTCCATCAGCACTACGAAAAGAAAAAATGTGAGGGCGAGCAAGCTGGCGGCGAGACGCGCCTGAATCCTCGTCACCATGCTCAGCGCGGCGGCGATAAAGCACGTGCCTACGAAATACGCCCAAAACATATGCCACGGAATCCACGCCGGGACCATTGACGCGATGCCCGGCGCGAACAAAAAATGTTCGGTGCCGAAGGCCGCCAGTGGCGTCGCGTAGAAAAGCGGTCCGAACAAAATTAGCTTGTCCAATCCGCGCGCTTTCTGCCAGTCCCCGCGAAGAAATATCACAACCAGTCCGATTGCAAAAACCACTCCGCCGACGGAGTACGGCAAGATCACCTGGCTGGGAATTGCCAGCAGAATCATGAATCCCGACGTATTCGCTAAGCTTCCTTGCATGACGATGTCCTTCCGCCCCGTTGCTGCCTAGCCCGCTGCCGCGCTTTTACTCTACAGAAACATCGGCGGAGTCTACCACGGAGGACAACATTCCTGTCTTGCCGCAGCAACGCACGGATAAGTCCGGTCGTGGCTCCGCATACCCGGCCAGAGCGTTGGTCAGGCATTCCCGCCCACATGATCCGGCGATACCACTTGTTACTTCTACCAATTGCGCTTGCAACACGAATCTCATAGGATGCACGCCGCCCTAATAATTTGTCTTTTTAATTCCTCTGGAATGGTTCTTTTCGCGTGCCAGCTGTGGCCCAGTAAGTACCATCGCGCTCATACCGATTTGTGACGGCTACCTGTTGAGACTGATCCGGAGGTTCCTGACATGCGAATGCAATTTGCAACTACGCACCCGAAATATCATTCGTTCCCGTGCGGCGGATCTCAGAAGAGTCGTTGGACCGCGGGCCTATCTCGACTTGCGTTGACGGCCCTATTTCTGAGCACGTTCGCCGCCGCGGCATCCGCGCAGCAATCCGCGCCAGATTCGTGCTCGGCCGCCGGTACAGCTTCGCTTCCGTCCGAAAAGCAGTTGCCGCCGGAACCTGCTGCCGTTCGGTGGCGTCATCAAGCGCGATGCGCGCGAATCCAAACCGTGCTGGGCGCCGCGAATTGTGCCGCCGAAAGGCGCGCCAAATGTCTTGTTGATCATGACGGACGACGCGGGCTTTGGGGTTTCCAGCACATTCGGCGGGGTGATCCCCACGCCCGCGCTGGACCGTATCGCCAAAGCCGGCCTGCGCTACACCAACTTCAATTCCACCGCACTGTGCTCGCCCACGCGCGCCGCGTTAATCACAGGGCGCAACCATCACTCGGTGGGATTTGGCGTGATCTCCGAACAGGCCACCGGTTATCCGGGCTATAACAGCATCATTCCGAAAGACAAGGTAACGATTGGGCGCATCCTGAAAGACAACGGTTACTCCACGTCTTGGTTTGGCAAGGACCACAACACTCCCTCATTCGCCGCCAGTCAGGCTGGACCCTTTGATCAGTGGCCCTCCGGCATGGGCTTCGACTATTTCTATGGCTTCGTCGGCGGCGATGCCAATCAGTGGCAGCCGAACCTTTTCCGCAATACCTCAGAGATTTATCCCTACATCGGGCACCCCGGTTGGAATCTGACCACGGCGATGGCCGATGACGCTATCGAATACATGAAACGTGTTAATGCCGTCAGCCCCGACCAGCCATTTTTTCTGTATTACGTGCCCGGCGGCACACACGCGCCACATCATCCGACACCCGAATGGACGAAAAAGATCAGCGACATGCATTTGTTCGATAAGGGCTGGGACGATTTGCGCGAACAGATTTTTGCCAACCAGAAGAAGCTCGGAGTGATTCCGCCGGACGCCAAGATGACCCCCTGGCCGTCGGATTTGCTAAAGCACTGGAATCAACTCACTCCCGATGAGCAGAAAATGTTTCTGCGCCAGGTGGACGTGTTCGCCGCGTATGCGGCGTACACAGACCACGAAATCGGTCGCGTAATCCAGGAAGTCGAGGACGAAGGCAAGCTCGACAATACGCTGATTATCTACATCGAAGGCGACAATGGCACCAGTTCCGAGGGAACGCTGAACGGCACTCCGAACGAAGTGGCCATGTTCAATCAGGTCATGGTTCCCGTGGATGTTCAACTGAAATACTTCTACGATGCGTGGGGCACGGATAAAACCTACAACCACATGGCCGTGCCGTGGGCGTGGGCTTTCGACACGCCATTTTCATGGACCAAGCAGATCGCGTCGCACTTCGGTGGCGTAAGGCAGGGCATGGCGATTTCCTGGCCCGGCCACATTGACGATCCCGGCGGCATCCGCAACCAGTTCCACCACATGATTGATATCGTCCCCACCATCCTCGAAGCAGCACAAATTCAGCCTCCCGACTATGTGGATGGCATCAAGCAGAAGCCCATCGAGGGCGTGAGCATGATGTACACCTTCAAAAAAGCGAATGCCAACGCTCCCTCGACGCATCACACCCAGTATTTCGAAATGATGGGCGACCACGCGCTTTATCACGACGGATGGATCGCCAGCACCAAGGTGATGCGTCCACCGTGGGATACCGGCGCGATCATCAAGGAAAGTCCCGCCGACTACCCCTGGGAACTCTACGACGTGAGCAAGGACTGGACGCAGTTTGACAATGTCGTGGACAAGTACCCGGCGAAGCTCAAAGAGCTTGAGGGTTTATTCTGGCAGGAAGCTGAGAAATACCAGGTGCTTCCGCTGGACAATTCCGTGGTGGCGCGGCTGATCATACCGAAGCCGAGCCTTAGCGCGGGCCGCAATGTATTCACCTACACTGGCAAAATCACTGGGACGCCCAACGGTGACGCCCCCAGCATCCTCAATTCTTCATACAACTTCAAGGCGGAAGTCGACGTGCCCGCTGGCGGCGGGGACGGCATGCTCGTCACACAAGGTGGACGCTTCGGCGGTTACGGCTTCTACGTACTGAACGGCAAGCCGGTTTTTCTGTGGAATCTGGTGGATCTCAAGCGCGTTCGCTGGGTTAGTCCCGCAGTGCTCACGCCGGGAGCGCACACTCTTGAATTCGATTTCAAGTATGAGGGACTGGGCATGGGCACGCTCGCGTACGGGAGTCCGAGCGGGATTGGCCGTGGTGGCGTGGGCGTTCTGAAGGTAGACGGCGCAACGGTGGCTACCGAGACCATGGAACATAGCATCCCATTCATCCTGCAGTGGGACGAAAACTTCGACGTTGGCGCCGACACCGGCACGCCCGTGGACGATCAGGACTACCAGGTGCCGTTTGAATTCAACGGAACAATTAAGAAGCTGACCCTGACGATCGACCGGCCGCAGTTGACTCCGGCCGACATTCAGAAATTACAGGAGGCTCAGCGCAACAACAAAACCAGCGAGTAACTGCTTGCATGCAGCCGGCGGAATTCCGGACGGAATTTCTCCAGGCGCGCCTGGAGCCTCGGCCAATCCTCGGCCCGCTTGGCCAGTTCTGTGAAGACTGCCATCTGCGCCGCACTTAGAAATTTTTTGGAAGCCCGAAATCCCGTTCCTACGTGCGCGGTGAGTTACGAGCTGGGGCTGATGCTCGCGGGCTCAGTCGTTTTCAAATCCTCCGCGTCCCATCGAGACGGTGCGCATTCTAGCAGTCGCACGTGCTGCTGCAAACGTCAGGCGCAACATGCCATGCGGCCCCCGCCGGCCTTGCTCGCTTTGTGGGTCGGTGAAAGCTGCGGAGCTGTCGGACTATAAGTTCGCACCGAAAGCGAGCAGCCGGCCGTCGCCATCCTTCACCACAAACTCGCGCGTGTGCCACGGCGTGTTGTCAAGTCCGCGCGCGAATTCCACGCCGCCAGCGGCATACTCCGCGTACAGCGCGTCCGCATCTTCCACGAATACATACGCGTCGAGCAGCTCGTCCTCATACTTGTTGGGATTGGCAGTGGGAGGCGCGGCACAGCGGAAGTGAATCACCTGCTGGTCGCGCGCAACGATGGCGTAAACGGGCGGGTCCAGCCAGGTGCCCAGACACTGGAAGCCAAGCTTGGTTTCGTAATACGCCAGGGTGCCGGGGATGTCCAGCGTGAAGAACAGAGGCGCGATCTGACGAATCATAGCGTTCCTTTAAGTGTCGTTGCGGAAATCATACTCGTCGTCGCCCCAATCGGATGTAAAGCCCAGCGTGTTGACATCGTAGGCGGCGGATCTGTCCACGTTGGCCGCGGGAATTTCCGGGAGTGCAGAGGGAAACGTCATGCGCTGAATCGTAGCACGAGCGCGCGGCTTGGACAGCCGGGAAGATGAGCGGTTCAGTTCAGGCCGATCGGTTTCGTCGCACGTTTGCGATGAACGCCGGCGTGTTGCGCGAGCCGAGCCCTTCCGGGATCACAGGACTGAATTCGCTGTCCGCACGCAATTTCAGCAGAAGCAATTTTCCGGCCTGTTAATTCTTACAATTTTGGCTTGCGGACTGCTGTGTGCTAATAATCTGTGAGCTCGCAGACCGGAACCATCATCAGTGTGAAGAGCAGCGAGCGACAGGGGAGGCGTGAGCGACATGAAATCCTACACGCGAATGAAACCGTTTATCGCGCTGCTGCTGGCGGTGTGCGTGGTGCTGGCATCGCCGGGCATGGCGCTTCCCCAAGCCACTACGGCCACAACGCCTGCGACAACACAGGCGACCACGCCCGCGGCCAAGACTCCCGCATCGCCAGCGAAAGTGCCGCCGGGAGGCGACCCGTGGCCGCGCAATTTCACTTATCAGGCTGCGAAGATTTCCGTGTATCAGCCGGAGCTGAGCGATTGGACGGGAAATAAACTCGATGCCTATTCCGCGGTGATCATCCGCACCGGGACGGACAAAACTGATTTTGGCGTGATCTGGTACACGGCGCGCACGGAAGTGGACAAAGTGAATCGCGTGGTCACTCTCGAAGACTTCCAGCTCACCAAGCAGAATTTTCCCACCATCGCGAATAATGGCGCCGCGTACACCGGCGCGTTCAAGAAGGACATGACCTGGACGCAAAGCGTGCCGCTCGATGAATTGCAATCCAGCCTGGCGGTCACCTCCGTAGCGGAAAAACAGCAAAAAGTAGTGGTGCAAAATAATCCGCCGGCGATTTTTTTCAGCACGGCGCCCGCGGTGCTGGCGCTGATTGACGGGCAACCCGTGATGAAGGACGAAGGACACGGGCTGCAAAAAATCATGAACACGCGCGCCCTGATTTTGTTCGATTCCAGCAAGAACATGTATTACCTGGCGTTGATGGATGGCTGGGTGCAATCGCAAACTTTCCAGGGCGATTGGCTGATGGCCAAACACGATCCAGAAAAGGATTTGGATAAAATCAAACAGGCGGCGCTGCAGGCCAACGAGAATCAGGTGCTGGGAAATCCCGAGCAATCGCTGAAAGAGGCGTTTGAAAATTTCCAGGCGCCGCAAGTGTACGTGAGCACCACGCCGGCGGAATTGATCCTGGCGTCAGGCCAGCCGGAATTCACTCCGATCGCCGGGACGAACCTGATGTACGTCATCAATTCCGGCGACGATATTTTTCAGGATGTGGTCAATGCTGCGTACTACATCCTTGTTGCGGGGCGCTGGTTCTCGTCCACGAACTTGCAGAACGGCCCGTGGAGCTACATCGCAGCTAGCAGTCTTCCCGCCGACTTCGCAAAAATTCCGCCGTACAGCCCGAAGGCCAGCGTGCTGGTTTCAATCCCGGGAACTCCGCAGGCGAAAGAGGCGCTGATCGCCAATCAGATTCCGCAGACGGCGACGATCAATCGCGCGAAAGCGAAATTGACGCTTTCCTATGTTGGGGAACCGCAATTTTCAGCCGGTGACCGGCACTTCGCTGAACTACGCCGTAAATTCCACCACGCCGGTGGTGATGGTTTCCGGGACGTCCTACTATTCCTGCCAGGGTGGCGTGTGGTTCACGGGAATTTCGGCGAACGGGCCGTGGGCCGTTGCGACCACCGTGCCGCCGGCGATTTACACCATTCCGCCCAGCTCGCCGATTTATTACGTCACCTACGCGCAAGTGTACGGTTACACGCCGAGCTTTGTGTATGTGGGGTATACGCCGGGTTATTACGGCACGGTAGTTTCCGCGGACGGCGTAGTCGTTTACGGCACGGGATATGTGTACTCGCCGTTCGTTACCAGCGACGTGTGGATCCCGGCGCCGGTAACTTATGGCGTGGGCGCGTCATTCGGATGGAGCGCTGCGGGAGGCTGGGCGCTCGGCTTTGGTCTGGGCATGGCGGTGGGTGCTGCGTGCAGTCCGTGGTGGGGGCCAGTGGGTTGGTACGGATGGGGCGCGGTGGCGCCGGCGTGGGGTTGGGGCGCATACGGCGGTGTGGCTTCCGCGAATTTCTACGGCCACTGGGGCAACGCAGCTTACAGCGGCACGCACGCGGCGTGGGCGAATCCTTACACCGGAAACATAGGGGAGGGAACTCGCGGAAGTTTTTACAATCCCGTCACCGGCGCGTCCGGCGTGGGCGGCAGAGGCTACAACTACAACGCGTACACGGGGAACTACGCAGCCGGCAGCCGTGGCGCCGCATACAATCCGAATACGGGAGTAGTGGCAGGCGGCGCGCACGGAGTTGCCGGCAATGCTTACAGCGGCTCGTACGCCACCGCCAATCGCGGCTTCGCCTACAACACGCACACGGGGAATGGCGTCGGATACAGTAACAACAATGTGTATGCCACTCACGATGGCAACGTGTACAAAGGCACTCCGTCATCGGGTTGGCAGCAAAATTCCGGCAGCGGCTGGAGCAATGCCTCGAAATCAGACTCCTCCTGGAACAATCAGGCAGCCGCGCGCGATCAGGGTTCGCAGCGCTGGGACAGTTTCAAATCCGGCGGCTGGGGCGGCGGCTCCGGTGGCGGCGGATTCAGCGACCACAGCGGCGGCTGGGGTGGCGGCGGATGGAGTCACAGTGGCGGATTTGGTGACGGAAGCTTCCACGGCGGCTGGGGCGGCGGCGGTGGCGGTGGCGGGTTCGGCGGATTCCACGGCGGTGGCGGAGGCTTCCGTCGCTGAGCTGCGCACGCAGCGGCCGGCTAGCTTCTGAAGCGAAGTGTGTGGTGTCCAATCGAATTCGCCTCCGGCAAACACAATTCTGCGCAACGCCACGCCACGGCAAAACTTGTGCGACCGCGACTTCGCGTTACTTCGTGCCAGCGGGAACCGTTTGTTTCGTTGGCTTCTCGGCCTTCGCAGCTAGTTTCTCAGGATGCCCAGGAATCAACTGATACCCCTGCACCCCGCCGCCCGGGAAAATCTGCGACAACGCCAGCACGGATTTGTACTTATTGAAAATCAGCTGGCTTCCTGTTTGGCCCGCAGGCGGCGACACCAGCTCTACCTCCGCCATCACCGAGGGCTTGCCCGAGGCGGTGGTTATCTCTACCACGGTCTGATCGGTACCCGATACCGGTCTGATGATGTAGCTGCCGGCGGCCAAAGTGGTGTTACCGACCACGAACGATTGCGACACCTTGAAGTTGAGTTGCGTGGTGATCTGAGCGCGGCCAGCGGTTACGCCAACCGTCAATGCCACCAGCGCGAGTAGCGCGAACTTTGCGATCAGTAGTTTCATGGTTCTCCTTGCAGAGTGCAGCTGCGCGCTGAAAATATTGCCGGCCGCGCCCAGGGTCAATTGTCAAAATTAACAGCCCGAAATATTCACGTTTGCGGGGGCACGCCGGGACGATCGCCGGCGATGTGCCACGCAGCTAACTGCCGGTTCTTCGCGTGACGCGCAAAAAAACGGATTACGTCAAGGGTCCGGTTGAGCTGGCAGCGTTAATCGCGCAGGTGCGCTATTCGAGCGTGCTGTGATCGCTTATCGCTCGCGGCCTAGTGCTGCGCCATGGAACTGACATACACCATCACTGCGATCATCACCGCAAAACCGAATATCGATCCGAAAACGATGATGATTACTTCCGTCCTCCACTTGTGATCTACGCGCCAGTGATGGCGCCACTCTGACTCGAGCATCCGGCATTTTTGTAGTAGTCGCACGAACCGGTTCCTGTCTGGCAGAGACTATCTATATTCATTAGTTTGTCCAGTACCGAAAGTGGTAAACGAAAGTACTGGCGCTTCGCGCGCAGATTTTCGGCTTTTGTTTGCCAGCGAAGCGGTCGAATCACGAACCACGCCAATACGAGATGAGCGCATACTCCCGCTCAGCCGGAACGGCGGATTTTCACTTCGCTGGCGGCGAGCCTTGCGAATTCGCACCTTTATCATAGAGACGGCCGCGACCGCGGCGCGCCAATGCCGCGCCAATGTCGCGCATGATCTTGCAATCCGTTTTTGCGTAGAATACGTACTAAGGATGTAGCTTGAAGGGAGTCTGCTTATGTCAAGACAAGTGCTTTTGGGTCTGGGATTCGCATTCTTAATCCTGGTTTTTTTCGTCCATGCCGCGCCGGAACATCCCATTCCTGCCGCAAAGCTGGACGCGCCGCTGGCAACTGCGGCTGGAAAAGAGACTGCCGTTTTTGCGGGCGGCTGTTTCTGGGGCACGCAGGCTGTGTTTGAACGGGTGAAAGGCGTCCTCAATACCACCGCGGGGTATGCCGGCGGTTCGGCAGCCACCGCGACGTACCAGCAAGTGGTGACCGAAACAACCGGGCACGCGGAATCGGTTGAGGTCGTCTACGATCCGTCCCAGATTACCTATGGCCAGCTGCTGCGCATCTTTTTCTCGGTGGCGCACGACCCCACGCAACTCAACCGGCAGGGACCGGATGTGGGCGCTTCGTATCGTTCCTCCATTTTTTACACGAACGACGAGCAGCAGCGCGTGGCCACGGCATACATTGCGCAACTCGACGCCGCGAAATCTTTTGCGAAGCCGATTGTGACGGCAGTGGTTCCGCTGAAGGGTTTCTATCGCGCCGAAGACTATCACCAGGATTATGGTTTGAAAAATCCCGGCGATACTTACATACAGATTTGTGACCTGCCGAAGATTCGCGCCCTCAAGCAGCAGTTTCCCCAGTTGTTTGTGGATTACAAAGGGAAGTAAAGCGCAGCCCGCGAGCGTAACCTGACGGCATACGACGCGGACTGCGCTTGTGCGACCAGGGTTTTAGATGAGCGCCTCCCCGTAGGAATTTGCGCGCACGTGGTCAACGAAGTGTGCGGCGCCGGGCTTCTGCGCCCGACGCCCACGCTCGTTCCCGCTATTGTAATTCTGCAGACGCAACGCCGGTCGCCGGCTTCAGATCGCCCGCGATGGCGCGATTGAATCGCCCGGCCGTTGAGTCCAGCAGGAATCCCTTGCCGGAATCCGCCAGATAGAAAATTAGGGAATCGGCAAAATTGTTTGAGTTGCCGTTGGCGATTGCAATCGTCCCGCGGCCGGTGGCGGGATCGAATGTCACCAGTTCGCTGCGCTGACCCGTTTGTGAGAATTGCAAACCTGCGCCGATCGCGTCCCAGTCAATTGTCGCGTGCGAGAGATTGGCAATCGAGAGCTTGCCGATCACCGTAACAGGCCCGGGAGCGGCTGCGATTTGATCAAAGCCCGCGGCGCGAAATACGCTGGAAGCGTTGACGGTGGACGGCGCAAAAGGAAGCGCCTGGAGTTCCGCGATGCCGACCTGACGATTCGCGCCCGCGGTGCCGGACATCGTTTCCATCAGGAACAGCGCTTTGTTGGAGACGATGTAGTAAACGAGCTGAGAAGTTTCGTTTCCCAATGTGACGCTGAGCGTGCCGCGACCGTTTGCGTCCGGCGCCGCGGTGACGCGGCCGGCGACGGCGGCGGACGTCAGCATCGGGCCCGTGCCGGATTTGCTGGAATCGGCCAGGCCCGCGATGTTGGCACTCGCGCCAATCGAGAACCTGCCCACAGTGGCTACGCGCTCCGCCGGATTTGATTCCAGCTTGAACGCAAATTCTCCCGCAATCTTTTCCAGTGAGAATGTCGAGGCATCTTGCTGTTGTAGCGTGCCCTTCATCTCGAAACCGGCCGGGTCGCCGGCTGTGAGAGTTCCGGACTTGCCGTCGCTTGCCAGCGAGACATTGAATGCGAAAGGCTGCGCTGCGCCGGCAACGCTCGTGGAAAGTGTGATCGCTCCGTTTAATTTGCTGTCCAGCGCGTACGTGCCCTTAACAGCGGAGCTGCGCGCCGTCGCGGCGCTGCCCTGATTCATGTCCAGCGAGCCCGCGGTGATTTTTCCGGATCCGTCCGACGAAATGCTGCCGATGATGCTGGAGGGCTCGCCATTCGCGTCAAATCCCGAAATCTCGAGTGCGTAACGGCCCGCAAGCATGGCGATGTAGGGCGAAGGAGGCGCGCCGACGGATCCGATCGTGAAGGTATTCGATGCGGCGCTCAGCGCTGTGTCGGTAGGCGTGGCCTTAATCGTCACGGAGTTCGGGCTGGGCGCTGTCGCAGGAGCCGTATAAACCACCGAACTCGTGAAGCCGGAGTTCATCGGCGCGGACAAATTGCCGCCTCCGGTAACGCTCCACATGATTCCAGCGGTGTAGCCGTTGGTGTTGGGCGTGGTGGCGTTGAAAGTGTACGTGGAGCCTGCCCCCACCGCTGAGATCGGATCGGTAATCGTTGCGGAAGTTCCCCCACCGCCGGTCACCGGACTTTTATAGCCGTTGCCGCAATTGGAAGTTACACAGAAAGCGATGAGAATCGTGAAAAGCGTAAACCAGCGCTGCATAAATCCCCCTGCGCGACGCGAATTGAAACTGCGCTAGTCCGGTTCGGTAATTCGCTACGACAGTCCGGCACGGTCGCGTTCGATTGCGAGTGTGTCTGAGGCCGCGTGGGGAGTTGTCACGACGAGGTATTAAGATTGTCAAATGCGAGTAACCGGGATACAAATTTGGCGCAGCAAATTCGCGCGATGGCGCACGGAACTGCGCCGCTGGAAAATCCTCGTTAAGATCCACGTCACTGGCCTCCTCTAATGCGCGCGCTGGCGCGGCCACCGCCATCACCATCACAGCGCGCAGGCATGGCTCTTGCACCGAGGCAACATCCAGATACACGACTGCTTCGATGGAGGTAAACTGTTGCAGCCCCGACTGGCCACGATGCCGAATTCACGCCGCCCTTCTTTTCGCCGCGCCGTTCGCAGCGCGCTCCGCATGCGCTGCCCCTATTGCCAGCAAGGACGCGTGCTGGCGCGCTGGCCGAATAAAATCTATCCGGAATGCCCGCATTGCGGCCTTTCCTTCTTTCGCGAGCAGGGTTACTACATCGGCGGGATGGTCATCACCTACGGACTGACGCTCATGGTCGTGATCCCCGTTTTCCTGGTGACCCTTTTTCTGCCGGACCTGAAAAGCGTTTCGCACAACGAACGCTTCGCGCTGTGGGTCTTCTTCGCCGTCCCACTCACGTTCCTTCTCATGCCGTACTCCTACAGCTTGTGGCTGCATCTGGATTACTGGCTCGAACCTTGGACGCCCAAACAGCGGCGCTAGCTCAGCGCACTCGAGCGTAATCCCAGGAATCAGCCGGATGGATTATCTGCGACGATGTGGCGCAAGGTCGCGGTATTGGGATACGATGCACAAATGGCTTATGAACGCGGCCACAGCTCGCGAGCGCGAGTTCTGGATTATACGGGGTGCGGTAGGGAAGTACTGTTACTGGCCGAACCTTTTCCCGTTTACTATTGACGTACGTAGGGTATGAATTTAGTCTTTCAGACCACCCGCCGGTGCACGGCCGCGCGGGAGGTCTCAAGCGGTCCCAAGTCGTCTAAAGACGCGACAAATTGGCGCCTTACGCCGCGTAGACAGCCTCGTTCGACTGCCTATTTGATGCGTCGGATTTTCGGTGCAGGTTTCTTTTGCTTCCTCCCCGGGCCACAGTTTCATCTGTCGAGGAGAATTCTTGTGAACCGTGCAACCAGCAACGCTGCGCAATATTTAATTCGTGTCTTCTCGATAGCGATCCTGCTGCTCTTTGCGCACGTTGCCTGCGCGCAGAACACCATCTCCACCATCGCTGGTGGCCCTCCGCCCAACAACGTTGCTCCTACTGCGGCGCCCATCGAAGGGCCGCAAGCGATTGCGCGAGACGCCGCGGGAAATCTTTATGTAGTCAACGACATCGGCGTGATCTACAAGGTAACTGCGGCGCCGCCCAGTTCCATGGTCATTTACGCCGGGAACAACACCGCGGGATTTTCGCCCAACGGTACCCAGGCGAATGCGTCGCTGCTATTTGAACCGATCGGCGCGGCGCTCGACGTCAACGGCAATCTTTATTTTTCCGATCAGAACAATTGCGTGGTGCGCGAAATCGTCGCCGCCACTGGAGTCATCAACACCGTCGCGGGCACGCCGGGCGCATGCAATTATTCGGGAGATGGCGGCCCGGCAACCAGCGCGCACATAAGTTTCCCGCAAGGCGTGGCGCTCGACGGTTTGGGAAATCTTTATATCGCGGACATCGGCAACAGTCTCGTCCGTCGCGTTGTTTTGTCCACTGGGACCATCACCACCTATGCAGGCATCCCCGGCTCTGCAGGATTTCCCACCAACAACGCTCTGGCAACTTCCAGCCTGTTGATTGCTCCGGTAGCGGTAGCAGCCGATTCCAGTGGAAATCTTTTTATCGCTGACGAGAACAACAATGTGGTTTGTCGCGTGGACGCTACCTCCAAAATTCTCACCATCGTGGCCGGAACGGGCGCATTCGGATACAGCGGCGACGACGGCCCGGCCACTTCGGCAACCATGCGCGCGCCGGACGGCGTGGCTGTGGACAGCGCCGGAAACATTTATATTTCGGATTCCGAAAGCGCGGTCATTCGCGAAGTCTTTTCCCCGACGAATCCGAGCTCGCCGAACGATATTACGACCATCGTCGGCAACGGCACTTTCGGTTTCAATGGCGACGGCGCTGCCACTTCCATCGAGCTCACCAACCCCGCCGGAATTTTCGTCGATCCTCCCACCGGCAATTTGTGGATCGCGGATTACTGGAGCAACCGCGTCCGCATGTACAACGCCACCAGCAAAACAATTACCACCGTCGTCGGAAACGGCGCGGTGGGCGACGGTGGTCTGGCCACCAGCGCCAGCTTGTATTACCCGCGCAATCCCGCGCTGGATTCCAGCGGCAATTTATTTTTCGTTGACGCGCAAAACAACCGCATCCGCGAAGTCAGCGCCGCGGATCAAACCGTCTCGACAGTGGTAGGCACCGGAATTCCTTGCCCGCAACCGAAGAACCCGTGTGGCGACGGCGGACCGGCCGGGTCCGCTGCGATTTTTCAGCCGCGCACCGTCACCGTCGAATCGTCCGGCGGTTTGCTGGTCTCCGACAATGGCGATAACAGAATTCGCGAGGTGAACGGTTCGACAGGGATCATCACCACCATCGTGGGATCCGGAAAGCTGTGCGTCTCTCCCTTTTCCACTTGCGGCGACGGTGGACCCGCGCTGAGCGCCAACCTGAGCGACGCGCGCGGAGCCGTCCGCGATGCCGCCGGAAATTTGTATTTCGTGGATGCGCAAGATAATCGCGTGCGCGAAGTGGACACCACCGGCACGATCACCACCGTTGCGGGAAATGGACCCGCTGGCAACGCGCCAATCGGCTGCGTTCCAGGGGGAAATCTTTCTGGAGACGGCGGCCCCGCCGTCAGCGCAACTCTGAATTGCCCGCTGGGCCTGGACATTGACGCAAGCGGCAATCTGTACGTCGCCGACACAGATAACAATGTGATCCGCAAGATTGACACCGGCACGCCGCGCATTATCACCACGATTGCCGGCACCGGAACTGCTGGACACAGCGGCGATGGAGGCTTGGCCACCAGCGCGACTTTGCGTACTCCCGATCGAGTGTCGGTGAACGGCGCAGGCAATTTTTTTATTTCCGATTCCGGGAACAACGTGATTCGCCGCGTGGACGGCGCCAGCAAAATCATCACGGCGTTCGCGGGAAGCGGCAATTTCGGATTTTCCGGCGATGGCGGCCCGGCACTTGCAGCGAGCATCGCTACCCCTGTGGGAATCGTCGTTACCCCTGAAGGCAACATGTATATAGGCGATGTGTTTAACAACCGGATCAGGAAGGTGCTGCTGAATCCGAACGTAACTCTTTCCACCACCACCGCGGCATTCGCAAACCAACCCATCAATGCCAGCGCAACTTTGCCGGTGACGTTGACCAACTCCGGCGACGCGCCGCTGGCGATTTCGGATATTGCGATTACTTCCGGCGCGTTTTCGCTCGGCACAAATCCCTGCCCCGCGGCGCCTGCGACGCTGGCCATTGGCGCTGGGTGCACTCTGCAGGTCGCGTTCGAGCCAACGCAATTCATTGCGTACACCGGAACGATTACCATCACCGACAACGGCCCCACGGCCGGAAGCACGCAGACAGTAAATCTTTCGGGCATGGGCGCCGCGGGACTCACCGTAACCGTGAGCGGCACCGGCACGGTGACCAGCGCGCCTGCAGGGATCACCTGCCCCTCCACTTGCACGGCCACGTTCGCGGGAAACAGCAGCGTGGTGCTGACGGCTGCCGCGGGCACCGGCTCCACGTTCACTAGTTTCAGCTCGAATTGCACGCCGCCGAGTCCGCAGACGAGTCCCCCGAGCTGCACCGTGACGATGAGCGCCTCCGAAACTGTGACAGCGACGTTCAACACAAGCGCCACAGGAACGATCACGATCGCGCCGAGTACTTTGACGTTCGCCAGCCAGGCGGTGGGAACGACGAGCGCGTCGCAGACTGTGACGGTGTCGAACACTGGCGGCACGGCCGTGACGTTCACGAACATCGTGACCAGCGGCGATTTTGCCGGCGCGACGCTGGCGCAATGCACGAACATTCCGGTGGAAGGCGAGCCGTGCGTGTTCTCGATCACGTTTAAGCCTACGGCGACGGGAACGCGGACGGGAACGATCACGTTTACGGACAATGCTACGGGAAGCCCGCAAACGGTGACGTTGACGGGAACGGGCACGCCCGGCGCGGCGACGGTGACGGTGACGCCGAGCAGTCTGGCGTTTGGATCGCAGGCGCTGACTACGACGAGCGCGCCGCTCAGCGTGACGGTGAAGAATACGGGCAGCACGACGGTGACATTCAGCGGGTTCACGATCAGTGGCGAGGATGCGGGAGACTTTTCCGTGCCGCTGCCTACTTCTGGTGCGGGATGCAGTGCGACGGGAACGCTGGCGGCCGGAGCGAGTTGCGCGATCAACGTGGTGTTCGCGCCGGGAGCGAATGGAGCGCGCACGGCGACGTTGAGCATTGCGGACAATGCGACGGGAAGTCCGCAGACTGTGGCGTTGAGCGGAACGGGCGTTACGTCGCAGGTGATCATCTCAGTTCCGCCGGGCGGATCGACGACGGCGACGACTGTGCCGGGAGGAACGGCGTACTACGGATTGGTGATTCAGGGAGCGGAGGGAATTAGCGGGACGGTGCAGCTCGGTTGCGTGCCATCGTCGCCGGTGATTACGTGCAAAGTGATTCCGAGCACGGTGACGCTGAACGGCGGATCCACCGAAGTGGCGTTCGGGATACAGTCGTATTGCCAAGGGACGACGACGGCGAATGGATTTGCGGCGCCGAACATTGTAGGGTTTGGCCGCGGATTCGGCGGAGGAATCGGCGGAATTGCATTGCTGCTGGTGACGATGCTGTTCGGCGGAGCGATATGGATATTCCGCGGCAACCGCAGAGTGGCGCTGACGTTTGCGACGTTGCTGCTCGTGACGCTGGGATCGGCAGCTTGCAGTAATAGCTTGCCGCAGGGGCCGAACGGAGCGACGCCCGCGGGAACGTATAGCTTGTCGCTGACCACAACCTTCAATGGACAGACGCAGACGCTGCCGAATTTCCTGACGCTGATCGTGAAATAGCGCGCGCGTTTTTTTTTCGGCGCCTTTGCGATGCATGGCGCGGTGCGGGACGCGAGGCGGCGGGCTGGTGCGCGGCGAATCTCGGTTGCTGATTCGTGCCGCGCGGCGCCGGGATGAAAATTGGGAAAAACACCAGCGATTAAAGTACCAGGGCAAACTTCGGCGGGCATGCCCATGCCTCGAAGCGTAAATTTGTAGCGAATAGAAAATTGTTTCTCCTTTGTTTTCAATGGAAGGCTCACGAGAATGATGATTTTGTGAGGTTTATTTGTATCGAATAGAAATGAGGTGAGGCGGAGATGAGTGATCGGTGACAAGTGATGGGTGGGGAGCGGCGCGGGCGTGGAGGTGGGACGAATCGTACCGATTAGAAAATGTTTTCTCGTTTGTTGTGAATGGGTTAGATCGATTTCTAATCGGATAGGTGTACCGATTAGAAGTGCTCGGAGCGGCGCGGGCGAAAAAAAAGTGGGGCAAATATTAGCGATTAGAAATGCATTCGGTGATGGTACGGAAGGAGTTAGCTCTGTTTTTAATATTTTTTCACCAGCGATTAGAAAGTGGCGAGTGGAGGGAGGGGCCGTCGCGCTGCCCTTCGAAGCGGCACTGCCGTCCCTCCTGCGGCGGGCAGGTCTCAGGATGAATCGCGCTGCAGCCCAACCCTTCGAACCGGCTCTGCCGGCTCTCAGGATGAATCGCGCTGCAGCGCGATTCACCGAAGCGCGAGCAGCGTGGACCATGTATCTCCCTTGTGGTGATGAAATTAGCGCACGACTGATGATAGCACAGTAGTTACGTTAATTCAAGTGCAAACTGAGGGGTGGGGCCTCGCGGGGACGGATCGGGCCAGGCGAGGCGCGAGCAACTCGAAAACACGCGGTAAAGCCACCGCGAAAGGTAAGGCGCTTCGCGCCGACTTTTTACCCAGCGTTTCCACGCTGGGCTAAGTTATGCCGCGCCTACGGCGCTGGTGGGTTCCTGGGATGTCCGTGGTGCGCGTCGGCTACCGGGCTAGATGACCCGTTGGCCTCACTCTCGGGATGCTTGGTCGTCGCGATCCGACTGGGTGGCCGGGTTGTAGTTAGCAAGGGGGTTCGAACGCTGGACAACACCTCCTCGGCAGTGCGCAGCGAGGCTTCAGGGATTACAGTTTGCTTGCCTTGAGCTCGGTGAAGGGCGATCACCAGATCAGCTGTTGCACGCAAAATCGTGCGAAGCTGTCGGGGCCGAGCATCAAAACGATCTTCAATCTTCAGATTCACGTCGTCGAAGATCTCAGAGAGTCGATCGATCCAGCGCTTCTGGAAAGGGTCGGCGGTCTCGCAGATTTGCTCGAACGTGCCATAACCGATCACGTCGAACTTTCTCGATCCACCTGTATTAGATATCAACATTAGATCGCCAATCGCAGCCTGCCAGTCCCGGTATATCCATGCTTCCCGCATCGCGATTACGTTGAAGGCGTCCCGCCACGTTTTTTGCATGGCTGCAGGTTCCACAAGATTCCTATCGAATCCTTCCGCAAGGATTCTCGCAACTCTCCGACAAATCTCGTGTTTGGCGCCATCGTCAAGTGAGCGAATGTCTTGGTGCGGCGACATTTCAGACTGCTCGTATATGACGTTGTCCACCCGAATTCCGACCGCGGCGAACTGTTCCGGAAACTTTGCGAGCAGTTTGGAGTCGCAAATTTGCCAAATGTCGCACAGGCGACCCACTCGCTCGCCTTCAACCCAACTACCGTCCGCTAACGCCTTTTCAAAAGCATCGATGGTAAGACCGATAGAGTTGTTTCCTTCTCGCTCGGCCAGGGGTAAGTAAGAGAACTCCCGTCGACAGGCCCGGATCCAGCCCATCAGGGTTGCCAGTCTATAATAGGTGCTCAACTTCTTATATGCCCAGAAGGCCGGCCCTTGACCCGCTCCCGAGGCTACGCTGCCAGGTTTGAGAAACACCGGGCGGGACTCGGTCAAGAGCATCTCGTGTAACCTGTGAAGCAAATGAGTCGCAGATGCAGCCAGAGGCTTAGAATATCGTTCGTAGACTGCGAGTTCTAATTTCTTTTCGGCACGACGTTCCGCGAGGATCTTAAACAGCAGGTCCTTTAGCACGATACCGGCGAGAGTGAGCGAAGCAGTCACTAGCGCTACACCCATCGTATCGTTGCTCCCCGACCTAGACTCTTGGAGGACAATTCTCAGCGCCCCCTCGATATGAGCTGCTCCAGCAAAGATCGATTTGAAGTCAGGAAGCATATAACTAGACGTCAAATTAATACTGTTTTATGTTAATTACCATCTATGTTATTTGCTCGGCGCTATCCTGGCATTCGTCAGCCGGAAGCACTGACCGCCCAATAGCGCATGGCATCAGGATCCATGCTCCCGGGTGGGCCGCCTACTGAGATACAACACGACAAAATGAACGAGAAGAAAAAGAAAAATAAGAAGAAGCAACCACGAGGAAACTCGGATCAAAGATTAAGCGACGCTGCCAAAGCCTTTGTTGCTCTTGATGCCGAATGGCGCGCCAATCGTCAAAAATACTCCGTCTTTGTCGAGACGATTCAGAATTTCAGCCAACTCGACAAGGCGGAAGCTTGGCTGTCTTACGTTTCGGAAAATATCGATCTTTTCGGCGATCAGGAAGCGCTCGTGTATCTTGTCAGTCGAGGAAAAGAATGCTCCAAGCAAATCAAAGAGGTCATCGCTAGATGGAAAGAATGCGAGAAGCGGCAAATCGCCAACTTCGCTAAAGGTAATTCGATCCACCATCTTGAGACAGGCAAAGGGAGAAGATTCGGGAGAAGGAGCCTCGCCGACGCCAGTAAGATCGAAACACTTTCACCGTACCAGTTGATGGATTTTTGGATTGGCCCTCGAAATCAGGAACTTTCGATTGATGCGACGATGTTGCGGACTGTGGAATGGTGTGAAATAGGAGGGTTCGACCCTTGGTGGCGGCGATACGCGAAAGAGCAGACCACCAACCTCACGTTGGGCGGGGTGGAACCCGTGCCACTGAGCTTTTGGCTCTTCAACATGTGCCGATCGCAATATGCAATTTCTCTCATGGGGAAAGCTCTGGGAAACGCCCTGGATGTACTTGAAGTTTCGGACTACGGCCAGACCCATCCATGGACTTTCCACCGTGAATACGACGCGGCGGGAAATCCCCCTGTGGACCATGTTCCGTTCGCGAGTGCTGTTGTGTTCGCGAACGTTTTTTTGCGCCATGGCGACCGGGAGAGTGATTTTGTTTCTCCGGCAATTGGTACCCTACAAAAACTTCAGAACGAAGACGGATCATGGCCCCTGTGGGCTGAACCCAGCGCGGAGCCTTCGATCGAAGCGACGGCAATGGCGATGCATGCGATTGCTCTCAGAAGGCCGATGGGTTCATAGCGCATCTCACGGCAGGTCGCGACTACCTAATGTCTCAACAAAACCGGGACGGCCACTGGACCGATCCAAGCGCTCCGGACCCTGTCTACCTAACAGTTCTGGTTCTCGACGCTATCGAGCTGGCGAACGGGGGGACGTCAATCACGTTTCGTCTCTCGGGCTCTGTCCGAATCTCGGTCAATCAGAATCAGCAACAGGCCGGGATTTCGCAGAAGCCGCGACGCTTCTCAGTCGCGCTTTCCTTTCCCGGTGAGCATAGGGGCATTGTGAAACGAGTCGCCGGACTTCTTCAGCCGAAACTCGGTAGGGACAAGGTCTTCTATGACAAGAACTACGAAGCTGAGCTCGCACGCCCAAATCTGGACGTGTACCTACAATCGATTTACCGCGATGAGTCTGAGCTTTTGGTCGTATTTCTTTGCGCCGACTACGAACGGAAAGATTGGTGTCGGTTGGAATGGCGAGCGATTAGGGACCTCATCAAAAATCGTCGACCCGACGACGTGATGCTATTCAGATTCGATCAGACCGAAATCCCCGGCGTTTTCTCCTCGACGGATATATCGACGCGACAAACCGTAGTGCCGAGGATGTCGCGAACCTGATCCTGACGCGTCTGACCAAGTAAGCGTTCCATTTTCTTTCCCGATAGGATCGGCGGTAGCGCACCTTTTCGCAACCTCCCGGTAACCACGTGGTCCATGCGGGTGCCGCGCGGTCGGCCGTGGCGTGCGCTCATGTTTGTACGGCGTACGATACGTCGCCGCAGCGAACGAACTATTCCGAACCAGCGCCCTACGCGTGGAATAAGTTACCCGGGCGCGGGAGCGGTGGGAATTTACGCGTAGGGAATTGGGAGCGCCGTGGGTGCGGCACGGGCGCGGTTCAGCCGAGGGCGAAATTTGGGTCGAAGGGGATGTTGTGTTTTTTCAGGAGGGTTAGAAATTCGGCGTCGAAGGGCATTTTTTTGTGGTGGGCTGATTGATTTTGGATGTAGCGGAGGACGGCGGGGATCAGGAAGCGCTTACGCTGAAGGCGGCGTAGCCTTCTTGCCAGGCGAATTTGTGGTCTTGGGTGTGGGCCCAGCGCGAGGAGTTCGATTTGATGGTGAGGACGGCTTTGGCGAGCGGGAGGGTTTGCGGAAGTTGGATCAGGAGATGGATGTGGTCGTCGGCGCCGCCGATGGAGTGGGCGAGGATGCCGTGATTTTTGCAGATGCCGGCGACGTAGGACGAGAGGTGGGGTTGAAAGTCATGCGGGATGGATTTGCGGCGGTCTTTGGTGGCAAAGATGATGTGGAGGGTGTTTTGCGTGTAGGTGTGAGGCATGGCCGTCTATATCATGTGGCGGGCGTGGTTTCGAGAGCGGGAAATACGATGAGGCAGAGGTTGTAATTACGGATGCGATGCGGCGGCGGGCACGTGTGAGGCGTGTGTCGCACCTACGGCGCTCCCGATTTTTTGCGAGGTTTCCCAGGCCTTCCGGCCTGGGCTAAGTTGTTTTCGCGCCTACGGCGCTTGATTGGAGTGGCGGTACGCGATGCGGCGCGGCGTGCGCGGATCGAGCGCGGGGCGAGGGTACGTGCGAGGTTTGTGTCGCGCCCCCCGTTCGAACCTGCTGCAGGCAGGTTCTCAGGATAAAACGGCGCTTGGGGTTTTGTTGCGGCGAGGTTTCCCAGGCCTTCCGGCGTGGGCTAAGTTGTTTCGCTGCGGCGATTGATTGGATGGGGGGATACGCGACGCGCCGCGTGTCCTCAGCCGCGAGGTTGGCCGACGATGAAGGGTCGCGAAGGTATTCCGGGGTGTTGTGGGCGCGAGGCTTGTGTCGCACCTACGGCGCTCCCGATTTTTTGCGAGGTTTCCCAGGCCTTCCGGCCTGGGCTAAGTTGTTTTCGCACCTACGGCGCTTGATTGGATGGGGGGATACGCGACGCGGCGCGTGTTCTCAGCCGCGAGATTGGCGGACGATGAAGGGTCGCGAAGATATTCCGGGGTGTTGTGGTGTGAAGCATGTGCCGCACCTACGGCGCTGGGGATTCCTTTTGCGATTTTTCCCACCGCTCACGCAGTGGGCTAAGTTATGCCGCGCCTACGGCGCTGGTTTGGTGTGGGGAGTGGGAATCGGCGCGTTCGGGATTTAGGGCGCCGTGGGTGCGACACAGGCGCGGTTCAGCCGAGGGCGAAATTTGGGTCGAAGGGAATGTTGTGTTTTTTCAGGAGGGCTAGGAATTCGGCGTCGAAGGGCATTTTTTTGTGGTGGGCTGATTGATTTTGGATGTAGCGGAGGACGGCGGGGACTAGCGAGGCGCTTACGCTGAAGGCGGCGTAGCCTTCTTGCCAGGCGAATTTGTGGTCTTGGGTGTGGGCCCAGCGCGAGGAATTCGATTTGATGATCAGGACCGCCTTGGCGAGCGGGAGGGTTTGCGGAAGTTGGATCAGAAGATGGATGTGGTAGTCGTGCGCCGCCGATGCAGTGGGCGAGGATGCCGTGATTTTTGCAGATGCCAGCGACGTAGGA
>CAVULY010000006.1:0-78370 GCA_963742475.1 uncultured Acidobacteriota bacterium | reverse complement strand
GATCGTCAACAGAAGCCACCCCCATGTCGTAGAAAATCTCGCTGCAGGGGCCGCACGGGCCTGTATCGCCCATGGCCCAGAAATTATCTTTCAGGCCGGGGATCGCGAAAATGCGCTCTTTTGCGGCGCCCGCACTAAGCCAAAAGTCAGCGGCCTCTGTGTCAGTCCCCAGCGTGTTGCCGGGCGCAACTTCCGCGCCGCCGAAAACCGTGAAGTAAAGTTTTTCCAGCGGAATCCCGTACCAATCCGGCGAAGTGATCAGTTCCATCGCAAACGCAATCGCGTCCTTCTTGAAATAATCGCCAAACGAAAAATTCCCCAGCATCTCAAAAAAAGTGTGATGGCGGTTGGTGAAGCCCACATTTTCCAGATCGTTATGCTTGCCGCCCGCGCGCACGCATTTTTGGCACGTGGTGGCCCGGTTGTAATCGCGCTTTTCCACGCCCAGGAACACGTCCTTGAACTGGTTCATTCCCGCATTGGTGAAAAGCAGCGTCGGATCGTTCGTCGGCACGAGCGAAGAGCTGCGCACCACGCGATGGCCGCGCTCTTCGAAAAATCTCAGAAATGTTTTGCGGACTTCGTTGCCGGTCCACTGTTTCTCAGTCAAGGATGCCCTCTGTCGAAACGCCTCATTATCGCAGAGGGTCACAGCGCTCGCAACGTCGCACGGCCGCGCGTTTCTCCACCCAAATTCGCCGCACACGGCATCTGGGAGTGCGGCGGCTTGCCGCCGCCTTTCTTATGCCAGAGCTGCTCGCGTCCCGGAATAAGCCTGGCAAAATCCGTGCGGCTTCCGCCGCTGAACTTCCGACTTCACACCTGTCAAAGAGAATCTACAGCCCGTCTCTTCGCGGCTCGTCGAATTCCAGCAGGATTTTGAAACCGATCACGTCGGCGCCAAAACGTATCTTCAGCTCGCGTATGCCGAATGCGAAACTTTTCGGCGGCGAGCTTGCCGAAATCGCGGAGGCGTCCTCCGGCAACCTCCACGAAAAATTGCAGTGCGGACAAGCGGCGGGAATATCACGTATATCGTCCGGCGAAACCGTCAGGCGGGATTTGCATTTGTGGCACTCAAACGTAATCGCGCGAATCTCTTCCAGACCCACCACGATTTTTCGTTCGAAGGTCACGTTGCCCAAAGTGTATCACGCCGCGGCGCGAACGCCGGAGCCTCGCCCGTCTCTCACCTCCGCCCGCCTCTCACCGCAACCACAACGCCATGATGTGCACCAACCCCGCTCCCATCAGCGCCGCGCCCGGAATCGTCAGCACCCACGCCCACACAATCCTGCGCGTCACGCCCCAACGCACCGCCGTCAACCGGTGCGCCGCGCCCACACCCACAATCGCTCCGGTAATCGTATGCGTGGTGCTCACCGGAATGCCGAAATGCGCGGTCGTGATCAAAGTCAGCGCGCCCGCAGTCTCCGCCGAAAATCCTCCGAACGGATTGAGCTTGGTGATGCGCTGCCCCATGGTCTTGATAATTCGCCAGCCGCCCGCCATGGTCCCGCCCGCCATCGCCAGGTGACAACAAATGATCACCCAGTACGGCACCACGAAATCCTGCATCAAGCCGCCGGCCACCAGCGCCGTGGTGATAATCCCCATGCCTTTCTGGGCGTCGTTGGTGCCGTGGCCCAGGCTATAGCCCGCCGCAGAAACCAGCTGCAGGCGGCGAAACCAGCGATCCACTTTTTGCGGCCGCATTTTGCGCACGATCCAGCTGGTGCCGATACTGGTGGCGTAGCCCAGAAACATTCCGATGATCGGCGAGAGAAAGAGAAACAGGATGGGCTTGGTCCATCCGCCGAGAATCAATGCGCGTATCCCGGCGTGCGCCACCGCCGCGCCGCCGTACCCGCCCATCAACGCGTGTGACGAACTGGTCGGCAGGCCCAGAATCAAGGTGATCAGGTTCCACAGGATCGCGCCCACCAGCCCGGCGAGCAGCACGCGTTGGTTCACCATATCAATGTGCACCATGCCGCTGCCCAGAGTTTTTGCCACGGCGGTCCCGAACACAAATGCCGCGATGAAGTTCCAGAACGCCGCCCAGATCACCGCGCGCAGCGGCGAGAGCACGCGCGTGGACACCACCGTCGCTATGGAATTGGCAGCATCGTGCCAGCCATTGGAAAATTCGAATGCCAGGGTCAGGCCGACGGTAATTAGAAGAAGTTGGAAGCTGTTCACAGGCTCAGGCGCTTTTCAGGATGATGCTTTCGATTACGTTGGCCACGTCCTCGCACTTGTCCACTGCGGTTTCCATCACTTCGAATATTTCTTTCCACTTGATGATCTGCACCGGGTCTTTTTCTTCGTCGAACAGCTGCGCGATCAGCGTGCGGCAGATGCGGTCGCTTTCATTTTCGTAGCGGTTGATCTCGATGCAATGCTTCATCGCGGTGTCCGGCTTCTCAATCGCATGAATGGCCGCCGCCAGCTCTTTTGTCGCTGCCACCAGCACCTGCGCCAGGTCCAGCGTTCCGGTTCGCAAGGCCTCCACGCGGTACAGCACGAAACGGCTGGCCGCCGCGTCAATCAGGTCAATCACGTCGTCCAAGGTGCTGACCAGCTCGTGGATATCCTCGCGATCGAACGGCGTGATGAATGTCTTGTTGAGCATGCGGAATGTCTGGTGGGTGATTTCATCGCCGGCGTGCTCGATGGCCTTGATGTTCTGCACCTGCTCCGGAACTCCGGTGTAGTGCAGCAGCATCTTCTGAAAAGCCTCGGCGCCACGGTGGATATTTTCCGCCTGCTTGCGGAACAGGTCGAAAAAGCCTTCTTCACGCGGCAGCAGCCGTTGCAGCAGTCCGGTCATCGGATTTCACTTCCCCCAGGCCCAGCGTTTGCAACAGCCAGACCATAGCAGAGGTAGCAATCCACAGGCAAGGAAGCCCGCCCAAACGCATCGCGCCGCACCCGCCGCGAAGCTTTGACCATCCTTTTCCCGAAATGGGACGCGAGCCTGCGTCTCAAGTCCTTGATTACCATACCCATCCTATGATATAATGGTTACTAGGCCATGCTGCTGCTCGCTCATAATACGAGCGCCTGTCCTCTGCCGGGCGCGATGGTGCCGTCCCAACGTGTTGCACTCAGTTCATTACCCTCCGGCAGCCCGCGGCGCCCGGCAATCCCGCCGCTCCGCGCACTTCTAATCGCTAATTCCACATTATTAGAAACCGGCCTAACTTCTTCACTGCCAATACTGAGTGCATTGCTAATCGCTAATATTTGCCCCACTTTTTTTCCGCCCGCGCAGCTCCGAGCAATTCTAATCGGTACACCTATCCGATTAGAAATCGATCTAACCCGTTCACAACAAACGAGAAAACATTTTCTAATCGGTACGATTCGTCCCACATTCACTTCCGCGCCGCTCCTCACCCATCACTCGTCACTCATCACTCATCACTGCCTCACCTCATTTCTATTCGATACAAATAAACCTCACAAAATCATCATTCTCGTGAGCCTTCCAATGAAAACAAAGGAGAAACGAGTTTCTATTCGCTACAAATGGGCACTTGGTAGCATAGGCCTGCCCGCCGGAGCGAGGGCGATCCCGCCTGTGTGCCTACTTTCTCGGTAGCGCCCGCGCCTCCGCGCAGCGCCCGCGCGGGTCATTCCTCGTCGTCGGCTTGGGCTTTCAGCAGGCGCTCGATTACAGCCATGTCTTCCAGGGTGGTGGTGTCGCCTGTGACGGCGCCTTTGGTGGCCAATTCGCGCAGAAGCCGGCGCATGATTTTGCCGCTGCGCGTTTTCGGCAACAAGTGCGTGAAACGAACATCCGATGGCCTCGCGATGGAACCGATGGTGTTCGCCACGTAATCCATCAATTCGCCGCGCAGTTCCTTCCCGGGTTCATGGCCCACGCGCAGCGCGACGAAGCACACGATCGCTTCGCCCTTGATTTCGTCGGGGCGCGCGACCACCGCCGCTTCCGCGACGGCCGGATGGCTCACCAGCACGCTCTCGATTTCCATGGAACTCAGGCGGTGGCCGGCGACCTTGATGACGTCGTCCACGCGGCCGAGCACCCAGATGTAGCCGTCCTTGTCGCACTGCGCGGCGTCGCCCGCAAAATAAACGCCCGGGATGCGGCTCCAGTATTCGCGTTCGTAGCGCTCGTCATCGCCGTAGATGGTGCGCAGCATGGAGGGCCAGGGCTTCTGTATGGTCAGGTAACCGGTCTCGCCCGGACCGACCGGTTCGCCTTTCATGTTTACGACTTTCGCGATCACGCCGGGCAGCGGCAACGTCGCCGAGCCGGGTTTGGTGGGCGTGGCGCCCGGCAGCGGAGAAATCAGGATCGAACCGGTTTCCGTCTGCCACCACGTGTCCACGATAGGGCAGCGATTTTTTCCGATGGCTTCGAAATACCATTTCCATGCTGCGGGATTAATCGGCTCCCCGACCGTGCCGAGCAGGCGCAGGCTGCTGAGCTTGTGCGGCGTGATCCAGTCCATGCCCCAGGCCATGAACGCGCGAACGGCTGTTGCGGAGCTGTAAAAGATGCTGACTTTGTAGCGGTCAATGATGTCCCAGAAGCGATCCTTCTGCGGGAAGTCCGGCGCGCCCTCGTACATCACGATGCTGGCGCAGTTCGAAAGCGGGCCGTAAACCACGTAGCTGTGTCCGGTGACCCAGCCGATGTCGGCGGTGCACCAGTAGATGTCGTCCTCTTGCAAATCGAAAACCAGGCGAGTGCTCCACGTGCACTGGAGCAGATAGCCGCCCGAGGTGTGCAGCACGCCTTTCGGTTTTCCGGTGGTGCCGCTGGTATAGAGGATGTAGAGCGGGTGCTCGGAATCGAATGGCGCGGCGGTATGTTCCTTGGAGGCTTTTTCTTCCAGCTCGTGCCACCACAGGTCGCGGCCTTCTTTCCATGCGACTTTTTCCTTGGTGCGCTGCACCACGATGCATTTTTCGATCGTGGGGCAATTCTTCATGGCGGCGTCGGCTGTTTCTTTCAAGGGGACGATTTTTCCGCGGCGGAAGCCGCCGTCGGCCGTGAGCAGGAGCTTGGCTTTGCAATCGGCGACGCGGTCGGAGATGGCAGTGGCGCTGAAGCCGCCGAAAATCACGGAATGAACCGCGCCGACGCGCGCGCAGCCAAGCATGGCGATGGCCAGCTCCGGCACCATCGGCATGTAAATCGCGATGCAATCGCCGGGCTGCACGCCCAGCGAGCCCAGCACGTTGGCAAATTTGCAGACGCGCTCGTGCAGCTCGGCATAGGTAAATTGGATGGTCGAGCCGTCTTCGGCTTCCCACATCAGCGCGGGCTTGTTGGCGTTCTTTTCCAGATGACGGTCCAGGCAGTTGTAGGCGACGTTCAGCTTGCCGCCCACAAACCACTTCGCGTGCGGCGGTTTCCAATCCAGCACTTTTTTCGGAGCTTCGAACCAGTGCAGCAGCTTGGCCTGTTCTCCCCAGAAGGCCTCGGGATCCGCTTGCGCGGCCGCATACATTTCGCGATAGTCCTCGAGCGAGCGCACCCGCGCTTTTTTGCTGAATTCTTCGGGCGGCGCGATGGGCTTCTCTTCCAAGACATGCGGATCGAATTCCTGCATGATTCCTCCGTGGTTCGCGTGCGGCGATGCGATGGGACGATAGATTAACCGCGGCATACGGGCCGCGGGCGGCGGGCGTTGGCCACCCGAAACTTCGCCCGAAGTGCGCCCCTACGTTATTGAACTGCAGGGGTTTGGTCAAGAAGCGGATTGTGAGTTGCGGCAGGCTTGGCGACGGGGTTTCGAGGCGACGATGGAGTGTATACGTAACAGCGATGGCGCACGGTAGTGCGCCGCTAACGCTTCAAAGGCAAAAGAGCGGGCGAGACGCCAGCGCCAGCAAAGTCAGATGCCGCATTTTCCGGGAACTTTTTCGGCCCGCTCCCGGAATATGTAACGAGAGTTGCGCCGGGCCGTCCAACAGTCTCAGATGAACAGGGTTATCGAAACCGTAGATGACGGGCTGCTGCTCCGGCGGATGGTGGCCGGGGATGAGGGTGCCTTCACGCTTCTGTACCGGCGGCGGCATCCGGCGATATACCGCTTCGCTTTGCACATGAGCGGGAACGCGGCGATTGCCGAGGACGTAACCCAAGAGGTTTTCATGACGTTGATTCGCGATGCCAAACGGTTTGATCCGGAACGCGGGACACTTGGCGCGTTCTTGTTCGGCATCGCGCGGAATCACCTGCGTCGCCGCTGGGAACAGGAGCGGCATTCGGTGCCGCTGCCGCGAATCGGCGGACGAGTTGGACGTGATCATGTCTCGCAGCATCGCCGGACAGCTTAACGGCAAGGAACGGCGCGTCAGGAAACGGGAACGGCAACGGCCACGGCGCGGGCGGCAGCCCCTATCTGCTGCATCGCGACGATTTCGCCGCCCTGGAAAATGTGACGCGGGTGCGCCAGGCGATCGCCACGCTCCCCGAAAATTACCGCGAAGTGGTGGTGCTGTGCGAGCTGGATGAATTGAGTTACGAAGAGGCGGCTGCGGCGCTGGATTGTCCGGTGGGAACGGTGCGTTCCCGGCTGCATCGCGCGCGGGCTATTTTAGTGGAGAAATTGCGCGACGCACAACCGCGTGCGGCGCGCGTCGGCGGTGGGCGAATGAAACAGGATTCCAGCAAGGACATTTTCACCGAAATGCAAAGGACGAATCGCATGGACTGCGCGCAATTCCAGGAAGTGCTGCACGAACTGGGCCGGCCCGAATCAGAGGGCGCGATGCTGTGCGAGCGGGCGCTGGCTCATGCGGAGACCTGCAGCGCTTGCGCGACGCTGCTCACCGAAGTCGAGTCGCTGGACTTTTCGTTGCGCGAGATTGTCGAGGAAACCTCGGAACTGCAAGCGCCGCCGAGACTGGAAACTTTGTTGCTGCAGGAATTCCGGCGCGAGAAATCCGCGGCGACCTCGCGGCGCCTGCGCTGGCAGTTGGCGGCGATCGGCGTTGCCGCGGCGATTCTTCTGGCGCTCGGTCTCACACTGCACCGGCAGCAACTCGTGACGCCGGGCGGCACGGCGTCCACCGGCGTGGCTTCTACGCAGACGCCGAATGAACAGCCTGCGACGAAAACGCCCGACGGCAACGCACAGCCCGGTAGCACAACCGCACCAGCGGTCGCGAATTCAGCGCATGCGGCGGAATCAGCCGACAGCGAATACGCAACTGCTTATATGCCGCTTCCGTACGCGTACGATCCATCGGAACTGGAAGGCGGCGCGGTGGTTCGCGTGACGCTCCCCCGCGCGGCTCTGGCTTCTTACGGTTTGCCGGTGGAAGGAATGGGAGTGACGGATCAGGTCACGGCCGACATGGTGGTGAGCCAGGACGGCACTCCGCAAGCGATCCGGCTGGTGGCGCAGTCCGCTACCAATACGGATTCGGATTTTTAGGATGGCGTTCAACTTTTTTGGAGGATTTAAGATGAGGACCAGGACAAAGTTTTTTGCGATGGCGGGAGTGGCGATGATTCTGCTTCTGGCTGGCGCTGATTTGCGAGCGCAGGATGCGGCGTCGGCGCCACCTCCGCCGCCACCTCCGGGCTACGGGTTTGGACACGGACCAGGACACGACGAGGTCCGCTTTCTGGGCTTCGAAGCCGGATTCAGCGGCAAGACCGTGACGGGCGCTCCGTTCAGCGCGAGTTTTTCGACGACGTCTACCGAGACGCTGGCCGACGGAAACCAGATCACGCACAGCACCACCGGCACCATCGCGCGCGACAGCCAGGGACGCACGCGCCGCGACATGACTTTGCCGGCGGTGGGGCCGATGGCCGTGGCGGGCCAGCCTGCGCCGCACATTACTTTCGTCAACGATCCAGTGGCGGGAACGCGCTACATTCTGGAAGCCGATACGAAAACAGCACGGCTGTTGCCCGCGCCGCCCGACAGGGCTGAGTTCACCAAGAAAGCGCACAACGGCGCGCGCGGAGCGGAAGCCGACAAGGAAACCGTGACCACTTCACTGGGCACGCAAACCATCGGCGGCGTGACGGCCGAAGGCACGCGCTACACGCGCACCATTCCCGCGGGACAGATTGGCAACGCCAAGCCCATCGTGATCGTCACCGAACGCTGGTATTCCGCGGATCTGCAAATGGTGGTGATGACCAAGCGCAGCGATCCGCGCTCGGGCGAGACCGTTTTTCAGATGACCAGCATTACGCGGACGGAACCGGCGGCGACGCAGTTCCAGGTGCCCGCGGATTACACCGTATCGAAAGCCGGACCGCGCGGCGCATTCCGTGGCGGACCGGGCGCTCCCCCTCCGCCACCGGAGGAATAACCGGCGCTCGAAAAATTTAACCACTCCGTAGCTCAACCCTGATTGCGGGCGGAAAAATCCCCACCACGCTCCGCCCGCAACCCCCTTCTTCGATTTTTCCAGCAGGAGCAGCACAGGCAAGATTGCCTATGCCACCAAACCCTAATAAGAGAGTCGGCGCTACGCGAGTGCGCGGTCGAGGAGTTCGACTACGTGCAGAACTTCCTGGCCAGTGCGGCGCATCGCGGCGCCGGCGCGCAATTGCAGGATGCAGCCGGGGTTGGCGGTGGCGATTATTTCGGCTTTCGTTTGCTGCACGGAATCCATTTTGCGGTCGAGAAGTTCGAGCGCGGTTTCCGTTTCGGTGACGTTGTAAACGCCGGCGGATCCGCAGCACTGATCGGCGAGCGCCATTTCCACAAAATCCAATCCCGGGATGGCGCGCAGCAATTGGCGCGGAGCTTCGCGGATTTTCTGTCCGTGCACCAGGTGGCAGGAATCCTGATAGGTGACGCGCACCAGCAGCGGCCGCAGCGGAGCGGTGACGCCGAGCTCCGCGAGAAATTCGCTGACGTCCCGCATTTTTGCCGAGAATTTTTCCGCGCGCGAGTGCGAGGTGTTGTCCTCGTTGAAGAGGTGCGCGTACTCCTTCAGAGTGGAGCCGCAGCCGGCTGCGTTGGTGATGATCGCGTCGAAATCATCGGAGAGAAACGCGTCGAAATTTATGCGCGCGAGTTCGCGGGCGGTGTCGCGCACTCCGGCGTGTGCAGCGAGCGCGCCGCAGCAGGTTTGCGCGGCCGGGACGACCACTTCGCAGCCGTTGGCTTGCAGCACGCGGATGGTGGCGCGATTCAATTCGCTGAAAGTGACTTGCGCGATGCATCCGGCGAAAAATGCTACGCGGGCGCGGCGCTGGCCTTTCGCGGGAAACGTCTTGCCCAGCTCGCTGAAGAAAAAATCGGAGTCAATGCGCGGCAGGAGCTTCTCGCGATTTTGCAGGCCGAGCAAGCGCAGGATTCCTGTGCCGCGGGCCAGGGCTGCGAGTCCGGAGCGCTGGTAAATTTTTAGCGCGCGCGCGGCGGCGGCGATTCTGCCGGGGTAGGGAAGCAGGCGGCGATAGACGAAATCGCGCGCGATGCGTGAGGCCAGCGGGCGTTTATATTTTTGTTCGATCTGCGCGCGCGCCAGCTCCAGAATTTTTCCGTATTCCACGCCGGAAGGGCATACAGTTTCGCAGTTGCGGCAATTCAGGCAGCGGTCAATGTGCGTGACGAACGCGTCACCCAGTTCCAGGCGGCCTTGATCCACCAGCGCCATTTGCCGGATGCGTCCGCGCGGGGAATCGGCTTCGCGTCCCCACAGGCGATAGGTGGGGCAATTATTGGCGCACAGGCCGCAGTGCACGCAGCGGGAGTAGTCTTCGTACTCGGGCTTGTCAATCGCGGAAAAGCCGCTGAGCGTGAGCTGGAATTCGCGCTGCGCAGCGTCGTGCGATTGCGGCGGCGCGGCAGCTTGCGCGGGAATCGGTGGCTGCGTGTCGGAAGCCATTGCGTTGAGGGCCTCGGGTTTGTTGAGTGCAGCCAGTATCTTACGGCATTCGTGCGTGGAGATTTCGTCGAATCTGGGGATCTAATCGCCGTGTCGTGGGGCACGGCACTTGGGATAATTGAGGAGTTCCATGCGCAGAGCAGAGTGCATTCTTTAAAGTGCGATGGAGTCAGCATCGAGCTCTATCGTTCCGACGCCGATTTCATTAATAACTGGCCTCCATCGGCGGCAAATAGCGCTTTGGCCGTCACCGAGGCCACGTGTGTTGCGTCCGCAGCACCGTCAATGGCAACGACCGTATACATGCCGGAATGACGTCGCCCCAGATGTCCGAGCAGTCGCCGGCCGAACGCCAGCTCGTTGCTCGGGCCAATCGGTCGCCAGAACGCATGCGTATCCCAGCAACCGTACGCCAACTCATAACAGCGATCGACCTGGCGACATTGAGAACATGACGAGCTCGCCAATAACGACGAACGTCGGAAGGGCATAGCAGCAGGATTCCGAAGTACCTCGGTCCCCTCGAATGCGACGCAGAAATGCGACGAGTGACCGCGGCTACTCGCCAACGTACTCCCAACAATCTTGACGCGGCTGATGCGTTTTGCCATGACTGCCGACTCCTGGCGTGGGCCAATCGACATGATAAAGCACTGAACAGGGGTCTAAAGCAACGGTTAGCACGTCCACCTAAGAGTTATTTCGGGGGCGTTACCTTCGCGTGCTCGAAACGGCAGACCGGCCGCTACAAATTCTCGGAGAAGCGGCCGGGGCTTAGGATGTGCCGCGGGTCGAATACGGATTTTACTTTTTGCATTTGCGCGGCGTCGGGGCGCGAGGGGCCCCAGATTTGCAGCGCGGATTTCCATTCGGCGGGGGCCCAAGGGATGGTGGCGTGGCCGCCGAGTTTCGCGCAGGCTTCCTGGATTTCACCGGCGGCGTTGGTGACGCGTACGCGCCATTCGTCGGTGTGATCGCTCGGCAAGATCGCGAAATAAATTATGCCGAGTCCGCGGGCCATGGCGGCCCAGCGCAGGTTGTTGGTTTCGGCTGCTATTTGCGCGGCTGCCAGCGCTCCTTTCATGCGCGTTGGCAGGACGCTCATTTTTACGATGGTGGTGGCCGGCGAGGACGCGAGCGCGATGGGGATGAACTCGCGCTTGCGGGCCCAGGCGGGCGGCAAGTTTTCCGCGAGGATGGTGACTGCCGTGGCGCCGGATTGTCCGGCCATGCGCTTCAAGTCGTTCGCGAATCGTTCGAGGACGCGTTCGTTTCCGGCGAAGCCCGTCGAGAGCGCCCATTCGGTGTTGGAAATTACTCCCGCAGGCATGGGTGTGCGCTCGTAGCGCGATGCGGCGTCGCTCGCGAATAGTTCGGCAACGCGCGGGCTGAGAATTTCCATCGTGAGCGGCGTCAATGCGGATTGCGCGATGCTCTGGCGCATCTCCAGCGCGTTTTCGGCGGTGGGGAAGCGCGCGACGAAGCCGCGTGTGGCGAGCGGCATCGGGAACGTCTTGAAATTTACGCGGGTGATGACGCCGAGCGTGCCGAGCGCGCCGATCATTAATTTGTGTATGTCGTAGCCGGTGACATTTTTCACCACGCGGCCGCCGCTTTTCGCCGCGACGCCTTCTCCGGTAACAAATTCCATGCCCAGCAGAAAATCGCGCGCGGTGCCGTAAAATTGGCGCAGCGGAGAATCCACGCCGGAAGCGACGAGGCCGCCAATCGTGGTGCGATTCGCGAAGGGAACCGCCAGCGGCAAAAATTGGCGATGCTCGGCGAGCACTTGCGCGAGTTTTGCGAGGGGCACGCCGGCTTCGACGCTGAGCGTGAGGTCGCCGGGATCGTAGGCGATCACTTTGTTGAGGCGCGTCATGTCCAGCGCGAGATCGTAGCGGCTGGGCGCGTAACCGATTCCCAATTTTGTGCGCGCGCCCGTGGGGACCAGCGCCAATTTTTCCGAAGCGGCAAATTTTACGATTTCGACGACTTCTTCGCTCGACGCGGGACGCACGGCGGCAGCGGGCAGCTTGCGGTCAATTTCGTACGTGGCGAGTTGCGCGAAATCGCTGGCGACGTTTGCGGCGCCGACAATTTCGCAGAGCCGTGAGGTGACGCTGGGGCTGATGGCGGAGGCGTTCATCTCAGTTATGTGCCAGCCGTGCTGGGCGCGCCGGCCATGGGCAGCGGGCGGACGTGAATTTCGCCGCAACCTTTTTTCGATGGGAAAATTTTATCGGGGTTCAGCAGGCCCTGCGGATTGAAGGCATCGCGCACGCGGCGCATCACGTCGAGCTCCGCTTCGCTGAAGAGCAGCGGCATCAGGCGATCCTTTTCCATTCCGACGCCATGCTCGCCGGTGATGGCGCCGCCCATTTCGATGCAGTACTGAATGATTTCATCGGAAGCGGCGATCACGCGCTGGAACTGCGATTCGTCGCGCGCGTCGAAAAGAATCAGCGGGTGCAGGTTGCCGTCGCCCGCGTGAAAAATATTGCCGATCTGGAAGCCGTATTTTTCGCCGATTTCGTTGATGCGGCGGATGGTCGCGGGAAGTTTGGTGCGCGGGATCACGCCATCCTGCACGTAGTAGGTGGGCGAAAGGCGGCCGACGGCGCCGAAAGCGTTCTTGCGGCCTTTCCAGAGCAGGTCGCGTTCGCGCGCGTCGCGGGCCACACGCACTTCGCGGGCATGATGCGCGCGGCAAATATCCGCGACTTCTTCGGCGTGCTGCAGCACGGCTTCGTTGATGCCGTCCACTTCCAGCAGCAGCACGGCGGCGCAATCAAGCGGGAATCCCGCGTGAACGTAGGCTTCCACGGCGCGCAGAGTCCAGCCGTCGAGCATTTCGCAGGCGGCGGGAGTGATTCCGCGCGCGGTGATTTCCACCACGGTTTCGGTGGCGTCGTCGAGCGTTTCAAAAATTGCGAGAAGAGTTTTTACCGCTTCGGGCAGGCGCGTGAGTTTCACGGTAATTTCGGTGATCAGTGCGAGCGTGCCCTCGGAGCCGACGAATAATCCGAGCAGATCGTATCCCGGCGAATCGAGCGCGGAGCTGCCGATGCGAATCAGTTGGCCGGTGGGAAGAATCGCTTCGAGCGAGAGCACGTGATTGGTGGTGACGCCGTAAGCGAGCGTGTGCGGGCCGCCGGAATTTTCCGAAACGTTGCCGCCGATGGTGCAGGCTTTCTGGCTGGAAGGGTCGGGCGCGAAATGCAATCCAGCGTGGGCTACGGCGACGCTGAGTTCGGCATTCACTACGCCGGGCTGCACGGTGGCGCGTTGATTTTCGATATCAATTTCCAGAATGCGATTCATGCGCGAAAAAACGGTGAGGATACCGCCGTTGCGGGCGAGCGCGCCGCCGGAAAGGCCGGTGCCGGCGCCGCGGCCGATGAGCGGAGTCTGATATTGGTTCGCGAGCTTTACGATGCCGAGGACATCGGCGGTGGTGCGCGGAAAAACGACGCAGGTGGGGCGCGCGATTTCGACGGAGCCATCGTATTCGTAGAGCATCAGCTCCTCGGGCCTGTGGAGGACGCCGTCGGGGCCCAGGAGAGATTTCAGATCGTGGAGTAATTGCGAATCCATGCGCGTGTGGAGCGGCGGCTGCGAAGGGAACTCGCGCGCTCTCTCACGGTCACTATAGCCGTGCGCGGCGATGGGCGTCAACGAGCATGGCCGGCGGCGCTAACCGAGGCCGCGCAGCTTTCTGATGCGTTTGATGATTTCTTTGGCGGTGGCGTTGGCGGCGGCGTCGAGCGTCCAGCGGCCGTCGCGCGCGAAGTTGAAAAGCTCCGCGCCGGCGGGGTCGAAAACTTTTGTGACCGAGGCGCTGGCAGCCGCGGGGCCGTAGGGCGTCATAGCGGGGCCGCCGGCTGTGCCGTAGGCGACGCGGTAGTCGAAACCCTTTTCGACCAAAATAAATTTCATATTGTGAGGGGCGCCGCGCTCGTTGAGCTTTTGGATGAGCAATTGGCGGTCTGTTGGGTCCGCCTGAATTTTTACCTTCAGAGTCAGCTGGCCCATCGGCGAGCGGGGCGAAACAGCAGCTGAACAATAGAAACACGACAGCTCGTCGCAGAAGAGTCATTTGGTTTTTTCCCTCCGACATTAATCTGTCGGGTTGCTGCGCCGGTTTTGGACTAGCCCTTCGATCCAGTCCCGCAGTCGCGTGACGGGATCTCGGATGAACGTCGGCGACGTATTCACTAATTTGGCAGTATATGTTACAAATTCTGCGTAACGCTTTCTTGCGAGGCTGGCATTGACCAAACCGAAAATACTCTCGACGCGACCGCTTTTTCCGGCGGCACGGGCCATACTGGACCAGCATTTCGAAATGGATTATTGGACGCCGCACGACCGCATCCCGCGTGAAGAGCTGTTGAAGCGCGTGGCGGATAAGGACGGCCTGATCTGCCTGCTCAACGAGAAAGTGGATGAAGAGTTGCTGGCGGCTGCGCCGAAATTGCGCATCGCGCAGACGGTTTCGGTAGGCTTCGACAATATAGATGTAGCGGCGTGCACGCGGCGCAAGGTGGTGGCGACAAATACGCCGGGCGTGCTGGACGACACTACGGCGGATTTTGCGTGGACGCTGCTGATGGCCATCGCGCGGCGGCTGCTCGAGGGCGACGCATGGATGCGCAGCGGAACCTGGCCGGGCTGGGACCTGGATCAACTGGTGGGCGGCGACGTGTGGGGAAAAACTCTGGGCGTGCTGGGATTTGGGCGCATTGGGCGCGGCGTGGCGCGACGCGCGCTGGGATTTAATATGCGCGTGCTGTATAGCGACGCGGTGCGCGCGCCCGAAGAAGTGGAACGCGAGTTGCACGCCGAATTTGTGGATCGCGACCGATTGTTCCGCGAATCGGATTTTATCAGCCTGCATGTGCCGCTGCTGCCCGATACGCGTCACCTGATTTCGCACGAGAACCTGGAGAAAATGAAACGTACGGCGTATTTGGTGAATACTTCGCGCGGGCCGGTGGTGGACGAGGCGGCGCTGGCGGAGGCGCTGGAAAATAAAAAAATCGCCGGGGCGGCGCTGGATGTTTACGAGCACGAGCCGCTGGTGCATCCGGCGCTGGTGGCGCGGCGCGATGTGATTTTGGCGCCGCATATTGCAAGCGCTTCGCTGGATACGCGGACGAAGATGGCGGTGATGGCGGCGAATAATGTGGTGGCTTTGTTTGAAGGCCGCCGGCCGCCGAATGCGCTGAACGGCGATGCGCTGGGCCTAAAATAGGGCCGTGAAGCAAACGGCTGAACACGTCTTTCGTCACACCCTGGCGGCAATTGATATTCCCTCCGCGCTTTCGCGAAAACTGGACCGGCGCGGTTCGCTGATTTGCGGCTGCGGAACCGACATTGATCTGAGCGAATTTCGTGAAATTGTGGCTATCGCGTTCGGGAAAGCCGCGCTGGCGATGGCGCGAGGCTTGCAGGAAATTTTGACGCCCGAGTTTTCTCCCGACGGAATCCTTGTGGTCCCCGCACCGCCCGCACAGCCGCTACCCGGCTGGAAAACATTCGTCGGCGGGCATCCCGTGCCGACGGAAGAAAGTTTTGCGGCGGGGCAGGCGATTCTGGAACGCCTCGCGCGCTGCGACGAGCGGACGCTGCTATTTTTTCTGATTTCCGGCGGCGGCTCGTCGCTGGTGGAGCAGCCCTTGGACCCTAGCGTCACGCTGGCGGATTTTCAGCAGCTCCATTCCGCGTTGGTCACATGCGGCGCGCCGATTGAAGAAATCAACGTGGTGCGCAAGCATCTTTCTGCCACCAAGGGCGGGCGCCTCGCGGCTGCTGCGCCGCGCGCGATGAAATTGACTTACGCGATCAGCGATGTGCCGGAGGGGCAGGAAACCGCGCTGGCTTCCGGGCCGACGTTGCCGGACCCGACGACAGTGGATGATACCGAGCGCATCGTGCGGGAATATGGATTGCTCGAGAAATTGCCGGCGTCCATGCGCGGAATAATCGAGCGACACGGATTGCGCGAGACTCCCAAGGACGGCGACCCGGCGTTTGCGCGTGCACGATTCGAAATTCTGCTGGGCGAACGCGAGCTGCTGCATGCGGCGCATCATTGCTGCGAGGCCGAGGGCTTTACGTGCCTGGTGGATACGGAGACGGACAACTGGCCGCTGGAAAAAGCCGCCGAGCATTTGCTGGCGCAGCTGGAAATTCTCAAGAACGAAAATCCGCGCCGGCGTGTGGCGATTTTTGCGGGAGGGGAAGTGAGCAGTCCGGTGACGGGGCAGGGAATCGGCGGGCGTAATTCGGCGTTCGTGTTGGCATGCGTGCCGAAAATTGCGGGGAAGAAAATTGCGGTGTTGAGCGCGGGGACGGATGGCATTGACGGCAACAGCCCGGCTGCGGGCGCGGTGGCCGACGGTGAAAGTCTTTCTCGCGCGCAGGCGGCGGGTCTGGATCCTGGGGATTTTTTGCAGCGCAGCGATGCTCACGGATTTTTTGCGCGGTTGGGCGACGCCGTCGTCACCGGTCCGACCGGGAATAATCTTCGCGATCTGCGGATTTTGCTGGCGGAGTGATGAGTGGGACGGTGGTTGCGGAGACACCGTTGGCGCACTAAAGTGCGCCGCTACCCTTCGAACCGGCGCTGGCGAAGCGACGGCAAAGGCTGCCCGGTCCCGTCCCGCAGTCGCGGGACGGGACCGGCCGCTACAAATTCAACGGCAAAAGAGCCGGCGGGACGCCGGCGCTACAAATTCAACGGCAACGCCAGCGGAGTTGGCGTGTGGTGCGCTTACTTCTTTTTGGGCGCGTTCAGCTGCGATTCGATTTTTGCCAGACGCGCATTTACTTCGTCCATCTGCTGCTGCAACTTCTTTAGCGCGTCAAGAGTGCCGTCGGGGGCCGCGGCTCCACTAGCTGCCGCCGTCGGACCCGAACCAGCTCCTTGACCTGCACCCGCGCCAGCGCCTGCACCCGGACCGGCTGGTGGTTTTCCTGACGCCTTGGCCTTCAGCGCGTCAATTTGCATTTGGATGAATGGCGCGTCGCCCAGATTCAACTGGCCGGACTTGAGCATCGCTTCGAGCGGGGCAATCGCGTCCGCGTCTCCGCGTTTGGTTAGCGCAAAAAGCGTGGCGTACTTGATGTCCACATAGGGTTCCTGGAGATACGAAATCAGTGTCTTGGTGATCGTTTTGTTTTTGAGGTCCAGGCCCGCCAGCGCCCCGATGGCCGCTCCGCGCGTTTCGAAATCCTTGCCAGGAGCGGACCATTCCAGCAGGAGTGGCACGGCGCGATCGTCGCCCAAAGAGCCGAGCCCTTCCAGAGCGCCGTCGCGCAAAGTGTTGTCCGGTGAATCCAATTTCACGGCGGCGCTAAGCACTTCGTAAGCATTGGGCGCCTTGATTTCGCCGAGCGCGTTCAGCGCGGCGGCGCGGACGCGGAACGCTTGATCCTGCGCCGCGATTTCGGTGAGCCGAGGGCCGAGCGACGCGTCGTCAGTGAAATTCCCCAGCTCCTGCACGGCAGCCACGCGAACCCACGGCTTGGGATCGTTCACGGCGGTAAGAATCTGTTTCTCCGCCGCAGAGCCGCCGATTTTTCCCAAAGCTTTCAGCGATTCAACGCGAACGCCCCAGAAGGTGTCGTGCTGCGCCGCGTTGCCCAGCGCCGCGACGACTTCGGGATTGTCCTTGACGGCGCTAAGGGCCACGGCGGCGTCCGCGCGGTCCGGCACGGTTTCCGCATTTTTCAACTGATAGATCAGCTCTGTGGCGCCTTTTTTGAATTCGAGAGATTTCAGAATGTTGTCGCCCTTATCGAACAGCACCATTTGCGGCGCGGCGTCGGCGGGCAGCGTGAAGATTTCTTCCGCTTTGCTCACCTGGATCGTGGAAGTTTTGTGTCCCGCGGCGGTGGCGATTTCCACTTCCACGGGCATGTCGAACAAATCCACCATGCCCTCCACCTTCTGCGTTTGCTTTACGTTCAATTTAATCTGGTGCGCGGAATCGTCGTAGGTGTAGCTCACTTCATATTTCGGAGCGCCGGCTCGCCACACCCACTGGTGCAAGAACTGATCAACGTTCGTGGAAGTGGAATGGTCAATGGCTTTTTCCAGATCGGCGGTCACCACGTTCTGCCCGCGATTGGTCTCCAGGTAGTAATGCATGCCGCGGAAAAAATCCTCGTCGCCGAGTTTGGTGCGCATCATTTTCAGCACCCATCCGCCTTTGTCATAGACGTTGCCGGCGTATTCGATGCTATCCGTGAAATTGCGCGTCACGATGGGCACCGGATACAAGCGCTTCTGCCGGAACCAGGCGGCTTGATCGCGCCAGAATTCGTAAGCGACTTCGTCCGCGCCATAACGTTGCTCGGCCCAGTAGTGCTCGAAGTAAGTGGCGAAGCCTTCGTTCAGCCAGATGTTGGCCCAATCGCGGCAGGTGACCAGATCGCCGAACCACTGGTGCGCGAGTTCGTGCGAATCCAGATCGTCGGAACCGCGGCGAAGTTCAGGCGCGAGCGCGGGATCCACCAGGCCGCGCGTGGTGAGCGTGGTGGCGCTGGTATTTTCCATGCCGCCTTCGACGAAATCGTTCACGGAAGATTGCGCGTACTGCGCCCAGGGATATGGCACGCCGAGTTTGTCTGAAAAGAGATCGAGCATTTGGCGCGTGCGCGAAAATGTGGGTTCGATGGAGTCTTCGCGGCCGCGCGGCACGACGTAACGCACGGGAATTCCGCGCCAGGTATCTTTCTTCTCGACGAATTCACCGGCCACCGCCGAAATCAAATAAGTGGAAAGCGGCTCGGTCTGTTTCCAATCCCAGGTCTTGCTGCCGTCTGCTTCGGCTTTGACGCCGGCGAGATTGCCATTGGAAATCGTGATCCACGTCGGCCGGGACGGTCAAAATCATTTCGGAAGTGGTGCGATCGTTCGGGTAATCGTAAATAGGAATGTAGTAGCGCGTGTCTTCGGCCTCGCCCTGGGTCCAGACTTCTTTCGGGCGGTTGGGATAATCCTTATCCGGCAGGACGAAATACAAGCCCTTCTTCGGCTGGCCTTCGTAGCGGATGAAAACTTCGTGGCGCTCGCCGCGCTTGGAAGGGCGCTCCAGCGGGACGATCAATGCATTCTCGGTGGTGGAGAATTTGGCATCCTTTCCATCCAGGGTTACGGCCTGGATTTTCAACTCCACGGAATCGAATTGAATCTGCGCCACGTCTTCGCGCAGCATCGAGATGCTGTGGGTTACCTCACCGCGCACCTTGCGCTGGTCGGTATCGAACCACAGATGCGTCTTCACATTCTGCAAATCGTAATCGCGGCTGCGCGCGTAGGGTTCATCCGCGCGTCCTAGCGCGGGAATCAGCAGCGCAAGCAACAAAAAGATGGCGCACAATCCTGCCGGCACAATCGGACGAAAGCGTCCGGAAATCTGAGTCATCCTTAGCTCCTCTAGGTGATTCGACGACGTTGACAAAACGAAATAGTATAGAACGGACTGTGGTGTTTGCGCATTTCGAATTTCGGGTGCAGCTGCAATTATAGGAGACCTTTGGTGCTTCCGCCATCCACGGCGATGGTGGTGCCGTTGATGGAGCTGGCGCGCTCCGATGCCAGAAACGCCACCAGCGCAGCCAGTTCCTCCGGACGCGCGAAGCGCCCGATGGGCACATTCGCGGTGGATTGCTTCAGAATCTGGTCGTAAGCGACGCCGGCATCCTTCGCGCGCGTTTCGAAAAGCTCGGTCAGCCGGTCGGTGAGCGTGTAGCCGGGACAGACGTTATTCACCGTGATGCCGTCGGCGCCGAATTCGTTCGCCAGGGTCTTGGCCATTCCGGCCACACCGGCGCGCAATGAATTAGAGAGCATCAACCCATCAATCGGTTGCTTCACGGAAATGGAAGTGATCGTCAGCAAACGGCCCCAGCGGCGGCGCTGCATGCGCGGCAGCACTTCGCGCGCAAAATAGACGCTGCTGAGGAGCACCAGATTCACGGCGGTGCGCCATTCGTCGAGAGTGATGTCCAGGAATTTTTTCGACGGCGGCCCGCCGGTGTTGGTTACGCAGATATCAATGCGGCCGAAATTCTTTTCCACGGCGGCGACGAAATCGCGCACGCCGTCCGCGTTGGTCACGTCCAGCGCGCGCCAGAAGATTTCGCGGCCCGCGGACGCGCCGATTTCCTTTGCTGTGCGTTCCACGTCAGCGGCGGTGCGCGCGCAAATGGCGACTTCACAGCCTTCCTTGGCCAGTTCTTCGGCGATGGCGCGGCCTAGTCCTTTGCTGGCCGCCGCCACGATGGCGACGCGCCCTTTTAATCCCAGGTCCATGAGTTCAATCCTTTTTTTGCGGCTGGCCGGTGCGCAGGTAGTCGTCGGTCTTGTTGATCCAGTCTTCCCGGCGCGGCGCGAAGAAATCAATGTCCACGGTGTCTTCCAGCGCCTCGGCTTTGTGCGGGACGTGCGCGGGGATCAGAAGGATTTCGCCGGCGTGTACCACGGTGGTTTCGCCGTCGTCGAAGAAAAATTTCAGCGCGCCCGACAGGATCAGCGAGAACTGCTCGCTGCGATGGGAATGCCGCGGCACGATGCCTCCGCGCGCGATAAAAATACGCGCCAGCGTGGCGTCTTCGCCGCTCATCATCTGGCGTGAAATGTGCGCATTGAGTTTTTCGTGTTCTACTTTTTCAAACGATGTGGCTGCGGGCATGCGGCACCTCTCCCAGGGAATTGCGCGACAGGGAATCGTCTACCGAAACCGGGCAATCGTCAATGGCTGACGGCAAAACGAAAAGATTGTCGCGCGGGGCGCGGTTCGACTAAGATGCGCGCGTTACGCCCCTGGGCTGGCTCGCGACGGTGGAGCTATGCGAGCACGAGTAATTCTTCGGAGGTGCAGCATGCGACGATTGATTGGGTGGGCGGCGATGTGCGTGATTTTCACCGCGATTTCCGCGAGCAGCGCCACGGCGCAGATCGGCAAGAACGTCTCAGTAGCCGCCGGCACGCCGGAAGACAAAGCCATCACGGAGATTTACGCCGCGACCGACGGGCCAGAGAAGATCGCGCTGATCGACAAATTCATGGCCGATTACGGCAAGGGCGATCTGGAACTGCTCGGCGACCAGCTCTACGTGCAATCGTATCTGGCGCAAAAGAATTACGCGAAAGTGTACGAATACGGCGACAAGGTGCTGGCGCTCGATCCCGATAATTTTTCCACTGCCGTGATTATGGTGCACGCCGCGGAGGAACAGGGCGACACCAAGAAATTATTCGATGCCGGCGAAAAAGTCGCCGCCATCGTCACAAGATACAAGGCAGCGGCGGCTCCGGAGGGCACCTCGGCCGAGACGTGGGCCTCGCAAAAAGAAGGCGTGCTGAAAGGCATTGAAGGCGATTTAGGTTACGTGCAATACGCGCTGCTGAACGCCGCATACAAGACTAGCGACGCCGCCGCGCGCGCCGGATTTCTGGAACGCTATGCCACCATCTTTCCGGATTCCACCTACACCGTGAGCGCGCGCGAGCAAACCGCAATCGCCTATCAGCAAGCGCAGAACTCGCCGAAGATGCTGGCAGCGGCGCAAAGCCTGCTGACTTCGAATCCGGACGACATTTCCATGCTCATTTTGCTTGCGGACACCTGGTGCAACGATCCGGCGCATCTGGATAAAGCCGCGACGTATGCCCAGCACGCTCTGGACCTGCTGGCCGCGGCCAAGAAACCGGACACCATGGACGACGCGCAGTGGCAGAAACAGGTGGCGCTGCAGAAGGGCCTCGCGTATTCCTCGCTGGGCGAAGTGGACGTGAACAAAAATCGCAACCCGCAAGCCGTGGACGCGTTCAAGCAGGCCAGCCCGCTGCTGAAGTCAGACAATTTCAGCTACGCGCAGAATCAGTACCGCCTGGGATTTACACTGGCGAAAATGCAGCGCATTCCCGAAGCGCGCACGGTGCTCAGCGAAGTTGCCGCGATGAACAGCCCTTACAAACAGCGCGCGCTGGATACGCTGAACAAGATCGGCGGCCCGGTCTCGGGAAAAACGACCAAGAAGAGCTCCTGAACGACGATGCCGGGCGTGCAGCGCGAAACATCGGTGCTACAGCTCCTCTCTAATCACACTTCCGCGCCTGCATCGCGCTACTGGATTAGTAGCTGCCCGTTCCGGGAGAAGGAAATACAATCGCGATGACCATGTGCGAACTGATCGCCGTACCTTGATAGGTAGCCGCGTTGAACGTCCAGGTTTTGACGGCTTTGGTGGCTTGCGGCGTCAGCGAGGGGATGCCATGCACCACGCGCACCTTGTCAATGTTGCCTGACGTCGCGATCTTCACATCCAAAACTACCGCGCCCGTCGCTGTGCTGTTCACCGGGTAAGTGGCGTACGTGGCTGCGGTGATCTGCGGTGGATTGTAGCCCGCTGCTGCGGACGGCATCGCCTGCGAAAGTGAAATTGTCTGGGACAAAGTTCCCACGCCGGCCGGATTGAAAGGGTTGAAAACGACGCTGACCGGAATGACCGATGCGACGGACTGGCCGCTCAGCGCAGCAGGAGTGAAGCCCCAACCTTTTCACCGCCGCGGATGCGACGCTGGTGAGCGCCGGCACGTCGCGCAGCACTTCCAGATTCTGCACGTTGCCCGAATTATCCAGATTCACCATCAGCGTCACAATTCCAGGCGACGCGACGTTCGTGGGATACGCAATATCACCGGCGCTGGTGATGCCGGGAGCGACGAACGCAGAGCCCGGCCACGCTGGTTGGACGATAAGAGCCGCCAGCAGAATCATTGCAATTGTCGCGCCTAGAGTTCGCCTCATCGCAGTGGTCTCCTCATCGGTTCCTGCGAGCGGTAGCGGCTCGCAGGTGCAGACCCAACTCTCAGGATAGTATGCGCTTAAGACGCTTCCGATTGTCAGTTTTGCCAGTCTCGGCAAACGTAGGAATGTCGAGCGGCCGGGTCCGCCTACACTCCCAGCTGTCATTTCTGACAATTACCAGCCGACGAAAAGGACGATAACTTTCGCGCCTGCGTGACCGCCGTAGTATGGCCGCGCACGACGAATTCTCGACCGATTCACGATTTTCACGGAGCAGCCTATTTTGCGCACGAAAACGATCCTCAGCCTTCCAATCGCGCTGTTGTTAATTTCACTCCTCGTTTTTGGAATGGCCGGCGCGGCTCCGGCGAAGCACCCGCAGAATTTCACGCCGCCCGATCTGCTTAGCGCGAGTGACATCCCATATCCCGCCACCACCGTCGCCGCGGGAGTCGTGTCGCTGGCCGTAAATCTGGATGCCACCGGCCAAGTCATCAACATCCAAACTCTGCGAGATATACCCACGCTGACGACCCAAGCCACTCTCGCGCTGCAAAATTGGAGCTATGCGCCGGCGACCTTGAATGGCAAGCACGTGCCGTCCACTCTGATCGTGCACATCGTGTTCGACCCGGCCTTTCTGGACTCCAACAATATTCCGCTGGGGCCGCCGGAATCGTTCCAGCCGCCGAACCCGAAGGCGACTTCCTACACTCCGCCGCAATTATTCACGGCGACATTTACGCCGTACCCGGCGAACGGACTTTCGTCGGGCGCCGTGGTGCTGGACGTCGCCATGAATAGTAAGGGCGGCATCAGCAAGGTCACGCCCGTGCGCGACGTCCCCACGCTGACGGCAGCCGCCGCGGCTGCGGTGCAACACTGGACATTCAGCGCGGCGATTTACGGGAACACGCCGATCGCTTCGAAGGTCATAGTAGCGATGGTATTTCGAAATCCAGCGACTGCGCTGCCGTAACGCACTTGCAAGCGCCAGCGCAGTTGCAGCGCCATCCACGCGCAGCCGGTGGAATAGAAATTCGCTGAGAACATGATGTCGGGCCAATCCTTCAGCTCAAACTTAATGTTTGAAAAGCGGGTGAACGATGCACAAGCAACAAAGCTTCTACGCGGGCCTTCTGGTTTTTCTGACGTTGCTGCTGGCGACCGCCGGCATTGCAATGCACCTCCACGCCTCGCCTAGCAACTCCTCGCGGCTAGCGACGCTCCGGCTCCAGATGTCTCAGTTTCTGCAGAATCTGGAGCAGGAGTTCTCCATTGACCACACCGTGCACTGGAAACACGGCGAAGTAACCACCTCGATGTCCGTCGCGCCCACCAATTTTGACGGTTGCTCGGTGGTCTGGAGCCAGACGCAGGAAGGCACCAGACCGGGTGAACTGTTTTACATCGAGACTCACCGGTTCCAGGTTCCGCTCTCCTCCATGGACGCCAAACAAATCACCGTGGCGCCGGTGACCTATGGACAGAGCGAGCGTCCGGGCATCGAGCCGGGCGACTACTACACGGTGCTTCTGAAATCTTTGGGTGAAAAGAAAACCGTCAACGTGGTGGACCACAATATTGTGTTCAACCAAAAGAAAGGCCCCATCGCTTCCGTCGAGCAGCTCATGGTTTCCAGCGCGTGGGTCCGCGTCCGCAAGGACGAGCAAGCCGAAACGTTGAAGACGCAGTTTCAGCAGGCCATTGCCTCGTGCATCGCGGCGGGTCAATAGCAGCGGCCTTGTTTGTACGCAACGATCATTCGGGAGTTGCAGTACTCAATCGGAAATCAAAATCAGGAGGAATTCCATGAATAAAGCAGTCGTGATTGCCAGCATGTTTCTCGTTCTCGGTTTCGCTACGGCGGTGAGTTCCAGTCAAACGCAAACCGCTCCGGCGGTCGCGCCAAAGGTCACGGTTGGGGGCTCCTTGAAGGCGAAGGCCAGCGCACCGACACCGCCCGCCACGGCCAAGCAACAGAGCCAGAAAGCGGCCATCGGAAAAGGCAAGGTGGCGGTGAAGGCCTCCGGTCCATCATCTTTCTGGGCCGAAGAAGTGGACGTGGACGACGACGGCGTGGTGGAAAGCAATCAGTTCCTCTACGACGCCAAGCGCGACATCCTCTATACGTATCGCGAAGATGATTTTGGCTGCGCCAACGGCGGCACCGCCAGCGGCAGCATTCTGGAAGCGTTGTACGCGCAGGGTAATCCGGCCGGCAAGCCCGTGGGATCCGGCTGGTACGTCGTTAGTTTGAACGCGGGGCAGTGCGGCGCCAAACATTCGGGAATATATGGCTGCAAGTTTGACGCGTCCGGAAATCCCACCGAGTGTGGCGCGGCGACAATCAACAACAATACCGGCGAAATTGACGTCGCGGTCGCCAACTAGCTCGCCGCACGCGTTGACGAAAACGCCCCGTGGCCACGCTACGTGCGGGCTACGAAGAATACGCATAGAACGGTCACGGGCGCGTCCTAGATTCAGGCATACAAACACTGAAGGAAGCACATCACGGGTGGATCACGGGCTGAAAAAATGGCGGAGAGGGTGGGATTCTGTTCCGCAACCTGAAAAATGCCCAGGGAAATCGGCGAATGCCCACTAACAGTACTCGTTCCCTCTGAGTTCTTAAGGCTTCGACCGACGTAAACTAGTATAATTTACTCGGGTGGCAAACCTCTTTTGGCGATGGCTTTGGCGTCACTGAATGTTGGAGAGCGTGATTCTGTGGAGCGGGGCACTATTCGCAAAATTCGGGAAGCTGTTCGCACCGGTGGAATTCCGAACCAGTTCACGCCGACGGAAGTAAACGCCGCGTTGAATATCGATTGGGCAGGAACGTTTCTTCCAAAACACAGAGTCGGAAATCCCGGTGGCAACACGGCACTGTTCGTCCAAGTTGGGCGCGGCTTGTATCGCCTTCGAGAACGATGAAATGAGTACAAAAACAAGCATCGGAGTGCTATCCCTCACAGTTGCTGCGGCACTTAGTTTTCCGGTTGGAGGGCAGGAAAAAGCCACTTTTGCACTTCACGTAACCCAGGTCGCACGTTCGGGATCCTATCTAGACGTCCAAGGAGAAAGCACGACAGTCCGCTACGATCTCCGCTGCACCGAACGGAGCAGGGAAAATACATGCTACATGCCGCAAGCCGGAAAGGATTATCAGGCCAAGATTGCTCCGAACCCCGCGTACATCTACGTGTATGGAATCGTTGATGGTGATGCCATTTTTGAAATAGAGTCTCAACAGGAAAAGCCACCACAAAAGAAGCCCTAATCTGGCAGCAATCTGAAGGAGCTACCGGCGTTTTTGAGCTACTCGCAAAATGGCGGAGAGGGTGGGATTTGAACCCACGGTCGAGTTTCCCCGACACTCGCTTTCGAGGCGAGCTCTTTCAACCGCTCAGACACCTCTCCGCGGTCTTATCCTCTTTAGCTTAACAAACGCGCCGCAGCCTCACAACTGATGGAGCGAGGCCACGTCCTATGCGCTCCAGAATGTTTGCGCTTGAAGGGCTGCGGGCGGCGGGAGTATAACGGCGTTATGGCTGTGATTAGTCAACTCGGCCGCAAGGGTGTGCCGCGCGCGATTCCGGCGGAGGAGTTGCAGCGAACGCTGGGAAGCAGTCCGGTCTTCTGTTCGTGGAATCTCTCGAATTCGACGGTCAGCGACCTAACGACACGCTGGCCGTTCTTGTTTTCGCACCCCTGCTCGGTACGAACAAAACGCCCGGACACTAAACGCCTCGAGCGATCGCCGCTTCAAGAATTGCCGGACGAGCGGAAATTCAATCCATCTCAAACGTGACGTACAGATATTTTCCGTCGCGTTCCACTTGCAACACGCCCGCGGCGCCCGTGGACAGCGCCTTCAGCGCCGCGCGCAATTCTTCCAGCGTCGCAATTTTCTTGTCATTCAGCGCGTGAATCACGTCGCCGGGCTGCAAGTCCGCTTCCACGCCCATCGAGTCCGCCGCCAGCGCCGCGACGATCACGCCGCTAGGCTCGCGCAAATCCTCCAGCTGCTTCGCGAGTTGCGCGTCAATTTCCACGCCGTAAATTCCCAGCTTCACCACCAGATCCTTTTCCGGATCCACCAGGTCGCCGAGTTGGTCCACATCATTTTTCTGTTCACTCACGGGAATCGAAAATTTCAGCCGCTGCGTTCCGCGCAGCACTTCCGCCTCCATCACGGCGCCCGCCGGACGCGTGGAAATTATCATTTCCGCCAGCGGCACGCTGCCCATGGGCCGCCCGTCCAGACTCAGCAAAATATCCTGGATCCGCAGCCCTGCCTTTTCCGCGGGCCCGTCTGGCTCCACATCCGCTACCACCACGCCGCGCTCTTTCTTCAACGCAAGTCCGGCGGCCAGATCCGGCGTGATGTCCTGCAGTTGCGCGCCGATAATGCTGCGATGCACGCGCCCGTATTTGCGCAGCTCGTGATACACAAACTCCACCACGCTGCTGGGGATCGCGAATCCCAGCCCCTGGCTGCCGCCGGATTCCGTCAGGATGAACGTGTTAATTCCAACCAGATCGCCGTTGGTATTCACCAGCGGCCCGCCGCTGTTTCCGGGATTAATCGGCGCGTCGGTCTGTATGTACACCGACGGCACGTCCGGGTCCGCCTGCCGCGCCACCGCGCTGATCACTCCCATGCTCACCGAATTTTCCAGCCCTTCGGGATTTCCAAACGCCAGCACCAGCTGCCCTTTTTTCAGTTGGGTGTAATCGGCAAAGGACATCGCCGGCAAATTCTTCTGTTCGATTTTCAGCAGCGCCAGATCAATCGCCGGCGCGATTCCGATAATGCGCGCATCAATCGGCGGACTATGGTCGCCGAGACCCAAGCTGGCGCGCACCTGCGCTTCGCTGGCGGTGGCGGGCGTCAGCACCACGCGCACGCGCTGCGCGCCCTTCACCACGTGCGCGTTGGTAATGATGTAGCCGTCCGGGTCCACGATCACGCCCGAGCCCAGGCTGCGTTGCCGCCCGATGGTGCTGGCATCCGTGTCATTCTTTTCGTTGAGCGCGCGATAGCCCGTCACTTGCACCTGCACGATGGAGGGCGATACGCGCGCCGTCAATTCCTGCAGCGATTCGTTGAATTGCGCCAGCAGATCCTTGCGGTTGGCTTCGGCAGGAGTTTGCGCTGCTTGCGGATTCGTTGCGCTTTGCGCCGGCAGGGAAGTCGCGCACAGAAAACAGCCCACGCCGTACATCAGGCAGAGCACTGCGCGCGCGATCCTCGGTCTTGCGTTACCACTCATCGTTCATCTCCTATAAGTTGCCGTCGTCGCTCCGCATCTCGAGCGCGACTGCCGCGAGCGTTCTATCTTCGCGCGGCGAAAAAATCTTTCAGCACCGCTGCCGCGTCTTCGGCCAGAACTCCCGCGGTTACTTCCACGCGATGATTCAGTTGCGGATGATCCAGCACCGTGAAACACGAGCGCACCGCGCCGCCCTTCGCGTCTGGAGCGCCGTATATTAATCGCGCGATGCGGGCTTGGATCATGGCGCCGGCGCACATGGCGCATGGCTCGATGGTCACGTACAATTCAGCGCCCGCGAGGCGATAGTTCCCGAGCTTCTTCGACGCCTCGCGCAGCGCAATCACTTCCGCGTGCGCCGTGGGATCGCAATCGGCGATGGTGCGGTTTCCCGCGCGCGCCACGATCTCGTCATCCATCACCACCACCGCGCCGACCGGCACTTCGCCGCGCTCCGCTGCGGCGCGCGCTTCGTCCAACGCGGCCTGCATGAAGCGTACGTCGTGGTCGCCAGCTCGAACATTCTTATCGCTCGCACTCATTTTTTGCAGAATATCACGGAAGCCCAGCGTCTCTTCACGCGCACGTCACGGCGTGTTTCCCCATACTGCCGTGCGTCATTCTTCACGTTACCCGGCACGCGTCTATTGACATCCACCAGCAGGGAAGTCACAATCCACGCGATGAGAGAACTTCTGCGCCGCGTCTTTCTCGTAGACCTCTTCAAGGGCATGTGGGTCACCTTTCGCTATCAGGCGCCCAAGAATATTTACACCGAGCAGTATCCCCAGGAACGGCCCATGGTGGCGGAGCGCTATCGCGGCGCGCCACGCCTGAACATGAACCCGGAAACGGGCGAGTCGTTGTGCATTTCCTGCAATTTGTGCGCGCTGGCCTGCCCGGAAAATCTGATCGTCGTCGGCTGGCTGCGCGACGATGCCACGCGCCGCAAAGTTCTTACCACCTTCACCTACGATACTTCGCGCTGCATGTTCTGCGGCCTGTGCGAAGACGCTTGCCCCACCGATTGTCTGGAACTGACGCAGGATTTCGAGATGGCCAGTTACAGCCGCGAAGGCGCGATTTGGGATCGCCATCGCCTGGAAGCTGGGCCCACGCCCACGCATTACACCCGTTAGTATCGTGAGTTCCGCGCAGTCTCCGTCCCAGCTTACATGTAACACAGCGTCGCCGGCCGATTTTTACTGGACCTGAAATTTGGCGGTCGGAGAGCATACTCCTTGTCTTCGCGGTCAGTCGCAGGGTGTTCCACTATGAACGCATGGACGAGTGCGGCCGTCCTCGGCTGATGTTGATGGCCTAAACCGTGGAGTGCAGCGATCTGATCACGGCTCTGAGTCGAGGACGGAGAAATCACTGTCATGCGTCTCGAACATTACGTCTTGCATGTCAGCAGGTCTTCGCCGCCGCGTATCGCGGTCTCTGCCCCCGCATGTGCCAGTCATGGACAGAGCGAATCCCACCACATGTTCGAGGCCGATTCCAGAGGTTCAGCGTGCGACAAAAAGCACTGACCAAGTCGGTCGTTGACCTTGTTGCACTCTTCCCGCGCCAGCAAAGCCGGTACATCCGTATCCCAGATCACGCGCCCGACTCCACAAGAGTACGGCGCATAGCCTTGTATCGCCCAAAATCCTTCATCAAGCTGAGCGTTTGGAAAATCGATCCAGCAAGAACTAGCAGGTTGTCGCGAACAATCGTAATGTAGTACGCGCTTGTTTTCTGTGTGGTCGTGTGTTACTTCCAGGCTGAAAAACTCACGATTTCTGTTTCTTCCAATCCGCGGAGGGCTCATGCGCCAATATTAATTCAACGAACTCGTCGAAGGAGTATTCGCTAATGTCGAATTATGTCCACTCTGTCATAGGATGAAGTACTAAACCCCAACTTGGGTTATGTTTTGCCCTCGCACCAATCCGCGTTATAAGATGACGCGTTTGATTTTGTGGCTTGAGGACTGATGGAACTTCGCAAAGATCCGATCACGCGCAGTTGGGTGGTGGCAGGGCATCCGGAACGCGAAAAAATCCGGCCCGACCCGTGCCCGCTCTGCCCGGATACTCGTATCGAAATACATTCACTCCTGGATTTGCCTTCCGACGGCAAGTGGCAAGTGCGCGTGTATCCGCATTTTCGCCCGCTCTACCGCATCGAAGGCGAGCCCGCGCGCACCGCCGAGGGAATCTACGACCGCATGGCGTCCGTGGGCGCGCACGAGATTGTCGTCGAAACGCCCGATCACACCCAAACGATGCCGCAGATGAGCGACGAGCAAATCGAGCGCGTGCTGGACGCATGGGCCCGCCGCATCGCGGACCTGAAGCGCGACGCGCGCTTCAAATATGTGACCGTGTTCAAGAATCAGGGCGCGCAAGCCGGAGAGGAATGGCCGCACGCCCATTCGCAGATCACCGCCACCACTTTCGTGCCCGCGGCGCATTTTGTACGAGCTGCGTTCCGCGCGCGAATGGTATCGCGACCGCGAGCGCTGCGTTTTCTGCGACATTCTGCGCCAGGAAATGCGCCAGGCCAAACGCATGGTGGACAACGCCGGCGATTATCACGCGCTCTGCCCCTACGCTTCGCGCGTGCCTTACGAAGTGTGGCTGCTGCCGCGCACTCACAATCATCAATTCGAAACGGTGCTTCCCGGAGAAAATCGCCGCAATCTGGCCGCGTTGTTAGGACGCACGCTGCGCCGTTTGCTGCAGGTTGCTCCCGGCTATCATCTGGTGATGCACACGGCGCCCAATACCCAGCAAACCAAAGGCGAGCTCAGCGAATACTGGCGCACCATCGCGGGTGATTACCATTGGCACATCGAAATTCTTCCCATCGTCGAGCAGCGCAGCAAGTCCTACAGCATCAAGGAAGTTTATTTCAACGGGACACTGCCCGAGCAGGCCGCCGAACGCCTGCGCCAGCTCGACCCTGCAAAATGAGCAACCTCGCCGCCACCCTTTTCGCCGAACCGGATCCGCAGCGTGGCGGAATCATTTTCAAGCTGCTCTTTCTGATTTTTTTTGCCGTATTTCTGGTTATCCTTTATCTCGTGCGCGTTCCGCTGCTGCGTTTCGCTGGAGAATTCTGGATTGTGGACGATGCGCCGGAAAATTCCGACGCCATCGTGGTTCTCAGCGGCGACAATTTTGACGCCGTGCGCGCCTCGCGAGCCGCCGCGCTATTCCGGTCCGGCCTGGCGCCGCGGGTGATCGCCACCGGGCAGGTCCATACGTTCCTACGCCAGCACTACGGACCTGATGAAAAAAGATCTGGAGGACCACGGCGTGCCGGCCGCCGCCATCATTCCGCTGAATCATCGCGCGGAAGACACGCGTGAAGAGGCCCAGGTCGTCAGCGATTTCGTGGCATCGCATGGCTGGAAAAAAATCCTGCTGGTCACTTCGAATTACCACACCCGCAGGTCAGAATATATTTACCAGCGTACTTTGCCGCCGGGCACGCAGTTGCGCGTGATTTCCGCGCCCGATAACGACTACGACCCGCAAAGCTGGTGGCGCACCAGCGAAGGCGTGCGGATATTTTTTCACGAACTCGGCGGATACCTCGCCGCGCTGTGGGAGATGCGCCATAACGACGTCCGCACCACCTGAGCATTCGGCGGCGGGGCTGATGGATTCGCAGCAAGTTGTCATTTAAGTACGCAGGCCTCTATCGTTCCGGCGCATCTCTGTACTATAGTTCGTGCATCACATCAGGACCCCTGCTACCCCCCGCGGGAGTCTCAGCGATGCTGGGGAGGAACCATATGTGGCGTAAATCCGAAGAAGCAAAACCTTCTGCGCCGGAATCAAGCGCACCACAACCGGCGGCAACCACTCCAAGTCTTAATTCAACTGCAACTCCATCCGCGCCTCCTGCTGCGGAAATTTCCAAATCTGCCGCGCCGGCCGCTCCGCCGGTGGTGTCCGCGCCCGCGGCTCCTGTCGCTGCGGCATCCGCGTCCACGGCGGCGGACATGGCTGCGGCGCTTTCTAACGTCGCCACCATTTCTTCCGGCCTGAAAATCCGCGGAGATATTTCCGGCAATTGCCACCTGATCATCGAAGGCGAAGCCCATGGCACAGATTCATCTGGCCAACGGGCGCGTGACCGTCGGCGCCACCGGCCGCGTTCAGTCAGACGTCGAAGCGCCGGAAATTTCCATCGAGGGAACCGTGCAGGGAAATCTGCGCGCTCGTGACAGCGTGCGCATGGGCCCAGCGAGCCACGTGCAGGGAAGCGTTCTCGCTCCACGCATCCTGATCGAAGACGGCGCGCGTTTCCGCGGCAAAGTGGAAATGATTCGCCCGGGTGACGCAGCCGCACCCTCCTCCGGCTCGGCAAGCTCCCAGACCTCCAAAGCCGCGGTCGCCGCAGGGCCACGAGGCTAGCCGACTCCATGGACTGGATGGCCAAACAGCGACCAAACTCCACCGCCACGGCCAGGGCGCCCGTGAAAACCGGACCGGAAGCCGCGGCGGCCTCCTCCGCCAATGTGCGCGTCTCCAACGGACTGAAAGAATTTCTGTGGCTGATTACCGACTCCGGCCAGGGAAAAATTCTCGATCTCGGCGCTGTGTTTCAGTCCACCGTGATGTTTTTCATCGAGAAAGGCTTCCGCCTTTCCACCGAAGACCTGCTGCGCTCCTGGAAGGAATTCCTGCTCGCGGAGGAAGAAAGCCTGCGCAATGCGCCGGTCGGTGACGGCAACGGTAACGGCCGCGTCTCGCAAGGGATGCTGGCCGGAAAATTTCTGGACACCGCGTTGCAGTATCCCGAAGATCATTTTCACGGCGTGCTGGCCTGGGATCTTTTCGATTATCTGGACGCCGAACTCTTGCCCCGTGTGCTGGAGCGCGTTTACACCGTGATGCGCCCCGGCGGCGCCGTGCTGGCTTCGTTTCATAGCCGCGCGCCTGAACGCTTCAATCGCTACAAAGTAGTGGATTCGCAAACGATTGAACTAGTGCCCACGCCCACGCTCGCCGTTCACGCGCGCATCTTTCAGAATCGCGAAATCCTGGATATTTTCGGAAAGTTCCGCTCGTCCAAGACGTTCGTCGGCCGCGATCAGGTCCGCGAAGCTCTGCTCTTGAAATAGTTCGCCGCACCCCCTATTTCAGTATTCAACCAGGCGGCTCGTTCTCCGCGCCGATAACTGCCCGCGAAGGAAAGAGTCCTGCACGAAAAGATTTCAGAGTGAGAGGAAGGTTATGTAGCGGCCGCTTCGTCCCGAAGTGTGGGACGAAGCGGGCATCTACCTATGGAGCGCGAACGATCCGGTCTTGTGTTCTCTCGAGCTCAAATTTTCCAGTTGCATTCACCAGTACGCGGGAGTACAAGGGGCTTGTAGTCGTATTGCACGGAGGATTTTGTATGACGCCACCGGGCAACGAACTTTGAGATAGACGCCGTTTACACACCGCTTTTGCGGTGCGCGCCGCCCGCGACGCCTTCGGCATCCGCGCGGCTTACGGAAGAAGCAAACGGGGAGCCGCCAGGCTCCCCGTTTTGCGTTTTAGCCCGCGATGGAAAATTCCCGCTGCCAACCGCTACTCTTCTACGGTCTTGGCTCCCTAGGTTGCGATCAGGCGGCGCTCTTGCGGGTGCGCGCCCTCCACGCGGAAATAATGGCGGGCAGCAGCGAAAGAAAAATCACCACCGCAATTACATAGTGGACGTACTTATCGATGTGCGGGATGGTCTTGGCCACCCGGTACCCAATCAAGATCATTCCCCACACCCACAGTAATCCACCGACAATGTCGTACAGCAGATAGTGCGCGTAGGTCATTCGCGCGGCTCCGGCCACGGGCGGACAGAACGTGCGAATAATGGGGATAAAACGCGCCAGGATTATCGTCCTGGAACCGTGCCTTTCATAAAACTCGTGCGCGCGCAACAGGTGGCTCTTCTTGAAGAATCGCGAGTCCTCGCGCTGGTAGAGACGTTCGCCCATCGTCCGTCCAATCCAATATCCCAGCTGGTCTCCGGTAATCGCGCACAGCGTCACCAGCGGCAGCAACCACACCAGATGCAAACCGGAAGTATTGTCCGCCGCAACTATGCCCGCAATGACCAGCAGGGAATCGCCAGGCAGGAAAAAGCCCACAAACAACCCGGTTTCCACGAATACGATCGCGCAAACCATCGCGATCCCGCCCGTCGCGACAAGGCCACGCAGTGCATCGGGATCGGAAAGCCGGTGCAGCAGCTCCTTCAAGAACTCGACCATGTATGGTGGATTCCTCGCTAATCGGATGAGCGCCTGCAGCCGCCAAAAACGCCGTCAAATCGTAGCCACATCGCTGTAAACACAATAACAGAAAAGCCTTTAGCTGCCACTCCCAGTTCCCCGGATTCGGCTAGTACCACCCTACTACCGCTTATAGCCGCCTGTACCATTGGCCACTACGGCCCCCCATCCGAGAATGTACTCGTTCGAGGATCTCAGCATCACGACTGGGGGGGACGACATGACAGGTGGCTACGCAATCTGGATGGGGCAGTCCGTTATTCTTCGCGTAGTAGCAGGCAACCTGCGCGTACCGCTGCGCGGGCGCCTGGTCTCTGAAACCAACGAGGTGGTGCGCTTGCGCATCGCCGATAGCTGGGACGTGGACATCTTCAAATCCATGGTGCTCGGCGTCGAACATGACAATCCGGTCTACGTACTGAACTAAAGGGGAAGGGCATGAGCGCTCTGACGAGCATGGGTTGGAAGTCGCACAGCCGCACCGCCGCGGCGATGGCTCACGCGCAGCCTTTTCCCGATTCCTCGGAGGTCTGGAATATGCGCCAAAGAGCAGTGGCGTTTCGCGACACCATCATCGTGGTAGCGCTCCAGCTGGTGTTTCGCGCAACTCTCGCAATGCGCCGCTGGAATTATTAAGCGCGGCACAGTTTAAGAAAGTTTTCGGCCCAGCGTCCCTCACCCCCGTCCCCGGGTCTGCGCCCCCAGACCCGGGGATTTTTTCTTCCGGCGGCGTTTTACGCTGCGCTCAATTTTCCGATTTTCACCACACCAAGCGATTTTCGCCTTGCCGGCGGTCAAACCTGCCGCCCAACCTCTCCCCAGGCCGCCCGGGCCTCTCGTATACCGAAAAGAGGATTTTACAAAACAGCATGTTGATATTGGCCATTCTCGCGATACTATCCTTCGGTACCATTTAGCCACCAAATTAGGAGCCCAATCGATGAGGATTGCCAGCGTCGCGAGCGCTTTTCCCGAGTACTACTACAAGCAGGAAATCTTGACGGAGGCGCTGAAGAACGATTGGCGTCATCGGCTGTCGAATCCGGATATTCTCGACCGCCTCGACGAGAGCATGCAAGTCGAGGGACGTTACCTCGTTGAACCAATCGATTTCTACGAAGGATTGACCACCTGGGGACAGGCCAACAACGCCTGGATCGCACACGCGCTCGAACTCGGAGAAGAGTCTCTGTGTAAGGCCTTGCACAAGGCAGGTCTCGCGCCCAAGGATCTCGGCGCAATTTTTGTCACTTCCGTTACCGGCATTGCCGCTCCCTCTCTGGACGCGCGCCTCGTCAACCGCATGGGCCTCTCCCCCAACATCAAGCGTATTCCGATTTTCGGTTTGGGTTGCGTCGCGGGCGCCGCTGGGATTTCGCGCGCTGCGGATTATGTGAAGGCTTATCCGGACCAGGCCGCCGCGCTCCTGTCCGTGGAATTGTGCTCGCTCACTTTGCAGCGCGATGATCTTTCCATGGCTCATCTGATTTCCGCGCTGCTCTTCGGCGACGGCGCCGCCGCCACTGTGATCACCGGTTCCAATCGCAAAGCCGACGGGCCGGAAATTCTCGCCACCAAATCCAGCTTCTACCTGCACACCGAGAAGGTCATGGGCTGGGACATCTCCGAGAAGGGCTTCCGCATCGTATTATCTCCGGAAGTTCCGGAGATGGTGACCAAGCATCTGGGCAAAGATGTGGACGCGTTCCTCGCCGAAAACGGCGCCAAGCGCTCCGACATCAAATCCTGGATCATGCACACCGGCGGCCCCAAGGTTCTGGAAGCTACCGCTGCTGCGCTGGATATCACGGCGGACGACCTCTCGGCTTCCTGGGCTTGCTTGCGGCGCGTCGGAAATATTTCTTCCACGTCCGTGTTGCTGGTTCTGGAGGACGTGTACAGCAACCGGCGCCCGGAGCCGGGTTCGCTGAGCATTCTGGCCGCGATGGGTCCCGGCTTCTGTGCTGAGTTAGTTTTGTTACGATGGTAGGAAGCGGGGGCCAGTGGCCACAGGCGCGGAAGTCCTGATCGTCGGAGCGGGGCCAGCAGGGATCGCGACGGCGATTGCGGCAAGTCAAAAAGGACTTCGCGTTACGGTCGCTGACGCGCGTCGGCCGCCGATAGACAAGGCCTGCGGCGAAGGTTTGCTCCCCGAAGGCGTCTCCGCGCTTCGCCAGCTGGGAATCTGGCTGGACTCCTCGGTAGCTTTCCCGATTGCCGGAATCCGCTTCTCCGATGAAGCCTCCTCCGCCTGCGGCAGAATTACGCGCGGCGAGGCATTTGGCTTGCGCCGCAGTGTGCTGCACGACTTGCTGGTTCGGCGAGCATGCGCGCTGGGCGTTTCCTTTCGCTGGGGTACGCGAGTCTCCGAATTAAGTTCCGATAGTGCGCGTCTCGACGGCGTGCATTTTCCTTTTCACTGGCTGGTGGGCGCCGACGGCCAGAAATCCCTGATAAAAAAATGGTCCGGGCTGGGACCTCGCCGCGTTCGCTCCGCGCGGTATGGATTCCGCTGCCACTTCGCGCTGGCTCCCTGGAGTGAATTCGTCGAGGTCTACTGGGGTAAGCGTTGCCAGATTTATGTGACGCCCACGGGACCGCGCGAAATCTGTTTGGCCGTGCTCACCAGCGATCCGCAGATGCGCGTGGAACGCGCTCTCCAGGAATTTCCCGGTGGTCGCAAAGCGCATCGGTGCCGCGCCGCGCGTCAGCGAGGAAATCGGCAGCGCCACAGTGTTGGAATTTCCGCGCAGCGTGGCGCGCGGGAATATCGCTCTGGTGGGCGACGCTTCGTTTACCGTGGACGGAATTACCGGTCAGGGCCTGAGCCTCGCGTTTCAGCAAGCGCTGCGCCTGGGCGACGCGCTCGCATCCGAAAATCTCGCCGAGTACCGCGTCGCGCATCGCCGCTTCATGCAGGCGCCCGCGCGCATGGCTCGCCTGCTCTTGCTGCTGGATCGCCAGGCGTGGCTGCGCCGCAGAGTGCTGCGCATGTTTGCAGAAAATCCCCGGCTGTTCACCAGGATGATTTCCTCCCACGCCAATCACCCCAAGCCCGCTCCCATTAAAGCGAGCGAAATTTTCCAGTTCGGCTGGCAGGTTTTGCGCGCGTGAACGTGGTGCGGCAGATCTGGCAGGCAAGCGCGCACGTACGCGAACCTGCGATGGCGCTGCGCCGCGCGTTGCGTGCTGCCGTCTTATTCGCGCTGGCGAGTTGCGTTGCTCTGGTTTTCACGCCGGCTTCGCGAGCGCAGAGTTTCACCGTCACCCTCGATCCCGCTCAAACCAAGATTGAAATCACGCTCGACACGACGCTGCACAATGTTCACGGAACCTTTCGTCTGAAAAGCGGGACGATTCGTTATGACGTGGCCACCGGCAAGACCACCGGCGCGATCGTCGTGGACGCGCGCAGCGGCGACACCGACAACAAATCACGCGACAAGAAAATGCATCAGGAAATCTTGGAGAGCGCAGAAATACCCGGAGATTGTTTTCACGCCAGTGCAGGTGAAAGGCTCATTCGATCCGCATAAAGCGTCCCAGCTAGAAGTTTCCGGCACCTTTCGCGTGCACGGCCAGGACCACGACCTCACCATGACCGTAGCCGTTCAACCAGCCTCAGCGACGCAATTGCAGTGCGACACGCATTTCACCATACCCTACATAAAATGGGGCATGAAGGATCCCAGCACGTTCCTGCTGCACGCGAGCGACACAGTGGATCTGGCAATTCACGCGACCGCGCAGATCACGCTGGACCAGTCCGCGCATTAATCCCTGCGAGGAAAGTTCAAGAGCCGAATGAAATCTGGGGCTTTCTCTGCGAACTCTGCGCGCCTTTCTCCGCGTCCTCTGCGGTAATTCTTCAGCCGGTGTAAGTCGCGATCCCAGCCCGCTAGTTCTCCTTATCCGTGAACAGCAATTCCTTCGCCCGCTGCGAAGCCTTCACCACCGCCTTGATCAACGTCACACGCAGCTTGCCGTCTTCCAATTCCAGAATTCCGTCAATCGTGCATCCCGCAGGAGTGGTCACGGCATCCTTCAGCAGCGCCGGATGGTGCCCCGTTTCCAGCACCACTTTGGCCGCGCCCAGCATCGTCTGCGCCGCCAGCAGCGTAGCCAGCTCGCGCGACAATCCCATCTTCACGCCGCCTTCCGCCAGCGCTTCCAAAATAATATAGAGAAACGCGGGGCCGCTGCCCGAAAGCCCGGTAATCGCATCCATATGCTTTTCATCCACCACCACGGTCTTTCCCACGGATTCAAATAGCTTGCCCGCAAGCTCCAGATGCTTCGCCGTCGCGTGCTTGCCTTTGCTGATCGCGGTAATGCCCTCGCCCACCATCGAAGGCGTATTGGGCATGGTGCGCAGCACCGGCACATTCCCGCCCACGCGCTTTTCCATGTATTCCGTGGACACGCCGGCAGCGATCGAAATCACCAGCTTCTGATCGTTCAGCTCCTCGCGGATTTCTTCCAGCACCTGCCCGATCGCCAGCGGCTTCAGGCAGATCAGAATCACGTCCGCATTTTTCGCCGCCGCGCGATTGTCCGTGCCCAGCGTGATTTGCGCGCTGGAGACGCTGCGCCGCTCCGAGCTGGTCTGCCGCACTGTGGCGAAAACGTGCGACGGAGCGATCAAGCCGTGCTTCAGGAACGCTTCGATCAAAATCCCGCCCATCTTGCCCGCCCCAAGCACCGCCAGCCCCTTTGGTGTGGAAATGTCAGTCACGTTAGCTTCTCCCCTCTTTCCTCAGCCTCGTCGTCTTGCGCGGTCTCGGCGGTGCCCACACGAAAAATCTCGCCGTGTATCTATCAAGTATCCACATATCCCGGCTTCCTCCAAAGGAATTGCGCGGACGAAGCCTCGATGCGATTTTGTAGCGGCCGCTCTGTCCCGCGCCTTTCGGGGCAGAGCGGGCATGCCTTGGTTCTCGGTTTTGCAGGGGGTCGGGTGCATCGCAGCTAATATGGCCCGTCGGGCATCCTTCATTTCACTAGTGGTATGATTGTCTCGCAACATTGAATTCACATTCCGAGTCGATCTCTCCGGCTCGCGTCCGAGGCACACCCCGTGGTCGAAATACCGCATGAATGGCTGGACGGAGTTGTCGGCATCCTGGAATCGCTCAACCAGGGCGTCCTGATCAACAACGATTGTGGCGAAGTCGTTTTTGCCAATGCTCTCTATCTGCAAATGATCGGGCGCACCGCGGATGAATTCATCGGCTCGAAAGTCACCGATTGGTTTCCTGCTGAAGACGCGCAGGAACTGCGGCGGCAAATCGAGCGCCGCCAGATGGAAGGCAGCAACCTGTTTGAATTTTACCTGCCGCACAGCGACGGCCGCCGCCTGCCCGTGGTGATCACCGCGCGCCAAATCGAAGATCCCGACGGGGTGATCTATGCCATCGTCACCGTCACCGACATTTCCGCGCAGAAACGCGCCGAAAACGCGCTGCGCGAGGTGAACGTGCAGCTCGAACAACGCCATCGCGAAATCGAAGAGGATTTGCTGCTCGCGGCGCGCGTGCAGCAGAGCCTGGCGCCCGGCAGTCTGATGTGGGGAGGCGCCTCCGTCGAAACTTTTTACCAGCCGGTGCGCACCATCGGCGGCGATTTCGGCCTGGTCGCGCCCCGGCCCGATCATCTCAGCTTGATGATCTGCGATGTCTCCGGCCACGGCATCGGCTCCGCTCTGGTCGCCAATCGCATTTACACGGAAACGATGTCGCAAATCGAACGCGGCGCCGCGCTCGGCCCGATGATGGAGCATCTGAATCGTTTCGTGATCGGCAGCTTGCGCAGTTCCGTTTTTTATTTCACGGTGGTCGCGGCGCGGCTGGATCTGGCGGCGCGCACGCTGGAATTTGTGGGGGCCGGGCATCCGCCTGCGATGATCGTCAAGCCCGGTGAGGCGCCGCGCCTGCTGGAATCGCGCAGCTCCGTCCTGGGCCTGCTCCCTGACGCCGTTGATCTGCAAACCGCCATGAAAATTCCAGTCGTCGCGGGCGATCGCATCATCCTGTACACGGACGGCTTTACGGAAAGCTTCAATACCAAGGACGACATGCTGGGCGTTGAAGGCCTGGCAGACATTGTCCGCGAGACTGCCCGCCTCCCACTGCCGGAGATGACTCAAGAGATGGTCAATCGCGTCGCCGCGTTCCGCCACGGCCCTCCCGCCGACGATATGTCCCTGGTCGTCGTCGAAATTCCTTAGCGGCGGCCGAGGCGGCAGCAAAGCGCGCGATTAGTTTGCTCTGGTGGGCGTGCTTGGATTCGTCTATGCTCCAGAGGCGAGGCGGGTTAGAGGAGTTCGATGATGCCAATGAAGCGCATGTCCGGCTGGGCAAACCAATATAACCTCAGGGCTGCGGCTGTGGCCGCTCTTGTGCTTTTCGCAATTACCTATGCGGCCGATGCGCTGTTGTCTTATTTGCATATCGCCGCCGCCGAAACGATTCTTGACGATGCCGCGATTGCCATCTCCGGCGCCGTGGTGATGGTATTTTTCCTGGTGCAGAGCCACAAGAACCAGATCGTGGCCCGGGCCAAAGAGCGCGCGATTATCGTCGCCGAGGTAAACCATCACATACGCAACGCGATGACCCCGCTTGCGCTGGTCATGGCTTCGCAGGATACCGGCGAAAGACTCCGCATTCTCGATATGGCCAACGATCGCGTGGACTACGTCCTCACCGATTTGCTGCCCACCGTGGGCAGCACCAGCAAACCGCGCTTCTTCTAGTTTTTAAGTTCGCTCTTCCAAGCTCCACTCGCGCGGTAGCGTCGAGCTTTTTTGAGCCTCTCGTACCGCACTAGAAATTCTAATGCGGCGTTCACGACCGCGCGTTTCGTCCTGAGGCCGCTCAACCTCTGCGCCTCGCGAAGCAATCGATCGTCGATTTCCATGCTTCCTTTGCTCATAACGAGACTATGCGCCAATTCGTTCGACTCGTGTTCAAGTTTCGAGAGGCCACGGACTTAAGGGGTCACAGCGCTCCCTTCAACACACCGCGCGCCCCGCCCGTAGCCAAGCCGCAACTAAAAGCTCATAATCGGGTTTCACACATGGAGGTCGCGAGCCGCCATGTCAGACACGCGCATCGTTATTTGGTTCGCATGGTTCCTAGCCTCCAGCTGGTTGCGCAAGCTGGCTATGTTGTTGCCACTCCGGACGATAAGGGCGTCCAACTCATGAACAAAAAACTCACGCTCGTTCTGCTCCTCATGTTCGTCGCTGCCCCGTTCCTGGCTCTGCCGCAAAACGCCGCAGCCCAGGACCAAGATCCATCGCAAGCTCAGGTAGCCGACCCGCCAACGCGCGTCGCCCGCCTGAACTACGTGCAAGGCTCGGTCTCCTTCCAGCCAGCCGGCGAACAGGATTGGCTAGTGGCTGACGTCAATCGCCCGCTTACCACCGGTGACAATCTCTGGGCCGACAAAGACTCGCGCGGCGAAATTCATATCGGCGCCACTTCCATTCGCCTCTCCAGTGACACCGGGATCTCTTTTCTGAATTTGGACGACCGCACCGTGCAGCTCCAACTGGCGCAGGGCACCATCGAAATTCACCTCCGCCATCTGGAGCCGGGAAACGCCTTCGAAATTGACACGCCCAATCTCGCGTTCACCCTGGCAGCTTCCGGCGAATATCGAATTCAGACGGACCCTGACGGAAATTCCACCGCCATCATCGTGCGCGAAGGCGCGGGGCAAGTCACCGGCGCCGGAGAATCCTACGACCTCGCAGCCGGGCAGCAATACATTTTCAACGGCACGGATCAGTTGACCTTCGACGCGCAAGCCGCGCCGCGATTCGATGATTTCGAAGATTGGTGCCAGTCGCAAGACCAGCGCGAAAACAGTTCGGCCTCTGCGCGCTACGTTTCCCGCGATGTGGACGGCTACTACGATCTGGACGGCAATGGCGATTGGCAAACCGATCCTGATTACGGCGCGGTCTGGGTTCCCACCGGTGTCGCTGTCGGCTGGGCGCCCTATCGCAACGGCCACTGGGTTTGGATTGGCCCGTGGGGATGGACGTGGGTGGGAGACGAACCCTGGGGTTTCGCGCCATATCACTACGGTCGCTGGGCGTATGTCCGCGGCGGATATTGGGGCTGGGTGCCCGGTCCGATCGTCGTGCGTCCTGTGTACGCGCCCGCGCTGGTTGGATTCGTTGGCGGCGGTGGCGGCTTAAGCGTCGCCGTGGGATTTGGCGGCGGCTTCGCCGGCGTGGCCTGGTTTCCGCTCGGCCCGCGCGACGTCTATATCCCGGGCTATCACGCCAGCCCGCGCTACGTGCAGAACATCAACGTCACCAACACGCGCGTCATCAACGTCACACAGGTCACCACGGTGTACAACAATTACGTCGTAAACCGAAACGTGCCGGGAAACCGCATGGACTACACCTACGCCCGTAATGCCGTCGCCGTCACCGCCGTTTCCCGCGAGACGTTCGTCGGCGCGAGGCCGGTCGCCACCGCCGCCGTGCGCGTGACGCCCGAACAATTGCAAAGCGCGCGCGTGATCGAAGAAACTTCGCTCGCGCCCACACGCTCCAGCTATGTGGCCAGCAACGCCCGCGCCGCGCGCACCAGGCCTCCCGTCGCATTCAACGAGAAGCCCGTGGTGGCGCGCCTGAATCCTCCGCCGCCGGCCGTCAGCCATGCCGTGGTTCACACCGCCCCAGCGGTGATAGCGCCAAGACCCGCACAGCCGGTTGCGCGCTCTGCTGAAGCACCGCCCGCGCCACCCGCGCAGCACCCCAACAACGCGGCCCCCGCGCAGCAGCACCCCCAGACAACGCGGCTCCCGCATCACCGATGTACAACAACGACAACGTGGCGCACTCCACAACCAAGTATCCCAACACGGACGCGCCGGCGAACATCAACAACAACTCCAACCAGCGGCCGAACCCGAACACCAACGCTAACGTCAATGGCAATGCCAATGCCAACGAACGACACAACGCGCAGCCATCCGACCGGCCGAACAACAACGCCAGGCCGCCCGAAACCGAAACGGCCCAGCCGCGCCCGGCTGTGAAATACACGCCGCCCACTAAGGCCAAGGAAGGCGACTACGACGTCCATCCGCCACTGAATCACAATGCCAGCACTCCTCCGCCGGAGCATCACGAAGCGCCAGCTCCCGCGGCGCATCCCGCGCCGGCAACGCACGAAGCCGCGCCGCCGCCGAAGCCCAAGAACTGACGCGCGCAACGCGCCGCTACGTACTCGCCCGCGTCGCGAAAAAATGCCAATATTCGCAGAATGAAAATTCTGGAAACAGAGAGGCTCGTCCTTCGCCGCCTCACCGCGAACGACGCCGCGTTCATCCTCGAACTCCTGAACGAGCCTGCTTTCCTTGAAAATATCGGTGATCGCGGCGCGCGCAGCCTCGCCGACGCCCGCCGCTACATCGCCAAAGGCCCCATCGCCAGCTACCGCAATTTCGGATTCGGCCTGTACCTGGTCGCGCTGAAAGATTCCGGCGTGCCCATCGGCATCTGCGGCCTGCTCAAACGCGATTCGCTCGAGCACGTGGACATCGGCTTCGCGTTCCTTAAAAAGTTTTGGTCGCAGGGCTACGCGCGCGAATCCGCCGCGGCTGCCCTGAACTACGGCTGGACCACGCTCCGCCTCGACCGCATCGTGGCCATCACCAAGCCGCACAATCAAGCCTCCATCGCCCTCCTTGAAAAACTCGGCCTGCGCTTCGAAAAAATGATCCAGCTTTCCGATCACGGCGGCGAAAACAAACTCTTCGCCATCTCCAAACCGCTCGCAGCCTCTCGCATCGCCGCGAAATAAATTGCAACGTCGTTCCGGCGCGAAGTGCGCCCAAAGACCCTGCTTGTTCCGCCACTGTTAACCGTTGTGACATTCCCCCCCACCCTGTACAATTCTTGTGACAAGCTTCTCGCAGCCACACGAAGCGAAAGGAGGGCCACCGGGTGCGTTCGTCCGCCGTATATTTGCCGCGCGTATGGATGGGCAGTCAGATTTCGCCGAAGTTTCTGCCCTCCGCCATTCGTCCGCTCGCCGCGCACATCAAATTCACCGAAAATTGCCAGGCGAAATGCATCAGCTGCGATTACTGGAAGACGCGCTGGCAAGACGGCATCTCCACCGACCGCGCCGTCGCCCTGCTGAACGAATGCGCTGACGCAGGCATCGGCACGCTGCGCTTCACCGGAGGCGAGCCGCTGCTGCGCCGCGATTTTTTTCAGGTGCTGCGCAAGGCGGATACCAAGCGCTTCAAATCCATCATCGTGCAGACCAACGGCCTGCTGCTCAAGAAGCTGCACAAGGAAATCAACGCCTCGCCCATCACCAAGGTCGCCGTCTCCATTGACGGCATGAAGGAATCCAACGACCTGATCCGCGGCATTCAAGGCTATTTCGATCTGGGCATCGAAGGCATCAAGCTGCTGCGCGGCAAGCAAATCGCCATTTCCGTCACGCTCAATAAACTTTCCGCCGGCGAACTCGAAGCGCTCGCGGACGTGGTCCACAGCGTGGGCGGCGAAGTCGAAATCAATATCCTCAGCCGCAGCCTGTATTTTCTGAAGGACGCCGACCTCGATTCCATGTGGCCGGAAAAAAGCGACGTCGCCAAAATCGCGAAATTCCTGCGCGACAAGCTCAAGCGCCCCGCCTACGAAGTGAATTACGTCACGGATTATTACAACAACTCCGGCGTGGACGAGCCTGCCTGCGTCCTCGGCTACCTCCAGGTCTTCGTCCTCTCCAATGGCGACGTGCTCACCGGCTGCTACCCGCTGAAGCCCGTGGGAAATATTCTGCACGATAGCCTGCAGAACGTTCTCGACTCCGAAGCCTACAAGCTCCAGGCCGAAGCCATGATCCGCCGCGAATGTCCCGGCTGTACCTGCGGCATCGAAAGCTCTCTCGCCATGAAGCACGCCGCCTCCAGCGCCCTCTTCCAGCTCAGCCAGCTGACCCATCGCCATCCCAGTGCGCCAGCGCCCCCGCTGCCGAACTGCCGCAAAGCGTGCCGCCGCAAGACCCCGCGCACCAGGCCGCCGCCCCAGTCGAAGAAAGCCTGCATACGTAAGTTGGAGTGCGTGGCGCAGCTGCTCTGTGCTGTCCTCCTCCCAAGGCAAGAGCACAGGCAAGATTGCCTGTGCCACGTTCTACTTCTCCAAGCGGTGGGCGCTTGACCAGGGCCACTCTTCTGGTCTTGTCACCAATCCTGCTTTCACTGGGTTCCTGGCGATGTAGCCGCGGATTTTTTGGAATTCGGCGCCGTCGCGACACCAGTGATCGTAGGATTCATCCTGCCAGAATGGCTGATTCGTGCGAAGAAGGATTAGGTTGCACAGACGAGCGGTGACGCCCTTCAGATTTCGCGTGATCCGTCGTAGTTCGATTCTTGGACTGAGCAGCAGATGAACATGATTTGACATTACTACGAACGAGTGAAGGTCGTATCGCCGGAATTTGGAATCGCCGAGCTCGATACACGTACTCACGACTTCGGCGATGCGAGGGTCTTTGAGCCATAGCGGGCCCGCCGCAGCGCGATCAAGATATTGATCGGCTCGCATAAATCTCTGGCCTGCCGCCATCGCTTTCTCGGCGCGCGATTGTTGAAGGACGCAAGCTGGGAGGGAGCCGTGGAGACGCCAGGTCAAAAAGATGGCGTGGCCTTCAGGCAACCAGTGCGGCAGAGTGCGATGGTAATAAGCCACGGGAGCATGGCTTTAACACGAAGATTTGTGCAGGCGCAATCCGGATTAGTACGGATGATGGGTGAACGTGGCACAGGCAATCTTGCCTGTGCTCTTCGGCTTTTGAATTGCTGTGTCTTTGTGAAGATCAAATTCAAAGTCAAAAGAAGGAGCACAGGCAAGATTGCCTATGCCACGTTGGCTCACTTCGGCAAAAATCTGTCCGCGCCGAACACCAGGCTCAGCGTCAGGAACGCGATGACCAGCTCGCCTACTGCACCTACGACGAACGGGCGGAAGCCTTGCTTGCCCAGCTCGCGGATGTTGGTGCGCAGGCCTACGCCGGCGAAGGTGAGCAGGAACGCCCAGCGCGAGAGATTGGCGATGCTGCCCAGCTGGTCCTTGCTGAAAACGTGCGCGGTGGCGATGGCCGAAATCAGCAGGAAGCCCAGGACGAACTTCGGAAATTTCTTCCACAAGAACGCGGCCTTGTTGCCGACTCCTTCGGTGTGTTCCTTGCGAGCCCAATGAATCGCGTAGCCCAGCACCACGAAGCCGATCATGGCGTTGCGCGCCGTCTTGGCCAGCACCGCCACTTTTCCGGCGGCGTCCGAATAAAGCGCGCCGGCGGCGGTGGCTTCGGCGGTGTTGTCAATTCCCAGGCCGGCCCACAAACCGTAGCTCTGATCGCTCAGGTGCAGCCAGTGGCCCACCAGCGGAAAAATAAACAGGCTGATGGCGCCGAGCGAAAGAATCGCGGCGATGGCGTAGGAAGCGTCCTCTTCATCCGCATCAATTGCGCCTTGCGCGGCGATGATGGCCGAAACGCCGCAGATCGAAGAGCCCACGGCGAGCAGCGTGGTCAGCTTCGGCTTCAGATTGAAAGCGTTGCCCAGCGCCGTCATGAACGCGAGCGACACGGCAATTTCAATCACCACCAGCGCGAGGGCCACGCCGCCAAGCTTGGCTACGTCGCCCAGCAGGAAGCGCGAGCCGAGCAGCACGATGCCGGTCTTCAGCCAGAACTCGTAGGTGGCGACGCCCGCTTGAAAAACTTTTGGCACGCCCACGGTATTGGCGATCACCAGGCCAATGACGATGGCCCACAGCACGTACTCGATATTTGGCAGCGTCAAGTGGTGCGCTTTGCCGTAAGTGGCGATGGAGCGCTCGATGATTCTGCCGGCGTAGCCCACGGCGCCGAGCAGCAGCAGGCCGGGAATCAGGCGCAGAGATTGCTTGAAGAAACCTTCGGAAACGGGTGCGTCCAGTGCGATCGAACTAGCCATGTGGTGATGTCCTCCGGGAAATTTGTGACGCCGAAAACGGCGCGAAGCCTCCGTAGCGGCGGGCTTCAGCCCGCCATCGGTGATAGCCGTGCCAAAAATGGAGCACTAAAGTGCGCCGCTACAAAGTCTTGCTACCACGGCACGTGCGTGATCCAGCCGGCCCAGACGGCGAGCGAGAGAGTCAGGGCCAGAATCACGGCCCAAGTGTCTCGAGAAAGCGCCGGCGCCGGTTTACCGGGCTTGCCGTCGCGTCGGATATTTGTGGTCATGGTGCGATTCTCCTTGTGCGCGTGCGCTGAAAAATTTGTCGCCCTAAAAACAAAAAGCCCGCTCGCACAGCTTGGCTGTGAGCGGGCTTGAAATCCGGTTTAAAGGATTACTAAACGATTCGGATCGCACCCCCGCGCCAGCCGTATGCAGTACAACAACACGGCGTACAGAGACAGGCGTTGGAGCAACGATTCATGATCAGAAATCCTACCCTGAATGGATGCGTTCGCAAAGCGAAAGATGCAATAAAAAATGGCGCCGGTTCCCGGGGAGCGGAACCGGCGCCAGCTCGTTTCGCGGCAGCTTTGCTGCCGTTTAATTGAAGTCGAACAGCTCGAACAAGTCGCTGATCGCCGGACCGTTCACTGGCACGTAGGGATTCTTGCCTTCCGTGATCGGGTTGGGGAAATTGTCCCGGCTGCGGAAGGTGACGGGTTTCAGATCCCAGTTCCTCTCGATGAATTTGAGGATGGAGACGTGATCCGAATAGTCGTGCGCGATGTGGCCGCCTCTGGAGTACTTGGACACCACGATCAGCGGAATGCGCGTGCCGTCGCCGAAGAAGTCCAGAGGCTGCACGTAACCGGAATCGTAGTAGCCGCCGCCTTCGTCCATCGTGATGATGATCGCCGTGTCCTTCCACAGAGTCCTTATTGGCCTGCACCGCGTTGACGATTTTCTCCACGAAGCCTTCGAACAAGTTGAGCTTCGAGGACGCCGGATGTCCGTCCACGAATCCGCTGGGCTTGACGAAGGAAACGGCGGGAAGTTTGCCGTCGGCGATGTCCGCGTAGAGGTTCTGTGTGTCCTGGATGTGGGCGTTGCGGACAGCGGGCTTCGTCATGATGGACGTATCGTACTGGAACGGGTTGCAGATGTTGCAGTACTCGTCGGCGTTGGTGATGGGAGCGCCGAGGAAGTTCGTGGAGCCTGCTGCCCCGTAGTTGATCTGATATTTGTCTTCGGGGATGTAGCAGTTCGTCGTCAATTTCGGCGGCGAGCAGAGCGGCTGACTGGGGTTGCCAATTCCGGCGTAGGCGTTCCACTGGTCGCCGTAGTACTTCCACGAAACGTCCTTGGCGATGAGTTCGTCGCCGATGCTGCGCGTGGCCGACGGCGGAATCGTGAACACCGTGTTGAATCCGGATTCGTCGGCGAAGGCATTTTCGCCCTGGCCAAAGTAGCCGGGATTGTAATTGTTCAGCAGGTAGTAGTGGCCCACCTCGCAGTGCGGATCCACGGGGTGCGGAAGCGACTGGAGGTATTTCACCACCGCGGAGACTCCCGGTTGCGTGGGGTCAGCACAGTTGCTGTAGGAACCGCCGCCGTAGGACGCGGAACCGTACGAGCCGCCGCCGTAACCATCTTCTTCGTACCAGTTATTGGTGCCGGGAGCGGGATTGGGATTTTCGACTTCATCCACGACGCCGGCGTTGGAAGTTCCGGGATCTACGGTCACGTTGTGCGGCGGCATCTTGGCGTGGCCTTCTCCGTCGGTGAAGTAGATGGCATCGCCGTGGCCGAGCATGATGTGGTTGGCGCCGGTGCCGCCTTGCACGGACTGGTGGAAGTTGTCGGACATCGAGTAGGTGTCGGCGAGGGACTTGAAGTAGGGAGCGTCGCCCTGCTGCACGTTGTAAAAGCCGAGCGCGGTGGAGCCTTCACCAGTGGTGGCGGCGCCGGGCAAATAGTTGATGTCGAAATTGGAGGGCTGCTTGATGCCGTTGGTACCGGCTCCCACGGTGACTTCCACCCAGGAGAACAACTTAGCGTTGCATCCGGAGCCATTTTCCTCGGTGATGTGTTCGCGCGAGCAATCCAGCTGCTGCCACATCTGGTAGAAGCGGTGGACGGGGCTTGCGGCGTAGGAGTTGTAGGTGAAGAGCTTGCCGTTGGTCAGCTGAAACGGACCCGCCGGGAGCGCGTTGACGTTGTTAATTCTTGTGTCCGGCGTCCTGGACGTGAGGCCCGTGCCGCCCGAGACCAGGTACTTGTAATAGTTGCTGGGCAAACCATTTTCGGTTGCTTCGGCAAAACCGATGCTATCGCTCGGGATGTAGGAATCCTCCGCGCCGCCCACCAGCGGGGCGGGGAGCACGTCGCCGCCGAAATCAAGTTTGGGAGGGCTCATCAGGAAGGGATCGCCATTCTTTTTTTCGCCCAGATCGATGGCGGCTCGCTGATGGGCTTTTTCAAAGTTGGGGCCAGGAGTGCCATCGGCCTTGACGATGCCTTCGGAAAGCAAGTTCCAAACTTTTTGATTGCCCTTGGGCACATAGGTTGCGAAAACGTGGTCGAAACTGCGATTTTCGCCAATGATCACGATGACGTGTTTAATCGGCGTGGTCGTTTTGGAGTCGTTGTCGTCCTGGGCTTGGGCAGTGGTGGCCAAGGGACCGCCGAGCGAGAATTGGAACAAAGCAAGCGAGGTCAATCCGATGCGCAGACAGTGCATCGAGTTTGCAGCGAAACGCTTAAAGGACATGCATCCTCCTGTTTTTTGTGAATCAACTGCTGACTGGGCTTGCGAGTAATAGCGGCTAATTGTTGCGGGAGAATTTTTCTCCTGTGAATGGTGAGAGACATCCGGAGAATCGGCGCGGCGGCCGCTCGATTCAATTACGGGTTGTCGAGCGAGCGCTCGTGCTGCCGGTTCTAGCACCCGGAGTACTTTTTTCGGGAGCTGGAACACTGCCGCCTGGTTCCACGCGAATCAAACCCATCATGCCTCCGTCCTCGTGTTCGAGAAGATGGCAGTGATATACGAAGGTGCCGATGGTGTTGGGATCGCGAAAGTCCATACGCAAGCGCACGCTGGGATACGTCAGGTCTTTACCGCTATAGAAAGGCACGTTGATGGTGTCGCGCAGGAACGGCTCGTTGACGGGTACGTCGTCCCACGCCAACAACATGAAATGTAGCTGATGGATGTGGAATGCGTGCAATTCCGTGGAGCGATTCTCGATGATCCAATCTTCCACGTCGCCTTGCTTGACGACAATATCCGGAACGCCCGAAGCAGGATTGAAGGGAGTGGGCGTGCGGCCTTCGACGGTGAGGTAAAAGGTCGTGGCGCTGTTGGGATTGTTCGGGTCGAGAAGTTTCTCGGAGAAGTAGAGCTTGCGCACGCGAACGGGAGCGACATTTCCCAGCCAGGGCAGCGTGGGCGCGGGAAGCGGCACGGGCGAGACTGCGAGTCTCGAGCGAGGTTCCGGCGCATCGTCTGCGGCGGTGACCGTGGCAAGCATGCGATTGGGATCGTTCTCGCCGCCCAGTCCGGTGTCCACGGTGCGCGTCACCAGAAGCCCGGGAACGCCCGCAGGAGGACCGGTGATGATGAATTCCACTCGGCCGCCGGGCGGGACGCCGACGTGATTTTGCCAGCTGATAAAGTCTCCCGAGGTGCCGTTGGAATTTATGGGAACACCGTCCAGGGCGACTACGCCGAGTTGTTGCGGCACATGCTTGTATAGAACTGCCAGATTCAGATAGGTGATCGCCGAGGCATTCAGGACACGCCAGAATTGGCGCTCTTGCGGCTTCATCTGGATCGCCGCGGGCGGGTAATCGGGATAGGGAACTGGGACGAAATTAATGGAGAGGTCTTTGGCGGGTTTGCCGAAGCCCGTGCCGGTGTTGGCGGCGTCTCCGTCAGAATCAAGCAGCGTTTTGGGCACGACGGGTTCGGATTTGGCGGGTGGTGCGTCGGGATTGAGAAGGTCTTGATCGCGAATGACCAGGACACGTTCTGGCAAGCCGGCTACCTCTTTATTGGCGCGCTCGATTCCTTCGATGATCATCGCCCCGGACGCGCCGCCGAGGACTTGTTGCTTGCTGAAGCCGTGAATGTGCGGGTGATACCAATACAACCCGGGCGGCTCGTTTTCCGGAATGCGAAATTTGTATTGGAATGGCGCGTCGCCCGGTTGGATGGAAGTCTTTAGGACGTCGTCCTGGTGACAGACCGCTGGAACGGTGAGGCCGTGAAAGTGGAGATTGGTGGAGGTGAGAGACATCGTGTTGCTCTCGCATGGGTCAGACTTTTTGTCGGCGGCGGCGCGGCGTGAGCGTGATGATTGCCGGCGGCGGGAACGGTGTGGGCCGAGTCCGACAAATCGTTTTTCAGATTCAGGATGAGCAGGTCGCCTGGACTGAGGCGCAGAGTAGGGGATTGGCTGCCGTTCGCGTCAAAATAACAGAAGCGAGTTGCGCCATCAGGCTGAGGAAAGTTGCGCACGGTCAGGTCCACGGTCAGCACGCCGTCGTGGCTGCGCAAATCTTCCGGCTCGGGGACGGCGGCGCCGGGGGAAGGGCGCGGGCAAGAAGTATTCGGGGATTCCTGGGCACAGATCGCCGCGTTCCCGTGGACGAGCCACAAGCTCGCAAAGATCGCTAGCAGGAATTTTTTCGTGACGAGTACCAATGCGCGAACTACCTGCTCCGGAAGCCGGGTTCCGTCTTTGAATTTCCGAAATATTGTTGCGGCTTAACTTCGCAATTTGACTTCGTAGTTTAACTTCCGCTGCCGCTGATTTTGCTGAAGAGCCAGAAAAGGCTCGCGGCGAGGCAGATGGACGCAGGCAGCGTGAGCACCCAGGCCAACGCAAGATTGCGGACGGTGCTCATCTGCAATCCGGAATGGTTCGCGGCCATGGTGCCGGCCACGCCGGAAGATAAGACGTGCGTGGTACTGACCGGTAAGCCGAACCAATCGGCCGCGCCGATCGTGGCCATCGCGGTGATTTCGGCGGCGGCGCCCTGCGCGTACGTCAGGTGATCTTTTCCGATTTTTTCGCCGACGGTGACCACGATGCGCTTCCATCCGATCATAGTCCCCATGCCGAGTGCCAGCGCCACGGCCACCTTCACCCATGTGGGAATGAACTTGGTGGCGTTATCAACGTGCTTCTTGTAGTTGGCGAGGACCGCAGCGTCGGCGGTCGAGAACTGCGGCTGGTGAGTCTTATTCATCAAGCGCAGAGCTTCGCTGACGACGTACATGTCGTTGCGGAAGTTGCGGACCTTGTCTTGCGGGACGGCTTTCAATTCGCGGTAGAGCGCCATTTCCGTGCCGATGCCGTTGACGAGCTCGCGCAATGCAAGCATGGTGTTGGGCGTAAATTGTTTGGTGCGAATGTAGTCGGTTACTTCTTCGCGCGCGTCGCCGATCACGGCATTCGGGGAGACGTAGTGATTCAGCATGTCCGCGGTTTGCGTGGAGACCGCGACGAAATCCTGGGTCTGCTGATAGGTCACGGCGTGATTGACGGCATAGGCGGTGGGCACTGTGCCGATCAGGATGAGCATGATCAAGCCCATGCCTTTTTGACCGTCGTTCGAGCCGTGGAAGAAGCTGACGCCCGTGCAGGTGATCATGAGCAGGACGCGAATCCAGAAGGGAGGTGGCTCGTTGCCCTTCGGCGCTTGGTACAGTTCCTTGTTGGGGATCAGTTTCTTGCAAACGATAAGAAGCAGAGCGGCGAAGAAGAACCCCACGATGGGAGAAAGGACGAGCGACTTTCCGATGTTGGTGGCCTGGCCCCAATCCACGCCGCTGGTGCCGGTCTTTACGGACATCAGTTGGTTGGCGATGCCCACGCCGATGATCGAGCCGATCAGCGTGTGCGAACTGGAAGCGGGAAGACCGAACCACCAGGTACCGAGGTTCCAGATGATCGCCGCGACCAGCAGGGCGAAGACCATCGCGAAGCCGGCGCGTCCGCCGACTTGCAAAATTAATTCCACTGGCAGCAGCGAAACGATGCCGAAGGCCACCGCGCCACTGGAGGCCAGCACGCCGAGGAAATTCCACATTCCGGACCAGATCACGGCGACGTGCGGTTCCATGGTGTGCGTGTAGATGACGGTGGCGACGGCGTTGGCGGTGTCGTGGAAGCCGTTCACGAATTCGAAACCGAGGGCCGTAAGGAGAGCAATGCCGAGCAGCACGTAGGGCAGCCAGCTCTCAGCATGGACGCCTGCAAGGTCTGTGAGCAGGTGGTTCCCGACGTAGACGAGTCCGATCAGCAACACCACGACGCCAATGAGAACGCCAATTCTTCCGGGCCCTGCCGCCATTTTGGAATCAAGAACAGACGTTCCTGCTGCCATTCATCACCTCGGGGTGTGTGGGAGATTCGGGTGTCGAAACTACCGGGACGTTGTTACCGGGGCGTGACTGTGCGGTGAACAGTTCCGCACGGGGCGTGGGCTGTGAATTCGCGCCGGGCGCGAAGAGTTTGTTGCGCCGTCGCGCGATATGAATTTGCGCGCGCGCTGACAAATTTGAATCGGCTTGCGCGGATGAAGTCGCAACCCGCGAGCTGCCATGCCCAGAGAACCAAAAGGTCGAAAGTTTCCAGCCCGGCAGCTGAATCGGCCGGCGTAGCAAAACATTTGAGTCGTCATGCGCTGTTGAAGTCGCAGCCCGTGTGTCGTAATCTAGTGGGAATGTATTTGCCTTGCGGCGCGCCCGTAGCTCAGCTGGATAGAGCGTTTGGCTACGAACCAAAAGGTCGGGAGTTCGACTCTCTCCGGGCGCGCCACTTTATTTCTTTGCCCTTCAATTGAGTAGCCCTCCGATCGCTCGTTCCGTACCTTCCAATTTGGGAGCCAGTGGGAGCAAGATCCGAGCGACTCTGTCCGCCGGTAGCCTTTGCGCTTCAGGCATCGGCCGAGTATTCACATCGAGCGTGAGTCGCGCGCCGGCGTGGCCCAGCTGCGGCTGGAGCGCTTTGTAACGCGACCCTTGGGAAGACCGCCTTGGGTTCGGATCGTCTTTTTTCCAAATCTGGTTTCGCTCTCGGCAGTCGTGATGTTGTAGACTCTCCCGGTCATGAGCTTACAAGCGAGGGCTCGGTATTCCTGGAACGTCCCCGTGGTCTAGCCCGTCTCTGCTCGTTCGAAAGAATCGGCGGCGAATTTCCGAGGGAGCCTGGGGAAAACCTTCTATTGCTCGCACTCAAGGGAACCCGTCAACAAGGAGCGTAGCTATGCATATCCGACGTAAATCTCAGTTGCATGGATCATGCACGGCAGAACCGTGGCGAGGCAATTCGCGAAGCTCATCCCCATCTTCGCGCTACGCGCTTTTAACGCTGCTGCCCATCGCGGCGCTTCTACTCACGACGCTTGCCGGGTGTGCAGAAAAGGAAGCCCCTGCCCCGCCGGCGCCCCCCGAAGTCACTGTGACGGCCGTCCTCCAACAGGACGTGCCGATGTACGACGAATGGGTCGCGCAATTGAATGGCCCCGTGAACGCCGAGATCACCCCCAAGGTGCAGGGCTACCTGCTGAAGCAGGAGTACCAGAACGGCTACTTCGTCACGAAGGGCCAGCGACTGTTCGAGCTGGATCCGCGGCAATACGAGGCAGCACTCGACGCAGCCAAAGCGGCGGTAGCGAGGGCCGAAGCAAACCTCGCGAAGTACCAGGCAGACGTTACCCGCGACACTCCGTTGGCTGCACAAAACGCGATACCGCTGAAGCAACTGGACAACGATACCGCCAATCGTGATGCCGCAGCCGCGGAAGTATTAGCAGAGAAGGCCAATGAGAAGAATGCGGAGTTAAACCTGGCCTGGACCAACGTCAATTCACCAATTGACGGCATCGCCGGCGTATCGAACTCCCAGATTGGCGACCTGGTCGGTACCGGCACAAAAATGACCACCGTCTCGCAAGTGGACCCGATCTGGGCCTACTTCAATCCCAGCGAGAGCACCTTCCTCGGAGTCTCCGCGAAGGTACAGGGAATTATTTCTGGCAAGGTCAACCGGGATTCCCTGGCTGGCACCCCGATCCAATTCATTCAGGCAAACGACGTCCCGTATCCGAAAAAGGGCCGATTCGTTTACGTCAACCGCCAGGTTGGCAGCCAGACCGGCACGATTCAAATGGCGGCCGAATTTCCGAACCCCGGCGCCGCGCTGCGTCCCGGCGGCTTCGGACGCGTGCGCATTCAGAGCGGCCTGAATCGCAACGCGCTGCTGATTCCGCAGCGTGCCGTCATCGAGGTGCAGTCGAACTTCATGGTCCTGGTGCTCGGGTCAGATCACAAAGCCAGATTTCGGCCGGTGAAGATGGGAGAGCGTGTAGGGCCGAACTGGATCGTCAGCGAGGGCTTGCAGCCCGGCGAGCAGGTTGTGGTTGAAGGCACCGAACGAGTGCAAATGTTCGCAGCCGCAGTGCCGCAACTGGCGAAGGAAGGCGTTCCGGTTGCCGCCAAGCCCTACACGCCAGCCCCGGCGGACGCGGGGAGCAACTAACCATGGCCAAATTTTTCATCAACCGGCCCATCGTGGCGATGGTCATTGCAATTCTGATGCTGCTGATCGGCGTGGTCACCATGCTTGGCCTGCCTACCGCGCAGTTTCCCAACATTGCCGATCCGATGATCCAGGTGAAGGCCACCTATCCCGGCGCGGATGCCCAGACGATTGCGGAGTCCGTCGCAACACCGCTCGAGCAGCAGATGTCCGGCGTCAGTGGCATGAACTACATGTATTCATTGAGCGCCAGCTCCGGCGGGGGAATGACGCTGTACGTTGACTTCCAGTTGGGGACCGACATTAACACCGACCAGATTCTGGCGCAGATGCGCAGCGGGCAGGCCAATTCGCAACTGCCTGCCGAGGTTACGCAGCAAGGCGTGATCGTGCAGCCCGGTACCACCGCGCCTTTTATGCTGCTGGACCTGTATTCGCCCACGGGAATTTACGACAACATTTTCCTGGCCAACTACGCCAACATAAATTTGCAGTACGCGCTGACGCGTCTTGCGGGCGTGGGCCAGGTTCAAGTATTCGGCGCTGGGCCCTACGCCATGCGCATCTGGGTGAATCCGGATCGCCTGGCAAGTCTGGGTGTGACCGTTTCCGATATCACGAATGCGGTCAAGGCTCAGAACAAGGTCAACCCCGCTGGTCAGATTGGCGGTGAGCCTGTCCCGCAAGGTCAGCAGTTTACCTACAACGTTCGGGCTCCGGGGCGGCTGCCTACGGCTGAGGAGTTTGCCGAGATTGTCGTGCGCGCCCAGCCTGACGGATCAATTCTGCGCCTGAAAGACGTGGCGCGCGTGAGTCTGGGAGCGCAGTACTATTCCATTCTCGCGCGCATGGGAACGGCAGGAGAGAATAAGCCCGCGCAGCCCGCGGCCCTCATTGCGCTCTATCTAACTCCTGGCAGCAACGCCCTGCAGACCCGCGCCGCGGTGCTGAAAATGATGGAGGAGGCACGCCGCCGCTTCCCCAGCGGCCTGGAATACAACGTCGCGCTGGACACCACACTTGCCGTCAGTGCAGGCATACACGAAATCTACAAGACGCTGTTTGAAGCGCTGTTACTGGTCATCATCGTCGTTTACATTTTTCTACAGGGTTGGAGAGCAACGCTGATTCCGCTGCTCGCGGTTCCCGTATCTTTGGTGGGAACCTTTATGGTCTTTCCCATATTTGGGTTCTCGATTAATACGTTGTCGCTTTTCGGGCTCGTGCTAGCGATTGGTCTGGTCGTTGATGACGCAATCGTTGTGGTGGAGGCAGTGGAACATCACATCGAGCATGGGCTGACGCCGCACGACGCCGCCATCAAAGCGATGGAAGAGGTTTCGGGACCGGTAATCGCGATTGCACTGATTCTCGCCGCAGTTTTTATTCCCACGGCCTTCGTTCCCGGCATTACGGGACAGCTCTATAAGCAGTTCGCCCTTACCATCGCAATTTCCGTGCTCTTCTCGGCATTTAACGCGCTCACGCTTAGCCCCGCGCTTTCCGCGCTGATGCTGCGTCCCAAGAAGCCGACGCGCGGACCCCTGGGCGTTTTCTTTCGCGGGTTCAACAAGGGATTCGGGCATGCTACCGACGGTTACGTGAACCTTTGCCGGCACCTCATCCACAAAGCATTCTTTGCGTTCCTCATGCTCGCGTTGCTGGCTGTCGGTGCGGGCTTCTTCGGCAAGAGGATCGCGCAGAGCTTTCTCCCCGATGAAGATCAGGGATATCTTTATGGCGGCCTGCAGCTGCCCAACGCCGCGTCGCTGCAACTTTCTTCGGAGGCCTCGCGCGAAGTAGAAAAGATCATCATGGATACGCCCGGCGTGCAGTATGTCAGCTCGGTCATGGGATACAGCATGTTGAGCGGCGTGAATGCCACGTACAGCTCATTCTTCTTCATTTCGCTGAAACCGTGGGAAGAGCGCAAGACTCCCGAGACCAGCTACCTGGGCATTAAAGCTCACCTGCAACAGGCGCTCTCCAAAGTCCCCTCGGGAATTGCATTCTCATTTCCTCCGCCGGCCATCCCGGGCGTAGGCACATCGGGTGGCGCAACCTTCATTCTTGAAGACAGCTCGGGGAGCGGCATCGAGTTCCTCGCAAAAAATGCGCAGATATTTGTGGAAGCGGCCCGCAAGCGCCCCGAGCTGTCCGGAGTTCTAACCACCGCCCTGCTCAACGTGCCGCAGGTCGGCGTAAAGGTGGACAACGCCAAAGCGATGACCCAGCAGATACCGCTGAACGATCTCTACCAGACCGTGCAGACATTCATGGGCGGCTCGCTGATTAATTTCTTCAACCGTTTCGGTCTGCAATGGCAGGTCTACGTTCAAGCCGATGGCGACTTCCGAACCAATGCGGATAATCTCGGCAAATTTCACGTCCGCAATGCAACGGGCGAAATGGTTCCCTTGAGCACGCTGACCACTACCTATACGCGCAGCGGCCCTGAGTTCATCATGCGCTACAACCTCTTCAACAGCGTGCAGATCAACGCCTCGGCCGCGCCGGGATACAGCTCCGCTCAGACCATGGCGGCGTTGGAGGATGTCTTCCACAAAACGATGCCCAGTCAGATGGGCTTCGACTATTCGGGCATGTCTTATCAGGAGCAGAGGGCCGCGCAGGGAGTTTCGCCCTCCGTCATTTTTGGTCTGGCGTTCTTCGTCGTGTTTCTCATCATGGCGGCACAGTATGAGAGTTGGACGCTGCCTTTCAGCGTGCTGCTGGGCGTGCCTATCGCAGTGTTCGGGGCGTTCTTCGCGCTTTTCTTCCGCCACCTTGAAAATAATGTGTACGCGCAGATTGGCCTGGTCATGTTGATTGGTCTGTCAGCGAAGAATGCCATCCTCATCGTGGAATTTGCCAAGATCGAATACGACAGCGGGAAGCCGCTGATTGAAGCGACGCTCACCGGTGCAAGACTGAGACTGCGACCCATACTTATGACGGCCTTCGCCTTCATCCTGGGCTGCGTGCCGTTGTGGGTGGCCACCGGCGCGGGCGCCATCTCGCGCCAGGTGCTGGGAACGGTGGTGATCGGCGGCATGCTGGCATCCTCGATCATCGCTATCTTTTTCGTACCCGTTTCGTTTGATGTCGTCGAGCGCTTCGGCAACCTCTTCCGTAGCGAGAAAGAAAAGCCGCCGCCGCAGCAGTCGCCTCCGCAGTCGCTTCCGAAGACCGGTGCTGGCCCGGAAGGGGGTCACGCATGATCCGCAGGAAAACATCTATCGGCATGTTGTGGCTTGTCATCGTGTTGCTGTTCTGCGTGTGCGGCTGCACCGTGGGACCGAACTACAAACGTCCTGACGTAAACGTTCCGGGCCAGTATCGCGGGCTCCCGCCAGGGGGCTCCACCCAAGCCGCAACTGAAACATTCGCGGAAATGAAGTTGGCCGCCGTCTTTCCCGACGAAGTCCTGCAAGGCCTGCTGAAGGAAGCGCTCGCCAACAACTACGACGTGCGCATTGCCGCCACGCGGGTGGTGCAGGCCGGCGCCGATCTTGGCATTACTCGCGCCAATCAGCTTCCGTCGGTGAATTTAACCGGGGGAATCCAGAACCAGCGCACGCAGCCATTTCCAGGGAACGTCACCACCGGCGCGCTGGCGGTGCAAGCCTCATGGATACTGGATTTCTGGGGCCAGTATCGCCGCGCGACAGAAGCGGCGCGCGCAAATCTGCTGGCCACTCAATACGCGCAAGGCATCGTTCGAATCACACTGATTTCCGCGGTGGCCAACGCCTATTTTCAATTGCGCGCATTCGATTCCCAACTCGAAACCTCGGAACGCACATTGGACGCGGACAACGAGATTGTGCGCATCAACACCATCAAATTCAAAGGTGGCGAAAGCGCGATTACCGATGTTCTGCAGGCGCAGCTGCTGCAGCAACAGGCGGAAGCAGAGATCATTTCACTGAAGCAGGGAATTGAGCAGACCGAGAATCAGATCAGCATCCTGCTGGCTAGAAATCCCGGGCCCATTCTTCGCGGACTTTCTCTCACGCAACAGCCGCACATGCCTGATGTCCCGGCTGGATTGCCGTCCGCAATTCTCGAACGCCGGCCGGACGTCCTTCAGTCCGAACAAAGTCTGGTAGCCGCCAATGCCAACGTGGGAGTGGCCAAGGCCGCTTTCTTCCCGCAGTTTTCATTGACCGGCGCCTTCGGCGTGCAAAGCACTGCTCTGGAAAGTTTCCTGGGAGGCGGACCCACCACGGCAGCCTGGACGCTTGCCGGACAACTTGCGCAGCCCCTCTATGAGGGCGGGCGTATCCGGGCGAATTACAAACTTGCCTGGTCCCAGCGAGATGAAGCCGAACTGGTTTACAGGCAGACGGTGCTACAGGCGCTGGGAGATGTCTCGAGTGGTCTGGTCGGCTACAGCCAATCCCGGCAATTTCGCATAAAGCTCGAAGAACAAACCGCCACCTACAAGGAAGCTGCGCGTCTTGCCGACGTTCGTTTTCTCGGCGGATACACTGCTTTTCTTGAGGTGCTGATCACCGAGCAGCAATATTTCACCTCAGAGATCAACACCGATCAGGCCTGGCTCACAGAAATCCAAAACTACGTTCAGCTATATCAAGCGCTCGGCGGCGGCTGGCAGCAGTAGAATTGCCCATGGTGTTGCCTTCACTTCGTGGAGGACGTATGAATACCGTGGTTTTCTTCAAGCCTTGCTCGTCAAGCCCGATCTGCGATGGCGGAAGGGATCATTCCGGCGTGCGCGCGGGGCACATTGTCTAGGCAAGCGAGGCAAACCTCGCATCTGAAAAGGCGGGAGCAAGCTCCCGCACTCCGAGAACGGAGACATCCGAGGTTGCTGCTTCTGAAGTATCATTGTATCTGTTCGCTAGAGCAGCACCTCCGTTAGCATCGGAGCCATGCGCCCCCAACCTCTCATCTGCGTCACGGATGTCGAAGGCAGCAGCCGGTGGTATCAGCGCTTGCTGGGTTGCCGCAGTGGGCACGGCGGCGAGCAATATGAGCAACTGGTGAAGGATGGCCGGCTCATCCTGCAATTGCACAGCTTTGAAGCGGAACATCATCACGGCGCGATCGGCAATCGTGCGGACAGACCCTACGGTAATGGCGTGTTGTTGTGGTTCGAGGTGGATGATTTCGATGCGGTGATAAAGCGCGCTGGCGAAATGGGCGTCGAGATGGTGCGGCCGCGCCATCGCAACCCTCCCGATCGGAGAAGGCGGCCCCAACCATTGGGAATGTTGGATGCGCGATCCGGACGGGTACATCGTGGTGGTTGCCAGCCCTTATGGAACCGCGGACGGTGCGTGGCAGCCTGGGCCTGAGCTATTCACGTAAGAAGCCGCAGCAAAGAGCAAAAGCGCAAACCAACGGCGACAGCTGAACCAAGATGCCCGTCCCGCCTTCGCGGGACGGCCGCTACATAATTCAAAAACGAAATCCAAATCGAAGGCGCCCGGCTAATGCCAGCCGTTACATAATTCAACGGCTAGTCACCGGGTTGCGCGGCGTGGTGATGGTGGCCGTTGCCATTCCCATTGCCGTTTGTGCTTGGTGCGACTACAGGGGCTGCGACTGCGTATAGGGCTGTGTCCGTTGGCTGCGGGGCTGTGGTGGAATCGTTGTACAGGCGAGACATGAAGTCCTTGCGCGAATCCCTTTCGAGGAGATGCAGAATATTTTTCTGCAGGTGCGCGCAGACGGTGCGCGCGTCGGTTGCGGCGTCCACCATTTGGAAATTGAATTCGGCGCTGAGGCGATCGAATTCGGTGAGCAGCGCGGCCTGGTAACTGCAGAAACTGTCGAACATATCCTGGCCGGGATACAGATCCATCCCGGATTCCCAGTAATCGAAGCCGCGGCTGAAGACGACGCGCGGAAGCAACTGGTCAATGCCGAGGCGCAGGTAGAAGACGGCGTCCGGTTTGAGCGCGACGCTGTAGATGCTGCGAATCCAGCGGGGATCCATGCCGCGGACAATGGCGCGAGCCATCAGTGAATAGATGTAGCGATCGGTGAGCACGATGAAGCCGGCGCGCAATGCCGGCACGATTTCATTTTCCAGGCGATCAACGAAATCCGTGGCGTAGAACAGGGCTTGCGTGACGCGGCCAAGATTATTGCCTTCTTTCGCGCGACGAATTCCTTCACCGGCGAGGGGAGAGCGCGTCATGCCGGTATCCACTACCGCGTGGCCGAGTTCTTCCAGCCACGGTTTCAGCAGGTCAATCTGGGTGCTGCGACCGGCGCCGTCGGTGCCTTCGATTACGATTAATTTTCCGGCGAGATCGGCCGAGACGCATGTCCGGCAAGAGTCTTCCGTAGGTTTCTCTCATCCTTGCACCCTCAATTCCTTGGCTTTATCCAAGTGTGCTTTCACGATCTGGCGCACTTGCATTTGTTGAACTTCGATGGGGAGCGTCGCGTCCACCACGGTGAGGCCGAATTCCGGAATCATTTTTTCGTACTCGGACAAAATGCGTCCCTGGAACATGCGGAAACTTTCCACGGAATCGTCCGCCAGATTCAGATCCATGCCTGCTTCGTAGAATTTGAAGCCGTCGCGGCCGTCGAGCAGGCGATGGATGGCGGTTTCCAGCGGAACGCGAAAATAGAAAGCGATCGCGGGTTTCACGGCGAACCCGTAGAGATCGCGCACCCACGCGCGGTCCATGCCTCGCGCCACGTCGCGCGCGAACGCCGTATAGATGTAGCGGTCGCAGAGGACCACGGCGCCGGCTTTCAGCAGCGGCAGGATGCTGCGCTCGGTGCGATCGGCGAAATCGGTGGAATGAATCAGAGAAAATGTGGCGGGCGTGAGCAGCTTTTTCTTCTTGCCGTGCTTGGTGGTGTCTTTCACCAGCGGAGAGGAATTCCATTCGCTGAAAACCACGCCGTAGCCTTTGGATTCGAGCCATTTGTGCAGCAGGCTGAGCTGCGTGGATTTGCCGGAGCCGTCAATTCCTTCGACGACGATCAATCTGCCGGGGAAGTGATGCTCGCCGTAGTGCCGGACCATCGAGACGGCGGGTTGCAGCGGAGCAAAAACTTCGAAGGGGCCAATGCGTACGCCTGAACCGATTTCCATTTATCTCCCTTGTGGTGATCGCTGCCGGCCGGTGGCGGTGGTGCAAGCGCGCGCGGCGCCTTGGCGATCAAATTTGGGTTGCCGCCCACTGATCAGAGACAACGATGAGAGGCAGTGGATGACGCCAGTAAAATCCTTCATCTGGGGCGAAAGATGCAGCAGGTATTCCGGGGAGTGTATCGAAATGAGAAACAGGCTGGGGAGGAGCTGCCAAGGGCGGGTGATTGACAATCGCGGTGGAGTGGTGGAGAATTCCTCTAGGCGAACAAAAAGCGAAGATTGCGGTGCGCTTTTGCACGCCGAAACCGACCCTGACCATGGCTGCCAACTTTGCCGCGCTGCGCACGAAGGTGGAACTCGCTCTGGCGGGGCGTGTGGTTGCGCCCTTCAATTATCGCGACCGCCAGGAGGTGGTCACCGTTTCCAGCGGCATTCCGGAAATTGATTCGCTGACGGGAGGCTTGCCGCGCGGAGCGCTAACGGAAATTTTTGGGCCGTCGTGTTCGGGACGCACCAGCCTGCTGCTTTCGGCATTGCGCGCGCGCACGTCGCAGGAAGAAGCTTGCGCGCTGATTGATGGAGGCGACGCTTTCGATCCACATTCGGCGGAAGCGGCCGGAGTGGAGCTGCGGAAATTATTGTGGGTGCGCTGCCGGAATGTGGAGCAGACGCTGCGCGCGACGGATCTGCTGTTGCAGGGCGGGGGCTTTGGATTGATCGCCGTGGACCTGAGCGATATTGCGCCGCGGCTGGTGCGGCACGTGCCGCTGGATTCCTGGTTCCGGTTCAGGCGCGCGGTGGAAGACACGCCGACGATTCTGATGCTGCTGGAGCAGGAGTCGAACGCGAAGAGCTGCGCTTCGCTGGGATTGCGGCTGGAATCGGGAGCGGTTGGCTGGTCGCGGATGCCGGCGGAGGGCGTTGCGGAGCGCGTGGATTTTTCGCGGCTGCCTTGGGGATGGCTGCTCGAAGGGCGGAGCGCGCGGGGGGAAGTGTCGCGTTCGCGCATGCAGAGAGGGAGCGAAGGATATTTGCGCGGCGGTTTTGCCGCGGAGCCGAGGGTGGCCGGCGAAGGAATTTTCAGGACGCGGATGGATTGGGATTTTTTCAGCCTGCCGTTTTCAAGCAAACGGAAATAACGATTTCAGAATCTGGCGGTGATTTCGCCGGATGAGGCCGTGCATTCGAAAAAATATGGCGTTTGCTGCTATTCACGTTGCGAATTTCATGGTGCAGGCGGTGCTGCGCGCCGAGGACGAATTGCGTGGCAAAGGGGAGCTGCGTGACGGGGTGCGTGAAAAGGCGGTGGCGTTGGTGGAAGGGACTGCGCCATTGATTCATGTGGTGGCGGCGAATGAGGCTGCGTGGCGCGCGGGAATTCAATTCGGGATGGCGCAAACGCAGGCGCAATTGTGCGGAGTGGAAATTCGGCGGCGTTCGCGCGCGCAGGAGAAGGCGGCGCACGCGGCGCTGCTCGATCTGGGATGGTCCATGTCACCGCGCGTGGAAGATCATGCGTTGGACACGATTCTGGCGGATCTGGCTGGGCTGAATTCTTTATTCGGCGGGGAGGAAAATATCGCGCGGGAATTTGCGCGGCGCGCGGCGGAACTGCGTTTGCGTGTGCACATAGCGGTATCCGCAAATCTGGAAGTGGCCGTGCACGCGGCGCGCGGCTTTGCGGGAATTACCGTGATTCCGGAGGGAGAGGAAGCGAAATATTTAAGTGGTTTGCCGGTGCAGACGCTCGCGCCTTCCGTCGAAGCTTTGGAAACGCTGGAGCGCTGGGGCATACGAACATGCGCGGCGCTGGGCGCGTTGCCGGTGCTGGAATTGTCGGAACGATTGGGGCAGGAAGGAGTGCGTTTGCAGCAGCTGGCGCGCGGGGCGCACACGCGTTCGCTGGTGCTGGCTGAGCCTGCGGAGATTTTGGAAGAAGAGATGGAGCTGGACGACGCAGTGGAGGATTTGGAGCCTTTGTCGTTCGTGCTGGGGCGATTGCTGGATCAGTTGTGCGCGCGTTTGGCAGCGCGGGCTTTGAGCGCTGCGGCGATTCGCGTGCGATTTGATTTGGGGGATGCGTTCGAGAAGGAGGAGCCAGTTCGCGGGAAAAACGCGACGGCGATGGTGGCGGGAGCGGCGGGAGTGGAAACAGAAGCGGCGGCGAAAACGTATGAGAAGGCGCTGAATCTGCCGGTGCCCATGCGGGATTCCAAAATGCTTTTGAAATTGCTGCGCTTGCAGTTGCAGGCGGATCCTCCACCGGGCGCGATCGTGAAAATTACGCTGGGGGCGGACCCGGCGCGGCCACGCACCACACAGCATGGATTATTTGTGCCCAATTCTCCGGACCCGGAAAAACTGGAGTTGACCGTGGCGCGGCTGGCAAAACTGGTGGGCAACGCGAATATCGGTTCGCCGGAATTGGCGGATACCCATCGCCCGGGAGAATTCCGGATGAACAAGTTTTTTTCACAGCCGAATGAAACGAGAGGACGAGGAAGGACTGGCAAGAAACCGGCGTCTGGTAGTGCCGGCGAGCCTGCGGCGCGCAGGCCGGCGACGGGTTGCCGGATTTTCCGGCCGCGTTTGCCGGCGCGTGTGGAATTGCGCGCAGGGTGCCCGGTGAAAATATTTTTTCGTGGCTTGTATGGACGGGTGGTGACTGCGTCCGGGCCGTGGCGGACTTCGGGGGAGTGGTGGCGGGAAGATGCCTGGCAGCAGGAGGAATGGGATCTGGAGATTGCGTTTGAGGGAGGGAGTGCGGGAGTGAGTGCGAGCTTGCATGTGAATGCGACGGCGAATGTGCGGGGGATCGCGCCTGTGCAGGATGTGAAGACGCACACGCGCGCGGGTTTGTATTGCGTTTATTACGACGTGGCGTGCCGCAGTTGGTTCGTGCGCGGGATGTACGACTGAAGTGTGTGGCAAATCCCAACGACGCCCTTCAACGGCCGGCAAAAATGTACACACAACCCGTTGCTTTTCGCCCGCCACAAGAGGATGATGAATCTGTGAAAATCTCGAACAACACCGACCGCCGAACCAGTGCCGTCACCCCGGCCCTCCTGGCCGCATGCCCTCGGCTAAAACACGCTCCCGAAAGCCAATTTCTATTCGATACAAATGAACCGCGTTTTCGCATCCCCAATTTTGCAACTCACACAAAACAAAACACTTCATTTTTCCTATTCGATACAAATGAATGCCTTTCTCGCACCCGGAATCTTGCAATTCACACAAAACAAATTACTTCGTCACAAATCACCACATTTTTTCTATTCGATACAAATGAACGCTCACCATTCACTACTCACCAATTACTAATCTCTGATTTTTTAACGAGATGAATGCAAATGTACACCGAACTACATGCGCGGTCGGCTTTCAGTTTTCTGGAAGGGGCTTCGATACCCGAGGAATTGGCGGAAAGGTGTGCGGAGCGTGGGATGGCAGCGATGGCGCTGCTGGACCGCGACGGGGTGTATGGGGCGCCGCGATTTTATCTGGCGGCGAAGAAAATTTCAGTGCGCGCGCACATTGGGGCGGAGGTGACGTCCGCGGCGGGATGGCGTTTTCCTCTGCTGGTGGAAACGCGCGCGGGCTATCAGAACCTTTGCCGCCTGATTACGCGCATGAAATTGCGCGCGCGCAAGGGCGAAGGGCATGTGTCAGACGAAGAAGTGGGCGAAAGAGCCGCGGGGCTTGTATGCCTGACGGGAGGGAAAGAAGGGCCGCTGGAGTATGCGCTCACGCGGGGCGGAGTGGAAAACGGAATCGCCCACGTGCGGCAGCTTTGCGAACTTTTTGGGCGCGGGAATGTGTACGTGGAATTGCAGCGGCATTTTGACCGCGCGGAAGAAGCGCGCAATCACGCGGCGGTGGAAATCGCGCGGAAACTGGGTTTGCCGCTGCTGGCGACGAATGGTGTGTGCTACGCGCAGCCGGAGCGGCGCGAAGTGCTGGACGTGTTTACCTGCCTGCGCCATCACCGCACCCTCGAAACCGCGGGGCGGCTGCTGGGGCGCAATTCCGAACGATATTTGAAATCGCCGGAGGAGATGGCGCGTTTATTCGCGGATCTTCCCGAGGCTATCGCGAATACCCAGCTGGTTTCCGCGCGTTTGCAATTTGATTTGCACGATCTGGGGTACGAGTTTCCGCAATATCCGGTGCCCGACGGAAAATCGCAGGCGCATTTTCTGCGCGAGCGCACGCTGGAAGGAATGATTTACCGCTACGGGCCTGACAACGAAAAAGCGCGCGCGCAGATCGAAAAAGAATTGGGAATGATCGAGCGGCTGGGGCTGGAAGGCTATTTCCTGATTGTCTGGGACATTATTCGTTTTTGCCGCGAGCGCAATATTCTGGTGCAGGGAAGGGGATCGGCGGCGAACAGCGCGGTGTGCTACGCGCTGCGGATTACGGCGGTGGATCCGGTGGGAATGGATTTGCTGTTCGAGCGATTTCTATCGGAGGAGCGCGGCGAGTGGCCGGATATTGATCTGGATCTTCCCAGTGGCGATCAGCGCGAGAGCGCGATCCAGTATGTGTACGAGCGCTACGGAAAATTGGGCGCGGCGATGACCGCGAACGTGATTACCTATCGCGGGAAGTCGGCGGCGCGGGAAATCGGCAAGGCTCTTTCGTTTAATTCCGAAACGCTGGATCGTTTGACGAGTCTGGTGAGCGCCTGGGAATACAAAAGCGAGAACGACACGCTGGCGCGGCATTTCAAGGATGCAGGGCTGGACTTGATGCATCCGCAGATTCGCAAATTCCTCGAACTGTGCGTGCAATTTCAAGATTTGCCGCGTCACCTGGGCCAACATTCCGGAGGGATGGTGGTTTGCCAGGGCCAACTGGATTCGGTGGTGCCGCTGGAGCCGGCGACGATGCCCGGGCGCGTGGTGGTGCAATGGGACAAGGAAGATTGCGCGGACATGGGCATCGTGAAAGTGGATTTGCTGGGACTGGGGATGATGGCGGTGCTGGAAGAATCGCTGGAAATTATTCGCGACAATTACGGCGAGGAGATTGATTTGGGGCGCTTGCCGGCGGATGACCCGGTGGTTTACGAAACGCTGCGCAAGGCGGACACCGTGGGCATGTTTCAGATTGAAAGCCGCGCGCAAATGTCCTGCCTGCCGCGGCTGCGGCCCGTGCGTTTTTACGACATTGTGGTGCAGGTGGCGATTATCCGCCCGGGGCCGATCGTGGGAAAAATGGTGAATCCGTATTTGAAGCGGCGGCAGGGGCGCGAGCCGGCTACCTGTTTGCATCCGTCACTGGAGCCGGTGCTGGCGCGGACATTGGGCGTGCCGCTTTTTCAGGAGCAACTGCTGCGCATGGCGATGATCGCGGCGGGATTTACAGGAGGAGAAGCGGAAGAATTGCGGCGCGCGATGGGATTCAAGCGTTCTGAAAAGCGCATGAAGGATATCGAGCAGAAACTGCGGAGCGGGATGGAAAGAAACGGCATCAGCGGCGCGGTGCAGGACACCATCGTGCAGTCCATCACTTCTTTTGCGCTGTATGGATTTCCGGAATCGCATGCAGCGAGTTTTGCGTTGCTCGCGTATGCCAGTGCGTATTTGAAATGCCATTACCTGGCCGCGTTCACGGCGGCGATGCTGAACAATCAGCCGATGGGATTTTATTCTCCCGCGACGCTGGTGAAGGATGCGCAGCGGCATGGGCTGAAGATCAAGCCGATTGATGTGACGTGCTCGGATTGGTTGTGCAAGATTGAAAAGCAGGAGGGGGAATTAAAGGTTCGCCTGGGAATGCGCTACGTGCGGGGATTGCGCGGCGAGATTGCGGAGGAAATTGTGCGGGAACGGAAGGCGCGCGCGTTTCGTTCGCTGGATGATTTGAAATTGCGAGTTCCGGGGATACGGAAGGCGGAGCTGACGGCGCTGGCGGAAATTGGCGCGTTGAATTTTATTGGGGGAGCACGCGGAGCGCACCGGCGGGATGCGTTGTGGCAAGTGGAACGCGCGGCGCGCAGTGCCGGACCATTGCTTGAAAAATGCGAGCAGGCGGATCGTGGCGCGGGCGCCGAGCAGGAAGCCGGGGAACGCGCGACGGCAACAAGCGGAAAAAAAGGCAGCGAATTCGCCATTGCAGCCGATGACGCCGGAAGAGCGGCTGGTGGCCGATTTTCGCGGAACGGGGATGACGGTAGGCCCGCACCCGATGAAATATCATCGCGCGAACATGAAGCGGCAGGGAGTGCTGACGGCCAGCGAAATCAATCGGCTGCCTGACGGGGCGCATGTGCGTGTGGCCGGCGGGGTAATCGCGCGGCAAAGGCCCGGGACCGCGAAGGGATTTGTATTTCTCAGCATCGAGGACGAGACGGGGATCGCGAACGCGATTGTGACGCCGCGTGTGTTTGAAGAGCACCACGTGACGATCGTGCACCAGCAATTTCTGCTGGTTGAAGGACGGCTACAGCATCAGGACAACGTTGTTTCCGTGAAAGTGGAAAACGTGCAGGCTTTGTCCATCACACGGGCGGAAACCGTTTCGCACGATTTTCACTGAAGGTTTAGAAGCAGAAGCGGAAGCTGCCTTCAGGAAAAATTCAACGGCGACGGAAAAGCACGGCGGAAGGATTCGTGACGTTGCGATTTGGAATTGAACGGCGGGGCTCGAGCCCCGCCGTTCCAGGTCAGTCATTTGCGATGTGGAGACTACGCGCTAGCAGCACTTTTGCGAACGGGAGCAGGCGTTGTGTCGGAACGTTGCTGGGCAGGAGCTTCAACTTCACTCCGGGTTTTTAGTTGTTCTTCAGCTGCGAGCCAATCGGCCAGATCGTGGCCCGGCTCGCCGCCGCGTTCCAGGAAGATTTGATAAGCCAGGAATTCAATTTCTGCCTGCGAGGGAACCTGTTTCGTTGCATCAGACATAGTGTGAACCCCCTTCAGTTACATTGTACTCCTGATAAGAACAATTGATGTTAATGAACAATAAAAGTTCACAGTGTACCTTGTCTTGACCAGGTGCTTTTGCTGACGGGCGGCCAAACCGCGCTACGAAAAACCGCAGGACGCTGCCGCGCTATTCCTGCGAGTGACTGATCAGAGTGGATTGGCTGGCGACGCACATCCAGGTGCCGTTTTCTTTTACCCAGGAATCCGTAAATCTTCCACGTCGTGAAATCGCTTTGCCCTTCAGTGTGCCTTTTTCGTGATAAACGCCGGTGACGATGGCGATACCGCCGTAGACCTGGACGCTGACGCTTTCGTTGGTGATCTGATCGGCATCGAGGCCGGCGGACCGGACGCTGGCTAGAAACTGCGCCTTGTTCATGAACGAGCCATCGTAATCGGTATAGACCAACGTGTTCGAGAGAAGCTGATCCAAGGCGCGGACATCCTTGGTTTCTTCGGCCACATTCCAAGCCTTCTCGAGGGTCAGGATCAGGGATTCGTCCGGGCTCAACGTACGGCGCTCTTGAGCAGGCAGCAGCAGAGCAGCAGCAACGAGCGCGAAGCAGGTTAGGGCGGTGATCTTCATGGAGAACTCCAAAATAGCGAGCAACGGGCGTTCGGCATCTGAGAGATTTGCTTATCGCACCTTGTCGGGGGGCGTTTCAAGAGAGTATGAGCAGGCGGTGTGCGATGGGAGGCATCGCGGGGCGCCGCGCTAAATCGGGGGATGACGCGTTCAAGCGGCGTTGCTTGCGCGTCAGCGACTCGTGCCGTTCTGTTCGATGAAGGTGAGGGCGTCCATCACGGTGCGAAAGCCGCCGCGGGAGCCGAGCGTATTGGTTTCGGTTTTGGTGTAGAGCGGGCGGCGACGGGCCGAAAACTTGGATGGGTCGAAGGCGCCGCGCGTGGTGTGAAAAACCCAAACGTATTCGTGGTGGCTCTTGTCCGCGTCGGAGGCGGAGATCACGGCGGTGTCAACGGTGGTGAGCGGAGTCCAGTCCGAAAATCCGTTCAGGTCGGTATGAACGGCGTTGGGCATGGTGACGTTATAAAACGCTACGTCGTGAGTAAAGATGACCACGAAATCCACCAGAGCGGGAGTGGGCGCGGGGCAGACGCTGGGAAAGGCTTTGTGGCGGTTCTGCGCGAGCCACTTGTACTGATTAGCAGAAAGGCCGTAGGCGGAAAAATACTGCGTGCAGCTGGCCATTTCGTTGTTCAGGGCGTTCACCGCGGAATCTTCGTCTTCGTCCGGATTCACGGCGCGTTTGACGGGCGGCTGCGTGTAGTTGGCAGCCGGGCGCGGGGCTGCGTCGGCGACGGGCTGCAACGTTGCGGATGTTTCGATGGTCATGCTGCTGGCGTTGTTCGCTTCGGGGGGAGCGGGCGCTGGAGCCGGAACGGAAACGGATGCATGGGAAACTGCCGCGACGGGAGCGGGATTGCTTGCGGGAGCTGGCGCGGATGATCTGACTGGCGCGACTGCCACGGGCGCAGGCGTCGGCGCCGAGACTTCGACCACACGAATTGCGGGCGGAGCCGTCACGACGGCGGCGCTCACTGGAGCAGGCTGTGGCGCGGGCGCTGGAGCCGGAGCTGGCAATGAAGCTCGCGCAGGCGCGGGTTGACTCGCGATTACGACGGGCGCGGGCGGGGCGTGGGCCGACGGAAACGGAATTTGAATTCTTGGCGACAAGTGGAGCTGCTGGAGCCGCTGCGGTTGGTTGAGCTGCAACGGCAGGAGGCGCAGCGACCGCGACGGAAACAGCGGCGTGTGTTTGCGTCGGCGCAGGCTGGCTGGGTGCGACTGGTTTTGCAACGACGGGAGATGCGGTGCTGGCTACTGCTACGGGGGCGCTGGGATGCGCGCTTGCCGGCGCGTCCACGGAACTTTCTGGAGCGCGCGAAGCGCGATGGGCAGCGAAGGCGGCTGCTGCGGATTCCACGTCGTTAGGTTTCTCGACCGGTGGCGGAGGCAGCGCGGATTTCGGGAAGGCGGTGTCCAGCACATATCCTTCGGTGCCATTGGCTGTTTCGATTTTAACGTAGCCCTTCACGCGCTCGACAATCTGCACCGCCTCGCCGCACTTGAGCTTGGCGGCCACGTTGAAATCGGTAAGGGATTCGTACACCCACACGCGGTCTTCGTTGGGAGCGCACTTTATGTTGATGGTGCCGCCGGCCTTCGCGGATGGAACTGCAGCGAGTGGCAGAAGCGCGAAGAGAATCCCAAGAGTACGAGTCATTTTGCCTCCGAAACTGACGACTGCCGACGTGGTGGCGCGCCGGGGGGATACGCCTAAGAGCCCGGGCCAGGAATGGCGCTCGCGCGAAAGATGCGCGCTGCGGCAGCGCATGGATTGGCAACGAAGCCGAGCGGTAGGCTGCTTCTGCGGATACACGGGATCAGCACGGAATAGAGGTCGCACGGCGTTCCCCAAGATCCACCGCTGAAAATCGCCCAAACCTGCAGTGCCAGTATGAGGACAAGCGAAACTCCAGGACAACTGACCGAACGACTAGAAATGGGGCAGGGTGGGACAGTTCGATGTTTGTTCGCCCCGGCGCGACGAGGAGGCAAGGAGGAGCGGAGGTTAAGCAGAGAGAGGAAGTTAAGGAATTGCGAAGTGTAGCGGGTAGCCGCGGCAGAAAAATGAACGCCCGGATTTATTTTTTGTGATGGCCGGCGCGTCGTTTTTTGTCGTAACGAGCGAGGGCGGCTTCGATGACGGGGTAGGCGACGGCTGCCGGAAGGATTTCGTCCACTTCGACGATCTTGCCTTCGAGTTGTTTGTAATCCTGGAAGAACCTGCGGACCATGGCGAGCTTGTGCGGCGGCAGCTCGCTGGCTTCGTGATAGGAATTGTATTCGGGATCGGCGGTGGCGACGGCGATGACCTTGTGATCTATGGTGCCGGAATCGATCATGGACATCAGGCCGATGGTGCGAGCGTGCATGATGGTTAGCGGAGTTACGGGCACCTGGCAGAGGACCAGGACGTCGAGTGGGTCGTGGTCTTCGGCGAGCGATTGGGGAATGAATCCGTAATTCGCGGGATAGTACACGGCGGAATACAGGACGCGGTCCATTTTGATGATGCCGCTGGCCTTGTCGAGCTCGTACTTGACGCTGGAGCCGAGGGGAATTTCGATGACAGCCTGGAATTCGCGCGGGACGTGTTCGCCGGGACTGAGGTCGTGCCAGGGATGCATGGAAAATCCTCCGAGAGAGATTGTAGGCTAAGTTGCGCTGGGGAGAAGCGCGCAAATTATTGATTGATTCGACTGGCGGTACGTGCGGGGCGTGTGTCGCACCTACGGCGCTCTACGGTTTCTGTTGTGCGATTTTTCCACCGCTTCCGCGATGGGCTAAGTTATTCCGCGCCTACGGCGCTGGTTTGCAGGATTGGAGCGACGGCTCGTGGAAGGAAAAAGCCGGTGAGACGCCGACGCCACTCAGAGCGGGACCGAGTGCTGAGGGTGCGATTACGGTTGGCGGGGGGCGCCGCATTGGGCGTCCACTTGGGTTTGCATCGTATCGTCGAGGATGGCGCCGCGGCGGGATTTCGCGGAGCAAATCTGGTAGGCGGACAATTGCAGCGCGCCGCGCAGGTCCGCGTCATCCAGATTGCTATCCTGGAGATTCGCGCCGTTCAATACTGTACCGTTGAAATGCGCACCGTGAAGATCGGCGCCGCGCAAGTCTGCATTGATAAATATGGCGGTTCCGAGCTGCGCGTTCTGAAGATGCGCGCCGCTAAGCTTGGTGGACCACAGATACGCTTGCTGCAGGTCAGCGCTATCCAGATTCGCGCCATCCAGATGGGCTTCGCGCATATCCGCTTTTTCTAGATTACCGCGAACCAGGGAGGCATTTTCGGCGTGCGCGCCGTAGAAGCTGACGCCGTCCAGACGCGCGTCAGTGAGCTCCGCGCCAGTGAGCGAAGAATAGGATAGATTGGCACCGCGCAGATCCACGCGCGTGAGATTCGCGCCGTCCAGACTGGCGCGGTCGAGGTTGGCGCGGTTCATTTGCGCGCGATCCAGCACTGTGAATTTCAGGTTGGCCTGACCTAAGTCGGCGCCGCGCAAATCCGCTTCGGACATGAACGCGCCTTGAAAATTCGCACGGAAGAGATGAGCGCCCGCGAGAAAAACTCCATAAGCTTGCGCGTAGCGAAAATTCGTGCCGTTCAGATGCGCGCCGCGCACTGCAGAAACCTGGTCATCTGCGCCGGTCCAATCGGGCGGGCGAACGGAGATGGAGGCCTCGGTCAATTCCGCGTACGGGTCGTAGCCCACTATCCAGAGAACGCTGGGCGCCCAGCGCCGAAGACTTGCGGAGGCGAATTGGGGCGCGCGCTGCTGATCGTGAGGAACGCCGGCGATCGTGCCAACGGAGAAAAATGTAAGCACTGCGAAAAGAAAGATCAGCACGCTGGCAGGCTTGAAATGTTTCAAGCGGTCCAGCGCGGAGGTGGCGGGTTTTCCTTCCGCGACCCACTTTTCGGCAGGGCGGCCAGTGCTGGTGGTGCAATAGAGGGCCACGCCGACGGAGATCAGAATCAGGAATTCCTGCAGGATGGTTCCGTGCATTTCCTGGACCGTCAGGTAGCGCGCCCAGAAAAAAAGCAGAACCAGCGGGACGGACCAATAGGCGAGCAAAACCGAGATGCTTTTCTCGATCATGCGCGTGGAGGGAGCATCGGGATTCATCCAGCGGAATTGCGTGCGCAGCAGGCCGGTGATGATGCGAGGACCGCGCTGGCCGAGCACGCGTCCGTCCGGGAATATCGCAGGCAATTCGAGTACGGCGTCCCAGACGCGCTGCAAGTTGTAGAGGAACCAGAGATAAATCACCAGCAGGGCAGCCGGAGCGATGAGATAGATCTCGTCGGTGGGTGCGGCGGCAGCAGCGGCGGCGGAATGCAAATAAGGAATGATTGCGGAATCGGTGAGTAACTGGACGTCCTTCGTTTTCCAGATCGTGAGGCAAGAGAGCAGGCTGACCGCCAAAGTGGTGACAAACAGGCGCGCCGCGGTGGCGGAAGTTCGCTGAAAATCCGCGAGGGCATTAAATTCCAAAATTGTATCCGGCAGGGAAGCCTCGTGGAGATTGGCGCCGGCGAGCTGACGGGGCAAGAGGCCCATGGCGGATTCGAGCGCGGCGCCTTCCAGATTCGCGCCTTCGAGATTGACGCCGACCAAGCAGGATTCCTGGAGATTGGCGCGCACCAGACATGCGTCGCGAAGATCGGCGAGCAACAAGTCGGCAGATTTCAAGTTTGCGTCTTGCAGATCCGCGTAGCGGAGGTTGACGCCGATCAGTTCGCGGCCCTCGAGCTGGGCCTTTTGCAGATCGGCCTTGCCGCCGGTGGCGGCGTGGGAATCGAGCCAGTCTTTGTGATTGGCGAGGGCTTCTTCGAGCGCCCATTCACTGGAATCGATCTTGGGAGGTTCTGGAATTGCGTCGCCGGACATGAGATCGGGCGCTGCGACGACTTCTTTTTCCGGCTCGATGAGCGTGACTGCGATCGGGCTCGCGGCCGGCGTGGCTTCGGGAGTGACCATCGGATTGGCTTCCAGATTCGCTACCGGGCTGGCTGCCAGGTTAGATTCCATCTCGGCGGTCGGTTCGGGAAGTCGCTCAGGAATGTACACTGAGGGAGGCGGAGGCTCGGGTGTCGCAGTTTCCGCGGGCTGCTCCGCGAGAAGGAAATTCTTGAGCAGAAATTCCTGTAGCACAGCCGGATCGTTGGCAGCGGGGACTGCGGGCTCAGTGGCTGGTGCGGTGGCTGCCGCGCCGGAGCCGGAAGAGGTCGGCGGCGCGAGGCTGAGGTCCGAAGACAGCTCGGCCGGAGGGCTGAGAACCGCCGTTTTGCCCGAGCGAAAAACAGATTTGAACAGAGACGCCATGGGAAAACCCAAGTCCCCCAGTAATGGAAACGAACTGCGGCGCAGTCGAGAGAGCTGGATCTCTCGTTCGCAATCAGTATTTTAGTCTGTTTTCGGGCACGCCAGAGAAGATGGTAGCGCGAGCGTTTCCGAAAACATGCCTGTCCAAAGGTTCAAGAGGAGTACAGCTGACCGCCGGTTCTTGCAGTTTGCACTGGTGGCGGTAGCTACCGTGATGTACCGGAAGCGCTCCGCGCCTCACTCGGGCTAGCTGGGGCTTGCGCAGTTGACCTCATTGGCTGGAACTGCGGGCTGGAACTGCGGGCTGGAACCTCAGGCTGCGTGACGCGGGTTTCCGCAGTATCCTTATATAGTCAGACACAGAGAGTGGCTCGCGGCAGCAGGGTTGCCGCGGCGGTGCTTTTTTCAGGGAGGGAACGTGGACGCCAAAGCGTCGCCCGCAGCGAAGGCGCAAACTCGCATTGAATCAGACAGCATGGGGAAGATTGAGGTTCCCAGCGACCGTTACTATGGCGCGCAGACGGCGCGTTCGCTGATTCATTTCGATATCGGGCGGGAGACGATGCCGCCGGAACTGATTCGCGCGTTCGGCGTGCTGAAAAAAGCGGCGGCGCTGGTGAATAAGGATTTGGGGAAGCTTTCACCGGAAAAGGCGAAGTTGATCGTGCAAGCGGCGGATGAAGTGATCGCGGGAAAGCTCGACGAGCACTTTCCATTACACATCTGGCAAACCGGCAGCGGCACGCAGACGAACATGAACGCGAACGAAGTGATTTCGAATCGCGCGATTGAGATTGCGGGCGGCGTGCTGGGCAGTAAGAAGCCGATCCATCCGAACGACGACGTGAACATGTCGCAATCCTCGAACGATACTTTTCCCACGGCGATGCATATAGCGGCGGCTTCGCGCGTGGCCGAGGCGTTGATTCCGGCGGTGGAGCGGTTGCGCGATGCGCTGGCGGCGAAGCAGCGCGAGTTTGCGGAAGTGGTGAAAATTGGGCGCACTCATTTGATGGATGCGACGCCGCTGACGGTGGGGCAGGAATTTTCCGGGTGGGTGAGTCTGCTGGATCGCGACGTCGAACGGCTGAAGTTGGTACTGCCCGGGCTGTACGATTTGGCCATCGGCGGGACTGCGGTGGGCACGGGATTGAACGCGCATCCGGAATTTGCGGAGCGCGCGGCGCAGAAAATTTCCGAGTTGACGGGCTTGCCATTTCAATCGCACCCCAACAAATTCGCAGCGCTATCCGCCCATGACGAAATCGTGTTTGCGAGCGGGGCATTGAAGACGCTGGCGGCCTCGCTGATGAAAATTGCAAACGATGTGCGCTGGCTGGCCTCGGGGCCGCGCGCAGGGTTTGGAGAATTGGTTTTGCCGGAAAATGAACCAGGATCTTCGATCATGCCGGGTAAGGTGAATCCGACGCAGTCGGAAGCAATGACGATGGTGGCAGTGCAAGTGTTCGGAAATGATGCGGCCATCGGGTTTGCGGGCTCGCAGGGAAACTTTCAGTTAAATGTTTTCAAACCTGTGATGATCCATAATTTTCTAAACTCGGTGCGATTGCTGGCGGACGCGTGCCGTTCCTTTGTGGACCATTGCGTGGCCGGAATGGAACTGGACAGAGAGAGAATCAAACAAAATGTGAATAATTCGCTGATGCTGGTGACTGCGTTGAGCCCGAAAATCGGTTATGACAAGGCCGCGGAAATCGCGCATACGGCGCATCATCAGCATATTAGCCTGCGTGCAGCGGCGCTGAAGCTGGGGTATCTGACGGAGAAAGAGTTCGAGGAGTGGGTGAAACCGGAGCAGATGACGCACCCGTGACGGCGAGGTAGTGTTGGCGCGCGAGGTGTGTTGATTGCGCGCACGAGTTGTTGCTTATTGGCACATGGCGCAGGTGAAACACGTTTATTGTTGGGTGATCATCCCATTTTGTTTACTTATTGGAATAATCTTAGCTGCGACGTCGATTTGCTTTGACACCTTCGCGTCCTTTAACTAAAGTTCATTTCCCTTCCTAATGTTTTGCGATTCCCCCTTCCTCAGGAGCAGTCATGCATTTGTTAGTCGCCGAGAATGATCCGGCGCTCGCCACGTTCTTGCAGAGCAGTTTTGACCATGAATACTACACGGTAGATCTCACAGATGATGGCGAAGAGGCCAAACAGTGGGCCGTTGAGCGCAATTACGACCTGGCGATCCTCGATTTGAATCTGGCGCGCGATCAGGGCAGCGCGGTGCTGCAGCACGTGCGGATGAACCGTCGCCAGTTGCCGATCCTAGTTCTCTCCAGCCGAAATCGCGCGGAAGAACGGGTGCAGATTCTGGATATGGGCGCGGACGACCTGGTGCTGAAACCGTTCTCATTTTCGGAGTTGTCCGCGCGAGTGCGCGCTTTGCTGCGCAGGGGCGGGCGCGCGGTGGAAGCGGTACTGTGCATCGAGGATCTGGAACTGAATCGCGTGGAGCATTCGGTGAAGCGGGCTGGGCGGGCGATCGAGCTGACACCCAAGGAATTCGGGCTGTTGGAGTATTTGATGCGCAATGCGGGCCAGCATGTGACGCGCGCGCAGATCGTCGAGCACGTGTGGAATCTTTCGTTCGATACGATGACCAACGTGGTGGATGTGTACATCAATTATTCCTCG
>CAVULY010000005.1:0-586868 GCA_963742475.1 uncultured Acidobacteriota bacterium | reverse complement strand
GTCGCCGTGAAACGAATTGGTGCCGGATTTGGTGGAGTAGTCGATTGGTGCCCGGCTTGGCGGCCGTACTGGCCCGTGTAACCGTTGCTCACCACCGCAACTTCCTGAAGTTCGTTGCCACCGAGCAGCAAGTTGCTCGAACCAGAGTTGTTCAAATTCAAGAACGCGTCGTTGTAGTCGTTACCATTAATGGTGAAGAGGTTGGATGTGGCCGGCAAACCGAAGGCGCTGAAGTTGCCGTAGCCGCCGCCCGTCGAGTTATTCATGGTCACGCCGGGCGCGGTCTGCGCGACGTAGGTGATGTCGTTGCCGGGGTTTGGAATGTTCTGTATCTGATGGGTATCGAAGTTGGAAGAAATGTTGGCGTCCTCGGTCTGGAGAAGCGCGCCCTGCTCGGTGACGGTTACCGTGTCACTGGTGGCGCCGACCTCCAGCTTCACGTTGGCGAGCGTGATTTGACCTAGCAGCGCCTCGGTGGATTGTGTCAACTGCCGAAAGCCGGGATGCGTCACCGTGATGGTGTAGGATCCGGGCTTGAGCAAAGTGAACTGATAGGTGCCGGAACTGGTGGTGACACTCGATAGAACGGCGCCCGTATCGTTCGACTTAAGACTTACTGTGGCACCCGCGATGACGGCGCCAGAAGAATCGGTTACGGTGCCGCCCACGGCACCCGTGACGATGCTCTGCGCCCCGAGCTGTCCCGGCAGCACAAGCATCACAACCGCGAGCAGAATTGCCAGGCCGAACGACTGCTTCGATCTCATAGCTTGTCTCCTGTCTCTACGCAATTTGAGGCGGTGGGCGCGCTCCGTCCGAAGGGCATGCGATGCTGTGATAAATGAAACTCCACCCACTCCCCGAGGGTGTAAATGCAACGGTTCTGCCATCTCAAATTGTTTTTATATTACTGATAACAAGACAGTTAAAGTGCTGTTCTATGCGAGTACGAAGGGACATTATCCGAGTTCTAAAATGTACACGCTCGTGCGTATATGCTGATTCGCATGTGGATCCTGCCAAATATGGAATGTGCTGTGCGCGAGCGGGACTGCTAGGGAGCAGTGCATATGAGCGAACGGGGCTCGAAAGTGTGAATAAACATACAGAATTGCGTGTGTGAATATGGTAAATGGTATGCCAGTTTGCATACGGATTTTTGTATTGTCTGCAAATATATGATTATGTTAGCTTTATTTTTAATTTTGCATGGAAACAAACGTGCGAATCAGCTGACGGCTACGAGTTTATTGGTATGGGGGCAGGGGTGGGGTTACAAGGTTCTCCGATCGTCTTGCCACAATCTCTAGGAGGCTGTATGAATTGGAAGCGTTTCTTCGCAGCGGTGTTTGCGCTGCTGGTAGTTCTGTCGCTCGGTTCCACGCGAGTGTCTGCACAGACATCAACCACGGGCGACATCGCCGGTGCAATCTCGGACCCGAGCGGCGCGGTGGTTCCAGGTGCAAAGGTTACTTTGAAAGACGAGACTAAGGGAAGTACACAAGAGACTTCGACGAATAATGCGGGGGTGTATCATTTCTATCTGTTGTCTCCCAGGGCCCTACAGCATTTCGGTGACGGCGACTGGGTTTCAGACGACGACCAGCCGCGCACAAGCCAACGTGGGCCAGATCACGACATTAAATGTGACCCTCACTCTGGGAGCGGCAACAACCAGCGTAACGGTCACGGAAGTTGCGCCGCTTTTACAGACCGATAATGGCGACACCTCGACGTCGGTCTCGCAGCAGCAGGTAGCGAATGTTCCAAACCCTGGTAACGATTTGAGCGCCATTGCCCAAATCGCCCCCGGCGCGATCATGAACACGCAGGGTGGGTACGGAAACGTCGAGGCGTTCGGTTTGCCGGCGACCTCGAACCTGTTCACGATGGACGGAATGGATTCCAACGACCCATTCCTGAACCTGAACAACTCGGGTGCGTCAAACCTTCTGCTCGGTTCGAATGAAATCCAGGAAGCGGATGTGGTGACCAACGGTTTCTCGGCCGCCTACGGTACATTCGCCGGAATCAACGTAAACTACATCACGAAATCAGGCGGGAACGCATTCCACGGGAACGCGGTTTACTACTGGAACGGAAGCGCGTTGAACGCCAATGACTGGTTCAACAACGCGAACGGTCTTTCGAAGCCGTTCGATAACGCCAACCAATGGGCGGCTTCATTTGGCGGCCCGATCAAGAAGGACAAGCTGTTTTTCTTCGTGAACACGGAAGGGCTGCGCGTCCTGATCCCTGTGCCCGCAAACGATTATAGTCCCGACGCAGGCTTTCGAGGCCGCCACGGTTCAGAACCTGACAAATCTTGGCGACACTGCCTCCATTCCTTACTATTGCCAGGATCTGGCCGGAATTTGCCCAGGAGTGGGTTCGCTTCCGGGAAGCGGCGCCGGAATTTTCAACCTGTTCAATGGCGCGAAGAACCTGAACAAGGCTCAGGACAACCTGACGCCTGGTTCTAACCTGCCCGGTGGGGGCTGCTCAAACGTTGTGAACACCGGCGCATTCGCGGATTTTGCGGGGCCCTGCGCTTTGAGCGTCCGAGAAGTTCCAGTTAACTTCGCGCCCGAATGGCAGATTGCCGGTCGCTTGGACTGGAATATCGGACCCAACGACCGCGCATACATGCGCATGCAGTACGACCACGGCGTTCAGCCGACGTTTACTGATCCTGTGAACTCCATCTTCAACGCGACGAGCGACCAGCCGGAATATCAGGGGCAGATTAACTGGACGCACACGTTCGGGCCGACGATGACCAACCAGTTCTTGTTTGCAACCACCTGGTACTCCGCGATCTTTAAGAACACGAATCTGGACGCGGCGCTCGCTGCGTTCCCGACCTCGCTTACAACCGGGGATTCGAGCCTTGGTGGCAACGGCGCTTGCGGCGTTGGGTTTGCCTGCGACGACTTTATCTGGCCGCAGGGACGCAATGTCACTCAAGTTCAATTCGATGACGACGTTTCGAAGACCATCGGGAACCACACTCTGAAATTCGGCGGGAAGTGGCACAAAAACTACGTGAGCGATCACGATTTCGGGCTTTTCAATGTAGGTCTTCAGGTACCATTTTCGCTGGCCGATTTTGCTAACGGTGGCGATCTAAACGGGCCGGGTGCGGTCGGCAGCGAACTCATTCAGAGCTTCCCCGTTTCGCAAAATCAGCCGGTCAGGCTCTATGAGGCGGCGGGCTATATACTGGACGAGTGGCGGGTTAAGCCGAACCTCACGATCACGCCTGGCCTGCGTCTGGAGCACGCCTCCAATCCGACTTGCATCACTCTTTGCTTCGCTCAATTGGGGGAGCCGTTCTCGCAGGATATGCCTGTTCTGCCGTACAACCAGTTGATTCAGGCGAATCGACGGTCCGCGTTGTTCGGTTACCAGAATCTGCAATGGGAGCCGCGTATCAGTTTTGCTTGGCAGCCGTTTGGAAGCAGCGCGTCGGGCCTTCTCAAGTCAAACTTCGTAGTTCGCGGCGGCGCGGGAATTTTCTATGATATTTTCCCGGGACAGATCGCGGACAACTTGGCACAGAACTCTCCGCTGTTTAACACGTTCACAATCGTTGCGGTGAACCCGGCACTTACTGGCGCTGCAGCTCCCTGCGGTGCCTTCCTTTCTCCCAACCAAACGGCAGCGCCTACAGCGCTCAATCCGGGAACGAACCTACTCGGTTCACGGCGCACGCGCGGTCAATTTTGACAATGCGTTCAACACCGGAGCAAGCACGGTTAATTTCGCGCCAAACGTAACGTTTACGCAGCCGAAGACGGAGGCTCCGCAATATCAAAAATGGAACTTGGAGATTCAGAAGGGCTTTGGTCCTAATGACTCTCTAACCCTCGGATACAACGGCAATCACTCGATTCACGGACCATTGTTCAACAATTCGCTGAACGGCTTTGGGTTCGGTAGTTTGCCGCCACCGCGCCTAACTCGCAGTTGGTGGAAATGACGGCGGTGCAAAGCTCGAATGTATCGAACTACAACGGCCTGACCGCCTCGTATCAACATCGGTTCTCGGGACGAGGCGGCAGCGGAATTGTCCAAGTCAACTACACCTACAGCCACGCGTTCGACTTGATCTCGAATGGAGGCTTCAACCCGTTTAACCGGCATCAGCACGGCGGCTCTGGCAAACCCGTACAATGCGTATGTAAACTACCGCCCGGCAGACTACGACGCGCGACATGTCATAAACGCCAACTACGTGTGGCAGCTTTCCATTCGACGGCTGCTACAAGGTCACGGCTGGGCACCGCTGGTGGAGGCGGCGCAGAGTCTCGGGCGCAGTATTCTACCGAAGTGGCTTCCCTACACGATTATTGACGGTCAGCAGGAAACCAACCCGAGCGGAAACAACTTTTTTGGTCCGTACTGGCCGACGCCCAACAACGCAGTAGCGATCAGTTGCGGCGGCGAAATCCATGCCGGTCCAAATGCGGTTCCATGCTATAGCGTTAGCACCAGCAACTGGCTGACGGGACTCCGACCTGTACAGTCGCAGTGCCCGGTGATTTCCCGATCCCTGGTTGCGGAACGGCCCTCAGCCAGAAGGGATTCCGCAACAACTACCGTGGCCCGAACTATTGGGACACGGACTTCAGCTTCATGAAGAGCACCCAGATTCCGAAGTGGGAAAGTGCTCAATTCCAGCTTGGTCTGCAGTTCTTTAACTTATTCAACCATCCGAACTTTAATCTTCCAGTAAACAACACCGCGAACCCGCAGTTTGGGACGATCCAAAGTGCCGTGAACCCGCCGACCAGCATTTTGGGTTCCTTCCTGGGTGGAGATGCTTCGCCTCGGTTGATCCAGGTTAAAGCGCAACTCGTACTCTAACTCCGCCCGACTCTGTAGGCGGATAACGATTGGTGTAAAGAAAGGGCGGCCCCTAACACGGGACGCCCTTTTTATTTCTGCACGCTACGAAGCGTGCGAGCCGATGGCTCCGGTTGAGAAGGACTGGGACTGGGAGAGCGATCTCATATTGGCCCCAAACAGCGGGCCGTTGGTGCTAAAGATCCTGTTGTGAGTGGGTCTACTGTGGGTGGACCGAGGCCTAACTTCACTCGGGCTGATCTATTCGTGGGCGCTCGGCCATGCAACAGCCCGGCAGAGCTCGCTGGCGTAAGGGTCTCGTGAATGGGACCGAAAGCGTCTGGATAGGAAGGGGGCGTGGATACGCCGGGCGGCCGCTGCGGCGAACCGCGCGTGGCCTAGCCGTGCGAGGGTAAGGCGCGACGCACCGCTACGGAGGGCTACGCAACAGTGAGGCGAAATCCGAGCACGGGTCGTGCGACGGTCACCAGGTTAACTCCGGCGCGGGGCGGGTGTAAAGCCCGCCCCTAGCGAGTATGCGTCCCACGTTCCGAGCGCCGGCAACGGGTGTCGACGCTCGCGCATCAATAGAGAATCAGATGGCTTCTAGAGATCCTCGCCCTTGCTATCCACCATTTTCCTCGGGTCGAAGTAGGTGAGTAGCTTGGCATCGCCCATCTGCAGGTAGAAGTCTATTTCCTTCTCGTCAGGAGCGATCGTTGGCTCGTCGCCGGCGCCCTTCTTCGAGAAGTAGAAGACCGCGCCCTTAACGGTACCGTCGCTCCGCCTTTCGAGAATGCAACTTTGGTGGGATAAAGCTTCTGCTTGGTTTTCTTGAGTTCGAGATAGGCGGTCTTTCCGAAAGCCTGCTTCGCCGCGGTGCTGGAATATCTGCATGTTGGTGCCTTGCACGAGAATCATGTAGTCGTCGGGAACATTCGCAAGGGTCTTTTCGGCGTCCGCCTCGGTCATGGTGCCCTTAAGGACCGCCCTGCGCAAGGAAGCCGCGCGGATCGTCCTGGACGACCACCAGAAGATGCTGTAGGTGGCCTAATTTGCGGCGGCCGCATCCTCCTTTTCCGTGGCTCCAGCCTGGCCGGGAATTGCGCCGCTGGACACCTTCGTCTGTGTCCGAACTACCGCCCGGGGTGCTCAGACTGCCGCTCATCTGCGACATGCCATCGGGGCGCGTCCCGCGCCTTGCGGCTAAGACGCTACCTTCGCCCACGGGGACGTCTGTAGAATTTCGCTGATGTCCTTGTCCGTCCATTGATCCATGGATTTTGTCTTCCAAGGGTCGCCGCCGGCCCAGGCGATTGCGGCGGCCGCAGAATTACGGTAACTGCAAATGCTTTTTTCCTCATGAAACTCTCCTCTTATTGGGATATCCCAACTACGAAGGATTGTACTGCAAACTGCATCGAAGAGCATGGGGTGTACGAAACCGTACCGAAGTGGGAAGTGCGCGCGGGATCGAACCAAATGCTGCCGGGCGTTGAAAGTGCAAGATGTTGCGCGCGGCAATGACGACGTCGCGCGCTCAAAGATCATCGGATCAGTCCCAATACTGGATGCACTGGCCTGTCAGGAGATCGCGGCGTGTTGAGATTGACTAAATGTGGAGTGCTGCACGCAGGAAGAGATCGCTCGAACGGGGGGCGGGCGATGCCGTTTTCGGTGATGATGGCGGTGATGTAGCGGTGGGGAGTTACGTCGAAGGCGATGTGGGCGGCGCGGACGTCTGGCGCGGTACGGATGCCGGCTGCGTGCGTGACTTCTGCTGGGGAGCGCTCTTCGATGGGGATTTGGTCGCCGGTGGGCAGCGAAAGATCAATGGTGGAGATGGGGGCGGCGACGTAGAACGGGACGTTATTTTCTTTCGCCAGGACTGCGATTCCGTAGGTGCCGATTTTGTTGGCGGTGTCGCCGTTGGCGGCGATGCGGTCGGCGCCAACGACTACTGCGCCGACGCCGCCGGTCCTGAGGAAGTGGCCCACCATGTTGTCGGTGATCAGCGTGAGCGGAATGCCGTCCTCGTGGAGTTCCCAAGCGGTTAAGCGCGAGCCCTGGAGATAGGGGCGCGTTTCGGGGACGAGAACTTCGATCTGATGGCCTGCTTCGACGGCCATGCGAATAACTCCCAGCGCGGTGCCGATTCCGCCGGTGGCAAGCGCGCCGGCATTGCATTGAGTCATGACGCGGCCGGATTTCGGCATGAGCGTGGCGCCAAGTTTTCCGATGCTGCGATCGCCAGCGCGGCGCTCTTCGTGAACCAGCAGCGCTTCCTGCACCATCGCCGCGCGAATTCCTTCCAGGCCCGCGGCGCCATTCCGCGATGCGGCCTGGGCTAATTCCTCGAACCGGCGTTTCAAGCGCGCGATGGCCCAGAAGAGGTCCACGGCAGTGGGACGGGTGTGCGCGAGGGTCTCACAGATCAGCGGAAATTCCGCACGCAATTCTTCGAGCGTTTTCGCTTCGGAACGTTGCACGCCGAGCGCAATGCCCATGGCCGCAGCCACGCCGATGGCCGGGGCGCCGCGAATGATCATCGTCTTGATGGCTTTGGCGACGTCGCGATAATCCGTGTAGGTGTAATGGACGACTTCCGAGGGCAGCTTCAGCTGGTCGAGAATGACGACGCCTGCGGGAGTCCACTGAATGGGTTCGACCGTGTGCAACGCTTTCGTCTCCGTTACAGATGCGCGCTGGATGCTGCGCACAAATTTCTATTGTAGCTGATTTTCGGGGCTTCATTGCAGGGTGATTCGAGACGGTCGTTGCGAGCGTTGTTGGCACACTTACTCCGTGCTGCGCGAACAGAAAGGCATTGTTGCTGAAAAATGCAGTGGCTAGTGATGAGTGGCTAGTGGCTAGAAAATAACAGAGCGTGGATTACGGCGCGCCCGGGAAATGGCGGAAGCCGTGCGACGCAACGAGAAAGCCCAGAAACAGGCACGAATTGTAGCTGACGTGCAGCAAGTAGCTGGCGAGCACGGTGTGCGTCCTGGCGCGCGCGTAGGTGAAGACGATCCCGACGAGGACTAGCAGCGCGATCTGTGCCCAGCCGCCCCACAACTGCGAGGCGTGCAGCAATCCGAATAGCGTGCCGGTGACGAGAATTCCGGCGTTCATACCGAAGCTGCGCGCCACCACGGGATAGATGTAGCCGCGGAAGATGGTTTCCTCCAGCACGGGCGCGAGCAGCACGCCCAGAGACATCAGCAGCAGGGCGCTGCGGCGATCCTGAAAAAATTGTTCGATAGGCATCTTGGTGGAGGATTTAAACGCCGCGGAGGAGAAAGTCACCAGGATCGCCAGCATGAAGCCGCAGAAAATCAATCCGAGATAAGCGGCTGCGCGGGGCGTCTGGCCGGTCTGCAGAGGACGCCAGCCGATGGTGCGCCAAAACGGGGCGTGAAAGATATGACGCATTTGTGCCGCGAGATACGCCAGAAGTACAAGCGATAACAACGCTTGATTCAAGATCAGGAAAAGATTTCTATTGCCGGGGATATTTTGGATTTGGCGAAAGCTGACGCCTGAAATCGCAAAACCTTTAATGAGAAGCAGACTCACCAGGAATGTTCCGAAGAAGGCGACTACGACCAGAATCATCAAGTCTGTCCAGCCCCAGGGAACGCGGAGGTCTTCGGGCAGCAGCGGATCGATAGGACCCAGATAGCCGGGCGTGATGGATGTTGCGAGACTGGGAGGTGGAGGATCAGGCGTGGGCTCCTGGAAGCGCGGAACGCCTGATTGAGGTTGATTGTTGTCGTCGAAGTTCATTCGAGGGTGCTGTTGTGTTTGTCCCCGCTCACTATACTGCATTCTCTGCCCAGCGAAAAAGCGCAGGTACGGTCGTCCAGCGCAGATCGTTCGATGTGCTACGGCTAAGTCGTCTCAGCCGTGCGCTTATGGTTCGCGCCGTTAGCGCCTGTTCCATTGCCGTTGAGCGCGCGGGCGAGAATTTGACCGGTGTAGGATTTTTTCGCGCGCGCAACTTGTTCGGGCGAGCCTTGCGCGACAATGCGGCCGCCTTCTTCGCCGCCTTCGGGGCCGAGGTCAATGATCCAGTCGGCTTGTTTGATGACGTCGAGATTATGTTCGATGATCAGGACGGTGTTGCCGAGCGTGACGAGACGGTTGAGGACGTCGAGAAGTTTTTTGACGTCGTCGAAATGCAAGCCGGTGGTGGGCTCGTCGAGAATATAGAGCGTGCGGCCGGTCTGGCGCTTGGAAAGTTCGCGCGCGAGTTTGGTGCGCTGGGCTTCGCCGCCGGAGATGGTAGTGGCGGATTGGCCGAGCTGCACGTAGCCGAGGCCCACGTCCACGAGGGTTTGCAGCTTGACCTGAATCGCCGGAATATTTTCCAGGACTTTGAGAGCTTCTTCGATGGGTAGATCGAGAAGATCGGAAATGGAAAGACCTTTGTAACGTACGGCGAGAGTTTCCGCGTTGTAACGCTTGCCGCGGCAAACTTCGCAGGTGACGTACACATCCGGCAGGAAATTCATTTCGATGCGGCGCTGGCCATCGCCCTGGCAGGCTTCGCAGCGTCCGCCTTTTACATTGAAGCTAAAACGGCCGGGGCGATAACCGCGCTCGCGAGATTCCGGAAGCATGGCGTAGAGTTCGCGGATAGGCGCGAAAACGCCAGTGTAGGTGGCGGGATTGGAGCGCGGCGTGCGGCCGATGGGCGCCTGGTCAATCTGGACGACTTTATCAATGTGCTCGATGCCGGTGATGGCACGATGCGCGCCGGGTTTTTCCATCGAGCGGTAAAGTTTCGCGGCGAGCGCGCGGTACAGAATATCGTTGATGAGCGTGGATTTTCCGGAGCCGGAGACGCCGGTGATGACGGTCATGAGACCGAGGGGCAGGGTGACGTCGATATTTTTCAGGTTGTGGCTGTGAGCGCCGAGGATCGCGATGGATTTTCCGTTGGGGCTGCGGCGCGTTTCGGGGACGGCGATTTTCACTTTGCCCGAGAGGTATTGGCCGGTGAGTGACGCGGGATTTGCGGCGATTTCGGCAGGCGCGCCGGCCGCGACGAGGTATCCACCCGCTTTGCCGGCACCGGGGCCAAGATCCACCACGTAATTGGCGCGGCGGATGGTTTCTTCATCGTGCTCGACGACGAGAACGGTGTTGCCGAGATCGCGCAGGGTCTCGAGCGTATTGAGCAGGCGGCCGTTGTCACGCGCGTGCAGTCCGATGGACGGCTCATCGAGGACATAGAGAACGCCGCGCAGGCGCGAGCCGATTTGAGTTGCGAGGCGGATACGCTGAGCCTCGCCGCCGGAGAGTGTGGCGGCGGAACGATCCAGGGTGAGATAGCCCAAGCCGACGTTGAGGAGAAAATCGAGCCGTTCGGCGATTTCGTCGAGCGGGCGGCCGGCAATTTTGTGCTGGCGCAGAGTGAGCTTTGCGCGAATTTTATCCACGGCGGCGCGCGCGGCGGTGAGCGGCAATTCCGTGAAATCGGCGATGGAGAGACCGGCGATTTTCACAGCGAGGCTTTCGGGACGCAGGCGGCGCTCGTTGCAGGCGGTACACGGAGCCGGCGACATGTACTGCGTAAGCCATTCTCGGTAATTGTCGGACTTCGATTCTTCCAGATTGGATTCCAGATGCGCGAGCAGGCCCTGGAAATTGAGTTCCTTGGAATTTTTGCCGTCCGCGGGATTGCCATGGAGAATAAGATTCTGCGTCTTACGCGAGAGCTGTTCGAAGGGCGTATCCAAATCGAATTTGTAGGCCGCCGCAGCCAGACGCATGGTGCGCTGCAAGTAAGTGGAACCCGAACCGGGGCCGAGGCCTCCCTCGAAGAGCGGCTTGGTCCAGTCCACGATTACTTTGGAAGGATCGAAATCGTATTTTGAGCCGAGGCCGTGACATTCGGGGCAAGCGCCGTAGGGCGAATTGAAGCTGAAGGAGCGCGGCTCGAGTTGTGGTACGGAAATACCGCAGTCCGGGCACGCAAGCTTTTCGGAATAGACGTGCTCGTCGCCACCAACGACGACGATGGTGACGAGGCCTCCAGTAAGTTTCAGCGCGGTTTCGACGGATTGCTCGAGGCGCTGCGCGATGCCATTTTTCAGAAGCAGGCGATCGACGACAATTTCGATGGTGTGATTCTTGCGGCGATCGAGCGGGATGGGCTCGTCGAGATTGACGAGGTCGCCATCCACGCGAGCGCGGACATAGCCTTCCTTGGCGTATTTTTCGAGTTCCTTCTTGTATTCGCCTTTGCGGCCGCGAACCACCGGCGCGAGCACCATGATGCGGTCGTCAGGCTTCAGTGCCAGAACTGATTGCACAATTTGCTCGGTGGACTGGCGCGTGATGGGTTTGCCGCAATTGGGGCAGTGCGGCGTGCCGATGGCGCTGTAAACGACGCGCAGGTAATCGTAAATTTCAGTGATGGTGCCGACAGTGGAGCGCGGCGAACGCGTGGTTGTCTTTTGTTCGATGGCGATCGAAGGAGAAAGGCCTTCGACGGAATCAACGTCGGGCCGTTCCATCTGATCGAGAAACTGGCGCGCGTAGGCGGAAAGAGATTCGACGTAGCGGCGCTGGCCTTCGGCGTAAAGCGTGTCAAAAGCGAGCGAGGATTTGCCGGAACCGGAAAGCCCCGTGATGACGGTAAGCGTGTTGCGAGGGATTTCCAGATGAATATTTTTCAGGTTGTGCTGCCGGGCGCCCCGGATGACGATTTTTTTCAGGCCCATGTTGGGATGGAATGCTCCCTACAGGATGCAACGTCATACACAGGGTAAAATGCGCCCAATGTAATTTACCAACATAGCAAGCGGAGCAAGGTGCGGTCAAGGAGCGCGGGCGAAGGTGGATCGAATTTGATTGAGATTGGAGGTGGCCAGGGGGGAAATTTTGCCCTGGATGTTGGATTTTTTACGTGGGGGCGAAAGTCGGAAAGCCTGTGTTTTCAGTGGGTTGAGTTTGGTTCCAAGCGTGCGATACGTATCTGCGTCAGAGGGAAGGAAAGCCGAGGATCCCTTTAGGGGATTGAGGGCTGGGCCGGCTTCCTTCCCTCGGCCTCTCCCGTCCTATTCATAATTTTCCTACGGCCCTATAATGACGGGAGTGTCTTCATGCTTCGCTTGGCTGCCGCTGGAAAATTCCAGAGCGTGCAATTGACTGCGAAATCCAACCGATACAAAAATGCGTGGAAGGGAAATTTCCAATCCCGTTTACAATTGAAGAACGGCTGGGGCGTGGTCCAATTGGTAGGACACCTCACTGTTAATGAGGACGGTGTTGGTTCGAGTCCAACCGCCCCAGCCATTGAGTTGAGTGAATGTAATGAATCGTTTGGACAACGGCGATCCGGCAAGGGTCGAGCTTCAGCGACTCAGCGAGCTCCCGCCGTTGAAGGATGGCGAAGAGGCCGACTTATGCTGCGCATACGAAGAAGTCGCCGCGACCAAAGCAATGCTTCGAAGTTTATGAGCCGAGTCGCGCCCCAAACCATTTTGAATGAACTAAGCAAATCTGTAGACGGCACGCCGGTGCGCCGTAGGTCCGGCTAAGTTGCACTGTAACGGCTTGACGCGCCACGAAATCCGGGTGCCTGGTAGACACGGTGTCCGAACAGCTGGTTAGCTGCAAATAAATAAGGCTTCAAGAAAACGCCTGGCGATCTGTGCGGAGAACGCTGTCGAGATGTGATGCGATTCGGAGCGTCGATTTCGTAGCTAAACTCGGAATTCGGGTCTCCGATTCTTGTTGCGCGAAGCGAATCCGACCGTCGAAGTGTGATTGATCCAGGCAAGTACGCCACGCAATCTTGACCTAACATCTACGAAAGCGGACCCGAAGAACGCGGCGCTTGGCCACGCGCGCAACTCCCATAGGCCGATCGCGAGACATGCGATGGCGCTCCCCAAAATTAACAACGAAAAACCACCCGCTACGGCCATTCCTGCTGATCGCCACCGAGACCGGGTCTCCGCGCTCTGCGCCGGTCAGCACCATTCCGCCGACGAGTAAAAAGGCGAATGAGATCAGAGCGAGGATTATCGCTCCAGACAAAGCTGCTACTGCGACGACGGTCACACTGATGGGACGATTCATGCGGTCCGCCTTAAAGTTTACCGAGCACGGCCAAAATCAACAGAATTAGTAAGAGCAGTCCCAAACCTCCGCTGGGATAATATCCCCAACCAGCGGAGTACGGCCACGTCGGTAACGCCCCCAAAATCAGCACGACCAGGATGATCAGCAATATCGTTCGCAACTTGTTCCTCCAGAGTTAGTCGAGTCTCGCGACTACTGGACTCTACAGCCACAGCAAGAGTGCCGCAGGCAATCATCGGCATTGCCCTAGTTCTCGGTGATACCGGGCGCAAGCTAGTTCTTCGGTCGCTCTTCCTGACGCGGCGCGGACTCATGCTGCGCCGGCGGCTTCGATTCGTGCGTTGCGGCAGGTTTTGACTGTGTCTTGGGTTGGGCTTGTGATTTCGGTTCGTGCGTGGGAGCGGGCTTCGATTCCGGCTTCGGTTGGGCCGCTGGTTTTGGCTCGTGCGTTGTGGCCGGCTTCGACTCCGTCTTCGGTTGGGCCGCTGGTTTTGGTTGGTGCGATGCGGCGGGCTTTGACTCCGTCCTGGGCGTGGGCTCCGGTTTAGGTTGATGTGTTACAGGTGGCTTTGACTCTGTCTTAGGCGTTGCTTCTGGTTTTGGTTCGTGCGTCGTGGTTGGCCTCGATTCCGTTCGAGGTGCGGCTTCCGATTTGGGTTCAGTCCGAGGCTTGTTGTCCGATCGCGTGGTGCTTTCGGTGCGGGGCTTGGATTCGGATTTAGTTTCGGGGCGTGAAGTGGTCACACGATCGGAAGCAGACGCCTTCGCCGGGACCACACCCGGGCTCTTGAATTCGCCGGGCTTCGCGGTGGCCACCACCGCCGGACGTCCATGATTGACAGAGGCGAACTGGTTGCGGTCGGAGCGGGCCTGGGTCACATGCTGTTCTTGGGCGGCGGTGACCGCGGTGTGCCGCTCGCGGGCGAACCTTTGTTGCTCAGCGGTTGGGCGCGCGTTGATGCCGCCATGTCCGCCGTTAAAGCTGACGCGTGAATCGTGCACGACGACTGTCTTCTGATAGACATTGCGGACGACGTGGACGTCCACATTGTTCACGCGGGTGTTATAGAAAAAGTTGCCGCCGGTCCAGTAACCGCCAGCGTAGCCGGTGCCGATGTAACCGAAACCGTAGTTGATTCCGCCGTAGAAGCCGACTTGCGGGCCCCAATATCCGGCATTCCAAATATAAGCGCCGTTGGCCCAACCCCAGTAGCCCGGCGTCCAGAGCAGACCTACTGCGGGTGCTTCGACCCACGTCCCGGGGACCCAAAAATAACCGCCGTCGTCGCTGTAGCTCCAATAGCCGGGCGTCCAGATATAGCCTTCACCCGGGCAAACGGGCTGCGCGTAAACGGGCAGAGCGGGAGGTGCGATTGTGACAGAAAGAACGACCTGAGCTGAAACCGCGGACGATGTAGTAAGCGTCGCTAGCAGCGTTGCGGTCAGAAGAAGCCAGCTGAAGACTCCGAAACATTTGAGCGAGCGGCGAATATGAGAAGTGTGCATTGACGTCACCTCGTAAAAGAATTCCTGCATTGAAAAATTGTATGCGGCGAGATGAAGATTGGCGATACGGCGAAGTCTCTAGAGGCTCGGGGAACTTACCTTATGACACTAGGAGACAGAAACACGCAGGGAAAGAACGGAAGTCGTCCCGGAAAATTTCGAAGTTCTGCATCGCTCGTAAAGTTGATGAGTGATTGTCAGGGCGCGACCAATGATTGGGTACCCTAACGTCCAGTACGGGTGGTGGTATATTTTGCCCATGCTGCGGGAAAAAATGCCCATTGGATTGTTGGATAAAAATACAACTTCGACCGCTCGGCGCCCTCCAACAGATTGACCTGACTCGAATAATCACTCTGCGTCGCGAACGGAGATTGAAGTGCGACTCCTTCTTTCCGTAGGTCATACGGCCACCATGAGGAGGCTACGATGAATCATAGGTTCGACATATTCAAACGACTGCAAAACGGGAACACACTTTGGATAACCGCGGTCGAAGGCTTCCGAGAAGCCAAAAGGCGTATGACTCGGCTGGCCACGATCTCTTCTGGAGAATATTTCATCTACTTGCAAGGAGAAGGAATCGTCGCTGAGTTTAGCCCCGGCCACCAGACGTGGGCGGGAGTGGCCCGAACCGCCAGCGAGATGGCTGCGCCCACGGCAACGTTGCAACACTAGTTGTATTCCTTGCCGGCCCGGTTCTGATCGTTCAATTGACCCCCCGCCCAGCATGTGAGGTGACGAATGAGGCTGAAGAACACTCTTCTTAGTGTCGCGACGGCGACTATCGCATTCGGATTTATTGCTCCAAGCGTCCGATCAAATTCAATTCATACCAACGGATTTGTCACGCAGCAGTTGGCAGCGTCCGGTCAGTCGAAGGAAAACGCTGAAGCCAAAGTCTTCAACGGAACCATTTGGATGAATGGCGGTCGATTCGTGCTGAGGGATGAGCGCCAAAGGCTTTGGTACCAGCTCGAAGTTGATCAGAAATTAGTCGCCAGGTACGAAGGCAAACACGTGAAGGTGATTGGTACGCAGGCCGTACCCAACAGCGCGATCCACGTGCAGCGTATTGAAGAGGATTGAAAACTCCATTTGCATTCCGCCCAAGTTCGGCTTCGTGGATCGCACTGGAGCAATCCTGAATTTGTGACGCTAACGCACACATAAGGAATTAAGTCAGCCGCGGATCGGACGTACCGGAAAAATCCCTGACCATTTACAGTTTTAGACGTATGGCTCGCGCGGCGAATCTCATCTAGTCTGCACATGCGTACCCATCTTCGGCATCCGGTTGGACACTGAAAGATCGTACGCGGGCGCAGCTATTTCCGGGCGCAAGGAGAAGAACATGCTGTATTACGCGCTGGTTTTCCTGATCGTTGCACTGATCGCAGGGCTCCTAGGATTTGGAGGCGTGGCCTTCGCTGCAGCTGGGATTGCCAAGATCCTCTTTTTTATATTCCTGGCGATATTTATCGGCACGCTGATCATGCACCTTTTGCGCGGCGACAGCGCCGGCAGCTAGCCCAAATTTGTCTTTCACGGAGCGCGGCCGTCATTACCGCACAACTTCATTCGTCTTAGGAGATCGAAATGAAAAAACTGATTCCTGCATTCGCAATGAGTGCATTGTTGTTGATCGCCGTCAGCGGAAGGGCAGACGATACGGCAAAAGACCGGGATCGCCTGCAGAATTCCGGCACGGTGTTGCATGAAATTCTGAATATCCCCGATGATATTCCGCAAGATCTGCTCGATAAGGCGGACTGCGTGGTTGTGTTTCCATCGGTTTTGAAGGCGGCGTTCGTGGTCGGCGCAAGTTATGGCCGCGGCGCGATGACCTGTCGCCGGGGTGAAAACTTCAACGGCCCGTGGGGCGCACCCTCGATGATGGCCCTGGAGGGTGGCAGCGTGGGCTTTCAAATCGGCGGGCAAGCGACGGACTTCGTTCTGTTGGTGATGAATGACCGCGGCGCCAATGGAATATTGAGCAGCAAAGTGAAGCTCGGCGGCGACGCTTCGGTGGCGGCTGGACCGGTGGGCCGGGACGCTTCTGCTGAAACGGACGTCTCGATGCGCGCTGAAATACTAAGTTATTCCCGCGCACGCGGCGTATTTGCGGGAATTTCACTGGAGGGTTCGACCATCCGGCCGGACAATGACGCTAATGTGAGAATCTATGGCGAGAAAATCTTGGCGAAGGACATCGTACTCGCTCACGATACAGCGGTGCCTCCATCGGCCCGCAGTATGATTGCAACGCTGAACGCGCGAACCCCGAAGCACGCGACACAGACGGGGCAGTAGTCAAACGACAGGAAACGCTAGCGGGTTCCTTCCGAGCGCGGCGAAGCGCTCGGAAGGAACGTTTGTTTCTAGTGCAATGGGTGTAATCCGTGGCGTTTCGGATCGCGCGTTTTTTTTGTGATTGGGTTGGCGATTGCCGGTAGGTATTAAAGAGCATCCCGCTGGCTTGCTGCGCGCTGTGTCCTGTCTATCCGCCTGGAAATTCTTCCCTGCTATTGAATGGGCTGACCGAGGCTGCTGCGGTGCGCGATTGCGGACTTAATTGTGCCAATCAAGTCCCAGGCCCGGGCCTTTGATACCTCGGCATAGATTCCAGCGTGGCTGGCAGCTTCATGGAGCTGGTCCACGTCGGAAATCGTGAATAGAATCAGGGGCACTAGAGGATCGATTTTCGACAAGCGAGACGCGACCTGAATTCCGTTGATCCCTGGCAAGGCGAGATCAAGGATCACGACGTCAGGCCTCAGCTTCCGAAATTGTTTTACTGCCGTACGGCCGCTCTTCGCCTCGCCGCAAATCTTCCACTCGCGCGTTTCCAGGATCGCGCGAATGATACGTCGCGTCGTTTCTGAATCTTCCACAACCATGATCCTGAGATTCATAGGCGTCACCCAGACTAGGGTTATAGCTTTGAATGCGCGGGATGGACATACACGCTATCGTGTAAATCCGGATTTCAGCGCCGTTAGGCCGGCCCCAGACGCGTGGATTGCCGATGACCAACCGCTCCAAATTCTTGCCGATCACGCGTTAGCGCCGCAAGTCGGCGTTCGCCTCCTGTTTACCGGCCAGTCAGTTTTGCCGCATATACACTGTTTACTGTAGATGTCGCGTAACGGCTTTATGGTATGAATTTCTGTTCGATGGCAGTGGCGCCAAGTCCATCTGTGCGCAGATGTTGCGAGTCCGTTTCTTAAGACCATTGCCTTGCGTGATCAATTCAGATTGAGATGTCTGCCGGTGGTGCCGCGACCCACGAACTTGGCAGCGCCAGCTGCCTTGCACAGCGGAGAACTGCATGAAAAGAACCGAGCCAAATAAAACAACGACGACCACAGTTCCCAACCCCGCACCCAGCGCGAGAGGCAACGGACGGAGCGCGGCGCAAACCGAAACGGTGTCGGCCGATCTCAGCGTAATCCTCGCCAGCCTCCAAACGATGCGCGATGGAGATTTCTCGGTGCGGCTGCCGGGGAATTGGACCGGACTGGCTGGGAAAATCGCCGACACCTTCAATGACATCGTCACGGCCAACCAGCAGATGGCCAAGGAATTGAAACGCGTTGGGCAAGTAGTGGGAAAAGAAGGACGCACCCGCGAGCGCATGCGGTTTCATTCGCCTAAGGCGGCGTGGGGAGAAATGGAAGTGTCTGTCAATACCTTGGTGGACGATTTGCTGCGCCCGACGACTGAAGTCACCCGCGCGATCGCTGCAGTGGCGAAAGGCAACCTGACGCAGACGGTGCAACTGGACGTTGACGGACGCCCCCTCGAAGGGGAATTCCTGCGCTCGGCCACGATCGTCAACACCATGATTCAGCAGCTCGGCGTTTTCACGGCAGAGGTGACGCGCGTGGCGCGCGAAGTCGGCACGGACGGAAAACTGGGCGGCCAGGCACAAGTCCCTGGCGTCGCCGGGACGTCGAAGGACCTCACCGATTCCGTCAACTCGATGGCCAGCAACCTGACCGGACAAGTGCGCAATATCGCCGAAGTGGCCACGGCGGTGGCAAGCGGCGACCTCTCGCGCAAAATCACCGTGGACGTGAAGGGCGAAATTCTGGAACTGAAGATGATCCGGCAGCACCCGCGATTTCAGAAGGTCGCCATTATTTTCATCTCCGCCATGCACTTGACGGACCTGGACCGGCTGAACGCTTATCGACGTGGGGCGGTAGAGTATATTTCCGTGCCCATCGTTCCTGAATTGTTGCGCGCGAAGGTGCGAGTCTTCGCGGACCTGCACCGCAAGACGCAACAACTGGAAACGCTCAATCGTGATCTTCGATCACTTTCCGCCCGGTTGATGGCGATGCAGGACGAGGAGCGCTGGCGCATCGCTCGCGATTTGCACGATGGCATCGGGCCATTGATTGCGGCGCTTTCGATGAACAACGGAATCTTGGCCCAGCAAACCAGAAAGTGTGGACCGGATATCGCCGACGTCTTACAGCAGAACAATCAGCTGGTGGAACAGCTTTCGAAAGAGACTCGTACGATTTCCCATTTGCTTCATCCACCGCTACTGGACGAGATCGGGCTATTGCCTGCAATCAAAATGTTCGCGGAAGGTTTCGCGGAGCGTAGCAGCGTCAACGTCGCGATGGAACTGGCGCCTGATATTGGCCGCCTACCCGCCAATGTGGAACTGTCGATTTATCGAATCGTGCAGGAGTGCCTGACCAACGTGTACCGCCACTCCGGAAGCAAGACGGCGCGGATCCAGATCTCCTGTTCCCAGGACAAGATGCTGAGAGTTCAGGTTTGCGATGAAGGGAAGGGAATGCCTCGTGAAAACGGCACGCCAGCAGCTTCTGGAACGAACCATGGCGTGGGATTGAGCGGGATGCGTGAGCGTGTGCGGGAGCTTGGCGGCACGCTCGAAATTCAATCGAGTAACCACGGCACAATGGTTATTGCATCCGTCCCCGTGGATAAAACGATGGGGAAAAGCATATGATTTCGGCGATCTTCGGTCTGCGAACGATGAATTTCGCGTCCTTGGGGGCGCATACCTCAACAAGACGCACGAGAGATCTGTGATGCGCACTCGATTCTTGGTTGTGGACGATAGCGAACTGGTCCGGCGATCGCTCCGCACCGTCTTGCAGGCAAACCCCGAATGGGAAATTTGCGGCGAGGCCTCCGACGGCGAGACTGCCGTGGAGATGTTCAAGGACTTGCATCCCAACATCGTCATCTTGGATTTTCAGATGCCGGGGATCAACGGAATCGAAACCGCGCGCCGCATGTCGGAGATCGCACCCGCCGTGCCGATTGTGCTGTTCACGCAGCATGCCAGCGCCAGTTTGGAAAGGCACGCTCGGGAAGTCGGCATTCGATCCGTGGTGTCAAAAACGAATGCGTTCCCAATGGTGGGAATGATTCAGGCGCTTCTGGGGCCGGCGGATTCCGAGCCGGGTGCCGAAGGACCAGGAAGTACGGAGAAGAATTAATCTGAATAGTCCCACTCGTGCGCTTCGACACAGGCGCTATTAAGGGCCGCGGAGGCAAAAAATACGTTAGTTAGTGTATTGCGAGCCCGTGCGAAGTGGCTCATATTGCACGCAGGTTCCCCAGGCAACACCGTTGCAATCACCACCGGGAGGATGCTCCCCCATCCTCCCGTCCCCCTTTAAAAGTATGCCGCGAGAGATTCCGTGTGCCGTAAGCGTGTGTTCAGGCCGTTGGCGGCCTGCCTTGCGAGTTCTGGCACGATTCCGGGTCGAAGGTTTTCCGTTTACTCTGTTTTCAGACGATCGAGAAGCGCGGGCGGCAATTCGTGCAGTAATTCCAGGAACACACCGTTGGTCCAGCCAAATCCAATCACATTCTGACTATAACCCTTCACGATACGAGTGATGGAAGTGCGTTTGACGACGTTGTATTTTTCACGAATGTATCGGTCGGTGACAAAGTCTTCGATCACCATGCTCAGGAAATTATAGGCGACGCGATCGGCGTCCGCAGTGAAGCCATAGCGGCGCATTCCCTCCACCGCCAACAATTGAATGGGCGCCCAACCGTACGGATAATCCCACTGAGCCTGAGATTCCACGCGACTCATGGCCAAGCCGCCTGGCTGTTCGAAAAGCGAAAGATTCTTCACCACAGCTTGCGCTTGCTCTGGCGATGCCAACCCTGCCCAGAGCGGATAGAACGTCGTGGCGTAATCGTAGGTGGAGAGTGAGTGGGTCACGAAGTTGTAGTCGAAGTAGAGACCTTGCTTCGCATCCCAAAGATATTTCTGAATTCGCTCTTGGCGGTCAGTCGCGCGGGCCTTCCATCGCGCGGCATCTTCCGGCCGTCCGAGGAGGGAACTCATGCGCTCAAGGTCCTTTTCCGTTTTGTACAACAAACTATTCAGGCAGACGGGAGCGTAATGATGGGTCTCTGCGCTAAATGGACCAAAGCGAAACGAAACATCAAATCCCGATTCGCGCATGCTGCGGTCGCCTTTATAGAAGTCCGCTGACAAGGTGACCTGATCGATCGGTGAATCGGCGGATGAGTGGGAGTCATTCGATTTCCGACCGGCTTGTTCATCGCGAGCGAAAACCGGAAACAGCGGCCCGACCAGAGATTCGACGGGATGGTTCTTATCCACAAGCACGAGGTGCGGGTCTTTTGTTCCGTTAAGCAGCAGGAAATATTGCGCCGCGCCGCGGTAGTAGTCGCTCGGATCGCCTATGATTTCGGGAACTGGGCCTTCGCCATGATCGAAGTAGCGAGAAAGGCCAGTGTCGCCGGCCAAGTGAGGGGGGTGCGTCCATTGCTCGTAGTCGGTCACGGCAAAATCGTAAGCTTGCTGCAGCCACACGTTGTCCTTCTGTTGCGCTGAAGGATCCTCCGCGTCATACACCGCCAGAATCATGGAAGTGAGGAATGGAGGCTGCGAGCGCGTCAGATAGTAGGTGCGATTGGCGTTGAGGATCGAGCCGTAGTGCTGAATTTCGTAGAAAAAGTTCTCCACCATTCCTTTCGCAAGGTCCAGGCGATTAGCTCGCAGCAGGCCGAGAATAATGAAATAGCTATCCCATCCGTACATCTCGTTGAACTGGCCGCCTGGTACGACGTAGGAATGCGGAAGATACAACAGACCAGCCTTCGAGATTTTGTGCAGATGCACATCGTCGGGACCGCTGATGATCTCGGGCAAGCGCTCCACGCGCACCTTGCAATCCTTAACCATCTCCTGAAAGGCCGGCAAACTGCGAAAGTCCGCCGGAAAATACAGATACTGCTCGTCGCCGATTTTCTGGTCCTCGTATGTCTTGCATTTGTCGAGAGAGCGGGTGAGATGATCCCAGCTTATTGAGATGTAGTGTTGCACATCGTCGAAATGTTGAAATTCGTTGCTCATCGAATTGTTGCGAAAGCCGCAGCCAGTATACGACGCTTCGAGCCAGGCCACCGGCACCAGGAAAAGAGCGAGAGTGACGAAAAAGACGCGAGCAGAGACAGAATTATCCGTGATCATTCGACGCGAGTTCGCCGCGCGAGACATCCCACCTTTCAAACGAACAGAAAAAACCAAGCCGTCCTGCAAAGCGACGTTATTACGGCTTGGCCTGCAATAAAATCAGGTGAACGCTGGATTCCGTTCGACATCCACCTGCGCGATAATAGACCCGTTTCTAGGGAGATTCTACCGGCTCTCCGAACAATCTCCACAGCGCGCTTTTCGCTGGTCGGGCTAAGTGTTCTATTGTGAACAACAAAAACCCGGGCCAACTGGCAGCATGCGTGCTGCCCCAATAACGGGTATGTATGCCTGGATATCATTGAGTCCAGTCTGAGGCATGCGTGAAACTTAGCCTACGCCTGATTCTGTTCCTGGTTGCCGCTGTCACCATCGTTACTTTCATTGTGTCCAAGAATGAAGTTCGCGCGGAGAAGCGCGGATTGCGCACGGATCTGGTGCATCGCGCGCAAATCCTGTCTGAAAGTTTGCAGGAAATCGTGGAACCCGCTTTGGAGAAGGGATCACGCGAACAACTACGCCACATCGTAGAGCGCTTTGGGAATCGGGAGCAGCTCGCGGGTGTGGCGGTTTACGATAACCACGGCGTACTGCTTGCGGAAAGTTCCAATCTGCAGAATCGCTTCGTTCCTCCTCCCGTTCCGCTGGCTCAAGTGACGGCGAGCAATAACGGACTTAGCCAATTCATTAACGTCGGCTCCGAGCCGATGCATGTGTATTACATGCCTCTGCACGACAGGACCTCCGTTACGGGCGTGCTGGCGATTTTTCACGACGTGGGATACATCGAATCGCAGAGCGCGCGTATGTGGCGGGCGACTTTTTGGCATGTGATCGCGGAGGTGCTGCTGATTGTCCTGATCACTGTCTTGATCATCCGCTGGACGATTGTCCTTCCGATTTCGCGAACCGCTCAATGGATGAAAGATATACGCCGCGGCCGGGCAATGCCCAGTCCTCCAGGCCCCAAAGAAAGTTTTCTCGCACCGTTCACCAGCGAAGTAATGAACCTGACGCGCAGCCTGGCGGACGCGCGGTCTGCCGCGGAAGAGGAGGCGCGCCTGCGCGCGTCCGGCGAATCCGTGTGGACTGCGGAACGGCTGCGCGTGAGCATTCAGGGGAAGGCCTCGCAGGGGTCACTTGTGGTCGTGTCCAATCGCGAGCCGTACATGCACGTCCACAGAGGAAAAGCAGTTGAACTTCTGATTCCGGCAAGCGGATTGGTGACCGCGTTAGAACCGATTTTGCGAGCTTGCGATGGAGTCTGGATTGCCTCGGGTTCGGGCGACGCGGACCGTGAAACAGTGGATGATCAAGACCACCTTCGCGTTCCACCGGACAAGCCGGACTACACTTTGCGCCGCGTGTGGCTCTCGAAAGAGGTGGAACACGGGCACTATTACGGGTTCTCGAATGAAGGGCTATGGCCGCTCTGCCACATCGCGCATACCCGGCCGATTTTCCGTGCCGCGGATTGGCAAAGCTATCAGATAGCGAACCGCCAATTTGCCGACGCCGTGCTTCAGGAAATCGCAGGTGTCGAACATCCGCTGGTGCTCGTGCAGGATTACCATTTCGCGCTGCTTCCGCGCATGGTGAAGGAGGCGCGCCCCGATGCGCGCGTCGCGATTTTCTGGCACATTCCGTGGCCCAATCCCGAAGCGTTCGGCATCTGCCCGTGGCAGCGCGAGCTTGTCAGCGGTCTTCTGGGCGCGGACCTAATCGGATTTCAGATACAGGCGCATTGCGATAACTTCCTGGAGACGGTGGACGCATCTCTGGAATCTCAAATCGAATGGGAGCGATTTGCAGTGAAACGCGGCGGACACATCACGTTCGTTCACCCGTTTCCCATCAGCGTGGATTTTCGCGAGTCACAACGAGGCTTGGACCCGGTGGAGTCGCCCTACGTGCTGCGCAGCGAGCTGTTGAGCAAATTGGGAATCAAGGCGAACTTTATCGGCGTGGGCGTTGACCGCGTGGACTACACGAAAGGATTGCTCGAACGCCTGCGCGGCATTGAACGGTTCCTTGAGAAGTGGCCGGCCTATCGCGAGAAATTCACGTTTGTGCAGATCGGCGCGCCCAGCCGTACGGAAATCAAGCGCTATCACGATTTTCTGCAAGAGCTGGAAGCGGAAGCAGCGCGGATCAATGCCCGCTGGCAAACAGCGGATTGGAAGCCGATTGCACTGCTCACGCGCCATCACAGTCATGAAGAAATTCTGCCCTATTACCGGGCGGCCGATTTCTGCATGGTCACGTCTTTGCATGACGGAATGAACCTGGTGGCGAAAGAATTTATCGCGGCTCGTGACGACGAGGGAGGAGCGCTCATCCTCAGTCAATTTACAGGGGCAGCCCGTGAGTTGCGGGACGCCATCATTGTGAATCCCTACGACGTGGAACAATTGGCGGAAGCGATCCGCGTGGCTCTGGAGATGGACACGGAAGAACGGCAAACCCGAATGAGACTGCTGCGAAACAATGTGATGCGCCATAATGTATTTGCGTGGGCGGGCAGCCTGATCACGGAGCTATCTGAAATCCGCATCGAGGAAGCACAGCCGGAACTCCGGCGCGCCGTATGAGCCGAACTCACGCGGCAGCCAGGCAAACCTTGCTGATTGCACCGGAAGAGAACCGCGCGATCGAACATGCCCACGCCCGCAGGCCTCCGGATACGGCGAAAGGCGACCTGATTGCACATCCACCACGTTATTTGTTCCGCTCGTGGGACGAAATTGCGGCACGAATTGGTAATGCGGATATTTGTGCCTTGCTGCTGGATTTCGACGGCACACTGGTGAAGTTGCAGAAAAGGCCATGGGAGGTGAGCGTGCCGCAGCGGACGAAGCGTCTGCTCGAGCGTCTCGCGGGGCATCCGAAGTTGTTCGTGGCTATCGTGAGCGGACGACGCTGCCAGGATCTGCAAACGCGCATCGGAGTCGAGATCCTGCATTTCATCGGGCTTCACGGGGCGGAAGAAAAAGGAAAGGACGCAAAAATCAGCCTCGCAGCGGCAAACTGCCTGGCGCGCGCGGAACGAGCGGTGCGCGCGCGGATCGACGCGATGCGCGGCATGCGCGTCGAAAACAAAGGTAAGAGCTTTGCAGTTCACTATCGCGAGGCCAGTGCCACCACTGCGCGCGCCGCTAAAGCTTGTCTGTTGGACCTGGTAGCTCCCTTGAAGCATTCCTTGCGCGTGCTGGACGGTGCGATGGTATGGGAAGTGCTGCCCAATGAAATCCGAGGGAAAGGTGGCGCTGTACGAGACCTGCTGCGCGAGCTCCCGCACGGTACACCGGCGATCTATATTGGCGACGACGGCACGGATGAATCCGCTTTTCGCGCACTAAATGGCCAGATTACGATACGTGTGGGAAAAACGCCGGACAGCCACGCGAAATATTACTTGAGGAACCCCAGCGACGTAATTCGCTTTCTTCTGCGGCTCGAAGAAGAAATCGCGTGACCGCGATCCCCGGATGATCTGGCATGTTCGGTCGGCAGCCTTGAATCCACCCTGTTACCCGAATCAATCAAAATCAGTCCCGGGACATTCATTCGTACTTCCTACTCGTTGAGATATTCCGTCGAACCGATCATCGCGGCGTACACGATTATGCGGTTCACTTACGCGGCTCGGCCCAATGGCAGAAAAGCACAATCACCGAATTCAGAACGAGAAGTACGTCCATGAGTGAGTGGCGAGTTTGGTTTTTCTCGTCGGAGTGGAGTCATGACCACGGTGAATAAGGTAGCTGCTGGCTTCCTCGATAGCGTGATCGCCAGTGAAAAGCTTTGGCGAGGGGAGGTTGGGAATCGGTCCAGCCCTCATGCCGTGCTCTCGCAAGGCACCCGACTCCGATCCCTCCCCTGCGCTGCCCATTCTGCCGGGGAACGCTGCGCCGCGGAATACGGTCGAAGTACTAAGTCGCATGGGGAATTGCTGTACGCGCGAAACGTTTCAGCAGGTGCAGGCAGATATTCGCGTACTCCAAGCTAAGTGGCGTGCCAAAACGCAGGAGGGAGGGGCTGCCGATTCTCGGCGGCAACCCCTTTGGGAGAAGGCAGTCGTGCGGATTTATTTCGGTGGAAACTCTTTCAAAAAGTGTCTCGACGACCTCACGCTGTCTTACCAATAGCACGCGAAGATGCCTGAAGTTCCGTGGAGGGCATAGAGACAGCGAGTGGCGCCCCGCTTTCGGTTACGTAATATCGGTCAGGAGCAAATGCCTCGCTGCAAAATGGGCAAACCAGGTGCCGGGGGCGCGGCCGTACCGGCCGATGCAGCAGATACATGGACTCCGCCCATTCTTCCAGGACAATCCGCGCGGCGCATTTCGTGCATCGGCAGCAAACATAGGTGTACATCACAGGCCTCCCACGGTCTCCGGAAATTATCGAAGCGGCTGGCACGCCCTGATTGCGCCCACGAAGCCAGGCGAATAACACATTCGCATAGAGCGTTTCCGCGCCGTCACCACTTTACGTATTGGCAGATTCAGTTCAATACAGTGGAACACTTAGGGCCAGCGCGGCGATTACGTATCGTCTGGAAAGCAGCGGATCTCCTGCCAACCCGCCACTCTCGCATACCGCGATTCCCTTGGGCATGTACGGGTTTCTGTTGATGGCCTTCCGCCGGAGCTCGCAATACATTGAGCTCAGCACGCAGGCTCGCTTGAAAAATCCGTAAAGAGGGGAATTTTATGCTGCGATGGGCGCTGGGTTTCTTGGTTGTTGCGATTGTCGCTGGAATATTTGGCTTCGCGGGGATTATGGTGGCCGCTGCGGGAATTGCGAAGCTGCTCTTTTACCTGTTCCTGATTCTGTTTTTGGTCTCTTTAATTATGGGCCTCGTTAGCCGAACGTGAGCGTTCCGGACCCGGTCGAGGGTTTGCCGACACGTTCCTAGGCGTCGCGAGACCTATTTCATTTGCTCGCCGTGGTGGTCGCCGTCGTAGCGATCGCCGCTTACGGCGCTGTCCATGCCTTCGCCGACTTGATGGGCGAAGACGAAGCAGCTTCGTTGCTCCAGGAGACGCTCGACGAAGAGAAGGATACCGATCACAAGCTTACGGAGCTTTCCGAACGCATCAACTCCGAGGCATTCCGTCGCGGCGCGGAAGCAAGAGTGGAAGCAACAAGGCCGCGGCACAAGACAGCCAAGGCTGGCAGCGCGAGTTGATTTCGTCAGCCGGGCCCGAAGGACGCGGACGGTTGCCTTGCCTTTCGGCACATACTAAAAGGAGAAAAACATGTTGCTGCTCATCTTGACGATCGTTCTTATTCTGGCGCTCTTTGGCAGCTTGCCGACGTGGCCTCACAGCAGGGAATGGGGATACTACCCAAGCGGCGGCATCGGATTGGTGCTGGTGATTCTCTTAATACTATTTCTAATGGGCCGCTTGTAGCAGCTCTAGAATTGGCGGGAGCGTTCGCAGAGCATCATGGGCATTTGCATCTGAGCCGATTTCGCGGCCGATGCAATCACTTTGGCAGCGAGCGGGTCGTATATAAAATAATTTCCAGGACGTGCTTCGAGAAGTGTCGTGAGGCGCGCCTTTGCATTCTCGAGACCGTGAACAGCTTCGATCCAAATCGGCCCGCTTTCCGCGAAGTCCCGGAAGATATCGTAGGTTTCGTTCATATTCTCCCTCTCAGGTTCGACAGATACTGCTGCGTAGGGATCGAGGTACCCAGTCGAGGAGCAATTCGGCTACCAATGGCGGCAGGGAGGTGGCGTGGAACCTCTTCTAAACAGGTAGGTTACAGCGTGAACTGGGGCGCAGGCAGGTAGCCGAGCGGAGGATGTGTAAATAGGGCAGCCGAATGGCACATATTTCGCGATCGCAGGCGAGTGTGGGCGGAATCGGGCAGCTGTAAGGTAGTAAGGTGGCATCGCGCAATGCACGACGCCCGTCGCCATCCGCAGCCAGGCGCGAAGCTGATTGCGCTTTCGCGGTCATCGGATAAAATGTGCGAGGAATAGGCTCATTGGCTCTTCGAATCTTAATCGTGGACGACGAGAAAGCAGTGCGCACGGCCTTGGGAAGGCTGCTGGCGACGCGCAAGGAATGGCTGGTTGTCGGAGAAGCCGCCGATGGCGCTGAAGCCATTGGCATGGCACGAGAGCTACGACCGGATATCGTGATTATGGACATTACCATGCCGGAGATGAACGGGCTTGACGCCACGCCAGAAATCAAGAAGGCGCTCCCGGGCGCCGAAGTTCTGATATTCACGCAGCATGATTCCAGGCAAATGATTCGCCAAGCCCAGAGTGCGGGTGCGAGCGGCTATTTGTTGAAGTCGCAGGCGAATTGGCTCTTGGTGGCTGTGGACGCGATGGCCCGGCACAAGCCATTTTTTGAGGGCAAGAATCTACTGCAACGCGAGTAGGCAATATACTGCTCACATGTCTTTGATCGATTTTCGTCCGAGTTTTGGATCGGGGCAGGGTTGATCCTTCGGCGCCACTCCGGCGGCCCGGTGAAGGCCTTTTTTGTGGACGAAGGTAAGCGGATAGCTGTCACCAGTTGTGGTTGGGGCAAGGTAGCCCGATGAATGCTCGATAAGCTCAAAGGATCGAAGAGAGTAGGACAAATTCGCGCGTCTCGCACTGCGCGCGAAAAACTTCATTCCGAATTGTTGCAGCTCGCTCACGATGCCATTATTGTCCGCGACGTGGACAGCACGATTCTGTTCTGGAATCGTGGAGCTCAGGAAACCTATGGCTGGTCCGCCGCGGAAGCCTGCGGACATGTAACGCACGCATTTCTGAAAACGGAGTTTTCCGAGCCGCTCGATCAAATCTATGAAAAGCTACATAGCGTTGGTTCGTGGGAAGGCGAGCTAGTCCACTGGACGAGGGAAGGGAAGCGACTGGTGGTGGCCAGCCGTCAGGTTTTGCAGCGTGATCCACAGGGCCGCACGATTGGTATTCTCGAAATCAACAGGGATATCACTCCGCGAAAGGAGGCCGAAGAAGCGCTGCGTAATCTTTCCGCACGATTGCTGCAGTTGCAGGATGAAGAGCGCCGTCGCATCGCCCGCGAACTGCACGACAGCACCGGTCAAAGTCTGGCCGCATTGGTAATTCACCTCTCTGCAGTAAGCGCGAAAATTGCCGATGTTGATCCAGGCGCCGCCGAGCTGTTGCGGGAAGCCATCCTGCTGTCTCAAAAAGCCTCCGATGAGATTCGCACGCTCTCCTACCTTCTATATCCTCCGACCCTCGACTACTCCGGATTGCGCTCCGCGTTGGAATGGTACATCGAAGGATTTACGCAACGAAGCAAAGTGAAAGTGGACTTGAATGTCTCGCTCGGCCCGAATCGCCTTCCTGAAATTGTCGAAAGAACGCTCTTCCGAATCGTGCAGGAAAGCCTGACGAACATTTTTCGTCATTCGGGCAGCGATACCGCGAGTGTGCAGATTGAAACGCGTTCCGGAATCGTACGGTTGGAAGTGGCGGATAACGGCAAAGGGATACCTCAAAACATTCTGGCAACTCTCAACAGCAGCGGCGGGCAACTAGGCGTCGGTATCCGCGGTATGAGAGAACGCGTGAGGCAGCTCGGCGGCTGGTTGCAAATCAGATCTCACTCAGCTGGAACTACGATTATCGTGACTCTCTCCGCAGATATATCGGCAAGCGAAGACGGCAAGTCGCGGGCGGCCGACACCAGGTAATATCCCGGGGGCGGTAGCGTTCGCGCTCGACCTTCGTCCGTAACATCTGCCGATTGAATGCCTCGCAGCTCGCCGAGCCGCCGACCAGTGAACCGGGGCCCTAAGGTGAAATACCCCGTACCCGATCCGTTAAATCTCTATAATTCTTATATATAGCGCCGCGCGACTACAGGGATCCACCTACGCAGACTACAGGATGACTCCGATAGACTTGTCTGTACCAATACCGTAGTTTGTGCGCGACGTATTGTCGTATAGGCTGCGTAGGATTTTTTATTTCATAAACGAATTCATCGGCCGGTTGCTCCGCCTCGAGATGTGTGGGCACGGGAATGCAAGTACTCTCATAAACGAGGCGGAGCGCTGGCAGCAAGGTAGCTTGAAAGTTGATCACGAACCGGCGCAGAGTAGTTTCTGATGTAACTGATTCGCCGTTGACCTCGTCCCATCAGTGGAAGTCGCAGCCGGGTCGAGGCGCGAGTTGCGCGATCGCTCCACGAACTGCATCATGCGGGAGAATAAAATGAAAGTGCTTCGGATTCTGATTGCAGACGATCACGATCTAATGCGGCGCGGCATCAAAGGCATGCTGCAATCGCACGCGGGATGGGAAATCTGCGGAGAAGCGCACACCGGCCGCGAAGCAGTTTCGAAGGCCCAGGAACTGAAGCCGGACATCGCCATCCTGGATATCAGCATGCCGGACCTGAACGGTGTGGACGCGGCGCGCAGAATTCGCAAGGAATCTCCCAGCACGGAAATTCTCATTCTTTCGGTGCATTATTCAGACCAGCTGATTCGAGACATTCTGGAAGCCGGCGTGCGCGGCTACATCGTAAAATCTGATTCGGACCGCGACTTGATCGTCGCCGTCGAAACTCTCGCCGATCACAAGCCGTTTCTTACGCCCCGCGCGACGGAAGTGATGCTCTCAAGCTTCAAGGAAGGCAGGATGCGTACCGAGCTTCCCACCGCGCTGCGCGATCGGCTCACGTCTCGCGAACGGGAAATTGTCCAGCTGCTCGCGGAAGGCAAGAGCAGCAAGGAAGTCGCGTCATCGCTGAACATTAGCGTTAAGACGGCCGAAACACATCGCGCCAACATCATGCGCAAATTGCAGCTGCATACCGTGAGCGAACTTGTTCGCTACGCAGTACGAAATCAAATCGTAGAGGCCTAGCAGGATCGTTGAACCCAGGAAGGATCCGGCCCGGCAGGCGGCCTCCCCTGGGCCAGTTACGGAAAAATTGCGCGCCTAAGTTTCTTTCCTTCCCGCCACAACCAGTACGATCCCGCCGACGAGAGCCAGACCCCCTACCGTCAGCGCGTGCGATTCGTCGCTCGGCTCGTTGTCTTCGGCCGCTGTACGGCAAGCTTCCCACAAATCTACGCCCTTCCCGGTATGGCTGCGCGGTTCGGGTTGCAATAGTCTCGGCACTGCCGAGCCACTAAACATTTTGTAGGCTCTTTCTAAAGGCGCGGGAAGCCGGTATCGAAAGGGATTCACAAAGGATATCGAAAAATGCTTCGTACATCGAAAAGTGGAAAGTGCTTGTCGCTCCTGGGCGCCACAGTGCTCCTGAGCGCTTCTCTGGCGGCTGCAACCGTGCAACAAGAGTAGCAACCGGCTCCTGATAATTCCAAGACCAATCAGGGCGACAACAACAAGGGTGCGGTGACGGCCGATCAGCAGAAGATGGATCCTGCGGACCGTAACATCACCAAGCAAATTCGTGGCGCCATTTATAAAGACAAATCGCTCTCCACCTACGCGCACAACATCAAGATCATCTCTCAGGACGGCAAAGTCACTCTGAAAGGTCCCGTTCGCACCGAGGACGAAAAGAACAATATCGGAGCGAAAGCTGCGTCGCTTGTCGGCGCGGAAAACGTCACAAATCAGATCGAGGTTGCACCGGCAAATCAGCAGCCACAGTAGCGCGCATTAAATTCAGATTTCAGTTCACAAAAGGAGAGCCATTTATGTCCGGAAAAAAGACTGCAGTCTTCGGAATTTACCCAACGTTGTCGAGCGCGGATCATGCGACCGACACGCTGGTTCGAGCCGGATTCCCCGCGAGCGATATTTCTGCGTTGCTTCCGGAGAATCTGGGATCCAGGCAGATTGGAACGGAAAAAGCCACAAAAGCACCGGAAGGCGCCGCAACCGGCGCAGGTTCCGGCGCGGTCCTCGGCGGTGCGCTGGGTTTGCTGGCCGGAATTGGCGCTCTGGCCATGCCGGGTGTCGGTCCGCTCATCGCGGCTGGCCCGATCATGGCTGCTTTGGCTGGGCTCGGTGTCGGTGGCGCTGTGGGCGGATTCACCGGGGCGCTGATCGGCCTTGGCATCCCCGAATATGAGGCGAAGCGCTATGAAGGACGCGTGCAGAAGGGCGGCATCTTGCTGTCCGTGCACTGCGATAGTTCGGATGCGGTCAAACGCGCCAAGGAAATCATGAAGATCACCAACGCCGAGGACATTTCTTCGACGGGCGAATCTTCCGCTGACGTCAGGACAGAAGATCAGCGCGCGCGCCACACTACTTCCGGCGGCAGGCCGTAATTTCCCAGGGAGAGGAGGCTCCGACTCGGCGCTTCCTCTCAGCTTTTCTGCAAGCATTTAGGAACCAGATCGGAAATCAAAATTAAGCGTGCGACAACTCGTACGAAAGACGGAGGACATCATGACGGCAAAACACAACTGGACGGAAGCAGTCTCTGCGTTCGCACTGGGGGTCGGTGTGGGCGCGGCGTTGGGTTTATTGTTTGCTCCCCGCTCAGGCAGCGATACCCGCGATTACCTGGTGGAAAACGCTCACGAGCAGTTGGATGGCGCAATCGCCGCCGGCCACAAAATCACACAGCGCGCGCAGGAAGGCATTGATCAACTAAAAAGTCAGGTGCGCCAAGCCGCCGATGTTGGGGAACGCGCCTATCGCGACGCGATCAAATCGTCTTCGTAACGAACTCTCGATGAAGGGTTCCGCAGCTGCATCACGTCAAGATCAAGCTCGTCACCACGTGTTCGCGCGTTGACGTCGCTCCCGCGCGAGCGTGACAGGCCTGCCTGCTCACAAACGCTCAGCGCGTGTGCCGGCCGCTTAAACCTTGTGAGAGTTCCATACGTACAAAAAGCTCTCGTCCGTCGCGGTGGCCACGCTTCGGCTGCTCTTGCGAGTCGCGCGATTCAGCGCCGAACGCACATTCTCTTTTGAGTCTCCCAGGTCCGCCAGAGGCACTTTGATGGCTGCCGTATATCGGGAGCGTGCGGACAAGCATACTCGTCTTGTCGAGCAATTTCGCCGGGAGAACCATGCTGCGCACGGCTAAGCCGGCGTCAGAACAGATCGTGGATTTTGCTGGCAGTAATAGCTAGCGACGCCAGCGGCGACATGAACGCCGATCTCTATCGGAGTGTGATTCAAACGTGCCACAGATTGAAGTACGGGCTGAGTTAGTCCTTAGCAAGAGAGTGGCTCATCGGGCGCAGCCACTCATTTCGGGCGGCCCAACCAGTAATACTGCCAGGCTACGGAGACGTTCTGATAGTTTCCGCCGAAGACAATATATGTGCCGTTGCTATAGCTGACTTTGATTGATTGGTGTTTGCTGATCGGGATTGAAGCCGTGCCTCCAATGCGCGAACCGGTCTGCTTGGTCGCCAGGTTCCGTATGCCGCTCAAGCTCGTAATGCCGCCCGCCCAAAAGTTCACGTCCATTGACACCCAGAAGCGCGGCCGCACGTCGTAGCTTAAGTGCCCCTCCAGAGCGCCGATCGGTGCTTCACTCTGTGGTTTGGTGACGGGGCCATCGTAAAATGCGGGGTTTGTGGTGAAGAACCACACTCCAGCATAGCCATCAAGCAGCCAATGGCCCCAGCGTTCGGAATACCCAAGTTCTGGTTTGAAAGCCCACCGATTGCTGCCCCAATTGATCAGTTTCGCGCCACTGTATTGTCCGGTGGGCGCAACGACCTTCAGACTCACTCCCAACAGTCTTTTTTGCTTCCACTTTGCATATTCCATGGGTTGCATCGCCGGGCCGCCGATCAGGTTTACGGAAAAGCGAAAGCTGGAATCGAGCAGACCCGAACGGTAGACCGATCTGGATTGCCCGGAGAGGTCACCCTGAAAAGTTCCTACCCCGTAAGGGAGCGAGGCGGTGAAGTTTGCCGAGCGTCCGAAGAAATTCAGCGAGTGGTAGTAGGTGAGGATCGATACGTAGTAGGTCCCGGTGGCGTTGCTGACCGGTATTGTTCCGTTGAAGTTCAGACCTCCGTCATAGAAAGCCCAGGTGATCGTAGCTGTGTTGGAATGCACTGGCGTTATTACATACGCGCGAGGCGCTAGGTCCTGCGCGCAAAGCCGCACAGCTCCGGACGCGAGTGAAAGTAGTAATGCCACCACGATGCGAAGTCGCATATCCAGCCAACAAAGCTGATCTAGAAAGTCATGTCATAGTAGCCGAGTCGGCGCTACCGTCGCAATTGTCGCAACACAACTTCCTAACCGGGGATGACCACGAGCGCTTCGCTGATGCACTGGAGCTTTCTCTGCAGAAGACCTATTTCGTAGCGGAGACGGCGTTGGACAGTCGCGTCGCGTTATGAAAGAACTTATCAGCAGTTACGTCGTTGGTTAGTCCAAAACGGTATGCGGGGGTACAGTTCCCAAGACTTGTCATTTGTTTGTGCGAATGAAGCGTTGTTGCGTCAACTGCATTGAAGGCACTGCGATTCGCATTTCTGTTGCGGGAGGGAATTACTCATCGAGCAGCGGAGGGCCGCTGACTCGCCTCCCCTTGAGGTGGAAATTTACCTCGACGTGGTCTGCGATTTTGATGAAGGGAATGCCCTTGTTCATCCCGTAGTCTTTCCGGTTGAAGACCATTTTCCCTCTAAGCTCGCCCGTGCCTGTTCCCTTGCCGGAGACTACAAGCGTCAGCTTCTCGGGGTTTGATACGCGGCGGATGCTAAAGTCGCCGTCCACTTCATAGGTGTTGTGGCCGGTCCGCACAAACTTCGACGACTGCGTCGCGAGCTTTTCAATCTTTGATTACGGGGAAGCCGGCCTCGGTCCATCCGCGCCAGCCGCCGTCCATCGAAATTACGTTGGTGTATCCCATTTTTTGCAGATTGTCGGCCGCGAGCGCCGAGCGGAAGCCGCCGCCGCAGTAGAGAACGATGTTGGTGGATTTGTCCGGGATGGCGCGCTCGATGTCGCGCTCGATGATGCCTTTGCCCAGATGCAGTGCGTTGGGAATATGGCCGCGGGCCCATTCGCTTTCTTCGCGGGTGTCTACCAGGATCATCTGTTCGCCCGCGTCGAGTTTTTTCTTGGTGGTCTGGACGTCTTGTTCCTTGATGCGTTTTTTGGCGTCGGCGACCAGACGGAGGAAGCCTTCAGGATGATTGGGGTGGCTCACTGTTTCACCTCGTCGATTATTTCAACGTCAAAACATAACACAGGGGACACACAGCAAAACAGAGGCACAGAGAATAACGAAGCACAAGATTGAACCGCAGAGTCGCAGAGAAGTGCAAAGAGCCGGCGGGACGCCGGCGCTACGCTCGCTATTTCATGTCGCGCCAGTTGGGGCCTACTTTGGTGTCGGCCACTAGCGGCACACTGAGCTTGTGGATGTCTTCCATTACTTCTTTGGCCAGCTTGGTAAGGCGCGGAATTTCTTCTTCGGGACCTTCGAATAACAATTCGTCGTGAACCTGCAGAATCATTTGCGATTGAAAGCTTTCCGCGGGCAGGCGGCGATCAAGTTCGATCATGGCGAGCTTAATGAGATCGGCGGCGGCGCCCTGCATAGGCGTGTTCATGGCGGTGCGCTCGGCGAAATTGCGCATATTGGGTTGCGGCGAATTGATTTCGGGGATCTGGCGAACGCGGCCGAAGAGAGTGCGTGTGACGCCGGACTGGCGCGTTTCGGCGATCTGACGATCGAGGAACTCTTTGACGCCGCGGTAGCGCTCGAAATATCTGGCAATGAATTGCGCGGCCTCTTTTTGGTCAATGCCGAGCTGCTGGGCCAGGCCGAAGGCCGAAAGACCGTAAATCACGCCGAAATTGATGACTTTTGCGACGCGGCGATGCTCACGCGTCTGAGCGAATGGCGCGATGTCGAAAACTTCCTGCGCGGTGCGTGAATGGATGTCTTCCCCGCGACGAAAAGCGTCGACGAGGACCGGATCGCCAGAAAGATGCGCGAGAATACGCAGCTCGATCTGCGAGTAATCCGCGGAAAGCAGCTTGAATCCCGGCGCGGCGACGAACGCTGCGCGAATTTCGCGGCCCAGCTCGGTGCGGATGGGGATGTTCTGCAGATTCGGGTTGGACGAGCTGAGGCGTCCGGTTGCGGTGCCGGTTTGCGAGAATCGCGTGTGCAGGCGGCCGCTGACGGGATGAATCAGGCGCGGCAGCACGTCGGAATAAGTGGATTTGAGTTTGGCCAGCTCGCGGTATTCGATGATCTTTTTGGGCAGCTCGTGCACCGCCGCGAGTTCTTCCAGGATATCGGCGGCGGTGGAACGCGCCTTGGCGCGGCTGCGGCGCGGAGGCTGCAGCTTCAGTTTGTCGAACAGGATTTCGGCGAGCTGCTGCGGCGAATTGATATTGAATTCGACTCCGGCGAGGCCGTAGATGGATTTTTCCAGCTTGCCGATTTCCTCGAGCGTGGTGGTGGAGATACGCTCCAGCTCGACCGGATCCACACGCACGCCGGCAGCTTCCATGCGCGCCAGAACGGCGGCGAGAGGCAGATCAATTTTTTCGTAGAGGTCCGCGAGGCCTTGAGCTTCGACTTCCGCGCGGAGGACGGGCGCGACGCGAAGAAGAAAGTCGGCGCGTTCGCCCGGCGCGCCGGAGAGCGTGCGATTCAGATGGCGCAGGACGACTTCGGCGAACTCGTGATTCGCGGTGGTGGGACGCAGCAAATAGGAATAGAGCATGGTGGCGTGGCGAATTCCGGCGACGGAGTTCGCAGGGGCCGCAGCCGCTGATTTCTTTTTGGATTTTGACGTAGGTTTCGTGGCGCCTTCACGGAGATCGGCGCGCGCCGTGAGTAATTGAAACAATTTCGGGTCGTGAACGACTTTCGGGCGCTCGGAATCGGCCAGCCACTCCTGCATGTCGGCGAGAGTCTTATCTTCCACGTCGTTGGCTGCGATGCGCGCATGGCCCGGTTTGGTGGAAACTTCGACGCCCAGCACGCGCGCGCCGAAGCCTTCTTCGTCCGGGTCCTGCGCATCGAGAGAAAGCCATGCGGCGGTTTCGTGGTTGCGCGGGATCGCGTGGAGAAATTTCTTGAAGTCAGAAGGCAGCTCGATGGGCGAGTAGTCGGTCTTCTGGGTGTCCGATAGCGGAGCGAGCTCGCGCAGCAGAGAAGTGAATCCCAGCTCGGAGTAAAGTTCGCGAAGCGCGGCGGTGTCCGGCTCGCCTACTTTCATCGCGTCCAGATCGAGGTACACAGGCGCGTCGGTGGGGATCGTCGCTAATTTTTTGCTGAGGATAACGAACTCAGCGCATTTTTCCAGGGCTTCGCGGTAGCTGGAGCGCTTAACCTCGCTTGCGCGTTTCAGCGTTTCTTCCGCGCTGCCGAATTGCTGAATCAACTGTCGAGCGCCCACTTCTCCGATACCGGGTTTGCGGCGTTCGCCTGGAGCCACCGTTTCGTTGGGATCGCGCGCGCCGGGAATATTGTCAATGGAATCGCCCATCAGGGCCATGACGTCCGCGACTTTGGAGGGGGGCACGCCCATGAGTTCTTCGACCTTTTTTTCGTCAATCAGCAGATCGGCTTTGGTGGGATTGAGGACGAGGACGTTCGGGGTGACAAGCTGGAGCAGGTCCTTGTCACTGGTGACGATGAAGACGTCTAGATTTTTCTTGGAGGCCAGGCGCGCGAGAGTGCCGATAACGTCGTCAGCTTCATAGCCGGGATATTCCAGAATCGGCAGGCGCATGGCTTCGCAATAGCGGCGCACGAAGGGAATTTGAATAGAAAGATCGTCAGGCATGGGAGGGCGCTGCGCTTTGTAAGCGGCGAAAAGTTTGTCGCGAAAAGTGGGCGCGCTGACGTCGAAGGCCACGGCGACGTAATCGGGGAGCCGGCCTTTATTCGAAAGCAGCCGGCGCATCATGGTGGCAAAGAGGTAGGGCACTTTGGTGGGGACGCCGGTGGAGGTTTGCAGGCGGTCCATGGGCGCGAAATAGGCGCGGAAGATGTAGCCCATCGCGTCAATCAGGAACAGGCGCTTGCGGTCAGTGGGAGGCATGCTGGTTTTCCGGCGCGTGGGCGCGGGAAAAGAAGTATAGCAGACGGCGAAACGAGGTCTAGTTGCGGGCGACTGGGTGGGGGATAGAAGTAGGCTCGATTGGAGGCGGACGCATATCCAGCCGGTTCTTGGCGATTCGTCGAGAGTTCGCATATATTTGAACGACGCTCCAGTGGGTGGAGTTTTGTTCCGAGGAGATTTCATGATCCGCGCACTGGGAATATGCGTACTTATGATTTGCGCGACTGCCTCGGCGGCTCCTTCCTTGCAGGATGATCAGACCCGTTTCGTTGTGAAGACGGGAAGTCGAATTGAATTTCACGCTACTTCCACATTCGCGAAGGTCGTGGGGGTGTTCCACTCCTGGGAAGCGACGATGAAGGGGCCCGCGGACAAATTTGCAGACGCCTCTTTACGGTTGGAGATTGATGCGGCGAGCGTCACTACCGGAAGTGGGATACGGGATAAAGAGGTGAAAGGAAAGAATTTTTTTGCGGTGCAGGAGCATCCGAAGATTTTTTTCGCGTCCAAGAGGATTGCCTCGGATGGCGGTCCTGCGGAATTTCACATGGATGGCGAACTGACGATGCGTGGAGTCACTCAGCCGGTTTCGGTGACGATCACGCTGCTTCCGCAGGACGACGGGCATGAATGGATTGACGGAAGTTTTTCGTTCAACCGGCGCGATTTTGGAATGACGCACAACGTGCCGCTCGACAAAATCGCCAACACGGTGCTGGTGCAATTCCACCTGGATGTAGTAAATGGCGCCCCGCCGGAAGCAGCGAAATGAGGCGACCGCTTCCAACCGCCGAACTTTTGCTGCGAGATAACTTGCTTGACTCCCCATCCATTTGAGGCTTATAGCTGTAGCAGCGGTTTTGCGGGGTGGATCGGTGGGGTCGGGGGAGTCTTCCGCAAGATTGATTGCGGCCATTTGCAATTTCGATAGGACAAGCCTGCCTCGCGCGCCGTATAAGTCTTCTTAGGAGAAAAACCATGAAGATTTCCAGCCGGTGGGGTGCGGTCGTGGCGATTGTGTGCGCAATTTTGCTGATGATGCTGGCGGCAGCGCCGGGGTGGGCGCAGACGTTCCGCGGAACGATTCAGGGGACCGTGACGGACAGCAGCGGCGCAGCGCTGGTGGGCGCGACGGTGACGATCCACAACATGGACACTGGAATCGATCGCATCACGCAAACGAACAATGACGGAAGCTACCTGGTCCCGGAGCTGCAGGTTGGCACGTACAACGTGACGGTAACCATGACCGGCTTCCAGAAGTCGGTGACCACCGGCGTGGTGGTGGACGTAGCGTCCCAGAAAAAGATCGACGCGGTGCTGAAGCCGGGGCAGCTGAACCAGCAAATTACGGTAGCCGGCGAGGACTTGCCGCAAGTGGATTCCACCAACGATACGCTGGGCGGCACGCTTACTCAGCAAACCGTCAAAGATTTGCCGGTAAACGGACGCGACTACACGAAATTGATCTATTTGACACCCGGCGTCGCGGGATCTCCTGACCAGATTTCGGACTCTCCCGGGTCCTACGGAACGTTTTCAATGAACGGGGCGCGCGGCAGGTCGAATAACTTTCTGCTGGATGGCACGGATATGAACGACGGCTACCGGAATGATCCGGCGATCAATGAAGCCGGAGTCTTCGGCACGCCGGCGACGATTCTGCCGATTGATGCCGTGAGCGAGTTGAAAGTGCTGTCCAACTTCCAGGCGGAATACGGGCGAAACGCGGGGGCGGTGATCAACATCGTCACCAAGAGCGGGCAAAACCAGTTCCACGGAGATTTTTTCGACTACTTCCGGAACAATGCGCTGGATGCGCGAAATTATTTCAATCCGGTGGGAACGACGCAGGCGCCCTTCCACAACAACCAGTTCGGCGGTTCAATCGGCGGTCCCATCATAAGAGACAAGGCGTTTTTCTTCTTCGACTACGAAGGGCAGCAGGAGCGGGTGGGGACAGTGAGCGTGGCGTGCGTGCCGGATCCCGCATCTCTGGTCTCTACGAATTCCGTCATTACCGCGTTGCTGGCGCACTACCCGAACGGAGATCCGTGGCCGCTACCGAACTCAGCCGCGAATTCGAGTTGCGCTTCCCCGGCGTTGCCGGCATCGGTGGTCGCTCCTTCGTTCAATAATTTGAGCAGCCTGATTGCGAAGGTAGATTACAACTTCAACCAGAACAACGTACTCACGGGCCGTTACTATTTTGGAGACAGCGTGCAGAGCTTTCCGCTGGCTCTGACAGGTGGCGGCGTGCTGCCGGGATTCAACACAAACACTCCGACGAGGGTGCAGCTGGTTTCGATCTCGTATGTGAGCGTGCTTTCACCGACCAAGGTAAACGAGGCGCGGATTGGCTGGAATCGCTTCGCGGAAGGGTTCTATCCACAAGACCAGAGTTTCGAGCCGAGCAGCGTGGGGCTGTGCGCCGCGACGAGTACGGCGGATTGCACCGGCGCTGTAAGCTCCAATCAAGGATTGCCGGTGATTGATGTGAGCCCGTTTTCCCAGCTTGGCGCGAACCATTCGGATCCCCGACATCGCGTGGATTCCAACTGGCAGGCGCTGGATAATTTTTCGTGGAAGATTGGAAAGCACGATGTGAAATTCGGGTACGAGTACCGGCGAACAACAATTCAGCAGTTGTTTGGAGTGAACTACCGTGGGAGGCTGAATTTCAATAATTTGGGAGATTTTCTCGCCGGCACGGTGGATGGCGGCGGCCAGTCGTTAGGCGACTCGACTCGGCATACCTACCAGAACAATGACGGTTTATATGTTCAAGATACGTACCAGCTGAACCCGCGGTTGACGCTCGATCTAGGATTGCGCTGGGATTATTATGGCGTGGTCGGCGAAAAAAGTGACTTATTCACGAACATAACCTCGTTCGATGCAGTCGGACAGACGGTCACTCTCACGCAGCTTGGTCAACCGGGGCTGAGCCGAGTCTATAATCCCGACTATAAGAATTTCGCTCCGCGTGTGAGCGCGGCGTGGGATGTCTTTGGCAAAGGACGCACGGTGATACGCGGCGGTTGGGGAATTTTTTTCGACGGAGTGTCCCAAGATGTGTTTCTCGGTGAGTTGCCGTACAACTGTTCTTTTTGTCCGGGCGTTGGGTACAACCCCGCCGGGCCAGCGCCGATTTTCTCAGTAGGAACTTTGGGGTCCATCACCCCGAACTTCCCCGTTTTCACGCCACCCTCCGGCACGCCGAGCGGAAGTATTTTCGCAGTTGACCGTAACCTTCCGACTCCGTATATGGAGAATTACAACCTCAACGTGCAACAGCAGATTTCGAATAAGGTTGTGCTGCAGGTAGGGTATGTTGGCGATGAGGGACACCGGCTCTTCCACTATCTTGACCTCAACCAGCCGAATCAAGCGACGATCAATTCCTTTGACATAGCGTACGCTCAGGCGAATACGAGTGTCTTTGGGGCGCCATGCTTTCCCAATGGAGGACCTGGATGCATCAACTCTGGACTGAATAATGCTGGCGTTACGCGCGTCTACGCAAACAATCCCTACGGAGCCGTTCTATCATCAACCAGCTCCAAACGACCGCCAAGTCAAACTATAATTCGCTGCAAGCCAGCTTGCGCGTGAATGACTGGCACGGTGTCACGTCCATCGTGAACTATGTGTGGTCGCATTCACTGGACACCGCCAGCGATAGCTTTGATTTCGTTCCCAACGCGGCGCAGCCCAATGACAGCACGAAGCCGAATCTGGAATATGGCAATTCGAACTTTGACATTCGCAATCGCTTTACGTGGATTTTTGCTTACGACCTGCCGCACATGGGCGGTAACTGGCAAAAACTGAAGAATGGTTGGGGTGTGAACAGTGCGGTAACGCTGCAGAACGGGCAGCCGTTCAACTTGAACTACAATTTTGAGGGGGACTTCAGCGGTAGCGGCGAGAGCTTCGACCGGCCGGATGTAGTCGGGCCGATTCAATATAACTTCAACAATCCAGCACAGTTTCTTGAACCTTAGCGCGTTTCAGACTCCATGCACTTCGCTCAGCGGGGCGGCGCTCGCGGCATGGGAGACAGCCGCGGCGAATCCGGCGCTTTCAGCAGCTGTCAACGGCCCGGACCAGAACTGCGTGCCAGGGACGCGGCATTTCGGCGATCTGGGACGCAACTCGTTGAAGGGTCCGACGTTCAAGCAGTGGGATTTTGCCATTTACAAAAACACTCAGATCACCGAGCGCCTGGGCATGCAGCTTCGCGCGGAATTTTTCAATATCTTAAACCACCCGAACTTTTCGAGTCCACTGCTGCCAGCCTTCATCGCCGATGCGGGACAGCAGGGCATCGGCACGAACGGCGTGAGCCAGGGCTTCTACAACCTGACCGCGACGGGGGATGTGGGGATTGGCAACCCGTTCCTTGGCGGCGGGGCGCCACGCGGGATACAGCTGGCGGCCAAGTTCACGTTCTAAGCGGCGACGGGCGGGCTCGGAGTTCGATCGGCAGCTCACGATTTAGCAGCATCCGGCGGCTCGGCGGCTTCCCATTGTGGCGGCGGCCGGGCCGCTTTTCTGTTGTGGGCATCTCCTACCGTAAGTGCAATAGAATGTGTGGTATGCGGATGATTGAGAGTCTGCACAACGCCGCGGTACAAGACGGGCCGCACGTCATGCTTAGCGGCGCGGACGCGGCCCAGACGCAACGACACCCCGCGTAAACGACTGAAATGTCACGGATTTGAAATATTCCGATAGGATGATGCGTATTCATCTATGGAGCGACGGAAGAGCATCGGCGAGATGAGCACCGCGGAACTAGCGGATTTGCTGTCGCAGGTCCGGGCGGGCGATTCAGACGCCTGGGGAGACCTGTATGGCCAATACGCTCCGGCGATTTTTCGGTTCTGCCGGCGAGCGCTGCCCACGCGCGAGGATGCGGAAGACGCCACCACGGAAATATTCATGAAGGTTCGGCAAAAACTCGGGATGTACGATTCGTCGCGGCCGTTTACGGCGTGGCTGTACAAAGTGGCGAGCAATCATTGCTGGGACACGCTGCGGCGACGGCGAATTCGTCAAGATCTGGAAACCGGAGATTTGGAAACGCTGCCACTGGAACATCCTGATCCAAGCCAGCTGGAACAATTGCAGACGGAGCATGACAGCAAACACGTTCGCGCCGGCCTCGCGAAGCTGCCGGACCGCGCGCGCATGGCGCTGGTGCTGCGCTATTACTCAGACATGAGTTACGACGAAATCGCGGACACGCTGGGAGTGCGGCGCGCGTTCGTGGGTGTGCTGTTGCTGCGCGCGCGCCATCAATTGCGCGACGTGCTGGCGGAAAGCGGCGGCGGATTGCAGGGCGCAGCTGCCGGGGGAAGGCCATGAGCCATTTCGATGAAATGACGGGGCTGCTGTATCTGGAAGGGCAGCTCGATGCCGACCACGCGGAGGGAGTGCGCTCTCACGCGGCCTCTTGCGCGGAATGTCGCGGGCTGCTGCGCGCGCTGCAATCAGAAAGCGTGTGGTTGCGCGATTCGCTGGAAGCGGACGACGAATCCGTTCCGGCGCGGCTGGTGCAGGCGCCGCAGCACGGTGGCGCTCCGTGGGGCTGGATTTCCGCGCTGGGATTAAGCGCGGGTGGGGCGTACACGGCGTGGAGCGGATTCATCGAACCGTGGCGGGCGCAGGCGGCGCAGGCCGGTTTCACGCAAGGAAATTTACTGACCATGCTTTTTTTCAGCGGTGCATTCTGGAAAGGATGGGACGCGATGCGAAGCCTGATTGAATTTCTGGCGATGGCGACATTGGGACTCGTGGTGATGTGGCTATTGCGACGTCACCTGCGGCGCACCACGGCGCTGGCGGTGGTGATGGGCGCGCTGGCTCTGATGGTGGCGCTGCCTCCCTCTGCTGGAGCCGCGGAGCTGCGGCACGGCGATCCGAATTACACGCTGCCGGCGGGAGAAGTGGTGCACACGGATTTGATTGTGTCGGCGGATTCCACGCGTATTGATGGCGACGTGGAGGGCGACTTGATCGCGTTCTCGCGCAGCGTGACGGTGAACGGGCACATCAAGGGCGACATAATTGCGTTCAGCCAGGAATTGCGGGTGAACGGCCCAGTGGATGGCAACGTGCGCGCGTTTGTGGAAAACCTGCAGCTCTATAACACGGTCGCGCGCAATGTGCTGGTGTGGGCAGGCGATGTGAATCTGGACCAGGGCGCAAAAGTGAATGGCACATTGACCGCCGGATCTGGCCACCTGGAAGTGAACGGGAAACTTGTGGGCGATTTGCTCGCGTTTTCGGGAGATGTGGACATCAACGGCCAGCTGGGGCGCAACGCCAGGATTCGCGGCGGACACCTGACGATTGGGTCGCGCGCTGAGATCGCCGGACAGACGACGGCGCAGCTGCGGCAGCCGCCGGACGTATCAACGAGCGCGAAACTGAGCAGTCCGCTGGAATGGACGATCGTCAAGCACGGGTCAGAAACCAGTTATTCGTCGGCCCGTTACTACGTGCACCAGATTTTGAAGTGGGGCGCGAGTTTCTTGTTTGGGCTGGTGCTGCTGTTCCTGATGCCCGGCCTTTTCTTTGACGCAGTGAGCGCATGCAACAAGACGGCGGCGGCGATCGGATTTGGCGTGCTGTTCTTGATTGCCACGCCCATTGCGGCAATTATCGTGTGCATCACGGTGGTGGGATTGGGCGTGGGAATCTCCGCGATCATGCTGTGGATAATCTGCATCTATGCGGCTCAAGTGTTGGTGGGCGCGTGGCTGGGAGAAAAAATTCTAGGCGTAGGCACTGGCGTAGGGGCGGCACTAGGACGTCTGGCGCTGGGTTTGGTGATCTTGCGCGCGCTAGGAATGCTGCCATTTCTGGGCGGCTGGATTTCGTCAGTCGTGGTGGTCTGGGGCATAGGCGCGATGGCGCTGGCAATTTATAAGAACATGCGACCGCAGGTAGCGGCTGCAGCGGCGACAGTGTGATCTACATGCGCCGCCGCGTGGCAACGATAGCGCTGGCGTAACGTGCGTTGATCGTGGGCTCTAGGAGACGACTCCAAGCTTCTTGCCTACGCGGCCGATGATTTCGGCGGCGCGCTCCAGGTCGGCGCGTTTGTGAGCGGCGGTGACGATGGTGCGCAGCCGCGCTTTACCTTCGGGGACCGTGGGGAAGCCGATGGCGCCGGCAAAAACTCCTTCAGCGAATAATTCCCGCGAAAATTGAAACGCTTTGTCCGCGTCGCCCACCATGATGGGCGTGATGGGCGTCTCGCTCTTGCCAGTATTGAATCCCAGCTTCTTCAGTTTGCGTTTGAAAAATTTCGTGTTGGCCCAGAGTTTCTTGATGAGCTTGTCGCCGGCTTCGGAATCGAGCAGCTCGAACGCCGCTTGGCAAGTGGCCGTGACTGACGGCGGATGCGAAGTGGAAAAAAGGAAGGGCCTGGCGCGTTGGTACAGGAAGTGAATCAGATCGCGTGAGCCGCAGACGTAACCACCGATCGACCCGATGGCTTTGCTGAGCGTGCCGACTTGGATGTCCACGCGGCCGTGGCAATTCAGGTGGTCAATGGTGCCGCGGCCGCGATTGCCCAGAACGCCGGAAGAATGCGCGTCGTCCACCATCATGATGCAATTATATTTTTCGGCGAGGTCGCAGAGCGCGGGGAGATTGGCGATGTCGCCGTCCATGGAGAAGACTCCGTCGGTGATAAGCAGCTTTTTGCCGTTCCAGTCTTTGGTTTCCTGCAGGACGCGTTCGCAATCGGCGGCGTCCTTGTGTTTGAAAACTTTGATCGTGGCGCGCGAGAGGCGGCTGCCGTCAATGATGGAGGCGTGATTCAACTCATCGGAAATGACCAGATCGTCTTTGCCGAGGATGGCCGAGACAGTGCCGGCATTGGCCGCGAATCCCGATTGGAACACGACGCAGGCTTCCACTTTTTTGAACGCGGCGATTTGCGCTTCCAGGTCCATGTGCATCTTCATGGTCCCGGCGATGCTGCGCACGGCGCCGGAACCGACGCCGAACTTACGCGTGGCGTCAATGGCGGCGCGGCGGAGCTTAGGGTGCGTGGTGAGGCCCAGATAATTATTCGAGCTGAGGTTGATGACTTCCTTGCCGTCGTAATTCGCGACCGGCTTTTGTTCGCCCTCAAGAATTTTCAGATTGAAATAGAGATGCTTGGCCTTCAGGTCTTCGATGGCGTCATGCAGATACTGAAGCTGGGGACGTGCGGCACTGCTCATGATTCCTCCTGCGGATTTGTGGCGCGCTACTTACTTGCGCCGTTAGGATAAAACAGGATTTTGCCGGCGAGGCCGGATTCCAGAAGCGAGAAGGCTTGTTCGAAATTGTCGAGCGGCACGCGCTCGTTGAAAAGTGGTTCGAGGTTCAGGCGATGATGCTTCAGCAGCTCGGTCATCTGCACCCAGGTCTCGAACATTTTGCGGCCGTAAATTCCCTGCACGGTGGCGCCTTTGAAAATAACGTCGTTCACCAGATCGAAAGTGACGGGATCTTTGGGAATGCCGAGCAGCGATGCGCGTCCGCCTGAGCGCAACATTTCGAAGCCCTGATGAATCGCGGCGGGATGCCCGCTCATTTCCAGAAGGACGTCAGCCCCCGCGCCTTCCGTGGCTTCGCGGACGCGTGCGACGATGTCTCCTTGCGCGGGGTCGAGAGCTTCGTCAGCGCCCATTTTAATGGCCAGCTCGCGCCGATGCGGATTCACCTCGGTGGCAAAGATCATGGCGGCGCCGCAAGCGCGGGCGACGTTGATAGCCATCAAGCCGATCGGCCCGGCGCCGGTGACGACCACATTCTGCGCGGCGATCTCGCCGGCCAGTACGGTGTGTACGGCGTTTCCGAGCGGATCCAGAATCGCGGCGTAGTGCTCGGGGATGGCCGGATCAATTTTCCAGATATTTCGGATGGGAATAATTACGTATTCGGCGAAGCAGCCGTCGGCGTCTATCCCGATGATTTTCACATTCTGGCAGACGTGCGGCTGGCCCATGCGGCAGGGGCGGCAGTGTCCGCAATTGACATGCATTTCGGCGCTGACGAAGTCGCCAGGCTTCACGGAGGTGACTTCGGAACCGACTTTTTCCACATGGCCGCAGAACTCGTGGCCGAACGTCATCGGCGGATGAATGCGCGAAGCGGACCAGCGGTCCCAGCCGTAAATGTGCAGGTCGGTGCCGCAAATGGAAGCGGCGCGCACGCGGACTAGAACTTCGATGGGCCCCGGCTGAGGAATAGGGACGGTTTCGAGTTGCGCTCCGCGCTGGGGACGCATCTTGCGCAAAGCTTTCATCGTGGATGTGGGCATCGTGTACAGGCGGAAGTAGAGCAGCCCGCCAAATTTGCAAGTTTAGCACACGCTTCGGAGAAGCAAAAATCGAGGGCGCGGGGGCAGTGCTTCCGCTACAATCGCGGCGGTTGCAGTGGCGCGCGAAGCCGAGGGAGGCAAGTTGAGCTTTTCACAGCGCTTTGAGGAAATTCGCACGGGATTTGAGCCGGCATTCTGGGTGGCGAACTTCACAGAGATTTTTGAGCGGGTGGCGTATTACGGCACAACCGCGGTTCTCGCCATTTACCTGAAAGAGCAGCTGCATTTCTCGAGCGAATTGACGGGCTGGCTGGTGGGGACCTTCGGCCTGGTGGTGTGGTTTCTGCCGATACTGGGTGGCACGCTGGCGGACAGATTTGGATTTCGCCGCGCGCTGATGTTCGCTTACCTGGTGATGACCGTCGGCTATTTTCTGCTGGGCTCGCTTTCCGCTCCGTGGATGGAATCGCTGCGCCAATCGCTGGGAGACAAGTGGCTGGTGCTGGCCATCCTGATGATTCCTGCCCTGGGCCCGGGTGTGGTGAAGCCGTGCGTGGCGGGAACCACAGCGCGCGCGTCGAACGAGAATGTGCGCTCACTCGGCTATTCGATTTACTACACATTGGTGAACATCGGCGGAGCGCTGGGTCCAATTGTCGCGTGGCTCGTGCGCAAGCAACTGGGATGGGGGATCGAGAACGTATTTCGCGTTTCGGCGTTGTGGGTTTTTCTGATGTTCTGGACGACGCTCTTTTTTTATCGCGAGCCGGGGCGTTCCGGGGAAGTAAAGGTTGCAAGCGTATGGACCGCGCTCTCGAATATGATCGTGGTGCTCGCCAATTTGCGGTTCGTGCTGTTCCTGGCGATCTCTTCCGGCTTCTACATCGTTTTCTGGCAGCAATATATTTCAGCGCCGCTCTTTATTCGCGGGTACGTGAATGCGAAAGCGGACGTAGACCTGCTGCTTTCCGTGGATCCGATCGTGGTGATTTGTTTCCAGATACTTGCAGCGTATCTGACGAGAAAAATGCCGGCCGTTCGGGCGATGGCGCTGGGATTTCTGATAACAGGCCTCTCCTGGATTCTACTGGCGATTCATCCGAGCGTGCCGATGCTGATAGCGACGCTGGTGGGCGTGGCCATCGGCGAAATTACGCAGGCATCGCGCTATTACGAATACGTTTCGCGGCTGGCTCCGCCGGGGCAGCAAGGGCTGTACATGGGATACGCATTTCTTCCAATCGCTGTAGGATATTTTATCGCGGGACCGCTCGGCGGCTACCTGATTCACCATTTTGGCGAAGTCCTGCACGAGCCGCAGCAGATGTGGTGGGTGATTGCGATCATCGGCGTGGTCACAGCGGCGCTCACGTGGTTATACGATAAGATTTTCCAGCCTGGGAGAATTGCTGTTGACGCGGCCTAGTTGACCATGCGGCGCAGGCTTTCCACAGCCTGGCGGGCGAGGGTGTAGCGCGGTTCGATGCGCAGCGATTCGTTGAAACATTCGCGCGCGCGGGCCAGCATGCCTTTGGCGGCGTAGGCGCGGCCGAGATTGAAATACGGGAAGTGGCGCGGGTCGTAGCGCGGAGCGGCGATGGCGCGTTCGAGCCACGGAATGGCCTCGTCGTATTTTTCTAGCTGGATCAGGTACGAGCCGATGTCGTTGTAGGGATTGCCGAATTCCGGATCCACTTCGATGGCGCGCTTACACTCGGCGATCGCGGCTTCGATCTTCCCCTGGAAGTGATAAGTCCAGCCTAAGAACGTGTGTGCCTCGGCGGTGGGGAAACGCTCCAGAGAGTTTTTGTACAGCTCGACGGCGTGGTCGTAGTCGCCTTCCATCTGCGCGCGATAGGCTGCTTGTAGCAGCGCCCACGCTTGTTCTTGGCGATCCGATGGCATTGTTCTCCGGCTGTAAATTCAAATTACAACTTCATCCAGTAGATACAACTACGCGCAGAAACAGGATTGTTCCTAGCCCGCCGCTATTTTAGCGCGGAGCGGCGGATGCGGCGGCGAAGCTTTTCGAGCAGGGCCTCGAGGCGCTTGGTGTAATGCACGGGATACACCGCGGCGCGATTGATCTGGCGATAAGTTCGAGGCAGGCGAGCGAGGCCGGCGAGGCAACGCGCGCGCAAATCGGCGACGGGCTGTGCCGGGGCGACGCGACGGCCGCCGCGCATCACTTCTACGAGCATTGGCTCACCGCCATCCGCGGGTTCCCCATCGAGAGCGATCCGGTCATGGCGATATTCGCCGGAGGGCGCTGAGTAGCGGAATACCTGCTTGCGACCGGGATAGGTGACTTTCGCAGCGCTGAGTTTGGCGGCTTCGCGAATTTTTCCGCCGCGCTCGACTTCGACCAGTTTGTAGATCAGATTCAGGTGCGGAGCGTCGCCTGGCGTGGCGAGCGCGGTGCCGACGCCGAACGCGTCAATCGCAGCGTGTTTGGCGAGCAGCGCGGCGATACGCGTCTCGTCCAGATCGCCCGACGCGAAAATTTTTACGTCGTTCCATCCGACGCGATCCAGCTGACGGCGTACCCACTGGCTGTCTTTTGCAAGGTCGCCGCTATCCAGGCGCACGCCGGCGGGTTTGCGATTCATGGCGATGATCCGTTTCACGGCCGTGTGAACGTCGTAAGTATCCAGCAGCAGCACGGCATGTTCGGGGAACGCATCGAGGAATTGCGAGAACGCTTCCGTCTCGTCTTCGTGCGCCATCACCCAGGAGTGCGCTTGCGTGCCGTACGTTTCCATGCCGAATTGCTGGCCTGCTAGCACATTGGATGTGCCCTGGCATCCGCCGATGGCTGCGGCGCGTGCGGCGAGCAGGCTGGCCTGGCTGCCGTGGGCGCGACGGGCGCCGAACTCAACGACCTGGCGGCCCTTGGCAGCAGTAACCACGCGCGCGGCTTTGCTGGCGATCATGGTCTGGTAGCTGAGCGTGGAGAGAAAATATGTCTCCATGATCTGGCCTTCGATGATGGGCGCAACGACGCGCAGCATGGGCTCGCCGGGAAATACCAACGAGCCTTCGGGCATGGCCCAGACGTCGCCGGTGAAACGGAATTTCGCGAGATATTCGAAGAATTCGCCGCGGATATTGCGGAAGACAGGATGCTGGCGCAGGTAATCAATTTCCTTCGCGGAGAAGTGAACGTTTTCGAGAAAATCGAGCGCCTGTTCGAGCCCGGCGGCGACCAGATAATTCCTATGCGGTGGAAGATGGCGAACGAACAGTTCGAACGTGGCGCGAGCCTCGAAGCGGGTCTGCAGATAGCCCGCGGCCATCGTTAGTTCGTACAGATCAGTTAAGAGGCCCGAGTGTTCTGACATTTTCCTTTTCCAGGATGCGGCGGTTGCTGGTGACCGGCGAGTTCCTTTTCGGGAAACTGGTACCGAAACTCGTGGTACGCGCGGGCCTGAACTGCGTCCCAATGCTGCGAGGTCATAACTCCCTCATGCCTTGCGTTATTTAACGCATGTACAAGGAACGAAACAGTTTATTTCGCACCGGAAGGGGATGAAAAGACAAAACCCCCAAGCGTCCGCTCCGTTATTGCGAGCGGGCATGCCTGGGGGCTCGTCGTCAATCCCTGCGCCGGAAGGACTACTTCAGGACGGCGTCTTTGAATGCTTTCGCTGCGCGCAAACGCACAACGGTCTTGGCCTTGATTTTGATGGTCTCGCCAGTGGCGGGATTGCGGCCCAGACGCGCCTTGCGATGTGCCTTGACGGCGCGGCCGATGCCAGGAATTACGAACTTGCCCGAGCTCTTGGCTTCTTTCACAGCCAACTTGAACAATTCGTCGAAGAAAGCCACGGTCTGCTTCTTGGAAACCGGCTTCTCCGGGGTGCTAACCTTCTCAGTGATAATCGCAATAATCTTGGACTTGCTCAGCGGATTTGCCATCGAGTTGCGTTTTCCTCCTCAGTTTAAATTGCCGGCGGTCCTGCGGTGCAAGACGCCTTGGGGACTATAGCGACAGTAGCGGCCGAACGCAAGTCAAACCTTCAAAAAAGCCCGATAAAACGGGCTTTTCCTTCGCGCGTCATTTTTCAGGAAAAAATCTATTGCGCGGCGAGTTGCTGGTAGAAAAGCGCGACGGCTTTGATTCCACCGAAATAATTTTCCAGCGCGATGTGCTCGTCGGGCGCGTGGGCGTTTTCGTCGGGCAATCCGAAGCCCAGCAGCACGCAGGGAACTTTGAAGGTGTCGTGCATTTGCGTGACGAAAGGAATCGAACCGCCTTCGCGGATGAATACGGCCTTCTTGCCGAAGCCGGATTCGAGCGCGTGAATCGCCGTCTGAAAAATCGGATGCGTGTATGGGGCCACCCACGGTTTGCCCGTGCTGAGCACCTCGAATTTGCAAGTGACGGACTTCGGCAGCAATTTGCGGATGTGGCGCTCGACAAGTTTCGCAATCTTCGCGGGGTTTTGATCGGGAACCAGGCGCGTGGAAAGTTTTGCATACGCCTTCGAAGGAATTACAGTTTTCGCGCCTTCTCCCAGATAGCCGCCCCAGATGCCGTTCAATTCCAGAGTAGGACGCGTCCACAATCGCTCGACGATCGTGAATCCTTTTTCGCCGTCGAGCGCGGGCGCTCCAACGGTCTTGCGAAATTCTTTTTCTTTCCAGGGCAGAGCGTTGAGCGCTTTGCGTTCCCGCGGCGAGAGCGGCGCAACGTCGTCGTAAAAGCCCGGCACGGTGACGCGAAAATTTTTGTCGTGAAGCTTGGCGATCAGTTCGGCAAGAATGGTAATCGGATTCGGCACCGCTCCGCCGAAAACTCCAGAGTGCAAATCTTGCGCCGGTCCGGTGACCTCCAACTGGTAATAGTTCAACCCGCGCAGACCGTAGGTGACGGAGGGAACGCCCTTCGCCAGCATGGATGTATCCGAGACGACCAGCGCATCGGCCTTCAGGCGTTCCCTGTTGGCCTGAACGAAATCCCACAGGCTGACGCTGCCGACTTCTTCTTCGCCTTCGATCATGACCTTGACGTTCAACGGCAACTTGCCCGTCTGATTTTTCAGGGCTTCCAGCGCTTTTAGATGGATGTGCACTTGACCCTTGTCGTCGGCGGTGCCGCGTCCAAAAAGCTTGCCGTCACGCACGGTGGGCTCGAAAGCCGGCGAAGTCCAGAGGTCCAGCGGCTCGGCGGGCTGCACGTCGTAGTGACCGTAGAAAAGGATGGTGGGTTTGCCGGGGGCGTGCAGGGATTCACCATAGACCAGTGGATGCATTTTGGTCGGCGTGATTTCCACGTTTTCCAGGCCGGCGGCGCGCAATTTTTCAGCGACCCAGTGGGCGGCCCGCTCGATATCTGGTTTATGTTCGCTTTTGGTGCTGACGCTGGGAATGCGGAGAAACTCTTTCAGCTCGTTCAGGTGTTCATCGCGCCTAGATTCGATGTACTCAATAAGCTTCATTGCCAGGGGGCCCCCAAACCGTAAGATTGTAACGCGCACGGCAACAAAAAACCGCGGCGCGGTATGAATGCGCATGATCCCGTCCCAACACACGGGATTTGCGATTCTACGGAACCTTATGCGATTTCAGCAAGCTTTTTGCGGACTGCGTTTTTGGACACTTTCCATGCATGCACGGTTGACTCGCGGTCGGCCGCGATGCAGGATACAAGATAGCCATGAGCGAAACGCAAAACAGTACGGCCCGACGCAGCTCGCGTATATTCACGCGGATTCCCGTGCGAGCCACGGCCAAGAATAGCGATGGCAAGAAATTTCGCGAGAACAGCCAGACCATCGTTATCAACGCGCACGGCGGCCTGCTGTATCTGCAAGAAAGTCTCGCCATCGGCGCCGAGCTCGTGCTGATCAATCCCGTGACCGAAGAAGAGCAAGAGTGCCGGGTCGTATATATCGGCGACACTTCAGAAAAAGGCACACGTATCGGCGTGGAATTCCTTTCGCCGAGCCCGCATTTCTGGGGTGTTGATTTCGCCCCGCAAGACTGGCCTGCGCGGCCTTCCGCGCAGCCATCACGCTAGCCTGTTTCGTCCCTCAGTGTAGATTCTTGCTTCGGTACCACCATCCCGACGTTCTTCACGGAATGTTCTATCACGTGCGGGGCGGAGTTGCAGAGGGTCTGCGGACTTCTGCCAGCAGCGAAGAGAACCAGAAATGACCAGCGGTCATCCCTCGGTCATGGTCGGGGACCCGTGCCCGAACTGCTCACATCGCATACATCCTACGGAGCTCTTGCTACCTCAAACATCTTTGATGGGAACACCGGAGACGAAATCGGTTTCTAATAGCGGCGATGTTCTCTGGTTTGCAATTCATTCCTCAAAGCGATACTTTTAGCCTAGTTCGCTACGTGCCTTAACCTATAAACTGCTGATTTCCTTGCGAGCTTTTAAAGAAGGTTGAATTCGATTTTCGGAGGCGCGGATGCGAACGATCTGGGTGTTTGCTCTTGTCGTTGCAGCGATTGCGGTTCCGTTAGCAGCAACCGCTCAGAGCCACGCGGACCCGGCGAACAAAAAGACGGCCAACGTCTCCGAAGTCGCGCCAGCGAACCCCGCGGCTGAAGCTAAGCCGGCCGAGGACAACTCAACCGCCAAGCTTCCGGTACGACGTGTAATTCTTTACAAAACAGGCGTCGGCTATTTTGAGCATCTTGGTCAAGTGCGAGGTGATCAGAAAGTCCAGATTGATTTCACGAGCAGCCAGCTCAACGACGTCCTGCAGTCGCTGACTGTTCTTGATCTCAACGGCGGACGAATAGCAGGAGTCAATTACAACTCCGAAGCCTCGTTGAGCCAACGACTTGGCATGCTCCGACTGCCGCTTGAGGAGAGGACCGATCTGTCCAAATTCTACGCCGCGTTGCGTGGCGCGCGACTCGAAGTTCGCACCGGTGCGTTGGTGGTAGAGGGCCGCTTGTTGAGCGTCGAGAGGAAGACGCGTGTGAGTGGAGGCACCACGCTGGAAGTTGATTTGGCCACCCTGGTGTCCGACTCAGGCGAAGTTCGCAGCGTGGAGATCACTCCGGGCGTCAGCGTCCGTCTGGCCGAACGCGATGTGACACAGGAAGTCGGGCGGTATCTTTCCCTGCTCGCCTCAATGCGCCAAGAAGACCTGCGCCGAATGACTATCGCCGCGAACGGGACGGGCGAACGCCAACTCTTCGTGAGTTACATCAGCGAGGTGCCCATCTGGAAGACCACGTATCGAATCGTTCTGTCGTCCAAAGGCGAAAGCGAGCCCTTGTTACAAGGCTGGGCGATCGTGGACAACACCGTGGGAGAGGATTGGAACAATATAGAACTCTCGCTGGTCGCCGGCGCTCCGCAGTCATTCATTCAACAGCTGTCGCAACCTTATTACGCAAGGCGTCCCGTGGTGCCGCTGCCGCAAAACGCGCAGCTGATGCCGCAGACTCATGACAGCGCGATGACGGGAGGATTCGCAGGCTTGTCCGGGGTGGTTCTCGATCAGAGCGGAGCGGCAATTCCAGGAGCCACGGTGCAAGCGTATTCCCCGACGGGCGAACTGGCGGCGACGACAACTACGGACGATCAAGGCCGATATGAAATTGCCGAACTTCCGGCTGCCAACTATCGCGTCGAGTTCACCCAGACCGGCTTTCAGAAGACGGTTATGCAGGGCGTATCTCTCGGTGGCGGGCGGGAACGTACACAGAATGTTACCTTACGGGTAGGAACGGCAACACAGACTGTCACAGTCACTGCGGAATCCGCGACTGTGAACACCGACAGCGCGGAGTTGAGTGCGGCCGCGGGGCACGCTGGGTCGGGAGGCGAACTGGGCAGCGGTCGTGGAGTCGGAGGCCGCATACGCACCGGCGTGGGCGGCGGCACGGGCGGCGGAGTTTTCAATGCTGGCGCGGTGGCTGAAGCACGACGCGCAATGTCGGCCGCGGCAGAAGGATCGGATCTAGGGGATCTTTTCGAATACAAGCTGAAGGATCGGTTGACGATTCATAAGAACGAATCCGCGCTGGTTCCCATTGTGCAAGTCCACGTGGCAGCCGAGAAGGTCTCGTTATGGAATGAATCGCTGAATTCCCCTCGGCCTCTGCGCGCATTGTGGCTTACGAATTCGAGCCCGCTGACGCTCGATGGTGGAAGCTTCAGCGTGCTGGAGAACGAAGCCTTTGCCGGCGAGGGCTTGGCCGACGCGATCAAACCGGGGGAAAAGCGCCTGCTTTCCTACGCCGCGGATTTGGGCGTGCGTGTGGATTCCAAGATGGAGGGCGAACCGCAGCAAGTAACGCGTGTTCACATCGCGCACGGAGTAATGATCCAGACCTGCGAGCTGCGGCAGGATACCAGCTACACAATCCGTGACGACGATACCACTCCGCGCACACTTCTCATCGAACACCCGCTGCGCGCAGGATGGACTATTTCCGAGGGCAGCCCCAAGCCGGAGGAGACGACCTCGAACTCCTACCGTTTCCGCGACACCATCGAGCCGAAGTCCACTTTGAAATTTACCGTGCGTGAATCCAAGCCTTTGGAGAGCCGCTTCCAACTGACGAATTTGACGGACAACCAAATCGCGTTATTCCTACAGCAGAAATCCATCAATCCAGAGATCGAAGCGGCGTTTCGCAAGATTGTCGCACAGAAAGCACGCGTTGCAGACCTGGATGCGGAAATCACCCGGCGCGAAGCGGAAACGGAGAAAATCTATGACGATCAACAACGACTGCGCGAAAATCTGAAGGCCCTGAAGGGCAGCGCCGAAGAACGTGCGCTCACACAGCGCTATACGCAACAGCTCGCGGATCAGGAAACACGGCTGGAGACCCTCCAGCGTGAGTCGGCGGACTTTCAAGCGAAGCGCGACCAGGCTCAATCAGACCTTGATGCCATGATCGAGGCGCTCTGTCTGGATGCTACGCTGTGAAAAGTTCGAGGGTAGAGTTGCAGTGGCGGAGAGGAATTCGAGCGTGCTGAAAGCGGATGCTCTTCACGGCGACCCGAATACGCCGCTAGTGAATTAATTGGAAGGACTGGGGCTGTCGTATTTGGACAGGTCCACCTCTTTCCATTTCCCGTCTATGATTTCCTTGCGAATCTGCTCGGCGGTTTTTCCTTGCTGCGATTCCGAGTAGGTGAAAACCGCTTCTTTTTTGCAGAGCATGCAGTGGGCGCCGTGAAGATCGGTGAAGCAATCCAGCAGGCTCTTGTGCCCCACCTCCTTGTCGCAGCCGCAATAGCAGGGCTCCTGATAAAGGACTGGTTTCACTTTCGCCGCAAGCGTGTAGATGTTGCGAGTTTGCGCGTCCTGAAACTGCGCGGGATCCAGCGTATCGGGTAATGGGCCTTTGGGCGGCGCGGCGTGATAGGCGGGCACGTCGGTTTTCAGAAACTTCGCGGCGGGAGAGGAGAGGTAGAGGAGCGGGCGCCGGAGCCGGGTGAGATTCCTGGCTGGAAGAATTCTGTGCATGCAGAAACCCAGCGCCAAATCCGGCCACTGCGGCGCCGAAAATGATGGTCAGGATCAAAAGTTTTCGAATCATCACGAAATCTCCCTCGCCGGATGTCCGCTCGATAACGCTACGAGCGGCAGCGATTTCTTGCACTTGAATCTTATCATTCCTGGAATACGAGTGGAGGGAGGATTCGCGCTGGCGCTGACGCATATTGCAATTGTCCTGCGGTTGGCCCATTGAATGGCGCGCGGCGGAGACGAGTGTGCGGAACGTGGGCGGGATGGGGTCGACCGCCACAGCGCCGGCACCCGACTAGCGAGTGAGTTCGCACGGAGCAGCGGTCGGTTGCATTGCGTTGATTGTCATCAAATGCCGCGTAAGTTAGGATGGAACAAGCCGTGCAAAACGGAGGGGTAGGAAAGCGGTTGACTCCGGCGGTCTTGAAAAATTAAATCGCTGTTTTGCTATCTGACACAAAATCCAACCAAATCCCTTTGCCAGCCGTCAGATAGCTCGGTTTTCAGTTTTCTTGATTTGCGCGGTTTTTGCTCGTTTTACGCCGGTCTTAGTGACAATTTGGTGACAGTCGCGAATTTTCGGCCCCTTGTGGACTTGAGTGTAACAGACTCAGGTTGGCGGCGTAATCGAAAATCCATTTGTACGATTAGTGCTGCGTGCTCAACCGGTGGACGCAACACCATTGTCGGACACTGCGTTTTTCTTGACACGTTATCTGCATCTTCGGGCGCGATGTCCATTCGGCTCAATTGTCAGACCGCGACCACAGAATGCTTACGATTTCCCAGAACACGTAAACGGTTTCCAGTCTTCTATGTCCAGTAAGGCGCGTTCAGTTCATGTGGAGGCATTCTCTTGTTCTCGGCTCTAGGATTCTTGGACGTGAGAGCCCAGGCCGCGCACCGTCGGAATCACGAGTGATGCGACCTTAGGCGAGCGAGAACCTCAGCCGGAACCCGATTGGCGCTGACGCAGCAACGCACCGCGCACCAGTCGAGCAACTCCTCGAGAAGCATAAAGAGCGTGAGCAGAACCGCCACCGTCACAAACAGCACCGCAGACAGCAAAAGCGCCGAAAACAGTTCTCGAACGTAGTAGTCTCCCAGCGACCAAGTTAGAACGATCGCGAGAACTACCGCTATCCATTTGAGTGTTCTCAAGGCCAATTGGCGTGGGCGCGCTCTGTCAACCATTGAAAATTCCAATCGTTCTAAATGTCCCGAATTGAAACAAAAAGTCCGGCGTGAGTTGCGATCCTAATCCCCGCCCAGTTGTGGTGAGCGCCGGCGCGGGGCCTGCCAGCGCATCACCACGACGGGAGGAGGCTTTAGGTGTGCCGGCCCTGGAGCGTCTGCATTTTGCCGCTGACATCCAGCGTCGTGTTGTACAGCCACGTGAATAACAAGCCAGCCACAGCGCCGTCAATCAGGCCATCAATGGCGCCGATGACCACGCTGGCGAAGTTGTGCGTGGAGTGAAACCATGGATACACCGAGTTCATCACCGTAAGAAAGTTCGCGCCGTATTCCGGCCGTGCCAGATTGATGAGTCCGACCAGCAGGATTGCGCCACCCCATAAAAGCCCCGCCGCGATCGCCGTGCCCTGTATTGAGAGTCGCATCGTGTTTCTCCTTTGTAGAACGCTGTTCCTGCGCTTTCAGAAAATTCTTCGCGCCGTTGATCATTCGCGCAAGCGATCAACTCACTTGCCGGGATTTTGCATCTGAGCCGTCTCACCGGCCATCGGCACCTTGGATGCCGACTCGACCACCTTCATGCTGGGTTCGGCCTGTTCCCAGAGAAGCCGTGTTTCTGGCGAGTCATTGGGATAGGACTTCACTGATTGCTGCCCCGCCGGCTCCAGAACGATATCCACTCTGCGGTTGTAGGCGAGCCAGGTGACCTTCTGGTTCTTCATCCACTTTTGCGGCTGCTCGGTATCTTGCGATTGGATGTTCTGGACCTGTGCCCTCGACAGTTGCTGGTCCTTGCCTTCGGCGCGAGTGTCAATCTTCTCAATCGCGATACCCTGCGAAACCAGGTAAGCCTTTATCAGTTCCGCGCGCCTTTCGCTGAGCGTCAGATTATATTTCTCAGGGCCTCGCACATCGGCATGTCCCACAATCACCAGCTTGTCCTGAGGGTTGTACTGCTCGCTGCCCTTGAACGTAACGGCTGCGGCACGGAGCGCTTGCGCCTCGCTAGATACCAACCCTACCCTCGGGCGGTTGTGGCGCGGATAGGCGGTGGGATAAAAAACGCTCGCCAACGTCACCGACGGAGCGGGATCGATGGAACCGACGATGTGCAGAAGCACGGTCTTCGACGCGGTGCGCCCGCACGCGTTGGACGCCTCGATGGTGTAACCAAATTCTTCATTCACGGTGCCATCGGTCAATTGCACGGGCTTGGGCTGGATGGTCTGGCTTCCGCTCAGCGCCTCGCTGCCCAGGGGCGTAATCGTCACTTTGTTCGCATTCGACGTCGACCACTGCAGCGTCGTCGAATCATCTTGCACGACCTTGTCTCCGACTTTGTGGTAATGCACTTCCGGTTCGCTTAGGCTGAGCATGGCATCCGGTTGGGAGTTGACGTTTACCGCGACTGTTTTGGTGACGTCACCTCCGGGTCCCTGCGCCACGAGCTCGTAGGTGGTGGTTTGTGTGGGCCTAACCGTTCGAGCTCCGCTGACCGGCACATTTCCAACATGAGCGATCGAGGTGTCTGCTGCATCCGTGGCCTTCCAATTTAACGTAGCAGACTCGCCGCAAGAGGTTTCCGTCTGTGACGCGGAGAACTGCGCGGTGACCGGCGCGATCGGTACCATCGCGCTAGCTATGCCGACATCGAACCGCGGTTGTGGCCCTAGGGTGAGACCCCGTTTGAAGTCCCGGGTCTCGATTTTGCCTTTGTGATTGAGATACACAATCGTGCGTTGGCCAGCGCTTACATTCACTGGACCCGACCAAATCGTTTGCCCCTCCTGCGTGACCGTCACCTTATAGTTGCCCGGCTTAACGAGGAGCCACTGGTGCCAAAGCCAATTGTTATCGAATTCGTCGACGTGACCCACGAAATAGGATGGCGTAACGCCGTTGAGCAAGACCGCGGCGCGGGGGTGTCCCTTCAGTTCAATGTCACCGAAGGGACCGGAAACCATGTCTCCAGAAGCTTGAAGGGTGACGTCGAGGTCGGTTGTTTCGCCCGCGCCAATGTGAACCTTCTGTGTTTTGGGAATATATCCGTAGTTGTCCACGCCCAGGTCGTGCGTGCCCGCGGATAGGACGATGGTCTGACTTCCATCGCGGATCGCTACACCATCCACGAACACGTAGGCTTGCTTCGGGGTCACGTGAATCTTCAACTTGCCGTTTTTCACCTTGGACTGCGCGGACGCCGGCGTAATGCTCATCGATAGCGCTAAGATTGCAAAACCAAAAACTCGGGCCAGGAATTTCTTTCGCATCACTTGAACGCTCCTTTCAATGTACATGCCACAGCGCCTCGCGAAAAAGGATGGGGCCGGAGCGCCGATTCCGCTGATAGCGTGAATTCTTGCGCTCCGGCTGCACTCCATGGCGCTGCGGCTAGCGAGCCATACGAGAGAGCAATCCCACGGCGAGAATTGTTGGATTTTAATGAGGGCCTGGCAATTGACTCTTGGAGCTAACAGGCCCTATAGCTTTCGATATATAGGCGTGGTAACGAAAAAGTGCGACGATTCCGCGCGCATGGCCCTATCTACCGTAGGGCGCTCAATCTTTCTAGATACGGAGGATCGCGATGATACGAAGAAGTGGAAAAAAACTCGTGCCCGCTCTGGCTGCGCTTGCCTTGCTCTTCGGAGGTTCGGTGGCGATCGCCCAGCAATCCAGTTCGTCCACGACCAGCACCCAGCACGTCTCAAAGCCCGCTGTGCACATGATGACCGACGAGGAATTCGCGCGACGCGCAGCGCAGGCCAATCTCGCAGAGGTAAAGCTCGGGAACCTGGCCGAGCAACAAGGAACCACTCAGACCATCAAGGATTTCGGCAAGCGCATGGTTACTGATCATAGCAATGCCGAAGACAGCCTGAAGACCGCGGCGGCGTCGGGCAAGATCGAGCTGCCCACAACGCTCGATGCCAAGGATCAGGCTGTTTACGACCGGCTTGCGAAATTGTCGGGCGAGACTTTCGATCGTGCTTACGCGCTTGACATGGTGAGGGACCATCGCGGCGACGTGGCCGAATTTCGCCATGAGGCGAACGACGGCAAAGACGCTGCTATAAAGGCTTTTGCATCGAAGACGCTGCCAACGCTGGAAACTCACCTGAAGCTGGCGCGTGAAATGTACCACAGCGTTTCGGCGCAAGGGACAAGCGAGAGCAAAAGTCACAGCGGGTAAGTTGGCGAACGACTGCAAGGAAGCTACCACTGGACGGATCAGCACCGGCCTTTCTTACACGGAAAGGCCGGTTCTTTTTCGGGAGCCGCACGTGACTTCACGAACAGAAAAGCAAGCACGGCGACGTGAGGGGGACATTTGCTGCAACCTCCCGTCGAGGAGGGCACTAGACGTCGTCCGGGCGGTTGTCCCCTGGTCAATACTGGCAGCGGAATCTCGTCATCAACATCATTGCGGTCGCTTAGGATTGTCACCGTGGCGGTTCGCGTTGCGGGGTAGAACAAGCGGATCTTCCGCTGCGGAGGTCCTGCTCGCGTCATTTGAAGTCGAAAATGCCGGAGAGTCGCAGTCAATGTGCGCCGTTGCGTTACCAAGACGCGTTCGTTCCGCTCGCACATTCGCGACCTGCTTAGCCTCGCCACTTTCTAAAAGATACGGATCGCACTCGTCTTCTCCCGATTTGCAGGCGAGCAGGTTGCGGGCGTGCTTGGCATCATCCACCTGCTTAAATTCGGAACTCGTCAACAACAACGGATCGCAGGATGTATCGCCCGTCTCGCATTCGAGGAGATTCCGCTGATGTTCGAGGGCAGCTACATCTTGGGCTTGTGATAATGTGAGCAAGGAATTATCGCACAAAAGTCCATCGGTTTCGCACGCTAGGAGATTCCGCGCACGGTCGAGCTTGTCGATTTGCTCCAATTGCGTTGAAGACAGCCAGGAGTGATCGCACGTTGGATAGCCCTGCAGACATTCGAGCAGGTTTCTTTGGCGGCTGGAGCGAGCAACCTGCGCTTTCTGCGACGGATTCAACAGAGCGGAGTCGCAGAGTACGTTGCCAGTGAAGCATTCCCAGAGATTCTGATTGCGCTTCAGCACGGCAACCTGCGCCTCTTGCGAATTGGTGTGGATGGGAGACTCGCAGGCAGCGTTTGCCGTTGCGGAGCTCGGATGGTTCTCGAGATGGTTCGTCGCTTGCGCGAATGGGGGACAAACCAAGATCGTCCACAGACAACACAGCGAGGCGTACGGTTTCATAGATGTCCTCTCGAATGCTTTGTGTCGCACTTGTTTTTCGGGCAATCCGAAGATCGCCGCAGGTCACTCTGGCCCTGAACGTCACAGTGGGAATTTTGGTGGGTTATTTCTTGCTCGGTAACTGGCTCTTGGACCTAACGGGCGCTATAGCCTTCGATATATCTTCCCTTGAGGAGTGTAGGCCGGTCGGCTGAGCGGCTCGGCTCGCGAGGCTGCGCGAAGCGTCCTGGGGAATCCCCACAAGATGGACGAAGCCACGTCGCGCAGCTGCCATGATGGCTTCGACGCGCCCCGTCACCCCGAGCTTCGCGAGGATGTGATTGACGTGGACTTTCACGGTGCCCTCGGTTACGTCCAGCGACGATCCGATTTCCTTATTGGACTTGCCCACGACCATGAGACGAAGGACCTCCCGCTCCCGTCGAGTCAGGTTTGGCGCGGTCATGCGCGCCGCGAGCCTCGCCGCCGCCGAAGGATGGATCCACGTTTCCCCACGCAAAACAGCACGGATGCAAACGAGCAAGTCCTCGCGGCCAGAGTCGCCCTTCACTATGTATCCTCGCGCGCCAGCGGAAAACACCTGGTAGACTTCCTCGTCGGTGCTGAATGCCGAATAGATGATGATTTGCGCCGCCGGAATCTTCTCGTGAAGCGTCGCAACTCCCTCAGTCGGCTCCATGCCGCGCATGTGGAGATCCAGAACTGCGACGTCAGGCCGATTTCGCAGGACCTGCTCGACCGCTTCCAGCCAATTGCGGGCCTCCCCAACCACTTCCATATCGGGCTCGCGGTTGATGACAGCTGCCAAGCCTTCGCGCACGATCGAATGATCGTCGGCGATGACGGCACGAATGGAATGCGGTGTCTTCACGGAAGCCCCTCAGCTCATCACCGGAGGAATCGGAATCGAAGCGTGGACCTCAGTGCCGCGACCCGGTTCGCTGTGAATCGTCCAGATCCCTCCCATGGCCCTGGTCCGATCCTGCATTGACGTCAAACCAAAGCTTCCCGCATTGAGATCCGGCTGGAATCCCTGGCCGTCATCTTTCACGGACAGACGTACCCGTTCGGAGTCGAGGAAAAGGTCAATGTGCACTTCGCGGGCTTGGGCGTGTTTCACGATATTGGACAGCGCTTCCTGGCTGATTCGCACTAAGACTTTTTCTATATCTATTGGCAGGCGCCGGACCTTGCCGTCGAGAGAAAACTGAACGCTCAACCCGTTATTAGCAGTCAAATCCTTGACCAGCAGTTCGATAGCGTTTTTCAGATCCAGCTTTTGCAATTCCTCTGGGTACAAATCCCACAGTGCGCAACGCATTTCCGTCATGCCACCGCGCACTAGCTGCAGTGCTCGATGCACATGCGTTTGGGCCGCCGGATTGTCGCCGAGGAAATCATCTGCCAGCTCCAGGTGCATGATCGATCCTGTGTGGGCCTGACACACGGTATCGTGAAGTTCGAGAGCCATGCGCTTGCGTTCCGCCTGTATCGCCTCTTGCATAAGCTTCTCGCGGGACAGCTCGAGGGCATGCTTCACGTCCTGCCGCGAGACCCACGCATACGCCAGCACCGCTGCCGCAGCGCCGATGATCAAATCATTCAGGATGTTGGTGTCGCGGGCGCCCCCCATGCGTGCAAATAGACGGTCTAGGGCGAAATTGGCCATCGCGACGCCAAGGCCTAGAACAAATGAACCGATGATCCGTCTTCCAAGCCTTTCGTCGGGGGACATGGCTCGCAACCTTCGGCTCGAACGCGCGCGCCGTCGCGAGAAAAACAAGCTACAAGAACACAATAGAACTCTGACAGCCGAAATGCAATCAGCTCGGGCAATTGTGCAATGAGCATATTGAGAATACGGCGAACATGACTGCTATCACCAAGGTCGTACAGCTTGCTATGTACTCCGATGAATTGTTTGACCTAGAACTGCTGAGCTAGCCTCACGGTGGTCACGGCGTCCTCAGGAACGCCGCCCATCGCCTGTTCAGGACACGCGGCCTGCAGCAGGGACGGCGCTCCCTGCGGGCGCCGCACAGGATATTTTTGGACCGCACAATGATTCCAAAAGGAGGAAATTTAGAATGAACGCACAATCAGCAACAGCGATGCAATCTGTCAAGAGCTCGGCCCCGGGCCGGCAAGGTCCCATCGAATTGTTAGAACAATTCGATAAGGTTTACGATTCGATCGCCCGACGGGCATTCGAGCTCTTCAAACGTAACGGACAGTCGGCGGGACATGAAATGGACGACTGGCTTCGTGCCGAGGCTGAAATGTTACACCCCACCCAGTTGGAACTGACGGAGTCGGACGAATCCCTGACCGTACTGGCCGAAGTTCCAGGTTTCGGTGCAAAGGATCTTGAGATCAAGGTTGAACCTCAACGTCTGATCATCGCGGGCCGACGCGAAATCAAGGAAGAAAAGAACGGTAAGAAGCTCCATTGCGATTGGCGTGCCGACCAGATTTTGCGGGTGGTCGATTTGCCGAGGGAAGTGGACGCAAGCAAGGTCAACGCAACGGTGCGAGACGGAATTCTTTCGATCGATTTGCCCAAGGCCGCACACACCAAAGCAACTCGCATCGAGCCAAGACCAGCTTGATGCTTGCGTCACAGGTTCAGCGGCCCGTCGCCTCATGGCAATTGCACGAACATAGAGTGTGGGCGACGGGCTGTTGCCCCGTGCCGCGATGCAGACGCCGATCTAACGAGAGGTTAGAAAGAAACGAAGCATGGTGAAGACATGTTCCGCCACGCCATTCCAATCGGATGTATCTTCGGAATCTCCATTGATCTCGACTACTCCTGGTTTCTCGTCTTCGCCTTGGTCACTTGGGCGCTAGCCGTCAGCTACTATCCCGCCGAATTCAAACAAGGGGGCGTTGTGGAATATTGGCTAATGGGCGCAGCCACGGCCGTGATGCTATTCGTGAGCCTATTGCTTCACGAACTGGGCCATTCGCTGGTGGCCAAACAGTACGGAATTGTCGCGCCACGCATCACGCTATTCGTGTTTGGCGGAGTGTCGGAGATAGCAACGGAGCCGCGCAGCCCGCGTGTCGAGTTTTGGGTTGCATCAGCGGGCCCAATTGTCAGTTTTGCGCTCGCGCTCATCTTCTGGGAACTGCAGCCCTTTCTTGCTCATACCCAACCCTTGCTGGCACTGGCCAAGTATCTGGCGATTCTGAATTTTGTGCTGGGCGTGTTCAACCTGGTTCCTGGCTTCCCACTCGATGGGGGCCGCATATTCCGTTCAATTCTGTGGGGCATTACGGGGAATTTCGGGCGCTCCAGCACCATCGCCGCTGTTACGGGCCGAGCGTTCGGCTTTGCCTTAATCTTCGCCGGAGCGTGGCTGGTGCTTACCGGGAACGTGTTCAACGGCCTATGGCTCGCGTTTATCGGTTGGTTCCTGGAAGGCGCTGCGGCAAGTCAGGACCAACTACAGGTTGTCAAGAATCTGCTGAGCGGACACAAAGTGTCGGAAGTGATGAGCCGAGATTTTCCGCGGATACCAAGCAACGTGACACTTCAAGTACTCGTGGAAAAAAATGTTCTGACACAGGGGCGCCGATCCTTCGTGGTGGCCAACGGCCAGGGTTCGACTGGATTGATTACCCTCTCGACTATTAAAGAAGTGCCGCGGGCTTCGTGGCCGAAAACGATGGCGTCACAGGTGATGATTCCGCTGGAAAAAACCGTGTCGATTCAGCCTGCGGCCGAATTGTGGACGGCTCTCGAGAAGATGGGTCGCGACGGCGTCAATCAGCTCCCAGTGCTGAACGGCGGCGGCGGTGATCGCGTTGTGGGAATGCTATCGCGCGACGACCTGATCCACTATCTGCGTGTCTTGCAGTCTCTGGCCAAATAGCGCTGGCACGAATGGCGACCCCTCTTGACCATATTTGGAGGTGCGACTCATGGGCGAGTTCAGCACTCATACTCACGAATGCCCGTGCTGTGGGGCGAAATGGGAGTGTGGCGAGGCAAATTATCAGGACGAGTGCCCGTATCCCATCAATACGGTTTGCACTAAATGCTGGTCCCAGAAGACGCCCATAAGCGAGGCCACGGCGAGGCGGACCGAAAAACGAGGCTAACTTCCGCGTAGTAGCACGACCGGGCCCTGCTGACGCTCAGGCTTCTGCTGTACTCAGAACGTGCGGCAGGAGCCGACCCGCAATCACATCGGTCCAGAATCAACCAACGTCTTAACCGGTTCAACAATTCGGGTGCGCTCTAGTCATCGAGCGAGAGGAAAATGGAGCTGATACGACCTGCGGATAGATTACGGACGATTGATGAAGGTGGGATAGAACGACGATGCGCTGAAGCGACACACACGAAAGATTTTTTCCTATCCGACAATGAGGTCCTGCCGATGAGGGGATTTTCGATAATTTAATCGCGATTGCAAGCTTGCTTTTTTGCCGCCTCGTCAACGGCCACAAGTCGTATCGGATGTTTTTTTCGACTCAGAAACCTCAGCAATCTGCGGACGGCGTGTGGGGGTGGAAAACTTGAGCAGAGCTGGCTTACTGGCGATCGCATATTGGGGGCTGTCCATAGGCGTCTCGATCCAAGTCCCGCAAAGCGCCCCGTTCACCGTTCGTGTGACGAGGATTGAGCGCGTCAACGGAGGCTGCACCGTTGACGCGGAGTCTGCTAGCATCCGGTTCAGGCTAAGCTCATCAGTTCCCGCAGCCTGTGCGATGCTCAAGTCTGGGGAAAGCTACGAGGCTTTCAGAGCCATCACAAGGACGGACCCGAAAGATGAAACCAAAGACTCCTCCAGCCTTGTCATCGTCAACAACGTAAAAAACAGCCGCAGGCCGAACGCAGTCTTCGCCATTGATTCTGAGGAATCATTCCCGCAAAAGTTAAAAGCTGGCTGGACACACCCGCTCGCTAGCACCCAATTAAAAAGAGCTGAGCCGGCCACGAAGAATGAGGTGTTCACATGATTGAGAATCATCTGTCTGGAATGAAGGCTCGAAACGGGACGCTAATTTTCGTTTGCTCGACCTGCAAAGAGCCGCCCAATTTCACGTTCGGGGCGCACACTAATGGCGCACTGGTGTACCTGATGATTTGTCCAAAGTGCGGTCTCGTGCTCGCGGAATGGGATTCTCTCGAATCCAGGCGTAGTGAACTCACCGAGTTTGCTCAAAAGCTGAGAATGCGCCACCAGTGACACAGGCACGGTAGGTCACGCGCGGACGTTCTAGAGGTGCGTGCTTTGAGCCGCGTGCCCGGGACGCCGTCTCCACCGGACCGCATTTGCGAAGCGGCACATTACTTGCTCAAAACATAGCATTCCGAGCCGCTCTCAATTAGACCGCTGCCCTGATCGATATTGCCGCGAACATCAGCAACGCAAGAGAACGCCACTACCTCACCAGAGACTTTCACCTGACCGGAAGCGGCCGCCGTCCTCGTAATATTATAGGTCTGTTCGTTCGAGGTGGATTGAGCGGCAGCCGTATGACCCGCATGAAGCAGCCAGAGTAAAATGCCTGCGAGAATGATCGTAGCTATTTTCCAGTAATTCATTTTAGATTGGCCCTCCTGAGCCTTATTAGACGGCCATAATCCCACACGATACAATCCTGCGGTACTCTTTTGAACAGATTTGCTTCTATAGTTTGCTAAGTGCATCGGGACTTCATTTTAGGGTTACCTGTGTAGTGCTCCCCTCTAAAACTGGACACCCCAGTTAGGTAAGATCAGGGCCTCCACACAGGAGGCAACATGGGCAGGAAACCACGCGTAGATCGATCTCCCGAAGAGAAATGGCAGATCGTGCAGGAAGGCCTTAAGAGCGGAAACGTCTCAGAGACGTGCCGGCGTCACGGAATCGCTGCGAATCTGTTCTATCGCTGGAAGGATGAAGCGGAGCAGGGAGCGAAGGCAGCGCTTGGGGGGAGAAGCGCTGCCGCGGCCGAAACCGAGAAGGACCATCGCATCCGGCAACTGGAGCGGACACTGGGCCGCAAGGCGCTGGAGATTGAGATCTTAAAAAACGTCGTGGGGGAGTGAGCTGCGGTGAAGTTCACTCCCAGGCGCGCGAGATGGTGACGCAGGGCTACACGGCTTCGTTGGTAGCGGCGACCCTGGCCATCAGCCGGTCGAGTCTGTACTACGAGAAGAAGCCACGAGGCAGCCGGGCGGACCGCACTTACGATGAGCAGATCATCGTGGCGTGCGGAGAGAAGTTGGCGTACGGCTATCGACGAGTGGCCTGGTGGCTGCAGCGGAAGAAAGGCCTGCCCGTGAATCGCAAACGAGTACTGCGGGTGATGCGCGAACGTGGGTTGCTGGTGCGCTCACGTCGTCTGCGCGCACGCAGGAAAAAAGAGTGGGGCCGCGTGGAAGCCGCCGAGCCGAATCAGATCTGGCAGTCGGACATGACCAAGATCTGGGCGGGCCCGGCCGTGGGCTGGTCGTACCTGGTGTGCGTGATCGACTGCTGCACGCGGGAAATCGTGGGATGGAATCTCTCGCATCGCTGCCGGAGCGAAGACGCGTTGGCGGCGGTCGAGCAAGCGGTGCTGGCACGGCTGCCCGAGGGCAGCCGCGAGGCCCATGTGACGCTGACCACGGACAACGGGACGCAGTTCACTTCGTCGCGGTTCTTAGAAACGCTCGGGCGGCTCGGCATCACTCATCGGCGGACGGCGTATCATCACCCGGAAGGCAACAGCTACATCGAAAGGTTCCATCGCAGCTTGAAGGAAGAAGAAGTCTGGACGTCGGAGTATCGGAGCTTGGAAGAAGCACGAGCATCGATCGCTCGCTGGATCCAGGAGTACAATCACGACCGGCCTCATCGCGGAGTCGGAAATCGTACCCCGCGAGAGGCATTCTTGAGTTTCGCAGCTGTACTAAAAAACGAGGCCCTGACTGTCTAAATTGGAGGGGAGCACTACACCCCAGACCGGCAAACCGTTCGTTGATTTGAAAACCGGGTTCGCTCTGGCTTGTCGAAAGGCGGGTATCTTGGATGTGACGTGGCACACGCTGCGCCACACTTTTGCTTCCCGTCTTGTAAACAGTGGCGTTGACATCGTGACGGTGAAAGAACTCCTGGGACACTCCAGCATCAGTGTCACGATGCGATACGCGGACACAAATATCGACAGCAAACGAACTGCGGTCGAAAAACTCGACGGTTTTGGTGACAATTTGGTGACAGTCAGCCCGAAAGTACACCAACCTAGGGCAGTACTGTCGCTAAACCCGGTCGCAAGCTACAATGTTTCAAGAGGTTAATTCGGAGGGGTAGGAAAGCGGTTGACTCCGGCGGTCTTGAAAACCGTTAGGCCCGAAAGGGTCTCGTGGGTTCGAATCCCACCCCCTCCGCCACGCAATCATCACTCGCCTTGGTAATAGCGGTGCTCGAGGGTTTCACCGCGTTCCTAAGTCTTCGGTGACCGCGCAAAGTGAGGCCGAGGCAGGCGCAGACTATTACGGACGCAATTTCTTCGTCGGCACGACGAACACCACCAACCCCGACGCGATTATAGATTACGGTGGCCCCGGCTCACCAAATACAAACAATCGCGCCATCCAGCAGATCGCCTTCGATCGACTGTTGACTTTCTGGAAGAGCGAACGGCATGGCGCGCTGCAGTACTAGACACAGTATTCCTATCTCACTCGCGCTCCCTGACTCATGGAACTGGATGAGCCGAAGAATGCGCATATCAGCATGGTCTACGCCGGCGTCCGCTACGTTTTGCCGTCAACTACAGGCACGCTGCTGCGCGTGCCTTACCCCAATTGAGAATCTGGATGAGGCTGTGCGAATTAAGATGCGCACGTGAGGCAATGATTGCAACTTGTGATTATCACGCTGTGACTCTCTCGCTTCCGATTACGCTACACATTCGTGCACTTGCTTCGAGCCCGGTGGCAGCGACTGCACACTTGTCAACCGGTTGACACCCGGCTATCATCACGGCTCCGTAACCGCGATATAACTCGCGTTTCGTCAACGCAATAGGCCTTACCGGTTTGGGTTGTGAAGTGCCTTGTATTTTGGTCTCTCATCGCAAGAGGCTGAAAATCTTTTCATGGTACGTTTCCACCAAATTCGCAGGCGCCTGAGCATTGCGGCAGGAATCGCCGTACTGCTCGCAGGAGTATTGCTTGCGGCGTCGCTGTGTTTTGCCGCTCCCACTGATCCTTCTCCGCTTCCCAGCATTTTTGATCCGCGGTCCACGCCGACCAAATCGATCTATCAACTCTCACATTTCGTCCTTTCGGTAACTGGTCTGATCTTTGCGGTTGTCTTCGCTTTATTGGCCTATGCGGTCGTGAAATTCCGCAGGCGTCCGGGCGATGACGGCCGCGAGCCTGCCCAGGTCTACGGCAGCACCCAGATTGAACTGGCGTGGACCGTGATCCCGGTTCTAATCGTAGTCGTCTTATTTCTCGCAACCGCGCGGGTGGTTCACTCAATTCAAGATGCTCCGAAGCCTGAGAGTGCTGTTGAGGTCGTCGCCGTCGGACATCAGTTCTGGTGGGAGTTTCGCTATCCAAAACTCGGCGTCGTCACTGCGAACGAACTGCACATTCCAGTAAGTGAAGCCGCCCATCCTACGCCCACGTTCATGACGCTGCTTTCCGCTGACACGGACCACAGCTTCTGGGTTCCCCAGCTCGCCGGAAAAACAGACCTCATTCCGAATCGCGTGAATCACATGTGGATGGATCCGTACCAAACCGGAATTTTTCTCGGCCAGTGCGCGCAATACTGCGGCACGCAACACGCGAAGATGTTGCTGCGGGTTTACGTTGACAGCTCCGAGGACTTTGCCACCTGGGTCCACGCCCAACAGCAGCCCGCAGTGCTCGACGCGAATGTAACCGCCGGCAGGCGCGTTTTTGAAACAACGGCTTGCATAAACTGCCACGCGATTGCAGGCACCGTCGCTGACGGACGCTTCGGCCCGGACCTGACGCACTTAATGAGCCGTAACACCATCGCGTCAGATGCGGCCGCGAATACCAAGGCGAACCTTCGCTTGTGGATTCAGAAACCGGACGCCATCAAGCCGGGTTCGCTCATGCCTGCTATGCAACTTAGCGACGCTGACCTAGACGCGCTCGTGGATTATCTCGAGACGCTTCGCTAGGCGAAGGATTTGGGGGAGTACTTATGTCATCGGACGCGATGGCCATTCCAACTGCAAGAACGGAGCCGCGTCCTTGGGTCGAACTGCTTCATGAGTGGGTCACCACGGTTGATCACAAGCGTCTGGGAATTCTCTACATCGTCTATGCGCTTCTATTTCTCGTCATCGGCGGGATCGAAGCCACCATTATTCGTATCCAGTTGATTCGCCCTCATAACGATTTTGTTTCACCTCAGGTTTTCAATCGCATGTTTACGATGCATGGCACAACCATGATTTTCTTCGTGGCCATGCCCGTCCTTTTTGGTTTTGCCAATTATCTGGTCCCCTTAATGATCGGCGCACGCGACATGGCCTTCCCCCGGCTGAATGCGTTCAGTTTCTGGCTGACTGCGTTGGGAGGATTGCTCCTTTACTTCAGTTTCGTGGGCGGGAACGGGCTCTACGGCGCCGGCAATGCTCCTGACGTGGGCTGGTGGGCATACGCACCGTTGGCCGCGAAGGCGTTTTCGCCCGGCCCGAGTTCGGACTACTGGACAATTGCTCTCCTCGTCTCCGGGTTCGGGAGCATCGGCACAGCCATCAATCTGATCGCGACAATCTTGTGCCTGCGCTGTCCGGGAATGACGCTCAACCGCATGCCGCTGTTGGCCTGGCTCAATCTGGTGATGTCCGGAATGGTGCTGATCACGATTACTCCGCTTTCGGCGGCGCAAATCATGCTGCTGATTGATCGCTATCTAGGAGGGCATTTCTTCGACACACAAGCGGGCGGTTCAGCCGCCATCTGGATGCATTTTTTCTGGATCTTCGGTCATCCGGAAGTCTACGTTCTGATTATTCCTTGCTTCGCTTTCATGTCCGAAATCATTCCGGTATTTTCGCGCAAACCGATTTTCGGCTACCCCGTGATGGTCGGCGCCACGGTGTGTATCGCGTTCGTTAGCCTCAGCGTGTGGGCGCACCATATGTTCACGATCGGAATGAATTCCTACGCCAACAGTTTCTTCGTCATCACCACCATGTGTGTGGGCATTCCCACCGGAATCAAAATTTTCAATTGGTTGGGCACCATGTGGGGCGGCAGCATTTCGTTCAAGACACCGATGCTCTTTTCAATCGCGTTTCTCTTTCAGTTCTTGATCGCCGGTCTTACCGGAATCATGCTTTCCTCCGCGCCTTTTGATTGGCAGCTCAGCCTCTCCTACTTTGTGGTGGCGCACTTTCACTATGTAATCGTCGGCGGAATCCTGTTTGCGCTTTTTGCCGCGTTTTATTACTGGTACCCGAAAATCACGGGAAGAATGCTCAACGAATCTCTGGGCAAGCTGCATTTCTGGCTTTTCCTGCTCGGCTTTCACCTCACGTTCGACGTGATGCACATTCCCGGAATTCTCGGCATGCCGCGCCGTATCTACACCTACGAGCCACGCCCCGGTTGGGAAACTCTCAACTTGATCGTCACCATCGGCGCACTTATCCAGGGCATCGCCATACTCGTGTTTGTCGCCAACCTTATTTATTCCTATTTTAAAGGACCAATCGCGGGCAACGATCCCTGGGACGCATGGACTCTGGAATGGTCGGTAAGTTCGCCGCCTCCCAGTTACAACTTCGCCGAAATTCCTGTAGTTGGCAGCCGCCGGCCACTGTGGGACCTGAAGCACCCGGAAGATCCGGACAGTCGCTACGAGTGATGCTATGACTAAAAGGATTGAGCAATGAGCGCCGTAACCAGTCCATCCCTCGAAAGACCGCTCGAGTGGAAACTCCCTTACAGGGGCAAAGTCGGCATGGCCTGCCTCATTGTCGCCGAATCCGCGATCTTCTCCATTTTTGTCGTCGCATACCTTTTTTACTTGGGAAAAAGCGTCTCAGGGCCCACTCCCCGCGAAGTGCTGGAGGCGCCGATCTTCTTCACCATCTGTCTATTGTCCAGCAGTCTTACCATTCATCTCGCGGCTAAAGAGCTTGAAAACGATCATCGGAAAACCTTCCTGATTCTCTGGGCAATCACCATCCTTCTCGGGGCCCTCTTTTTATTCGGAACGGCGCTGGAATGGCACCGGCTGATCTTCGAACGAGGGCTCACCATTTCTACCAATCTTTTTGGCACAACCTATTATTCACTCGTCGGCTTGCACGCCACCCACGTCACCCTGGGCTTAGTCATGCTCACTCTTGTGCTGCTCTTCGGTCTCGCCGATCGCGTGGGTATGGACCAATCAGCCCGCATCGCAACGCTTTCCATGTACTGGCATTTTGTGGACGCAGTATGGGTCGTGGTTTTCACCGTCGTCTACCTTATAGGGCGCTGAGGAACAGACATGAGCACGCATTTATCCATGCGAAATTCCCGCGAGAGCTCACGGCCCCCCGATGTGGTCGAATTGCCCGCCCCGACGGCGTGGCCGCTTGCTTTGGCTTTAGGCGTCACCTTACTGTTCACAGGCTTGCTCACCAATGCCTCGCTCAGCGTTCTCGGCCTGATCCTTACATTGGCCGGTTGCGTCGGCTGGTTCAGGCAAGTATTGCCTCGCGAGCAGGAAGTGGCTGTTCCGGTGTTCGCAGAGGAACTCCGCATCACCACCGAGCGCAAACTTGTTGAGCGCGTTCCGGTCGCGCCAGATCTCGTTCGCGCCTGGCTTCCAGTCCAAACCTACCCGATTTCGGCCGGCGTAAAGGGCGGCTGGGCGGGCAGCGTGGCCATGGCGGTGCTGGCCTGCACTTACGGGCTTCTGAAAACTGGGAGCATCTGGTATCCCATCAATCTGCTTGCCGCGACTTTGTCCGCGAAAACGCTGCAGCTCGATTCCTCCCAACTGAATTCGTTTCACCTCGCCAGCTTCGCAATCGCCGTCGTTTTGCACGGAATTGGCTCGACGCTCGTCGGCTTGCTCTACGGTGCCATGCTACCAATGTTTCCGCGGCGACCCATCGTGCTGGGCGGACTGATTGCTCCGGTACTCTGGTCCGGCTTGTTGTATTCGATCCTGGACCTTCTCAATCCGCTGCTCGCAAGCCGCATTGATTGGGTCTGGTTCATGGCTTCCCAAGTGGCGTTTGGCGTAGTCGCGGGTCTTGTCGTGATACGCCAAGAGCGGGTCTCGACGCGTGAGAATCTGCCGTTTGCAATGCGCGCGGGCGTGGAGGCTCCGGGAATTATGTCGGAGAAGCGCGGCAAGGATGAGTCCAGATGAAGACCATCCGCATGAAGGCGAGCCTTCTCGCTTCCGCGGCATTGCTCCTGTCCACGCTGATGTGCGGGTGCGCCGACTGCACCGGGGAAACAGCTTGCCGCAGACACACCAATCGTCCCGAACGAGATTTCGGATTTCAACGTTCTCTACGGTGAAAACTGCGCCGGCTGCCATGGAGCAGACGGCCGGGGTGGCGCTGCGGTCCCGCTGGGTGACCCAGTGTATCTAGCAATCGCAGACGACACGATCCTGCGCCGCGCGGCGACCAATGGAATTCCCGGCACATCCATGCCCGCCTTCGCGCAGAGCGCCGGCGGGATGCTGACGGAAAAACAGATTGATCTGATCGTCCATGGAATCAGGGAACGTTGGTCGCAGCCGAACGTTTTAGCTGGTGCGAACCCGCCTCCATATTCTTCCACAACTCCGGGCGACTCTTTGCGCGGCTCGCAGGTGTACGCCACGTTCTGCTCGTCTTGCCATGGCGTCGCCGGCAAGGGAACAGCGAAGGCGAGTTCCATCGTTGATGGATCTTTTCTCGCGCTTCTCAACGATCAGCAGCTTCGCACAATGGTGATCGTCGGCCGGCCGGACCTGGGTGCTCCAGACTGGCGAAATGATGTCCCCGGCACGCCGATGTCCGCTCAAGACGTCTCTGATGTCGTCGCCTGGCTCGCTGCGCAGCGCTCCCAATTCCCCGGCCAGCCTTACCCCACCAACCCGAAATCGTCAGGAGAAGTTCGATGACTTTACTTAGCAGGCGCGCGCTTCTCATGAACCTGGGAATTTTCTTTAACAGCCTTGTCGCCGTCGTTCTTGCAGTGCCGGTCGTGCGTTACCTTCTCTCTCCGGTCTCGCGTGGCCGAAAAGACGGCTATGAATCCTGGGTTCCGCTCGGCAATCTCGATCAATTTCCTTCCGGAGAAACGCGCCTTGCGACGTATCGCAACCCTGTTGTGAATGCGTGGGACGGTGATACCGCCGATATCGCTTGTTGGGTTCGCAACGTGGACGGAAAGAATTATCAAGTCTTCGCAATCAATTGCGCGCACCTTGGATGCCCGGTCCGCTGGTTCCCGCAATCCAGTTTGTTCATGTGCCCGTGCCACGGAGGAGTCTATTACCAGGATGGCGCGCGCGCCTCTGGCCCTCCAGAACGTGGCTTATTTGAATACCACTACAAAATTGACGGCGGAAAGATATTCATCAAAGCCGGCGAGATGCCCACACCGGGGCAGGCCTCGAATATCGTCAAGGGAATCCAGCCATGCGTGTGATTTCAGCCATCGGCGATTGGCTCGACGAGCGCTTGCAGGTTGCCTCCACCATCCGTGAGACCGCTGAGCATCGTATTCCGCGACAGACCTCCAGCTGGTTCTATGTTTTTGGCAGCGCGGCGTTCGCGGTCTTCATTCTGCAAATCGTTACCGGCATCCTGCTGGCTCTGATCTACGTGCCTTCCGCCGGAGAAGCATGGAACAGCCTGCAAACCCTGAATCAGCACGTGGCGCTCGGCTGGTACATCCGCGCGCTCCACGGATGGGGCTCGGATTTCATGGTCGCCATCGTCCTGATCCACATGATTCAGGTTTTTCTCTTCGGTGCTTACAAATACCCGCGTGAGCTCACCTGGATTGTGGGTGTATTTCTTCTGCTCGTCACACTCGGCATGGCCTTCACAGGGCAGGTTTTGAGATTCGATCAGGACGCCTATTGGGGCTTAGGAATTGGAGCTTCGATTGCCAGCCGCGTTCCCGTATTCGGCCCACTGACTGTCAATCTACTGCTGGGCGGCCCGATCATCGCTGGGGCGACGCTTTCTCGTTTCTTTGCTCTTCACGTGTTCGTCATTCCAGGGCTGCTCATCGCGTTTGTCGGCGTGCACCTGCTCATGGTCGTGAAGCTCGGCATCAACGAATGGCCGATGCCCGGACGCCTCGTGCGCAAAGCCACATACCTGCAGGAATATCACGAGCTGACGAAGACGGATGGAATACCGTTCGTGCCTGACGCGATTTGGAAGGATCTTTTTTTCTCTGCCTTGATCCTTTTCTCGCTGGCCTTTTGCGCCTATCACTTCGGCCCGTTCGGTCCTTCGGGCCCGCCGGATCCGACCATCATTCAGACATCGCCGCGCCCGGATTTTTTCTTTCTGTGGCTTTATGCGGTCCTCTCATACCTTCCGGCCTCCATGGAGACGCCGGCTCTGCTGATCGGGCCCGTCGTCGGGATCCTCGCTCTCTTTCTGCTGCCATTTTTTGCAGGCGAAGGTGAAAAGAGCTGGCGGCGCAGGCCTCTCGCGGTCCTCACAGTCCTTTTGGTGGCGTTCGCGCTTGCCACATTCACGCATCTGGCTCAGCACACGCCGTGGAGCCCGGTGATGGACGCGTGGAGTGGAATCCCAATTCCCAGCCAATTTCTGAAAAATCGCACGGCGCTGGAGCGGCAGGGAGCCCTGGTTTTTCAGGTTAAGCAATGTCACAACTGCCATTCGCTGGCAGGCCAGGGTGGAAAGCGCGGTCCGGCGCTTGATGCGGTGGCCGTGCGCCTTACTCAGGACCAACTGATTCGGCAGGTGATCCAGGGTGGTGGCAATATGCCCGCGTACGGCAAGAATTTGAGTCCCCCGGAAACCACGGCGCTCGTCGCATTCCTGGAATCGTTGCATCCGGCAGGGCAGTCGCCGGCGCGAGACGCCTCGCGCTCCCTCGCACTCGAAAATACTGCGGGCGCGGCGGCTTCATCCTCACCCTAAGCCTCATTATGAATTCGCACGCTCAACTCGTCTTGCAATCGTGGTCCGCGCCACTCGCGGTGGATGCATCGCTTTGTCTCGCCGCGCTGCTCTATGCAAGGGGTTGGCATCGCCTGCGGGTTGCAGCCGAACGCCAATTTCCAATCTGGCGACTCGCATCATTCTTTGCTGGGCTCGCCACGGTCTGGATCGCAATCGGCTCCCCGCTGCAAGCGCTCGACGATGTGTCGCTCACCGTTCATATGGTGCAGCACCTGCTCCTCGCCGCCGTCGCGCCTCCTTTGATTTTGCTCGGTGCTCCGGAGCTCCCGTTGCTTCGAGGACTGCCACAATCGCTGGCCCGTCGCGTCGTCAGCCCATTTCTTCGATTGTCTTTCATCAGGAAATTCGGCCACGTCGTTTCCAATCCCGCGATTTGCTGGCTCGTCGCCACGTTTGCGTTGATTGGATGGCATATACCCGCGCTGTTTGAGCTGGCGTTGCGCTGGGACTGGCTGCACAAATTGGAGCACGCTTCTTTTTTGAGTGCAGGCCTGCTGTTCTGGTGGCCCGTAGTTCAACCCTGGCCCAGCACGCCAAGATGGCCCCAGTGGTCCATCCCCTTGTATCTTTTCGCCGCGACGTTGCCCTGCGACGCGCTTTCCGGTTTCCTCTCATTTTGTGACCGCGTCGTTTACTCGTCCTATATCTCTGGGCCCGGAGTCTTTGGTCTTTCTCCGCTCGATGACCAGCAGTGCGCGGCGGCACTGATGTGGGTCGCCGTGACGTTTATCTTTCTTACCCCCGCAGTGCTTGTCACGCTCAGGATCCTTTCGCCCAGCAAAGTGGATTTGCGCGATGATCCCACGGCAAAGCAGCAGAGAGTCCTAAGCAAGTCTCTGCACGATTCGAATTTGGAGCTGGGTTGACATGGCGATAGAGCCGACGTCTCGTCCATCGCGTACCTACCCTCTTCGTCGCAGTCCTTGCACCCGAGTGTGGATGCACGGCTCGTGGTGTCTCGCCCGTCGCCCATTTCTGCCTCTTTCATCCGCTCGTAAAACTCCGCGGTCTTCTTTGGAACGGGAATTCGTTCGTTGCATCGGGAACAGAAGACTTCCAGATGATTCTGTTCGCGTAATTTTCTGAATCATAGATCCTCATCCGACCTGGCGCGTCGTCGCGGAATGCGAAGCGCGTCGCCAAATTGAGTAGAATTTGGTTGTCGTTGGATTATCGGGCAGGCCCTGTTCGCCCAGCCGCGCGCGAAGCTCGCAACTTTGTATCCAGCCAGCGCGATCACTCCCTCTTCGAGATTTGCGCATAACGGATTCTGCAATTTCTGTTACCATCCTCGCCATATATTCACGCCGTACATAGAAGGAGACTGCCATGCAATCGTGGCGAAAGCGTTTTCTTCTTCTTTACATGATGCGCGTCCCCCTGATCTTCATCAGCCTTCTCGGTTTTGGTTTGTCGTGGGCTTTCGGCACTTCCATGTTTCACGGCGTGGCGGATCTGGACTTGTCTCAGGTCTTGACGGCTGCATGCCTCGCGTCCCTCCTCGTGAATGCCTCGATTACCAGTTGCTTCATGATTTTGCTCTATGGGGTGGAGCGCGCGGATGGCTGGATCGCTCAGCCTGCGCCGCAAGATCGCGTCTCGGTGTGGGGCGTGGCGTTCCTGTACCTGTATGGCGGAGCCTGCTACTTCATCTTCCTGTATTCCATCTGCCGTTTCATGGGCACGGCAGGGCGCGTCTCGACCGGCCTGGCTGGCGGTTTCCTGCTCTACGCTCTGGGTGGATGGCTCCTGGCTCTGCTCATCGTAATGTTGATCTTTCTGGGCGCTCTGCGCTTCGCCAAGCCGGCAGATGACGACGCCCTGGAAGTCTTCGCGTTTCCCGCCCTTCTAATCTTCCGGCGAGTTTTCGGCGGAGCTTGGATTCGCTCATTCAAACGCGGCACGCGCGTGCAAGCCATTCCCGGCAGCTACGCCGCTCATGACGGCTTCTTCAGCTGCGTGGCCGCTCGGCTCGGCCCGGGATACGGATCGCAGCCCACACCCGGCCGTCCTCCAGCCCTGCATTCCGGTCATCGCTTCATGATGATCGTCACGCTGATTTTTCTCGTCGCCTACTGGCTTTCCGGAAAGAGCACCCTGCATGAACTCCACGACGTTAGTGCTTGGGCCAACGGAGAGCCTACCAATTCAGTGCTGAATTTCTTGTTACTCGTCTTCATCTTCTGGTGCGGTTTGCTCTCTGGTCTCACTTTTCTGGTGGACCGCTTTCGTTTTCCTGTTTTGCTGGTGCTCTCCGCGTTCCTCTTCTGTGTTGCGCACTTCGGCAGTTCCGATCACGTCTTTTCCACCGTGGATCTCGAGAAACCCAATCTTGAAACGCCGGAGGTCGCGTTTCAAAAAGCTCCGGAGCCCTTGATCGTGGTGGCCGCAGCGGGCGGTGGCATCCAGTCCGCCGCATGGACCAGCAGAGTGCTCTGCGGTTTGCGTGCCGACACTTCATTCAACGGATTCCAGAAAAGCGTCCTGGTGATCAGCGGAGTTTCGGGCGGGTCGGTCGGCGCGATGTTTTACCTGCGCTGTCTGGAAGCGCCGCCGGACGACGATGCGCCCGCAAAATGGGCGCAAAATTCCAGTCTCGAAGCAGTCGCATGGGGCCTCACGCACCCTGATCTGCGCCGCATTTTCATTCCCGGCCCCCCCACTTCCTGGAGCCGCGCGGACCGCGGCTGGGCGCTCGAGCGTTCTCTCCTGAAGAGCGCTCATTTTCAGCACACGCAGCGGCGCTTGGCCGGTCAACACCGCAACCCCGATTGGCCGGTGCTTCTGCTGAACTCCACCGACGCGCTCACCGGTGACCCAGTCGTCTTCACCAACAGCGATTTTCCCGTCAGCAAATCCGGCACATCGAGTAATCACCACTACGTGCGGAATTTCCACCAGTCATATCAGGGCAGGGACGTGCTTGTGGAAACCGCCGCGCGCATGTCCGCCGCCTTTCCTTACGTGTCGCCGGAATCGCGCCCGGACAATCCTTCCAACATTCCCACTGGAACCCATCTCGGTGATGGGGGTTACTTCGATAATTCGGGTGTCTTCATGCTCTCCGAATGGTTGAAAGAAGCAGTCAGCGCTTCTCCATCCGGCTCCAAGCGGATCCTGATTTTGCAACTTGACGCCTTCCCAGACAGCGATCCTCCGGCCACCGACAAAGTGAAGAAGTGGTATTACCAGCTGTATTCTCCGATCAACACGATGCTCACAGTCCGCTCCGAAGGGCAGATTGTCCGCGATCAGGTGATCGGCGAGGACCTGCAGAAACTCCTCAACGGCGATGGTTTTCAAACCACTTGGATGCTGGTTCGTTACACTCCCCCTGCTGCCAGTGACATGGGCGATGGCATTGCCTGCCCCTCTGACCCGCCGCTCTCCTGGCACTTGACGCCTGGAGAGCAGCGCTGCATTGACAAAGCATGGAGCATCGCGCAACCGAAGCTCGCGCCGGAAGTTAACAATTTTCTGGCGCGGGCGATGGATCCTTCGCAGGCGAGCTGCAAGGCATGGTCAGTGGCTCCTGGCGTGCTCGAACGTCAGTGCGCTGCAAAGATCCCCTCGCCGCAACCTCAACCCGCTCGAAAGTGAGTCACTCCGGGTTCGTCGAAATTGATTTCCCGTATCCTTCTGATTTATGCTGGCGACGATCGTTGGCGCGGCCGTCGAATACCGGACTTAACTGGCGTACTGTCAATACTGACAATACAAGACTCCAACTGGAACCTCTAAAATCCGCCGTCGCCGGGGAACAAGTTCGGACTGCCATCCAAGGAATCCGCAAGGAGAGGAGATCAAATGTCACAAATTAGAAATGTAATTCCAGCCATTCGCAACGTCGCCGTCACCAGTTTGCTTTTGATGGGCCTGATGACCGTGGGCAACACTCCCGCTTTCGCTCAAAAGGCGGAGACGATTGAGGCGGCTGCCATGGGTACGGGCACCCAGTTGGGACAGAACGTCGAAATAAGGCTAGTCATTTACGACTACTCCACCATGGAGGAGAGGCAGGTCTTGGTAGACGCATTCACGAAAGGCCAGAACCAGGGGCTGGTGAGCGCGCTGCAGAAGATGAGAGCTGTAGGCCGCCTTTCACTCACTGGCACGGTGGGGTACGACGTTAGCTTCATTCGCGTGATTCCTACTCCGACCGGCCGGAAGCTTCGCTTTATCACCAATCGCCAGATCAGATTCGGCGAGGCTTGGACGGATTCCCAATCCCAGTCTTTCGACTTGAGCGGCGGCGAGATCGATATCAACGACTCGGACAAGAGCAAAAGCACCGGAGTGTTTTTCCCACGGGCTCAGCTGGTTATCGACAAGCAAGGGCAGCTGCAAATTGAATTGGCTCAGAACGAATGGAAGTTGGTGGACGTTCTGGATTGGAAGGGAACTCCCGGCGTCAATTAACGTCGTCGTCGAGTTGAAGCTCGCTTCAGAACGAGGTGTCTTATGAAGAGAAAGCACAGCCGTGCAATTTGGAGCGCACTGGTGTTGTTCGCGCTGGCTCTCACCGCCGGTTATTTGACGGCCAAAGAACCACGCGGCGTCGCGAGTGATAAGAACGTATGCTCCGAAACAAACCCAGGAAGTTTATGCAATGCCAGCACCAGGTGCGGCTCCAGTTCGAATCCTTGCGTTGCGGACGTTAAGCGCACCAGTGATGCCGCTTCGGTGACTCCCAACATCCCAGGTGCTAAGGGCAATGCGCCGTTCTGCGTAAAGGTCGGCACAACCGTCACCTGGCAGAGCACGTCGAAGAACACCGGTTTCGTCCTGGACTTCGGCGCCTCTTCGCCATTTGACACGCCGGATGGAGCAATCATCGGCGGTTCTGATCGCGCTGTTTCGGTTGTCGCAAAGCGGCCGGGTTGTTTCAAATATTCCGTGGGGGCTTGCGTCGCCGGAGCTATCTACGGGATGTGCGATTCGCAAAACGCCGAGATCATTGTCACCAACGGCAATTAGCCGCGTCGCTCCGAAAACCGTTGCAGTCGTAGGACGACGCAGGGACGCATCAATCCGCTGAAACAAAAAGAGCGCGCAGGCTCGCATGCAGCCCGCGCGCTCTCTTCATTTATGGTCCTTCGTCTTTCGCTACTTCTTGCTTGGTGAAGTCTTATCCAGCAAGTCAACCAAGCCCTTGGCGCCCGGAGGAATGGCTTGACCGCCCTCCACGATGCTCTGCGCGCTCAGGTCTTTTCCGTAGAGAGACTTATTGGCGTCCTTGTCCGCGTCCATGGACGCACCCTCTAAGGACACGCCGGCAAATAGTCCCTTCGAACGCGAATAGGTCAAAACGTCCACGTTCATCGCATCCGCATTGTAGGACGTTGCCTGGGCTCCCGTCGGACCAGCTGCTGCCGCCGCATTTCCGCCGAGTTTCGTTTTGCCATTCAAGATCTGCTCGGCGCCCTTCTTGTTCATAATCACCAACACGAAGTCGGTGGCCGTCGAGCCCAGTTGAATTCCAAGACTCCCTTGATCCAGCGAGTACATCGCCGGAGCGCCCCATGCACCATTCATATTAGCGCCTTTCCGGCAAACGAGCGCGCCACGCCCGTAGCTGCCGCCGATACCTACGGCCACTTTCTTAACGCTGGGGAATATCAGGACGCAATCAGACTTATCCAGGATGCTCGTGGGTAGGCCTTTGTCCCCGGCAAGGATCGCCTGCAAAACGGTTGCTGAATTCGCCAAACGTTCGTCCTGTTTCGACTGACCGAACGTTGGCACTACAAATGTTAGAGCAAGCACAGCAACGAAAAACTTTAACTTCATGTTCAGCTCCTTTTTGTTAATGGGGTGAATCGGGTTTGGACTAAAACACGGTGCATCTTAGAGTTGCCCGCATTCCGGAGTTTTGCAGCCCTAAGACTACCAAAAATGGGACGCACACTGTCACTATTAATTGTGACAGTAAGGATATTTGTTCTTGAGCCCGCCAGGCGGCGATTCATCAGCGGATTGCGGGAGCCGGCGCGGTGCGAATACTCGTTCCGCTATTAACCCGAGAGGTATGCCCTGACGGAATGGAGTTCGGCGATCCGGAGGTTCGCGCCGACCTGACTAGCGCACGCTCTTGCCGCTTGTCGCGCCTGATTCTGGAGTGTCGGGACGGGTACAGCAAAGCCACGGCGGCCGAGAATAAAGTGATGACTGCGACCGGAATGCCTACCAACACCAGCGCCGAAAGAAACTCCTCAGCAAGATAGGAGTCTGCGGCGAGCGATGATGGTTCGAAGATTATTGATGCCAACATGTCTTTGCCTTGCCCGAGTGGACAGCCAGTCCATTTCTGCCGCGCGAGCCCTGCGTAGCGGATGAAGGCGACAGCCCCCAAAGGAGGAAAGAGTCAGGTCCCAGCCCGACGTGCCCGTGTCGCCCTTCATCCTCACTAAAGCTACCCTATCCGTATTTTTTGAGAACTGTCAAAATTGACAGATTGGCGGTAGGGGTAAAGTGGAGGGGGCCGGAGAGGGCCAGCCCGAAAAAGCGGCCGGAAGAAGCGGATTGGCGCGGTGGCAGCAGTGGGGATGTCTCTCTGACTCACCATGTAATTCGGCAGGATGAAATCGGCGATCGGTAAAATCTTGCTTGTGCTGTGGATCCTCAGTTCTCCGAACTGGCCGGATTTGCGTATCGCGCAAGTCCTCGGCTCACAAACCTCTTGCCCAGTAGCACAGCGTCAATTCCGGCCACCAGATCCCGCGCCGCATCCGATTTCAGAACGTAACCAGATCCGCCGGCGCGGAAAGAACCTTGCACCACATCGGCATCAGCAGTGTCGCTTACAAAAAGTATCTTGCAACCCGGCGCAATTTCTGCGATCTGCTCCGCCACCTCCAGCCCGCTCAGTCCCGGTAGGCAAAGGTCCAGTAGAATCAAATCTGGCTGCAGCTCCTTCGCTTTGTGCACCGCGTCCATCCCATCGAACGCGACGCCAACTACACGCACGCCTGCCACCTTTTGCAGACTGTTGACGACGAAATGCCGCCACGGCTCAAAATCATCCACGATAAGAATGCTTACTAACGACATCTGTAACACCTCTGCCTGTTCGACCCTCATACGTTGGCCTCCTCCAGGTAAATCGCACTTACACCCCATGAGTATGGTTGTTTCGCACGATTCAGTCGTTGCTTTCGCGCAATGTTTTAGCTGCTACAGAGCAGCCGGGCAGGCGGTGGTAGTGGGCACTAGAGCGGATAAGACGGAGAATCAAACCACTTGCAGAAATAATCGTTCTTTGGCGCGCACCACAATTTTTCCCCGATGTTTTACAATGGCGCGGCTCCGTTGCCACTCGCTCAAGAGCCGGCTCGCGGTAAACGGCGTGATGTTGGCCGCACTAGCCAGCTCTTCGTTGGTGACTTGGAGTTCAATTCCGCCCGGGACTTCCTGGCCAATGATGTCAGCCAGGCAAACGAGAAGATGGCCAAGTCTTTGTCGGGCTGTCTGACCCGTCAGCGCGACATGCGTGGCGACATACCAGCTCAAATAATCCGCCGTGGTCGCCAAGGCATTCTCCATAAGCTGGGGATATCGCGCCGCCAGCCCGCGAATTGTGGAACCGTCCCACACGATCACCGAGCTGTCTTTCACAGCTTCCGTGCTCACGAGATACAGCGAAGGCTTAGGGAGGAAAGCGATCGTACCGAATACATGTCCGGGCGTGAGCCAGTAAAGCAGATTCTTATGGCCTTCTTGTGTAATGAAAAAATATCGCGCGCGGCCTTTTGTCAGCAGAAAAAAGTGACCGGCCTGGTTCCCCTGGTTTACGATCACAGAATTGGCCAGGAACCGCTGCTGCGTACCGGACGCCAGGATCGTCTCGATCTCAGACCGAGTCAGCCCATCCAGGAATCGCGATCTCAAACCCGCATGTGCAAAAGCAGTTCCGGTTGCGGGCATGTAGAATCTCCGTGGCATTCGATGGCCGCATCAGATAGGGCATCGAGAAAGGAGCGGCCACCTAAGCTTCGCCGGCGAGAGACGGCGAAATGAAAATATGGTCAACGACGGCTTCTCGGATTGCTCTTGCCAGGTCAATAGACATCCGGGCCTTCACCACGTACCCGGAAGCTCCTGTTGCCAGACAAGCACGCACAAAGTCCGGATCGGCGTGAACCGTCAAGAATACAATTTTCGACCGGCAGCCCGCCTCTTTCAGTTGATTCGCGGCTTCGATACCCGTCAACGTTGGCATGGAAATATCCATAACTAGAACATCGGCGTTCAATCCTGGTGCGTAATCTACCAAAGATTGGCCATCCGAGGCCGTACCCACAATCTCGAAGGAAGGTTCCAGAAGCCCTTTGACTCTTGCTAGGACATGCGGGTGATCATCTGCCAGGAAAACTCGCACCTTTTTCAAATGGCCCGCCTTCAAATCTGGTCGTAGTTGGCGACCGATTTCCGCGTTCTGCTGGAGTCTGACATTGGCGGCCGAACGTGTGTTGGTAACCCTCAAAGGAGGAAAATAGCGCGGTATGCTCCCGGCTGAAACTGGCAATTCTAACAGTACTGGTCCCAGCAAGCGCCGACCTGGCTCAAGCCACCAGAATCCGATTCTTGATGGCGAATTGCACTAACTCGGCGCTCGTCTTTAGCCCCAGGCCCTCCATAATGCGATACTTGTGAAACGCTACGGTGCGGGGCGTCACCTTCAACACATCAGCGGCCTGCTTCATCGACCGCCCCTCGGCCAACAGCTGTACAACTTCCCTCTGGCGCGGCGTCAGCGACTTGTCGTGCCGATTGCCTCGAGGATCTCGTATGAATCGTTCTTGCATGCCGCGCGATATTTGCGGCGTCACATACACCTTGCCTCTTAGAGCCTGCTGGATCGCGCGGAACAATTCGGACGCTGCCGAGCTCTTCAGCAAATATCCGGATGCCCCCAGCCGCATCGCTTCCACTGCAAGGTCGGGGTCCTCGTTCATTGTCAAAAAAATGATTTTTGCGCCGGGCATTACTTCCCGCAGCTGGCGCGCCGCATCCAGGCCGTTCAATAGTGGCATGCTGATGTCCAGCACGATGACGTCAGGCTTTAGAGCCGGCGCGGTGTCCAACAAGGTCCGCCCATCGGAGACCGCGCCCACAATTTCGCATTTGGATTCCAAAAGCCTCCGAAAGGCCTCCACCAGAAGTGTATGGTCATCGGCTAGCATCACACGCGGAAGCTTCATCGGTTCCCCCGTCACACTGTACCGCAATTTCACGCCGTCGCTTGATGGACTTTCGAATCCCGTTGGCCCCGCATGCTGGCTGCCGACAACTGGACACTTGCGCAAATTGTTGTGCCACGTGACGGCTGCGAAACTACCGATAGACGTCCGCCCACCAGCCGCAACCGTTCTCGCATGCTCACCAAACCGATTCCGGACTTTTCTGCCGAACACTCCGGGTCAAAACCCGCCCCTCGATCGGAAATGCACAGCTGAAGTTCGTCATCCAGACGCGTAATCTCCAGTCTCGCCTCCTGCGCGCCGCTGTGTTTCACCACGTTCCACAGCGCTTCCTGTGCGATCCGGTAGAGGCAAAGCGTCACATCCTTGGGAATCGCCCCCGGCACATCATGATGCACGAATTGAATCCGCAGTCCGTGTTGCTTGGAGAGTTCTTGGCAGTAACTGCCCACCGCAGCGACCAGTCCGAGCGTGTCCAGCTTGGACGGGTGAAGCCGGTAGCACAAATTGTGGATGTCCGTCGATACATCCGCGGCCCTGCGGCCTATTTCACGTAATTGTTGCCGCGCGCTTGGCGCAAGCTCGGTTACCATCTGCTCGAATTGCTCCAGCCCGATCTGCAGCAGCGCCATCTGCTGGCTCAGATCGTCGTGCAACTCTCTGGCAATGCGCGTGCGCTCTTCTTCATGCGCGTTAATCAGCCGCCCGCTCAACTCCAGCAGGAATTCCTCCGACAATTTTCGGTCCGTGATGTCAATCACGGAGCCGATGTAACCCTCAAACGTGCCGTCGGATTCAAACCTTGGCACTCCATAATCAATGATCCAGCGGTACTTGCCATCGTGGCGCCGCAGACGGTATTCCATCTCAAACTCCATCCGCGCGTCAAACGCCTCCGAGTAAATTCGTAGGCAACGATCCAGGTCCTCCGGGTGGACGCCTGCCGCCCAGCCGTTCCCCATCTCTTGTTCCATCGAGCGGCCAGTAAAATCCAGCCAGCTCTGATTGAAAAATGAGCACAGCTTGTCCGTCTCAGACATCCAGATCATCACCGGAGCGGTGTTGGCCACCAATCGGAAGCGCTGTTCACTTTCGCGAAGTGCTTCCTCCGCGCGTTTCCTTTCGGTTATGTCCTGGACTTCGGCGATAAAGTATTGCGGATTCCCCGCGGCGTCGGTGATCAGCGAACCGCCGCAGTCCCCGCACAGAACTTTCCCGCTCTTATGCAGGCAGCGCTTCTCCACGTGCTGGAAGCTGGCTCCGTCCTCCAGCGCCTGCCCCAACCGCTGTGAAAACCTGGGCCAGTCGTCTGGATGTGTAACGGATCGCACCGTCTTCCCAAGCATTTCCTGTTCCGTGTATCCGATAAAATCCGAAAATGCGTCATTGCATCCCATAAAACGCCCGTCGGGCGAAACGATCGCCATCCCCACGCCGGCATCTCGAAACACCCGCCGGAATTTTTCTTCACTTTCGCGCAGCTCCTCTTCTACCCGCTTGCGTTCGGTTACGTCCATCACCATACCAACGAGCCGCAAAATTCTGCCTTGCTCGTCGAATTGCGCTCGACTGTTTCTCTCCAGCCACTTCACCGTACCGTCCCGACGCAGCATGCGATAGCTGATTTTGAGGTCGGGCTTCTCCGGGCTCAGGCTGCCCATCGCGGCCGCCAGTCTCTCTCGGTCCTCCGCGTGAACCCTGGTCATTACTTCCTCGCCCGTCAGACGCGCGGCCTCGTCGATCCCCAGAATTTTGGCGCTTTCTGCCGACCGCATTATCACGTCACTGGCCGCGTCCCACTCATACGCGAACATCTTTCCAGCTTCGGCCGCGAGCCGAAACCGTTCTTCGCTTTCATGTAAGACCTTTTCTGCCTGTTTGCGCTCGGTGATGTCTTGCACCGTGCCGGCGAGCTGTACGATACGCCCCTGGTTATTGCGGCGGGCCTCGCCCCGCGCAATCAGCCATCTCTTGCTTCCATCCGCGCGGATCATTTCCACGTCCAGTTCGTAAGGCGTGCCCGTGCGCAGCGCCTCTTCCACGGCTCGCCGCAGCCGTTCCCAACTTTCAGCTGTATAGATCTGGGGGTGTTCCTTGTAGCTCACCGCTGGCAGACTTGGGTTGCGACCGGCGATTTGATAAAGCTGGTGTGACCAGCTAACCGTGTCGGTCTCGGGGTCCCAGCGCCAGCTGCCTACTTTGGCCAGGCGCTGCGCTTCAGTCAGCTCCGTTTCTCGCTGGCGCAGAGCTTCCATCGCAAGTTTTGCCGTTGTAATATCCCGCAAGATGCCCGTCATGCGCTCGATTTCGCCGTCGGGCGTATAGAAAAACCTGCCCACCGATCGCAGCCAGCGTTCCGTGCCGTCTTGCCACACCACGCGGAATTGGTGATCGAACCCTGTGTGGTACTTGCGTGCCAGCGCCACGGCCCTGCGCAATTCGCCCTGGTCTTCAGGATGCACCCGCTCCCAAAAATCCTCCGGAGATCCCGATCGATCCGCCGGGCTCATCCCCAGCAGCGCCCTTGTCTCGCCGAACCACAGATTTCGCCCGCTCTCCGCGTCCCATTCCCATCCCCCTAATCTCCCGGCCTCGTTCGCCAGGCGCAATCGTTCTTCTCCTTCCCGCAAGCCCTCTTCCGCCTGCTTGCGCTCCTCCACCAGAGCCGCCAGAACCATGAACGGCGTTACCGCGAAGAATAAAAACAGCTGCAGCGATAGCACGTTGCTTAGCGGGTCCGGTCCATTGAACGGCCCTCGTTCGTGCACCGCGCCCCAAATAGACAGAAAAGCCACCACAAGCCCCGCCGTGCTTACCCCGGTCAATCCAAAACGCAACGCCGCCCACAGCAGAAACGGCACCAGCGAATAAAGCAACGCCGGCGGTCCACTGCTTTGATCAGCGACAAACGTCAGATACCCCACCAGGACCAACGCCACCATCAGCGCTGCGGCTTCCAGCTTTACCGCCCACGCCTTGCGACCCCACATCAACGCATTATTGAACCAACCCAAAAGGGCGGGCATGAGTGTCAGGTATCCCAGCGCCTCTGAAAAAAATGATATTCGCCAGATCGTCCAATAGTCCCCGCGATTGGCAAGCGCGCCCACCAACGCTCCAACGAATGGCACCAAAATCACCGCGAGCAGCAAGAACTTGGCCAGTGCTTTCAGACTGTTTAGCTTCGGCACGCCGTCGAAAAAGTAGCTTAGGCACACGGCCGCGGTGAACACTTCCACCGTGTCAGCAAGGCCTAACCATGCCATCACCCCAATCGGGAGGCCCGCCTGCACGTCATAAAGTCCGAACGCAGCAAAGGCGATCGCCACCAGCAGCACCCAGAACTTTCGGGGCACCAGCAATAGCATTGACACCAGAAATACGTTACCCAGCCACAGAGGCGAAATCGCGTGATGCGGAGCCATCTCGCCTCCCAGTTTTGCGGAGAGGTACGACAGAATGGCCACGGCAAACGCCAGGACCGTTACCTGCACGGGCGATTGCATCTTCCCTGTGTTCCGCTCACTCTCTGACGAATGGAGCGACACCAGCTCTACCTCCGTAACCGTCACACCCTGTTACTCGGCCCCTTGCGCGCTACGAATGTACTTCAAGAGCCCTGGCTTAACTAGTTTCTTCAACTCTGGATTCGGGCAATCGTCGAGCCCAAACGCGCTTGCGACGCCCGCAGGCCTTTTCGCAGTTGGCGCAATTCCGCCTGCCGAACGAAGATTTCCATAAATCCGCATTCCATACAGATCAGAGATTTGCGAACTATATAAGCGGGAGGTTGCTTTTGCACCGCCTCCGGCCTTGGTCGAGCTGAGTGTCATCTCCGCATTAAACAGGTCCTGCTTGACCGATCCGCACAACATACAAGGCATGAATCCTCCTGCGAGCCCCTGCACGATAAGCAGCTATTTCCAGGTGACAACCTTGAGGTACGTCTGCTCCTAAGTCTGCCTGCGTACGTGGCAACCTGTACCAATGACGAATGAAATTTCATCAAATACTTACTCGTCCTCGGCCAGATGCTTCTCTGTGAGCCATTCGATCCTCCCCTGGCCCTCGCGCGCATTCCACCGTCTATTACTTGACACAATCCGCCCGGCTTTTGTTAGGATGTTCCCCACAATCGACGCATCTAGGCAGCGCCAGCATGCTCCAGACTCAGTTTCTCCCAATTCGTGACGACCATCCGCCCACCCTCGCGGAGTTGGCCAACCTCAGCGACGAACAGCTGATGTCCAGCCTAAAGTTCGGCAACAGCGATGCCCTGGCCGTGCTGTACGACCGCTATCACCGCCTCGTGCTCAGCGTCGCGCTCAGAATCGTCCGCGATCCGGGCGAAGCCGAGGACGTCATGCAGATCGTTTTCCTGGACGTCTTCCGCGCAGTGGGACAATTCAACCCGGACAAGGGCACGGCCAAGATTTGGATTTTGCAGTACGCATACCATCGCAGCATCAATCGGCGCCAGCAATTGACCGCCCGGAATTTTTATCACGAGGGCCATGGTCACGGTCTGAAGTCTGTCTTGCCCTCTGACATTTCGACGCTCGGCAATTTCGCCCTGCCGGAATTGACCCTCTTGCTTAAGCAAGGCTTGAAAACGATAACAGCGCGACAGCGGCGGGTTATCGAAATGGCCAGTTACGACGGACGCTCGATGAAAGAGATCGCCGCTATCACCGGGGATTCTCTTTCGAATGTGCGGCATCACTATTACCGCGGCCTGCAGAAGTTGCACGCATTTGTAACCAGCGCGCCCAAAGCAGGTAGCGGCAGCGCTTGATCTTTCACCACGTCACACGCCTCCAGCTTCTTACCCCTGCGATCATCCCTGGAACCGTGATCTGATAAACGCTGTCCTACTCGTCCTGCTAATTTTCAAAGTGACAAACCACAGCAGCTTGTGTCACCTTTTGGTGACGCCGGGTCGTCCAGTGAACACCAACACGTTAATTTCAGCTCGTTGCTCGACCACTAAGACGCTCGGTTATCGCAATGCGAGCGAAGGTTGATTAAGATCACTAACTGGTTACTGAAAGCGACGGTTCCGTGTGATCCCCAGAGGGAGGATATGAAATGAAGCTTCGAATTACGATTTGGCCGTTGCTTCTGATGTTTATCGCATTAAGTCCCGCAGTCATGGCCAAAGGGCAGACCCCTGCGCAAACCGCAAAGGCCCAGCCCGCAAAAACGCCGGCCACCGACGCGCAAAAGAAGAACATACAAGAGTACATCGAGCTCATGCGCAGCAACGTGCGTGACCAGAAGGCGGAGATCATGGGCGCCGTCATGCAGCTGGGTATTGATGATTCCGCGAAATTCTGGCCCATCTACAGCGCCTACGACGCTGAACTGAGCAAATTGAATGACCTGAGAGTGCAAAATATTGAAGAGTACGCGCGCGAGTACCCGCAAATGACCGATGAAAAAGCCGACGCGCTGATTCAGAAGGCCCTCGAATATCAAACACTTCGTTCCCAGCTTCTCGCTAAGTATTACCTGCAGGTAAAGGAAGCGCTGGGAGCGACCACGGCGGCACGTTTCATTCAGGTCGAACACCAGTTGCTCTTGATCATTGATCTTCAGATCGCCTCTTCTCTGCCGATTGTTGGAGAGTGATCATGAACGCGACCAAGGAGAGAAAAGGCATGCGCATTGCTATGGTTTGTGCCGCGGCTCTGCTGTTGATTCTCACAACTGCTCAGCTGGATTCCTTCGCTGGGGTCTCCTCAGCCGCTTATGGGAACTCCGCGGGAGCTGCGCCGACTGAAGTCGCGCCACTCCCCGCGCAATCCGGGAACAAGATCACCGTACCTGCCGGAACGCGCATTCTGGTCCGCACGATTGACGCGATTGATTCCAGCAAACAGAAGGCTGGCTTCCGCTTCAGCGCGAGCCTGGAAACGAATCTCCAGGTTGATAACGTCGTAGTAGCGCCGCGCGGGACCAAGGTGTATGGCGTCCTCGCCTCGGCGTCATCGGCCGGCAGAATGAAGGGCAGTTCGGAACTGACTCTGGAATTGACCGACATCATGATCAAAGGTACAGCCTATCCGCTTCTCACCAGCAGCTATGAAGTGAAGGGCAAAGGCGAGGGCGGGAATACCGCAAAGAAAGTTGTAGGTGGCGCGGGCTTGGGCGCTCTGATCGGCGGCATCGCTGGCGGAGGGAAGGGAGCTGGAATCGGCGCGCTGGCTGGCGCTGGCGCCGGAACGGCGGTTGCCGCTACCAAAAAAGGCGAGCAGATTTCCATACCGAGCGAAAGCCTGCTCGAATTCCGGTTACAGCAGCCCGCGCCGCTGCCAGTATCCCGCTGACAGATGCTTTAGATGCTCGGTCTGCAGCTCCGAAAAATATTGCCGGACTGTCAATATTGACAGTTCACGCCAATACGGCGCGTCAATAGAATCCGCATATGCTGAACGTGGGGACCTGGCTGGAGACTCCTCCTATCCCGACACTCTTCCAGGTCCTCAATTTTTTTTCTATCAGTCACGTCGCCTATAGTCCCGCGTAGAACCTGCCGCTGACGTAAAGATAAGCACAACCGCCACGCAGTCTGCACACTACTCCAACAACGTCGCGCTACCGGTCCCAATGTCGAAATACCCGGCGACCACCTTCAATTTTCCTTCTTTCACCATCCCGGCGATTACCGTCGAGGCTTCCCGCAGCAGCGCTGCCTGGATCTTCGCGTTTGCTTTGGTCACGGCTTCCAGATCGTGCCCCGCCTGATCCACCGCGGGCTGAATATGCGGATAAAGCGCGCTGATCTGTCCCGGAACTTCCTTCGCTTGAATCGTCGCCTTCACCGCTCCGCAATTGCGGTGCCCCATCACCAGGATCACCTCTGTGCCCAGCACCGCCGCTCCATATTCCAGGCTCGCGATAATTTCCGGGGTGACGATGTTACCGGCAACCCTCACAACAAACAGATGGCCGATCGTCTGGTCGAACACAATCTCCACAGGCACTCGGGAATCGGCGCAGGATAAAACCGCCGCGAACGGCTCCTGCTTGTCTATTGTTTTTTCTTTCAGGATTGTCAGGTCTTCCGCGAACGCCTTCAGGTGTCCGGATTGGAAGCGCTTATTGCCATCCATCAATTCCTTCAGCGCGGCGTCCGGGGTTAGGTTGCTTTGCGCCAGCACCGGACGGGGCGCGGCGAGCTCAATGCCCGCTGCTGTCGCCAGTCCGGCGAGCGAACCTGCCGCGGCGGTGGAAAGGAATTCCCGTCGCGACGAATTTCTACCGTACCCGCGGATTTCCTCACCCGCATCGTGCGAGCCTGTTTTTAAATCGTGTCTATTCGCCAAGGGTTGAGCCGCTCCTTTGCGCTCGTACTGTTTTGTGGAACTGCGTTTGTCTCTTTGCGGTTTGCCACTTCGGGCAGGCTCTTTGTTTTCATCTCTACTGCGCCACGGGAACCCACACATTGTCTGCCGCTGCGATATCCGCGTTCGCTGTGTCGGTGGAGATACTCACGCGCTGCAGGGCCGCCTTCTTTCCCGGTACGGCCCCGAACACCAGGTAATACTGGTTATTGAAAATCCGTTGCAGTCGGTCCAGGTAAGGCTTGAAGCTCACCGCGTTTTGCGTTCCCAGCGCGAAGTATTCACCACCGGTTTCGTCCGCGATTTTCGCCACTCCGCCTTGGCCGAGTTGTGCTTCCCACATGTTTCGTCCAATTCGCCCGATGCCCGTCGCATAAATCGAATGAACGATCACGCCGTAGCGCTGGCTGGTGGTGCTCGCAGTGTCTGCATCTGGACTAATGGTAGACATTCCGCCGCTCGAATACCGCGTAGGGGCGGCGTACGGCCCGCGGGAAGGCGTTGTGGAGTAGTCTTGGTTGCGCAGACGGTCGATTCCGTCGCTGATCATCAAAACTTCACGGCGCACCTTCTGCTCGGGCCAACCCTTCACCAGACTGATCAGCGACAAGTAAGGACTATCCATCGTTGAAGACGAGCCGCGCGGCAAACGCACCGCCTTGGCAGCCAGCGCATGGTCCGCCGTGAAGTTCTGCGTGATCTGGATTGTTGCGTTGGACATGTACGCCACGCCCACGACAGTTGTCGCCGGTTGTGCGTTGATGAAGTCCCGGATGTCGTTGAGATTGTTTCCAATGCTCGTATCGCATGTATCGTCAATCAGGATAAACAACTGCAGCGCCGCACTGTCTCCCCGCGCCGGAATCAAGTGATCCACTTTCAGGGCGTTCTTGCCTTGCTTCACTTTCACATTCTCCGCCCTGAGAATGGGCACCTCGCTGTCATCCCGCAACGCCTGGTCGGTGATAACCATGTGTACCTGCACCGTGCCCGGCGCAGTCTTCTCTTGCGCGTAGCAGCTTCCGCCACTCACTGCCAAAAGGCAAAACGTGCCAAGCAACGCGGCTACGACCGTGTGAGTCTTCATCTTCAATCTCCTCTCTGACTGTGCGTTGACCCAGTTTCCCGCTGCGGCATCATTTTTTATCACGATCCGGCCCGCAGGTCATCTTCGAAATACCCACGCGCGAGCCGTTCACCCGAGGCTCCTCCAACATAAACTGTTAGTTTTACCAGTTCCCGTAGTGCGTCCTGCATCTTTAGCATATAGTGGTGTTTCCAAGCTCCTGCAGGCATCCGCGCCTCGCTCGCGTGCCATCAAAGGAGCGTCGGCCCGATGGCAGCATGTACCGATCTTCGCTGAATACTTATGACGAGGATCGTAGAAACCAGGACACTATGATTTCTCCGAAACAAGCTTTGGCAATATTGATGAGCTTCTTGCTCATCGCCGTCTCGATTCCACTTCCAGCAAGCGCGCAGCAGTCCACGTCCACTCCGGCAGCCCCGGAGGAATACGCGCCCGTCTCCGCTGACGACCTTGACGCGCTCGTCGCTCCCATCGCGCTCTATCCCGACGCGCTCGTTGCGCAAATTCTCGGCGCCGCCACTTTTCCCTACGAAATCGTGGATGCCGTCGTCTGGCTCAAGCAGAATTCCTCGCTCACCGGCGAAGCGCTCCTGAAGGCAGTAGATCAACAGGACTGGGATCCATCCGTAAAGGCCCTTACTCAGTTTTCATCCGTGCTCGATAATCTTGCCAAGAATCTTGCTTGGACCTCGGCGCTGGGTGAAGCTTCAGCCACACAGCAGCAGGACGTGATGGCCGCTATCCAGAGGATGCGCGCCAAGGCCTACGCCGCCGGAAATTTGAAATCGAGCCCCGAAATAAAGGTGGTCCAGGAAACTCCTCAGACGATCATCATTCAACCCGCGAATCCGCAGATCGTCTACGTTCCCACTTATAGCCCCACCGTCGTCTATGGCGCTCCAGTCGTGGTGCCAGGCTATACCTCCTCGGACGTCGCGGCCGCTGCGATTATTTCCTTCGGTGTCGGCATCGCGGTCGGCGCTGCGATATACGGCGGCTGTTGTGGATGGGGCTGGAGCTATTGGGGCACCAACTGGCACAGTCACACCGTAATCTACAATCGCAATATCTATGTGGGGAATCCCTACTGGCGTGGCGGCTATTATGGCGGCTATCACCCCGGATATCCCGGCTATCGTCCAGGCTATCCAGGTTATCCCGGATACCGTCCCGGATACCCTGGCTACGGTCGTCCGCCCAGCTACTACCCGCCAGGTTCCCGTCCGCCGTCTACGCGGCCACCGGCCACAACTCTTCCCGCTCCGGTTCCTAATCCCGGCAATCGCCCCGGCAATGGCAATCCAGGCACTCGTCCCGGTAATCCCAGCACGCTTCCCGCAAATCCCGGAAATCGGCCCGGCAACGGAAATCCCGGCACTCGTCCCGGTAATCCCAGCACTCTTCCGGCAAATCCAGGAAATCGCCCTGGCACCGGCAACCCCGGCACGGGCAACCCGAACACTCGTCCAGCCAATCCTGGAACTCGCCCGAATCAACCCCCGTCTCAAGGACCGTCAACGATGCCGGTCACGCGGCCCAGCACTAACGAATCTCGCGGCTATCAACGCCCAGCGACCTCCACCCCATCCGCTCCCGCGGCGCGTCCTAACGCGCTCTCCGGTTCGGCCGGAGGCCGCGCTCAAAGCGCGCGCGGAAACCAGAGTCTCTCAGGCGGGGGCGGTGGTGGCGGAGCAAAACGGGGAGGCGGGTCTCCCCGGTAGCCGCCGGCGACGCGAATTCCCATGAGAATAAATAACAAAGTTCTGAAAGTTTTCAGTTGGCGCGATGGAGGAGTTGGGATGGGACGCCTCAGCCTCACCGAAACGAAAGCCTTTCCGCGTTACATCGTTTTCTTCGCGCTCGCCGTTTTCGTTGCGCTCTCGGCCGGCTGCCAGAAATCGCAGCAGCATCAGGAGGCGCCCAGCGGACCGCAAACTTTCGCTTCTCCCAGCGATGCCTCCACAGCGCTCTATAACGCCGCAAAATCGGGTGACACCAAGGCGTTGCTCGCGATCTTCGGTTCAGACGCTTCAGACCTGATCCTTTCCGGCGATCCCGTGCAAGACAAAGCCGGCCGCGACTACTTCACCTCGTCCTACGACGAGATGCATCGTTGGGGAAACGTGCACGACGGCGGCAAAGTCCTCTCCGTCGGCGCCGACAATTATCCTCTGCCGTTCCCGTTGCTCAAGAATTCCTCCGGACAGTGGTATTTCGATAGCGCCGAGGCCAAGCAAGAAGTCGTCGCTCGTCGTATCGGCGACAACGAACTGGCCACCATCGGCGTCTTGAATGCCATGGCCGATGCTCAGCATGACTACTTTGCCGAGACTCACGACGGCTCCAGCTTGCATCAATACGCCCAGAAGTTTGTCAGCGACGATGGCAAACAGAACGGCCTGTACTGGAACGCTCCGGACGATCAACCGGAAAGCCCTCTCGGCCCCCTGGCTGCGCAGGCCAGTGCCGACGGTTACGGCGGCAAAGGCCAATCACCTCAGCCGTTCCACGGTTATTTCTTCCGCATCATCACCAAACAGGGTGAACACGCGCACGGAGGAGCGGAGAATTATATCGTCAACGGTCAAATGACCCGCGGTTTCGCTTTCCTTGCCTATCCCGCCGATTATCGCAATTCCGGAGTGATGTCTTTTCTCATCAATCAGGACGGCGTCGTATTCCAGAAAGATCTGGGTCCACAGACCGCCGATCTCGCCAAGTCTATAGATCAATTCAATCCTGATCAGAGTTGGGCGCCCGTTGAATAGAATTCATTTCGATTTCCTGCCGCGCGTCGCGCCCCCGGGAACAAGTGCATTCATAAGCTGGGTCTATGGAAATGGAACGCTGCAATCCTTGCAAATCCAAATTTGGCCGCAGGTACAGGCCGCTGCTTAACCGTTCTCTCCGCATGCTGGTTTTCTGCGCGGCCTGTGTCTGCGTTGCCCGGCCGTCTCGCGCTCAGGAGCCGGCCACGCCCGCCCAACCCGCAAGTCCTCCGGCGCAAACCCCAGCTTCGCCCGCACCTCAAACTGGCGCCGCGCAATCCACCGCGCCAACTCAGGTCAAGACGGAGTCCGACAAACCAGACGACAAAACCGAGTCCGACAAGAAGGACCAGAAAAAAAAGAAGCCTTCACGAGGCGCATTTGTCGTCGCCCCGCTTCCCATTTCCAGCCCCGCCATCGGTACGGGACTCGTGCCGGTCATCGGCTATATCTTCCCGTTCAGCACCAAGGACAAAGTCTCCCCTCCCTCCACCATCGGCGCGGCCGGCCTCATTACCAACAACGGCAGCAGGGGCTTCGCTGTCGGCGGCCAGCTCTTTTTTGACGAAGACAGGTACGAGATCACCTCTGGATTCGTTCACGGTAACGTGAACTACAACATCTACGGCACCGGAGACGCTACCGGCCTCGAACTTCCGCTGGCACAAACCGGCTACGCGTTCTTTGCCGAGGGCCTGCGCCGTGTCGGCTGGAGATTCTTTGTAGGTCCGCGGTTTATCTACGGGCACTCGGTCGTTACCGTTCGGCCAAATACTGATAACGACTTTCCGATTCCCCCGGAAGTCGGGCTTCACACCAACCTCACCTCCCTCGGCGCGCGCGTGCTGCGCGATACGCGTCCCAATCACTTCTATCCCCTTGGTGGGACCTATTTCAGCTTCACTTCAGATTTCTTCTCCCAGGGATTGGGCAGCAAGTACACTTTCCAATCGTACCGCTCCGAGTTCGACAAATATTGGAGTCTCAGCGACAAGCAGGTCCTCGCCTACGACGCTTATTTTTGCGGCACCGGCGGGAGCCCTCCTTTCTATGGGAATTGCATCTACGGCACCAGTAATGAATTGCGAGGATATATCGCGGGCCAATATTTCACTCGCTACTCACTCGCCACTCAATTGGAATATCGCCTGGTCTTGCCGAAAAGGTTTGGCCTCGTCGTATTCGGCGGTCTTGGCGGAGTCATCCCCGGCGGCGCTCAGGTAGCACAGATGATTCAGACCAGCCACTTCCTGCCCGCTGGCGGCGGGGGACTGCGATTCGAGCTGAGCAAGAAATATCACGTCAATCTTCGCGCGGACATCGCCCAGGGCGTAAACGGCCACACCTTCGGCATGGGTGTGGGCGAGGCGTTTTGACGCAGCGGAGTGGCTTTGCAGAGCTGGCTTTGGGAGGCGGACGCGGCCGGTTTCGTCACGAAGCTTCGCATCATTCTTGACGGTCGCGCTCTCGTTTCCGAATCTTGGAAGTAACGTGCCGCGTGAACCACTTTGTTAACAACTCACCGTGTTTCATCGTTTCTGGCGCAGATTCCGCAGTATTATCCGCATCGAGCGCTCGCTGGACGGGTCGCCTGCGATAAATCGCACGCTCGCATCCGCCCACAGCCTCGTTTCATCGTAGGAGTCAAACTATGATCGTTCGATTTCTGGCATTCCCTCGCGCGAGCCGCTTTTTGCTCCTCGCGCTTCTCGCTGCGCTTTTCTGTTTCCCGGCTCACGCCACCAAGCGCAAAGACGTGGTCATCATGAACAATGGAGACCATTTCACCGGGGAAGTGAAGCGCCTGCAAAACGGCTTGTTGTTCGTGGAGACGGACTACGTCTCCGGGAATATCGGCCTGGATTGGAACCAGGTTCAATCGGTGCAAAGCACCGCCACCTATCGGATTGTGTTGAACAACGGTCGCCGACTGGAAGGGAAGATTGAAAAACAATCCGGGGAAAACGCCAAACCCGAAGACTTTTCGATTCGCGAAGCCACCGAGGTCGTAACCGTCCCTTCGCCGGAGATCGTGAGCATTGAAACGAGAAAGCCCACGTTCTGGCGCCAACTACAAGGAGGCATCGATTTCGGTTACAGCTTTGCCAGCGGCAATAGTCAGACCACCTTGAACGCAGACACCAGCGCGGCCTACAAGACCTCGAAATGGGAAGCTGCAACGTCTTTCGATTCCACGTTCGGTGGCCAGGCGGGTGGTTCCAAAACAAATCGCGATGACTTGCAGACGATCTACGCCAAGTATCTCAACAGAAATTCCTACGTCCTGGCTTTAACCGATTTTCTCCACAGCAGCCAGCAGGATTTGAACCTGCGCGCGACCCTCGGTGGTGCCTATGGACGCTACCTGAAACGCACCACCAGCAGCAACCTTTCCTGGATCGGCGGCATTGTCTATATTCATGAGTCTTTTGACACCGCCATAGCCCAGCCAACCGACCAAAACGTAGAGGCCGTCATCGGTATGCAATACACCCTCGTTAAATTTAACTTTGGCAATTTCAATTCTCAGGTGCTGGTCTTTCCCGGACTGACGGACGCCGGTCGCGTCCGCATGACCACCAATAATTCCCTGAACATCAAACTAAGAAACAACTTCTACCTGAACTGCACACTATGGGACAACTTCGATAGCAGGCCGCCCGCGACCGCCAAACAGAATGAGCTCGGAGTAAGCACGGGCATCGGCTGGTCCTTCTAGGATGCCGTAGTGGCGGAGGTCTTCAGACCGCCAGCAGCGATAGCCGCGCCACCGAAGTGCGCGCCCCCGGTGGCGCCGCTGCAGAGTCAAAACCTGAACTTTCCGCAAGATGCATAGCCCCTGAACCGGTTTCGCTAAACGACTGAATCTTCGTGGGATAGCCACTATATGGACCACCCAGGGCCCCACACGCCTCTTTCGCCTTCCCCGGGCTCACGTTACGCTTTGGCATGGCTTTTCGAACTTGCCCGCCCAATCCTCCAAGCCTGCGCTAAAATTTATTCCGGTGCCCCTTCGATGAAGCTCTCTCGTTCAGCCATTCTGATCACGTGTGCGTGGGTGTTTTTCGTCGGTGGGTATGCGGCGGTCACGCTGCTGGCCTCTCGTGAATCCACCGTCGCCGGCTTCAGCTATTTCTTCGCCTGCGTGGTTCCCTTGTTCGCCAACACCTGCCTGTTGTGGAACGCGGCGTCTCCCTACCGCAGGCAAAACGGATTCTGGATGCTCCTGGCATTGGGCTGCACCTTTTGGCTCGCCGGAATCCTCGTTCTCGTTTACCTGGAATTTGGCCCCGGACAACCCACACAAGCGCCCTTTGTTGCCGACTTACTCTTTTTTCTTCACACAGTTCCTTTTATGGCCGCACTCGCGCTCATGCCTCACGCCAGAAAAATGCGTGAAACCCTGCGCTACGGCCTGATCGATTTCCTTCTTCTCGCGTTCCTGTGGCTCTACATTTACATCTTTGCCGCGATGCCCTGGAAGGTGATCTCGCCCAACCGCCCGTTGTTTCATTCACACGACCTGGTCAGCTATCTCATCGAAAATCTCGTCGTTGCCGCCGGCTTTGGCTTTCTGTTCCTGCGAACTCGCGGAGCCTGGCGCACCGTTTACGCCAATCTTTTCGGCGCCAGTTCACTCTACGTCTCGGGATTGTTCCTGTCGAATATTCCCGCCCTCCAGCAAACACGCTATGCCGGCACCCTGCTCCGCTGCCCATGCTCAGTGCATTCGTCTGGTTGGGCACCACCGGGATCATAGCCCACGGCTTGAAGTTCGAGCCGGAGGTGCATCAACCCTCTGTACGCCGCGATACGCAGTGGCCCGCTCGCCTGGCCATGTGGGGTGTGCTGGCGGCGCCGGTCCTGGCTGCCTGGAGTGAGTTTTTCAGCACCGCTCCGGATTCCGTAAAAAGCTTCCGGCTGATGGTCACGCTGTTCGCGATTTTCGCCGGAGCCGGCCTCGTATTCTTCCGCCAGTATCTCGTGTATCAGGAGCGCACCGGACTGGTCCACGAATTGTGGGAGTCGCTGGAAAACGTCAAAAGATTACAAACTCATTTCGTACAATCCGAAAAATTGGCCTCGCTCGGCCAGCTCGCTGCCGGCGCCGCGCACGAAATTAATAATCCGCTCACCGCGATTCTCGGCTATTCCGACGTGCTCATCATTGAAAACGCGGCCAATACTCGCGCGCATTCCCTGGGTGACAAAATCCGCGAGCAGGCCCGCCGCACCAAGGACCTTGTCAACAATTTGCTCAGTTTTGCGCGCCAGGTTCCCGCCGAAAAACAATTGCTGGACCTGAACACCGTTCTTACCGGCGCGGTGCAATTGCGCAATCTTGATTTGCGCGGAAAAAATATTCGCATCGAACTGGAAAACCGCAGCATCCTCCCGGCCGTGCGCGGTGACCCCAATCAATTGCTCCAGGTTTTCTACCACTTGATCAGCAACGCGGTGGACGCCATGGAATCCGCCGGCGGCGGGGTTTTGCTAATTCGCACCCTGCGCGAACGCGGCAATGTCGTCATCGAATTTTCTGACACTGGTCCGGGCATGAAAGAACCCGAAAAAGTCTTTGACCCGTTCTACACCACCAAGGAAGTCGGCAAGGGCACGGGCCTCGGCCTCAGCATCTGCTATGGCGTCATGGAGGAGCACGGCGGACGCATCAGCGGATTCAACCGCCCCGAAGGCGGCTGCACGTTCCGCCTGGAGCTCCCCGCAATTCTGGCGGTTTTTCCCCAGTCCTCGCCATTGCCTGCGGCTCCCGTCAACACGCGCTAGTATCCGTTGCGAGACTAAGCGCCGTAGGCGCGGCAGAATTTAGCCCAGGCCGGAAGGCCTGGGAAACGATGCCAGGACGATCCCGAGCGCCGTAGGTGCGACACAGCTTTGGCTAGCGTGAACGTGCGAATGTGCTAGAGTCTGAAATTCCATGAACACATCCGCATCGCTCGCCGCACCCGCGATTTCCACCGAACATCTCACCCGCCGCTTCGGCGATCTCGTCGCAGTCCAGGACGTAAACCTGCGCGTCGCTCCCGGTCAGTTCTTCGGATTCCTCGGCCCCAACGGCGCTGGAAAATCCACCACCATCAAAATGCTCACCGGCTTGCTGGCCCCCTCTTCCGGCCGTATGCAGGTGCTCGGCATCGATTTGACGCAGGATTCGGTCGAAGTAAAACGACAGATCGGCGTTGTGCCCGAAGGCATGGCGCTCTTCGGCCGCCTCACCGGCTCCGAATATCTGAACTTTGTCGGGCGCATGTACGGGCTCAACCGCGCGACCGCCGCAAAACGCACCGCGGAGCTGCTCGATTTCATGCAGCTCGTGGACCAGCCCAAAACCCTGGTCACGGATTATTCGCACGGAATGCAGAAAAAACTCGCCTTGGCCGCCGCCGTGATCCACGGCCCCAAAATTCTTTTTCTCGACGAGCCCTTCGAAGGCGTGGACGCAATCGCTTCCAACACGCTCAAATCCATGCTGCAGAATATGATCGCCCGCGGTGCCACAATTTTTCTTACTTCGCACGTGCTCGAAATTGTCGAACGTCTCTGCAGTCACGTCGCCATCATCCATCGCGGTCAACTCGTCGCCCAGGGCTCTCTCGAGGAACTTCGCGCCGGAGTCGAGGCTCAAGCAGCTGCAGCGCTCACCGCCGCCGGTGCGCCCGCTGAAACGGATCCGTCTCGTCCCGCTCCCGTCGAAAAGCTGACTCTCGAACAGATTTTCCTCCGCATCGTCGGCGGCACTCGCCGCGCCGACCAGGAACTCTCGTGGCTGGGCTGATCGTCTCTCCCGAAATACGCGGACAGTTCTCCGCCATCGCCCGCGTCCGCTGGCAGCTTTTCTTAAACTCCCTGCGCACCATTCGTGGCCGCCTGGAAGTCGTCGCGCGCGTGTTTACGTTCTTTGGCTTCGGCGTCGGTGCGATCGTGGGATCGGTCGGGCTTGGCGCCGCCGCGTCGTATTTCGTATCCAGCGGAAAAACGGAATGGCTTCCCGTGCTGCTCTGGCCCGTATTTCTCTTCTGGCAACTTTTTCCGGTGATGGCCACTGCCTTCACGGAAAATTTGGATTCCTCCAATCTGCTGCGCTTCCCGCTCACCTTCAGATCCTATTTTTTCATTCGCATCGCCTATGGCTCGCTCGACCCGTCCACCGCAATGGGCAGCTTGTGGCTGCTGGGCATGGCCATCGGCATCGCCTGCGCCTCGCCGCTCCTTTTCCTTTCCGCCGCCCCGGTGCTTCTGCTCTTCGCAATTTTCAACATCCTGTTGGCGCGCATGATTTTCACTTGGGTGGAGCGCTGGCTGGCCCAGCGAAGAACCCGCGAAATCCTCGGCGTCATCTTCCTTTTCATCGTTATCAGCCTTCAGTTCATCGGGCCGCTCGTTCGGCATCTCGACCGCAGCTCCCAGCCCGCAGTGTCGCGTATCGTCCTCGACGTCGTGCCCATCGCGCGTCTGCTCCCGCCGGGCCTCGCAGCCCAGTCCATCGAGCAATCTCTGCACGGCGCGTACGCGTTCGCTCTCGGTTCGTTCGCCTTGCTGCTCGCTTACACGCTGGTGACTCTCTGGCTGTTGAATCTGCGCCTGCGCGCGCAATTTTTTGGCGAGAATTTAAGCGAAGCGGTCGCCCGCACCGCGGCCCCCGCGGCCAAGCAGGAAATTCGCCTCGGTTGGAGCATTCCCGGCGTCCCCGGCGCCGTTTCCGCCGTGCTCGAAAAGGAAATGCATTACCTTTCGCGCAGCGGACCCATGCTATTCACGCTCGTGATGCCCATCGTCGTGCTTTTGATTTTCCGTTTCACGCCAGGAAAGTCAGACAGCGCCGGAGGCATGCTGGGCCACGCTTCAGACTTGGCATTTCCGGTTGGCGCCGCCTACGCCGTGCTGATTTTGACGAACCTGGTCTTCAACAGCTTCGGCGCGGATGCCGGCGGAGTGCAGTTTTATTTTGTCTCGCCTGTGCGCTTCCGCGAAATCCTCATGGGAAAAAATCTCACGCACGCTTTTGTTTGCGTCGCCGAATTGTTTTTCGTCTGGGCAGGAGCGAGCCTGCTCTACCGTCCGCCGGGATGGGAGATCGTGCTGGCCACGTTCACCGGCGCATTTTTCGCGCTGCTCGTGAATTTGACCGCTGGAAACTTGCTGTCCGTATACACGCCGAAAAAAATTGATATGGGCGCGCTCGGCCGCCAGCGCGCCTCCCAGGTCACCGCCTTGGCCAGCCTCGGAATCCAGGCCGTCGTTCTGGGCCTCTGCGCCTTGGCTCTTCTGGCCGCGCGCGCCTACCATCACATCTGGCTCGCAGCCGTCATTTTCCTCGCGCTCGCCGCCATCGCCTTGGCCGTCTATTTTCTCGTCCTCAATCGCATTGATGCCATCGCCCTGAAACGCCGCGAAGTAATGATCGCCGAACTTTGCCGCGCTTAGCGCCATTGATCCCGAGCTATTCGCAAGCGCACACAACCTCGTTGACAATGCATCTCGGAGTCATCTAGAATATCAATCTAGATCGATAAGGAGCCCGGATGCGCACCGTAGGCTTATTCGAAGCCAAACAAAAGCTGTCGGAACTCGTCGAACGCGCCGGCAAAGGTGAACGCATCGGCATCACTCGTCGTGGAAAGCTCACCGCCGTCATCAGTCCTCCACAGCCCGAACGCAGCTTGAAAGAAATCTTCGCCGGAATGGAGGAGATTCGGAAACGCTCCAAGAAGCCCAGGAACATCACGACGAAGAACTTGATTGAAGTGGGACGAACTTGACCAGGTTCGTGCTGGACGCTTCCGTCGCTCTCGCGTGGCTTGTTGACAAGCCCGTCTCGCCCTACGCCATTCACGTGCAAAAAATGTTGGATGCCGGTACGCGCGGCATCGTTCCCGCTCTTTGGCAGTTGGAGATGGTCAACGGCTTGGTCGTTGCAACGAGACGGAAGGATCTGAGTGCAGAAGACGCGGACGAAGGCCTAGGGTTGATTGAGCAGTTGCTTGCTTCGTCGATTGAACCAGACGTGGATGCAGTTTCTGTTCGCCGCCTGTTTCATACGGCACGCGCCCACCAACTTTCAGCATATGACGCCGTCTACTTGGAACTCGCGCGACGCGAGGGCTTGCCGCTCGCCACACTCGATGAACGCCTGCGTGCAGCCGCGAAAAAAGCCGGCGTGGAATTATTTCAGTAGTTTCCGCTCCTCAAATCCCAGCTCAATTGTGCCAGGTGACTGACGCTGTCATCTCGATTTGCGCCTCGGTAGAGCTATGAGTTACATTCCCTTGGCGTGTGAAACATTTCACGACCCAAGGAACCTGCGATGAACCGCCGCTGTTCTCTCTTTTTGTTGTTTCTTTCTTGCGTTTTTCTTCTGCATTCATCCCCCGCCGCCGCGCAATCGCAGAAACCAGCAGTCTCGTACGGCGCGCTCACCTACGAACTCGAACAACTCGTCAACACCCCCGCCGTCTCCGGCTACGAAAATCAACTCGCAGAAAAAATCCGCGCAAGCCTGAAAGCTCTGCACCCGGCAACTGACAATCTCGGCGACGTCACCATCACCATCGGCACCGGCGCGCCGCATCGCCTCATCGTCACCCCCATTGACGAGCCCGGCTTCGTCGTCAGCGAAATCACCTCCGACGGTTACCTGCGCGTCCAGCGTCTGCCGCAAAACGGCTTGCCCCCGATTTTCAACGAAATGTACTCCGCGCAGCCCGTGCGAATCGAAACCGCTGCCGGCAAATGGATAGACGGCGTCGTCGCCGGACTTTCTGTGCATCTGCAACCCGGCCGATCCACTCCTCCGAAGGCGAGCGACCTCGAAAACTTCTACGTGGATATCGGCGCAACCTCCGCCGCCGAAGTGCGCAAAGCAGGCGTGGATTTTCTCGACCCCATCGTCATCAATCGCAGGATGATGAACCTGGCTAACCAAAAAATGGCCGGCGCTTCGGTCGGCGATCGCTTCGGTGCCGCCGCGCTCGTCGAATTATTGAGCCATGTTGATCCCACAAAGATCAAAGGCACTCTCACCGTCGCATTCGTCGTGCAGCAACGCACCGGCGCGCGCGGCCTGCAGCGCATTCTCACGCAAACGCAAGCCGACGAAATGATCTATGTCGGCCGCCTGCTCCCCGGCGGCCCCATTCCGGAGATGGAGACGTTGCATCGCGCGCCGCGTCGCGAGCCGGGCAGCGGCGTGCTCGTTGGCGTCGAAAAGACGGACGGCTCGCTCATCGGTCTCGCCACCGAACTCAAGCAGCTCGCCGACACCGACAAAATTCCTTTCGCATCCGACTACTCCGCAAACATTCTTCCTGCAAGTTATTTGCCCATGCCGCAATTCCCGCCAAAATGGGCGCACCTCGCAATTGCTGTTTGGTCGCCAGACACCCCCGCGGAAACGATCGCATCAGATGATCTCAACCACCTGACCAGCCTACTCGATAATTACATCGGAGGTTCCGCGCTCGCACCTTCGGACGGCAGTTCGGTCGCTGACGGCCATATCCAGAACGCCCACGCCCGCCAGACAAACACCGAGATCCTGCGTGAACTCGTGCAAGCCTACGGCGTCAGTTATCACGAAGCGCCGGTTCGCGCGTCCGTCGAGCGCCTGCTTCCGCCGTGGACCAAGCCCGAAACCGACGATGCCGGAAATTTAATTCTTCATCTCGGCACCGCCGCGGCAAACGCAAAAACTCCACGCATTCTCGTCGTCGCCCACATGGACGAAATCGGCTTCACCGTGAAATCCATCTCCAAAGACGGCCTGCTCGAAGTCGAATGGCGCGGCGGCGGCGAACTCAGCTTTTTCGCGGGCCATCCGGCGCTGGTCCACACGGCAAAAGGCGATCTCGACGCCGTCGTCGAGTTGCCCAACGGCTGGGACACCGCGAATTTCAAGTGGCCTTCGGATGCGGGCGCACCCGGCTCCACAACTCCCGTTCGTGTGGACGTCGGCGCGCGCTCTCCCGCGGAAGTCGCGAAACTCGGCATCAGCCTCGGAGACACCATCACCGTTCCGAAAGCCTACCGACCGCTGCTCGGCACGCGCGCCAATGGCCGCAGCTTTGACGATCGCGTCGGCGACACCGCGCTGATCTCCGCTGTGTGGGACCTGGGCGCTCCGCTGAAAGATCGCGACGTCACCTTCGTCTGGTCCACCGGCGAAGAAGAAGGCCTGGTAGGCGCCGCGAAAATCGCCAAGCGCCTGGCCGCCGAAGGTCACGCGCCCGATTTCGTTTTCGCCGTAGACACCTTCGTGAGCGCGGACTCGCCCATCGAATCCAAGCGTTTCGCTGATGCCGAAATCGGCAAAGGCTTCGTGATTCGCGCCGTGGACAATTCCAATATCGTCCCAACGGCTCTGGTCGAGCGGCTCATTAAGCTCTCGCGCGCAAATCAGATTCCCATACAGTACGGCGTCACCGGCGGCGGCAATGATGGCTCGGCCTTCGTGCGCTACGGCTCCGTGGACATCGCGCTCGGTTGGCCGCTGCGCTATTCGCATTCCCCCGCGGAAGTGATTGATACGCGCGACGTGGATTCCCTCGCGCACATCATCACCGCAATCGCCAAGTCCTGGTAATCGCGATCAACCTGCCGCGCTGCAATTCGCAACGTACAGGCCTGAGTCATGCTCCCACTTTGCTATAATCACGCGCCGTGAGCGACCCAGCGTTCAAGCCGCCCCGTCATATCGTCATCGAAGGCCCGATTCGCGTCGGAAAATCCACCCTCGCCAAAGCTTTGGCCGAACAACTCCACGCCCGCCGCATTCTGGACGCCGACGACAATCCCTTCCTCACCGATTTCTACGAAGAAAAGCCCGGCTCCGCCTTTCGCGCCCAAATGTATTTTCTTTACGAGCGCCACCGCCGCCTTCTGGATTCCGGCCCTCAGGAAAATCCCGCGCCCATCGTCAGCGATTTTCTTTTCGAGAAGGACAAAATCTTCGCCTATCTGAATCTGGACAATGAAGAGCTGAAACTCTACGAGCGCTATTTCGAAATGCTCGCGCCGTCGGTGCCCGCGCCGGACCTGGTCATCTATCTGCAAGCCAAGCCCGAAGTGCTGCGCAAACGCGTCTCCAAAAAGGCCGATCCTGCGGAAACTCAAATTTCTCCGGAATATGTGGAAGCCGTAGCCAACGCTTACGAGCATTTTTTCTTCCGCTATTCCGGCGCAAATCTCCTCGTGGTGGATACTTCGGAAATTGATTTCGTGGAGCGCAACCAGGATCTGCAGGAACTGCTCCGCCGCCTGCGTCAGCCCGTGAAAGGCACGCAATATTTCCTGCCGCTTGGCCAGGGCTGAAACCCGCTGCGTCCAGTCCAGGAATCCGCGCTTCCCGCGCAAATCACGCCTGCAGCAATCGCCTATGCTCTTGAATTTGTAGCGGCCGGTCTGTCCCGCGCAAAGCGGGACAGACCGGGCACTTTATGTGCTCGCCACAAACTAAACCTGCCGGAATTTGAAAAATAAAAAAGAGGGGGACGGGACGGGCGGCCCCGCCAGGCTACCCGTCCCGTGTTGCGCACAGGAGGAACTCGAATCCAAGAAACCGCAAGAACCAGCCGCGCGGCCGGATCCCAGCGATCCGGCTACGCGGCTTTATGCGTGCCCGTAAGCCGATGACGCCATTTTCCCAGCGTGCGGTTCACCGGATGGCTGCGGTGCAGGAACGTAAGCACCGGCATCCTGCGCACGCCGATTTTTTCCAGCGCTCGCCGGATGCGGAAATCTCTTCCCGCGGACACCAGCCCTTTTTCCAGAGTGGTGATCGCGTCCGAAGTGCGTCCTGCCTGGTAGTAAACTTCGGCCAAGTTGAGATACAGCTGGGCATGGTTGTGCTTCATTCCCAGCGCCTCGCGGCACAGCGATTCCGCGTCGCCGAATCGTTTCTCGGCTAGCGCGGCCAGCAGGCCGGTGTAGGAAAGATAAAAGGGGTTTTTCGGGGCAATGCCCAACGCGCGCCGGGCGTGTTGCAGGGCTTCTTCAGACTGCCCGTCGCGAAGGTTTTTCAAGCACTCTTTGAAATCGTTCATACCAGCATCTGAGGGGGATGTGGTTCCGATCCAGTGGGACATTAGGCTCCTCCTCACCCCGCGGGCACCAGCAGGGTGGCTGAATACAGACTACCCGCGCGCTCCGAACGTGAAAATAGAACGTCCGTACAGCTTTTGGGCTACTCCCTTTTACTGGCCCAAATGACAGGCAAAGATTTTTGCAAGGCCAGGGTGCCCGCCGCGCGCGTCCACAAGCGTTAGCTGGGCGCGGGAACCCTCTGTTTTATTGGGTTTCTTGCAAATCCACGGGCACCTCGCGGTTTGCGCGAGAATTCGCAAATCAGCCGGTGAGGCGATTCGAGTTCGTATCGAATTCGCCAATCCTTGTAGGTCGGGCTTCAGCCACCACATAAACATGGCGACAAGGCCGCGTCTTTAGCCGCTGAAGTACGGGTTCTGAGCCGTGCTCGCCCCGGCCCGGGTAGTTTCGGCGCGCCGGTCGTCCTCATTTCCGATGAAATCGCGACCACGTCGAGTCTCCCTTGCGAGCCAGCCCCTGGGCAGTTATGCTGCGTCGTGATTTTCGAGGAGTGATATGCAATTAATGCAAGTGCGACGGATCACAGCGTTTGGCGGCGCGTTGTTCGTATCCCTCATTGCAATGGCCTTTGCCAGGCCGCTTCCGCTCGCCGTTTTCGCGCAGTCTCCGGCACCCATCGAACAGGGAAAATTCATCCTGCACAAATTAGAGCAACCGATTGGCGCAGAAACCTACCAAATCACGCGCGATGGCGATTCCTTAGCCGTAAAAGTGGATTTCAAATTCACCGATCGCAGCTCTCCCGTGCCGCTCACCGCCTCCTTCCGCTCCGCCAGCGATCTCACTCCCCATTCCTTCGAAATCAAGGGTAAAAATTCGCGCTCGACGGACATTGATGAAGCCGTCGAAGTGCAAACCGACAAAATTCGCCTGCGTGATCGCGACAAATGGACCGAAACCGCCCGGCCGCCCGAGTTTTTTACCATCGCCGGCTACGCGCCAACCACCATGCAGATGCTGATGGTGCGTTACTGGGCGACCCACGGCTCGCCAGCGCAGCTCGCCACCTTGCCCAGAGGACAAGTGAAAATCGAACCGCGCGGCAGCGACACCGTCAAGATTGACGGAAAGGATCAAAAGTTCGACCGCTTCACCATCGAAGGATTGATCTGGGGCCGCGAGACGCTCTGGTTTGACGCCAACCGAAATCTTGTCGCCGCCGTCACCACCGACGCGGAGTTCGACCACTTCGAAGCCATTCGCGAAGGATACGAGAGTGGCCTGGGAACTTTCGTAGGCCTCGCCGGCTCGGACGGCATGGCCGCTCTGGCGGATATTTCCAAAGGCATTTCCGGCAGCCGCGCCGAAAGGATCGCGCTCGTCGGCGGCACGCTGATTGACGGCACGGGCCGCGACCCGGTCCCTGATTCCATCGTGCTGATCGAAAAAGGCCGGATCGTGTACGCCGGACCGAAGTCGCGCGTCAAACTTCCCAGCGGGACGCAGAAGGTGGACGCGCGCGGAAAAACCATTCTTCCCGGCCTGTGGGATATGCACGCCCATTTCGAGCAGGTCGAATGGGGGCCGATTTATCTGGCGGCCGGCGCTACTACCGTGCGCGACGTCGGCAACGAATTCGAATTCATCACCGCCGTGCGCGATGCTGTTGCCAATGGCCGCGGCCTGGGTCCGCGCCTGCTGCTCGCGGGAATTGTGGATGGCACTGGTCCGAGCGCGATTGGAGTCGCCCGCGTGGACACGCCCGAGCAAGCGAAAATGTGGACGGACAAATATCACGACGCGGGTTTTCAGCAGATGAAGATTTACAGCTCCGTGCAGCTCCAGGAGGTGAAGAATATCGCTGACGAAGCGCATCGCCTCGGCATGACGGTCACCGGTCACGTGCCGATTGGTCTGAACGCGTATCAAACCATCGAAGTCGGCCAGGACCAGATCAATCATATTCAGTACATCTTAGACATCATGCGTCCACAACTTCCCGCTGATGCTTCTCGACTCGATCGCGCCAAAGCCAGCGCCAATCTGGATTTGAATTCGCCTGATGCACAGAAAGCGATTTCCTTTCTGGTGCAACACGGAACCGTAGTGGATCCCACTCTCGCGCTTTCCGAGTTTTTCACCGCCAGTACCGCCAAACCCGCCGCGAGCATCGAGCCGGGCGTTGTAAAAGTTGCGCCGGAACTCCAGGCCATTCTTGCCGACGTCGGCCCGCCATCGCCCAACGCGGAGCTCACCGAAAAAGTCTTTGCGAAAGAACTTGCGGTTGTTGGCGCGTTGCATAAGGCTGGAATCCCCATCGTGGCCGGAACGGACCAGACGGTTCCAGGGCACAGTCTGCACCGCGAGATCGAGTTGTACGTCGAGGCCGGATTCACGCCCATGGAAGCGATTCAGGCCGCGACGATCGTGCCGGCGCGCGTGATGGGTGTTGACAAGGAAGTCGGCACGATCGAAGAAGGCAAGCGCGCTGACGTGATTATTCTCGATGGTAATCCGCTCGAATCCATTCACAACATTCGCAAAGTTGAATTTGTCATCACCAACGGCACGATGTACAACTGCGCGGAACTCTGGCGTAGCGTCGGTTTCCAGCCGTAACTGTGCCTGCAATAGAACCGAGGCCTCGCGAACCGCATCTGAGTTCGCCCGCGCGCATGGAGAGGTTCACCAATGGACAAATGGACGCGAAGAAGGTTTTTCTTGGCCACGTTTACGGGCGGAATCGCAGCAAGCACGCGGCGGCTTTTTGGCGCCGGCGATCCGTCACGCAAAATCTCCACAATTGCTGACGATTTAGCAGCTTCCGCGGCTGCGTCGCAAGGCGTTCGTCCGCTGATTATTTCTTCCGCAAACGGATTGCAGCATCTCGATGACGGTATGGCTTTGCTCAAATCCGGTGGCGATACGCTGGACGCGGCGCTCGCAGTTGTGACCAAGGTCGAAGACGATCCCAATGACGATTCCGTCGGCTACGGCGGCCTGCCCAATGAAGACGGCGTCGTGGAGCTGGATGCCAGTGTGATGCACGGACCGACGCGACAAGCCGGAGCCGTCGGCTCCATCCAGAAAATCAAGAATCCTTCGCTCGTTGCGAAAACTGTGATGGAAAAAACCAATCACGTTTTCATCGTAGGCGTGGGCGCGCAGCACTTTGCCGAAGACGAGGGTTTTGTGCCCATGAATCTTCTGACGGAGCGTTCCCGAATCGCCTGGCTCGCGTGGAAAGCTTCCATTTCTGAAAACTGGCGGCCGGGGCTCGACAGTCCGGAATGGAAAGCGAAACTAACGCAGCTTTTAGACACGCCGGAAAAATTGGCATGGCGTGCGCACATTGAAGATGTGGTGATGCATCCGCCGACCGGAACGATCAATTGCCTGGCGGTGAACGCGAAGGGAGATATTTCCGGCACCACCACCACTTCGGGCCTGGCCTGGAAGATCGCCGGGCGCGTGGGCGATTCTCCGGTAATCGGTGCGGGGCTTTTTGTGGATAACGAAGTCGGCGGCGCCGGCTCCACGGGCCGCGGTGAGGAAAATATCAAGATCGCCGGCGGAAACACCATCGTGGAAATGATGCGCAAAGGAGCGTCACCCACGGACGCGTGCATGGAAGCGCTGCATCGGGTGGTGCGCAATTACAAACCGTTTCCAGAACGGCTGAAGCTTTTCCATATTCAGTTCTACGCAGTGAACAAGAACGGCGAATACGGCGCAGGCAGCTTGTGGGGCAAGCATAACGATGGGCGCCCGATGCAATACGCGGTGCACGATGGCACCAAGGCGCGGCTGGTGCGCACCACGCCGATGTTCGATGAAGCGGGCGGAGATTACTAGAATCTCGCGAGAGTGTTCTTTCATCCGCAGAGCTTCAAACAGCTCAGCGCGCGCGCCCAAAATCTCACCTCGCGTCTTCGCGCGCTAGTGAACCAGTTCGGATACGAAAACCAAATGGACCCCGCGGGCTTCCAGCGCTGGCACGCCTTCGGCGAGCGCTGCGATGGTCGCGGGCCGCGGATGACCGATGGCGATAGTGAATCCGTCGCGCTGCGCGTCGCGTGCGGCGAGATTCAGTTGCTTCAGAATCGCGTCGCGCGAAGGCGTGTCGTCCAGGAAGACTTTGCGTGACGCGGCGGGAACTCCGGCGCGTTCGGCCATGTCGTAAGCCACGGTCTTCGCGTCGGTGCGGCTATCCACGAAGAAGAGGCCGCGCTGGCGCAACGCAGGCATCAAAGCTTGCATCAACACGGGATCAGCAGTGGCGCGCGAACCCTGATGGTTGTTCACGCCGGCCGCGTACGGAACGGTCTCCAGCATTCCCGCCAGAGTCGCGTCCACTTGCGCGGCGCTCATTCCCACACGCAGCTCGATGTCCTCCGGTTTCGCTCCGTCCGCTTCGGATTCCATCGGAAGATGCAGCATCACCTGATCGCCGCGGCGGCGCGCTTCTTCGGCGAGCTCGCTGGAAAGCGGCAGATGCGGCAGGACGGAAACGGTGAGCGGAAAGCCGAGAGCGAGCACGGCATCAGCGGCGGAGCGATCGTAACCCAGATCGTCAATGATGATTGCGAGTCGCGGATTGCCGGCGTTGCCGGATTGCCGCGCTGGAACCGATGAACGCGCGGCGAGCGCGGCGAGCGCGGCGAGCGGCGTGACAACGTGAACAGTGTGCGTGCGCGTGCCGTGGAACGCGCAGTCGAAACGGATCACGCCGCTGGAAGCTGTCTCGGTGACGGAAAGATCGTGCTTGCGCGCGATCGCGTTGAGGGCTTGCGCGAAGGAAGCGGCCTGCGAGGCATCGTCGAGGGATATGTAAATGTTATCCGCGGCGAGAGCGCTGGAACCGCCATGCTTCGCGGGCTGCAGCTCCGGACGAATGCTGATTTCGGATTTGTGAACGTTGACTTTCTGCGCAGCGGCGACGATTTCGCCAGTGATCGCGCGCAATTCTGATTTCGAAAGATTTTTTTTGCCGCAGCCAGCGAGAAACAGAACGACGAGAGCGGCGCATGCCGCGAAAATCCGCACAGCGCCGCGCGAATGCAAAATTAAGCGGCCAATTGCTGCCAATCGTACACAAGCTTGGCGGCTTTCTTCTCTACCGCAGCATTACCTTGTAGAAGCTCGATGGCCTTCTTCACCACCGGATCGTCCGGCGAAGAGCTGGGCAGCGCGGCCGGCTGGGTGAGGTCCGCCTGTGCCAGAAGATCATCAATCGAAGGATGCACTTCCGCGGTGGGCGGCACGCCATCGGCCGGAATATTCTTGTTGGCCGGCGTGAAATAATTCGCGACGGTGAGAATCAGCGCGGCGCCGTCGTCCATTTCGATCAGCTTCTGCTGGGAAGCGGTGCCATAGGTGCGTTCGCCCACGGTGCTGCCGCGCTTGTTGTCGGCGATGGCAGCGGCAAAAATTTCAGCGGGCCCGGCGGTGCCGTTGCCGATCAACACGGCGACGGGCGCGGTCCACACAACCTTGGTGGCATCGGCTGTGGAGATGACGGGGTTGACCGTCTGGCCTTTCAGCGTGGCTATGGTGCCGGAGGAAAGGAAAAGCTGCGCGGTCTGGATGCCTTCCTGGTCGTCGCCGACGGCGGAATTGCGCAGATCCAGAATCAATTTCTTCGCGCCGGACTTCTGAAATTGCACCAGCTTTTCACGGATTTGCCGGGAAATTCCCGGAGTGAATTCCGAAACGCGCAGGTATGCGACATCGCCGTTGAGCCGGTCTTCCACGAGCTTGGGAGCGGTGAGCTTCGCCAGGGTGATGGTCATCTCCTGCGGTTCGGCTTTGCCGCGGCGAATGACGGAGAGCTGCACGGTTGCGCCGGGATTGCCTTTCAACAACAGTTGCGCCTGGTCAATGGCCATCTGGCCGGTGGTGAAGCCGGCGATTTTTTCGAGAATGTCGCCGATGCGCAGGCCAATTTTCGCGCCCGGGCTATCGGGCAGCACGCCGATCACGCCGATGTAACCAAAGCGGCGCGTGAGTGCCAGGCCGCTTTCCGCGGGCAGATTGTTGGCGCTCTTTTCCTTGAAGTCTTTGTATTCGAGCGGGCTCAGGTATGCCGACTGCGGGTCGAGCGAATCGAGCAGGCCGTGCAGGGAGCCGTTGGTGACGGCGTGCATGTTGGGCTCGTCCACGTAATCGTTATGGATCTTATCGAGAACTTCGCTATAGACGGTGAGCGCGCGGAACGCTTTGTCGTCGGAGGAACGGCCGAGCATGTATCCGGTGGCGGCATAGGCGACGACCAGAACTGAAATCCCTACAACAATTTTTTTAGCGAGCGGGCTCATGCGTTGTCCTTTTCGATGCCGCGATATTAGATGACCGCAGGCCGAAGCCGGTTTCGTGCCGCGCCGGTTGCCTGTGGCCGGCTGCGCGAGTGGGCTGGCTATTAGACTGTCCCGCCGCACATTGGGAAGCGCAATTATACAGTGAGTCGCGATTCGTGACGCGTGATTTGTGGGGGGTGATTCGAGTGATTGGTGAGCAGTGATTGGTGAAGGGTAGTTTGCAGCGCCGGCGGCACGAAGCGCGAATTTGTATCGAATAGAAAGCCGCTTCTCCTTTGTTTTCATTGGAAGGCTCACGAGAATGATGATTTTGTGAGGTTTATTTGTATCGAATAGAAATGAGGTGAGGCGGTGATGAGTGAGGCAGTGATAAGTGATGGGTGACGAGTGATGGGTGAAGAGCGGCGCGGACGTGAAAGTGGGACGAATCGTACGCATTAGAAAATGTTTTCTCGTTTGTTGTGAGTGGGTTAGCTCGAATTCTAATAATTTGGTGTTGCGATTAGAAATGCAGTGGAGAGTGATGAGTGACAAGTGATGAGTGAAGAGCGGTGCGGCGGCGGGCGAAAAAGTGGCGCAAACACCAGCGATTAGAACTGCATTCGGTATTGATATTGAAGGAGTTAGCTCTGTTTTTAATATTTTTTCACCAGCGATTAGAAATAGCGGAGTGGCGCGGTGTGGTTGGTGATTGGTGGAGTGGAGAAACCGCGAACAACGGGCGCGCAAACATGCAAATTTGTACCGATTGGAGATGCATTTTATACTGATTACAGAGGAGTTACGGTCGTTTCTAATCGCAGCGGAGCCGATTAGGAGATGCGTGATTAGTGAGTAGTGGGTGGTGAGTAGTGACGCGTAAGGTGTGCAGCGTGTTCGGCGGACCGTGATCTGCGATTCGCGAGCCGTGGCCTGCGGCCCGCTCACGACGCGCACAATTCGCGTAGCGGCGGCTAATCGCGCGGGGCGCCGACACGAACGACTCGACATCGAATTCGCTTTCATGCTTTGGTTTCCGTCCGAGGTTAGCACGGAGGCGGCGCGTAAACAGCTGCGCCGCAGGTACAGAAAAGGTCTAGCTACCCGAAAATGTCCCGCGACCTGTACGTTTCGGAGATGAAGAATCGTACAGCTGTCCGTTTGTCAGCGCGCCGCTTCGGAGACCTTAGCGCGTGTGAAGTTCGTGGCGCGAACGAGGGGGCGTCCATCCGAGGTTGAACCCCTTGCGAAGCCGCGCTATGGCGCGCTTTCGTGCGCGATCGTAGCGCGTTCGCAGGCGGACAATTTCAGCGAGCTTTGCCGCCAGCAATGCGCCGACGGAGAGGCCATTCTCGGCAGCCAAAACGCGAACCTCGCACAAGACATCGGCATCGAGCTCTAGTGTGATTTTCGTTTTCATGGTGGACATCAAATTGTCACGAATTCAGCTGCAACATATTTTGTGTGCTGCGGTTGTGATTTGCAACCTACCGTAAAATGTGCGGGGCCAATTTGTAAAACCGTCCGTTCGGATCGGCGGATGAGGGGAGTGTGATTGGCGCAAGCTGTGCCCAAAATAGCGACCGGATTAGTTGACCCAGCTCGAAGGACGAGAGCGAAGGACATAGAGTATTTGATGTAACTGGAAATTTGGGGAGGCATCCAAGTTGGTGTCGGCAACTTTTGCTCTTGATCTGAATTGTGGCGGAGTACTAAGGCCCACATCCACTCCCATCTCCAAACTCGATGCCGCCGGAGGGATCGTATGCGTGACCTTAGGCCGGTGCTTTGGCAGGAAGCTTTTATTCGAGCCGTGGACGAGCCGGACCGCGAAGCATTGGCGCGGCTGATCCGCGAAGCGGAGTTCGCGATTTGTTTTCGGCAGCAGCAACTGGAAGATCCAGCGGCCTATCGCGATGAAATGCGCGCGATGAAATGCGCGCGATGAAACTTGCGACGCTGGCGATGGATGCCATCAAGGTCCAGAAATTGGGCGGCGTAAGAAACCAAACGTTGTTGAAAGAATGCTGCTCGTTTCAGAAATCCGCCTGAACGCTCGCAAGACGCAGCTTTTCACACATTGCAAGCTCCGCTATCTTTCCAACGCAAATGTCGATTTAGCAGTGCAGCTCATCCATGTGGGTTGTTCGGGTCCGTGCAATCACCGGTGAAGTGCAGCGATGTGAGGACTGACGAATGACACTACCCGGAAGGGACGTGCTCCTGGTGGGGCCGAGTTTCCAAACGCCCAATCGCCTGACGAACCGGCTGCGGCGGTGGGGATTCCGCTGCCACTTTGCCGGCAATACGCGGACGGCCCGCGAGCTATTGAGCTCGATGCGAGTGGATGTGGTGCTCAGCGATATTCGTCTTTCCGATGGGACCGGCGTCGCGCTGCTGGGGATTTTGGCCGGCCTGGCCGTTACGGCGTTCCTTTGTTTCCCCGTCGATACCAGCTGCTTCTGGTTGCCCGCGATTGACGCAGGAAAAAAATGCCTGGGATTGCCGGCGCTACGGCCTGAAGAGTTTGCGAAAGCGCTGGAAGAAATGGCCCGGAGTCTGGGAACTGCGACGAGGGGCTGAGTTTTTTCAGCGCGACGCCGTGTCGGGATCGCTCCAGCGCACGCGGCTCTACGGTTTGAACTCGATGGACCAGAAACGAGGCGAGGAGCGCAGGAATTCGAAGCCGACGAGCGTAGTGCCGCCCTGCATTTTAATTACGCGGACGATGCGGCAGCGGCGCTCTTCATCGGTCTGCGTGTTGGCCAGCAGCAATTCCTGCGACGGGGCCACTTCGTGTGAAAGTGAAAGCAAACCCCCGCCTGCGCTGACGTTGAGAGTGACGGTGTGCTCGACGAACGGTTCATGCCGCGAGTAAGCATAGATGAAGACCGGCAGGAACGCGGAAACACGCTGGTCGCGGCGCCTGTTTGGCTTTTCGGCTGGGGCGACGGGAGCCGGCTCGCGCTCGAGCGTGAACCCTTACTGGAAAAAACCATTTGCGCCAGCCCATGGACGTCCTTTTGTGCGAAGCGGCGTAACGGGAATCGGCCGCGTCGCGGAATTTTTCACTGGGCTACAGTTAGTTTACACCGCGTGGCTGGACGCGAGAGTGCGGAGTGTGCGCGGGAGGATTTGGGCGCAGGGAGGACGAGCAACGGCACGCCGGTTCGGGTAAGCTAGCGGTGCAGTGATGCCGTGTGACGCGGACGGAGATGCGGCGATGACAGCGGGGGATTTTCGGCGTATAGCGCTGAGCTTTCCGGAGACGATGGAAAGCGCGCACATGGATCACCCGGATTTTCGCGTGGGCGGAAGGATTTTCGCGACGCTTGGATATCCGGACACGGGCGTGGGGATGGTGAAACTTTTTCCGGATCAGCAAGAAGAATTCGTGCGCGCCGAACCGAAAGTGTTTGCGGCGGTGAAGGGCGGCTGGGGAAGGCGAGGTTCGACGCACGTGCGCCTGAAAGCCGCGAAGAAGGCCAGTGTGCAGCGGGCTTTGGCGGCGGCTTGGCGCAATACGGCTCCGCGAAAACTCGTATCGCAATTCGAGGGCGGTGATTCGAAGGCCAGAACGCGGCGGAGCTGACCTGACACACCTGAAGCAATTTCTTGCGGATTTATTCCACGCACAATTTTTGGCGACATTCGACGAAATGAGCGCTCGCCCATTTTCGTACGCACAACTCGGCGCGGCGTTGGCGGCGGGGCTGGCGCTGCGTTTGATCTTCATTTGGCGCTTTCCGTTTTATTCCGGGGACACGAAATTCTACGAAGAGCTGGCGCGGAATTGGCTGGAGCACGGCGTGTACGGATTGTACGTGCGCGGTGTGCTGACTCCGGTGGACATGCGCGTGCCGGGGTATCCGGCATTTCTGGCGGCGATTTATTTTGCAATCGGGCGAAGCGCGCGCGCGGTGATGGTGGTGCAGGCGGTGGTGGATTTGGGGACGTGCGTGCTGGCGGCGCTGATTGCGGCGCGGCTGGCGCCTGTTTCGCGGCGCGCGATCGCCGGGACGGCGGCGTTGTGGATGGCTGCGCTGTGCCCGTTGACGGCGAATTACACGGCGGTGGTGCTGAGCGAAGTGCTGGCTACTTTTTTTACGACGCTGGCGGTGCTGGTGTTCATTTACTTTTCCACGGATGCTGCGCTGGATGCTTCGGCCGATTCGTTGGTCGAGGGAAAATCAATTTTCTTTGCGGGTTGGTTCTTGCTGCTGGGAATTATCGCCGGGCTGGGAACTCTAGTACGGCCGGAGACGCCACTGGTTTTATTTGCGGCAGGGGTTGCATTGTGCGTGCGCTGGTGGCGGCGGACGAATTGGCCGAAGCTGGTGCTGGCGACTTGCTGGATGTGCGCGGGTTTGTTGTTGCCGCTGGCGCCATGGGCGGCGCGGAATGCGCGAACATTTGGCCGCGTGGAATTTCTGGGCCCGCGTTACGCGCAGACGTACGGAGATTTTATTCCGCTGGGGTATTTCGCATGGACCGGGACATGGATGACGCGATTTGGCGATTCGTATCTGGTGACGTGGAAGCTGGGGAAGGAGCCGATTGGGATCGAGGATGTGCCCCACAGCGCGTTTGATTCGGAGGCGGAGCGCGCACGGGTGGCCGCGTTGCTGGGGCGTTACAACGGCGAGCTAAAAATGACTCCGGTGCTGGACCGCGAGTTTGCGATTCTGGCGGCGGAGCGGACAGCGCGAAATCCGCTGCGGACTTATGTCGTGGTGCCGGCGGAGCGAATTGCGGCGATGTGGTTTACGCCGCGGATCGAGTTGCTGCCTTACTCTGGGAAATTATGGCCGGCGGGGGAGAAGTGGCGCGGGAACCCGGCGGATTTCGCGGTTACTTTTGGATTTGGGATTTTGAACTTCGTATATATGGGGCTGGCGGTGATTGGCTGGTGGCGGTGCCGCGCACAGCCGGCGGCGGGATTTTTGATTTTGTTTGTGGCGATACGGACGGTGGCGATGACGCAGCTGCAGACCGTGGAGCCGCGTTATGTGATTGAATGTTTTCCGGTGATTGTGGCGCTGGGTGCGTTGGCGTGGGTGATGCCGGGGCGGAGGGGCGTTGCGGCAGATGGCGCCGCGGTGCAGGTGGAGATGGAATCGGCGACCGAATAGCTGCCGCGGCGGAAAGCGAAGAGAGATCCCCGGCGGCGGCGGGCTGGCTTCGCCCGCTTCCGCGGGCTCAGGACGACGATGAAAAGCAGAAGAGCCGGCGGGACGCCGGCGCTACTTAGGATTTTTCGCGGGCGCCGACGGCCGCGGGTTCTTGCGGATGCACGAAGCTGGCGGCGGGCGAGACGGAAGTGGCGATGGGCGGCGTCGCAGATGCTTCTTCGGCAGGCGCGGGCGCTTCAATTTCCCAATCGCAGCCATCCTTGATGCAGGTGCGGAAATTTCCCTGCTTGGTGCGCTTTTCCACGATGAACGGCGCGCCGCATTTTGGGCAAGGCTCGTTGATCGGTTCGTGCGGCGTGGTGAAATCGCAATCGGGATAGCGGCTGCAGCCGTAGAAAATGCGGCCGGCGCCGCGCCCCTGGGCGATGCCGCGGCGCACGAATTCGCCTTCGTTGCACTTCGGGCATTTAATGCCGAGCGTGATGGGGCGCGTGTACTTGCACTTCGGATAATTGGTGCAGCCGATGAAATCGCCGAAGCGGCCCTGGCGGCGCAGAAGCTGCGCGTCGTCGAGCGGGCATTTTTCGTCGAGCGGAACGTCCGGCTGACGCGCGATGCGCGTGCCGCTTACCAAGCGACGCGTGGTTTTGCAATCCGGATAGCCCTTGCACGCAAGAAAAACGCCGAAACGCCCGCGCTTGATGACCATTTCCTTGCCGCAGTTGTCGCAATATTCGATTTTGGCCACGCCGTCGGCTTCGGCGGGAAGCTCCGGCGAAAGATCCTTGATGTAATCGCAATCCGGATAGCGATTGCAGCCGAGGAAAAATCCGTGGCGGGAGATGCGCTCGAGCAATTCTCCCTCGCCGCATTTTTCGCATTTCAGTCCGGTGGGAATGCCGGCCTTGTAGGACAGCATCTGCTCATCGGCTTTATCGAGATCCACCGCGAAGGGCTCCCAAAATTCCTTCACGGCCTGGCGCCAGGGAAGTTTGCCCTCTTCAATTTCGTCGAGTTCCTCTTCCAGGCGCGCGGTGAAGCCCACGTCGAAAATATCTTCGAAGCTTTTCACCAGCAGGACGCTGACGCGTTCGCCAAGCATGGTGGGCGAGAAGCGGCCCTGATCTTTGGTGACGTACTCGCGTTCGACGATGGTGGAAATGATGGCGGCGTAAGTGGAGGGGCGGCCAATGCCTTTTTCTTCCAGCTCTTTCACCAGCGTGGCATCGTTGTAGCGCGGCGGCGGCTCGGTGAAATGCTGGTCGGGGCGAATTTGATCGAGGCGCAAGGACTGGCCTTCGCGGACTTGCGGCAGCGAGCGGCCTTCGCCTTCGTCGTCCTTCTCATCGTCCTCGCGATCGGCGTTCGCTACGGGAACCTGATAGACGCGCAGGAAGCCGTCAAATTTCTGGACGGAGCCGGTGGCGCGGAAAGTGTAATCGCCGGCGGAGATGTCAATGGTGGTCTGATCGAAGATTGCGGGCAGCATTTGCGAGGCGACGAAGCGCTGCCAGATCAGCTGATACAGTTTGAAGAGATCGTCTTCCAGAAACGGGCGGACGTCTTCGGGCGCGCGCAGCACGTCGGTGGGGCGGACGGCTTCGTGAGCTTCCTGCGCGTCCTTCTTCGACTTGTAAAAATTTGGTTTCTCGGGGAGGTAACTCGCGCCGAAGCGTTCCGGGATCATGGCGCGAACCTGGTCGAGCGCGTCATTGGAGACGCGCACGGAATCGGTGCGCATGTAAGTGATCAGCGCGACCGAGCCTTCGTTGCCTAGCTCGATGCCTTCGTAGAGTTTTTGCGCCAAGGACATGGTGCGTTTGGCGGTAAAGCGCAGGCGATTGTAAGCAGCCTGCTGGAGCTTGGAAGTGGTGAAGGGCGGAGGCGCGTTGCGGCGCTTTTCTTTTTGCGCGACGGAGGCGACCTGCCACTTGGCCTTCTGCACGGCGGCGACAACCTGGTCCGCAGCCTCCTGATTCAGAACTTCGATGTCCTCACCTTTGAATTTGCTGAGCTTGGCTTCGAACAGCGGCGGCGTGCCGGCGTCGAGCAAGGCGTGGATGGTCCAGTATTCCTTGGGGATGAAGGCGCGGATTTCCTGTTCGCGCTCGACGATCAGGCGCAGCGCCACAGTCTGCACCCGCCCGGCGGAAAGGCCGCGGCGCACTTTGTTCCAGAGCAGGGGAGAAACTTTGTAGCCGACGATGCGATCGAGCACGCGGCGGGCCTGCTGCGCGTCCACCAGATTTTCGTTTACTTCGGAGGGGTGCTCGAACGCGGCCTTGATGGCCTTCTGCGTGATTTCGTTGAACATCACGCGGTAAATTTTCGGTGGCGCGCCGTTGGTCTTGGCAGGTTCTTTCTTGGCGGCCGGCTTGGGCGCCTTTTCATCCCCTTTTTTTTCTTCGTGAACGACCAAGTCTGCGTACTTTTTGGGATTGCCCAGGATTTCAGCCAGATGCGCGCAGATGGCTTCGCCTTCGCGGTCCGGGTCGCCCGCCAGGTAGATGGCGTCCGCTCCCCGTGCGGCTTTCTGAAGATCGTGGATCACCTTGATCTTGCCGGGGATTACTTCGTAGGTCGGCTCAAAGATGTTCTGGGCGTTGATGACCACCGGTTTCGGCGCCTTCTTCTCCGGGGCCTTCTCCGCGCCAGCCTTGGCCTTGGTCTTGCGCTTCTTCTTCTTCTTGCCGTTTTCCTGGCCGGGCAGAAGAATCCCGATCGTTTTCTTGGGCAAGTCCATCACGTGGCCATAGGAAGCCTTGACCAGGTAGTTGCGGCCCAAATATTTGTTTATTGTTTTCGCCTTGGCTGGCGATTCGACGATTACCAGTGATCTTGCCATGCTGTCGTTTGTACCCTCATGCCCACATTGGATGCTTTAGGCTATCTTGCGGACTTTCTATCATTATATACAAGACATTTTACGCGCCGTGGTTCTCTCGCACGACGCGAGGTTCCATCCTAGCTGCAATTGTCCCGGCTGGTTACAACAGGACTTTGAGGAATTGCTTCCCTGGCAACTGACGTACCACGCCCCTGAGCTCCAGGTCAAATAGGGCGGCCAACACCTCGGAGGATGTGAGCCCCGAAAGCTCGACGAGATCGTCTACGTGTTGGGATTCATCCAGGCCCAGCAGGTGGTACAAAGTGCCTTCGGCTGGCGCCAAATCCTTTTCGATCAGCCGAGCTCTTTCTTCGCTGGAAGCCGTTTCCACCGGCAAAAGTTCGGCGCGAATGGGCGTCGGCAGCTCTTCGATCACATCTTCCCAGCCGGTTACCAGCTTAGCGCCCTGTTTGATCAGCTGATTAGGGCCAAAGCTGGTGGGCTGAGTGGCGTTGCCCGGCACACCATAGACTTCGCGGCCAAATTCCATGGCCAGGCGCGCGGTAATCAGGGAGCCGGAGTATTGAGCGCCTTCGACTACGACGACGCCGACGGCCATTCCCGAAATGACCCGGTTCCGAATCGGGAAATTCTGCGGTCCCGGGAAGGTGCCCATGGCGAATTCGGAAATGATGGCACCACGCTTTTCCATTTCGGCGAAGATTTTTTTGTTCTCCTTGGGATAAATCACGTCAATCCCGCAGCCCAGGACGCCAATAGTGGCGCCCGTGGGCGAGCTTAGCGCGCCTTTATGTGCACAAGAATCAATTCCGCGCGCCAGACCGCTGACAATCACCAGCCCTCGATCGGCCAAATCGCGCGCCAACTTCTCTGCCATTTGATTCCCATAGGGGGTGGGACGACGCGAACCCACGATGGAAATTAGATGGCGGTTCAGAAGTCCAATGTTTCCGCGCACATACAGGAGGGGCGGTGGATCATAAATCTCACGCAAGCGCTGGGGGTACTCCGGCTCATCCCAGGTGAGCAAGCGGATTCCGGCAGCCTGCGCCTGCGCCAGTTCCTTGGAAGCGGCGCTCATTGGCTGACGGGTATGGATGGCCTGCGCGACGGCTGCGGGGAGGCGGTGGGACTCCAGCTCGGTGAGCGATGCGTTGAAAATGGCTTCGGGGCTGCCCAACGCGCGGAGGAGTTTTCCGGCCATGCGCGCGCCGAGGCCGGGCGTCAAAGCGAGAGCCAGCCATCCCAGGTATTGGTCGGGAGCCATCGAGGTTGCGGCCAGCGTACGTGGGTACTACCGTATGTGTCAAGTAATGAAGATATTACGTATTGTTGCTACGTGGCTGACGTGCTTCTACGGTTGCGCGGTACGTATTCTCCGGCGGTACTGCCATGTGTGATCCTCCGGCGAAGAAGCCGGTGAGAATCATGCTCAGATGCAGTGCCGGATTGGGGCGAACGATCCGCGGGGAAATTTCGAATCAGGGCGTCTTGGGTTCTTCGACAACTTGATCCGTATGAACCGAGAAAAGCCGGAAGTCGGAAAATGTGTGCTCGATGATGGTTCGATGTTTTCCATAATCCGCGTAGGCGACTGCAGCTATCGGCAGCCAAAATTCGACATCTCTCGATCTAAACTTCACGGGGGCGTAGTCAATGGAAGCGGCGTTTGCGCGCAATCCGATCACCGGAACCGATTTCACCAGATTGGTTTCCAAATGTATGAGGTGCCCGGAGTCCGCGGCGATCCATGCGCGGCCTCTGATGTTGAGCGGGTAGGTACCCAAGGAGGTAACCATGGTAATGGCGCGCGGTTTTTTCCCCGGAATCTGGGAAAAGTAAACGAGCCAGGCGGGTTGGTTATTCCAGTGGGAGAGCCCTTCGCAGCGCATTTCGTAGTCGCCTTGCATGGAAGGATGAAAGATCAAAGCCAAGGCGGGCAGCCCTGTGTCCAAACGAGAGTTGAGTTCCGTGTTGTCCGCACCTGGAAACGAAGAACGGATTTCACGCACTGCCAAAGGCCTCGATTGTTCGGCGAAATCAACCAAGTAGTCGAACTTCCCCGACAGGGACGTCTCGGACAAGCCGTCTCGATCGATTTCTTCATAGCGAACGTGCTCGAGAGCATTGAAGTTCTGAAGATGATCAATTAATTCCTGGGCGCGCTGTCCTGCGTGTTTCAAAACGTTGTGCAGGTCGCAGGGCGGGGTCGTGGAGAGCAACGGAACCGGATCGTACACGTGGGGCGGATTCCACCTTAACACCGGCGCGCGATCAATTTTTTCTTGTGAGAAACTGACTGGAGTAACTACGACTCCTGCGAGGGTAGCGATCAGCCCCAGGGCGCACACGAGAATCAACGGGCTGATTCGGTGGCTGGAAGTGCCGAAAGCGCGAATACGAGAACCCGAACTTGAACGCCTCATATCAGAAGCGCCAGAACCGCGCAGCGTCTCAGAGGTGTAAAAACTGAGCGGATATTATCATTTTTCTGCCGAAGTGAGGCAGATTTCACGAATGGAGGCGGGCGCAAAAACGAAAGGGCGGCCCGTCGAAAGGCCGCCCTCGAATCGCGCTTGTGATTGGAATGCTCGGGCGCTATTTTGCGGCCTATTGCTTGTCGTAGACTTGGACGTCGTGTTCTTTTGCGCCGCCGGCGGTAGTGCCGGTGGAGTCCACGGTGGTGACCTTTCCATCCGCTGAAACCGTGACTTTCGATGTGCCGATTGCTTTGCCGCCCTTTTTCAGTGTTGCTACATAGTGGTGAGAGTCGGTGCGCTTGGCGGCAATGGTGTCCGCGCCGGATGGCATCGAACCCGAGATGGGATTGTCCTTGCCGTCAAATTGGACCGAGAAGCCGTACGCGATGGGCTTGCCGTCGGCGCCGACACCTTCAAACGAATACTTCACGCCATCGCCCTGGGCTTCGACGGTGCGCGTCAAGCTCTTATATCCTGGTCCCGGATCGAACTTTGATTTTGCGACGTTGAGTTTCCACGTTCCAACCAGTGGATTGGTTTGCGCGCGCAGAGTGGAGAAACCAGCAGTAGCTAAAAGTGAGATGGCGACAATCCGTAAGGCACGCTTCATGGGTGACCCTCCTTGGGTCCAATCGTTCGTAATCCTGCTCGCAGATTTTGTTGGTTGATGAAAACTTCTTGGGCTTGACGGGCCTGGGGGATTAGCCCGCGCAACGATAGGCCGCATAGCGGCTCAAGTCAACATTCTTTCGGGTACAGCTGGAAAACCCAGTGTAGACTCTGCCGGGCCCTTTTCAGGAGTTGGCTGGATGAAAATGCGTGGGAGGCGTTTCTTGAAAACCACAATTTCGGCGCTGGCGATTCTTCTTGGATTTTTATCCGCGGTGTGCACGTGCGCGGCACAAACGATTCAGGTGGACATCACGCCGGCGCACGCGACGAACCATTTCGCGCCCAATCAGGCGCTTGGCGCGGGCGTGGACCGTATTGCGCAGGAGGCCATAGACAAGGACCTGGTGCAGCCGGCGCTCGATCGCGCGCTTAGTTCTGGCTGGCAGCCGGTAAGTTTCCGCCAGAATACGGAACTTGCGGTGGAAGCATGGCATTGGAATCCGCAGGGAACGTGGAGCGATCCTAGCGGGAAAGGCTATTTCACCGGCTCGGCGAACCCCACGGAATTTCTGCGCTATTCGTACGGCTACGCGCTGCCGCATCGCGGATTCACGCGCAACGATGGGACAGACAATTCCGGATATTCGCGGCTGACGGATGGAGACGCGGCCAGCTATTGGAAGAGCAATCCATACCTGACGCAGCGATTCACGGGCGAGGGCGATTCCGCACATCCGCAATGGATTGTGGTGGACCTGGCGCAGGTGCAGCAGATCACGAGTATCCAGATCCAATGGGCCGAGCCGCACGCGGTGCGCTACGTGGTTCAATACTGGACCGGAGACGATCCGATCAAAGCGGCCACGCGCGGCGTGTGGCAAACTTTTCCGGGCGGCGTGATTGCGAATGGCAGCGGCGGATTGGCGACCGTGCAGTTGAGCTCGAGCTCCGTTGCCGGTGCGATTTTTGCGGATACTGATGACGGAATCTTCCAACACTTGCGATTCGCACGGCGCTGGCGATCCCCGGAATTGCGTTGGCTATGCGATCTACGAGCTGTACATCGGAACGACCACGGCGGATGGAAAATTTCACGACGTGGTGCGGCACACCGCGGACCAGGAGCAAACCACGACGTACTGCTCTTCCGTGGATCCGTGGCACGAGCCTTCCGATTTGCGTTCGACGAAGCAAGCGCAGGTGGGATTCGATTTATTTTTTACCAGCGGCGTGACGCGCGGGCTGCCGGCGATGATTCCGGTGGCGCTGCTGTACGACACTCCGGACAACGCCGCGGCGGAGATGGCTTACTTGCAGAAACGCGGCTATCCGATTTCGTACGTGGAGATGGGCGAAGAGGCAGACGGGCAATATATGTTGCCGGAAGATTATGCGGCGCTTTACGTGCAGTGGGCGACGGCGTTGCATCGCGTGAACCCTGCTTTAAAGTTGGGCGGACCTTCGTTTCAGGGCGTCAATAAGGATATCGAGGTATGGCCGGATGCGAATGGCAACGTATCGTGGACCGCGCGCTTCGTGAATTATTTGAAACAGCACCAGCGGCTGAGCGATCTGGCGTTTTTTTCTTTCGAGCATTATCCGTACGATCCGTGCCGGATTCCGTGGGGTAGTTTGTACGACGAGCCGGAGCTGGTGAACCACATCATGCAGGTGTGGCGAGAAGATGGCGTGCCGGCGAATATTCCGATGTTCATCACGGAAGGAAATCTTTCGTCTTCGGCCAGCGAGACGTACATGGACCTTTTCTCCGGGCTTTGGCTTGCGGATTATGTGGGTTCTTTTCTGAATGCCGGGGGCAGCGGGATGTATTACTTCCATTATTTGCCGCTGCAGATGGAGCACGGCTGCAATGATTCTCCGGGGACGTTTGGAATGTTCACGGTGGATGCGGATTACAAAATACAGCAGCCGCTGGCGCAATTTTTCGTGGCGCAGCTGATCAATCTGGAGTGGGTGCAGCCGGGGAGCGCGGAACATCGCGTGTTTGCGGCGAAGGGCGATGTGGACGACGGCGCGGGGCATGCTTTAGTGACGGCGTATGCGCTCGAACGTCCGGATGCACAGTGGTCGCTGCTGATCGTGAATCGCGACCAGCAGAACGCGCACCAGGTGCGAATTTCTTTTCGGGATGACGCGACGCACGCCGCGAGTTCTTTTGCTGGGCCCGTGCAAATTTCTACTTTCGGGCGCGAACAATATCACTGGCAGCCGGCGGAGACGCGGTTCATGGCGCACGACGAGCACGCGGGGGAGCGCGCGGTGGTGGTCAATACGAAAGGCTTCGCGGATCCGGATGGGCCGATCAAGCACGCGGACCAAAATGCGACGCGAGAAACTTCTTACGAGCTGCCCGCCGCGTCCGTGACGGTGATCCGCGGAAAGATCGCGGCGAATTGAAAAGCGCCGCGCTTGAGAGCGATGGCTTCGGGGCTGAAAGACGTCGAACATCGATTTCTTTGTGGCGAGAGTGAAGTCCCGCGCTTCCGGTGAAAGTGCTGCTAGAATGCGCGATGTGCGACGCGCCCTCATGAAGTCTCTCACTTCACTGCTAATTGTTCTGGCTGCGGCGACTTTCGTGCGCTCCGCCGGCAGCGACGATTCGTGGTGGATCGTGCAGAGCAGCGGAATTGACACGAATTTGCGCGGGATAGGCATCGGCTATGAACCAGGCGCTGGCAACAAGCTGGTGCCGGTCATTTGGGCGTCTGGATCGAACGGAGTGATTCTGCAATCCGCAGACCGCGGCAAATCGTGGAAGCGCATTCGCGTACCAGGTGGCGATGCGTTGGACTTCCGCAGCGTGCAAGCTTTCGACGCGAAAACTGCCTACGTGATGTCCATCGGCGACGGTGACAAATCGCGGATTTACAGGACAGACGACGGTGGCGAAACGTGGAGTCTGCAGTATAAGGATCAGCGCAGCGCGATTTTTTTGGACGCGCTGGTCTGCATTTCCGAGAAACACTGTTTCGCGGTCGGCGACCCTATTGACGGAAAATTTCTTGCTGCTCACTACAGTGAACGGAAAAGATTGGAAGGAACTTCCTCGCGACAAAATGCCCGCCGCGCTGCCTGAGGAAGGCGCGTTTGCCGCCAGCGGCACCTGTTTGGCGATTTATGGCGACCGGGACCTCTACATCAGCTACGGGTGGGCCGGCCGCGCGTGTGTTCCACTCTCCGGATCTGGGGCAGACCTGGACCGTCGCCGAAATTCCGATCGCTAACGGGACGGCGTCATCGGGGAGCTTCTCCATTGTTCGCGCCGGCGACACCATCGTCGCGGTCGGCGGTGATTACAAAGAAGTGAAAGTGCATGACCGGGTTGCGGCCTATTCGCTCGATCAGGGCGCGACCTGGCATCCCGCCGCGCAGCAGCCTGGAGGATTTCGCTCAGCCGTGGCTTGGGTTCCGGACGCGTATTTGATGGCCGTCGGGCCCGAGGGCGAAGATGTAAGTATGGACAAGGGCGTGCACTGGTCCCGCACCGGCTCCCTGAATTTGAATGCCTTGAGCGTCGCCAGCAATTTTTCTGAAGGTGCTTGGGCGGTCGGTCCGAAAGGAACGATCGCGTACTCGGCGTTCCAAGATATTCACAAGGATCCCGGCCGGCGTCATCATTAGAGTCGGCTGAGCTAATCATCAACCGATCGATAAAGCCGCGGACCACACAGATCGGCGCTGAGCTGGCGCTGGCGACGAGCGAAAAGAACCGAGGCATTTACCGCAGAGGCGCAGAGTTCGCAGAGAAAGAAAATCCATGATGCATTTGTGGTTCGAAGGATGATGATGAAAATTTCCACGAAGATTGCATTCTGTTTTATCGCGGCGTTTGCGTATTTGCTGATGGCTGCGGGCACGATGGGCCAGGCCGCGGACTCCAAGAACGGCATTGAAGGCGTGTGGGCCGGCATGCTGGGCGGCAAGCTGCATTTGCTGGTGACGATCAGCAAGTCCGACAGCGGCGAGCTGGGCGGAACGCTCAACAGCGTGGACCAGCAGGTGGTGCTGCCGCTGAGCAAAGTGTCGCTGCGTGGGGACGCCGTGCATTTTGAAGTGGCGGCCGTGGGCGGGGTGTACGAAGGCAAGCTGAAAAAGAACAAGCGCGATATTACGGGGAGTTGGACGCAGAACGGCGTGGCGGCGCAGGCGCTTGATTTCACGCGCAGCGCGGATACCGGCACAACGGCCGCGCCGGTGGTGACCAAGACCGAACACACGCCGCGGCCGGTGACGCCGCTATTCAATGCCGTGATTCCCATTGCGCCGACGGCGTTCAAGGCGGATGGCAAGTGGCATCTGGTGTACGAGCTGCACATTTCGAACTTGGACAGGTGGGAGTACGCGTTCACGCGCATCGAAGTGGTGGCTGCGGACGCGGCGCAGAAATCGCTGGCGTCTTTTTCGGGCGTGGAGCTGGACGGAATGTTCATCCATCCGGGACGCTCGAACTCGGAAAAAATTTCCAGGCTTGCGCCGGGAGAATTCGGCGTGGTTTTTCTGTGGGTCACGTTCGACGAGCACGAGGATGTTCCAGCGGCGATCGCGCAGCGCATCAGCGTGCGGGTGGGGGACTATCCGGAAGCGCTTTCGATCGTGACGCCGGCGACCACCGTGAACAAAAATCCGGTCGCGGTGATTTCTTCGCCGCTAATTGGGCAAGACTGGCTGGCGGCCAACGGGCCATCGAACACCTCGCTGCATCGCCGCGCGCTGATTCCCATCAATGGCCACGCTTATATTTCGCAGCGCTTCGCGATTGATTGGGTGCAGGTGTACGCGGACGGCAAGACGTACAAGGGCGATCCCAGCGACAACAAGAACTATCGCGCCTACGGGAACGAGATTCATGCGGTGGCGGACGGAGTGGTGACGCAGGTCAAGGATGGCATTCCACAGAACACGCCGGGAGCGAGCACGCTGGCGGTGCCGATTACGCTGGAAACAATTGGCGGAAATCACGTGATCATGGAAATCGGCAACGGCTTGTTCGCGTTTTACGCGCACATGCAGCCGGGTTCGCTGCGCGTGAAAGTGGGAGACAGAGTCAAACGCGGACAGGTGCTGGGCCTGGTGGGCAACACCGGAAATTCTTCGGAGCCGCATCTGCATTTCCAAATCTGCAACGCCAATTCGGAATTGGGGTCGGAAGGCTTGCCGTACGCGTTCGCATCATTCGAAATGGAAGGAACTGCAGCTGACAAGGTGTCCATGTTCCCGGGCGGCCCGGTGAAACATGAGATGGAGATTCCCACGGAGAACGAAATTGTCCGTTTTGAGGAAGGCGGAAAATAGGAAAGTGAAAATGGAAAAGCGGTTCTTGCGACGCTGCTCTGCGCGCGGGCAGCCAAACAACCGCTTTATGTTATATTGACGATTCGCAGGTTGTGAGCCGCTGAATGAGCAAACTCCGCATATCGATTGTCGAGTATCTAAACACCGCGCCGCTGGTGTGGGGATTCACGGACGGACCGCTGGCGGGGAAGTACGACTTGTCGTTTACCTGGCCGTCGCAGTGCGCGGAAGCGTTGCGCAGCGGCGCGGCGGACGTCGCGATCATTCCTTCGATCGAATATCAGCGGATGGAGAACGTGGTGGCGCTGCCGGGATTGGCGGTGGCGGCGAAAGGCGAAGTGCGCAGCATTTTGGTGGTGTCGAAGAGGCCGATTCAGCGCGCCAAACGCATTGCGCTCGACGCCAGTTCGCGCAGTTCGCAGGCTCTGGTGCGAATTCTGGCCGCGGAGCACTGGAACATCCAGCCGGAGTTCGTGGAAACCGCGCCGGACGCTTCCGAGATGCTGAAAAATGCGGACGCGGCGCTGGTGATCGGCGACCCCGCGCTGCGCATCGCGCTGAAGATGGAAGCGCTCTCCACGAAGGTCGCCAGCGGCGGCGATTGCTGCAAAGGCGATCCGGAAGATATGCCGGTGCCGGGATTCGAGACGATTTTTGTTTACGACGTGGCCTACCAATGGAAGGAAATGACCGGCAAGCCCTGCGTGCTGGCGATTTGGGCGGGACGTCGCGACGCGGTCACGCCGGAAGTCGTCGCGGATTTTCAGGCGTCGAAAGCCTACGGCCTGGAGCGCCTGCGCGAAATTTCCGAAGCCGCGGCAATCAAGCTGGACATGCCGCCGCGGGCATTGGAGCGCTACCTGGCCGACAACATTCATTACGGCCTGGAGCCGGAATATCTCGCGGGCCTGAATCTCTATTACGAAAAAGCAGCAGCCGCCGGATTGATTCCCCACCTTCGCCCGCTGGAGTTCGCCGCTTCCCAAGCTGCGTCTGCTTCCTCGTCTACGGCCCGTCACGGAGGCTGACGGCGTGGAGCGCATCGGAACTCTCGCGAACCTGCGCCGCTATCCTGTGAAGGGCATGGTTGGTGAAGATGTGGCCGCCGCGCGCGTCACTTATGCAGGGATCGTGGGCGATCGCGTCTATGCGTTTGTGGACGAAATCAATCGCTCCAGTTTTCCGTGGATGACGGCGCGCCAGGCCCACGATTGGCTGCTGCTGCGGCCGCGATTTCTGGATCCGCCGCTCATCGAGGAAGAAATTCCCGCCGCCGAGCGTTATGCCGCCGAGGTGCTGACGCCCGAAGGCGAGAGATTCGCGGTCGGCGATGCGAATTTCACGCGTTTTCTGGAGCTGCGCTATGGGCGTTCTTTGCGGCTGCGCTTTTCGGAGCGCTCCATGACCGATGCGGCGCCCGTCTCGCTTTTCGGGCTGGCCACGGTGCGCGGGCTGTCAGAAGAAACGGGCTTGGCGCTGGATCCGCGGCGCTTTCGCGCGAATTTCTACGTGCGTTGGGAATGTGACGAGCCGTTTTACGAAAACCAGTTGGTGGGTCGCGCGCTGCGGATCGGCGAGGACGTAACGATTCAGGTGGTGAAGAAAGATGGGCGTTGCGTGATCGTCACGCTCGATTCGGAAACCGCCGAGCGTTCGCCCGTGGTGCTGGAGAAAATCGCGCGTGAGCACGGCGGGTGCGCCGGGGTCTATGCCGCGGTGTTGCGCGAAGGCGTCGTTCGCGCCGACGATCCTGTATACTTGGTTTGAGGCAAGTTGGGAGACGAAGCCGGATATGGGCATTACGCAACAGGAAGCGCTGGAGCTTTTCAATTCCGATGACCTGATCGGCATCGGCATGGCCGCGAACGAAGTGCGCCGCGCGAAGACGGATCCGCGCGTGGCGACTTACCAGATCGATCGGAATATTAACTACACGAATTTCTGCACGGAATATTGCTCGTTCTGCGCGTTCTACAGGCCGCTGGGCGCGAAAGACGGTTACATCCTGCCGCTGGAATCCATTTACGAAAAAATCGAAGAGATGATTGAGCTGGGCGGCACGGGCGTGCTGATGCAGGGCGGGTTGCATCCGGACCTGCGCATCGAGTTTTACGAAAACATGCTGTGCTCGATCAAGCAGAAATTTCCGCAGATTCACCTGCATTGTTTTTCCGCGCCGGAAATTGGCTGCATCGCGGAAGTTTCGGGGTTATCGGTGCGCGACACGATTGCGCGGCTGCGCGATGCGGGCCTGGATTCGATCCCCGGCGGCGGAGCGGAAATTCTGGACGATGAAATTCGCGCGAAAATTTCGCGGCTGAAGTGCCGGTCCGATGAGTGGGTGAGCATGCACCGCGACGCGCACGCGCTGGGCATGCGCACCACCGCCACCATGATGTTCGGCTGCGGCGAGGAATACCGCCACCGCGTGAATCATCTGGAAACGATTCGCCGGATTCAGGAAGATACCGGCGGGTTCACCGCTTTCATTCCGTGGATTTTCGCGCCGGAAAATACGCCGCTGGGAAAGAAAATTCCAGAGGCGACGGCGTTCGATTATCTGAAGACGCTGGCGATCAGCCGCTTGTACCTCGACAACATTGATCACATTCAGTCCAGCTGGCTGACGCCGGGAATTAAAATCTGCCAGGTAGGCTTGCAATTTGGCGCGGACGATGTGGGCAGCATCCTGATTGAAGAAAACGTGGTGTACGCCGCCGGCGTGCGTAACCGCACCAACGAAGCAGAGCTGCGCCGGATCATTTCCGACGCCGGTTACATCCCCGCACAGCGCGATACGCTTTATCGTTCGTACTCGCTGAAGCAATAGTTTGCCCGCAGCAACCTCAAATGCAGAAGAGCCGGCGAGACGCCGGCGCTACGAAAAGCGCGTGCGGATCTATCGTTGCCGTTGAAACCCGATTTGTGGCGACAGCTACGCTGAAAGAATCGCGGCGGGTTCGACGACCGTGGCGGGGAATTCCAGGCTGATGCTGGCGCCGAAGGGCTGCTTGTTGCTCAGGACGATTTCGCCGCCGGCTTCCTGAATGATGCCGTAGCAGATGCTGAGGCCGAGGCCGGTGCCTTTGCCGACGGGCTTGGTGGTGAAGAAGGGATCGAAGGCGCGATTCAGGTCGCTGAAGCCGGGGCCGGAATCGTCGAAGCGGATGAAGACGCGATCGCCCTGGCGCGTAGCGGATATTGCGATGGAGCGTTGCGCGCTTTCTTCCACGGCGTCAATCGCGTTATTCAGAATATTCAGGAGCACCTGCTTTAGTTCGTCCTCGCCAATGGCAACGCGCGGCAGGTCCGGCGCGACGTGCACGTCCATTTGAATGTGGAGTTGCCGGATGTGGAATTCGCGCAGCTGGATGACGTCGTGCAGCGCGGCTTCGAAATCGGCGGCGCGCGCGACGGGATTATTCTGGCGCGCAAAACGCAGCAAGCCATCCACGATGCGCTTCATGCGGCGGGCTTCCGCGCCCAGTTTCTGCACGCGCTTGGCGGCCTTCTGGCCTTCCACTTCCTCGCTCAGCAGATCCGCGTAGCCCATGATGCCGGTGAGAGGATTATTCAATTCGTGCGCGACGCCTGCGACCAGCTGACCGAGCGCCGCCAATTTTTCCGAGCGCACCAGTTGGTGGTGCAGGCGCGAATTTTCGATGGTCACCGCAAGATCGGAAGCCAGCACTTCGAGCTTCATGATTTCGGCGGTCTCGTTGGTTGCGCCGTCTTCGGTGGTCTGCGCGGCGGTGAGGCACAGGCAGCCAAGATGCGACCCGCGCCAGGAAACCAGCGGGACAAGAACTTCGTGCGCGGCCGCGCCGGCGGAACCTGCAGCTGCTTTCGTGGAGCGGATGAGGAAGGAATTGTTGCCCAGCTGCGTTCCTTGCTTGCACAGATCTTTAACTTTTTCGATGGTCCAGGCTTTGCTGCGCTCTTCGAACGCGGATTGTTCCGCCGGTGAAAAACCCGTGCAGCCGCCGAGGCGCAGGGAACGGTCGTCGCGCGCGAGAAACAGCGCGGCGCGCGGGAAACTGGTGGCACCGGTGACGGCGGCGGTAATCTCTCCGCACAGGTCGGCGGGGTCGCTGCCGGCGAGCAGGCGCGAGGTGATCTGCGAAAGTTGCAGCAGGAGTTTGTTCGCGGCGCGCTCGCGTTCGTTGGCTTGCTCGATCAGGCTGGACTTGTCTTCGATCAACGTAAGAATCATGCCGAACGCCACGAAAAATTTCGGGACGTTCCACAGTTCGGGATTCACCTGCCACGCCGGAGCATAGTTCGCGAGCAGCGCGCCGGCAGGGAACACCGCGCCCCATGCGATGAAGCCTCCGGTGACAGTGATCACGCCGGGCGAAGGCCGCGGATAGCGTTTCCAGAAGAGAATGCCGCAGAGTCCGAAGGTGAGCGTCAGGATGCCGTTGATGCCCATGTCGGAGCTTCCGTGCAACTGATCGTGAATCGCCCAGATTCCGGTAAGCGCCAGCACGATGGCGATGCCGATGGCGTAAGGCTTGGTCCTGGGAAAGCTTTGCAGAGCGAAAGCCGCGCCGCCGAAGAAAATGATTCCAAGCGCTACGGCCATCAGTCCGTAAATGTGCCAGTCGAAGACGGCGGCGACGGCGTGCAAAGCCGTCGGGATGGCCAGCACGGCCAGCATCGCGCGGCGTTTTTTGCGATCCTCGACGGCATGCGTCATGGAAATTGCGAACACCACGCCGGAAAGTTCCAGCGCGCCGATATCAATCGATTCCAGAATTTTTTCCAGAGTGCCGGTATGCGTTTCGAAGACCTGAATGAAGAAGTGCAGGAAAATCAGCGCCCAGGAGTACGTCCATAGGCGAATTCGCGCGGAGGGCGCGTGTTTGCGCAAGGACAGGAAAATCCCCACCAGCACGAAAAGGACAAAAACGGTAGGAAGCTTGTCGAGCAAGAGACAGCATTGAACCCCTCAGGGATAAGCAATGCTGAGATTTATTGGCAGGCGAAGCAATAGAACGTAGGTACTACTCTGGGCGCGATTCAGATTTAAGGGCGCGTGCGGATCGCTACGTAAGTTCTATTGTTTCAGGGGGATGCGGATATCCAGAGTGACTTCGCTTCCTTCTGGCAGGGCCACAGGATCGGCCGGTACGAATACGCCTTGGACGAATCGCGCGCGGATGGTTCGCGCCGGATTTGCTTGCGCGCCAGCGAGAGTGGAAGGGGCCGGCGTCGTCGAGCGAGTCTCTGCGGCGCGAGGTTCCGCATTCCCGCGTGCGATCTGGGATTTGCGGTCTTCGAATTTAGGCACGCCTGTAGAATCGAGGGCGACGTTCGCCAGTGCGTCGGCATCGCGATTCAGCTCGCGGCGGACGTGCTCGATCGCGAAATATTGCAACTGGCGGCTGAGTTTTGCGGCGCGTTCGTGCAGCGGCTTCAGGTCCGGGCTTTTCACTTTGTAGCGGCCTTGCATCTGGCGCACCAGCAGCTCGGAATCGCTGCGCACGCGCAGCGCGGCGATATTGTGGCTGGTGGCGTAATCGAGCGCGGCGAGCAGCGCGAAATATTCGGCGACGTTGTTGGTTTCGCGGCCGATATTTTTCGCAAGCTCCAGCGCGATTTTTCCTTCGGGATCGCGCAACACCACGGCGTAGGAAGCGGGGCCGGGATTGCCGCGGGAAGCGCCGTCAATATTGGCGACGTACACACCGGCGGGAGGGGACGAGGGATGCGAATCCGCGAACAGGCGCGCGCTTCCCGGCGGAGTTACTTTGCGGGTGGGGCTCACAGGGCGGCCGCGATGCCGGAGAAATTTACAGCGGGCAAGCCGCGCGCGGCGCAGTGGTCGCCAGAAATCGTTGTTCTAATTTTCACTGTGGGAGGGCGTGGAGCCAGATGAATCGCCGGCGGGGCTGGCGGCAGCCGCCGAAGCAGCCGGTTCAAGGTAATAGAGAATACGCGTACAGGTTTCGCAGTGGAACATCTCGTGGCTGGTGCTGCGGCGCATTTCCTGAAACACGTGCGGACGAATGCGCATGCCGCAGGCGCTGCATTTTTCGTCGCGCACTTCGGCGAGCGCCACGTTGTCGTGTTTCTTCATGATGCGATCGTAGTGGTCCATCATGTCTTCGGGAATTTCGGCCGTGGCGCGCGCGCGTTCGGTGTTTCCTGCGGCCAGTTCTTTTTCCGCGGCGGCTTTTTCCTTTTCGATTTCGGCGCGCTCGCCGCGGGCCACTTCTTCCACTTCTTTCAGGGATTTTTCCGCGGCCTTGATTTTGCGGTCATATTCTTCGCCGGCCACCATTTGCTCGAGCAGGCGGTCTTCGGCTTTGGAGATTTCGTCCTCGGCGTTCTGCACTTCGTGCTGCAGAGCTTTGTACGCTTCGTTGGTTTTTACCTGGGAAGTTTGATCTTTGTACTTGCGGACGCGGTCTTTCCACTGCTCCACGTCCAGCTCGTATTTTTTGCGGTCTTTTACGGTGGCGAGCTGCGCGGCTTTGCTCTTTTCCAGCTCCGCTTTGGCGGCTGCGACGCGGCCGTCTACTTCCGCGGTTTTTTTGGGGAGGGCCGCGAGGCGCGCACGGACAATTTGCAGGCGCGTGTCCACGCTCTGCAGGTCGAGCAGATTCTGTAGGACCTTCAGCACTATGCCGCTAGTTTAGCACACAGTTGATTGCCGCCCGGGCTAGGCGCGCGGAGGAAGCTTTGACGGACGATGCGAACTGCCGGATTTCACTCGCGGACTAAAGATTGGAGCGCAAGAAAGCGATGGCGCGGCGCCAGGCTTGCTGCTGAGCTTCGGCGTCGGCGGTCGGCGTGCCGCCGAAGGAGAAGCGCGCGCCGCGGAGATGCTTGTTGCGCGAATGGCGCGCTGTGACTGGCAGGTAGGGATAGCGCAGCATGTGTCCGGCGTGCGCGAAGTGCAAATGCTCAGTGGCGTAAGTGCTGCCATGGCGCTGGAGGCGCGCGACGATCGCTTCGCTCATTTCCGCGGCGGGCCACAGGTGATCATCGCCGCCGGAAATCAGCAGAATTGGCCCGCGGATATTTTCCACGGGGATCGCGGCGCGCTCGACGGCCTGGCGATTCCGCAATCCGGCGCGAAAAAGATTGCGAAACATCACCGGACGCTTCAGCGCCACCACCGGAAACGCCGAGCGCCACATAAATCCACGCAGCGGGAGCGGAGCAAACGGCACGGGATTTCCGCGCCACGTCCAGCAGGGAATGATTTCACCGGTGGCCTTATCGCGGCCGCTGGCGGCCCACGCCACGCTGCTGGGCGCGTACGCGACGATCGCGCGAATCTGCGAAAACATGGAGCCGAGCAGGAGCGCCAGTTCCGCGCCGCGCGACACGCCCAGAATCCCGACGCGTTGGGGATCAATTTCGGGTTGCGCGCCGAGCCAGTCCAGCGCGGCCTCAAAATATTCCAGCGGGATGCGATGCAGCCAGGTGGGCAGCGGCGCGATGCCGAAATAGGCCAGCGCCAGCGTGGCAAAGCCGTGGCGCGAAAGAACCGCGGCCTTGTCCAAATCAAATCCACCGCCGGAGCCGCTTAAGACGATCACCACGGGATGCGGCCCGCGGCCTGGCGGAATAAATAATCGCCCCACCGTCGTTTCACCCGCGCTCGCGCCCGCGTCTGGGCTCTCGGATTCGTTCGGGATTTTCAAATCGCGCGTCGTGGTGCCGGGCGCGAGAAAATTTCGCTTCAGGCTGGCACGAGCGATCACCTGGCCATCGTGCAGAGCTTCGAACTCCACGCGATCCGGTGAAGTGGTGCTCTTCGCAAAATTGGAGTTGCTATCCGCGCTCGCCGCCGCCGATTCCATGGACCAGAAGAGCCCCATCGGCGCAACGCCGCGATAGCTGCCGCTCAAAGACTCCTGCACCGAAGCGTCAATGACTCCGGCCGAATCCGCGCGAAAGCGAGCCTGCGAACTCCAGCGGCGCTGCTGGTCATCGTCCGTCGCAGCGTGAATGGAAATCAGCGACGCAGCGGGCAGGCCGCGCACGCATACGCGCACGTCTTCGTCCACAAAAGCGGGATTGGGTGAAATTTCGAAACGAACATCGCCGGCTGCGGGAGCACTCAATTCGCTGGATTCCTTTGTGAGCCGTGACAGGGGCATTCTGAATGTTGACGCGCCGGCCTAACGTGATCCGCCAAGTTCAAGTTTCTGCACGATCAGCGCTGCCGCCTGCGTCGGGCTTAGAACGCTGGTGTCAATCGAAAGCCTGGGTCTAGGCATGTGCGACCCGTCGAAGCTTCCCGCCGCGAGCAGCTGCTCGAACAATTCAACCGACGTCAACTTCTGAAAGTTCAGCCTAGAAGCATTGCCCAGACGCTGCTTCAACTCCGCGACGGGGCATACCAGCTCCACGAAATCAACTTGCCCGTTCCCATCGGCGACAGCGCGCGTTACTTCTTGAATGAAACCGGGACGCACAGTTGCTTCGGGCGCGAATGTAAAAATCAATCCCGTGGTCTGGCTGCGAGAAGCGCGGTTGAACACTGACAACCAGATATCCTCGCGCAATTCGACGAACGGCGAGCTGCCGAACTCGAAGACCGGGAGCAACAGGTCCACAACCAGATGATTGTGGAAGAGCTTGTAACCCGTCATTGCGGCTACTTCCTGCGCGACTGTGAATTTGCCGGTCGCTGGCAGGCCATAAATGAATATCAGTCTCATGGGATTCTTGTACGACGTCTTTGCTGCACCGTAATCCGCCAGGAACGTGCCACGACGCTTCGCTAAATCATTTATAGCACATGGTTTGGCGTCGCCCGCCGCCGCGTTGAGTCTTTTTCGCAACATCGTCCGTATTATGAATATGACGGGCGGCGCAACACTTTACAGTGCGATGATACGCGGCGCAGCGGGCGGCGACGACGTAGCGACCATGTACTGGGAGGGGCGGGTGGCTCTGGATAGCGACGTAGCGCAACTTCGGCGCGGCGACCTGGACGCACTGTCAACGCTTCTCACGCGGTATCAGAATCGACTGTATCGTTATCTGCTGCGCATGGTGCGTCAGCCGGCCGAGGCCGAAGATCTGTTTCAGCAAACCTGGCTGCGCGTGGCGGAAAAAATTCAGCAGTACGATCCGCGCCGCAGTTTTGAGGCGTGGCTCTTTACCTTGGCGCGCAATCTGGCGATTGACCATCTGCGCCGCGTGCGCCCGGAAAGTTTGGACGAGCCGATTGGCGATGCCGCCGCGGGAGAAACGGCGGCGACGCGTTTGCCGTCGCAGGAGCGGCCGCCGATAGAAGGCATCCTGCAGCGGGAACGCTCGCAGCGTCTGGGCGTGGTGCTGGAAACGCTGCCGGTGGTGCAGCGCGAAGTACTGACTTTGCGTTTCGAGGAAGAAATGAAGATCGAGGAAATCGCGGAAGTGCTGGGCGCGCCGCTTTCCACGGTGAAGACGCGTTTGCGGCGCGCGCTGGTACGCCTGCGCATGACTCTGGAGACCAGCTATCCCGGGGAGAACTGGCAATGAACGACCACGAAAAAATCCGGGCGTTGCTGGCGCTGGCCGCGGCAGATGTGCTGGAGCCCAGTGAAGAAAAGCAGCTGATGGATCATCTGCGAACGTGCGATTCGTGCGGCGCGGAACTGGAAAAATGGAAGCTGTTGGCGGGCGGGCTGCGCCGTTTGCCGACGCCGCAGCCGCGCTCGGTGGTGGTGGAGCGCGCCCGCGCGCAAGCGCAGATCCGCCTGGCCGAGGAAATGGAGCACAGGTGGAATCGGTCGGTAATCATCGGCCTGCTGGTGTTCGCGTGGATTTTGACGCTGCTGAGCTGGCCGCTGGTGCGTCTGTTCACCGGCGGAGTGCTGGGAATGCTCGATCCGCGATTCAATCACGCGTGGATCGTTTTTGGCGTGTTTACGACTTCGGTTTGGCTGGCAGGAGGCGCGGCCGCCGTGCTGCTCTCCCAGCAGCAGCGGCGCGAAAGGAGATTGGCATGAGCCGATTCAGAGAGGAATTGAAAGTGATTCCGGGCACGGTGCGATTTATCGCTGCACTCTGCTACGTCGTGGCCGCGGTAGCCTGCGCCGCGTTCGTGATGTTTTCAAACGATCCAGGTCTCGCGCGTACTCCCGAATTTGGAAAGATTTTGATGATCGTCGCTGTCGGTATCGTGCCGGCGGTCTGGGTGCTGCTGGTCGGCTACGTCTATGCGGATGCGAAGCGCCGCGGAATGCGTCACGTGATGTGGACTCTGCTGGCGATTTTCATCCCGGACGCGATCGGGATCATTCTCTATTTCATCCTGCGCGACCCGCTGATGAAGCCTTGCCCAGGATGCTCGCAAGTGCTGAAATCCGGATACACGTTCTGCCCGTATTGCGGGACGTCGCTGCTGCCCACCTGTCCGAGTTGTGGCCGCGGCGTGGAACTGACCTGGGCGAATTGCCCGAGCTGCGGAACGAAGTTGCCGACGCCCACGCCGCACGCGGCGTAGAGCCCGCGTTTGTAGCGGTCCCGCAGCCGCGGGACCGCTACAAAACCTTTCGCGTTTTTCCTTCGTGCCATATCCCGGTAGAATGCCAGCGCACTCCAGGAGGCTTGCAATGCCTTACGTACAAGTGACGTGGGTGGCCGGGCGCACCGCCGAGCAGAAACGCAAATTGGCCGAGCGCATCACGGCGGCGCTGATTGAAGACGGCCGCGCGAAACGCGAAAACATACAAGTGACGTTCGTGGATTTGCCGCCGACGGACTACGCCGAGGCGGGCGTGACGGTCGCGGACCAAAAGCGCACGCCCTAGTGCAATTTGATGCGCGTTGAAGCGCGTCGGCATGCGCCGCCAGAGCTTTGGTGCGCGTCCCCCCAATTCGTCCCGCCCTGCCTCGGTTGCCCGCGATCCCTCGGCGCTTACGCCGAAGGATGCAGCTCGCGTCGTACCAGCACAGCGTCAATGAAGTAGCCGATGCCGACGCATATGGGAATCACGCCGAACACCGCGGCTTGCATGGCGTCTGATTCGTACCTCGCCAGCAGCATGAACGTGATCATGTATCCCAGTCCTCCGGCGGTGAGCAGGATCGCCGATTTCCGGGAACGAGCGTGCGGAGGCAGCTCATCGGCCATCGGCACGGCAACTCCCTTGGCGATGGCGGCCAGACGCTCTTCGGTGCGCAATTTCCGCACGCGGTACCACGCATAAATCGCGGCCAGCGGAACTGAGAACGCCAGTACAACTGCGGCAAAACCGATTGGCTCCATGTTGATTCTCCTGTCTTGAATTCAATCGTTCGAATACTGCGCGGCCCAAACTCGTTTCCGGCTTCGGCTAAAGATACGCATGGGGTCGCCCAGATGTTCCGCGAGGAGGTTCCGCAGGAAAGCCGGTTGGGAGCCTGGCGGCAGAAATCGGTGGCTTGCTTACTGCGTGGATTGCACTTCCATGGATTGATCCACCGAAAGATTCTTGCAGCCCGGGAAGGTGGCAGTGGGGCAGTGCGCGATGACGTGGAACGTCTGGTCCGCCGTTTCTACAGAATAGGTATAACCGTTGCGGCTGGTTCTTTTCATGGTGAGTTCGCCACTGGAAACGAGTTCGTCCAGCGAAGCGTAGGAACCGTGTTCCGCCAGGTAGGCGCGCTCAGCTTGCGCGATCCCGATCAGATCGTTCTTCACGCCGGCGATGTCAATGGTCTGCGCCGGCGTCCCCGTCCCCTCCGATTCCATCTTCGAGAAATAATATTTATACGCGATGCCCGCGATGAGCGCGACCACCAGAAGCCCGGCCAGACTTTTCACTCTGCACCTCGATTTTGCACGCCAAAATTCAGCTTACATGGGCAAATAGCCTCTCGCAACCGCGTGTAATCCTTTTGCTACTCCGTACGTCTAATGGGACTGCGAGAAGCAGTGCGTGAAGAAGTGCGAGCGGAAGCCTCCGGACACCCCGGGTTTTTGGACCGCCTGAATCACCGCAAGCGCGAAACGATTGGACGCGAACTGAGTCAACACGAAGCCGCTGGATCCAAGTGAGATTGCGCGCCGCCGGTTTGACTCGCGTGTGCAGCGTCGTTGATACTAGGCCTCGCTGCCTACCGGCCAGGCTTCGCGCACTAAATTCCCTCGACGGGAGCAATGCAGAATGACGATACGGCATGGTTTCGGTGTGAGCATGCGGGCGCTCGCGGCGCTGGCAGTCTGCGCGGCGCTCTGCGGAGCTGTTCGGTACGCCGCTCGCCGCGCAGGAGAACACGGCGCAAGTTCGCCCGCCGAAGCTGAACTTTACGACGCACTCCTTGCCGAACGGCATGCAACTAATTCTGCTGGAAGACCACGAAGTCCCCATCATCAACTTGCAAGTCTGGTATCACGTGGGCGGGAAGGACGAGCGGCCCGGGCGCACCGGCTTCGCGCACCTTTTCGAGCACTTGATGTTCAAAGGCTCAGCGCACGTACCCGCTGAAGAATTTTCGCGGACCATCGAAGCGGTGGGCGGCTTCGACAACGCCGAAACCGGCGACGACACCACGAATTTCTACGAGACCTTCCCCAGCAATTATCTAGAGCGCGTCTTGTGGCTGGAAGCTGACCGCATGGGCAGCCTGAACGTCAGCGAGGAAAATTTCAAATCCGAGCGCGAAGTGGTGAAGGAAGAACGCCGCGTGCGCATCGAGAATCAGCCGTACGGCTATCTGCAGGAAGATTTGCGCGCCGCAGCATTCACCGTGCACGGCTACCATCACACGCCCATCGGCAGCATGGAAGATCTGGACAAGGCCACGATTCAAGACGTGCGCGATTTTTTCAATACTTTTTACAAACCGAATAACGCGACACTGGTGATTGTGGGCGACTTCGATTCCGCGCAGGCCCTGGCGTGGACCAACAAATATTTCGATGGCATTCCCGCTTCCGCGAAGCCGATTCCGCGGCTCGATAATCCGGAGCCGCCGCAGACTGCCGAGCGCGTGGTGAAGAAATCGTATTCCAATACGCCGCTGCCCGCCGTGGTGATCGGTTACAAAATTCCGCAGCGCTACGCGCCGGATGCCTATCCGCTGGACCTGGCTTCCAATATTTTGGCGGGAGGCGAGAGCAGCCGTCTGTACCAGACCATGGTTTACAAGCAACAGATCGCCGTGCAGGCCGCCGGGTTCGGCGCGTTCTCCGAGAATCCCAATCTCTTCTGGGCTTACGCCATCATGAATCAGGGCCACACGGCGGAAGAAGGCGAGAAATCCCTGGCGGCGGTGCTCGACGGATTAAAAGCCCAGCCGCCGGAAGCCAGAGAGCTGGAAAAAGCCAAGAATCAGGAAATTGCCGGATTCGTGCTGGGCCGCGATACGGATGAAGAAAAGGCCGTGGCGCTGGCATCTGCTGCGGTGATTGGAAAAGATCCTGGCCTCGCGAACACGGAGCTGGAGCATTACCTCACCGCGACTCCGGCGGACATCCAGCGCGTGGCGAAAGACTATTTTCAATCCACGCGCTCCACCGTGCTGATCGTTACGCCGGCGGCGCCCGCGCAACAGTGATGCCGCGGGCCATGCGCAAGACATTTTCAGGAGCAACAATGAAGCGGGCTACAACCCAGTCAATTTTTTTCGTTGCGGCGGCGATGTTCGTCGCGGCAATTGCGGCATTCGCGCCGGCTGCGATCGCGCAGCAGTCTTCGGCTCCTGTGTCGCGCAGCGAGTCCACTCCCTCCTCGTCGCAGGAACCGCAGAAAGCGTCCGGAATAGTGCCGCCGGGCGTGAAACTCGTTCCCGAAATGCCCGCCGCGGGCGCGCCGCATGCTTTCGAGTTTCCCAAAGCGGCCAGCAAAACTTTGCCCAACGGTTTACGCGTTTTTGTCGTCAGCGATCATCGCGTGCCGGCCGTCGCCGCTCGGCTGGTGATTCTTTCCGCCGGCAGCATTCAGGACCCCGCGGGAATGCCGGGCGTGGCGGGAATGACCGCCAGTTTGCTGACGCAGGGAACCGCGAAGCGATCCGCTAAAGAAATTGCCGAAACGATTGATTTTGTGGGTGGCACGCTGGAGGCGAAAGCCGGGCGAGACGCCACGACTGTGACGCTCGACGTGGTCAAGAAAGATTTGGGCGTGGGGATGGACCTGATGTCCGACGTGGTGCTGCATCCCTCGTTCCGCGCCGAGGAACTCGATCGCCAGCGCCAGCAACTTCTTTCCGACCTGGAAGTGCAGTACTCCGACCCGAATTACCTGGCGACCATGGCCTTCGCGCGCACGCTCTACGGCGCTTCGCCTTACGGCCTGCCGGAACAAGGCACGCCGGCCACGGTGAAAAAATTGCAGCGCGAAGATTTTGTGAAATTTCACGACGCGAACTACGCGCCGAATCAAGCGATGCTGGGTTTCGCGGGAGACATCACGCCGGAGGACGCCTTCGCCATCGCCGAAAAATATTTTGGCGCCTGGCCGAAAATGGACGTCGCCGCAGCCGCGCCGCAAATACCTTCCGCCGCCACGGCCACCCACGTCTGGCTGATTGACAAGCCGGACGCTGTGCAAACGCAGATTCGCATCGGCCGGCTCGCGATTCGCCGCGCCGACCCGGAATTTCTGCCGTTGGATGTGACCAATCATATTTTTGGCGGCAGCTACAACAGCCGGCTGAATACGGAAGTGCGCATCAAGAAGGGGCTCACCTACGGCGCGTCGTCTGCATTTACCGCGCATCGCTACACCGGTTCGCTCGCGGTGGAGACCTACACGCGCACCGAAGCCACCGTGGACGCCACCAAGCTGCTGATGGATCTGCTGACGGGAATGTCCCAGGGCAAAATTTCGCAGAAGGAATTGGATTTTGCGCGCGATTATCTGGCGGGCGTGTACCCCATCGAATCGGAAACCGCCGAGCAGGTGGCTGACCGCGTCCTCACCGTAGCCGCGTTCGATCTGCCCGCGGATTACAATCAGACTTACCCTGTAAATATCCGCGCCACTTCACTGGAACAAGTGCAAGCCGCGGCGCGAAAATATTTCACGACTGGCGATCTGGATATCGTGCTGGTCGGCAACGTCAGCGCATTTCGCGACGCGCTGAAAAAGCAATTTGCCGGCGCGGAAATCACCGAGATTCCTTTCGATCAGGTGGACGTGCTTTCGCCGGTGCTGCGAGCGTCCCCGCAGGCCGCGGCGACTCCCGGCGCTACTCCTACCGGAACTTCCGCCGCACCATCCAGCGCGACTTCCGCAGCTACTCCCGCCGCTACTCCCGCGCCCACGCCGGAATCGCTGGAGCAGGGCAAGCAAATCTTGCTGGCCGCCGCGCAAGCCGCCGGTGGCGCCGCGCTGCAGTCCGTCGCGACCCTGGGCTTCAGCGAGAACGGGACTCTGCACAATCCTCGCGGCGACCGGCAGCTCAGCGTCACCTGGCAAGTTTCCTACCCGGACCGCTCGTTCGGCGAAGTAAATCTGGGTGGCGCCACGATTCAGCAAGTCTGCGACGGAAAGTCGTCCTGGCTGAAATTCCCAGACGGAATCCACGACACAACGAACATGATCGGCGAATTCAAGCGCGGCATCACTCTCTTTGGCGGCGGCTGGGGTCTGTATCAGGAGGTGCTCGCCGGAAAAATCAGCGGGCAAGCCATCGGAGAGGAGGAAATCGCCGGAAAGAAAACGGTCGGTGTCGCGATAGCTGGCCCGTTCGGCGCGCTGAAGCTGTATTTCGATCCCGCGACTCATTTGCTGGCAGCGGCGCGGTATCAATCCGTATCCGACCGCGGCCCGAGCGACAACGAGCAGCATTGGAGCGACTACCGCACCGTCGAAGGCCGCCAGTTCGCATACGCCACGGACACGTATCGCGACGGAACGAAATTATTCGAGTCCACAGTGCAATCGGTGCAGGTAAATCCTAAATTGGACGACGCTCTATTTGTGAAGCCTGCGGCACCGGCCCCCGCCGCGGCGCCGCCGGCTCCCGCACCGGTTCCGGCTCCCGCTCCCGCGCCGAAATGATCCAGCGCCAATCACTTCACAGTCAAAATCACCTTGCCGATGTTCTTACGCGCGTGAATGTATTTGTGCGCGGACGCAGCATCGGCCAGCGGAAACGTCTTGCCGATCACCGGCTTCACCTTGCCGGTGGTGTACATCTTGAAAATTTCATCGAGCTCTCCGCGCAACAGCCCTCCGCGCGTGGGCATGCGTCCCAGATTCACGCCGATGATCGAAATGTTCCGCTGCATCAGTTTCAGCGGATGAAATCGCGGCGTCTGCAACAGCGCACCCAGCGCGCGAATCGCGCTTTTCTTTCCGTCCGCACCGGCAGCGGCGGAGAAGCCGTACACCACCAGCCGCCCCGTGGGTCCCAGGCACTTGTAACTATTGGCGAAAGATTTTCCGCCGATCGCGTCCATGACCATTTCGATTCCGTCGGGCGCGAATTTTTGCACCACGTCCACGAAATTGTTTTTCTCGTAATCAATCGCGTGGTCCACGCCAAGCTTGCGCAGGTATTCCTGTTTCGTCGGCCCGGCTGTGCCGTAAATTTCCAGGCCGCGGGCCTTGGCCAGTTGCACCGCGGCAATGCCCACGCCGCCCGCCGCGCCGTGAATCAGGATACGGTCGCCGGGCTGCAGATTGCCCATAGCGAACATCGAGTGATACGCGGTGAGGTAGTTCACGGGAATCGCCGCGGCGTCGTCGAACGGCATGCCAGAAGGCAGGCGATACACGCGCCCCGCCGGCACCGCCACCCACTCCGCGTATGCATTGAACACCGAGAGCGCAGCCACGGCATCGCCCACGTGCAAAGGCTCGCCGTCGCTGGCCTTGCCTCCTTCGGCAACTTTTTCCACCACTCCGGCCACTTCGAATCCCGGCACGAACGGCGGCTTCGGTGTGCCGGGATAAATTCCCATGCGTTGCAGCAGGTCGGCAAAGTTGACGCCCACGGCTTTCACCCGGACCACGACTTCACCGGGCTTCGGTTGCGGGTCCGGGACTTCGCGCGACTCAAAAACTTCCGGAGAGCCGTACCTCTTTACCACCATGGCACGCATCTAAGTCTCCTTCTGCTGAATGCAGCTCATTCGCCGATGAACCTATCTCCCGCTCATTTTTCGATGCTGCAGCTGCTGCCCCGGGCTCCATACAGCCCCGGCTTTTCACTTTGGATTCAAAGGCATCCTATCTTAAACTGTTAGACTTTGCGCAACGATGAAAACCACACATAGACCACGAGTCCTCGTTACAGGCATCACGATCTTAGCCGCAGCCTTCGTCACACTGGCTGCCGCCCGGCCCGCGCAGGCTCCCCTGCCCGCGGTGCTCACGGCCATGCAGGACGAGCTTGACCGCTCGATGGCCGCCATGTCCAAGGGCGATCCGCCGGACTACTTCATCAGTTACACCGTCGCGGACCGCGAATATTCCGAAGTGTCCGGCTCCAATGGCGCATTGCTCAGCAGCGGAGCCACGCGCGCGCGCTGGCTGGAAGTGCAGACGCGCGTAGGCAGCTATCAGCTGGACGACACGCACAAACTGGCCGACCGCCAGCCCAGCTGGACCAGCCCGGGCATGACCGTCACCGTGGATGACGACATCGCCGTGCTGCGCCGCGAAATCTGGCGCGAGACGGACCGCCAATACCGCGCCGCTACACAGGCGCTCATCAAAGTGAAGACTAGCCAGCAAGTGCAGGTGCAGACGGCCGAAGGCACTGCGCCGGATTTTTCGCGCGAAGAGCCGCACACTTCCATCGGCACACCGCGTGGCAATCAAGGTAGACCGCAAGCCTTGGGAAGAGCGCGTGCGCAAATACACGGCGGCGTTCAGCAAATCGCCGGAAGTTTTGAATTCCATCGCCACGTTCACCGCGCTGGGCATGAATCAGTATCAGGTGAACACCGAGGGCACCAAGCTGGCTTTTGGCCAGGTCCATTACCGGCTCGAGCTGTACGTGCAAAGCAAAGCTCCGGACGGCATGGACATCAACCGCTACGCCAATTTCGATTGGCTGGAGCCCAAGGACGCGCCGTCCGATAAAGTGGTCTTCGATCGCATTCAAGTGATGATTCACGAAACCGAATCGCTCGATAAAGCTCCGCTCGTGGATCCTTATGCAGGCCCCGCGCTGCTTACCGGACGCGCCGCCGCCGTCTTCTTCCACGAAGTTTTCGGCCACCGCGCCGAAGGCTTCCGCCAGAAGGACATCAACGAAGGCCAGACCTTCACCAGCAAAGTCGGCGAACAGATTTTGCCCGCTTTCATTTCGATCAAGGACGATCCCACGGAAGCCTCATTCGGCGGCCAAATGCTGCTGGGAAATTATGCGTTCGACGACGAAGGCGTTCCCGCGGAGAACGTCCAGCTGGTGGAAAACGGCGTGCTGAAGACGTTCCTGATGTCGCGTTCGCCGCTGGTCACCATTCCGCACTCGAATGGACACGGCCGCCGACAGCTGGGCTTCGTTCCGGTCGCGCGCCAGGGAAACCTGATCGTTTCCAGCTCGCGCACCGTCACCAACGATCAGCTACGCCAGCAGCTTATCGCCCTGGTGAAGCAGCAGAACAAGCCTTTCGGCCTGCTGATTGACGACATCGCCGGAGGCTTCACCTTCACCGGCAGGCAGCAGCCCCAGGCGTTTCAGGTTCTGCCGCTGGTCGTTTACAAAGTATTTCCCGACGGCCGTCCCGATCAGCTCGTGCGCGGCGTGGATATCGTCGGCACTCCGCTCGTCTCGCTTACGAAAATCGTGGCCACCGGCGACACGCCGGATATTTTCAACGGTTACTGCGGCGCGGAATCCGGCTCGGTGCCGGTGTCCGCCGTCGCGCCCGCCATCTTGATTTCTGAAATGGAAGTGCAGAAGAAGGAAACTTCCACGGACAAACCGCCGATCCTGCCGCCGCCGGCGCATGATCCGCTCGCAAAGGGGCAAGCCCAGTGAGAATCTTCGCAACGATTGGTTTGCTCGCGGCGTGCGCGCTTCCGCTTTCCGCCGGCACCACCGCCACGCACCCGAAAAATATTGTGCCGGCCGCGCCTGCTGCACTGCCTCAGGCCGCCGTTCCGGAATCGGAAAGCGACAAAACGCTGCACGCCATGCACGACGAAATGGAGCGCTCGCGCACGCGCTTGCAGCTCCCCGGCGTGGAAAAACCCTTCTACCTGGAATACCGGCTGATGGATCTGGACGTGCGCGCCGTCACTTCGTCTTTCGGCGCTTTGATTTCCACGTCCACCACGCGCAATCGCTTCATGAGCGTGGACGTGCGCGTCGGCGATTATCATCTGGACAGCTCGAACTTCATCAGCGAAGACGGCTTTCAGGGCTTTCTCGGTTCCACCGGCGAAGTCGGCATTGACCGCGATTACAATTCGCTGCGCCAGGATTTGTGGCTGGCCACCGACCAGGCGTACAAGCAGGCCGTCACTCAGATGTCCTTGAAGCAATCCTTCCTGCGCAGCCTCACCAAGCCGCCGGAGATTGACGATTTTTCGCAAGCCCCGCCGCTGGTGAAAATTGATCCGCACGCCGAACCCGATTGGTCCAGCCGCAACTGGGAAGATGAATCGCGCGCGGCTTCCGCGGTGCTGACGAATTTTCCGCACCTCAGCGGTACGCGCGTGAATTACTACATGGTTTACGTCACCTACTATCTGATGAATAGCGAAGGCACCACCATTCGCAGCGCGCGTAGCCTGGCCGCCATCGAAGCTGCGATGGATACCACCGCGGACGACGGCATGGCCCTGCACGATTATTACGCCGTGTACGTCGCCAAGCCCGCCGACCTGCCCAATCCCGGTGCGGTGGGCAATTCGCTTACGCAGACCGCCACTGAATTGATGACCATGCGCCAAAGCCCGTTGATGCAGGACTTCACTGGCCCGGTGCTTTTTGAGCCGCCTGCCGCCGGCGCGTTGCTGGCGCAGGCTCTGGCGCCTTCACTCTCCGGCGCGCGTCCGCCGCTTTCCACCATGCCCGCATTCGATGAAATCATGGAGCGCATGGGCGGGCGCAGCGAATGGACCGGCCGTGTGGGCACGCGCGTGCTTCCCGCGAACGTCTCGCTGGTAGATGATCCCACGCTGAAAGAATTCAACGGCCAATTGTTGCTGGGAAATTACGAGATTGATGACGAAGGCGTGAAAGCCCAGCGCGTGCAAGTAGTCGAAAATGGCTCGCTGAAAAATTTGCTGATGTCCCGGCGGCCCGGCCCCGATTTTTCGGCTTCCAACGGCCACGGGCGCTCCGGGATGCTCTCTGACCCGCGTCCGCTGGCCAGCAATCTGTTCCTGCAGGCCAATAACGGTCTGGACTCCGCCGCGCTGAAAAAGAAATTTCTCGATGCCTGCCGCGACGACGGCCACGAATGGTGCCTGGAGGTGAAGCGCATGGATAATCCCGCGCTTTCTTCCATTCGCCAGGAAGATTTCAGCGATTTTCTCGGAGGGATTGCCGGCGGCGTGGCCAGCGGCACACGCATTCCCTTGGTCGTCTATCGCGTGTACGTTTCAGACGGCCGCGAAGAAATGGTTCGCGGCGGCCACATCGAAGGGCTGCAGCTGCGCTCCATCCGCAATATTCTGGGCATCGGCAACGATGAAACCGTGTTCCAGTACATGCAGAATACTTCCGGAGGGATTCGCCGGCACCGCGCTCGGTGAGTTCGGCTCCGCGCAAGGCGGCATCCCCAGCACGGTAGTCACTCCGACGCTGCTGCTCGACGAAATCGAATTCCGCGGCTTCCACGGCGAACCGCGCCGCTTGCCGCTGGTCCCGGCGCCGCCGCTGAAGTAGAAGGTGGCACAGTCACTCCTGGCCGTGATCGTGGCGAAGCTTCGAATTTTCTAATTTTCGCGCCAGGGCTCTGGCACAGCACGTGCATCCCCGCAGCTGGGGATCCTCGTTGTGGCTACTAGCCGAACCGCTTCCACCTCCGAAACTCTGCGCATCGTCACAAACCTCGTCAGTGAGCGTCGCCTGGATGAGGCCTCTCAACTTTTGCGTGACGCCATCGACGCGGCTGAATCCAGCGAGCTCTGGAACGATTGGGCGGTGGTGCAACTTGCGCTGGCAGAGCGCGCCTTCCTTCGGGCTTTCGAACTCGATCCGTGGAACGCCGAAGCGGCGGCTAATCTGGGTATTCTGCTTTTCAGCATGGGCAAAATCGAGGATGCCGAATCGTTCTTGCGCGAAGCCGCGCTCGCCGCGCAAGGCTCGCTTCGTCATCACATCGAAATGCTCCTCCGCGTCTACGCACCATCCCAGATCGCCTCACAGAGCGCGCCCGCGAGTCCCTGCGCCGCCTCGACGTCAACCGCCGCTGCCCCCGCTCGCTCCACGAAACGAAATGCAGTCGTCGAAGGTGACGTAGACCTAGTGGTCCAGGACGCATTTTTCGCCGACCCTGCCTACCGCGGAACGATGATCGAGGTCGGCGCCGCCAAGCCCGACTATCTCTCCGTAAGCGCCACTTTCCGCTCCCGCGGTTGGCGCATCATCTCCGTCGAACCCAATCCATATTTTTGTGAAATTCAGCGCCGCCAGGGTAATGACGTACTTCAATATGCCTGTGGCGACACGGACGAAGACGACGTCAACTTTTTCGTGGTGCGTACGGACGCGACCTACCAGGGCGAGCCGGTCACTAACGAAAGTTTTTCCTCGCTCGGCGTCCGCGGCAAATACGCCGAGATGATGAAATCCGTGCCCACTTCGATGGACACGATAAAAGTGAAGGTCCGGCGGCTTGACACCATCTTGCGCGAACACGCCGGCGACGTCGGCGAGGTGGACGTCGTGTGCATTGACGTGGAAGGCTGGGAGCTCGAAGTACTTTCGGGTTTTTCGCTCGCTGTGCACAAACCAAAACTGTTGATCGTCGAAAATTTGTTCCTGGAACCAGCCTACGTGGATTATTTTGCGCAGCGCGGTTATCCGCTCTGGAAACGCCTTCAGCCAAACGACATTTTTGTGCGCCGGGACCTGCTGACCGGCGAGGACGACCTGCGCGAAAAGTGCTAATATTCCGCAGATTCCGCCAAGGAGGTTGGCGCTGACCCCGTCCCCGCTTTAGCCGACCAGCCTTCCACACGAAGGAGAAAACTCATGTCCCACCACCTGGATTCACCGATCGCTCGTCAAGACATTCGCCTGGACATCACTGACCTCTACGTTTTTCGCGGCGAAACAGGCACCGTGTTCGCAATCAATGTCTGCCACTCAATTTTCGGACCCATTCCCGCGCCCGGCTATCATCCGGAGGGAATGTACGAATTCAAAATCGATTTGAACGGCGATGCCATCGAAGACACGACGTACCGCTTCACGTTCAGCGAACGCGATCAGCAAGGCAAGCAGACCTACACGGTAAGGCGCCTTACCGGCGCTGACGCTCTGAATCCGCATGCTGCGGGGACGGTGGTCGCGCAGGGCACAACCGGAGAAATCGTCAACACGCCCGCGGGCCTGCGCGTCTGGGCCGGCAAGGCTGGCGACCCGTTTTGGATCGAGCCCGACGTGTTACACGCCGTGGGCCACGCATTTCAGGAAGGCACGGCCATCAACCTCGCCGGATGGGATGCCAGTCGCGCAAAGAATCTGTTCGCCGGCCACACCGTGCATTCCATGGTGCTGGAAATCCCCGATGAGCAGTTGCTGACCGATGCCGGAGACCGCCATCGCATCGGCGTCTGGGCCGTGTCCTCGCTGGCCACCGACGCAGGGGGTTGGCGTTCCATCAATCGCGTGGGCCTGCCGATGATCCATCCGCTGTTCACCCAGTTCAACGAAGATCTCGGCAATCGTCTTAACGCAGGGACGCCCAGCGAGGACCTCGCGACGCACGGGAAGACCGTCGCGCAAGCAATTGCGGGCGTCGTCGCCGCGCTGGGGACAGCCGAAGACCCTCGCGCCTACGGCGAAAAAGTCGCGCGCCGGTTCTGCCCCAACCTCCTCCCATATTCGGTTGGCACGCCCGCCGTGTTCGGGTTCCTGGAGTGGAATGGCCGCTCGCTTACGGACAACGCGCCCAACGTCATGTTCTCGATAGCTGCCAACGCTCCTGTGAGTCTCGGCATCGGCAAGGAATCGGTCACGTCTAAACCAACGAAGACGTTTCCGTACGTTCCTGCTGCCGGTGGAGTTCGCACGGCCGGGGCATGATTCTCATTTTCGGCGAGCGAGGTTAGAGCCAGAAGAAAAATGGGAGGCGCCGCCGCATGAAAGACGGCGCCTCCCAGGGCTGGGCTTGATTGATGGGCTTACTTGATGATGTTGACGGTCATGGATACGGATTTGGTCGGCAGTGCCGGCGCCGGCCGAAGCGCTTACGGTGACAGTGTAAGAACCGGCCGTCGCGCTACCGGATCCTGACCCGCTGCCCCCGCAGCCGCCGACGCACAGTCCCACGAAGATCAAACCGAGCGCCGCCACCGTCGTCTGAACTCGACGGCGTTTGCGCCAGCCGAACGGCAGCAGCAACCCTGCCAAACCGAACGTCGAGGTCGCCGCCCACAAACGGCTTTCGCCCAATTTGCTCGCGACCGCGCCGCCGGTTTTTATCGCCAGCATAATCGTGGCCGGATGCACTCCGTCGGGAGTAACGCTCGCCGGGTTGAAGCTGCAGCTGACGTTTGCTGGCACGCTTCCACACGAGGCTTGAACCGGTTGCGAAAAGCCGCCCAGTGGAATGATGTTGAGCGTCGCTGTTCCAGTCTGCCCGTCCTGAATGGTCAAGCTTGCGGGAGCTTGGAAGATGTAATCGGTAATCATCTCCGTGATGGGAGCCGATACGGATGACGTGAGAACGGTGTCACCCGGATAGCTGGCCGTCAGGTTATGCGGACCACCGGAGAGCGTCTTGATGACCAACGTGGCTGTGCTGGTGGAATCAAGCGTGGCCGTGCCGATGGTCGTCGTGCCGTCGAGAAACGTGATCGGTCCCGTCGCAGGATGTTGCCTGACGTCGGAGTTGTCCACATAGGCCGTCAGCGTCACCGCGGCACCCACAGGAGCAGTGGGCAGGTCGGCGCTGAGCGTGACGTTCGACTGCGCGTTCGCGTTGATGTCCACGTACGGCGTGGCCACAAACCCTTTCACATTGGCGTCACCGCTATAGTTCAACCGTAAGAGGTGGTGGCCGGCCGTCGCAAAAGTTGTTTGCACGACGGCGACCGTACTACCATCCGGGCTTAGTTGGACTGCCCCCGAACCAAGCAGCACAGGTGTCGCGCCGGTAATATCTGTGATCGTCACGGTGCCGCCAAACGGCGCATACCAATTGCTCTGGAAACCAAGTTGCGCTTCGAGTTGCAGCGGAGCATTGGCTACCGCAGTTCCGACGGGGAAGAAATCCTGCAAAATTCCAATTGCCTGCGACACGGTGAAGGCGTACGGCGTGGACTGGCTGGCAGCAAAGCTGCTGTCGCCCGGATAGCTGGCTACCAATTGATGTGTGCCGGCGGTAGGCCCTGGCGGAAGGATCGGGAAGCTGCTGGATTCGCTAGTGGGATTCACTCCCGGCGCCAGCACTCCGGATTTTTCGCCGTAATTCAAAATCATCGGTCCGAGGGTAAGTGTGTTCGTCCCGGCATCGTAATGGCCTGTCTGAATCGGCTGGCCATCGGCTTGCAATGTTACCTGGCCGGTGGGATAGCCGAACCCGGAGTTGCCGCCCACTACGATGCCCAGATACAGCGGCTCGCCGTAGCTCACGGACACCGAGTTGGGAATCCACGATCCGCCGCCCACGGAGCCAACAAACGTCTGGCTGGGCTCCGGGGTAACCGTCACCGAGACCGGATTCGAAGTGCTGGAGTAGTAGGTGCCATCACCGCTATAGCGCGCCGTGATGCCGGAGGTGCCGCCGGGAATCGAGGAAGTTTTCAGCGTAGCAGTGCTGCTCGATGCGCCAGCCGTGAGAACGCCGTCTCCAGACGCGGTGGAACTGTTGTCCTGCGCGACAGCCTGGAGCACCACCTCTCCCGTGGGAGATTTGCACGTCCCGGTACAAGTTACCTTAGCCTGAAATTGAATCGGCGATCCGTGAACCACCGGCATGGTCTGCCCGCCCGCGAGCGTCAGAGTCGTTCCTGAACCCTTAGTGCTCACTGCCGTGTGCCAGTTGTTCACCAGAGCGCTCACGTCGAGCGATCCAAGACCTGTCGCCAGGTCGTAGCCGGCTACCGCGTCGTATCCCACGGTATATTGCCCGTTCGTGTCCGGAACTTTGTTGTCGCCCTTTGTGATGTCGTGATACACGCCGGGAGTGGAAGCCAGCTTGTAGAACACATAGTTGGCCACGCCTTGCGGCTGCCCGCCCATCTTCTGGTTCACCAGCGCCATGATTCCCGCAGCGGCAGGACTGGAGAGCGAAGTACCGCCTGCGGTCCAGAAATAATCGCCGACCGCCGGTGCAGCTCGCCGTAAAGACAGAACAAATACCCGTCGTGCAGCGCCGCGGTCAAAGAAATGTCCGGCACGTCGCGCATCCCGTCGTTCGGAACGCCCGTCGCCGTCTGCCAATCCGGCTTCGCGTACAACGTGCTCACTCCGCCGCCGCCGGACCACAGTGAGACGTTGTTGGGATCGTTGCTGCTTTCGTTCCACACCGTTTCCGGAATGTAACTGAGCACGGAAAGCCCCGTCGTGGGATCGGTGGTGGTGCTCCAGTACGCATCGGGATTGGCGACGTCGTCAAATTGCGTGCCGCCCACCGCCATGTTGTAAGGAGTGGAGGCGATTCCGTTCACCGCGAATCCGCCGGATGCAAACACGCCGCCGCCCGGAGAATCGCAACCCGCGCCGCCATTGTCGCCGGAGGAAACGAATGCCGTAATGCCTTCCGCTGCTGCCTGCTGCCACAGCGCGTTGTAAAACGCCGTGCCCACCGGGCCCAGCGCACTTTCGCAATTGCCGTAACTGGTGCTCATCACCGGAGCCAAATCGTGATCCACGATGTAGGCGGCGGAAATATCCACGCCGTCCGCGAAATTGCTCTGCGAAACGACGAAATCAATCGTGGCCATCGGCGCGACGGCTCCCGACCACGTCACGTCCAACGTCGCTTCCGGCAAATCGTAATAAGTCTGGCCCGGATCGTCGCCGTTGACGATCACTTGCGGATCGTTCGGCGGCAGCCCCAGGTTCGAGCGGAAGTCGCGTATGTCCTGCACGGAAATATTGCTGCGGCCCACGATCGCGATGGTTTGTCCCGTGCCGTCAATCCCCGCATCGTACAGCGCCTGCACGTCATAAATTTTCGCGAAATCAGCGGGCGTCATGTAATGCGACCCGTCGTCGAACGTGAAATTTCCCTTGCTCTTCTTGAAGTGCACCTTCGAGCCCAGCAGCGCGGAAGACGATGTCTTCGGATCGCTGTGCAGGCGCACCACGCCCTTCACTACCGCCTGTAACGCTGAGGGAATTTGAATGTTTGTGGAATTGGAAATGAAGCTTTGCCCTTTGAAGGAGTACGTGTGCATCTCCGTCGCGAATGCCTGCTCCACCTGCGAGGCGTTGCCGCTGAAAACGATGAACCGCCGGCTCTGCGACACTTCATGCACGGTGAATCCCTGGCTCTGCAGCCACTGTTGCACCTGCGCCGCGTCCGCATCCGCCACGCCAAACTGCTGGCCGAACTGCGCCGGGGTCAGCCATTTGTGGAACGAAGGCGACGAGGCATCGTGCAGCGCGCTCACTAAATTTTTCGCGGCCAGCTCCTGATCGCTCGTCGGCGTCAGCATCAAAAGCATTCGTCCCAGATTCTGGCTCCCGGAAACGCGCCCTGTGTCCACGCTCTTCGCTACCACGGACGGAACCGATCCGCTCACCGCCACGCGCTGATTATTCTGGATCGCGCTGGTAATTCGCGCCTGACCCATGGCCCCCGGTACCGCCGCCGCACTCAGCAACAAACCTGCAATCCCCGCCACACGCACAATCCAGTTCTTGTTGCACACTGGGCGAATCCTCCTGAATAAGTAGACGAACTTGAACTATTTGAATCGCCAAACTGAGCGTCCGGAACATCCCTGAAGACAGAAGCCCATCCCAGACCGGTTTCGCTAATTACAAGCTTCTGTTGAGTAGTTAAACGGCGGGACAACCTACCCCGTAAAATTCGCTTAACGCAAGGCCGTCGCGAAAATAATCCACTAAACGCTCCCGCGCGTTGCTTCACTGCACAGGCCATCTCCTGCGAGCCTACGCAACGGCCCGAGCCCAGTGCGGATTGCTGGTTGTCCGCACTGGACCGGGATTCCACTGCTGAAAGACACAAAGGTGGCGTCGCAACGAATCGCCGAGGCGAAAATATCTCACGAAGCGGAAAATTCCGTCGTTGCTCTAGAGCAATCTCCAGCTTGTCGAGGACTATTTACCGAAGATAAGCGTGGCCATGAGGAAGGAAACAGACCACCGCGGCCCAAGAGCTGCATCCGTCACAAAATGATGCGTAGGAGTATAATCGCGTGCACCAATGCCACTCACCTCTGGCACGAGGCTCGGTCCATACCAAATTGAATCGCTCCTCGGCGCAGGAGGCATGGGAGAAGTGTATCGCGCACGCGATACCCGCCTGGACCGCACCGTCGCCGTAAAAATCCTCACGCAAGGCGTGGCCGACACGCCGGAAGTTCGCCAGCGCTTCGAGCGCGAAGCCCGCGCCGTTTCCAGCCTCAGCCATCCGCACATCTGCGTGCTGTACGACGTCGGCAATCAGGACGGCATCGAGTATCTGGTCATGGAATATCTCGAAGGCGAAACGCTGGCTGCGCGAATCGCCAAGAGCCCGCTCACAACCACCGAACTGTTGCGCTACGCATCGCAGATCGCCGACGCTCTCGACAAAGCCCACCGGCAGGGAATTGTCCATCGCGATCTGAAACCCGCTAACGTGATGCTCACGAAGACCGGCGCGAAGCTCCTCGACTTCGGCCTGGCGAAAGACGAGGAGATCCTCCAGGGTGATCCCGGCTCTTCTCCCACCATGAGCCGCCCGCTCACCATGCAGGGCTCGATCGTCGGCACCATGCAATACATGTCGCCGGAACAATTGGAAGGAAAACCAGCCGACGCGCGCAGCGACATTTTTTCTTTCGGCGCCATGCTCTATGAAATGGCCACCGGCCATAAAGCTTTCGAAGCCAAGAGCCACGCCAGCCTGATCGCCGCAATTTTGAAAGAAGAGCCACGGCCCATGCGCGAATTCCAGCCGCTCACGCCGCCCGCGCTCGAACAAATCGTAAGAGCCTGCCTTGCGAAGGACCCCGACGAACGCCCACAAAGCGCCCACGACCTGAAGTTGCAACTCGAGTGGATTCGTGAATCCAGCGGGATTTCCCAATCGCAGTTGGCGCAAACCGCTCCAACCGCCGCAACATCCCCATCCCGGCGCAAGACTGCCAGCATCATCCTGGCTACCGCAGCGTGCGCGTTTCTGGTGGCCGGCGCACTCGCCTACTTTTTCAGGCCGCAACCTGCTCCCGCAGACCGCCTGGAATTCACCATTCCGCTGCAGGAAGAAATGAGCCATATGGCGCTTTCGGCCGATGGCCGTGTGCTCGCGTTTGTCTCGCCGGACCAGGTCTCCGGCGCCAACATGGTGCGCGTGCAGCGTGTCGGTTCCCCGGCGGTTTCCGTGCTGCCGGGCACCGAAGGCGCCAGTTATCCCTTCTGGTCGCCCGATGATGCCTACGTGGGATTTTTCGCCGATGGCAAATTGAAAAAAGTCGCGCTCTCCGGCGGAGCTCCGCAAATCCTGGCCGTCGCCACCAGCGGCCGCGGTGGCGCATGGGGACGCCGCGGCGTGATCGTCTTCTCGCCACAGGCGGCCGGGTGGCTATGGAAAATCAATGCGGATGGCAGCAATCTCGCCTCGCTCAGCGATAAGTTATTCGACGGCACAAAAATTGTTTCGCACCGCTGGCCCCTCTTTTTGCCCGATGGCGAACACTTTCTGTTCACCACTCTGACGTTCACCAACAACCCGGACGACAATCACAGAGGGATTTACCTCGGTTCACTCTCGGGCGAGGCCAGGAGGATTCTGCCGGTAGCTCCCTCGAACGTGGGCTACGCAAACGGTTATCTGTTTTATGTGGACGAGAAGAAATCGCTGCGCGCCACCGTGCTGGACGCCGCTACCGGAACCGTCGGCAGCGATTCACACGTCATCACGGATCAGCTCGGTTTCCAGCCTTCCGTTTACTGGGGCGCGTTCTCCGTGGCAGAGAACGGGACCATCGTTTACAGCCAGACGGTTGGGGCGGCGCTCTCGGTCTTGACCTGGTTTGATCGCGCCGGGAAAGAATTGGGCCGCGTGGGCGATATCGGAGTACTCGCGAATCCCAAGTTGTCGCCCGACGATAGCCGCCTGGCCATAGACATCGCGGACGTCAAAGCGAGCAACGTCAACATCTGGCTCAGCGATCTGCATCGCGGCACCAGTTCTCGCTTTACATTTGATCCCTCCGAAGATGTGGGCGGCGTCTGGTCGCGTGACGGTTCCTTGATCGCCTATCGCTCTTTACAAGCCAGCGATACCAATCTTTTTGTGAAGCAGTCGCAGGGCTTGCAGCCCGCCAAAGCCATTCTCTCTCTCAAACAAAGTGCTGAGGCGACGGACGACCTCGTTGCGAATTCCTGGTCGCTCGACGATAAGCAACTGCTCGGCACCTTGCAGCCCTCCACCGGAGGATCCCAGTTGGTAGTGCTTCCCTCGTCGGGCGGTAAATTGACTCCATTTCTCGCCACCAAGTCCAGCGAGGCCAACGGTCAGATTTCGCCCGATGGCAAGTGGGTGGCCTATGCCTCGAATGAGTCGGGAGATTGGGAGGTCTATGTCACCACTTTTCCCACCGCCGCAGGAAAGTGGCAGGTATCCCGAGGCGGTGGCACCGAGCCTCGTTGGCGCGGCGACGGCAAAGAGATTTTCTATATCGGAGCAGGTAGCACATTTACAGCGGTCCCCATAAGCACTGCCGGATCTTTCGCCGCCGGCAACCCCACGCCGTTATTCCGCACACAGCTGCGCGCCCCGGTTTCTTCCACCGATCAGTTCTCTTACGACGTAACCAAAGACGGCCAGCGCTTCATAGTCAACCGCTACGCCAAGCCCGCCCAAGTCGCGCCCTTGCACATAATTCTCAACTCCACCGCCTCCCTGACGAAATAACCGCGCCCTCGCGTTCACTCCGCTCTTTGAGGTTTCGCGCATCCGCTGTCCCGCGCGCCATGGCAGCGTATAATCCCCCGATGCCTTCCGACCCCCTCGAGCGCGCATCCCGCGAAAAGACCGTGGCGGCGCTGGCCTCCGTGGGCTCGGCCGTTCTGCTCGTCTCACTGAAGATATTTATCGCGCTGCGCACCGGCAGCTTGGGCATTTTGTCGGAAACGCTGCATTCCATCCTCGATCTGGTGGCCGCCGTCATCACCTATCTTTCTGTGCGCGTTTCGGACAAACCCGCCGACGCGGATCATCTCTATGGCCACGGCAAAGTGGAAAGTTTTTCCGCCCTCGTCGAAACCGGCCTGTTGCTGCTCACGGCCGTGTACATCATCTGGGAAGCGTTTCAGCGCCTGATCTTCCATACCGCGCACATACGCCCCAGCTTGCTGGCGATCCTGGTTCTCGCGTTGTGCATGGGTATTGATTTCGCCCGCTCACGAGCTTTGAATCGCGTGGCCGCAAAATATCCCAGCGAAGCTTTGGAAGCGGACGCGCTGCATTTTTCCACCGACGTGTGGAGCACCTTCGTCGTCATACTGGGCATCACCGGCGCTTGGCTGGGCGCGCGCTACGACATAGCGTGGCTGGGTATGCTAGACGCCATCGCGGCCTTGGGCGTCGCAGGCGTGATCATCTGGATCGGCTCGCAACTCGGCAAACGCACCGCCGACGCGCTGCTGGACGTCGCTCCACGCGGCCTGCGCGAACGCATCGAAACCGCGGTGGATAAGACCGAAGGCGTGCTGCAGTCCGAACGGGTACGCGTGCGTCGCGCCGGCCAGCGCTATTTCGTGGACGTGACCATCAGCGTGCCGCGCACCGCCAGCCTGGAGCAAGCGCACGCCGCCAGCAACGCCGTGGAAAAGCGCATCGCGCAGATTGTTCCGGCGGACGTGGTGGTGCACGTGGAACCGCGCGCCAAGACGGACGAAAATCTCTTCGAAACCATTCGCGCCATCGCGCAAAAGCGCGGCCTGGCCGTCCACGAACTTTCCGCGCACCAGTTCGATCACCGGCTATTTATTGAGCTGCACCTGGAAGTGGACGAAGGCTCCAGCCTGCGCGAAGCGCACCGCCGCGCCTCCGAGCTGGAAGAGGACATACTGAAAGAAACCGATCCGCGCGCGCTGGTGAACATCCACATCGAGCCGCTGGGCGTGAAAATCGGCGGCGGCGAGGAGATGAAGGAACTTTCGCGCACTGTGCAGGAGTTTCTGAATTCACTGCAGTCGGAATATCACGAACTCACCGACTGCCACGAGGTGCACGTGCGCAGCGTGGATCACAAAATTCTGGTTTCCTGCCACTGCGCCATGGACGGCAGCCTGCCCATTACCGAAGTCCACGACATCACCGCCGCACTGGAAGACCGCGTGAAAGAACGCTTCCCCCAAATTTTCCGCCTCACCATTCATCCCGAGCCGGTAGAGGAAAGCTGTAGGCGCATCGCGCGCGCGATGAAAAAACCTGCGCGGCAAGCGCGATCACCGCGGGAAAACATTCCAGCACATAGCGCGGCTCAGGCGTTTCCACGAACTTTACGAAAAATAGCGTGCGCACCAGGCAGAACAATATCAGCAGCGCCCAACCCGGACGCCGCCGCGCCAACCACGCACCAGCAAGCGCCAGCGAGATATAGATGATATTCACGACGGTCAATCCCAACGTAACCAGGAAATCCTTGCGATCGTCCTGCCACTCTTCGCGTAGCGGCCATAAATGTCCCGACGAAGGCAACAGCTCGACGCGCGGCGTGAACCACAGCGTCAAAGTGCGCAGCAGCGGCACTTTTACGTACGTGCGCAGCGGATGCCGCTCCGTGCGCTCGCGCGCAATCTCGCGAAATTCCGAATCCAGCGGCGGATCAATCGTCAGCGCCTCGTTGTATTCATCGAGCAGATCCGCCATGCGCTCTTTCTCGTCCTGCGAATCGAACGCGTACGCGGGAAGCTGGTCAATCGCGATCTCTTCTTCGTTTACTTTCCATTGCGTCAGGTACACATCGCGGAAACGCCACATCCACGTGTTCGTCCACGCCGTGAATCCCAGCGGCGTATATTCTCCAGGCAATTCACTGTAGCGCGGCGCGAGAAACTGCACATCGTGCAGCGTGTGCCAATTGCGCGCGGCCCACGGAACCAGCGGCATCAGCAGCCCCAATGCCATCAGCAATCCCGCGCGAATCAGCTTCATCCAATCTGCGGGCCGCCACCATTTCGCCAGCAGCACTAAACCCGCCGCAAACAGCAGCAGCGGAGTCTCCGGCCGCACCAGCGTGCCAAATCCCACCACGATTCCAGCGAGCAGCCACGGATTCGCGAGCAACGATGTAGCACGCGCCATGGAAGCGCCGCCAACATCCGTCTGCAGCAGCACTAGAATGCCGAGCGCCGTCAGAAAGATCACCAACGTTTCCGTGAGCACCACTGCGGTGTAGTTCGCCGTGAACGGGCACAGCGCCGCCAGCCACAGTCCCGCCAGCGCCACGCGCCGCCGCGAATTTTCCGGCGCCAGCCGCGCCGCAATCAGCGCGATCACGAAGCATGTCGCTAAATCAACCACCACCTGCGCCAGCATCGCCGCGCGCGGCGATTGACCAGCCACAGCAAACACAGCCGCCAAAAACGCCGGATACCCCGGAACGCGCATGTCCACGGCCGTGAGCTGCCCGTGCACAGCGAAACCGTACACGCCGTTCTTCAGCCAATTCCACGCCAACTCGATGTAAAATGGAGCGTCGCCCGTATCCGTGACCGGAAACTTCAGGACCAGATACACCCGCAGTGCCAGTCCAGCACACACTGCTGCGACGACGTTTGCACGCATCTTAATAGTGGGAGTCATTGACACTGCCTCAAGGGCCAGCTAGCTTGGATTGCCTGAATGCCTGAACGCAAGCCAATTTTCTACGATCAGGAACGCCGCCGCTGGCGTCGCACGCGCCGCGTGCTGGAAATCACCGGCGGACTTTTCACGCTGATCCTGGTCGTGTTCGTGGTCAATGTGGTGCGCAAGCCCGAGCTGCCGGACATTCTATCCGCGGCCACGCACTGGAACATTCACGCAATCCCTGCAAAATTGAAGCCCAAAACAGTGCCGCGAGGCCGCAAGCGCAAAGTGGCCGCGCTGGGCAAGCTGCCGCAGAATTACGATCCGCTGCGCGCGGCATTTTATGTGGCGGACGATCCCACCAGCCTCGCTTCGCTGAAACTTCATTACCACGATATTGACTTGCTGATCCCCGAAGCGTTGCACGCTTCCTCGGCGGACGGCCACCTGGATATCGAGCAGGACCCCAAGCTTTTGTCGTGGATGCAGGCCGGCACGATCGAGGTGCCGATCATGTCCATGGTCAATAACTACGACGGAAAAACCTGGGTCACCAAAGAGTTGGCAGAAATGCTGGCAAATCCCACGGCGCGCGAACGCTTGTCGAAATCGCTGGCGGATTTTGCCAGCGCGCAACACCAGTCCGGCGTGGTGGTGGATTTCGAGCTGGTGCCGCAAAGCAGCCAGGCGGATTTCTCGCGTTTCATCCACGATCTGGCGGCCGCCATGCACGCCACCAACTTGAAACTGATGGTTGCGTTGCCCGCCGCGGATTGGAGTTACGACTACAAGTACCTCGCCGCGCAGGCCGACGCCGTGATCCTGATGAACTATGACCTGCATTATCCGACATCGGACGCCGGGCCCATCGCGCCGCAGGACTGGTTCGAGCGCAACATCGCTAACATCGTGAAAATTGTGCCCGCGGAAAAAATCGTGATGGGCATCGCGAACTACGGTTACGACTGGCCGGCAAAATCCAAGAAAGTTCCGCACCCCATCGCGCAGGCCATGACTTTTCAGCAGGGAATTATCACCGCCGTCGAATCGGAATCAGACGTCACCTTTGATGCCGACTCTCTCAATCCGCACTACTCCTACGAAGACGAGCAGAATCAGATTCACAACGTTTGGATGCTTGACGGCGTCACCGCTTACAACGAACTACGCGCCGCGGAACGAGCCGGAGTGCGCGGCACAGCCCTGTGGCGGCTGGGCATGGAAGATCCCTCGATCTGGTCCATATGGGACGCCACGCATTCCACCGACGCGATTCGCGCCAAGCTCGAGGAAGTTCCGCCGGGTTACGATTTGATTCTGGAGGGCGCGGGCGACATCTGGCGCATCACCGCAACGCCGCAGAGCGGCCGCCGCACTTTCGATTACGATGCCATCAGCGACGTCTTCGACGACGAGTCCTATCAGAGCTATCCGCTTTCCTGGCGCATCGAGCAGATGGGCGCGGCGCCGCATAAAGTAGCGCTGACTTTCGACGACGGACCCGATCCGGAGTGGACTGCGAAAATCCTCAATATCCTCGAAGAGAAAAAGGCGCCGGCGGCATTTTTCTCCATCGGTGAGTCCGCCAATCAGTATCCCCAGCTGGTAAAGCGCGCCTACCAGCTCGGCAACGAAATCGGCAATCACACCTTCACGCATCCTGACTTTGAAACTATCTCGAAATCGCAGCTGCAGATCGAACTGAACCTCACCGAACTGCTGATCGAGAGCAATCTCGGCGTGAAGACGCTGCTGTTCCGTCCACCGTACGGCATTGACCACCTGCCTGAAACGGCCAGCGAAATACAGATGCTGCCGGTTCCGCAGGCCATGGGCTACATCATCGTCGGCGCGCAGATTGACCCGCACGATTGGGGCGAGCCGAATGGCGGGCCTCCGCCTGCTGCTGACGTGATCGTGCAGCGCGTGATGCACGACGCGACACTGGGCCGCGGCAACATCATCCTGATGCACGACGGAGGCGGAAATCGCACCAACACCGTGGCCGCGCTGCCGCAAATCATTGACGGGCTGCGCGCCAAAGGCTACCAATTCGTTTCCGTTTCCGATCTGCTGGGGCAGACGCGCGCGCAGGTGATGCCGCCGCTCTCGCACCAGGAATGGTTGCTGGTGCGCGCCGACGCCTTTATTTTTGAGGTGTTCCGCTGGTTCCGCGCCGGAATCGCGTTCATCTTCATGGCGGGAATTCTGCTGGTCAGCGGACGCGCTCTTGTCATCGGGCTTCTTGCGCTCATCGAGAAATTGCGGCCCGCGCCCGCGGATCATCCGGAGTACAAGCCCAACGTTACCGTACTGATTCCGGCGTACAACGAAGAAGCCGCCATCGTTAATACGATTCAGGCGGCTCTCGCGTGCGATTACCCGAAACTCGAAGTTCTGGTGGTGAATGACGGTTCCACGGATCGCACCGCCGAACTGGTCCGCGCAAATTTCTCGCGCGAACCGCGCGTGCGCTTGATCAACCAGAGCAATCACGGCAAGCCCGCAGCGCTGAATCACGGTCTCGGCGAAGCTACCGGCGAAATTATTATTTCCATTGATGGAGATACCATCGTGGATCCCGAAGCGATTCCGCGCCTGGTACGGCATTTCGCCGACCCTAAGGTTGGCGCCGTCGCCGGCAACGTGAAGGTGATCAACCGCAATCGCTGGCTCACGCGCTGGCAGGCCCTCGAATACATCACCAGCCAGAACCTGGAAAAGCGCGCTTTCGATCTGCTGAATTGCATTCCGGTGGTGCCCGGCGCCGTCGGCGCGTGGCGCACGGAGTTACTGCGCGCCAATAATGGATTTTCCGGCGACACAGTCGCTGAGGATACCGACCTCACGCTCACCATCCGCCGCAACGGCTGGAAAATTCTCTACGACGAAGACGCCATCGGCCGCACCGAAGTCCCAGAGACCGTGGAGGCGCTGATTCGCCAGCGCTTCCGCTGGACGTTCGGCACGTTGCAGGCCGTGTGGAAGCATCGCGACGCGGTGGGCAAGCCGCGCTACGGCACTCTGGGCTGGATCGCCATCCCCAATATTTTTCTGTTTCAGATTATTTTGCCGCTGGTCTCTCCGCTGATCGATCTTCTGTTCCTGCTTTCGATCGCGCTGTGGGGCCTGGCGCAATTGCGCGTCGCGCAGCTGCCGCAACTGTGGACGCTGCAGGACGTGGAGCGCTCCCTGATTTTCTTCGCGCTCTTCATGCTCATTGACCTCTTCACCTGCGTGGTGGCGTTTGCTCTCGAAAGGCACGAAGATTGGACTCTGCTCGCGCCGCTGATTCTGCAGCGTTTTTACTACCGGCAAATGATGTACGTGGTTTTGTTCCGCGCACTGAAGGAAGCGGTACAGGGCCGGCCGGTGGGATGGCGCGGCGTGGAGCCACACGCTCCCGCGTCCGCGTTGCCCGCATCCAGCGTGAAACGCGAGGCGTGACGAGCGCGTCAAGAGGCCGTACATTCCACGCGCCGGACGTTAACCATTTTGTACACGCCGCTTTAGCGGCCTGCTCCACATTCCTTTTGCGGAAACCGCTCGGCTTCTGCTAGCATCGAATCCTGTGATGGGCTGCATCCTGATTTCCGGGAGCGGCACCGGAGGTTCCAATGAGTGTTGCACCGCGTGCGGGCAACGGCAAAGTCACCGTGCCTGACATACTTTCCCGCAAGACGCATTCCCTCGCCGGCCATTACGAAACCAAGCAAAAAATTACCTGCCTGACGGCCTACGACTATTCCACGGCGCTGCTGCTGGATCAGGCAGGCGTGGATATGATTCTCGTTGGCGATTCGCTGGGCATGGTGGTGCTCGGTTACGAGAACACGCTGCCGGTGACGCTGGACGAAATGGTGCATCACACGCGTGCGGTGCGGCGCGGCACACGGCGCGCGCTGCTGGTAGCCGACATGCCTTACGGAAGCTTTCACGTTTCGCTGGATGAATCGGTGCGCAACGCGGTGCGGCTGGTAAAAGAGGGCGGCGCCGAAGCGGTGAAAGTGGAAGGCGGTGAACGGCGCATCGAACTGATTGCGCGCCTCGTCGAATCGGAAATTCCGGTGGTGGGCCACGTGGGACTCACGCCGCAATCCATTCACGCGCTCGGCGGATTTCACGTGCAAGGCAAGACCCCGGACGCAGTCCGCCAGCTCGAACGCGACGCGCGCGCCGTGGAGGCTGCCGGGGCATTCGCCGTGGTGCTGGAATCCGTGCCGCGCGATCTCGCCGCGCGCATTACGGATAAACTTCGCATTCCCACCATCGGTATCGGCGCCGGTCCTGGGTGCGATGGCCAGGTGCTGGTGTTCCACGATATCGTGGGGCTCACGCCGGGCCACAAACCGAAATTCGCGCGGCAGTATGTGGATTTGGCCGCCGAGATTTCGCGCGCAGTCACCAGCTATTGTGACGATGTCCGCCGCGGCGATTTCCCGTCGGATTCCGAATCGTTTCACTCGCCCGCGCAATTGCGCGAGCAGCTGCTGGCGCGCCAGAGAACCTGACGCATGCCGCGCGCCGCTCTGCACCCGGCGCTAAATCAAATAATCAGGAGCGCTCCCAATGAACGCGGAAGATTTTCGCCTGCTGTACGATTACAACTCCTGGGCCAATCGCCGCACGTTGGATAGCTGCTCGCAGCTTAGCGGCGAGCAGTTCACGCGCGACATGGGCTCCAGCTTTCGTTCGGTGCGTGACACGCTGGTGCACATCATGCTGGTGGAACGGCTGTGGCTGGAACGCTGGCACGGCCGTTCGCCGAGTTCCTTTGCCCCTAATTCGGAATTTCCCACCGCGGATTCGGTGCGCGCGCGCTGGGCGGAAATTGATCGCGACTTACTGGATTACATTGCCTCACTGACGCCGGAGGATGTGCAGCGCGTGGTTCACCACACCACCACGGTCGGAGTGCCGCAAGCCGCGCCGCTGTGGCACATGCTGCAGCACCTGGCGAATCACGGCACCTACCATCGCGGGCAAGTAACAACGCTGCTGCGGCAATTGGGAGCGAAAGCCACCGGCACGGATTTGATCACGTTCTATCGCGAGCGCGCCGCGCAGGCGACTGCCAAAGCATGACGCGCGCCGGATCCTGTTCCAGTTGCGTGCGGCGATCTCGCCTGAATTTAGCCTGAGCGCGCGCCTCTACCCACTCCCATGGAAATCATCCACACCGTCGAATGGATGAAGCAGATCGCGCACGAGGCCCGCGCGCAGGAGCGCATTCTCGGGCTGGTGCCGACAATGGGCGCGCTGCACGAAGGGCATTTGTCGTTGATTCGCGCGGCGCAGCGGGAATGTGCTCCGCTGGTCGTGTCCCTCTTCGTCAATCCCAAACAATTCGGTCCGGCGGAAGACTTGGGAAAATATCCCCGCTCGCTGGAAGCAGACCGCGCGGCGCTGGACGCACTGGGCGTGGATTATCTTTTTGCACCGTCGCCGCAGGAAATGTATCCGCCCGGTTTTCGCACATCCGTGGTGGTGGAAGGATTGAGCGACCGGCTCGAAGGCCATTCGCGCCCCGGACATTTTCGCGGCGTCACCACCGTGGTGCTGAAACTTTTCGAAATCGTGCAGCCGCGCTTTGCTTATTTCGGACGCAAGGATGCGCAACAGGCGCGCCTGATTCGCCAGATGGCCACGGACCTGAATCTCGATACCGGCGTGGTGGTGTGCCCGATTGTGCGCGAAGCGGATGGACTGGCGCTTTCTTCGCGGAACGTATATCTGAAACCGGAAGATCGCCGCGCCGCGGCGGCGCTTTCGCGGTCGCTGGCGGCGGTGCGCGACGAAATCGCGAAAGGCGAACGCGATGTCGCCCGGCTGCTCGCCGCTCTGCGTGGCGTGCTGGCGACGGAACCGCGCGTCGCGCTCGACTACGCCGAGATTGTGGACGCCGAAACGCTCGAGCCGGTCGCTTGGTTGCGTGGCACGTGCTACGTGCTGCTCGCCGCCAAAGTGGGCGCTACGCGCCTGATTGATAACGCGCTGATCGAGCCGGACGGCGATTCCTTCCGCGTTGTGATTTAGCAAATTACTGCGACGAACGTGACCGCAATGTTCGATGTACGCGTTAAGCGACCTGCCGCGTACCAAAATGGAACTTCGCGACGCACACTTTTCGATTGTCGCAGCACACTTTCAGCGCGATTGCGATTGACACGTGCGAGTGGTGGCGCTAGGCTCCGTGCACACGGTAAGTTGCCCGCGTGATTTTTGTTTCGAGTTTTTCCGGCCCCCGGGATTGCACCTCGCCGATTCGTATCTGGGAATTTTCTCGACCACATGTACCTTTACAGGGAGGAAGAGAATGTTGAAGAGAAGTTGTGTTGTGTTGACTGTCGCGTTTGCACTTGCATTGGGCTCGGCCCTGATTGCAACACCGACAGGGGCACAGGACCAGACGTATTACACGTACGTTTCAGAATGGAATGTTCCGCGTGCGCAGTGGGCGTCGTTCGAAAAGGAAAGCACTCAGCAGAATGCAGCGCTGCAGCGTCTGATGGCGGACGGTACGATCATCGCATGGGGCAGCGATGCGAACTACGTGCACACCGAAGACGGTTACACGCATGAAGATTTTTTCGTAGCGACCAGCCGCGCGGGAATCCTGAAGGCGCTTGAAACTTTGCGACCGTCTGCCACCGGCGGCACATACACTTCCGCCACAAAGCACAGGGACTTATTCATGCACACGATCGCGCACGGCGGCAAGACGGCTACCGCGACGACCGGTTACGTTCGCGTGGGCTCGTGGCTGGTCAAGCCGGGCGAGGGCGATGCGTTTGTAGACCATGTGAAGAAATACATCGTGCCGCTACTGGACGCGGAAGTCGCCGACGGCACGGTGCTGATGTACAACTTTGACACGGAAGATATCCACACCGATCCGCAAGGGGAGTACTTCCTCGCAGTCGTGTATCCAAGCGCCGAAGCCATGGACAAGGCCTATGCGCGATTGGCCACCACTACGAAGGAGAATCCCGCGGTAGGGGAAGTGATCTCCAGCATCACGGTAACCGAGGCGCACCGCGACAGTCTCGGCAAAATCTCAGATTATCAGCACAAGTAAACGCGCCCGGTTGCGCGTGCGGTTTTCGGGGAGGGCTGCCGGCCTCCCCGGAGAATTATTCCGCGCTCATCGCCTTGAGCACTTCCGCGGCGTGGCCTTTGGGAGTCACTTTGTCCCAGACGGCGCGGATTTTTCCGTCCGGACCGATCCAGTAGGTCATCCGCACAATTCCCAGAAATGATTTTCCCAGGAAACTTTTCATGCGGCGCGCGCCGTAAGGTTCGATCACTTCGAATTCAGTGTCGGCGAGCAGCGGAAAAGTGAGTTTGTGCTTCAGCTTGAATTTTTTCTGTGATTCCACGGAGTCGCCGCTGCAGCCGACGATAGAGGTGTTCAGGTCTGCGAACATTTCTAGTGCGTCACGAAACTCGGACGCTTCATTGATTCAACCGGGGGTATTCGCTTTCGGATAAAAATAGAGGATCAGGTGCTTGCCGCGAAAATCCTTCAGGGCAACCGTCGCGCCGCTGTCGTCGGTCACCGCGAAGTCTGGAGCCTTGTCGCCTACTTTTAGCATGTAGATTCTCCGCGCCGGGCGTGAGGCAAGCCTCCGACGCAACGCGCTGTCGAATTTGCCTCAGGAATTGCTGCTAGACGAGGCTGGCGAAGCAGCGGCGTCGCGGTCGCCCGCGGGCTCGCCGCCGCGCAGAGCCGTCAGCACTTCGGCTGCGTGGCCTCTGGGGACCACACCATTCCAAATCTTCACGATCTTGCCGTCCGGCCCAATCCAGAAAGTGGTGCGCACGATTCCCATGAAGGTTTTGCCCAGAAAGCTTTTCATGCGCCGCGCGCCATACGCTTCGATCACTTCAAATTCGGTATCGGCCAGCAGCGGAAAATTCAGGTTCAATTTCTTGCTGAATCTCGACTGATCCTCGACGGGATCGGCGCTCACTCCAGCGATCTCCGCGTTTTGCGCTTGAAAATCCGCCAACATGTTGCGGAAGCCGTTCGCTTCGTGGATGCAGCCCGGCGTATTGGCCTTGGGATAAAAATACAGGATCAGATTTTTGCCGCGATAGTCGGCGAGCGTGACCTTGCGCCCGTCGTCCGCCAGCACTTCAAAATGCGGTGCCTGATCGCCTTCGTTCAGCACGATGGTTCTCCTTCGGCCCTTTCCTGCTCTGCTTCGCCACCAAATCGTCCCGCGGACTCTACGCCTCCGCCAGCACGCGCTTCAGAATTTCGTTTACGATCTGCGGGTTGGCCTGTCCGCGTGTTTCTTTCATCACCTGGCCGACGAAAAACTTGAAGACTCCTTCGCTTCCCGCGCGATATTTCGCCAGATTGTCCGGGCTCTTGGCAATCACCGCGCGCGCAATCGTTTCGATCGCGCCAGTATCGGAAATCTGCGCCAGGCCTTCAGAGGCGATGATGTCCGCGGCCTTCTTGCCGGTGTCAAACATGGTGGCGAACACTTTTTTGCCGCTGGCCGCGGTGATTTCGCCGCGTTCCACGATCGCGAGCAATTCCGCCAGGGCCGCCGGCGCCACCGGGCAATCGGCAATCTCCTTACCGGCGTCTTTCAATCGCCGCAGCAATTCCACCGAAATCCAACTGGCGGCGGCACGCGGTGGCGCGCCCGCGCGCGCGACGGCTTCGAAATAATCGGCCAGCGCGCGAGTGGCCGTCAGCACGCCCGCGTCGTACGCCGCAATGCCATATTCGTTCACGAAGCGCGCGCGCTTGGCATCCGGCAATTCCGGCATTTCGCTGCGGACTTGCTGTACCAGCGCTGCGGAAGCCGTGAGCGGCAGCAAATCCGGATCAGGAAAATAGCGGTAGTCGTGCGCGAATTCCTTCGAGCGCATCGCTTCGGTGCGCCCACCCGCCACATTCCACAGCCGCGTTTCTTGCGTCACCGTGCCGCCTGCCTCAATCACTCCGATTTGCCGCTCGATTTCATATTCCAGCGCGTGCGCCAGATAGCGGAACGAATTCAGGTTCTTGGCTTCCACTTTCGTTCCGAATTTCGGCGCGCCACGCAGCCGCACGCTTACGTTGGCGTCGCAGCGCAGCGAGCCTTCTTCCATATTGCAATCGCTCACTTCGGTGTACTCCAGCACCTGCTTCAAGGTCGTCAAATATGAATACGCTTCAGCGGGCGTGCGAATATCAGGCTCGGAAACAATTTCTATCAGCGGGGTGCCACAGCGATTGTAATCAATGTAGCTCCAGCGGTCGGAATCCGCGAAACCTTCGTGCAGATTTTTGGCGGCGTCCTCCTCCATATGCACGCGGGTGATTCCAATGCGCTTGATTGCGCCTTCGGCTTCGATCTCCAGCGAGCCCTCGAGAGCCAGCGGCAGCTCGTACTGCGAAATCTGGTAGCCCTTCGGCAGGTCAGGATAAAAATAATTCTTGCGCGCGAAGACGGAGCGTTCTTGAATCTTGCATTCCAGCGCCAGCGCCGCACGAATGGCCAGTTCGCGCGCGCGCCGGTTCAGCACCGGCAACGCCCCCGGCAAACCCAGACAGACTGGGCAAGTATTGGAATTCGGCGCGTCGCCAAAGCGCGTGGAGCAGCCGCAAAACGCTTTCGTACGCGTCTTCAGCTGCGCATGCACTTCGAGCCCGATCACGGCCTCGTAGCGCGCCAGCACATCCGCGGCCACGCGTGGTTTGCTTTCAGTCGTTGAACCCATGGGGACCAGCGATTATATCATCCGGGCCAGCCCCTCGCTCGCCGTCTCGTCGGGCCACCTCTACTGCTTTCCCTCCCATACGTATCGGATCCCCACGCGGTAACTTCGCCCCAGCGCCGGATATCCCACCGCATCCTGATACTGCCGGTCAAACAAATTCTGCACGATGGCCGTAGCCGCAAGCCCTTTCGCCACTGGCACGCTGGCTGCCGCGTCCCAACGCACGTAGCTTGGATTGCTGGTGATGCAGTAACCGGTGCAAACGCCGCCGATGACAACGCTATCGAAATCGCTGTCCGCGCGGCGGCCCACGTAATAGCCAGCGAAGTTCAGATTGGCCCAGCGGAAATGCGCGTTGGCGATCAGGCTGGCCGAGTTCAGCGGCCGTTTGAACAGGCGATTGCCCTGCGCGAGGGCAGGATCCTGCAGCGGGTTGGTCGTCAACAGCACTTTCGAATCATCGTAGGTGTAATTGCCGACAATATTCAGCCAGCGCGACGGCTTCATTTCGATCGTCGAGTTCAGGCCATTGGCGCGCGCCAGGTCTGTATTGAAATAGCTGCCGCCGAACGCCGGGCAGTTTGGGTTGCTGGCAACATTGGCGAAGCTCACGATGTCCTGAAAGCGGTTGAAAAAACCCGTTACCGAAAAATGAATGCGGTCCGAGGCAAACACCTGATCGAATCCCACGTCCACTGTGCGGCTGCGCTCCGGATCGAGCTGCGGGCTGCAATCTGGGGGCAGCAAATCCGGCTCCTTGATTCCCAAGCCATAGGAGGCGCGCAGCCGCGACGCTCCCCAGAATCCTGAGCCGTAACGTAAAGCATACGCGGCGCCGACTCTGGGCACCGCGCGCACGCCGTAGAATCCGTTGCCGTCCACGCGCCCGCCCACAATCACGGTGAGCCGCTGCCCGAAGCGGTAATGCGCCTCGATGTAACCGGCTTGATTGTGCCGGGCCGTCGCGCCGCCGTTTTCCACTTCGAACTCATAGCCGACGGAGACGCCACCATTGTGAAAAAGATAGGTGGACTGCTCGTTCAGTCCCGCGCGATTGAAAGTCGTGTCGAACGCTCCGAAGGGCGGCACCACGTCAATCGAATTTTCGCGCGCTTCGAACCCGAACAGGCGGTGTTCCCAGTTCGGCCCGGTGTGAAAATCCCACGTCAGTCCCGCGGCGAAATCGTGCAGCCCGGTGCTCTGTCCCGCGACAAAGATGGGCGGATCGAGGGCGGTCTGCCCCGGCTGGCCTGCGTCGCTGGAACTATTTCGCACCGTCAGGCGCAACGAATCGCTGTCTGAAAATTTCCAACCGAAATTGCCCCACAGTGTAGTATCGCGGAAAAAATTGTCGGGTCCCTGCCCGGCGCTACTGAAATAAGCCGCGCCCGCCGAATAGTCGAACGCGCCCAGCATTCCGCTCAACTGTCCCGAACCGTGGCCGGTGCCAAACGTGCCACCGTCTCCTTCCAATTGCAGCACGGGCTGGGTTGTCGAACCGCGATGCGTGAAAATCTGCATCACGCCAGTCATGGCGTCCGAGCCGTAGAGCACGCTCGCCGCGCCGTGCACCACTTCTATCTTTTCGATTCCATCCAGCGCGAAATTCGAAAAGTCCACCAAGCCCCCCGGCTGATTCAGCGGCACACCGTCAATCAGCACCTTGGTATAGTCCGAATTTCCACCGTCCAGAAAATACGTGGTGGAGCCGCCCATCGGCCCCAGTTGCGAAAAACTCATGCCCGGTATGCCTTGCGTCAACGGCGTCAGCCAAATCGCTTGCTGCTCGTCAATCTGCGTTCGCGTCACAATGTTCACGAGCGCCGCCGTATTCTCAATCGTTGCCGGCTCGGCCGACGCGCTCACCACCACGTTGGCGGACATCGGCTGCAGCGTGAGCCGCACGTTCCAGGTTTGCGTTTGGCCCGCGGCTACCGTCACTTGTTCTTCGGCGCGCTGGAAAGCACTATGCTCCACGCTCACACGATATTCTCCGGTCGGCAAGTCCAGCGAGAAGCGCCCGTCGGCATCGGTTCTGATCTCGAGCACAGCGCCGGGCGCGTGTGGAGCTCCGCCAATCCGCTGCGCCGCGACGCGCGCTCCGGCGATGGCGGCTTCGCTGGGGTCGGTCACGGTTCCCGCCAGCGTTCCATTTGATTTTGTGATTGTTTGTGCCGAAGCCGCGGCGGGTTGCAGCCAGCTTGCTGCAAGAAAACTTGCAAGGAAAACAAACAGCAGAGCGTGTAGTCTCATTTTTCCTCCTCTCCCTCTCGCGCGGGAGTTGAAGGTTGTCCCGATAACGCACGCGCCGCCTCAGGCGCTTGCGCATCCGGATTGAGACTCCGCCGGTCTCCTGGCTTGGCGGCTTGCCGCGATTTCATCGCGATACATACGGATGAAATTGCGGCATCAGCGCGGCCTTCCCATCTTTCGCTCGGAATCGTCGGCGTACTGCGATTCGTCGCTTCGGACAGTGGTGCGCGCTGAAAAATTCCGCCTTACAGTCGCGCGGCGGCGACGGTTTTTCACCGTCTTCCCGTGCGCGGAGTCTCCTGTGATTGTGGACGGCGCCGTGAAATTCCCAAGCGCGCCGCTTGCTGCAAAGATGCTAGTGGTTTCCGCGCAGAATCACGCGCGGGCGTCCGCTGGAGCGCATCTCCACTTCCAGCGGCGCTTCGAATACTTCTTCCAGCACTTCCTGCTGATACACTTCCGCGGGTTCCCCGATGCGCAGGCACTTGCCTTTGTGCAGCAGCGCGATGCGATCGGAAAATTCCGCGGCCAAATTCAATTCGTGGGTCACCACCACCACGGTGTAGCGATTTTCATCGGCCAACTTGCGCAGGCGGCGCAGCAATTCCACTTTGCCGCCGATATCCAGGTGCTGCGTGGGCTCATCGAGCAGCAGCAGGGAAGGCTGCTGCGCCAGCGCGCGCGCCAGAATCACGCGCTGCTTTTCTCCCCCGGAAAGCTGCTGCATCCAGCGGTCGCGCAACGCGTCCGCGCCCACCTGCGCCAGCGCGTTTCCGGCCATCAGGCAATCTTCGCCGGATTCGAAGCGCAATCTTTTGCCGTAGGGATAGCGCCCCTGCAACACGTATTCCCACACGCGCAGCGGAAACAGCAGCTCGCTTTCCTGCGACACCAGCGCGATCTGCTGCGCGCGCGTGCGCAGTTCCAGCTCGCTGACTTCCGTGCCATCCACTTCCACGCGCCCCGATAGCGGCTTCAATAATCCCGCCAGCAATTTCAACAGAGTGGATTTGCCGCTGGCGTTCGGCCCCAGGATCGCCACCAGCTCGCGCTGCTGCGCTTCGAAGCTCACCGGCCCCAGCGTGAATTTGGGTGCGGACCGGTCCGTCGCGGAATAAGCGTAACTGGCCTGCTCGACTTTCAGGCGCACGCGATCCGGAAGCGCGAACGGCAGCGGCTGCGGCGGTAGCGAAGTTCCGTTTTCTGCGCCGGCGTTCATCGAATTCTCCTGCGCATCAGGTAAATGAATACGGGCGCGCCGGCCAGCGCGGTCATGGCGCCCACCGGCAATTCCGTTGGCGCGACGATCGTCCGCCCGAGCGTATCTGCCAGCACGATCACAATCGCACCGCCGATCGCTGACGTGGGAATCAGCAGCCGGTAATCCGTGCCGAAAAGCATGCGCATCACGTGCGGCACCAGCAGGCCCACGTAACCGATGGTGCCGCTCACCGAAACGGCCAGCCCAGTGAGCACCGAAGCGGCGACGTAAACCACCAGCTTCACACGCGTCACGTTCACGCCCAGGTGGCCGGCTTCCTGCTCGCCGGTAAGAATCAAGTTAAGATCGGAAGACGTGGTGTACATCGCGCCCGCCGCCACCAGAAATATGAAATAGAGAAAGCTGAACCAGCCCAGAACATTCTGGGTCGGGGCCGATGCCGTCAAATCGCCCATCAACCAGAACGTCATGTTGCGCAGTCCGGGGCCGTTGACCAGGGTGAGCAGAAAAATAATGATGGCCGAAAGGAACGACGCCGCCACAATTCCCGCGAGCAGCAACGTCGCGCTGTCCAAGTGCCCGCCGCGCCGGCCCAGAAAATACACCGCAGCAATCGTTGCGGCCGCGCCGATGAACGCCGCTATTTGAATCGCGCCCACGGTGTGCGGCGCAATGATCAGGCTGAGCATCGCGCCAAGCGCCGCGCCGCTGGAAACTCCCAGCACGTAGGGATCGGCGAGGGGATTGCGCAAAAGCGCCTGAAATCCAGCTCCGCTAGTGGAAAGCGCCGCGCCCACCAGGATTCCCAATGCAATGCGCGGCAGGCGCAAACCAAAAATCACCTGATTGAATTCTGAAGTGTCTCCCTGGCCGGCGGCGCGGTTGTACAAAGTGATTATGATGTCGCGCATGCTGATGGGATAAGCGCCCACGCGCAGCGAGATCACCACCACCACAAACAGAATCGCGGCCAGCATCCCGCAGATCGCCAGAATGCGTTTCGGCGTCAACGGGCGCATGTCCCGCACCCTTTCAGCGATTTTGCCGCCGCCGTGGCGTAAAAATGCGCGCCGATTTCCATTTTCACTTTTCTATTTTCCGTTTTCGCCGGGAAAACTTCAGGATGCAAATCGTGCGCAAGCAATTCGATGGCGTCCACCAAGCCTGGTGCAGGCCGCGTGACTTCGTCGCTGGCCATCACCACGTGACCGGCTTTCACCGCGCGCAGCTCGCGCCACGCAGGCAGGTCGCGCAAATTATTGACGTGCTTGTCCGTCTCCGATTCCAAATGGTCCGGCGTCAGCACGATGTATTCCGGCTGCAAGCGCACCACTTCTTCCATGTTCACGTGTGGCCAATTCTGATCCGTAACGATAATGGACTCGGCGCCGGCCCAGCGCAGCGCATCCGCGATGAAAGTGCTTTGACCGATCGAGATCAACGGATCTTCCCACACCACAAAAAGCACGTGCGTCATAGGACGGTCTTGCAGCGCCGTGTGCAGCGCGTCCAGGCGTTTCTGCAAGTCCGCCACCAGCTTCGCGCCGTGCTCTTCTGCGCCCATCAGGTCGGCTATCGTTCCGGTGGAACTCAGCATCCCGGTCACCGTGTGCGGGTCGCTGGTGTAAACCGGCACGCCCAGCTTCAGCAGCGCGTCGGCCGTTTCAGCACGGTTGATGGACGTGGTCGCCAGCACCAGGTCGGGATGCAGCGCGACGATCGCTTCCAGGCTCGGCTCTTGCGTTGAGCCCACGTGCGGTTTATCTTTCGCTGCGGGCGGAACGTCGCAAAACGTCGTGTCGCCCACGAGCTTGCCATCCAGCCCGAGCGCGTAAATTGTTTCGGTCAGATTCGGCGCCAGAGTCACCACGCGCTGCACGTTTAGTGGGATGGACATGCGCCGGCCCGTTTCGTCCGTCACTAACTTCACGGCGCGCTTATTTGCGGCCGTTTGCGCGGCGGGATCCGCCGGCAGGCGCGGCGTTCTGCTGCTGCGAGCGTGCTTCCGTGGCACTAACATTGCGCACGGCGCAGACGAACACAGCACAAGTGAGCGCGAGTGCCATCGCCAAAAACCGCCGGGTTGCCGCCGTTGCCGCCAAAATATTCTCCCGTGCAATAAAAAAGCCTCGCGAATAGAGCGAGGCGTCTCGCCACACTCCCTCGCGCGGAGAGTGTCAGCTTCGACCAGTTCGGGTAGGTTTCCTGACTTTCGACCGATTCACCGGGCACGCTGCAGAAAAATTCCAGCGCGGTTCCCAGCGACAGCCGATTACAGTGGCGGGACCGTGGCCGATTTTCACGGCCTTCCCTAAAAATTGAAATCCATCCTGACCGATTTCAATTTTTACCTGCGAGCGCGTGAATCGCGCCGGCAAGGCTACCCCGAGCCAGCTAAGTTGTCCTCGGCGAGTGTATGCGCCCCCGCTTTTGCTGTCAATCTGATGGCCGCTTGCGCGTAGTGCGATCTTGCGTGCTGTCTCTATTCGTATCGGGATTAAAAGCGAAGGGCGATAAGTGATGCGGCGAACAGTTTTACTTCATGGCACAAACGCCTAGCGGTTCTTCCACTTCGGCGCGCGTTTTTCCACCAGCGCGCGCAAACCTTCTTGCGAATCTTCCAGGTCAGCCAGCTCGTTCAGGAAAACTTTCATGGAATTGCGCACGCCTTCGCGCAGCGGCAATCCCAGGCTGCCCAGGATCGCTTTTTTCGCCATGGTCAACACAGGACCCGACTGCGCCGTCACTCTGCCGAGTATCTCGTCCACCTTGGCCACCAGTTTGTCTTCCGGCACCAGGAAATTCACCAGGCCCACTTCACGCGCGCGCTCCGCGGTCATCGCTTCGCCAGTCAGCACCAGCTCCATCGCCATCTTCGGACCCAGAATGTAGGGCAGCACCGCGGCTGCGAGTGGAGGAAATGCCCCCAGCTTAATTTCCGGTTGCGCAAACCGCGCGTTGGGCGTGGCAATTACCAGGTCGCCCAGCGCCGCCAGCTCCGCGCCGCCGCCGTATGCCGGACCGTTCACCACCACGATCACCGGCTTGGAAGTGTCCATCATCGCCGCGAACGCGCTGTGGAAAGCGTCCAACAACTGGAACACGCGCCGCTGCGTATATTCGCCCAGCTCGATTCCGCCGGAAAACGCCTTGCCCGCCGAGTCCAGCAGCACCATCTTCACTTCGCGCTTCTCGCTGACGGAGTTGATGCCCGCCGCGATTTCCATCAGCATCCGCTCGTTCAGCAGATTCTGGTCGGGACGATCCAGACGCAGATGGGCCACTTCGCCCTCCACGCGGAATTTCACGAACTGAAATTCTTCGATCAGCGGCGGGCGCGTCGCCAGAGTGCCGAGCATTTCCGGCGATCGCACATCCACTCCCCGTCCCCCGCGCGCTTCTCTGGTCATCGCCATCGTCTTGGTCCTCGGTCTTCTTTCGATTCCGCCTGCGGTGGTGAGCGATTCTAAGGTGTGGCTATGCCCCCGGTGGGGTGATGCCGGCAGCCTTCATCCACACGCGCGCGCGTTCCGCCAGCACGTGGCCGTAGCCGCCTTCCAGGACAAATCTCACGAAGCTTGCGTAGAACAGGAATCCCATTTCCGGTTTTCTCTCACTTTTGCGAAGGTCTGCTGCGCCGGCTTCAAATCGCAACGCCACGCTCGCGGCGAAGCAAACTTGGGCACACGGTCAGCTCTATGAGCCTAGACTATCTGGCTACCCGCCGCCACGCCGGACACGTGCGCCTGCGTACAATCCGCCACGTCCCTATTGCACAGTTGTGACCTGTACGAACGTACAGGCCTCGCGCCGGTTCGGCGCGGCCCACTCTTCGCCATCCTCTCCGTGTCGGGCGCGAATGTTGCCGATCGCAGACGCAATCTTGTGTTAGTTTTTTCGTTGCCGAGATGCGTCATCACGCCACGCTCGAAAACGAAATCCGCTGGCCGCGGCGCGTGCTCACGCTCGCCGAAGCGGTGAAATTCATTGACGCAACCGGCTATTGCATGCTGTTTCCAGTGAAAAACGTGCCGCTGCCGTCGCTCTACTATGCCGTCACGCGGCGCGGCCTGCACGGCAAATGGAAGTGGGATAAATATTCGAGCATGGTGTGGCAATGGAAAGACGAGCTGCCACGCCGCCGCCGCGCCTTCTACGCGAAATATTTTCGCGGGCGCGGCACGTTCATTTCGCTGAAGCTGCTGCCGCATTTCCTGGCCCTGCGTGAATCCGCTGTCGGGCCGGGTGATTACGAGCAGTATTATTCCGAAGGGCGAATCCGCGATGACGCGCGCATCATCTGGGAAGCTCTGGAGGAGCACGGGCCGCTCGCCACGCTCGAGCTGCGCAACGCGTGCAAGATGGATACCAAGGCCGGCAATATCCGTTTCAAGCGCGCGATTCTGGACTTGCAGCGCATGTTGATCGTGGTGCATTTTGGCGCCGAGCAGGAGGTCAATGCATGGGCCTCTGGCCGCTACGAATTGACGTGCCGTGCGTTCCCGCGACAGACGCAGGCCGCTCAACACATTTCGCCGGAAGATGCGCGCGGGATACTGGCCGTGAAATTCTGCGAATGGCACGCGAATTCGCCGCCCACGCAACTCGCACGCCTGTTCGGCTGGACAAAAGCTGACGCCGTAGCCGCCCGCGAGCCGGTGCCGCGCACCGCCGCGTCGGCGATCAAAATCAAAGGCCCCCGATGAACAAGACGAAATTGATACTCGCGTCCGCTTCTCCGCGCCGCGCGGAAGTCCTGCGCAACGCCGGATTCGTGTTCGAAGTTCGCCCCGCGAACGTGGACGAAACTCCCCTGCCGCAGGAGCCTGCGGAGGATTACGTTTGCCGCGTCGCGAAAGCTAAAGCTCACGCCGTCGCCGAGCAAGCGCGCGCGGCCGGTGAACACGCCATAGTGATCGCTGCAGATACCACCGTCGTGGCGGAGGGCCAAATTCTGGGCAAGCCTGCGGATGCCGAAGACGCTCGCCGCATGCTGCGGCTATTCAGCGGCAAGACTCACGAGGTTCTCACCGCGCTCGCCGTGATAAACATCCCGCACCGGCAAGGAAGCGCTGCACGTGGAAAAGACGCGTGTGGAATTCCTGAAAATGCCGGAAGAAGAAATCGAGCGCTACATTCAAACCGGCGAACCATTCGATAAAGCGGGAGCGTACGGGATTCAGGGCATCGCGGGAAGATATGCCACCCGCATCGAAGGTTGCTACTTCAACGTGCTGGGCTTGCCGCTTTCGCGCCTGTGGACCACCTTGCAAGCGCTGGGCTGGAAAGAGGATGACAACGCCTAGCCATCGCGCGCTCAAAAAAAACGGCGGTCCCCTTTTGCAGGACCGCCGTCAGAACACTTTCTCAGAAAACCGCTCGCCTCAGATTTCGCGCAACTATACCGCAGCATTACTTCTTTTCTTCAGTAGCGGCGGGCGACGGCGGCACCGTGGGTGCAGCGGCCGGAGGATTTGCCGGCGGATTCGCGCTCGGCGTGGTCGGGTGCGGCGCGTTCATGCCGTCTTTGAAGTTGCGGATGCCCTCGCCAAGGCCGCGCATCACTTCGGGAATCTTCTTGCCGCCAAACAGCAGCACGATCACCGCGAGAATGATAATCAAATGGAACGGGCTCAATGCTTCCATAAATCACCTGCCTTCCAGACTTTTCTGGATTCCCAAGCGCAGCCCGCGACCCCGCGGCTGCCTCCGAATCGCCAATCAGGCTCGAATCCCTCAAAGTATAACACGCTCATCCCCGGCTCGCCGTGTAACCTGCTCGCGGTCGAGGTGTTCCAGTAACGGGATGGCATACTTTCGCGTGATTCCCGTAAGTTCCTTGAATGCAGTGATCGGGAGGCGGGCACCGCGTTCCTTGCGGTATTTTGCGAGCATTTCGCGCAGGCGCTTCAGCGTGCTGCGATGAAATACCAGGTCGCTGGAGATTTTCACCAGTACTTTTTCGCGCAGCAGGATCTGCAGAATTTTCTGCGCGCGTGCCGCGTCCACTGGCAGCTTCGCCAGCACGCTGGCAAAGCCCGGCACGGTGAGCCCGGCGCTTTCGAATTCGCGCTCGATCAATTCCTTCGCCGCGTTTCCTCGGTGGAAAGCGTGATTTCGCGTCCGGCTTCGCGCACCAGATCGCCAGATACCACGAGCGCTTGCGCCTGCACCAGATCGCCTAACGCCGCTTCAAACATTTCCGCGCGCGCACGCCCCGCTCGCCCTCGCAGCTCCTGTTTCGGGATTCCTGGCAGTAGGGGATTCGCGCGATGGAAGCTCTCGACCGCCTTGCGAATCGCCGCCGCATAATCCGCCACGACTTTTGCCGGCGCCACCACGCTTGGCGCGCCAACCAGAATCCTCAAGCGTTTCGCGACCGCCAATTTTTCGGCCGTCGCGCGCACGTCTGCGTCGGTCCATCCCGTGCGCGCCAGAATTTCCGCGATGGTCATCCCGCGAGGCGTGGCTTCTACCAGCGCGCCAAGAATTTCTTCCCGTTTGCCTTGCTCGAGAACACCAAGAAATCGTGCGACCGTGGCATCTTTTCGTTTGTGACGCGGCGCGCGCGCGTCCAGCACCACGCCGCCGCCGATCGTCACCACCGGCGAAAATCGCCGCAGAATGAAGCGATCGCCGGGCAGCAGGAGCAGAGGCTTATCGAGTCGCAATTGCGCGAACGCCGAATCGCCCGCCGCAAGTCGCTGCTGCCATTCAGCAAAGTCACTTCCGCAATCGCTTCCGCCGTGCCTTGATGAAAATGCACGCGCGCGCGATTCTTTAGCGGCGGCGCGGAATCGAGCAGCGTGATGCGAACATCCACGCGCTGCGTCGCTTCGAATAACCCCGCCGGCGCCAGCACCATCCCGCGCGTGATTTCCTCGTGCTCGATCGCCGCCAGGTTCACCGCGGTGCGCTGCCCGGCCACGGCGCGCTCGATTTGCTTTCCGCCGGAGTGCAGCCCGCGCACGCGCAACCGTTTCCGCGCAGGGTAGAGTTCCACTTCGTCCTCCACATTCACCGCGCCGGAAATCAGCGTTCCGGTAACCACCGTGCCAAATCCTTTCATCGCGAACGAGCGGTCAATCGGCAAACGAAAATGTTGCGTGGCGTCTTTGGCTGCCACGGCTCGCGCTGCGCGTTGCAGCGTTTGCTTCAACTCATCCAGGCCCGCACCACTGCGCGCGCTCACTGGAACGATCGGCGCGCTCTCCAAGAACGATCCGCGCACGAATTCTTCGATTTCCAGGCGCACCAATCCCAGCGAATCGGAATCGCCAAGATCGGATTTGGTGATGGCAATAATTCCGCGCGGGATTCCCAGCAAACGGCAAATTTCGAAATGCTCGCGGGTCTGCGGCTTGATCCCTTCGTCCGCCGCGACCACCAGCAGCAGCAGATCAATCCCGCCCGCGCCCGCCAGCATATTGCGCACGAAGCGTTCGTGCCCCGGCACGTCCACCAGCCCCAGCCGCACGCCTTCCAGATTCAGAAATGCGAATCCCAGGTCCAGCGTGATTCCGCGGCGCTTTTCTTCCTCCAGGCGGTCGGGATTCGTGCCGGTGAGCGCCTCGACCAGGACGATTTGCCGTGGTCAATGTGCCCGGCGGTTCCGACGATGACGTGTTTGATGGCTTCCATTGCGCGTGGGTGAGCGCAGCCATGCTAGCGGAGGAAACAACCAGCGGTCAAATCGTGCAGCAGCTCCTTGTGAGAGTTAAAAATCAACTCACTCCCGAATTGCCGGCTCCGCAGGAGCAGTAGGACCAACGACAGCACGCCAAACACTCCCGCGCCCGTCTACCTCGGTTAAGTGACGCTCTCTCTCTCGATTAGTAATTCGGAAGCTCGATATTGTCGGCAAGATCGCGGCCGGCGGCGAGGTCCGCGATCCACGGGATCGCCATTAGATTGAAGATCTGGTTGCGGACGAACAGTCCGAACTTCGATTTTGGGGCGAAGGCGCCCGCGAATCGCAGAGCCGCCTTCTGCTTCTTGAAGACGAAGGGCCCGAATCGCTCCTGGTAACGGCCGAACGCTTGCGCATAGTCACCGTTAGCCTGCTGCAGTTCGCCTGCGAGGATATACGCTGCTACCATCGCCAACGCGGCACCTTGTCCGGCGAGTAACGACACACAGAAAGCAGCATCGCCCACGAGCGTGACTCGCCCGCGTGTCCACAATCCCTGCCTTGGATCCATGCGAATTTGGCTCATACGATCGAAATAAAGATCGTCGCAGGCCTCCAGCGCGTCCAGAATCTGCGGACATTCCCATCCGCTGGCGCCGAAGCGCCTCCGCAAAAGCGCTTTTTGCGCTTGCAGGTCGCTCGCTCCCGTCACATCGTCATCCGCAAAAGTAAACAGAAACATGGTGCGGTCGTCACGCATGGCAAACCGTCCAACCTGCTGGCCCACTTGCGTGTACATGACGTATACCAGCTCGTCTCTCGGCCGGTAGCCCTGCACCTGAAACGCCGCCGCTTTGTAGCCCAGATACTTCTCGAATCCCTGTCCCGCGCCAAAAACAAGTTCGCGAACCCGCGAATGAAGTCCGTCTGCTCCGACAACGAGATCGAAATCACGCGCCCCTGCGCGCTCGAAAGTGACGTGAACGCCTTGTTCGCGTTTGTTCGATGCGCTCCACCGAATCCCCGAAAATCGTTTCGGCCTTCGCTTCGACCGTGTCGAAGATGGCTGCGGCAAGTTCTCCTCGCGGAACACTGACATAGCGGTTCCGCGTCAGCCGCGAAAAATGAATCCACGGAAAACCCAGTTACCCGTTTCCCGCTGCGGTCAACAACCTTGACTTCCCGCGGCAAATATCCTCGACGCCTGATCTCCGGTAGCAAGCCCATGCGGTCTGCGATGTCGAAACCTGCGCCCCAGAAGTCAATGAGGTAGCCGCCGCTGCGCAAGCGTGGCGCCGTTTCAACGATGGTGGGCTGGAATCCATAACGGGCCAGCCAGTATGCAAGCGTGGTTCCTGCAATGCCCGCGCCCGATATCAGGATTTTCATCACGAGATCAATAGTACACGCGGATCGCCCGTTGTCCAGACTGCAAGCCGGTTTCGATCAAGCCGTGTAAAGATGCTCTGGCTCTTGCGTCGCGATTGATCGTGGCTGCTCGTTGCGAGTCGCGCAGCTCACGGCGCAAGCGGGCGCATAACACTCCAAACCAAGTGTCCGTTTTCGCCACGTTGCGTCTCGGAATCGCTCATGCGCAAACCAAAAGCGGAGTTCAATAAGCAGCAAGCCACTTTTCAACATACAGATCATAGCTCCGGTTAGGGTGGACACGTGCATGGCTCTCTCCGACCGACAGGAGGACACCTTCATGACCACGTTCTGGCAGGACGTCCGTTACGCCTTCAGGATGCTCGCGAAGTCGCCCATGCTGACAGTGATTGTGGTCCTCACCCTGGCCCTGGGCATCGGCGCCAACACCGCAATCTTCGGCCTCGTGAACGGGATCCTGTTGCGGCCCTTGCCCGTTAGATCGCCCGAACAAATCATGGTCCTCGCCGGGCAGGTGCAGGGCGACACCCTGGGCATCTTCACGCTTTGCTACTCCCAACTCGTTGATCTGCGCAAACAGTCCGATGCGTTTTCCGATGTCTTCGCTTCGCAGGTCAATCTTGGCGGACTCAGCTACGCCGGCAAAGCCAATCAATTCGTCTATGCCTACGTCACCGCGACTCTGCTGCTCGCGGCCATTGGCTTTTGGGCCTGCTATGCGCCGGCGCGCCGCGCCGTGCAACTGGACCCCATGGTCGCGCTGCGCTACGAGTGACCCCGCGCCACGACTGCCACAAGCAACTTGAGCGCAACTACCATTACGCGCTATGGTCTTACGCTGCTAGCTATTCTCTGACACGCAAGGACAACCTCATGCGACGATTGTTTGGCATCATGCTCCCACTCTTGTTTCTCACCCCGCTGACGGCCACGGCCCAATCCGAATTGCCCAAGACTCCAGTCCGCCCGGTGACGGAAGAATATTTTGGCGTCAAAGTGGTGGATCCATACCGCTGGCTGGAGAACACCTCCGACCCCGAAGTGATCGCCTGGATGAAAGCGCAGAACGATTACACGCGGGCTGTGCTGGCGCGCATTCCCGGCCGCGATGCGCTGCTCGAGCGCGTCAAAGCACTCGATAACGCCGGCAACGTGGTCTCCGGACTGCAAGTGTGGGGCGGCCATTATTTTTATTACAAGACCGAGCCCGGCTCGGACAATCGCAAGCTTTTCACGCGCGACACGCTCGGTTCGCCGGAGCGCCTGCTGGTAAATCCCGAAAAAATGACCACCGCCGACGGCAAGCACTACTCCATTGATTATTTCCAACCCTCGCTCGACGGCGTTTACGTCGCTTACGGAATTTCACTGGGTGGCTCGGAGGAAAGCGTCCTGCACGTCCTGCAAAGCGCCACCGGCACGGTGCTGCCCGATAGCATTGACCGCGCCGAGTTTGCATCGCCCAGCTGGCTGCCCGACGGCAAATCCTTCTTCTATGCCCGCGCGCAAAAGCTCCCTGCTGATGCGCCTCCCACCGCGAAATATCAAAAGCTGAAAGTTTACCGTCACACGCTCGGCGGCGATCCCGAGACCGAGCCTCTGGTCTTCGGCTTCGGCGCCAATCCTAGCGTCAACGTGGACGAAAATGATTTTACGATCGTGCAGTTTTCGCCGGGCGCGCCAGGTTTCATTCTCGGACTGGTCATCCACGGCGTGCAAAGAGAATTTGATATTTACGCTCTGCCTTTCAACGCCAATCCCGGCCCGACGACCGTCTGGAAGAAAATCGCGGACCGATCCGATGACGTTATCGGCCTCGATGTGCACGCCGATCAAATTTATCTGCTCTCGCACCAGGACGCGTCGCGCTTCAAAGTTCTGCGCACCAGTCTGAGCGCTCCAGACCTGGCTCACGCCACAGTTGCAGTGCCCGCGAGCGAAGTGGTGATCACCGGCATCGCAGCCGCCGGCGATGCGCTGTACGTGCAGGATCTCGATGGCGGCATCGGCCGTTTGCGCCGCCTGCCATACAGCAACGGCAGCATTCAGCCCGTAAACCTGCCGTTCTACGGCGCTATCCAGGCGCTCGTCACCAATCCCACCGAAGCCGGCGCCTGGCTCGAGCTAACTTCCTGGACGAAATCACCGCTGTGGTACGCGCTGGATGCCAAAACCGACAAGCTCACGGACACGGCCCTGGTTCCGCCTTCGCCAGTTGATTATTCGCAGATCGAATCGGAAGAAGTGAAGGCCAAGAGCGCCGACGGCACCCTGGTTCCGCTTTCCATCATTCACCAGCGCGGCCTGGCTCTCGATGGCTCGCATCCCACATGGCTCACGGGCTATGGGGCGTACGGTATCAACTACGATCCGTTTTTCAATCCGATCATGCTGGCGTTCCTGGAACGCGGCGGAGTGTACGCGGTAGCCCACGTGCGTGGCGGCGGCGAGTACGGAGAAGACTGGCACCTGGGCGGACAAAAATTAACCAAGCAGCACACCATTGACGATTTCATCGCCGGAGCGCAGTACCTGATCGAGCGCAAATACACTTCCGCGGCTCACCTGGCAGGGGAGGGAACCAGCGCCGGAGGAATCACCATCGGCGGCGCGATCACGCAACACCCCGAAATGTTTGGCGCCGCGCTCATTCGTGTCGGCGATTCGGATTCGCTGCGCTCGGAAACGATGGCCAGCGGTCCAGCAAATATTCCGGAGTTTGGCACGGTGACGGAGGCGGACGGATTCAAGGCGCTGTTTGCCATGGACGCGTACCAGCACGTCAAACCCAATACGCCCTATCCCGCGGTTCTCTTGACCACCGGCGCGAATGATCCGCGCGTCGCGCCCTGGCAGGCCGCAAAAATGACGGCGCGGTTGCAAGCATCCACCAGCAGCGGCAAACCGATCTTGCTCCGCGTGGACTACGACGCCGGGCACGGCATTGGCTCAACCAAGTCCCAGCGCGACATCGAATTCGCCGACGACATAGCCTTCCTCTTCTGGCAACTCGGTGTAGCCGGATATGCGCCGAGCAGTGGAACGCACTAGTCGAAGAATGCCAGAATCCAGCGGCCGCAAATTCTGATGAGGCCGTAATCGCGGTCAGCGTTTTGCGGTTCGATATCTGATATAGGCAATCATCAGGACGATCGCAGCGATAACATCAATCACGATTCCGCGTGGATTATAATAATCGTACAAACCGTTCAAGACGAGCATCAGCGCGACGAACAGCCAAAACATTGGCGAACGGCTTTTGAACCGATCGAAGAACGACCCTCCCTCGGTTGGGGCATCTCCCATCTCATCGTCTCATCACAGCGCCGCGTTAGGCGCGGCATCCAACCGCTAGAACGGGCTCGCGGCCGTCGCTCCCTCGTCACGCAGTTGCGGCGCGGTGGTGGACCCCTGGAATTTCGGCTTGCCCAACTTTCACGATCCAGATCCCGCTGTTGATGTCGTTGAAGAAAACCAATCCATTAGCAGGCTGCGCGCCCCATGTGAACGGCAGATTGGCGCGATACCCATTCGGATCGCCGGGGAAAAAGCTGGCGATCTCGCGGCCTTGCTCGTACAAATTCCCGCGCAATTCGCCGGAAATATCCACCGCGCGGCCGCCGCCCGCGTAATCGCCCAGGTACAGAATGTCGTCGTCCGGCCACACGTTGTGCATCCCGCCTTCGGGAACTTCGTAGTTGGCCACCTCGCGCGGGTGCTCGATATCCGTCACGTCCATCACGTGCAGAATGCCGCGCACGGGAATGCGTTCCTTGCTGCTGATATCGAAATATCCGGGGAACACTTCATCGCCCAGGAAGACATAATTCTTGTAGCGAAACGCCGTGTGCGCCCCCGCCAGCCAGCCGTCGCCGTACAATTCGTAATAATTGAATTTGTATTGCGAGACCAGCTTCGGATTTTCCGGGCTGCCACCCTTGATGCCATTGCCCACGTCCAGAATCACCAATCCATCGCGCCAGTACGCCAGATACGCCAGTCCATCCTTCACGTACAAATCATGCAGGTACCGGCCGGTGCTGATCATTCCTTCGCCCAGCGGCGAAGCCACCATCTGCTCCTGCGATTTTTCCGTCTGCCAGCGCGCCACTTCTTTCGGATGCGCCGCGTCCGCAAAATCAATCACACGCAACGAGCCGGTGGCATCGTCCGTGATGTACGCGTAGTGGCCGTTTATGAACGCGCTGTGCACTCCGCCCGTCACCGTCTCGGTGTATTCCGAAATCACTTTCAAGTGCGCCGGGTCCGATGCGTCAAAAAGCACGATGCCATTTTTGCGATTCGACGCACCTTCGCGCGTGAACACGCCCACCTTTCCGTCTGCGGTGGTGCTCACGTCGTTGTAAAGCCGCGCATCCGCTTTCAGACTGTCCAGCGCTTTCGGATGCGCCGGATCGGAAATGTCGTAGGCGTACATTCGGTCGCCCATCGTCGCGACGTACAGATTTTTGCCGATGACCCATTCCTCGGTGGTCTGCACCACTTTGCCCTCGGCGTCTTTCGTCGGGATGTGCGCCACCACGTCCAGCCCGCGCCGCACGTTGCGCGGTGCCACTTCGATCGAGGCGGTCGCAGTGTGGCTGCCGATCGCGGCGGTCACTTCGTACACGCCTGGTAAATTCGCAACGAATGCGCCATCCGGGTAAATCCTGCCCTGTGGCCCGCTGACGCTCCAGCTCGTTAGCAGATCCTTTGCCGGCGCGCCCTTCGCGCCCATCGGCTTGGCCGTGAAGTGCACCACGTCACCTGTCTTCGCCGTCGTCGCCGCAGGCTCCAGCGCGATTTTTTGCAGCGTATCCGCCACCACCTGCAGCGAAACTTCGCCGCTCACCGGTCCGCCCGTCGCCACCACTGTCGCCGTGCCGGGCGCTACCGCCTTCACCAATCCGGATTCATCCACTTTCGCGACTGCCGGCGCTTTGGAGCTCCAATGAATCGCCACATCCGTCCGCGGGTCTCCATTCGCGTTGCGCGCGGTCGCCGTCAGCACCGTGGAACCGCCCACCACCAGCGCCTCCTTCACCGGAGCAACCTCCACCGATGTCGGCGGCGGCGTCCCCACCGTCACCGTCGCAAATCCCGGCTTGCCTGCCACCACCGCTCCCACGGTCACCACGCCTGCCGCGCGAAAAATCACCATGCCATCTGCATCAGCTCCGGCGATGTCCGGCGGCAGCGCGATCCACAACGTCGGTTTCACATCAATCGTCTTGCCCGCGTCGTCCTTGGCCACTGCGGTAAACTTGATCTTGTCTCCCACATGCGCTTGTACGCTGGTGGGCGTGATTTCCACCGTCTTCGGCTTCGGAGGCGTGGGCGGCGCGCCAACTTCTTGCCCGCAAACCACAGGCGCGCACAGCAGCGCCGCGACAGCCATCCAACCCGCTAGACCCTTCGACGCGATTCGCATGCAGAGCTCCCCTCGGGTGTAAGAAAATCTCAGAAATTGCCGAGTGTGAACTTGTACTGATGGCGGAGGTTTGTCAATAGCAAGAGGCGAATGCGATCGGAAGATCGGCTCCTGGCGCCAACCGCATCGCAATCCGCCCAGTTTTCGCAGATCGAAGATCGCTCCTGCGCCAAACCCCGCAATCCGCCCAGTTTTCCGTAGCGCCTGCGTCTCGCCGCTCGTGCAGTTTTTTGTACCGCCACCTTAAAACCGCATCGCAATCGCCCAGTTTCGCGCCCTGCGTCTCCCGCTCCTGCAGTATTTTGTACTCGCCACCTTACAAAGCTAGCAGCGCAACCGCATCGCAATCCGCCCACCTGCGTCTCGCCGGCCTCGTTGCGTCTCGCCGGCTTCTTGCTGACATTTTGCCACGCCACGTCTTACGAGAAGCGGTAGCAGCGCTGCTCGCTGCACTTGGTTTTGACTTGCTGTGGTAGCGGCCGCCTTCAGGAGAGCGCAGTCGTTCTTGATGTGCTCGCGTCGCGACTAGGCCACGGCCCTCTGCCGTTCCGCAGCCGCAATCTCCGCCGCTATTTCCAAAGCCGCGGCGCGCGGATTCGCTGCCGCGGTTATCGGTCGGCCTACCACCAGGTAGTCAGCGCCTGCGCGAACGGCGTCTCCCGGAGTCGCCACGCGCGATTGATCGTTCGTCGCAGTCGTGGCTGGACGCACCCCCGGCACCAGAATCTTGAAATTTGGCCCGAACTCCCGCCGCACCGCCGGAGCTTCCAGCGCCGAACAGACCACTCCATCCATCCCAGCCGTCTTCGCCAGGTGCGCCAGAGCCACCACGCGCGATTCCAGCGAGCCTTCCATCCCGATTTCCCGAAGCGTTGATTGTTCGAAGCTTGTGAGCACCGTCACCGCCAGCAGCGCCGGGCGGTTCTTCTTCGTCCCCGCAGCCTCGCGCGCCGCACGCATCACCGCCAGCCCGCCGGACGCGTGCAAGGTCATCAGGCGCACTCTGGGCAGCCGCACTGCGTTAGCCACCGCATGCGCCACTGTATTTGGTATGTCGTGGAATTTCAGGTCCAGGAAGATGTCGAAGCCAAGGTCCGCGAGTTTCGTAACCGCTCGCGGACCCTCGCTCGTAAATAGCTGGCCTCCGACCTTGAACATGCCGGCTGCTCCGCGGAGTCTCCGCGCCAAAGCAGTTGCTGGACCCAGATGGTCCAGGTCTAGGGCTACGATCAGTTTCCGGGATGCGCTATTGCGGGGCGTGCTGGCACCTTTAGGAGTTCTAGCCGGACTTTGGCGAGCCCGTGCTGGTCGAATCCTAACTTACGTGCCACTTCGTAGGAAACATCTAATTCGCGTCCTTCCACGTACGGCCCTCGGTCGTTGATCCGGACCACCTGGCTGCGATGGTTCCGCATGTTCACAACGCGCACGATGGACCCCAGCGGAAGCGTGGGGTGGGCGGCGGTATCCGCGTACATATCGTAGGTCTCGCCGTTGGCGGTCGGCAAGCCGTCGAAATCGTCTCCGTACCAGCTGGTGGTGCACTCCCACACGGCTAGCGGCTTCTCCTGGTGGTTGGCCTGGTTTAACGGATTCGGCACAGCTGGTGTGATGCCAAGCGCGATCTCTGCTGGAGAAGGGTTGCCCGGTTTTCCGTTGTCCGCGGGATTCACGGACGACGTAACCGCGAGCAGACCCAATCCTAAAAACACCGACTGCAGAGCTACGAATATCTTGCCCTTCATGTTCACCTGACCTTGTTTGAAATCAGCCTAAATTCTACCTGTCCGGGGGTACAGTGGCAATCAGTTTATCGCTGTAGAGCGCCCCGTAACTTGCTGATTTCAAATGTATTTTCGTCCCGGCACCACATTTCCAGACCACTTACGAGCCGTTCAGAAGCCCGTGGGTCCACAAAGTGGGCCGTACCTACTTCCACCGCTGAGGCGCCTGCCAGCACGTACTCAGCGATATCTGCTGGTTTTTCAATGCCGCCGAGCCCGATTACTGGGATCTTTACCGCTCGGCAAGCCTCGTAAACCAGCCTCATGGTTATAGGTTTTATGGCCGCGCCCGACAACCCTCCCGTCGTACTACCGAGACGGGACCTACGGTTGTGTGCGTCTATACACAGTGCAGGGTAGGTGTTTGCTATTACAAGGGCATCCGCTCCTTCCGCTTCGGAGACCTTTGCGCTAACTCCAATCATGTTAACGTTCGGTGAGAGTTTCACCCATAGGGGACGCTTCGCAGCGGCCCTCGCGGCACCCACTACGGCCGCCGTCAGGGAGGGGTCAGTACTATATTCAATGCCCCCTCGCTCCACGTTGGGGCAGGATATGTTCAGCTCATAGGCCGCCAGCCCCTCGGCATCCTCCAGCGCCCGGATCACCTCCACGTAGTCCGCGATCGTATGCCCGAAGACGTTGGCAATCACGGCAGTGTGGTAACGGCGCAACAGCGGCAGCTTCTCGGCGACGAAGGCCCGCACGCCGATATTCTGCAGCCCGATGGCGTTCACCATCCCGCTGGCCGTCTCGCAGATCCTGGGTGCCGCCGCGCCTTCCATCGGCTGCGCCGAAAGCCCTTTGACCACGATTCCGCCCAGCCGATTCAAGTCCACGATGTGCGCGAACTCCACCCCATATGCAAAAGTGCCGCTGGCCGCAATGACGGGATTTTTTAACGCAAGGCTGCCAATACTGACGCGGAGGTCAACTGAAGCGGGCCGTTGAGGGCTGCGTGCCGGCGCCGGCGAACTCATACGCGCCCAGTCTAACACGCCGGTCAAGATTTCAGCGCGCCGCGGCCGAGGTTTTGTATGCGGCCGCTCTGTCCCGCGTCTTTCGGGACGGAGCGGGCAGCCTTGGTTTCGGTTTGTGCCGCTATAAAGTTCAAACGCGTGAATCGGTCCCATCCGTACTCGAAGGGATTCCGCCGCTGCGAACTTCCGCCTGTCTATGCTAGGATGTTCCGCCAGATGCGCGTCGTAGAAAAAAGACAGCTCCTCTCCGCGGAAGAAATCAGCCGCACGCTCAACCGTTTAGCCCATGAAATCGTGGAAAAGAGCGGCGGCACCAAAGACCTCGCCCTGATCGGCGTCCGCCGCCGCGGCGTTCCGCTCTCCGAACGCCTGGCGAAAACCGTCAAGGATTTCTCCGGCGTCGAAATCCCGGTCGGCACGATTGACATCACGCTCTATCGCGACGATCTCTCCACCGTCGGCCCGCAACCCGTCGTGCACTCCAACGAAATCAGCTTCAGCGTGGACAATCGCGACCTGGTGATCGTGGACGACGTGCTCTACACCGGCCGCACCATTCGCGCCGCCATGAACGGCCTCTTCGATCTCGGTCGCCCCAAGCGCATCCGCCTCTGCGTGCTGATTGACCGCGGCCATCGCGAAATGCCCATCGAAGCCACGTTCATCGGCAGCTCGGTGCAGACCAGCGATTCCGAAATTGTGGAAGTACATTTGAAGGAAGTTGACGGCGATGAACGCGTAGTCCTGGTGGACCGCGTTCCCTGAACTCTGGCAATCCTCGCGGAGGCCCGGAAACAACCGTAACTAAAGGGAAAAAGTGCTGCAGCGCCTGGAACACCTGCTCGGAATTGAAGACCTCACCCGCGAACAAATTTCTTTTATTCTCGACCAGGCCAAACCCTTCCAGGAATTTCAGCGTCATCCCCTGAAAAAACTCGCCACCCTGCGCGGCAAGACGGTCGCGCTGGCCTTCTTCGAGAATTCCACGCGCACGCGCATCAGCTTCGCCACCGCCGCCGCGCGCCTGGGCGCGGACACCATGAATCTCCAGGCCGAAGCGTCCAGCCTGAAGAAAGGCGAATCGCTGCTAGACACAGTACGCACGCTCGAAGCCATGCGCCCCGATGGAATCGTCATCCGCCACAGTTCTTCCGGCGCGCCCAATTTGTCGCCGAACGCCTCGAAGTTCCCATCGTCAATGCCGGCGACGGCACGCACGAGCACCCCACGCAGGCGCTGCTCGACGCGCTCACCATTCGCGACCGCAAGGGCAAGCTCGAAGGCTGGAACCTGACCATCCTCGGCGACGTCCTGCACAGCCGCGTGGCGCGCTCCAATATTCACCTGCTCGCAAATTCGGCGTGCGCATCACTCTGTGCGGTCCCGCGATGTGGGTGCCGCGCGAACTGGAAACCCTGGCGCCCAAGGTTCACCGCCACCCATCGAAGAGGCACTCGACGGCGCGGATGTCATCATGGTGCTGCGCGTGCAGACCGAACGTCTCCACGAGCCTGCGCTTGCCGCCGAGGAATATATCTCTACGCTACCAACTCACGCCGCAGCGCCTGCAGCTCGCGCGGCCCGGCGCCTTGGTGCTGCATCCCGGTCCCATGAACCGCGGCCTGGAAATTGATGGCGTCGTTGCCGATGGCCCGCAGTCCTGCGTGCTCGAACAGGTCACCAACGGCCTCGCCATCCGCATGGCCCTGCTCTACCATCTGGTCGGGGCGCGGCCGTGGAAGAACCGCCTCGGCCAAGTCCCGATGACGCACACGCAGTCCCAGGAAGGAATGACCGAATGCTGCTAATTAAAAATGGCCGCGTGCTGGATCCCGCGACGAAAACCGACGCCACGAACGATGTGCTGCTCGACGGCGCGCGCATCGCCGAAATCGGCGCGAACTTGTCCTCGCCCGATGCCGAAATATTCGACGCCACGGGCCTGATCGTCGCGCCCGGATTCATCGACCTGCACTGCCATCTGCGCGAGCCCGGCCAGGAAATGTCTGAGACGATCGAAACCGGCACGCGCTCGGCCGCGCGCGGCGGATTCACCGCCGTGTGCTGCATGCCGAACACCCAGCCGGTGAATGACAACGCCTCTGTCACGCGCTCCATCGTCGAACGCGCCGGGCGGCTGCGACCGTCCGCGTCTGGCCCATTGGCGCAGCATCGGTCGGCAGCAAAGGCGAAGCGCTCGCGGAAATCGCCGCGATGAAGACGGGCGGGCATCGTCGCGGTGAGTGACGACGGCAAACCCGTCGCCACCGCGCGCCTGATGCGCCAGGTGATGGACTACTGCCACTCGCTCGACCTTCCGCTGATTGATCATTGCGAAGACCCATCGCTTTTCGCCGGCGGCGTGATGCGCGAAGGCCCGCGCTCGATTCGCCTAGGCCTGAAGGGTATTCCCGCGCAATCAGAATCCATCTGCGCGGGCCGCGACGTGGAATTGGCGGCCTGACGCGCGCCCGACTGCATATCGCGCACATGTCCACCACGGCTCTCTCGAATACGTCGCTACGCGAAAAAATTGGACCTGCGCGTCACCTGCGAAGTCACGCCTCATCACTTCACGCTCGCGACGAAGACGTCCGCTACGACACGAATTACAAAATGAATCCTCGGCTGGCCTCAACGAAACCGCGACGCTCTCATTGCCGGCCTCGCCGACGGCAGCGTGGATGCCATCGCCACCGATCACGCGCCGCATCATCCGCGAGCAAAGACGTCGAATTCGACCGCGCGCCCTTCGGCATCACCGGATTCGAAACGGCCGATCGCGCTCAGCTCGGCGAGCTCGTGCACCCGGGGAAATTTCACTGGCGCGTTTGGTGGAACTTTTCACCACCGGCCCCGCCGCGTCTCGGCATCGAACGAAAAATCGCCGCGGCGGCCCAGCCGATCTCACGATTTTCTCAGCCGATCACGCCTGGACCTATCACGCCGTCCGATTCCCCCAGCAAATCCCGCAACACGCCCTTCGACGGCCGCACCTTCCGCGGCGCGCCCGTAGCCACAATTGTCGGCGGCAAAATCGTTTTTCGCCACGACTCCGCGCCACCGCCGGATAGCCCTTAGGTTTCGGTAGCGGCGCACTTCAGTGCGCCATCGCCGTCGGGCTCCGGATCGGTGGGCTGTTTCGGCCGTCTCGTTACGCTCGTTGTCATCCCGAACGCAGTCCCGCGCTTTCCTTTCCGGTCGGGAGTTGGCCGGCGCGGGATGTAGCGAGGGATCCGCTTTTCGCGGAAATGGCAAGTGAATCTTTGTAGGTCGCGGTTTTAGCCACGACATGAACGCAGAAGAGTCGCTCCGCCTCTAGCCGCCGAAGGCGAATTCCCCGAGTGACGACACAAACTTGGGAGGGTTATCTCTGAAACTCAACGGTGAGGACCATGTGCGTCGGCGGTGGGCTTCCCATCCGTGAGCGCGGGTTCAAATATCCACAGCGCCACGGCCCGCTCCGCCTCATGTTGGAGAAAGAGTGGACCCGACACCGCTCTCGTGGACCGCAAGTTACCCTTCTCATCAATCACCGCGTCGACTTTCACTATGCCATCCGTGTCCAGCCCTTTCGCCCAGCGCGGAATGGCCGGTGCGGGCTGCGCCACGATTCGCGCGGGAATCGTTTCGCCGCCATTCGGCGATTTCGCACTGCGATGCTTCGGCTGCGACAACTCTCCCGGCTCTGCAGCACGCATCGTCTCGCGAGCTTCCAACTAGGTGCGGCCGTTGACGAGGCTGAAGGCACGACTGACGGTCCGTCGTTATTCGCAACCGCTGCGCCGGTGCTCGGGCGGCGGTCTGCTGCTGAATCTTTTGCGCGGCTTGCGCCGGCGTCGCGCCGGAGTTATTGCCGTGTGCTGGTGCTTCGGTTTCGGCACGCGGCGTTTCGCGGTCGTTGCCGTACCGGCGACGCCGCAGGCGCCTTGCGCTGTCTGTTTTGGCTGAGCGGCACTTGCAGGCCTCCGTCGTCGCGGTGGGCCGCGGAGCTGTGCTTCGCGTGCCACGCAAATCCCACTACCGCCACGAGCACACCGACGGCGGTGATTCCCACCGCAATCGCATTCTTTCCGGACGCGAATTCATGCAGCCCGCGGGTCCACGCAGCCACCGTCGAAATTGGCGGGCGTCTCGCCGTCCGCGCTCGTCTCGCCTTTTTCCGGCGCGTCCCGGTGTCGCCTCTCCGTCAGCCGATTTCGTTCCCGCATCCGCGGATTCGCGCTTGGGCTTGCGTTTTGGATCTGCGGCCATCAGCGCTTTCAGCAGCGCCGCATCTTTCGCTTCATCCCAATCCGCGCCATCGTCTGGCGCAGGCGCTGCCGCTTGCGCCTCAGGCTCGGAAGCTTCGGCCTCATCGCTCGCGTTTTTTTCAGGGCTCGTTGCCTCCACCGGCAGCGCCACGACCTCGTGTGCGGCGACGAGTACTTCGCGGTTCGAGAGGTTCGCCACCATCTTCGGCGCATCCATCGGAATCTGAGGCGCCGCAATGAATGGTTTCTGAGGTTCCGGAATCGGCGCGGCAGCCGCAGGCTCTTTCGTGGGTGCATCCCAAAAACGTGTGTCGCGCGTGGTGAATTCCAGATCCGCGTAGCCCGAATCGGCCACTTGCCGCCACTCCAGCACCTTGCACAGAATTTCTTTTCCGGTTCGGTCGTTACGAAGAAGGTCGCACTGCCCCAGCGCGACTTTAGAATTCAAATTTACCACCGCGCCGTTTCCGAAGACGATGGTCGTCTTGGTCGTTTCCGTAATATCTGGCGCTGCTCCGTCCCGCTCGACGTGCTTCGCCCCTTGAATCGTGACCGGGACTTCCACCACCGTCGCTTGATCGCGCGCCGTAGGTTCAGCCATTGGTTCGCACGCCATCATGTTTTGGATTTTGCGGTACCGCCATACTGCCCCCGGCGTTGGATCACCATCAATAGGCCGCGAACGCGCACGCACCGGACCCAAGTCCGGCGAGCGTGCAGCGGCCCGTCTATGCTCGTATCGTGAGGTTTGCGGGCGTCCGGGGCAATAGCCGGGTAGTACCAATTTTCCCATTACTTGCGTGTCATCCACTAGTTACAGGACTTTTGCCTCCCTGAAAGTACCGGTTACATGTACCAAATGGACACAGTCGCCGCCTTGGTCACTCCGCGCGCTGCGCCCAACTTCAGCTCGTCAGCCAGTTGCCATCGCGCCCCCTCGGATTGCCGGTGTGCCCGGACACAATCGGCCACGATCTGAAGCGCATGAATGCAGGATTCGGTCCGAAGCTAAGCGAGGATTTGTACGTCGCGGACAACTTCGCTCACCCACAAACAGCCTGTGATACATTCTCGTCCATAAAACTCAATCTGAGGCCCTGCAGAAATGTGCAAACGCCGAATCCCTGCTATCCGTGTATGTCATTTCATTTTCCTGGCTCTCTTCGCGCTCGCTCCGCTTTCCGCCATCGCACAGAAGCCCGCGACGGCTACGCCATCCACAGCCGAAAATCGCACCGCGCATGCTCTCGAGCTCGCCCGCACCGATCCGCTGAATCTCGACGCATTCCTAAAACGCATGCCCAAGGGCGCTGACTTGCACAACCATCTCGGCGGCGCGGTCTACGCCGAATCCTGGATTCGCGCCGGCGCCGAAGACAACCTTTGCGTGGAACTCGCCACGCACACTTTTTTCAAGTCGCGCGCCATGACGGATAGCCTTCCGCCGCACCCCGTCTGCGGCGACGGAAATATCCCGGCGGCTCAGGCGTTCGCGGATCAGCACCTCTACGACGCGCTGGTTGACGCTTTCTCCATGCGCAGTTTCGTGCCGTCCACTGGAGTGAGCGGCCACGACCATTTCTTTGACGCTTTCGCGAAATTCCTCGCCGTCTCGCCCAGCCACACTGGCGAATTTCTCGACGAAGTAGCCACCCGCGCCGCCGCGCAGAACGAGCAGTACCTCGAGCTGATGGATACGCCGCCGTTCGGACCCACCGCGGCCCTCGCCAAAGAAATCGGCTGGCAACCCAATCGCAGCTTCGCCGAATTTCGCGATCAGCTGCTCGCGCACGGCCTGCGCGACCAGGTCGGCGCCACGCGCGCGCATTTCGATGAAGCCGAATCGATTCGCCGCAGAGCCGAACGTTGCGACGAACCGAATCCGGCCGCCGCCTGCGCCGTGCAGCTGCGCTATCTCTATCAGGTCTTGCGCGGATTTCCACCTGAACAGGTTTTCGCGCAAACTCTGCTCGGCTTCGAAGTGGCCTCAGCAGACTCGCGCGTCGTGGGCATCAATCTGGTGATGCCGGAAGACGGCTACATTTCCATGCGCGACTATGCGTTGCAAATGCGCATGGTCGGCTTTCTGCACGGCCTTTACCCCAAAGTGCGCATCAGCCTGCACGCCGGTGAAATCGCTCCCGGCCTGGTGACTTACGAAGGGCTGTGCTGCCACATTCGCCTGGCCGTCGATGATGGCCACGCCGAACGCATCGGTCACGGCGTGGACGTAATGTACGAGGACCATCCCTACGATCTGCTGAAGGAACTGGCCGCGAAACACGTAATGGTGGAAATCAATCTCTCCAGCAACGATCTGATCCTCGGCATCAGCGGCAAGAATCACCCGTTCCCGGTGTATCGCAAATTCGGAGTGCCGGTGGCGCTTTCCACAGACGATGAAGGTGTTTCGCGCATTGACATGACCCACGAATACGTCCGTGCCGTGGAAACCTACGGGCTCACCTACGCGGACCTGAAGCAATTGGTCCGCACCGGCCTCGAACATGATTTTCTGCCCGGCCCCAGCCTCTGGCGCGAACCGGATGTCTTCACTCGCTCCGTCGCGGCGTGCTCCCCCGAATCCCTTGGCGCGGAAAAGCCTTCAGCCGCCTGCGCCGCCTTCCTGAAGTCGAGCGAAAAAGCGCAGCAGCAATGGGAGCTGGAGCGCCGCTTCCGCGCCTTCGAATCCAGCAATTGATCCCGCAACTGATCTCGCAACTGGTCGGGCCGCTGGGGGCTGCGCGTGACTCCGCTGGCCGCGCAGGGCTATGCCCTCACTCACGCGACTAGACGATTTCGTTCGCGATTTCGTGAAATTTTTTCGAGGCTCGCTGCGAGTAATGGTCCAATCACGAAGCGCTTTGCCGGTGACTCGCTGATTCCAGCGGCAGAGCGCCTGGCGCGCGGAGATTGCGAATGTCTCGCAACGGCGGTTGGCCGAAGAAGCGGCTGTACTCACGGTTGAACTGGCTGGCGCTTTCGTATCCCACCTCGAACGCTGCACTCGCTGCGTCCAGACGATCCACCAGCATGCGCTCACGCGCCGCCTGCAATCGAAGTTGCTTTTGATACTGAAGTGGACTCATGGCGGTGAGCGCGCGGAAATGATGGTGCAGAGTCGAGACTCCCATCCCTGCCATTTTTGCGAGGTCTTCCACGCGCAGCGGCTTCGCATAATTCGTCCGCACCCACGCGATTGCTTTCGCCGTGCGGTGACTCTGATCACCCAGCGTTGCAATCGCTCGCAGCCGCACCCCTTCCGGTCCACGCAGGATTCTGTAGATTATTTCGCGTTGAATCAGTCCGCTCAGAAATGGAATATCCCGCGGAGTGTTGAGCAAGTCCACCAGCCGGCAGCAGGCATCGAGCAACTCGGCGGTCGTCTCACCGGTGATCATGCCCGGACTGTCCGCCGGCGCGTCAGGCGTGTGAATTTCCTCGCGCCCCAAAAGTTCGCGGACCACAGGCATTTCCAGCTTGAGCACGAAACACAGATAGGGCACACGCTCGCTGGCTTCGATCACATTGCAGATCACCGGCAAGTCCAGAGACGTGAGCAAGTAGCGCGACTGGTCGAAGATGAATGTGGTTCCGGCGAGGTCCGCGCGCTTACGCCCTTGCGCCACCACCGCCAGGCTCGGCTCGTACGTCGCGGATGCGGGCGCGGTGGGGGCAATCCTTCGGCTCAAGCGTAGGCCGGGAACCTGGGTTATCACTAGCTCTCCAGAGCCAGCAAAAAAGGCAATCTTGCGCGCCAGCTCCTTCCGCAATTCAGTCCTTCGATCTGACGAAGAAATGGCTGTTTTATTGAGTTTTTTCATTGTAGTAGCGTCCCCATCCGCAGCCTAGGATAGCGGCCGGCCTGCGCATATGGCAATGAATTTTCGCACCCCAAGAGGATTAGGCAATAAATCGGAAGGATCAGGCTACCACCCGCGCGGCATTCGAGTCTACTCTGGGGAAGAAAGAAACGTCCGCGAGGAGCAACAATGCAAAAGCGCAAACTTGGAAAAAGCAATCTGGAAGTCTCGGCTCTCGGCCTCGGCTGCATGGGCATGAGCTTTTCCTACGGTCCGCCCAAAGATAAAAAGGAGATGACGGACCTGCTGCACGCCGCTGTTGAGCGCGGAATCACATTCTTCGACACCGCAGAAGTCTATGGCCCGTTCACAAATGAAGAACTCGTCGGCGAAGCGCTGGCTCCCTACCGCAGCAAGGTCGTGATCGCCACCAAGTTCGGCTTCGATCTGAGTGGCAGCGACAATCGGCCGGGCGCGGCGCCGGTGAGCAGCCGGCCTGAAGTTATCAAAAAGGCGGTCGAAGGATCGCTGAAGCGATTGAAGACTGACGTGATCGATCTGTTGTACCAGCATCGCGTAGATCCCAACGTGCCGATCGAAGATGTCGCCGGCACCGTAAAGGAATTGATTCAAGCCGGCAAGGTGAAGCACTTCGGAATGTCCGAGGCGGGCGTAAAGACGATTCGCCGCGCGCACGCAGTGCAACCGGTGACGGCGCTGCAGAGCGAATACTCTTTGTGGTGGAGGAAGCCTGAGGAGGAAGTGATCCCCACGCTTGAGGAACTCGGAATCGGTTTCGTTCCGTACAGTCCGCTGGGAAAGGGTTTCCTCACCGGCAAGATTGACGAAAACACCGCATTCGACAAAAATGATTTCCGCAATAAAGTTCCGCGATTCACGCCGGAGGCGCGCAAGGCGAATCAGGCCGTGGTGGACCTGCTCGGCAGAATCGGCAAACAAAAAAACGCGACGCCAGCGCAGATCGCCCTCGCATGGCTGTTGGCGCAGAAGCCGTGGATCGCGCCGATTCCCGGCACTACGAAATTGTCTCGGCTCGACGAAAACAACGGCTCGCTCGACGTAAAACTCTCCGCCGACGACCTGCGCGAAATTGACAGCGCGGCCGCGAAAATCACTGTCGAAGGTGAGCGATATCCAGAGGCTCTGCAAAAAATGACCGGACTCTGAGCGGCGTGGCCGCGCGCACTGCTGATCACCGCGGCACCAACCCGAAACCGAAACCTGAATCTGAAATCAAGACTGCGTAATCCAATCCGATTGAGGAGAATCCTGTGTACAACGCAAAAGCTTATTCTGCTGCCAGCCCCACGTCATCGCTATCATCCGCAAAGATCCCCCGGCGCGACCCCGGCGAACAAGACGTGCAGATCGAAATTTTGTTTTGCGGCGTCTGCCACTCCGATCTCCATCAGGTTCGCAACGAGTGGAAAGAAGTGATGCCCACCGTCTACCCTTGCGTCCCCGGACACGAAATCCTCGGCCGCGTCACCAAGGTCGGCTCCGCCGTCAAGAAGTTCAAACCCGGCGACCTTGCCGCCGTTGGCTGCATGGTGGACTCCGATCGCACCTGTCCGGAGTGCAAAGCGGGCCAGGAGCAGTTCTGTCCGAACTTCACACTGACTTACAACTTCCCCGATAAGCATCTGGGAGGCGTCACCTACGGCGGCTACTCGGAGAGCATCGTTGTAGACCAGAACTTTGTGCTGCACGTTCCCTCAAACTTGCAGCCTGCAGGAGCCGCTCCCTTACTCTGCGCCGGAATCACCACGTACTCTCCGATGCACCACTGGAATGTTGGCAAGGGCAAGAAGGTTGGCATCGTTGGTCTCGGCGGACTGGGTCACATGGGCGTTAAATTCGCACACGCCCTCGGCGCCCACGTCGTGGTCTTCACCACTTCGCCGAAGAAGAAGGATGACGCGCTGCGCCTGGGAGCTGACGAGGTCGTCCTCTCGAGTGATGCGAACCAGATGCAAAAGCACGCGGGCAGTTTCAACTTCATTCTCGACGCTGTCTCCGCCGATCACGACGTCAACGCTTACCTCGCTCTGCTAGGCCGCGATGGCCACGTCGTCATGGTCGGCGCGCCGGAGAAACCGCTGGCCATTTCGGTATTTAATCTGATCATGGGCCGCCGCAGCATTTCCGGTTCGCCCATTGGCGGTATCGCCGAAACTCAGGAGATGCTCGATTTCTGCGGCAAACACAACATCACCTCCGACGTCGAGGTCATACCCATCCAGAAGGTCAACGAAGCGTACCAGCGCCTGCTCAAGTCCGACGTAAAGTACCGCTTCTCCATTGATATGGCTTCTCTGAAATCCGAGTAACGCGATTTCGGCGGACGCGAGGGAAAATGTTAGCGGCGAGCCATGTCGCGAGTGAATCCGGCGGCGATCATTTGAACAATTGAAGGAGAAGAGCAGGCTCTTACGGAGTTGAATTACTCGGCGCGCGGAACACGAACGCAACCACCACCGTCGCGTCCAGTTTCTTTTCGTTCAGCGTCGCCGGATTCACAGTCCAGTTCTTCACCGCGGCGGTGGCCGCCGACGTCAGCGACGGCACCGGGCGAATCGGCGTCACCTTTTTCACTATGCTTTGCTTGTCGATCAGCAGGCTCAGCACCACGGTTCCCGTTCCCACACTGGTGGGAGGATACGTAGCGTACGACACCTGCGAAATCTGCGGCGGGAAGTATCCCGCGGGAAGTGGTGGCTGTACCAGCGCTCCAGGTGATACTTGCAATCCCTGAGTCTGCGGCGTGCCGGGGTTGAAGATCACTTGCACATTAATTGTGGACGCGACTTGGTTCCCATCCATCCTGCCGGGCGAAAAGCTCCACGTATTCACGGCGTTCGTCGCCACCGCGGTCAAGCCGGAGATGCCGCGCACCACCTGCACACTTTGCACGTGCCCTCCCGGATCCACATTCACCGCCAGTGACACGATCCCGGACGCCACGTTGTCCAAAGGATACGGAATGTCGCTCGCCGCGGTAATGTCCGGCGGCACAAAATGTTCACCGGCGGAAACTTTGGTCCTTGTCGCCGCGAACCCCACGCAAACCAGCAACACCACCACCAGCGGCAATCTCGATTTTCGCCTCATGCGCATGCGCTCCTCTTTCTCCGCAACCATGATTGCATTCAGTCTCTAGCCAGTTCTGCAGCAATGCTCTGGTGCAATGTTGTTCGCAAAATCAACGAGAAAGAATCCGTAAGTGCGCGCACATCTTAGGTTGCGCCGCAAAGCAAGTCAACGAATCACGATCCTTCGCGGTGAACGTTCGCGTACAGGCCGGCCGCTTGCCTGAGGTGTTCTCTGCGACCCCTGCGCTCTTATCTCAGTGTCCTCTGCGGTAAGTCTGTGGGGTCTAATGCGCGGCGGGTTCTGCTGCGGGGTGCATGCCGTGCTGCGGCACTTCGTGAACTCCGCGCAGTGGCTGTTCCTGATGAAATCTGAAGAGTTGATTCAGCGGTCCGGCGCCTTTGCCGATCGCGTAGGATTTCTCGATCGCCTTCGTCACGTAAGCCTTCGCCAGAATCACGGCTTCGCGCAGTTGCTGGCCGCTCGCCAGTTGCGCCAGAATCGCCGACGAAAATGTGCAGCCCGATCCGTGCGTGTTCGGGCTTTTCACGTGGTCGCCGCCGAATGTTTCCACTTCCGTGCCGATGCACAGCACGTCAATCGGCTTTTCCAGATGTCCGCCGGTAACCACCACCGCCTGCGCGCCCATTTCCACCAGCTTCAGGCCCGCCACCTTCATTCCCGCCAGGTCCTTCACTTCCAGGCCGGTCAAAAATTCCGCCTCCGGAATATTCGGAGTGATCACGCTCACGCGCTTCAGCAATTCGTCGCGCACGAATTTCAGTCCGGAAGTATCCAGCAATTCCGCATTGCCCGCCGTCGGACGAAATACAGGATCCAGCACCACGTGCGCGAATTTGTGCTTGTCCAGAAATTCCGTCACTGCCGAAGCGTTCGCGCGGTTGGCCAGCATGCCGATTTTCACGCCCGCGATCTCGATATCTTCCACCAGCGTATCCAACTGCGCGCGCATCGTGGCCGAAGGCGTCGCGTGCACCGATACCACTCCCTGCGTGGATTGCACCGTTAGCGCCGTCACCGCCGCCACGCCATAGCAATTGTGCGCCGCGAAAGTTTTCAGGTCAGCGGCCGTGCCCGCGCCGCAGGAAGGATCAAATCCGGCAATCGTCAGCAAAATCGGTGGTGCGTGGTTCGTATTACCGTTGTGGCTACTCAATTGCCAGTGTCCTCCGCGCGAGGCCGCTACAGACAACTACGCCGGCGCTGCCACGTCTCGCATCGGCGCACCGGCTAACGAAAATGTACGCGCGTTCTTGTGCATCACGCAAGAACAATATTTGAAAATAAGCAGGCGGGCACAATTACAGAAAACGCCGGAGAAAAATTAAGCGAAATTCTAGTTACGTGCAACAGATCTTATCCGTGCAAACCTCATGGGAAAAGTCCGCGCACCAGTGTGGCATCCGCCACTCGCCCCACCGCCAGCACGTACGCTCCGGTGCGCAGATGCGCGCGATGTTTCCGCGAAGTCTCGTGCACTTCGTGAAACGCGCGCCGCATCACCAGATCCAGCTTCGCGTTCACTTCCGCTTCCGACCAGAAGAAACTCTGCAGGTCCTGCACCCATTCGAAATAGCTGACGGTGACGCCGCCGGCATTTGCCAGCACGTCTGGAATCACCATCGTGCCCTTGCGCGCCAGCACTTCATCCGCATGAGGAGTGGTCGGCCCGTTCGCGGCTTCCGCCACGATCTTCGCCTTGATCTGGTCGGCGTTATTCAGCGTGATGGAATTTTCCAGCGCCGCCGGAACCGAGTATGTCGCATTTCATCGTCAACAAATCATCGTTCGAGATGCGCGAAGTCCCCGGCATCCCTACCACGGTCCCGGAACGCTCCTTGTAACGCATGGCCTTCAGCGGATCGATACCGCGTGAATTGAAAACGCCGCCGCGCGAATCGCTGATCGCAATTACCCGAGCTTTTTTCTCGGAGAATAATTTCGCCGCGATCGATCCCGCGTTCCCGAATCCCTGAATTGCCACGCTCGCCCCGCGCAGCGACATTTTTTTCACCTTGCACGCTTCTTCCACCACAATCACGCAGCCGCGCGCCGTCGCCTCGTTGCGTCCTTCCGAACCGCCGATCGAAATCGGCTTGCCAGTCACCACGCCCAGCGACGAATGCCCCTTCGTCATGGAATACGTATCCATGATCCACGCCATCGTCTGCGAATCCGTGTACACATCCGGCGCCGGAATATCCTGCTCCGGTCCGATGATCGGCAGAATTTCCGCAGCGAACCGCCGCGTCATGCGCTCCAGCTCGGATTTGCTCATCCGCTTCGGATCGCAGATCACTCCACCCTTCGCGCCGCCAAAAGGAATGTTCACCGTCGCGGTTTTCCACGTCATCCACATCGCGAGGGCCTTCACTTCATCCAGCGTCACCGCCGGATGGTAGCGAATCCCGCCCTTCGCCGGACCGCGCGCCACGTTGTGTTGCACGCGAAACCCGGTGAACACCTTGATCTGCCCATTGTCCATCTTCGTCGGGATGGAGACTTCCAGCACGCGCTTGGGCGTGCGCAAAATCTGGCGCAGTCCCGGGTCCAGCTTCAAATACTCAGCCGCGATATCGAACTGAATTTGCGAGATGCGGTACGGATTCAGGTCCTCCCGCGGCGCGATGCGCGGGATGGGCTGAGTGCTAGCAGGCTTGGCAACGGTTGCCATTCAATGTTCCTTCCTGACGTGGCGAGCAATTATCTGGTAAGGGCCGTAAGTCTTGCGCGAATCGAAGTTTAGTCAAGCCGTGCTGGATGTCAATGGAAACCAATAACATTGCGGGAAACGGCGGCCACGGCTTCATCACGTCCCGTGTACGTAATCTCCGCAGTCATGAGCGTAAATATATGTACAATAAGCACTTATACGGATAGCGCGACCCCTATCTCGTCCGTAGTTCCCGCACTCCCAGCCTCCGCTAAATCACGCCAGAACTCCGTTGACCCCGCCAGACCAACGAGCTACGCTCCCTGCGCGGTAGCGCAACCGCGCGTCCCCAGCGGCGTTTCCATCTCGCGGCACAATCCGGAAACCCTTCGCGCGCGTATCTATTAGGAGCAGCAATTACTTGGTGACGGCGGAGAAGCGAGCGGAGTTGAAGGCCACGGACGCGTCGCTCATTGACCGGATCGTCCAGCGCGACGAGTCTGCGCTCGCGGCGCTATACGACCGTTACGCCGGCATGCTCTCCTCCGTCTTAAACCGGATTTTGCGCGACACTCAGGCGGCCGAGGAAATTCTGCAGGACATTTTCTATCAGCTGTGGCGCAACGCTGCGCAATTCGATTCGTCGCGCGGCTCCTTGTCCGGCTGGCTGCTGGTGATTGCGCGCAACCGCGCCATCTCCCGTTTGCGGCGGCACAATCCCGCCAGCGGCGACGAGCTCGGCGAAAACACGGTCGTGGTCGCCTCCAATCTGGAAAGCGCCGTCGCGCAGCAGCAATTGATGGCCAAAGTGAAAAGCGCGCTGGACAACCTGCCGAAAGAGCAGCGCGCCGCGATCGAACTCGCGTACTTCGAAGGCTTGACGCACAGCGAGATCGCGCAGCGCACCGGCGACCCGCTTGGCACGGTAAAAACGCGGCTGCGCTCGGCAGTAGAAACTCTGAAACGGGATTTGCATCCATGAGCGGCGAACATCCAAATCGTGCGGAAGATTTCGATCTCTACGCGCTAGGCGCTCTCGACGACGCCGAGCGCAAGGCGTTCGAATCGCACCTGGCTTCCTGCGCGGACTGCGCCGAAAAGCTCGCCGCAGCGCGAGGGCGTATGGCGATTCTCGCGTTCGCGGCGCCGCCGACGCAACCCTCCCCCGGCGTGAAGGAATCGCTGATGCGGCAGGTGATCGCGTTCGGCCGAAGGTCCTGGCGGCAGCTTCGCGCGCGTGAAGCCCGAACCTGCCGACGGCGGAGTATTCGCGCGCTGGTGGGCTTTGCTGTTGCCGGCAGCGACTGCGTTCGCGCTTGCCACCGTGCTGCTGTGGCTGCACAACGCGCAACTGAATCGCCAGCTCGCCGACCTGCGCAACACCATTGAGCAGCAGCAGAAGGAACTCGCCGAAACGCGCCATCAGGCCGATCTGATCGCCGCGCGCGAAACGCTCGTCGTTCCGCTCTGGTCGCAGAAAGGCGCCACCGAAGGACATGCTGTCGAAGGGCACGCGCGCGTGCTTTATAATTCCAAGGAAGGAATGATGACGTACGACGGCTGGCTGCCCTCGGCCCCGGCGGACAAAAGTTATCAGCTCTGGCTCGTGCCGATGAACGGCGCGCCCATCAGCGCCGGCGTCTTCAATCCCCAGAACGGTGAAATGAGCCACATGATGATGAAGCTCCCCGCGGGCGTCACCGCAAAAGAATTCGCCGTCTCGCTCGAGCCCGCCGGCGGAATGCCGCATCCGACGGGACCCATGGTCCTGGTCGGCCCAATCAGTTAATCCGCGCCGCTCGCTAAATCTCGACTGCAAAAAATTACCGCAGAGACGCAGAGGGCGCAGAGAACTTCAAACCCTGTCGGGCTCGGTTTTCTGTACGTCCGCGCTGCGCGCCAAATTCCGCAGCCCAACATTTTAAGTTTTTGCGGCGCTGGGAATTACGTCCACGCCCATGTAAGGGCGGAGCGCTTCGGGAACCGCGACCGATCCGTCCGCGCGCTGAAAATTTTCCAGCAGGGCGATCCAGGTGCGGCCTACGGCGAGGCCGGAGCCGTTCAGGGTGTGCACGAATTCCGATTTTTTGCCGCCCGGCGGCTTGAAACGGATTCCGGAGCGGCGCGCCTGGAACGCTTCGGTGTTCGAGCAGGAAGAAATTTCCATGAACTCGTTCGCCGAAGGCAGCCACACCTCAATATCGTAAGTCTTGGCCGACGCGAATCCCATGTCCGCCGTGCAGAGCAGCATCACGCGATAATGCAGGCCCAGCCGCTGCAAAATCGCTTCGGCGTTTCGCGACCAGCGCTTCCAGTTCGTCGTAGCTCTGCTCCGGCCGCGTGAATTTGAACATTTCCACTTTTTGAAACTGGTGCTGGCGCTTCAGGCCGCGCGTGTCGCGACCTGCGGCGCCGGCTTCGGAACGGAAGCACGCCGTCCAGGCGCACACTTTGATGGGCAGCGCGTCGGCGTCGAGCGTGGTGTCGCGATAGAGGCTGGTCAATTCCACTTCGGAAGTTGGCGTGAGCCACAGGTCCGTGCCTTCCAGGTGGAACATGTCCGCCGCGAATTTCGGCAGCTGGCCTACGCCGGTGAGCGAAGCGGTGTTCACCAGAAACGGCGGCAAAATTTCGGTGTAGCCGTGCTCGCGGGTGTGCACGTCCAGAAAAAAATTCGCGAGAGCCCGTTCGAGGCGCGCGCCCAGGCCTTTGTAAACCGCGAAGCGCGCTCCGGCGATTTTCACCGCGGCGTCGAAATCGAGAATTCCGGCGCCTTCGCCCAGGTCCCAGTGGGCTTTCGGTTTGAAATCGAATTGCGGTGGCGCGCCCCAGCGACGCACTTCGACATTTTCCGCCGCGGATTTTCCCACCGGGACGCTGGCGTGCGGAATATTCGGCACGGTCAGCAGGAATTGCTTCAACTTGTTCGTCGAGTTCGGTGATCTTCTCGTCGTTGGCTTGTATTTCTTCGGAGCGATGCTTCATCTCTTCGGTCTTTGCCAGAGCCTGTGCCATGGCCTGCGCCGCGGCTGGTCCTTCGCCCATCGCTTGAGCCGCGCCCATTAATATCCCCACGGCTTGGCTCTCCTTGTTGCGCTCCGCCTTCAGGCGCCTCCGCCGACGCTAATCAGTCCCCGGCGCTTGCGTGTCGATCTCGCGAAAAGGTGCCAGATCCAGGGTGGCGCCGCGGTCCCGCGCCATCTTCTCGATCACATCCAGGTGCTCGCGCACATATCCCAAGTCCAGCATAGGCCCAGCAGAATACATGAATCGGGGAGGAAGTGAAAAGCGGGGAGGCGTGAGGGAGTGATTCGTGAGTAGTGATTGGTGAGTAGTGAAGCGGGCAGGCGCGAGGGGCAAATTTGTATCGAATAGAAAATCGGTTCTCCTTTGTTTTCATCAGAGTTCTCGATCAGAATGATGATTTTGTGAGGTTTATTTGTATCGAATAGAAATGAGGTGAGGCGGTGATGTGTGATCGGTGACAAGAGATGGGTGGGGAGCGGCGCGGGCGTGGAGGTGGGACGAATCGTACCGATTAGAAAATGTTTTCTCGTTTGTTGTGAATGGGTTAGATCGATTTCTAATCGGATAGGTGTACCGATTAGAAGTGCTCGGAGCGGCGCGGGCGAAAAAGTGGCGCAAACACCAGCGATTAGAAATGCATTCGGTGTTGGTACGGAAGGAGTTAGCTCTGTTTTTAATATTTTTTCACCAGCGATTAGAAAATGGCGAGTGGAGGGAGGGGCCGTCGCGCGAGCTGCGTGGACCATGTATCCCCCTTGTCGAGATCGAAATTAGCGCACGACTGATGATAGCACAGTAGTTACGTTAATTCAAGTGCAAACGGAGGGGTGGGGCCACGCGGGGACGGATCGGGCTGGGTTGGGCGCGAGCAACTCGAAAACACGCGGGAAAGGCGCCGCCCTTCGAACCGGCGCTGCCGTCCCTCCTGCGGCGGGCAAGTCTCAGGCTGAATCGCGCTGTAGCGCAGACCCTTCGAACCGGCACTGCCGGTTCTCAGGGTGAATCCCGCTGTGGCGCAGACCCTTCGAACCGGCACTGCCGGTTCTCAGGGTGAATCCCGCTGTGGCGGGATTCACGAAAGGAAGGACGCTACGCGCAAAACTACTTTTAATCATCACCGCACGCGGGTAATATGAGTTGTGGCTCAGACGAAAATAAAGATTCACGCGCGGTTTGCGACACTCGAAGACACCGCCAGGACCTTGGGTGTGCCGATGAGGCGCGCGCGAAGGCTATTGAAGCTTATAGATTCCTTCCGCAACCTCAAGAAGGCTGGCTTCTCCGACAAGAAGGCGTTGCAAGAACTCGATAATAGTTCTTCGTTTAAGCACGCGGCTGTTGTTTCTCGAAATGGCTCGAGGCCCCGCTCAAAATCCGGCCCGCTGAAGCGAAAAGCGGCGCAACAGCATTTCGTCTCAGGAAAGAAGCGCGCGCGTGCCAAAGCCTCAAAAGCCTCTCGCTGATGTCTTCTTAAACGTCCCGTACGACAAATCGTTCCAGAACCTCTGCGTGGCATATATCTCTGGGATTTCCGCGTTCGGGCTGGTTCCGCGGGCCACACTCGAAATCCCATCCGGCGCCAGGCGACTGGATCGAATTCTACAACTCATACAGACCTGCCAATATTCAGTCCATGATCTTTCAAGGGTCGAGCTCGATAGCAAGCGGCCAGCTGCGCCGCGCTTCAATATGCCCTTTGAACTCGGACTTGCCGTGGCCTGGGCGAAAATCTCAGGGACCGGGCACACTTGGTTCGTTTACGAGTCGAGAATTCGGAGGCTTTCCAAGTCCTTGAGTGATCTCGATGGCACGGATGCGCACATTCATTCCGCCACCGCGAAAGGCGTGTTCCGAGAGCTTTGCAACGCTTTCGTCGGCGAGGACAGGCATCCTACGATTCAACAGATGCGAAAAATCTACCAGGATGTGACTGACAATCTCCCCGTAATATTGAAGCAAGCGGGCACAAACACGATCTACACCGCGAGAACCTTCAAAGATATTTGCATTGCTGCGCGCGACTCTGCCGACAGGAACGTTCCAAAACCCGTCGCACGACGGCGTGCGAAGCGATAACCGTCTCCTGACCTAAAGCGGTTGTTGTCACACAAATTCTGGGGCGGCGTTGGGTCTAAACCCCCACCCTTCGCGAGAAGCAACGGCGCGAAGGATGGGGCCTGCCTGCGGCAGGCAGGCACCCGGAAAAGCTAATGCATTCGTTTGGGTGGTGTGGGTGGGTGAGCGGCGGGCGCGGCGGGCGACGGAGGAGGAAGGATGACGAAGGGGCGGATGGAAGCGTTTAGTGATGGAGTGTTTGCGGTGATCATCACCATCATGGTGCTGGAGATGAAGTCTCCACAGGGAACCGGTCTTGCGGCGTTGCAGCCACTGTTTCCTATTTTCCTTTGCTATGTGCTGAGCTTCGTCTACGTGGGGATTTATTGGAACAACCATCATCACCTGCTGCAGGCGGCGAAGCGCGTGACGGGCGGCATCCTGTGGGCGAATCTGCATTTGCTGTTTTGGGTGTCGCTGACGCCGTTCGTTACGGCCTGGATGGGGGAGAACCATTTTGCGTCGTGGCCGGTGGCGCTGTACGGGATGGTGCTGCTGTTCGCCGGAACCGCTTACTATTTTTTGACGAAGGCACTGATCGGGCACCAGGGAAGTGATTCAACGCTGGCGGACTCGATTGGCGATGACGCGAAGGGCAAGCTGTCTATCGTGGTTTACGCAGTGGCGATTCCGCTGTCGTTCGTGCGGCCGTGGATTGCCTGCGCGTGCTACGTGCTGGTGGCTGTGATGTGGTTGCTGCCGGACCCGCGCATCGAAAAAGCACTGGAGCGATAAGGGAGGATGCCGGAGCGGGAGTTGCGATGGAGGTTCGATGGATCGGCTTGCGCGGCGTGGCGTCTAAACCCACGCTTGCCTGCGATGGGCGTGAGGTACCCGGCGATTCAAAGACGTTGATTTGGATCGCTCGAAAGGATCAGCCACCCGCCGTGATACGGTTCGGCTGCCCGTTCACTGATCCTCCCTCGGAAATGGACAGGTGACCCACCCGCGTTTGCCCACGCACCAGAACGAGTGTGGACCTCTACTGAAATGATAGCCGCCCTTTCTTGGCCTGATGCGGTTCGCGAAACCAACCCTGATCGTCCAATCTCTCCCACGCCATTCGGATGTGGTCTTCTTGAAGGATCGCTTTCTTTCTTGGGCTCCAATTGTGGACGGCAACGACCGCTTCATCGGCTGTGCGGGCTTTCGGTTCCTGAGTGGCAACCCAATGGACTGTTGCTAGAAGTTCCATGCCGTACGGGGTTTCAAAGCCGTCAATCAATTCACAAACGCGCGCAACCTGCCGGGAGAGCTCTCCGTCGCCCTTTGTTCGAATAAATTCATCCGCTTCGGACAATGCGCCCGGCAAAATTGCAATCTCCGACTCTCCCGAAAAATCTCCCACCCCAACGATATAGTGGCCATCTAAAGCTTTTAGAACGTGCCTCAACTTGTCAGAATACGGACCATAGTGATGCTTAACAAAGTCCAATTTGAGGGGCTGACCAGCCTTCTCGAGAAAATAAGCCAGCTTCTGAACTTCGATTTTGCTCAGCCCGTACTCCATTTCACGGTAAATCGAAATCACCTTAATAATGGCCGCTCGGGCATCTGTTAATTTTGGCTTTTCGGTTAAGTTGGCCATTTCTCGTGGCGGTGGCGCACCTGACGGCTCGAATACGTCTACTTGAACATCCGGGTGGGTCTCAAAAGCTGCGGCAATCAATCGCTTCACATCGTCCCAATCCAGCCCGCCGTTTCCACACCCAAGGGGAGGCAGCGCGATGCTCTTGATCTTGAGTCGTCCCACTTCAGACACGAGGTTGCGCAGGCCTGATTCGATGTATTCGATTTTGGAGTCTCCGCGCCAATGAGTCTTTGTGGGGAAATTGATTATGTAACGCGGCTTGGCCCACTCGCCCATGTCATAGATAAACATTTTGCCCGGCTTCACCTCTTTTCGCTTACACGCAGCCTCGTATGCCTGGAAGTTCCGAGGCCAACGCTGTTTGAACTGCAAGGCAATCCCTTTACCCATCACGCCGACGCAATTGACCGTATTCACTATCGCCTCGACATTTTCTTTCAGCAGATCGCCGCTTTTTACTTTAACCGTCATTACCGATTTCCTTTAGTAGTACCAAGCGGATTTAACTTCTACTTGTAGCTCTACACCGGCTTCGTCAAAAACTTCTGCGACTTCCGCCGCCTTCGATTCATTGTACACACCAACAGTTTCCAGTAGATTCAGCGGAACGCGTTCATGCACCAAGAACTCCGCCTGACGGGTCTCCATTCGGCGAATATATCTCGGATTGTCCACTCGGCTATTCCAATACTTACTGTAACCGTCCATCCGAGGGCTCTCGTGAAACAACTCCCAATCAATTTTATCGAGGTCGCGCAGGTGGCTATAGCACGTCGCGATACCCAGCGTTGCGTTGTAATCGTAGAAAACATACGGCAACTTGTTCGCCTCGATAGCTTCCACCGTCGTCACAAGATGCACTATGTCCTCCTGTCGGTGCGGGCAGTCGGCAACCCTTCCCCCATTAACGGCCATTAACATCGGTGATCGTGGGGCAAAGTAGAACGGAACATAGTTATGTATTACGCCGCCAGGTGGCCTTGCAACAAGTTTCGTCGCTCGCTTGCCTTGCGCGCCCTGATACGCAATGTTCGCGTGTGCAATTTTCCTTTTTTGCAGTGCTCCGTTGGAATACAACATTTTAGATTTCGCAATGCTCAGCAAATTTGAAATGGCGGTTATGTGAAAGATGCGCAGCGGACTCGGAGTGGGCACTGGAATCTCGGGTGAGTTCTGACCCTGCCCTTACAAATCGGGCAGTGCCTCAACAATCTATCCTATCCTCGGACCCACCGCAAAGCTGTGCGCATTATGAATCTGCTGAACACCTTTCGCCTTGTGTTCGCCTCCAATCTTTAGAATGTATAACAGGCGCAGCAAAGCTTCAAGATAGATTTTTGGGCAGGCGGCATGGCTTCTGCTCTAAATCGTTGGCTTCTTGCGCAGGGGTGGCGGCGGGTTTTCTGTGGCATTCAGCTTCCAGACGATTTGGCGCATTATGGCGGTCCACATGTCGGCGTCGCGGGTGGGGAGATGGAGGCGGCGGACGAGGCGGCGGATGCGGTCGTCGGCGTCGGCAACGGTGCGGCGATCGAGGAAGCCGCTGGCGCTGAGGGCTTCGGTGAGGACGGCGGTGAAGCGCTCGAGTTCGCCGGCGGTGGCGGGGGTTTCTTTTTCCAGCGCTTGCGCAAACTTGGTGGCGGCCTTTGTCTCGCGCACCTGTTCGCGCACAGTGCCGGGACGCGCCTTTTCTGACGCGTCGGCAAACTTGGTGGCGGATTTCGCGTTGCGCACCCGATCGCCGGCGGTGGCGGGCGCGGCTTTTTTCAGCGCGCGGGTAAATTTGGCGGCGGCTTTTGGGTCGCGCGCGAGTTCGTAGAGGCAGACGGCGACGGCCTGGCCGAGGTTCATGGAGCGATGGGCTTCGCGGGTGGGGATGCGCAGGAGCCAGTGGCAGTGGCTGAGATCTTCGTTGGACAAGCCGGTTTTTTCTGAGCCGAAGAGGAGCGCGACGCGATTTTTTTTAGGGCGTGCGGCGGGCTTGCGCGCGAGCTGTTGCAGGATGATGCGGGCGGCGGCTTCGAGGGTGCAGAGCTGATGATGCAGTTCGCGGCGGCCTGCGGCGGTGGTGCCGACGACGAGGGTGCAATCCGCTACAGCTTCGGCGACGGTGGGGAATTGTTCGGCATTGGCGAGAACCGGGGCGGCGCCGACGGCGGAAACTGCTTCGCGGTAGGCGGGATCGTAGGGATTTACGAGGCGCAGATGGGTGCAGCCGAAATTGCTCATGGCGCGCGCGGCGGCGCCGATGTTTAGAGGATTGCGCGTGGCGACGAGCACGACGCGGAGATGGTCCATGAAGGATGGGGAATTCATGAGTGGCTATTCTAAATCATCATGGGTGCATCACGGCATGGGCAGACGAGCGCGACCAGCGCGCAGGATGCGCAGTGCGCGAAAGCCGGGGCCGACGCGCTGAAGTAGGCGGGCGGCTGGAGAAGGCGGGCGCGTTAAATTAACCTGGGTGCAACAGAAGCGTAACATGGCGGAAAATTGGCTTGGTAGGATGGCAGCGCTGCCCTGTGCAATTTGCGGAACACCGGCGCAAAGGAAACGACGCCATGCTGCCTCCGAAACTGATTCTTGCTCCGATGGATTTCAGCGATTCATCGCACGCGGCGCTGGAGGTGGCTGCGGATTTCGCGGCGCGATTTGGCGCGGAGTTGTTGCTGGTTCATGTGATGCCGGCGATCGAGGATCTGCCGGCGAATGTGTCCATATTGAAGGAAGGCGAGTACGACCAGAGCCTGACGGATGCGGCTGCGAAGCGCCTTGCGGAGCTGGCTGCTACGCTCGCGCAGAAAAACGTGAAAGCGCGCACGGAAATGGGCACGGCGAACGACGTGGGGATGGAACTGGTGCGCAGCGCCGAGCACAACAATGTGGATATGATCATCATCGCGACGCACGGGATGACTGGCTGGCGCAAGATCGCGTTTGGATCGGTGGCGGAAAAAGTGGTGAAGCAGGCGAAGTGTCCGGTGCTGGTGTTGCGCGCGAATGCTTTGGCGGATGCGGACGGCGAGAGGAAGGCGGCTTCGTCAGCTGCTTCGCACTAGATTTTTTCTTGGCGTCGCCGTCCCTCAGGGTGGGTCGACTTCGCTCTGCGGGCGGCGCTCACGCTTCGGGCCGGCGCTGGCGTCCGTGCTGCGGCGGGCAAGTCCCAGGGTGAAGCGCGTTGTGGCGCGATTCACAGAATCAACCCCAAGAGAGCCGGCGGGACGCCGGCGCTACGAACTGCGGAGTTCACCCTGCGAACCGGCACTGCCGGTTGTCAGGATGAATGGCGGTGTAGCGCCATTCAAACTCCGACGTCGGCGAATTCGTCGCACATGGAACGGAAATTTTCGTACCAGGTGGCGGTGAAGACTCCTACCAGGTATTCGACCGTGCGACCGGCGACGGCGACGCGCGGCGGCTTGATTTCTCCCCAGGTGCGAATGCGCGTGGCGCCCGAGGTTTGCTCGTCGAATTCGACCCACTGGTGCAGGGTGACGCCCATGGCGCGGTCAATCCAGCCGAGGTCGCGGCCGGGGCGGCAATTGACGATGAGGTGATCGACGATCACTTTGACGGGCTTGAGAATTTCGATTTGCATTCTGCTACCGATACTCCAGGGCTCGCCATGCTGCCAATGGAGTTTGCCGTAGATATTGGCGAAGGTGTGCCACATCCTCCAATTGGTGTAAACCTCCCAGGCCAGGGAAGGCGTGGCTTTCGTGGTGACGGCATATTCAAAGCTGTGCATCGAACCTCGTAGCGCACTTCGGATTTTTACAGCACCAGGGAATAAAACGGGGGTATACTGCGCGCCTGGAATACTTATACAACGTCTGTTTAACAATGTAAAGATTATTTTCCGGGGATTGCCAGAAACGAGGAGCGAAGATGCCGCGAACAGCCGATGCCCGTCTGGAAGGGCGCATTGTGGATGCCGCGTACCAGTTGTGGAGCCGCGGGGGAGAAAAGGCGCTGACGATGCGGGCGGTGGCGCGGACGGCGCGGACCACGACTCCCACGCTGTATCAACGTTTCCGCGACAAGAAAGATATCCTGGAGCTGCTGCGACGCAGGGCGCAGGCGATTATGTTTTCTTATATACGGCGGGCGCACTCGGCGGAAGAATTTTGCCAGCGGTATTTCGAGTTCGCGTCGAGGCATCGCAACGAGTATGAACTGATACACGCGGACTGGGTGGTGCGGTTGGCGAAAGAGGAGCCGCGGCCGTCGTTCGAGCTGCTGAAGAAACATCTGGCCGACCGGCTGGGCGGGACGGTGGAGCAGCACGCGAGTCTGGCGCTGGCGTTGGCGGCGCTGCTGCATGGTACGGCGACGATGCTGCTTACAAAAGGAGCGCCGGAGCGCATCTCACGCGAGCTGCGGCACGCGTGCGTGGCGGCGTTTGAAGCATTGGTTGACTGCGGACGGGGAAGGACGTTTCAGCCCAACCAGCGGCACGCCGCGCGGCCCTAGACGGGCGGGGTAAATCACGCACGCCGGAACATTCCAAGCGTACGGCATGCAAAAACTGTGAGGCGCCGGGTCGAGGATGTATGATTCGATCGCGATGAGCATTTCGAGCCATGGGTGAGAGATGAGCAGGACACGCCGAGAGCGCTGGATTTTTCTGTTTGCGGCGATCGCGCTGGGGTTGGTAGCTGCGGCGGGATACTGCCGATGGACCGGACAGGTTCCGGCGCTGATACTGGAAATTCTGGTGCGGCGGATTCAGTTGCCGCCAGGATTCAAGATTGAGCTTTATGCGACGGGCGTGCCGAACGCACGCTCGTTGACGTTGAGTCCGGGCGGGATTGTTTTTGTGGGGTCGAAGCGCGCGGGGAAAGTATACGCGCTGGTGGGCGACGGGCGAAGCGACAAGGCTCGCGAAGTGATTACGATTGCGCGAGGCCTGGACGAGCCGAATGGCGTGGCTTTTCACGATGGGTCGCTGTACGTGGCGGAAGTGAGCCGCGTGCTGCGTTACGACGACATCGAAGCGCGGCTGAAAAATCCTCCCGCGCCGGTAGTGCTGAGCAGCGACCTGCCGCACACCGAACACCACGAATGGAGATTCATCGGATTCGGACCGGACGGGTGGCTGTACGTGGGAGTGGGCGCGCCGTGCAATGTATGCGAATCGGCGGACAAGCGCGTGGCAAGCATTTTGCGGATGCGCGCGGACGGATCCGGCATGGAAGTGTACGCGCAGGGCGTGCGCAATTCGGTGGGGTTCGACTGGCGGCCGAAATCGCAGGAGATGTGGTTCACCGACAATGGACGCGACGGCATGGGGGATGACATTCCGCCGGACGAATTGAATTATGCGCCGCGCGCGGGAATGAACTTCGGGTTTCCTTATTGCCACGGAAAAGATATTGCGGATCCGCAGTTTGGGCGCGGACATTCGTGCGCGGAGTTTGTGCCGCCGGAGTGGAGTTTGCCGGCGCATGTGGCGGCGGTAGGAATGCGTTTTTATGCGGGGGGGATGTTTCCGGAGGAATACCGCGACGGAATATTTATCGCGGAGCATGGTTCGTGGGATCGCAGCGTGCCGACTGGTTATCGGGTGAGCCGAGTCGAGTTGAATGATCAACAGGCGTCGAAATACGAGCCGTTCGCAGAAGGGTGGCTGATGGGACGGATGCATTGGGGGCGGCCGGTGGATGTGCTGGTAATGCCGGACGGGGCTTTGTTGGTTTCGGATGATTATGCGGGGGCGGTTTACCGGATCAGCTATCGGTAGAGGTGTGGAGATGTGATCGAGACGTCAAAAGATTTTACACAGAGGATGCAGAGGAAAGACGGAGAACACAGAGAATGATTACCGCAGAGGCGCAGAGGGCGCAGAGAAAACCGGAAGAGAGATCCCTGCCTGCGGCAGGCAGGGATCGCCGGCGTTCGCGGGCTCAGAATGACGGCTTAAAAGCAAAAGCTGCCCGGTTCGATAAAACTGAACCGGCCGCTACAAAGACAAAGACAAAGGCGAAGGCAGCGGCAACGGCAAAGGCAAAGGCAAAGGCAAAGGCAAAGGCAAAGGCAAAGGCAACGGCAAAGGCAAAGGCAGTCATCCGGCACACGCGGGATGGGGGCAACAGATTCAACTGCAAAGAGCCGGCGAGACGCCGGCGCTACGATCGGCGGGCGATTCAAATAACGACGGATTCGCGGTATTCGCCGAAGGCGCGGCGGAGAGCGTCGGAAATTTCGCCAACTGTGGCGTAGGCTTCGACGGCGGTTAGGATGGCGGGCATTAGATTTTCTGTGGTGCGGGCGCGGCGCTCGATTTCGACAAGAGCGGCTTGGGCTTTCTTGGTGTCGCGGCGGGCGCGCAGGGCATGGAGGCGCGCGATCTGGGTACGTTCAATTTCGGGATCAATGCGCAGGGTGGGGATGGGTTTTTCTTCGTCGGTCTGAAAACGATTTACGCCGACGACGACTTGCGCGCCGCTGTCCACGGCATTCTGATATTCGAACGCGGACTTCTGAATTTCCTGCTGGATGTAACCGGTTTCGACGGCACGCAGCACTCCTCCCATGGCGTCAATTTTCGAGATGTATTCCTGCGCGGCGGATTCGATTTCGTCGGTTAATTTTTCGATGGCGTAGGAACCGGCGACGGGGTCGGTGGTGTTCACGACTCCCGTTTCCTGCGCGATGATTTGCTGGGTGCGCAGGGCGAGCAGGGCGGATTGTTCGGTGGGAAGGGCGAGAGCCTCGTCGAGTGCATTGGCGTGCAGGGACTGGCATCCGCCGAGGACCGCGGCGAGAGATTGCAGCGCGACGCGCACCAAATTATTTTCGGGCTGCTGCGCGGTGAGCGAGGAGCCGGCGGTTTGCGCGTGGAAACGGAGCATGAGGGAGCGGGGATCGCGCGCGCCGAAGCGTTCGCGCATGGTGCGGGCCCACAGGCGTCGCGCGGCGCGGAATTTGGCGATTTGCATCAGCAGCTCGTTGTGCGAATTGAAGAAGAAGGAAAGCTGCGGCGCGAATTCGTCCACGGCGAGGCCGGCGCCGATGGCGGCTTCGACGTAAGCGATGCCATTGGCGAGAGTGAACGCGACTTCCTGCACGTCGGTAGAACCAGCTTCGCGAATGTGATAGCCGGAAATGGAAATGGCGTTCCAGTTGGGGAGTTCGTCGCGACACCACGCGAAAATGTCGGTGACGATACGCATGGCGGGGCGGAGCGGATAAATGTAAGTGCCGCGGGCGATATATTCTTTCAAGATGTCGTTCTGCACGGTGCCGGCGAGGCGCTGGAGGTTCGCGCCTTGTTGTTTGGCGACGGCGACGTAGAGCGCGAGGAGAATCGCGGCGGTGGAATTGATGGTCATGGAGGTGGAGACGTTTTCGAGTGGAATGCCGTCGAAGAGAGTTTGCATGTCTTCGAGGGAATCAATGGCGACGCCGACTTTGCCGACTTCTCCGAGTGCGAGAGTGTGATCGGAGTCCATGCCGATCTGCGTGGGGAGATCGAATGCGACGGAGAGGCCTTTGACGCCTTGCGCGAGGAGATAGCGGTAGCGCTGGTTGGATTCGACGGCGCTGCCGAAGCCAGCGTACTGGCGAGTGGTCCAGAGGCGGCCGCGATACATGGTGGGATAGACGCCGCGGGTAAAAGGGAATTCGCCGGGATAGCCGAGGTCGCGCTCGGGGTCCCAATCGTGGAGGTCGGCGGCGGTGACGACAGCTTCAATGGGCAGGCCGGAGGGAGAGGCAGCCTTCAGCTCTGCGGCGGCGGGGGATTTTTTCGATTCGCGGGTCATAGGTTGGTGTTAGCGCACGCGCCGCGCGCGGCGAAATGACGTGACTGCAAAACAGATCATGGTGACCGCGTAAACGATGGTGAAGCCCAGAAGCCACGCGGCGGGGCGGGTGTGCCATTGGCGCCAGGCGGAGATGCCGCCGTAGAGCGCGAAGAGTGAGAAGATTGCGCCGGTGGTTTCGTGGAAGAGCTGACGGATGGCGCGCCACACTACGCGCAGGGTGATTTTCGTGGAGCTCCAGAGTGTGGGGTAGAAGCCCGTGGCCATTGGACAATTCTAGTACAGATTGCGCGGAGGCGCGGGAGGGATTGCCCTTCGAAGGCGCACTGCGCCTTCTCAGGATGAATCGCGCTGCAGCGCGATTCACGGATGGCTGGGGGATGGGTTTTACGATAGCAGGTCAAGAGCTCCGATTGCCCGGTTGAGCCGGCAGCGTTAATCAATCAGGAATGTGGATCTGATCGCCGGTTGAAAGCTGCTTTCAGGTGAATACTCAAGGGCTACGTACTTCTGTTGTTAGCATAGCCACTAAGTCAGGACTCATGCACCCCCCATCGCAGACGCGCAGTACCTGGATGCGGGTCGGATAATTCCAAGGGCCCGGCCTCCCCGTGAGCTAGAATCGGGAAGGGTGGAGCACGCGGCAGGGAGGCGACAGTGCTGCTTGTCTGGCGCTCTTCCAGATTTTCATGTAGTTCGTGTCGTCGGATTTATGCAACGAAGTTCAGCCCCGTTCTTTTGGGGACGGGGCGACGACGGTGTAAGGCTTGTGGAATGGTATTCCATGATGGCTGCAAGGAATGGCCGGAATTGACCGGGCAGCAGAAGTTCCAGTATTTCATCCCCATAAACGTTTTCGCGTGTTTCCTAGCGGCTATCGCGGTTGCGCTCGCTTCCGTAGTGATCTTTCACGACCAGATATCGATAGGACTGGAGGTCGCACCTTTCGTTTTTCTGATTGTTATGCTGCCATGGGTTCCGTACTTTGTTTTGCAATGGAGACAAATCCCGGTGTCTCAGGCACGCCACGGGCGGCGACTGGTATTCGGCGAGACTGACGAGTTCGTCCTTTCAACGTGAGCAGAGCACCCGGCCATCCACCTACCCAGATGCACTTGTCCGGAAAGTGCCGCCGGCTCAACCGGAGACTGATCCACTACCGAGTCCGCGGCAGACTAGACTGTTCCGCAAAAAGCAGATCCCTGCCTGCGGCAGGCAGGCCTCGCTGCGCAGGCGGGCCTGCCTACGTCCCGCGCCCGTCCCGTCCCACGATTGCGGGACGGGAAGGAAAAAGCGCGGGACTGCGTTCGGGATGGCGCGCGATATTTATGTGTGGAGGAATATGAATGGAAGCATGCCCGCTTCGTCCCGAAAAACATGGGACGAAGCGGCCGCTACAAATTCTACTGCCATGGCAAAGCTAACCGAGCCGGCGGGGCGCACAGAGGGATGGCGCTCTATACTTTTGTGGCGGGCAGTATGAGAGGAGGCGTGCCCGCTTCGTCCCGAAATGCATGGGACGAAGCGGCCGCTACAAAGGGCAACAGCAAGGTGGTGCGCGATTCGACGCGCCGGAGGCGGCCGGTACAGATTCAGATGCAATTGCAACAGAGCCGGCGAGACGCCGGCGCTACGAAAACGGCGGCATGCGCGAATGGATGCGCCTGAGGTGGCGGGTGCGGCATCAGAGGAGGTGACTGGACTTAGTTACGGTTAACGGGGGTACGGTTAACTGGAGTGGTTCATTCTGCGCACCTGGGCCTTGTTTCGTGGTGGCGGCGGACCTAGAATTGGGATAGAAGGGTGGAATTAAGGGAGGTGATGCCCTTGCAACTGGACGATCGTATGAAGCAGTTGCTGCGAGAGCTGGGACACGCCATTAATGATACGGTGTCGGACTCGAACCGGATCGCGGAAGCGATTTCGGGGGTGCGATCGGCGGGATTTGACATTGTGCTGAAGCTGGACGCGACGATCGGACTGGCGCGGCGGTCGGCGCAAGACGCGAAGATGACCACGCAAGACCGCCGATTCCTGGAATCCCTGCATATCCGCGTGGATGATGAAATCATGGAAGAAGAAGCGATCGAGCCGCGAGTGGAAATTACGGCGCAAGACATAAAATTTCTGAAGTCACTGAAGATATCCTTCGATGAAGAACTTTAAGATTATTGCTGTTGCGCTATTTTGCGCTGCCACGTTGGCGGCAGCTGCGGCGCCGGCGCGCGCGCAGATCGCCACGGATTCGGGCGTGTCCGTGGTGGTGAAGCAGAAGCCCCCGAAGGCAGTGTGGCTGAAAGCGGAAGTGATCCACGCGGACCGGCGCACGCTGATCGTGCGCGAAGTGGACAATTCCATGGAGATTCACACCTTCACGTATTCGGTGAAAGCGCAGGACAAAATCAATCAGGTTCTGGACGAGGGCGGCTACCAGCGCGGAGATCTGGTGAAAGTTTTGTGGTTTCCCGGCAGCAGCGAAGCGCTCAAGATTAAAGGCAGGCCTTCCAAGTCGAGTTAATTCCCCGTTGTGCGTAGCTAGATTTCAGCAGGATCACACGCGAGAAAAGAGCCGGCGGGACGCCGGCGCTACGAAATGATTCGCCCCGCCGCAGTTGCCGGACGCTTCTACCCATCGGAACCGCAGGAGCTTGCGCGGCAGGTGGCGGAATTTGCGCCGGCGGGCGGCGAGAAAATCGCGGCGCGCGGGTGCGTGGTTCCTCATGCGGGGTACATGTATTCGGGGCACGTTGCCGGGGCAGTTTATTCCGCGCTGAAAATTCCTTCGCGATGCATTTTGCTGGGGCCGCGGCATTATCCGCGCGGCGAAGCGATGGCCATTTTGTCGGAGGGAAGCTGGAGAACTCCGCTGGGAGATGCGGCGATAGACGCGGAGCTGGCGGGGGAATTGGCGCGGGCCTGCCGATGGTTGCGGGAAGATTCCACGGCGCACGAGCGCGAACATTCGCTGGAGGTGCAGATACCGTTTCTGCAGCGGCTGGCGCCGGCGGATTTTCGGTTTGTGCCGATCGTGCTGGCGGCGGAGCGATATCCGGTGCTGGAAGAATTGGGGCATGCGGTGGCGAAGGTGGTGGCGGCGCAGAGCGAGCGAGTGCTGGTGATTGCCAGCACGGACATGAATCATTACGAGCACGATGCGGTGACGCGTGTGAAAGACGGACGCGCGATCGAGCGGATACTGGCGCTGGATCCGCGCGGGCTGTTTGATACGGTGCGCGGGGAAGGAATCACGATGTGCGGGTACGCGGCGACGACGGCGATGCTGGTGGCGATGCGCGATCTGGGCGCGGAGAAAGCGGAGCTGGTGAGGTACGCGACGTCGGGGGATGTTACGGGCGAGCGGGAAGAGGTGGTGGGGTATGCGGGGATGATTGTGCGGTGAGGAGTAATGCGCGTCGCGCGGTTCCGGACGCGCGATCGGGTGTTGCCGTGATACAGATGGCGCACTGAAGTGCGCCGCTACAACACCCGTTACAAAAGCAAATACAAAATCGAAGCGTCGTCAGTTGACGTTGAGGGTGAAGGTGAAATTGTGCGTGGTGGCGCCGCTGGTCGCGGTCACCGAGATGGTCTGATTTTGGACGACAGGCGTGCCGGGATTGGTGGGGCCGGTGCTGCCGCCCCCGCCGCCACATGCGGCGTTCGCGATCAATAGCGTAAACAGCAAACCTGCTGCGGCGAGATTCCAGCGACGGCGACGCGCCTGCATTGCCAGAGTGAAAAGCGCGAAGCACAAGAGCGAGAGACGGATGGCACCGGCAGTGGTGCGCCACCCTGCCGAAATCAGTGTGACGGCTTGCGGGAACGAGCGAGCTGGGAGCGGTGGTGAGAACCGTGAGAGTCATGGTTTGCCCCGGAGCCACGGTAGCCGAACTAAAGCTGCAAGTGCTTTCCGAAGGCAGATTCGAACAGCCGGTGAAATTGACGGAGGCGGTGAAGCCATTCAGGGCGTTTACCGTCACGACTGTGGTTCCCGTCGCGCCGGGAGCGGTGACGTTGACGACGGGCGGTGCAAAGGAGACATTGAAGTCGGGACCCGGCAATACGGTCTCTAGAAGGCTAGCGCTGGACCTTGCGTAATTCACGTCGCCTGAGTACGCGGCGACGATCGTGAGGTTTCCGGACGGAAGAGAGGTAGTCGAGGCGTGCGCTTTTCCTGCGACTGAGGGCCACGGCACTCCCGATGATGGCGCCGTTGGCGGTGAATTGTACCGTGCCGGTGGGACCAGGGCCACCGGCCTGAGCCTGGGTTATTGTCGCGGTGAAAGTGACGCTTTGTCCCGGTTGAACAGTCATTGCCGAAGAGTCGATCGCCGTGCCGGTGGGGATCTGGACGTCAAGAAGGGCGGGCGCGGAAGTTGAGGCGACGTAGTTGACGTCGCCGCTGTACTTGGCCGTGACCGAATTGTTGCCGATGGGTAGTGCGCTGGTAGTGAAGGACACCGAGCTGTTGACCTGGCATGTGCTTGAGTTGCTGGAGGGCTGGAGAGTCAGTGGTGTTCCGAGCTGCGTCGAGCCGGAGAAAATGGTTATTGTGCCGGTGGGGGCGTTTCCGCAATTGGCGCCGCTCAGTCCCGCAAAGATGGTAAGTGGGCTCCCGAGAACCACAACACCCGAGGAGGCGTTGACGGATACTGGGATCTGGGCCTGGGTGATGGTGAAGGACGCGGCGGGCGAGGTGCTAGCGTTGAAGCTGGGATCACCACTGTAGGCGCCGGTGATGGAATGAGTGCCTGCGGTGAAGGTATAAGTTGGATTCGTGGGCAGGACGTTGCCTTGGCTGTTCAAAGTAAGAGCTGGAATGGCGGGTATCGCATTTCCGCCATCCTTGAACGTGACAGTGCCGGTGGGCACGCCGTTACCGGAGTTGCCGCTTACATCGGCGCGGAGATATACCGCGGAACCGTAAACTCCCGAGCTGAACGGCAGCGGAAAGCCCTGAGAAGTTTGAGTAAGGAAAGAAACGGCCACTTTGCTGCTTTCCGGTGTGACTGTAACGGCGACCGGCGCGGAGTCGCTGGCGGCGAAACTGCCATCCCCGGCATAGTGCGCGGTGACGCTGTAGCTGCCGCCGGGCAGGGTGTTCGTTGTGGAATTCACCGAGCCGTTGGTGAGCGCGAAATCCGTGACGCCCTGCTCAACGGTGGAGGTGGAGAACAGCGCAACGTTGCCGGTAGCGGTACCGGTGGCGGGAGGGGTGGGAGTTACGCCGATCTGCACGGTCACCGGGGTGCCGTGCGCGATGGAGGAAGTGGGGCTGAGCGACAGGGTCGTTGCGGTGGCCTTGAGGGCGGATGTGACCGTGCTCCATTTATTGACGAGATTTGCGGCGTTGACCGATCCGAGCCCGGTGGCCTGGTCATAACCGGCGGTGGCGTTATATCCGGTCAAGATGCCGACGCCTAAGGGACCTGCAGACCCGCAATTGACCGGACTTGCAACGGCGTCGTCGCAAGGCATGGCGTTGGTTCCGGTATTGATGTCATAAAAAATGCAAGTGCTGGCCGGCGTGCCCGACGAAGTGCAACTGGCCCCGGATTTTGCGGCGAGCTGGTACAGAATGTAATTGGCGTTACCTTGGCGCGAGCCAGTTTTCTGGTTGACCAATGCCATGATTCCCGCAAAGGCCGGCGACGACGCGGAAGTGCCGCCGACTCCGAGGAAATCAAGGTTCTGCGGGTTTTGATTGCAATAGAGACTGTCCGTGATGTCTGCCTCGCAGACGATGTAAAAGCTGCCCGTGTAGAATCCGGTTGCAGCGAAGAGCGAGACGTCCGGAATGTCACGCTTGCTGTCGTTGGGCACGCCTATGCCGGTCTGCCAGGAAGGCTTGGCGTAGCCGCCGCCGCAGCCGTTGATGCTCTGGCCATTTCCTGTAGTACAGCTGCTTTTCCCGCCCGCACCGCCCAGAGTAAAGACATTCACGCCGAGCAAGTTTGAATTATTGCAGTTTGCGAGCGCGTTGGTGCTGTAGCCGTAAAACGCCAGGGCCTGGCTGGTGCAACTGTCGTTCCAAGGAACTTCTGGAATATAACTTTTGGCGGAGAGCTCGGTAGAGCTTGATGTGCTGGTGGTGTTCCAGTAGGTTGCGGGGTTCGCGAGGTCGTTGAAATCAGTGCCGCCGACGGCGACGTTGTAGGGCGTGGATGCGAAGCCGCTGACTTGCAGACCGTTTTCAGCGGGGGCGGGAGCCTGGTTGTCCTGACTGTCGCACCCGGCGGAGCCGCTGTCCCCCGAGGAAACGAAGACGGTAATTCCTTCAGCGGCGGCTTGCTGCCAGACCGCGTTGTAGAAGTGATTGCCAGCGGTGCCGAGCGCCGCTTCGCAAATGCCATAGCTTTCGCTGAGTACCGGCGCGACGTTGTGATCCACGGCGTATTGCGCTGAGAGATCCACGCCAAGAGTGTTGTTGGTAGTGGCGGAAGTGATGAATTTAATTGTGGCGCCTCTGGCAACGGCGCCGGACCATTGCAAATCGAGATCGGATTCAGTTTCATCGCCGGGGACGATACCCGGGTCGGGGCCGTCCAAAACTACGACCGGGTCGTTTGCAGGCAGACCGAAGAGGCTGCGGAAACTTTCGATGTCCTTCATGTCCACGTCGGTCTCGCCGATGATGCCGATGGTTTGACCGGTGCCGTCTATCACGGGAGCCGGACTGCCATTCCAGAGCGGCAAGACGTTGTAGATGGTCGCAAAATCGGCAGGGCCAATTCCGTAGCAACTTACCGGCTGGTTCGCGTTATTGACGCCGCAGGTAAAGGTGAATTGAGGATTCACGGAGGTAGTTTTCCCGGTGCTTCTGTCTTTCTTGAAGACACCGGCGACGACGTGCATAGGTTTCCTGGGGAAATTGTGCAGCGTATCAATGCCGACGATCAGGGGCGAGAGCGCCGAGGGAATGGAAGGGTCGGAGGAGTTGGCCCAGTGGTCTTCGAGGGCTGGGGCTGCTCCTGGTGTTCCGGCTGCACCTGGCGTTCCGGATGTGGTGGGGACTGAATATTTGTGGATGGTGGTGTGAAACGCTTCCTGGACCTGGCCGGCGGTGCCGGAAAATTCGATGACGGTGCGGCCGTTCGAGATGGGCGCGACCTGGAAACCGTGGGACTGCAGCCAGGAAGTGATCGTCTGAATGTCCTGGTCGGAAGGGCCGAACTGCTGGCCGAATTGTTGGGGGGTGAGCCACTGATGGTAATTGGGTGAGGAGTGATCCTGTTGCTGGTCGAGCAATTGTTCGAGGGAGGCTTCCTGGCTGGGGCTGCGCTGCAAGACGAGGAGCATACGGTTCATGGGCAGACTGGCGGGAGCCGCGCCGCGATCGTATTGCGGCGCGAGCGAGGTAATAGGTGTTGCCTTTCAGGAGCGTGAGATTGCTTTCGTCAACGGCTTGAGTGATGCGCGACGGCGCGGGAGCGGATTGCGCGAAGGAGCGGAGCGTGAGCAGCGAAAAAAAAGCAAAAAGCAGGAAAATGCGGTTGAAACGTGCGGGCTGGGGTCGCATAGTTTCGGGCACCTGGGTTCCCATTTTGGGCCTGTGAAGACGGCATGGAGAGTAAACGGAAGTTATAAGAAGTGTCAAGTTGTACCTAGGGACAGATATCCCGTGAGAAACGGGGAAATCGGGCGATGCGAACTGGCGGCGCACCCTTACTGAAAGGGATTTAGTGAGCGGAACGGATGCGGGTGGCGAGGCTGCGGGCGCGAGCGCGGGCGATGTCTATGAACTTTTCGTCGGCGCCGAGCTGGTCGAGAGTGGGGAGGAGGCGCTCGGGCTCGGGAAGCAGCTTGTTGTTGTAATCGCGTTCGATCTGGAGCAGGACGTCGTTGACGCCGAGGCGATCGTAACGCATGGTGCGGACCAGGTCGGAGAGGTCCGTGGTTTGGCGAGCGAGGCCTTCGAAAATGTTGACGAGCTGGGTGGCGTTATCGTCGAGCGTGTAGTTGAAATCGGTTTCGTATTTTTCCGCGCCTTTTTGGTAGAGCAGGGTTTTTGCGCCGAGATTGGCGAGGCGGCGATGGACTTCCAAATCCACATTGTGAAAATTATTCAGCTTGGTGGCGAGGGCAAAGATACGCTCGGTGAGCGGGGCGCTGACTTCGAAGGGCTGAGGGTTGGAGTCTTCGTCGAGCTGGCGAATGTCGTAGGTGCCTGAGCCGGCTTGGCTGATTTTAATTTCGACGAACTCGGGGTAACTGGTTTTGAAGACTTTGCGAAAAGTGATTTCGGCAGCGGGATTATTCGCGGGCTCGGCGGAAGCGCTGAACGCGAGGTACGAGGCAGTGGCGCGCAGCGGGCGAGCGGGCATGGCGGCGGTTGCTTGCGCAGCGAAAACAGCGAGCACGGAAAGCAAGAGCGCCATGGGAGCGAGCGCTCGTGAGCGGAACGGATTGGTGGATGGAGCCGGGGGCCGAATCATAAAATACCCATCACAACCCAGAGATGCGCGCCGCGCGGGAAAGGTTTCGCAGGGTGGCTTTTGTTGCGCCGGGCGCGGGAAGGGTGCGCGCGACGGTGCGGCTTGCCGCCGGAATCGCGGTGATGGACGCGAGCATGCGTTCACGGGCGCGGAAACTGTGCGCGTGGCAGAGCGCGACGGCGAGGGCGTCGGCGGCGTCGGCCGGCTCGGGGTATTCGGTCAGGCCGAGCGCGGAAGTGACCATCTGCTGCATTTGCTGTTTGGAAGCGGCGCCGTAACCGGCGATGCTGGATTTCACTTCGCGCGGCGAATAACTGTGCGCGGGGATGGAGGCTTGCGCGGCGGCGAGCAGGACGACGCCGCGAACTTCTGCGAGCTTCAGCGCGGTGCGCATATTGAGCGCGGTGAAGACGGATTCGACGGCGACGGCATCGGGAGCGAATTCGGCGACGAGTTGGGCGATCAATTCATGGATTTCGCGCAGGCGGGCGGCGAAGGTGGCGCGGGCGGGAAGTTTCAGCGCGCCGAAACGCAGCAGGCGCGGCGAGGAGCCGATAAATTCGACCACGCCGTAGCCAGTGGCGCCGGCAACGGCAGGGTCAACGCCGAGGACGCAGAGGCGCGCGGTCTTCTGCACGGAATGCGGGTTCACAGAATCCGCGTTCACGGAGTTCGTCGCGGAGTTCGTCGCGGAGATCGGAGCTGAGCGGAGAGTCATCTTGGCCCGCACAAGTGTAGTGCGCGAGGGGAGCGGAGTGTAGTGTTTTTTCGGGGTGGGGCGGCGCGAACGGAACTATTGCGGTTGCTCGTCGGGTCCTTGGCCGGTTAGACCAGGTAGATTTGCGGTACAACTGCGGTCTTGGCCATGTGCTCGCCCTCGAGAATGCGAACTTCGTAGCAAGACTGAGCCGAGCTAGCTTCGAGTACTTTCACTCGCGTGCCCGCCCGCACCACCAATAGTTTTTCGGCAGCGAACAGAAGCGAGAGCCCCAGATCGTCGGCTGCAGATTCGAGCTTTTGTTTCTCGAGCATGGTCTTCTCGTCAATCGGGAGAGTGACCAAATCTCCGCCCGCCTTATCCCGCAGCACGCACACTTTTCCGACAAAGCTCTTCGACGGGTCATCGTGTGTTTGCGGTGACGGAGGCGGATGGTCCTCGAGAGAACCGACAAAGCGGTAGCCGCGTCGCGGAAGGGTCTCGACGAATCGCGGTTTATCGGCTTCGTCACAGAGAGCGCGGCGCAGCTTTTTGATTGCTGTGTTGAGGCTGTGCTCAAAGTCCACAAAGGTATCTTCGGACCAGAGCCGCTGGCGCAGCTCTTCGCGGGTGACCAGCTCGCCGGGATGTTCGAGCAACATCGTGAGGATGCGAAAGGGTTGTTCTTGCAGTTTGATTTTGCGACCGCTCTTGAAAAGCTCGCCCGCACGCAGATCCAGAGCATATAGATCGAATCGCAGGATCGCTGAACCCGGCGCCGGCTGCGGCATGCGTCCCTCGTTCTGACATATATACCACGGTCCGCGCCGCGAGGTTTGCGGACACGCGGTGGCGACCGTAGCTTGCGCGGTTCTTTGGCGAAAAGTCGTTTTGTGCGTGCGGCTTAGCGGTTCATCCGCAGTTCACTCGCAAGTCGCCCGCAGTGCATTGCTGTTTTTTGGGCAGAGGACCAAAGTGAGCGCAACTCGACGGTGACGGAATCACAGGAGCTGTCGAGCGTAAGGCAAGAAAAAGGAGAAAGTCGATGAAAAAGCAAATTCTCATAGCAGCAGCCGCGCTGGCCTTCACAGCTCTGGTGCCGGCAGCGAGCCACGCTCAGGAAGTCACACAGGCGAAAGTTCCTTTCGCATTCCAAGCTGGAGACACGAAGATGCCGGCCGGGGAATATCAGATCCGGCGAACGCTTTCGTCAAGCAAAGCAGTGCAGCAGGTTCGACGCACGGATTCGTCTGCGTCAACGTTCGTAATGACGTATCCCACGGACGCCAGGGAGAAGGACGCTGTACCGAAATTGATCTTTCAGTGCTACAGCGACGAGTGTTTTCTTTCTGAGATTTGGAGCGGAAATGGTCATGGAATGAAACTCGCGGTATCGCGTCGCGAGAAAGAGCTATCGCGAGCCACGAAGGAAGATGAACTGGCGGTGGTTTCTGTGCCGCTGAACGTAGCGCCATAAGGATCGCCAGTGCGCGGATCCTTTAACGTGAATACGCGGAATGACTTGATGAAGGTGGAATTCAACCGGAACCGAACGCCAGACGGGAGGCCCCAGGAATGCAGCGAGACCCCCCGTCCTTTGAGAGGGAGTACGGAAGGGAGCACGCGAGGAAATACGCAAGGAAGTACGCAAAGGAGAATGCAATGGAAACCGTAATTGGAGTATTCGCTACGCGGGAACGCGCGGAAGAAGCCGTGAAGGAACTGCTCGACAAGTACGTTCCGCAAGACACGATTGTTTTTCTGACTCGCTCTGAAAGCGACGCCATGACACTCGGCAAGAGTCTGGGCGCCTATGCCGGAGGAATGGTGGGCGGAGCGGCCGGACTGATGTCCGGAGTGGTAGCGGCGACGCTGTTTTCAATTCCGGGAATCGGGCAAGTGTTCGCGCTGGGAATCGGCGCGACAGCCGCGCTGGGGCTGGCCGGCTCGGAAGTGGGCAAGATGTTGTCAGCCAAGCCAAACTTGTCGCTAGAGATTGCGATGGAAACTCCGCAACCGACTCCCGGCGAAAAGGCGTGCCAAGACTTGACGTTCTTCGCAGAGGTGTTGCAGGAAGGGCGGTCCTTGATCGTGGTGCGCACGGATTCGCAGGCAACGGCAAGAGTGGCGGCGGGAATCCTGGATCGCATGGGGATCAGCGAGCGGTGGCGGATGAGCATAAAGATGCAAGCTGCGACGCGGCAGATCGGCGAGATTGCGGTGGTGTACGTGCGGGGAAGGATCACAGTCGGCGAAGGAAACATCATGCTGCGCGAGGTGGTGGAGGGACTGGTGGAGAAGGGAAAGAAACGAATCCTTTTGAATTTGCAGGGAGTGGAATACGTGGACAGCGCCGGGCTGGGCGAACTGGTGAGGACGCATACGACGCTGAAGAATGAAGGTGGCCAGCTCAAGATCGTGAATGTGAATCAAAGGGTGCAGGAGCTGTTGAACGCGACGAGCTTGCACAAGGTGTTCGACATTCACACGGACGAGGCCAGCGCAGTACATTCGTTTGAGCTGCTGGCCGCGGGAGCGGGCCGATAAGAGAGGGAATCTGGCGATTTCTGAAATGGCAGTGCGAAGAGGGGTGCTGCCATTTTCGAAATCGGAGACAAAATCTCGGGTAGAATCGTCCTCGCGCGCCACGTATCGTTAGCTCGTCCTGGATGCCAAGCGCCTGTTAGAAGGTGACGCGCGAGCGGAGCCTGACGATGCCTTCCACTGAAAAGCTCGACACTCACCACAAAGCGCTCACACTGAATCTGGATGCGTCCGCCTTCGGGTCTTTTGCCGAAATCGGCGCCGGACAGGAAGTCTCGCACTGGTTCTTTCTGGTGGGGGGCGCGTCCGCGACAGTCGCGAAGACCGTTTCCGCCTACGACAAGGAAGTGAGCGACGATCTTTATGGCTCCGGCTCGCGCTATGTGTCGAGGCAGCGGCTGGAGGCCATGCTGGACAAGGAATGGACCCAACTTCTGGCGCAGTTAAGCGATACGCGGGGGCAGCATACGCGCTTCTTCTCGTTTGTTGATACCGTTTCCGCGCGAAACTTCGCCGGGACGAACGATGCGCACGGCTGGGTCGGTATGCGATTTCAATCGCAGCCCGGCGGTGCTGCCAACGACATCCTGCTGCACATCAATATGAGGGATCCGTCGAACGTGCTACAGCAGGAAGCGATCGGCATTCTGGGCGTGAATCTGATTTACACGGCGTACTACGGATCGCAAACCATGGATTCATTTTTAGCGGGCGTGGCGGAAGATGTCGTGAAGGAGCGAATCGAGATCGATTATATGGATCTTCGCGGGCCGGCATTCGAAGGTTGGGATCGCTCTACGCTGATGGCCCGTTTGGCAAGTGGTGGGTTCGCCGAGGCTGTATTTTTCCCTGCCAAAGGGCCCGCAGTACCGCCTACCGAGGCCCTCTACAAGAAAGCGCTGGTGCTTGCCCCGGGATATTTTGGCCATGGGGACCCACCTCACTCGCAGGTTCACATGCGATTACTGGCCGCGGCTATCCAGGAGCTGCAGAAGGAACTGGGCGAAACAAGGGTGACACCGGGTGGAATTTTTTGCCTGACGGCCGCTCCGATTACGCCGAGCGATCCAGTGCCGGACGTTCCCGATTTGCTGCGGCGCATCAACGCTCTACTCGCTGCCGGTGGCGATGTGCTGCTATTTCGCCGGAGCGAGCTCTACAATATGAAGACTCTGGTAAGCCGCTACACGCAAGCGCCCGTGCGCTTCGCGGCTGGTCTTTCACTGGTGATCCAAGCGTTTGAGGGCATTTACGGCAATCTGGACGGAAGACTTCTGGAGGCACTGGCACGTCTGCTGGCACAGAATGTGCGCATCTACGCTTATCCGATGAGCTCGACGGAGCTGCGGGAAAGACTGAAGGATTTTCCGGAGAGCGGTTGGGAATGGAGCGAGACGAACGGGATGGTTTCTGCCACTCAACTGCGCCACGCGCCGCCGATTGGACATTTGTTTGCGTATCTGCTCGCCAGCAATTTTCTGGTACCGATGGAAGTTCCTGCGACACTGAAAGCCGACGCTTGAGCGCAGCTGTGGTGATCATAGAAGCGCGTACTACGTTGGCAGAACCAGGTGACATCGAGAGACGAATTGCCACAGAGGCACAGAGGCGCAGAGAAAGGCAAAAGATCTTACACAGAGTCCACAGAGGAAAGGCGGAGGAAAATCTGAGAAAGACGGAAAAAATCTACCGCAGAGACGCAGAGGGCGCAGAGAAAACCTGAGCGATGCTGAGGATACCCGTTGACAGTGGGAATTGGCGCGTCCGCTTCTGCGCTGCGTCAATGTCGCTGAAAGGCGGCGAAGCAAGCTTCGCCGAAGAAAAAGCGGCGGCAAGCCGCCGCACTCCAAGATGGGCTAGCTGGCGACGGCGGCTTGCATTTCTTTTTCGTCGATGTCGAAGTTGGCGTAGACGTGCTGGACGTCGTCGTGGTCTTCGAGGGTTTCGACCATGCGCATCATTTGCTGGGCTTGCGCGCCGCTGAGCTTGACGTAATTTTGCGGGACGAAGGCGATTTCCGCAGTGGCCGGGGTGACGCCGGCGGCGAGCAATGCTTCGCGCACTTTTTCGAACGCTTCGGGGGGCGTGGTGACTTCCCAGGCCGAACCGTCGTCGCGCAAATCTTCCGCGCCGGCGTCCAGCACGATGCTCATCATTTTTTCTTCGTCCGCGGCTTCCTTGGGGACGATGATGTCGCCCTTGCGGTGGAACATCCAGCCGACCGCGCCGTTTTCCGCCATGTTGCCGCCGTTCTTGGAGAACATGTGGCGTACTTCGCTGACGATGCGGTTGCGATTGTTGGTGACGACTTGCACGAGTACGCCGACGCCGCCGGGGCCGTAGCCTTCGAAGGTGACTTCGTCGAGCGTTTCGCCCTCGAGCGTGCCGGTGCCGCGCTGGATGGCGCGCTCGATATTGTCGTTGGGCATGTTTTCGCTTTTCGCCGAGAGAATGGCGGTGCGCAGGCGCGGGTTGGTGATGGGGTCGGCGCCGCCGGAGCGCGCTGCGATGGTTAGCTCACGGATAATTTTGGTGAAAATTTTGCCACGCTTGGCGTCCGTAGCCGCCTTCTTATGCTTAATCGTGGCCCATTTTGAGTGTCCAGACATGGGTGAACCTTCTTCAGGGAGAATGGCAGGAGCAGCAGGCTCGCTCTTGCCGCGATAGTGTAGCAGCAGCGCAATATTCAGGCAAGAGAAGGCGGGGCGTGGTCGCGGGTCAGCTTCCGAGAAGAGCGTTAATCAGGCACAGGGCGCGCTCTAGTTCAGAGCATGCGGGGCGACGTTGCGGCTGCCATACTGGGAGCCGGGGCGCTGTCTGTGCTACTGTTCCCCACAATAGCAGGCGCTCTCGCAATCAGAGGCGCCCGCCCCGCGTCCGCTTCAAGATAACGGCGTCTGATTTGAGTGAGCAGTTTCGGCCTGGCGTTTGAAGGAAGGGGAATAAACATGAAACTAGATTCTGCCCGCCCGTTATCCAAGAAGGAGCGACACCGGCAAGGGAAAGCGCTTCGCGAAAAGTGCCCCCGCACAGCGCACGCTGAGTGGAAGCTTCGATCAAAATCTCAAGACGTTATCAAATTGCTGGAGGAGTCGGATGCCGACCGAATCCCCGGTCTGATACCAGTGCGATACCAGAGGATGTCCGAGTCGCCTTTCAAGTTCTTCCGCGGCACGGCGATCATACAAGCGCGCGACCTCGCGGACTCTCCCGTGTCCGGAATCAAGGTTCAGTTGTGCGGCGACTGCCACCTGATGAATTTTGGGGCGTACGCCTCGCCAGAAAGATCTCTGGTTTTCGATATCAACGATTTAGACGAGACATTTCCCGGCCCGTGGGAGTGGGACATCAAGCGGCTGGGTGTCAGTCTAGTGCTGGCTGCAAGGGACAATGGCTTTTCCAAGCAGACCGGGAAGGATGCGGTACGAGCTGCCGCCGCGATGTATCAGGAGCGGATGTCTATCGTTTCCGGCTGGACGGAGCTTGAGAGATGGTACGCACAGTTTAAAATTGAGGATGTTTTGGAGTATTTTCGCAAGGATACGGATTTCGTAAGTCGTTTGCGGCAGAAGCAGAAGGCGGCTCGCTCCGCATGCTCTGAGGTAGCATTTCCGAAACTCACTGCGGTTGTGGATGGGCGTCGGAAGATAAAGGACAACCCGCCGGTCATCTTTCATTTTCAGGAAAATGTTCAAGATTTCCACAAGCAGCAGAAGCAATTCTGGGAGGAATATCGGACGTCCTTGCAATGGGATAGACGACAGTTGCTTGGCCGATATCAATGGCAGGATGGGGTGGTGAAAGTTGTGGGGGTGGGCAGCGTGGGAACGCGCTGCTATGTAGCACTTTTCCTAGCGGATGAAGACGACCCGCTCTTTCTTCAGGTGAAGGAAGCGCGCAGGTCGGTTCTGGAATCCCCGAAGGGCAAGAGCCGTTTTGCGCAACAAGGAATTCGTGTGGTGGACGGGCTCCATCTGATGCAAGCCAGCAGCGACATTTTTCTTGGCTGGGGCCGCAGTAACCGCCACGATTACTATATCCGTCAGTTCCGCGATATGAAGGTTGCCGCTGAGCCGGAGACCTTCAAACCCAGTACGCTGGTGTCTTATGCAACGATGTGCGGCTGGGCACTGGCGCGGGCCCACGCAAAAGCGGGCGACGCCTTGATGATCGCCGGCTACCTGGGATCGAACGATACGTTTCACGAGGCTCTGGTGAAGTATTCAGAGGCCTACGCAGATCAAGCGGAACGCGATTTTGGAGACTTCAAAGCGTCCATTCGTTCCGGCCGCCTCAGTACGAAACCAACCAAGGCCAGCGGTCTCGAATTTTTGCTGTAGGAAGAGAGAAAGCTAAAGTCACAGCTAGTGTGAAGCCGACTGTCGGGCTAACTCCTTCCATGAGAAGGCCGGTCTGAGTCAAGACGGTTTTGTGTTTTCTTTCCGTGGATCCTAACCTGATTCACCGAGCCGCCTCTGTCGCCATCCTTCCATCCGCAGTCTTTGCTGAGCGTTTGTCGCTCGCTGCAAGGTGGGCGTCCTCGATACAGTAGGTGCTGCGACCTGATAATCGACCTTGGCTCTGGTCTCTGGACCGGAGCTGGGCCAGGAGTTGGGCGCAGTCACCTGATCTCGGCGGTTGAGCTCGGTAGTTTCAAATCCAGGTTCTCTTACTCTCTACGCGACTTCGGCCATCTGGTTTCGGCTATTCCGCAGCGGTTCGTAGACCTCTTTGCTGACCCACAACTTGTGAAGCAGTACGGCGAGCTTCCGTGCTACCGCAACCACCGCTCGTTTCTTGGCGTTCCTCCCTCCGCGCTGCGACAGCTTCAGCCCCCAGCGCCTCAGATCACTATCTTGTCCAAAGGGTCCCAGGATGTAGTGCGCTCCTTGTACCAGCAACGTTCGAAGATAACGGTCTCCTTCTTTGCTGATGTGCAGTTGCGGCTCGCTCATTCCCGAGTTCCTGCGTCCTGGACGCAACCCAACAAAACACCCCACGTCGCGGCTGCGCCGGAATCGGTGCGGGTTATCCAAAGTCAGAACGTAGGTCAGTGCAATCAATGGCCCGACTCCTTTGATCTGTTTCAGTCGAGCGACCTCGGGATAGACCTCTTTCGCAATCTGCTCGATCCGCGTGTCATATTCCGCGATGCGTGCGGTGAGTGATTCGATTTCCCCGAGCAGCGGTTCCAAAGCTTCCCGCAACTCGGGCTTGAGATTTTTCGTAATCCCTCGAGTCATTTGCTCGGTGCCGCATTTCGGCAGTCGTGCGCCATAGGATTTCGCGAGCCCTCGTCCCGCATTCACCAGTGCCGTGCGAGCGCCGACCATCCGATAAGTCGTGCCGGCTCAACCGGTCGATGCAACACCTTTTAGTGCATTGGTTCGACTGTGCTTACGCGGGAGGATCATCTGTTTGGCGCTACGGGGCCAAAACCTAACTAGGACCGCGCCGGTGATGGCCTAACCCTGGCTGGCGATTTTGCCTTTTGTTTTCAATGCTAGGCGGGTTGAAGCTTAGTGTTGCGTCGACCCATTGAGACCACCCGCGTAATCGGAAATTGACTCACTACTCAGGGCGTGGGAAGCGGACAGTGTTCGGTTACGCGACGGGTCATTTGTCGCGCGGGCGGTGTGCGGCGGGTGCGAATGCGAACACTTGGATTTGATCGCTGATCCCAACTGAGACCTCAACCGATCGCGATTGTGTCGGTAACTTTCTGCTAACAACTGCGCGACTTCTCTCGTCCATCTAGCAACAGGGAGTAGCAATAGGGAAAATTACCTCTGCCGAGTGTTGGGTGTGCACGAGGAGGGAGCTGTGATCTCATTCCTGCAAGATCTGCGCTATGCGTCTCGCACGCTGCTGAAGAGTCCCGGGTTTGCGATCGTGGCCATACTGACTCTGGCGCTGGGAATCGGCGCGAACGTGGCCACGTTCAGCGTGGTGTATGGAGTGCTGCTGCGGCCGCTGCCGTTCCCGCATCCTGAGCAAATGGTACGCATCTTCGACGATCTGAACGGCCCGAACTCGCAGGATGTGGGTATGTCCGCGCCGGAGCTTTGGGATCTGGAGCAGCGCTCGGGTGTGTTTCAGAATATTTCGGCAGTGGCTCCGGTGAACTCGGCGATCGGCGGCGGAGAACGTACGGTTCGCGCCGAGACGCTGATCACCAGCCCTGATTACTTCACGTTGCTGGGAGCGAAACCACAACTGGGCCGCGTGTACACGCAGCAGGATTCCGTTCCGGGATTCCTGGAGGGCGTGGTTATCAGCGACGGATTTTGGCGGCGGAACTACGGTTCGGATCCGAACATCCTCGGGCGAAAAATGTCGCTGGATCGCGACCTGTACACGATTGTCGGCGTGCTGCCGCCGGGGTTTCGTCATCCGGGCCGAACGCTCGACACTGATGTGGAAGTGTGGCTGGCTGCGGGGTTCAGCGGATTGCCATTTCCAGTTCCAGCGGATCGCACGCTGCGAATCGTTCCCGCGGCGATTGGTCGCTTGAAGCCAGGGGTGACGGTGGCGCAGGCGCAGTCGCAGATTGATGCATATGTAGCGCAGCTCACGCGGGAGTATCCGGCCGCGTATCCCGCCAGCTCGCGATGGGCGGTACGGCTGGTGTCGGTGAAAGAAGATCTGGTGGGCCCGCAGCGGACGCAATTGTTCATCCTTTTCGGCGCGGTGGGATTCGTGCTGCTGATCGCGTGCGTGAATATTGCGAATTTGTTGCTGGCGCGGTCGTCGGGAAGGCGGCGCGAAATTGCGATACGACTGACGATGGGTGCGAGCCGCGCGCGTCTGGCGCGACAGCTTTTGACTGAGAGCACGTTGTTGTCAGTAATCTCCGGCGTGGTGGCGTTAGTCACGGTTCTGTTTTTGAAGAACGCGATCATCAGCCTGGCCCCGGCGGATATTCCGCGGCTGAATGAAATTGACGTCAGCGGCAAGGTGCTATTTTTCGCGTTTCTGATTTCGATCGTCACGGGCGTTCTGTTCGGGCTGGCGCCCGCGTTGCAAGCTTCGAATCCTAATCAGGTGGAGAATCTGAGGGAGGGCGGCCGCGGGTCGGGAACCAGCCGACGGCACACGCGACTTTCGCGGATTCTGGTGGTGTCGGAAGTGGCGCTCTCGATAATTTTGTTGGCGGGCGCGGGGCTGCTGCTGAAAAGTTTCTGGCGGGTGTTGCAAGTGCGTCCGGGATTCAATCCCAGCCATCTGACGACGGTGCAAATCTGGATTCCGCAGCCGAACGATCCTAACAGCGATCCTTATGCGCAGATGGATAAACGCGCCGCATTTCTGATGGAGATTTACCGGCGCGTGGCGACGCTGCCGGGCGTGGAGCAGTCCGCGATTGCAGGCAACGACACGCTGCCGATGAATTCCGGGCGAAACTATTCCCCGTTTACGATTTCAGGGCGCCCCGCGGATTCCGAACGCAGGCCGGTGGCGGACATCGCCATTGTTGATACGCAGTATTTTCACACCATGGACGTTCCTTTGATGGCCGGAAGAAATTTCACCGCGCTCGACACGAACACGACCCAGGCGGTGGCGGTGATTGATCAGACTCTGGCGCACCGTTATTGGCCGGACCAGGATCCGCTGGGACAACAGGTGAAATTTGGATTTGGACCGGGTCCCAAGGGCGTGACGATTGTGGGCGTGGTGGGCGACATTAAATCGGACGGATTTGAAGCTCCCAGCGTGCCCCATATATATGTTGCGCTGGGACAGTTCGCGCCGATCAACGCAGTGGTGTTTCTGCGCGGCCGAAGCGACGCGGAACATCTGGGCGAAGCGGTGCGGCACGTGGTGGAAAGCATGGACGCGAACGTGGCGGTGCACAGCATCAGCTCGCATGGATGAAATCATTGCGCGATCGGTGGCGGACCGGCGGTTTGCGCTGGAACTGCTGGGCGTATTCGCGGCGGTGGCGCTGCTGCTGGCCGCGATTGGCATTTACGGGGTGATGTCCTACGCCTTCAGCCAGCGCACGCACGAAGTGGGGATCCGCATGGCGCTGGGCGCGCAGCGGCTGGATATTCTGCGTATGGCGCTGAGCGAAGGCATGCGGATCGTGGTGATCGGTTTGGCCGCAGGTCTGGTGGGGGCCGCGATTATGACGAGATTTTTCCGGTCCATGCTTTTTGGTGTGGCGCCGTCCGATCCGATTACTTTCCTTTCGGCCGCGGCGGTGCTGGCCGGCGTAGCGTTTTTCGCTTGCTACATTCCGGCGCAGCGCGCGACCCGCGTGGATCCACTGGTGGCATTGCGCGAGGATTGAGGCGGACTGTGCGCGGATGCCAGTCTCCAGTCACTCGTCTCGATTCGTCCGGATGTTGGCCGAGCCGCGGTAACCGGACGCTGGCCGCTCGTTGGGGCGCCGCGCTATAATTTTCGCTTCATGCGAGAAATGGTGATCGCGTTTTTTCTTTTGATCGTCGCGGCGGGTCCGCGGGTGTGTGCGCAGCAGGTTTCTCCCGCGCCGCCGGGGCCAGCTGCTGGCCCGGTCTATAATGATGTCGCATACGGCGTGGTGGGCGGCCAAACGCTGCTGCTGGATATTTTCGAGCCTGCGAACAACAGCGGGAAACCTCGCCCGGCGGTGGTGTTGGTGCACGGTGGTGGCTGGATCAGCTTTGATAAATCCACGATGATGCGGCTAGCGCAGTTTCTTGCGCTGGCCGGGTTTGTTGCGGTTCCGGTGGATTACCGGCTGTTTCAAGACGACGCCACTCGCTGGCCGGCACAATTGGATGATGTGCAGCGCGCAGTGCGCTGGCTGCGCGCGAATTCGGCGAAATACAATATTGATCCCCAGCGCATCGGCGCTTACGGGCACTCGGCCGGCGCGCAACTGGCTTTACTGTTGGGCATGCTGGAGACGCGCGACAATTCCGATGCGTCGCTCGCGAAATATTCCAGCAAGGTGCAGGCGGTGGTGGACGCCAGCGGCCCTACCGATTTCACCGTGCATGTGAGTGATGACGATACGAAATTCCTGGCGAGTTTCTTCGGCGCCGATTTCGCGGCGCATCCGGAGATCTGGCGCGAAGCGTCACCGATTTTTCATGTCGCCAAATCCGATGCGCCGATTCTTATCATCCACGGCACGCGAGACGAGTCGGTGCCTATTGCGCAGGCCGAAGCAGCTGAACGATGCGCTGCAAAAGGCGGGCGCCACGGTGCAGTTCTTGCGACTCGACAGCGATCACATGTTCCACGACCCGGCTTCCCACCGCCAGCTGGCGCTGGCGACGCAAGCTTTCTTCGAGCGCTACCTCGCAGCTGCGCCATAATTCCCAAGCTCCATTCGGCCGCAACCTTCGGACTGATCTGCTGGCGAGTCCGTTGGAGAGCAGTAAATCAGTACTTCAGCGGCTGAAGCCGCTCGGATTCGGCTCGGTTGTCGTCGTGGCTAACGCTGGGACCTACAAAGATTTTCGAATTCTTGTTCGTATTCTGAAGCCGCACACTGACGAAAAACGGCAGTGGTCAAACCCACAAACTTCAAGATGAGGTGCGGGCACGGTGCAAATCTTGCCGTCACCAGGGAGAATTTCCTCGGGGGTTTGACGCGCGCGCGATGGAGGGAATCGGGTTTTTGCTGTGTTGCGCGCGCTGCGAAATAAGTCCTGTGTTTTCGGGACGTTTGCTCTTGACCAATGCAGCACAAATCCACAAGTGAGGCGATATTGCTTCGCAACTTGGCCGGAGCAATGCTCAGCAGGGATTTGCGCCAGTAAGTTATCGCAACAGACCCCGGGGGGCCAAAATGCCAAGCCTAATTACAGCAGCGACAACCGATCGAGATGCAGCGGTGGAAAAGAGATTGTGGCAGGCGGTAGTCGTCAGCACGATTCAGGAATGGATTTCGGGACCTCTGCGCTACAAACGGATTGCCGAAGAATATTTGTTCCAGGACCGCTCGGATTTTCCGATGGTGTGCCAGTCAGCGGGGCTGGATGTTGACAGATTACGGCAACAATTGACCCGGTTGCGGACGCACTCGAACCCGATCGGCTAGGCTGCGTAGGAATTGCTCCCTCAGATTTGACCTCGGATGAAAACAGCCGTGGTGTGCGGCGGCTCGGACCGGGCGTCTTGCGTCGAAGCTTCGGTCGATCCACGAATCGGATATTTCCGGTAACGCGGCTCTACGGAAGTTCAGCTGACAGATGCAGGCTTCTGTGAGACGATTCGGCGAAGAGCGCGGGAGGTGCAGCGTGAGGCACCGAGTTGCGAAATGGATGCTTGCGGGCTTTCTTGTTGCGAATGGGTGGGCAGCTTATTTCCTGGTGACAAGCAAGGACCATCCGATAGAACCGATTGTGTCCGCCCTTCTGCGGTTAACCTGCCCCATAGCGATTGTCGGATCGCATTACCCCGTTAGTTTCTATTCGGCGCTTGCAGCAAATGTCGCCACGTATGCACTGGTCGGTGTGGTGGTGGAAGCTTTGCGGCGGCAACTGAACCAACCAAATTAATTCGAGACAGCTCGCTACGTATATCCTGACTAACGCATATTCCGTATATGTGCTTTTCAGATGCGCGATTGGCCGTCGCGGTTCGCCGCGAGCTTCGTCCAGCTTGGTAATCTTGACACTGGCGCACGCGCTGCCGTAAGGTCTTGGCAACGACGATCGGAAATCGACGTCTCTCATCTCGCCGAAAGATTTCCGATCCGGGAGGTGAAGCATGCCATTCGACCTTACAACGCTCCGCTTGGTGGAAAAGCCGGTTACCCGCGAGGAAGGGTTGCGAATTCTGGAACGCGATCAGCATCGTTGCCAATACTGTGGGTTGGACGGGGCGGCCAGTTTCGAGAACGCTTTGGCGATGTCGGTGGATTTCGTGGTTCCGCGCGCGCGCAAAGGCAAGAAGGATGAACGCAACCTGGTGGCCTGCTGCCGGTCGTGCAACATGATCAAGGGGCGGCGCGTATACCGCAACTTTGACGAGGCAAAGAGCTACGTGCTGGCGCAGCGCGAAAAGCTTCGCAAGGCGTGGGAGACCCGCAAGTCCACACCCGCTGCGGCCGCATCAGCGTCAGCAAAGGCGCAAAAGCCGGCTGCGGCGGAAACATCCAAGGCTGCGGCAGGTTCGGTGATCAGCAGCTCGCCGTTGTCCATTCGCAATAAATAAATCGCACGCCGCAAACGAATTTCTAATAACGCCACGACGTCAAGTCCGCGCCGGCCGGCGCAGTCTTTTCGATGCGTTCGAGAATTTTCGGCAGATACATCGTGTTGTAGTGCAGGCGCGAAAGGTAATTGGGCAGGTTGGGGTCGCCATTCCAGCAATGTTCGGCGCGATCTCCGTATTTCACTTCGCCGCCGTAGGGAGGATTGGTGGTGGCGTTCAAGACGTCTTCCAGGTAGTACACGCCGTCGTTCAGGAAATAGGTGTCCGCGCTACCGACGTAGATGTGAAGCTTGCCTTCGAGTTTTGAGCCGAGCGTGCCCCAATTTTTCTGCAGGATCGCAGTCAGGTCGTAATGTTCCTTCCAGTAGGCGGCGGTGGCGGGATCGATTTCGCCAGTTTCCTTATTAAAGATCGCCTGCGGGTAGCCATCTTTTCCCACCGGGCCGTACACAGCCTGCCAGATATCGAATTGTTCGCCGGAACGCCCGTGCGAGCCGAGAGCCAGTTCGTATTGATTGATCTGTTTTGTGGTGGTGAGCGTGCGGCCGAGATAATCGCGTTCGCCGGGCTGTTCGACGCGCATGTGCGGGCCGTCTATGAAGAACATGTTCTTGTCCGAGTACAGATTGATGTTGGTGAAGCCGCGGAAATCCACCGGATCGGGGCAGGCGACGAACGCGCCGTTGTAATGGTCCGGATAAAAAATCTGCACGGCTAGCGATTCCCATCCGCCGGTGGAACCGCCGTAGACGAAGCGCGCCCAGCCCTGACCGATGCCGCGGAATTTTTTCTCGATCGCGGGAATCAGTTCGGTTTCGATGGCGTCGCCGTAGGGACCGAGGTTCGCGGAATTCACGGCGTAGGAATCGTCGTAATAGGGATTGGCGTGATTGATCTGGGCGACGAGGAAGCGCGGAAATTTCGGCGCGATCCATTGCTGGTAGAACTTGTAGGCTTCTTCCTGCTGGATTTTGTTGTAACCGGAAATGTGAAAGCGTTCGCTGTAATCGGGCTTCAGATCGGGGTCGGGAGGAGTGGTGCGAAAGCCGTGGAGATCGTCGTTGAAATGATCTTCGAAAATCATCAGCGGGAAATGCGCGTTGGGGTGGGAATCGAATCCCTCGGGGACGAGGACGTTCGCACTCAAGAACATTGGGCGGCCCCAGAATTTCGTGAGCAGGGCGCTTTGAATTTTGATGTGGCGGATGTAGGGCGTGTCTTTCGGATCGGGGATGGGTGGGATGACCTGGTCGAGGACGATGGAGACTGGAGCGCCTCCGGCTTGCAGGGTGATTTTTCGCGGCGCGGAGTAGAGATTGCCGGGCGCGAGCTGCCAGTGCTGGCCTTCGCCACGGTCCATGGGAAGTTTTACGGTGGTGCCATCGGCGCGATGAAAAGTTTCGTATTCGTTCAGGACGACTTGAACGAAATAATCGCCGGGAGGAACGTCGTGCAAATAGCGCACGGGATAGCCGAAGGCGGCGTCATCGAGCGTGAAGGATTGGCCGGGCTTGAGCGCATCCACATCGAGGCCGAAGATCATCTGGGTGCGCACGGAGTTGCTGATTTGCAGGCGCGGTTCGTCGGAGGGATCGGTGGAGAGAATCAGCAGCAGGCGGCCATCGAGCGGCTGGGCGCTTTGCGAGCTGGGGAACGAGACTGCGAAGCGATACGACGGAGTTTGCTGCGCGTGGAGATTGCCGGCGGTGAGAGCGAACGCCAAAATTCCCGGCAGCAATGCACGCCAATAGCTTCGCGACATCATGGTTCCTCCTGCATTTGAGGCTAAATTCGCCGCGGGGATTCTACATCAATCGGCACTGGAATTGCAGTGGGCCCTGGGTGTAGATTGTCTACAGGCAGGGTGTAGACGCTCTACAGCTGAGGGAGAATATGAAGCAACGGTATCAGAACCGCATCGAGCTGCTGCAGGGGACGTTGGACTTGCTGATTTTGCAGACGTTGCGCTGGGGGGCGCAGCACGGGTACGGGATCGCGCTCGCCATTCGCGCGAACTCCGGCGACATCCTGCAGGTGGATACGGGCTCGCTGTATCCGGCACTGCACCGGCTGGAGCGGCAGAAGCTGATCGCGGCGGAGTGGAAAACTTCGGAGAATAACCAGCGCGTGCGGGTGTACCGGCTAAGCGCGGCGGGGAAAAAGAAGCTGGCGGCGGAGCGGTCGCGCTGGGCGCAGATTTCGCAAGCGATCGCGGGGATTTTGGGTCCTGCCGGCGAGGAGAGCGAGGCATGAAATTTCCTTGGAGCGACGGCGAGCGGCGCAAGAAAGAACTGAACGAAGAAATCGCGAGCCATTTGCAGATGGCGGCGCGAGATCGCGAGGCGCGCGGTGAATCTCCGGCGCAGGCTGGCGAATCGGCGCGGCGTGAACTGGGTAACGCGGGGGTGATTCAGGACGTGACGCACGATCAATGGGCGTGGAACTTGGCTGGAAAATCTGCTGCAGGATTTGCGTTATGGGGGGCGCACGCTGCGCAAGTCTCCGGGATTTACTGCCGTCGCGGTTTTGACGCTGGCGCTGGGGATCGGCGCGAACACGGCGCTGTTTTCGGTCGTCAACGGCGTGCTGTTGAATCCATTGCCGTACCCGCAAGCAAATCAGCTGGTGGGTTTGTGGTGGGATCGCATGCCCGGTCAGCACAGTTCTGTTACCTATCTGAATTTTCTCGACTGGCAGAAGCAGAGCACGGTTTTTTCCTGCGTCGGCGCTTTCATGCAGGACAACATGATTATTACCGGCGCGGGCGAACCGGAGCGCGTGGACGGCGCAAGGATTTCCGCGAATTTTTTTGATTTGCTGGGCGTGAAGCCTTTGCTGGGCCGACCTTTTCGCGCTGAAGAGGACCAGGTCGGTGCCGGGGCGGTGGCGCTGATTAGCGATGGGTTATGGAAGAGCAAGTTCGGTTCGTCGCCCGACGTTTTGGGTAAGAGCATCACGGCGGATGGGCGCAACTGGACGATCGTCGGCGTGGTGCCGGAAAAATCGCCGATTTACACCACGGCGGATGTGTTCACGCCGCTGGGCCAATTCAACGAGGAACCTTTTCGCGATCGCCGCGCGAGCTTGGGGACGGTGGGCATCGGCCGCATGAAACCGGGAGTGACGCTGGCACAGGCGCGCGCGGATATGGATTCGGTGGCGCGGAATCTCGCCGCGGAATATCCGGACGCGAACAAAGGCACCGGGATATTTGTGAATCCGCTGAAAGACGACATCACCGGCGACTTCGCCCCGATACTTTTTATGTTGCTGGGCGCGGTGGGATTCGTGCTGCTGATTGCGTGCGCCAACGTTGCCAATCTGTTGCTGGCGCGTTCGGCGGCGCGGGCGCGGGAATTCGCGATTCGCGTGGCTCTGGGCGCGACGCGGCGGCGCATCATGCGGCAATTGCTGACGGAAAGTCTGCTGCTTGCGTCCGCGGGTGGAGCACTCGGGTTGCTATTCGCCGCGTGGGCAACGAAAGCGGCGCTCGCGGTGATTCCCGATGCTCTGCCGCGCACGGATGAGATCGGGCTCGACGGCCGCGTGCTCTTTTTCACTCTGGCGATTTCGATTTTGGTAGGCATAGCGTTCAGCGTGGTTCCGGCGCTGAAAACTTCGCGGCCTGATTTGCACGAGAGCTTGAAGGAGGGAGGGCGTGGCTCGAGCGGAACGCGGGCGCGCGCGCAAAATATTTTTGTCGCTGTGGAAATGGCGCTGGCTGTGGTGCTGCTTGCCGGCGCGGGGCTGATGGTGCGAAGCCTTGTGGGACTTGCAAACGTGAATCCGGGATTTGATCCGCAGCATGTGATGGAGTTTGGCGTGTCGCCTTCGGCCGGGCGTATTACCACGTCCGCGCAGATTCGCGAGACGTATCGCGAGATCACCGCGCGATTTGAGGCTATTCCTGGTGTTGCGGGCGCTTCGCCATTGGTTGGAGCGTTGCCGCTCACCGGCGATTCACTTATCGGATTCTGGATTACCGGGCAGCCCAAGCCTGCTTCCGCGAAGGAAATGACGCGCGCGCAATGGTACGCGGCCGCGCCCGATTATCTGAAAGTGATGGGGATTCCACTGCAGCGCGGACGGTTCCTGAGCGCGCAAGACAGCGAGACGACGCCGTTCGTGGTTGTGGTTGACGATGGCTTCGCGCGCGCCACTTTTCCAGGCGAAAATCCCATTGGCAAGCGGCTCAACATCGCGATCATCGACGTGGAAGGCGCGGAGATTGTCGGCGTGGTGGGCCACGTGAAGCACGCCGGGCTGGGCGCGACGGGAATTCTCGATCAGCGAGGCCAGATTTATTTTGCGATCTCGCAGCTGCCCGATCGCGTGCTGCCGCTGTTGGGCCGCGCCTGCACATTCGTGGTGCGCGCCGCCGGAGCGCCGCAGGCAGTGAGCGAATCGCTGCGCGCGGCATCGCGGAAATACGATAGTGGCCAGGTGCTGTACGAATTCAGGTCGATGACGGAAGTTGTATCCGATTCGATCGCAGCGCAGCGATTCGCCATGATTCTTCTGGGTGTTTTCGCGGCGCTCGCGCTGGTGCTAGCGGCGGTGGGAATTTTTGGCGTGATTTCGTACGTCACGAGCCAGCGCACGCAGGAGATTGGCATCCGCGTGGCGCTGGGCGCGCAGCGCGGTCGACGTGCTGCGTCTGGTGCTGGGGCATGGAATGCGTGTGGCGCTGCTGGGCGTGGCGATTGGATTGGCCGCGGCGGTGGGACTGACGCGTTTGCTGGCCAGCCAGCTTTATGGTGTGGGCGCGAAGGATCCGCTTACGTTTGCGGGCGTGGCGGCGCTGCTGACGCTGGTGGCGCTGGCGGCATGCTATATCCCGGCGCGGCGCGCGATGCGCGTGGATCCGGTGATTGCGTTGCGATACGAATGAGACAGCTAGTTTCACCTGCCTGCTGACCATAATCTGATAGAACGAGCCGCTGACCGGGAGCAACAGCTCCCGGCAATCCGCCCTCGCATCTGGGTCTATTCCGTTTGCCGTTTGGGATTTTCGCGCAGCGTGGCTTTGTGGAAAAATGCTACTGTGATTTGGGCGCGGCGGTGGTGCGCCGAACTTCATGCCTGACTCGATCAAAGTCGTTCTCGAATTCGCGCTGCTGGCGGTTACGTCAGTGTTTTTTCTGGTGGACCCGTTCGCCGTGATTCCGTTGTTTCTGGCGGTTACGGCGAATTCGCCCACGTCTGAGAGGCGGGCGGTGGCGCGGCGTTCGGCGGTGACTTGCGCGATCGTGCTGGGCTCGTTCGCGTTGGCCGGCAGCCTGATTTTCAAAATGTTTGGCATCACGCTTCCGGCGTTCAAAATCGCGGGCGGAATTATTCTGATGGGGATTGGACTGGACATGCTGCAGGCCAAGCAGTCCGGAACGAAAGCGACGGTCGAAGAGCAGCAGGAAGGCACGGAAAAATCGGACGCGAGCATCATTCCGCTGGGAATGCCGATGCTGGCGGGGCCGGGCGCGATCTCTACGGTGATGGTGCTGGTGGGTGAAGCGCACTCGCTGTGGCAGCACGCCGTGATTTACGCGACGATTCTGCTGACGTCGTTTCTTTCATTCATGATTCTGGCGGGCGCGGATGGCGTGCGGAAATATCTGGGCGAAACCGGGATACGCATCCTGATGCGGCTGATGGGATTGCTGCTGGTGGCGCTGGCGGTGCAGTTTGTCGCAAATGGGCTGACGGATTTTGGATTGCTGAAGCCGCTGGCGGCGCCTTATTGATCTAAAGATTGGCTCCGCCACTGAAATGCACGCGCAGCACGGTTCCGCGCTCCATCCACTGTTCCGATTTGCATCGGCTTGTCACCGCAGTCCGCAGTTCGTGCTTCTTCCGGCTTTACGGCGTTGAGGCGAACGTGTCGCACGCATCCACGCGGCCGGTGGTGAGACCTTGCTTGAACCACTTCACGCGCTGCGCGGACGTGCCGTGTGTGAATTTCTCTGGCATCACTTCGCCGGTGGTCATTTTCTGAATGTGATCGTCGCCCACGGCTGCGGCGGCGTGCAAACCGGATTCCACGTCGCCTGCTTCCAGGATATTTCGCTGTTCGGTGGAATTGCCCCAGACGCCTGCGTAGCAGTCGGCTTGCAGTTCCAGACGCACCGAGAGGTCATTGGCCGACTCCGGATTGCGCTGCTGCGCCACGCGGACTTTGCTCTCGGTGCCAAGAATTTTCTGCACGTGATGGCCGAGTTCGTGCGCGATCACGTAGGCTTGCGCGAATTCACCGGAAGCGCCAAAGCGATTTTTCAACTCGTCAAAAAACGCCAGATCAATGTAGACCTTCTCATCGCCCGGGCAGTAGAACGGGCCGGTGGCCGTTTGCGCGAGGCCGCAGGCGGAATTCAGGTCGTCGCGAAACAGAACCAGCTTGGCATGGCGGTATTGCGGGACCAGTTTGGGCCAGGTGCTTTGCACGTCATCGAGAACGAAGGATACGAATTGAACTTCCTTTTGTTCGGCAGCATCGCGCGCGGGATCGGGTGGACGCGCGACGGAGGCAGACGGGCCCCCGGCTCCGGAATTGAGGAAGGGCGAAATCAGGTCCCGCTTGAAAATAAAACTCAAGACCAGCAGGACGAGCAGGCCGCCGATGCCGATGTGGATGCCGCCGGGAAATCCTCCGCCACCGCCGCTGGAATTGCGGTCATCTTCAATGTCGCCGCTGGTGCCGCCGGGTGTCCAACGCATGTGAGTGCCTCATGAACCGCGAAGAGAAGTTGGTCGTGCGCGTCGAAAATTACAATGCCGCGATTGGCGGCGGGCAGGCTGGGTTTCGAAAGCATACCATACCTGCTTATCGGGAACTTTTTCGTGGACGCCGCAAGCAGCGCGCGGACGGCGCTCGCGGGATGGGAGTCCGCTCAACCGCGAGCTTGCAATGATTGCTGGAGCTAGTATTCGTCGTCTTCGATTTTTTTCAGGCGCGTCATTTTGAATGCGACGCGGAAATCGCGGGAGCGCGCTTCGGCGAGAATGGCACGGCGCGTCTCGATGGGCAGCTCGGAGGGGCCGAAGACGCCGGACATGTCGCGGGGAAAATGTTTGATGAAGATGGCGGCGAGATGCGCGGTGGCGTAGGCGATGGGCGTAGAGATCAAGCCGCGCTGACGAATCTGATAGAGCGTGGGGAAACTCGCGTCGTAGCGCAGGAGCAAAGGCTGATCGTCTTTCACGCCGCGAATCAGGACGGCTGCGGCAAAGCGCGCATTTTCAAGAACGCCGCGGCGAATCATTCCTGCAACTCCCTTGGGCGTCAGAGTTTTTGGAAAGCGTTTGCGCGGGATTCCCTGCGAGCGGTTCAGACGTCCTTGGCGGTACCAACGGAAGAGGCGGTCGAAATCGTTGCCGCCGATTTTGGCATCCATGTCGTGCATGGGAACCACGTACGGCAGCATGCAGACTTCGTCCTGCGCGGCCAGGTACACGGTGGTCTCGCCGATGGGAGGAGGGAAACGGAATTTTTCGCGATCGGCGAAGCGCTTGGCGAGCGAAAAACGTCCGTGACGATAGACGCGCGGGCTGGAAATTGCTTCGTCGTACATTACTTCAGGCGACCAGGTGGACACGGGATCTTTGCTCTCGGTGCTTTCGTAAAGGCGAATCTGCATGGACTCGACGGTGTCCAGCAATTCGGAACCGCGCTTGGCGAGAAGATTCGTGAGCCCAGGGGCCGCGCCGGTGCAGATCAGCGCCGCACGATTTTTGGCGGCGAAGCGTTTGCGGAAGCGAAATTGCTCTGGCTTGAACGGATTGCGATTGAGATGTGAATTCAGATCAATGTAATGAGCGCGCAGACGCAACGCCGCGCGCAGAATAATTTCGTTGAAGACCGCGGGGGAGGCGTTGACCAGCAGGTTGCAGCCGCGAGCCGCGCGCACGATGGACCAAAGATTGCGCGCATTCGCTTCGACCACTTCAATGGCGCTCTTCTTGCCGAGAAATTTCCGCGCGCGGTCCGGATCGCGATCGCCGCACCAGACCGTGTGCCCCTGGCGCACGAGCAATTGGGCGAGCAAGGAGCCGGCGCCACCCACTCCCAGTACGAAGATGCGCATCGGTCCGCAACTTTATCATATTCGCCGCGCGGGGAAGGCCGGCCGTGCGCGGCACTTTCCGGTTGTGCACCGGGCAGCTCAGCGCGTAACGGCCTTTGTCGAACGCATCGTCTGCCCGGGCGTTGCAATGGATTGCTCCGCCGTGGCCGGAGGCGTATCATCGGCTCTGATATCTCCGACCCACTCGGCCTAAGGGAGAGACAACCTATGGCGTGGGGGCGATGCTCCTGATATTTTCAGGAGATGAGGGACCAGACGGAAACGCCTGCTCCTCCCGGATTTGGAAAGGAGAGCATCCAGCGAGCGCGGTTTTCGAGCGCGCTGCGCCGCTGGCGTCCTCGCCCAATTCCGAAATCGGATTGGGCTATTTTATTCTTGGGAGCGTCTAAGCAAGGCATGGCACTGATGGACAAATTCGGGCGGCAAATCACGGACCTGCGGGTTTCGGTGACGGACCGCTGCAATTTTCGCTGCGTGTATTGCCGTTCGGCGGACCCCGAAAATCACATGGCGGAGCACGCGCTGCTGGAGTGGGACGAATACGAGCGGCTGGTGAAGATTCTGGTGGGCATGGGCATCCGCAAAGTGCGCGTGACGGGCGGCGAGCCGCTGGTGCGCCCCGGCGTGGAAGACTTTGTGGCGCGGCTGAAAGCGATTGGCGTGCAGGATCTTTCGATGACCACGAACGGCCACTTGCTCGCCGAGCGCTGCGACCGGCTGGTGGCGGCGGGACTGGATCGCATCAACATCAGCCTGGATTCATTGAATCGCGAGAAATTCGAGAAGGTGACGCGAACGAAGACATTCGATCAAGTGCTGGCAGGAATCGAGGCGGCGCAGGCATCGCCGCTGCGTCCCGTGAAAGTGAATGCGGTGCTGGTGCGCGGGTTGAACGACGACGAAGTGGAAGCGTTCGCGGAATTCGCGCGCGAGAAAGAGATCGTGATGCGTTTCATCGAATTTATGCCGCTGGACGCGGACCGCGCATGGACCCGCGACATGGTGGTGCCCGCGGCGGAGGTGCACCGGCGCATCTCGGCGCGCTGGCCGCTGATTCCCGTGGTGCACGAACGCAGCGAGACCGCGCGGAAATACCGCTTCGCGGATGGCGGCGGCGAAATTGGATTGATCGCGCCGGTGACGCAGCCTTTCTGCGGGCATTGCTCGCGCATCCGGCTGACCGCCGACGGAAAATTGCGCACCTGCCTTTTCAGCAAGGAAGACCACGATTTGAAAAGTTTGCTGCGCAGCGGCATGGGCGACCGCGAAATCGGCGACGCGATTGTGGCCATGGTGGAGACCAAAGAAAAAAGCCACCGCATTAATGAACCGGATTTTGTACCGCCCTCGCGCACGATGGTCTATATTGGCGGCTAATTGTGCGCAGGGCTTGGTAGCGGAGCAACATGGCCGATGAAGAACCCAAATATTTCTCGCTGACGGAAGCGGAACGGCTGCGCTCGCAGCTGGAGCCGCTGCTGATCGAAGCGATGGAATCGCGCCGCAAGATGATGGATGTGGACGAGCGGATCAATTCGCTCGCGGAACGCATCCAGCGCTCCGGCGGCCTGGCCGTGGCGTATGAAAGCGCGGCCAAGACGCCGCTTGGAACGCAATCGCCTGGAAGAAACCGTGCAGTCCGCGCTGGACCAGATTCAAGATACCGGATGCGTGGTGAAGGATCTGGACGTGGGGCTGCTGGATTTTCCCGCGCGCATTGACGACGAGGAAGTGTATCTCTGCTGGAAGCTGGGCGAAGATCGCATCCGTTTTTACCACCGCCAGGACGAAGGTTTTTCCGGACGCAAGCCGATTGACCCCCGCGACGCTGGTTACAACAATCCTGTACAGTAATTCTGCAGCGTTTTTTCGTTCCTACCGTGCTGTCATCTCGATGGGCCGGACATCGCGTTCAATTTTGGCGAGGTTTTCATCCTCGGCAACTTCCAGGTCATATTTGGTTTGAAGATTTAGCCAAAAGCGCGGCGTGGTTTTGAAATAGCGCCCCAGCCGCAGCGCGGTATCGGGCGAGATGCCGCGCCGCTCCGCCACGATATCGGCGATGCGCGTCACTGGCACGCGCAAATCCAGCGCCAGCTTGTTCATGCTGAGCCTATATGGCTTCATGAAATCTTCGCTGAGAATTTCGCCGGGATGAACGGGCTTCAATTTTTTCGCCATTGTCTTGTCCTAGTGATAGTCCGCAATCTCTACTTCCTGGGCGTCGCCATCGCGCCAGATGAAACAAATGCGCCACTGGTCGTTGATGCGGATGCTGTGTTGACCCTTCCGGTCTCCGCGCAGCGCCTCTAAATGATTTCCCGGAGGAGATGCCATATCGCTTAGTTGATCCGCCGAATCCAGTTGGCGGAGCTTGCGAAGCGCCACTCGTTCAATACCCTTGAATCGTCTTACCGATTCCCGCTTGTGAAGTTGTTCCGTCTCGCGCGAGCGAAAAGACCGAATCACGGGGAAAGTGTATACCGTTACGCGTTAAATGTAAACCGCTATGACGGACGGTGGAAAGCCCACAACAACAACGCGGTGGAAACATATGGTAGGGTGGAAAGAGCAGAGAGTGAATTGTGACTGACACGACTGAAAACCGCCTGAAGGATTCCGCTAGCCCTTATTTGCGTTCTGCCGCGCATCAGCCGGTGGACTGGCACGAATGGGGTGAAGAAGCTTTTGCGCGCGCGCGCGCGGAAGGCAAACCGATTTTGCTGGATATTGGCGCGGTGTGGTGCCACTGGTGCCACGTGATTGACCGCGAGAGCTACGAAAATCCCGAGATCGCGGCCATGATCAATCGGTTTTACGTGCCGGTGAAAGTGGATCGCGACGAGCGGCCGGACGTGGACTCCCGCTACCAATCGGCGATCAGCGCGATTTCCGGGCAGGGCGGCTGGCCGTTGACGGCATTCCTGACGCCCGACGGCAAACCATTTTTCGGCGGGACATATTTTCCGCCGGAAGACGCCATGGGCCGGCCGGGATTCAAGCGCATCCTGCTGGGGATTGCGGAAGCGTTCAAGACGCGGCGCGCGGAAGTGGATAGTTCGGCGAAAGCGCTGGAAGAAGCCGTCGCGAAGGCTGAAGTGTTTCACACGGCGCGCGGCGAGTTCGATGCGGGCGTGGTGGATTCCGTCGTGGAATCGGCGCTGCATCAGTTCGACGAAGCGCACGGAGGTTTCGGCAGCGCGCCAAAATTTCCGCACGCGAGCGCGATTGACCTGTTGCTCGAGCGTCATCAATCCTCGCGCGATCCTCAATTACTGCATGTTGTCGAGCGGACGCTGACGGGTATGGCTGAAGGCGGCGTTTACGATCAGCTCGCGGGCGGCTTCCATCGCTATTCGGTGGACGAGCGCTGGTGCGTGCCGCACTTCGAGAAAATGACCTACGATAATTCCGAGCTGCTGAAGAATTTTCTGCACGGCTACCAGGTCACCGGAAATTCGCTGTTCCGCGAGACCGCCGAAGGAATTATCGAGTGGGTTGGCGCGGTACTTTCCGATGGCGAGCGCGGCGGTTTCTACGGCAGCCAGGATGCGGACCAGACGCTGGACGATGACGGCGATTATTTTACCTGGACGCTGGCGGAGGTCCACGCGGTGCTGACGCCGCAAGAATCGCGCGCGATTGAGATGCGTTACGACGTTGGCCCGCGCGGCGAGATGCATCACAACCCGGCAAAGAATGTTCTGTGGGTGGCCGCGAGCCGTGAAGAAATCGCGCAAGCGTTGAAAACCACGCCTGAAGATGTCTCGCTGCTTCTCGCGCGCGCAAAAGGGAAGCTGCTGACCGCGCGGCTGGCGCGGCATCCGACGCCGGCGATAGACACGACAATTTACGTGGCGTGGAACTCGATGTTCGTCTCGGCGTATCTGGAGGCGGCGCGCGTGCTGGGTCGCAACGATTGCCGCGAATTTGCGCTGAAGACTTTGGAGCGCATCCTGGCCGAGGCGTGGGATGAAGCGAAGGGATTTCGCCATCGCGTCGGAGGGCCGCGCCTGGAAGGTTCGCTCGACGATCAGATTTTCGCGGCCGCCGCGCTGCTGGATGCGTACGAAGCGACGCTCGACCGGCGCTATTTTGATACGGCAGAGCGCGCGGTGCGCCTGGCGGTGGAACGCTACGGCGATCCCGATGGCGGCGGATTTTTCGATCGCGCGAAGGATGCCGCGCCGATGGGCGGTCTGGACGTGCGGCGCAAGCCATTGCAGGATTCGCCGACGCCCGGCGCAAATTCCGTCGCGGTGATCGTGCTCGATCGTCTTTACGCTTTTACTGGCGAAAAACTTTATCGCGAGTGGGCGGAAAAGACCCTGGAAGCTTTCGTCGGCCTCGTCCCGCAATACGGATTGTTCGCCGCGACCTATGGACTGGCGGCGCTGTTGCATGCGCGCCATCCGTTGCAGGTGGTGGTGCTGGGCAAAGCAGGCGATCCGCAAGCCGCCGCATTAGAAAAAGCTGCAAGCGAAATTTATCGTTTCGGCAAAGCCGTTCTGCGCGTCACGCCCGAAACGCTAGGCGCAGCCTCGCTCGCGCCCGCGCTGCGCGAAACGCTGCCGCATCTGGATGCCGCCAAAGCGCAGGCGCTCGTCTGCGTCGAAACCACATGCCATCCGCCAGTGAGCGATCCCGCGAAACTTCAAGCGCTGCTCGGTGAAGTTGCAGCTACCACAGCCGCGAGCTGATCCAAGCGACTTCGTGCAGGTACTGCGCGCAGTAACGTCGCGCGCCACCTTCGCAAGTTGCTGCGCATCCAACGCAGTGCAATAATGCTGTATTCGGCGGGAATGCCGTTTCAGGATTGTTGTACACGGGGGCTTTATGGCAATGAGGGATGCATGGATCGAAAAGCGCGCCGCGGCGATGAATGGAGGCGCGCGTAACTTTTCTCAGATGCATTATGCGCGCTTGGGCATGATCACCGAAGAGATGGAGTACGTAGCCAAGCGTGAGAAACTCACGCCGGAGCTGGTGCGCGATGAAGTCGCGCGCGGCCGCGCGATCATTCCCGCCAATATCAATCACCGCAATCTGGAGCCGATGGGCATCGGCGTCGCGTTCTTCTGCAAGATCAACGCCAACATCGGCAATTCCGCCACGACTTCGAATGTGGACGAAGAACTCGAGAAACTGCATCGCTCCGTGCATTACGGCTCGGACACGGTGATGGACCTTTCCACCGGCGGCGACATTCCCATGATCCGCAAGGCGATCATCAACGCTTCGCCCGTGCCCATCGGCACGGTGCCGATTTACGAAGCGCTCTCGCGCGTGCGGCGGCCGGAGGATCTATCCATCGAGCTGCTCCTGGAAGTGATCGAAGAGCAAGCCGAGCAGGGCGTGGACTACATGACGATTCACGCGGGCGTGCTGCGTGAATTTCTGCCGCTGGTGCGCAACCGGATTACGGGCATTGTGAGCCGCGGCGGCGCGCTGCTGGGGCAGTGGATGAGCTTCCACAAGAAACAGAATTTCCTGTACGAGAATTTCGACGCGATTTGCAAAATTTTCCAGAAGCACGACGTGAGTTTTTCGCTGGGCGACGGTTTGCGGCCTGGTTGCCTGGCGGATGCCAGCGACGAAGCGCAATTCGCGGAATTGAAAGTGCTGGGCGAACTGACCAAGAAAGCCTGGGAATACGACGTGCAGGTGATGATCGAAGGCCCGGGGCACATTCCGATGGACCAGATCGAGCTGCAAGTGAAAAAAGAAAACGAAATGTGTTACGAAGCGCCGTTCTATACGCTGGGGCCGCTCGTAACCGATATCGCGCCGGGCTACGATCACATCACCAGCGCAATTGGCGCGGCGATGATTGGATGGCATGGGGCTTCGATGTTGTGCTATGTGACGCCGAAGGAGCATCTGGGCCTGCCGAATGCGGATGACGTGCGCCAAGGCGTGATTGCTTACAAAATCGCGGCGCATGCGGCGGACGTGGCGCGGCATCGTCCGGGTGCGCGCGATCGTGACGATGCGCTCAGCTACGCGCGGTTTCTCTTTGACTGGAATAAGCAGTTTGAGCTGTCGCTGGACCCGGAAACCGCGCGCAAGATGCACGACGAAACTTTGCCGGACGATTTCTACAAGGAAGCGAAGTTCTGTTCGATGTGCGGTCCGAAATTCTGCTCGATGAACACCACGCAAATCGCCGAAGCGTACCAGGGCCTCGATCAGAAAGAGCGCGAGCAGAAATTCACGCAGCTGCTGGCGAAGGTGGAGAAGTCCAGGGAACCGGACGAGCCGCTGAATCGTATCTAATTGTAGGACTGGGTGCGGGAGTCACCGTTCCCGTTGCGAATTGAAATCCCAGAGGTGCGAATATGACGTTTCTTCTTGTTGCGACTTTGCTGTATTTCCTGCCGGCGATCATAGGGCACAACAAGCGCGACGCCACGGGGATTTTTATCCTGAATCTCGTAGCGGGCTGGACCGTGATCGGATGGTTCTTTGCGCTGCTGTGGGCGTGCGCGTCTGACCCGCGCGTGCAGACCGTGCTGGTACCCGCCGGCGCCGCCGTGCGCTATCACGCGCGGTGCGGCACGATGCAGCCCGCAGGAGCGCAATACTGCTGGGCCTGCGGAAGACATTTGTAGCCTCCGGTCGCGAGTGAGGGGTGCTCTGTGAGCGACGCGCAACACAGCAACTTACGGCATGTCGGCCTGGAAAAGCAGTTTGAGATTTTCAAGGAATACATCCAGACAGTCTTGAATCTTTCCGCTGGGTCGCTGGTGCTCTCCGTCACTTTTCTGCACGATGTCGTCGGGCTCGGTTCGGACGGCAGGACGGGAACAGTCACCGTGCATCATCCCGCAGTGCTGGGAATTGCATGGTTCGGATTTCTCGTTTCGGTGGCCGGCTGCCTTTGCTATTTGTACTTCCTGGCGCTATTCACAAAAGATGGAGTAGATTGCAAAACCCAACTGGTGATCGGGAACATCGCGGGTTTGGCGGGTTTTGGCGTGGGGCTGATCTCTCTCTCGGTCTTTGGTTGGTGCAACATCCCGTAGACACAACAGGGAATCTCGCTGGAGCTCCTTACGATTGTTCTTCCGCCTTCTCTTCCGGTTCAGACAACAATTCGAAAATTTCATCGTCGGAGGCGCCTAGCGCGGAAAACAGTCGCCGCGCCGAATTCACCCCGCGAAATCGCACTCGTCCATTTTCGATATTGCTGATGGTGGTTTGGCTGACGCCGGCTTCGGCGGCAAGCTCGGACTGATTCAAATTGCGGAACTCTCGCATCAGCGCGAATCGTTCGGCTGGTGTGCGCGCACCCACGATCAGGCGAATCTGCTGTGGCGTGTAATTCCCCTGCAAAAGACTCTTCGTCACGCTGCGATTAGCATCCGTCTGAGCCCGCTGCAATTCCAGGGCGGAATCCAATGATTCGATTTCCTGGAGCATCTGCTGGAAGATTTCGACGCGCATCAGAACGTAATCACGGCCTTCGATTTTCAGCCGCTCAATCTGCTGCCCCGGATCAAGGTAATCGCGGGACTTTTCAGCCTGCGGTTCTGTGTTCGAGGCGATCTTTCGCGGATCCTTCATGTCAGTCCTTTGCTGGATAAGACTCCCACGCCCACTTGCTGGTTCGTCGCGCCCCGATCGTTACTACTGAGACCACCAACTCTTCCATCTGGACCAGATGGAAAGTCAATTTCCATTTATCGTTCGTACCTGCAAAGGTAAAACGCCCGCCAGACGAATCATCCGACGGCCAGATTCTTACTGATTCATAGTCTTCTTCGAGTTGGCGTAACACGCCTCGAATCTGTGCTTTATCAATTCCGTCCGGCAGCGAATCCAGAAACTGCCGCGCACCATTCGAGAGCCAGACTCGCAAAGTTCAGCGACTCCTTTATATTACATTCCGCATATTCTGTCAAGCCGAATATGCGGTATCGTATATTAATAGCGTCGCATTATACCCTGCGTTATCTTCCGGCGCTAGTTCGTTGCTCGGATTGCCCTGTGACTTGCGCCCTGTCTTTTCCGGACGGCATCCTTTGTGGCGTACAATTTGACGGTTGCAGAAATCTGGAGCCGCCGTCACGTGAACCAACTTCGCGAAGAATTCAATCGCTGGGCCGATGCGGGCAAGGGCGAAACGATGGAGCACGAGCATTGGCCCATCACCAAGCCCGCGCTTGGCCTGATGCAGATCGAGCCGGACCACAACATTATGGATGCCGGCTGCGGTGCCGGATGGCTGTCGCGGATTCTGGCGCAGCGCGTGCCGCAAGGGCGCGTGGTGGGGATGGATATTTCCGACGAGATGATCCGTCACGCGCGCGAATCGAGTGTGAATCACGAGAATCTGGTGTTCGTCGTCGGCGCGGTGGATGAGATTCCCTGGGAAGCGAATTTTTTTACACGCGTAATTTCTGTGGAGTCATCCTATTACTGGCCGGATCCTCTTAAGGGCCTGCGCGAAATTCACCGTGTGCTGGCCGAAGGCGGCTCCGCGTGGACTCTGATCAACTATTACCGTGACAATCCCTTCTGCCACCAGTGGGGCGAAAAATTAGCGGTGCCCACGAAACTGCTTTCCGCCGCCGAGTGGGAAACCCTGTTTCGCGACGCAGGATTCATGGAGGTCGCGCATCGTTTGATCCCCGATCCCACTCCCAATCCCGACGTCTACACGGGCCGCTGGTTCCGCGACGCGAAAGAGCTGGCCGACTTTCGCGCGATCGGCGCTCTGCTCGTCCACGGGAATAAGTGACGGAACAGCCGTTTGACTCGCGCGACGCCCGTCGCTATACTCGCGGCGTTTGTGGGGTCCGGGAGACGTGATGGGGGTTCTGGATAATCGCTTCGAACGCAGTTACGCGCTTTCCACCGTTGATTACGTTTTTAATTGGGCGCGCAAGAGTGCCATCTGGCCGCTGACCTTCGGACTCGCCTGTTGCGCCATCGAAATGATCGCTTCCACCACTTCGCGCTTTGACATCGCGCGTTTCGGCGCCGAAGTGTTTCGTCCCTCACCGCGCCAGGCGGATCTGATGATCGTCGCAGGCACCGTGACGCTGAAAATGTCTCCGGTGCTGAAGCGCGTGTGGGACCAGATGCCGGACCCCAAGTGGTGCATCTCGATGGGCGCGTGCTCCAGCGTGGGCGGCCCGTTTAACGTGTATTCCGTGTTGCAGGGTGTGGACCGCATCGTGCCGGTGGACGTTTACGTGATCGGCTGCCCGCCGCGGCCCGAGGGCCTGTTCTACGCGCTGTTGAAGCTGCAGGACAAGATTGACCAGATGTCCTTGGCAAAGCGCCCGACGGCAGTGCGACTGAAACCGGAAATGGTGGAAGGGTTCAAAGAGGGCGTAATGGTCGCGCAGTCTCCCGCACCTCGATAAAAAACGCGGATCGGCCTGTCGGTGGGAGCTCAACTTCCCGAGACTCGCCGGGCAGCAACAACCTTGGAGAAAATCACGCGATGGCCTTTTTGCGGACAGCGAAGAAGGACGAAATACCTCCGGGAACGATCCGCGAATTCGATATAGACGGGAAGAACATCGCGCTGGCCAACGTAGAAGGTAAACTGTTTGCAATCAATAATATATGCTTGCACCGGGGCGGACCGCTCGGCGAAGGTGAGCTCGAGGGTCAGGTAGTCGTATGTCCGTGGCACGGTTGGAAATATGACGTCACCACCGGGAAGCTGACCACCAACCCAGCTGTAGGTGTACAGTGCTACGCAGTTGAGATTCGAGGCGAGGACATCTACGTAGACATAGGTTAATAAAGGGCTTAGCTCATCTTTGAAACGCGTTGCTTTAGCTTGTTAGCCCATCTGGCACCGTCCGCAAAATTCCCATTACAAAGTTCGCCATTTTTTGCGGCTTCCGTGTATAGTTCGCGCGACACTTTTTGACGGATGACGCAACCGCCCCACAAACCAAAACGTTGGCTGCTGGCCGTAGACCCACGCGTCTATCACTGGGACACCCTTTTCGTTAAAGGCAAGGAAATGTGGCGGCACGCCGGGCATCGCCCCGACGCGATTCGTCAACTGAAGCAGATCCACAAAGGCGACCGCGCTTTGGCGTATCACGGCAAGCCTGAGCACGCGCTCTACGCCTTGGCGGAAGTGAGCCGCGACCCGTATCCCGACCCGCACGAGAACGATCCCAAGAAAATGGTGATGGACCTGCGGGCCATCGAGCGTCTGCCGCGGCAGGTGACGCTCGCCGAACTGCGCGAAAATAAAATTCTGCGCAAGATCAAGTTCCTCAAGAACACGCGACTCACCGTCTGCCCGCTGACCGATGAAGAATATTCCGAAATTCTGCGCATGGCGGGCATCGTCGCTTCCCCTGGCATTCCGTTACCTTAAGTTGGCTCTGCGGACGATGGACCGGCCTCGGTAATCACCATGCGACCGGTGAACAACGAAATTTGGCCACGATAGTATTCCTCGCAGGAGGCTAATCGAATGCACAAACGGTCGGTGATTTTTTCTAGCGCGGCCCTGGCTTGCGTCCTTCTGGCATTTGGCCTCGTGCGCTCGCACGCCGCGTCTTCCCCCGAGCCGCAGAGTAAAAAAGCAGTTTCGCCGCAGGCGTGGTTGCGCGGAGTTTCCGATGGAAGCACGCGCGTGGTGGACATGACCTACGCGATCAACGGCAAGCTGCCCGCGTGGCCCGGAGACGATCGCACGTTCGAGGCGAAAGTGGTGGCGACGCCGGAAAAGGATGGCTATTTCGCGCGCAGTTTCTGGATGCTGGAACACTACGGCACGCACATGGACGCGCCCGCACACTTTCCTCCGGGGACGGAGTACCTGAATCAAATTCCAGTGGAGCATCTGTTCGCGCCCGCTGTGGTAATTGACGTGAGTGACGAGGCCGGGAAAGATCCGGATTATCGCCTGCGGGTGATGCGCGTGGAAAAGTGGGAAGCGCTGCACGGGAAAATTCCCACGGGGGCGGTGGTGTTGCTGCGCACCGGCTGGGCCGCGCGCTGGCCGGACCAGGCGCGTTACCGCAACATGGACGCGGCCGGCGTGATGCACTTTCCGGGATTTTCAGTGGAGGCTGCCAAGTTGCTTGTTGAACGCGGAGCGGTGGGACTGGGAATTGACACGCTCAGCATTGACTACGGTCCTTCGAAAGATTTTGAAGTCCATCGTGTGACGCTGCCCGCTGGGCTGTACCAACTGGAAAATCTCGCGAACCTCGACCAATTGCCCGAAGCCGGCGCGTTCCTGATTTCCGCGCCCATCAAATTGGAAGGCGGCTCGGGCGGACCAGTACGCGTGTTCGCAATCCTCCCACCGAAATAACTAGCGCGGTTTTCGCACCACCGCCCCGTTCTTCATCACGAAATCAACTTTTCGCAGCGACTCGGTGTCGTCGAGCGGGCTGGACGGCATGGCGATGATGTCTGCATAGAAGCCTGCGGCGATCGCACCGCGCTCCTTTTGAATTCGCAGCAGTTCAGCGTTGATGGTGGTCATGCACTTCAGAACTTCCGCGTTGGGCACGCCTGCCGCGCGCCAGACGGCCAGGTAGTCCCAGGTCATCTGCGCGCGGTTTTCATCCTTGTAATCCGTGACAATATCGGTGGAGAAGGCGAGCTTCACGCCGATGTTGTAGGCGCGGTGAAGCCGGTCAACAATCGCGGCGCCCATTTTTTCTCCATTCGCGACTCCTCCGGCTTCAAAATGAGCGGCGGGGAAGTCCGTGCTGGAAAGAAAGATTCCTTTTTCTTTCATGCGCCGCAGCTGGTCGTCGGTCAGAAAAAAACCATGTTCTATGGAATCGACGCCGCCTGCGATCGCGTTGTCCGCGGCCTCTCCGCCCATTACGTGCACGGCGACCGGACGTCCTGCGTGATGGGCTTCGTCCACGGCGGCGCGGATTTCCTCTAGCGAATAATGGTAGTCGCTATTGTCGGCAACCAGCTTGATCAGATCGGCGCCGTAAAAAATATTTTCGCGGACGGCTTTGCGGATTTCCTCCGGGCTGTCGGCGTCGTAATACTCAAAACGCCAGAACGGACCCATCTCAGGCGGGATGCCGCGACTCTGGCCTCCAAATGGCGCGATGATCTTGCCTGCGGTTTGCACCGTGGGACCCACGAACCATCCCGCATTAATCGCTTTGCGCAGATCCACGGCGGCGAAATTCGCGTCGTTACCGACGTCCCGCACGGTGGTGATTCCGGCGTTCAGCATTATCTGAGACTCGTATAGGCCGCGCAGCGCGCGCTGGCCCGTGGCCTCGACGAGATAGTTATGATCGAGCTCGCCGAAATATTTCACGCTCTGAGTGACGTGCGTGTGCGCGTCCATCACGCCAGGCATCACCCATTCATTCGAAAGGTCAATTACCGCACTGTCCTTGGGAACAGCGACGTTCGGGCCGACCTCCACGATCTTTTTGTCTTTCACTAATATGATCTGGTTTTTGGCAACCGTGCCGGTCGCAGGGTCGATCAGGTTGCCGGCGCGAATGGCGATCGTCTGCGCCGATGCGGGGATGGCCAAAAGCAAGCAGGCCGCGAGCAATGATTTACGCATTTCCTCTCCTTCGGTTTTCTGCCTCGTAAGAGCGGCAGGAGTCTAACATATCCGGCTTGTATGGCCGGACGAACGGAGCCGCAGTGCGAGACTTTTCGGTGATTGTGTTACCTTTCTTGCGAGGGCCTCGATGCCGGAATTACCGGAAGTCGAAACTGTAGCGCGCGGGTTGCGGGAGGTATTGCCCGGGCGGCGAGTTCTGAGCGTGCGCTCTGGGCAAAACCGATTTCATTGATGATCCCGCGGCGCTGGAACAGGATTTGCCCGGCAACACGTTTGCGCGCATTCGACGCTTGGGAAAGTTTTTGCTGCTCGATCTCGAGCCGAAGAAATCGCCCGCGGAAGAATTTTCGCTGCTGATTCATCTGGGCATGACCGGCAAAATCAGCATCTGTCCGCCGGAGACGCCCGTGGAGTTGCACACCCACGTGTTCCTGGCGCTCGATGATGGCCGCGAACTTCGCTACAACGACGTGCGCAGGTTCGGTCGGATGGCGCTGCTGGCAAATGGCGCGCACGAACGCGTCCTGGGCGGCTTGGGACTGGAGCCGCTGGAAATCAGCGAGGCTGAATTCCGCACACGGATTCAAGCGCGCAAATCGCGCATCAAGGCGCTGCTGCTGGACCAAAGCGTGGTGCGCGGCATCGGAAATATTTATGCGGATGAGAGTCTGTGGCGCGCCAGGATTCATCCGGAGAAAACCGGCGCGCGGTTGAAAAATGACGAGCTACGCCGGCTGCATCGCGCCGTGCAGCACATTTTGCGCGAAGCAATTCGTCTGCGCGGCTCTTCGATTTCCGATTACGTGGATTTGGATGGCGGGCGCGGCGAGTTTCAGCAGAAGCATCGCGCGTACCAGCGCGACGGCAAGAAATGTGTTCGCTGCGGCACGATCATTCGCCGCATCATCGTCGCAGGGCGCAGCAGCCATTTCTGCCCGCAATGCCAGCCCGCGCCGCCGAAGCCGAGAAAGCCGCGAAACCTCGCGAAGCAGCGTGGCGGCAAACGCACACTGCGCTCCCGCCGCAAAGCCAAGCGTTAACGCCCCGTATAAAAATAAATCAAGATTGCGCCCAGCAGCGTGAATGCCCCGGCGTAAATAAATCCGGCGTTGGGACTCACGCTGGACCACAGCACGCCCACCACGACGCTGGAGATCAGGTCGCCCACCCCGTTCACCGTGGCGAGCACGCCAAAGCCCGAGCCGCGGTTGGCGGCGGGGAGCAGCTCCGCGGCGAGAGATTTTTCCACGGATTGCTGTATCGCGCCGTGAATTCCCGCGAGGCCAAAGAGAATCGCGAGCACGGGAATTGTGGGCGGCTCAAAGATAAATCCCGCGAACGCGGCCACCGCGAAAAGATAACCAATCGCGAGGAGCCCGCGTTTACCAATGCGATCGGCGAGCGCGCCCGCGGGGTACGATGCGGCCGCATCCACGAAATTGTAGAAGGTGTAAAGCCCCACGGCGATGGCCGAAGCGCGCGTGAAGCCGTAATGCGGCGTCAAGATTTGTCCCGCGCGCAGGATCAAGAGCGTGGGCGCAAAATCGCCGATGCCATGCGCAAAAACTCCTGTGAGGAAATGCCAATATGTTTTCGGGAGCTGCGCGAAGCTGGATGCAAAGCTCGGCGCGCGGTGGCCTTCATCCGCGATCCCCTTTGGTGCGAGAAACGCGAACGCCAATGCGGCGGCGAGCCCGGGCAGCAAGGTCCAGCGCAAGACTCCGCGTGCGCCGAGCACTCCTAGCAACGCCGTGGCGCACAACGGGCCCAGCACCGCGCCGATCGTATCCATCGCGCGTTCGAATCCAAATGCGCGGCCCTGCTGTTCCGGCGCGACGCAGTCGGCCAGCAACGTGTCGCGCGAGGGACCGCGGCTGCCTCGTCCTACCCAGCCGAGCGCGCGCATCACCAGAATCGCCGGCCAGGTTTGCGCGAAGGCGTAAGCGAACGTCGAAAGCCCCGTCGCAAAATACCCGATGATGCCGGTCGGCTTGCGCAGCCGCGGGCGATCCGCAATCCATCCGCCGGCCAATTTCGCGAAGCTGGAAAGCCCGTCCGAAACTCCTTCGATCACACCCAGCGCAAATGCGGGCGCGCCCAAGCTCGCGAGAAACGCGGGAAGAATCGCGGTCGCCGCTTCGTGGCCCCAATCGGAGAAAAGGCTGGCGAGGCCGATGCCTAGAACGCCGCGCGTGAGCCATCGTCGCGGCTGCGGCGCGCGAGGAGTGGACGAAGAAGGTGGCATGTCCATAATTTGCGGACCATCCGTCAGCGAGGCGCGTTTTCGCCCGCGCGCGCGGCTGCCGCTGGCGCTAGAAAAGGCGCAGCGGTGTTGAAAATACGCCCGGCCCAGCCGCTCCGCTCGGCTGGATTGAGCCACACGACCGGCGGGCGCAGATTATTGAACGGAGGCGCCACCAGCAATTCGATCAACAGGTCGTGAATGCGCTGCTGAAATGCGCGATCCTCGGAACGAAATCCGTCCGCGGGGATATCGGCTTCGACCGGCGGCACGCCAATCAAAATAGAGTACGAATCCATCCACCAGGCTAGCCAGGATTCCAGCTGCGGCTGGCGCCCGAATTTATTCACCAGGTAACAATAATTATCGAGCACGGCGCGATCGGTGATCACGTGTGGCGCGCGCCGGGCGGCATCCAGTTCCGCGGCAATCTGCGCGTGCAGAATCCACAGCTGGCCCTCGATGGTGGTCGCGGCGTTCACCGGAAATGGCGATTGCCGCGCGACTTCGGTGACCAACTCCACGTTGTAGTGGGCCTTCTTGAGCAGCGAACAGATTTCGTAGGCCAAAGTGGTCTTGCCGACTCCGTGCGTCCCGATCAGTGCCAGTTTCAAGCGTTCGCCTCTCGCCTACAGCGCTTCCGTTTCTAACACACTTTCGCCGTGCTGAGAACGACAGCCACGAAACGCTCTGCGCAGCCGGCGCGTCTAGTATTCGGATTTTCTCGCGCATTGTTTTCGAGCTAAGCGACGCATAGAATCGTCGGTCTTTGGGTGCACGGGGCTGCGGCGATCACAAGGGGCGAATAAAATGAAATTTCAGAGCATTTCAATTTTTGTGTTGGTTGCGATTTTTGTGACGGCCAGCGGCCACACGGCAATTCGGGCGCAGCAACCGGCGGCTCCGGCGAAAGACCCGAACGTCGAAGCGGACGACAAAATACTAGCCGAAATCCACGACCACAACGAGATCATGTCTAACCTGGAATACCTTTCGGACGTGATTGGCGCGCGGCTCACCGGTTCGGAAAATCTGAAGAAGGCCAACGACTGGACCCGGCAGAAGTTCAGCGATTACGGTGTCGCGAATCCGCATCTGGAATCATGGACGGTCGCGCACACCTGGGATCGCGGCGCGGCGAGCAGCCGTATTGTCAGTCCGTCGGTGCATCCGTTGACGATTGCGTCATACGCCTGGGCGCCTTCCACGAATGGCGCGGTGCGTGGCCCGGTGGTATATGTGAAAGCGCAGTCGGTGGACGATCTTGCGCGATATAAAGGAAAGCTGAAGGGCGCGATCGTGATTTCAGCGGAGCCCGCGCTTTTGCCGCCAGCCGGGCAGCCCGCGCCCAATCCCGTGACGATCCCTTATGGCGATCCGATTGTGCTGGTGGCGCCGCATCGCCCCGGCGCGCAGATCACGCCCGGTCCCGGATTTCGCGAGTTCATTCGAGCGCGCACGGAATTTTTTAAGAGCGAAGGCGTGCTGGCAACGCTCACGGATTCCGGCAAGCCTGATGGATTGCTCAATATGACGGGCATGGGCGGCCGCAATTACGACATTGCGGCGATCCCCGCTGCGTTCGTCTCGACGGAAAGCTATGGCATGATTTGGCGGCTGCTGCAGCGCGGGCCGGTGGAATTGGAACTCGACCTGAAAAATTCGATCGGTGACAAGCCGGTGGAAGTCTATAACACGGTGGCGGAAATTCGCGGCAGCGAAAAGCCTGATGAGATTGTGCTGCTCGGCGCGCATCTGGATTCCTGGGATCTCGGCACCGGCACCACGGATAACGGCACGGGCTCGACGATCGTGATGGAAGCGGCGCGAGCGCTGCAGAAATCCGGCCTACAACCCAAGCGCACCATCCGGTTCGTATTATTTTCCGGCGAAGAGCAGGGCTTGAACGGCTCGCGCGCGTACGTCACGGCGCACAAAGATGAATTGCCGAAATTTTCCGCGGCACTGATTCACGACGTTGGCACCGGCCGGGTGATCAGCATCAGCCTGATGCGGAATTATCAGGATCGCGAAATAATGGACAAAGTGGTTGCGCCATTGCGCCCGCTGGGACTGCTCGAGCTCAGCCAGCGATGGATGACGGGCAGCGACCACGCTTCGTTCGAAGAGGCCGGCGTGCCTGGATTTTTCTGCATTCAGGATCCGGCGCAATATTTCGAAACGCATCACTCCCAGGCGGATACTTTTGACCAGGCGCACGAAGCCGATCTCGTCGAAGGCGCGCAAGTGATGGCGGTGTGGGCCTACAACGTGGCGCAATTGCCGGAACTGCTGCCGCGCAAGCCTGCAACGCCCAGCGCGGCGGGCGGAAATTAAGCGCGCCGTTCGGCGAGCGTGCGAAAGGAGACTATGCGCGCCGTACTGCAACGCGTAAGTAGTGCGCGGGTGCTGGTGGACGGCAGCGTCACGGGCGAAATTGGGCCGGGACTGGTAGTTCTTTTGGCCGTGGGACGGGAGGACTCCGCGGCAACGGCGTCATCCATGGCAGAGAAGATCGTGAATCTGCGGATCTTCGCCGATGACCAAGGCAAAATGAATCGGTCGCTGCTGGATGCGGGCGCCGCGGTCCTCGCTGTTTCGCAATTTACTCTGTACGGCGACGCGCGCGGCCAGCGCCGGCCCAGTTTCATTCAGGCGGCGCCGCCCGAACAAGGCAAAGCGATGTACGAAGAATTTGTGCGCGCTTTGCAGGCGCTGGGAGTCCGCGTCGCAACCGGAGTTTTCCAGACGCACATGTCGGTCGAAATTGTGAACGACGGCCCGGTTACCATCCTCCTCGATTCCGACAAACTTTTTTAAGCGGCGCCACGCGATCCAACCGCAGCGCAACTTGCATCGCCGGTTGCACTGTCTTACGCTTTTCCGGGGGACACGGTGATGAGCGAAATCAATCGCATCCTGGATCAGATGGAACGCGGCTTTGCGGGCGATGCCTGGCACGGGCCTTCACTGAAATCGCTGCTGGACGGAATTCCCGCGGAAGACGCCTCTATGCATCCCGTTCGCGGCGCGCATTCGATTTGGGAGCTGGTAAATCACATCGCGGCGTGGCATTCGATCGTTCGCCAGCGCGCCGAAGGTGCGGCGGTGGAAGTTAGCACCGAAATGGATTGGCCGCCGGTGTGGGAAGCGACGGAAGTGGCCTGGCAGCGCTCGCTGAAGCATCTGGACGAGTGCCATGCTCGTTTGCACGCCGCTGTGAAAAAACTTCCGGAGGACCACCTCCACAAGATTGTGCCGGGCAAGGACCATTCGCAATACGTGATGTTGCACGGCGCGATTCAGCACGATCTGTATCACGCCGGGCAAATTGCCGTGCTGAAGAAGGCTCTGCGATGACGGGACGGTTGGGCGAATGAAACCTGCGTTAAGCGTGTTCGGCGGAAAAATTCGACCAGCGCAAGCGTCTGACCACGAACGAATCGCCGAACTGGCTGGGCAGTTGAGCTATCCATCTACGCCGCTAGAAATAGCGCGCCGCCTGGCGGGTTTGCAGCGCTTGGCGGAAGCGGAGGTATTTGTTGCGCAGCTGGAAAGCGGCGAGATCGCGGGATGGATCGCCGTGATCGTGTATCGCACGGTGGAAGCGGACGCGCGAGCCGAGGTCAGCGGCCTGGTGGTGGATGAACGCTTCCGTTCGCAACGAGTGGGCGAACATTTGCTAGCGCGCGCGGAACACTGGGCGCGCGAGCAGGGATGTCACGTTATCGGGCTGCGCTCCAATATAATCCGCGACCGCGCGCATGCCTTTTACGAGCGCCACGGCTACGCGCACGTAAAGACGCAGAAAGCCTTCCGCAAGCAGTTGTAGCAGTATTTCCTCGCTGGAGCGCACTCTTGCAATTGCAGCTCGCGCATAAGTATCGTAATACGATACAATATCCAGGGAATGAAGAAAGCATCGTCACAGGTTATTGATTATCGGGCGCTAGCGGACTTCCGCTTCGAAATTCGCCGCTTCCTGAATTTCAGCGAGCGTCTCGTGCACGCCGCGGGCATCGAGCCGCAGCAGCACCAGGCTCTGCTGGCCATCAAGGGCTTGCCCGCGCATCGCGTGGCTACCATCGGAGCGCTGGCCGAGCGGCTATTGATTCAGCATCACAGCGCGGTGGAACTGGTGAATCGCCTGGAAGCTAAAGGGCTGCTCCGTCGGGCGCGCGGCGTGGCGGACCGTCGCGAAGTTGTATTGACCCTCTCGCGTCGCGGAGAAGCGCTGCTGAAGCGGCTCACTCAGCCGCATCACGCTGAACTGCAATCTGCGCGGCCCAGACTGCTCGTGGCACTGGCAGCCGCCATTGATTCGGACGCGACCGTTTCCCGAGCGAAGAGAAAGTCGCGGCACGAGAAGCACGGGACAGAAAGCAGAGCAAAGCAGAAATTGCGGAAGCGGCTGAGTTAAACGCCGACCCGCCGCCCAGCGCTTGGCTCAACAGGAGTAAGGATTGGAAACGTTACCCACTCACGATGCGACCCGGCGGGAACCTCAGCAGTCGGCCGGCTTCCGGCTTGAATTTGTGTCCCTGCTCGCGGGAGCGGTGGGAATTCTGGCGGGAATCGTCGCCTATATTCTGTACGACCTGATCGGCCTGTTCACCAACCTCGCGTATTACCACCAGTGGTCGTTTCATTTTCGCAGCCCCGAACACACGCAGCTGGGACCGTGGATCATCGTGACGCCCGTGATTGGCGGCGTAATTATCGGCTTCATGGCGAAATACGGTTCGGAAAAAATAAAAGGGCACGGCATTCCCGAAGCGATGGAAGCGGTGCTGACGTCGCGCAGCCGCATCGAAGCGAAAGTTGCGATTTTGAAGCCGCTCTCGGCCGCGATCGCCATCGGCACAGGCGGCCCGTTTGGCGCCGAAGGGCCCATCATTCAGACGGGCGGCGCGCTGGGCTCGCTGGTCGGGCAATTTATCTCCACGACGGCTGCGGAGCGCAAAGTCTTGCTGGCGTGCGGCGCGGGAGCCGGCATGGCCGCCACATTCAATACTCCGATCGCAGGAGTCATCCTGGCGATCGAGCTTCTGCTTTTTGAGTTTCGCGCACGATCATTTATTCCACTGGTGATCGCGTGCACGCTCGCCACCAGCGTGCGTGCGGTGCTGCTGGGGCAACATTCGATGTTCAGCATGGGCAATGTGGAATTCGATGCGCTGCGCGGGCTGCCGTTTTACCTGCTGCTCGGAGTGATCAGCGGCGTCGCCGCCATCGGTTTCACGAAACTTCTGTACTGGGTGGAAGATCAATTCGACCGGCTGCCCATCAACGACCTCTGGCACCCTGCGATTGGAGCGCTGGGCCTGGGCATCATCGGATTCTTTGTGCCGCGCGTGCTGGGCGTGGGATACGACACGATTTCGGACATTCTAAATAATAATCTCGCGCTGAAATTGCTGATCCTGATCGCCGTGTTTAAGGCGCTTGCGCTGGTCATCTCGCTAGGCTCCGGCACCTCCGGGGGACTGCTGGCGCCGATGTTCATGTGCAGCGCGGCGCTGGGCGGAATTTTCGCGATGGTGGTGAACATGATTTTTCCCAGCGCGCATTTATCGCCGGGAGCGTTCGCACTGGTGGCCATGGCTGCGGTTTTCGGCTCGGCTTCGCGCGCGACGTTTGCCTTTATCGTCTTCGCCTTCGAAATTACGCGCGATTACAATGCCATCCTTCCGCTGATGCTCGCTTGCGTGGTGGCGGATATGATCGCCCTGCGTTATTTGCCCAGCTCGATCATGACCGAAAAATTGACGCGCCGCGGGTTGCAAGTTCCCAACGAGTTTGAAGTCGGCGCCGCTACGGTCGTGCGCGTCAGCGAAGTGATGCGCGAGGACGTGGTTCCGATCGCGCCGGAAATGACCGTATCGGAATTGGCCGCGCGCATGGGCCGCGGCGAACCGGCGTACAACTTGACGCAGGGATTGCCGATCATATCGGCCGACGGCAAGCTCCTCGGCGTGGTGACGCAGGGAGATTTGTTACGCGCGTTGGAACGCGATCCGCAGGGAACGATGACGGTTCTGGAGGCCGGATCGAGCAAGCCAATCGTGGCCTATCCGGATGAACTGGTTCACGACGCGATGCATCGCATGCTGCAGCACAATATCGGCAGGCTGCCTGTGGTCAGCCGCGAAAATCCGCAACAAATGGTCGGTTATTTTAATCGCGCAAACGTGCTGGGCGCCTGGACGCGCCAGTTGGAAGACGAGCGAATTCGCGAGCACGGCTGGATCCGCAAGTGGAGAGATTCCGCCCGGTCCGCGAAGAGCGTTCCGCAAGCCGCGCAGAAATAAATCTAGAATCCGCCGCCACCGCCGCCGCCGAATCCGCCACCCGAACCGCCGCCACCGCCGAATCCCGAGCCGCCGGAGCTGCGCGGCGCCGAAGCCATCACGCTGCCCGCTTGCATGGACATCATGTTGAGATCGTTCACCAGATAAAAAGCCGTGAAGTTGCTTCCGTACGCGCCCTGATACCATTGCGGCGGCTGCAAAGCGATTCCGGAAAACGCCTGCACCCATTTTTTCTCCACGCGCAGCGCCATCGCATAGGGAAGATATTTTTCGAACAACTCCGGCGTTTTTTCCAAGCGGTCGATGTGATCTTTTTCCACGCGGCCGAGGAATTCCTCGAAGCCCAGTACCTTTTCCAATGCGCGCGCGCCGGTGATCGTCCGCGCGGACATGAACAGGCCAAAAATGCAGATCACCGCAGCGCTGGCGATTCCCGCAACTATCCAGGTTCCGACTGCGATTCCGGTAGCGTTCGCAAAATATCCCGCGCCACCAAACACCAGCAGCCCGCCGATCAGCAGTCCCGCGCCGACGTACCCTTGCTTCACGGTATCCGGACGATGCAAGTAATAGCCGTCGCTCATCAGCGCGCTGAAAATGCGGTCGCGAATCGCCGGCAGGCGAGTATAGAAATGATTCTGCAAATCGGAAAGTTTTACGTCCGGGCTCGCGCCAACATCGAAGAGCGCCGAAAGCATTTCCTGCTCGTGCGAACGCGCCGAGGCCCATTCCGTGGGCGGTTTCTTCAGATGAAAAATGTAATCCTTGCTGTGTGTCAGCCCCAGCAAGTGGCTTTCCTCTTTTTGCTCGATGGTCAAGTAGCCCTTCACGGCCAAGTCCACCAGCGTCGCAGTAATGTCGCGCATGGCGGCTTCGTTATCCACCAGCGTGCCGCATTCTCCGGGCGTCAGTTTGTCCGGCGGCTCGTACTGTACGGAAATCGCTTCGCGCTGCGGGTCGCGCCCACGCGTCCACCACAGCCAGAGCATCGCGAAAAACGCGATCACCGGAATCAGAAGTGGCACATTGCTCTGCAGAAAGCGCGTGAATTTCGCGGACCCCGACGGCGGATGCACGAATCCCTTGTCGAATCCAACCACCGCCGTCAGTCCCTGGTGATAGCCGAGCGGGCGCGTGCTGCGAATATCCACGGCGTTGTCGCTGACGTCCACCTGCGCATTCTCCGCGCGCGAACCTGTGACGCCGGTGTATGCAATGGCGTGCACGCCGGTGACTCCTACTGGCAGCTCAATGTGCGCCGTAACCAGCTCGATGGGGTTTTCCCATTCGTTGCCCGTCACGTTCCAGTACAGCTCGTCGTGATCTTGCAAGAAACGCAGCGCGTCCAGCACGCGATAGTGCAGCACAACAGTCCGCGTGGCGTCTTCTGCGTCCGGCACGTAAATCTTGAATTTGACGTAACGCCCTTCGCGATTTTGTTCCAGCTTGAGTTTCTGCCCGTCGCTGTCGGTAGCGCTGATCTGATCGAGAAGAAGCGTGTAGTTCAATCCACCGTCGTTGGTGTATTCGACGGGAATTGCGCGGTAGATGCCGTGCCAGGCCCCGGTGAACTGCGCTTCGATCACTTCGGTGACGTCAATGGTGCCGTCGGGGTGCACCTGAACTTGCGCGTCGAAGTGTTTGAACACCAGGGTGCGCGCGTTCGCCGGCATCGCGGCGAAAAGCGCCAGCAGGCAAATCGTAACGATGCGGCGGAGGCAGGACATCTGGCGGCGCGCGCGGCTATGTGGTGGCGCCGAAACTGACTTTCGGCACATCGCGCTCGGCCGGCGCACTGATCTCAAAAAATTGCCGCGGCGTGATGTTGAACATTCCAGCGATGATGTTGGAAGGGAACTGCACGATTTTCGTGTTCAAGTCGCGCACCACGGCGTTGTAATAGCGCCGCGCATTCTGCACGCTGTCCTCGATCTGGCTCAGCGATTGCTGCAGCTGCGTGAAACTTTCCACTGCTCTCAATTGCGGATAAGCTTCGGCCAGCGCGAACACCTGGCGCAGCGCGCTGGTGAGCACTCCTTCCGCTTCCGCTTTCGCAGCGGGTCCTTGCGTATTCATCGCCTGATTGCGTGCCGCGACCACGGCCTCCAGCGTGCCCTTCTCATGCGCGGCGTAGCCCTTCACGGTTTCCACCAGGTTGGGTATCAGGTCGTAGCGGCGCTTCAATTGCACATCAATGTCAGACCAGGCGTTGTCGCACTGCACCTTCAGACGCACCAGCCCGTTGTACATACCGATGACGAACACCGCCAGCAGCACAACAATGGCAAGCAATGCCAGGATCATCACGGCCCTCCGGTATGCAGACGGACGCGCACCAATTCGAATCGCACGGGCGCCTGCGGCACAGCATACGGTGTGCTGCGATGCGTGTAAAGAGGGCTGGCCAACCTCCGGGCTCCAGCTCCGGCGAACGGCGTGGGCCATTCACGAACTTCACTAATACTTACGCGCGTCCGAACTATTTTGACAAATCGAGCCTCTTAGTATTCAAAGGAGCGTGTGACAACTTCACGTCAAGAGGCGCAGTGGGTTTTGCGAGCGCAGTGTGACGACCGTGAGGCGCTCGAATGCCTGCTTCGCGGCATTCAGCCGTCGCTCCGCCGCTTTCTTTCTGGAGTGGTCGGTCCGTCGCACGCCGACGACGTATTGCAGGACGCTTTCATAATCGTTTGCCGCAAGATCAAGTCTCTGCATATCCCGGAACTATTTCGGCCGTGGGTTTACAGAATCGCATGCAGAGAAGCGTTTCGTCAGCTGAAGAAGGCACGGCGATGGTCAGACCACACGGTACAAGAGTTGGAGCCTGATGAGCTGCCCGCACAAGACGTTCGCCCGCCGGCGGAGCTCTTGGACGAACTTTTGTCGCTGGACGAAGTATCACCTGCCAGCCGGGCGGTGCTGGCATTACATTTTCACGAGGAAATGACGCTGGTGGAAATAGCCGCAGTTCTGGAATTGCCGTTGGGAACCGTGAAATCGCGTTTGGCCTATGGGCTAAGCGCAATCCGAAAACATCTCAGCAAAAAACGGAGCGATTCATGACCGAAGAAATGGACAATATTTTGCGCAAGTCGTTGGACGAAGTTGACCGCATCAGAAAAAGGCAGTGGGCCTACTTGGCGCTGTGTTTTTGCTGCCTGTGGCTTTTCGTGTGGAGCATGATGGTGACCGCCCATAACATCGGTGATTCGCACCTGGTCGCCGAAGTCCTGATCGGAGCCATCATTTCGGTTCTCACCAATATTCTTGTCGTTCTCGGCCTCAGCCTCTTCATCAATCGCATGACGAACAAAATCCTGAAGGCCATCGAGCTTTCGTCAAAATCATAACGGCCATTCGCCGGGAGTCCTGAAGTATCGCGTGACCGAACGTTCCCGCTATTGCACGAACCGGGACGTATGACGCAGGCGCTCGCTCTTCGTTGACTTGCCTTCGCGCGCATCCTAAGATGTCCGCCACTCATGACGGAACCTCAGTCGCCGATCGGCCGGACGATTACTCATTACCGCGTCCTGGAAAAATTGGGCGGCGGAGGCATGGGTGTCGTCTACAAAGCGGAAGATACCGAACTCGGCCGCTTCGTCGCGCTGAAATTCCTGCCTGAAGACGTCGCGCGCGACCCGCAATCCCTCGAACGCTTCCGCCGCGAAGCTCGCGCGGCTTCCGCGCTGAATCATCCCAACATCTGCACCATATACGAAATCGGCCAGCAGGACGGCCATCCCTTCATCGCCATGGAATTCCTGGAGGGCGTGACGCTGAAGCACCGCATTTCCGGGCGTCCGCTGGACATGGAGCTGCTGCTCGACCTGGGAATCGAAATTGCCGACGCGCTGGACGCGGCGCACTCCAAGGGCATCGTCCATCGCGACATCAAGCCCGCGAATTTATTCATCACCGACCGCGGCCACGCGAAAATTCTGGATTTTGGCTTGGCCAAGCAAATTCTCGCCACGTCCGATGCCACGCGCACGACGAATCAGGCGGACCTGACCGTGGACACGCCGTCGGTGAAGGAAGTGGATCTCACCAGCGCAGGAACGGCGGTCGGCACGGTGGCGTATATGTCACCGGAGCAGGCGCGCGGCGAAACGCTGGACGTGCGCAGCGATCTTTTTAGCTTTGGCGCAGTGCTTTATGAGATGGCCACCGGCGCGGTTCCGTTCCGCGGAGCGACGACGGCGGTGGTCTTCAACGCCATCCTTGAAAAAGCGCCAGCACCAGCAGTGCGCTTGAATCCAGATATTCCGCCACGACTGGAAGAGGTCATTTCCAAGGCGCTCGAAAAAGATCGCCGGATGCGCTACCAGCACGCCGCGGAACTGCGCACGGATCTGGCGCGGCTGAAGCGAGACACCGGTTCGAGCCGCATTTCCGGCGTGGTGCCGTCGGCGCAGGCCACTATGCCGCTACAGAATTCGGGAGCGTTCGGCGAGACCGCTACACAAGCAACTCCTGCGAGCGGACACGCAATTGCCGCGATGACGCCTTCAGGCGGAACTAGCGCTGCGCCCGTAACGACAAATCAGCCGGCGGCAACGGGAACGGCAACGTCAGCCACAGCAATCGCAGGCGCGCCATCTTCCGCTTCCGTCGCAGTAGCAACCGCGCCGCCGTCGAACGTCGCGCCGCGCAGCCGCTGGCCACTCATCGCCGCCGCAGCCGCGATCGTAGTCGCGCTCGCCGCGGGCGGATATTTCTTTACGCATCGCGGGCCGAAACTCACCGGCCAAGGATCCATCGTCCTCGCCGATTTTACGAATACCACGGGCGACGCGGTGTTCGACGGCGCGCTGCGCCAGGGACTTGCCGCGCAGCTCGCGCAGTCTCCGTTCCTGCACATTCTCTCCGATCGGCAGATGCAGCAGACGATGCAATACATGGGCCAGCCATCCACCGCGCGCGTAACCAACGAGCTCGCGCGGCAAATCTGCCAGCGAACGCAAAGCGCCGCAGTCCTCGAAGGCTCCATCGCGCAAATCGGCAACACTTACAATTTAATTCTCAACGCGCTGAACTGCGCATCCGGCGAAACGCTGGCCACCGCCACGGCCGAAGCCCCCGACAAGGATCATGTTCTCGGCGCGCTCGGCAAAGCCGCCGAAGAACTTCGCGGAAAGCTCGGCGAATCGCTCGCCTCGATACAGAAATTCAACACGCCGATTGAAGAGGCCACCACCTCGTCGCTCGAAGCGCTGAAAGCCTATAGCTTGGGAATCCAGGCGCGCGCCACCCAGGGCGAAGAACCCGCCGTGCCTTTCTTCAAGCAAGCCGTAGCGCTTGATCCCAACTTCGCCATCGCCATCGCCACGCTGGGCCAAGTGGAGACGAACTTGGGCGACCGCGGCGTGGGCGCCGAGTACACCAAAAAGGCCTACGCCCTGCGCGATCGCGCCAGCGAGGCGGAAAAGTTTTACATTGACTCACACTATTACGACAACGTAACCGGGGATACCGAGCAAAGCATTCAGGTCTATCAGCTCTGGGCGCAGACCTACCCGCGCGATTCGATTCCTTTCAACAATCTCGGCGTCGCATATAGCCAGTTGGGCCAATGGGAGAAGGCTCTGCCCGTCGCCCGTCAGGCGCATCAGCTCAATCCCGACGAGAGCATTGCCTTCGTCGCCCTCGCCGGCGCTTATATTGGCCTCGGGCGATTCGATGAAGCCAAGGCCACCATTGATCAAGGCCTGGCGCAGAAGCTGGACGTTCCGAACTTTCACCGTTTGCTCTATGCCCTGGCCTTCGTGCAAAACAATCCAACGGCCATGGAGCGCGAACTCTCAATCCTTGCATCCAAAGGCCCGGAAGCTACGGCGATTTCGTACTTGCTGGCGGCGCAAACAGAGGCATATGGCGGGCGCATGGAGAAAGCGCGCGGGCTCTTCGAGCGCTCCCGAGCCGCTTCCGAAGCAAATCACTCGAACGAAACCGCGGCCCAGTCACTCGCGTTGTTGGCAATGGCCGAGGCCGCGGTGGGTGACGCCGCCGGCGCGCGCAGAGACGCCGCGGCTGCGCTCGCGATCAATTCCTCAGTGCATGTGAAAATGAGTGCCGCGGAAGCGTTCGCGCGCGCCGGCGACGCGGGCCGCGCTGAAGCTCTCGTCGCGGAGATCGCCAAGGAACGGCCTTCGGACACACTCGCGAACGGGTATGAGCTTCCCACCATCCGCGCGACCCTGGCGATCAATGGCAACAATCCCGCAAAAGCCGTCGAACTTCTTCAGCCCGCAATTCCGTACGATCTTAGCTCCACCCATGCGATGCGCAGCACATACACTCGCGGGAACGCGTACCTGGCGCTGCACAAAGGCAGCGAAGCCGCGGCGGAGTTTCAGAAGATCGTGGATCATCCCGGCGTGGTGCTGAATGGAATGACGGGCGCGCTGGCGAAACTGGGCCTCGCCCGCGCCTACGCGCTTGAAGGTGACACAGCGAAAGCGCGCGTCGCCTACCAGGATTTCTTCGCTCTGTGGAAGGATGCCGACCCCGGCCTTCCCATCCTCGTTACTTCCAAAGCCGAATACGCCAAGCTGCAATAGTCTCAGCCGCAAACGAACGAGTCTCGCCTCGTTAATGTACGCTTCCGTAATCTCGCCCTTTGTGATATATGCAGTGCCAACCGCATGAAGATCATCTCCATCGCACTTCTTTCGTTGTTAGCCGTCATGCTTGGAGGCGTCGTGTGTGCGCAGGAGAAGTGCCCGGCTCCCCCGGCACTGAGCGCACCGACGGGCGCCAATATTTTCAGTCCGCAGCAGGAATTGGATTTGGGCGATGTCGAAGCCGAATGGCTGGAGAAAAACTATCACGTAATCCACGATGACGAACTCGCAGGCCACCTGAACCTCATCACTAGTCGCATCTTGGCACAACTCCCACCAACGCAATTGAAATTTCGCGTCATCCTCATCGATACGCCAGTAGTGAACTCGTTCAGCGTGGGCGCGGGGCGCATTTACGTCACCAGAAAAATGATCGCTTTTGTGCGCAGCGATGACGAACTTGCCGGCCTGCTGGGTCATGAGATGGGCCACATTCTCACTCACCAGAATGCTATCGAGATGACGCGCAACTTTCACGCCTTCCTGGGCGTGGATTCCGTCGGCGATCGGAAGGACATTTACGACAAATTCAACCGGATGTTGGACAGCGTCGGGCGCAACCGGGACCTGCTCGTAAAGACAGTCACGCGAGAGGAGCGAGAGGAGGAACCGCACCAGTACGAGGCGGATCGTGTGGCATTGTACGCCGTCTCCGCCGCGGGATTCTCATCGCAGGCGTTTGTGGAATTTTTTGACCGATTCGCGCAGACGCACGGTAAGACCGGCAATCCACTAACCGATTTCTTCGGAGCGACCAAGCCGGACGAGAAACGGCTTCGCGAAATGCACAAATCTCAAGCACTGCTTCCCCCGGCGTGCCGGGAGCTCGCCCCGGCACCACCCTCAGCCGAGTTTCTTGCCTGGCAAGCTGACGTCACGGCCTATTCGGGTTTGGGTCATCACGAGCAGATTGTCGGCGTCATCTCCAAAAAACCGCTCGATCCGCCTTTGCGAACGGACATAAAGAATCTGAAATTCAGTCCCGACGGCGCGTACTCGCTGGCTCAGGACGACGCCAATATATTCGTATTCGCCAACGATCCATTTACCTTTCTGTTTCGAATCGTCGCTGCCGAGGCACACAACGCCCAGTTTTCCCCCGATTCGCAAAAAATTTTCTTGTTGACGCGAGGTCTCAGGGTCGAGGAGTGGAACATTGATGAGCAAAGTCGCGCCAGCGTACACGAAATCACCCTCGCCGAGGGGTGCTTGCAGGCCCGCCTTTCTCACGACGGGAAGATTCTGGCGTGCGTCAACCGGAGTCTCGACTTCGCTCTAATTGACGTGGCCAACGGAAACGCCATCCTCACAAAAAAGGCGTACTTTGAGCCCAAGACCTTCGGGTCCGGCGGCGATCTCCTGCGCCTTGTCTTGTTCATTTTGGCGGAATCAGACGATGGCAGTTGGATCCGCATGGCATTTTCTCCGGATGATCATTATTTCGTTGCGACGGCCGCCGATTTGGCCATTGCGGTTGACCTCACCAATCACTCCCAAATCCCGCTTCATGGCGCACTGGATACAACGCTCACTGCAGGTTTTGCTTTTCTCGCTCCTGACCGCCTGATCATTCAGAACCATTTCGATCCTAAGAGTTCCGCCGTCGTCGAGTTTCCTTCCGGAAAAGTTGTCGAGCGGCTTCCGATAAACCCTCGTCAGGACATGGAAGCTCCCACGCGCGGCAATTACGTCATCCTAAAGCCCGTCAAGGACGCGCGGGTGGGCGTGCTGGACCTGGCATCGCAGACTTTTGTAATCGGCTCCGCGAAATCATCCGTGATTGATGTTTTCGACCGCGAATTTCTCAGCCAGAGAGTCTCCGGCGAAGTCGGAATCTTCGATCTCTCTAGCCACGAACGGAAAGGTCAGGCGGAGCTTCCGAAGAGCACACTCGGCACGCTGCGAGCCTGGGCTATATCTCCGGACCTCCGCTGGCTCGCCATTTCTGGAAGCAGCCGCGGTGCCGTCTGGGATCTCTCGGCTTCGAAGCGTCTTTACTACACGCGCGGTTTCCGTGGCGCTTATTTTGACGGCGACAAAGCTTTCTACGCCGATTTCCCGAAGGAAGATCCGCAACCAAGAACCATCGCCCGCGCCGACCTCTCGCTCGAGAACATGGTTCCTGGCACCCCGCTTGACGAAAAGGTGGCCGCCAAGCAGTACGGACAGTTCCTGCTGGTCCGCAAGCCGGCCGGAAAAGAGAACAGCCTGGCACGCAACATCACGCTGGAGGTCAAGGATGTCCGCGACGAACACCTACTTTGGTCACGGAATTTTCCGAAGGAAGTGCCAACCGTTACGCTGCATCCGCAAGTCAACTCGGTAATCTTTCAATGGAGTGTAGAAGAGGCCAGCGCAAAGGATGAAATAAAAGCGAGCGGTGCTCTGCAAACTCGTTTTGCCGCGATGCGGGATCACCAAGGCGCCTATCTTCTTGATGTGCTCGATGCCACCTCGGGAAACTTGCGCGGCCAGCTTCTCATCGGCACGGGCAAGGGTTCCTTCCGAATCACGCATGCCTTCGCGGAGGGCGATTGGATTCTTGTCGGCGACAACGAAAATCGTACGCGCATCTATTCGTTGTCAAGCGGCGAGCAGAAGGCGATTCTGTTTGGAACTTACTCGGCGGTGTCCACCGCGGCGGGCATCCTGGTGGTCGAAAATGAATCCGGACAAATCGACGTTTACGATCTGAAATCGTTTGAAAAGCGCAACCAACTGGCGTTCCCGTATCGTATCTCCGCATGGGCGTTCAGCGCAGACGGCAAACGGCTGTTCGTCCTCACCGCCAACCAGATAGCCTACACTTTCGACACGCAAACATTGGAGAAAGGGGAAACTGCGACGGCGGTTGTCCCCTAGCCGCGCGATTTTCGAAGAAGCCAGAATCAGCGATCAATCGCGTTCATCGCTGGCGCTGAATAACGGTCGCCCGCGATTTCGGCGTGCGGCACGGCAGCTTCCAGCTCTGCCACTTCTGCGGGAGTTAACCGAATGTCCGCAGCAGCGGCGTTCTCTTCCAGATATTTCCGACGCTTTGTTCCGGGAATCGGCACCAGGTCTTCGCCCTTCGCCAGCACCCACGCCAGCACCAACTGGCTGGGCTTCACGCCCTTGCGCTCGGCGATCGCTCGCACGCGCGCGACCAGCACCTGGTTCTTGTCGAAGTTCTCGTCGGCGAAGCGCGGCATGCGTATCACGCGCGAGTCCGTCTCAATCAAGTCGCTCTTCTTGGTGATTGCACAAGTTAGGAAACCGCGTCCTAGCGGACTGTACGGCACGAAGCCGATTCCCAATTCGCGCACGGTCGGCAAAATTTCGGCTTCCACGTGCCGCTCCCACAGCGAATATTCTGTTTGCAGCGCCGTAATCGGATGCACCTTGTGCGCGCGCCGAATCGTCGCCGGCGACGCTTCCGAAAGTCCCAGATACTTCACCTTGCCAGCCTTTACCAACTCCGCCATCGCCCCCACGGTGTCTTCGATCGGGGTCTGCGGATCCACGCGATGCTGGTAGTACAGGTCAATATGATCCACGCCCAGCCGCTGCAGCGAAGCATCGCAAGCCGACCGCACGTACTCCGGTTTGCCGCTGATCGACCAACGGTTCGGCTCGGCCTTGGTGCGGATGTTGGCGAACTTCGTCGCGAGAAATACTTCATCGCGGCGCCCGCGAATCGTCTTGCCAATCAGCTCTTCGTTGTCGCCGATTCCGTAGGTGTCCGCCGTATCCAGAAAATTGATGCCCAGATCCAGCGCCCGCAGAATCGTTGCGGCGGATTCCACGTCATTCCGCTCGCCGTAGAAGTCGCTCATGCCCATGCAGCCGAGTCCCATGCGGGAGACGACTGCGCCTTGCGAACCAAGTTTTACTTTTTTCATAGTCATACCCGATTTAGACGGGCCACGCGCGCCCGAGGATTCCATTCTTTTCGCAAAGTGGGTATTTTGGCGGGAATCTTCTGGCGAAATCAACGGGCGCTATCCGGATCGAAACGTGCGGGCCGGCGAATGCTATTCGTAACGCAATGCGGCCATCGGCTCGACGCGCATTGCGCGACGGGCGGGCAGGTAACTTGCAACGAGCGAGACGATCATCAGCAGTACCGCTACCGAAACAAAGGTAATCGGGTCGGTCGGCTGCACGCCGTACAGCTGGCTAGCCATCAGCCGCGAGAGCGCCAAAGCTCCAGCGATGCCCATGGCCGAGCCAATCAGCGCCAGCAACATTGCTTGCCGCACAATCAGCAGCAGTACGTCGCCGCGACTGGCTCCGAGCGCTACGCGAATTCCAATTTCATTCGTGCGCCGCGAAACCGCATAGCTCATCACGCTGTAAATCCCCATCACCGCGAGCAGCAGCGCCAGTCCGGCGAACGCGCCCAGCAGCAGCATCGTGAATCGCGCGGGCGACAACGACGCCGAGACGAAATCGTCCATGGCGCGAATATTCAGCAGCGGCACTTCCGAGTCGATTTCGCGAGCCGCACCAGTGATCCCCGGGACCAAGCTCAGTGGCGCCGCATTCGTCCGCACCGCCAGGCTCATGCCAAAAGAGTTCCAGCCTTCGCCTCTCGCCGCAGCCATCTGCGCCAGCGGGTAATAAAGCGTCGGCTGCGGCTGCGTTTCGTTCATCGCGGAAATTTTCACGTCGGCGACCACGCCCACCACCACGCGGGTCAGCTCCGGAAAAAAATAAAGCGTCAGCCGCTTGCCGATCGCATCCTCGTGCGGCCAGAAAAATTTGGCCATGGATTCGCTGACAAGCACCGCGCCTGCACGCCCGGCCGCGTCGGACTCTGCAATGTCGCGTCCGTTCAAGAGCCGTATATGCATCGCGCTGATGTATCCCGGACTGATCTGGCGAACTTCGACTTCCGGCAAATCAGCCATGGCCGCCGCCGGACGCCCTTCGATCGAAATCGGCTGGTGTGAGCCATCGTCGCTCAGCGGCAGGCTGTCAATCAGCCCGGCGGACTGCACTCCCGGCACACTGCGAACCCGCTCCAGCACGCGCCCGAAGTAACTGATCTGCTCCGCCGGCGCTGTAAATCTTCCAGTAGGAATCGCGACGTTCAGCGTCACCACGCCGTGCGGATCGAACCCGGGATTTACGCTGTGCAACAGCCACAAGCTGCGAATCAGCAGGCCCGCGCCAATCAGCAGCATCAGCGAAAGCGCCACTTCCGCCACCACCAGCACGTTGCGCGTGCGGCTGCCACCCGAATCCGCGGCTGTCCGGCCCAGGCCTTGCTTCAGCGCCTGATTCAAATCTGCGTTCGCCATGCGCAACGCCGGCAACAAGCCCGCGGCAATTCCGGTGAACAGCGAAACGCCCAGCGTGAACGCCAGCACCCAGCCATCCAGCGCGATTTCGCCCGAGCGCGGCAGCCACTGCTCCAAAAATTTCACCATCAACATCAGGCCGTAGTGCGCGAACACCAATCCCAGCGCGCCTCCTGCGAACGCCAGCAGCAGCGTCTCCGAAATTGCCTGTTGCAGCAAGCGGCGCCGCGTGGCGCCCAGCGCCGTGCGTACCGCCACTTCCTTGCGCCGCGAAAGTGCTCTCGCCAACATCAAATTTGCCACGTTCGCGCACGCAATCAGCAGCACCAGCGCCACCGCGCCCAGCAAAATCAGCAATGCCGGCCGCACGTCCCCCACCAGCTCGTCGCGCAACGGGATCGCGATGGCGCCCCAGCCGTTGTCATCATTGGGATAATCCTGCGCCAGCCGGTTCGAAATCGCGTCCAGCTCAGCCTGCGCCTGCCGCAAATTCACGCCATCCCTTAGCCGCGCGATCACCCCGTAGTTGTGGTCGCCGCGAATGGCGCGCTCCTGATCGGTCCAGGCCAGCGGTTTCCACATCTGCGTTCGCGAGCCGGGATCGCTGCCGATGGGAAAGTCAAACTCCGGCCGCATCACGCCGATCATCGTGAATGCTTGCCCATTGAGCTGAATATTTTTGCCGACGACCTCCGGATTTCCCGCGAAATAGCTGCGCCAAAATCCATAGCTCAGCACAACTTCGTGCTCGTGCCCCGGCTCGTCCTCGCCTTGCGCAAATCCTCGGCCCAGCAGGGGCTGCGCGCGCAAGACGGAAAATAAGCCCACGGTCGCGGCACACATCCGAATCGCTTCAGGATGTCCCGAGCCGGTGAGCGTGTAGCGGCCGAATCCATAGGCCGCCATGCCCTCGAAGGAATGATTTTGACCGCGCCAGTCGAGGAAATTGGCGGGCGACACCGCGAACGTCGGCATGCCGGGAAAACTTTTCTGTGGCGGCGTATGCCATACCTGCATCAGGCGGTCCGGCTGGTCATACGGCAAGGGCCGCAGCAGCACCGCATTCACTACGCTGAATATGGCAGTGTTCACGCCAATTCCCAGCGCCAGTGCGAGCACGGCAGTGACTGTGAATCCCGGCGAACGCAACATAACCCGCAGGCCGAAGCGCAAATCCTGCAGCAACGTTTCCGCGAAGTGCACGCCGCGCGCTTCGCGGCATTCTTCCTTGGCGTTCTCGATGCCGCCGAACTCCAGCCGCGCGCGTCGCAGCGCCTCTTGCCGTGGCACGCCGCTGCGCGTTAAATCGTCGGCGTACGCTTCCATGTGGAACCGCAGCTCCGCGTCCATCTCGCTTTCCATGCGCGACCGCCGCAGAATTGTCTGCAGCCAGGAACGCAGCCGGCTCCACAGCGTCATACTTCCTCAAAATCCTGCAGCAACGTTTCCGCGAAGTGCACGCCGCGCGCTTCGCGGCATTCTTCCTTGGCGTTCTCGATCCCGCCGAACTCCAGCCGCGCGCGTCGCAGCGCCTCTTGCCGTGGCACGCCGCTGCGCGTTAAATCGTCGGCGTACGCTTCCATGTGGAACCGCAGCTCCGCGTCCATCTCGCTTTCCATGCGCGAGCGCCCCACAATTGCGCGCATCCAGGAGAGCACGCGGCTCCACAACGTCATACTTCCTCCGGCGTGGTGCTCAAGATCCCAGCGATTACATCCGCCATGCGGTTCCACTTTTCAGTTTCCGCCTGGAATCGGCGCTTGCCCGCCGCTGTGAGCCGGTAATATTTGGCCTTGCGCTTGTTTTCCGATTCGCCCCATTCGCTTGCAATCCAACCTTGATGTTCCAACCTGTACAGCGCCGGATACAGCGAGCCTTGCTGAATTTCCAGCCGCTCTTTTGAAATTTGCTGAATGCGCAGCAGAACGCCGTAGCCATGTAAGGGCCCCAGCGATACGGCCTTGAGGATCAGCATGTCCAGAGTGCCTTGCAGCAGATCGATCTGTTTTCCCACCGGCTCTCCTTGTGTGTCTAGGAGAGAAAATAACAGCGCTCTCCTCGACTGTCAAGGAGAGATTTCCCGCAGACGCGCCGCCGCCCGTCTCCGGCCAGCGCGTCGCGGGACCTTATGATGTCTGGTTCTGCGAAGGCTTGCGTATCTTTTGGAGCTGATCGTTAAACCGTCACCACGATCTTGCCGATCTGCTGGTTCGATTCCATGTAGCGGTGCGCCTCCACAATCTGCGCGAGCGGGAACACGCGATCAATGCGCGGCTTGAAGTCGCCTGCCGCCACATGATCGAAGACATACTTCACAGCCTTGGCCTTCAACTGCGGGTTGGAAAGTATTTCGCGCACTGTGTATCCGCGAACGGTGAGCCCTTTGCCCAGCGCCGCAAACAACGGAAACGGAGTGGGCTCCGGCGCCAGCGCTCCGTATTCAAAAATGATTCCCTCATACGCCGCAGCCTGCGCCAGCGCTTCAATGCCTTTTCCTCCGATGGGATCGAAGATCACGCGCGCCCCGTTGCCGCCCGTAATTTTATTTACGCGCGCGAGCAAATCCTCCTCCTCGGTCGCGATCACGTGCGCTGCGCCCACTTCCGCCAGCACCGCTTTTTTCTTGGACGTACGCGTGACGGCAATGCTGATTGCGCCCTCCGCCTTCACCATTTCGATTGCGGCAATTCCCACGCTGCTGCTCGCCGCCGTGATGATCACGAAGTCGCCTTTGGAAATTCGTGCATTGGTGATCAGCGCGCCATACGCCGTCAGGTACTGCATCCATATGGACGTGCCCTGTTCGGGCGTCAGCTTTTCCGGATACTCGGCCAGCGCGCTCGCTGGAACCAGCGCCACCTCCCCATACACGCCATAGTTCGTCATCAGGAACCCCGGAACGGTGCTGGCTTTCTTGCCGATCCAGCTTTTGTCCACGTCTGGCCCCACGGCCGCCACCACGCCCGCCGCTTCATACCCGACCTTCGACGGCAGGGTAGGGGACTCCAGATATTGGCCATTGCGGAACATCACCTCCGCGCGGTTCAGTCCGATGGCCTTCACGTTCAGCAGCGCTTCGCCTTTCCCCGGCTCCGGGATCGCCTCTTCCTGGATTTTCAATACTTCCGGCCCGCCCACGGAATGAAAACGGACAATCTTTGCAGTCTTATTCGCCATGTTAGTCTCCTCCGCTGCTTTGATCTCTCCACGTGCCATAAGGATTCAACGCATTCCCCGGAAAGCCGGCGGGCGCGAGCCGCGCAATGTTGTGCTTGCGCAAAGCTGAGCTTTATGCGAATATGAACTCAGGTTCATATCATGCACACGCGCCTCCTACGCTCGGGCTTCATTATTTGGTTTGCAGCCACGATTGCCTTGCGCCTCGCTGGACAGCTCCTGCTGCGCCCGGATGATTTGCGCGGAACGCTGATACTGTTCGCCATCAGCTTTCCGCTGATGGCTTGGCTGGTCCGTCGGCTCAGCACCGGCGCTGCACTGCCACGCGAGCAATTCCTCGCCGGCGCCGTGTCGGTTGCGCTGCCCACCTTGCTGCTCGATCCATTCTCCTGCTTGTTCTTTCCCGTGCTGTATCCGAACATGGCTCCGCAGGTTGCCGGAGCGTTCGGCGGATGGCTGTTGTGGTGCTGCGCCGGCGCCATCGTTGGAGCTCTCCTTCCCTCATGGCAAAAGTCGTAAGCGCGCGCCCCAACTTGCTGGCGGGCGAAAATCTTCCCGCCGCGCCCTCGCAGAAACGCAGTCTGGAAAAACGAGCGCGGTTGAAAGCCGCAGGCCTCGCCTTATTTGGTGAGAAGGGCTACGAGAATACTTCCGTTGACGAGATTGCACGGCGCGCCAATCTGGCGGTCGGCAGCTTTTATCAGCATTTCCGTTCCAAGCGCCAGTTGCTTCTCGCGCTGATGGATGAACTGCTCGAAAAGCTGAGCCATCTCAATTTTCAGCCACAGGCCGCGACGAACATCCGCGCCGGCATTCGTTCACTACTTTCAAGCGCGTTCTCTCACGATCTGCAGTATCTGGGCGCGTACCGCGCCTGGCAGGAGGCGGCGCTGTCTGATCCGGAGCTGGTGAAAAAGCAGCGGGAGATTCACAAATGGACTACAGGCCGCGTAACACGCGTATTTCAATTTCTGCAAACGCTGCCCGGCGCGCGACAAAAGGTGGACATTCCCGGACTCGCCCGCGCGATGGACACTTTCTTCTGGAGCCTGCTCGCGCAAGCCGGGCGACTGCCGAAGTCAGAATTAGACCAGTGGATTGACTCAGCGACGCACTTGATTTACCACGCGATGTTTGCCGACAATCCGTAAGCAGGAGAAGGGAACTGAGGCGCGGCCGCTTTCTGCGTGCGCCAAATTCGAAGTGGTGCCTGTCAGCCGCTAAATCATTTCGGTGGAGTGAGCTTCGGATCCAGCCTTGCTGCCTCCTTAAATTCCACCTGCGCCGCATCGGGATCTTTTAAGCGCAGCAGCGCCATCCCCAGATTGTAATGCGCGTGCGCCAGGTTCGGATTCAGGCGATTCGCCTCGCGGTAGGTGTCCGCGGCCTGCTGATACTGTCCTTTGTTGAAAAGCACGTTTCCAAGATTGAATTGCGCGTCGGCGTTGTCCGGATGGTCCGCGATCACTCTCACGAATGCGGTTTGCGCGGCGTCCAAATCGCCCGACTGCATTTTTGCGGCGCCTAGGCCAATCTCCGCTTCGGGAAAGTCCGCTTGCTGGTCTAGCGCCTTCTGGAAATATTCCGCGGCTTTCACGGGATCGTTCGCCTGCAGGTATGCGTTCCCTAGATTGTAGAGGGCGTGAGCTTCCGTCGGCTTCAGCGCCAGGCCTTTTTGATACGTTGCGATAGCGAGATCCAATTTGCCCTGGGCCTGATACGCGAGCGCCAGATTGAAATCCGCATCGGGCTGCTCGGGCTTCAGCGCCAGAGTTTTTTCCAGGCTCGCGACCGCATCGTCGAGCTGGCCCTGTTTGTATTGAAGATGCCCCAGCGCGTACCAAGCATGTGCGTCGCTCGGATGTTCCGCCGCGATCTTCCGGTATTGCGCGATGGCCTCGTCATCGCGTCCGGCATTGCTCAGCGCCGCCGCGTAATTCGTTTGCAGGTCCAGAGAATGCGGTTCCAGCGCGATGGCCTGCTGGTACACCGTAATCGCTTCATTCCACTGCTGCGTGGAATCCAGGGCCGCTGCCAGATTGTTCAGCGCATCCACGTAACGCGGCGTCAGCTCCAGCGCCTGGCGGTAGGCGGAAATCGCATCCTGAGCGTTGCCGGAAGCAAATAGCGCCGCGCCCATGCCGTTGTATGCCTGCGCAAATTTCGGATTGATCGCCAGAGCTTTGCGGTAGGCGGAAATGGAATCGTAATATTTTTTCTGGTGATACAGCGCGAGGCCCAGATTGCTTTCGGTCACCGCGTCGGTGGGCTTGATCGTCAGCGCCTTATCGAAATCCGATATGGCCTCGTCGTCTTTCCCTTTCGCGTCCAGCGCCAGGCCCAGATTGCTCAAAGCCTCCGGAAAATTCGGATTCACAGCCAGCGCCTGGCGAAAGAGTTCGATGGCTTCGTCCACCTTTCCCTTCTTGTAACTTTCCAGGCCCTGATTGTTCAGCTTCACCGCATCATTGGTGTTGCCGGCCTTGCTCTGCGCAGCGGTAATCGGCGCGCCGCCAAAAATGGCTGCAAACATCGCGAGAGAAATGATCCGCTGCCATCCGCACATCATCGCGCGCAGCCCTCCCGGTCCGCGCTGCGAGGGTAACACACCGGAAAACCACCGCGTCAACCGCCCTGCAGTATTCCTAGCATCACGGTACGTTTTAAGATACGCTCTCTACAACAACACCGTAGAGGACCCCTTCCTCTGGAATTTCGCTCCCTAAGGCATCTTGGGATGCTTTTCAAGACATACAGCGCAGCCGTGTTCGGCATTGACGCTTATCTCGTCGAAACCGAGGTGGACGTTGTCCCTGCGTTCGAAGGCCATTTCACGGTCGTCGGCCTGCCGGACATTGCCGTGAAAGAAAGCCGCGAACGCATCCGCGCCGCTCTGCGCAATTGCGGTTTCGATTTTCCCTCCAGCCATGCGGTCACCATCAATCTCGCGCCGGCCGATATTCGCAAGGAAGGTTCCGCATTCGATCTGCCCATGGCGCTGGGACTCGCCGGCTGCCAAGGCAGTTTCTTCGGCAAAATTCTCGATACGCACGTATTCCTCGGCGAACTGTCGCTCGATGGCGGTGTGCGTTCCGTGCGTGGCGCGCTTTCGGCAGCCCTCGCGGCGCGCGAACGCGGCATTAAAAATGTCGTCGTACCCGAAGCCAACGCGCGCGAAGCCGCGGTCGTCGAAGGCATCAACGTCTTCGGCGTTAAATCCTTGCCGCAGGCCGTGGATCTGATCAACGCGCCGGAATCTTTTAAGCCCATCGAGGTGGACACTTCGCAAATGCTCGCCGAAGCCAGCCAGTATTCCGTGGATCTGCGCGACGTGCGCGGGCAGCTCTCCGCCAAACGCGCGCTGGAAGTTGCCTGCGCTGGCAGCCACAATATCTTGTTGATCGGGCCGCCCGGCGCCGGCAAGACCATGCTCGCCAAACGCATTCCCACGATTCTGCCGCCGATGTCGCTCGAAGAAGCGATCGAGACCACGCGCATCCACAGCGTAGCGGGCGTGCTGGAAGATTCGCGCGGACTGGTGGGCGCGCGGCCCTACCGCTCGCCGCATCACACCATCAGCGATGCAGGCCTCATCGGCGGTGGGGCAATACCTCGTCCTGGCGAAGTTTCGCTCGGTCACAACGGCGTGGTGTTTCTCGACGAACTGCCGGAATTCCAGCGCAACGTGCTGGAAGTGATGCGCCAGCCGCTGGAAGACGGCAACGTAACCATCGCCCGCGCTTCTCTCTCCGTGAATTTTCCTTCGCGCTTCATGTTGGCTGCCGCTATGAATCCGTGTCCCTGCGGATTTTTCGGAGATACCAAGCGCGAATGTCACTGCTCGCCGGTGCAAATCCAGCGCTACGTCTCGAAAATTTCCGGGCCGCTGCTGGACCGCATTGATATCCACATCGAAGTCCCCGCCGTGCAATACAAGGAACTGCGTGGCGACGTGGAAATCGAAAGCTCTGCCTGCGTGCGCAGCCGAGTGCTGCGCGCCCGCGAAATTCAGGTCGAACGCTACCGCAGCGAAAAAAGCATCTACGCGAATTCCCAAATGCCGCCCAAGCTGATCCGCAAACACTGCGCCATCTCCGCCGAAGGCGAAAAAATCCTGGAGACGGCAATCCAACGCCTGGGCCTTTCCGCACGCGCCCACGATCGCATCCTGAAAGTTTCGCGCACCATCGCCGACCTGGAAGGCGCCGCCTCCCTCGCCCCCAAACACCTCAGCGAAGCCATCCAATACCGCACCCTCGACCGCACTTACTGGGCCTGACCGATCAGTTCGCGGGGAGCAGAGCGGCACCGCCGCCGCACGAAAGTGCATCTCTTTTGAGCCGCGGTGAAATCTGTACTAAACTCCCCCCGCGCGCCGCGTCAACATGGCCACTTCCCCTAACTCCCGAACCTCGCTGGCCCGCCTTTGTCGCGATGCTCGCCGCGGGCGGCGTGTACCTCGCTCTTCCGGAGCGGCTGTCGGTAGGTCCCGGCTGGGGATTGCTCGCGTTAATCGTGGTTTTGATGGGGCCCATCGCAGTTTCCAATCGTCGCGGCGACTTCCACATCACCAGGCCTCTGGTTGTCATCGCCAACGGCGCCATCACCGTGGGCATGATCACTTCGCTGGCCCTGCTGATCGAAGGAATTCCCCAGCATCGCGACTCACCGATGGCCCTGCTGCGCGGCGCCCTGGCGCTGTGGTTCACCAACATCGTGGTCTTCGCTCTCTGGTATTGGAAGTTGGATGCCGGCGGCCCTTCGCGGCGCGACGCCCGCACCGGACGATTGAAAAGCTCCTTCCTCTTTCCGCAGATGTTGAACGAGGAAGGCCGGGATCCCAACTGGTCGCCGCAATTCATGGACTACTTGTTCCTGGCTTTCAATACCAGCACAGCTTTTTCGCCCACGGACACGGCCGTTCTTTCGCGCTGGGCCAAGGCCGGCACGATGTTGCAGTCGTTGATCTCGCTGGCGATCGTGGTGCTGCTCGCCGCGCGCGCCGTGAATATTTTCTGAGTTCTTCGATTCGCCCGAAGATGTCCGGGAGGACTGCAATGCTCGCTTCCAGCAAAATTGTTGGCATTGTTCCCACGCTCGATTCCAAGCGAGCGCGGGAATTTTACGAAGGCAAACTTGGTTTTCAATTTGTCAGTGAGGATCCGTTCGCGCTGGTGGTCCGCGCAGGCGACAGCAAGATTCGCATCTCCAAGGTCCCCAAGGATTTCACTCCGGTCGCGTTCACGATTCTTGGCTGGGAAGTGCGGGATATCGCGGCAGTCGTCGCATGGCTAAAGGGCCGCGGAGTAACCTGCGAGAAATATCCGTTCGTGCAGGACCAGGAACTGGGCATCTGGACAGCGCCCAACGGCGACAAGGTCGCCTGGTTCAAAGATCCCGACGGTAACGTCCTTTCTGTCGCCCAGCATGTCTGATTTCTGTGGCCTGAAGAGAGGTCATGAACACGCAAGGAGGAGCTATGACCAAATCACTGATCCTCGGCACGATCCTCGGCGGCTTGATGGCCTTCGTGTGGAGTTCCATTTCGTGGGAACTTATCGGCTGGCACGAAAAGACCATGGTCGCATTTCAAAATGAGGACGAAGTCTCCGCCGTCATCGCCTCGCACGCCAGCCAGGACGGCACTTACCTTTTGCCCAGCGGGCCGCCAACCGCAGGCATGACCGCAGAACAGAAAAAAAGCGCGCTCGCCGCCACCATGCAGAAAATGCAAGCAGGCCCGATCATGGTCGCCGCCGTGCGCCGCGGCGGATTCGGATCCTACGGCCGTGGCCTCATCGTTCAATTGCTCAGCCTGATGGCCGCGGCTTTTCTGCTGACGTGGCTTCTGCTGCAAACCACCGGACTGAGCTACGCGCGCAAAGTCGCGTTTCTGGCGATCGCCGGCCTCGCCGCCAGTGTCATCGTCGATCTTCCCAATTGGAATTGGTGGGGATTCTCCGGCGCCTACACCGCCGTCAACCTCGCCGATTCCATGCTCACCTGGCTCGTCGCAGGCCTGGTCATCGCCAAAGTCGCCAAGCCGGCGACGCACTGACCTGCAGCGCAAGCACGTTTCGGCGACGCGACCGCACATTTCTCTGTCCAATGTCGCCCGCCCAGGCCATCTAGGAGTGCGGCGGCTTGCCGCCGCCTTTCTTGGCCGACGCTTGCTTCGGCGCTTGATCCGCATCGCAACCCGTCGGCGCGGTGCTGCCTCCGCGAGCGCTTGCGTTCCTTGCCCGCAAATTGGGAGACTACCGGTACTCAGAGTTCATTGACTTGGACTCCGGCGCTGTGATAACCATACTCGCGCTCTTTATTAAAGGACTATCCCCGACTTCGGATGGCGGCCAAAACCCAGCGGATCGAAGTCATGCTCGAGACGCTTCTCGAGAGTGTGGACCTCGCGGAAAGTATTTCCATGCGCGTAGCGGAAGCCGCCGGCTTTCCCGAGGAAGAGGTCCACAAAATCGGCATGGCCGTCCGCGAAGGCGTCATCAACGCCTACAATTACGGCAACCAGCAGGATCGCCGCAAGAAGATCATGATGTCCGTGGAACTCCAGCCGGAGACCATGATCGTCCGCGTGCTCGATCAGGGCAAAGGTTTCGAATTGACCGAAATACCCGATCCTCTGGCGGAAGAAAATCTGCTGCGCACTTCCGGCCGCGGCCTCTTCCTGATGCGCGCCTTTATGGATGATTTCAGAGTCGAGCATGGGCCCGAAGGCGGCGCCCAGCTCATAATGATCAAGAAGCTGCCCCAGCCAGTTTCCGGTAACGGCAAGCACAAACCGGAGTAGAATCACTACACGAGGATCCCGTGGCTCTCCAAGGAACACGCCGCCAGTTGGGCGACGTAACAATCGTTGATTTCAGCGGCAAGATTACTCTGGGCGAAGGCAGCGCCATGCTCCGCAATACCGTGCGCGACCTGATCAATGCCGGCAACAAGAAGATCCTGCTCAGCCTCTACGACGTGGATTACATTGACAGCTCGGGGATCGGCGAACTCGTCAGCGCCTATACCACCGTGAAGAACGCCAGCGGCGAGCTGAAACTCCTGCATCTCACCAAGCGCGTTCACGACATCCTGCAGATCACCCGCCTGTTCACCGTCTTCGACGTGCAGTCCGAAGAAGGCGCCGCCATCAAAAGCTTCAAGGCGTAACTCTCAACCGCACCCCCGTCTGGGAGCTGCGGCAAGTTCGCGTACGCGAAATGTAGGAAAGCCGCCCCGGACCTTTTCCGTTATGCGATGCCGGCTAGCCTCGGTTCAGCTGCGGCCCTCACCTTTCGCTGGGCGAACGCTCCAGGGAACCATGCGGCTCAGTATGCCGTCGCGCAGGATCAGCGTGTGGAACAGCACGGCGCCCATGTGAGCGAGAAAGGTCAAGAACAACAGATAAGCAAGTATGGTGTGTGTTTTGCGCAGCGTAGCGTATAGCTCCGGCCTCGCGGGGAGGATAGGAGGCAGATGCAGCGATCCGAACATCACGATCGGGTAATGGCCTGCCGACAGCATCGCCCAACCCACCAGCGGCAGCGCGATGAACAAGGTGTAGAGCGTCAACTCGGACATCTTTATCGCCAGGCGCTCCGATGGCGCGATACTCGGTGGTAGCGCCGGTGCCTTCGTCAACATGCGCGTGACGAGCCGGATCGCCGCCAGAATCAGAATCAGGATGCCCAGCGGGCGGTGGAGTGACAGCAGCCAGTGGTAGTCGCCTAAACTAGAGACCATCGACACGCCGATGAAGAGCATGGCCACCAGCAGCGCGGCCATCAGCCAATGCAGAATGCGCGACAGGAATGCGAACTGTGTAGGATTTGTCGTGGTGGACATGGCTATTTCGCAACCTCCGCAGTCGAAACAGCGCTGGGATCCTTGCGCTCGCCCTCGCGCCGGATGAAGGACTGCGAATACGCGGCCGAGCGCGCGCTCAACAGCGGATCGTCTGACGGCGATATCCCGGCGGGCAGCACCAGCGGATCGAAATTAATGTCGCGCGTTGGGCTGGTGTCCTCGCTGTCGATTGTGTCGATCGTTATGGTTCCCACATCAATCTGCTGCCTGTCCGCCGGCCATGAACTCGCCGCCTGTGCAGTGGGATCTCCGGGCTGGCCCACGATGACGATAAGATGCCAGCGCAACGGCCCCGAATGCAGCTGCGCGATCAGCGCGTCGAACAAATAATTTTTGTCAGTCGTCGCAGGATTGCTCGCCGCGCTGGTTAGCTCCGGCTTTATCCACCAGCGAACCGGAGTCGGCTCGCCCTGGGCGTTGACGAAACGAAAGGCGTTCAGGCCGTAGTAGGGGCTGTCCGCAAATCCGGAGGAAAACGGATGACTGCCGAGCTCCTTCAGCGCCGCCGCTGTTTCCGGGTGCTTGCCTATAAAGGCGCCCACCGCTGCGCCATCCACTTTCCCTGTCTGCGGATCGGGCGAAGTCACTACCAGAAAATCGTGGAATTCTTGTGGCGTATTGACGGGAAAAACGGGGATGTTGATCATGCCCGTGCGCCATTCTTCGCCGTCAGGCAGTTTGAAGAGAATCGCCAGGCTGCGAACGGTCTGCGGCGTGTCCGCGGCAAACGGCATTCCGCCCGCCAGCGCAAACCGCCCCAGGATGGGCACGCGGCCGGCGCGAAAAACCTGCGCCCTGGACAGCGCTTGACCTTGTCCGTTGCTCTCGAAGTAGCCGGTGACGCAAACCCCCTTGGCGTGGTTCCGACGAAATCCCGGATGCACCCCGTTCAGGTGCTCGAACGTATTGACCATCGTCGCCGGAGTAAGTGCGTGCGGCGTGAACCAGCCACCCGCATACAGAAAGAGGCCCGCAATCCCAGCGAGCAGCACGCCGATCGCTGCAAGGCGCGCAAATATAGTCGCGCTTGGCAATGGTGCTGGGAGCGGTTTGGAAACCGGATTCAATTCGCTGCCGTTCATGGTTTCTCCTCGATCTGGCCTATGCGGATGCACGGCACCTTTTTTTGTTCTATAACACGGAATTTCGAGATAGCGCCGACACCGATTCTGGCCGGAGGTCGTCGTGAGCTTCGTCGCTCGACCGCCAATCTATTACTGACTGTCTCGGTTTTCAAGCTTCCACCCAAGTCGCGTCGCCGCAAATCCGCCCACTGCCCCTTGCGGCGATTGCCGCGTTTAACCGCCGTCTTTATGCTAATATTTACGTTTCCAATCTCGCTTGGGGTGCACACTTGGCGCAGCATATTTCCCGCAGGGAACTGAAAAAGGACGAAGTCCGCGAAACTCTGGCGCACGGCGCCGACGCGGTCCTCTCCCACAAACAATTAACGGCTTATATTTTGCTGGCCGCTGTGCTGGTGGCTCTCGGCGTATTCGGCTGGCAAACCTACACCGAGCGTCAAACCGTGAAGGCTACCGCGGCGTACGACGACGCCATGAAGTCGTTCCAGGCGCGCATTCGCACCGCGGGCGAACCTGCGCAGCCCGGCGAAACCACTTATATTGACGACAACAATAAATATTCAGAAGCCGCCCAGAAATTCGCCGCCGTCGCCGCGAAATACGGTCACACCCGTCCCGGCCAGCTCGCCGCCTACTACGCCGCCTTGAGCGACGAAAGGCTCGGCAAAAACGACGACGCGAAGAAATGGCTGCTAGGCCTGTCCGAAAGTGGCGTCGAGGATTTTGCCGCCATGGCGCGTTTCGAGCTCGCGCAGTTGAACGACCGCATGGGTCAGAGCGAAGAAGCCGTGAAGCTCTACAATCAATTGATCGCCAAGCCTGTCGTGCTCGTCCCTAAGCCCGTGGTGATGCTGGCTCTCGCCGAACACTACGGCGCGAAAAATCCCGCGGAAGCCACCAAGCTCTACACTCAGATCAAGTCCGACTATCCCGATACGCCCATCGCCGAGCAAGCCACACAGGAAATGAACCTGCTGCCCGGCAAGTCCTGACCGTTCGCTTGCCTTTGTAGCGGCGCACTTCAGTGCGCCATCCGCGTCGTGGCAACCACCGATGTCTGTCCCGCGTCGCGCGACCGCCGCCACCGATCCTCCAATCCTGGCTGAATATTTCCGCGATACCGACTAGAATGAGCTGAAAGAATGCTCGCACCCTACGCCATGGACGTGCGCCGCACCCGCGGCCGCCGTCACCCCGAGCCGCAACATCCCTATCGCAACGACTACGCGCGCGACCGCGACCGCGTCGTCCATTCCCGCGCCTTCCGCCGCCTCGAAGCCAAAACGCAAGTCTTCACCACGCGCTACTCCGATCACTTTCGCAACCGCCTCACCCACACTCTGGAAGTAGCGCAAGTGGCCCGCACAGTTGCCGGCGCTCTGCATCTGGATACCGACCTTGCCGAATCGCTGGCCCTCGCGCACGACATTGGCCATCCGCCCTTCGGCCACGCCGGCGAAAAGCAGCTCGACCTCCGCATGCGCGAGTACGGCGAGCGCTTCAACCACAATCTTCACGCGCTCTATATCGTCGAACAATTCGAGCAGCGCTATCTCGATTTTCCGGGACTGAATCTCACCTTCGAAGTTCGCGAAGGCATCATCAAACATTCGCGAGATTACTCCGCCGCGGAGTTTCCTCAGCTCGCCGAATATCTGCTGGACCAGCGCCCTCCGCTGGAATCTCAGCTCATTGATTTTGTGGACGAAATCGCCTACAACACCGCGGACCTCGATGACGGTTTCGAATCCCACTTGATTGATCTCGACCTGCTGCGCGCCGAAGTCCCCATCTTCAATACCGCCTACCAGGACGTGGACCGCCGCTACCCGCACGGAAAGCCCAAGCTGAAGTTCAACGAAGCCCTGAAACACGTGCTCGATATTCTTGCCACCGACCTGATCGAAGCCACGCGCAACCGCGCTAAAGAATCCGGCGTCGAGACCGTCGAAGACATTCGAAGCCAGCCTCAGCGCCTCGCGGGCTTCTCACCGTCGGTAGCCAAGCTCAATGGCGACCTGAAGCGATTCCTCTTTGCGCGGCTATATTCGCAACCGTCCATCGTCGAGGACCGCGACCGCTCAGTCGCGGCGCTCGACGCGCTTTTCACTTTCTTCCTCGAGCATCCCGGAGCGCATGCCTCCCCAATATGCCGAACTGGCATCGCACCAGCCGCGCCATCGCGTGGTCTGCGATTACATCGCCGGCATGACTGATCATTTCCTGCTTCGCCAGTGCCACGATCTCCTCGGCATCCAGGCCGCCCCCACAGCCTGATCGCCGCTCGCTCGATCTTGGAGTGCGGAAGCTTGCTTCCGCCTTCTCTTCGGCGAGGCTTGCCTCGCCGCGCCCTTCGTAGCGCCGGCGTCCCGCCGGCTCTTAGTGGTTGCCTGCGCGGACCGCTTTCTGTGCGTTTCATCCAACGCCGCAAAGCTACAAAGACACCCTGCTTTCCGCACACGGCTTTCTGCCTCGTCCTCTGCGCGCCCGCGCAACGCACCTGCGATCTTTCGCCTCTCGTTCCAGCGCAACTTGGTCATTGTCCAATACGTGTCAGCCGCGCTATCTGCGTTTTCCGCTTCCTTGACATCGCGGTCACTGGACTTATAATTGAAATTGCTCTATAAAGACGGGGAAATCTAATGTTTCTCGACGTAAACGAACTCGCGCTGCGCAAGATACGCATCCGGAAGAGTTATACCCCGGGCACGCTCGATTTCCATTCCGGTGAATTCCACCAGGTCGAGCCTCTGGAAATCCGCGCCACCGCCGAGCTGGTCGAAGGCCAAATCCGCATCTACGGTAATCTGCACACCCGCGTCGAGCTGATCTGCGCCCGCTGCCTGGATACCGTCGTCGAGGAAATTAGCCGTGATTTCGATCTCTTCTACCGTCCCATGACCTCCATGTCCGTGGACGAGGAATTTCACCTGAATCTGGACGACACTGAAGTCGCCTTCTTTGAAGGTGACGGCCTGTTCCTTGCCGACATTCTCGCCGAACAGGTAAATCTGGCTCTGCCCATGAAGGTCATCTGCCGCAGCGATTGCCGCGGCCTCTGCCCCCATTGCGGTGCCAATCTGAATAACGAAGAATGCCGCTGCGAGAAGCATGCCTCCGACCCCCGGCTCGCCCCGCTGGCCCGTTTGAAGCAGGACTGGTTCAAAAAGCAATAAGACGCTACAATACCTTTTCCATTTCGGCCGCTCTTGTAGCGGCCTGTCAATTGAGGAGCTGGAATGCCTAATCCAAAACGTCGTCACTCGCATGCGCGCAAGAACAAGCGGCGTGCTCACGATTTTCTTACGCCCTTGTCCTTGGCCGAATGTCCCAACTGCCACGAGAAAAAGCTGCCTCACAATGCGTGTCCCCATTGCGGCTTCTACAAGGGCCGGGAAGTGATTGACACCGCCGCCAAGACGGCCTAAGTTTCCATCGCCTACCTTTTCGGTTTGCTGCTCTCTGGGTGCCCATTGGTGTACAGATGACCACCATCGCCGTTGACGCTATGGGAGGCGACCATGCGCCGCGCGCCGAAGTCGAAGGCGCGATTCTCGCAGCGCGTGAGCTGGGCGTCCGCATTGTGTTGGTCGGCATCGAAGCCACCGTGCGCCAGGAACTCAGCCGCCACGGCCATCGCGGCCTTCCCATTGAAGTCGTCAACGCCACCGACGTGATCACCATGAGCGATTCGCCCTCTCAGGCGTTTCGCCGCAAGAAGGAAAGCTCGGTGCACGTTGCCGCGCGATTGGTGCGAGACGGCAAAGCCGAAGCCCTGGTCAGCGCCGGCAATACTGGCGCCGTCATGACTGTCTCCCGCTTCGTGCTCGGCACTCTTGCAGCAGTGGACCGTCCCGCGCTCGCAGCCGCCTTCCCGAACATGAAGGAAAAAGTCACCGTCATCCTGGACGTCGGCGCGAACGTAGACTCCAAGGCCGAGCAGATCGAACAATTCGCCGTGATGGGCGAGATTTATTACCGCACCATCTGGGGCAGCAAGCGCCCGCGCGTGGCTCTGCTCTCCATCGGCGAAGAGGAAATGAAGGGCAACGAACTCACTCGTGAAGCCGCGGCGCGTTTAAAGCAGCTTTCGCTCAACTTCGTCGGCAACGTCGAAGGCCGCGACGTTTTCCGCGGCGACGTGGACGTGATCGTCTGCGACGGCTTCATCGGCAACATCGCCCTGAAAATCAGCGAAGGACTGGTCGAACACATCGGCGCCATGCTGAAGAAAGCCATCAAGAGCAGCCTCAAATCGCAAGTCGGCTACGTCCTTTCCAAGGACGCCTTCGACAGTTTCCGCAAACGCACCGATTCGTCCGAATACGGCGGCGCGCCGCTGCTCGGCGTCCGTGGCATCACCATCATCGGGCACGGCCGCTCCAACGCAGTCGCCATCAAGAACGCCATTCGCGTCGCCACCGAGCTGTGCCGCTCGCGCTTCAACGAAAAAATCGAACAGGAGCTTTCCGCTGCCGCGGTTGCTGCGCGCGGCTGAAATTCGCGGAACTGCAAATCCGTCATGAGCAAACTTGCATTCCTTTTTCCCGGCCAGGCTTCGCAGTACTGCGGGATGGGCCGCGACCTCGCCGCAAATTTCCCCGAATCGAAAGCGGTGTTCGATGAAGCCGACGCCGCGCTGGGATTTTCCATCACGAAAACCTGCTTCGAGGGAACCGAAGAGGCGCTGAAGCTCACCGAAAATACGCAGCCGGGAATCCTGACCGTTTCCACCGCCGCCTATCGCGCGCTCGAAAAACGCGGAATCGTACCTGATTTCGTCGCCGGCCACAGCCTCGGTGAATATTCCGCGCTGGTAGCTGCCGGTGGTCTGGAGTTTTCTGCTGCGGTAAAGTTAGTTCGCGCGCGTGGAAAATACATGCAGGAAGCCGTGCCTCCCGGCCAGGGCGCCATGGCCGCGATCCTCGGCCTTTCGCCCACGGAAGTGGCGGACATCTGCAAAAAAGCCGCCGAAAATGAAGTTGTCTCGCCCGCCAATTTGAATTCGCCGGAACAAACCGTAATCTCCGGTTCCGCCGCAGCCGTGAAGCGCGCCGTCGAAATCGCCTCGCAGAGCGGCGCCAAGCGCGCCGTCATCCTGCCAGTTTCCGCGCCCTTTCACTGCGCTCTAATGATGCCCGCGCAGCAACGCCTCGAGTCGGACTTGCGCGCCACGCAATTCAGCGCGCTGAAAATTCCGCTGATCACCAACGTGGACGCCGAAGCCATCTCCACCGGCGATGAAGCCCGCGACGCGCTCATCCGCCAGGTCACCGCGCCCGTTCGCTGGCTCGATTCCGTGCGCGACATGATCGAATCCGGCGTCACCGTCTTCGTCGAAGTCGGCCCCGGCAAAGTCCTCACCGGCCTGCTCCGCCAGATCGATCGCTCCGTCCGCGTCTTCAACGTCGAAGATTCCGCCACCCTGCAATCCACCATGGAAAAACTAGCCCAAGCCCGCGCCGAAGTCCGCGAACCGTAGCGCTCGCGCCGGCCGTGGAACAGCCACTTTCGGCTGTGTGCCTGTTGCCAGACCCATTGCTCATAAGGTAGTTTCAATCCCTATGTTCTCACTCCAGGATAAAGTCGCTCTAATCACCGGCGCATCGCAAGGCATCGGCCGCGCCACCGCACTCGCGCTCTCCGCCGCGGGCGCAAAAGTCGCCGTCGCCGCGCGCAACACCGAAAAACTCGCAGCTCTGGTGGCTGAAATCGAATCCGCAGGCGGCACCGCGCTCGCCGTGCCGATGGACGTAGCCGATCCCGCGCAGGTGAAAACCGGCTTCCAGCAACTCCTCGCGAAATTCGGCAAACTCGATATTCTCGTGAACAACGCCGCCATCACCCGCGACACTCTGGCCCTGCGCATGAAGCTCGAAGACTGGGACGCCGTCCTGCGCACCAACCTCACCGGCGCGCATCTCTGCATTCAGCAAGCTCTCGGTGCCATGCTCAAGCAGCGCTCCGGCCGCATCATCAATATCACTTCCGTCGTCGCGCAGACCGGCAACGCCGGCCAGGCCAATTACGTCGCCTCGAAAGCCGGCCTCATCGGCCTCACACGCGCCATCGCCGTCGAAGTCGCCTCGCGCAACATCACCGTCAACGCCGTCGCTCCCGGCTTCATTGATACGCCCATGACCGCCCCGCTCTCGCAGGAGCTCAAAGACAAAATGAAATCCATGATCCCGCTGGCGCGTTTCGGCACCGATTCCGACGTCGCCGCCGCCATCGTCTTCCTCGCCAGCGATGAAGCCGCCTACATCACCGGCCAAGTCCTCGACGTCAACGGCGGCCTCTACATGGGCTAATGGAGATTTTGTTCTGCTCGTTGCACCACTGAAGACGTGTTCTGCGGAGCGTCAGCGCGTCGCGCACTCGTAGGTCACAATTTCAATCCGCCACGTGCGCTGTCCGGTGGTGGGCTGGTACTCCTGCTTCCATTTTGCCCCGGTGTCATGCACCAGGTCTTGCTCGCTCTACAGTCTTACAACGAGCACTCAGCTTCGTGCGAAGCTCCGCCATGGAAGGGCCGGGCACGCCAAAGCTCAGCCCGTCGAAAAGCACCACGGTCTGGCTCGTAGGTTCTCCCGCGACGGTCCATTCCTCGGGCGTGTACACATTCGGCGCTCGCACAGACACCGGCAGAAGCCCCACATAATTTCCGTTCGTCACCGGATTGGTCGAGGGCATCAAATACGTCAGGTAGAAAAAAAACGAAGGGCTGTTGCCGATAACGATTCCGCCATTTTGCGCAACTGCCGCAGCTTGTCGCGCCACTTGGTCCCACGGTTCCACCCAACGCGGCGCCGCATAAAGGTTGCGAGCAAAAATTCCATACCAGCCGATCAAGCCCACTAAAATCAGCGACCCCGCCAGCAAGCGTCGAGCGGCTGGCAGCGACGCACGTCGCGAGCGTGGACCCGATTGCCAGAATCAGCCACGGGCTGATCATCAAGATTCGCTTGGTCGTCCCAATCTGAATCACGCTCATCACCACCAGCAGCGCGCCAAAATAAATTAGTAATCGCCGCTCATCGGGTTTCGCGTACACCAGCACCAGCAGCAGCGTGCAAGCAATCGCCAATCCTGCCGCAATCCCCGGAACCCAAATCCACGGCGCCACCGATTCGCTGACGAACAGGCAATAAAGATTGTAGATCCCCATCGCAATCGCCGAACCACTCGGCGCAGGTTCCGAACGGCTGTGCAGCTCCGTGAAAAACGCAGTGCATGATCGGCACGGACGCCGCGATCAGGAATACTCCGGTTGCCAGCAGTAGCAGCCACGTCCGCTTGTTCCACTTGAATCTCCACAAAAGATCAAGCCCCAGGAAAGCTATCAGCGCCCACCCAAAATAATTTGTATAGATCAGCGCCAACGCGCACAGCACCACGGGCATCCAGGCTTTTAGCGACGGTTGTTCCACATATTTCAAATAAGTCAGCGTCAGCAACGACACCAGCAAAAATGTGAACGCGTACCATCCTGCCAGTCGTCCCAGATGAAATCCGTACGGCCAGAGCAGCAGCAGGATCAACGTACAATTTCTGGCGCGGTCGCCGGCCATCCGGCGCGCTGCCTGCAGCAGGAACCACGCGCCCAGCACATAAAAAACAACCGACGGAAGCCGCAGCAGGTGCGGATTCCCGTTGGTAAGCCACAGCCATCCGTGCAGGATCAGGTCAGATAGAGGGGGATGCTCGTGCTGCATGCCGCCATGTAAAAATACCTTCATCGTTTCCAGGGCGGGTTTCCGGGCTACGTCAACGATGGCCACTTCGTCGTCAACCTTCGCGAACCACGGGTTGCTGGCCATCAGAATCGCGCCGAATGCCACCAGCACGACGGCTATCCGTGCATCGGTTCCGGCGTGCCGCAGCGGGGCAGGCTTAGGGGCAGATTCTTCAGCTTGATTTGGGTCGAGGGGCAAGTCGTTGCGGATGCTACCGGGGAACCGGATACGGGTCAAGCCTGGCAGTCGCCGCCTGGTGGCAGTCCCGCACGAGTTCCCCCATCGTAGGTCTAGTACTGGTATTATTGTCTGTGGAACCATCTTCCGCGGTTGGCTGAAGAAGAAAGGGCAGTTAGGGGATTTCCAGCGGTGAACCGTACCAAATCGCTCTCGCGTCGGTCATTGCGGCCCAAAACGGTCCGACGCTCGATTCTTGATTCTTCGAGCATGGCCGTCCTGGTCCTAAGTGTCTTGTTTTGTGCGCATTCTGCCGCGGCTCAATCGCAGCAGCCCCCCGCCGCCCCCGGACCAACTCCGTCAGCTGCCCAGGAACAGCCCACACCCAGCCCGAGCGAGAAGCCAGGCCAGCAAGCAGGGCAGCAACCGGACCAGCAATCGCCAGGATCCATCACCGGGACAGTCGTCGACTCCTCTGGAGCCAGTATCGCGGGTGCCCGCGTCAGTCTAAGCCGCGACGGCAAGCCCCCATCCCAGGAAGCGCAAGCCGGTGCAGCCGGAGAATTCTCGTTCATCAACGTGCCACCCGGGCCGTTTCAGCTCACAGTCACATCGGATGGTTTCGCGACGCAAGCAACCCCTGGCATCCTCCATCCCGGCGAGATTCTCACCCTCCCGCAGATCGTGTTAACTGTCGCCACCGAAGTCACCCAGATTCAAGTCGTGCTCCCGAGCTTCGAAGTGGCGGAAGCGGAACTTAAGGTCGAGGAGAAGCAGCGCGTATTCGGCATCATTCCCAACTTCTATGTCAGCTACGTCCCTAACGCAGCTCCTCTCGCCCCCAGGCAAAAGTTTCATTTGGCTTGGCGCAGCACCATCGATCCGGTCAACTTCGCATTAGTCGGAGCAATCGCAGGAGTTCAACAGGCGGACAACACTTGGAGTGGCTACGGCCAGGGCGCGCAGGGTTACGCCAAACGCTATGGCGCCTCGTATGCCGACTTTGCCATCAGCACGTTCATCGGCAGCGCCATCCTGCCTTCGCTTCTCAAGCAAGATCCGCGTTATTTCTACAAAGGAACCGGCACCGTGCGCCAACGCGTACTCTATGCCATCGCCAACTCGGTGATCTGCAAGGGTGACAATGGACACTGGCAGGCTAATTATTCCGGTATCCTCGGCAGCCTCGCTTCCGGGGGCATCTCCAACCTCTACTATCCCGCGCAGAACCGCAATGGCGCCGGATTAACGTTCGAAAACACGCTCATCGGCATCGGTGAATCCGCTGCCACCAACATCCTCCAGGAATTCGTCATCCGCAAACTCACCCCAAATCTTCCCCACCAACAATCAACCACGCCATAGCCCACACAACCGAAATCGTATCGGTCGCGCTGCTTTGCTTTAGGTTTTGCGGCGGCTCGAAGCGTTGAACGGACTTTCTACTCCTCGGCAAGAGCCTCCATCGGGGAAATTCGCGCGGCGCGTTGCGCTGGCAGCAGGCAGGCGGCGAGACACACTATTGCCGTGACGCACGCGGCAGCGGCGAGGACCGCGACGTTCAGCGGTGGCACCTGGAAGAGCAGCGACTGCATCGCGCGGCCTGCCTGCCATGCTCCGAACAAACCCAACACCGTTCCGGCGGCAAGCAAGCGCAGTGCGAGTGAAAGAAACTGCATTCGAATCCGCGCGGGTTGCGCCCCGAGGGCCATCCGCACTCCAATTTCGCGGCGGCGCTGCGCCACGGCGTAACTCAGCACTCCATAGGTGCCGATAGAGGTGAGCAACAGAGCTATCGCTGAAAAGAGGCCAGCCAGCAGCGCCGGTGAGCGACGCGCGACCAGACTGTCGGCAATTCGAGTGTCCATCGAATGGATATCACTGACCGGCACGTTGGCGTCAACTTGTCGCACCAGCTTCTGCAATGTCAACGCGAACGATTCTGGTGGCTGACCCGTGCGGGCGACGACGAAGAAGCTGGAGTCAATACGGAACGGATATGGATAATAAATCGCGCCTTGGGCTTCGTCTTCGGTGAGCCCTGCTTGTTTCACTCCGCCAACAACGCCGACGATGGTGAATGCGTCGGCATCCTTTCCGCCTTCGGAGCCGTCCCACAATCTCTGGCCAATCGCGCTGGCATGCGGCCAGTAGTATCGCGCGAAGTCTTCATCCACAACGCAGACTCGCTCGGCGCGACGCGAATCGTCAGCGGTGAGGAAACGCCCTTCTCGCAGGGAGAAACCCATCGCGCGAAAATAATCTCCAGCGACTCCGTAAGAATAATGCCCGCGCGCGGATTCGCCAGGTTGGCGAACATGGCCCGCTACTGTCGCGGCGCTCTTGCCGCTGTTGCCACTGAAGGGCACATTGCTAACCACGCCTGCTGACAATACTCCCGGCAGTTGGTCGAGCTTGTCCATCAAGGTTTCCGCAAATTTCAGGCGGCCTGCTTCGTCATAATCTGCCCACGGAAGCAAAATTTGCCCGGTCAAGACGTGGTCGGACTGAAAGCCGGGCGAAATGGCCATCACTCGCTGAAGACTGAGGCCGAGCAGACCAGCTCCGGCCAACAGCACGAACGCCAAGGCAACCTGAGCGACGATGAAGCTGTGACGCAGAAATTGAGTGCCACGCCCGCTGGTGCCGCCACGACTCACTGATTGCAACGCATTTCCGAGCTGACGCCGAAGATTGAACCAGGCCACAGGAACCGCAAACACGATGCCCATCACGATGGCCGCGATCAAGCCCACCAGTGCTAATCGCGCGTCGAAAACGACGCGGCTTCCCAACGGCAGGCGATCAACACCGAAACTGCGCAGCAGTTGGATTCCACCGGCGCCGACGGCGAGTCCGAGCAATCCTCCGGCAGACGTGAGCAAGGTGGTCTCGACGACCACTTCACTGACGAGATATTTCCAACCTGCGCCAAGCGCCTGACGAACGGCTAATTCCTTTGCTCGGCCGCTGGCACGGATCAGCAGCAGATTTACCAGGTTTACCGCGCCAATCAAAAGGAGAACGAGTGCGCCGGCTTCCAGCAACAGCAGCGCCGGACGCACGGATGCAACGTGGTCCGCGCGCAATGGCACCACCAGCGAACGAAAGCCTGCATCCGCGATCATCTTGGCCTGCGGGTCATCAACCTCCAGTGCCGCGTTCTGCCCGTCGAGTTCCGCCTGTGCCTGTGCGAGCGTCGCGTCCGGCTTCAGGCGCGCAATCATCTGAGTCACATTTCCACCGGAATGCCGCTGCGCTGGCGCGCGATCTTCCGGACGCGATGCCAGGGGCAGAAACACCCGCGCATCGAAAGATAGAAAGCGAAAGCTCGGAGGCAAGACGCCGATCACCGTTCTGGTAACGCTGTTTACGCGAATTTTCTTTCCAAGCACGTTGGGATCGGCGTCGAATCGTTGCCGCCAATAAGTGTCTGAAAGAATTGCAACCTGGTCGGTGTCGGAAGTGGTCTCCTCGTCCGTGAAAGTGCGCCCGATCGCGGGCCCGAGCCCAAGAGTAGCGAAAAAATCCGGAGACACGCGCATGGTCGGCTCACGTTCCGTCGAGCCGGGCTCGCCGACAATCTCCCTGCCATAGCGAAAGATCGAGAGCGAGGTGAAAGCAGGAATTCGACCGCGGCGCTCGTAATAATTAGTCACCGAGGATCCGTCGCGCTCGACGCCCGCTTTCGGATAGGTATTGAATATCGTCATCAGCCGGTCAGGCTGGGGAAACGGCAGGGGACGGAGCAGCACCGAATCGATCACGGCAAAAATCGTCAGATTCGCGCCGAAGCAAACCGCGAGCGTCAGCAGAGCGGTGGCTGTAAACGCCGGAGACTTCCGCAACAATCGGCCGGCGTACTTCAGCTGCCTGCGAAACTCGTCAACGAAGTGCACGCCAAAGGCTTCCCGGCAATCCGCTTTGATGTTGATAGCACTACCGAGTTCCATCCGTGCGCGCGAGCCGCCTCTTGCGGCGAAAGGCCGGAGCGCACCAAGTCGTCCGTGTACTGCTCGATGTGGAAGCGCAACTCCTCGGACATTCCCTCTTCGAAATCACGCCGCCGAATGAGCACACGAAACAAAAATCGAAGGCGCTGGATCATTTCAGACTTCCTCCGGCTTTGCGTTTAGGGCCGCGGTCATCGCAGACGCCAGCCGCTTCCAGCCCGCCGTTTCTTCACGCAAGCGGCGGCGCCCCGCAGTGGTCAAGGTGTAATACTTCGCCCGGCGATTGTTCTCGCTCACGCCCCATTCAGCAGTGATGAGGTCATGGCTCTCTAGCCGGTAGAGGGCCGGATACAAGGAGCCTTGCGGAATCTCCAGCGCATCCTTGGAGATTTGTCGGATGCGCAGCAAGACGCCGTAGCCGTGCAACGGTTTCAAGGAAACCGCTTTGAGAATCAGCATGTCCAGCGTGCCCGGGAGTAGTTCCGCGCTCTTGTCCACTGTCCTCGCCTCCTAGTTCAGCTAGGAGTGTAGCGTACGCTCTCCTAGCTTGGCAAGGGGAAAGCGCCAGCGACGGAGAATGTTTCCACGCGACGACGGCGAGCGCCTCATCAACTTGGCACTCGGAATTTGAGTCAATTCAACCGCGTGTCAAAGGTTGACCCAGCATTAAGCCCCGCATAGAATGGCAAGGTTGTGTTGCAGGCGCTACCCCAGCCTGTCGTGCGACCGGGGATTTCCAGACAGCCGATACCGGAGGAACAATCAGAATGGCCAGCGTCGAAGAACGCGTGAAGACTATTATCGTCGAGCAGCTCGGTGTGGATGAAGGCGAAGTCACTCCTACCGCATCCTTTGTGGACGACTTGGGCGCCGATTCGCTCGACACCGTCGAGCTGGTAATGGCTTTTGAAGAAAATTTCGGCATCGAAATTCCAGATGAAGACGCCGAAAAAATCGCCACGGTCAAAGACGCCGTGGATTACATCGAGAAACACGCCAAGGGCAAGTAACGCGCTCACCCGTCGTCCCATTCCGTACAGGAGAAGTCCCCTTTGAATCGCCGAGTTGTGGTTACGGGCGTTGGACTGGTTTGCGGGTGCGGCATTGGCACCGAAGAAGTCTGGCGCAATCTGCTGGCCGGCAAGAGCGGCATTCGCGGCATCACGCATTTTGACGCCACGGCATTCGATTGCCGCATCGCCGGCGAAGTCCGCGATTTCGATCCGCTCCATTGGCTCGAGAAAAAAGAGCTGAAGAAAACCGGGCGTTTCATCCAACTCGCGCTCGCCGCCGCCGATTTCGCGATGCAAATGTCCGGCCTGAAAATTACTCCGGAAATCGCGGACTCCACCGGCGTCTATATCGGCTCGGGCATCGGCGGATTCGACGTCATCGAGCGCGAACATTCCAAATTCCTGGCGGGCGGCCCCGGTAAAATCTCTCCATTCTTTATTCCCGCCACCATCGTCAATCTTGCCGCCGGACACGTCTCCATCCGTCACGGTGCCAAGGGACCGAACTCCGCCACCGCCACGGCCTGCTCCGCTTCCGCGCACGCCATTGGCGATGCTTTTAAAATTATTCAGCGCGGTGCCGCAGACATCATGATCACCGGCGGCACCGAAGCCGCCATCACGCCCATGAGCGTCGGCGGATTCGCGGCCATGCGCGCTCTTTCCACGCGCAACGACGATCCCGAACACGCCAGCCGCCCCTTCGACGCCGATCGCGACGGTTTCATCGTCGGCGAAGGTTCCGGCATGGTGATTCTGGAATCCCTGGAATATGCCCAACGCCGCGGCGCAAAAATTCTCGCGGAAATCGTTGGCTATGGAATGTCCGGCGACGCCTATCACATCACGCAGCCTGCCGAGCACGGCGACGGCGGCTATCGCGTCTCGACTCGCCGCGCTAAAAGACGGCAACATTTCTCCCGACGACGTCAGCTACGTCAACGCGCACGGTACTTCCACGCCCATCGGCGACGCCATCGAAACCGAAGCCCTCAAACGCGTTTTCGGCGCCCGCGCCAAAAAAGTTCCCATCAGCTCCACCAAATCCATGACCGGCCATTTGCTCGGCGGCGCCGGTGGCCTCGAAGCAGGAATCAGCGTCCTCGCTCTGCGCGACCAGATCATGCCCCCCACCATCAATTACGAAAAGCCCGACCCCGAATGTGACCTCGATTACATTCCCAATCACGCGCGCAAAGGCGAAGTCACCTACGCGCTCTCCAATTCTTTCGGCTTCGGCGGCACCAACGCCTCTCTGCTCTTCAAGCGCTGGATGGATTAACGTGGCACAGGCCTGCCCGCCGCAGGAGGGCAATCTTGCCTGTGCGCCGTTGATTTTTCTTTTGAGTTTGTGAATTGCCCTACCGTATCAGTGGCGTTCCCTGGTCCATATTCCCATTCACCAGATAGGAAGAGCACCGCGCTTCGTGCGTATACCCCATCAGCGCGTCGGAGCCATCCAGTCGGAAGTACAGCACCACCCAGCAACTATGGATCGCGTTGCCCACGGGCGGCGTCCTCGTGAACACGATCGCCGAAGCACCGTCCACGATCGCCATCGGCCCGTGATAGTTGTAGTATCCCGGCTGTGGCATGCCGCGCGCCCCCAGGAACTTCTCGATCTCCGCGCGTGGCGTCCCCGGCGGCAGTTGCGCGTTGATATCGCGAACCAGCGCGTCGTCGGTCTGTTGCACCGTCTCGTTCGTCCTCGCGGTGTCCCATTTCCACGCGGCGAACACCAGGGCTACGAATGCCGCCGCGAACAGCGCCAAATAGCTGACGCCTCTTACGATTCCCGTGCGCAGCGTATCGTCCTCTGCGTGGCTCATCTCGCGCCCCTTTCCCGCTGGAAGTTATGTATTCTCTTAATTCGTGCTGCAGCTCACGATAACGCGTCCGTACATAGCACGATTCGTATCCTCCTGAATACCACATACTGGCCCGCGCGTGCGTCCGCCGCTCCGGTTTGTGCCGTTGCCGTAAATATGAAATACTGATAGAAATTATTGCGTTGCTGTGTCGCTTTTGTTGGAGGCAGTACTGCGGATCGGATTCCTCCAAGCGATTTGTCCGGTTGCCCCAAGTTTGAAATTCTGATAGAAACTATCAGATTGTTCGCATCGCCCATCGTTCGGAGGCATTCTTGAAAATCGGAGTTTGCGTAAAACAAGTCCCCGCGAAGGACGCTCCTCTCGCCATCCTCGAAGGCGGCGCGTGGATTCGCGAGTCCGACATCGGCTTTGAAACCAACGAACCCGACAGCTTCGCCCTCGAAGAAGCTCTCCGCCTGAAGGAAAAACACGGCGGCGAAGTGGTGGCTATCTCCATGGGCCCCGAGCGCGCCAAGCAAACCATCAAGGAAGCCCTCGCCAAAGGCGCGGACCGCGGCATCCACGTTTCCGACGCCAATTTCTTCAAACTCGATCCGCTGGCCTCCGCGCGCTCCCTCGCCGCCGCCATCCAAGCCGAAAATTTCGACCTCATCCTCACCGGCCTGCAAAGTGACGACCAGGGTTTCGGCCAGACCGGCGTGCTTCTCGCCGAACTTCTCGGCCGCCCGCACGCCACCATCATCATGGCCATCGAAGTCGTCGAAAATCACATGAACCTGAAGCGCGAACTGGAAGCCGGCTGGTTCCAGCACGTCGAATTGCCGCTGCCCGCCGTGCTTTCCATTCAGTCCGGCATCAATAAGCCGCGCTACGCGACGCTGAAAGGCATCATGGCCGCTAAGAAAAAAGAAATCGCCACGGTGGATCGCTCGACTCTGAACGTGCCCGACGCCCCCACGCAAAAAGTCGAGCGCATCTACATGCCGCAAAAAACCAAAAAAACCGAATTCATTACCGGCCAGCCCAAGGAAATCGCAGCCAAGCTGGTCGAAAAACTCCGCCACGAAGCCCGTGTCTTATGACGTGCGCGTAGCGCCGGCGTCCCGCCGGCTCCTTTGTTTTTGAATTTGCTTTTGAGTTTGTGAATCGCGCTGCAGCGCGATTCATCCTGAGATTCGGCAGTGCCGAATCGAAGGGCAGCGGTCGTCCCGCGAGGCGGGACGGGCATCTTTGACTTTCGGTGTGCTTTTTCTTTGCATTTCTTAAGAACGGACGAAAAATGAAAATTCTCCTGATCACCGAACAACGCGACGCCGCCTGGAACAAAGTCAGCTTCGAGACTCTCGCTGCCGCCCAGCAAATCGTCCAGCAAACCAAAGGCACGCTCACCGGCGTCGTAATCGGCAAAGGCATCGCCGCGCTCGCCGCCGACCTCTCCGCCTACCAACTCGATGAAGTCCTCGCCGTCGAACACAACCTGCTCGAAAAATACACGCCGGACGCTTACTCTCTCGCTCTCCGCCAGGTAATCGAATCCACCAAGCCTGACCTGGTCCTTTTCCCCCACACCTACCAGGTCCGCGATTTCGCGCCCAAGCTCGCCGCGTCGCTCAACAAAGGCATGATCGGCGATTGCATTAGCTACCGCTACGAAAACGGCAAACTCGTCTTCGTCCGCCAGATGTTTCAGGGCCGCACCTCAGCAGACGTAGTCTTCGTAGGCGAAAGCCCCTGGATCGCCTCCTTCCAATCCAGCGCCTTCCGCGCCGACCTCGCCACCAAACATTCCAGCGGCACCGCGCCAGTAAAATCCGTCAGCGTGGATCTAAAGCCAGAACAAATCCGCACCAAGCCGCTCGACCTCTTCCGCGAAGCCAAGCAAGCCGTGGACCTCACCCAAGCTCCCATCCTTGTCTCCGTCGGCCGAGGCATCAAAGCCCCGGAAAATATCGCCATCGCCGAAAAACTCGCGAAGCTCATGGGCGGCGAAATCTGTGCCTCGCGCCCCATCTGCGATGAAGGCTGGCTCCCCATGGACCGCCAGATCGGCAGCTCCGGCCAGACCGTCGCGCCCAAGCTCTATCTCGCGCTCGGCATCAGCGGCGCCATCCAGCACGTCGTCGGCATGAAAGGCGCCCGCACCATCGCCGCCATCAACAAAGATCAGAACGCCCCCATCTTCGAAGTAGCGGACTACGGCGTCGTCGGCGACCTCTTCGAAATCGTCCCCGCCCTCATCGAAGAACTCGAAAAGCCGCACTAATCATCCTTGGTACTGCTCTGCCCGAAGTGGGGCCACAGGCCCGCCCGCCGACGGACGTCAACTCGGCCTGTGCGCGTTGCCTCACGTTTTCTCAGCGCCCTCTGCGTTCCGACCTCGGCGTCCTCTGCGGTAAATCTTTCGCCTTTCTGCGACCTACAGAGCGGCCGCGAGTGTCAATTTCCGTATCCAGTTTGGCAAGACCCATAATCGCCTGTTCAATTTCGCGACACCGCTTCCCGCAACCGCGCATTCCGCTGCGCCGGCCGTCCGCCCGCCCCCTCTAAATCACTGAATCCAATTCCTTTATCTCGCACTGAGATTGGTATCCCAACTGCCAATCCTCTTCGATCTTCGTGTCCCAACGCGCCAGCCGTGGCGCGGCCAATATTGCATAGCGGCGGCTCTCGCGCCCGCAGGGAGGTTGCCAATGACCACGATGCTGCAGGACCTCAGATTCGCTCTGCGCATGCTGGCGAAATCCCCAGCCTTCACCGCCGTCGCCGTCCTCACTCTCGCCCTCGCCATCGGCGCAAACACCGCGCTCTTCTCCGTTGTCAACGGCGTGCTGCTGAATCCTCTGCCGTATCCGCAACCCGATCAGCTCGTCACCATTCACGAGAGCAAACCCAATTTCAACACCGGCTCGATCTCCTATCCGAATTTCCTCGATTGGCAAAAACAAAATCAGTCGCTCTCCTCCATGGCCGTCTCCCGCGGCTTTTCTTTCAGCCTCACGGGACTCGGCCCGGCTGAACAGGCGCAAGCCCAGCTGGTAACTTCCGATTTCTTCCCGATTCTCGGCGTAAAGCCCGTCGCCGGGCGCGCCTTCGTTCCTGCCGACGACCAAATCGGCGCCGCCCCCGTCGCGCTCATCAGCGCAGGCTTCTGGAAACGCAAGTTCGGCTCCGCGCCAGCCGCCATCGGCAAGAGCCTCACGCTCGACGGCAAGCAGTACGAAATCGTCGGCGTCATTCCTGTCGGATTTCGACCTCATGCTCGGCGCTTTCAGCACCAGCGAAATCTACGTTCCGGTAGTCCAGTGGAACAACGATTTGCTCTTCAATCGCGGCGCCGGCCTCGGCTTTCACGGCATCGGCCGCCTCAAGCCCGGCGTCACCATCGGCCAGGCGCGCGCGGATTTTGCCGGCGTCACCAAAAATCTTGCAGCCGCCTACCCTGACGTGGATAAAGGCATCGGCGCCGCCCTGATTCCTTTCAGGCAGCGCATGCTGGGCGGTGTGCAGACAACTCTGCTGGTGCTGTTCTGCGCAGTGGCGTTCGTGCTGTTAATCGCCTGCGCCAATATCGCCAATCTCTTGCTCGCGCGCTCCACGGCCCGCATGCGCGAATTTGCCGTTCGCGCCGCGCTGGGCGCCGGAAAATCACGGCTGATCCGCCAGCTTCTCACCGAAAGCATTTTGCTTGGCGTGTTGGGTGGCGCGCTCGGCCTGCTCTTCGCCGGTTGGGGGTTGCGCGCTGCTTTGAATGCGTTGCCAGACACTCTGCCACGCGCCGGAGAAATACACATTGACCTGCGTGTGCTGATTTTCACCGGCGCGGCCACTCTGCTCGCGGGAATCTTTTTCGGTCTCGTCCCCGCTCTCAAAATTTCGCGCGCCAATCTGCAGGATAGTCTGAAGGAAGGCGGTCGCGGCGGTAGCGGCTCGCGCCAGCGCGTTCATGGAATCCTGGTGGTTGTGGAGATGGCCCTCGCTCTGGTTCTGCTGATTGGCGCCGGACTCGCCCTTCGCACTCTCGTTCAGCTCTGGAATGTGGATCCCGGCTTCAATCCGCGCAACGTCTTGACCTTCGGCTTCTCGCTTTCGCCCTCCGCGTTGCACACCAGCCCGGCCGCGATTCGCGCGTCGTTCCGCGCAGCCGACGCCGCGGTTGCTTCCACGCCCGGTGTGCAGTCCGTCGCATTGTGCTGGGGCGCGTTTCCCATGAACGGCGATGACGAATGGCTCTTCTGGCGCGACGGCCAGCCCAAACCCACCACCACAAACGAAATGAGCTGGGTCATTGACTACGTCGTGGACCCGGACTACCTCAACATTATGCAAACTCCTCTTCGCAGCGGCCGCTTTTTCACCGCCCGGGACGACGAACACTCGCCGCCCGTCGTCGTGGTGGACGACGTTTTTGCCCGCCAGTATTTCTCTAACGAAAATCCCGTCGGCAAGCGCCTCTTCCTCGAAACTGGCCAGTCAAATGTTCAGGCGCAAATTATCGGCGTCGTCGCCCACGTGAATCAGTGGGGCCTCGATACCGACGCCACCGAGAGCCTTCGAGCGCAACTATACTTTCCGTTCATGCAGCTGCCGGATCCCATCATGGCGCTCGCGCCCACCGGCATGCGCATGGTCGTGCGCACCCGCGGCCCCGTTCCGGGTGCGTTCGATTCGATTCGCCAATCCGTGCAGCAAGTAAACAGCGAACAAGTCGTCTACGGCGCGCAGACCATGCCTGAAGTTATCAGCGACACCACCGCTGCAAGACGCTTCTCCGCGATCATCCTCGGATCGTTCGCGCTGGTCGCGCTCCTGCTTTCCGGCGTCGGCATCTACGGCGTCATCTCCTATCTCATCGGCCAGCGCTCGCACGAAATCGGCATCCGCATGGCTCTGGGCGCGCAACAAAACAAAGTTTTGCTCCAGGTTCTCGGCGAAGGCTTGAAGCTCGCGATCATCGGCGCTGCGATTGGCCTCGCGGCCGCATTCGCACTCACGCGCCTCATGACTCGCTTGCTCTATGGCGTCAGCCCCACCGACCCGCTCACTTTCGCAGCCGTCGCGGCGCTTCTCATCGTCGTCGCGCTTGCTGCGTGCTACGTCCCGGCCCGCCGCGCCGCCGCCGTGGATCCCATGGTCGCTCTCCGCCATGAATAAACATCGTTCATCGGCGGCTGCCCCCGGTTTTCGTGCGCCGCGTCTCGCCGGCTCTTTTGCCTTTGAATTTCCCGTGCGAGCGCCGCGAGCGTGACTCGCCGGCTCTTTTGCTTTTGAATTTGCCGTGGCGTGTGCCGCAGAAAGAAGCGGCACACGCCGGCTGTGTCGTAGATACGAGACTTTTTAGTCTGAGGGGAGGCGACCAATGAACTCAATCCTGCAAGACCTGAAATACTCCATCCGCACACTCGCGAAATCCCCCGGCTTCACCGCCGTCGCCATCCTCACTCTCGCTCTCGGCATCGGCGCCAACACCGCCATCTTCAGCGTCGTCAACGCCGTCCTGCTGCGTCCGCTGGCCTACAAGGATTCCGCTACGCTCGTAAACATCTGGGGCAAACTCGATAAAGAAGGCATCCCGCAGAATTGGATCTCCGAGCCCGAATACTACGACCTGCTCGACAAAACCCAATCCTTCGCCGAAATCGGCGGCTTTTTTCTAGGTGGCAGCGGCAATTTGACCGGCAGCAGCTCGCCTCCGGTGCAAGTCACCGCCGGCGAAACCACCGCGTCGCTTTTTCCGCTACTCGGGCTCCATCCGTTCATGGGTCGGACTTTTGCCGCCGACGAAAACCAGCCGGGCCACAATCACGTCGCCATGCTCAGCTATGCGCTCTGGCGCAGCCAGTTCGGCGGCGATTCCTCCATCCTCGGAAAAAATATCCAGATTGACCGCGAGTCCTATTCCGTCGTCGGAATTATGCCGCCCGATTTTGCCCTCGGCGGAAAACAGGATCTGTGGATTCCCATGCCGCTCGATCGTGCCAAGCCGCGCAATCGCGGCTCCCACATGATGCAAGTGATAGCTCGCCCGAAGCCGGGCGTCACCCTGCCGCAAGCATCCGCGGAACTCAACCGTTTCGCCACGCAGCTCGGCCTCGACTATCCCACGTTCTACGGGCGCGGAAACACCGGCTGGGGAATGTATCTGGTGCCAGTGAAGGAGCAATTGGTCGGTAAGGTCCGTCCGGCGTTGCTCGTGCTCCTCGGCGCCGTTGCCTTCGTGCTGCTGATCGCTTGCGCCAATGTCGCCAATCTTTTGCTCGCGCAGGCGTCCTCGCGCGAAAAAGAACTCGCCGTGCGCGCCGCCATGGGCGCAGGACGCTGGCGCCTCATCCGCCAGTTGCTCACCGAAAGCCTTCTCCTTTCCTTGATCGGCGGCGCTTTCGGTCTGGTGATCGCCTACTGGGGTGTAGGTGCGCTCCGCGCGCTGGTCCCTGAAAATTTTCCGCGCTTCGGCGATATTCACGTGGACCCCATGGTGCTCGTCTTCACCTCGGCTATCTCGCTCTGTACGGGACTGATTTTTGGCTTGGCCCCCGCCTGGCACGTCGCTCGCACCGATCCGCACGACGCCTTGTGTGAATCAGGGCGCGGCAGCTCCGCCGGCGGTGCCACGCGACGTCTCCGCGGTTTGTTGGTTGTTTCGGAAATTGCTCTCGCCGTGCTTCTTTTGGTCGGCGCGGGATTGCTGATTCGCAGCTTCCGCCAATTGCTGGAGGTCAATCCCGGTTTTCAAACCAGCCATTTGCTCACCATGGAGTTGTCATTGCCCCAAGGCCCCTATCCGGATGGCCTCCCCGTGCAATCCTTCTACAAACAATTGCTCGATCGTGTGCGCGCCGTGCCGGGCGTTCAGTCCGCCGGAGCCGTTTCCGAAATGCCACTCAGCGACGCCTACTCCTCCGGAACAGTTGCGGCGGAAGAATCGTCCGCGTCCGATCTGCCGCGCGCTCCCGAATTCGGCAATCTGCCTTACATGGAAATTGACTACCGCACTGCCACCAACGGATATTTCCAGGCCATGGAAATTCCCCTCGTGCGGGGCCGCCTGTTCACCGATGCCGATAACGCAGACGCACCGCTCGTCGCCCTTGTTGATCCGGATTTCGCGCGCCGTTTCTGGCCGGGCCAGGATCCCATCGGCAAGCGCATCTCTATAGATGCCGTCCCCAACTCCAAGCCGCCCGCGCCAAGATTCCGTACCGTCGTCGGCGTCGTCGGCCACGTGAAACATTACGCTCTCGATACCCAGGGTCGCGAGCAGGCCTATTTCCCGCACGCGCAAATTGATTACGCGCGCGACATGTACCTCGCCGTGCGCACTCCTCTCGACCCCGCCAGCGTCACAAATTCAATTCGCGAGCAAGTCTCCGCCATGGACAAGGACATGCCCATTTTCAACATCAGCACCATGGACGCGCGGCTCTCGCAATCCGTCACGCAACCGCGCCTCAACCTCACTCTGCTCGTCGTTTTTGCTCTGCTGGCGTTGTTGCTGGCCGCCGTCGGCGTTTATGGCGTGATGGCTTTTGCCGTCACGCAGCGCACCCGCGAAATTGGAATTCGCATGGCTCTCGGCGCTCAACAAGGAAGAATCCTGCGGCAACTGTTGCTCGATGGCGGCCGCCTCGTCATTCTCGGCTTATGTCTGGGCCTCGCGGCATCGCTCGCCCTCGCGCGCCTGATGGCCAGCATGCTCTTCGGCGTGAAGCCTGCCGACCCCTTCACGTTCGCCGTAGTGGCAGCCGTGCTTGCTGCCGTCGCGCTCCTGGCCTGTTACATCCCGGCCCGCCGCGCGATGCGCGTTGATCCCATGGTCGCGCTGCGTTATGAATAGATGTCACGAATGAAAGTCGCGAACGGAACCGAAAGGAATCTGAAATGTCCGCCATTCTGCAAGACCTGAAATACTCCATCCGCACGCTCGCAAAGTCTCCCGGCTTCACCGCCGTCGCCATCCTCACTCTCGCTCTCGGCATCGGCGCCAACACCGCCATCTTCAGCGTCGTCAACGCCGTCCTCCTCCGCCCGCTGCCTTTCAAAAATCCTGCGCGCCTCGTGTGGTCCTGGGGAAATTGCCCGCTCTGCGATCACGGCGCCGTCTCCCCCTCCGACTTTCTGGACTATCGCGCGCAGCAAAATTCCTTCGAAAATTACGGCGCCAAGGCCGTCGGCGATTCGCTCTTCAATCTCTCCGGCAACGACAAGCCCATTCAGATCAAAGGCTCCATGATCACCGCCGGTTTTTTCGACGCTCTCGGCATTCAACCCCGCTACGGCCGCGTCTTCAACGAATCAGACGAAAAAGCCACCGACCCCGAAGTCGTAATCCTCAGCCATCATTTGTGGCAAGACCGTTTTGGCGGCGATCCCCACGTGATCGGCCAATCCATTTCGCTCGACGGCAAATCTCGCACCGTCGTCGGTGTCCTGGCCACTGACATCCCAGTCCTCACCCAAGCCGACCTCTGGTTTCCCGCTCCCTACCTCAATCCAGGGATGCAGACCCGCCGCTCTCATTTTCTGCGTCCCATCGGTCTGCTCAAGCCCGGTGTCACCATGTCGCAAGCGCAATCCGAACTGGACGCCATTGCCGCGCGCCTCGCCACGCAATATCCCGTCACCAACGCCGGTTGGAGCCTGAAACTCGAACCGCTGCACAGCGTTCTCATCGGCAACGTGCGTCCCGCCTTCATGGTGCTCATTGGCGCAGTCGCGCTCGTGCTGCTCATCGCCTGCGCCAACATCGCCAGCCTTCTCTTCGCGCGCAATACCGCTCGCCGGCGCGAAATTGCCATCCGCACCGCGCTCGGCGCGGGACGCTCTCGTCTGCTCCGCCAACTCCTCACAGAAAGTCTGGTCCTCGCGCTCGCTGGCGGCGCCGCCGGAATTTTTCTCGCCAATGCCGGTGTCGAACTCTTGAAGCAGCTCGGCCCGCAAAGTCTTCCGCGCCTCGAGGAAGTAAATGTCAGCGGCGCCGTGCTGGCTTTCACTCTCGTGACCGCGATTTTCACCGGAATTTTGTTCGGCCTCGGTCCTGCCCTGAAAGCCAGCCGTCGCGATCTCACGCAAAGCCTGAAAGAAGGCGGCGCTTCCGGCGATTCGCGTTCCAAGCATCGCGCGCACAACTGCGCTGGTCGTCGCGGAAGTCGCGCTTTCCGTCGTGGTGCTCATCGCTTCCGGCCTTCTGCTCAATAGTTTCTGGCGCCTCATGCGCGTTCATCTGGGCTTCGATCCCGCCAACGTGCTCACCACCGAAATTTCCCTCTCCTCGCCGCGCTACGACGACCCGCAGCGCCGCGAATCGTTCTTCCATGAATTCCAGGACCGCATCCAATCCGCGCCCGGTGCCGCAAGCGCCGGCTTCATTTCCGAATTGCCTCTCAGCGGTGAAGGGAACGACACTTTCTTTACCATCACCGAACATCCCCCCGCGAATCCCAACGACAATGAAGACGCCGATTTTCGCAACATAGCTGGCGACTATTTCGCCGCGATGCGCATTCCACTGCTCGCCGGACGCGCCTTTGAACGCCAGGATTCCACGGAATCTCGCAAAGTCGTCATCGTCAACGAGCCTTTCGCCAAAAGATATTTCCCGAACGAGAATCCCATCGGTAAGCATCTGAAAATGTTCGAAGGCAAACCAGAATTCGTGGTGCGCGAAATCGTCGGCGTCGTCGGCGGCAACAAGCATTTCGCGTTGCAGGAATCCCCCCGCCCCGAAATGTTCCTGCCAGGCACTTTTAACAGAATGAACATTGTCGTGCGCAGCGCCGGCGATCCCGCAATGCTCACCACCCCCGTGCGCCAGGCCCTGCGCTCCATCGATCCAGACGAGGCCACCGCCACCTTCCGCACCATGGACGACGTCGTAACCAGCTCCGCCGCGGGCGACCGCTTCAATACGCTCCTGCTCGGCGCCTTTGCCGCCATCGCTCTGCTACTTACCGCCGCTGGAATTTTCGGCGTGCTCTCATATCTCGTCACGCAACGCACCCGCGAAATCGGTCTGCGCATGGCGCTCGGCGCGCAACCGGGCGACGTTCTCCGCGTCATCGTCGGCTATGGCCTGCGCCTCGTTCTGCTTGGTCTCTGCATCGGCGTAGCCGGAGCGCTCTTGGTAACGCGTTGGATGTCCAGCGTACTTTTCGACGTGAAGCCCACCGATCCGCTCACGTTCGCAGCAGTGGCCGTAGTGCTCGGCACAGTCGCGTTCCTGGCGTCATACGTCCCAGCGCGCCGCGCCATGCGCGTAGATCCCATGGTCGCGCTGCGCTATGAATAAATGTTGCGAATGAACATCGTTGTCATTCCCGGGATATGCGGTCTCGTGGTAGGGGCGCTGCTTGCTGCGCCCCAGCTTGCCGCGATGTCAACCTCACGATGGCATTGTAGGGGCGGTTCGCGAACTGCCAGCCGTAAGGTGTATATGAGATTTCTCGCCGAGCGAGGAGGCGACCAATGAACTCAATCCTGCAAGACCTGAAATACTCCATCCGCACGCTCGCAAAATCTCCCGGCTTCGCGGCCGTCGCCATCCTCACTCTCGCTCTCGGCATCGGCGCCAATACCGCCATCTTCAGCGTCGTCAACGCCGTCCTCCTCCGCCCGCTGCCTTTCAAAAACCCCGCGCAACTCGTCCTCATGCGCGAAACCTACAAACAGGTCGGCAACGTTTCCGTTTCCTATCCCGATTTTCTCGACTGGCGCCAGCAGAGCCATTCCTTCGCCGCCATGGCCGTCATCAACAACGTCGGCTTCAATCTTTCCGGTGTCACCCAACCCGAAAATATCGGCGGCTACGCTGTCTCTCCGAATTTTCTCGCGCTCGTTGGCGTCCACCCGGTTCTCGGCCGCGATTTTCTTCCAGCGGAAGAAAAGCCCGGAACCGCTCCCGTCCTTCTCCTCAGCTACCAGCTCTGGCAATCGCATCTCGGCGGCGATCCCGCCGTCATCGGTCGCTCCATCACGCTCGACGGTCGCAGCTACTCGATCGTCGGCGTTCTCCCTCCCACGTTCCGTCTTCTCGATCGCAGCGACGTTCTCGTCCCCATCGGCGTTTTTGCCGCTGGCCTGACGGATCGCGGCGATCGTGGCGATATTGACGTAGTCGGCCGGCTCTCCCGTGGTGTGACTCTCTCTCAAGCCGCAGTCGAAATGAATACGATTGCCGCGCGTCTCGCCAACCAGTACCCGCAATCGAATTACGGTTTCGGCGCGCATCTCGAAACTTTACGCGAAGCTTTCACGGGGGATACGCGCCTCGCCGTCCTCGTTCTCTTCGGAGCGGTCGTCTTCGTCCTGCTCATCGCCTGCGTCAACGTCGCCAATCTTTTTCTCGTGCGTGGCGCCGCGCGCGCCCGCGAAATCGCTCTGCGACTCACCTTCGGCGCCAGCCGCAGCCGCGTCATTCGCCAGATGTTGACGGAAAGCCTCGTGCTCGCATTCGGCGGTGGCGTCCTGGGAATAATTCTGGGCGCGTGGGGAATTTCAGGTCTGGGATACTTGCTCCCCGCCGATTCGCTGCAAAACATGGGCGTTCGCATGGACCTCAGCGTCTTCCTCTTCACTGCCGCCATGATCGTTCTCGTCGCCTTTGCTTTCGGACTCGTCCCCGCGCTCCAGGTCACTCGCCCGGCCTTACAAGAAACTCTGAAAGAAGGCGGGCGTAGCGCGACCTCGAACGCCTCACAACATCGCCTGCGCGGCGCGCTCGCCACCGCCGAAACAGCTCTAGCTCTTGTTCTTCTCGTAGGCGCCGGACTGATGCTGAAGAGCCTTTACCATCTCATTCAAGTCAGCCCCGGCTTCGAGCCAGCCCGCGTCCTCACCATGACCATGGATTTGCGGACCGATCAGTATTCCAAAGATCCGGCCATCCTGAATTTCTGGCAACAAGTTCTCGACCGCGTTCGCACAATCCCCGGCGTCGAATCCGCCGCAGTCGGCACGTCGGTTCCTCTCACGGGCAGTCACCGCCGCTCAGACGTCACCATCGAGGGATTACCGACTCCCGGTCCGGGAGAATTTCCGCATCCCGACGGCCACGGCATAAGCCCCGCCTATACCAGCGCGATGGGCATCCCTCTGTTGCGCGGGCGAACGTTCACCGATGCCGACAACGAAACCGCTCCGTTAGTCGGCCTCGTCAATGCCACCATGGCTCGCCGCTTCTGGACCAATGGCGATCCCATCGGAAAACGCATCCTGCGAGGGCATCCGGGAGTCGACAAGGGATGGGTCACCATCGTAGGTGTAGTCGCAGACACCAAACTCTACGGCCTGGATAATCCCGCCCGCCTGGAAGTTTACTATCCGTATCGCCAGCAACCGGAGGCCGACATGAACCTCGTCGTCCGCTCCGCCGTGGATCCCGCCAGCCTCACCTCCGCCGTCCGCGCTGCGGTCGCTACCATTGATAAAGATCAGCCGATCTTCGACGTCCACACCATGCAGCAGCTTGTGGACGATTCCATCTCCACCCGCCGCCTCACCCTCGTCCTGCTCGGAATCTTCAGCGCGCTGGCGCTCATCCTGGCGGCGATCGGAATCTACGGCGTAATGGCCTACACCGTAGCGCTGCGCACTCAGGAAATCGGCATTCGCATGGCTCTCGGCGCCCAGCAAAAAGACGTCCTGCGCCTCGTCCTCGGCCAAGGCGCCCGCATCGCATTCTTCGGCGTCGCCATCGGCCTCGCAGTCGCCGCCGCGCTAGCACGGCTGCTCTCCAGCCTCCTTTTCTCCGTCAGCGCCAGCGACCCGCTCACGTTCGCCGCCGTCGCCGTCCTCCTCGTAGCCGTCGCCCTCCTCGCCTGCTACATCCCCGCCCGCCGCGCCCTCCGCGTTGACCCCATCATCGCCCTCCGCTACGAATAATCGCTGCCCCGTCGCCGCAGTCACACCGCAACTCGCGCGCCGTTCGTAGCGCCGGCGTCTCGCCGGCTCTGTTGCCTTTGAATTCGTAGCGCCGGCGTCTCGCCGGCTCCGTTGCCTTTGAATTCGTATCGCGGCCGGCACGTGAGATCGAACATAATCAAGTAAAGTGGAACACGACGTAAACTGTGGGTGGCCTACTTGCAATCGAACGAGGACGTGTTGCCCAAGAAACACATTCGAATCACGAAACAATGGTTCGCCGAGCTGGACCGTTTGAACACCGGCCCGTTCATGAGTCCGCCGAAGCGCGCGCGGAATCAACCTCGCACGCCGCGTAGCAAAAAATGGTAGCGCCATGTACACACACAACCATTCGCAATTTCGCTCGCATCGTGCTACCGTAGTTCGTGAATATTTTTGACATTTCGTCTTCCGCCACCAATCTCACCCCGAACTCTGGCAGTCTATACCGCAATCCCAATGTTCCGCCAAGCGACGCGGCCCCGAGAACCGGAATTTCTATTCGATACTTTTCACGGTTTTTCGCGATCTCCAAAAAACTCAACTCCCGCATTATCAATAACGCACAGATTTCCATTCGACGCGTTTGGAGCCTTTTGCCGCTCTCCGCAGAGCTCAAGTCCCCCATAATCAGCAACTTAAACCGGGACATTTCTATTCGATACTTTTGCGCGCCTTCAGCTCGCCAGCCACTTGCCGCAAATAATTCCCCAAAGTCCCCAGATTCAACGATTTCCGGCGACAGCGCTCTCATCTCACACCAACTTTCCATTTTCTCTTTTCCATTTTCCTCCTCTGCTAATATGGCGCCATGACCGACACCTCCAGCATCCAGCGCGAACAACTCGATGCCGATGTCCTCATCATCGGCGCTGGTCCCGGCGGCCTCGCCTGCGCCTTGCACCTCGCGAATCTGATCGAAAAACACAACGAAGCAAAAAAATCTCCCGCGCTCTCCGCCGAAAATATCTACGTCCTGGAAAAAGGCCGCGAAATCGGCGCGCACCAGCTTTCCGGCGCAATCATGGACCCGCGCGGACTGCGCGAGCTCGTCCCAGATTTCGAGAAGACCGCTCCGCTCGACACTCCCGTTACCGGCGACGCGGCCTACTACTTCACCGAATCCAGCAGCTACAAACTTCCCATCACTCCGCCGCCGCTGCAGAATCATGGCAACTATGTTGTCTCGCTCAACAAGCTGGTGAAATGGCTCGGCGGCCTCGTCGAAAAAAAGGGTGTGAACCTCTTCACCCAATTTGCCGGCAGGGAACTGCTCTACGACAAAAACGGCATTGCCGGGGTCCTCACCGAAGATAAAGGCGTGGACAAGAACGGCAAACCGAAAGACAACTTCACTCCCGGATACGAATTGCGCGCGAAAGTCACCGTCCTCGCCGAAGGCCCGCGCGGCTCGCTCACCAAGGAACTCGTCAGCAAGCTGAAGCTCGACGGGCTGAACCCGCAAATTTACGGCCTCGGCATTAAGGAATTGTGGGATGTGCAGCCGGGAAAAATCGCCACCGGTTACGTGGCCCATACGCTGGGCTGGCCGCTTAGCTCAGACCTCTACGGCGGCGGTTGGGTTTACGGTCTGCAAAATAATCGCGTGTCGTTGGGCATGGTCGTTGCTTTGGAATATCACGATCCGCTCTTCGATCCGCACGAAGCGTTTCAAAAATTTAAAACACATCCATTCGTCAGAAATATTCTCGAAGGCGGCAAGCTCATCCGCTACGGCGCAAAGACCGTGCCCTACGGTGGCTGGTATTCCATGCCGCGCAGCTATGTGGACGGCGGCCTGATCATCGGCGATTCCGCCAGCCTGCTGAATTCGCAACGCCTGAAGGGAATTCACACCGCCATCAAAAGCGGTATGCTCGCCGCGGAAACGATTTACGAAGCCCTCTGCGCCGGAGACACTTCCGCGAAAACCCTCTCCGCCTATCCGCAAAAAATCGAAAAGAGCTGGATCAAGAAAGAACTCTGGGAAGTCCGCAATTTCCATCAGGCTTTTCACGGCGGCTTGTATTCAGGACTCGTGCAGGCAGGATTGCAATTCGTAACCGGCGGTCGCGGCCTCAGCGATCCTATGCGCAGCGAACCCGGTTACCAGGAATATTCAAAACTTCATCGCGACCGCGTGCTGGTGGACCAGTCCACGCGCTTCAAAGGCGACGGCAAGCTCACCTTCGATCGCCTCACAGACGTCTATCACTCCGGCACGCGCCACGAGGAAGACCAGCCCTGCCATCTCGTCGTGCTCGAACCGAATATTTGCGGCGATCGCTGCGTCCGCGAATTCGGCAATCCCTGTCAATATTTTTGTCCCGCGGCAGTCTACGAGATGGTCACGGAAAAAGGCGAGCCCAAACTAAAAATCAACGCGTCCAACTGCGTCCATTGCAAAACCTGCGACATTGCCGATCCCTACCAGATCATCAACTGGGTCCCGCCAGAAGGTGGCGGTGGCCCGAACTACGAGGGAATGTGAAAAGATTGGAATATCGGAGCGCGCATTCAGAACCGGGTCGTAGCGCCGGCGTCTCGCCGGCTCCTTGCACTTGAATTGGGGAATCGCCCGCGCGTTTAGGTGCGTGATTCAATTGTTTGAAAATTTCTAACTGCTCCCGCCAAACGCTCGCTTCAGTCGCGCCCAAAATCCTTCCTTCTTGTTGCCAGTTGAACTCGCGTCGCTCGCGCCCTGCTTTCCCGGAGATGGACTGCTTTTCTGCGCCACCGTTTGCAGTTGCGGCGCTTCCACGTGTCCCGTGAATTGGTAATCACTCTCCACGTGCACCGTGCGCACCAGCAATACCGCCTCCACGGCGGGATCTTGCGGTGGCGCCGGAGAAGTCGAAGCCGAATACACCAGCGGCGGCAAAATGATCTTGTATTCCGGCACCGAAACAACCGGCGCAGGCGGAGCCGCTGGTTTCGCCGCCGGCAAAGTCGGATGCGTTTCGTTGGCGCTCGCCAAAACCCTCAGTTGCACATTCGGTTCGGGCTCAGGTTCTTTCGCAGCGGCTACGATCGGCGGCGCAGGATTCGGTGCGGGCTTCGCTGCGGGCGCTGCTGTTGGTTCCGATGGATATTGTTCCACGTTTAACTGGTCTCGCGACGTCACGCCCATCACCGGAATCTTCGGTGGCGGCAATGCTTGCACGTGCATCGGCGTGCAGTCGCAGCTGCCGGGCGTTCCCGCGACAGGAACCAGGTTTCCGGCGGACAGGAAGAATTCGCCGCTCTGCGGAACGATCAGTCCCGCGCCCGTGAATTGCTGCTCCAGCCGAATGGCGCCGTTGGATGCCACCACGCACAGCGAATCGTTCATGTCCAAGCCCGCGGTAATCTCGCGGCTTGCTCCGCCAATGTCCAGTGGCGTCGCAATCATTGTCGGCGTAAAGATTCGCAGCGGAGTGCTCGCCGGAAGCTGCAAATGAACGCGGCCGAAGTTCAGCGCCAGCGTGATGGACGCGCCCGACTGCAACAGCGTGAATTTCGCCGGCCCGCAAATATCCACTTGCCCGCCCGCGACCAACATTAATCGCGCTTTCCCGTCATGCACCGTCAACACGCTGCCATTGAAGACGAAGCTTGGCGCTCCCGGCGTCGCAGCGGTCGGCGCGCTATCGGCAGCCGTTCCGTTGTCCACGCTCACATCATTTCCTTCGACGCGCCCGATTGCGCCGACCGGCGTTTCCTGGCCACGCGACCGCTGCGGGCAAATCAGAAGCGCGGCCAGCGCCAGCAAAATCGGCGCAAATTTACGGAGCCGCAACGAGGCGGTATTTCCCAGCGCGGATTGTGGTCGGGAGCACATCGGGACCAGCGCGAACTTCCGTTCTATACTATACCGCAGTGGATACCGACGCGAAATCAACCACACCTGCGCACACTGCAACCGATACGTCGCCATTCGATCTGCGCGGCCCGCAGCTATCGCGCTGGCGCCGCATGCAGATCCCCGTGCTCGCGTGGTTCGTTTATGGAGCGATTCGCCTCATCGGTCCCACGCTGCGTCTTGACGTCATCGGCGCGCGCAACGCGGTGCTCATCGAGCATAACGGCGAAGCCGGCATTGCGGCTTTTTGGCACCGCTGCATATTCTCCTCCGCCTGGATTTGGCGCAACCGCGGCATCGTGGTGATGAACACCGTAAACTTCGACGGCCAATGGACGCGGCGCGTCATCGAGCGGTTGGGATTTGGTACCGCGCAAGGCAGTTCGAGCCGCGGCGCCATTGAAGGGCTCACGGTGATGGCCCAGCGCATCAAGGAAGGCAAGCACGTCGCATTCACGATTGACGGCCCGCGCGGCCCGCGTTACGTCGCGAAACCCGGACCGGTGATTCTGGCGCGCCGCACCGGCAGTCCGATCGTCGTCTTCCACATCGGCTTGCAACGCGCATACACGTTCAAGAAGTCCTGGGATCTGTTCCAGATTCCGTTTCCGTTTACGCGCGCGGTCATGTTCTTCGCGCCCACGGTTCGCATTCCGATTGACGCGGGCAGCGAAGTATTGCACCAGAAGCAAGCTGAGATGCAGGCCGCGCTGGAGAAAGTGCGCGATGCGGCGGAATGCTGGTTTCAGCTGAGTGCAGCGGAACAGAAGCAGGTGCGCGCCACGTGGAATCGCCGCGATCAGCCAGCCGCGGGCTGAATAGATCGTGTGAAGCTTTTATCCTTCGCCAAGCTTTACCGGAACATTCATCTGCTTGCCGTCGCGCACGATCGTCAATGTAACCGTATTGCCGGGCTGCGAGCGATTTAGCATCAGATTCAAATCCATCTGGTTGGTGATCGCTTTGCCATCCACCGCGATCAGCACGTCGCCGCCGATGCGCAATTCCTGCAAGCCTGCAACCATGGATTTGTTGCCGCCGCGAATTCCTGCTTGCGCCGCGGCGCCTCCCGGCTCCACGCGCTCGATCAATATTCCCTGCTTCACGCTGAGCTTCAGCGCTTCTGCAAGGCCCGGCCACAACGCGCGGCCCTCTGCGCCCAGGGTGGCGCGGCGCACGCGGCCGTACTTGATTAAATCCTCGGCCACGCGTCGCGCCGTATTGATCGGAATCGCGAATCCAATTCCCGCCGTGGTTCCGGTGGGCGCATAAATCGCGCTGTTGATTCCGATCACTTGCCCGTGCGAATCGAGCAGCGGTCCGCCGGAATTTCCGCGATTGATCGAAGCATCGGTCTGGATAGCCTCGTCAATAAAAGTGTTCTCGCTGGTTTGCACCGTGCGGCCCAGCGCGCTGACGATTCCGGTGGTGAGCGTGCTGGAAAATCCGAAGGGATTGCCGATGGCCAGCGCGCGCTGCCCCACCAGCAGATTGCGCGAATCGCCCAGCGTCAAAGGCGTCAGTTTGTGCCCCTGCGTATCTACCTGAATCAGCGCGATGTCGTTGCGGGTATCTTCGCCGATCAGTTTGGCTTTGTAGCGCGTCAGATCGCCCAGCGTGACCTCAATCGTCTGCGCGCCCTGCACCACGTGATAGTTCGTCAGAATGTGGCCGTCGGTATCAATCAGGAATCCGGAGCCCGCGCCTTCCACCGGCACAGGGTTGTAGAAGAAATCATATTCCACGGTGCGCGTCACAATGTTCGCCACCGCCGGCGACGCCATTCTGTAGATACGCACATTTTCCGCTTCGGTAGGATCGAGCGCGGTCGAACTGCTCGAATCCGGCGCGCGCAATGCACCTACAGCCGAGGGATTTCGTTCGCCGTAGCGCGAACCGGCCCAATACGCGCCGAGCCCAATGATCAGGCCGATGGCCAGCAAACGCACCGCGCGTCCTTCGCTTCCCGTTGATCCCATTAGACTCATGAAGAAATCTCTAGGCCGCTGCTGCAACGGCATTCTCGCACGAAATGGCTCTGCCAGTTAATACGCCGCAAGCTCAGGAAATGTTTCCTTCCGCGGAAGCGGCTGGCCTCAGCATCCGTTTCACCGCTTCCACTACCTGGTGTTCCGTCTCCTCGATCGAGCCGGAACAGTCGATCGCTTCATCGGCCAAGCGGCGTTTTTCTTCCATGGGCATTTGCGCCGCGATGCGCAGTTTCGCTTGCTCGGGCGTCTGGCCGCGCTCCACCAGCCGTTGCAATTGCTGTTCCGGAGGACACCAGCAGACGATCACCCGGTCGAGTTCCTTGTTGTACCCCGCTTCGATGATCAGCGCAGCCTCCACGACCGCGAGATCCGGCCCGCCGATCTGATCCAGCGCCGCGAACCACTTGCGCACTACGTCCAGAATCCGCGGATGCAGAATCTGGTTCAAGCGCGCGCGCTTCTGCGCATCGGCAAAAATAATCGGTCCCAGCTTGCCGCGGTCTACGTTCCCATGAGCGTCCAGAATTTCCCTACCGAATTCGCTGACCACTTCGTTGTACGCGTCCTGCCCTTGCTCGAGCAGCTCGTGGCCTAGCGTGTCCGCATCCAGCACCGGACAATCGAGGTCTCGCAGCATGCTTGCGACTGTGGATTTTCCGGAAGCGATGCCGCCAGTTAGCCCCACGCGCAACATCAGCGTGGCACGGCAGCGGCGGCCGGAGCGCTTGCGGAAGTGCGGGATCCGCGCCGGAGCCGCGCGGCCTTGATCGTGTTGCTCATGAGCATGGCGATGGTGAGCGGGCCAACTCCGCCCGGAACCGGAGTGATGGCTCCGGCGACACTGGCGACGTCGGGATGCACGTCACCGACGAGCGCGGTGCCTTTTTCGCGGAAGGCGGCGAGGCGTTCGGGAAAATGCGCGAAGAAGTTTTCCGCCTGCGCCGGATCGCTGATGCGATTGATGCCCACGTCAATCACCGTGGCGCCCGGACGCACGAAATCCGGCGTCACCATTCCCGCGCGGCCCAGCGCGGCGACGACGATGTCCGCGCGGCGAATCACTTCCGGCAAATTGCGCGTTTTGGAATGGCAGATCGTCACGGTGGCGTTCGCGTGCATCAGCAGCAGCGCCATCGGTTTGCCCACAATGTCGCTTCGGCCCAACACCACGGCATCGGCGCCTTCCAGAGGAATTGCACTGCGGCGGAAAATTTCCATCACGCCAGAAGGCGTGCAAGCTACCAGAGTGGGGCGCCCGGCGACCAGGTGGCCGACGTTCATGGGATGAAAGCCGTCCACATCTTTCGCAGGGTCCACGGCGTCGAGGATTTTCTTTGCGTCTACTTGGGCCGGCAGCGGTAGCTGGACGAGTATGCCGTCCACATCATCGCGGCGATTCAAATCTTCGACGATGGCCAGCAACTCCGCGGTGGAAATTGTGGCGGGCGGCGTAACCTGAATGCTGGCGAGGCCCAGTTTTTCGCAGGCGGCGATTTTGCTCCTTACGTAAACTTTCGATGCGGGATTGTCGCCCACCAGCACCGCCGCAAGCCCGGGGCGAATTCCGGCGGCCGCCAGCGCGGAGATTTCGCCGGCTAGTTCGCCATAAATCTGATCGCGGATTGCGTTGCCATCCAGGATGCGTGCGGCCAAGTACAGCTCCTCGTTGCGGCGCAGAATAATTTGCGAACCGCCATGATAGCACAGCGAAATCCGGCGCGAACGAGGCCGGAAACACGGGCCCTGCAGCGCGCCGCTGAACGATATAGAATAGTCGGAGGCAGATTGCGCTGGAGGGATTTGCGGAATGGTATTCGGACAAGACACCGAAAGGAAGCGGCAGGAGCGCGCGATGAGGGAAGCGGGAAGATTGCCGCCGGGGCAATCGCTCACGCTGAAATGGCCTGTGCTGCATGAAGGCAGCGTGCCGCTATTTGATCCGAAGACGTGGGATTTTCGGGTGACGGGATTGGTGGAACGGCCGCTGCGATTGACGTGGGATGATTTCTCGCACCTGCCGATGAGCGCCGTGACTGCCGACATGCACTGCGTCACGCGCTGGAGCCGATTCGATGTGCGCTGGGAAGGCGTTGCGTTCAGCGAAGTGATCAAGCTGATTTCGCTGAAGCCCGCTGCAAAATATGTAATGGTTCTCGCAGAGCAAGGCTACACTTCGAACGTCCCGCTCGCCGATTTGCTGCGCCCCACGACCCTATTCGCGCTGAAGCACAACGGCGAACCGCTGCCCGCGGAACACGGCTATCCCCTGCGGCTGGTGGTGCCGCACCTCTACGCGTGGAAAAGCGTGAAGTGGGTGCGCGGCCTGGAATTCATGGACGCACGATGAGCCCGGGATTCTGGGAAGAGAATGGCTACAACATGTACGGTGATCCGTTCAAAGAGCAGCGCTATAGTGCCTAAGAGATTAGTGACTCGTGCCTCAGGCACCAAGAAATCGCAGCAGAGGGCGCAGTTCTTCACTCTCGCTAGTCAGCTTCGCGAATCCAAAAAGCCCGCGGAACGGCAGCGCCTGAAGAAGAAACTCGCCCGTATCACTTTTGGCGGATGAACTAGCGTCTTACCTACAGATAAGTGGGCGGATCTCGCGCCTGCAGGACCCGCCCAGATGAAGGAAACTATGCTTCGCCGTTAGTAGATGTCGTACTGCTCCCAATGCAGCGTGGGATCGGCCTGGATGATGATGCTCTTCTTGGTCCAGCGCTCGAGTTCTTCGATGAGCGATGACTCGCGCGTCTTCAGCGCCTTGGAAATTTCCGGATGGACGCGCAGGGTGATGCTCCCCGAAGGCATCTCGGGCGCCATCTTGCGCGCTTCGGTCTGGATTTCGTAGCACAGCGTGGGGATGGACTTCACCATGCCGGAGCCGGTGCAGTACGGGCAAGGCTGGCAGAGCGTGCGTTCCAGGGCCTGCTTGGTGCGTTTGCGCGTGATGGCTACCAGGCCGAATTCATTGAAGCGCAGCACTTTCGATGGAGCGCGGTCGGCGCGCAGAGCGTCTTCCAGCACGGCCATCACTTTTTCGCGGTTGCGGCGCTCTTCCATGTCAATGAAGTCAATGATGATGATGCCGCCCAAATCGCGCAGGCGCATCTGCCGCACGATTTCCTTGCAAGCTTCCAGGTTGGTGCGAACGATGGTGTCTTCCAGGCGATTGGAGCCCTTGCCGACGAATTTTCCGGTGTTGACGTCAATCGCGACCAGCGCTTCGGTGTGGTTGATGACGATATAGCCGCCGGATTTCAGCCAGACTTTCGGGCGCAGGCCCTTGTCAATTTCCTGCTGGATGCCGAACTCTTCGAAGACGGGAGTTTCCTTGGTGTAAAGCTTCACGCGGCCGACGAGCTGCGGCTGGAAGCGGCTCATGAAGTCCACGACCTTGGTGTATTCCTCTTCGGTGTCCACCCAGATCGCGCCGAAATCCGGCGTGATGTAATCGCGCAGGATGCGCTCGACTAGATTTAGGTCGCGGTGCAGCAGCGACGGGGCCTTGCGCTGTTCGGAGCGCGCCTTGATTTCAGACCACGTGCGCGTGAGGAATTCCACGTCCGCGCGAACTTCGTCCGGCGCAGCGCTGGCCGCCGCGGTGCGCACGATGAAGCCGCCGCCGGAAGCGCCCTTCGCATCCGTAACCAGATGACGCAAGCGCGCGCGTTCTTCGGCGGAAGCGATCTTGCGCGACACGCCGGTGTGATCGAGCGTGGGCATATAAACCAAAAAGCGGCCGGGCAGCGCGACGTGGCTGGTAATGCGCGCGCCCTTTTTGCCCAGCGGTTCCTTGGCAATCTGCACGATGATTTCCTGGCCCTGCTTGAGCATGTCCGCGATCAGCTGGGTGCGCCGCGGCTGCTGCGGACGGCCGTGACTGTGCCCGCCACTGTGACCGTGCTGCGGGCGGCGTCCGCGGTCATCGCGCCGGCCACCGCGATCGCGGCCGCCACGACGAGCAGGATTCTGCATGCGCGAACGGAAATCACCGCGCACGCGCGCCTGGGACGGCTGCTGCGCGGCTGCTTGCGAACCTTCCGCGGAAATAGCGCCGCCATTTTCGGCCTGCGCCGCGATGGAATCGGTCCCTTCGATTTCGCCGGGAACAGGTTCCGCAGGAGCGAGCATGCCCTCTTCTTCGGCCGCGGCTTCCTCTTGCTCGAGTTCACTTTCTTCAGAATCTTCCGCGTGCTCTTCGACCTCGTGCTCCCCGAGCTCGTGGCTTTCGTGCTCGTCGGTGTCGTGGTCGTCGTGATGTTCGTGAACGCCGGCATCGGCAGCCGCGTCGGCTGCGGCGAAGACGCGATTCTGCGCATCGCGCGCGGCATCGTCATCCTGCGCATCGGCGATGTGCTCGGCCAGCGCCGCGGCTTCTTCTTCCGTCAAATCCACGTGGGGATGATCTTCGTGGTGACCTGCCTCGTGATGCTCGGCTTCGTGATGGCCCGCCTCGTGGTGAGCGGTTTCGTGTTCCGCATGGATTTCAGGCGCGTCATGCATTTCGAAATTCTGGCTCAGGCCTTCCACTTCGTTCCAGTTGCGCGCGCTCTGTGAGTCTTGAGCTTTCTGGACCGCCGGCTCCTCCACATGCGCGTTCGGCGTCGGCACGGAATCCACTTCCGGTCCCGGAGGCATCAGCGGAGAAAGCGGCGCGAAGCGAACGGCATCTGGAACGGGCGCATTGTCCTGCGGCTCCGGAGGAAGATGCGTATGCGCTTTCCATTTGGAGAGCGATTCACCGGGGAGCGGTTCCAGGCCGCTGGATGACGGCGCGCGGAATCCCTCATTACGCCGCGGGAAACTCTCGCGAGACCGGAATGAATCGCGAGCAGAAGACTCGCGCGCGGCGGGACGATGTTCCGCCGGCTCGTCCGCGGGATGTTCGTGAGCTAAGGACTCGTGCGTTTCTTCGTGCCCATGGTCGTGCTCATGTTCATGCGCCGCGGAATCCTGCGCAGACGATTCGTGTTCACCGAACGATGGCGTATAGCTCGGCGTCGCTTCAGCTTCATGCGTGTGCGTAGCGGATGCAGAAGGATCCGACGGGCTTCTCTCCTTGAACTTTGCGAGAGATTCTCCGGGAAGGAGCGTGGAGATGTGTCCTTCCGGCGCGCCCGGCTCGCTGGAATGATCCTCGGGCGGCCGTGACGAAGCGTACTTGGAAGAAGGAAGCTCGCGCCCAAAACGGCGATCGCCGCCGCGGCTAGCACCGCCACCACCGCTGCGACCGCGTCCGCCACCACTGCCACCGCGCCGGCCGAAGCGTCCACCGCGATCCCCGCCAGGCCTGCCGCCGCGCGAACGATTCTCGAAGCGTCCACGATCGTGGCCATGGCCGCCGCCGGATGGACGAGTGACCGCCGGCGAAAATGTGGGCGATGAGCCGCGTACAGCAGAAATGGATTCACCCGGGAGCGGCTCGAGCGCAGCACCCGCAGCCGGAGCCGCGGGCGATTCGACATCCAAAGGCTCGATGATGGGAGTGGTTCCGGTATTCGCGGGGAAGACCTGCCCACCCTGCTCTTCCATCTTTTGAGTTTTGTCCTCGACCGTCGCGACGACGTGATCCAGCTCTTCAATCTCTTCCATGAAGTCGCTGACGTACAGGAAGGCGTCGCTATCGAGGCCGATTTCCACGAAGGCAGACTGCATGCCTGGCAGCACGCGGGTAACTTTGCCTTTGTAGATGCTTCCGACTAACGCAAACTCTTTTTCCCGCTCGACGTAATACTCACAAAGCAGCCCTTCTTCCATAATGGCGACCCGCGTCTCGTGGGGGTTCGCCGATATAACCATTTCCTTCGACATGAATACTCCTAGTGGAGCACCGGAGCGCGGCGGCGCGCGCGACCACGCGCGCACGACCGGAGTGGGGCAAGGGCGTGCCTTGCGCTGGCCACTGCGGGCCGCTCAGGAAAGACTTCTGATTTTGCGTGATTGCTTTCCTCACCCGATGCTTACCTGACTCAAAATTGGATTGCCGGCCAGCGGATTTTCCGCGGCACGGGTACAAACACTACTGATTTCTTTGCACATCAAAGTGGCGAGGGCTCAATTGACGAAACGCCGCATGCGGACGTTCATCACCAGACCCAAAGCCAAAAAAACAAATGCGGTGGAAGAACCGCCGTAGCTCATCAAGGGCAACGGTATGCCGGTCACCGGCATGTAGCCTATCACCATTGAGGCATTAACCAGAACGTGGAAGCCCAAAATTGCCGTGACGCCCATGACCACGTACATCCCGGCACGATCTTTGGCCTTCTGCGCGTTATCCACCAGCCGCAGAATCAGACCCAGATACAACAGCAAAACGACGCAAACTCCGATGAAACCCTGTTCCTCGGCCAGCGCGGCCAGTATGAAATCCGAATAGCGGACGGGCACAAAGCCCAATTGGTTCTGGCTGCCTTTGCCGAATCCTTTACCCCAAAAACCCCCGGAACCCACTGCAATTTCCGACTGCAAAATCTGATAGCCGGCGCCGCGCTGATCTTCTTCCGGATGAAGAAACGTTTCAATGCGCTGCTGCTGGTACGGCTTCAAATGATGCCGCATATTCCAGCCTACCGGGATCATCAGCGCCACCAGAATCACTCCGACGGCGAGATGCCTCCATTCAATGCCAGCGATAAAGGCTCCCACGATAGCCACGGGAACCAACACCATCGCCGTACCCAGGTCCGGCTGTTTCAATATCAACGCCGCCGGAACGATGGTTAAAGCGCCGACCTTCAGCAGATCCGAAAGCGTCAGACGGTCGGTGCGCACTTCGCTGAAGAAGCGAGCCAGCACTATGATTATAATCAACTTCATCAGCTCTGACACTTGCAAATTGAAAATACCGCCCAGGGAGATCCAGCGCTTCGCGCCCAAGTGGGTGGAACCGATGACCATCACGACGAGCAGACCCGCGACGCCGCAGATGTAAAGGATAGGAGCCTGGTCCAGCAGGGTGTGGTAATCAATCCGCGAAATCAGAAACATTCCGATGATGCCGATGCCCAGCCAGGTGAGTTGTTTCCACTGCATGCCGGCCATGGCGCTGGCGTGCGTGGATGAATAAATTTCCATCACGCCCAGGCCGCAAATAGCCGCGACGATGGCCAGCAAAGTCCAATCGAAATCCTGCACTTGAGGCCGGTCTTTCATGGGTGCTGGCCTCCGACGGTGGCGACCAGCGGATGACTGGCGTTCGGTGGCGCGGGCGGTTCGTTCCCGGCCTGCTGCTGCGTACGCGCCGCCTTCTTGTCGTAGTAGAGCTTCACGATGTCACGCACCACTGGGCCCGCGGCCTCGCCGCCGTGCTCCATCGTGTCTTGCACGATCGCAGCGACCACAATTTCCGGATTGCGTCGCGGCGCGAATCCCACGAACCAGCCATCCATCTTCTTCGTGCCCAGGCGATTCGCGGCGTCATAGCTCATCAGCTGCGCGGTGCCGGATTTGCCGCATAGGTCAATATTCGCCAGGCGCAGGTGATAAGCGGTTCCGCCGCCTTCGTTCACCACGCCGAACAATCCTTGCGTCACTTTATCAACTGCGTCATCGGACAGCGGAAAGTGTTCGATCTTCGCACTAGAGTAACCCTTCAAGAAGTGAGGCTGCACCAGCGTGCCGCCGCTGGCCACCGCCGCGGCCATGCGCGCCAGCTGAATCGGCGTGACGGTGACGGCGCCCTGGCCGATGGCCACGGAGATCGTTTCACCCGCGTACCATTTATGGTGATAGACGCGTTCGACCCAGGGTTCCGAGGGCATCAGGCCCGGCTCTTCGCTGGGCAGATCAACTCCAGTGCGCTTGCCCAGGCCCAGGCCGGAGCCGTAGTAAGCGATCTTGTCGATGCCCAGCTGCTTGCCGACGTTGTAGAAAAAGACGTCGCAGGAATCAACGATGGCTTTGTGCAGTTCCACTTCGCCGTGACCCTGCGGGCGCCAGCAGTGAAATTCGCGGCCGTAGAAATTGGCGTGTCCGGGACAGTACACGCTATAGGATTCCGGAAGCTCTTTGGAATCCACCATGGCTGCGGCCATCACAATCTTGAAGACGGAGCCGGGAGCAAGTTGCGCCTGGATCGCGCGATTGAGCAGCGGCGTGTGCTTATCGGTATTCAGCTTCTGCCATTCCTCCTGCGGGATGCGCACGGCAAAATCGTTGGGATTAAAAGTTGGCTTGCTGACCATGGCCAGGATTTCGCCGGTGCGCGCGTCCATGGCGACGACGGCGCCCTCTTTATCGGCCATGTCCGCTTCGGCAACGGCCTGCAGATCGTAGTCAACCGTCAACTGAATTGGTTTGCCGGGGATGGATTCGATGTCCTCCAGAGTGCGCACGACTTTGCCGACGCTGTTGACCACGACGCGGCGCATGCCATCGGTGCCTTCCAGCTGGTCGTTGTATTCGCGCTCCAGGCCGGCCTTCCCGACGATGTCGCCGGGCCGGTAGTGGCCGTCGCTATCCTCTAATTGTTGCGGGGAAACTTCGCCGACGTAACCGATGGCGTTGGCCAGCATATCTTCGTGCTGATAGCGGCGACGCTGCACCATCATCAGTTCCAGCAACGGCAAATCGGCGCGGTGCGATTCCACGAAGGCGATGTCCGCCTGCGTCGCAGCGGGTTTGATCACCACCGGCTGAAATTTCGGTTCGTTCTTGGCGCTGTCCAGCTCTTCTTGCAGGTCACCAGGGCTGATCCCCAGCCCTTCTTCAATTTGCGGAAGACTTTTCGCCAGGGACTTGGGGTCATCGCGCAGCAGCAGGATGCTGAAGGATGGATAGCTATCCACCAGCACGCGGCCTTCGCGATCCAGCATCTCTCCGCGCGGAGCGATGATGGGAATCGAACGCGTGCGGTTGCGATCCGCCAGGTCGGCAAAATGGCCGGACTGAACCACTTGCAGCTTCCAGAATCCGATCATTAAGAGGACCACAAAAATCACGGATAGGTAGGAAACGAGCGCAAGGCGGCCTTGGGGGATCTTCTGGTCGTTAACGTTCCACGATGGCAAGGAAATTCCTGCTCCCGCGCGGGGTCCTGCTCGGCCCAGATGCGCTTACGAGCTTCGAACCGGTAAACAATTCGAAGTGCTAACTACGCTACCATCCGTGGCGCGCGGGCTGCAAGTTGCGCATGTCCATTCGGTCAACTGGCCATGCGGATGGGTTTCGCCTTCGCGTTCGTTTCGCGAGGATTGCTTGACGGATTGAGAGGCTGCGAGCGCCACCGGCCGCGCGACTAAGCTGCTCGGAATTCAGGGCGTGCGGCGCTCGCTTTACGATAGAATTCACGCCGATGAAATACACAGCATTGTTGGCGGCGGCGATTTTAATGGCAATTGCGGAGGCGTTTTTTTTGCCGGGCAATTTAGCGACGGCGCGAGCGGGTTCGGACGACATGGCCCTGACTACAAAAGATTTTGAGACGGGAATATCCTACCGCGCGGTGCAATTCCACGCGCCCATCGGATTGATTAGCAATCCCTGCTCCTACGCTGACAATTTTGCGCCGACGATTGATTGGAACGACGGGACCGGCGAGCACAAGCCTGACACCAATGCCGAGACAAAATTGTCGTACAGCAAAGTTCCCGTGGTGCAGGGCGGCGATTATTTGTTTTGGGACGACACGCATGTTGCGGGCGAGCCCGGGCCGCAGATTGTGGTGACCAAGCTGGTAGTACATTGCTTGGGTGATCCGCCCGGTGACCGCGCGTACGTGACGAGGAATATCGTCAACGTGTACGCGCGAATTCCAGTGAACCAGGCGGAGTTCACAAGGAATGGCAAGAGCGTGGACGCCGTGAAAGGCCACGACACCGTGGATCTGACGCTCACGCTTGACGCACCGGCGCCGGCCTCCGGCACATGGGTAAGACTGGAAACCACGCCGCCCGGCGTGCTAAACAGCTTGCCTCCATACTTCCACATTCCGGCGCGCCAGACGCAGGCCACTATCTCCGACTTGGAAGTGCGCAAGCCGGCCTCCAATGCGAGTTTAGTTGTGACTGCTTCGACGGTAGGGCGCGCCCAACAAACGCAACAGCTCACCATCCTTCCTTGAACGATCAGAAATACCAGCGAAATCGCTCAGGAGGGCTTGCGCAGACGGTCGAGCAGCGCGAACAGCGGCACGGCGAAGGCGGCGGTGACCAGGGAGTCTAGGAACAGGCGCAGCGTGAAAAGCGGAGCCGAATGATTCAGGAGCACGCGCTGCGTAATCGCCAGAATCACCTGGTGCAGATGGAAGAAAACGAAAACCAAGGCGAAGCGGCTAAGCGGATGTTCGGTGTCAATGCGCCCGCCAATCGAAGACGCCAGATAGCCGATGATGGTTTTGGCGATTCCGTACATGCCGATCGGATTGTCGTGGCTCAGCGCGTCCTGCAGAATCCCGATGGTGCCTCCCAGGAACAATCCAGTCACCGGATTTCTGCGGCTTACGCCGAAATAGATTGTGACGAGCAAGGGAAGATCAATCAGCTCCGACCAACGGCCGTACTTGTGCAGGAACGCCTGGAAAACGAGGGCCAGAAGGCACACGGCGAGCACCGCACCGCCGTAGAACTTGTGCACTTCGACGTTGGGATCCGATCGCTCGCCGACATTTAGCATGTAGGACATCTCAGCGCGGACCAGCGGAAGGATTCGCCGCCGGTGGCTGCGCGGGCGTCGCGCCGGGCGCAGTCGCGGCAGCAGGGACTTCCGGCTTCTTGAAGACAACTTCCTGCTGCGAAAGAAGCACCAGCACCTCTTCGAGCCGGTCCAGCCGCGCGCTAGGCTGCACGCGAATCACCTGAAACGGATTTCCCGCCTTCGCGCTTTCCACTGTCCCGATCGGAAAATCCTTCGGGAAGATGCGATCTTCGCCGGAAGTGACGATGGCGTCTCCAGGCTGCACTTTTTCGTTGTTGACCACGTACTCCATGCGCGGCTCGGGATCGCCGCTGCCTCGCACCACCCCGTGCGTGCGCGTCGCGCTGAAGAGCGCGCCCACACCGCTGTCTTTGTCGTTGATCAGCAGAACTTGCGCGGTGTTGGGCAGGACTTCCACGATTTTGCCGACGATACCGTCGGGCGTCACCACGCCCATATTCATGCGCAAGCGATCGTGCTCTCCGCGATTGATGAACAACGTGTGCGAAGTGGGGTCGGCGCTGGAACCAATCACCTGCGCCGCGAGCATGGCCGCTTCGGGATGCGCATTGTGGAAATTCAGCAGAGCGGTGAGGCGCTGGGCTTCGGCGGCCTCACTTTCCAGCTCGCGATTGCGCAAGCGCAGCTGATCCAGCTCGACGCGCATGCGATCGTTTTCGGCGCGCGCGTTGCGCAGACCCACGTAGCCACCCCATGCGCCGCCCACCTTGGAAAACGTCCAGGTGCCGGCGCGCTCCAGCGGCGTGACCAGGGCCACGGCCCAATAGCGAATCAGGCGTACGTCGTGCTCGCCCTTGATCTGAAATGCCAGCAGCAGCACCTGCGCCACCACCACGATGGCCAGCAATGCGAACGGGCGATGTCGGGAATAGGTGTCGATCATTTTTGGTGCGCGCTACATGGCGCGAAACTCTATTATCCCGCAAACCGCGAACCACAAACCGCGAAGTCGCGAGTCTGCCCCCGCGCATTTTGCCGTAATCGTGCGCGGCCGCGCGCGTCAATCAATCGAGACGAGGCGCAGCAGGCGAAAATCGCTGAGCATCTTTCCGGTTCCCAGCACCACGGATGCCAGCGGATCGTCGGCGATGGAAACGGGCAAGCCGGTTTCCTCGCGAATGCGCTTATCGAGATTTTTGATGAGCGCACCGCCGCCGGTGAGCACGATGCCGCGGTCGCTGATGTCCGCGGAAAGTTCCGGGGGAGTGCGTTCCAACGCCACGCGAATGGCGTTCAAGATTGTGGAGATGCACTCGGAAAGGGCTTCGCGAATTTCGCTATCGTCAATCGTGACGGTGCGCGGAACGCCTTCGATCAGATTGCGGCCTTTTACTTCCAGCGTCAGCGGTTTTTCCAGCGGATATGCGGAGCCGATCTCAATTTTAATTTGTTCGGCGGTGCGTTCGCCGACGAGCAGATTGTATTTCCGCTTCAGATAATGCATCACAGCTTCGTCCATTTCGTTTCCGGCCACGCGCACGGAACGCGAATAGACAATGCCGCTCATGGAAATGACCGCGATGTCCGTGGTGCCGCCGCCGATATCCACGACCATGTTGCCGGAAGGCTCTTCGATGGGCAGGCCCGCGCCGATCGCCGCCGCCATGGCCTGCTCCACCAGATAGACTTCGCTGGCACGCGCGCGATACGCGGAGTCCTGCACGGCGCGCTTTTCCACCGGAGTGATTTCGCTGGGCACGCCGATGACGATGCGCGGATGCACCAGCACGCGGCGGTTATGAGCCTTCTGAATGAAGTAAGTGAGCATTTTTTCGGTGACCTTGAAGTCGGCGATCACGCCGTCCTTCATCGGTTTGATGGCCACCACGTTGCCCGGCGTGCGGCCCAGCATTTCCTTGGCTTCGCGGCCCACGGCCACCACTTCACCGCTATTCTTGTTGATGGCCACGATGGAAGGCTCGTTCACCACGATGCCTTTGCCGCGCGCGAACACCAGCGTATTGGCGGTGCCCAGATCGATCGCCAGGTCGGACGAGAACAGGCTGAAGACCGACCGCATGTTGTAGGTGCTTTTCGTCACGTCTTGCTTCCCCCAGAATCCACTTGAGCGCCGTTGCGGCGACGAGTTAGTTTGCCGGTCTTCGCTTGCTGCCGCCAGGCCTAGGTTGCATTCCGTTGCGGTTAAGGAATTACCACTTCGACCCGCTTCGTCGAAGTTCCGCCGCGGCGGTTCTGCCCGGTGAGAATAATTTCATGGCTGCCCTTGGCCATGGGCGGCAGAAAATGGCGGAAATGTCCGTCCGGCTGAATGCTGGCCACTTGTTCTCCGTTAATGATCAAAGCGGCGCCCGGTTCGGTTCTTCCGATCACTTCCACCACGTTGCCATTCAGCTCGGTGGAATCCACCTCGAGCAGCATCTCCTGCTCTTTGCCGTGAACCACCAGAATGAACTTGAAAGGATCGCTGGCGTCGCTGGTCTTGTTGTCCGCGTCAATCGCGCGCACGCGCCAGAAATAATCACCGGGATCAAGTCCGGTGATGTCCACGCTTTCACCGGATAGTCGCTTGTCCATCACCACGTGGTTGAATGCCGCCGTGGTGCTGACTTGAAATTGATAGCTCTTCGCGGTGGCCACCACGTTCCAGGAAAAATGAACCGGATCGCGCTTCGGATCATTCACGGTGATCGGTTGCAAATTCAGCGGTTGCACTAATTCGGGCGGAGCCAGCACTTGCGATTTCGTCATCTGGCCGCCGGTGGGGAACGTCACTTTCTCGAACTGGCCGATGTCCAAATGTTCGTTGCCGCGGCTCAATTCCGCGCTGCCGGATGCCACCGTGATTTCCTGCTGCTTGGTCTCTGGATCGCTGCGCACCGCGGCGCGCGTATTGGCCTGCAAAGACGCCACGGCATTCTCGAAAGAAACTTCCGCTTTCGATCCCGGCACTTGCCAGGTGCCGGTCGCCAGGTCCACTTGACCCGAAGAAATGTGCACGCCCACCGAAGAAGCGTGATCGTGCTCGACCAGGTTTTCTTCCACGGTCACCAGCGTATCGCCCTTCACAGTGTAAGTGGTTCCGTCGGCGAAGGCGATGCGCGCCACTCCCTCGGGTCCGGTTTGCACCAGGTCGCCTTTGTCCAGCGTCAATTGGTAGTCGGCGCTCGCCCACGTGACGGAGTTCACTTTCTTGACTTGCACCTTGCCGTCCAGATTGACGAAGCGCGCCTGCCGCGCGCTGATGGTGGCGACGCCGCTTTCATGCGGAGCAATTGAGTCCGAAATGTGGCGCGCCAGGCTGGCGCTCGCTTCCGGGAAGACCAGGTAAGTGGCAGAAAGGACGATCGCCGTTATCACGATCACGTAGAGCGCCACGGTTTTGTAGGTCACCGTGTGCCAATACACCTCCACGCGCGAAATTTTCGGCTTGGCGGTCGTCGTTAGTTTGCTGTCACTCATGTTATTTTTGGGGCTAATTTAGAAATCTAGCATAGGGGTATAGGCCATTCAACTCGGCGCGGAAACAGTTGCGAAACTGCTACCCCCCATGATTCCAATCGGTTAACGGGGGCTGAGGGTGCCGCAGACGGGGGCAGTCCTGGTACCGGCTCCGCGCCATTTTGGAGGTTGACCCCGGGCCGACAATTTAGGGAGACTAGGACGTTCGGGGCGGTCCCTTCCTCGTCTTTGCAGCCCGCCGCGAACAGGATTGATGGCGCTCGCCAAGAACGAGACGATCATTACCACGCGAGGAAAATAATTATGAACGAACTGATAGGCGAACTGCTGCCGCCGGCACGCATCATGCTGACACCGGGTCCTTCCAACATGGACGCGCGCGTGTACCGCGCGCTGAGCATCCCGCTCGTCGGCCACATGGATCCGTGGTTCATCGAAATGATGGGCGACGTGCAGGCGCTGCTGCGCCGCGCTTTCCAAACGCAGAATCGCATCACTTTTCCGATTTCCGCATCTGGTTCGGGCGGCATCGAAGCAGCGGTGCTGAACCCGCTGGAAGAGGGCGACGAGTGCATCGTCTGCAGCAACGGATGGTTTTCCGAGCGCATGGCGGTGATAGCGGAGCGCAGCCCCAAGGTGAAAGTGATTCGCGTGGAGGCGCCCTACGGCAGCACCGTGGATCCGGAAGATGTGCGCCGCGCGGGCAAGGGGAAAAAAATCAAGTTTGTCGGTTTGGCGCACGGCGAAACTTCCAGCGGCGTGGTGCAGCGCCTCGCGGACTTCCGCAAAGTGGCGGACGAACTCGGCGCGCTGCTGGTCGTGGATGCAGTGGCGACGCTCGCGGGCGTGCCTCTGGACATAGACCGCGAAAGAATTGATATCTGCTTCAGCGGTTCGCAGAAGGCCCTGAGCGCGCCGCCGGGAATGTCACCAATCACCGTGAACGCGCGCGTGGAAGAGCTGATGCGCGCGCGCAAGACTCCCGTGGCCAGCTGGTATTTCGATTTCACGCCGATCATGACGATGTGGGGTGGCGAACGCACGTATCACCACACGCCGCCGGTCTCCTTGATTTACGCGATGCGCGAGGCGTTGCGTTTGGTGCTGGAAGAGGGACTGGAAGCGCGCTGGGAACGCCATCGCAACAATCAACAGGCGCTGGTAGCGGGATTGGAAGCGATGGGACTGGAATTGTTCGTGGCGGACCCGGCCGATCGCCTGATCACCGTGACCAGCGTGAAAATTCCTGCGGCGATTGACGATCGCAAAGTGCGTCTGCAATTACTGGACGAATTCAATATCGAAATCGCCGGCGGGTTTGGTCCGGTGAAGGGAAAAATCTGGCGCGTGGGATTGATGGGCTATTCCAGCCAGAATACCAACGTGCTTTTGTTTCTGGCCGCGCTGGAAAAAGTTCTGCTGGACCAGGGGTTGCGCGTGCCGGCGGGCGCGGGCGTGGCCGCCGCGATTCGCAGCTATCAACAGACGGGACAGGGTGCAGTAGCGGGCGCGAGGAAGTAAGCACCGCGCGGAAATTCGCAGGGGACGGGAAGGGCACTGGGGAGTTTATGGCCAAGTCTGAAGCAGCGTGGATTCCGAATCTCGGCGCGATGAGCGATTTCATCGGCGCTTTCGATGTGCCGTCGAAGGTGACGGACTATGTATATCGCTGCCGCTTCTCGCATTGCTGGAATGGCATCGCCACCCGCCACGCCGACACCATGGACTGCAAATTTTTCGTGGACGGCAAGGGCGTGGTGCTGGGCCTGGCGCATCCGGGGTTTGTAGAATTTCAAGGACGCACCGGAAGGGATCTGAGCGATCGCGAAGCCAGTTACGTGGGTGCTGAATACTTGCGCGAGCGGCTGGAGCAGGAAGACGAACACTCGCTCTACGACGTTTCCACCGCGGATGTGGTGCGCATCATACAAAAGCTTGGCATACGCTGAGCGAGTGAAAAGCCGCCGCGAGAGCTAAGGCTTCGCCGGCGTGAAATTTTTCTGCGCCAGCGAACGGACGTAGTTCACCAGATTCCAAATTTCCTCGGGCTTGCTGCGGTCGCCTTCGCCGGTCATCTCGCCCTTTCCGTTCTTGATGATGTAGAACAAATCTCCGTCGGTCATGTCCTTCAGCGACGCCGGATCGCGGTAATCAACGAGCTTCAATTTCATGTCCGCTGCGAGATCGCCTTTGCCGTCGCCATCTTTCCCGTGGCACATCGCGCAATCAAAACCGTACGATTTTTTCCCCGCCGCCAGCGATGCCGCAGTGGGTTTCACGGGATTGGGGAGTTTTGAGGCGTCGGGCGGGATCTTGTAATCGGCGGCAGCCGGCGGTTTCTGCTCTTGCCGGGCGGAAACAGCGCAGCACAACAGGACCAGGGCCGCGACAACGCGAACGACTATCCGCATAGGGCCTCCAGAATGCACGCACATGAACAGGGTGAAGCGGCATTCTACTCCCGCAACGGGAGCACGGGGGCAAGATTCTTCGCGCGCTGCTTCGCACCTGCCCGCCGCAGCGTACGCTCAGGCGTCGGAGAGAGACTCGCCGAAACCCGGCTCATCATTTTTCAGTTCGCCGGCTTCGAGGATTTCGCCGCAGTCCAGGCACTCCAGGTACTGCGCGTCTTCATCTTTGGCGATGAGTTGCGTTCGTTTGTGCTGGCAGGCGGGATCGGGTGTTAACATGATCATTCCACGACACTCCGCGCATTATAGCACTTGCGAGTTACGCAAGCGGACGCGGGCGGCAGTTGACAAACGCGCCGATTGAAACTATCAGTCTCCTGGCGGGCCGCTGCGGAGAGCTAAAATTTGAGCGCAGAACAAAGCACGCAGAAACGCCTGGGCACGGTGCTTTTTTACGGCATCGTGGCGATTCTGGCGTACTTCGTGTACCTGGTCTTTCAGCCGTTTCTTCCCGCGCTGGCCTGGGCCATCATTATCGTGGTCGTTTCCTATCCCGCCTATCTGCGCCTGGCGCAGCGCTTTCAACCAACAATAGCGGCCTTGATCTGCACCTTGGGAGTGACGGTAATCCTGATCGTGCCCGCGCTAATAGTAATGGCCGCGTTCGTGCGCCAGGGCGTGCAGGCTGTGCAGCACATTCAAACGGAAATCGCGAACGGACATTTCGATTGGGTGAATCGCGTGTGGCTGGATCTGCAGGCGCGCTTTCCCGATAATGACGCCACCAGCCTGGGAACGGCCCTGAGCCGCTACGCTGATAACGCAGCGGCGTACGTTGCCGCGCGCTTGGGCACTCTCCTGAAAAACAGCGCGGTATTTCTATTTCATCTCAGCGTCACGATACTGGCGATGTTTTATCTGTACCGCGATGGCGAATCGTTCATGGCCAGAATCCGCGAAGTACTGCCGTTCGAATCGCTGCATAGCGAACGGATGATCAAAGAAGCGCGTGATCTGATTTTCGCCAGCGTGGTTTCGAGCCTGGTGGCGGCCGCGGCGCACGGAATTCTGGGCGGCGTGGCTTTCGGTTTGGCGGGAATCACGGCGCCAGTTTTTTGGGGCGTGATGATGGGATTTTTCTCGCTGGTGCCGGTGGTGGGCTCCGCGTTGATCTGGGCGCCGGCGGCGATCAGCTTGATTGCAGAGGGGCACATCCTCGCGGGAATTCTGCTGGCGCTCTTTTGCAGCGTGGTGGTGGGACTGGTTGATAACGTCGTGCGTCCGTGGGTAATCAGCGGGCGCGCGGAAATGGGCGGCCTGGTGGTGTTCATCAGCGTGCTGGGCGGCATCAGCGTCTTTGGATTGCTGGGCGTGGTGGTGGGGCCCATCGTGGTGGCCACCGGCGCCAGCCTGCTGGACCTTTATACGGCCAATTCGCCCGGTGGAAACATCGGCTCGCAAGCGCATGGGAAGAAAAAGCATGCCGTGCTAGAGTAACGCCCTTCGGACGCGCGCATGAGCAAGAACTCCAAACCAAAAGTCGTCACGCCAAATCATTCGGCGCCAAAACACGCCACACCGGTACACGCGACCCTGCCGCCGGAAAAACTTTGCTGGCGCTGCGATCCCGCCAGTATTCCGTTTGAAACTACCGCCGAGGTGCCGCCTTCTTCCGGCGATCCCGGGCAGGAACGCGCCCTGCGCGCTTTGCGCATGGGTGTGGAATTAACCGCGCCCGGCTATAACCTTTTTGTGTGCGGACTTTCCGGCACCAGCCGTGGCGGCATGATTGTCCGCATGATCGAAGGATTGCACCCGCAGAGCGAGCCTGCTCCCGATCGCGCCTACGTGAATAATTTCAAGAATGCGGACCGGCCGCGGCTGCTGACTCTGCCGCGCGGTCAGGCCAACGCATTCAAGAAAGAAGTCGAGTCCGGAATAGACTTTCTGCGCCGGCGCATTCCGCAAGTATTTGAAGGTGAACCGTTCCAGCGGCAGAAGACGCGCATCGTGGAACGCTTCACGGTGCGCGAAAAAGAATTGATGGACGATTTCACGCGGCGCATCGCGCGCGAGCAATTCGCGCTGGGCCGCATGCAGGTGGGCGCGGTGGCGCTGCCGGAAATTTTTCCGGTGCTCGAAGGGCAAATGGTGCCCATCGAGGAAATCCCCAAGATGGTGCAGGAAGGGAAGCTGGAAAGCGTCGCCGCGGAAGAACTCGAGCGCAAGTACGATCAGTTTCGCCAGGAATTCACGGTGGTTTATCGCAAGACGCTTTCGCTTTCGCGCGAGCTCGCCAGCGAAATGAGTTACCTGGAGCAGGAAGCCGCATCGGTGCTGGTGGACGGCGTGATTGAAGAACTAAAAGAAAAATATCCCAGCACGCAAATCGCGGAATACCTCGAAGAAGTCCGCCACCACATTCTGGATAACCTGGAACCCTTCAAGGAGCGCGAAGGCGAAGAAGATCAGCCGCCTTCGGAAGGTGGCGGCGGGCCGCGCGTGGAGCGGCAGGAGCGCGATCCCTTCCGCGTGTACGGCGTGAACGTGATTCTGGCGCACGGTGAACGCGAACAGTGCCCGGTAATTTTCGAAACCATCCCCACCTACGCGAATATGTTCGGCACCATTCATCGCAGCTACGATACGCGCGGCGGATGGAACTCCGATTTCATGGATTTGCGCGGCGGTTCGCTGCTGCGCGCGGATGGCGGATTTCTGGTGATGTACGCGCTGGACACGCTGACGGAAACGGGCGTGTGGCGCACGCTAAAGCGCACCCTGAATCACGGGAAGCTGGAAATTCAGCCCGTGGACGTGTTTTTCCCGTTCAGCCCGGCGGCCCTGAAGCCGGAGCCGATTGACGTGCACGTGAAAATTATTCTGATCGGCGACCGCGACATGTACGAGCTGCTCTACGATTTCGAAGAAGACTTCAAAAAGATTTTCAAAGTGCGCGTGGAATTCGACGAAGAGATGAAATGGAGCGACGAAGTCATCCGGCAGTATGCCGGGCGGCTGCGCAAGATTTCCGACGACGAGCGGCTCTATCCTTTTGACCGCACGGCGTTCGCGGCGATTCTGGAGCACGGTGTGCGACTGGCAGGGCGTCGCGGGAAAATCACCACGCGCTTTTTCGATCTGGCCGATCTGGCGCGCGAATCTTCGTACGTCGCGCGCAATGAAAGTAAGTCGGTGGTTACCGCCGCGCACGTGCGCCAGGCGCTCGATTCCAAAATCGAGCGGCACAACCTCACCGAGTCGAAGATCCGCGAGATGATCGAGCAGAATTTGCTCTTCATTGACACCACCGGAACGCGCGTCGGACAGGTCAACGGCTTGAGCGTGCTGGAAATCGGCGGCTATGCCTTCGGCAAGCCAGTGCGCATCACCGCTTCGGCGTCACCCGGAAAAGTCGGCATCATTAATATCGAGCGGGAATCGAATTTGAGCGGGCGCTTCCACGACAAAGGCGTGCACATCATTTCCGGTTATATGCGCCGCACGTTCGCTCAGGACAAGCCGCTGGCACTTTCCGCCAGCCTTTGTTTCGAGCAATCCTACTCCGGCGTGGATGGCGATAGCGCCAGCTCCACTGAAATTTACGCGCTGCTCTCCGCGCTTTCCGGCATCCCCATACGCCAGGAACTGGCCGTCACCGGCTCCGTGAACCAGCAGGGCGACATTCAGCCCATCGGCGGCGTGAACCAAAAAATCGAAGGCTTCTACGACATCTGCAAAATGAAAGGGCTCACCGGTGGTCAAGGTGTGCTGCTTCCCTCGCGAAAATGTGGACGACCTGATGCTGCGCGAAGAAGTGATCGAAGCCGTCGCCAAGGGCCAGTTCCATCTTTATCCCGTGGCCACCGTCGAGCAGGGAATCGAAATTCTCACGGGACGCCATGCCGGTAAGCGGCTCGCGACCGGAAAACACGAGCCGGATACCGTGTTCAGTAAAGTGGACGCGCGCCTTCATGAAATGGCGTTGGCCCTGCGAAAATTTGACTAAGCGCCGTTTTAAATTCAGCGCGATCGGGTTTCGACTTTGTAGCGGCCGGTTCAGGTTTAGCGAACCGGGCAGCCGTTGACCTCGCTGAATATTTTCCACCGTTTCTAAAAATGCCCCGCCACGTTCTGTGCGAGTAGCGGATCTTCTTTCGTCCCTGCCTTCGCTTTTTGCACGTGCTCCTGATAATCCTGTTTCGAATTCTCGGTGGTGATCAGCGCGGCCGCAAATTCCATTTCCGCATCGCCACCCCGAACGCTGATCGCTTTCTTCACCCACGCGTAACCATCCAACCCCGCCGCTGGGTTCACCCAATCTCCGCGATGCTTTTCACCGCGCGACATTTGAAAAGCCATCTTCAGCTGCCGGTAAGTTTCGATGAGGTAGCCATAATCAAAAGCGGCGAGCGCGTCGCGTTCGTTGTTCGTTGCGCGCGATGCCAAGACGGCCAGCAACGATTTCGAGATCGCCGGACCATTCTGGCTATACAGCGCGGCGCGGCGAATTGTTTCCATGCGCACCAGCACCGGCGTATCCGGCCCCAACAACGCCGAAGTGTCCGCAACCAGGTGGCTGACGTCGTAGGCTTCGTCGCCGGAAAGATTCCACGTCGTGCTCGTCCACGGCAGCGATTGCGCCGACCCGATGCTGATGGGGTGGCAAACCAGCGGCGGTCCCGCGAACGCGGGCGCGGTAAGCATCACGAACGCCGCGAGCATCGTCAGTGACATTTTTGTTGAAATAGAAATGTGTCGTTTCATTTGCGTCTCCTTGCAGGGTGGAAATTCTTTCCTGCATTTAGAAAGACGCGCACAGGGGCCGGACTGTTAACGACTAGGCGCGGAAGCGAGGAACGACGACCCAGCAATTATTCTTCGATGCGCGGAGGACCGTGCTGCCCCTTCTTCGGATGTCCCAGACCAAGCTTGTCCCACCACGGGCTCAGGTCGTCACCGTCCACCGCATTTTGTCGCGTCACGCCAGCGGGCGGAGGTAGCAGCACGGCAAGGCGATCATAGAGACGGCCGCGGTCCTCTGGATCTACTCGCCGGAAAAGATTCAGCAGCGTATACGCATCGCGAGGCCGTGCGTCGGCAAGCACAGTCGTCAACGCCTCCGAACGAGCCGGTGAATTTGCCGCGCCAAAATTCACAATTTCCAGCGCCTGGCGAAATTGCTCGCTGGCGTCCTCGAAGTAGGGAGCCCCGGGACCGATTCCCGGTCGCGACTCCGCAGCCGCACCGGCGGGAACCAGCGATTGCAGATAGCCGTGTTGCAAATCCACCCAGCCCACGGTGACGCGTAGAATGCTCGAGCCACTGTCGGTAACTTCCAGCGTGTACGCACAACCCATATCCATCGCGTACGCGGTTGGGGTGCGCACCAGAAACACATACGGCGGGGCCGTCACCTTCGCGTGAATGGTTCCTTGCAGCAGGCGAATTTGTTGTTGCGTCACGCTTGCTTGCAGCAATTCCACACGTGCGTTTGGCCCGACCTCCACTTGGCCCAGGTCATCCACCTGCAACCGGACGCGAGATGAGGCGTCGGTTTCCAGCCGTTCGCCAATTTTCCAGAGTTGGTTGCGCGCGACGATTTTGCCGCCAATGCGTGGCGAGCCTTCGACTCCGGCAATCGTCCACTCGACGCGACCCGTTAGCGCGCGCATCAACAAGATTCCGCCGAGCAGCATTACGACGGCGGCCGCGGCGAGCCACAATCGCTTGCGCGAGGGGCGCGTGTATAGAGGAGAAGTCGCCGCGGCGGGGAACGCGAATTCCGCCGGCGTGTGCTGAAAACGCCCGAGCTGCTTTTCCAGTTGTTCAACTTCCGGATCGGGAGTTCCAGAACCGTCCCAAAGATAGTCGTCATTCATGAGAAGCGCTCTTTCCCAGTTTTTCGCGCAGCTGCTTCATTCCGCGATGCAAATTCACACGCACCGAAGCCGGCGTCATCCCGGTACGCGCTGCAATTTCCGGCCCGGTCATTCCTTCCACCAGCCTCAAACTCAACGTCTCGCGATACGCCTCCGGCAAAGATTGGATCGCCGCCAGTGCCGCTCGGGCTTCGTGCTCGTTGGGATTAATGCTGCCGGATGATTCCTGAATTTCTTCGCTTGGGCGCGGCCGGCGATGAAAATCGTTTGCTCGATTTCGCGCGATCGTCAGCAGCCAACCGGCGAACGCCACCGGCTCGCGCAACGTGTCCAGCCGCCGCAACGCAATCAAGAAGACATCCTGCAGCAGGTCTTCAACTTCCGTGTAGGGAACGTGCGCGAGCAGAACACCGTGCACCATCCGCGCGAAACGTTCGTAAAGTTCACCGAAAGCCGCGCGGTCGCCGCCACGTGCAGCCAGCACCAATTGCGCGTCTTGGGAAAAGTCTCCCATCGAGTGATTCGCTGGCATGGGAGCTTCTCGGATTCGCAGCACCCGGTCAAGCGTTGCCACCACGCAAAATTGCCTCGGTTAGAAGACGCGCGAGAGCGCGAAACTGTTATCCGACCGTAAAATAAAGAAATCAGGTGACTTAGCTGTTTCATTTGGATCTTGACAGATGGAATCAATATGATATCATTTAGATATTGAGCAGGAGGATTCCATGAGAGAAAAACCAGCCTTTTCGCTTCCCGGCGGCGCGATGTTGTTGCTACTGATCGTGGCGATCGCCGGCACCGTATTTGTACTGATCAGCTCGGCCCAGATGCAGGCCACCGCCGGGATTGTTGTGGCGATGTTCGCGCTCGGCGTGGAAGTGGTTTGTCTGAAGGGCCTGCTGATAGTGAACCCCAACGAAGGGCAAGTGCTGCAGCTCTTCGGTACGTACGTAGGAACGCTACGAGAGCAAGGATTGCGCTGGGTGAACCCGTTCACAACCAAGCGGCGCATTTCGCTGCGCGTGCGAAATTTCGAGACGTCCAAGTTGAAAGTGAACGATCTGGACGGCAATCCGATCGAAATTGCGGCGGTAGTTGTGTGGCAAGTGGTGGATACGGCGGAAGCGGTTTTCCAGGTGGACAGCTACGAAAACTTTGTGCAGGTGCAGAGCGAATCGGCGCTGCGCACGATGGCCACGTCTTACGCGTACGATTCGCACGTTGCCGGACAAATGAGCCTGCGCAGCCACATCGCGGAGACCGCGGCGGAACTGCAAAAAGAAATCCAGGACCGCCTGGCGAAAGCCGGCGTGCAGGTCGTCGAAGCGCGCATCAGCCATCTGGCGTACGCGGCGGAAATTGCCGGGGCGATGCTGCAGCGGCAGCAGGCTTCGGCGATCATTGCCGCGCGGCAGACCATCGTGGAGGGAGCAGTGAGCATCGTGCAGATGGCGCTGGACCAGCTATCGGAAAGAAAAGTAGTGGAGCTTGATCCGGAGCGTCGCGCCGCGATGGTGAGCAACCTGCTCGTCGTCCTGTGCGGTGAGCGCAGCCCGCAGCCGGTGGTGAACGCCGGCTCGCTGTACAGCTAGAGGCGAGATGGCGGAGCGCAAACCATTTCTTCTGCGGCTGGATCCGGCGACGCACGTCGCGCTGGAGCGCTGGTCCGCGGATGAATTGCGCAGCGTGAACTCGCAGATCGAGTATTTGTTGCGCCGCGCGTTGCAGGAGGCTGGCCGTTTACCGCGGCCGGCCCCTGACGCGCCGGCGCAATCCACACCGCAACCCGCCGCCGAACCCTAAACCCAGACCTCGAACTCGTAATCGAATTTCAGGATTGCAAATCCCCACGCAGGAAAAATCAAATGCGGCGGCGCATTTGCATGGACACGGTGATGGTCTGGCCTTTGCGGTCAATCAGCACTTTATATTGATAGCCGACCTGGCGGAACAGATCGCGCACGGCATAGAGCGTCAGGTCCGCCGCAGCCTCGTCACCGATTCCCGCGATTACGTCACCCGGCTCGATTCCGGCCTTGGCCGCGGGCGTTCCCGGTTCCACCGCCACCACCTCGAAGGTTTTCAGATTGGGGCCTTTGGCGACGATGGAAAGTCCGCTCATATCCTCGTCGGTGTCGTGGTTGAACTGAACATTGGGCGCCAGAATCAGGCGCTGGTGCGGAAAATCGAAAATCACGGTGAAGCGCCGCAGATAATTGCCGCCGACGGCGCCGGCGATATTCTTGTCCGCGCCGCCTTTGGTTTTTTCCTGTGTGAAATCCGCGACCACGTCTTCCAGCTGGTAAGCGCCAATTTGGAAACTCTTCAGCCGCCCCAGCAGGATCTTGGCGCCGCCATCTACTTGCGGGTAAGAAGCCGGTTCGGCTTTGAAATGCGACGCGGAAATATGCGCGGAGTCCGTGAATCCCCGGTAGAAGACGATTCCAGCATCGAGCGCTGTATCCACCGCGAAATCCGCGGAGACCGACTTATGCCCGGACGCTTCAAATTTGGCGTGAATCAGGGGCACCGAGCCGGCGAATGTCAGGGGGAAGCTTTTTCCTTCACCGGAGTAGGTAAAAACGCTGGGATCGTAAAGCTGCACGGTCTGCCGGTGGTAATCAATTTCCACGACCACGCGATCGAAAAAATCTCTACCCAGCGTGCCCTGGTAAGGTTGGCCGACTAGCCGCGCAAAATCGTCGCGGGTAACTACCGGTAAGGTGACGAAGGGAAGCTGGACCCCGGGCAGCGCGAGCACCACGTATTGCAACGCATTGCTCGCAGTGTTCCCAGCCGCCTTGCGGTCCACCGCGCATTTTTCCGCGCTGGAATCCAATTCAAAAAGGGCCGGCTGGCCGCCATTCAGGCGCACCGGCAGGAAAATCAGATTGCCCACGAATACCGCCGGAACTTCCGCCGCATTGCCTCCGAAATTGAAGCGTGGGGAAGTGACGTCCTGCTGTGGCGGCGCCTGGGCGGGCGCGCTGCTCTGTTGTGCGGGCAGCGCGGGGCGCGCGGCCCAGCCGCACAAGACGATGCAGCAAGCGACCAAAAATTTTGCGCGGTGCCGGTTCATCATCCCTCCCGGGAAAGCTGCGAATCTTGCGGGTTGATTATACGAGCTATGGCCCCGGCGCAAGATAGCCTTCGCGCGAAAAAATCCGGTACGCGGCTTTCTTGCTGTCTGTTGCGTACGGCTGCCCGTGGGCGTCCAGGACTTGCACGGTGAGCGGATGGAATTTCCCGTCGTGTTCCGGTGCGATCCCCAGCAGATACTGATGCCGCAGCGCTGCAGCGATCTGGTGATACGCGGGAACGAAGTCCTTCGCTGAATCGGGGAAAAACGCGCGACCGCCGGTGATAGCTGCCAGCGAAAGCAGCGCCTGGTCCGCGTTCGCAAAAATCTGGGTGGCCGCTGTGGATGAGGCCGGAGCGTTTTTCTTTTTTTCCGGCGGACGACGCAGCCAACCGCCCAGCGCCACAGGAAAAATTACCACGTCGCTCGCGCGAAGTTTCCGCGCCAGCGCTTCCCAGCGCCCGGGCGGCGAAGAATCAATTCCAGTGCTCAAAATTACCAGGGCTTTTTTGCCGTTCACGGGGGCGATCCAGTCGAGCGCGGTGGATATCGAATCGTAGAAATTCAGATCGCCCATGCCCACGGAGAATTGAATTTGCCCCAGGGCGGACAGCAGCGCATTTTTGTCGGGCGTAAACGCCAGCACCGCGCGCGGCGTCTGATCATAAGTGACGAGCGAGACTTGATCGTCCGGCGCGAGGCCTTGCAGAAGCGCGTAGGCCGCCGCGATGTGCTGATTCTGGATCAGGTACACCGCCGGACCGGTCTCCACCATCACCAGAATTTGCGCGGGTGCGTCGGTGGGCGCGAAAAACACCAGCGGCTGCTCCACTCCGCCGTCGAGCACGCGAAAATTCTTGCGCTCCAGGCCGCTAACGAAATCGCCGCCGGCAGCGAGCACGCTCACGTCCAGCTGCACAATTTCCGTGTTTACGCGCAGCGGCTGCTGCGCCGAATTGGCAGGCTGATCCTGCGCGATCGTTGCGCTCGGAATCGCGATGCAGCAGTAAATTGTGGCGAAAGCTGCGCGGAGGATTGCCGCGCGCCGCGAGAGCAGTTTTCCGAAGGTAAGAATCAATGTAAACGCCGTGGAGCTGCGATCACGAACATGGACCGGGAGCAGCGGTTTCGGAAGCAACGCGCGTGACGGAACGGCTTCGACATAGCCATCGGCCACAGCGGCACGCGCCATGGTCTCGCGATGATCCCGCCAAGGACCTGCTTGTCGGGCGGCGAATGGCGATACTAATTTCCCGAAGGCTGCGCTGCCGCCGCGGCCGGCGGAGCCGCATTCGCGGACTTCGGCGTGCTTAAATATCCCTTGGCGGTGTCTTTGCTGAGATCGAACACCACGATCTCGTAGGGAGCGCGCGCTCCGCGAACGTAAAACTGAATTGGTTCGCCCACGGTCTTGTCTTTCTTCTCGATGCTCTTGTCGTCGGCGACCACGTTCAGTGTGTAGCGATAATGCTTGGTGTCCACCTTCTTCAGAACCACTTGAATCGGTCCCACATGCTGCGGGCCTTTGGCAGACTTGTTCAAATTGAACTCGAAAATGTCGCGTTCGCCGAGCCGCTTCAGCTCTTCCACTTCATCGTGATTGCGCGCGATCAAGCCGCTCTGCACGCCCAGATCGCCGATGGTGCTCTGCAGTTTGCCCTTGGTGGCATCTAGATCGGCCTTGGTGGCGTCGGCTTCGCTCTTGGTGCCGGAAAGTTCGGTGGTCACCTGTCCGAATTTCGTGGTGGTATCGGCCTGCACCGCGCCAATCTGCTCGCGCAGTTGCTGATCGCTCTTCTGCTGATCCTTCTTGATGGATTGCGCCAAGCCACGGGCGCGCGCGAGCTCGTCCTGCGTCAGACCCAGCTTTTGCGAGGTCACGTCGAGCTGGCCCTTCAGGTCGGCAATGCGCGAATTCGTCTTGTCCAGAGCAGCAGCCAGCGCCTGGGTCTTTTTGTCGGCGTCGTCCAGGCCCTTACGCGCGGCTTGGCGCTCCGCGTAACCGGCGTACAGCAGATAGGCCACGAGCGCGAACGCGACGACAAACAGCAACGTAACCCAGCGCGGCAACGCAGACGATTCCACGATCGGGCTGTCTTCACCAGGCGTATTCGGGGTCGAACTCATTGAGCCTCCTTGGGCGCGGCCTGCCGCAACGTATGGGCGAAATTATCGCCGAGGAGCAGCGCGATGTCCATCCCAGATGGTTTACCTTTTTGCGCTACCGGCGCTACCACGGCGCTTTCACGAAACAGGCGGCGGCACTGGCACAGAGAAATTTTCGCTGGTCTTGCCCGCGAAGCGACTTTTCGGTATCCTGCGCAGCATACTCGGGGTAACGATGATTTGTCCTTGGTGCCGCAGTGTGAATTGTTTTCGCTCGCACCGCGACGGAATATTCGATTTTCTATCCAGTCTCACGGGTTTGCGGCCCTGGCGATGCCACGGTTGCGACCGGCGCTTTCACGCCTGGCGGGTGGCCGCCAGTCTGGAACGCTACGCGCATTGTCCCCGCTGCGGAAATTTTGACCTCGAGCACATCTCGCGGGAGCGAGTGGAAGCCGGAACCTTCATTTTTATGAAACGCTGGCTGAGATTTCCCGCATACCGCTGCGACCCTTGCCGTCACCGCTTCTTCAGCGTCCTGCAATTCCGGCGCATCCTGCCGTCTATGGTTGAGAGTCACCAGGGCCAGCAGACCCACAGAGCCGCAAACTAGCCGAGATTGCGCCTAACGCCGCCGTCCGTTTGCCGTCCGTCTCGCGAGTAATTGCCGAAAGAGCCGTTGTGCCTCGCCGTTTTTAGTTACGACAGAAGTCGGGATCCACTCGCGAAGCCCATTCTCACATATTGCAATCAAATTGGATTTCCGGTATGTTTTTCGCGTGAAACGCGCTTTTCCAGAAAACACCCGTTGTTCCCAGTGTTGTATGGCTCGGGGACGTGTGTTTTCTGGCGCAGGGAGGCTGAAGAGCTAAGCATTCAGCCTTAATTCAGCAGTGCTGAATCCCACCGCCAGAGTTGTACTGGCAGGTGGGTTTTTTTTTGCCTCGAGGTGCCAAAGAACGCCTCGTCGACGGCGGTACGGCAGCGGGTTACACGGGCGGTGACAGGAGGTAGGGGAATGATGGTCACAAGCATCACGGGATGGCGGGACGAAGAAGTGGCTGCAAACCCCCCGTTTTGGTAGTAACGCACAATTAACATTAGCGTCACAGTAGGTTCAAGAGGCCCGCATAACGTGCCAGCGTCGCTCCGCGTGTAGCGACTCTGCGTGCTTTCGAATTCGTAAGGTGCGGGTGTGGAAACGTGTCGATTTCTAATCGGTATGGATTTCACGCCACCTCTGTTGTATTTCAACCCGCAATCAGGATGGTTCTGTTCGGTCGGCAACAGTTCGGAATCTTACAACGGGTTTGGGAACCGCGGGTGCCAGGTCTCGATTTCCATCGTTTGGAAAAAATGTGCGGAGTCAAATTTCAAGGAGGAAGAAATGCGAGCATTTGCTGCATATCTGTTAGCCCTCGCTCTCGTCGTGTCGCCAGCAATGGCAGCGGCGGGTCCGGCGGGTGATAAAGATAAAGACAACACTACGGCTGCAAAATCCAGCAGCACAGCCGCCTCGGACGACAAAACGGCCGGAAGCAACGACGCGTCAGACGACAGCGTCGAAGCCCAATCCGGAAGCGCCCGGGAAAACGGCTGCCTCATCGACGCTGGAAGGCGAGGTACAGCAGCTTCGTGAGCTGCTGGAAACTCAGTCCAGGCAAATCCAGATTCAAAACGAACAGATGCGCGAACAGCAGGAGCGCATGGAAGCGATGGAAGCGGAACTGAAGGTTGCTACCACTCCTCCTGATACTTCCTATGTTGCCGCTCCCGATAGCCGCGTCCCGAAAAACGCGGACGGCTCCACTCCGGCTCCCAAGAGCTTCGGTGGGCTTGCATTCGGTACCTCGGACGGACAGGCTGCCAGCCCGGATAATCCAGTCGCAATCCGCTTTAAGGGCATCACTCTCACTCCGGGCGGATTCCTGGCGGCTGAAACCGTCTTCCGCAATAAGGCCATGGGTGCGGACATCAACACCCCGTTCAACAACGTTCCGTTTTCTGGCAACCCCGGTGGTCAGACGACCGAATGGAACTCATCCGCCCGGCAATCGCGTCTCAGTTTGTTGGCGGAGGGAAAGCTGAACTCCGTTACCATCGGCGGTTACGTCGAGACGGACTTCTTGGGCGCCGGCATCACCTCCAACGACAACGAAAGCAACAGCTACGTACTGCGTGTCCGCCAGGCCTGGGGCCAAGCTAAATGGGACAGTGGCTTCGCCATCACCGGCGGCCAAATGTGGAGCTTGGTCACCGAAACAAAGAAGGGCACGGACAATCGCACCGAAGCGTTGCCTATGACCATTGACCCACAGTACACCGTGGGATTCAGCTGGGCTCGCCAAGAGGCTCTCCGCGTACAGAAGACTTTCGGCGACGAAGTAAAATTCACACTCGCCGCTTCGGTGGAAGGCTCGAACACCACTCTTACGGTGCACGGTAATCCCACCACCGTGCTCCCTTCGTCGTCGACAATCACCGTCACCGACGGCGTCACCAGCGTGGCTACTCCCGTCATCACCAGCACCACTTACAACAACTTCCTCGTCGGTTCCCCGGGCAATGGCGGCGGTCTTTACAACCCGGTGGGGACCTATGCTTACAACAAGACTCCAGACTTCGTCTTCAAGGCGGCTGTTGATCCGAAGTTCGGGCACTTCGAAGTCTTCGGTGTGGTCAGCACCTTCCGCGATCGCGTCTATCCCTGCTTCGCGGCTCACGGGGCCATCACTCTGCAATTCCCCGGTGACGGCACGCAACCATTGCCGGCTACAGTCGTCGCGCCCGCCGTCACCTGCGGGCTCACTGGCTCAACCGTTGCCAGTTCCGGAGCTTACAACGATTCCCGCACCGGTGGCGGCATCGGCGCCAATGGCCGCGTCTCCATTGCCAAGAAGGTGGATGTCGGTCTCCACTTCCTCGGTGGCGATGGCGTCGGGCGTTACGGCACTGCTGGTCTTGCCGATGCGACAGCACGTCCGGATGGCACCTTGGCGTTGATCCGCAGCTATCAGGCTCTCGGTACGCTCGAGTTCCACGCGACGCCGAAGTTGGATATCTACGCCAACGTCGGTGGTGAATACGCAGGCCGCGCCACCTACAACTCCGGCAAGGAAGGCTACGGTAGCTACGCACGCCGAGATGACGGTTGCTCGGTCGAGACGCTTCCGCTGGCCGCTCCTGGAGCTACCGTCAACACCACCGCCGTACTCGGCTCCAATGGTTTCATTCCTGGCGCGCTCTCCAATTGCGATGGCGACGCACGGAACCTCATCGAGGGCACCATTGGCTTCTGGTATCGCTTCTACAGCGGACCAAAGGGCCGCTTCCAATTCGGCTCGCAGTACTCGTATCTCGTGAAGAACACCTGGTCCGGCGTGAACTCGTCGGGCGCCGGTGTTGGTCCACACGCGATCGACAACATGGTGTTTACGTCGTTCCGTTACTACATACCTTAGAATGTATGCCGGTGGGAGAGGCGGGCAACCGCCTCTCTCGCTGCGCTCTTTTTCTGCGCTTGCAGTTGCTCGCCGCCGGACCCGTCCTCGTCGCCTCGCTAATGCTGCGCGCGTACGTTCGAGCTGCCCGCACACGCTGCCACTTTCCCGTGTGCTGACCCCGATGCTACAATCTGTGTGTTGAATCAAGGCGCTTCGCTATCTGAACGTCGGCGCTTCAACGCTTGATCGCATGGCAATGGCGGTATGGTGCAGGGGTCAGCACGTCAGGTTCTCAACCTGAAAACCCGGGTTCGATTCCCGGTACCGCTACCAAATTCTTTTTCTGAAACTCCTCCGCTTTAAATTCAAAGAAAACTGAACGCGTCACTGTGGTTCGGCCGCCACCATCTGATATCGTTATTCGTATGCCTGAAATCAAGCATCTGGAATGTTCGCGCTGCCACGCCACCGTTTCCGCGGCAACGCCGCAAACCGTCTGCCCGCAGTGCAAAGGTTCGTACTACGTTCGTTACAATTTGCAGCCTCTGCGCGGAATCGCCGCGCGCGATGCCATCGCACGCGAAGCCGCGCGTTCTCCCTGGTCCGGCATGTGGCGTTATCGTTCGGTGCTGCCTGATGCGCGCCCCGTCACTCTCGGCGAGGGCTGGACCCCTATGCTGCCCAGCCGGCGACATCCTGGCGTTTACTTGAAAGAAGAAGGCGCGAACCCCACCGGCTCGTTCAAAGCGCGCGGCTTGGCTTTGGCGGTCACCATGGCGCGTCATTACGGCCTGCGTCAGCTCGCCGTTCCTTCGGCGGGCAACGCGGCCGGAGCGCTGGCGGCTTACGCGGCGGCCGCCGAAATCGCCGCGCACATTTTTATGCCGCGCGATGTGCCGTTCGCGAATTACGTGGAGGCGATCGCCTACGGTGCACACGTCACGTTGGTTGACGGCCTGATCTCCGACTGCGGACGCATCGTCGCCGAACTCAGCAAGAGCGAAGGCTGGTTCGACATTTCCACGCTGAAGGAGCCGTTTCGCGTGGAAGGAAAAAAGACCATGGGCTACGAGCTGGTCGAACAGCTCGGCTGGGAATATCCCGACGCTGTTTTTTATCCCACCGGTGGCGGCGTGGGCCTAATCGGCATGTGGAAAGCATTCGCGGAGTTGGAAGAGCTTGGCTGGGTTAAGCCGGGCAAGCGTCCGCGGATGATTGCCGTGCAGTCATCCGGTTGCGCGCCGGTGGCCAAGGCATTCGACGAAGGTGCGAGCGCCAGCGAGATGTGGCCGAACGCCGCGACGTTTGCATCGGGCCTGCGCGTTCCGAAACCCTACGGCGATTCCATCATGCTGGAGATTTTGCGCGAGTCAGGCGGCACGGCCGTGGCGATTCCTGATGCGGAAATTCTGGCGTCGCTGCGGGATTGGGCCAAGCACGAAGGATTGTTTCTCTCGCCGGAGGGCGCGGCCGCGACTGCTGCGTACGATCGCCTGCTCTCGTCCGGTTTCCTGACGCCGCGCGACCGTGTGGTGCTATTCAATACCGGCGCCGGGCTGAAATATACCGACGTGATCGCGGAAGCCATGAACCTGCCGCGCCCTGCGCCGGGCGGGTGACCGGCGCGCAACCGATGCGTGAGCGCCGAATTTTCGGCGCGAGTCCGCCCGCCTGCAAAATCTAGTCCGGGCTTGCCTGCGCTTTAGCCGGCGGAATGATTTCCGTAGTGAAACGCGAGCGTTGCAGGCGATAACCGTCCCGCGTGCGAATGTGATATTTCTTGTTCGGTTCACTTAGCAGTTTTACGGAAATCGTGCGCCAGCCGCGGTTGGCATTGGGCTTGGGGTAGTAGCTCAGCGAATAGAGATGCGCAAGATCATCGCGTATGGAAGCAAACGCAGCCTGCTCATCCTTCCAGTTCTTCGCAAAATACACTTTGCCGCCCGTAGCAGCCGTCATCCGTTGAAATACGGCGTTTGAAATTGGCTCCAGGTGAGCCTGCTCGGTGCTCACCATGTAGATGGTTGTCCCGGTGGATTGCGCGAGCTCCGCGACGTCCTCGGGCGGCACCATGCTGTAGTTATCAGGGCCGTTGGAGAAGACCACGATGACTTTTCGTCCCGTAAAGTGCGCGGCGTCTTGCACCGTCAGCAAAAGGCAATTGTAGAGCGCTGCATCGTCTCCGGCGACCGTGGTACGCGCGGCGCGCAACACCTGTCCGCGGTCGGAAGTGAGCAGCGCGGCCCGCGATAGGTCGCGGCTGTAAGAATAGAACGCCACTTTGTCCGCGCCCTCCAGCGAGCGCACGAAATCAGCGATGGCATCCTGCGCGAATACGAAGCCGCGGTACATATAATTGCTGGTGTCGAAAAGCACGAAAACGTTTGCGCCCTCCACCAGGGAACTAAGCTCGCTGGCTGAGACGCGCGCGCCGGGTTCCTTCTGTTGATCGGAACCGGGATTCGACGGCGTCGCGCCGGACGGCCCTCCGTTCTGCAACGCGCGTGCCGATTCGTTGCCTTCTCCAAACGTAGCGATGGCTTCTGAAATCCCGTCCTCCGTCACTGCAAAGTCCTGCGGACGAAGTCCGGTAATATATTTTCCCTTGTTATCGGTCACCGCCACATTCAGCTGCACCAAATCCACGGTCACGTTGATGCGCGGCGGCCCGCTTTCCTGCGCGACAGGAGAGCGTCCCACAAAAACGGAGAGTCCTGCGACGAGCATTAGAGATACCAAGAGCCTCTTGAGCATGACGGTCCTCGATGTTTTTACTGCCGCACTTCCCTAAGGCTGGCCGGGCTCATGTGGATTGGCCCGAACCTCGCCGGAGTTTCCTAGGGCTGAGGAGAACCAAAACTCGCTGGCAACGAGGTCACCTTGCCCTGCCGAAATTCTTCGCCCGTCTCGCGCATGGCGCGAAGTATTGCCGGCCAATCGTTCAAGTCGGTGGCAAAAATCTTCGCCACCATGCGAACAGTGAGCTCCGGCGCCAGGCGATTCAGCGTTACCGGCGGATAACCCATTTCGTCGGCCAGGCGCGCCCAATAAAGATTCGTGGAATCCCACGTCTCAGCCAGCAAGCGGCTGGAATAGCCCTCGAACATCGGGAACGGGCTGGTGTTCAGCAATTCGCGCGAATAGCTGCGCGCCAATACCGGATGCGGCACGCCGAAATCCTGCGAAAGCCGCGTCCAGTTCAAGTCTGCCGGATGCTCGCGCGAAAATTCCTCCAATTCCTTTCCCGCCATTCCCCATGTATTGGTTTCCGCCGGATACCTGCGCCGAAACTCCACCGCCAAATAGAACGAATCGGCTGGCGTGATCTGAGCGGTCACTTCGGCCAGGTGTCCTTCGCGCAGAGCCGCGTCCAGCTGCGACACTCTCTGCGGAGTCATCCGGTCCGACAAAATACTCGTCGCTTTCGCGCGCAGCTCTTCGCTTTGCACGGAAGCGGCCAGCAGTTCCTCGCCGGAGCGCTGGTACAGAGCCACCGCGTGCAGCTCGCCCGGACTCACGTTCCACCAGCGCGGCAAGACAGCATCGGTCAATACGGACGGCACCAGGTCCGACCAGATCAGCGCCTGCACATTTTCCGGCGCGATGAAATCTTCTTCCATTTGCGCCAGCACGTACGGCAGATCCGCCAGCGACCCCACCAGATGAGCGCCGCCGCCCGCCGGGCGATCCAGCGCCGAACAAACGCGGAGTCTGCCAGACGGCTTCCTCCACGCCCATGATCGTCTCCCCCGAAAAGTCGTGCGATCGTATGAGCAGGGGATTGTTGTGCAGAGCCTGTGCCCCGGGCGGTTCGTAGTAGGCGTAAGTCAAACCGACCAGCGTGTCCCTCAGGAACGGCGTCAGTTGTCCGCGCGCCTGTTCTAATTCCCCAGCGGAAGCGTGCGACTTCAGAACCTTTGCGATGTCCGTGCGCATCTCCAAATCGGTGTGACGGTTGTTGTAAGAGCCCGCGGTAAAGGTAGTCCGCTCGCTGCTGGTGAAGATCGGGCGCGGCATCTGGAATTCCGTAAGCTGCTCGGCGAGCGGCGCCAGCGTGTCGCCCGCGGGTACACCTTGCGCCGTCGGCGTCAGCCCGTCGCCCAGCGCCAATAACGTGTCCAGCGAAACCAGGCGCTGGTCGTCCATCACCGCGCGAATCCGGTCCGCCAGTTCCCGGTGGATTCGCTGGCTCTCCGAATTTTTCTGGCGTGGGCCGGCGATCAATGCAACGATTTCATCCTGCGAACGCCGCGATTCTCCGGTGGACGCGCGCAGCAACTGCGCCAGCGAGTTGCGCCCCGCATCAAACAGCTGGGCAGACGAGGTCAGATGCCCGAACGGCTTAATCATGCCTTGCCAGGAGCTGTCCTGCGCGCTTGCGGGGATCTGGCCTTGGCGAGCCAGGATTTGCCACAGCGCGATATTGGCTTCGAAGATGCCCATCGCGTTCCCGCGCAGCGTGTGATCCGGAATTTTCCCTACGGCCGTGGCCGTCGTCAAAAAATCCGTGATGGAGGCATCGCTTAACTCCGGAAATTCGGCAAACATCGAATACTGGTTGCGAAACTCGGCAAACTTCGCGCCCATCAGCTCCACTGTCGGCGCGCTCAAGCGGCGCCCCGCAGGCCGCTTGCCGTCAACTTCCGTCAGAACCAGGAAAGCATCGGTCGGGCCTCCCTCCAGATCCACTCGGGAAAGCGCAATCATGGTTTCCAGCAGTCCGTCGGAGTTCTTCCAAGCTTTCGTTTCCACATTCCAGTTATGCGCGATGTCGGAATTGGCCTTCATCTTCAGAATGTTCTTCCATGCCTGAATATTTCCCGGCACGTGCGGCTCGCCGTTGGGCTCCCATTGAAGGCGGGTGAATAAGAGCAAAAGCGTGGGGTCAGGGCGAAACACCGGCGCGGTGGCGCTCGGCGACACGCTTTTCCCCCGCAGGGCTTCGTAGCACGGTTTCAGTCGGCCGGGTTCGGCGAAGTGCGCTTGCTGTTCGGGCGTGACGCGTGAAAGTGAATCGAAGTAAACCGCCAGCCAGCCGTTGTCCTTTGCCAGCAGGCGCGGGACAAATTCTCCCGGTGACTGCGGGTTTGCGCCTACCAGATCCTTCCAGACTGGTTCAGCCTTCGCTCCGCCTGGCACCAGTACACGTCCCGATCGAATGCGAACGTAATCCCCGTAAAAATCCAGCGACGCTGCAAACGGAACCAGCTTCTTCAATCCCGGCGATCGCAGCAACGCAGCTTCGGTTTCCGGATCGATGTGCGCCCACGCGTAGTAAAGACGAGCCAGGGACGGGTCGTGCAGCAGCGCATCAACTAAAGTCCGCCCCTCTTTGCCGGACTCCACGCTTGCGGCCACCCACTCTTTTTCCGTCAGGAATATCGGCACCTGCGAGCTGGGGTACGGGTAGACAAACGGCTTGCCTCCCTGCAGCGTCGCTTCCAGTTCAGGTAGAGGGAACCCCGAATCAATTGTGAGAAATGCTCTGCGCGGATCCGCCGTTTCCACGAATGCGCTGTGTTGCCCGCAGGTCGCCTCAGTTTTGTAGCCCAGGATTGCCAGCAATTGTTTGGCGTCGTCGCAGCCGGAAACATGAATCACGCCGTCCTGCCCGGCGAGTGCCGCCAGCTCTCTGGCCTGCTGCACGTAGCGCCGCAGCAGAATCAAGAATTCGGTTGGCCGCACACCGAGGCCATTTCCCTGATAACCGATCAGGTAAACGTTGCGGGCCAGCAGCGCCATCACTTCTTCGTTGTTGGCTTTCTGGCTGATTCCAGCGATACGCAGGAAGGAACGCAGAGGACCGGGAATGCTCGCGGTCGCAGCTACCGGCGTTTCCACCGAGCGCACTTCAGTCGCGGCGGAATCTTGCGGAACGGCACAGCGAACACGTGGGGCAAATCCGGCGCAAACGCATGCTACAGCCACCAACAGGACCGAAAGACGAAGGGGATATTTCATCGCTGACACCCACTCCGAAGACTCTCGCGACATTCGAATACTGATTTAGCCGGCGGGCACGAGTGGCTGGACTCGCCTCGTCGAGGCTGCAACTTGAACAGCAAACCTGGGCAGAAGCTCCGGTTGGCGCTTCTGTTTCGTGCATACTACGCTTCTCCCGGCCTCCAACACAACGATTTTGCCAACGGCTCAGCGCCGCCGGCCAAATCCGCTTCGCCCGTGGCAACTCCTAGCGCGTCCGCGCCTGCCACGCGCTCGGCACCTCTACCAGAGACGGATTCAGCTCAGCCACTGACGCGCAACCCAGCAGCCTCATCGTTCTCTCCACCTCCGTCCGCAAAATCTCCAGCGCTCGCGTCACGCCTGCCTGTCCTGCGGCGCCCAGCCCGTACGCGTATGCGCGACCCACCAGCACCGCGCGCGCTCCCATGCAAAGTGCTTTCACAATGTCGGTGCCGCGCCGCACACCTCCATCCATTAACACTTCCGCCTGCCCGTTTACCGCCGCTACAACTTCGGGCAGCGCGCGCAGCGTGGCCGAGACGCAATCTAATTGACGCCCGCCGTGATTCGAGACCACCACGCCTGCCGCACCCTCGTCAATCGCTCGCCGCGCGTCGTCGCCCGTCAGCACCCCTTTCACCAGGATCGGTGCGCTCCACGCCTTGCGCAGCCAACGCAAATCCTCCCAGGTCACCACCGTTGTCGCCAGCGCCGCCGCTACGTCCATCATCGGCATCGGGCCATTGGCCGTAACCACATTCTCCAGCTTCGGTACGCCACCATCGGCCAGAAATCCCGCCAGCCATCGCGGGTGCGCCAGCAGATTTGGCAGGAAGGGAAGCTTGGCCAGCAAGGAGCGGCCCATCAACTCTCGCACGCCGTTGCGCACGTCGCGCTCGCGCTGGCCCGCTGCCGGCGTATCAATTGTCACCACCAGCGCGGAAAATCCAGCCACGCGCGCTCGCTCAATCGCCGCCTCGGCCGCCGCGCGTCCTCCCACCATGTATATCTGGTACCACACCGGCCCGCTGGATGCCTCCTTCACCTTTTCCAACCGGTGGCCCGAAATTGTGGACAGAATGAATCCCGTGCCGCTTTCCCCCGCCGCGCGCGCCGCAGCCACTTCTCCGCCGGGATGGATCAACCGGCTGTAACCCACGGGCGCCAGCATCGCCGGAAAAGAAATTTCCTGCCCTACCACTCGCGTGCGCAAATCGTACTTCGCCTGAGCTAGGGCATGACGCGGGCGTAGCACTACTTCCTGAAACGCGCGGCAATTTTCCCGCAGCGTCAGTTCGTCCGCCGCGCCGCCATCCATATAGTCGAACACCGCCCGCGGCAGCCGCCGTCGCGCCAGCCGCCTCAGATCCTCTATATTCACCACCCGCGGAGAACTCAGCCCAGCCATCGCCCTCCTCGCAATCCACCCTCGCGCCGCGCGCATTATAGACCGCTTCCTGCCGGGTGTCGTGCGAGGCCAGCGCGGGCTCGCGCAGCAGCGGAGAGCGGTCTGTACTGCCGTTTCGTCTTCGATTAGAATGCCGCGCATGACATTTAACCAATTGCGTAACAAAACTCTCGCTGCGGTTGCCGCGGTGCTCCTTCTGTCGGTGTTTGCCTCTCGCTCAATCGTCTGCGCAGTACACGCTCGCGGCGATTCATTTTACCGGCTTGCACCGCTACAGCGCCGAAGCGGCCACCGCTGCGTCCGGCCTGCGCGTCGGTGCCACTGTCGGGACTGGCGATCTGCAATCCGCCGCCGAGCGCCTCTCCCAAACCGGAGCTTTCGATTCAGTCTCCTTCCAATTTTCTACGAAAGGGAACGAGCTCACCGCGCAATTTGGCGTTGCCGAGACCAGGGACGTCCTTCCCTGCGTTTTCGATAATTTCGTCTGGTTCTCAGACGCCGACCTGGACGCTGTAGTTCGCAAGCACGTGGCGTTCTACACCGGAGCGGCCCCGGTTCGCGGTGACTCGGTGCGGGAAATCAGCAGCACGCTGCAGGATTTTCTTCACGCAAACGGCATTTCCGGTGTAGTTGGCGAAATTCCCTCCGGCGCTGCAGGCTCCGTCAGCGCTCTTCTCTTTCACGTGGATGGAGTTTCGCAGCCAATCCAGAGCATCGCGTTCTCGGGGGAGGCTGCCGTTTCCGACAAGCAATTGCAGGATGCTTCCGCCACACTCGCCAACCAGAATTTCTCCGTCGCCAACGTCGCCGCATATGCTTCGGCTGCGCTGCTTCCTCTGTATTACCAGCGCGGGTATTTGCGCTCTCAATTCGGCCGCCCCAAAGTGACCCTCATTGATCCAGGCTCCAAGGGTCCCGTCACTGCCGTCGCCATCACGCTCCCCGTCGTCGAAGGCAATCAGTATTCCTGGAGCGGCGCGTCCTGGTCCGGCAATCAAATGCTCTCGGCGGATGAACTGGCCAAAGCTTTGGCGATGATTCAGGCGGAAGTGGCCAATCAGGAAAAAATTGATGCAGGTTTCGTGAACGTCCGCAAAGCATACCTGTCTCGCGGATATATCAATGTCCGCATCGCTCCCACCAGGCACCTGGACGATGCCGCAAAGTTAGACAGCTATTCTGTCCAGCTGGATGAGGGCGCTCAATTTCACATGGGGCAAGTCTACTTCGAAGGCGTTTCGGATCGCGCCGCCGCTGCGCTATTGAAAAAGTGGACGCTCAAACCAGGGGATATTTACGATGCGACCTATCCGTCCGAGTTTCTTCGCAATACCGCTGTGAAGGAATTGGCGCAAGCCGGCAGCACTTTTCATAACACCACATTAAAGCAGGAGGCCGACGCAAAATCGTTGATCGTCAACCTTCACATTCAGTTTCGCTGAGGGTGTGAGCGCCAAGTCCTGTGCCAGCTCTGCGAAAATATCACTCGTTGAAAGAAATCCGAGCCAGGTTTGTGGCTGCCACGTCAAAACTGTCCCGAGTCTCGCGGGCTGGCAGAAAAGTAGCCTGCGGACTCCGAACGCTGCTTTTTACGCCACCTCGACCTCACGCCCGCGCGAAGCGCGCATATATGAGCCGCACTTAGCTCTATCTCTAGAAATCCCTGCAGCTTGGCCGGAGTGCAACCGATATGAGACGTGGTGCTCATATCTTGAGCGATTATGCGCTGCTGCAGCCCCACTAGAATCATGGCTTCTAATTCGGCAGTACTGTCACTAGATCGTGGTCGGCAGACTCACGAGAGCCCGGCACCACCCGTGCCGCTGCGCTCGGGCAGAAAAGTATGCGTCGAGCCGAACATCACTTGATAGCCTCAGGTGTGATCTTGTCAGCGGCGATGGTCAGATCGCCTTCGTTTTCGCGATCCTCATCGTCAACGACGATCACCATTTTGCCCGCGCGTATCGCAGCGATGGCATCCTCAACCCGGGCAAATGGGCTGACGCAGTCGCCCCGGTCGTGCACGACTTGAAGTCGTTGTCTCATGTGCGCACCTGAATGTCGTCTCTGCCGAGCTGCACCGTGTAGATTTTCAATTGGGGTAAGGCACGCGCAGCAGGGTTCCGGTAGTTGACGGCAAAACGTAGCGGACGCCGGCATACACCATGCTGAGATGCGCGTTCTTGGGCTCATCCGGGGCCACAAACCAGGGAGCGCGAGTAAGATAGGAATACTGCGTGTAATACTGCAGCGCGCCATGCCTTTCGCTCTTCCAGAAAGTAAGCAGCCAATCGAAGGTGATCTGCTGGATGGCGCGATTGTTTGTAGTGGGTGAAGTGGGACCACCGTAACCGATAATCGCATTGGGGTTGGTGGTGTTCGTCGTGTCGAGAAAGAAATTGCGTCCATAATAGTCTGCGCCGTAATAAACCGCGAACGCCTGCTTCGGGCTTGCTCTCCACTCGAGACCGGCGGAACCCGCGCCAGCATGCACCATGGAAAGGCTGATGTTGTTACCAGCAACGTCAGGGCGAACCACGAGTTCCGGTCCCGTTCCTACCAAGTAGTGAGCGCCACCGTCGCTCCAATACACGTTGGCGAGGACCACCAGCTTATCGCGCACCAATTCGTAGTTCGTGGCGAACTGGCCACCACCGCCGTACGCGGAGTGCGAGTTGTAGACTGTGGATCCAGTGGGAATCGCCGTGGCGTGCGCGCCAGTAACAAATCCCGTAAATTCCGCATGAAAATGTCTGCCGGCGAGTTGTGTGTCGTATGTAGTTTTGGCGATGATGTCCGGCATGAGATTCGCCGCTCCCGCGTTTGCGTTGTTATCGAACTGCGTGCCAATCGCGCTGAAGCCTGCTGGGAGAGCGACATAGTTGCCGATATATTGGTTGGAGTCTTCAATGCCAATTCCCATGGCCCAATGGTCGTTGAGGTGGTAAGCGACGCGAAACTCGGCCGCTCGCGTATACGGCACACCGACGGCGAGGTTTTGATCCTCGTTGTACGAGATGGCCAAATCGGAGGGCATGGGGCCGATGCCGGTACGGTTCGGCGTCAGCCAGCTCCATGTTTGCCCTCCTAAGACTTCCCACTTGCCGTGCCTTGCGTATCCAAAATAAAGCCGCAATCGGTTGGTAAGACCGTTCACGCTTTGATAGACGTTGGGAGCGCTGTTGCCGCTGAAATCGCCCTCGACGTAGCCAACGAGGTCAACGCCTCTGAAATGGTCTTCGAGCTTCATGCTGAGGCGGGAGAACTGCGCCGTGGAGCGGAGTTCAGAGACATTACCTTGAGGAGTGTTGCTGAAAGGTATGCCGGCGAAATTGGTGGCGATGTTACTTTGCGTGTTCGTGGTTCGATATATGTTCTCGAAATCGACGAATCCTCCGGGAGTCAGAGTAGCGTCGCCGAGTTTGATGGATCCCGCCGCAGCTTTCTGCTCAGTCTGCTGCGCCTGCTGATCAGATGATCGGGTGACGGAGCTAACGACGTCAGGGTGAATCTCCGGCGAGACGTCTGACGGATTCGCGCTGGGCGGCGCCGGATTGGGCCGAACAACCTCGGCGGCGGTGATTAGTGCGCCGCCGGCGTTGCCCGGTTGGCCGCCTTTCAATTGCGTCTTGAGGACTTGAATTTCTTGCTGTTGTGCCGCTACCTGTTGCTGGGTTCGCAAAAGCGCTTCGCGCAGAGCGTCCAGCTGAGTCGCAACGTCTGAAGTGTTCGCAGAAGACTCGGCCGGGTGCGCGGCAGTCTGGCCGTATGCAAGGCCAGGTATCATTAATAGGAGGCATGCACTTCGCAAAAAGATTCGCATCGTAACCCTCGACGTGACCTCGCTGTCGTTAGGCGGGTGGCACTCAACTGAAGTCGTCACCCACACCAGTCCGCGGGATTGCCACACTCCCACCGGCGCGTGTGGCAATCCGACGGTAATTGCAGTCTGACGAGGACTTTGCCGGCAAAGCTCGCCTAAACCATTTCGAATACCGCTTTAGAGCGACTCCAACGACTCGCGGACATGTCGAACATTGCCCTCGATTGTGGCCACCACTTCCTCGATGTTGCCGGAGAGCACCATCTTTCCCATGGCCAGCGCGAAGCCCACGGCTTGCGACCGGTCGGCATGAGAAGGTATCGAAAGCGCATTTGGATCGGTCACTACATCAATCAGCGCCGGTCCGGAATGCGCCAGCGCCTTCTTGAGGCCCGAATTCACATCAGCGGGGTTTTCGATTCTTACACCCATGATGCCGATGGCTTCGGCAAGCTTCGCGAAGTTTGGATTCTTCAGGTCCGTTTGAAAGTCGGGAAGTCCCCCAGTTTCCATCTCCAGCTTCACCATTCCCAAAGCGCCGTTGTTGAACACGACGAATTTGATGGGGAGGTCGTATTGCGTGACGGTCAGGATGTCGCCCAGGCTCATCGCAAAGCCGCCATCGCCGCACATGGCGACAACCTGGCGTCCGGGATAGGCACATTGGGCGCCAATGGCTTGGGGCAGCGCGTTCGCCATGGAGCCGTGGTTAAAGGAACCGATCAGCCGCCGGTCCTTGGTCGCCTTAATGTAGCGGGCGTTCCAGACGTTGCACATGCCAGTGTCCGCGGTAAAGATCGCGTCGGGCGCCGCAAATTCACTTAGCGCCGCTGCCACGGGTTCCGGGTGCATGGGCGTGCGTGTTCCCACGTGGTCAACGTACACATTCATTTTTCGGATCTTCTCTTTGTGATCGCGTACGGTGGAATCCAGGTATTCCCGGTCCGCCTTTGTATTCAACATCGGCAGCAGGGCTTGTAGCGTCTCGCGCACATCGCCCCAAATTCCCAGGTCGAGTTTGCTGCGCCGTCCCAGATGATCAACCCGGATGTCGATTTGCGCGATCTTGGTCTTTGTCGGCAGGAATTTGTCGTACGGAAAATCAGTGCCCAGGAGCAGCAGAAGGTCGCACTCATGGATCGCCTCGTAAGCCATCCCGAAACCGATCATTCCGGTCATTCCCACGGTGTAAGGATTGTCGTATTCGACGAACGGCTTTCCTCGGTAGCTATGCGCCACCGGAGCCTTCACTTTCTCCGCTAGAGCGACCACCTCATCGTGAGCGTTGTCGCACCCGATACCGCAGAAGAGCGCAACTTTCTTTGCGGAATTGATCAGATCAGCCAAACTCGCCAGATCCTTATCGCTGGGACGAATGCTCGGCCGTTTGCTTACCAGAGAACGGACGGACCCGTCGGGCGGTAGCTCCGCACCACCTACGTCGCCGGGCAGCACGATCACGCTTACTCCGCCTTTTCCAATTGCACTTTGCATCGCGATGTGCAGAACGCGCTCGAACTGCTTGGGGTTCGAGATCATTTCGCAGTAGTGGCTGCATTCCTTGAACAGGATTTCCGGGTGCGTTTCCTGAAAATATCCCGTGCCGATCTCACTGGTGGGAATATGCGACGCGATGGCCAGCACCGGGGCATTGCTGCGATGAGCGTCGAAAAGGCCGTTGATCAAGTGGAGGTTGCCGGGGCCGCAGCTCCCCCCGCATGCGGCGAGCTTGCCGGTGAGCTGTGCCTCTGCGCCGGCCGCATACGCTCCGGCTTCTTCGTGGCGCACATGGATCCATTTAACTTTGTTGTTCAGCCGCAGCGCATCCGTCACCGGATTCAGGCTGTCGCCCACGACGCCGTAAATTCTTTCGACGCCTGCTGCGGCGAGTCTGCGGATCAGTTCATCTGCAAGTCTATTTGGCATTTTCTCTGCCTCCCTTATTTATTCCGGTACTCCTGAGTCAAGGTGAATGCGAATTCGAGCGGCAGAGTCAGCTGCAGCACATGCCGCAATTTATAGCGACTTCGATGGCACGCGAGCCTGCGCGGCTGGTCCGGTCTCGCGCAAGAAGAAACTCACCACGATCGCGGCCGCACAGCAAATGATCCAAAAGAATGCGCCTTGCTGAAAATGCAGGTGCAGGTTCATCGAGTTCCCGATGCCCTTACCGATATGCTTTGCATACACCGGGCCCAGGAATGCGGTAATCCCGAAAACAAGGAAATTAATCCCGCCCGTCGCGCTGCCTTTCACATTGTCTGGATTCACTTCTTTGATGACGCTGTAAGGAATCATCGCTGCGCCGGATGCGACGCCGAATATAAACATCGCGACGTGCACCGGAATTGGCAAGGGTTTGAGCGCGATCTGGAGGGCAGCCAGGATCATGACCGCCGCGCTGCCGACGATTACCGGCTTGCGCCTTCCGATGCGGTCCGAAAACCATCCCAGCAGCGGGCATCCGAAAACCCAGCCAAGGGGAACCATGGACGCGATCAGTACAGCGTTGTGATAAGAAAGTTGCAGATCTTTTTGAAATGAGGCTACGCCCCAAATCATGTCGCCAATGGTAGTGGGTGCGAACAACAGTCCGGCAATTAATCCGCAGAGATACGATTGGGGATTCGAGAAAACAATCTGGTACGGCCTCAGGACCGAAGCAAAGCCTGCTCCTTGCGTTTGAGATGCCGTCTGCTCCTTCGGGGTGGTGAAATATAAGAGCGCGGCATTGCCGAGGATGATCACTCCGAGACCGATCCAGATTGCGTGCACTTCCAAACCATGTTCGATCATCGGTCCCACAGCGAACTGGCCCGCGGAACCACCCAGCATTCCAACGCACTGCGTGAAACCAATTGCTGTGGCCAGGTAGCGCGCGGAGAATCCGTGAGCGGCGAGGTAAACGGCGCCGGTGAACGCGAAGGCTGAGCCTGCTCCCTGGAGCAATCGGCCGACATCACCCGCGAACACGGAACCTGCGCTAAAGACGAGGCAACCGATGCCCAAGATGGCGGTGCCCACCGGAACTGTGCGCTTGGCTCCCAAACGATCAAGGGCCGCTCCGGCGACCAAGCTCATTGTGGAGTAGGTGTAGTAGTAGGCCCCCAGGATTGCGCTGAGGCCGAGCGCCGTGGTGTGAAATGAGGCTTCCAGCTCTGGAATCATCACGGCTGGACTTGACCGCACAGCATATTCGAGGAAATAGAAGACCACCGTAAACGCCCAGGCGATGGCAAATGCACGCGTCTGGGTCCCGCTCGTTTTTTGGTCCAAGGCAACTGTGGCCATGGTTCTGCGACCCCTCTCTGCGCGACGAGACGAAAGGAATCGCCCATCGGGGACGATTCCTTGATCGATGCTACTCGGCTGTTTGCTCACTGCGACCGGTAAACGCGTCGCCCGGGGATTCATTAGGCATTTCATCGCCCAAATACGTGTGTGGCCGGCCGGCTGAAAAAAGGTGGTTTAGCTTGTCCTCGCGGAAATGCGACAAGACTTGGCTGTCAGCATGCTCACGCGTGCGCAGATATTGACACCGGCCCCAAATCTTCCTCCGAGTTGCAAGCTTTGAACTGTTTGCGGTGGGGGTTGATTGGCGGATCTAATTCGAGGCAGGCGAGTGGCAGCTGAACAGTAATTTCCAGGTTTCGAATTGCAAGTTCCGAGTTCTGGCAATTTAGGGAGTACGCCCAATTGCGTGGATCATTTCGTCTCTCGCCTGGACGTAACTCAGCTGAGACTGAAGCAGCAGGGTCTTCGCGTCGAACTCCTGAGCAATGGCGGTCTCGGACTGCGACGGGAGAGCTTCGCCTTTTTCTAGATGTTGAGCGGCCACGCGGCTGGATTCCGTCCGCAACGTAACAATCTCTTGCGACACCTCAATCATTTCTCGCGTGCGCGCCAGTTTGTTGGCAGCAGTCTCAACGCTGCGCTCAACCTCGTCCGTTAGTCGAGCGAGGTTTTCGCGCGCCTGTCCGAGACGAGCGTTGCTTTCGCCCAGGTTTGCCTTTCGTTTACCGCCATCGAATAAATCATAGGTCAGCACCGCTCCGAACGTGCCGAAGTTGCGGGCGAGGAAAGGGACCTGGTCAGAGTAACTGTACCGGGCAACAGCCGAGATATCGGGAAAGTAGTCTGCCTTCGCCAGGCGAATGCCCGCCGACGCTTTCTCCACGTCGGCCCGTGCCGCAACGATTTCGGGGTGCGATGCCAATGCCGTCTTCACGCACTCCTCCCGGCTGCAAGGTTCCTGGACGTCGGGGACGGTGGGATCGAGTTCGAGTTGCGTCGTGACTGGCAATCCCAGCACATCGTTCAACTGCATGGTCAGGTCAGAAAGTTGCAAGTCGGTCGTGAGCAAGTCCTGCCTGGCTTCGAGAGTCTGCGCGCGACTCTCGATCAGTTGTTCGTCGAGCGTGCTGCCAAACTTCACCTGCTGCGTGCGCTCACTCTCCAGGTCCTTGGCAGCGCGAATTCTTGCATCCGTTGCGCGCTTGTGCAGCTGCGTGACCAAAATCTGGTAATAAATCTCGTGAACTCGCAATGCGATCTCGTTCTCCGTTTCCTGCTTGTTCGCCCGGGTGGCATCCAAGTCAGCGCGGGCAAGATCATTTGCCGGTTTGACTCTTGTGAACAACTGAGTGAGCGGCTGCACCAGACCCGTTCCACTCGTGATAAGCGTCCTCCCACCCTGATTGAGCGTCGAAGACGTTACAGGAATTGGGGTGCCACCTACAGTTCCCAAGCTGCCCTCGGGAATTTGAATGAACTGTGTGTCGGTAACATGTAAGACCGTGCTCTGGTTCTGTATGCTTGGGAAATATCCACTTCGGGCAGCTTCCTTCGCATGCTCTTTCTCTTGCACCTGGAGTCCCGCGATAAGCACCAAATGGTTATGCTTCAGGGCCAACTGCACCGCTTCTGCAAGAGTGATCTTCCGCGGAGCCGGTCCGGTGCTCTGCGCTTGAGCGCAAAAAGCGAAACTAGCCGCCAATAGCACGATGCCCAGAACGCTGCTGCGGAATCTCATTGCTTCTCTCCCTTCACCGCAGCCTGTTGCTGCTGGATTCCGGCCAGGTCGCCATATTTCAGCGGCGGCTCACGCAAGAGAGCTACGAGAATCAAAGCAATCACGGAGGCCCAGGCGACCAAATAGAATCCGTCGATCAAACTCAGCGTATAGGCCTGAAGGCGAAGCCGCGCGCCCACCACGTCCACGGCGCGACCCACCGCTTCACCCAAGCCCGCTGACTTGGCATAGAAACCCGCCGTCATTTGGCGAATGCTTCCGTCGGTGATCCAGCTTCCACGCTGTACATGCAACCCCAGCAGGTTGGAGTGGAACTTCTCGCGCTCAGCAATGAACCGACCCATCAGGACCGCTCCGAGCGTTCCTCCGAAGAGCCGGATGGTATGAAAGTAGGCAGAAAATGTGAGGATGCGCTGCGGTTTCGCCAACCCGCCCGAGAAAACCCCCTGCAAAATGATCGCAGCGACTAAACCGATAAAGGCAAAGCATTGTCCGAAGCCCATCAGAAATTCAGTCCGGTAGAAATTCTGCGCCGCCCACGCGCTGGTCATTTCAACGTTGAGGAGAGAAGCGACCGCCATTGCCGCGAATCCTGACGCAAGTAGCAAGCGCGGATCCACGTTCGCAAGCAGAAGGAAACCCGCCACAAACGCGAGAGGAACGAAAGAAGCCGCCGTCCAAATCACAGCCGGTCCGATCTGGTCAGGTTCGAAACCATGGATGGCCAGGGCCTGCGGGACGAGGATGATTGTTGTCACCAGAAAAAAGCGAAAAAAGAACAAGCCGGTGCCCAGCAGAATCGTGTTCCATTGCCCCAGGTAGGGCATATCAACAAGCGGATTGGGGCCAAGCAGGCGACGAACGAGAGCGCACAACAAGAGGAACGAACCGCTGACGAAGAGCGCTGTAAACGTTCCAGAGCGCCACCAGTCGAGCCGTTCACCCTGTTCGCAAGCAGCCAAAACCAATGCAAAACCTGCGCTCGCATACAAAAATCCCGCGAAGCTTGGCGCTTCGCCGTGTTCTTTTGCGGGAGGGGACTTCGGTATGCCCAAGTAGATGCATAACATCATCAGCGGCGTGATCAGCACCGAATTCCAAAACATCCATTCCCAAGAGAGATGATTTCTATACCAGCCGTAAAGTGATGGAGCGATGTTTACCGCGCCATCCACGAACGAAGCGTACAGAGCAATCGTGAAAGGTAGGTACTTGAGAGGAATGTTGCGCAGGGCGAAGGTGAGCGTGAGGGGATAGAAAGTGCCGGACGCCAATCCCGCCAAGCACGTGGCCACGATGAGCAAATCGTAGCTATGAATGAAAGGCAAGAAAATACAGAGCAGCGTAAAGATCGCCGCGGCAGCCAACAGAATTCGCCGTGGCCCCATCAGTCCGCCGAGATACACCGTGAATGGACCGATGAACATCAGGCCGACGTCGAAGGCCGTCCCAATCCAGGCACTTTGGTCAAAGCCGAATCCCCGGTGGCCGCGGAGGTCGGGAACGCCGAGCGAAATCATTCGGCTGGTGAGAGTAACGACTCCCGCGCCGGTGACGACACCGAGGATTCCAAGCAATGGGCTCTTGGAAAGATCGGCTGGCACGGCGCCGGCAATTCCGCGTGCGAGTTGCGCCGGAGTGGGCTGCGGCAGCGCTATCGAGGAAGCAGACATCGCACGCTCCGATCAGCGACTCGTCCGGACAGTGGCGATCACAGAAAGTCCGGGGCGCAAGCTGTTCGCAAAGGTCGAATCCTCGAGGGCTATTTTCACGGGAATCCTTTGCACGACCTTGGTGAAATTCCCGGTCGCGTTATCGGGAGGTATAAGTGCAAACTGCGAGCCGCTGGCCGGAGCAATCTCCTGTACTTTGCCGTGGACTACGTGGCCCGGATATTCGTCAATGCGTATTTCTGCCACGTCGCCAACTTTCACATTGGTGAGCTGCGTCTCGCGATAGTTCGCCTGGACCCACTTGATGAGCGGCACGAAGGAGATAACTTGCGTTCCCGGCGATACCAGCTGCCCGGGCCGCACTTGCCTCTCCCCCACAGTGCCGTCACCCGGGGCCTCAATCGTTGTGTAGCCGAGGTTCACTTTTGCGCCGTTTAGCGCCGCTTCTTTCGCGTGCAAGTCAGCGATAAGTTGTAGATCCTGAGATTCGAGCACCGCCTTGGTGCGCCTCTCGCCCTCCTCCGCGTCTTCGCTGCTGCGCAACGCAGTGCTTTGCCTCCTCCAGATCTGCCTTCGCGACTTGCGAGCTGGGCGGCGAGCCGCTCGTCATCGGCGACCGCCTGCTCGACTTTCTGCTGCGTGGCCGAGCGCGTCTGCAAAAGCGCTTCCTGGCGGGCACGCTCGGCGTGGGCGCGCACCACATCTGCCTGCACGGCGTCTATACCGGCTTGAGCAGCGACGATCTGTGCCTTTGCCTGATCGATACCGGCACTCGCGCGATCAATTTTGGTGTCCTGAAGCTCGCGCTGCCGGTGGTTGTTCTCGATGGCAGCTTTCGCAGCCTCAACCGCAGCGGTAGCTTGATCCAACTGCGCTCGGAAATCGTCATCGTCCAACTCGACGATCAATTGTCCCTTGCGCACCTGCTGATAATCCGAGACCTTCACATCCCTCACGATGCCCGCGACTTTTGTGCTCAGAGGAGTGAGATCGCCGCGTACATAGGCATCATCTGTCACCTGTTCGACCCGCCCACCCTCCCAGGCGTTCCAGTTCCGAGTGATCGTGACGAAGATCACAGCAGCGAGCAGCACGATCAAAGCGGGCACCACGAATTTCCGCCATTTTGCCGGGGACTGAACGTGAGCCTGCTCCGGTTCCGGCGCCCTTGCAGGAGCCGGCGTGCCCGCTGTGGCCATCCTTAATACTCCTTTGACACTAGTCTTCCGTATCCGCATTGAGCATTCCGGGTTCCGGGCTGCAGTGCTTCGATCTCCATGGAAAGAAGCATCTTGCCGCCGAAAGGATCCGAGCGACGTTGGGAGTCGGTGCCAACATTCCGACACTTGACAAGATGCTGACAGGACGCGCTCCCAGACTGGCGCGCAGATAAGGTTGTTAAAATGACGAAAAAGCAGGCATATAATGCCCGCCATGGCCTCCTCGAGACCAGAATCGGAGCCGTTGAATATCCAGCTTCTGGTGGATTCGATTCCCGCGCTGATTCACACCAGCATGCCCGACGGCTACCTCGATTACTTCAATAAACCCTGGCTGGAATATCTCGGCGTCACCTTGGACAAAGTGGCCGGCTGGAACTGGACCGCTTTCATTCATCCTGAAGACCTTGAAGGAATTGTGGCCACGTGGCGGGCCTCGTCTCGCGACCGGAGAAATCTTCGAATACGAAACGCGCGTCCGGCGGGCCGATGGAGAATACCGCTGGATGTTCCACCAGAAGGTGCCACTTCGCGATGCGAACGGCAACATCGTCAAGTGGTATGGATCTAGTCTGGATATTGAGGAGCGTAAAACTGCGGAAGAACAGCTCCGTAGAAATACGCATGCGTTGCAAAGAAGCGAGTTTTATCTCGCCGAAGGGCAGCGTCTTGGCCACATGGGAAGCTGGGCCTTCGATCCTAACGGATTCGACTACTGGTCTCCTGAGTTATTTCGACTGTACGGCCTGGATCCGGCGGGCAAGGCGCCTAGCGTTCAGGAATACTTGGGTTTCATCCACCCGCAGGACCGGCAATCCATGGCAGATCTGATCAGCCGATTAGTGGCGGATGATTCGCCCTTCGACGCCACCAAGCGCATCGTGCGGCCCGATGGCGAGGTCCGCTATATTCGTTGCGTCGGTGTTCCTTATATCGGCAGCCGGAGCCTGAAAAAGTACGTCGGCAGCGCCATAGACGTTACAGAACACGAACTACTGACCCAGGAACTCCGGCGGCGCGAAGCGTACCTGACGGAAGCTCAAAGGCTCAGTCACACCGGCAGCTTTGGATGGAGACCCGATACCGGAGAAGTTGTCTGGTCGGACGAAACCTACAGGATTTTCGAATACAACCCCGCCGAGAAACCGAGCATAGGCGTCGTGCTGCAGCGCACACATCCGCAGGACACGGCGCTTGTACAGCAGATCATCGAGCACGCATCCAAGAGCGGCACGGATTTCGAACATGAGTATCGCCTGCTTCTGCCAAGTGGAGCAATCAAGCACGTCCGCGCGCTTGCCCAGGCATTTCAGGAGGCTTCGGGCAACATCGAGTTTATTGGGGCTGTGACCGACAACACCGAACGCAAGACCACCGAAGAGAAGATCCGACGGCTGGTTGAAGCTGGCATTCTGGGAATCTTCATCGCGAACGTCGAAGGTCACATCGTCGAGGCCAACCAGGCGTTTCTACAAATGCTGCAATACGACCGTCAGGATCTCGCCTCGGGTCGATTGCGCTGGGCGGATCTGACGCCCGCCGAATGGCGCGAGCGCGACCAACGTTCCCTGACGGAGTTCCTGGCCACAGGGGTTTTTCAGGCATACGAGAAGGAGTATTTGCGAAAAGACGGCAGCCGCGTGCCTGTGCTGGTTGGAGGCGCGCAGTTTCAAAGTGCGAACGAGGGCGTCGTATTCGTCCTCGACTTGAGCGAACAAAAGAGCGCCGAGGGGAAGATCCGGGAACAAGAAGCAGAGCTCCGGCAAATCCTCGATTTCGCACCTTGGCACGTGGCGGTACTGGGGGCGGATGGAAAAGCTATCTATCTCAACAAGGCCGGGCTTGACTATCACGGTCTTACGCGTGAAGCGTGGCAAAACTATGATCCACACAAGTTAATTCATCCGGATGATCATGACCAGATCTTGACCGGTGCGGGTGCAGCTAAACTCCTCGGCGACCAGCCGTTCGAAACCGAAGCGCGCTTGCTGAGAAATGACGGGAAGTATCGTTGGTTTCTTTTTCGATTCAACCCGCTCCGAGACCGAGAAGGACGCATCACGCGCTGGTACGTAACTGGAACCGACATCGAGGACCGCAAACAGACAGAAGAGAGGCTGCAAAACGAAAACGTTGCACTGCGAGAAGAAATCGATAAGGCCTCGATGTTCGAAGAAATCGTTGGAACATCTCCCGCTTTGAAAAGTGTTCTCTCGCGCATCTCCAAAGTCGCGCCGAGTGATTCGACGGTCCTTGTCACCGGCGAAACCGGAACAGGCAAAGAGTTGGTGGCACGCGCCATCCATCGCAGATCCGCTCGTGCTCCGCGCGCGTTCGTTAGTGTGAACTGTGCGGCAATTCCGCATGATCTGATCGCTTCTGAGTTATTCGGTCATGAGAAGGGCGCCTTTACGGGCGCTACGCAGCAGCGCTTGGGTAGGTTTGAATTGGCAAACGGCGGTACGCTCTTCCTGGACGAAGTGGGAGATCTTCCCGCCGAGACGCAGATTGCTCTGCTGCGCGTACTGCAGGAGCACGAGTTTGAGCGTGTCGGCGGCACTCGTCGGATTCGCGTTGACGTTCGCGTGATTGCAGCCACCAATCGTGATTTGCAGACCGCCATCAACGCCGGCTCCTTCCGCAGTGACTTGTTTTACCGCCTGAATGTCTTCCCCATCGAGATACCTTCTCTTCGAGAACGACGAGTGGACATTCCTTTGCTCGTCGAATACTTCATCGATCGCTACGCGCGCAAAGCCGGCAAGAGATTTACGACCGTGGACAAGAAGACTCTGCGCTTGCTCGAGTCATACAATTGGCCGGGAAACATTCGCGAATTGCAGAACGTCATCGAACGCTCCGTGATCGTCTGTGAAACAAGCAATTTTTCCGTGGATGAAAGCTGGCTCTCGCAAACAGCCGTCCGAACCGAAGAATAGAGAGCCCGCTGGATCTCGCTGAAAAAGTGGCCGCTCAAGAAAAAGAAATCATCGAGGCATCCCTGCGCGAATGCCAGGGGCGTGTATATGGGCCATCGGGAGCCGCCGCGAAGCTCGGCATCGCGCGCTCCACGCTGGAATCGAAGATTCGGTCGCTCAGGATTAACAAGAATCGTTTCAGGCCTAGCCCGGGAACTTGAGCGCTCCCGCTTTCCACCTACGCTGTGCAATTCATTTTCGGAGCTTGGCGTATTCGGATTTAGCGGCGATGAGGATGGGGATGTCAGGGTCGGCGTCCTTCCAGCGAGCCAGGAAATCTTCATACGACTTGCGGGCGGAGGCTTCGTCTCCCATCATTTTCTGTGCCCTGGCGATCTGCAAATGTGCTAGCACCCCAATCACGTCTGTTCCCACCAAACCCTTGTGATCCAGCAATTTCTGAAACTCCGCCGCTGCCAAACGTCCCTCGCCAAGTTGCAAGTAAGCAAAGCCACGGATGTATGCCGGATAAACGCCGTTAAACGAGAAGTTCATGGACAATTCGTATTTTAGAGAAGGCTGTAGCGCTGCGATTGCTCCATCCGGATCATTTGCACTCAATTTCATCGCCGCCCGGATCGTCGGCAGATTGTAGTTCTGGACCAGAGTATCGAGCGGAGAATCCTGCCCCAGTGCAATGCTCCAAGTCACGATGCAAGGCTCCTCGGCAAGTGTTGTGCGGAATTTCGCCAATTGGCGAAACTTCGCCAGTCGATGCTGAGCTAAGTTTCGCATGATCACCTGTTTAGGAATGGGCAACCAACTGCTAACTATGAGGATCCTGCATCTCGAAAGGGGTTGGAATGCTGAAGATCCAGAGGAAAACGAACGGCGGGGTAATTTTCACTCTGAGCGGTCGTATCGAGGGAGAGGACATTGACGAATTGCGTAGGCTCCTCGAGTTGGAATCCGCCGGCAGCCACATCGCTTTGGATTTGAAAGACGTAACACTCGTAGTCCGCGATGCAATCAAATTTCTGACGGATTGCGAAGAGGACGACATCAAGCTCCAGAATTGTCCACCTTACGTCCGTGAATGGATTGGGCGAGAAGGTGGGCGGCCGAGGCGGAAAAAACAGCACGCTCGCACCGATAAAGTGCAAGAAAGGGAGCAAAGCGATGAGCTTAAATAGTCTCACCTATCCTCTGCAGTACGAGGACCTAAGGCCTAAGACCGATCCGGAGATCACGCTTGATATCGATGGAATCGAGGAACCAGTGAACCCGGAGGCCGGTTTCGAAGGGATCATTGGAAAGAGTTCAGGTCTTCGCCGCGTGCTGCAGATGGTCGAAACCGTCGCCTGGGGAGATTCGACGGTGCTGTTGCTGGGTGAGACCGGCACGGGCAAAGAGCTCATCGCGCGCGCCATTCACAGTCACAGTCCTCGCAGGGATCGACCATTCGTCAAGCTCAACTGCGCCGCCATCCCTACCGGGCTGCTCGAAAGCGAACTGTTTGGGCACGAGCGAGGATCGTTCACCGGCGCGATCGCACAGAAAATCGGGCGGCTCGAGCTTGCACATCAAGGTTCGCTGTTCCTGGACGAAATTGGTGACATCCCGCTCGAGCTGCAGCCGAAGCTTCTTCGTGCCTTGCAGGAGCGGGAATTTGAGCGCCTGGGAAGCACTCGTACGCAAAAGGTCGACGTGCGGATTGTGGCCGCGACTCATCGCGACCTGGAAGGCATGATCCTGGAGAAGCAGTTTCGCAGCGACCTTTACTACCGAGTGAATGTTTTTCCGATCCATGTTCCTCCGTTGCGGGAACGCCCGGATGATATTCCGTTGTTGGTGCAACATTTTGTAGAACAAGCGGCGCGACGAATGCAGAAGACGATTGACTCGATTCCGTCGGAAACACTGGAGGCCCTGATTCGGTATCGATGGCCTGGGAACATCCGGGAGCTGGAAAACGTAATCGAACGCGCAGTGATTCTAAGCCCGGGTCCTGTGCTGCGGCTTTCGCCGCGGGACTTGACCTCCCGCATCATGCCCGGTCAAACCAGCGACCGCCATCAAACTCTGGAAGAGGTCGAGCGCAACCATATCCTGAGCACGCTGAAAGAGACCCGGTGGGTTCTCTCCGGACCCAGCGGTGCCGCAGCTCGCTTGGGATTGAACCGCTCAACCTTGTACTTCCGGATGAAGAAGCTGGGCATCGCGCGGAGCGTTGATTCATGTTTCGACCCGCAAAAAATCGTAATGATGAGGTGAGGCTGAGAATTCAATTCGTGACCAGCAGTGTCATTCAGTTGACGGATGTTATCCGGCCGGCAGCATTGGCTAAAATCACTACTCGATCGCAACCTGTTGATCTCCGCTAAGTTTTTGATTTCGACTACTTTCGAACCGACCACAGTAAAAAAGCGAGGTCGGCACCGAATGTGCATTGCCATCAGTTGAAGCAGTCAACGAAAGGGAGAAGCATCAATGGGTGCATTAGAGACTTCCCTTGGGAGCGCATCGGCGAAAGTTGCAGAGCTGTTTCCTGCGAATGTCCGCGGTCCTGAATCAAGCAGGCCGGATTCGCGGGCGCGAAAGTTACATTCCTCTGTTATGAAGTTCAGTTCGCCTGTGATACGCGAAGATTGGCAAGAATTCCCTCAAAGATTCTCAACTCCCGGTGAGTCCGGTGGTCTCAATGGGTCAATGCAACACCAACTAATATGGAACTTCTGTTCAAAGGTGGTGTGTATGACTCAAGGACAACGAGTAGCGCTTTCTGCGGCGCAGCGGACCGCGCTATGGAGCCGTTGGAAGGCGGGGCAGTTCGCTGCGCGTGATCGGGCGCGCCTTTGGCAAGCCGCATAACTCGATCCATGGTCTTTTATCCCAGTACGGCGCGATTGTTCCGCTCGTTCGTCGGCGTTCGCTGCTGGTGCTCACTGCAGTGGAAAGGTTAGGTGGGCACAATATTGGGCACAACACAGAATTGAACGAACAGAAGTATTTCCCAGCAGAGCTGCTACCTTCTTGAAAATGTGGGAGAAAAATGGTCGGGGCGAAAGGATTTGAACCTTCGACCTCCTGGTCCCGAACCAGGCGCGCTAGCCAGGCTGCGCTACGCCCCGACCGTGTGCGCGCAAGCAGCACAAATCTCGCGCGCGAACCAAACTAGGATAGCACAGCTTCCCGAACCGCGAGCAGTTCCTACAGGTGCGTCATTCAACTGGATCCCGGTCGCCCCCACTCAACTGAGCCGTCTTGTTTGTGCGCCTGCTACGAGGTACCTTATCTATCGCCTACTCGGCGGTCGAATCGCTTCGACCCTCAGACTACTCTTCAGGAACGGCCTATGAAATCTCCACGCAATTGGCGAGCACTACTTATTGTCACAGGATTTGTGTCGGCGGCAATGGCACTGGCTAGCGCGTCGGCCTTTTCAACAAAATCAGCGGAACTCCATGGCGGCGCGAACGAAATCGCCGCCCAGTCTTCTTCCGCTTCGCTGCCGGTCGGCACAATCTTGCCGGTCAGTCTGGACAAAACCCTTTCCGCTGCCGAAGCGCAACCGGGCCAGGAGGTTGTCGGCGAAATCATGCAGGATGTGCCGCTGCCGGATCGCGACAAAATTCGCATGAAGTCCCGCGTCAGCGGCACCATCGTGTCCGTCACGCAGGCAGCAGGCGGCGCAGGCACTCAAGTTTCCCTACGTTTCGACAAAATTGATAACCACGGCGAAATCATTTCGATCGTCACCAGGTTGCGAGCGCTTGCTTCCTACCAGGCTGTCGCGTCCGCGCAGGCGCCGCTCAATAGCGCCAACGCCGGCTCGCCTTCCTACTGGGCAAACACCGTTTTAATCGGCGGCGATGTGCGCTATGGAGACGGCGGCGAAGTGGTGAACCGCCAAAAGCAGAAAGTCGGCAAAGGAGTCAGCAACGGCGTGCTCGTGCACATCCAGGCGGGACCCGGCTCCGGATGTGATGGGCCCATCAATGGTGACGACAGTCTGCAGGCCCTGTGGGTTTTTTCTTCGAATGCCTGCGGTGTGTACGGACTTCCCGGCATCACCGTTAGTCATGATGGAACAACAGCACCCCTAGGCGTGATTACACTCACGTTTGCAGGATCAGAAACGAAGCTGGACGGCTTGGCCGGCATGCTTCTGCGCACCATTGCTTCGCAATAACTGCCGCTAGAGCCGGGAGTTACGCCGTCCCGGCGCGTAGCCGACCGCCCGCTGGCTCTTCCCGTAAGAATGGCAGAGCTCCTGCCAGAAGCGCGATGGCCGGTAACAAAATTCCGCCAACGACACTATTCGCGATTGCTGGGAGAATCTGCGAGATCTGCACGTCACCGGGAGAGAAGACCGACGCGATCACCACGATTTTCAACTCAGGATTCGTAATCAGCGAAGCGAGTGCTGCGACAATCGTTGCCGCAGGAAACAGTGCTGCCGCGATGCGTTTGGCGATCGAGCCGCCTGCGCGGCGAGACCAGTAAGCTGCAAGCGCGCCGAGCGCCGTCAGAATTAGCAGCCAGCCGCGGTAAACGAACATGGCCGTCCGCGGTCCGGCAAATAGAGTCGCAGCCGCGCGATTGGCCGAGATGGAAACGGCTAGCGTCAAGATGGCCGCCGCCAGTCCCGGCATCCACATCGTCTGTATCCGTTGTTTCAACATTTCTCCTCCCTCTCTCGCGAATTTGATATTGCGAGCCAGGCGTGGCCAATTACGAACTTCGGCGAGCGCGCGCTGGGCCGCTTCGTACTCCCCGAGTCCGCTTTCCAGGCCGGCCTCGCAATGGTCTTCCAGGTAGTGCGCGAGTTCCTTGGCGACCTCCGGCTCCAGCTCTGCGCCGGCGCGCCGCTCAGTGAGGCGTTCGCGGACGAGTTTTTGCCAATCAAGCATGCGCGGTACCTGACAGTCGTTGGATAGCGCGGAAAAATCCGTCCCACTGGCGGCGCATGGGCGCGAGTTGTCTGCGGCCCGCGCGAGTGAGGCAGTAGTAGCGGCGTTTGCGGCCCGTCCGCGTCGTTTCCCACGCGCCGGCAATCCAGGCGCGTTTTTCGAGCGCGTAAAGCATGGGATAGAGAGAAGCGAGCGTAAAGCGCAGGGCCCCAGCGGTGCGCTCGGCGATCGTTTGCGCGATCTGATAGCCGTAGAGGCGATCCTCAGCCAGCACAGAGAGGATGGCGAATTCCGCGCTGCCGCGTTTTATCTTGGTGACGATCATCATCGGCTCAAGTATAGGAATCCTATATATATGATCGTGGGCCGTCAAGAGTACCGCAGTACAGCTGTACGTCTCGTGGAGCGCCTCGCCGATGATTTCGCTTCCGCGACCCACCCGTCCGCGAAGCGCGTTGATCAATCAGGATTTAGCAGCGCCGCTCTGCTCGGGAGCGAAATCGAACGCCTCGCGGATCCAGCCGGTGAGCGGCTCCTCGATCTGGTCAGCATGGATAACCTTAAACAGGTTGCAATACTTTTCTTTCTTGGTAGGGCCTTGCATGAATCGCAGCCCCTCGATCCTACGTGGCAGGAAAATCCATAGTTCCAGAAATTTCTTTCGCGGCCTCACAAAGAAATAGCAGATCTTCTTTGAAAACATGATCGATTGCGCCGATGCATAGATGCGTTGCGCGCCAAGACCCGCGGCAAACGCGCGCAGCTTTTGCCAGGCATCTCGCAGGTCCTCATCCAGGCCGTCCGTCAGCTGTGCTTCGGTTACATTCCAGTCGTAATGAGACTTCGTGGCAGCAGAGTTTTTCGCCGGAGGTCTGGATTTTTTCGCAGTCTTGGATTTCTTGCGGCCTGCTTCTCTCGCACTCAATGTACTTGCCCACCTGAGCTTGCAAGGTCAATCACAGCACCGTCAGTGGCTTTCGATCAAATTTCATATCTTCGTCGTCAACCGTCAATGCCACCCTCTTCACTGCTGCGGTTGCGCGCGATGCGAAAGTTTCGGCGTCAGCTTCCGCACGATAAATTCCTGAAACACCGACGAAATGGCGTTTTCACCAAGCCTCACCAGCGCGGTTTCAGCCACGATCCAAGCTCCCCGATCGTTCGCGGGGTAATAGTAATTCGCGATCCCCGCTGCGGCGAAATTTCCTATCACATAAGAATAATTCGGCTGCCATTTCCCGTTGTCGCCCTTGCACATAAAAGGACTGGCCAGCGCGTAGAATGTTCGTGATTTCTTGCTGCCCGTTCCCCTGTAGAAATAGCGCGGGTCTTGTTTCCACAGCGCAGGCAGTGCCGCGCTCCCGATGAACGTGCCGATCACCACGTCAGCGTACGATGCACCGTAGCGCTTGGCATACCCTTGCGCTCCTTGCCCGTATCCGTTCAGCCCGTCTCCGGCCTGCTGAATTCCTGCGATCGCGCCAACCGCCACAAAAGTGAAAGGATCAAAAGACGACCGCCAAGCCAGCTCGAACTTCTGCTTCGGCGAGAGGGGAACCGGATTAGCGGCGTAGGTGACATAAAAATTTGGAATGATGCCCAATACGCGCTGTTGCTCTTGTTCCTTGATTTGCACTTCGGCCAATTCCACCTGCGTCAGTGACACCGTCACCTGCGTCGTCTGCGTCGCCACCACCATTTCCACCTGCGGCACCACGTAGGCCTCGCCGGGCTTCACGGTTCCGCTGATTACCTGCGTCGCGAGATCCGTGAACGAAATTTCCAGTTGGAAGGGTCCCGGAGCAATGTTGGCAAACGAATATTGCCCCTGGTCGTCGGTCAGCCGGTCTTGGCTCGCGGATGGATCCCCACGAGTGAGCCGTACCTGCGCTCCCACGATGATCGCTCCAGTGAGATCCACGACTGTGCCGCTGATGCTCCCGTTTGCCTGCGGATCGGACTGCTGGACGGGTTGTTGAACTGGCTGTTGGACGGACTGCTGCTCCGGCGGCTGACCGGGCTGCTGGGCTGGCTGTGCAACGGGCTGCTGATTGGGTGTCTGCCCGCCCGGCGCCTGTTGCGCAGCAAGCGGCGCCGCAGCCGGTACCACAGCCGCCAGCACCATCAGGACCCAAACGACCCTCAGTTGACGCAGACCGCGAATCTGCCAGCTCTTCTTCGTAACCCTCAATGCTTGCGTCTCTCCTTCCGGGACTTACTCGGAATCTCCAACTTTCCAGGTCAGTTGCGGGCCGACCTCGCCGCCAGATGCTGCAAAGCACCAGCGCACCCAAACCGCATTCATTATCGGCAAGTCCAGCTTATCCCATTAGATAGCGAACACTAGCCGTTGGATGCTTATTAATCCATCGTCAAGAGTAACAGGGGCGACACCTTACCGGTAGCTCTCGGTTGGCTTGAACCGGCCTGTCCAGACGTCCACCCTTCTCGTAACGCCCTTCATCAATCAGGCATTTGCGCGTCCCGTTTGACGGGAGCTTCGCGCAAAGCCTTCACTCTGCCGCTCCATTCTGAAGGGTCTCAATCGTGAGAGGAAACTATGACAACGGAATTGCAGGGGAAAGTCGCGCTTGTGACTGGCAGGACGTCTGGTATTGGCCGTGAGGCCGCCGTGCTATTTGCGTAGGTGGGGGCCAACGTCGTGGTCTCCGGCCGTCGCGAAAGGGAAGGAAAAGAAACCATTGGTCTGATTCGTGCCGCCGGAGGCGATGGTCTGTTTGTGAGGTCGCTTCGCGCTACCAGTACCTTGGATTCCGCGACGCCTCAGGGCTTCGAAATCGTGAGCACCGGCGGAGCCGCTGTCGGCCCGGACTCAACCAGTGTGAACAACAGCATCAGAAATCCCAGCCCGCGTTTGGACGGCACATCGCGGTCATCCACCCAAAACCAATAATCGCGGTAGCGCACTGCCGTGAACACTTCGTTCGCAGGCGGTTTGGACGTGGAAGAATGTACGTGGACAAAAAATTTAGGTTCCGTTTCTGCGGAAGCTCCCGTCGTCGTCATCTTTACCACGCGGCCTTCATTCACGTCGGCAGCAGGAATCTCCACGCCCGCCGACGCTTCCGCCAGTATCTCCAGCATCGAGCGCGTCAGCATCGCGATTTCCTTGTCGTCCTCCGCCACGGCGCCGAAGGCCAACTTGAATTCTTGCGTGTGCTTGTCCAGGTGCAGCAATTCGCGTACTTGCAGCGCCGTCGCGGCCGCCGCCTCGTCCGCCGGACGCGCTCGAAACACCATCAACCCGCCACCGCCCCCGGCGGCTGCCTCCACGCGGATGCCGAACGAATCCGACGCCTGCAATTCTCGCAACATCGCCAGCACGCGATAAAAATCAGGATCGCCGGTCCGCTTCAGCATTTGCGTCCTGGACCCGGCATGCAATCCGTTGATCGCTCGAACTCCCACCTCAAACACCGCGTCAATCGGCCAGCCCGATTCCACTAGCGAAAATAAATCCACCGGTGATACCGGCTGCAACAGGCTCTTGGTAAATTTTTCGCCGCTCAACGGTAGGTATGTGATCGTAGGACTTTCTGCCCAGCGCCCCGATGCAGACGCCGCCGGTGCGATGGCCGAGTTTCCTGTCCATCCCGGAGCAAAAACCGACCCCGAGCCTTCCAAAGTATATTGTTGCACCACCTGCTGCACGTCCAGGAATACGGGAGGATCCATGTACCGCAGCTTGATCATATTCAGTAGCATCTGTTCCTTCCACGATTGGGTCATCGCCCCGGCATAATCGAAGCGATCGTGCGTGATGCTCTTCGGCCCCGTCCTCGACGCGCAGCCGGTGAATTCCAGCGTCAGGAGAGTTTGTAGCAGCAGCGTGAGGATGCGCTTCGAATACACACCGCGCAGGGGGTAGGTAGCTCGCAAGGTCGCTCCTTTCGGCGGAGACTAACACTACTCCCCACCACAGGTACAGAGTCGTCATAAACCTTCCAGAATTTCGCCACGCTTGAACCTGCAGGCAGCGACGCGGCTATCCCGATGGAAGCAACATTGAGACCCACGCGACGCCGATGGCTTTCAATCCCGCGTCGCAGGATCGTTGGCAATCCTGCGCCAGAAGTGTGGTTGAAGACCTGCGGATCAAGACCTGCAGTTCAAGCTGCCGCCTTTGCTCGAAGGCCCCACAGGACGAATATAGATGTAGCGATGATGGTGATGCCCACAGAAAGGAAGCCAAAAGTCACAAAACTCTCCTGCCACGGCGATCCACTGTGGCCTGCTCCAGTGATCGGAGAAAGCGCAGCCGTCCCAAAAGCCGCAGCCAGGCTCGTGATCAGCCAGTTCCCGTACGTAGCGTAAAGCGCGATCCAATACGTGATTGCCTTGCTCCGCGCCGGCAGCCGCACTTCGTTCCAAACCGCTCCCAGCGCCAGCAGAAACGTGCCGTTCATCACCCCTTCCAGATGCGCCGCCAGCGCCATCCGCACGTTCGCGAAATGCTGCTCCGCAAATCCCGTCAGCAGGCCAATCAGAAACAGAAACATGCCATGCCACATCAAGCGTCGGTTGCTGCTTTCCATTTCGATTCTCTTTTCAGCGAAAGTTTTGCAGGCGGTGGCGCGCGCGATGGGCGCTCTGGTCTGCGCGCGCGCCTACTCTAACGTTCACAAGCAATGTTTGCAACGGCGAGCCTGCAACCATCGAACCCGTGATGGTTCGAAAGCCGCTCGTCCGGTCCCCGCGCTTACCGCGCACTGAGTTCGATTGGCAGGTCTGGGACCGTGCTATGTACGGGCTGCGTCAGACTACTCCCTACTTGATTCGATAACTGCCCTGGTGCAAATGGGTTTTGCGCCTTCTCGAAGTCGAGCTATGCTGTGCCGGTTACTTAACGCTTAAGGACAACCATGCGATTCCTCAACCTTGCACGAAGGCTAGCGATAGTCGCGACGTGCTGCTTTATCCCAGGTGCACTCGCACACGCGAGCGATTCCGGGCCGCGCGCGAGCGGTGCCGGGGCATATCCAATCTCTTTCACGGACGCGTCCGCATGGTTCGCAAGCCGAGCTGACGGCAATCAAGAAGTTTTGACGCTGTTGGTCTTTTTTGAAGGGAGCGCGGGATGGCTGGACCAGCAGACAAATTTCAATTGGGAAGTGAATCAGTCCCCTGCCAAGATTGCCATGTCCGTTGGCAAGACAGATATTCTTGTTCGGTATTGGCCGGACACCGGCGATGTGGAAATTCAGGGATCCAAGTCCAACTTGTCGAATGGAAATGTGTTTTTCGTCCAAGGGATCGATGGCGCGAAACCGGTGGTCAGAGCTTTAGGAGTTCAGGATCTCTCGTTTTCGGAGGATGAAAACCCGCCGATCGCGTTATTGAGACGCAACCCGGCGGTTTGGTCGGCACTCAGTGGCAGGCCGCCCGGTGAGCATGCCAAGAGCCACAGCATCAATGCGTCCACAGAAGTCGTGGCTTGGGACACGGAGGGACTGCGCCTTCTGCGAACGGCGAACCCGGAATCCGATAAGCGAGCATGCGAGCTGTTTCGAGAAGCTGCTGCGAAGGGGTATGCGGGTTCAGAGTACCGCCTGGGGTATTGCTACGAGACTGGACGTGGCGTGGCGCAGAACTTCTCGACGGCGAACAATTGGTACGAGAAAGCAGCAATTCAGGGCTATGTTGATGCTCAATACAAGCTCGGCCACAGCTATCGCGTCGGACGGGGGACGGCGATCGACTTGCCCACTGCAATCGAGTGGTACAAGAAAGCCGCCAGTAACGGTGACCGCGAGGCCATGTACAATGTCGGATGGATGTACGCCACCGGACAGGGTGTGAAGGCGAATGCCGCAGAAGGGTACACCTGGTTCCTGGAGGCAGCAAAGTACGGCGAGATAAACGCGCAGGTTGAAATCGCTCGTCGCTTGCGAGAAGGGGACGGTGTGGCAAAAGACCTCACCGGCTCCTATAGCTGGCTGCTCGTTGTGCAAGCGCAAACGAAATCAATTCCGCCTGCAGACTGGGCACCGATCAAAGCCACTATGGATTTAGTCGAAAGCCAGCTCGACAAGTCAGCGATCGAAAACTCGGTAGAACAAGCACACCGCTGGCTTGCAATCATAGCTATGAATGATATGGAAGGTTTCGCTCGCCAGTAACGCAGCGGGTTCTTTTCGTTTGTTGGCGTCCCCGCCCCGCGATCTCTACGAGTTAATCCGGATTTTGGGTCGAGTATTTCGTCTCTATCTTCGAGAAATTCAGCGAAAGGAGCGGTTTCGTCTCCTGCAGTTTCTTGCCCTTCTTGAGTTTCTTCGTCGCTTTCTTCGTCGCCATGGTTTTTCTCCTTCCGGTGGATTGCCCCAACGGGCGCTCGCAGCTCTATTTGCAAATCCAGGCCCAAATGCCCAGACCAGCGGCCCCGCGAATTATCTCCCGCCGAATGTAAAACTTGCAACAGCTCCATTGCTTCGCCACGTCCGCCCGCGCCGGAAAAGTATGCTGCATAATTCAACGTCGCATGAAAAATTCAACACGGCCGGCGCTTTGCAAATCCGAACTCTCTGCAAATCACTTGATAGAGAACCCGCGTGGACGCCAAAGGCGAGGTCACCAGCAACGAATTTTTCGGAACTCCCGCGGCCACCACAACGGAAGTACCCTTCGTCCACGTCGTAACCACGCGAAAACCGTAGCCGCCGCGGCAAAATCCTGGCGCATCATCGGCTCGGACGGCTCGCGGCGTACAGCACCACCTCGAATCCTCGGTGCGTCGTGTCCCGCTCGTACTTCATCCCCAGCTTTTCCATCACGCGAATCGAAGCGAGGTTCGCGCGCATCGCGACGGCCACGATTCTCTCTAAGCCCGCGCGCTCAAACCCATCTTGCAGCGCTGTTCGCGCCGCTTCCGTCGCCAGGCCCTTTCCCCACCACGCGCGCCCCAGCCACCAGCCGATTTCAGTTTCTGATGTGCCATCCAGCGGCTGCAGGCCGCAAAAACCGATCATCTCGGAAGTTTCTTTGTGCAGAAGTTTCCAGAGGCAGTAGCCGAGCTTATCGAAGTGTGTAACTTGCCGACCCACGAACTCACGCATGCGCTCTTCCGGCCAGGGTTCGCCGTTCGAAATATATCGCATCACTTCGGGATCGCTTGCGATCGGTCGCAACAGCAGCCAATCGTCCGGCTGCCACGGCAGGAGGCGCATCCGCGCGGTTTCGAGCATAAAAAAATCTTCCTGCCAGCTACGCCGTTTGCGAATTCAGCTTCGCCGTTTCCGCCAGCCGCACCAATTTCGCTTCCGTGATGGAAGGTATCGCGCGAATTTGTTGCAGGATGGACGCGTCCACCACGCCATCCAGCCGCACCAGCGCCACCGCTTCCGCGCCGTGCACCGGTTGCCGCCGTCCCAGCGCAAACGTCGCGATGTTCACGCCCAGATTCCCCAGCGCCGTCCCGATTTTTCCGATCACGCCCGGCACGTCACGATTGCGCGTCAGCAGCAGCGTGCCCTCCAGCGGCGCTTCCAGTTCGATCCCGTCCAGCAGCAGAATTCGCGGCGACCCGTCCTGCACCACCGTGCCTTCCACCGTCAACGTGTGCCCGCCATTTTCCGCCGCCACTTCCAACGTGTTCGGAAATCCGCGTTCGCGCCGTCGCGTGGTCTCTTCCACAATCAGCCCGCGCGCCGCGGCCGCCTGCGACGCATTCACCAGATTCACTTTTTCGTCGAGCACCGAATTCAGTATGCCGATCAGCACCGCGCTGCGTATCACGTGCGAACCCAGCTCGGCCGGCTCGCCCGCGTAGCGTATGCGTATCCGGCTGAAACTTGCCGAAGCCGCCGCCTGTGCCACAAACGCGCCCAGCCGCTCGCCCAATTCCAGATACGGCCGCAAACGCCGGTATTGCTCCGCGGATAGCGCCGGCATGTTCACCGCGTTGCGAATCAATCCTTCCGCCAGATATTCGCGCACCTGCTGCGCGATCAGCGTCCCCACTTCTTCCTGCGCCTCCGCCGTCGAACCCGCAATATGCGGCGTCGCAATCAGATTCGGCAATCCAATCAACGGAGAATTTTTCGGCGGCTCCTGCGCAAACGTATCCACCGCCGCGCCGGACAAATGCCCCGACCGCAACGCCTCCGCCAGCGCGCCCTCATCAATCAATTCGCCTCGCGCGCAATTAATTAGCCGCGCGCCCTGCTTCATCTGCGCCAGCGCCGCCGCATTAATTATTTTCTCCGTCGCGGCACTCAGCGCCGTGTGCAGCGAAACCACGTCCGACCGCCGCAGCAAATCCTCAAACGGAATCAGCTCCACTTCCAGCTCGCGCGCCGCCGCCGGCGTCACGTACGGGTCGTAAGCCAGCACTTTCATTTCCAACGCCCGCGCACGCCGCGCCACTTCCGACCCCACGCGTCCCAACCCCACCAGCCCCAAAGTTTTCCCGCGCAATTCCACGCCCGACGAACTCTTCTCCCAGCGCCCCGCCTGAATCGCCGCATTCGCCTGCGCCACTCCGCGCGCCAGCGCCAGCAGCAGCGCAAAAGTATGTTCCGCCACGCTCACCGCATTTCCGCCGGGAGTGTTCATCACCAGTACGCCGCGATGCGTCGCCGCGTCCATGTCCACGTTGTCCACGCCCACGCCCGCGCGCCCCACCACGCGCAATTTTTCGGCGCGATCCAGCAGCGCGCTCGTCACTTTCGTCGCGCTGCGCACGATCAATCCATCCGCATTCGCAATCTCGCTCGGCAACGCCGCAGCCGTCGGCAGCACAATCTCCCAACCCGTTTCGCGCAGCAGCTCAATCCCGCGCTCGCTGATCTTGTCCGCAACGATAATTTTCATCGTAGAAGCCTACTGGCTGCCTCCTGCAGAGTCAAATCCGTTATCCGTATCCGCCGAATAAGAATCGCACTCAACACAATCCACAAATGCACACGCACGCGCGCGCGGTATCACAATCCCTGTGGTATTCTGGCTGCTCTTCGGGGGACAACCAATGGGCTACATCGAAAAAATTCAGAGCGACCTGACCGCGGCCATGAAGGAAAAAGACGAGCTGCGCCTCAGCGTCCTGCGCATGGTCAAAAGCGCCCTGAAGCTCAAAGAAATTGACAAAATGCGTCCGCTCGACGATCTGGAATCCCTGCAAATTCTGCAAACCCTCATCAAACAGCGCAAGGAATCCGTCGAACAGTTCACCAAGGGCGGCCGCCGGGATCTCGCGGACAAAGAAGCCAAAGAAATCGCCATCATCGAAAAATATTTGCCCGCCGCTCCCAGTGACGACGAAATGCATCACGCCGTCGAGGCCGCCATCGCCGAATCCGGCGCCGACTCCCTGAAACAAATGGGCGCCGTCGTGAAAGCCGCGCGCGCCAAACTCGAAGGCAAATCCATTGACGGCAAATTGCTCAGCGACAAAGTCCGCGACCGCCTCACCGAAAAAGCCGCGGGCAAATCCTGAGCTGATTTCGCCGCGACGCAACACAGCACATCACAACACATCACCACACAACGCCGCCGTGCCGCTGCCCGAAACCATCGCCGTAAAATACACTGAAGAAGAAGCCGAATACCTCAGCATGCGTCCGCTGGTCCGCCAGACCTTCCGCGCCCCCGAACTGGTTGACATGATCGTCCAGGTCGCCGGAAAAGATTCCGCGCGCGTGCAACAAATTCTCCGCGCCGGCACCATCGTCTTTCATTCCTTCCGTTACTGGTGGCCGCCCTTCGAACCCGATCCCGCCGCGCTCGCCGAAATTCTCGCCACCTATCCTGACGCCGACCCCGCGCGCCCCTTCCGCTCCGCCGATTGCGCCGAAGTAATCCTGGAATCCAGCGGCTCGCCTCCGCGCCATTCTCTGCGCATCACCCAGCAGTCCGCCGCCAAATCCGCCGGCCCGCTCTCAACGATCGCCCGCGCTCTGCGCCGCGCCCCCAGCTTCTGGGCCGCGCTCATGAATTTCGCCGACCAAGCCCATCCACGCTATCGCGAATATTCCTACACGCGCCGCGCTGACATTTACTCCGTCGCCCTCACCGCCGGCCAGCTCGCGCATCTCGGCCACGAACTCGCCAGCCACGCGCCGCGCCGCCTCCGCGCCGAATTGCGCGACCTCCCCACCATTTCCCAAATCGTCTTCGTCTGCCCTCGCCCCGCAAAATAAATCGCGCGCTCGCGCGCGCCAAATCCCCGCCCGCCGCAGCGTTGAACCCGATCGTAGCGCCGGCGTCTCGCCGGCTCTTGGCACTTGATTTTGTAGCGGCCGGTCCCGCGAAGCGGGACCGGGCACGCAGTTGCTTTTGCTTTTGAATTTGTAGCGGCCGGTTCGGCTTCATCGAAATGGGCACGCCGTTGCTCTTGCCTTTGAATTTGTAGCGGCCGGTTCGGCGATCATCGAGACCGGGCACGCAGTTGCTTAGATTTTTCTCCGCCTTTCTCTGCGCACTCTGCGTCTCTGCGGTAAAAGCCGTTGCCGTCTCCGATTTTTCTCCATAGTTCTCCGTGCCCTCTGTGTTAAATCTTTGCTCGCAGCGAACCCAGCCCGCCCCGCCGCGCCTCCTCCCTTCGCCTTGCACCGCTCCCACTCCAGTGCTAGTGTCGCCGCATGAACGCGCAGCTCCAGCTCGTCCTCGCATCGCGCAAGCACAAAAATACTCTGCCGCCTCCTCCTGCCCGCCGCCGCACTCCTCCTCGCCGGATGCGCCACCCACGTCGCCCCCACGCGCACCCTGCACCTCGAAGCCGCCATCGCTTCCGCCAAAGCCGGCCCCGAAGACCTCTACCCCAATCCCCAGTTCACTCCCGGCGCCACCAATCCAGACGTAACCCAGGCCAACATTCACCAGACCATCTGCGTCGCCGACTGGACCTCCACCGTCCGCCCGCCCGCCGATTACACCGACAACCTGAAAAAAGAAGGCATCACCCAGTACGGCTACAGCGATCCCAAGCTCACAGACTACGAAGAGGATCATTTCATTCCGCTGGAAATCGGCGGCAATCCCAAAGACCCCAAAAATCTTTGGCCCGAGCCGTACTACACCAAGGTCGCTAAGAAAACCATGGGCGCCCATCAGAAGGACAAAGTAGAAGATCTGCTGAAGCAACAAGTCTGCGCCGGAACCATTACCCTGCAGCAAGCCCAGCAAGAAATCGTCGCCGACTGGTACAAAATCTACCTCGCCAATTTCTAACCCCCGCCGCATTCCCCGAAGCCGCGTGCCCCCAACGCGTTTCCCTGCGCCCGCTCCGCGCCACACGATCGCCCTCATCCCACACCAGCGCCGTAGGCGCGAAATAACTTAGCCCAGCGCGGAAGCGCTGGGACCCCCACACAAAAAGAATCCCGAGCGCCGTAGGTGCGACACATGCCGCAACCTGCGGCACGATCGAAACGCACGTAGGCATAGTCGCCGTTTAGTTCGCGCCATCTGGTGTGTGAACGAACGGGGCAGACGAGCTACAAACAACGAATTTCGCGGGGAGACTCAAGCAGTGGGCCATCCAAACGCGCCCGCTTCAAAAACGAAACACGGGCCGGCCGCCGTCTTAAACTCTAAAATTCGGTTCTGCCCCCGGAAAGCACATCGCTAAGGTTTCCAGCAGAAAGTGCGCACGGTTCCGAACAACATCACGTGCCGTCTTAGACCTCACTCTCTCGGCAATCCTGTGGATGAAGTGCTCAACGTCGCTAGGGTCAGTCGACAACGCAATGTAAAATGTTACAACCTCGCGCCACCAATCGTCGCCGTTCAAGAAACTCCCGAACACCTGCGCAGCCTTCCCGCTATTGGGCTCGAATAGGCTCTTGGCCGCCAGATACTCCTGAAAGGATAAGTGAGCAAACGCAAAAGTTAGGCCAGTAGGCACGAGCAGCCCATCCTGGATCGTTTCCTCAAGGAGTTTTTGTGATTTTTCCCGCAACGCAGGCAACGTTGTCTTAACTGCTGTCCGGAAATCCGCCTGACTGCAGTCGCGTCGCTGACCCATGTGAAGCATCGCCGCTAGTTTAGTCAGAACTGTCAGTTTGGGAGCCGGACCGAACTCCGTCTGACGGTGGACATTTTTGGCGACATCCCAGCCTCCGGCGAGTAAGCTCACAAACATGTCGTAAAGTTTCGCTCTTGATTCGGGAAGCGTTTTCGTATTTTTGTAAACGCCAAAGACAAGGGTCGCTAGGAGCGGAACGCCCATCAGTGGGAGCAGCGTTGGAACCTTTTCAACTTGATTGAAGAATTCTGCGATCGAGTGCTCGTCGTTCTCGAACCATTTTACAGCCAGGTCCTTGATCTGATCGTCGTCGAACTCGCGTACTCCAACTCGCACGAACCTGGCCAGATGGGTGCCCGCTACATGATCGCGCCCGGTAACAATGATGGAGGTTCTCGAGTCTGCCTTTTTACCCTTCTCTGCCAGCGCGAGAAGGCTTTTTTGCCGCGTTAGGGACGGAACCTCGTCGAGTCCATCCAAATATAGTCTGAACCGGGGTGACTTGGGGTGTGGCGAAACCGCGTTTCGTTGCCAGAGCGCGATAATTTCAGGTGCCCTTAGGAACGTCGTTTCAAACGAGCCTAGTTCTCCCTGTGCAAGCTGGTGAAGCGGGACATAAACGGGAATAATTTGTGAATCGTCCTCTCTATATCTCTTGAGGTCGTGCAGCGTCTGCCATTTGCAGAAAGAAGTCTTGCCGAAGCCCGCTGGCCCCGTGATCAAAAGATCAGACGCGGTGGAATCAATAACCTCTTCATCTAAGACCCACTCTTGCGAGGGAGCAACGTCCATTTGTACCAGCCACGGAACCTGGGTTGAAACGCCTTCAACTTGGCAATAGTCAAGCAACAGGGGAGATCGGAGCATAACCTGTGCGCTTGCAAATTCGGACTCCGAACACCGGTTGGCTGCGATCATTTTCTCCTTGAATCTGGCGATATGAACATTGGCGCTTTGCAAGAGATCCGCTGCTGCAGCGCTCAATCGATCGGCGTCGTTGAGGTTTACGCGAACTTCATTTCGCGGCCGCGTGCGGTCTTCAATCGAAATTCCCGGCTGCCGCCGGTGGGCCTCGTATCCATCCCTCCATCCGCTCTTAACTTCCTGGGCGAGCTTTCCGAATGAGGCTTGCAATACCGTCCCGGTATCGTCGGGCGCCGTGATGGCAGTTACCAATCTGCCAACTTCGGCAAACCATTTTTGAACAAGGTCCGATTCCTCGAGCGTTAAGAGGCTGAGAAGGTCTTTTGTTTCTGGCGGCGTCACCCGCAATTTGAATCGATGCAAATCGCGAGAAAACTTCGGACGAACATATAGTGCGGTAAGTTTCTTGGGTCCGGATATGAATCCATGTCGGAATAGCACATTCATCACGGCGGGATCCGCATCCAGTCCTTGTTCCAGCTCTGTTATGTAGGATCCATATAGTCCTGCGTTGAACAGAAGAAACTCCGGATAGTGTTCTTCGAACCTCTCCATCAATTCGCGCCCACAAATAAAGACGACTTGACCCGCGCGAGCTTGCATTTTCCCTTTGATGGATTCAACCGTCGCCGGGGGACACTCATGCGGGCTTATTACAAACACTTGTGTAACTCGCTCATCGATTCCGGTCGCCACATTGGCTACGGGACTGTCAAACGCTTCTTCCGCTTGAGAGTACACAGTCCGTGCACCGTGATTAGACTCCGCTGAACCGGTGATTCTGTCATTCTTGATTACACAGGCGACAAGCTGTTGGCGGTCGAACGGACCTAGCCAGTTGAACACGATATCCTTGCCGAGCTCTTGCGCGCCGTGCGTGTGGCGCGCGTTCTTGACGTTTGGCATTTTTTCCAGAAGAGCCAATACGGCCTCGCGGAGTTCGGCCTCATTCTTGAATAAGGCGATAAACCGATCGAGCTTGGTTTGCGTCGTCATACGGGCAAGATGGGAATTTCTCATGTGCTCCCAGTGGGGGTCAACTTGTGCTCCGCTTGTGTCGGGGCAGGCCGGGCGGCACGCCGTTCGAAGCCCCCAACTGAACGCCCGGAAATTTTTCGCGTCCTCTCGGTTTTACGCGTGCTGCAGCAACTCCGTCCGATACTTCGGAGCGATCGCTGCGATTTTCGCTCGTAATGCTGCTTGGCCTGCTTCATCCAGCTTCGGTGGAGGAGTGGTGCGCGTTGCCACCGGGACGCCAATCTCCGTGAAAAATTCCTCGGGACCGGCTGGCGCGCAGATGCACAGCATCCTTACCGGCTGTGAGGACGCGTTGTGAAACATGTGCGGCGCGTTTGCCGGAATATGGATGGTCTCACCGGCGCGCACGATTTGTTTTGCGCCGCGGAACGTAGCCGTCAGCTCGCCCTCCAGCACGGAAAAAGTTTCTTCAAAGTCGTGACGGTGCGGAGGCGGGCCGCCACCCGGCGGTATATGCATGTCAATCAGGCAGAAACGCCCCGCCGTGTCTTTGCCCGCGAGCAGGATCGTGTATGTGTCTCCCACCACGCCGATGTGCGGCAGCTTCGCATCGCTGTTGGGTTGCGCAAACGCGAGCTGGCGTTCCAGATTGTCGTCCGGGATAGCTGCAGCTGCTTGCTTCGCCGCGCTGGTTGGTTCGGACATTTTGTCCTCCCTTTCGGTTTTCGACATCGTACAGAGTCTGCGCGACAACTGCAAAATTGCTGCTGCAGAGCCTGAACGCGTTACCTAGATTTTGTAGCGGCGGGCTTCAGACCGCCATCGGTGACTGCCGCGCCACGAATGGCGCACTAAAGTGCGCCTCTACAAAAGCAAACCAACGGCTGCCCGGTCCCGCTTCGCGGGACCGGCCGCTACAAAGTCAAAAACGCGCAGCGAAATGGAGCGAGTACAAAAGTTCGCTTCCGGAAACACAATTTGAACCTGAATTCATCTCGAGTGCCGAAAAACGGTACTGTCCTTCGTCCATACTTTGGTACAGCTGTTTTTTCGTACCCCCGGTGTTAGGTTCGAGACGAGGAGAAAAACATGAGAGCATCATCGGGAAAGCGCGCGACGATCGCTTCGCACCCACCACTCTGCAAAATCCGTTCCGGGAAGCCCCCACTCCGGCTGAACTCGTCCTCGCCGTGCGACGCACTTCGCGGGCATCGGCAGACCAGCCGGACACCGCATCGAGTCAGCAACCGCACGAGATTCTAATCGGTACAGCCCTACTATTAGAAACCGATGCAAACCATTGAAAACAATCAACGGCGACCCATTCTAATCGGTACGATTCGTCCACTTTTTCCAGCCACAACAGACCGAAAAGTGGTGGTCAACGGCTCGCGTGACGCATTGGCGCAGCGCTCGCCGAGGCGCCTCCCGCAGCCCAGAATCCTCAAGATTCACAGCGCTCCTGTGGATATCACTGTGGATAAAGAAACCCCTCCCGGCAGTGAAAAAGCCCAACAAAATCAACATTTTAAATACCATAGGCCCGCGCGGAACTCGTATCGCTCTGTAAACAAGCCACTTATTGCTCCGACGAAGCCGCAACACTCCGCCCTGTCAACTGCAAATCGCTCTGTTTCTCTTATGTTGAATATGCACAGGTCTGGGGCGGCATGTTCGCTAAGCGTTACTAGCATAGGGATTTGCCTTTCTAGGCAACAACGTGCTTTTCTCGCGTCCTGCGCCATTCTCGCAGCCTTCTACGCCCGCACCGTTGACTCGACTGGATTGCGGGACTATAGTGACTCAGACCTTTGGAATGCTCGCGGCCCACGAGCCAAGGGTTTTTCCGGGGAATTCATGAATCTGCCCAACAGCTTGACGACGCTGCGGATCTTTTTCGTTCCGCTGCTGGTCGTTGTGCTGCTCACCCGCCAGCCCAATTTTGATTTTTGGGGATTGCCTGTCCACTTCGAAGTATTGGGCGTATTGATTTTGCTGGCCGCCGCGGCCACCGACGTGATGGACGGCTACCTCGCCCGCTCCCGCAAGGAAATCACCACGCTGGGAATTCTGCTGGATCCTATCGCCGACAAACTTCTGATTTCCGCTGCGTTTATTTCCCTGGTGGAAATGGGCTTGATGCAGGCCTGGATGGTGGTGATCATCATCGGACGCGAATTCATGGTGATGGGCCTGCGCGAAATTGCTTCGGTGGAAGGGTTGATCATTCCCGCGTCGCCGCTGGGAAAAATGAAAATGATTTTGCAGGTGCTGGCGGGATGCACCGTGATTTTAACCGCCAATCATCCGTCGCTGAAACTGGTGGGCACCGTGCTGCTGTGGATGGTGGTGGTCAGCGCGGTGGCCTCCGCGGGGCATTACTTCCAGATGTTCTGGACGCAAATTAATTTCCGCGTGCAGCAGCGCCGCCAGGGCGCCTTGCTCGTGAAGCCCGAAGAAAAGCCGCAGGATGTCCTCACTCGCTGATCGCGAGAAGCAGTTGCTTTTGCAGTTAGCCCGGAGCGCCCTCACTCTGGCAGTGCAGGAAAAACCGCCGCTGCAGGATTTTCCCTCTGAGATTTTTTTGCATCAGCCCGCAGGCGCGTTCGTCACGCTGCATCGCCGCGGACGCTTGCGCGGATGCGTCGGCCAGCTTCCCGGACGCGACGCGCTCGCTGAAGTGGTCGCGCATTGCGCGCGCGCCGCTGCGCTGGACGATTCGCGCTTCGATCCCGTCGTGCTGGCCGAACTCAGCGAGATCGAGATCGAGCTGTCCGTGTTGTCCGCGCTGGAAGATGTGACGCTGGAGAGCATCGAACCGGGGAAACATGGACTGGTCGTTAGCCAAGGCCGCCAACGCGGAGTGTTGCTGCCGCAAGTGGCCACGGAATTCCGCTGGCAGGCGCAACGCTTTCTGGAGGAGACGTGCGTTAAGGCTGGTCTGGAACGCGATGCCTGGAAATCCTCAGCGACGCGCGTGCAGGCGTTCACCGCGGAAGTGTTCAGCGAAGCGGCGTTTCAGCCGCGCAACGCGCAGTCCGGATAATCCCAGCGAACGAGCGCGCTAGCGCTTACTCCAGTTCCACGTAATCGCCGACGAAGAACTCGCGCAACGTGTAGGTCGTCAACACCGTCGCGGAGTTGGTTCCCGTGCGCAGAACGATTCCCTCGCCGACGATCTCGCGCGGCGTGTTGTCCCACTTCCACTTCTTGGGAACGCTGCCGAATCCGTAGATGCGGCCGTAAACCGTAGCCTGTGAATCCGCGTCGAACGCAAACCGCGGCGTTTGATACGCGGTTTCATGCTCGGTTCCGGTATAGCGGAAGATGCGGAAATAGTCGCCGATATGGACGCCCTGCTGCGCGCCGAGGTTCACGTAGAAGACGTCGTTGGTGCCCAATTCCACCTGGAACGACTTGCCGGCCATCACCATCGCGGTGGCTTTACCGCTGAACGGCGCGAAGCGGTCGAAGTTGGTCTCGGGCTTCAGCGGCGGGCTGGGGCGCTCCTTGAACGGCAGAATGATGTCGCCGCGCTGCACCCAGTTGCAGGAGTTCTCCACTTGCGCGATGGAAGTGTTGGGCTGCGCCACAACCACGCGGACGCGGCCTTCGTCTTCCCACCATGTGCCCAGCTTGCGGATGATCGCGAACTGCCACTTGGCCCATTCGATCTCCGTGGGATCCACGACCGAGCGGATCACCGAGAACTCGTCGCCCACCTTCACGCCCTGACCGGCGCCCTTGTTCAGGTAAACGTAGTCGCCTTCCTGGAAAGTGATCTTGTAGTTGGAGCCGTCGCCAGAGATGACGTAGGAGTCCTGCGGGACGGACTCGTTGGTAATGGTCCCGGTGCAATAGATGTCCTTCCCAATGGGGCCGGATGCTTGCGCGAACGCAGCAACCCCGGAAAGGCTCAAAACCAGGCTGGCAAGGACAATTTTCCCACGCATAATGCATGCTCCTTTGAATATCGTGCGCCGCGGCACAGGCGCTGGCCCACATTTGCCCCGATGTACCGACTGTAATGGACGTACTGGGACCCGTCAAGACAATGGTCCGACCCGCTTTACACATTGTGCACCACATGGTACAAGCCCTGTAGTACCTGTACGATAGGCCAGGGTGCCCCAGAATTCGCGATAACAGACGTCCGCGTCAGTGATCCGAATATTGCTCAAGCCAGGCCACTTCAAATGATCGGAAAAGACAAAATCTGCGCGGTGGTGGCCGCTGCCGACGCGCCGGGGATGTGGAAGCAGCTCGCGCAGGCTCTGCGCTCGACGCGCACGGTGGAATTGCGCCTCGACTGGCTCGCCGACGAGGACGAGCTCGACAAGTTTTTGGCTCAACTCACCAAAAAACGCCTGCGCGCGACTCTGATCGCGACCTGCCGGCGGCGCGAAGCGGGCGGAAAGTTTCGCGGAACGATTGCGCGGCAGCTGGTGCAACTGGCCGCGGCGGTGCGGGCTGGCTGCGCCTGGTACGATCTGGAAATTGAAAGTTCCTCGCGGTGTCCGCCGGAACTGCTGGACGTGCTGCTGGGCGAGGGGCGGCGGATTGCGTCGGCGCATTTTTTCCAGCGCTCGCCCAAGAATTTCAGGCGGGTTGCGGCTGAATTGGGCCGCGGGAAACCGGACGCGACCAAGATCGCGGCACAGTGCGATTCGCTGGCGCGCAGCGTAGAGGTATTGCGTCTGGCGCGCCGGCGAAAAGATTTGATTGCGGTGCCGATGGGCGACGTGGCGCTGCCGGCGCGGGTGCTTGCGCTGCGGGAGGGAAGCGCGCTCGCGTATGCGCCGGTGGAGAATGCGACTGCGCCCGGCCAAGTGACGTTGCATGACATGAAAGGTTTGTATCGCGCGGACAGATTGCGCCGGAAGACGCGCGTGTATGGAGTGATCGGCAATCCGATTGGCCATTCGCTGTCACCGGTGCTACAGAACACGGGATTTCAGGCACGCAAAGTTGACGCGGTGTTCCTGCCTTTTCTGGTGCGCGATCTGCGCGATTTTCTGCGCAGCGTCGAGCCGTTGGGAATCGCGGGATTCAGCGTGACGCTGCCGCACAAGCAAACGATTTTGCGGCATCTGGATGATTGCGATCCGATGGCTGCGGCGATCGGCGCGGTGAATACGGTGGTGGTGCGCGGCGGCGGAAAATTGTACGGCTACAACACGGATTATGTGGGCGTGCTGCGTGCGCTGAGAACGCCGCATCCCTTTGCGCGGCAGCCGCACACTGATTTTCGGCGCGGGTGGCGCGGCGCGCGCGGTGGCGTTTGCGCTGGCGGAATCGGGAGCGTCGGTGTGCGTGTGCGCGCGTCGCGCGAGGGCCGCAACGACGCTGGCACGCGCGGTGGGCGGCGAAGTGGTGGAACGTTCCCGCCTGCAGCGCGAGTTTTTTGACGCGATCGTCAACGCGACGCCCGTGGGGATGCATCCCACGGAGGGCCGTTCGCCGCTCAGCGCCCGAGAACTCAATTGCCGGCTGGTGTTCGATTTGATTTACCGGCCGCGCGTGACCAAGCTGATGCAACTCGCGGCGCAGCGGGGCATCGAAACGGTTTCGGGCGTGGAAATGTTTTTGGCGCAGGGCACCGCGCAATGGGAAATATGGACGGGCGAGCGCGCGCCGGTGGAAGCCATGCGCCGAGCCGTGTTGCGCGTGCTGGCGAGCGAAGAGAAAATGGCGAGACGATGATTCAGCCGGACTTCAAGACGTTTGCGAAACTGGCGCGGCAGGGGAACCTGGTTCCGGTGTACGAAACGTTTACGGCGGACCTGTTGACGCCGGTGGGCGCGCATCTGCGTCTGGCGCACAATGCGAAGTATTCGTTTCTGCTGGAGAGCGTGGAGGGCGGCGAGAATATTGCGCGTTACACATTTGCCGGCGCGAATCCGCAGGAAGTGTTTCGTTCGCGCGGGCGGAAATGCAGCGTAGAAACGGGCGGCAAGCGCAAAAATTTCGACGCCGATCCCATCGCGCATTTGCGGGAACTCACCGAGCGCTATCAGCCGGTGCGCGTGCCGGGGCTGCCGCCGCTGATTGGCGGAGCGATCGGGTATTTCGCGTACGACATGGTGCGGTTGATTGAAAAGATTCCGGCGAGTGGGCGCGACGATCTGCAGCTGGACGATAGCGTGATGATGTTTTACCTGGGTCTGGTGGCGTTCGATCACGTGCGGCACCGCGTGTGGGTGATTCGCAATGTCTTCACCGAAGGGCCGGGGAGCCTGCGCGCAAAATATGACGCTGCGGTGCGCGAAATTCGCCGCACGCGACGCAAGCTGGAAAGTCCGCTGCCGCGGCAACGCCGTGCACGCGGCGGGGCGGGCCGCTGCGCGTGGAATCGAATTTCACGAAAGCGCAGTACATGGCCGCGGTGCGCAAGGCGAAGAGCTACATTCGCGCGGGCGACATTTTTCAGGTGGTGCCGAGCCAGCGATTTTCGGCGCGGACCGGCGCCGATCCGTTCGAAATTTATCGCGCGCTGCGCGTGGTGAATCCTTCGCCGTATCTTTATTATTTGAAGCTCGACGAACTGGCGGTGGTGGGCAGCTCGCCGGAAATGCTGGTGAAGGTGCAGGGGCGCAACATTTCCTATCGCCCGATCGCCGGGACGGTGCCGCGCGGACGCACCGAAGCGGAAGATCGCGCGCTCGAAGCGAAGCTGCTGGCCGATCCGAAGGAGCGCGCCGAACACATCATGCTGGTGGATCTGGGCCGCAACGATCTGGGACGCGTGTGCGAGTACGGCTCGGTGAAGGTGGAGCGGCTGATGTTTGTGGAGCGTTATTCCCACGTAATGCATCTGGTCTCCAGTTTGCGCGGGCAATTGCGCGCGGACGTGGATTGTTTTGATGCGCTGATGGCGTGTTTTCCGGCGGGGACTCTTTCGGGCGCGCCGAAAATTCGCGCGATGCAAATTATTGATGAGCTGGAGCCCACGCGGCGCGGGATTTACGCCGGCGCCGTGATGTACCTGGATTTTTCCGGGAACATTGATTCGTGCATCGCGCTGCGCACGATGGTGGCGAAAGGCGGCCGCGCCTATATTCAGGCGGGCGGCGGAGTGGTGGCCGATTCCGTGCCAGAGCGCGAATATCAGGAAACGGTGAACAAGGCGCGCGCGCTGGTGACGGCGCTGGAAATTGCGCATCGCGGCGCGAAACGGCAGCCGCGCGGAATGACGCGTTGTAACGGCGGTTTTTCAGAACGCGAGCGATCTTCGCCGTGACACGGATGGCGCACTGAAGTGCGCCGCTACGAAAGCTGCGCAGTCCGCGGTTAAGAAGTTAGAATATGAGTGCGACATGATCCTTCTGCTCGACAACTACGATTCGTTTACATACAACCTGGCGCAGTACCTGGGCCAGATGGGGCAGCAGCTGGATGTGCGCCGGAACGACAAGATCACGCTGGATGAAATTGCGGAGATGGCGCCGGAGCGCATCGTGATTTCGCCGGGGCCGTGCACGCCGAAGGAAGCGGGGATCAGCGTGCCGTTGATCCAGCGATTCGCGGGGAAGATTCCGATTTTGGGCGTGTGCCTGGGGCATCAGGCGATTGGCGCGGCGTTTGGCGGGCGGGTGATTCGCGCGCCGAAGCTGATGCACGGAAAGACCAGCGAGATCGAGCATGATGGGCGGACGATTTTTCACGGATTGCCGAAGCCGTTCATCGCTACGCGTTATCATTCGTTGATCGTGGAACGCAAATCGCTGCCGCGCGAGCTGGAAATTTCCGCGGAGACGGAAGATGGGACGATCATGGGTTTTCGACATCGCAAATTGAGAGTGGAAGGCGTGCAGTTCCATCCGGAATCGGTGCTGACCGGGGCGGGATTTGATTTGCTGAAGAATTTTTTGAGCATTTAACGCGATACGGCGGTGCGCAATGCGCGAGAAGCGAAGAATACGGGCCGCGCTTGCCGAGATCCTGCTGCTTTGCGCGGCAATCTCTTGCATTCTGCTATTTCCGCGCAGAGCAGCCACGAACGCGCCGCGGCCATCGCAGCCGGAAAAAGTCCCCGTACCAACCTACCTTGGTTTTGACGCGAACGACTATCCGGGTGATGACGCGCTGCCCGGGCTGCGACGAACATTTTCATTTTCCGGATATTGGCTGAACGCGCCGCCTGGGGCGAAGACGAATTCGTGGACCGGGAAGCGCGCGGAGTTGGTAAAAAACGGCTTCGGATTTTTGATCCTCTTCAATGGACGCCTAGCGAAGGAGCTGCAGCCGCCGGTGGACGCCAGCGCTCTGGGCGCGCGCGACGCCGAGCTGGCTGTGGCGGCGGCGCAACGCGAAGGATTCTCTGCTGACACCTTCACGGTAATTTATCTGGATATCGAAGAGGGTGGCCGAATGCTGCCTCCGCAAATTAATTACATTGCGGGTTGGAAGAGCAGGGTGGAGTCGAAAGGTTTTGTCGCGGGAGTGTACTGTTCGGGAATGAAAGTAAAAGAAGGCAAAGGGCAAACCATCACGACGGCGGACGACATACACGAGCGCGCGCCGGTAATGGCCTACTTTATTTACAACGACGCGTGTCCTCCGTCGCCGGGCTGCGCGTATTTGAAAAATCCACCGGAGCCGTCGCAGAGCGGGTTTGCCGGCGCACGCGTCTGGCAGTTCGCACAATCGCCGCGGCGGCGGAATTTTACGGCGCACTGTGGCGCGACTTACAGTTCGGATGGCAATTGCTATCCGCCATCGAGCGCTGCCGCAGGTCGCGTGCTGCTTGATCTTGATTCTTCGGTGACTGCTGATCCGTCTAGCATGGTCGTACATCCCGTCAAGTAGATCGTGGCTTCAGGGGCTAAAGCCCCTTCTCATGGTGAGTGTGGCGGCGGGGCTGAAGCCCCGCCCTTCCGCGTCAACCAGTTGTGAGATGGCTTGTGCCAAATCGCGAAGCGGAGTGCAATCAAGTTGCGGATTGGCTGTGGTGGCCTGCGGGGGATTGCGAAAACGCGACCAGGGCTTCGAGCTTGGCGCGTGCCGCTCCGGAATCAATGGATTCAGCGGCGAGGCGCACGCCATTGAGAAAATCGGTGGCGCGGCCTGCGGCGACGAGCGCGCCAGCTGCATTGGCGAGCACGATGTCGCGGTGCGGCCCATGCTCGCGGTAGAGCAGCGAGCGCCCTAGAATTTTGTGGATGATTTCGGCGTTGTGCGCGGCGTCGCCGCCGCGAATGGTTTCGAGCGGGGCGCGGCGCAGACCGAAATCTTCGGGCACGACGGTGTAGCTGCGCACGGCGCGCATCGCGCAATTCGGCGATGTGCGTTTCGCCACTGATGGAAATTTCGTCGAGGCCATCGGCGCCGTGAACCACCAGCGCGCGTTGCACGCCCAATTCGCCCAGAGCCTGGGCCACGAGTTCGGTGAGGCTCGCGTCGTACACGCCGACGATTTGCGCGGAGGCTCCGGCGGGATTGGTGAGCGGGCCGAGCAGATTAAAAACGGTGCGGACGCGCAGCTCGCGGCGCGCGGGAATGGCGTAGCGCGTGGCGGCGTGCATTGCGGGGGCGTAGAGGAAGCCGATGCCGATTTGTTCGATGGATTCGGCGACGCGTTCCGGCGGGAGTTCGATTTTTACGCCGAGGGCTTCGAGCACGTCGGCGGAGCCGCAGCGCGAGCCGGTGGAGCGATTGCCGTGTTTGGCGACGCGCACGCCGGCGCCCGCGACTACGAATGCGACGGCGGTCGAGATGTTGAACGTGCCGCGGGCGTCGCCGCCGGTGCCGCAGGTGTCCACGATTACTTCGTCGGGATGTTTGCGGCCGGCGGGAAAAATTGGAGTGGCGTGGCGGCGCATGGCCAGGGCGAAGCCGACGACTTCGTCAACCGTTTCGCCTTTTATGCGCAGAGCGATCAGCAGCGCGGCGATCTGCTCGGTGCTGGCGTGGCCGGAAAGGATTTGCTCCATCGCGGCTTGCGCTTCGGCGCGCGAGAGATCTTCGCCTTGGATTAGCTTGTCGAGAGCTTCGTGGATCATTTTGTGATTGCATTCGTCCGTATCGCGACTGCGCGGACCTGAGAGCGATCATGATCGGCGGTTGCCGCGTCATACATGGCGCACTAAAGTGCGCCGCTACGAAAGCAAAATGACGGCAAGTCGCGCATTTCGGCGCGATGTGGCGGCTTGCCCGTGCCGCATCTTCCAAGTAAACTAAGTCGCTTTAATTGTCCTCGAATCTTAGCACTATTCAAGGCGACCTTCAGGAAGCCGATGGAGTCAGAATGAAGATCCACGAATATCAGGCCAAGGGTATCCTTGCGAAATTTGGCGTGCCGGTGCCGCGCGGGGAAGTGGTGTTCAAGAAGGATGAAGCGCGGGCGGTGGCGCAGCGGCTGGGAACTTCGGTGGTGGTGGTGAAGGCGCAGATTCACGCGGGCGGGCGCGGGAAAGCCGGCGGCGTGAAGCTGGCGAAATCCGCTGACGATGCCGCGACGCTGGCTGAACAAATTTTGGGAATGAAACTGGTGACGCCGCAGACGGGAGAAGAAGGGCGGATCGTGCGGCGTTTGCTGATCGAAGAAGGGCTGGATATCAAGCGCGAACTTTATCTGGGGATTTTGGTGGATCGCGCGCTGGGTGCGCCGATTTTTATGGCCAGCGCGGCGGGCGGAATGGAAATCGAGGAAGTGGCGAAGGATCATCCGGAAGCGATTTTGCGCGAGAAGATTGATCCGGCGACGGGATTTCAACCGTATCAGGCGCGCAAATTGGCTTTTGGCTTGGGGCTGACGCCGGAGCAGGTGGGCGTGGCCGTGCCGTTTTTTCAGGCGCTGTACCGCGCGTTCATCGAGACGGATGCTTCGATGATCGAAATCAATCCGTGCGTGGTGACGGGCGACGGGAAACTGGTGGCGCTGGACGCGAAAGTGACTTTTGATGACAACGCGCTGTACCGGCATCCGGAATTCAAGGAATTGCGCGACCTGGAAGAGGAAACGCCGCTGGAAGTGGAAGCTTCGAAATTCAAATTGAATTACATCAAGCTGGACGGCGACATCGCTTGCATGGTGAACGGCGCGGGGCTGGCGATGGCGACGATGGACATTATTAAATTGAGCGGCGGGAGCCCGGCGAATTTTCTGGATGTGGGCGGCGGGGCTTCGGAAGAGCAGGTGAAGAACGCGTTTCGGATTTTGCTGAGCGATCCGAACGTGCGGGCGGTGTTCGTAAATATTTTCGGCGGGATTTTGCGCTGCGACGTGCTGGCCAGCGGAGTGGTGAGTGCGGCGAGGGAATTGAAATTCAAAATTCCGGTGGTGGTGCGGATGGAAGGAACGAACGTGCAGCAGGGAAAAGAAATTTTGCGTAATTCTGGATTTAATTTTGCGGTAGCAGAGGGAATGAAGGACGGCGCAGAAAAAGCGGTTGCGCTGGCGGGAGGCGCACGATGAGCGTGCTGGTGGATAAGAATACGCGGCTGATCGTGCAGGGGATTACCGGGCGGGAGGGAAGTTTTCACGCGCAGCAGATGCTGGATTACGGGACGAAAGTGGTGGCGGGCGTGACGCCGGGGAAGGGTGGGACGGAACATCTGAAAGTGCCGGTGTTCAATACGGTGGCGGAGGCGGTGAAGGCGACGAAGGCGAACGTGTCGGTAATTTTTGTGCCGCCGCCGTTTGCCGCGGACGCGATTCTGGAAGCGATGGACGCGGGATTGCCGCTGGTGATTTGCATCACGGAAGGCGTGCCGACTCTGGATATGGTGCGGGTGGCGGCGGCGCTGAAAAATTCGCGGACGCGATTGATTGGGCCGAACTGTCCGGGAATTATTTCGCCGGGAAAATGCAAAATCGGAATTATGCCGGGGCCGATTCACAAACAGGGACATGTGGGCGTGGTGAGCCGCAGCGGAACGTTGACGTACGAAGCCGTGGATCAACTGACGCATCTGGGGATCGGGCAATCCACGTGCATCGGGATCGGCGGCGATCCGATCATCGGGACGAGTTTTCTGGATGCGATCAAGATGTTCAACGAGGATCGCGACACGCATGCGATTGTGCTGATCGGCGAAATCGGCGGCAATGCCGAGGAAGTGGCGGCGGAATACATCAAGAAGCATGTGCGCAAGCCGGTGGTGGGATTTATCGCGGGGCAGACCGCGCCTCCGGGGCGACGCATGGGACATGCCGGGGCGATCATCAGCGGCGGGCAGGGAACCGCGGCGGAAAAATATAAGGCGATGCGGGCGGCGGGGATTCATACGGTGCAGAGTCCGGCGGAGATTGGGCACACGATGGCGGCGGCGCTGGGCAAGTCGAAGGCGAAGCCGCCGGCTGCAAAAAAGAAGGCAGCGGGAAAAGCGAAGAAGACGGCAAAGAAAAGGAAGTAGCTGGGGGCGCGCGGCCTCGGGGCTCGCGCACTATTTCAATTTCGGGAGATGAAGCGAATGGCTGTCGAGAGAAGTTTGGCAATCGTTAAAGCCGGATGCGGTGGGGCGAGGGTTGACCGCCGACATTCTTAGTCGAGTGCATGCGGCGAAATTCAAGATTGTCGCGATTAAATCGGTGCGTTTGACGAAGGCGCAGGCCGAGGGATTTTATGCGGTGCATCGCGAGCGGCCGTTTTTCGGCGAGTTGACGGATTTTATGAGTTCCGGCAAAGCTGTGGTGATGGTGCTTGAGGCGGAAAATTGCATCGCGAGATGGCGCGAGACGATGGGCGCGACGGATCCCGCGAAGGCCGCGGCGGGCACGATACGCAAGGAGCTGGGGCAGAGCATACAGTTCAATTGCACGCACGGTTCGGACGCGCAGGATACGGCGGCGTACGAGATTGGGTATTTCTTTTCGGGGGCTGAGCTGGTTTAAGGCCTGTCAGCGTGCGGCGCCGAGTGCGGGGCAACGGCCTGAAAGCCTGCCCGCTTCGTCCCGCAAATGCACGGGACGAAGCGGCCGCTACACTTCAACTGCAAACGACACGCGAGAAACTGGTCTACGATTTCCGCAATTGCCTGCTGCTGCGTTAATTTTTCGGGAATCCTGGTGAGGCTTCGATTTCCAGAATTTGCTTGGTGTGACGTTCGCTGTGCGCAGCGATGAGGAGCAGCCACTCGTAGGCATCCAGCGGTCCTAGCGGGGAATCCATTACATGTTGGCGCAAGTCGGGAGTGGTGCGCATGAACTCGATGGTGCGCGCGCGGCTGGCGAGGAAATGATCGAGAGCTTCGTTGGGACCCCAGCGTCCGTTGGGGACGAGTTCCGGGGGAGCCTGCCGCTTCGTGGTGCGGTCCGGGACCATGGACAAGACCAGAGCGTCGTACTTGGCGACGTCGCGATCGGGGGCGCCTGCGGGCGCTTTCATGACGTTGTTGGTGACCATCTGAAACAGGTAGTCCTCGGCGACAGCGATGTGCTCCATGGTCAGAGCCACGGACCATTTGTCCGGAGCGGCTTTGAAATTCCACTGGGCCGGAGTGAGGTCTTTGACGTCCATGACGATGGCGTTGCGCGTTTGCTCGAGATAGGCGACGCCTTTATCGCGATCGGCCTGGGAGAGCGCTTGCGCAAAAACGGCGGGGCCGAAACAAGCGGCGGCGCAGAGCAGCAAGATTACTTTTTTCATCCGTGTGTCTCCTCGGTTGCGTTCCTCGTGGAATGATTGTGTGTGAAGTGACGGTTGCGAGCAAGTGAGCGGCTCGAGCGCCGGAAATGTGCTGGCGTTCCAGGTTGCGTGCGGAGTTCGCCGACGATGTAACGACATCACTATATAAAGGATCGCGCGATTGTCAACGATTAGGGGCGCGGAGCGGCGGCAGCGCGAAATTCTGCCGGGTGCGGAGGTTGGGGTTAGAATGGAGCGCTGAGCGCGCGGCTATGGACTCGTTACGAGAAATCGGGAAACTCTTGATCGTGTTGGGAGTTGCGCTGGCGGGATTGGGCGCGCTGCTGACGTATGGAGGGAAACTGCCATTCCGGCTGGGGCGTTTGCCGGGCGATATTGTGTATCAGGGGCGGAATGGAAGTTTTTATTTTCCGGTGGTGACGTGCATTTTGCTGAGCGTGGTGTTGAGCTTGCTGATGTGGGTTGTGAATCATTTTCGAAGATGAACGGCAAAAACGTACTTCAGCGGCTAAAGCCGCTCGGATTTCGGCGAAGGTTACGTCGTGGCTGAAGCCACGACCTACAAAGCTCTTCGAGATCGCAAGCGGACGATAGAACGATGAACCAAACATCGCTTTTCAATTTGATGCCGGAGCGGCGGACCTGGAAGGTCAGCGAGCTGACGGCGCGCATACGGGAGCTGCTGGAATCGGCGCTGCCGGAGGTATGGGTGGAGGGCGAAGTTTCGAACTGCCACATGGCGCAGTCCGGGCATTGCTATTTCACGCTGAAGGATGCGAAGTCGCAGATTCGCTGCGTGTGTTTCCGCGATCAGATGCGCGGAATGAAATTCAAGCCGGAGGACGGGCTACATATTACGGTGCGCGGCGCGCTCAGCGTTTACGATGCGCGCGGGGAATATCAGATTTATGTGACGCTGATCGAGCCGCTGGGATTGGGCGCGTTGCAACTGGCGTTCGAGCAGCTGAAGAAAAAGCTGGAGCTGGAAGGACTGTTTGCAGCGGCGCGCAAGAAGCCGCTGCCGGTGCTGCCGCGCTGCATCGGAGTGGTGACTTCGCCGACAGGCGCGGCGATTCGCGACATTTTGCGCGTGCTGAAGCGCAGATTTCCCAACGCGCAGGTGAGTTTGTATCCGGTGAAAGTGCAGGGCGCGGGAGCTGCGGCGGAAATCGTGGAAGCGCTGCGCTATTTCAACCAGGCGAAGACGGTGGACGTGCTGATTCTGACGCGCGGCGGCGGGTCGCTGGAAGATTTGTGGGCGTTCAACGAGGAAATTCTGGCGCGGGCGATTTTTGCGTCGGTGATTCCGGTGATTACGGGCGTGGGGCACGAAACGGATTTCACGATTGCGGATTTTGTGGCGGATTTGCGCGCGCCGACTCCTTCAGCGGCGGCGGAAATCGTGGTGAAGTCGCGGGAGGAATTCGAGCGGCACATCGCCGAGTCTCAGCGGCGATTGGCGCACCATATGCGGTACCGGCTATCGCAGTGGCGGCATCGCGTGCGGGATTTGCAGACGCATCGCGGATTCCGGCAGCTGGAACTGGTATTGCGCAGCCGGCGGCAGCAGCTGGATGAAATGGCGAACTCGCTGGCGATTGGTTTGCGGTTGCGTTTGGCGATGGCGCGGCAGCGATTGACGGAAGCGAATGCGCATATTGCGTCGTTCGATCTGCGAGGGCGCGCGGCGGTGCTGGCGCGGCGGATCGAGCAGCAGCGCGGTTTGTTGCGCGCGGCGTCTGGAAAGATTGGTGGCACGGAAGCGGCGCGGGTTTGCGGCGGCGCAGGTGCGGTTTGCGGCGTTGGATCTGCGCGCGCGGGTGGGGCGTTTGCGGCGGCGATTGGAGCGGGATTCGACGGATCTGCAGGTGCGAATTGATCGCGTGATGATCGCGAAGCGGCGATTCTTGCAAGCAGCCGCGCTGACGCTCGATGAGCGCAGCCCGTTGAAGATTTTGGAGCGCGGTTACGCGATTGCTTACGATGCGTCGGGGAAAGTGTTGCGATCGCCGGAACAGGTGGCGTTAGGCGAAGATATTTCGGTGCGATTGGCACGGGGTGAAGTTGGTGCGACGGTCCGAACCAAGAAAGATACATAGTTGCTCAGTTATCGATACACTTCGCGTCCGCGATGGCCAATATTGACTACCGTGATCGAATCGAATCATCGATATCGTAGACTACCCGATAGTTGCCGGCTCGAATTCTCCAGCCTTCACGCCCTTTAGCTTTGGCAATTCATCGGTCGTGGATTTTCCGAGAGACCATCGATAGCGCGTTTGACCCGTTCGAAATCGGATTTAGAGAGTGCAGCGAATTCGCGCGCGGCACGAGGCAGGAAGAATACCGAATAGCTCACTTCCGTGAATCTTCGATCCTTCGCAAAACCTGTTCGTAGGGAATAGGCGTTCCGCCAGATTCCTTGGCTGAATCGTAAGCTCGAATGGCTTCGAGTTCTTCAGCGTCCTCGATCAGTTTTTCATACTCCCTGATATCGAGCACGACGCTAACTTTTTCGCCCTTTTTGTTTTTTATGAACTTGGTCGTCGGCATTGTAGGACGCTCACAAGAAGTCTACCCTTCGCCGGGAGTCGAGAGCAATAGGACTATTCCTCATCGGCGGTGCCGCCGGCGACTTTTAGGACAGCCAGGAAGGCTTCCTGGGGGATGTCCACGCGGCCTACGCGTTTCATGCGTTTTTTGCCTTCTTTTTGTTTTTCGAGGAGTTTGCGTTTGCGGGAGATGTCGCCGCCGTAGCATTTGGCGATGACGTTTTTGCGGATGGGGCTGATGGTTTCGCGGGCGATGACGCGGCTGCCGATGGCGGCCTGTATGGCGATTTCGAACATCTGGCGCGGGATGAGTTTGCGCAGGCGGCGAGACCAGGTCGCGGCCGCGTTCGTAGGATTGATCGCGGTGGCAGATCACGGTGAGCGCGTCCACCGGCTCGCCGCCCACCAGCACGTCCAGCTTCACCAAGTCCGATTCGTGATAGCCGGACAAATGATAGTCGAGCGAAGCGTAGCCGCGCGAAACGCTTTTCAGGCGATCGTAAAAATCGAGAACGATTTCGTTCAGCGGCATTTCGTAGGTGAGCATGATGCGCGTGGGCGAAAGATATTCGAATTTCTTCTGCGTGCCGCGCTTTTCCTCGCAGAGTTGCAGGACGCCGCCAACGGATTCTTCGGAAGTGATGATCATGGCGGTGAGCATCGGCTCTTCGATCTTTTGAATGGAAGCGGGCGGCGGAAATTTCGTGGGGTTATCCACTTCCATCACTTCGTTGGCGGTCGTGGTGATGCGGTACTGCACGCTGGGCGCGGTGGTGATCAGGCCGATATTGAATTCGCGCTCGAGGCGTTCCTGCACGATTTCCATGTGCAGCAGGCCGAGGAATCCGCAGCGAAAGCCGAAGCCGAGGGCGACGGAATTTTCCGGCTCGTAGAAGAATGCGGCGTCGTTGAGCTGCAATTTTCCCAAGGCGTCGCGCAGCATTTCGTAGTCGCTGGCGTTCACTGGAAAAAGCCCGGCGAAGACCATGGGCTTGATGGCTTCGAAGCCTGGAAGTGGCGGCGCGGGGTGGCCGTCTTCGACCACGGTGTCACCGACGCGGGCATCGGCGACGCGTTTTATATTGGCGATGATGAAGCCGACGTCGCCGGCGGCGAGTTCCTGCAACACGACAGGTTTCGGCGTGAGCACGCCGAGATTTTCCACTTCGTAGACTTCGTTGCTGGACGTGAGGCGAATCTTCATGTGCGGCGTGAGGCGGCCTTCCATCACGCGCACCAGGACCACCGCGCCGCGATAGGAATCGAACCAGGAATCGAAAATCAGGGCGCGCAAAGGAGCGTCGGCGGAGCCTTGCGGCGCGGGAACCAGGCGCACGATGGCTTCGAGAACTTCTTCGACGCCCAGGCCGCTTTTCGCGCTGATGGGTAGAGCTTCGTCCGCCGGAATCGCCAGCACATTTTCGATTTGTTCCTTGGCGTAATCAATGCGGGCGGCGGGCAGGTCAATTTTATTGATGACGGGAATGATGGTGAGATTGTGGCGGGAGGCGAGGAAGGCATTGGCGACGGTTTGTGCTTCGACGCCCTGGCTGGCGTCCACGACGAGCAGCGCGCCTTCGCAGGCGGAAAGCGCGCGGGAAACTTCGTAGGAAAAATCCACGTGGCCGGGCGTGTCAATCAAGTTCAGGCGATATTCATGCCCATCGCGCGCAGTGTAATGCAGGCGAATGCTCTTGGCTTTGATGGTGATGCCGCGTTCGCGCTCCAGGTCCATGGAATCGAGCACCTGCGAATGCATTTCGCGCTGGGTGAGCGCGCCGGTGAGCTCCAGCAGGCGGTCGGCCAGCGTGGATTTGCCGTGGTCAATGTGCGCAATGATGCAGAAATTGCGGATGTACTGGGGATCCATGGCTCTCTGTGCGAATGCGCGGCGCAGGCGGGAGCGATGCTCGCTCTGCGCGCGGGCGTCGCGCCTTTCAAACTATCGAGTTTGCCATAGAACGTGGGGAAACGCGAAAGGGGTGAGTGAAAAGTTGACGGTCGAGAGTTGACAGTTAAAAGTTGAAAGTTGACTGTGGAAGGCTAAAGGTGCGAGGGGAGGGGGCTGCATGTGTCTAGAGGGGCCCGGCGGGACGGGTGGCGGCTTAGCACCTTGGCCGGTAGTCTCGGATTGCCTGTAGAAAGCTGATATCGTAGGCTGTAGCCGGTTTGGGGTTCGGGGGAACACATCCGGCGAGCCATAAGGAACATCGGGTTATGACCGGAAAGGCAGGCCTGTTGTCTAAGTTTTGCACGCTACGATACTTCCAGATCCTCTACACACGCGCGACGCTGCCCCATTCGGCCCGCAGGAAACGGTTGTTGCCAGCAGACGGCCGTCGCGCGGCGGAAGCTGCTCATTGAACACCACGGCCCAGATCGTAGGAATTCAAAAAAAGTCCCGGGGGCTGATGATACTCGGCTACGCCCTGGCGACGGCGTGCCTGATTTGGCTGCTGCACGATTTTCATATTATGCAGGCGCTGCGGCAGTTTGCGCGGGTGGACTGGAAGTGGGTGGCGGTCGGGATGGTGTTCGACATACTGAGCTACGGCGTGCAGGGGCTGCGGTGGAAATGGCTGCTAAGCCCGTTCGGGAAAGTGAAGCTGACGCACACGATTCGCGCGGTGTATGCGGGGCTGTTCGCTAATTTGCTGTTTCCGCTGCGGCCGGGCGAGTTGTTGCGCAGCTACATCGTGTCGGATGCGGAGGACATCAAGCTCGGACGGGTGCTGGGATCGGTGGGAGTGGAGCGGCTGGTGGATCTGGTGATAGCGACGGCGTCGCTGGCGGTGGTATCGCTGCTGGTGGATTTGCCGCAGCGGTTCCGGAAAGTGGCGGACACGCTGGGAATCGTGACGCTGGTGCTGCTGGGGATTGTGGTGGTGATCATTTACTACCTGGAAGTGAAACTCTCGCAAAATCCAGACTGTTTTTCGGGGCCGCGGCATCTGCCGGGGAAATTGATGCGGGCGCTGCTGGGATTGCACGCGATGGGCACGGCGCCGAGTTTTTATGCGGCGGTGTTTGCGTCGTTGCTGATGCCCGCCTGCCAGGTAATGGGATTGTGGGCGATGATGAAGGCTTACGGATTGCAGCTGCCGTTTCTGGCGGCGATCGTGGTGCTGCTGATCATTAATCTGGGCGTATCGTTGCCGAACGCGCCGGCGAACGTGGGGTCGTATCAATTTTTCTGCGTGCTGGGACTGAGCGTGTTTCAAGTGGAAAAGACCACGGCGACGGGCTTTTCTTTTTTCGCATTTCTGGCGCTGACCGTGCCTTTTATTTTCCTGGGATTTGCGGGGTTGGTGCGCAGCGGATTGTCGTTGAAATCCATGCGGGAGAAGGTGAAGGAATTGCCCAGCCAGGCGCGAGCGGGCGCGCGGGCGTAGGCTTGGGTTGCGGCAGTCCCCAGGGCCCGAGGCAGCTTCCGGGCCGGAAAGCTCCTACAGGTGAACCTATCGGCGGTCCTCTCCTGATTTCCTGATTGACGAGCATTTGTCGCCCAACTGAGCACGCTGGGGTGAATTCGTTTTGGGAGGGGCTTGGCGTCCGGTATATAGTGGAAGTTCGACCCGCGCGAAAAAATCGGGACCCGTGACGATGTCGCGGCAAAACTCGCGGGCGGACTTCCCCAGCAAGCCCGCAACGCCCGAGGAACGCGCTGTCTCCCATGGCACAGGACATCAACAAACATCTCGATCGGGCGCGCAAAAGCCTGGAGAAGAACAAGCTGCGCGAAGCCGTGAGCGAGTACCAAGCGGTGCTCGAAGAGGCGCCGGCGCATCAAGAAGCTTTGCAGGCGCTGGCGGACATCCACACGCGGCTGAACGAGCCCGAGCTGGCCGCGGAATATTACGGGATTCAATTCGACCGCCTGGTCGAAACCGGCGATGGGGCGAAGGCTTCCGCGGTATTCATCCGATTTCTGCGGATTTTTCCGCAACCCGCCGACCGCTTGATGCGTTTCGCAACTCTGCTGCAGAAGCAAAACCGCACGTCGGAAGCCATCGAACAGTTCGGGAACGCCGCGGAACTGTACCTCAAGGAACAGCGCGGCATCGAAGCACTGGCATGCTACGAAAGCATGGCGGTGCTGGATCCGGAAAATCCGCAGCGGCATATCGTGCTGGGCGAGATGGCGGAGCGACTGCGTCATGGGGACATGGCGGCGCGAAGCTACCTGCGGGCGGGGCAGCTGACGCTGTCTGTGGGCGCGCTGGACGAGGCGCTGGAATATTTCGGGCGGGCGCATGTGCTGGCGCCGCAGGACCGCATTGGCGCGCTGCTGTTTGGGGAAGCCAAGCTGCGGAAGGGCGACGCCGAAGGCGCGGTGATGCTGCTGGAGCCGTTTGCCGCGACGGAGCGCGATGCCGCGTTTCAGGCGCTGTACGGCGAAGCGCTGTTGCGCACGGGTCGGCTGGATCCCGCGCGGGATGTTTTCCAGGCTTATTACGCGCAAAAGCCGGAAGGCTTCGTAAAATTATTCGAATTGGCCGCCGCGTACATTCGCTCGGGGCAAGATGCGAAAGCAGCCGCGTTGCTGGTGCAGACGAAAGAAACGATGCGTGGGCTGCGTAAGGAAGTGGAGCTATCGGCCAACCTGGACCGGCTGGCGACAAATTTTCCGCAGTCGCTGCCGCTGGCGGAGGTGGTGGCCAAGCTGTACGAGGAATTGAACCGCGAGACGAAATATTTCGATTCGCTGGTGAAGCTGTTTGATTTGTATTTGGGCGCGGGCCGGATGAAAGAGGCATGCGAATCGCTGGACCGGCTGGTGGATATTGATCCGTACGATTACCGGAACCACGAGCGCATCGCGAAACTGGAAGGCAAAGCCGATCCTGGTTTTCTGCAGAATATTCTGGCGCGTGCGGCGAAGGCGGCGACGGTATCCACGCGGACGGAGGGTTTTACCGGCGCGGGACGCGAGCCGTCGGAAAACTCGGCTTCCGTGCCGGAAGAAATACGCGCGCAGCAGGCGCTGGAAGATCTGGTGGTGCAGGTAGAAATTTTCCTGCAGTATTCGCTGCAGAGCAAGGCAGTGGAACGGCTGGAACGTATCGCGGAACTTTTTCCCGGCGAAGAAGAAAGGAACGAACGGCTGCGCGCCTTGTACGAACGCGCGAACTGGTGGCCGAAGGGAGCGGGACGCAAGCCCGCGCCGCGAGCCGCCGCACCGCCGCCCGCACCCGTGGACGCTCCTCCGCCGTTGCAGCCTGCGCAGCAACTGGAGGCGTGGGGAACGCCGTCGCCGCCGACGGCCGCGGAAACGCACCGGGATCTGGCGGCCATCGCGGAAATCAATCGGCTGATGTACCGGCAGCCCACGCCGCGAGAAGTGCTGGTAACCACGTCGGCGGAGATCGGGAAGCATTTGCGCGTGAGCCGCTGCTTGGTGGCGGTGGGTGCGCCAGGCGAAGGGGCGCAAGCGACGGCGGAATATGCAGCGCCGGGATTCGCCGCGTTGGGTGTGCAGAAAATTTCCACCATTGTGGGGATGGTGACCCAAGTGACGCCGGATTCAATGGGTGGAGTGGAATTGCAGGCGTCCAGCTTGCCGGCCTTGCGCGAATTGGGATTGGAATCGGCGCTGGGCGTGATGCTGACGGACAAGGAAACGCAGGCGCCTTCGGGTGCGTTGCTGATCGGCGACGCGCACGGGCGGAAATGGAAGCCGAACGAAAGTTATTTCCTGCAAGCAGTCGGCGACCAGCTGGTGATGTCTGTAAATCACACGCGACTGCGCTCGCTGGTGCGTTCGCTGGCGGTGGCGGACGAGAAGACCGGGCCTGCTGAACCGCGGTGCGTATATTGATTGCCTGCTGGTGGAATCCAATCGCGCGCGGGCGCAGAACACGGCGATTTCTTTGATTGTGGTGCACGTGGATCGCGGCGGCGAGCTGCTGCGCCAGCACGGGGACGCGGCGGTGGATCATTACATCGAGCAATTGGCGCGAGCGCTTTCATCGGCGATTCGCCAGACCGATGTGGCTGTAAAATATACAGCGTGGTCGCTGGCGTTCATTCTGCCGGATACGACGCTGGATAATGCGCGTGCGCTTGGGGAAAAATTGAGGCAATTGAGCGCGTCGGTGCGGCCATCGTGGGGCACGCCGGATTTGACGATCAGCGCGGTGGTGGCGGAGGCTTCTTCGCGCCCCGGCGACGAAACGGAAGATCGCGTCACCGAATGGATCAATCGCGCCGAAGCGGGGCTGGACGACGCGCGGCAACGCGGCGGCAATTTGCTCGTGGCGCTTTCCACACCTTAATCCTGAAATATTCCGAGGACACATGTTCATTACTGATGCTGTGATTTTGCACGGAGCACGCACGCCGATGGCGCGCTATATGGGCGCGTTCGACACGACGACGGCGATCGAGTTGGGAGCGGCCGCCAGCAAGGAAGCAATTCGCCGCGCCGGCACGGAGCCGGGGGATTTCGATCACGTGATTTTCGGAAACGTGATGCAGACCAGCGCCGATGCGCTGTATGGCGCGCGCCACGTGGGACTGAAAGCCGGATTGCCGATTGAGACGCCGGCGGTGACCGTGAATCGTTTGTGCGGATCGGGAATGGAATCCATCACGCAAGCGGCGCAGCGTATTTTGCTGGGCGAAGCGCGGGTGGTTCTGGCAGGCGGGATGGAAAATATGTCGCAATGCCCGCACGTGATTCGCGGGGCGCGCGCGGGTTTTCGCCTGGGCGAAGGCAAGCTGGAAGATTCGCTGATGTCGGGACTGTTCGACACGTATTGCGGATTCAGCATGTCCGAGACGGCGGAAAATCTGGCGGCGGAGCAGGGAATCACGCGCAAGGCGTCGGATGAATACGCGCTGCGCAGCCAGCAAGCGGCAGAGGCGGCATCCCGCGCGGGACATTTCAAGGATGAGATCGTGCCGGTGGAAGTGAAGAAAGGAAAGAAGACGACGACGGTGACGGAAGACGATCACCGGCGCCCGGAGACGACACTCGAGGCGCTGGAATCGCTGCAGCCTGCGTTTCGCAAGGACGGTATCGTGACCGCGGGAAATGCCAGCGGAATTGTGGACGGCGCGGCGGCGGTCGTGGTGACCCACGCGAAGATCGCGAAAGAGCGCGGTTGGAAACCGCTGGGTCGGATCGTGGGTTGGGCGACGGCGGGCGTGCCGCCGCAGATCATGGGAATCGGACCGGTGCCGGCGATACAAAAAGCGCTGGCATTGGCTGGATTGAAACTGGAACAAATGGATCTGGTGGAAGTGAACGAAGCGTTCGCGGCGCAATACCTGGCGGTGGAAAAAGCGCTGGGGCTGAATCGCGAGAAAACGAATGTGAATGGCGGCGCGATCGCGCTGGGGCATCCACTGGCGGCGACCGGCACGCGGCTGGTGTTGAGCTTGTTGTTGGAACTGCGGCGGCGCAATGCGCGCTATGGCGTCGCAAGCGCTTGCATCGGCGGCGGACAGGGGATTGCGGTGATCGTGGAATCCGTTTCCTGAGCGGGGCAACAGGACACGCCAAAGCACACCCGATTCGGGTACCATACCCAGTGCAGAAATCCGGAAACTTACGGCAAGGAAGATATGGCTTACGATAATTTACTGTTCGAGGTGAACGAGCAGATTGCGCGGATCACCTTTAACCGCCCGAATGTATTGAACGCGCTGAACCGCAAGACGATGGACGAGCTCGGCGCTTGCCTGAAGACGGTGCGCGCGGACGACGCGATTCGCGTGCTGATCCTGACCGGCGCGGGCGAGAAGGCGTTTATTGCCGGAGCGGACATCAACGAACTATCGCAGCAGACGCCGGTGCTGGGGCGGGAATACACGTTGGACGGCCAGGAAATTATTCACAGGCTGGAGACGCTGGGGAAACCAGTGATCGCCGCGATCAACGGATTCGCGCTGGGCGGCGGATGCGAAGTGGCGCTGGCGTGCACGCTGCGGATTGCGAGCCGCAACGCGAAGCTGGGACAGCCGGAAGTGAAACTGGGAATTATTCCGGGCTACGGTGGGACGCAGCGGCTGGCGCGCTTGTGCGGCAAAGGCGTGGCCCACGAATTGATTCTGACGGGCGAAATGATTACAGCGGAAGAAGCATTGCGCGTGGGACTGGTGAATCGCGTGGTGGACTCGGGAGAATTGCTGGCGACGGCGGAAGCGATCGCCAAGAAAATAATCGCGAACGCGCCACTGGCCGTGAAATACGCGATGGAAGCGGTGGACCGCGGGATGGAAATGCCGCAGGAAGAAGGCTTATACCTGGAGGCCACGCTTTTCGGATTGGCATGCGCGACGCAGGATATGCGCGAAGGCACGCGGGCGTTCCTGGAGAAGCGTCCGCCGAAATTCGAGGGGCGCTGAAGAATGGCGGAAAAATGGAAACCGGCGAATGTGCGGGGTGGCCTCAGCGCGGCCGGGCTGCGCATCGGCGTGGTCGCGAGCCAGTTCAACAATTTTATTACCGACCGGTTGCTGGCTGGAGCGCTCGATGCGTTGCAGCAAGCTGGCGCCTCTGAAGAGCAGGTCGAGATCGTGCGTGTTCCGGGATCGTTTGAACTTCCGATCGCTGCGAAAAAACTGGCTGCGAGCGGGCGATTCGATTCCATAATTTGCATCGGTTGCGTATTGCGCGGCGAGACTTCGCATTACGATGTAGTGGTATCGGAGACGGCGCGCGGCATTCAGCTGGCGCAGCTCGATACCGGCGTGCCACTGATTTTTTGCGTGTTGACGTGCGACACGCTGGAGCAGGCGATTGACCGCGCCGGGCTGAAATCGGGCAACAAAGGTTACGAAGCGGGGCTCGCGGCTGTGGAAATGGCACAGCTCGTGCGAAAAATTGCGCCGAAGTCCGGCGCGCCATCCAGCAGTGGTTCGAAAAGCGCAGCGCGTCGCGGGCGGCGCCGCTAGAATGACGCTGCGCCGCAAGTCACGCGAATTCGCGCTGCAAATGCTTTTCGAGTGGGACATGACGCGGCGCAAGCCCACGCAGGTGGAGCAGCATTTCTGGAAGCAGGCGCGCGCTGCGGATTCCACCCGCAAATTCGCCAATCAATTATTCGAAGGCGCGGTTTCCGCGGCGGACGCGAGCGACAAGTCGGTCGAGAAACTTTCCGAAAACTGGAAGCTGGAGCGGCTGGCGGCGGTGGACCGCAGCATCCTGCGGCTGGCGATTTACGAATTGCGCTTCGGTACGGCCCCGGTGAAAGTGGTGATTGACGAAGCGCTGGAACTGGCGAAGAAATTTTCCTCGGCGGAATCTCCTGCGTTCCTCAATGGAATTCTGGATGCCGCAAGCAAGCTCATTGAAGAACCGCGACCTGCCAAGAAGTAGAAAATTACCTACGCGTCGATGTGACCTTCAAAAATGCGGACGGCCGAGCCGCTGACTTTGGGCGTGAGCTTGCCCTTGTCCGCGAGCACTTCGACGTGAATTTCGCTGGGGCGGCCCATTTCCACGCCTTGGGTGATTTGCAGTTGCTCCGTGGGTTTCAATTGGCCGTGATGCACCAGGTAAGCGCCCAGCGAGCCGCCGGCGGAGCCCGTTGCCGGATCCTCAATCGTCCCCCAAGGAACCATGCCACGCGCGTAGGCGCGGCCGCGACCGCTGAGCGCGAAACAGTACGCCATGGTGCCATGCGGTGAAACCAGATGCGCGAGAGCGGGCATATTCATCTGGATTTTTGCGAGCACCGCGCGGCGGCTGACCGGAACCATGAGGTTGGAAATTCCGGTAGAGGCAAATTCGATGGGCAGCGACGGCGCCAGGTCGCTGGGTTTCAAGCCGAGCGCGGCCGCGAGAGTAGCGCGCGAAAATGGAGCGCGGGTGAATCGCGCAGGACGCTGCGTCATGGTGACGCGGACGGGGCGGCCGTTGTGAAAAGTGAATTCGACGGGAAGAATTCCGGCGCCGGTCTGCTGCAGGATGTGCACGCTGCCTTCGGAGGCGGGGACGACGCCAAGTTCGGCCAGCAAAAACCACGCGCCGATGACGGGATGGCCGGCGAGCGGGAGCTCGCGCGTGGTGGTGAAAATGCGCAGACGAGCGAGCGCGCGATTATTCGTGGGCCGCTGGATGAAAACGGTTTCCGAAAGATTCATCTCGCGCGCGATGGATTGCATTTTCGCGGTGGGAATGCCGTCGCCGTCGGTGACGACCGCGAGCGGGTTGCCGGCGAAACGTTTGGTGGTGAAGACATCGAGCGTGTAGAGTCGGCGATTCATGCGGTTCCACTTTCTGGCGCGGCCCGGCGGCTGGCGCGCGCGGATAGATGATAGCGCGTTCTGTGGCTACCCTCCGGAAATAACCGGGGCGGTGGCCCGGCGCGTTGAGCAGCGCTTCCGTGACGGTCGATCAGGCGATTAGGTCTAGAGGCGCTGCAGTTCGACGCGGGTGCGTTCGTTGCGCACGTTTCCCGTGTTCAGGGTTGACTTCGGTTCGATCAGCACCACGTGAACTTCTTCATCCGCCACGGGCTTGTGCTCCACGCCTTTGGGAACGATGATGAATTCACCCGGCAGCACGCTGACTTCGCGTTCGCGAAACTGCATGCGCAGGCGCCCTTTTACGACCAGAAACATTTCGTCTTCGTCGTCGTGATGGTGCCAGACGAATTCGCCGGTGAACTTCACGATTTTTACGTAGGAATCGTTGAGTTCGCCGATGATGGTGGGGCTCCAGTATTCGTTTACGCGAGACAGTTTTTCATTCAGGTTTACCGACTCCATGCTGATCTCCCTTTTGTTGCGGGACTTCGCCCCGGAAGGCCCGTGGTGTGCTGCTTACAATTTTTGCACGAGCGCCGCGACCTCATCGAGAACTCGCCTGGTGCTTTCCTGGCGGTTCGTCTCCGAATAGATCCGCAGCATGTTTTCGGTTCCCGAAGTGCGCACCATGACCCAGCCGATATCGCCGAGATAGAGTTTGATGCCGTCGAGATTTTCGCGGCGAGTGACAGGCCAATCGAGCAGGCGCTGGAATTTCGCGGCGGAAAAATGGCCGATGGCTTTTTCCTTTTGGCCGTTTTTCACGTGCAAGTCCACGCGGCCGTAATGGTATTCGCCAAATTCGGCGTGCAGCAGGGCCACGAGTTCGCCGAGGCTTTTGCCGTGCCAGGCCATCACTTCCGCGAGCAGCAGAGAGTTGACGGTCGCGTCGCGCTCGGGGAGGTAGAGTTTGGTGCCGATGCCGCCGCTTTCTTCGCCGCCGAGCAGGATGTCGCTCTCCAGCATGCGATCGCAGATGTATTTGAAGCCGATGGGAGTTTCCCAAACCTGGCGGCCGAATTTCGCGGCGATCTTGTCGATCATTTTGGTGGTGGAAAAAGTTTTGGCGACCGCGCCATCGAGTTTGCGGGTGCCGGCGAGGTGCCAGAGCAGGATGGAAAAGATTTGGTGCGGATTGATGAAGGCGCCATTGCGGTCCACCGCGCCGATGCGGTCAGCGTCGCCATCGAGCGCGAAGCCGGCGTCGAATTTGCCCTGCACCACTGCGCGTTGCAGCGCGGCGATGTGCGGCTCGATGGGCTCGGGATTTACGCCGCCGAAGAGCGGATCGCGCGTGCCGCGAATTTCTTCGCAAATGATTTCGTGACGGCGGAAAAGATCGCGGAGCAGGCCGCGGCCGGCGCCGTGCATGGGATCGATGACGAAGCGAAATTTGGCGGCGCGCAGGCGATCCCAGTCCACCAGGGCGTCGAGGGTTTCGAGATATGGCGCGCGGACGTCGAGCGAATGGATCAGATCGGCGCGCGGCGGGAGGGCCGGAACGCCTTCGCGCAAGACTTTCGCGAGTTCGGCTTCAATTTGCGCGACGATCGCGGGCGAAGCGGAGCTGCCGTAACTGGCTTTGAATTTCACGCCGTTCCACTGATAGGGATTGTGGCTGGCGGTGATCTGGATTCCGCCGGCGGCGCCGCGAAGTTTCACGAGCAGGGAGAGCGCAGGAGTAGGCGCGGATTCGGCGGCGAGCCAGACAGGGATGCCTGCGGCGGAAACTGTTTCGGCGGCGGCGCGCGCGAAACGTTCCGAGCCGAAGCGCGTGTCGTAGCCGACCAGAATGCCTGCGCCTGGTTTTTCGGCGCGCACCACGTACCGGGCAATCGCGTGAGTGACCTTGCGAACATTCTCGAAGGTGAAATCTTCGGCGATGATGGCGCGCCAGCCGTCGGTGCCAAATAGGATATCGCTCACGGTAAGCCAGTATAAGCGAAGGAAATTCTGGCGGGAAGCCGCTGCGAATAATTAGGTGGTTTGCGTCACGCGCCAAAATGGCGGGCGCTACAGCAGGCGGGTGAGTTTCTGCTGCTCGAGATATTTCACGATTTTTCCGACGTCTTGGGCGCGGTCGCGTGGGCAGAGGAGGATGGCGTCGTCTGTTTCCACCAGGACGAGGTTTTGTACGCCGATGGCGGCGATGAATTTCCCGGGCGCCCAGAAATAATTTCCGGCGGCGTCGAGATTGAAGGATGGGCCGGTGGAAACATTCGCGCCGGATTTAGATGCCAGCAAATCGTAGACGGCGCTCCATGACCCGATGTCGCTCCAGCCGACTTTGGCGGGGATGACCGAGACGCGCGCGGGGCCAGTCGAGCGAGCGGCGGGCTCCATGATGGCGTAGTCCACGGAAATATTTTCGAGAGTGGGATAAATGCTCCGCAGAGCCGCGGCGTATTTTCGCGTGCCGATGGTTTCGGCGAGACGCATGAGCGCGGCGTGCGTGGCGGGAAGGAAGCTGCGCAAGCATTCCAGATACGTGGAGACGCGCCAGAAAAATATTCCGGCGTTCCAGAAATATTTTCCGGAGGCGACGTAGCGGCGCGCCACGGCCAGCGCGGGCTTTTCGGTGAAGCGGCGAACAGCCATGGCGCGGATGCGGCGAAAGCCTGCAGCGGGCGAGCCGGCTTCGATGTAACCGTAACCTGTTTCGGGGCGCGTGGGCGGAATGCCAAACACCACCAGATTGCCGGGCGCGCGCGCCAAATCCAGCGCGACGCGAACGAGCTGGCGATAACGCGCGGCGTCGGCGACGTAACTGTCCGATGGCAGGACGGTCATCAGCGCGTCGCCATATTTGTGCTGCAAGTGAACGGCCGCGAGGGCGATTGCAGCGGCGGTATTGCGGCCGACAGGTTCGGCGAGAATGTGGTTGGCGGGAACGCCGCGCAGCTGCCGCCGGACCGCACTGGCTTGTTCACGATTGGTGATGACCCAAAAATCTCGCAACGCAAAAATCGGTTCAAGACGCGAAACGGTTTCGCGCAGCATGGTTTCGCCGCCGGTGATATTCAGGAGCTGCTTGGGAGTGCGCGTGCGGCTGCGCGGCCAGAAACGAGTGCCGCGTCCGCCGGCGAGAAGGACAGCGCAGGCCGGAAGCGATTCGCGATTTGGCGCGGGATGTTTTTTCACGCATGCACCACGCGTGAGAGTTCCGCTTCGCTGACGCCTTGAGCGCTGAGTTTGCGCGCGAATTCATCGAGAGATGCGGGAACGTAGGCGCGGAGCAGAGAGGTGCGCTCGTCCGGCGCCAAATGATATGCGCCAAGCGCGGCGGGGAGCAGCCAGGTCTGCGCGGGCGCGTATTCGCACGGATTCGCCGCCCCACCGGATCGCGCCGCGGCCTTCCAGAAAAGTCAGCAGGTCGAAATGTTCGGGCGAGCTGGCAGCAGGAATTGGTTTCGCGAACTCCCATTTTTCCACTGCGAAATAACGGCAGGCGACAAAAAACGTTTCCGTCACGTCGCCGCGTAAGATCCGAACCGGCTCGATTTTTCCGCCGCGCTGTTCGCCGAAGCGCATGACCTGTAGTGCTTTTTCGATGTGCAACTCGCGCGAGCGGCCCTGCGCGTCGCGGCGGTTGTAATCGAACACGCGATAAGTAAGGTCCGAGTATTCCTGAACTTCGCACAGGACCAGACCGGCGCCAATAGTGTGCGCGGTGCCGGCGGGGACGAAGATGGCTTCTCCCGCGCGGAGGGGAACGTGCTGCAGACAATCCTCGGCGGAACCGTCCTCGATGGCGCGTTTGAACAATTCACGCGTCACACTGGGTTTCAGTCCGGCCAGGACTTCTGCACCGGGCCGCGCGCGAATCGCGTACCACATTTCGGTTTTGCCGCGGCCGCCGGCAGTTTGCTCGTGGCGCGCTGCGAAGTCATCATCCGGATGGACCTGCACGGAAAGTTTTTCTTCCGCAAAAATAAATTTTACCAGAAGAGGAAACGAGCTGTCAGAGGCGCTGATCTTCGTTCCGGTCCATGCGACGGGCAGCGTGGGCCATACTTCGCCGAGTTTCTGTCCCGCGAAAGGGCCGGTTGCAAAGCGACATTCTGTTCCGGTCATCCAGGCTTCGCCCAGAGGCGCGGCAAGATGTGATTTTTCGGGAAATAAGGGAGCGAGAGAGCGAGCGCCCCAGGGCCGCGGGCTGAAAATCGGCTCCAGCCGCGCGGGGCAGAGAGAGATGTTGCCCGGACTCACGCTGCCTTACCGAAGAAGCGCGCCAGGCGGCGCAGGCCTTCGTCAATCCGCTCCATCGAGGTGGCGTACGAGAGGCGCAAAAATCCGGGAGCGCCGAATGCTTCGCCGGGAGTGACCGCGACGTGTTCGCGTTCGAGGAGCTGCTTGGCGACGGCGGTGGTGTCCGGCATGTTGGTGTTGAAATGCGCGGCAACGTTCGGGAACACGTAGAAGGCACCCATCGGCGCGGTGCAGGTGACTCCCGGGAATCGCGCGCAGGCCCGCGAGAATGTGTTCACGGCGCCGCGCATATTCGGCGAGCATGGCCGTGACGGAATCCATCGAGCCGCGCATGGCCGCCAGCCCGGCGTACTGAATGATCGAAGTCGGATTGGAGGTGGACTGGCTCTGCAGCTTGGCGATGGCATCCACCAGCGGCTTGGGCGCGAGGATGTAACCGAGGCGCAGGCCGGTCATGGCAAACGTTTTTGAAAACGAGCCGGCGATGATCAAGCGATCCTTGGGGCCGGGAATCGCGGCGGCGGAAAACGGTTTGGCGTCCTTGTAAACGAAGTGAGAATAACACTCGTCGGAGAGCAGCCAGACGTTGTTGCGGTTACAAAGGTCCTGCAGCCGGGCGAATTCGGTGGGTGGGATCACCGAGCCGGTGGGATTGTTGGGTGAGTTGGCGATGACGATCTTAGTTTTCGGCGTGAGCGCCTTTTCCACCTGGGAGGCCCTGAGGATGAATGAATCGTTGGCAAGCGTTTCGACGAAGACTGGCGTTCCGCCGGCGTATTTGACCATGTCCGGATAACTGACCCAGTAAGGAGCGCCGATGATGACTTCGTCCCCCGGATTGATCAGCGAGCACACCGCATTGAAAATCGCGTGCTTGCCGCCGACGTTGACGACGCATTCCGACGGCTGGTAGGAGGATTCCAGTTGCGCGGCGTGCCAATCGCAGATGGCCTGGCGCAGCGCGGGGATGCCCGCGACCGGCGTGTACTTCGTTCGATTTTCCTCCAGCGCCTGTACGACGGCGCGCTTGATGTGCTCGGGCGTGGAGAAATCCGGCTCGCCGGGGCCGAAGTCCGCGACGTCAATTCCCTGTGCTTTCAGCTTTTCGGCTTCTTGCAGCACCACCATCGTGGGTGAAATGCTGATGCGGTTAACGCGATCGGCAAGCTGAACGGCTTTTTCCATTTTCTTTTCCGTGGCCAATTCCATCACACTCCCTCGAATCCGTAAGAGTTGCGAATCTGCGGCGCGACCCGAACCGCTACGCGACGCGCGATTGAGAAATCTATTTGAACTTGGCGCCGAGGCGCTCCTGCACGATGGCCGGAACAAAATCCTTGGTGGGACCGCCGAATCGCGCCAGTTCTTTCACCAGCCGCGAGCTGAGGTAACTGTACTGCTCGGCGGGCAACATGAAGACCGTTTCGATGTCCGGCTCGATTTTGCGGTTCATCATGGCCATTTGCAGTTCGTATTCGTAATCGGAGACGGCGCGGATGCCGCGCACGATCACGCTGGCTTTTTTGGCGCGCGCGTAGTCCATCAGCAGGCCGTCGAACACGTCAATCTCGACGTTTACCCACTTGAACGTGGCGGTTTCCAGCATCTCGACGCGCTCTTTTTCGGAGAACAGCGGATCTTTTTCGAGATTGTGCGCGACGGCCACGACCAGCCGGTCAAAAATATTGGAGGCGCGGGTGATCAAGTCCAAATGACCGTTGGTGACCGGATCAAACGAACCGGGATAGATGGCAGTGACGGGTCTGGAGGCGCCGGAATCCATTCGCTACGCGATTCTAACCTAGAAATTCCTTTGTCGCGGACAGAAAAATCCTGCGGTGGGCAGGCGCGGTCGCACTTGAAGGATGTGAGCTGGGAACGGCCGGAACGGTATGCGGACGCGCCAAGGAAGCATGAGCGGCCTTCCAGGCGACGAGGTGGGACCAGGGTATTAGGCTCGAGCCGTTTGGAAGCCAAAAGCCGCCATTCGGACCGACATTCACGCCATTGGGCTCTCAACGATTGACCAGTACGACTAGAATGGTCGTTGTTTAAGATATTGCGCTGGTTGGGGTTGCGGGAAACGCCGAACTTGACTTTTCTGATGACGAAGCTTTAGAATCTATATGCGACCGTATCAGTCGTATATGCATCTATGATGAAGCTATCGAAAAAAGCCGACTACGGATTGATCGCGCTGAAGCATTTGGCGATGCATGGCGGCCGCGAGTCGTGCAGCGCGGGAGACATCGCTGAACTCTATAAGATGTCCACGCCGCTGATGGCGAAAGTGCTGCAGAAGCTGGCGAAGGTGGGGCTGGTGGCAGCGCGGCACGGTTCGGGCGGCGGATACACATTGGGGCGCGATGCTTCGCTGATCTCGGCGCTGGATGTGATCAGGGCGATTGACGGGCCGCTGTTCATTACTTCCTGCATGACTTCGCGGGGAGCTTGCGACGTGACGACCACTTGCTCAATTCGGGAACCTTTGCGGCGAGTGAACGACAGTATTTTGGAAGTGCTGGGGAAGGTCACGATTTCGCAGATGACGGACGAGGCGCCGCTCTCGGAAATGGTGGAGTTGCGGGTCTGAGGGAACGGCAAAGACTTAAGTCGCAGTTCGCATAAAAACACGGAAACCAGGTTTGGGGCGGAGTTACTTGGGCTGGCAGCAGCAAACACTGAACGGGGACTGAGGAGACAGAGAATGGCGATCAAGCTTCCAATTTATTTTGATAATCATGCGACCACGCAGGTAGATCCGCGCGTCGTCGAGGCCATGGTTCCTTACTTTACGGACAAGTACGGCAACGCCGCCAGCCGCAACCATGAATACGGCTGGAAGGCGGAAGAGGCGGTGGAAAATGCGCGCGGGCAAATCGCCAAGCTGATCAACGCCACGCCCAAAGAGATTGTGTTCACCAGCGGCGCCACGGAATCCACGAACCTGGCGATCAAGGGCGTCGCCGAAATGTATCGCGAGAAGGGCAATCATATTATTACGCAGGTCACCGAGCACAAGGCGACGCTGGATACCTGTAAGCGCCTGGAGAAAAACGGCTACGAAGTGACCTACCTGGCCGTGCACAAAGACGGCCGCATCAGCCTGGACGAGCTGCGCAAGGCGATCACGCCGAAAACGATTCTGATTTCGATCATGTACGCGAACAACGAGATTGGCGTGGTGCAGCCCATCGCGGAAATCGGCAAGATCGCGAAAGAGAAGGGCGTCTTCTTCCACGTGGATGGCGTGCAGGCCGTGGGCAAAATTCCGGTGGACGTGCAGAAGGACGGAATTGATTTGATGTCCATCTCCGCGCACAAAATTTACGGGCCGAAGGGCGTAGGCGCGTTGTACGTGCGCCGCAAGAATCCGCGTGTGCAGCTGGCCGCGCAGATTGACGGCGGCGGACACGAGCGCGGCATGCGTTCCGGCACGCTGAACGTTCCGGGAATCGTGGGCTTGGGCAAGGCTTGCGAACTCTGCGGCCAGGAAATGGCGCAGGAAAGCGAAAAGCTGTTCAAGCTGCGCGAACGTCTGAGAGAGTCAATCATGTCGCGGCTGGACGAAACATTTATTAACGGTTCGATGGAGCATCGTCTGCCGCACAACATCAATATCAGCTTCGCGTATGTGGAAGGCGAATCGCTGCTGATGGGCATCAACGACATCGCGGTGTCCAGCGGCTCGGCTTGCACTTCGGCGACTTTGGAACCCAGCTACGTGTTGAAGGCCCTGGGCGTGGGCGAGGATCTGGCGCACACTTCCATCCGATTCGGTCTGGGACGTTTCAACACGGAAGAAGAAGTGGATTACGTAGCGGATCGCGTTGTGGAAACCGTATCGCGCTTGCGGGAACTTTCACCTTTGTACGAAATGGCCAAAGAAGGAGTGGACGTCTCCAAGATGAAATGGCAGGTGGCAGCGGAATAAAAATCGTCTCAAAGGGGGGAACGTGATCTACGAAGGCACAGTCGGCGTACATCGTACGTTCAGCGGCAACACCCCGGTATTTGACGTATTTTTCGCTCCTAACGTAGACGGCGGCGCGTGCAACTCGCGGCGCTTTCGTGACCTGGAAGAATTGGCAGGATTTTTGGAGTTTCTGAAATTGCGTGAAGAAGTGGTGGTACGGACGCTGGAGGAAGTTTGCGCGGGACGTTCGGCATCCATCGCGCACGTGACTTTGTCGGATCGAGTGATTGCAGAAGAAGGGCTGGATAGTAGCGTTACCATGAAGAGGAGAATCAACTAATGGCGTACAGCGATAAAGTAATCGAGCATTACAACCATCCGCGGAACGTCGGCTCGCTGGACAAGGCCGATCCGAACGTGGGTACAGGTCTGGTGGGCGCGCCGGAATGCGGCGACGTGATGAAGCTGCAGATGAAGGTGAATCCGGCGACTCGCGTGATCGAAGAGGCCAAGTTCAAGACGTTCGGGTGCGGCTCGGCGATTGCGAGTTCCTCTCTGGCCACCGAATGGGTGAAGGGCAAGACGGTGGAGGAAGCGTTGGCGATCAAGAACACGGACATCGTCCGTGAACTGGCGCTGCCGCCGGTGAAGATTCACTGTTCGGTGCTGGCTGAAGACGCGATCAAGGCCGCGCTCGGCGACTGGAAGAAGAAGCAGGGCGAAGCGGACTTGAAACCTGCCGAAGCTGCCACGGCGCATAACTAACGAGGGCGCAATTTGTTTGCTGCTGCGCCGCGCACGGTGAGAAGTGCGCGGCTTTGCACCCAAACGGGACAACGACCATGATTCACGTATCGGAAAAAGCTGCGGTGAAAATTCGCGAGCTGCTGCAAAAAGAAGGCGTCCCGGCCGAGTCCGGTGGACTCCGCGTGGGCGTGCAGGGGGGCGGATGTTCAGGGCTCAGCTACGCGATGCGTCTGGATACCGAGGCGCGCAACCGCGACAAAGTCTTCGAAGAAAACGGCGCGCGCATTTTCGTGGATCCCAAGAGCTATCTCTACCTTCACGACACCACGCTGGATTATCACGAGGACCTGATGAAGCAGGGCTTCGTCTTCCAGAATCCGCAGGCGGCGCGGAGTTGCGGATGCGGTAGTTCGTTTACCGCTTGAAATGGGCAGCAGGCCGTAAGCGTTATACGCAGAGAAATTTCTCTCCTGTGCCAATTGCGCTCTGCTTGCCTTGGGAGCGCTTCCGGACGAGACCAGACCCATGAGCGTTCAACGATCCCAAGATGCGCAGACCGAGGGTATACCGGTCACCAGCTGCTGGAATTGCCGCGCGGCGGTGACCGGCGCGCATTTTTGCGCGGCGTGCGGGAAAGTGCAGCCGCTGCCGGCGGGCGCGAGTTACTTTGCATTTTTCGGATTGCCGCAGAAGCTGACGATCGAACCGGCCTCGCTCGAAGGCCAGTTTCATATGCTGAGCTGGAAGCTGCATCCGGATAATTTTGTGCGCGCCAGCGAGTTCGAACGCAATTTGTCGCTGGAGCGCTCCTCGCAGTTGAACGACGCCTATCGCACGCTGCGCGAGCCGATTGCGCGCGTGGAGTATTTGCTCGAACACCTGGGCGTGCGCAAGGAAGGAACCACCAAGCAGCAGGCGCCGCCGGAATTGCTGGAGGAAGTTTTCGAGCTGAACGAATCGCTGGATGAATTGCGCGAGGCGCGGGCTGTGGGCGGGGATGTAGCGGGATTGCAGGGGCGATTGGAAGCGGCGCAGCAAAATTTTCAGGAAGACCTCGACGACGTGGACGCGGAACTTGCTGGGCTAGGGCGCGAGTGGGACGCCGCGGTTGATTTTGGCGGCGATGAATCGAAGAAGCAGGCGTTGCTGGCGCGCATGAACGAAGTCCTGAACCGTCGCGCATACATTCGCAATTTAGTAGCGGGAGTGCAAAAAGAGCTTACGGCGTGAACTACTCCGATAAAAGACGCGATCCGTGGCCCGCGACCCGTGAAAGACAAAAGCGGAGTGTGCCGTGTTGAAAAGTTTCCGCGAGCTTGAAGTTTGGCAAAAGGCGCACGCGCTGACGTTGGAGGTTTACTGCGCGACGGGCTGCTTTCCGCGAGCGGAGCAGTTCGGTATTGTGGCGCAGATGCGGCGATCAGCAATGTCCGTGCCTGCAAATATTGCCGAAGGATTCGGACGGCATACGACCAAGGATTTTCTGCATTTCTTGACAATTGCGAATGGATCGCTCGAAGAAACACGATATTTTCTGATTCTGAGCAATGGGCTACAGTATTTGCCTGAAGATGATTTCAAACGGCTAGAGCGCAAATTTGATTCCGTAGCGCAGATGCTAGGCGCCCTGTCGCGGTCGCTGCGGAACCGAGCAGCAGGTTTTTCACGGGTCGCGGGTCGCGGAGCACGGGTCGCGTCTGCACCACTGGGGAGCTAAGGAACGATGGGACGTGTAGTCGGCATTGATTTAGGGACGACGTTCAGCCTGATCGCGTACATGGATGCGCAGACGGGGGCGCCGAAGTGCATTCCTGGGCCGCATGGCTCGACTTTGTGCCCGTCGGTCGTGAGCGTGGACGCCGACGGCAAAATAATCGTCGGCGAACCGGCGCGGGCGAAGTTGCTGACGCAGCCGGAGCGCACCATTTATTCCGTGAAACGCCTGATGGGCCGTGGCGTCGCGGACGTCCAGGACGAACTGAAGATTTTTCCGTTTCGCATCGATCCCGGCAGCGACAACGTGATTCGCGTGCGCCTGGGCGAGAAGAGTTTTACGGCGCCGGAGATTTCCGCATACATCTTGCGCGAGCTGAAAGCCTGGGCGGAAGCGTATTTCAAGGAGCCGGTGGATCGCGCGGTGATCACCGTGCCGGCGTATTTCAACGACGCGCAGCGCCAGGCCACCAAAGATGCCGGGCGCCTGGCCGGACTCGAAGTATTGCGGCTGGTGAACGAGCCGACGGCGGCGGCGCTGGCTTACGGTCTGCACAAGCAGAAGCGCGGGCATGTGGCTGTGTACGATTTTGGCGGCGGTACGTTTGATATTTCGATTTTGAAACTGATCAGCACGAATGAAGGCGACATCTATCAGGTGCTCGCGACTAACGGCGATACGCATCTGGGCGGCGACGACATTGATAACGCTTTGCTGGATCTGGCGCGCCGCGAAATCCAGCAGAAATTCGGCGTGGAGTTCGACCACCGCGGCGAAGCGATTCAGACGCTGCGCAAAAGCCTGATTCGCGCGAAGCACGAGCTTTCCATGGCGGATAAGACGCGTCGTGCAATATCCGCTGGAATCGAAAGGCATGTACATCCGCGAAATCACCCGCATGGAATTCGACGAGCTGATTCGTCCGATTATTGCGCGCACCATGGCGCCGGTGAAAATGGCTCTGGCGGATGCCAAGCTCGCGCCGAAACAGATGGATGAAGTGGTGCTGGTGGGCGGCTCGACGCGCATACCGCTGGTGCGCAAGACGGTGGGCGATTATTTCCAGCGCGCGCCGCATTGCGAGCTGGATCCGGACGAAGTGGTGGCGCTGGGCGCGGCGGTGCAGGCGGACATTCTCGAGACTGGCGTGAAGACCATGCTGCTGCTGGACGTGACGCCGCTTTCGCTGGGCATCGAGACCATGGGCGGCGTGATCGCCAAAATTATTCCGCGCAATTCCACGATTCCCGCGAGCGCGCAGGAACTTTTCACGACGGGCGTCGAGAATCAGACGGCGATTGATGTGCACGTGCTGCAAGGCGAGCGCGAACTGGCCAAAGATTGCCGCTCGCTCGCGCGTTTTCAGTTGAAGACTCCGCCGGGACCTGCGGGCTTGGCGCGCATCGAAGTGAAATTCCTGATTGATGCGAACGGCATTCTGCAAGTGGCGGCGCGCGATCTGCGAACAAACGAGCAGCACACCGTGGAAGTGCAGCCGAGCTACGGCCTTTCGGATACCGAGATCGAGCGCATGCTCGAGGAATCTATCGAGTACGCCGAGCAGGATTTTGCCGAGCGGCAAGTAATCGAAGCTCGCACCGAAGCGGAAACGATACTCGCGGCGACCGATAAGGCGCTGGCGGACCCGCGCTCGCGGGAAATTTCTGCCGCAGAGCGGAAAGCCATTTCGGATTCGGAAGCGCAGCTGCGCGCGGCGCTGGCGGGCAGCGATTACAAATTGATGCGCACACGGATTGATGAGATCAACGCGGCGACGGCGCATCTGGCGGAAGTGCTGATGAACGGCGCGTTGCAGACCGCGTTCGAAGGCAAGCGACTGGACGACGTATAGAATGCGCGCGGGCGCAGCCGGCTCGCGATGACATTTTTATTGTTGGTGGATGGGCGCTCGACCGTTCTGAATTTGTGATGAGCGCGTTGAGAGAGGAGCAGCAAAGCATGGGCGGCAAGAATCCATATATTGAAGAAACAAAGTTCGCGCCCGCGACGAAGAAATATAAGGTGACGTTTGTCAGGGAGGGGAAGACCGTCGAGATTGATCCGGACAAAATTCCCTACGGCCACGACGGTTTGCCGGGCAGCATCCTCGACATTTCGCAGGGCTATCACATGGGCCTGGACCACGCGTGCGGCGGAGTGTGTGCTTGTTCCACGTGCCACGTGATCGTGCACGAGGGGCTGGACAGCTGCAACGAGGCGACGGATGCGGAGCTCGATCAACTGGACGAGGCGCCGGGAGTGACTCCGAAGTCGCGCCTGGGTTGCCAGTGCGTGCCGGACGGGACCAAGGACATCGTAGTGGAAATTCCGGAGTGGAATAAGAATTTCGCGAAGGAAGCCGAGCACTAGAAATTCGCGCCGCAGCGAGGTGCGCCATCGGACGCGGCTGTCACCATTGTGAAAATTGCCCGGAGCGGGACGGAATGCCGAACACGTTTGATTGGGACAACGCCGAGGAAATCGGAATCCAGTTGGCGGAAAAACATCCCGGCGTGGACCCGCTGACGGTGCGTTTTACGGATATGCACAAATGGATCGTGGAACTTCCCGGGTTTACCGGCGATCCGAAATTGTCGAATGAAGGAAAGCTGGAAGCGATTCAAATGGCCTGGCACGAAGAATTTCAAGATAGCTAGTAACGCAGTCGCCGCTCACGCCGCAGACCCAAGAACTTTCGTTCGTACTTTCACACGCAGTTCTGCACGGGGTTCTTCACGCAGCTCCGTTCCTAATTCCGCAGTGGTCCAAATTGTCCATCGAATCGCGCGCGCGATCTGCTGCATCCAATCCGGCAAATTGCGCCGGCGTGGTACATTTTTCGCTTCGAGATTGAACTTGGCGCAGCGAAATTCCGGGACAGGAGGGACCACCATGGAAGCGGATCTGCGATTCCCCATCGGAAAGTATCAACGTCCAACGGGGCCGCTGACGGACGGCCAGCGTCGCGAATATATTGAAGCGATCGCCGCAACACCTGCGCGGCTCAGCGACGCCGTGAAGGGCCTGAAGCCCGAGCAACTGGATACGCGCTACCGTCCCGAGGGATGGACCGTGCGCCAGGTGGTGCATCACGTGCCGGACAGCCACATGAATGCCTACACGCGGTTCAAACTCGCGCTCACCGAAGATCTGCCGTTGATCAAGCCGTACAACGAAGCGAAGTGGGCCGAGCTGGGAGACGTTAAAAGCGCAGCGATCGAACCGTCGCTTGCCCTGCTGGAAAATCTGCACAAGCGCTGGGTGCTGCTGCTGCGCACGCTGGGCCCGGCGGAGTGGTCGCGGCAATTTCGCCATCCGGAGTGGGAAAAGCCCATGTCGCTCGACGATTCGCTCGCGCTGTATGCGTGGCACGGAAAACATCATGTGGCACACATCACGTCGTTGCGCGAACGCGAAGGATGGCGCTAGCGCGGCACAAAATCGAAAAGCGAATTTAGAAAATGGAAACGCGCGATTGAATTTTGCGGCCTGCTGACGACGTAGGAGAGTTTAGCGATCCAACGTCGCGATTTGCTGAATTTGCCGATCCCCAAATGGAAGATACCAACCATCGGCCGACGTGGAAGACCCTTTTAGCTTTCTCGATAATTTATTTTGTGTGGGGATCCACGTTTCTTGGAATTCGCGTGGGAGTGCGCGAAGTTCCGCCGCTGATTCTGGCGGCGATGCGTTTTTCGGTGGCGGGCCTGGTGCTGTTTGGCTGGGTGCTGGCGCGGGGCGAACGCGCACCGTCCCTGCGCGAATGGCGATCCGCGTCCATACTGGGCATGGTGATTTTCCTTTTCGACTATGGGTTGCTGTTCTGGGCGGAGCAGCGCGTGCCTTCGGGCATCGCCGCCGTGATGCTGGCCACGATTCCAGTGTTCATGGCGCTCTCTGAAATTATTTTCCTACGAACGCAACGGCTGACGGCGAGGTTGGCTCTGGCGCTCTTGATCGGTATCGGGGGAGTGGGCGTGCTGATGAGCCGCTCGCTGAACGTGGGCGGGGCGCCGATTGATAAGGTGGGCGCGATGGCGTTGATTTTCGCGTCCATCAGCTGGTCGATCGCGTCGGTGCTCGCGCGCAAGCTGCCGCTGCCGGATTCCAAGGTGATGAGTTCGGGAGCGCAGATGCTAGCCGGCGGAATTCTTCTGGCAATCGTGGCGGGCGCGCTGGGTGAATTTCGAAATTTTCATCCGTCGGCGGTCTCGCGCGGAGCGTGGCTCGCGCTGCTCTACCTGATTGTGGCGGGTTCGATCATCGGTTTCACGGCGTACGTCTGGCTGATCCATCATGAATCGCCCACAAAAGTCGGCACCTACGCATACGTGAATCCGATTGTGGCGGTGCTGGTGGGATATTTTCTGGGCGGCGAAGCGCTCAGCACGCGCACGATTCTGGGAACGCTGCTGGTGCTGATCAGCGTGGTAGTGATCACCACCACGCCCGCGAAGAAACCGGCGGAGACACTCTTAGCGGAGGACGCGGCGTAACGCGACCCGACGGCCGCGGTCCAAGCAATGGTCAAAAGTGACAGAACCCGAAATGGCGTTGGTGCTGATCCGCGGCAAGCGTCGCGGTCAAACAGGCAGCGTGTGCGGAACACATGCGAGTCGTAGTACAATGTAAACGCGGCGGGGTGATGCACGGGCAGTGGCACTTTTCTCGCACCGACGCATGAAAACCTCCTTGGCGCTATGGTGCAACGGTTAGCACGCGGCCCTTTCAAGGCTGAAATACGGGTTCGATTCCCGTTAGCGCTACCAATTACGACCGTCCGGTAGCGGCGTCGTCCACTTCTCCGATCGTTTTGAGATTCGTCCCTCTGAGTTTCGTCCACCAGTGCCACCGCATGCCGTGATCGCTTCTTGCAGCAACCCCGCAGGCTAAACGTCGCTCACATCTTCGCGCAGCGTGTGGCGCGCGTGCGGAAGGCTGAAATGGGGTAAAATTGTTGCGGCCATAGGAATGAACTAGCAGCAGGCGCGATCAAATTAGCGTGCAACACAAAGGAGATTCACCGTGGCGGATTTGATGAGGACGTCGAACCCGGCGTTGAACGCCAACGCGTTTCGGGGAGAGGGCGTCGGCGTGGGCGAAGCGATGACCCTGCAGGGGACCGTCAACAAGACGGGCGTACTGCTGATCTGTGTGATCGCCACGGCGGCCTGGACCTGGAATGTTTATATCCATTCGCAGAATCCGTCGGCGGTGATGCCGTTGCTTGCAATCGGAGGAATCGGCGGATTCATTTTCGCGATGGTGACGATTTTCAAAAAGACTTGGGCGCCGGTGACTGCGCCGATCTACGCTCTGCTCGAAGGATTACTGCTGGGAGGAATCTCGGCCATCTACGACGTGAAGTTTCACGGGATCGCGATCCAAGCAGTGAGTCTGACGTTCGGCACGCTCGTAATCCTGCTGCTGGCCTATCGCTCGGGCCTGATTCCGGTGACGCAGAAGTTCCGGCTGGGCGTGGTGGCGGCTACGGGAGGCATTGCTCTGTTCTACCTGGCGACGATCGTACTCGGATTTTTCGGGATCCACTTCACCACGATCAACGGCGCGGGGCCGATCGGGATCGCATTCAGCGCGTTCGTGGTGGTGGTCGCGGCGCTCAATCTGGTCCTGGATTTCGACTTCATCGAAAGTGGTGTGGCCGCGGGAGCGCCGAAGTATATGGAGTGGTACGGCGCCTTCGGATTGATGGTCACGTTGATCTGGCTGTATCTGGAAATTCTGCGTTTGCTCTCGAAGCTTCGCAGCCGCGACTGATCGCGGGCATGGCGCACGGCTTCACCCGACACGCGAAAACTCTCCGTTCGGTCGGGTGAGGCAGCAGAGCTTTCCAGGAATTCGATGGCCGCTCGATATTTTGCAGGTCATTTCCGCGAATAATCCACGCCGAACCCCCAAAGTGGAACGAGTGCTGAACGCGTACTTTTACAGGTAGCCCCCCACCAGAAATGTAACGTTTTCACCCCGCGCAGACCGAAACGGTAAGGCCGATTTTCTCTCCACGCCGCTAACCGATTCTATCTAAATGGTTTAGGTCATACTCCGCCCATGGCCTGGGAACTGCAATGTATCCACCGAGTTCTAAGGCTCGCCCGCCACCTGTAGGGCGATTTGAGGGTGTGAGCGTGAAAGAACGGGGAAAGCAATTGAAAAAAGCAATGCGCGAAGCCAATGGCCAGCGGGGATTTTCGATGATCGAATTGAGCGTGGTGATCATGCTGATTCTGATCATCTCCGCGATGGCGCTCATCGCATACCTGCCGACACTGCAGGACGCGCAGTTCGACGCGGCCATGAAAGAGGTGGTGGACCAATTGAGGCAAGCGCGTGAATACGCGATTACCAACCGCCGCTACGTGCAGGTCACGTTTCCCGTGCAGGTGGTAGGCGGGATAACCCGATATCAAGTTGTGATGACGCAACGGAACGACTTGACCGCCGGTGGCGGAGCCGTGAACACGGTACTGAGCACGGTGCAGATCGAGCCCGGCGCCCAATACTACGTATTTGCTGGGACTCCGGATACCCCGGACGGCTATGGTAAAGCGGGCCCCATAGAGTTCGAGGGCACCATTGGCGGGCCGGTGGGCGGAATGCTGTTTCAAAGCGACGGCGAACTGGTGGATGGCGCGACATTCCAACCGATCAATGGAACGGTGTTCATCGGTTTTCCCGGGAAAAAGACTTCGGCCCGGGCAGTAACGGTTCTGGGTGGCACCGGCCGTGTACGCGGCTGGAAGGGCACGGGAACACTGTGGTTCAGGTTCTGAAGGAGAACGGAAAAATGCGGCAAGCAAGAAATCGGCATGCGGCGCAGGGATTCACGCTCTTGGAAACGATGATCGCGTTGGTCGTTCTGGCAGTGGGCGTATTGGGACTGGCGGCGATGCTCGCGGACTCACTGACGTATATGCAGAGCTCGCAAGACGGCTTCATCGCGCAGCAGAAGGCGGAAGAAGCGGCCGAAGCGATCTACACAGCCAAGTATACGAATAACGCCACATTCGCGCAGCTTTCCAACAACACCGCGGGCAATCCTGCTGGACTTTTCCTGACGGGCCCGCAGCCATTGCTCGTGCCTGGACCCGACGGCCTGGTCGGCTCAGTAGCGGACGCGGGCGGAACACCGGCTTCCATCATATATCCGGGACCGGACGGGAAACTCGGCACTGCCGACGACGTGCAAGAATCGCTGGGATCGTTCAGACGCACGATCGCCATCAGCCCTGTGGCTGGTTACACGAGCCTGAATCAGGTGGTGATTACGGTTACCTACACGACGGGTCGTTTTAATCGCAGTTATAGCCTGATGACCTACGTTTCAGCCAATTAGGGCCGCGAGGAGCGAGGAATGAAGCTGCAAAAAGGATTCACGCTAATCGAATTGATGGTTTCGATGGCGATCGTGGTGTCCGTCGTGGCCATCGCCACCGAAGCGCTGATGCAAGCCGAGCACGTGACGACCATGGTTGCCTATGAAGCGAACACCCAAGAAAACCTGCGCGCCGGAATGCATTTCATGGTCCGCGACCTGATGCAAGCGGGCGAAGGAATTCCGCAGGGAGGGATCAGCATCCCTTATGTGGTCAACTCGGCGGTGAATCGCCCCGGCACCGCGACCATATTTCCCAACGCCTACATCACGCTGCCGGCGATTACGCCCGGTTCGCAAATCGGACAGCTGGCGACTTCCATAAATCCCGTTACCAACGCGGTGCTCACAGGCGTTCCCACGGACGTCATCAATATCTTGTACGCGGACAACGTTCTAACCGATGCCGCGGGGAACTACCTATACAGCTATCCAATTGTCCAGGCCGCTCCCTCAACTCCGGTTTGTGCGGGCGCGATCTCGGCCACGGGTGCGTCCGTCACACTCGCGCCGGCCTGTTTCACGATGCCGGGAGTGACCAACCCGATTACGACCGGAAATTTGATCATGTTCCACAATCAAAACGGAACAGCGCTGGAGTATGTGACCAGCGTTGCAGGGCAGGTAATCAATTTCGCGGGAGGCGATCCCGCCGGTTTGAATCAAACCGGCGATGCCACCGGCACGGTGGCAGCCCTGGCTACGACCCCGGGCGTGTTTCCGCCCACCACGGTCACCCGAGTGTGGATGGTTACCTACTACATTGATGCGACCAACCCGCAAGACCCGCAATTGATACGCCAGGTGAATTATCCGGGTTATCCCGCTGCCGCGCCGGCCAATCCGCCGCAAGCGATTGCCGACGATATCGAGAACCTGGGATTCAGCTACGACATCACCAGTTCCACGGATCCGGTCGGCACTTATCCCGGCGGTTCTGGGAACGCCGCCACTCCGATTCTTCCGGATACGCCGGACCAGATTCGCGCGGTCAACGTCTTTCTCGCGGGAAGGTCAGAATATGCCTACACCGCGCAAACCACTCCGCAGTACCTGAGAAGCAATTTGAGCACGCAGGTGAGTATTCGCAGCCTTTCGTTCACGAACCAGTTCAATACGTCTTCGTCTGCCCTGGCTCCGTAGGACCTAAGACGAGCCAGGAGTTACCGGGTTATTAGATTTTCAAGGAGAACCGCTGTGAGAATGGAACGAGAAAAGGGCGTCGCACTGATCACCTCTCTGATGGTTCTGCTGCTGATTTCGGCCATCGTGGTAGGAATGAGCTGGATGGTGATGACCGACCAGCGCCTGGGCGGAAACAACCAGAGCCGCGAGTTGGCGTTCTACGGCGCGGAAGCCGGCATGGAAAAAATGACGACCGACGTGGCCAATCAATTTGCCACTGCGGGCGCTCTGACTGCCGGAAACGTAGCGACCATCACAGCCGGCTACCCGACTGGGCTACCGGGAATCAGCTATCAGAACTCTGCCGGTGCTTCGACGTATAACCTCACTTTCGTTCCAGACGGGGCCGGCAATCCCTCGACAAACAACGCCACCATTCTGCCGCCGAGCCCGTACGCCGGCATGCAAGGATTGATCACGCCGTTCACCATGACGGTGGCGGCGCAGAACACCGCGACCGGAGCGGAAGTGAAGTTGACCCGCCAAGTGCAGGTGGTGGCCATTCCTGTCTTCCAGTTCGGCATCTATTCAGATTCTGACCTGTCGTTCTTCAACGGCCCTTCGTTTGGCTTCGGTGGACGCACCCACACCAATGGAAATTTGTGGCTGGCTCCGAACCAAGGACCGCTTTTCTTAGGCGACAAGGTGACGGTAGTGGGGCAGGTGATCCGCACCAATCTGGAAAATGGATATGTAATCGGCGGCGCCGGCTCTACTTACGGTGGCAACGTTTCGATCGCGCTCGCGCCCGATCCCACCATGGCGGGTGAGCCGGGCGGCGCGCCTTATACCAACGCTTCGTGGCGCCAGCTGAACTTCAACGAAGGCAGCGTGAACGGCAACAGCGTCTACGGCGCGGTCAGCACGGTCTTGAATAACCCGACTTGGACCGGGACGGTTGTGCCGTCGTACAAAGGTCAATTGCAGAACGGCGTCCCAGTCTTAAGCCTCACTTCGACTGCGTTGGGTGGTATCACCCCGATTGCGCTGATTCATCGCCCGCTTCCTGGAGAACTTCTGACGGCACCGGCCACGTTTGCGCAGCGGCTGTTTTCCCAGGCAACCTTGAGAATCTTGATTGATGACTATCCGACCCCCACCACTGTGCCCGGTTCGCTTGCCGCGTGCCATGGTTCCGATATGACGAACCTGGACACGATTACCGGTGGCGATCCGATTGACTTGGCAACTCTGGCGTTTGCGGCCACTTCGCCGCTTGGAATTACCGCGCGCCCGGGGTGGTATACCGGCGTATATCCGCTCCCGACGTCGGGAGCAGGCGCGACCTACATCCCAAGCTACACAACGGTCGAACCGGGATATTGGATGAAGAATGGATACCCGACCATCACGGGATGCATCAAGATTGAATATCAATCCGGGGCAGGCGGAGCTTGGACTGACTACACGAAGCAAATACTGAACCTCGGCTTCATCGGAAGGAACGTCAATCCGACGACCGGCGTGGCCGCTCCGAATCTTCCGACTCTACCCGCGGCGCAAGTCGCTGCCCAGGGTCCCAGCGGCGGAGGCGTTGCGACCGTCGGCTGCAGTGACCCCAGCCCGAACGCCATCATCCGCTTTGCTCGCGTGCGAGATAATCCCTCCACCGGGACCGCCGGAAATCCGTGCGCAAACGGACTCATCACGGCCGCAAACCCGTCCACCGATTTCTGGCCGAATGTGCTGTACGACACGCGTGAAGGAATCGATCGCGCCAGCGGCGCCGCGGCGCCCATTACGGCGCAGGGCGTGATGCACTACACCGAGCTGGATGCCGGGAAGTTGGTGGCATGGCTCACAGCGAATCAGGGTGCGCTTGGCCTCGATAATAATACCGGGTACACCCTTTATTTCTCAGACCGGCGCGGTGAACAGAAGGATCCCAGCAGCGGAAACGTCAGGACCGGGTCCTACGGGTTTAACGACTTTGTAAATCCGAGCGACCCGGCGAATGGTTGCCCGAACACCGTGCTGGACTCCGGCGAAGACATCGAAGGAGACGGCACTCCCAGGTACTACGGCGGGGTCGAAGTCGCACCCGCTCTGATCACGCCCGACGAACTACATGCTGCTCACTGCAAACGTGGCCGGCATGACTCCTAAGAACACAATCATGTGGACGGGCGCCAGCTCCACGACTGGCAATCTGCAGGGTGTCACCTACAAACCTGCGCTGATCACCTACTCCGGGAGGGCTGTTTGCCAACGCGAATTGCGCGACCGCCAATCCCAACCGTCCCGATGTTACCTACGGCAACTCGCAGGAAGCGCGGGAAAATCCTCCGCTGTTCTTCCGCCGCGCGCTGAAAATTGTAAACGGCGCCACTCTGAATATCGGCGCTTCCTGCAGCGGAACTGACGGACTTTCAATCGTCGCGGAAAACCCTGTTTACATCCAAGGCGATTACAACGCGCCCGTGGACGACGGAACGTGGGGCGGCACCAGCGTAGCCGCAGCGGTGGAAGGAGACGCCGTGACGTTTCTTTCCAATAACTGGAACGACGTAAACTCCTTCGCCTTTCCCTACAACGTAAATAACCGAGCTGCCAAGCCGACCGCGTACCGCGCTGCCATCATTTCCGGCAAGGGAATTCCGTTCCCGCAGATTGCCGGGCAGGCCCAAGACTTCGGAACAGACGGCGGCGTGCACAACTTCCTCCGCTTCCTGGAAAACTGGGGCGTGGTTTGCCACTACCGAGGGTCACTGGTCAGCTTCTATTACAACCGCCAAGCGGTCGGCACCTATAAGGGAGCCGGCGTTTACAATCCGCCCAGTCCCCGTGACTACACCTTTGACACCAACTTCACGTTGGGCCCGGCGTGCTTGCCGCCGCGCACTCCTTCGTTGCGGTCGGTGAATACCATCGGGTTCTCGCAGGAAATTCTGCCGACCCAGTAGAAGTTTTCGTGCCTCGCAGCGCAGTAAGCGGCTCCCGTACCTCCCGGGAGCCGCTTTTTTTTGCACGGGCTACGCGCGATCCGTCACTGTGACGCCGGCAGAATGCGCACGTTGAAGTTTGTGTTCATCGGGGGTGACGTGCAGGTTGGCGCCACGCTGCTGGAGCATAGTCCCGTCAGCACGTTGCTGAAATCGCCGGGCAGCGCCAGGCCGACGAGCGGCTCTGCGTACAGATTATAGGTGTGGCCTACCGGCAGGCGCTCCAGGTCGAACGAGCCGTCAAATCGCGTCGGCGGATTCGCCGGATTGCAGCTCCAGCCTCCTAGCGTTCCGGCAATCACCGAACCGCTGTCCGCATCCACGGCAACGACGTGCGCGCCGACCATGCCGGTAACCGCCGAGCCGGGTGACGGCGCGGCCAGAGTCGCCAGCGCGAACGGATTCGCCGGAACGATCCGTCCGCGAATCGCGCCGACGTTCAGGGTATCGTTCGGGTCGGGATATTCGGCACGAATGCCGGTGCGATCGTCGTCCGCCAGCGGGCCATCGGGCACGGAAGCGTCAGGCCGCTCGCCGAGAAATTGTCCCGGTGGCGGCGCGAACGGAAACATCATCGCGCGAATCACGGCGGAATGGTCCAGCCCCATCCAGTGGCCCAGTTCGTGCGTAAGTAGCGATTCCAGATCGTAGGCGCCCTGGCCTTGTGGCTGCTCCAGCGCGCCAGGAGTAGCGAAGGTAGCCTGGCCGTCGTTGCGGAAAAGTGTGTCGGCATCGAGAATTTGTCCTGCGAATGCGGCGGGGCCGGCTGCTCCCACGGTGGCTCCGGGCGCGTTGGCGGTGATGGTGCGCGTGAACGCCAGCACGCCGCTGGTAAACGCGGTGCTGGACTGGTTGAAGCAAATAGTGTTCAACCCATCCGCGTTGTTTTCCGCATCGTTCGAACAGGAATTTGCCGCGGTCACTTGTTCCAGAGTTGCGAACAGGCCCGGATAGGCCGTGGCGTTGAAAGTGGTGCCAGCGACGCCGGACCACACCGCGAAGGAACTCACAATCGCCTGATTAATCTCGGCGACTTGCGCGGAGGAATTCTGCGGAGCGATCGTGAGGATTGTTGGCGATAGCAGAGCAGGCAGCGCCGTGCTCCAGCGGCGATTCAAGGGCGCAGCGGGCGAAAGATTCCAGCGATTCGGCTGCGGGCAACCGCCGGCTTGCGGAATTGTGGAATCCACGGTGTAGGGGAGCGCGCCGGCTTGAGAAATTGTCGAGAACGTGAGCGCAAGAATTGTGGCTGCTGTCAGAGCTCTCTTCATTTTTTTACGCCGGATTGCGCGGCCAGTGCGGTTTGCACGCGCTGGCGCAACGCCGCCACCGATAAATTGCGGATGCCTTCGGCGTTGAATTGCCGCGTCGCTGGATCGTAGGTGTCAAACGCGGCGGTATCCTGGACAACGATTTCCGCGCCGCTGCGCGTATCGCGGTGGATGCGAAAGGTTCCCTGCACCCAGCTGACGATGGAAAAATCGCCGCGCGCCGTCGGCTGCAGGAACAAGATAACTTCCTCGCCGGGACGAAACCGCGGCACCCCGGAAACGGTGGAGCTCAGGTTTCCCACCGAGCCGCCCAGCAGCCGCACAACCACTTGCTGCGCCGCTCCCGCAGGCGCGCCCTTCCATGCATCCTCTACTTCGAATGACGTGAACGTCCAAATTTCCCCGCCGTCCCATGCGGAGGAATTGGCCACGCACTGCGCCCGCACCACCAGCTGCGCGGATTGCGTCATCTTCGCGACAGACATGCGCTCGAGGGTAGTGGCCGAGGCCGTCGTTGCGGTGGAAGCGTGCGCCGCCGCAAGAATTAGAACGAATGCGATTTTGTGCGCCGACATATTCACCTCACCTCATCTGACCTCAAGCATTCCAGTGGCCGCCGCGCGATCGTTGTTCAGCGTGGTGATGAATAGCGTGCGCACGCCCGGAAGAGTGGCGCTGGAAATTTGCAGATCGAGCTCGATCATGTTGGGAAATAATCCGTTAATGGCGGAAGCCGTGACGCCGATGTCGCTGCCGTCTGGCGCACCGCCCGCGCCGCTGAACGAATAAACGAAAGTGGGATCCAGCCCGTTCCCGTGGATGCACAGGCTCACCACAGCCGTGCCAGAAACGGGCCGCGTAACTGTGAGCGGCGAGCCTTGGATTCCGCAATTGTCGCCGCCGGTGAGCAGGCCGATGGTATCCACGTTGATCGGCGCGGACGCGGCCGCCGTGGTTGGCTCCGGAACCACCAGCAGGATGGATGCAGCAGCGGGTTGCGCGGCGGTGAGCGAGAGCGCCGCGACCGAGATGTCGAACGGAATGATTACGAACGGGACGGGATTTGAGAGCGCCCCATTCGGCCCGGGATTCCGCACTTGGATCGTAAGCGTTGCGGCGGATGCCAGGTCCACGGGATTGAGTCCGGTCGCGCAACTGCTTGTCGCTGCGCACGTCGTGCCGCGCGCCGTGCCATTAATCAAAATGGTGGAAGCGGCGCTGCCGTTGCCGGCGACAAATCCGCTGCCCTGCACGGCTAGCGGAAAGCTCTCCACTGCTCCGGCGAACACACTGGATGGCAAGATGACTTCGATCGTCGGACCGCTGGTGATGGCGACCGCGGCTCTGGCCATTTTGCTGGAGTCCGCCACGCTGGTGGCGATCACTGCCACCGCGTTCGGCGAAGGCGCGAAAGTGGGCGAAGTGTAAAGCCCCGTGGCGCTGATGGAGCCGCAAGCAGTGCCTGAACAGCCTTGGCCTGCGACGCCGCTTTGCACGCTCCATGTGACATTGGCGTTCGCGCTGCCAGTCACTGTCGCGAAAAATTGTTGCGTGGAAACCGTGCCGCCCGAAGGTGGCAGAAACGCATACGGCGGCGACAACGTCACTGCCACATTGCTGCCGGGCGCGGAGATGGAAATCATCGCGTTCGCGCTTTTGGAGGGGTCGGCCTCGCTCGTCGCTGTGACTGCAACGGGATCGGATGCGGGCACGGTCGCCGGCGCCAAGTAGTCAACGCTGGCGGAGCTGGGAGCGTTGGGCGCGACGCACGGACTCGACGCGTGCTGGCAAATTTGGCCAGCCACCACATTCCCGTTCGCGACGCCGTTCACGCTCCATGTCACCGACGTATCAGAAGTGTTGGTTACGCTCGGCGCGAGCGTCTCGCGCTGCCCAGTGACGATGGACGCGCTCGGTGGCGAGACGCTTACAGCCACATTGCTGACGATTGTGACTGTAGCCGGCGCGCTGACGCCGCCCGCAACCGCGTGAATCACCAGCGGATTCGTTGCCGGTAAATCAACGGGCGCAGTGTACGACGCGGTGATCTGACCGGTTACTACGATGGCGCCCACGGCGGAGTTGCCTCCGGAAATGCCATTCACGTCCCAAGCGACCGCCGCCGCGCCGGCCCCGCAGAACGACGCAGTGAACGTCTGCGCCTGTCCGAGAGCCACTTGAGCCGTGGGAGGCGAGATCGAATCGGGATTGGCGCACGCAATCGTGACCGTCGCGCTGCCCGCCTTCGAAGGATCAGCCACACTCGCGGCCGTCACGCTGACGGACGACGGGGATGGAATCGCCGTGGGTGCGGTGTAAACCGCGGAACTCGCGCCATTCGCGGCGATCGTGCCCACCGTCGCGTTTCCGCCGGCCGTTCCGTTCACGCTCCAGGAAACGCCGCCCGCAAGAGAACCCGCTCCGGAAATGCTTGCGCTGAAAATCTGCGCGCCACCCGGCGCCACCGTCGCCGTTTGCGGCAACACGGAAATTGCGATGCCATCCTGCAACGTGACGACGGCCGACGCGCGGTCATGGGAATTCGCCTGACTGATTGCGGTGACGGTCACGCTCGCAGGGCTGGGCATGGCAGCGGGAGCGGTGTACAGGCCCGTCGCAGAAATTGCTCCGAAAATCGAGTTTCCAGCCACCACGCCATTCACGTCCCAGATTACGCTGGCGTTCGCCGAGCCTGAGACCGCGGCCTGAAATTGTTGCGTCTGACCCAGTGCCACAACAGCGCTGGTGGGTTCCAACAGCACCGTTACGCTCGGCTCCGGCGGCGTGCCTGCATATCCGCAAGCGCCGAGAGTAAACGCCATCAAGAAAAAAACCGCCGCGGCGTGGAGCAGTTTGCGAAGTGACTGAGAAGTTCGCGAAGAAGCCAAAGATGCGCACCGTCGCGGCGAAGCGCACCATTGCAAATGTCCGCTTAAGAATTTCATGACCGTTGACAACGAACGCACGCGATGTGCCAAAGTGACGCAGGGCTGGAAATTCTCGATCGTCACAAGGACTCGTGAGCGGACATCACAACGCGGCGGCAAACCACGCAGCCGGAATCGGTTAGCAGTTCTTCGCAGCGGATTCCGCAGGAGATAGCGCGTCAAAGATTGAAACCGCAGACCGGTGCGGCGAATCGGTTGGTCCCGCAATGGCACGGGACTTAGTCGTGCGATTCCGATTCGGGATTGCTCTTCAGATTGTGCGCGCTTCTCGCCGTCTGGGGCGGGTATGGCCGGCGCAGCGGAGTGGTTGACACCAATGCAGACCCGCCGAATAATGCCCGCATGTCCAAGCCTGAAACCGTGCGGCGCATCAAGAGCTACTCGGCTGAAAACGGCTACGTCTATCAATATCAATTTCAGGATGTGCATCCGGCGCAGCGCGATGCGGCGCACGGTAACGAATTCATCTATTACGTTTCGGCGGACCGCAAGACCATGTTTCCCATACGCATTTTTGTGCGCCGCGAGGCGCTCGAGCAGTGGACAAAGCAGACCGGCCGCGCTCTGACCGGTACCGAGGAATACGCCGTCGCCAAAATGCGTTTGTTTCAAGCGCTGGACGAGATCACGGATTTTGCCACCACGCGCCCCGAACTCACCGTAGATGCGTCTAACCTGCCGGCACTGCTGGAACGCTTGGATTTGTAATTCCTCATGCGCGACTCTGCCTGAAAACCAGTGAACCGAAGACCCACCACCGGCGTCTGGCTGAATGAGGCAGTGATGGATGCACTGGCGGCCAGTTTTCCGGGAAGCGCGTTGAGCCGGGACGAATCGCTCGAGCGCGACTTCGAGCAGCGTCTGGCGGATTGTCCCCAGCTGGCCTATCGCGTGGCGCTGGGCGTATTGCACAACACGGCGGAAGCGGAAGACGTGGCGCAGGATGCGATGTTGCGCGCCTATCGCAATTTCCATCGCCTGCGCGACCGCGAACGTTTTCGTGGATGGCTGGTGCGCACGGCGTTTCGTCTGGCGCTCGATCGCGTTCGCTCTAAGAATCGGCGCGACCGCCATGAGTACGACGCAACGCGCGCGACGCTGAACTCTCAGCCTGCGGCCAACGTCGAAAATCTGGTCGCGTCGCGCGAATTCGAACGCCAGGTCGCGCGGGCGCTCGATGAACTCCCAGAAAAACTCCGCATCGTGATGGTGCTGGCGGCGATCGAGGGTTACAACACGCGCGAAGTCGCGAAGCTGGCCGGGGTGCCCGAAGGCACGGTGAAATCTCGATTATTTCTCGCGCGAAAAAAATTGGCGGAGAGTCTGCAATGTCTTGTGAAAAATACTCCGGCTGGCTAACCGACTCCGCGCTCGGCGAGCTTCGCGCCGAACGCGAGCCCGAACTGCTGGCGCACGCCATGGAATGTGAAGCGTGCCGCGAAGCGCTCGGTCACGCACGCGCGGTGCGCGAGTTCGTGGACCGCGGCGTCGAATCGCTCGTGGCGGGCGAGCCTTCGCCGCAGTTCGCAACGAATCTGCGCCGGCGCATAGCGCAGGAATCCCAACCCCTGCGGTCCCCGTGGGCGGCCTGGGCTCCGGTCATCGCCGGCGCACTCGCGCTCGTCGCCGTTCTCGCGATCATGGCCACGCGCGTACCTCATCACGGTGGTGCTGATCCCACGGTTGCTTCCAATCCGAAATCCATTCCTGCGCCACTTGAAGCCGTAACTGCGACTGCCGCGAATCCGCAGCGCGCCGAACGCGCAGTGGGCAGGCTCGATTCCGAGCGTCGCGTGCGGCCGCGCGCGGCCACCGCCGCGCTTCCGCAAGTTATTGTGCCGAAGGGCCAACTCGTCGCGGCGATGCAGTTGAGCGCCGCAATTAACTCAGGTCGAGTGGATGGCAACCAGCTTCTAGCCGCCCAGCGAGAGTACGAGAAGCCTCTGGAAGTGAAGCCCATCGAAATTGCGCCACTGGAAAGTCCTGCGCTAGCCGATGCCACGGAAAAACCTGCCAATTCGATTCAATTCTGAACGAAAGCTCGCTTGGCGCGGCGTCTTCATATATAGCAAGCAGCAATTATTGAATCATCGGAGGTTCTTGATGAAAATTTCACGATCGCTGATCGCCTGCGCATTGCTGTCTTTATGTGCGCGCCGCTCTGGATCCGCGGTCAGGGAACCAAGGCGCCTGAGGCTCCGGAAAATGCGAAGGCCGTGCCGTCAACGCCAGTGAAATTGCAAATTGTTCTGTCCGAATATGACGGCGCGAAAAAAGTCACCAGCCTTTCCTACTCGTATGTCCTGCTCGATCGTAGCGGGCAAACCAAGCGGGGCGTTATTCGATCCTGCGGATTGGCGTCAAGGTTCCGGTGACGACGGCCGATTCAAAAACAGGAGAAGCCGACAGATACAGTATATAGACGTGGGTACAAGCATTGATGCTCGAGTGGCGCACGCTGATGACGGGAAATATCTGAGCGGACTTAAAGGTGGACCGATCTTCGCTATACGTTGGCGCCCGCGATCACAGATGGCAAGATCGTTGGCAAGGAATGGGCAGACGGAGAAGCGCCTCCGGGCAATGAGCCGTTAGTGCGGCAATATCAAGGGTGACGTGGGAATGTTTGTGCGCGAAGGGCAACCGTCCGAAGCGAACCGTGGCGACGGATCCTCTCACGGGCCACGTATTTAAGGTCGAGGTAACGTCTGACCGTAGTGAAGTAGCGCACGCTTCCGCTCTGTGTTAGCGCTAACTCACATCGATCGTACGCATCCAATAGATTGGAACGCCGTTCGACATGCGTAAGAGCGTCGGGCGCTAAGGCTTCGCAACCACCGCGTGCAACGCCGCTTCTAAATTCTCATAACGAAACGCATAGCCGTACTGCTGCAAGCATTCGGGCAACGCGCGTTGGCTGCTCAACAACAACGCATCCGCCATCTCGCCCAACGCCAGTCGCAGCACGAACCTCGGCGCGGGAAAAATCGCGGGCCGATGCAGCACACTCGCCAACACGCGCGTGAATTCGCTGTTGCGCACCGGCTCCGGCGACACCAGATTTACCGGCCCGTTCCAGCGCGCGTCGTCAATCGCTGCGTGCAGCACCCGCACCACGTCTTCCAGCATGATCCAGGACATCCATTGCTTCCCGCTACCCAGCCGCCCGCCCGCGCCCAGTTTGAAAGGAGTCAACATGCGCGGCAGCGCGCCGCCCTGCGCTGAGAGAACAACTCCGAAGCGCGTGATCACTGTGCGGATTCCGGCAGCAGCCGCGCGCGCCGCTTCGCCTTCCCACGCGCGGCACAGGATCGCCAGGAAATCGTTGCCGTAGCCGCTCGATTCCGTCAGCACTTCATCGCCGCGATTGCCGTAGTAGCCCGTGGCCGAGGCGCAAACAAATACGCTCGGCGGCCGATTCAGATGCGTCAGCGCATCCACCAGCACGCGTGTGGAATCCACGCGGCTGCTGCGCAACACTTGCTTGCGCTTCGACGTCCAGCGCCCCCCCGCGATGCTCGCGCCGCTCAGATGCACCACGGCGTCGAAGCCTTCCATCGCCGGCACGTCCACCTGCGCGGTCAGTGGATTCCAGCGAACATCACCATGCGCCGCTTGGCCGCCCGGGCGCACCAGATGGCACACGGTGTGGCCGTCGGCGCGAGCCACGCTGGTGAGCGCCGCTCCTACCAGCCCTGAGCCTCCTGAAATCAAAATCTTCAAAGGATTTCCTCGCAAGCCGCACGCTTACCGCTGCAGGTGCAACTACCCTACGGCGCGACGTCAACGTCGTCAAGCGAACTAAGCGGCTGCAGATGTTCCGCAGCCTCAAGCAACGCTCCTCCTTCCCACGAACAATTTCGCAACCAAACGGGGACGCACGCAACTATGTAGTATAGAATTTGCAATTCTGCAACGAGGGGTGAATGGCGATTACCACGCTGCGAGCGCGCACAGCAATTATTCTGGCAAGTATTTTCGTATTTCCCGCAGCAATTTCCCGTGGCACGCAACAGAATCTTGCAATCCGGGGGTTCGCGCCTGAGCGCGTTGCCGCGGAGCGCGCGCTCGAGCAGCAAATGCGTTCGATTCCCGATCCGGCGCGCGCCGAAAGCAATCTGCGGCACATCACGCTTGAGCCGCACATGGCCGGCACGGAAGCCAGCCACCGCCTGGCGGAATGGCTGCGCGATCAGTATCGCAGCTACGGGTTCGATGCCGATATCGTCAGCTACAGCGTGTGGCTCGCGCAGCCGCGCGAAGTGCAACTGGAACTTGCGTCGCCAGAAAAAAAGATCTTGGCTACTCCCGAGCAGCCGTTCGCGGTAGATCCGGACACCTATAACAAGAATATCGTCGCCGGCTTCAACACCTTCTCGCCGTCGGGAGACGTGGCCGCTCCGGTGGTATACGTGAATTACGGCATGCAGGCGGATTACCGCGAGCTTGATTCGCTGGGCATCAGCGTGGCCGGAAAAATCGCGATCGCGCGCTACGGCGGCTGCTATCGCGGGATCAAAGCGAAGCTGGCGGAGGAGCACAAAGCCGTCGGCCTGATTATCTATTCCGATCCGGAAGATGACGGCTACGTTGCAGGCGATGTGTTTCCGAACGGCCCGTGGCGGCCGATGAGCGGCATCCAACGCGGCTCGGTGGAGTATACGGAGATCTACCCGGGCGACCCGCTCACGCCCGGAGAAGCCGCGGGCCCCAACGCCAAGCGCCTGGCGCCCAGCGACGCCGCGAATCTGCCGCGAATTCCCACCATGCCGATCAATTCGCAGGACGCATCGGTGATTCTCGCGAATCTGGGCGGCCCGCACGTCCCGCGTAAATGGCAGGGTGGTTTGCCATTCACCTATCACGTGGGGCCCGGCGCGGCCGTCGCGCACATGAAGCTGCTGATGGATTATCAGCAGCGCACGCTCTACGACGTCATCGCAAAACTGCGCGGCACAAACGACGGCGAATGGGTCGTGATGGGAAATCATCACGATGCCTGGGTTTATGGCGCGGTGGATCCCGGTAGCGGCACGGCGACGATGCTGGAAACCGCGCGTGCTTTCGGCGAACTGGTCCGCGCTGGCTGGAAGCCGCGGCGCACGATCGTGATGTGCGAGTGGGACGGCGAGGAGCCCGGTCTGATGGGCTCCACCGAATGGGTGGAAGAAAATCGCGCGGAGCTGCAGGCTAAAGCGGTCGCCTACATAAATACAGACGTGGGCGTCGCCGGTCCCAATTTCACTTCGGCCGCCACGCCATCGCTGAAGGAATTGGTGCGCGAAGTCACGCGCGAGGTGCAGGATCCGCGCGACATCCGCAGCGTTTACAACGTCTGGCTGGACCGCGCCACTCGTCAGCAGGAAGAGCCCAGCGGCATCGCGCGTCCTCCCAGCGCGAAATTCACCGCGCCAGGAGTCGTCCCGCTTGAAGCCTTGGGCGCGGGATCGGATTTCTGTCCTTTCTTCGATCACGCCGGAATTCCTTCGCTCGATGCCGGATTCGTCGGCGACTATGGCGTGTACCATTCGATGTACGACGATTTCTATTGGATGAAAAAGTTCGGCGATCCCTCATTCGAGTATCACGTGGCGCTCGCGAAAATCCTGGGCACCCTGGCGCTTCGGCTGGATCAGGCCGACACGCTGCCATTTGATTATTCCGCCTACGCCGCGGAAATTTCCCGCGCGGCGAACGAGCTGGCCAGTCGTGCGACGAAGCAGGGAATCAGCGGCGCGGATGTGCAATCGGTTACCAACGCAGCGGCGCAGCTGACGAGCTTCGGCCGCCGCCGTCTCGCAGGCGATGCAGCACTGGGTGAGCGCGCCGCCCGACGCCACCAGGCAGAGCGAAATAAATCACCAACTTGTGAGCGTGGAGCAGGCTCTGCTATCGCCGGAAGGCTTGGCAGGCCGCACCTGGTACAAGCACACCATCTACGCGCCTGGAATGTATGCCGGATACGCCGCAGAAGTGCTGCCCGGCGTGAACGAAGCGCTCGACCGGAAAGATACTGCCACCTTCAACAGTGAAGCCGCCGCGCTAGCCGCCGCTCTGCGCCGCGCCTCCGCCCGCCTGGACGAAATCGCGCACGTCGCCTCCTCGCGCCAGTAGTCGTGACCGCCGCGCCGCGACGGTTCGCGTTGCACACTCCACCACGGTAGAATATAAAGCATGCGCGTTCGAGTTCTATTTTTCGGCCAGCTCAAGGATATTGCCGGCGTCTCGCAGGAGGACGCCGAGCTTTCCGAAGGCGCCCGCGTGGAAGACCTCTACGAGCGCTACGCGCGGCGTTTTCCCCGCCTCGCCGAATTTCGCCCCTCCGTCGCCGCGTCCGTGAATCAGGAGTACGCCGAATGGCGCGCCGCGCTCGCTACCGGCGACGAGGTTGCCTTTCTCCCGCCGGTCAGCGGTGGCCAGCAGGCCGCAGTCAGTGACGACGTCTTTCTGCTCGTGCGCGAACCCATCCGTCCGCGCGAAATCATGGAAAATCTGAAAGCGCCGGAAGACGGCGCCGCCGTGGTCTTCGACGGCTTTGTCCGCAATAATTTCAAGGGACGCCGCACGTTGTATCTGGAGTACGAAGCTTACGAACCGATGGCGTATTCGAAAATGCGCGAAATTGGCGCGCAGATTCGCGCCCAGTTTTCGATCCATCGCCTGGCGATCGTTCACCGCCTCGGCCGCCTGGAAGTCGGCGAGACCAGCGTGTTCATTGCCGTTAGCGCGCCGCACCGCGCCGCCGCTTTCGATGCCTGCCGCTACGCCATTGATACCCTGAAACGCACCGTGCCCATCTGGAAAAAAGAATTCTTCGCCGGTGGCGCCGTCTGGGCCGAAGGCGAAGCGTTGCCCCAGGAAACAAAATCCGCATCCGAAGAATCTAGTTCCTAGATGAGACGAGCCGTCGCCACGCTCTGCACCCTCGCGCTCGCTGGTTTCGGCGCGTTCGCGGGCGCAACGGCGTCCGATCCGCAACAGGAGCAAAAACAAAAAGGGCCAATTCGCGTGCAGACCGATCTGGTGAGCATTCTCGCCAGCGTCACGGACGCCAAGGGCGAGCCGGTCATCGGCCTGGATCAAAGCGCGTTTCAGATTTCCGAAGAGGGCATCGCCCAGAAGATCGTGCGCTTCGAACCGCAGACCAATCGCCCGCTCGATCTGGCTTTGATGGTGGATGCCAGCGGCTCCACAGCGATCGAGTTGAAGATCGAACGCGACGCTGCCGTCCATTTTGTCGAGGAAGTGGTCCGCCCGGGCGATCGCCTCGCCATTTTTTCATTTGCCGCTGATGTCGTGCAGCTCTCGAATTTTTCGGATGATCTCAAGCAGTTGGATAGCGCGATACATCGCGTGGACACCAGCCCCGACCTGGGCACATCGCTCTACGACGCGGTGGTGCTCGGCTCGCAATCAGTCCGTCGCCAGGGAGCCGAGCGCCGTCGCGCGTTGGTGATAATTACAGACGCCGGGGAAACCACCAGCGTCTCGAAATTCGACGATGCGCGCCGTGCCGCGATTGCCGCAGGCGTGTTGCTTTATACTGTGGTGGTGCGGCCGATGAAATCCGACGCGGGATGGAACACCGCAGGTGAACACGCCATCTCCACGGTCACGGACAGCACTGGCGGCGCGATGTACTATCCCACCGACCTCAGCGAGCTAGGCGCTATTTTTGACCGCATCAATCAAGAACTTCGCACACAGTATCTGCTCGGCTACTACCCCAATCCCGCGCCGCCGCCCGGCAGCGACCGGCACGTGGTGGTAAAAGTGAATACCGGGGACAACGTGCGCTATCGCAAGGAATATTTCACCGCCGGAGCGGCGCAATAATCGGATGAACCAATTTCTCGATGTCGCCATCGCCTCCGCGCGCGAAGCAGGCGCTGTGCTGCTGGTGGAGCACAGCCGCCCGCAGAAGATCTCCTACAAGGGTGACGTGGACCTGGTGACGGAAACCGACAAGCGCTCCGAAGCCATCGTGGTGGGCCGCTTGCGCCGCGAATTTCCCGATCATCGAATCGTTGCCGAAGAAGGTTCCAGCGGCGCCACCGCGGCCTCGCGCTACGAATGGCACGTGGACCCGCTGGATGGCACCACAAATTTTGCACACGGCTATCCGTGCTTCGCGGTTTCCATCGCGCTGCTCGAAGATGGCGTGCCACTCGTGGGCGTGGTGTTCAATCCTGTGGCCGGCGAACTTTTTTCGGCCGCGCGCGGCCAGGGCGCTTTCCTCAATCAGAAACCGATTCATGTTTCCACCGCCGAGCGCGTGGCCACCAGCCTGGTGGCTACCGGTTTTCCCACTCACAAGCGCGGCGACAACCTGAACATTCATTACTACTGGTATTTCACGCTGCATTCGCACGGAGTGCGCCGCGACGGTTCGGCGGCCCTCGACCTGTGCTCGGTTGCCTGCGGGCGCTTCGAGGCCTTCTGGGAATTTGGTCTGAAATCGTGGGACACCTCCGCGGGCATCCTGGTGGCCAGCGAAGCGGGCGGCAAAGTCACCGATTTGCGCGGCGGGCCATATCGTCCCGGAGGTCCGGATTTGCTGGTCACCAACGGCCACATTCACGCGGAGATGCAGCAGATGATGGCGGAAATCTCGACGCGCGCCACGAAGCTGTAGCGCATTCTGCGCTTGTGTACTATCGCGGCGCGGAATCATTGACGCCATGCGCAGCGCGATGCTAGGTTGGCCCGTCCTTCTTGATGCGTGCTGTTGACATCATCCGCAAGAAACGCGATGCCGCGGAACTCTCCCGCGAAGAAATCGAATTCCTCATTTCCGGCGCCACCCACGACCGCGTTCCCGATTATCAATTAGCGGCTTTTCTGATGGCGGTGGTGTGGCGTGGCATGACGCGCGCCGAGCTAGCCGCGCTCACCGAGTCCATGCTCAATTCTGGCGAGGTGCTCGACTGGTCCGATTTACCCGCGCCAAAGGTGGACAAGCACTCCACCGGCGGCGTCGGCGACAAAACTTCTCTGGTAGTTGCTCCCATCGTGGCCGCGACCGGATTATACGTACCAATGATCAGCGGGCGCGGACTGGGGCACACCGGCGGCACGCTGGACAAGCTGGAATCCATTCCCGGCTTCAATGTGAATTTGCAGCTTCACCAGTTCCGTCGCGTGCTGGGGCTTGCGCATTGCGCGCTGATCGGCCAAACGCCTGAAATCGCACCCGCCGATAAGAAGCTCTACACCCTGCGCGACGTCACCGCGACCGTTGAGAGTCCCTACCTGATTACCGCCTCCATCATGAGCAAGAAAATCGCGGAGGGAATTGACGCGCTGGTGCTCGATGTGAAGACCGGCGACGGCGCGTTCATGAAGAAGCAGCAGGATGCCGAAAATCTTGCGGAGTTGATGGTGGAGACCGGCACGCGCATGGGCAAGAAAGTCGTCGCGCTGATCACCGATATGGAGCAGCCGCTCGGCCGCAAAGTCGGCAATGCCCTGGAGGTCGAGGAATGTATTGAAATCCTTCACGGAAACGGCCCCGCTGATCTGCGCCAATTGTGTCTGGAGCTTTCGGCCTGGATGTTATTTCTGGGTGGCAAAGCGAAATCCGTCGAGGCAGGCCGCGCGCTGGCGGCGGAAATGATTGCTTCCGGACGCGCGCGTGATACATTCCGCGAAGTGATTGATTTGCAGGGTGGCGATCCGCGGGTGGTGGACGATCCCGGACACTTGCCGCGCGCGAAATATACGGCGCGCATAGACGCGCGGCGCGCGGGTTACGTCACCGCCATTCACTGCGAGCAAGTAGGCGTCGCCAGCATGCTTCTCGGCGGCGGAAGAGAGACGAAGGAAGAATCCGTGGACCCTGCGGTGGGCCTGGTGCTTGAAAAGAAGATTGGCGACGCGGTGAAGGCCGGCGAAAATTTGTGCACCGTGCATTACAACCTGGATGCGCGCCTTCCGCCGGCCATGCGCCTCTTGTCCGAAAGTTTCGAAATTGGCGATGAAGCGCCGCCCGCGCTACCGCTGGTGCGCAAGATCATCGGCGCGTGAGCAATTTTCGGAAACGTTTTGTAGTTGTCATCCCAAACGGAGTCTCACGCTTTTTCTTTCCCGCCGCAGTCTGGCGGGCGCGGGACGCAGAGAAGGATCTAGTTTTTTTGCGGAATCGCCCGATCCCTTAGCGGGTCGGCGTCTTTGAATTTGTAGCGGCCGGTTCAGGTTCATCGAACCGGGCAGCCGTAGACGTTGCTTGAAAATCTTTGTAGGTCGTGGCTTTAGCCACGACATCAACCCAAAGATCTGCGCGTGGCTTTAGCCACGAGTTGAAAATCTTTGTAGGTCGTGGCTTTAGCCACGACATTGACACAAAAATCTGCGCGCGGCTTTAGCCGCTGAAGTACCTGTTTTGAAGTATCCGCGACCCCGAAACGAAAGGAGGCTCCTTCGCATGCACCGCCTGGTAGGCGTACTGGGAATGCTCACGATGATGGGCTTCGCCTTTCTATTTTCCACCAATCGCCGCGCCATCCGCGGGAAAACGGTCGCCTGGGGCCTCTTCCTGCAAATCGTCTTCGCCTATCTCGTCATTAATTGGACCTACGGCCAGTGGATTTTTCAGAAGGCAGGCGCCGGCGTGAACTGGGTCCTCGATTTCGCCTTCTTCGGCTCCCAATTCGTCTTCGGCGACCTCGGAAAAAAAGGCTCGCCGATGGGCTTCTTCTTCGCCTTTCAGGTGCTGCCCACCATCATCTTCATCGCGGCGGTTTTTGCGCTGCTTTATTACTACGGCGTGATGCAGTTCATCATCAAGCAGGCCGCGCGAGTGATGACCGGCCTGATGGGCGCGAGCGGCGCGGAATCCCTCAACGTCGCCGCCAGCATTTTCATGGGCCAGACCGAAGCGCCCCTTACCATCCGCCCCTATCTCCCCGAAGTCACTCAATCCGAACTAATGACCATCATGACCAGCGGCATGGCTCACGTTTCCGGCGGCATGATGGCTGCATACATCGCCTACGGCGTCGAAGCCAAGCACATCCTCGCGGCCGTGATCATGACCGCGCCCGGAACAATCCTGCTTTCGAAAATGATGGTGCCCGAAACCGAAGTGCCCGTAACTTCCGGCAAAGTGGAACTCGCGCCTCTGGAACGCGACGCCAATGCGCTCGGCGCACTCGCCCGCGGCACCGTTGACGGCCTAAGCCTCGCCCTCAACGTCGGCGCCATGCTCATCACCTTCATCGCGCTGATTTATCTCGTGGATGGCCTATTCGGCGCGCTGCACGCCGGCTTCGCGTACCTCGGGGTCAACTGGTTTCCCTCCAGCGTCGAACAAATTTTCGGTTACCTCTTCTCACCGATCGCCTGGGTGATCGGAATTCCCTGGCACGATTGTCACTCCATCGGAAATCTGCTCGGCCTGCGCATGGTGACCAACGAACTCATTGCCTTCCAGCGCCTCGGCCCCATGAAGGACGCGCTCGATCCGCGCTCCTTCACCATCGCCACATTCGCGCTGTGCGGCTTCGCGAATTTCAGCTCCATCGGAATTCAAATCGGCGGCATCGGCGCCCTCGCGCCCAATAAGAAAGCGGACCTCGCGCGGCTCGGCGTTCGCGCCATGTTGACTGGCACGATGGCCAATCTGATGTCCGCGTCCATCGTCGGGATCATGATGCGATGAGCGCCGCACGGACAAAATCTCGTACGCGCGGCACGGAGTTTGCGCGTGCCGACCGCGCCGCGAAATTCATTCTTGCGAAAACCAGGCTGCGCCCAAAAATCGCGCTGGTGCTTGGCTCCGGATTGGGCGCCTTCGCCGACGAATTCAGCGATGCAACGCGCATTCCCTACGAAAAAATTCCGGGCTTCCCGCCTTCCACCGCCATCGGTCATGCCGGACGTTTGGTGATCGGCAAAGTCGGAAATGTGGCCGTGGCCGCGATGCAAGGCCGCGTCCATTTCTACGAAGGCTACACCGCGCAGGAAGTCGCATTCCCGATGCGCGTTCTGGGCCGCATGGGAATTCGTTCGGCGATTCTCACCAACGCTGCCGGCGGCATCAACTTGCAATACACGCAAGGCGCGCTGGTCGTCATCAGCGATCACATCAATCTGCAAGGCATTAATCCGCTGATTGGACCGAACGATGAGCGCTTCGGTCCACGCTTTCCGGACATGACCCAAGCCTACTGGAAGCCTTATCGCGAGATCGGCGCTCGCCGAAGCCAAAAATCTCGGTATCAGCGTGCCCGAAGGTGTGTACGCGGCGCTCGCTGGCCCCAACTACGAAACTCCTGCTGAAATTCGTTATTTGCGCACGATTGGAGCCGATTTGGTGGGAATGTCCACCGTTCCGGAAACCATCGCCGCGCGGCACATGGGGATTCGGGTGCTGGGAATTTCCTGCGTCACCAACATGGCCGCGGGGATTCTCGATCAGGTCCTCGACCACAAGGAAGTATTGGAAACCGGCGAGCGAGTGAAAGGCCAGTTCATCGCGCTGTTGCGCGCCGTGCTGCCGCGCATCGCCGCCGGCAAATCCTAGGGAAGCGAAAAATATATGAGCGAATATGACGCGCTAGTCACGGCGGCGACGCAGGCATTCCACAATGCGTGCGCCCCGATTTCCAATTTTCGCGTAGGCGCGGCGGTGCGCGCGAAGTCCGGCCGCATCTTTGCCGGTTGCAACATTGAAAACGCCACGCTGGGGCTCACCTGCTGCGCCGAGCGCGTGGCGATTTTTAAAGCCGTGTCCGAGGGCGAGCGCGGATTTGACGCCATCGCCGTCGTCACCGACGTGGATCGCTTAACCCCGCCCTGCGGCGCCTGCCGCCAGATCATCTGGGAGTTTTGCGGCGATGTGCCGGTGCTGCTGGCCAATCTACAGGGAAAAATAGAACAGGAAACATCCGCAAAACTGCTGCCGCGCGCGTTCGATGCTTCGTTCCTGTAACGAGCGCAATAAAGGCCGACATGACTGCGAACCCTAACAACAATTCTTGCGACCGCAAATTCCTAAGTCTTATCTCCCGCTTATATCAGTGTTCATCTGCGTTCATCAGTGGTGCCGTTGCTTTTGTCGTTCTTTTCTCAGCAGCGTCGCCCGCCCTCGCGCAAGAAAAAGTAGACTTGCTCATAACCGGCGGCACCGTAATCACCATGGACGTCCAACGCCACGTCTTCGATAACGGCGCGGTAGCCGTTCGCGGCGATTCCATCGTGGCCGTAGGCCCCCGCGCCGAACTGGAAACAAAATACGCCGCCGCAAAAGTCATCAACGCCCACGGCGCGATCGTAATGCCCGGACTGATCAACGGCCACACGCACGCCGCCATGTCCCTGTTTCGCGGCGTCGCCGAAGACTTGTCGCTCGACGAGTGGTTACACTCCTACATTTTTCCCGCCGAAGCGCGCAACGTTACCGAAGATTTCACCGCATGGGGCACGCGCCTGGCGATTCTGGAAATGCTGCGCGGCGGCACCACCACCTACGCGGACATGTATTACTTCGAGGACGCCGTCGCGCGCGTCACGAAAGAAGCAGGCATGCGCGGCGTCCTCGGCGAAACCATCATTGATTTTCCGGCTCCGGACAACAAGACTCTGCCGCAAGCGTTCGAGTACACCCAAAAATACCTGGACCACTGGAAAGGCGATCCGCTCATCGTGGCCGCCGTCGCTCCGCATTCCATGTACACCTGCTCGGAAAAAACTCTGCAGGACGCCGCGGCCCTGGCGCGCCGCAATGGCGCCCCGATTCTGATTCACATCGCCGAAGCTCCCTTCGAGCTGGAGCAAAGCCGCAATAAATATGGCATCACGCCCGTCGCCTATCTTTCGCGCGCCGGCGTGCTGGGCCCGGACGTAACCGGCGCGCACTGCATATGGGTGGATCAGGCGGACATCGCCACCCTCGCCCATTTCGGAGTGGGCTGCGTTTACAATCCCTCCAGCAACATGAAAACAGCTGCCGGAGTGATACCCGTGGTGGAAATGTTGGCGGCCGGCGAAGCGATTGGACTCGCCACCGACGGCGCCGCCAGCAACAATAATCTGGACATGTTCGAGGAAATGGATCTCGCCCCCAAGCTTCAGAAACTCGCCAGGATGGATTCGCGCGCGCTTCCGGCGGAGCAAGTAGTCGCCTTGGCCACCATCTCTGGCGCTCGTGCCCTGCACATGGATAAACAAATCGGTTCGCTCGAGCCTGGTAAAAAGGCGGACCTGATCCTGGTGGACACCTCCGCGCCGCACGCGACGCCCATGTACAACGTGTATTCCGAGCTGGTCTACGCGTCGAAAGCCGACGACGTGCGCACCGTGATCATCGCGGGGAAAATCGTGATGGAAGACCGCCAGATGTTGACGCTGAACGCAGCCGGAAATTCTCGCCAAGGCCAGGGAATACCAGAAGCAGATTGCCGCATCGCTCGCGAAACCCGCCGCGAAATAATCCGTCCGCGAAACAGCACGCCCCGCACGGCCCAACGCAGCGCTAACTGGGTGGCCGCGCCGAATTGCGCTGCCGCATCAATTTCAAAGCCGTGGAGCGCAGCGTCTCCGGAATGTTCTTATTCGCACAGAGATGTTTCAGGTCAGTCGGCGTCAGGTGCGGCAGCAAGTGCATGCTCACATCCAGCGGGGACTTCGGATTCTTGGTCAGGTTTTTGGTGACCACGTAGTTCTTCATGAAATTGCGATTCTTCGAAATGATGCGCAGCACTTCCTGCGACACGTTGGTCATGGCCGCGAAGTTTTCCACTTCCAGATCCGTCAGCCGCGGCGACTGCAGCACGCCGCGCTGCACGATTTTGTTGGGGTCGCGGATCAACAGCATGCGTTCTTCGCGTCCGCCTTTCACCGCCAGCTGGATGCGCTGCACGATACTCATCGTAGCCATCCGTTGCAGCAGCGTCGTCCGCTTCTTCACGTCCGGCACCACCTCCGCCGCCGCATCTTCCAGATCTTTCTGCTCCAAAAACGTGTTCGTCTCGATTTCCGCCAGCAGCTCTTTCTGCTCGGCAGTCGCCGCTTCCGAATACGCCAGCGCGATGCCCAGCGCCGGATACGAGCTGAGCCTGTCGAGGTTGTCGAGCAGGGTTTGAATCCCCACGCTGGTCAAATCCGCAGACACGCGCGTAACAAATTCCGCCGGGCAAGCCGCATTGGCCGCCATGCGGTCGGCGACTTCCGGCCTTCCGCCCAGATTATCCGCGCAATATTCGAAAAGCCGCAGGTCCGCATCTGGACGCGCTAGCGCCGCCTGCAAAGACCCCAGCGGCTGGGTCAGCAGGCAGCTTTTTGCGCGCTCGGCGACAGCCGGATCTTTGTCCGTCGTCAGCACCGCTAAAAGTTCGGCGCGATCCTCCGGCGCCAGCGAAATACTCCCCGCGCACAGCGCCAGCTTTTGCTCCGGCCGCGCATGGCCTGCTCGGATCGCAGCTCGCAACTCGGCGCTAATGGGGATCTCCTGCCAAGGGTTTCAAATCCTTTTGCGTTAGCGTTACCACGCCGGGTTCACCGGGCTGCCCACTCGCCGGAACCGCCTGGCCGTTCAGCGATAGCACAATGGCGCTCGAATCACTGGAAGATATTTCGAACGAATCGCGCGCTGCAAAGAGCCTCACCTGCCCTCCTGTCACGTTTCCCTCGAACATGGTCTTTCCGTCACCGATCACTTTTATGTCCGCCGACTTCGCCGCCTCCAGTTTCAAATCAAGTGCCGGTGCTGTTCCAGGCGCGGACGGGTCAGCAGCTGAAGGAGTGGATGGTAAGAGTAGACGGAGGCGCCGCTGCTGGACCAGCCGTCGAGCTCTGCGCATCATTCGCGGCATAACTCGGTGTCGTAGCAACTCCCGGTGCGGAATTCACCGGCTCGCCGGAATGTTTATGCAGCCGCGCGGCAATTTGTGGTCCCAGATAGTGAAACGCCGCCCACCCAGCCGCCACGATCAGCAGCGTGAAAATCACCACCACCGAAACGCGCGCCCAGTTGCGGTCCGGCTCCTCGGGTGGGTCCGCCACGACGCCCGGATCAGGCCGCCCCTTCGTTTCCAAGGCGTACTCGGCGACCAAGCTATCCTCATCCAGGCCCAGATACCGCGCTACCGAACGTATAAACCCGCGATTGAACACGCCGCCCGGCAGCAGCTCCCACTGTTCGCTTTCCAGCGCGGCCAGGAAGCGCGGCGCAATCCGCGTGGCTGCCGCAATTTCTTCCAGTGAGACGCCCCGCATTTCCCGCTCGCGTTTAAGATGATCGCCGAAAGGTTTTGAAGGCATTCGCTGGAATCCGCAACTACAGAAAATATAGGCGTCGCTGATGGGAGTGTCAATGCTGGCCGATAACTCCTCGGAAAGGTGCCCATTGGCCTTTCGTCAATCGAGACGCGAAGGCCGTTGCAGTGTACCGAAACCGTTCACTATAATGTCAACGTTGACCACAGAATCCCAGGATCCGAAAAAAGGCGTCGCTGTAGATCCCATGCGGCGAACTACGGACCCGCGTCCGTTCGACGGCGTCGAAAGGCGCAGAACTCCGGGTGTGGACATGTCCGTCGAGTCCTCCAACGAAGTCACGGTTTTTCACGAATTAGGCAAAGCCCTCACGTCCTCCTTGCAACTGGACCAGGTGCTGCGCACCATCATGGAAAAAATTAATGAAGTGCTTCGGCCAGACACCTGGTCGCTGCTCTTGATGGACCAGGAGAAGGACGAGCTCTACTTCCAGATTGCCACCGGCAAGGGCGCGGAATCGCTGAAGGACGTGCGCATCAAGGTCGGGCAAGGCCTGGCAGGCTGGGTGGCGCAGACCGGTGAAGCAGTTGTCGTGCGGGACACGGCCAAAGATTCGCGTTTCTTCGGCCAGGTGGACGCGAAAACAAAAATGGAAACGCGCAGCATCGTCGCCGTCCCCGTTCGTTTCCGCGATCAATGCCTCGGCGTCATCGAACTGATCAATAGCATCGGCCCGGAAGGTTTCAGCGCGCGCGACCTGGCGCTGCTCGAAGCCCTCGCGGACTACGCCGCCATCGCCATCGAAAACGCGCGCCACGTCCAGCGCATTCACGAGCTCACCATCACTGACGATTGCACCAGCCTGTACAACGCGCGCCATCTGAATTTCATGCTGGACACCGAGATCTACCGCTCGCACCGCTATGCTTTCGAATTCTCATTGATCTTCATTGACCTGGATCATTTCAAGAACGTAAACGATACGCACGGGCACCTGATGGGCTCCAAGCTCCTCGCCGAAATCGGCCAAGCCATAAAAGACAAGTGCCGCCTGATTGACCTGGCCTTCCGCTACGGCGGCGATGAATTCGTGGTGTTGCTGCCGCAGACCTCCAAGGAAAATGCTCTCGGCGTCGCCCGTCGTCTCCACAAGCTCATTCGCGAAGCTGTCTGGCTGAAGGATACCGGAATTAACGCGCACGTCACCGCTAGCGTCGGGGTCGCGGCCTATCCCAGCGATTCCCGCACCAAAGCCGAGCTATTGCACCTGGCCGACGAAGCCATGTACCTGGTGAAAAACACCACGCGAGATAGCGTGGCCGCTTCCGGCGTCGGCCTCCTCGCCCAAGATAAGTAACGCTCGCGAGCGCGTAGTCAACCACCCCTTGATGTAAAACTCTTGCAATGCCGCACATCCGGTGCGCTATTTCTTTTTGCCGCTGAAGATGGAAGTAATCGATTTGGTGTTCTTCTTTGCGAGGCCGCCGACGTCGGCGGTGATATAAGGATCGTCGGGTGTGCCGGTAACGCGCAGGGGCACGCCGGACGCGCCGCCGGAACCGTTTAATATCGTGAGCAGTCCCACACCCACTTTGCCGATGCCCGTTGCTGAAGCCACTTTTACTACGAGGTTGAAGTCCAATTGATTCGCCGCGGAGATCGTGCCGCTGCCAGTCAGTTCACCCATCGCTGGAATCACGGCGTCAATCTTGTTGAACTCGACTCCCGCATTTGTAACGCGCAAGTTCGCGCGCAGCTTTTCAAACTCCGTAGAGTCTCCCGTTTTCACGCCGCTCATCGTCGCGATCCCGTGAATTTTTGAGCTGATGTCGAAGCCCGTCAGGCGCGTATTAGCCGCCGTCACCTCTCCGGCGATCGTTAGCGCTTTTAGCTGACCGCTGATCGCGAGTTCCATCGAGACCACGCCACCCTTCAGCATCGAGCCGTTGGGCAAACGAATTCCGGCGGCGGTCATCAGCGACTGCAGTTCATCAATGGGCAGACGTTGTCCTGCGAGTTTCAGATTCACCAGTGGATCCGCCGCGTCCCCAGCGCCCGCCGCAAAAGGTTGATATGTTCCAATCACGTGGATCGCGGCGTCGCCCACTTTCACGGTGGCGTCCTGCACCTCCCCGGATCCTTCTTTCAGGCGATACCTGCCGCTGTAGGAAAGGTCCAGTGGCTTCGTCGCGGCGTGCCCACCCCTGCGAAGTATCAGGTCCTCAATGTGCACGGTGCCGCTGGTGATGATCGTTTGGCCGTCGGAAGCCGCGTGCACGTTGATGTCGGAGACCAGCGCCACTCCGGCATTAGGATCCAGGAATCCGGCAGCGATCGGGTCCAGGTGTTTCACCGTAACTTGCGCGTCGCCCGGGCTGGTGGCGGCGTCATCGCGATTGAACGGGCCGATGTGGCCCTCGGCGGTGACAAAGCCGCCCGCAGGAAGCTCCGCGCTCAGGTCAAACGGAAACTGCGAGGAAAATGAAAAGTCGCGTACCGCCACATTCACCTTCTCATACACGTTGCTATCGCCGTGCGCGGGTAGGCTGCTCACCACCACGCGGCCGTCTACGATTATGATGCGGCCCACCGAGAGGTCAGGAAGCGGTGGTCCCGATGCTTTTGAAGTTCCCGGAGGCGTACCCGCCGCAGCGCCGTTTGCAGAGCCGCCGCTTGCGGCGCGATGCCCGATGCTGGAGAAATTCCACGTGCCATTCGCCGCGCGAATCACCGTAATCTGCGGCGACTCAATCTCAAAGTCGCGCAGCTTCACCTCGTGCGAGAAAATCAGCGGCCGTAGAAAAACGCCGATGCGAAATTCCTTGGCCGTCAAAAACGGCGCTGCACTAAAATTGGGATCATCCGCAACCACCAGGTTGGTAGCTACCAGGCTGCCGGAAAATGGCGGCAGGCGCAGCTCGCCCAGCGTCACGGTTCGGCCCAGCGAGGCTGAAAGTTGTTTTTCGATGACCGGCCGGAACGTATTGGCTTTCACAAATACAGGAAGCAGCGCGAGCGCCACCAGGAACAGACCGGCGAGCCCCAAGAGTATTTTCTTCCAGAGTTTCACGGTGACCCCTGAGCGCAGTAACTTCGCGGTGCCGGCCGGCTTTGACGCCAGAATTATATGCCGAGCGCGGGAGCGATGAACAGCGAGGCGGCCTGCCGCGCCAGCCCTGCAAATATCGGCGCCGCCATCAAAAGCGTTTGATGGTTCTCGTGTCCAGGCCGTCCCCAACGTCCCACCAGTGATGGGCAGCCCGTTTGCCACTGGCAAACCTCTCACCTATACTCGGCTTCTAAGCCAGCAGTGCTCGGGATTAGGAGGCATTCCTCTGCGAAATCAGGATGCAGCGCGCTACGCACGCTATGCGGCATGGGCCGCGGCTGCCGTTGCCCTGGTTGTGGCCGGCGTCTACGCCCATCGAGCCATCCGCGCCGCCCGTGCCCGGCAGAATGCGCCGCCTTCCATCCCGGATTCCGTGCAGCAGCAATCCGCTGAATTCTCCTACGTGGGCACCGACCAGGGCCGGGCGCTGTTTAGAATCCGTGCTTCCCACGCGACGCAATACAAAGATCAGAATCGCGCCCTGTTGCAGGACGTCTGGATCACCATTTACGGCCACAACAGCGATCGCAACGACAACATTCACACTCGCGAATGTAATTACGAGCCCAGTACCGGGAACGTCGTCTGCGAAGGTGACGTGCAGATTGACCTGGCCAGCGCCGCACCGGCTTCTGGCAAGCCGGACGAAAAAACACTGCAAGTCACCACGCGCAATTTGTCTTTCAATCGCGAGAGTGGCGAGGCCTCCACCACCGCGCCAGTGCAATTCCGCTTTCCGCAGGGCGCGGGTCACTCCGACGGAATGATTTACAGCTCGCAACGGGAAATTGTCCGGCTCACACACAATGTGCAGTTGGATTTGGCGGCCTCGGACAAGAGTGGCGGGCTGCCCGTCACCGCCACCGGCGGCAGCATGGAAATCCGCCGCAACGATCGCATGGTTAATTTGGATGCTCCGGCAAAATTGCGTCAGGGCGGAAGGGAACTGACCGCCGACAAAATTTCCATTGAGCTTGATGCGGAGTTCCGCGCTCGCCACGTCATTGCTCAGGGCCATCCGCAAGTTACGTCGGCCGATGCCCGCGGGAACTCCGCGGCCTCCGCCACTCAGTTTGACCTCTTCGTGAATTCCGAAGGATGGGTCGAGCGGGTCGTTGCCGATGGCAATGTGCTTGGATCCCGGCAGAGCGCCGGCGGAACCGATCACTTCACCGCCGCCAACGTCGTCTTCACCATGACGCCGCAGCACAATTTGATTCGCGAAATGACGGCTACCGGCGACGTAAAAGCCAATTCGCGAATGGGAGCGGATTCGCGCTCGATCGCAACTGACTCGCTGCTCGCCACTTTCGGCCCGGGCAAGAACGCCAGCAAGAACCCCGACCAGCAAGTGATCCAAACCGTCAGCACGCTCGCGCCAGGCACGCTCGAAACCAAATCCGGCGATGAATCCACCACGCTTCGCGCCAAAAGATTCGTCGCGCACTTCGCGCCTACCGGCCGGCTGGACGATCTGCTGGGCCACGGCGGCGCCACCGTCACTCGAAGAATCGGCACCGCGCCGCCGCAAATCATCAAGGCTGCGGAGCTGGCCGCCAAATTTTCTCCCGACGGCGAATGGCAGAAGCTCGATGAAAGCGGCGACGTCCACTTTCAGCAGGCGGATCGTCAGGCTTCCGCCGACCGCGCCAGCGTCCTCCGCTCCACGGAACTCATCTTGCTCGACGGCTCGCCGGTTCTAACCGACTCGATGAGCCGCACCACCGCCAAGAATGTTTCGATCAACCAAAAGTCCGGCGACATTCGCGCGTCCGGTGGCGTCCTTTCCACTTACTTCCCCAGCGCACAGAACTCCGCCATGAGCCTCGGTTCCGGCCCGGGCCATATTTCTGCGGAAACCTTGACGGGTTCCACCACGTCGGGCCACGTGATTTACCTCGGCCACGCGCGATTGTGGCAAGGCGATTCCGTGCTGGAAGCGAATCAGATCGAAGTCTGGCGCGACGAGAAAAAATTGCAGGCGACCGGCAACGTCGTCGCGAATTTTCCCCAAGCGTCGCCCGCTGCTCAGCCTTTCCCGAAGCCGACGCCAGCCGCTTTGACCACCGTCAGGTCCAGCGCGCCGTCCGGTCCCACGCTCTGGCAGATCCGCGCGCCGTTGCTCACCTATTGGGGAGATACCGGCAAAGCGCACCTGGAAACTGGAGTCACCGCCGACTCCCAGCAGGGCTCGATGCAGTCACGCACGCTAGACGTCTTCCTGACGGCCGCACCAACCAAACCGACCTCAGCGAGTGCCAGCGCCGTCCCAGGAGCCGGAAAGCCCGTCCAGCCCTCTTCGGCAGCCTCTCCCGGGTCTCCGGGGGCACCCTCCGAAGGCCGCCAGCTCGATAGGGCCCTGGCCCTGGGAGGGGTCACTGTACGCCAGGGTGACCGCAGGGGCACCGCCGAGCAGGCCGAATACACCGCCTCGGACGGAAAATTCGTCCTTTCCGGCGGCCAACCCACAATTATTGATGCTTCCAGCGACACAACTACCGGCCATTCGTTGACCTTCTTTGTAGCGAATGATACGATTTTGATCGATTCTCAAGAAGGTTCGCGCACGCTGACCAAGCACCGGGTTGAGAAATGAACCGGCATGTTGAAACTCCAGGCCGCTGAGCTTAGTAAGTCTTATCGAGGGCGGAAGGTCGTCGATAAAATCAGCCTGGAGATTCAGCAAGGGGAAGTGGTTGGGTTGCTCGGGCCGAACGGCGCCGGAAAGACCACGACGTTCTATATCCTGGTCGGCCTCGCGCGTCCGGACTACGGGCGTGTAATTCTCGACGGCGAGGACATCACGGACCTACCCATGTACCTCCGGGCCCGCAGCGGCATCAGCTACCTTCCTCAAGAGCCTTCTGTTTTTCGGAAATTGACGGTGGAAGAGAACCTGCTCGCGGTCCTCGAAACCCTGCCGTTAACCTCTGAACAGCGCCGCGACCGGGTCGAGGAACTCCTGGCGCAGATGGGGCTGGAAGGTGTGCGCTACAGCCGGGCCTACGTCTTGTCCGGCGGAGAACGGCGCCGCCTGGAAATTGCGCGCTCTTTGGTGCTGTCGCCGTCGTTCGTGCTTCTGGATGAGCCGTTCGCCGGAATTGATCCGCTGACGGTGGTGGACATTCAGAAGATTATCGCGGATTTAAGCGCCGCGGGCATTGGCGTGCTCGTCACGGACCATAACGTCCGCGACACCTTGGCCGTCACCAATCGCGCCTACATTATTAACGACGGCAAAATTTTTAGAGCGGGGACCCCGGATGAGCTTTCCAACGATCCGGAAGTCCGCCGCGTGTATCTCGGTGAAGGATTCCGGCTGAACTGATTGCTATGAACTGGCTCGCACCCAAACTCAGCTTGCGCGTGGCCCAGAAGCAGATTCTTACGCCGGGCCTCGTGCAGATGGTCAGCGTGCTCGCGCTCAATCGCCTCGAGCTGCGCGAAATGATCAATCAGGAAATCATGGCCAATCCCGTCCTCGACGAAGTCACCGAAGAAGGCGCGGCCGCCACCGATAGCTACACCGACGAAGCCTTCCTCAAGAAGGAAACCGAAAAAGTTCCCGAAACCGCAGCCTCCAATCCCTTTGACGAATTCGATTTCGGCTCCTTCTTCACCCAATATCTGGACGCCGGCTCGGAACGCGCCGGCAGCAGCGAACGCGAAGACATCGAGCGCCCCTCCTTCGACAAGTTTCTTTCCTCCGCGCAAAATCTCGCGGACCATCTCGCCTGGCAGCTCAGCGTCAGCATCTGCACCGAAACCGTGCGCAAAATCGCCGAAAGCATCGTGGGCAACCTCGATGAAAACGGCTATCTCACCGCCACCCTCGAGGAACTCGCGCAGTCCGGCAACTATTCCATGGAAGACGTGGAAGAAGCCCTCGCCATGGTCCAGGAATTCGATCCTCCCGGCGTCGGCGCGCGCGATTTGCAGGAATGCCTCCTCATGCAGCTCAAGCTGATCGATCCGCAAAACACTCTCGCGCAGCAAATCATCGCCGAACATCTGAAGCTCTTGCAGAATAACCAGCTCAAAGAAGTTGCCCGCGCCCTCAATCGTCCCGTCGAACTCGTCAAGCGCGCCGTGGACGTCATCAAGCAGCTCGATCCCAAGCCCGGCCTGCGTTACAACCACATCGAGCCCCGCCTGGTCGAGCCCGACGTCCAATTCCGCAAAGTTGACGGCGAGTGGCAAGCTCTCATGAACGAAGACGACTTGCCGCAGCTGCGCCTCAACCCGATGTATCGCCGCCTGCTCGCCCGCGATGCCGCCGACCGCGACGTGCGCAATTACGTCAAAGAGCGCTTCACCGCCGCGATCCAGCTGATGAAAAATATCGAGCAGCGCAAGCACACCATTCAGCGCGTCTGCCAGTCCATCCTGCGTCGCCAGGGCGATTTCCTCGATTACGGCGCGGACCACCTGAAACCGATGATGATCAAGGAAGTGGCCGAAGAAGTTGGCGTGCATCCTTCCACCGTCAGCCGCGCCGTCGCCAATAAATACGTCCACACGCCCCAGGGCGTTCTCGAGCTGCGCTATTTCTTCAGCGAATCCGTGAACGGCCCGCAGGGCAGCGAAATGTCTCTGCTCTCGCTCAAGCGCCGCGTCAAAAAAATGATTGAAGACGAAGACACCGCGCACCCCCTCACCGACGAGCAGATCACCAAACGCCTCAGCGAAGAGGGCATTCAAGTCACCCGCCGCACCGTCGCCAAATATCGCGAAGACCTCCGCATTCCCAGCACCCATCGCCGACGGGTCAAGGGCTAACCACCCGCCGTGACGCGCCGTCCGCCCAGAAATCGCAGCCGCGACGCCCGCCAATTGGTAATCCTCACCGGCCTGTCCGGTTCGGGCAAAGGCTCGGTGCTCAATACCTTTGAAGACCTTGGCTTTTATTGCGTTGATAATCTCCCCGTTGGCTTGATCTCCACCTTCAGCGAACTCTATGTCGAAGGCGTCGGCGAAATTGAACGCGCTGCACTGCTCGTGGACGCCCGCGAAGGCGAGCAAATCGAAAAGCTCCCCGGAATTTACCGCAAGCTCGCCTCCGAACATCCTGCCACCCTAGTCTTCGTCGAAGCCAGCGACGAAGTTTTGCTGCGCCGTTTCAGCGAGACGCGCCGTCCGCATCCCCTCAGCCAGGATCATTCCATCGCCGAAGGCATTCGCCTGGAGCGCCGCCGCATGGCGCCCATTCGCCGTCTCGCAGACGTCGTGATTGACACTTCGAAATTCAACGTTCACGAGCTGCGCCAGTTCATCATTGACCGTTTCCAAAATCCCGGTCGCCGCCCACTGCTGGTGTCCGTGGTCAGCTTCGGCTTTCGTTTTGGAATTCCCGCGGACGCGGACCTCGTCTTCGATGTCCGTTTCTTGCCCAATCCCCATTTCGTCCCGCGCCTCCGCCAATTCAGCGGCAAAGATCCGCGCGTCGCGCGCTACATTCGTTCCTTTTCGCAAACCGGTGAATTCTTGCGCCGCATTGAGAGCCTGTTGTTGTATTTGATTCCGCATTATATTGCCGAAGGCAAAAGCTATCTCACCGTGGCGTTCGGTTGCACCGGCGGCCGCCACCGTTCCGTCGCCCTGGCCGAAGTCATACGCCGCGACTTGAAACGCAAAGGCTACTCGGCCAAAGTCGTGCATCGCGACATAGACAAGTCCGGTACCTAAAATTTTCCGGCCGCGCTCGGCCGAGGGTTTCCCATTTGCATTCTGAAAAAATAGCCGGCACATCAAGCTTGACGCAGGCCGAAGAACTTCGCCGGCTGCTCCGTTACCTTGCTCCCTACACCTTGCCGCTGGCTGCCGGCATTCTGCTCATGGCCATCATGGGCGTCGCCGAAGGCCTCGTCGCCTTCGCCATCAAGCCGGCTCTCGACGTTGTCCTGAATCCGCAGTCCACGCTCCAGAAACTCGTCCTCTTTCAGGTGCCGGGCACTGATCGTATCGTGTACCTCAACGATTTCGTTCCCTCCCGCGTGCACCACGTCTGGTCCGTCTTCGCTCTCTCCCTGCTTTTCATTTTCCTGGTGAAAGCCATCGCCGAATATTTCGGCAGCACCCTGATCCAGTACGTCGGCCTCGCCGGCGTCACCAATCTGCGCAACAGTGTCTACGTCAAAATCGTGCAGCAGCCCGTGGGGTTTTTTCATCACAATCCCGTCGGTCGCGTCATGTCCGCGGTGATTCCGGATATCGAGCAGATGCGCACCGCTTTCTCCGACTACCTCGCTGATTTCTTCCGCCAGGTTTTCAGTCTCGTCATCTTCGTCGTGGTTTTGCTCGTAATTGACTGGCGCATGGCCATCGGCTCCGCCGTCCTCGTTCCGCTCGTCGTCTGGCCCGTCGCAAAACTGACCCGCCGCATCCGCCGCTCCACCGAAACCAGCCGCACACGCCTCGCCGACCTCAGCCAGATTCTCCAGGAAACCATCAGCGGCAACCGCGTCGTAAAAGCCTTCGGCATGGAGGGCTTCGAAATTCGCAAGTTCCGCGAAGCGGCGCGCAATCTGCTCCGCGAGAATATGCGCTGGATTCGCGCCATGGCCGCCACCGGACCCATCATGGACGTCCTCGGCGCCGTCGTCATCGCCATGATCCTGCTCTACGCGCGCGGCGAAATTAAGGTCGGCCGCATGAGCATCGGTTCCTTTGGCGCCTTCACTTTCGCGCTCTTCAAAGCCTACGAACCCATCAAACGCCTCGGCAGCATCTACCAGCTCTTCGTTCAGGCGCTGGGAACCTCTTCTCAAGTTTTCAAGCTCCTGGATCTTCCCGAAGAAAAGCTCGATATCGCAAACGCCACCGCCCTGCCTCCCTTTTCGCAATCCGTCGAATTTGAAAACGCCAGCTTCCAATATGACGATGGCGATTCGCTCACGTTGAGCAACATCACGCTGAAGGTTCCCGCCGGAGCCGTCGTCGCCATCGTGGGCTCTAGCGGCGCAGGCAAGACCACCCTTGTCAATCTGCTCCCGCGCTTCTACACCGCCACTTCCGGCGCGGTGCGCATTGACGGCCACGATCTGCGCGGCGTCACCTTGCGCTCGCTGCGTGAACAAATGGCCATCGTCACGCAAGAAACCATCCTCTTCAACGACACCATCTGGAGCAATCTCTGTTACGGCCGCCCCGATCTCGCCGAAGAAAAAGTTCTCTCCGCGGCAAAAGCCGCCATGGCCCACGATTTCATCATGCAAATGCCCAAGGGTTATCAGACGCTCATCGGCGACCGCGGCCAGCGCCTTTCCGGCGGCCAGCGCCAGCGCTTGGCCATCGCACGCGCCCTCCTAAAAGACGCGCCCATCTTGATTCTCGACGAAGCCACTTCCGAACTCGATTCCGAATCCGAAATGCTCGTGCAAAGCGCGCTGAACAACTTAATGACCGGACGCACCGTCTTTGTCATCGCCCACCGCCTTTCCACTATTCGCCGCGCGGACTTGATTGCCGTCCTCGAAGGAGGCACAATTCGCGAACGCGGTACTCATGAGGAGTTGCTCGAACGCCGCGGACTCTATGCCCGTTTGTACGAAATGCAATTTCGCGACGCCGAACCTGCATCGCGCGCGCTAGGTCCCTTGTAAATATGCCCAGCAGCGGGTCACAATCGGTCTCCGTGAATCCTCCGAAGCCGCATTCCACCGGTCTGAAGTCCATGACGGGCTACGCCCAGGCGCGCGCGGTGGAAAATGGCTGGAGCCTGCGCGTCACCATCCGCGCCGTGAATCATCGCTTCCTGGATTTGCATCTGCGCATTCCGGAAGGTTTTGAGCCGCTGGAGCCGCGCATCCGCCAGATCCTCCGCGAACGCGTTCGCCGCGGGCATCTGGATTTCACTTTGCACTATGAGCTCGCCGGGCCCGCAGCGGTGGGCGTGAATCACGACGTCGCGGCTGCTTACCTGAAAGCCGTCAATTCGCTGCGCCAGGAATTCGGCATTCAAACCGAACCGGACCTCGCCTCCATCCTGCGTTTGCCCGGAGTTATCGGCGCCGCTGCCGCTTCGCTGGAAGGCGAACTCGAGCGCCTGGAATCCGTGCTGGTGCGCTGCCTCGGTGAAGCGCTCGACCGGCTGGATCGCATGCGCGAACAGGAAGCCGGTCATCTGCGCGAGGAAATGTCCGCGCGCCTCCGCCACATCGCGGCGCTGGCTGCAAAACTGGAAACTCTGGCGGAAGGAGCCCGGCCCGCTTTCGCTCGTCGTCTTGCCGCCCGCTTGCAGGAACTGCTCGGCGAAGCGCCGCTGGATCCCGCGCGCCTCGCTCAGGAAGCTTCCATCGCCGCCGAGCGCAGCGACGTGTCCGAGGAACTGGCGCGCCTGCGCAGTCACGTGCAACAATTTGAGTCGCTGCTAGCGGGCGCTTCCGACGTCGGCAAGAAACTCGATTTCCTGCTGCAGGAAATGCAGCGCGAATCGAACACGCTGCTTTCCAAAACGCCCGGCAACGATGCGGAAGGCCTGGACATTACGCGCCTCGGCCTCGAAGTAAAATCCGAGATCGAAAAGTTGCGCGAACAGGTGCAGAACATCGAATGAGCCAAGCGCAGCCGCTCGTGCTGATTGTCTCCGGACCTTCGGGTTCCGGAAAATCCACCCTGGTGGAGAAGATTTTGCAGCTTCCGGGCGTGCTCCGCTCTGTGTCGTGCACGACACGGGCCCCGCGCAAGACGGAGAGCGTCAGCAAGTGTTACAATTTCGTATCGGAAGGTGTATTCCAGCAGATGGTTGAGCGCGGCGAGTTTCTGGAGTATGCGCGGGTTTTTGGCAAGAACTGGTACGGTACTCCCAGAAAGTGGCTGGACGAAGCCCGGGAACAGAACAAGACCCTGGTGCTGGAAATTGACGTGCAGGGTGCGCAGCAGGTGAAGGATCAACTGCCCTCCGCCGTCATGATTTTTGTTTTGCCGCCTTCGAAGCAGGATTTGGAACGGCGGCTGCGCGCGCGCGGGCAGGATTCGGATGATGAAATCCAGCGCCGCCTCAATCGCGCGCGCGATGAAATGCTGCGCTACAAGAATTACGATTATGCGGTCATCAACGACGATGTGGAGCGCGCCGGCCGCGAAATTCAGGCCATCGCTTTGGGCTCGCGTTGTCAGATGGCGCAGAACGAAGAACGAATTCGCGAAATTCTGAAGACTTTTGGAGGCTGATTTTCACATGGCTCATCTCAAGGATGCACCTGATAGCCAGTTTGCCTACGTCGTAGTCGTCGCTCGCCGTGCGCGTCAATTGCTAATCGGCGGCCGGCCCATGGTCGATAACCCCCGCTCGCGCAAGACCACGCGCATCGCCGAAGAGGAATTGCAAAAGGGCCTCCTCGAATATGACGCCCCCCACCTCAACGAACAAGCCGAAGACATCAGCGAGAAAAAGAAAAAGTAACGACGCGCCCCCGGTTTTGACTTTGACGTCGCCGTTGCCTTTGTAGCAGCAGTTCGTAGCGCCGGCGTCCCGCCGGCTCTGAGCAGTTGACGTTGCCTTTGCAGCAGCAGTTCGTAGCGCCGGCGTCCCGCCGGCTCTTAGCAGTTGACCGTTGCCTTGGTTTGACTCTGCGTTGACGGCCGCACGTTGCGTTCAGTGCGCCATCGCTGAGCCGCCAACCATCGTACCCCGTGGCTCTAGCCGCCGGCGTCCCGCCGGCTCTGAGCAGTTGACGTTGCCTTTGCCTTTGACTCTGCAGTTGACGTTGCCTTTGTAGCGGCCGGTTCAGGTTCATCGAACCGGGCAGCCGTTGACCTTGGTTCGATTTCGTAGCGGCGCACTTCAGTGAAAAGTGCCACGACATGGTTTACAGTGGTTGCCAGGACATCCTTTACACTTTGACACCTTCGTCCGGCAGTTGCTTTTCTCCCGGCGAGACTGCGCAGGGAGCCCGCAGGGCGACCGGAGCGGTCTCGCCGGCCCAAAACCACCGCCCCTCACCAGCTAGGAGTTCCGTACACACACTACCATTTGCATTTTCTGCGCCGCAGGCGCATCATGAATCTGTGAAAATGTCGAACCCAGCTCGCAGCCGATCTAGTGCCCAGGACGATGCCACAAGCACCGCCATCCTGCCTGCCCTGAGCGATTCTTGCGCAGGGAGGCCGGCGCCATTTTTTCACGCCGGCCCCGCGCACGCGGGGATCTCTCCCGCCTTCTTCGGCGCCCGCTGCCCGCAAAATCGCCAATTCCTATTCGATACAAATGAACCGGTTTCTCACACCTCTAATTTTGTAACTCACACAAAACAAAGCACTTCATTTTTCCCATTCGATGCAAATATTCGCCTTCTTCGCGCCTCCAACCTTGCAATTCACACAAAACAAATTGCTTCGCTGCAAATCACTTCACTTTTTCTATTCGATACAAATGAGCGGTCACTATTCACTACTCACCAATCACTAATCACGAATCACCAATCCCTCACACAGGCGAAAACTCCATGAAAATCGCCCTGGGCGTAACCGGCGGCGTCGCGGCCTATAAAGCTGCCGAACTCGTTCGCCGCCTGCAGCAGGAAAAACTCGACGTCCAGGTTGTAATGACCCGCGCCGCCCAGGAATTCGTCACTCCGCTCACCTTCGCCGCGCTCACCGGGCAAAAAGTCATCACCGACATTTTCGCAGCCGCCGGCGCCGCTCCCGCCAACGTCGAAAGCGCCATCGAACACATCGCCGTAGCCCAGCGCATTGACCTGCTGCTCGTCGCGCCCGCCACTGCCGACACTCTCGGAAAATTCGCGCACGGCATCGCCGAGGATTTTCTCTCCACTCTGTACCTTGCCACCAAAGCTCCCGTCGTCGTCGCCCCCGCCATGAACGTAAATATGTGGGAGCATCCCGCGACGCAGCAAAATCTCGCTGCCTTGCGCGCGCGCGGTGTTCACGTGGTTGATCCCGACGAAGGCTACCTCGCCTGCGGCATGACCGGCGCCGGCCGCCTGGCCGCCACTGAATCCATCGTCAAAAAAGTTTGCGACGTCCTCGGCCTCCGTCACGATTTCGCCGGACAGACCGTACTCGTCACCGCCGGCCCCACTTGCGAAGACATTGACCCGGTGCGTTTCCTCACCAATCGCTCTTCCGGCAAAATGGGTTACGCCCTTGCCGAAGCCGCGCAGCGTCGCGGCGCTCGCGTGATTCTCGTCAGCGGCCCCACGGATCTGAAAATTCCCGAAGGTGTGGATTGGGTTCCCGTGCGCTCGACCGAACAGATGCATCGCTCCGTGCTCGAACGCGCCCGCGAGGCCAACGTCGCCATCATGGCCGCCGCCGTTTCCGATTACCGTCCCGCCGCCGCGCAAGATAAAAAAATTAAACGCGGCGATGGAACCTTCACCTTGCAGCTGGAACCCACGCCGGACATTCTCGCCGAACTGGGCCGCGAAAAAGCGAATCGCATTCTGGTGGGCTTCGCCGCCGAAACGAACAACGTCGCCGAAAACGCTCGCGGCAAGCTCGCGCGCAAATCTGCGGACATGATCGTCGCCAACGACGTCACCCAGGCCGGCGCCGGCTTCGACACCGACACCAACATCGTCACTCTTTTTCTCCGCGATGGCCGCGAGCTTCCGCTGCCCCAGCTGAATAAATTCGACGTCGCCAACCGCATCCTCGATCAGGTGCTGGCAATTCAGAAACAATCCAAGTAGATTCTCAAGCGTAGATTTTCAAGTGGAGGACAAGTGGAGGATTCGATGGATCCGGCCAAGCGCGCAACTATGGGCGCCCGCAGCGAAATCCGTGGCGAAGTCCGTGACGATCGCCGTCTCGAAGAACAAGTGAAGGACTGGCTGCGCTACGGCGAAGATCTCGGCCTCGGCCCCTACTACCGCGACCGCGCGCCGCTGCACGGAATTAGCGAAGCGTCCGCGAAGTTCGCTGAAACGCAAACTGTCGCAACGTCCAACGCGATATCTGCCGGCGTTCCCAACGCAATGGCCGCTGCAGCTTCGGGCCGCGCGCCGGTGACTCCGCCAAGTGTCGCGCCATCGGCGTCGCAGAAATCTGTCACAGCCGCGAAAACCTCAGCTGCCGCGCCCGCTGCCGCGATCTTGCCCGCTGCCGCTGCGCCATCGCTGTTCGAATCGTTCGACCGCATCGTAGACGACACGTTGCCGCGCATCCGCGAAGACATCGGCGATTGCACGCGCTGCAAACTGCACAAGGGCCGCACCAACATCGTCTTCGGCGTCGGCAATCCGAAAGCTGAACTCGTATTCGTCGGCGAAGGCCCCGGCCACGACGAAGATCTCAAAGGTGAACCCTTCGTCGGCCGCGCCGGAAGGCTGCTTACAGACATGATCAAAGCGATGGGCCTGCAGCGCGAGGACGTCTACATCGCGAACGTGGTGAAATGCCGCCCGCCGGAAAATCGCCTGCCGGAAAAAGACGAGATCGCTACCTGCTCGCCGTACTTGCTCCGCCAGCTCGACGTCATCCGGCCCAAAGTGATTTGCTGCCTCGGCAGCTGCGCCTCGCAAACCCTGCTACAAACCACTCAGGGCATCTCCAAATTCCGCGGCGAATGGTTCGATTTCCGCGGCGCGAAACTAATCGCCACGTATCATCCCGCCTACTTGCTGCGTAATCCTCCAGCGAAGAGCGAAGTCTGGAAAGACCTGCAAAAAGTGATGGCCGTCCTGGGCCTGCAGCCCAGAAAACGCTAGGTTCTCCGCGCCATGAATGTTTCGCTCGCCATCGTCCTGGGATTGACGGGCGCCTTTTCCTGGGGAGCCGCGGATTTCGCCGCGCGTTTCGCGTCGCGTCGCGTCGGCGCGTATCGCACTCTTTTCTTCATGCAGTTTTTCGGTTTCCTCGCGCTCAGCGTCTACCTGAAATCCACCGGCGGTTTTTCGCATGGCATCGCGCCGGGCTGGCAGCCCTGGGCCATGGCCGTCGCCGCGGGTCTGCTGAACATGCTGGCGTCGCTCGCGCTCTACCATTCCTTCGAACACGGCACGTTGAGCATCGTTGGCCCAGTCTCCTCGAGCTACCCGGCGCTCACCGTCGCGCTCTCCTTCCTCAGTGGCGAACGCATCCACGCAGTGCGCGCCACAGGACTCGCTGTTACTCTGCTGGGCGTAATCCTCGCGGCCACTTCCTTCGCGCAAGCCAAGACCGCTTCCGCAGCAGAGAATCCCGACGCACGCGCCGGCAAGTCATCCGGAACATTCGCGCGCCGCATTTGTCCACCGGAGTTGGTTGGGCGATTTGTGCCGCGCTCGGTTTCGGCGTGCTGTTCTGGTTTCTGGGATTTCACGTCGTGCCAGCGGTAGGCAGCGCCGTCTCCGTTTGGGTGATGCGCTTGACCGCTCTGGTCGCTCTGGCTGTCGCATCCGCTGCCCACAGGTCAGACGCTTCAGCTTCCTCGCGGCAGCGTCTGGTGGCTGCTCCTCGCCGTGGGTATCCTGGACACCGCCGCATTCGTCGCCAATAACGCCGGCCTCGGCACCGGCCAGGTTTCCGTAGTCAGCGTCCTCGCCTCGCTGTACGGTGCCATCACCGTACTGCTCGCATGGATTTTCCTCCGCGAGCGCCTCGAGCGCTCTCAATGGCTCGGCATCGTGCTGATCTTCATCGGCATCGTCCTCGTCAGTCTCTGAATCGGGATTGAGTGGCATAGGCAATCTTGCCTGTGCTGAATCGACGACACCGATCAGCAGCAGGCGGCAAGAAAGGCCAGCACGCTCGAGTCAATAAGCGAATCGCGGACCACTCCGATCAACCGCCGCACGCTGTTACACTATCGTACTGATCCGATGACTCAACGCTATCTGGAAGTCGCGCTGCCGGTGCCTTTGCGCTCGGCGTTCACTTACGCCGTGCCGGCTTCTTGCAACGGCGAAGAACTCGTCGGGCGACGCGTGCTCGTGCCATTCCGCAATCGCGCGATGATTGGCGTGGGACTGGCGGTCTCCAATCGCGCGCCGGACGCCAAACGCATCAAGGAAATTGCCGAGCTGCTCGATCGTGTTCCTGCACTTCCGCCTAAACTCATCGAACTCGGCCAATGGATCAGCCGCTACTACCTCGCGCCCATCGGTGAAGCATTTCGCGCCATGCTGCCGCCGGAAATCGAATTGCGTCAGGATCGCGAATACTGGCTGACCAGCGAAGGTCGCGCGTATCTGCAGGATCTCGCCACCAACGAAGAAAACACCGATGTAGAAGCCGCAGAGCTGAAATTTCTCGGCCGCTTCGACAAAGAAAAAGCCGATGCACCCGAGCGCGCGCTCACCGAGACCCGCGTAGCCCGCATTCACGGTGGCGCTGCTGCCGCCGAAAGATTCGTCCGCCGCGGCCACCTCGCCGCGCGCGAAAGCACACGGCGCCGCAAGACGCGCACGCAGAAAATCGTCGCCTGGAACAGCGCGAACTCCGCGCCAGCCGCCAACGCAGCCGAAGAGAAAATCCGCGAAGTCCTCACAGCGACGCGTGGTCCTCTGCCACTGAATCTGCTTCTTGCTCAGGCGCAGGTTTCGCGCGCGGTGGTGGCGCGCCTGGAAAAGTCAGGGCGCCTGCAAACGTGGGAAGAGCCGCTCACCGCCGAGGAAGATCCCTGGGACACTGACTTCACTCCGCCGACGAACGTGCTCAACACCGAACAAAAACACGCGCTCGCAGAAATCTGGCGCTGGCTAGTAGCCGAAAAATTCACCGCAGCCCTGCTGCACGGCGTCACCGGCAGCGGCAAAACGGAAGTGTATCTTGGCGCGATCGAAGCCGCTCTCTCTCGCGGAAAAACAGCAATCGTCTTAGTCCCTGAAATCGCGCTCACCCTGTGGGTCGGGCGTCTGGTGCGCGCCCGCTTCGGAGAACAGGTGGCCATCCTGCACAGCGCGCTGCCCGATAGCGAACGCGCGCGCGAATGGTGGCGCGTGCGCCACGGTGAAGCCCGCGTGGTGGTCGGCACGCGTTCCGCGGTCTTCGCGCCGCTGGAAAATCTCGGCCTCATCATCGTGGACGAAGAACAGGAAACCAGCTACAAGCAGGAGGAAACTCCGCGTTACCACGGCCGCGACACCGCTGTATATCGCGCACGCTTGGAAGGCGCCGTCGCGCTGCTAGGTTCCGCCACTCCTTCGCTTGAGACTTACCACAACGCGCGCGACGGAAAATATCACTTGCTCGAACTCACCGCCCGCGTCGCGGACCGCCCGCTCGCTGAAGTCCGCATCGTGGACCTGCGGGAAGAATTCCGCCGCGCGCACAAAGCCGCGCCTGTTTCCGAATCGCTGCGCGCCGCCATCGCCCTGCGCCTCCAGGAAAAAACTCAGGCCATGGTGCTCATCAATCGCCGCGGCTACTCCTGGTCCTCGTCTATGCCGCAGTTGCGGCGCGTTCGTGCAATGCCAGAATTGCAGCATCGCGCTCACCTATCATAAAAATCGCCAGCGCCTGGAATGTCACTATTGTGGATACTCACTGCGTCCGCCCAAGCAATGCCCGAAGTGCCACGCGGAATACATGTATTTCGTCGGAGACGGAGCTGAGCGGGTGGAAGAATATCTGCGCGAAACTTTCCCCACTGCTAAAATCGCGCGGCTCGATCGCGATACTGTGCGCACGAAGCGCGAATTCCAGCAGGTGCTGGGCGCGTTCGCGAAAGGAGAAGTGGACGTTCTGGTGGGCACGCAAATGGTCGCCAAGGGCCATGATTTTCAGCGCGTCACATTAGTCGGAGTCGTTGCCGCCGATCTCGCGCTCGGGCGGCCCGATTTTCGCGCTGCCGAGCGCACGTTCCAATTGCTCACGCAGGTCGCCGGCCGTGCCGGCCGCGGCGAACTTTCCGGCGAAGTCCTCGTGGAAACGCACTATCCCGAGCACTACGCAATTCAGCACGCCGCGAAGCAGGATTATTTATCGTTCTACGAAAAAGAGGCTCATTTCCGGACGGATGCTGCACTACCCGCCGTTCACCGCGCTCGCCAGCATTCTGGTGCGCGATAAAAAAATCGAAAATGCGATCCGCTGGTCGCGCGCCCTCGCCGCCTATTTTGCGCCCTTCGAGGATCGCGGCGTAAAAATCCTGGGTCCCGCCGCCGCTCCGCTCGCACGTCTGCGCCAGGAATATCGCTTTCAGTTTCTGCTGAAGTCGCCGCAGCGCTCGGCGCTTTCGCAAGCCCTCAGCGGTGCGCTGGATTTCTGCGCGAAAAAAGAAATCCCCGAAACCGCCGTAATCGTGGACGTTGATCCGGCCAGCCTCTTCTGATTGGTAGCCCAGGATTACCAGAGGTTGTTGGTGGGCCACAGCGTGAAGCACAGCAGAAAAATAAGCAGCGCCACGCACGCCAACAGTTTTCGCGAAGCGTCGAGCGTTTCCCAGCGGTCAAACGGAGGCGGATGCGGAAATCGTAGCGACAGGACCAGCAATATAATTCCCCAGAACGCCCACGCGTGCCAGTAGCCAACTCCCATGAACACCAGTGCCACCGCCGCAGCCAGCGAAAGGCGCTGGTGCCGCTCCGGCGCCAGACTGTATAGGATGTGCCCGCCATCCAGTTGCCACACCGGAAGCAGGTTCAAAGCCGTGGCCAGCAGACCGATCCATGCGGCGAGTGCCACCGGGTGGAACAACAGCGATTTCGTTTCAGTTCCCGGATGAAACATCGCGATGAAGAGCTTCATCAGCAAGGGAAACCCATAGACGAGTCCGCCATCGTCTTGCACGCCTGGAATCACTTTCGATGCCGCAATTCCGTAGGCAGTCAGTGGAACCGCAACGATGAATCCCAGAATCGGTCCGGCGATGCCAATGTCAAAGAGCGCCCGCCGCGTGGTTATCGGCGCGCGAATTCTGATCACTGCGCCAAACGTGCCGAAAGGGAAGGGCGAAGGAAGGAAAAACGGATAGCTGCAGTCAATTCCGTAATACTTGCACGCGAGAAAGTGGCCCATCTCATGCGCCATAAAAAATCCCAGCAGCGTCAGCGAAAACGGAATCCCCAGCAGCAACATCCCCGGATGCTGCAATGGCAACAGCGGAATCGCGAAAAGACTCTCGTTCCCCGAAAACGGTTCCACGTTCTGCGCGAACGAAGTCGCAATCAACGCGCCCGCCGAAAGCGTCATCAGCAGAGTCACACAGAAGAAAATGATCGGCGGGCCACAGCGGCCGCCGCGGCGCGCGCATCCTGGGAGGCGGCAGATCAATAATTTCCGGGTAATTGCGGTCGAGAATTTCCAGTGGGACGCGGCCATGCCCGTTGCCGGTGCTATTGCCCATGAAGGTTGGATGCCTCGGCGCGAAAAACGGGTTCGGCAGCTCGCGCGGCGGTCGGTCCGCCAGGCCGTTCAGGGCTTGGGAGCCGCAGCGGTAGCCGGCAGCGATTGCAATTCCTTGCCGGGTTTAAAGCGCACCGCTTTGCCAGGAGGGATGCTCACCTGTTGACCGGTGCGCGGGTTGCGGCCAATGCCAGTCTTGCGCGGCTTCACGTTGAAAACGCCGAAGCGGCGGAGCTCGATGCGTTCACCGCGACCGAGCGCGTTTTTCATCGCCTCGAAGACGGTTTCCACGGCCTGCTCGGCCTTCGTTCGGGTAATATTAGTTTTCTGTACGATTGCGTTGACGATGTCGAGCTTGATCACACGTTCCTCCCGCAGGGCGGAAACCTATGCTAGACAGGGGGTTGCAGGTTGTCAAGCGCCGTCCCGTGTAATACACTGCCCGACTCGCAACGCGTCGCGCACGCCGCAGAATGTGCCGAATCTCTGCCTTTGCCGTTACTTTGTAGGTTGTGGCTTCAACCACGGCACAAGAAATGCCACCGTCGTGCGCTTTAGCCGCTGAATTACCGCTCTTGCTGTTGCGTCGCGCGAAAATTGGCCCAGAAGAATCAGCCAGAATTCCGGGAGGAAAAGATGTCCGTGAAGTCCGATAAGTGGATTACCAAGATGGCGCGGGAACACAAAATGATCGAACCGTTCGAAGATCGCCAGGTGCGCGACGGAGTCATCAGTTACGGCGTTTCGTCCTACGGCTACGATATGCGCGTTGCGGACGAATTTCGCATTTTCACCAATGTGAATTCCTCGATCGTGGACCCCAAGCACTTCGATTCAAAGTCGTTCGTGGAATTCAAAGGCGACGTCTGCATCGTGCCGCCGAATTCCTTCGCGCTGGGGCGCTCGGTGGAATATTTCCGCATTCCGCGCAACGTGCTGACGCTGTGCGTGGGGAAGTCCACCTATGCGCGTTGCGGAATCATTGTGAACGTCACGCCGTTCGAGCCGGAGTGGGAAGGATTCGTCACTCTGGAAATCAGCAATACCACGCCGCTGCCCGCGCGCATTTACGGCAATGAAGGCCTCTGCCAGGTGATCTTCTTCGAATCAGACGAGCAGTGCGAAGTCTCCTACAAGGACAAGAAGGGAAAATATCAATCCCAGCAGGGAATTGTGCTGCCGAAAATCTGACGGTCAGCAATCCACATGCGCCCGGTTTGAGAATTTGTAGCGGCGTATTTTAGCGCGCCATCGGCGTTGCGATAACAACCGCTGGCGGTCTGAAGTCCGCCGCTACGAAGGCCTCACGCCTTTTTGCTGACAATCGGCGAGACCTTCCCCCACTTGCCGGTGAATACAAACGAATCGAGCGCCTTCCGTTCCCGGGGCGCCAATTCGGGTTCCTTCAAGTGATCGGGCAAAGTGTGCGCCTCGCCCGGATACCCAATCGCAATTCCAGCAACCGCCTCAAATCCCTCTGGAATCTGCGAAAATCTCCCGCGCCTTCTCCGGCAGAATTCCGCCCATTTGGTGCACTGCCAAGCCCAACTCCTGCGCCTGTAGCGTCAAAGTTGCGGAGGCCGCACCCACGTCGTGAAACGCATGACGATTCGGCTCACCGTTATGTTCGAATTTCAATTTCGCCACGCTCAACGCGACCACCGGGGCACTCTTCGCCCAGCTCTGGTTGAACTCGACGAAGCAATCCAGCACCCGCTTGTAATCGTCCGGATGATCCTTCGTCCCAACGATGAAATACCACGGTTGCCCGTTGTACGACGAAGCCGCCCAACGCGCCGCCTCAAATAAACTCCGCAATTTCTCCGCTTCGATCGGCCGGTTAGCAAACGCCCGCGGGCTCCAGCGCTCGCTAATCAAACTGTGAATCGGCGCGCTGGTAGTTGCCGTCTTTTTCAGTGCACTCATAATTCCTCCTTTAAAATGAACTTCCAACGGAAAACGTAGGGGCACTGCGTGCCGTGCCTGCCTGCGCTCACAACGCTTCCACCTCTTCCTACAACGTCAGCCTTTCTTCGCCAGCTTCGCATCCACCGAGTAAGCCCCAGCTCCATTCACCGAAAGCACCAACAATCCGCCCATGACCGCCGCATTCTTCAAGAAGTTGACCATCTGCATCTGTTGCTCCTGCCCCTGCACCGCCCAGAAATTGTGAAAGAAGTAAGTCACCGGTATCAGATACAAAAACAACAGCCATGCGGCGAACCGCGTGCGGAATCCCGCCAGAATCGCCAGCCCGCAGGCGAGTTCCACCGCGGCCGCGACTGCGATGGCCACGCCCGGCGCGGGCAAGTGCACAGCCGTGGCGTAAGCGACGATCTGCGCGTACGCGCCCACCTTGAAAAATCCGCTGATCAGGAATATCACGCTGATCAAAATCCGACCCGCCAACGTGGTTATATCGTTCGTTGATGTCATCCGCATATCTCCTTTCCAAATTTAAATTTTTACGCCAGGTCAAACAACAGCACTTCCGATGCTTCCTTCGCTTCCACACGCACTTCGTCTTCCTTGGTAATGGCCGCTCCGTCACCCGCTTTCAATTCCACTCCATTCAATTTCACCGCGCCCTTCGCCAGTTGCACCCAGGCATGACGGCCAGCCTTCAGCGCGTGCTTGGTTTCCTGACCCTTATCGAGCCGCGTGATGAATAGGTCCGCGTCCTGGTGAATGGTAACCGGAGCTTCCGGCCCGGCCACATGATGAAACTTGCCGCGCAGATCCTTATCTGGAAACGCCAGTTGCTCGTACTCCGGCTTCAGGCTCTTGCGGTCCGGCGTGATCCATATTTGCAGCAGGTGCGTGGGATCTTTTGGCGAAGGATTGAATTCGCTGTGCATGACGCCCGTGCCGGCGGTCATGTGTTGCAATTCGCCGGGACGAATCACTGCGCCGGTGCCCATGCTGTCGCGATGCTCGATCGCTCCATCAATAATCCAGGTGAGGATTTCCATGTCGCGATGCGGGTGCATGCCGAAGCCTTGACCCGGCGCCACCACATCCTCGTTCAATACGCGCAGCGAGCGGAACTGCATGTGCTGCGGGTCGTAGTATTGATCGAATGAAAATGTGAATCGCGAATCCAGCCACGACATTTGATTGTGGCCGCGTTCGTTACTCGGTCTGATCGTTATCATGTTCCTTCTCCCTCTTTAGTCGTTCCGTGCAAAGTTCGTCCGCGCCGCGGCCCAGCTTGCGCGCAATCTTGCGCAATTGTTCTTGTTCCGCGGCGGTCAATTGGCTCATTACTTTGGCTACCACCTTCGCATGCTCCGGAAACACTCGCGCGATTAAGCGGCGTCCTTTCGGCGTCAGATGGATTTGGATCATGCGGCGATCCTCTACCTGGCGTTCCCGTCGCACCCATCCGTGCCGTTCCAGGTTGTCCACCACCAGCGTCACGTTTCCGCCGCTGCGCAATAATTTTTTGCCCAGCGTGTGCTGGCACATAGGGCCCAGATGCAGCAGCGCTTCCAGCACCGCGAACTGCCCCGTGGTCACTCCCAGCCCTTCCAGATGGGAAGTGGTCTTCGCCATGATGGAATCGGATGCGCGCACCAGGTTGATGTAGGCACTTAACGCCCTTACGGTGTCTGCATCGCCTTGGAAGTGGGTGGGCATATTCGTTCAAGCTCTAATCATTCAAGCTTAAACGATTGGATGCGGCAATGCCGCGAAGGATTCACGCGGTTTTTAAGGCTTCTGGGTGGGCCGTAGCAGGACTTCGCTGATGAAGCTTTGTGGCGCCTGGGTGACGATCATTTCCACGGCGTGCGCTATGTCGTCTGGTTGCAACATCTTACTGACGTCCTTCTTCCCGCGCGGCGAGAAATCCGTGGCCACGCTGCCGGGGCAGATCGCGCTTACACGAATCCCATACGCCCGCAAATCCTCAGCCATGCACTCGGTCAACCCCAGCAGGCCCCATTTCGAAGCGCAATAAATCCCGCCCCCGGCGAACGCATTTTTTCCCGCCAGCGACGCGATATTAATGATGTGCCCGCTGCGCTGCCTGATCATTCCCGGCGCCACTGCCTTGCTGGCCAGGAACACGGATTTCAAATTGGTGTCTAACACAGCGTCCCAGTTGGCTTCGGTGGCCTCGTGCGTGGGGGCGAAATATCCGACCCCCGCGTTGTTCACCAGAATTTCGATGGGGCCCAGGGATTTTTCCGTGTTTTGCACAAAGGCGGCGATTTGATCGCCATGAGTAACATCTACAGCCGCGGCATATACTCCCGCCGCTACGGGACGCAGTTCGTCCGCGGCGCTCTGCAGCGTTTTCTCGTCGCGAGCGCACAAACTCAGTTTCGCGCCCAGTGTTCCCAAACGCTGCGCCACGGCGAAACCAATGCCGCGGCTCGCTCCAGTAATAATCGCTACTTTTCCTTCGAGAGGTCTTCCGGCGGTCATATGTTGCGCTCCTGCGAGGCGACAGTTCGCTTCCATTTGCCATCTTATCATTCACGTGAGAACATTCATCCAGCTGGAGCTGGGACGCCAAATCAGTCCGCAAGGTGGATTCACCTTGCACGCATGCATAGGTTTCCCTATAATCCCGGTTTCGTTCAGCTGGTTATCCTTCAGGGGTTGTGACCCTAGGCGATACCGTTCGTCCGTGCGAATACTGATCCAGGAGGCAGGGAAGAGATGATGCAAATGCGCTTTGCTACGAAGGGAATTCTATTCACTGCTCTCGCTCTTATTTGTATTCCCGCGCGGCCGGTTGCGGCACAGGCCCAGCAAGACCAGTCCAAGGTGACCTACACGATTCCGGAGTACAACGCTTTTCAGGCGGCGCGCGCCGAAACCAACGCGCAGAGCCGCTTGAAGCTTCTCGATGATTTCGTCACCAAGTTTCCCAGTTCCACGCTGATGACGTACGTGGATCAGCTGTACATCTCCACGTACACCGAGCTGAAGAATTATCCCAAGGTGATCGAGTACGCCGACAAAATGCTCGCGATGGGCGACAAGTTGGACACCGCCACTCGTCTGCAGACCCTTCAGACGCGCGTGCAAGTTTTTCCCTTCGCTTTTAACGCCAAGGCGCCCGACGCGCACGATCAGCTCACCAAAGAACGCGACGCAGCCAAAGAAGGCGCGGATCTCCTGGCGCAAATTTCCGAAGCCCGCGGATTCGAAGTTAACGGACGATCAATTCGCCGAACAGAAAAAGCCGGGAATTGCTTTCTTCGACGCCGCGGCTGGTTTTGCCGACCTGCAGTTGAAGGATTATCCCGCTGCGATTGAGGCATTCAAGGGCGCCACCACCAACAATCCGAAGGACGCGATCTCTTATTACCGCCTCGGTCTCTCCTACCTGGGCGCGACGCCGCCGCAATCCGTGGATGGCTTCTGGGCCCTCGCGCGTTCGATCAACCTGGGTGTTCCGGACGCCGACAAAATCAAGGACTATCTGCGCAAAGCAATCCTGGTCTACGAGCAGCCGCAATGCGACAACTTGGCGGACCAGCAGGTGACCGAGTTGCTTACGCTCGCGGGTACTTCTGGCGACCGGCCGGCCACATACAACATTCCGTCCGCGGCTGATCTCCAGAAGGTTGCGGGCGCCAGTACCATTCTGACTGTGTTTAGCGATCTGGCTGCTGGCGGCGACAAGGCCAAACTCACCTGGCTCGCGATCTGCGGCGCGCAATTTCCGAGCGTGGCCGGAAAGATCATCGAAGTGAAGCCGGGGAACGGATTCGTGAACTTCGAGGTCTTCGCCGGTGCAAGCGATGACGAAATTCAAAAGGCTACTACCGCGAATATGGACGTCAAGGTGTGGACCACTGCTCCACCGGCCGGAGCCGCTGGGGCAACCCCGGCAGCTGCCCAACCGGATGTCGTTCGCCTGGCGAAAGACGACGGAATTCTATTTTCCGGCACCATCGCCAGCTATGACCCGTCGCCGTTCCTGCTGCACTGGGATCAGGTGAAGGTAGATCCCTCAGTTATCCCGGAGAAGGCTGAGGCAGGCAAACACCACAAGGCGCCCGCCAAACAGTAAGCCTGAAGAAGCTTCGAACACACCATGGCCGGTCCAGAAATGGGCCGGCCATTTTTTTATGCGGAGATTCGCTTCCGGAATGATGGGGAGAACTGCTAACCGCGCTTATGTCCGGCGTGGTCCAGCTTGTACTCGCCCACCTTGCGGCTCAAGGTGTTGCGGTGAATTCCCAGCACTTTCGCGGCGCGCGATTGATTGCCATCCTGGCGCTCCAGCACGCGTTTGATGAATTTCTTTTCGAATTCAGTGACTGCTTCTTCCAGCAAAATCCCGCGCTCCACCATCATCCCGATTAGAGATTCCAGTTGTTCTCTCACGATGACACGCTCCGCATGAGGAAGGGAGAATGGACCAAATAAAAAAGCCGTGCGACCGCGATTGCAACGAGTCCACCGTTGCCCGCGCCGCTCACATCAATTGCTCTTAGTCTAATTCGTGGCCGGTAACGCGCTGGTAGGCTTCCCGGTACTTACCCCGTGTGGCCGCCACCACATCCGCGGGAAGCGCCGGACCCGGTGCCTGTTTGTTCCAACCGATTTTTTCCAGATAGTCGCGGACGTATTGCTTATCGAAAGACGGCTGCGTGCGGCCCGGCGCATATTCATCGGCCGGCCAGAAACGCGAAGAATCCGGCGTCAGCGCTTCGTCAATCCAGATCAGTTCGTCGCCGATCAGGCCAAATTCGAATTTCGTATCGGCGATGATGATGCCGCGGCTGGCGGCGTGTTCTACAGCGCTGCGATAGATCGCCAGGCTGGTGTCGCGGAGTTTTTCCGCCAGCGGCCGGCCCACGGTCGCCACCGTTTCGTCGAACGAAATGTTTTCGTCGTGTCCCGTCGTGGCTTTTGTGGAAGGCGTGAAGAGCGGTTCCGGCAGGCGGTCAGACTCGCGCAAGCCTGCGGGCAGCTTAATGCCGCAAATCGCTCCGGTCTTCTGATAATCCTTCCAGCCGGACCCGGAAATATATCCGCGGACAACACATTCGATCGGCGCAGGCTCGGTCTTGCGCACCAGCATCGCGCGTCCTTCGAGCGCCGCCGCGTATGGCGCCAGTTCGCCGCCAAAATCTTTCGCGGAAATAATATGATTGGGCACCAGGCCAGCGAGCTTTTGAAACCAGAAGAGCGAAAGCTGCGTGAGCACTTTGCCCTTATCGGGAATCGGCGTCGGCAGCACCACGTCGAATGCCGAAAGGCGGTCGGTGGCCACAATCAGCAAGTTGTCGCCAACTTCATAAATGTCGCGCACCTTGCCGCGCCCGCGAAGCTTCAGTCCGGGAAAATCTGTCTGCGAAATTACAGGGCTCATGTGTGGGGATGCCAAGTGATGTTCCTCGATGCAGCGCCGCATATTCTAGCGCAGCGCCAAGCCATGTCAACCGCTAAGAAAGACCGTCTGAGAGGCACATCCTTGACGTTACGATTCAGAAGTCAGCCCCTGCCGGGCGGGAGCGCAAGCGACGGATGGTCAGGACTTGCCGAACTCCCGCCTGTAGCCGTCGCTTTCTTTTTTCACTTTGGCGAGGAGCCGCAGGTACGGTCCGTACTTGTGCATGGATTGAAAATGCCGATCATCACGGAAGATTGGATAATTAGGCAATCCGGTCTTCGCCGCACGAGCGAGCAGCGGAACCGCGAGGTTCGGTTTGCCGAGGGTTGCATAGGTAGCGGCCGCAGCGTGCCACACATGATGCGTGTGCAAGACGGACTTGCCTGCATGCAGTGCTTTTCGAATGGATTGCTCAGCCTTGCGGGGCTCGCCTCTCTTCGCCCACAGCAGGCCCTCCCAACTGGTGAGAAGGGCATCGCCTGGGAAAAAATGTTGGGCATTCTTGATAATATCTACTGCATCCTCTGGGTTGTCTCCGTACAGCGGTAACATCGGAGAAAATAGATTCGCCCATAAGCTTGCTGGGTCGAGGGCGAGCGCGCGCCTGAAGTAGATCGCCGCCTCGCCGTAATCGCCTTGCAGCATTCTGGCCTGCCCCAGAAATGTCAACGCGAAACCGTCATCCGGCTGTGTGGCCAGTGCCGTATGCAAGCCCTCGGTCGCTTCTTCCAACATCCCCACATGCAGAAATATCAAGCACTGCCACACGAGCGCCGGATGGTAACCGGGACTGCGCCGAAGCGACTCCTGCAGAGCCAACAACGCTGCGCGGTTTTTGTATCCCTTCAACGGTGTCCAGAGAACGCGGCCATGGGTGCAGTGTGCCTGCGCGTTGGTGGGATCCAGTGCCAGAGCCCTTCGCAGCGCAACCTCGCCCTTCTTGTACCACTTCGGTTTCGGATCAAAGGTTCCGGCCATGAACACGCATGCTTCGGCCAAGCGCGCCCACGCTTCGGCAAACCTAGGATCGATCCTTGTTGCGTCTTCGAGCATCTCGATTGCAGTGCGCATGTCCCACTGGTTGACACGCGAAAGGCGCTCAACCGCTCGCAAGAACAGTTCGTAAGCCCTTTGGTTTTTTGTAGGCGGCTCAAGCGGCGATTCGGGCGAGGCCGGCGTGCGAAGTCCGAGCGCGCCCGCGAGCATTTCTCCAGCTTTATCCTGCAATTCGAAGAGCGCCGCCATCTCCGATTCGTACTTGCCCGTGAGCAGGGTGGTGCCATCGGCCGCATTCCAAGCCTGTATGTGGACGCGTAATCGTGAGCCGGATTTCTGAATGCTGCCGTCCACCACGATGTGGACATTCATCTCCCGCGCTGCGAGCAACGGATCCACCAACTGCTTGGCGTAACGTAGGACTGTGTTGATCGGCCGTACCAGAACTTCACCGCTTCGGCCCACATTGTTGATGATTGCGTCAGCAAGAGCCACGCCTAAGTACTCGTCCTCTGGATTTGGCGTGAGCAGCTTGAACGGCAAGACCGCGACAGAGCGTTTTCCAATCACGGCCGCTGGAAGCAAGGCGCCCAATTCGAGATCGCGCTGAAGATTAGTGAGATCAACCTGCAACTCTCGCGCCGATTGATAGCGCGAATCCGGATTCTTCTCCAGAAGCTTCTGGACGATGCGGGCAAGCTCCTGCGGGACGATATTTTCCGCGCCTCCCAGCCGCGGTGCCGGCTCATGGAGGATTTGCGCCATCAGTGACGTAATCGTGGGACCAACAAAAGGGCGCTGTCCTGCGGCAATCTCGAATAAGACCACACCCAATGAATATAGATCCGAACGCGTGTCGCCCGCTTCACCCCGCAGAATCTCCGGCGGCATGTATCCAAGCGTGCCAGCGATTCCTGCACGCGGAGCTTCACCCAATTCGCGGGCAGAGCGAGTGAGAGTGGCAGTCTCGGCGGTGATCTGGCGCGCGATACCAAAGTCGAACAACTTCGGGCAACCCTCCGTCTGCATCACGATATTTTCGGGCTTGATGTCACCATGGATGATGCCGTGAGAATGCGCCGCGCACAGAGCGTCGGCGATCTGCGAACCTAGTCTCGAAAGCGCAGGCGCATCGAGCGCGCCGCCAGAGGAGAGACGAGCTCGAATCGTTTGACCCTGCACCAGCTCCATTACGATAAATAGATGATTGCTCGATTCACCCACGTCGTAGATCGTCGTTATGCCCGGATGGTTCAGCGCGGAAGCCGCGCGAGCCTCGGCAAGAACACGGGCGCGCCGGTCGGACTGGTTTACGACATCTTCGCGCAAGAGCTTCAGCGCGACGTCACGATTTAGCAATTGATCGCGAGCGCGATACACCACACCCATGCCGCCACGACCAAGTTCGGACGTAATCAGGTAATGCGAGAGGGTCTTGCCAATCATGAGGACCGTTCCGCTGCGACGAGCCTACGCAGCTGTTCCGGGATTGTCAATCGTAGCGCTGGGGTACTTTAGGGGGCCGGATCGGGCACGCGCATCTTCATAGATTCCAAACGGCAGGGAAAACTGTGGCCGGTTTATAGAATGGTTGCGATCGATCCGAGTGTGCTGGTGTGTCGCGCGTCTCAAGCCGCGTTGCTGGCGCTCTTGGGGGCAACCGCCGCGGCGTTGTCTTCCCACTTTACCGATACCAACTTCGAGACGCCGGGCTCCTGCATCGTGACGCCATACATTACCGAGCCCATCTCCATCGTCTTGCGATTGTGCGTCACCACAATGAACTGGGTCTGGCTGCACATATCCGCGAGCATCTTGTTGAATCGCCCGACGTTCGCTTCGTCCAGCGGCGCGTCCACTTCGTCCAGAATGCAGAACGGGCTTGGCTGATATTTGAAAACCGCGATCAGCAGCGCCAGCGCCGTCAGCGCCTTCTCTCCGCCGGAGAGGAGCAATATATTCTGCAACCGCTTGCCGGGAGGCTGCGCCACGATGTCAATTCCCGCTTCGCCCGAGCTATCTGGTTCGCCGAGCCGCATTTCTCCGTGCCCGCCGCCAAAGAGCGACTGGAAGGCGATCGCGAAATGCGCGTTGATGAAATTGAACGCTTCTTCGAATTTCTGCCGCGAGACTTGGTCCAGCTCGTTAATGGTGAGCTGCGTGTTCTGGATGGACGCCACCAGATCGTCGCGCTCGCGCCGCAAGAATGTGTCGCGCTCCTCACATTCCTTGAATTCTTCCAGCGCCATCATGTTTACCGGACCCATGGCATCCACGCGCGCCTTCATCTCGTTGTAATTCGTTTCGGCTGCGACCAGCTCTTCCCCGGCCAGCAGTTGCGCTTCCTGCGCCATCAATTCTTCCGGCTGAGCGTTCAGTTCCGCCATACAGGTCTGCCGCAGATAATCGCGATCCGCGTCATTGCGCGCTTTTTCAATTTGCCGCTGGCTGCGCTCCGCGCGCAATTCGTCGAGCGATTGGCGGTTGCCGCGGACCGTCTCGTCGAGTTGCGCCGCGCGGGTGCGCGCTTCTTCCCACTCGGTTTCCAGCGCCGCCTTCAATTCTTCCAGCCGCAGCTTTTCCTTGCGCAATTCCTCTACCTGCATTCCGAGCTGCTCGCAGGAACTTTCCAGTTCCGTTTTTTCCTGGACCATGGCCGCGTGCTGTTGCTGCAGCGAAGCCATGCGCTCGCAGGCCAGCGCCAATTCCGCGGTCAAGTGCTGCTCGGCGGATTCGGCGCTGGAAAGCCTTTCGGAGATGGTTGCCAATTCCTCACGACGCGCGACTACTTGTTCCTGCAGCGTCTGGAAATTCTGGCGCAAACTGGCCAGCCGCCCGGAAACTTCCGCGTTTTCCGTTTCCGCGGCTTCGCGCAATTGAACCGCCTGCGCATGTTCGCGTCGCGCGTCTGCTGCGCGCTGGCGAGCCGCTTCCGCGTCGGCGTGCAGCCGCGCAATTTCCTCGCGTTCCGTCGCGAATTGCTGTTCGATTCTGCGCAACTCCGAGCGCGCTTGATCGCGCTGGTGCGTCGCGGCCACCAACGATTTTTCCGCTTCCATCTGCCGCGCAATCGCGGACGCCACCTGCTCCTCACTGCTCGCGATGGCCTGTTCCAGGCGCGTCATCTCCGCCTGCTGCTCGTTCACCGCGCGATCCAGGCGCATCGCTTCCGCCTCGTGCTGGCGCAATTCGCGCTTCAGCGCGAGAGGGCCCGCTTCGCCGGGCCGCCCACCGGAAACCATACGGCCGTGGTAGCAGGTGCCCTCGGGAGTGAGAAAGTAGCTGTGCGGATTTTCGTTGGCCATCTGCTCGGCGAGCGCGGCGTTCTCCACCACGTACGCAGTGCGCAGCTTCGTCAGAAAATATTTCGCAGCCGGGCCCAGCGGCTCGCGGAATTCCACCAGGCGATCCAGCCGCCCCAGCACGCCAGCCGGCACGGGCAGGGAAGCATCGGCCTCCGGCGCGGGGAGAGTCAATTTGTTGAGCGAGTCCACGAAGAATGTCGCGCGTCCGCCCATTTCGTCGCGCAGCAGGCCGATTCCCGCGCGCGCCTGATCGAAGGATTCCACGACGACATATTCCAATTCATCGCGCAGGAATTGTTCGATCGCGCCTTCGTACTTTTCCTGCACTTCGGCGTAGTCCGCGAGCAAGCCCACCGCGCGAAACGCGCCGCCGGGCGTGTCCGCGCCGCGCTCGCCGTTCACGTTGAAAAGTTTTTGCACAGCGTCGGCGGTGTAAGCGCGCTCGCTCAAAATTTGTTCGATCGAAGCGTGCCGAGCGCGTTCCGCGGAAAGCCCTTCGCGCATGCGCTCCAGCTTCTGCCCGGTCTCCTGCTGTTCGCGGCGCAGATCCACCAGGCGTGTTTGTGTTTCGCGCACGGTGGCGCCCAGTTCCTGCGCGCTTGCTTCCGCGAGCGTAAACGTCTGCTCGGCAGATGCGACTTTCCCGGCCAGCTCGCTGCATTCAATTTCCACGGCGCGCATCGCAGCGGTTCGCTGCTCTTCTGCCGCGGAGTGCCGTGCCGCCGCCTCTTCCGCCTGCGCGGATTCAGCCTGCTCGCGGGCGGATTCCTCCACCAGGCGGCCGGCAATCTGGCGCAACTCCGTAATACGCGCTTCGAGTTGTTGCTGCTCCAGCACGCTCGCTGAAGATTGCTCGGTCGTTTCGCGCAACGCCGCTTCCACGCTCGAAGTTTGCTCGCGCAGCGCCGCGACGGCTTCGCGATGCGCCGTCATGCGCGTGGTCATATCACCTACTTGACGCTCGGCCACTTCCGTCTCGATCACCAGCCGCGCCGCTCGCGCGTCAATTTGCGCGGTTTGCTCGCGATTGAACGTGATGCGATTTTCCGCGCGGTCCAGGTCCAGCGCCGTCTGCCCCAGCAGGTTCTGGATCTGACGCAGTTCCGCGTCCAGCTCGTAGGTGCGCGCGCTCAATCGTTCCTGCTCGGTTTCCAGTTCGTGCACCGAACGCGCCGCGCTCTCTTCCGCGGTATCCATTTCACCCAGCAATTTCTCCAGCCGCACCGCTTCCTGATCCAGGTGCTCCGCCTTGCTGGCCAGCACGCTGCGCAGCAGTCCGCGCATCTGATCGCGCAGTTCCGCATAACGCCGCGCTTTAGATGCCTGGCGTTTCAGCGAAGCGAGCTGCTTTTCCACTTCCACCAGAATATCGTGCACGCGCGAAAGATTTACTTTCGACGCTTCCAGTTTTGCTTCCGCCAATCGCCGCTTCGTTTTGTACATCGTGATTCCCGCGGCTTCTTCAATGATCGCCCGGCGATCCATTGGCTTGGAATTCAGAATTTGCCCGATGCGGCCCTGCTCGATGATTGCGTAACTGTCCGGGCCCAGTCCCATGCCCATGAAAAGTTCTTGCACGTCGCGCAGCCTCGCCACGCGGCCGTTAATCAGGTATTCGCTTTGTCCGGAACGATATAAGCGACGGCCCACCACAATTTCGCCGGCCTTCATCGAGATTGCCGGTTTATCCGCGCCGCGTTTTTTCCACGGCTTGCCCTTGTCAGTGGGCTCATTAGCGGGCTCAAGAGAAATTGCTCCCGGGGCAGTTGTCTCCCCGTCAACCAGCTCAACAAATCCGTCCACAATCTTGGTTTCTGGCTGCGGCTGATCCTCCACAATCACCGGTCCCACCGCCTCCGAGGCCGCCGCGGGTGTCTCCGCCTCTGGCGCTTCCGCCACGGCCGCCACCGCGTTCGCGAGCTCCGGGTCCACCAGCGTCAGCATCACCTCGGAAAGTCCCATCGGCGGGCGCTTCGCGGTTCCGTTGAAGATGCAGTCAGACATGCGCTCCGCGCGCAGCATGCGATGGCTTTGTTCGCCCAGCACCCAGGAGATGGCGTCCACCACGTTGGACTTGCCGCACCCGTTCGGGCCCACGATGCAGGTGATCCCCGTACCACTGAACGTGATCGGAGTCTTCTCGCAGAAGGACTTAAAGCCAAACAGCTCGACCTTGCGTAGTTTCAGCACCAGTTTCCTCGCACAGTTTACTCCCGCTGCCTCGATGGCTGAAGGAGCTTCAATTGATCAATCTTATTTCGGAGGTATTTCGAGACAAAAACGCTGGAGGGTCAATAATCAAGAGCCCTTCCGCCTGGCGCTTCCGGGACGGCGGTTACGGGAATAAAAAGTAGCATGCGGCGTCAGCGGTGTAAAGCCCGCTTTTTCTGTTTCTACACATCCGGTAGTGCACGATTGCGAAAGGTGTCCAGCCCCCGGTACAGGCAAATCCAGGGATTTCCAGCGACGGTCGAGTAGCCACTGCCTCTTTTGCCGACGCGATTCCGCAATCGCCTTGGGCAGTCGAGTCAAAGATCGCGGAGGGAGGCCGAACGTGGAGCCCAGGCCACCAAGCACTGTTCGGTCGTCACTAATCGATAATCACTGCGCACGAATGACTGCCTTTAACCCTTTTTTCCAGATTGACTTACAGCCAGCCTCATCCTAGCATCTCGCCAGCAGGAGGCGCGCTTGCCTCGGGATCCCGGACCAAGTTCGAATCACGCGTTCGCCGTACTAGTCATACTTGCAGCAATCTTTTTTCTAACATACGAAGGCTTGCAGCCTCCCGCGCCCAAGGCCGCGGACGCTCCCAAGACCGAATTTTCCGCCACGCGCGCGCGCGAAATTCTGAACCGTCTGGTAGGCGACGGAGTGCCGCATCCCACCGGCAGCGCGCAAAATGACGTGGTTCGCAGCCGCGTACTGGATGAATTCACTAACGCCGGTTATCAGCCGACGGTGCAAAGCGGCTTCGCCTGCGATGAACTCGGTGACTGCGGCAGCGTGCAGAACATTCTCGCGCGACTCGAAGGCAGCAAGCCCGGTCCCGCGGTCCTGCTTGCTGCGCATTACGATTCCGTGCCCGCCGGTCCCGGGGCGTTTGACGACGGTGCCGGCGTCGCGACCGTCCTGGAAATCGCTCGCATATTGAAATCGCTGCCACCGCCGAGCCACCCGATCATATTCCTGATTGACGACGGTGAAGAAGCAGGTCTGCTGGGCGCTCGCGTCTTCGTCAATCAGCATCCCTGGGCCAAAGACGTTCGCGCCGTCGTCAACGTTGACAACCGCGGCACCTCCGGCCCGAGCCTGATGTTTGAAACCGGCGACGCCAACCAATGGGCCGTGCGGCTCTACGCTCAACATGCCGCGCATCCTGTTACCAGTTCCGTTTTCTATAGCGCGTACAAGCAGATTCCCAACGACACCGACTTCACCGTTTTTAAGGCCGCGGGATATCAGGGCCTCAACTTCGCCAACATCGGCGACGTGGTTCAGTACCACACTCCGCTCGATAGTCTCGAGAACGCCGATCCCGCCACATTGCAACATCACGGCGACAACGCCCTCAGTTCTCTCCAGGCTTTCGCCAACGCAGACATTTCTAATCCCGCAAAATCCGAAGCGGTTTATTTCGATCTCCTCGGCCGCTGGACCGTGCATTGGCCTGCCGCTCTGACTCTGAGAATTGCACTGGCTTCCGCATTCCTGCTGTTGCTGGAAATTGCGTGGCTTTTCTACAAGCAGCGCCTCACCGCTCCGGAATTTCTGTGGGGCTTTCTCGCATGGCTCATATCCATCCTGGCCGTGGCGATTTTCGGATTTCTTCTGAGTTATATTTTGCGCAAGGCCGGCGCGACGCCCGTTCCGTGGACTGCGCATCCGCTTGCGGCGCAGGTTGCTTTCTGGTCACTGGCGATTGCGGTGCTATCTTTCGTTGCGCTGCGCTTTGCGTCTCGCGCGGGATTCATCGGGCTGTGGTCGGGCGTGTGGACCTGGTGGCTGTTGCTTTCCGTTGCTGTCTCCGCGCGAATTCCCGGGGTCAGTTATGTCTTGCTGGTTGCCACTTGCGCGGCTGCGCTGGCAGGTTTGCTGATCGTGTTTCGGCCGCGGTCGTCATCACTCGCGGCGATTCTTCCCTTGGCCGTTGCGGCGCTGGTGGGTTTCCCGTTGGCGTTATTGCTGTATCAGGGGTTTGGCGGCCACGCGCTGCCGTTAATAGCCGTTCTGGTTGCGTTGCTGCTGAGCCCGCTGGCGCCTCTCTTCGCGGAGGCGGAGCGCGCGCGGGGGTTGTCGCTGCTCGCGCTGCCGTGGCTCGCTGGCGCCGTAACGCTGCTCGCCTCATTCGCGGCCATCGTGGTCCCAGCATTTTCCGCCAAAGCGCCCGAGCATGTAACCCTGCAGTACGTGCAGGAGGCGGACTCGGGCAATTCACAATGGGTGGCCTACCCTGCCTCGGGTCATTTGCCCGAACCCATTCGCCTGGCCACGAATTTCCGCGGGCAGGAAAATGGGGCGTTTCCCTGGATCGCCGACCCCGCATTTTTTGCGGCCGCTCCGCACGAGGAACTGGCGCCGCCGACCTTCACGATTCAGGAATCCACGGAACTTCCCGGAAAGCGCCGCTATCGCACCCTGCTGCGCTCGGAGCGCGGCGCGTCCGAAGCGCTCGTCATGTTTCCCCCGAACTCGCGCATCGAATCGGTTCTGGCGATCGACGAGCCAGTGCAGCCGCAAACTGAAAAAGTTCGCCAATATCAGAACGGTTGGTATGCCTACGATTTTTACGCGATGCCCGGGAAGGGTGTGGAGATGAGCTTCACGCTGCCCGTTGGAAAATCCGTGGAAGTTTATGTGCTGGACGTGACCTACGCCCTTCCGCTGGAGGGCATGTTCCTGCTGAAATCCCGCCCATTGACCGCGACCCCGTTCGGCGAAGGCGACTGCACCATCGCCAGCCGCCGCGTTCAGCTACTGCCATAGCCCCGGCTGAACGCAGCCGAATCGCCTACTGCTTGGCCATCGGCTCCATCACTAGTTTGCCTTTGGAATTTTGTTCCACCACGATCACCGGCGTTTGAGTAGCGCTCTTTTTTTGTTGCTGCGCCAACCGCGCCGCCTCGACGATCGTCATCGGTTTCGTGTGAGCTTCCAGCACCCCGAGCGCCACGGCTTCGCGATAATCTGAAAATGTGGACGGCACGTATTCCCCGGGATTTTTTGACTGTTGATTCACCTGGAAATCTGAAAGCCCGGCCGGGGTGCTGGGATGGTTCACGGCAGTCACCGATCCCATGTTGATACTGGCCGCGCCGCCCAGGCTTCCGGTGCCGTTCATATTTCCCGCGTAGTTGATGGACTGCCCATAGGCCGTCCCCGCAAATAAAATCATTCCAGCCAGCAACAGAGTCTTTTTCATATGTTCCCCATTGCAACCACGCCCCGGATTCCCGGCTGCGAGCCCTCAGCTCTGCCTATAGACTAACTGAGCACATCCTTTAAAAAATGGTACGTTCGTACCCTAGGTACTACCAGCGCCTTGTGTCGCTCCTGGCGTGCCTGAGCGCTTCCCGTATTATCTATGTGCAATCGCATTTCCATTCGCGGGTTTGCCGCTAGCCTGCGCCTCAGCTACAATCTTTCTCTTGCCATAACGCTGAAAATGACAGACATACGCTTCCACAACACGCTCTCCAACCGTCTGGAGCCCCTCCAGCCCCTGCATAAGGGCGAGGTCCGCATATACAGCTGCGGCCCGACTGTCTATGACTATGCTCATATCGGCAATTTTCGTACTTTCGTCTTCCAAGACGTACTACGCCGCTTCCTGCTTTCTCGCGGTCTGCGCGTCCTGCAGGTGATGAACCTTACGGATGTGGACGATCGCATCATCCAGAACGCCGCCGCGGCCGGCGTCACCATCCGCGAATACACCGAAAAATACGTGCAGGCTTTCATGGAAGATATGAACGCGCTGCATCTGCAGCAGCCGGAGGAAACCGTTCGCGCCACGGACCATATTGAAGACATGGTTGCGCTGATTTCCCGCCTGCAGGAAAAAGGCCTGACCTACCCCAGCGAAGGTTCCATCTATTACCGGATCGCGAAATTTCCTGCCTACGGAAAGCTTTCCAAAATTGATTTGGGCGGAATGAAAGCCGGCGCGCGCGTGGACAATGATCGCTATGAAAAAGACGATGCCCGCGATTTCGCGCTGTGGAAGGCACCCAAACCCGGTGAACATTTTTGGGAGACGAGCATCGGCCCCGGTCGTCCCGGTTGGCACATCGAGTGTGCCGCCATGGCCATGAAGTACCTCGGGGAGACTCTGGACATTCACACCGGAGGCATTGATCTCGCTTTCCCGCATCACGAAAACGAAATCGCCGAAAGCGAGCCTGCTACCGGCAAGCCTTTCGTGAAAATCTGGCTGCATGCCGAACATTTGATCGTGGACGGCGAAAAAATGTCGAAATCGCTGGGCAACTTTTTCACGCTGCGCGATCTCTTCGCCAAGGGCACCAAGCCTTCTTCCATCCGCTATCTGCTGCTTTCCGTGCCGTATCGCCGTCAGCTCAATTTCACCGCCGATAGCCTGACCCAGGCGGCCAATTCCGTCGAACGCCTGCGCAATTTCGCGGCGCGCCTGAAAACGGAGCAGTTCGCCGCCGGCTCCAATCCGCAAATGGCCAAGCGCGCCGAAAAAGCTCTGGCCGATTTCGATACCGGCCTCGCGGACGATTTGAACACTGCATTTTCGCTGGCCGCGATTTTCGATCTGGTGCGCGACGTGAACACCGCGATGGACCGCGGCGAGTTCCTGCAGCAGGACGCGGCGATCCTCGTCGCCGCTCTGGAAAAATTTGACGCGATTCTTGCCGTCCTCGCCGATGACGACGATGAGAGACTTCGTGAACTCGGCTTCGGCTCCGGCCCACCGCGCTTGAATCCCGAAAAAATCGAGCAACTGATCGAAGAGCGCAACGCCGCCAAAAAACGCCGCGACTTCAAACGCTCCGATGAAATACGCCAGGAACTTCTGAACTCTGGTATCATCGTAGAGGACACGCGTGACGGCACTGTCCGTTGGAAGTACAAATGACCATCTCCGCAAAACACGATCTGTCGTTGCATAGCCAGCCTTCGCAGGAGCGCCCGAATCTCTACGGCGTTGATTAAGTAAGCTTCCTCCCTCTCCCGATCTCACGTGGCGCCCGGCGGAAACCGGTGTGCGCGCTGAATCCCAAATTCATTTCTGGAGGAAGTTATGCAAGCGACGGACATCAAAGTTGATTCGAAATTGCCGCATCTCGTTACCGAATTGCCCGGTCCCAAAGCAAAACAGCTCGTCGAGCGCGACCATCACGTAGTCTCGCCGTCCTACACTCGCGACTATCCGCTGGTCGCGAAGTTCGGCCGCGGCGCCACGGTGGAAGACGTGGACGGCAACACCTTCCTCGATTTCGCCGCGGGCATCGCCGTCGTGGCTACCGGACATTGCCACCCGGAAGTTGTCGCCGCCATCCAGAAGCAGGCCGCGGAATTGATCCACATGTCCGGAACGGATTTCTACTATCCGAGCATGGTTGAGCTCGCTGAAAAATTAGCTGCGATCGCTCCGGGTAAGGAAGCCAAGCGCGTGTACTTCGGAAATTCCGGCGCCGAGGCCATCGAAGCCGCCATCAAGCTGGCGAAATTTCACACCAAGCGCGACAAATTGATCGCCTTCCATGGCGCATTTCACGGACGCACCATGGGCGCGCTTTCTTTGACCGCCAGCCGCGCGGTGCAGCGCAAGGGATTCGGCACGCTGCTCTCCGGCGTCTTTCACATGCCCTATCCGGACACCTATCGCGGCACGTATGGGATTCGTCCCGAACACGCCTCCGCCGATTGCCTCGCGTATCTCGAGAACGAACTCTTCCGCCGCCGCGTAGATCCCGACGAGGTCGCCGGAATTTTCATCGAGCCGATTCAGGGTGAAGGCGGCTATCTACCGGCGCCCGCGGAATTTTTGCAAGGGCTGCAGCGCATCTGTCGCAAGCACGGCATTCTGCTCGTCGCCGACGAAGTGCAATCTGGCATGGGTCGCACCGGAAAGTGGTGGGCTTGCGATCACGCCGGCATCGAGCCAGACATTATCTGCACCGCGAAAGGCATTGCATCCGGCATGCCGCTCAGCGCCATTATCGCGCGCTCGAGCGTCATGAACTGGACTCCCGGCGCGCATGCTTCCACGTTCGGGGGCAATCCGGTTTGCATTGCGGCGTCGCTTGCCACCATCGGCTTGCTTGAACGAAGTTACATTTCCAACGCCGCGCAAATGGGCGAATTCATCAAGGGTTTGACCGCCGATTGGACCACCCGTCATAAGATCGTCGGTGAAGTCCGCGGCAAGGGGTTGATGATCGGCATCGAAATCGTGCGCGATCAGAAAACCAAAGAACGCGCTCCCGATCTGCGCAACCGCCTGGTGCAGATGGCGTTTCACAAAGGCTTGCTGATTTTGGGATCGGGTGACACCACGCTGCGCTTCTGCCCGCCGCTGCTGATTGACGAACAGCAGGCCGAATTCGCCGTGCGCACCGTGGATGCCTGCATCACCGAAATCGAACGTTCGATGTGACGATGCGACGAGCATCGTCATCCTGAGGCCGACGCATTTGCCTCAAGCCGGCCGAAGGATCTCTCCCATGGTAGTCTGGCGGGCGCTCAACCGTCTTGCAAATAGCACAGGCTTGCATCCGCGAGCCTGTGCTATTTTGTTTGCCGCATCCTTTTTCGCGTCCGTGAGAAACTGAAAAGTGACTGCAAAATCTTCCGCAGGAGACGCTTTGCCGCGCATTCTCGACGTAGGTTGCGGGCCGACGAAATATCCCGGCTCCATCGGCCTCGATATGAACCCGTCCACCGCCGCCGATGTGATTTGTCATCTGGACCGCGGCGGCTTGCCATTCCGCGATAATTCTTTCGATCAACTTCGCGCCGAACACATCATCGAACACGTCGCGGACATTATCGCCACCATGGAAGAATTTCACCGCGTCACCAAGCCGGGCGGCACCATTTTCATTGCCACTCCGCATTACACGGATTTCAGCTCCTTCCGCGATCCCACGCATCGCTGGCATCTGAACACTTATTCGTTTCTTTATTTTTATCCCGGCGGAATGCATGGGCGCGATATGTGGTACACCAAAGTGCGCATGCGTGAGGTGAAGCTGAAGCTTCGGCTGCTGAATCTGTGGCGCGCTCTGGGCTTCGAATTCCTGGTGAACCGCAGCCGCTTCTTCCGGCAATTCTGGGAACACTATCTGAGCTTCGTGATCCGCGGGAAATTGATGGAGTTCACCTTCGAGGTCATCAAGTGAGCTCGCTGCCGGTGCCTGCGCAGGACCGCCCTGCTGTGGATTATTGTGGGCTACGGATCGAATGCCGGAACGCCGCATGACAAACGCATCTCCAACCAGCCGCAAGAAACTGGCTCGATGCCATTCGCCGCGATTGGGACACTCGCGCGCGCGAAAACGCTCGCGCCTACATCAATTGGCCGGACGTTCCCAACGAAGAGGACGCCTTCTTCGCTTCCGGAAAAGCGGACTACGACCTTTACGTGACTCCGTTCCTGAAGAAAATGAATTTCGATCCGCGCGACAAATCCGCGCTCGAAATTGGCTGCGGCATCGGACGGATCGCGCGCTGGATGTCCCAGGACTTCGCGCAATACATCGGCGTGGACGTCTCTCCGGAAATGATTCGCAAAGCTGCGAGCTACAATTTGCCGCGCGCGCAATTTCAAGCTGTTTCCGGCGGAGACCTCGCCGGCATTCCGAGCGAAAGCGTGGATTTTGTGTGGTCCTTCGCAGTGTTCCAGCACGTTCCGGACAAGCGCGCCATTTTTAATTATTTTCGGGAAGCCGCACGCGTGCTGCGCTCCGGCGGAATTTTTCGCCTGCACATGAAAGGCCTGTGGACTCTGCCGCTGGGCCGCCTGATGGTGGAGGCCGGATTTCCAGACCGGGGCCCGCATCAAAAAACGTCGCGATTCAAAATCCCATTTGTCCGCCTGCGCTATCTGGATACCTGGCAGGGCCGCTCCATCCGTCCCGATGAGGCCGTGCAGCATTGTGAATCCGCAGGACTGCAAGTGCTCGACACTGCAGGCGAGTGGACCCCGATGATGTGGATCGGAGGCCAGCAAGAAATGATCGCCGCGAATCCACAGAAGCCACACAAACCGCGAAGGCGCGCCGAACCATGCCAACTAGCTCCAAACCGCGCATCCTGGACGTCGGCTGCGGCAGAAAAAAATATCCCGGCTCGATTGGCATTGATATGAGCGCCGCGGGCCAGGCGGATGTGCTGTGCGATTGGACGCGGACGCCTTTCGCCGACAGCACCTTCGACGAGGTGCGCCTGGTCCACATGATCGAAGAGGTGGACGACATTTTTCGCATGCTCGCGGAAGTGCATCGCGTGGCCAAGCCCAACGCGCGAGTGGTGATCGTCACTCCGCACTACACCGACCATGCATCGTATTGCAGCCCGGCGCATCGCTGGCATCTTTCCAGTTTTTCGCTCTGGTTTTTCAGTGAGAAGCCTGCCGAATACGATTACTACGCTCCGGCGCAATTTCGCGAGCGCCGCGTGCACGTCACCTTGCTGCGCATCTGGCGCGCGCTTGGTTTTCAATTTCTTGTGAATCATTTCCGCTGGTTCCGCAAATTCTGGGAGTATTATCTGTGCTTCGTCATTCGCGGTAAGACGGTTGAGTGGGAATTAGAGGTCGTAAAGTAGGCTTTCCACCAGTGCTAGCGCGTTTCATGTTCGCCATCGTGGACTTCGCCGCTCGCAAGGGCCTGGGCGCGGCGCCTGCTGCAATTGCGCCCGGCGCGGCCGGTGATCCTGCGAAACATCGCGCGCGCGAAACCGGCGTACGCGGAGAAACCTACGCCTACTGGTACCTCCGCCGCCACGGCTACGTTCTGGTGGCGCGTAACTTCACTACGCCCGGCATGAAGGGCGAAATTGATATGGTCGGTTACGACGGCGGGACGCTCGCGTTCGTGGAAGTCAAAACGCGCACCATCGTCGAACACGCGTCACCATCCCAGCCCGCGCAGCCCACGCCCGAAGAAGCAGTGAACTGGGAAAAACGCCACAACCTTTCGCGCATGGCCCGGCAGTTTCTGCGCGCGCGACACATCCCGACTGCTGCGTGCCGCTTCGACGTGCTGGCGATCGAAACGCGACCCGGCGCGAAACCCGTCGTGCGCCTGCACAAGGGCGCGTTCAACGCCGGCCAGAACTAGCTGCGCGTTGGCTCGCCGCCGCGGATGAGTTGGCGTCGCGCCGGCTGATAACGGCCGTAGTAGAATATTCGGGCACGACAACAAGGAGGACGGTTTGCCGGAGCTTCGCAAGGATCCCATTACCGGACGTTGGGTCATCATCTCCACCGATCGCGGCAAGCGCCCCATGGATTTCGTTCGGGAGAGTGTGCACATAAAAGGCAACACGGCCGTTTGTCCCTTCTGCCCGGGCAATGAAGGCAAAACGCCGAAGGAAATTCTCGCCTACGGTCGTAACGGCAGCGGCAAAGACACTCCTGGATGGACGGTCCGCGTGGTCCCCAACAAGTTTCCGGCGCTGGGCATCGAAGGCGGGCTGGATCGCGAAGGGGAAGGACTCTTCGATCGCATGAATGGCGTCGGCGCGCACGAGGTAATCATCGAGTCGCCGGACCACCAGAAGACCCTGGCGATGCTGAACGAAAAAGGCGTGGAAGAAGTTCTGTGGGCCTACCGCGACCGCATGCTGGATCTGAAAAACGATCGCCGCTTCCGCTACATTTTAATTTTCAAAAATCACGGCGAGCCGGCCGGCGCCACTGTGGAGCATACCCACTCGCAGCTGATCGCGCTGCCCATCGTTCCCAATCGCGTGCGCGACGAAGTGGATAGTTGCAGGCGCTACTACGAACAGAAGGAACGCTGCATATTCTGCGACATGATCCGCCAGGAAATCGAAACCGCTTCGCGCATGATCATCGAGAACGATCACTTCATCGCCCTCGCGCCTTACGCCCCGCGCTTTCCCTTCGAGACCTGGATCCTGCCGCGCCAGCACAGTTCTTCGTTCGAAAATATGCCCGCGCCCTACTACGCCCATCTGGCCCGCGTGCTGCACGATTTTCTGGGCCGCCTGGACGCCGCGCTGGCCTTTCCTTCCTACAACTACGTCATCCACACCTCGCCGATCGGCGAAGAAGTGAACGACCACTATCACTGGCACATCGAGATGATGCCCAAACTCACTAAAGTGGCCGGCTTCGAGTGGGGCACTGGCTTTTACATTAATCCCACGCCGCCCGAAGAAGCTGCGCGGTTCCTGCGCGAAGCCAAGGTCCCCGCATAGCGTCGCCGCGTGCGCGGTTGAATTCGTAGCGGCGCACTTCAGTGCGCCATCGGAGGAGCGGCAATAACCGCTGGCGATCTGAAGCTCGCCGCTACAAAGTGCCGCCACTTCGCGAAACTTACTTCGCCGGTTCGGTCTTTGGCTGAATCGAAAGCAGCTCCACCTCGAAAATCAGCGTGGAGTTCGGCTGTATGGGACCCTTGGCCTGGGGGCCATACGCCAGGTCGGACGGAATAAATAATTCCCACTTCGATCCGACTGGCATCAGTTGAAGCGCCTCGGTCCATCCCTTGATCACGCCGCCCACCGGAATCGTCAGGGGCTGGTTGCGTTTGTAGGAGCTGTCGAATTCCGTGCTGTCCAGCAGCGTGCCCTTGTAATTGCACACCACGGTATCGGTCGCTGTGGGTTTCGGTCCGGTGCCTTGCGTGATGATTTTGTATTGCAGGCCGCTGGGCAGGGTGATCACGCCTTCTTTCGTTTTGTTTTCTGCCAGGAATGCGTCGCCCGCTTTCTTATTGGCCTCTCCCGCAATCTGCGCCTTCTCGGCCTGCTGTTTGCGGACATTGGCCTGCAGGGTGGTCATCACTTCTTTGGCTTCGTCGTCGGTCATCATGGTCTTGCCGCCGGCCAGGGCATCTTTCATTCCGCGCAGCAAAATGTTGGGATCCACGTCCACGCCGTCCCGGTGGATGCTCTTGCCGATGTTCAATCCAATCGCGTAGCTCTCTTTATCCTTATCGGTCTTCAAGACCAGCGGAGCCGCCGCCGCGGCGTGATGCTGCGCCGCTGTGCCGGTTTGGGTTTTCGCGGCTGTTGAACTTTGGCCAGACGCTGGCGCCTTCGTTCTGGCAGGTGCGCTGGCAGGTGGCGTTGTGGGAGTTTGTGAAGAATTTGTCGCCGGGGCCTGCTGTGCCGCCGCAGTCCCAGCAAAAATAACGGTTGCCGCCAATAAGCTTGTCGCAATTTTGAGTAGTTTTCGCATGGAGCTAGTTTCGCAGAGGTTCGGCGGATGCGCAAACGAGGTGGTTCGTAATTGCTCAATAGCGCGCGGGGAATTGCGAAGCGCGATACAGGCTCCAGAAAGGATTGTCAGTACACGATTCAAGGTTGTGAATTCCGTTGGATGCGGCGGAGACAATTTGTTTACGAGCTTATGACCTTGGCCAAACAACGAATACGTTCATTTAGCATAGCCTCGGGTACGTCGCACAGTACTTCGTCGGGTCCGGCTCTTTTCTTCGCGGCGGGCATCAATGGCTACGCCGGCGGCTTGTTCGGCACGCTCACGCCAGTTGGAGCCGAGCTAGCTGCAGAAGACCACGAGCAGGACTCCCTCCCTAACGCCTCGGTCCGCAAGGGCCGGGGCGTCCCCTCTCCGTCAACGTTTTCCCTTAGCGCGCGCGGTTGGAAGCGGAATCAATCGGCGATTCGTGCATGCTGAGGATGTACCAGTGTTCGTCGGCTTTGCGGCAGAGCATCATGCCGCGGCCCGTGGTGTGAATGGAGGGCGACTCGATCGAGTAGTCGTACAAGCTCCAAACCACGTTGCCGACGGCGCGTTGATCTTTCATGGTCATGGAAAGATGGACGCGCGGAGTCACGCCAAAATACGCCTCGCGAAAATGATTGGTGGCTTGCTCGCGCCCGCGCAGCTCGCCGGCTGGGGAACTGAGGACGAAATCCGGATCGAAGCAGGCAGCCAGCGTCGCGGCGTCCGCGTTATTGAATGCTTCCGAGCAAGCATGCATGGCTCGCTCCATGTCTGCGATGACCGAAACTTCCGAGGAACTGGGCGCGGCGATGCCCAAGCCGCGCGACGCTGCGCTCCAGGTCAATCGTTACGCCGAGCTGCTCGAGCAGGTCCACGCCCAGGACTCCATCGAGCGGTGCGCCGCAGGCCTTGGCGAGCGCGGTCAAGTCAATCGCCGGCAGCGTGACGCTTCGCAGAATATGGTTGCCCAGCTTAAGCTCGCCAATGGAAACCACGCGGGCGCTGATTGCGGTGGTTTGATTCCACGACTGCACGCGGATTTCTTTCGAACGTCCCGAGGTGAATGATTTCTCGTTGAGCATGGACGTGGCCGCGGTGTCTATCAGGAAGCGCTTGTCGGCGTTATTTACTTGCAGAATTACCACAGGGAGGCGATCGCAGCGCTGCAACGGGATTTCGCTGGAATTGGTTGCGGTCTGCGCGCCGGCGCTCTGTGCCGCGAACGAGAGCAGCAAGCTCGCAACGGAGCCTAAGAGCAATCCGGCACCAATTCGCATCATTTTCTCGATCGCACAGGCACTGTGACTTGATCAATGCGCCGCAGGATTGCAGCGCTCGCCGAACGGAAAGCAGTTTGATCGCGGAACAGGCGTGAGCTCCAGTTGCCGCCCATGGCCAGCGCCTGAATTTCGAAAGCCAGCTGGTGCACGTCCACATCCTTGCGGATTTCACCGGCGGCCTGCGCGTCTCGCGCGGCGTGTTCCAAATTTCCCAGCCATTTCTTCATCAGTCCTAAAATGCGATCACGAACGGGCCCGGGACGATCGTCGAACTCCAGCGACGCGGCGGAGAAGAAGCAGCCTCCGGGGAAAACTTTCTGCTCGCCATAGGAGAGCCAGTTCTGGCAAAGGGCGCGAAGAAGGCGCAGGCCGCGGAGTTGCGCAGCCGGGAGGACGACCTTTTCGACGAAGATGTCGCGCGCTTCGTCCACCACGGCGCATTGCAATTCTTCCTTGGAGCCAAAGTGAGCGAACAGGCCGCTCTTGCTGATGCGCAAGGTAGAGGCGAGCTTGCCGATGGTCAGGCCTTCAAGACCTTCCAGGGAAGCAATGTTGACGGCCTTGCGCAGGATGGCGCGCCGCGTCTTCAAGCCGCGCAGGCGCTGCGGCGGACGTTTTGTGGTGGGCGCTGCGGCCCGCTGCGGGGCAGGCGAACTTGCGAAACGATGTGCGGCGTGTTTCATGGCGACCGCCAGATAATAGCACGACCGTTCGTTCTATTACAATGGCGTTGGAGGATCGTGCGGCGCAGCAGTGACATGTGCCCCACCGCGTCAGAAGCGGGAAGTTACCGCTGCGCGCGCAACCGGGAGAGCTAGCGCGACTGTTCACTGTGCACGTCGTATAATGCCGCGATGATTGGGCGCACAGTCTCGCACTTTCGCATCCTGGAGCAGCTTGGCAGCGGCGGGATGGGCGTCGTCTATAAGGCTGAAGACCTGCAGTTGCAGCGTTTGGTGGCTCTGAAATTTCTCTCCGCGGATTCTCCCACAGACTCGCAATCCATGGAACGATTGCGGCGCGAAGCGCGCGCGGCTTCGGCGCTAAATCATCCGAATATTTGCACGATCTACGAAATAGGCGAAGACGGTGGGCGGGCGTTTATGGCCATGGAGTTTCTGGAGGGCCAGACGCTGAAGGAGCGAATCGCGCACGGTGGTTTTTCTTCTGGGGAATTGCTGGAATTTGCGATTCAGGTGGCTGGTGCGCTGGACGCTGCGCACGGCAAGGGAATTATCCATCGCGATATCAAGCCGGCGAATATTTTTGTGACGAGCACGGGGCAAGCGAAGGTGCTGGATTTCGGACTGGCGAAGGTGGGGAACGCGGAAAGCGAAGGAGTGGAGCACACGCAGAGCCTGGCCCCGGGAAATGCGGAAGCGTTGCGGAGCGCGACGGGTTCGGTGGCCGGGACGGTGACGTATATGTCGCCGGAACAGGTGCGCGGGGAGCAACTGGACGCGCGCAGCGATCTATTTTCGTTTGGCGCAGTGCTGTACGAAATCGCTACGGGGAAGACGCCGTTCCCGGGCGACACCACCGGCGTGATTTTCGACGCCATTCTGAACCGCACGCCGGTGACGCCGAGCCGGTTGAATCCGCAAGTGCTGCCGAAATTCGAAGAGATCATCCACAAGGCGCTGGAAAAAGATCGCGAGCTGCGCTACCAGTCGGCGGGGGAGATGCGGACTGATCTGCGACGGCTGAAGCGAGATTCCGAATCGGGGAAGACCGCGCCCATGATAGCAGCAGCGGCGTCAGCGGCAGCGTCAGGGAAAGCGCGCAATCGAAGAATGCTGATTTATTCGATCGTGGCGATCGCGGTGGTGCTGGTGGCCGCCGGCGGAGGAATCTGGTGGTATCGCGCAGCGCGGCATACGCCTCCGGCAAGCACAAGCTGGCAGCAGCTTACATTTTTCACGGACTCGGCAGTGTATCCCGCGCTGTCGCCGGACGGACGCATGCTGGCATTCATTCGCGGGGCCGACACGTTTTTCGGGCCGGGGCAGGTTTACGTAAAAATGCTGCCGGACGGCGCGCCGGTGGCGTTGACACACGATGCGACGACGAAGATGGCTCCGACGTTTTCGCCGGATGGATCGGTGATCGCGTATGGGACGTCCACCCCGTTCGACACGTGGGAAGTTCCGGTGCTGGGAGGCGAAACGCATTTGATGCTGCCGAACGCGTCCTCATTAACGTGGATTGACAGCGGGAAGCGGCTGCTGTTCTCCGAAATCAAAGAGGGAATTCACATGATCGTGGTGAGCACGGATTTAGGGCGCGGGCAAGAACGGGAAGTTTATGCTCCGCAGGGCGAGCGGAGCATGGCGCACCACGCGTATCTTTCGCCGGACGGAAAATCTGTGCTGGTGGTGGAAATGGATAGGCAGGCGAATTTCACGCCGTGCCACGTGGTGCCTTACGAGGGAGGCGGGCCATCGCAAGAGGTAGGACCGCCCAAAAGCATTTGTACTTCGGGAGCGTGGTCGCCGGACGGTAGCTGGGTGTATCTGACGCTATACGTGGACGGCAAGTTTCACATCTGGCGGCAAAGATTTCCGAGCGGAAAACCGGAGCAGGTGACGTCTGGGCCGACGGCGGAAGAGGGCATCGCGATGGCGGCGGATGGAAAGTCGCTGATTACTTCGGTGGGGGTGGAGACCGGGAGCGTCTGGATCCACGATGGCAACGGCGAGCACCAAGTCTCGTCGGAAGGAGATGCAAACGGCGCCCACTTCTCGGCGGATGGAAAAAAACTGTACTACATGATGGATAACGGCCAAACGCAGGGCTACGAATTATGGGTGCGGGATGTTGCTAGCGGCGCGACTGACCGGGCGCTGCCCGGCTATACGATGCACGACTTCGATGTCTGCGCGGACGGAAAAGCGCTGGCATTTTCAAGGGCGGATGAGAACGGCGACTCGAAACTATGGGTGTCGCCGCTGAACCGGCGCTCGTCGCCGCGCCAGATCTCCTCCACAACGGTTGATGATAGCGTCCATTGTCTGCCGGACGGAGATTTGCTGTTTCGGGCGATCGAGGGAGAGTCGAACTTTCTGGAGCGCATGCACGCGGATGGAAGCGGCCGCCAGAAAGTAAGCCTTTCGCATATATTCGATTTGCTCAATGTGTCGCCGAACGGAAAGTGGGCGCTGGTACAGGCGGGAGGCGGTGGTGAGGAGAATCCGACGGCCGTTACGGCATTTCCGGTGGAGGGCGGGGATGCTGTCAAACTTTGCCTGAATTTCTGCGTACCGGGTTGGGATGTGCAGGGCGAATCGATGTACGTGCAATTTTTCGTTGCGTCGGATCAGAACACGTACGTGCTGCGGCTGCGGCAAGCGGGCGGGCTGGCGGAGCTGCCGACGAGCGTGGCGTTGGACGGAGAGATGCTAAAGAAGATGAAGCCACTGGCAGTGATTCCGCATCTGGTGGACTCGGCGGTGAGCACTTCGACTTACGCTTACACGGTGAACAGCACGCGACGAAACCTGTATCGCATCCCGCTGCAGTGAGAGGACTCGCGCGATGCGCAGCGCCGGCAAGTCTGCGGACGCGACGCACCGCGCGGAACCTCGTGAAATTTCCAACCTTTGCAATTTCAGTCGTGGCCGAAGAGCAGCGGCGCGCCCAGCTTGGCAGTGTAGTTGGGGCGATAGCGCTCGGTGTTGTAGAGCGTGGCCACATCTACTCTGCGCGCGCCCGCGGAAGATGCGGGCAGGGGCGCGGAGGCGTAGCAGCCGTTCTGTACGCCGACCATACGTCCTGTGACGCCGTCGCGGATCAGATCGAGCGCGATATTTGCGTAGGTGATGGCCACGATCTGGTCAATCGCGTCGGGTTCGCCGCTGCGCAAATCGTAGGTCAGGTCGCTTTCGATGGTTTCCTCGCCCGTTCGCCGTTGCAGTTCATCCGCCAGCGCGTGACCGATGTCCACCTTCTTGCGATGGCCGTAGGCGTCCGCTTCACCGTACTCGTCCACCACGCGGTTCGTCCATGTGGCGCCTTCGGAAACGATCACCAGGGAGTAATGGCTGGAGTTGTTGCGCTTGTCTTCCACCAGGAGCTTGCAGACGCTATCGAGATCGAAGGGAACTTCCGGGATCAAGCAGCGCGCCGAAGTGATGTACGAAGTATAAAGCGCGGTGAAACCGGCATCGCGGCCAAAAATGCGGAAGACGCCGATACGTTCGTGGGAACCGAGCGTGGTGCGCTGGCGATTGATGGCGTCTTTGGCGCGGGTGATGGCCGTGGAAAATCCGATGCAGTATTCGGTGCCGTGGACGTCGTTGTCCATCGTCTTCGGAATGCCGATAACGGGAAATCCTTTGCTGGAGAGGACCGAGGCGAAGCTGAGCGTGTCGTCGCCGCCGATGGCGATGAGGCAATCAACGCCGAGGCGCTGGAGATTTTCGAGGACGACGGGAGTGAAGTCGTAAAACTTGCCGTCGAACGAAAGTTTCTTCAATTGGTCTGCGGAGATGTGCGCCGGTACCCTGTTGGCGGGCACCTTCCGCGGATTGGTGCGCGAAGTGTGCAGCCAGGTGCCGCCGCTGCGATCAATGGTGCGCGTATTTTCGCGGGTGAGCTGACGATCGAGGCGGGCGTCGCCGGCGTCCGCTGGATTCATGTTGGTGAGGCCTTTCCAGCCTTTGCGAATGCCTGTGACGGTGTGACCCATCTCGGTGGCGCGGTAAACGACGGATTTGATTACGGAATTTAAGCCGGGGACGTCGCCACCGCCGGTTAGTATGCCGATATTCTTGGCTTGGGCCATCGAATCATTGCTCCTTGGGATGCTGGGGCGGGCCGATGTTGTCGTGCTTAGCCAGCTTGGTTAATTATAGATGCAATTCTACCAGTACACTAAAATCGCCGAAAGATGAATGGGAGAACGGCAAGCAAGATACCCCGTCGGCCCACGGCGCTACCTGACGGTGTACAATGCGCCGCGTTCTGGAGGCCTGCAGCAAGCGCTTCGGACCCGAGGAGTGAATACGATCATGGGAACCAAGATTTCCCGCCGTGACTTATTGAAAAGCGCAGCAGGAGCATCCTGCGTGGCGCTGACTGGAGCACCTGAAAAATCTATCGTTGCTGCGAATGCAGTCCCTTCCGCGGATTCCAGCGGGATCATTCCTTTGACGTGCACTAGCGAGGTGATCATTCCTCCGCGCGGCGCCAGCTTCATGAAGTTCAGCTACGACTTTCCCGAGCCGAGCATCGAGTTCGGCGGGCTGCGAATCTCGTTTCGCTTGCACACTTTCGAAAATACGTACGGCCTGGACCGCGAATCGATGCAAGTCGCCGCGACGGCCGACGGCATCACGCTCACATGCACGCAACTTGTGTGGGCCGGCGGGCAACTGAAAGCTCCCGGGACTCTGCGAGCGCATATTCGGCAAAACGGCGGCCGTGTGGAATGGAGCGCGGTGGCCGAGATGGAGCAGCCCATCAAATCGTTGGTGACGATTGTGCGTGGCGTGCCGCGCGGCAGCATCTCGGCGGGTGGCGTCGAATTCTTCGATCCGCACGACGATGAAGTTCTACTCGGTTATCCGTTCGGCGCGGGCGCGCTGTTTCTGGAGCGCGGTATGGCGCGCATGCTGAATACGCCGTTGGTTGTGATTCAAAGTAGCCCGAACGAATTTTTCTCCCTTTCTGCGCAGTGCGATAGCGTGCGGGCCAATCGCTTCTATTTTCAGCCGGGAGAAAAAGGCTATCGCGTGGAGATGGTGTACGAGCAGGCGGGCTGGGTGAAAAGTCCAAAACTGGAGGGCCCCACGTGGTGTGCGGGGCGCGCCACCACCATGGAGGGCGCGTGCGCTCCGCATTTTGCACACGTGGAGAAAGCGTTCCAGGTGCCGAACTGGGAGACGCGCACGGACGTGGCACCCTGGTTCCGCGAAGCAGCGCTGGCGATTAATCTGCACGGAATGCACTGGACCGGATACATCTTCAACGACTACGCCAAAATGCTGAAAATTCTGCAATGGATCGCCACGCAAATTCCCGCGCGCAATGTGTTCGTGCTGTTGCCGGCGTGGGATGGCCGCTTCTATTGGAATTATCCGCTGTATAAGACCGATCCGCGCATGGGAGGCGACGCGGGATTCCTGCGGCTGATCCAGGAAGGGCAAAAAATGGGTTTTCACTTCATGCCGATGATCGGCACCAATTGCGCGAACAATCATCATCCGGAATTTGCGCAGTTTGCCGACGCCAGCATGTCGCAGATTGATGGTGACCACTTCGACCTGAATTGGGTGGATTGGGACAATGATCGCCACATGGAAGGCTGGAGTCCTTACATGAATGTGGGCGTGGATTCCTGGCAGAACTGGCTGTACGCGCGCATCTGCGAAATTATTGATCGCTTCGGGCTGGACGCCTATTTCCTGGACATTGTGGGCGGTTGGGAAAACAACACCAAGGCGGATTCACACGAAGGTACGCGCCAGCTGGTGGCGAGGCTGCACGCGAAATATCCCAACGTGATGGCGTTCGGTGAAATGCATTACGACGCGCTGCTCTCGTTTATTCCCGTATTTCACGTGCAACGAGAATCCGCGTACCGGCCGGCTTACACCAAGTACGCGCGAGCGTTCCAGCACCTGAGCCATCCGGCGCCAGGGCGAGGCAGCAGCGGCCTGCACGAATCCGGCTTTGCGCAGTTCGATCCGAAAATTGTGCCGGCGGAAACTTTGATCGTGCCGACGATTACCGTGGTGGACGATACTTTCGATCGTTATCAGGACGTGATGGCCAGTCTGATTCTGCAGGCGCGGCAGCGGGCGAAAATCGCCTGAGCCGGCAAGCGCGAGGCGCAGCTAGAACTTGATCACAATTCCGGCCTGAAATCGCAGGTTGTTCTGCGTGCTGTTGCCGATCACCAGGCTATTGCCGAAGCCCGTGCGAACGTAATCCACCTGCACCGCCCGGAAAGAAATACGATCGCTGAACGGAATATCCAGGCCGCCGCCAGCGGTGAGGTCAAAGGCATTGTTGTTCGGCAATTTGCTGAGGTTGATACATTCTCCCTGGATGGAGCAGTGGTTGTAGATGTCCGCGTACGTGTTGTTGTGCGCTCCCCCAAACAAAACCTCCGCAAAGGGTTGGAACTTTTTTATCTGGAACCGCAGCACCGGGCCAAAGGTGTAGGTGTACATATTGCCGCTGACCGAAAGCACGCAATCGGACTGGCTGTTACAACCTTGTGTGAGCGCAGGCACGGTAATGTTCTGAGAATGCGTGCCGTAGTCCGCAAACTCAGCGCGCAGGCCGAGGCGCTTGTTGAAGAAATAAGTAAGGGACGCGCCGGCCCCGCTCAAGTAGGAGCTGGGGATGAAGCTTTGCTGCGGCGTGTATAAGAACGAATAATCTATCGCGGCCTGTATTTTCGGCGCGTCCTGCGCATAGGCGGCGGCCCCGAACCACATCACCAGCGCGATCAAACACACTTTCTTCATCTCGAAGGCTCCCGGAATTCCAGTCAAGGGACGGTTGCAGGCCCGCCACGGTTACACGGAGCAGGGGGTTGCGGATGCCGCCGCTTGCGTCGTTATTTTAGCCGCAAATCCGTCTGTAAAACTGAATATCGAGCAACTATTCTGCCGCGTTCCGGCTCCAATTAACATTCAAATCAAGCGAGTCTTACGCCGCCAGTGCGCGAACGCCCGCAATTATTCGGTCTCTGCTTCCTCTGGCGCGCCGTGCCTTTGCGGACTATATTGTTAGATGGTGACCGATTGAACGGTTCGCACTTTTTGTCTTCGGAGGAACACAATATGACTCGGTATCGATTTTGCTCTTCATGGATTTCTGTTCTCGCAACACTCCTTTTGATCCTGGGAACGGCCCAAGTGGCGTCGGCTCACGCCATACTGTTAGACTCGACGCCTAAGGCGAATTCGACGGTGAAGGGGACGGAGTTGGCGGTGGACTTGCGCTTCAACGTTCGTATTGATGGCGGTCGCTCCAAGCTGGTTCTGGTCGGGCCGAACGGATCTCCCACAACGCTGAGTCTCGCGAAACAGTCCAGCCCGGATCACCTTCAGTCCAACGCGACGGGACTCGTACCCGGGGCTTACAAACTCCAATGGAATGTACTCGCCTCCGACGGGCACATGACTCGGGGAGAAATCCCCTTCACTGTGAGTTAACCTTCTCGTGAACCACCAACTCGCGGATCTTTTCGAATATTTTTCGGTTCTGCTTCGTGCGGCAACTCTGGTTGGGCAGTCCCTCTTGCTAGGCGGGGTGCTGTTTGAACTCTGGGTCGCGCGCAAGCCGCCGGACACATCCCTGGAAGGCATCGAGTCCGTTCAGCATTCGTCCTTACGATTATTTCGAGCCTCCGCGCTGGGCCTCGCTGTCGTACAAGTCTTATATCTCTTTGTTGATTCGAAAGTCTTGATGGGGACTGCCGATATCAGCTTCAGCGACGTGGTCGGTGCCAATTTTTTCCTCGCGGGAGCCGGCATTTTCGTCGCCGCGCTGGTCGCCTTCGCTATCTCATGGATGCCTAGAAAAATCCGTGCCGTTTGTCTGCCGCTCATAGCCGTGCTCGTTCTCTCGGCGTCGCTAATGACCAACCACGCAGCCTCTCGCCTTGATAACCGACCGCTGCTCATCGCGATCACAGCCATTCACGAAGCGGCCACCGGACTCTGGATCGGAGGCTTGCCGTTTCTGATTCTGGGCCTGTGGCGCGCGAAAGACGGGCCAACGCGTTGGTACATAGCCGAACGATTTTCCCGCGTGGCGCTTTTTAGTGTGTGTTTCCTAGTGCTGAGCGGTCTGGTGTTGAGCTTCGAATTTATCGGTTCGTGGAGCGCGGTCCCTGGAACTGCTTACGGCGTCATGGTGTCGGCCAAAGTGGCGATGCTTCTGGCATTGCTCCTGCTTGGTGGCGTCAATTATCTTCTCGTGCGAAACACCAGCGTCGATTTTGCGATGCCTCGTCTCCGCCGGATGATCGAAGCAGAACTCGGCATCGGAATCACTGTCATTCTCACCGCGGCCTCGCTCACTTCTCAGCCTCCGCCGGTTGACATGGTCAGTAACATCGTCACTCCTCAACAGATCGTTGCTCGTTTCAAGCCGGTTTGGCCACGGTTTGGCTACCCGCCGCCCGTCTCCGATCACTCATCAACTGTACTTGCGACATCAGGCCCACTACCGAGTGCCGCTCCGGTGGCCACAGATGTTGATGGCGTCGCGCTGTCGGCCAAAAAACTCGCGGACATCGAAGAGTCGGAGTCCAATCACCACTGGATGGGACTGATCGTCCTGGCCATGGGAATCCTCGCGCTTTTGGCGCAGACCGGCAAAGCGCGTTGGGCCGAATACTGGCCGCTGCTATTGATCTCAATTGCCATTTGGATTTTTCTGCGCGCAGATACGGAATCGTGGCCGTACGGACCGGACGGGTTCTGGGAGACCTGGCTGCGCACCGACGTATTCCAGCATCGCCTCGCGGCTATTGTCTGCATATTATTTGCGGCATTCGAATTGCGCGCGCGGAGACAGAATCAAGAGACCAGTCCGTTCCTTTTAATTTTTCCCCTGATGTGCGCCATTGGCGGAGCCGTGCTGCTCACGCACTCGCACAGCATTACCAACGTCAAAGAAGAATTGCTGGTGGAATTGAGCCACGTGCCGATGGGCGTGCTGGCAGTCTTCGCGGGATGGAGCCGCTGGCTCGAACTGCGGTTGCCCGCAGCCAATCGTAGCGTGGCTTCCTGGATCTGGCCGATTTGTTTCGCGCTGATCGGCGCCGGCCTGCTGAATTACCGCGAAATGTAGTTCTACTTCGGTAGCTGCTGCAGAAAATCGATCACGGCGCTGTTCACTTCCGCAGGGCGCTCTTGCTGTGTCCAGTGGCCGCAGCCGGGCAGCATCAGCGTGCCGCGCAGCTGCGGCACAAAATACGGAAGGCCCGCGATGATTTGATCCATGCCGCGAAACGCCACCACCAGATCGCGGTCTCCCGCAATGTAAAGTGCCGGCACGCTGACGCGACTGTCGGCAAACGCTGCGAAAAGTTCCCAGCTACGGTCAATGTTGCGGTACCAGTTCAATCCGCCGCGAAATCCAGTGCGCATAAATTCTTTCACGTAGAAATCAACGTCCGCATCCGTCAGCCAGGAAGGCAGCGACGTGGGATTCACCATACGCGCAAGGAAACCACCCTCTCGCGACACCATTCCCACAGCGGCTCCGTGTGCGCCACTGTGTTCGCTGCGCGGCGCATCGCCAGACGCCGAATACAGCACGCTGCGTATGCTGCGGCGCACGTCGCGCTCCAGTTCCGCTTCGGCCACGCCCGGAGTCTGAAAATAAAGTTGGTAGAAAATCGCCTCGTCCGTCTGCGGCATCATGCTGGTAGGACGAACCGGAAGCCGCGGCCAGAACGGCACGCTCATTCCGATCACCGCGCGAAAGCGATCGGGACGCAGCAGCGCGGAATACCAGGCGACGGGCGCGCCCCAATCGTGTCCCGCGATCACCGCCGTGTCGGCGCCGAAAGCGTCCAGCAGACCCACCATATCGCCCACCAGGTGCAGCAGCGTGTACTGATCAATCGCCTCAGGACGATCGGTCTGTCCGTAGCCGCGCATATCCGGCGCCACCGCTCGAAAACCGGCTGCCGCCAGCGCCTGCAGTTGGTGACGCCACGAATACCACGACTCGGGGAAGCCGTGACACAGCAGCACCAGCGGGCCCGTGCCGCATTCCGCCACGTGCATGCGAATGCCATTCGTTTCGATGAACCGATGTTTCACTTCAGCCATGGTGACCCCATCCGCAAACGTGACGCTCTATACTGCCGCAAGCGGGCCGTGGAGCAGAAGCGCCGCCGAGCATATCGCAACAGTCCGAACAGGTGTACAGCTTTCCACTCGCAGCGAGCTTGCCGGCGCGAAGCAACAACAAATTCCGAATTTGCAATGGTGCGCCCCGCGGCGAATGTTACGATGCGTCTGCGCACGACTTTTGGCGGAAGGATTGTTGATGTCCGATACTGCGAGCAAGGTTGATCTGGCAACCGGCGATTTTGCCGCGTTGTTGTTCGATTGCGACGGCACGCTGGCGGATACAGCCGAGCTGCATCACTACGCAATCGCCGCGGCCGTTAAGAGCCTTGGCCACGAAATGCCGAAGCACTGGTATTTGGATCGCGTCGGACTGTCGCTTGATCAACTGCTCAAGGAATTCAAAAATTTGTGCGGAGTGCAACTCGACCGTAAGGATCTTTCACCGATCGAAGAGGAGATCTATTGCCGCAACACGTCCATGATCCGGGAAATCGCAGCGGTTGCTTCGATCGTGCGGAATAATGCAGGGAAGCTCCCCATGGCAGTGGTCTCAAGCTCCACGCGGCCGATGGTCATGGCCACATTGGAAGCGCTTCGACTCACGCCATATTTTTTGACGGTGATTACGGTGGAGGATACTGAGAATCCCAAACCCGCGCCGGACGGGCTGCTTAAGGCCGCGCAACGGCTAGGTATTGATCCTTCGAGGTGTCTCGTTTTCGAAGATAGTCAGCAGGGGCTCGACGCGGCCAGAAACGCCAACATGGCCGCCCAGGATGTACGACTTCTGTAGACAGCCTCGGGTCATTCGCATCATTCGCGCCACTCGCATCACTCGCGATCATCGAGTTCGCAGAATTTCACCGTTGCTTACGGCCTTTCCCACTGGCCGGACTCTGCTGAGCGGAATATCGCCTCAATCACAGCCATATTGTTGACGCCGTCAGAAACGGAAACTGGCACTTCGCCGTCCCCTCGTATGGCTCGGGAAAACGCGTCGCCTTGAATCGTGTATTGGTCGCATGTGTCGAAAGTCTCGGTTACGATTTTGCTGCCGAGGATGTCGCCGCCGTCAATAAAAATCCGGCATGGCCGGTCATTGGGCGCATTGAACGGAATCTCGATTTCAATGCGGCCCGTTGTTCCCACGAAGTGCAGCCGCTGATAGGGAACAAGCTGCGTGCTGCACGTAAAAGTGGCGTGCCCGGCCGGAAAGTCCAGGATCGCGGACGCCAGCCGGTCTATCCGCGTTTCCGGATCTCTTTCAATCAGCCCGATGACGCGCGAGGGCTCATCTGCAAACGCAAAGCGCGACGCCGTGATGGGATAGCATCCAATGTCCATCAGCGCCCCGCCTCCGTATTCATGAATGTTGCGAATGTTGGCGAGATCGCGATTGAAGTAGCTGAAGAAGCCGACAACGGAGCGCAATTCTCCAATCCGGCCTGCAGTGATCAGCTCGCGCGCGCGCAGCCACTGCGGATGTGTGCGCACCATGAAGGCTTCGCCAATCTTGACGCCGGTCTGTTTCTGTGTGGCCAAAAGGGTGAGGGCTTCCGCCTTCGTCATGGCCAGCGGCTTTTCGCACAAGACATGCTTACGCGCCTCCGCGGCCTTAATTGACCAGGGAACGTGCAAATGGTTTGGAAGCGGATTGTAAATTACTTCCACCTCCGGGTCGGCCAGCAACTCCTCGTAGCTTCCGTAGGCCTTGGCAATTCCTAACGAGCGGGCAACTTGCTCGGCTCGGCGGCGATCTCTGGAAGCAATGGCGATCACATCGCAGCACTCGCCTTGCTGCATCGCCGGGACGACCTTCTTCACCGCAATGTTTGCCGTGCTCAGGATTCCCCAGCGGACTTTCTTTGGCGTAGTCGTGTGTGGGCTCCTGACGAACTCAAGCATTCCGACGCAACAGCGTCATCGCCCACGCACGGAGATGCTTACGGAGAGCGAAGTCTTTATACGGAATCAAATGCATAGCCGGATGATATAAAACCCGGCCGCGGGTCGCCAGTAATAACCTGCATATTTTTCCGGCGGAGTTCAAAACCCCGGCGCACCGAGCAGTATGACTGCTACGTTTCGTAAACGCTTATGCCACCTTCCGTGTTGCGGCTAGGTCGTAGCGGTCCAGGTTCATCACTTTGCTCCAGGCTGCAACGAAGTCTTGCACGAACTTCGCGTGCGCGTCCGAGCTTCCGTACACTTCGGAGAGAGCTCGAAGCTGTGCGTTGGAGCCGAAGATCAGATCGGCTCGCGTTGCCGTCCAGCGGACTTCGCCCGTCTTGCGATCCCGTCCTTCAAACGTGTTGTTCGCATCCGAGGTCGCCTTCCACACGGTGCGCATATCCAGCAGGTTGATGAAGAAATCGTTGGTCAATGCCTCCGGCTTTTTGGTGAAGACGCCATACTTTGACCCCCCGAAGTTGGTATTGAGCACGCGCATTCCGCCGACAAGCACCGTGAGCTCCGGCGCGGTCAGCGTCAGCAGTTGTGCTTTATCCAGAAGTTCCACTTCGGCCGGCGCCTCCGTACTTCGGTTGAAGTACGAGCGGAAGCCGTCCGCCACCGGCTCAAGCACCGCGAAAGAATGCACGTCGGTCTGCTCTTGCGAAGCGTCCATGCGCCCAGGGGCGAAGGGAACGCTCACGTTGACGCCCGCATTTTTCGCGGCCTGCTCCACACCAGCGCAACCGGCCAGGACGATCAAGTCGGCCAGAGAGATCTTCTTCCCGCCAGACTGCGAGCCGTTGAAGTCTGTCTGAATTTTTTCCAGTACCTTCAGCACCTTCTGCAGCTCCGCGGGCTGATTGACTTTCCAATCTTTCTGCGGGGCGAGCCGGATGCGTGCGCCGTTTGCGCCGCCCCGCTTGTCTGACCCGCGGAAGGTGGACGCCGATGCCCACGCGGTGGTGACGAGCTGCGAAACGGTCAGCCCGGAGGCCAGAATTTTCGCCTTCAGAGCTGCGACATCTTTGTCATCCACCAATGCATGATTGACAGCCGGGATTGGATCCTGCCAGAGCAGTTCTTCCTTCGGAACTTCCGGTCCCAGGTAACGTGCGCGCGGTCCCATGTCGCGATGCGTCAGCTTGAACCACGCCCGCGCGAATGCATCCGCGAGCAAAGCTGGATTCTCATAGAAGCGGCGCGAGATTTTTTCGTACACAGGATCGAATCGCAAAGAAAGATCAGTCGTCAGCATCGCGGGGTCGTGATGCTTCGCAGGATTGTGGGCGTCCGGAATCGTGCCGGCGCCGCCATTGCCTTTCGGCTTCCATTGGTGCGCGCCGCCGGGGCTCTTGGTAAGCTCCCAATCGTACTTGAACAAGTTTTCGAAGAAATTGTTGCTCCACTTGGTCGGCGTGCTGGTCCACGTCACTTCCAGGCCGCTCGTAATCGCGTCACCCGCGATACCCGTGGCGTAGGCGCTCGTCCACCCCAGGCCCTGCTCCTCAATCGGCGAGCCTTCCGGCTCTTTACCCAGTTGGGTGCCCGGTCCGGCTCCGTGGGTTTTTCCAAAAGTGTGACCGCCTGCAATCAGAGCGACGGTCTCTTCGTCATTCATCGCCATCCGCGCGAAAGTCTCGCGGATATCTTTCGCTGCCGCCAGAAAATCCGGCTTGCCCTCCGGTCCCTCCGGGTTCACATAGATCAGGCCCATCGTTGTAGCGCCAAATGGATTGGCAAGATCGCGCTGGCCCGAATAGCGTTTGTCGGTGCCCATCCAGGTAGTTTCCAGTCCCCAGTTGACGTCCATGTCCGGTTCCCACACGTCCGGTCGTCCGCCGGCGAAACCAAAGGTCTTGAAGCCCATCGTTTCCAGCGCGACGTTGCCCGCCAGGATCATCAGATCAGCCCAGGAAATTTTCTTGCCATATTTCTGCTTGATTGGCCACAGCAGGCGGCGCGCGCGATCCAGGTTCACGTTGTCCGGCCAGCTGTTCAGTGGCGCGAAGCGCTGCTGCCCGCGGCCGCCGCCTCCGCGACCGTCGCCCACGCGGTACGTTCCGGCGCTGTGCCAAGCCATGCGAATAAACAGCGGGCCGTAGTGACCGAAGTCCGCAGGCCACCAGTCCTGCGAATCCGTCATCAACGCCGCAAGATCCTTCTTCAGGCCGTTGTAGTCCAGGCTCTTGAACTCTTCTGCGTAATTAAAATTCTTACCCATCGGATCGGACAGCGATGAGTGCTGTGCGAGCAGGTTTAGATTCAACTGGTTCGGCCACCAGTCACGGTTTGTGGGGTTTGCGCTGCTGCTGTGATGGAACGGGCACTTCGCTTCGGAAGCCATGCGTATTCTCCTTCCTACATTTAAATTCAGCCGAATAATTTCGGCAAAAAATCCATACTGCGATTTCGACCCAACTAAATTAACATCCAAATGGGAGATAGTTCCAATACCTAACTCCCATTTTAGGTATAGGCATACCCTATGGAATTTCATCAGCTGCGCTATGTTTGCGCCATCGCGGACACCGGCAACTTCAGCCGCGCCGCCGAACGCTGCCAGGTTGCCCAGCCCTCGCTCTCCCAGCAAGTGCTTAAACTCGAGGAAGAGCTGGGCACCAAGCTCTTCGACCGCCTGGGTCGCAGCATACGCCTCACCGAGGCCGGTCGTGCTTTCATTCCTCGCGCCCGCGCGATTTTGGAGCAGATGGACGCGGCGCGATCCACTGCGGCCGATCAGAATACAGACCTTCGCGGCAGCGTCGCCGTGGGCGTGATTCCAACCGTCGCGCCCTATCTGATACCGAGTTACGCGGCCGGTTTCGCCAAGCGGTATCCCGACGCGAAATTGCGCATCGTCGAAGAAACCACTTCGGTCCTCGTGGAGGGTTTGCGCGACCTCTCGATCGATGTGGCGATTCTCGCGCTCCCGCTACGCCACAAGGACCTGGAGTTGTTCCCCATCCGGACCGAGCCGCTCTATGCGGCATTGAGCAAACATCACCCGCGTGCATCCGCAAAATCGCTCGCCCTCAAAGACCTCCGCGGAGAATCGTTCGTGATGTTGCGCGACGGCCACTGTTTCCGTGATCTGAGTATTGACACCTGCACACGCGCGCGCATCACGCCGCACATTGTATTTGAAAGCGGGCAGTTCAGCAGCCTTCTGGGAATGGTTGCGGCGGGTGTCGGTGTCTCGCTCGTCCCTGAAATGGCGATTGACCGCAACCTCGCCTGCCGCTACGTGCGCCTCAGTGATGTTCAGGCCACTCGAACGATCGTCACCGCTGTGCTGCATGGACGGAGTTTCAATCGCGTTCAGCAAGCCTTCATTTCCGGTATCAGAGGCAAAGCCGTGCCGGCCGCCGGCGGAAAGTAGTTCGAACAGAAACCGGATTAAAGACCGAAACTAACCAATCGGTTTCCACACAAGTCATAGACAACAAACCATTGAAAAAAGTGGTGCGCCCGGCGTGATTCGAACACGCGACCTTGTGCTTCGGAGGCACACGCTCTATCCATCTGAGCTACGGGCGCAATCGGAAATTAATTCTTCGTGAAATGATTGTATTACTTTCTCCGGCAGCCTACCAATTGAATTGGAGTCTGATGTCGGCGAGATTTTCACGCGCGTGAATTCAGAGGACGCGACGACTAGTTGTGCCCGCCGCCAATCTCGCGCACGATATCGCCCACGAATGATTTTGCGTCGCCGAAAAGCATCAGAGTTTTGTCGAGATAGTAGAGCGGATTATCAATTCCGGCGAAGCCCGGGCTCATGCCGCGCTTGATCACCATCACCGTGCGCGCCTTGTCCACATCCAGAATCGGCATGCCGTAAATCGGGCTGGACGCTTCGTTGCGCGCCGCGGGATTGGTCACGTCGTTCGCACCAATCACCAGCGCCACATCGGCCTGCGGAAAATCACCGTTCACCTCGTCCATGTCCAGAAGCTTGTCGTACGGAATGTCCGCCTCGGCCAAAAGCACGTTCATGTGCCCGGGCATGCGGCCAGCCACCGGATGAATGGCGAACTTCACGTCCACACCGCGCTTGCTGAGCGCATCGTAAAGTTCGCGGACTTTGTGCTGCGCCTGCGCCACGGCCATGCCGTATCCGGGAACGATGATCACCTTGTTCGCGGCGGCCAAAATCGCTGCAGCTTCTTCGGCGGTAGCGCTGCGCACGGGCTGAGCTTGTTGCGCAGCCGCGCCTGCAACCTGCTCCTGTCCAAACGCGCCGAACAGCACGTTGCTGAACGAGCGATTCATTGCCTTCGACATGTTTACCGAGAGAATGAAGCCCGAAGCGCCGTCCAGCGCGCCCGCGATGATCAGCAACTTGCTATCGAGCACGAAACCCATGGCCGCGGCGGAAAGCCCCGCGTAGGAATTCAGCAGCGAAATCACCGTGGGCATATCCGCGCCGCCGATGGGAATAATCATCAGCACGCCGAATACCAGCGGAATCACCAGCATCAGCGGAAACAAATGCACGTGGCTGGGATCGTGCACCAGGTACGCCGCGATGCCGATCGCCACCGCCAGCAGCGAAAGATTCACAAGGTTCTGGCCCTTATAAGTGATGGGCCGCTGCGGCAGAATTTCCTGCAATTTTCCCGCGGCCATCAAGCTGCCTGTAAAAGTCAACGCGCCGAGAATTACTTCCATCGAAAGCACCGCCATCATGAAAGGCGGCACCGCCGGCGCGCGCAAATAAAATTCCGCCGTTCCCACCAGAGTGACGCAAAACGCGCCGAACGCGTGGCTCAGCGCTGTCCGCTGCGGCACCGCCGTCATGTGCACCATGCCCAGCGGCACGCCGATGATCGAGCCCAGCACCAGCGCGATGGCGATCCATTTGTAATCAACGATGTTGTGATTCAGCAGCGTGCCGCCGATGGCCAGCAACATGCCCAGCTCGCCGGAGCGCACTCCGCGGCGCGCGGTGGCCGGCGTACGCATCCACACCAATGCCAAAATGAAAAGCGCCGTGGCGACCAGATAAATAATCTCGATGAAGGTGTCTGTTCCAGGCCAGGCGGTCATTATTTTTTCGGGCCGCTCGTTTTGAACATTTTCAGCATGCGATCGGTGATCAGGAATCCGCCAACAACGTTGCTGGTGGCGGCCACGATCGCCAGCGTTCCCAGGATCGTCGAAAGCGTGCTGCGATGTTCGCCGGTCAGAATGATGGCGCCGACGACGGCGATGGCGTCCAGCGCGTTGGTGAGGGACATCAGCGGTGTATGCAACAGCGGAGAAATCTGCCGAATCACTTCAAATCCAATGAAGGCCGCGAGCATGAAAACGTAAAGGCTGGTGAGCAAATCCATCTTCATTATTATTTTGCCTCCTGAGGCGCGGCCACCAGCGGCGGCAACGCGTAAATTTCACGCAAGCGCGGATTCACGATTTCACCGCCGGTGGTCAGCAAAGTATCGCGAACGATTTCATCGGCGGTATCGAGCCGCAGCTTTCCGTCTTTCACCAGATACAGCAGAAACGCGGACACATTGCGCGCGTACATCTGGCTGGCATGGTAGGGAACTGTGCTGGCGAGGTTGTACCAGCCGATGATGGTGACGCCGTGCGCCACGATTTTTTCGCCCGGCCGCGTCAACTCGCAATTTCCGCCGCGCTCCGAAGCCAAATCCACGATCACCGAGCCCGGCGCCATGCCCTTCACCATGTCTGCAGTTACCAGCAGCGGCGATTTTTTCCCCGGCACCACCGCCGCGGTGATCACCACATCGCTTTCCGCCACCACTTTGCCCAGCAGCTCGCGCTGCCGCCGGTAGAATTCCTCGTCCTGTGCGCGCGCATAACCACGCGCGTCTTCCGCGTCCTTGGCCTCAATCGGCAATTCCACGAAACGCCCGCCGAGGCTCTGCACTTGTTCTTTCGCCGCCGGCCGCATGTCGTACGCCGAAGCCACCGCGCCAAGTCGCCGCGCCGTCGCCACCGCCTGCAGCCCAGCGACGCCCGCGCCGATCACAAACACGCGCGCTGGAGTGATCGTTCCCGCCGCGGTAGTGAGCATGGGAAAAATTCTCGGCAGCGTGTCCGCGGCGATCACCAGCGCCTTGTATCCGCAGATCGTGGCCATCGAGGAAAGCACGTCCATGCTTTGCGCGCGCGTGGTGCGCGGCATCAACTCCACGGAAAGCGCGGTCACCCCGCGCTCCGCAATTTGCTGAATGGTGTTCAGCCCTCCGAGCGGGCGCAGAAATCCCACCAGCACTTGATCTTTGTGCAGTAACGGCAGGTCGGCGTCGCCCGTCTTGTCGTTGGAGCCGTAGCACAGCACCTGCGCCACGATATCCGCCGCGCGAAATACTTCCGCGCGATCCGCCACAATTTTCGCTCCCTTCGCGGTGTATGTGGCGTCGGGATAACCGGCTTCCGTGCCCGCGCCCGCTTCCACGATGACTTCGAGCCCGCCCTTCATCAGCGCCGGCACAACGCTCGGCACCAGGGCGACGCGTCGTTCACCGGGATAGCTTTCTCGCGGAACGCCCACGATCATGAAACTTCCTCCAAAAATGCCAGCTTGAATTGCCGTCGCACGAAAAAGCCCACAGTGAACGGCGTAAAAGAAATTATCGAGGCTGCACGCGCCATCGCGCGCCATCCTGAAACTGGAAATCATACACTAGCGCGGCGGATTTGGCGCAGCTTCGTTCCTCAGCAAGATGTGCCGCGCCACCGAACTTCTCGCGCCGCAAGCGTGCGCTTGCTTTATAATCCGCGCGGAAGTTTTTCGGCTTCGATCCGCTGGCGACGCGAGCGGCGGCAACGAGCGTTCGCGCGCCACGACGTGAATCTAGGAGATGGCCTGTGACTGCTTGCGTTCCTGGGCTGTGCGCTTCGCAAAATATTGCGCGCCGAAGTGTCGGGCTTCTGCTGCTGGCTGCAGCGCTGATGTGCGGCGCTCATCCCGCTCTCGCGCAGGCCGGCGATCCCTTGAGCACGCTTTCTCCCGCGGCGCACCGCGCGGTTCAGCAATTGAGCTCACTCAATTCGCTCCCCGCAACCGACTGGAAATTCCACGCGGGCGATGTGGCGCACGGCGAAGCGCCGGACCTCGACGACTCCAGCTGGCAAACGGTCACAGCAAACTCGCACGCGCCGACGGAAGCCGTCTGGTACCGGCGCTGGATCGAAGTTCCCAAGACCCTCAACGGTTACGATCTCAGCGGCGCGCGCATCTGGTTTCAGTTCGAGGCCTACGCCAACGGTCCGATGCCGCAAATTATTTATTTCAACGGACGTCGCGTCGCGCTGGGCGACGACCTGGAGCCGATCGTGCTGTTCGACCACGCGCAGCCCGGCGATCGCGTGCTGGTCGCCGTGAAACTGCTGCACACGGTGGACCAGAAAACTTTTGCGCGCGCCGTCGTTTCCATCGAATTCACTGCCGCGCGCCCAAACCCCAACGATTTGCTGCAGGAAATTCTTTCCGCCAACGCGCTGCTGCCCTCGCTCGGGCCGACGGCTGCCGCTGTTCGCGAAGGCATCGAAGCCGCCAGCGCCGCTGTGGACCTCCAAGCGTTGCAGCAAGCGCAGCAGCCAGCTTTCGATGCGTCGCTGCTTCGCGCGCAAGCGGAACTCGAAAAAATCAAGCCCGACTTGCAGCAGACTTCCATTCGCCTCACGGGAAATTCGCACATTGACGCCGCGTGGCTGTGGCCCTGGACCGAAACCGTGCAGGTGGTGCACAACACTTTTTCCACCGCGCTGCAGCTCATGGATGAATATCCGCAATACACCTTCACGCAGTCCGCCGCGGCCTACAGCGAATGGATGTGCCAGAAATATCCGGCGATCTGCCAGGAAATTCAGCAGCGTGTAAAGGAAGGCCGCTGGGAACTGGTCGGCGGCATGTGGGTGGAACCGGATCTGAATATGCCGGACGGCGAATCGCTGGTCAGGCAGTTGCTGATCGGCAAAAGATACTTCCGCGAAAAATTTGGCGCGGACGTGCGCATCGGCTGGAATCCCGATTCTTTCGGCTACAACTGGCAGCTCCCGCAAATCTACAAAAAATCCGGCGTGGATTATTTCGTGACGCAGAAGATGGCGTGGAACGACACCAATCCGCTGCCCTTCAAGCTTTTCTGGTGGCAATCGCCAGATGGCAGCAAGGTGCTGGCGTATTTTCCGCATGACTATGCGCGAGGCATCGAGCCGGAGCCGCTCGCCGAAGACGTTGCCCGCGCGCGCCAATTAAACCCGGGCCTGCCGGAGATGATGCATCTCTTCGGCGTGGGCGATCACGGTGGCGGTCCCACGCGCGCGATGCTGGACGTCGGAGTGCACTGGACCGATCCCAAGATGGTCTATCCCAGGACGTTTTTCGGAAACGCACAGGGATTTTTCTCGGACGTGGAAGGCAAGCTCGATACGCCCCATTCGCCGGTGTGGAATTACAAGTCGATCGCTGGCGGCTCGACGCAGCTTCCCGCGCCACCCGGCCGGCATGGTGAGCCTCCCCACCTGGAACGACGAACTCTATTTTGAATATCATCGCGGCGTTTTCACTTCGCAGGCCGCGCACAAACGCAACATGCGCGAAAGTGAAGTGTGGATGCTGGACGCCGAAAAATATTCGTCGCTGGCGTGGCTCACCGGCTTGCCGTACCCCGCTTCAGAGCTGAACGAAGCGTGGAAGAAGGTGCTGTTCAATCAATTCCACGATCTTGCTGCAGGCTCTGGCATTGCCGTGATTTATCAGGAAGCGCAGCGGGATTACGACATGGTGCGATTCACCACCGGCGAAGCTACATCGGCTGCGCTCGCGGATATTGCCTCGCGCGTGGACACTCGTTCACCCGCGGGCCGCAAGCCTGTGCTGATTTTCAATCCGCTGGCGTGGGAGCGCAAAGATATCGTCGAATTCTCCGTGCAGATGCCGGACAGCGTGAACGGACGGCGTCTCCGTGCTCGATGCGCAGAACCACCCGCTGCCGGTGCAGGTGATTTCGTCGCACTCTGTGACAGATGCCGCGACGAACACCGTGCAACTTCTCGTCGAGCCGCGAGCGGTTCCGGCGCTTGGCTATGCGCTGCTGCGCGTCGTCCCAGGGCGCCGCGATGCGCCAAGCGATCTGTCTACGCACGATTTGACGCTCGAAAATTCCATGCTGCGTGTGGTGGTGGATCCCAAGACCGGCTGCATCACCAGCCTCTACGACAAGCGTTCGCAATTCGAATCCATCGCCACCGGCGGCTGCGGCAACGAACTGCTCGCCTTCGCGGACAAGCCGAAAGATTACGACGCCTGGAACATTGACGCGGATTTCGAAAAGTCCGTAACGAAACTGGACGCCGCGGATTCCGTCGAACTCGTGGAGCGTGGCCCGTTGCGCGCAACGATTCGCGTGACGCGCACGTGGCAGCACTCGAAATTCGTGCAGGACATCTCCCTGTACGCCGGACTGGACCGCGTGGACGTGGTCAACGACATTGACTGGCACGAGACGCACGTGCTGCTGAAGGCCGCCTTTCCGCTCGCGGCATCCAGCGATCATGCGACGTACGAAATTCCCTACGGCTCGATCGAGCGGCCCACCACGCGCAACAATTCCTGGGAGGCCGCGAAGTTCGAAGTTCCCGCGCTGCGCTGGGCCGATCTGGGCGATGCCGCGCACGGCTTCAGCCTGATCAACGATTCGAAGTATGGTTACGACGCCAAAGGCAACGTGCTGCGCATCTCGCTGTTGCGTTCACCCACATGGCCCGATGCGGATGCCGATCACGGGCCGCAACATTTTGCCTACGCGCTCTATCCGCACGCGGACGATTGGAAGCAGGCGCTTACCGTGCGGCGCGGCTACGAATTCAATACGCAGCTGACGGCTGTGCCGGTTAGCGCGCACACTGGGGCATGGAGCGCTGAACATTCTTTTGCTAGCGCGGAGCAGGACAACGTAGTGCTGACGGCCGTGAAGAAGACGGAAGATGGCGACGCGCTGCTTTTCCGTTTCTACGAATGGGCGGGGAAAAATTCCGAGGTGACGCTCACGGTTCCATCAGGCGCCACCGTCTGCCACGCTCGCTAATTTGATGGAACAGCCGGAAGGCGCGCCGCTCAAGCTATCGCAAGATAGCAAAGTCACTGTTCCGGTCCATCCGTTCGAAATCGTTTCAGTGCGCGTGGAGTATCCGCGCGGCGGGCAGGTCGGATCCGGCGGACTTAAGCCGTAGCCCGCGTCCCCAGAGCTGCGACCACGGCCGCGGCAGCGTCCTTGCCCGTTTGCGCTCCACCATTCATATACGCCTGAAAATCTTCGCTGCAGTGTTCACCCGCAAAGTAAAGCGCGCCAAACCGCGTTCCTTCGGAACCGTGAATGCTCGTCCATTGGCCCGGCTTGTAACAGGAATAGCTGCCCTTGGTCCATTGATACGTCGGCCATTCAAATCTGCAAGCTTGCCCGTTCGTCAGTCGCGATGCTCCGGGGAACGCTTTTTCTATGAACGGGAGCAGCCGCGCTGCCGCCTCCTGCGGCGAACCCTTCGCCAGGTCCATTCCCGCCGTGCCGCCGTTGAAAACGGTCAGGCTTCCACTGGCGGCTTGCTGCAATTGGCTGCTGTCCCACGCGCACTGGATGGGCTCCTCACTGAAGAGGTATCCCGAAAACCCTTTCGCGCGCCAGTAGCGTTCCTTGAAGCCCAGGCAAACTTTGGCGTTTTGTCCGTACCCCAATTCCGCGATCGCTTTTTTCTTCTCCGGCGGAAGTTCCAGCCGGATATCCACATCGCGCAGGGTCGAAAAAGGTATGCACATCACCACCACGTCGCCATCCACATCCACCGCGCTGCCATTCGGATTTTCAAAGGTCAGCCGGAACCCTTTGTCTTTGGCCGCAATTGTTTTCAGTTGATGGCGCGGGTGAATCTGGCCTTCCAGACGGCGCGCGAGTTCGTCCACCACCCGTTGATTGCCGCCCTTCACTTTGTAACGCTCGTCGCTCGAGCCATACAGCCCCACGGCGTGATTTGAAGTGCTTCGTACTAATCATCAAGATCAAGTTCAACGCTGATTGCTCATTGGCATCCAGGCCGTACTCCGTCACGAAGGCGACGTCGAGCAGCTTCCGCATCCATCCGCTTGCGCCGATCTTGTCCAGGTACTGTGCCAGGGAAAGTGCGTCCAGTTGTTTGGCGGCGTCGTTGGAGTGCTGGTAGTTGATAATTTTCCCAAGCGTGTCAACGTCACGCCGAATGTGTTCCGCAACAGGCTTGAAGGCTTCTACGGCTTCCGCTTCCGTATGCTGGCTGCCATTGAAGAAGAACGCCGGCCGAATCAGTGCCGATTCGCTGGCCGAGCGCGTATCCAGCAGTTCCAGTCCGAATTCCTTCGCGAGGGCGCGCATTTCGGCATGCGTGCTGTCAATGAACTCACCGCCCAGCTCGGTGGTCAGCCCCGGTCCCAGTACATCTTTAACCGTCAGGATGCGTCCGCCGGTCCGTTCCGACGCTTCATAAATCTCCGCCCTCAAGCCCGCCTTGCTGCAATTTGTAGGCGGCGTTCAGGCCTGCGATTCCCGCTCCCACGATAACGATTCTGGCTGAACCGGATGGCGGAGGAGTCCACGTCACTCGCGGAAAAAGCGTCTCGCCAGCAGCCAAAGTCAGCGAAGAAAACGCAGCGGCTTCCAGGAACCGCCGGCGCGTCAATCGTTCGGCGCGCTCGCTCAGGAAGCGCTCCCGCATTTCCAGCAGGTCGTCCACAGGCGGCGCTCCAGGGCGTGCCGCCTCCGCGGCCAGCTTCAGCACGCGCCGGACGACATCAAATACCGGACTGCCAGCCATGCGCCGCACCTCCGCGGGATCGTGTAGCAGAATTCAAATTGAGAATCCGGGCTATGTACGATGCGGACAAAATACTCCAACCCTGAAAACTTGTGCGCGTTATCCGCGCGCGAGATTCTTTATCTGCTTGGCCAGCTTTTCGATTTGCTCGGCCTTCGTCACCATCGCCAGCGACAGCACGCTCACCGAATCGGTCTTCTCCACTTCATCTTTCAAACCGCTGGCCAGCACGAAAAGCTTTTCCACGTCGTCGTGGATCTGGCTCTGGTTTTGTTTCAGGACCTGTTTGGGGTCTGGTTGGGTGGCAGTATCAAATGGATCGTTCCGCCCGTCGTATACCGGCGTGTCGCCTTTCGGCAGCTTGGGGCTGGTCTTCTGTGCGAAGGCGCTGATGGCCAGCGGCGCCAGCGGGGCAGCCAGCGCCCAGGAAAATAGTTGGGTGATGAAATTACGCTTTTTCGGGTCCATAATGCGTGCTCCCGTTCGCGGAATGTTCTTCGGGCTTTCGGCGGGCCGTGCCAGGGTATGCGGCTTGCCGGGTGGTATAATTCCGCTCCCTCTATCTTATGACTGATTCGCTCTCACAGTGGCTGGAAATTGCAGGGAAGACCGGGCTCCGCCTGCTGGTTATTCTGCTCTTCGCGATCCTGCTCACGCGCATGCTCAAGGCGCTCACCTCGCGCCTGGTGCAGTTGGCCAAAGCGCAGACGCGCGCCGGGCAAATGCGCGAACAGCAGACGCGCACCTTGGCCGGCCTGCTCTACAGCATCGGCGCCGCCATTATCGGATTGATCGCAGTGCTGATGTCGTTCGAAATATTGGGTTTCGACATCGCACCGGCGATGGCGACGGCTGGCGTCGCGAGCATCGCCATCGCCTTCGGCGCGCAGAGCCTGCTGAAAGACTTCATCAACGGTTTCTTCATCGTGTTCGAGGATCAATACGTGGTCGGCGACCTGATTCAAGTGAATGGCGAGATCGGCCGCGTCGAGCACCTCACCTTGCGGCGCACCGTGCTGCGCAATCCCGCGGGTGCTGTGGTCACGCTACCGAACAGCCTCGTGGGGCAGGTGGCCAACCTCAGCCGCGATTGGTCGCAGGCATTTGTGGACGTGACCGTTCCAGCGGCGGAGCTGGTCGGACGCGCGCTGGCCACCCTGGAGAAAATCGCCGGCGATTTTCGCAACGATCCCGATTGGTCCGCGGCGCTGATTGACGGTCCCCGCGTGCTGGGCATCGAAGCGCTCTCCTTGGACGGCACCGTGATTCGCTTGCAAGTGCGCACCATCCTCAACCGCAAAGAGGATGTGGCCCGCGAGCTGCGCCGCCGCATCAAGCTGGGTTTCGAGCAATCGCGCATTCCGCTGAGCCATACGCATCAAATCATGGTGCAAGGCGAAGTGCTGCAATCGAATGAGTAGCATCAACCGACAACGGAGGAGAGTCCCATGGGACAAGTGACGCATGAGCAGGTGAATCTGATGTTGCGCCTATACGACATTCGCCGCGAGCCGCGTTTGCGCGAAGCGCGCGATTGGTACGTCCGGAATTTCAAGCCCACTTCGCTGGAAGACGTCATGAAAATCGCGCCCCCCAATTCGCAGGAAAACGCCTTCATGCGCATGGTCCTCAGCTACTGGGATACCGCGGCAAACATCGTGAATCGCGGCCTGATCGACGAGGAATTTTTCTTTGAAAGCACCGGCGAGCAGTGGATGGTGTGGGAGCGGATTAAGCCCGTCGTCGCGGGATGGCGCGCGATGTTCAAGAATCCTCATACCTTCGCGCGACTCGAAGAACATGTGAAGCGCATGGAAGCGTGGCGTGAGAAGAACGCACCCGGCAGCACCGAAGCCATGCGCGAAATGATGGCGGTGATGGCCGCGCGCGAAGCCAAAGCTTAAAACGCGCGTCACAAAATGGCGCACAGCATCACCGGGACGTGGCCGCTGCTCTCGCGCGCCACGCTCCGGCGGCCGCTCACAATATTGCTATGAGGCGCGGGCGAGTTATGGTAATTTCCTGCCCGACCCCCGCGATTGCTAATTTTCCTGAGGATTTCCGCGCACCGGGAAACTCTGGCCTGTCACTCAGGACCCGGAGAATTGCCCGGGGAGGTATACGAAAGATGAATGTCCGCCATCCGCTCACGTGCCTCATCGCGCCGCTGCTCTGCGCGCTCCTCGCAGTTCCCGCGAATGTGGTGGCGCAAACAACACAAGCGACGGAACCGCAGCACGCCGGCAAGCTCACTGCTGTCTTGCCTATCGTCAACGTGATTCGCGGGCCGCAGCAGACTCCCGCTTCCACCTCCGAAGCGATCTATTGGGGTGACGTGATAAACACCGGCCACCTGGCGCGCGCCCGCGTCGCTCTCGACGATGGCTCGGTTCTCAGCGTCGGTTCGGATTCCAATCTGACGGTGACCAAGCACGATGCCGCTGACCAGCAGACCGATCTCGATTTGAATTACGGTCGCGTCCGCGCCAAGGCCGTCAAACTCGTGAAGCCCAATGCCAGCTTCCAAATCCGCACTCCCACTGGAGTTGCCGGAGTCGTCGGCACCGATTTCGCGCTCGATTCACAGGGCGACACCACGCGCGTCGTGGTCTATGAAGGCAAAGTAAATTTCTGCGCGTACAAGTCCAAGAAAAAAGAGGAAGAGGGCGCCCAGCCCGGCGCTGAAACCCAGGCGCCAGCCACCCCCGGTCAGGACCAGGAAAAAGAGAAGAATCAGCGCATGCTGGGGCCGTGCGTCATCGTAGGCGCTGGCGAAACTTCCAGCGTGCAGTTTAACGCCGCTCCCACGCCGCCAGTCCCGGCCACGCCCGTCACCATCACGGACATGACCACCACCACCAGTGTCTCCGGTGGAGCAGGCGGAGCAGCCGGCGGCATCGGAGTTGCCGGAGTCACCGCCATCGGCGTCGGCGCGGCCGTGGCAGTCACGGTCGCGGCCATCGTGATTCGCGCGGCCAGCAAGACTCAAACGTGTTCGACTCCCCCGGCCGCGGCGCATGTCGCACCATCAGCCAGCTGCACTTCCATCAACACCGCCGGCAAACTGAACGGCCAACACCCCTGAGAGAAAGGCGTTGCGTGTCGTCGGAAAAAGTCCGCTAAGGCGTGCGTAATCGCGTACCGTCTATCGCTTCTCCATCAACCGCGTTCATCTGGCGCTGAAGCTCAGGATCGCGTTACGTAATTGTCGGAACTACCGCGTTCAATTCTTGTCCCGTGAATTGAGATCGCGCGACAGGATCAATTTCAATGTCACTTTGTCCGAGGCACTGGTTAAGCCGAATCCCACACCGGCCTCCACGTCCAGCACCTTGCTCTTGTGGTCGAAGACTCCAAATAGCTGGTGCGACTGTTGGCTTAACGGGTAAAAATCGCGCAGCGGGCCCAGATTGGCGTACTCTTCGGCGGCGATGGCCCACTTCGATGAAAAATTGTAGGCCACCCGCGTTGCTGGCGCGAAGTCGAGGTTTTGAAATCCGCCGGTCCACGTGTTGTCGAGGATCGGGTTCAAAATGATGTCCACTGGATGCAAGTGCCAGCCGATGATCGGCCGAATCTCCGATGTAAAGCGATATTGGTCCCAATACGACGCGTTGTAGCTGAACTCAAAATTTATGCCGTAAAAAAACTTGCGATCGTCCGCGTGCGGGCTGACGAACAGCAGGCGTATCTTTAGACCGTCGAACGTGGCGCCGTGATTCGTCGAAACGCTGTACACCGGGAGATAAAGCCCCGCCTCGAACCAGTCGGTCACGCCGTAGGCCCACTCGGGAACGCCGTTCAACGATTTGTTCGGGATGATGCCGCCAGGAAATGCCGCAGTCGTCAGGCCGTCGGGTGTGAAATTGTTGTGCAGGGTGAGATTAAACACGCCGGGTGGAGCGATGGAGGCGTCATACACCTGGATCTCGTCGGTCTGCGCAAATCCCGCCGCAGGCGCAGCGAGAGCGACGGCGATCACCAATAACCCACGCACGCCGAATCCTTGAAGCATTTTCATTTGCAGAGTTGCGAACCAGTGACGGCATGCTCGTCGCCTGCGAACGATTGACCTATGTCTGACCTATTTTTTTCTGGTTCGTTGATCATTCGCGCATCCTAACATGCCGCCGCGTATGTTCGTGCCTCCGGACCGGGAGCGTAAAACCCGCCCGCTCACACATTCACTGCGGTAGACTGTGCGAGTGATTCGGCCGCAACCATTTTGCCGTGCACTTTGTATTTCGCTTCTCTTCTCGATTCTCGCGACGGCGGGCACAGCAGCCGCACAGCAGTCCGCCGACCCCGTATCGTCGCCGGCGTCCCCGCCCACGCAGTCCCAGCAGACTTCACCGATCGTCGCACCCGATCGCCAAGTTTCCCTTCGTACGTTTCCCACGAACTTTCTGGCCGATCAGAAGCAGATCTGGCTCTTTCCGGGTCAGCTTGCCAAAGGCAAACACTGGCTTCCCACTGTCGCCATCGTGGGCGTTTCCGCCGCACTCTTCGCTTCGGATCCCTATACCGCTCCGTACTTCCGCACCACCACCGGCTTTAGCGGCTTCAACCGCGTCTTCAGCGGCGTGAACACTGGGGCCTTCATCGCTGCAGTTCCCGCCGCAATCTACACGGTCGGCCTGGTGAAGAAAAATTCCTACGCGCAGGAAACTGCGCTTCTCGCCGCCGAAGCATTCGCGGACGGTTTCGCACTCGATCTCGCCTTCAAGGGAGTCACCGGCAGAAAACAGCCCCTGCAATACTCGGGCAACGGTCCTTACTCTGATAGCTTCCTCAACGGCACTCATAATCCGTTTCACTCGGGAGGCTTCTACTCCGTGCATGCCATGGCCGCAACCTCCGTCGCCGCCGTCATCGCCCATCGTTACCGTAGCCATCGCTGGGTCCCGTGGGTCGCTTACGGTTTGGCGGGCGCCATCAGCTTCTCGCGAATCACCAGCAGCAACCATTTCCCGTCCGACGTCTTCTTCGGTGGCGCGATTGGCTTGGTGATCGCGCGCTATGCTGTCTTGCCGGCTCACTGAACTTCTAGGAAAGGTTCAACGAAAACGCCAACTCCGGAATCGTCTGCTACCGGACATCTCTCGCGGCTGCACCTGAGCCGGTGCCATCTTCAAGGTCCGCAAGCAACACCTCGAGCATGCGCGCTGAGAAACTCGCTGTACTAATTGGCAGGCCATGGATGGGAACTGCACCGCGTTTGAGGGAAATTGTGGAGGCGCGGGTGGGAATCGAACCCACGTATAAAGGTTTTGCAGACCTCTCCCTTACCACTTGGGTACCGCGCCTCAGTCGTACAGTATATCGAAACCGCGCAACACTTTCAGCCCGCAAGCGTGCGCGCGTGAGTCTAAAACCTACCGGCGCTCAGTTTCAACCGTGATCGAAACGCCGCCCACGGGCGCTTAAGCCTCTGCGCTGGAACCGCCGCCTCGCGCCAGCTGCTGCGCCAGCGCCGTAGGCGCGGCACAACTTAGCCCAGCGCGGAAGTGGGAAAACTTGCGAACAAATTCTCGATCGCCGTAGGTGCGAAACAAGGGTCCCACACATGGCTGCGAGACGTGTCTCCCGCGTACGCAGGACTACCGAATCCGCAACTCATACGGCATGCACGCCTGCACCGGCTCCATCTGGCTGACGATATGTCGCAGCATCCCTTCCAGCGATTGCGATTCGCTCATGTTGTTGTCTTTCTCGCGCTCCATAATCTGCTGGAAAAATGATTTCTCCTCCGGATAGCGCACGATGTGCACGCTTTCACCCGCGGGAATATTGGAAAGCTGCTTGGCGATTTCAATCGCGCGGTCCAGCCCGCCAAGCTCGTCCACCAGCCCCAGCTCCTTTGCCTGCGCGCCAGACCACACGCGCCCTTTGCCAATCTTGTCCACCGCTTCCACGGACATCTTGCGCCCCTTGGCCACGCCCTTGGTGAAATCCGCGTAAGTTTCGTTCAGCGACTTCTGTATGTAGGCGCGCTGCGTCGGAGTGAAATTCTGCTGCGCGGAAAATAGCGTGGCGTTGTCGCTGGTCGCCACAAAATCCGTGCTCATGCCCAGCAGCGCGTACAGCCCCGATACATTGAATTTGCCGATCAGCACCCCGATGGATCCCGTAATCGTCGCGGGATCAGCCACAATCTTCCGCGCCGGAGCCGCGATCCAGTAACCTCCCGAAGCCGCCACGTCGGACATCGAAACCACCACCGGCTTCACCTGATTCGCCAGCTCCACTTCCCGCCGAATCACTTCGCTGCCCACCACCGAGCCGCCGCCGGAATCCACCCGCAGCACGATGGCCTTGATGCTGGAATCCGTGCGCGCCGAGCGTATGTCCGCGGCCACCGAATCGCCGCCCATCACCGAACCGCCGCCCGGCGTGCTGCCGGAATCGCCGGAAACAATCAGACCCGTGGCATGCACCACCGCGACTCTGCTGCCGCCTTCATTCGTGATCGAAGACCGGTAGCGATTCAACGACGTGGGGTTCCATCCGCCGCGGCGATCCTTGAAATAATCCTGCAACTGATCCCAGTAGCCCAGGCGGTCCACGATCTTGTTCGCCACCGCGTCGCTCGATGAAAACGGCCCGCGATTCACCAGCGCCTCAAATTGCGCGCGCTCCATGCCGCGCCCTTTCGCTGCACCGTTCACGTATTGCTCGTAGATGCTGTGCAACAGCCCTTCCACTTCCTCTTTATGTGCGGGAGTAAATTGCTTTTCGGTGAAAGTATTTCCGGCAGTCTTGAATTCCGCGATGTGATAAAACTCCGGCACCACCTTCAATTTGTCCAGCGTGCCGCGCAGGAATAGCGCTTGGGCCATCATCCCGCGGATGCTCACGGGCGCCGTCGGCACCAGCCAGATTTGCTGGCACGCGCTGGCCAGATAATATTCGGCGTTGCCGATTCCGTCGTAACCTAGATAGCAGATGCTCGGCTTGCCGCTCTGGCGAAACGCCAGCAGGTGGCTGCGGATTTCCTCCAGCTTTCCCCACCCTGTTTCCAGTGGCCCGATCCGCACCACCAGTCCCGTGATCCGCCGGTCCTTCGCCGCCGCATCAATCGCGTCCACGTAATCGTGCAGCACCGGAACGGTATACCCGTTGATGGCGCTGAACAAATCGGGCGTGCGCTGCTCCTCAATCTGCCCGCCCGCGTCAATCACCAGCACCGAGTTCGACGGCAAACGCATGTGAGTCGGTTTCATCGCCGCAAAAAACGCTATCACCAGAAAGACCGCTACCACGATGATCACAATTGTGCGCCGCTGGCCCCAGGTCATTTCCATTCACCTCGTCGAGGATTGTCGCGCGGGATTCCGAGAATACACAAGGTAGCACCCTGCCGCCCAAAACTCCACTTGCCCGCTCGGCGAGCAAACAGCGCCAGCGCACCGTTCCTAACTGCCGGGTCCAACGCCTTTGACTTCGGTAGCGCCGGCTTGTCCTCACAGCCTGCCAGCGGCAGGATGGAAGGGCATCCCGCCGGCTCTTTTGTCTTTGAACTTGACCTCCTAGCCGCGAAAGCTTCAATTTCATTTCGGGAATCCGCGCGCGCCAACGTTGGTCATCTACACCTCGCCTTTTCTAGCGTTTACCCTCGTCCGTATTTCTACGAATATTCAACGCCCAACTATTGTGTTAGCGTGAGTCGGGGCGCTATTCGACCCCACTGAGGACGCTACATGCAGACGGGGGCACGGGTGAACGGCACAGTCTACAAATCGCTCGGGCGATCCCTGCAAACACGCCTCGGCAAGGACTATCTCAAACTCACTCGCCAACTCGTCGTTTCCCCTGCTCAGCACTCGTCACTTGTCACTCGTCACTGCCGTTTTCTAATCGCTGGTGAAAAAATATTAAAAACAGGCTTAACTCCTTCAGTACCAACACCGAATGCGTTTCTAATCGCTGGTGATTTGCCCCTTTTTTCGCCCGCCGCCCCGCGCATTTCTAATCGCTACACCAAATTATTAGAAATCGAGCTAACTCACTCACAACAAACGAGAAAACATTTTCTAATCGCTACTATTTGCCCCACTTCTGCGCACACAGCGCACGCCACAAGTCGTGATTCACGTCTCACGCCGTCATCAGCACCAGCTCGCCTGGCATGCTCTGTCCCTAAAACCCTGCTTTATGACACACTAGCGGCGCGGGAGACCACTCTTGGAAAATTTCGCGTGAGCAGTTTCAAACGATGGGGAATTGCACTTGCGGCTGTGGCGATCATCGCCTATGTCGCGTCGGGTTTGCGTTACGCGTCGTACGCGCCGCACCGCTCCGGCAATTATCTTTGGGGCGTCTATCACGTTCATTCCACCATGTCCGATGGCTTGCTCTCACCGGAGGAAATCGCGGTGCAGGCGCGCGCAACGGGCGTTAGCCTGGTGCTGCTCACCGATCACGGCACGCCCAATCTCGCGTCGTCCAGCTTTCGCAAGATCATAGACGGCGTCACGATCGTCGGCGGGTCCGAAGCTAATTTGCCTGATGGACGCCTGACCTTTTTTGGCGCGCAGCAGGCCCCTGGATTTCGTTTGTCCTCCTTTCCGCCGGAAGCGATGGACGACGCGCGCGGCTGGGGCGCGTTTCCCGTGCTGGCCTATCCCGATGATCCGGACTACGGCTGGCGCTACTGGGATAGCGACCTGAGGCCCGGCGGCATCGAAGTGCTGAATCTATTCACCAGCTTGCGCGGCGCTTCGTGGGCCGATCGTCTGCGCCTCGCGATGTACTATCCGTTTTCGCATTATTATTTCTTGAAGAGCATCGCGGTTCCCGCCGAATCGCTGGCGCACTGGGATGGCTTTCTGCGCCGGGACAAGATTTGGGGCCTGGAAGCATCCGACGCGCACGGTGGCGTTCGCATCGTCTCCTGGTTTTCGCTAAAGGTGCCATCGTACGCCGACACTTTCTCGTACGCGGGAATGGGCATTTCCCAGCGCTATCAGTCCGATCCCGAAGCAGCGGTGCGCAGCGGAGATTTTTTCAATTGCATACGCGGCGCGGGCGAGCCAGACCAATTCGAATTTTCCGCGCATTATGGTTTCCAGGATTTTCCCAGCGGCAGCGACGCGCCCGTGAATTCCAGCCTCCACGTCGAGCTGCAAGCCTCGCATCAAGCGGTGCGCGTGGTGTTGAAAAAAGATGGCGTGGCGCTGCGTGAATCCACCGGAGAACATCTGGATTTGGAAAACGCCGCTGCCGGGGTCTATCGCGTGGAGGTATTTCTGCCGGCGCACCCGTTGTTGCGCGCGGACGTGCCCTGGATTCTTTCCAACCCTATTTTCGTGGGGATGCGCCGCGTGCCGTTGCCCGCGGGGCATTTCACCGCGATTCGCGCGCAATTGGCACGGCACGCGGATTCCTACAAACGCTAAAAATTGAACGCAAGTATTCGCCAGTGGAGGTGGCGAAGGCGGCCTACGGCCCGTAGCGACGGGCGGCCCTTTGAAATGCGAACAAAAGGGACGGTCTGCTATAATCCTTTACTCACATTATGGATTTCGATCACCTGACAACCTTTCTGGAAATCTCCAAGCTGGGAAGCTTTTCCCGCGCGGGGCAGAAACTGTTTCGTTCCCAGCCCGCGGTCAGCGCGCAGATTCGCCAGCTCGAGCAGGAGTACGGGCAAAAGCTGTTCGATCGCGTCGGCAAGACCGTGAAATTGACGGCGGCGGGCGAAGCGCTGATCGTCTACGCGAACCGCCTGCTGAGTTTGAAGGAAGAATCGCTGCGCGCCGTTTCCGATCTTTCCAGCTCGCCGCGCGGAACCTTGCAGGTCGGAGCAAACGAAGCCACCTGCCTGTACGTGCTGCCGGATTTGTTCGCGGCCTATCACCGCCAATTTCCCGGAGTGCAGATCAGCATTTACCGGAATTTCAGCCGCAAGGTCGTAGAGAAAATCGAAGACGGCTCGGTGGACGTGGGCATCGTCACGCTGCCTGTGAAATCACCCAGCCTGAAAATTCACTCGATCTTTCGCGACCGGCTGATGCTGATGGTCAGCCCCAGCAATCCGCTGGCGCGCGCCAAAGGCGTCACCCTCAGCGAAATTGCGGACCAGCCGCAGATTCTTCCAAAAACCGGCTACACCCGGCAATTATTCGACAAGCTTTTCCGCCCCTATCGCTCGAAATTGCGCGTCACCATGGAACTGGCCAGCGTCGGCATGATCAAGCGCTTCGTCGCAGCCGGACTGGGAGTTTCCATCATCAGCGAGAGCTTCGCGAAAGACGAAGTGCGTTCCGGCGAAGCCAAACTGATCCCCATCTCAGACGTCCACCTCACCAGAGAACTCGGCCTGGTCTACCGGCGCGACCGCACCCTGCCGCGGGCCGCGGCCGCCTTCGTCACGCTGCTTCGCCAACAGACTTTCCACATGGATTCTGGACACGCTTCCGGCAAGCGCTGACGATTCATTTTTTGCGTCGTGTTGGAAATGGGCCGTGCGCGCGTCCCGGCGATAATTTTGCGATTCGCCGCGCCTGCAGTTCATTCCGGCAGCGCTTCCATAATCTCCAGCATCTAAATACCAGTCGCACGCGTACTATAGATAGAAGCGACGAGGCAGCGAGAATCATGCTCATCAAGAAGACGCCCGATCTCACTTATAAGGATGTGACGCCCAAGAGCCTGTATATGGGCCGGCGCAATTTCCTGTTCGGCGTGGCCGCGGCCTACGGCGCGGTTGTGGGTTACAAGAAGGTGACGCGATTGTTGGAAGGTCCGCCGACCGGTTCGACGCCCGTGAAGCTAACCGGCGTCACCAAATGGCCCGGCAGCACCACCGAGAAAGAGACCTCCCTGCAAGATGTGACGCACTACAACAACTTCTACGAATTCGGCACCGATAAGACCGATCCCGCCGCGAACTCCGGCAATTTCGTCACCACGCCGTGGAGTGTTTCCATCGAGGGAGAAGTAAAGAACAAGCGCAAGTTCAGCATGGACGAAATCATGAAGCTGGCGCCGCTGGAAGAACGCATCTACCGCCACCGTTGTGTGGAGGGATGGTCCATCGTCGTCCCGTGGATAGGCTATTCGTTCAACACCATCGTGAAACTAGCCGAGCCAACGCCCAAGGCGAAATTCGTGGCGTTCGAAAGCTACTACGACCCGAAGCAAATGCCCAAAGGAGCCTCGGCCGGAATTGAACTGCCCTATGTGGAGGGATTGCGCCTGGACGAGGCTATGAATTCGCTGACGCTGCTCACCGTGGGGATGTATGACGAGACACTGCCGAACCAGGACGGCGCGCCGGTGCGCCTGGTGATCCCCTGGAAATACGGATTCAAGAGCATAAAATCTCTGGTGCGCATACGCTTCGTGAAAGATCAGCCGCCGACCACATGGAATATCTCGAACGCTCACGAATACGGTTTTTATTCCAATGTGAATCCTGCCGTGGATCATCCGCGCTGGTCGCAGGCCACCGAACGCCGCCTGGGAGAATTCCGGCGGCGCCCCACGCTGATGTTCAACGGCTACGGCGATCAGGTTGCCAGCATGTACAGCGGCATGGACCTGAAAAAATATTATTGATCGTGAGCCTCGCGTGAATTCCATCCTCACCAGCAAATGGACCAAGCTCGTGGTGTTTCTGGCGTGCCTGATTCCTTTCGGGCAATTGCTGTGGCGCGCGTTTCACAATGGCCTCGCGGGATTTCCCGACAACATGGATTTCGGCGCGAATCCCATCGAATTCATCACGCACGCGACCGGGGATTGGACGATCCGCTTTCTGGTCATCACTCTGGCGATCACTCCGCTGCGGAGAATCCTCAGGCAGCCGCAGTTGATCCGCTTTCGCAGGATGCTCGGCCTCTTCGCGTTCTTCTACGGCTGCCTGCACTTCGGCACGTGGATCGGGCTGGACAAGTTCTTCGCCTGGTCCGAAATGTGGAAGGACGTGCAGAAGCGCCGTTTCATTACCGTGGGATTTGCGGCATTCGTGCTGATGATTCCGCTGGCGATAACTTCGACGGCTGGGATGATTCGACGCCTTGGAGGAAAGCGCTGGCAAATGCTGCATCGCGCGATTTACCTCAGCGCGATTCTGGGCGTGATCCATTATTACTGGCTGGTGAAATCAGATGTGCGCAAGCCCGTGCTCTACGCAGTGATCGTGGGAATTCTGCTGGCCTACCGGTTGGGAATGTGGATTTACGGGCGCGGACATGGATCTGCCGCCAACCGCGCCGCCCGCCCCGAGCCTTCGACGGCTGAATCGGCGTAGCTTCGCGCGCCCCGGCGCATGTGGCCGCGCATCACGCGGCAAAATCCTCGAGCTGCAACGGCTAGAAAATCATCGAGAAAAGAAAAGAGCCCGGCACAAATGCCCAGGCTCTTTTCGCGTCAGTCGCGTTTTGGCGCCTTACTTGCGTGTGTGCTGGACGTTATGCTTCTTGTTATAGATGTTCTTTGAAGCCTTGTTCTGCTCCTGATTCAACGCCTTCTTGTCCGCGCCGGTTAACTTGCCGCCGTTGGCTTGGCGCATACCCGCGTCGGTGCGATTGATGCCTTGCTGCTGGTTTTCCAGCTTGGCCGTCTCGCCCGGCGTGAGCTGTCCGCTTTTTACGCCCTGGGCAATGCGATCCTGCTGGTTCTCGCGACGGTCACCGACTTCGTTGTTACCGTAGCTCGCCGTGTTGGCGTTGTGCTTGTCGTCGTAAATCTGATTCGACAAGTGGTTCTGCTGGTTGTTCAGCTTGGACTTATCGGCCGCGGTCAGATGGCCGTCGTCCTCTGAGCGCATAGTGCGCTCCTCCTTATTCAAACCGGCCTCTTTGGTTTCCAGATTCTTGGTCTCGCCGGCGGTGAGCTGCCCGCTCTGGATGCCCTGGCCGATGCGATCCTGCTGATTATCCTTCCGTTGTGCGATTTCACCCGGTGCGGGCGTAGCGGCTGGAGCTGCGCTTGGCGCGGAGCTACCCGGTTGAGACTGCGCAAACGCGGACGGTCCGGAAAGTGCAACTAAGATTGCAGAACCGAGAATAAGTCGTTTGATGTCCATTATCGCGTTCCTCCGTGTTGGTCCAATTACAGATTTCGGAATCGGCTTTGAATTTCGAGGTCAAGCCGCTTGCTTGATGAAACACGGGTTGATTGGGAAAGTTTCGACCGCCGCGCTTCGGGACGCGGAAATCAATGGCAGTAAACAAGTTGCGTGCCACACGAGCGCGAGACGCCGGATCATTCGCGACACGCAATTGGAGAAATGGGCGCGAGGCCGCTCGGTTGGAAGGGCGAGGCGCGATTTGGACACTGTCCCGAATCTGCACGTTGGGTCAGGTGTTTGCGGCGGATTTGCTCGATAACATTGAGGGCAACGACGTCTTCCCGGGCTCAGCACGCGGCGAGCAGATGGCAGCGGAGCTGAATCGGGCGTGCGTGGCGCCCCAACACCGTAGCGGATAGAACTCAGAGACAACTTAGCGAGGCCTGGACTTGAGGAACCTCAGAAATTTGCTGCTGTCCGCGCATCTGGTCTGGATGGGACTCTTCCTGTTCTCGTGCGGGTACGCCGGCACTCCTCCCGGTTACAAACCGGGTCCCACCGGAACAGCTCCAGCGATCACGCAGCAGCCGACGAGCCAGACGGTAACGGCTGGGCAATCGGCGACGTTTACAGTGACGGCGACTGGAACCGCGCCGTTGAGTTATCAGTGGTACGTGAATGGAGCAGCCGCGGGGACTAATTCGCGGACTTACGCCGTTTCGGCGGCCACATTGGGAGAGACGGGCGCACAGATTTACGCAACGGTGACGAATGCTGACGGGTCGGCAACGAGCGCGACGGCGACATTGACGGTGAACGCGACGGCCACGGCTCCGGCAATTTCTCAGCAACCCGCGAGCGCTACCGTGACTGCGGGACAGGCGGCGACATTTTCAGTTACGGCAACGGGCACGACGCCGCTGACCTATCAGTGGTTTATGAACGGCTCGGCGGCCGGATCGAATTCCAGCACATTTTCAATTTCGCAGACGACGACCGGTCAGAATGGCACGCAGATTTACGTGAAGGTAAGCAACACGGCGGGAAGCGCCATGAGCAGCACGGTGACTCTCACTGTGAATCAAGCCGCGCCGACGGCTCCCGCGATTACGCAGCAGCCTGCGAATATGACGGTGACGGCGGGACAGCCGGCGACGTTTACAGTTACGGCGACGGGCACAGCGCCGCTGACATATCAGTGGTTCATGGGCGGAAGCGCGGTGGGAACGAATTCAAATGCGTACACGATTTCGCAAACCACGCTGGGGCAAAGCGGCGCGCAAATTTATGTGACGGTGACCAACTCGGTGAACACCGCGACGAGCCAGACCGTGACGCTCACGGTGAACGCGGTGCAGACGAGCACCGTGAACGTGCTGACATACCACAACGACGTGATGCGCACGGGCCAGAATCTGAGCGAAAGCACGCTGACGACGGCGAACGTAAATCCCACAAATTTCGGCAAGGTGGGGAATCTATCGGTAGATGCGGGCGTGGATGCGGAGCCGCTGTACGCATCGAATCTGACGCTGGCGGGCGGCGTGCACAACGTGGTTTACGTGGTCACGGAGAACGACTCGGTTTACGCTTTCGACGCGGATACATTCGCGCAGTTGTGGCACGTCTCCGTGCTGGGGGCGAACGAATCTGCGAGCGACAATCGCGGGTGCGGACAAGTGTCGCCGATCATCGGAATCACCTCGACGCCGGTGATTGACCTGAGCGCCGGCACGCACGGCGAGATATTTGTGGTGGCGATGTCGCTGGATAATACGGGTAACTATCATCAACGCCTGCACGCGCTGGATCTGAGCACCGGTGCGGAAATCGGCGGCAGTCCTACGACGATTCAGGCGACCTACCCGACTACGAGCGGCACGACGACATTCGATCCCAAGCAATATAAGGAACGCGCCGCGTTGTTGCTGCTGAACGGCGTGATCTACACGACATGGGCATCGCATTGCGATGGTGGACCGTATACCGGCTGGGTGATTGGCTACAACGAAACCACACTGGCGCGCAGTAGTGTGCTGAACGTGACGCCGAACGGCAGCGAAGGCGCGATCTGGATGGCGGGCGACGGGCCCGCGGCGGATTCTTCGGGCAACATTTATTTTCTGGACGCGAACGGAACGTTTGACGACACGCTGAACAGTAACGGATTCCCCGAGCACGGCGATTACGGCAATGCGTTCATCAAGATTTCGACGGCGGGCAACAGCTTGAGCGTGGCTGACTACTTTACGATGTTCAACACCGACTCGGAATCGAACGCGGACGAAGATTTGGGATCGGGCGGAGAGATGCTGCTGCCCGACGTGCAAGATTCACAGCACAACACATGGCAACTGGCGGTGGGCGCGGGCAAGGACGGCCATATCTACGTGGCGAATCGCGCAATGATGGGCAAATTCAATACGAATAATGACAGCGCAATTTATCAGGAAATTGATTCGAACGGGCTGAGCGGCGGCGTGTGGTCTATGCCTGCCTATTTCAACAATGTGGTGTATTACGGCGCGGTGGGCGACCACTTGAGAGCTTTCTCGATCGTTGAACGCGAAGTTGAGCACTCCGGCCGGTTCACTGAGCGCGACGAGTTTCGGATATCCGGGGACAACGCCGAGCATTTCGGCGAATGGCTCTTCCGCCGGAATTGTGTGGGCGGTGGAGGCCAACGGCGGCGGGGTATTGCACGCTTACGATGCGACGAATCTGGCGACGGAGTTGTACAACAGCAATCAGGCAGCGAGTAGCCGGGATCATTTTTCGGACAATAAATTTATTACGCCGATGATTGCGAACGGGAAAGTTTATGTTGGAACGCCCAATGGCGTGGCGGTGTTCGGACTGCTGCCGTAGAGCGGTGAATTGAAAAACGCCGCTGCAGCATTGAAGTGTCTGGGGCAGGACCGAAAAATCGGTACTTCAGCGGCTAAAGCCGCACGGATCTCGCGTGGGTCACGTCGTGGCTGAAGCCCGACCTACAAAGATTCTCGAATTCCTACACAGACTCTCTATCGCGCAGTTTGTCGAGACTTACTGCGGGGCGGAAGCTCCACCGTCCCACTCCAGCAGCGCTGCGTCGATTCCGTTGGTTACTGCTTCAGCGCCTGCTGAATCGCGGCGATTACTTCGGGCGAGTCGGGGGTGACGTCTGGCTCGAAGCGCTTGACCACGTTGCCGTTGCGGTCCACCAGAAACTTCGTGAAATTCCATTTGATGTCGCCGGCGACGCGCGGGATTGGCTTGCGTGGTCAGATATTTGTAGAGCGGAGTCTGGTCGTCGCCCTTGACGGAGACTTTGGCGTACATGGGGAAGGTGACGCTGTACTTTGTCTGGCAGAAAGTTTTGATTTCCTGGTTCGTGCCGGGTTCCTGGCTGCCGAAATTATTGGCAGGGAAGCCGAGGATGACGAAGCCCTGGTCTTTGAACTTTTCATACGTGGATTCCAGCGCGCTATATTGCGGAGTAAAGCCGCAGCGGCTGGCGACGTTTACGACCAGGACCACTTTGCCTTTGAAATTCGCGAGCGGCAATGGCTTGCCGTCAATCGAAGGAAGCGTGAATTCGTAAATGCTCGAAGCTGCAAAAAGAGATGCGCTCATCAGCAGGACCACCATTCCTATAAGGTAGGCGCGGGAAATTCCAGTTCGCGAAATCCGCATCTTGTCTCCTCGGGGGATCCAGGCGTTCGCGCCAGGATGCGCGTAGAAGGATACAGCAGCGGAGTGCAGCCCGCAATTCCGGCGCGAAGAGTAGCGGCGATTATTGGTTGGAGGGATGGAGGCCGAGGCGATCGTTTATTTCGCCGGCTACTAGGGGACGGATGCACAGCTGTTTTCCGTCGGCGCTGCATTGATAGAGCTGATAGGCGGGCAAATCCTCGGGTTGCACTTCGTAGGTGCCGTCTTCCATGTCGGCAGTGGGATCAAAGTCAGACATTGCATAGGGGTTGCCGGGCGTGGCGCGGACGCGGAATTGCGCGGAGCCCGGTTCGTAATTGCCGTAGCTGAAGCAGTGGCCGACGCAGGCGCGGTCGGCGATGTGTTGAATCAGGATGCGCGATCCCGCGAAGGGCGGCTTGATAGTGGCGAGAATGCGCGAGTTTGCAGGGACGGTGCGGACGAGTTGCGCGGCTTGCGCCTCCATGCGATTGATGGTGCCAATATCCTGATACAGGAACGTGAAAAAAACTGCGGCGATTGCGCTGCACGCGAGCAAGTGCCAGCGGCGCGGCTGCGTGGCCGCAAGGAGGCAGCAGAGCAGCGCGGCGGAGACAGAGGTGAGGCGCTCGGTCAAGAGCGCGAGCGACGACGGCTGCTGGGGAAAGCGGATGCCTTCGGGCAGGAGAACCACCCCGAGGCAGACGATGATGTAGAGCTGCAGCGGCACCGCGAATTCGTCCCAGCGAAACTTTCCCCAGGGGCGGCTGAAAAAATCCCTGCCCAGCGCAACCAGAATGAAAATCAGCAGCGCGAACTCTGGAATCGCGTAGCGGGAGCTGAACAGAAGCAACTGGTCGGTGCCGTTGAAAATGTAGAAGGGGCGGTCGTTGGCCTGAACGATATCGTGGTGCCAAAAATAATAGTGCGCGGCAAAAAGAGCCAGGCCACCGGCGGCCAGCAGAAAAATCTGGTGGCGGCGGGGAAGCGCATCGGCTATTGCGACGTATGCCGAGCCGGCGACCAGCCATGCGAAACCAAGCGGATGCGCGAGCATAATCAGCGGAGCCAGCGCGACGGAGATGAGGCGCTCCCAACCTTGTCCACGCCAGAAAATTGCGATTCCGAAAAACGCGAGGCCCAGCGAAATATAAAAATTCAGGAAGCCCATCTGGAAGGAATAACCGTAACTGAACATGGCGATGCAGGGGCAGAGGAGCCACGGCGCGCGCCGAGTGGCTGCACAGACGAAGGCGAACACTCCCCAGAAGAAAATCAAGACCGCGAGCGACACGGAGATTTTCTCGGCGGCGTGCAGGGACATGAAGCGGCCGAGGGCGTCGAGCAGAAGATCGAAGAGGACATTGTTCCAGCGCTGCGCGAGCCAGAGTCCGGGGGCCTGGCCGCGTTCGACGAGGTGCGCGAGCCATGCGTTGTACACGTGGCTACCGAGATCTCCGGCGGCGATATTACGGTGCCAGAAACAGGGCGTGAGGACGGCGGCGGAAATCAGCAGAATCCGCAGGACGTATTGGCGCACGAACGCTGCGAATTGCGGCAGCAGGTGCTCGCGCGGACCGGTTGGCGGAGTGGTTCGCGAGCCGTTTGGCGGAAGTGGCGGGATTTCGTGGTCGTCGGGTAACGGAGGATTTGCGTGGTTGTGCTGCGTCAAGAAGGGCGCCTCAGTGGCTGCGAATACGTGCGCTGCATCGCTGCAAACATATCACGAGACGAGGCGACTTCAGCGGCACATCGGGCGGAATCAAGCTGCAAGTTTGATCGTACGGGCATCGCCGGGCGGGTTTGCTCCAGCGAATAAGAGCGATGTGCACGAACGCGGCCCAGTAGTGATATAAGGAATCCGCAGCGGCGCGGCGAAGCACGATAACGCACGGGAGGACAGCGATGAGCGAGCCCAGCATTGGGGATATTGCAAAAAAAGCGGTGGGCTGGTCGATTTTCGTCAGCGTGGTGATGATTGTGGCCGGAATTCTGGCGATCGCCATGCCGCTGGAAGCTGGCCTGGCCGTGAATATTTTCGTGGCATGGATGCTGATTTTCGCGGCGGTGGCGCATTTCGTTTTCGCATGGTTCACGCGGCGCACTGGAAGCGTGCTGCTGAAGGTGCTGCTGGGGATTCTGTATTTGTGCGTAGCGATTTACCTGCTGGACCATCCAGCGCGCGGACTGGCCACGCTGACGCTGGCTCTGGCGTTTTATTTGTTGATCGAGGGAGTTTTCGAGATCGTGCTGTATTTCCAGCACCGGCCTGCGGCGGGGTCCGGGTGGTTTCTGATGGATGGGATTGTGACGCTGATTCTGGGCGGGATGATTTGGGCGACGTGGCCATCGAGCACGGAATGGGTGGTGGGGACGCTCGTCGGGATCAGCATTTTTTTCAGTGGGGTGACGCGGTTGATGATTTCGCTGGCGGCGCGTCGGGTGGTGACGAAGGCCGCGTAGCGGGGCGCGCGAAAGTGCCGGCGCTTGGTTGAAGAAGCCTTAAAAACTTTACACAGAGAATACAGAGAAAAACGGAGGTAAATCGGAGAAGACAGGAAGCTTTTCTCCGGCTACTACATTCTGAGGAGCTCAGGCTTCTTGATCGTCTTTCTTTGGCGCGTAGGGATACTTCGGGGGTTTCTGCATGTGCGAGGTGCGGTAGGCTTCGAGTTCCGCGTCCGTTAAGTTGAAGTGCGTCTTGACGGGATGATTTTCGGTGGCGGCGAGTTCCAGGTGCAGGCGGTGGGAGCAGATATCCGGCGCGTCCTGAAAACGGACGCGGCGGGTGTTGAAGGCTTCGTTCGGAATGGTCAAAGTGAATTCGCGCGGTTCCGTGGCAGTCTCGCGAACGGTGAAAGTATATTCGCGGCCCTGAGCTTTGGCTTCAAAACCGACAAACTGCACGATGACGTTGTTGTTGCTCATTTTCCGGCGGCAGCCACGGCCACGGCCGCGACTTTCTTCACGCGCTTGGCGCGTTTGCGCTTCGGCGGCGTGCCTTCGGCGATTTCGACCACCATAATGCTGGTGACGAACTTCTTCATTCCGTGCAAATCGAAATCAATCGAAGTGCGGTCGTTATCGGATTCGGTGATGACGCCCAAGCCGTACTGGAAGTGCTTGATGTACTGCCCTTCGGGAAGTGCTTTCAACGGGGCTCCTAGGACAAATGATGCGAGTACGAAAAAAAAGGGCGAACCGGCGGAAGCCGGCTCGCCCTTATGCGACTAGAGGCTGGTGACGTTCGCTGCCTGCAGACCCTTCGGTCCACGGGTAACTTCGAACTCAACCGCTTGCCCTTCGTTCAGCGACTTATAACCTTCCGCCTGAATGGCCGAAAAGTGGACGAAAACGTCCTCGCCGGACTGGCGCTGGATGAATCCGAAGCCCTTGCTGGCATTGAACCACTTTACTGTTCCTTGTTCTCTCACTGATTTACTTCCTTCTTTTTAAGCTATTTGTTTGCTTCTCGACCGCCTCCAGCCGTAAAGCGAAAGGGGCCGCAAGTGTGAACTTGCAGCCCCTTCAATCGAATCTAAAGGTGTTACAAGAGCAACAAACGCAAACCAAACATAGCATGGTTTGGGCCGAAGCCCTAACGAATTCGTAGCGCGTGGTTTGGAGCTAGGCGCCGGAAAAGCGTGCGGCGAGGCCTGGCATTTTGCGCGAACCGGGGCTGCGCCAATGCTGCGGGCGACTGGAATCAACATGTGATTGTTGCATATGGCGGCCGGGGAGTATGATGGGCCTCCTCGAACGGGCCGTCGGGCCAGCCCTCGACCAGGTCTCGTAGCAGGAAGCAGATTCTGGAGGCTCGCGATGAAGAAAAAACCCCTCATGATCGTCGGCGGCGTCATCGTAGTGTTGTTTTTGATCGTTGTTTGTCTGCCGCTGTTCATCAATGCCAACCAATTCAAGCCGACTTTGGAAACGCAGATGACTTCTGCGTTGGGACGTCAAGTGGGGGTTGGCGATATCAGCCTCTCGATCCTTTCAGGCGGAGTGACGGTTTCCGACGTATTGATTGCGGACGACCCGGCCTTCAGTAAATCGCCGTTTTTGACGACCAAGTCTTTGAGCGTGGGGGTGGCACTGCTCCCGCTGATTTTTTCGAAGAAGCTGGAAGTACAGTCCATCACAGTGAAGGATCCGGAAGTGAATTTGATCCATGCGTCGAACGGAACGTGGAATTATTCCAGCCTGGGCGGAAACTCGAGCGGGAGCAAGGGCGCGGCGAAGGCGCCAGCGCCAAGTCCGGGCGGCGCGTCCGGGAGCGGAGAGCCTGAGCGTGGGGAAAGTCAGCATCCAGAATGGAAAAATCACCATGACTTCCGCGGGATCCAGCGCCAAACCGAGCGTCTACCAGAACGTAAACCTGGAAGCGTCGGACCTTTCCTCGAGTTCACAATTTCCTTTCAAGCTGACGGCCACCGGCCCTGGGAACGCAGCGATCAAAGTGGAAGGCAAGGCCGGGCCGATGGATGCTGCGGATGCGTCGCTGACGCCATTGAGCGCGACGGTGGAAGTGCAGCACCTGGATTTGGCCAACAGCGGATTTGTGGAAGCGTCGTCCGGAGTTGCGGGAGTGGTGGACTTCAAGGGCGATGTGAGTTCCGACGGCAAGCAGCTGAATTCGAAGGGAACCGTGAAGGCGAACAAATTGAAACTATCAGCGACGGGCGCGCCGTCTTCGGTTCCGTTGAGCGTTGATTACGCCACCGTGTACGCGCTGAAGACCCAATCGGGAAATCTGAACCAGGGAGACATACACATCGGCAAGGCGCTGGCACGGCTGAACGGCGCTTATAACACCGCCGGCGAGCCGACCAAGGTGGATATGAAGTTGAACGCGCAGGCGCATGCCGGTCAGCGACCTGGAAGGCTTTCTTCCAGCGGTGGGAGTAGTGGTGCCGTCCGGATCGAAGCTGGAAGGCGGGTCACTCAGTGCGAACTTATCGGTGAGCGGTCCGGTGGACAAGCTGACGATTGCCGGACCCGTGAATTTGTCCAATGCGAAGCTGGCGGGATTCAGCTTGAAGTCAAAGCTGGGCGCGCTGGGATCTTTTTCCGGACTGGGTGGCGGCGGTGGTGGTTCGGATACGGAGATTCAAACGCTGAGCGCCAACGTGCGGAACGATCCATCGGGAACGAAAATTGATAATTTGAATCTGGTGATGCCGTCGCTGGGTACGGTCACGGGAAATGGAACGGTGAGCGCGGCCGGTCAGCTGAATTTCAAGATGGTCGCGAATCTGGCGGGTGCGGCGGGCGCGCTTACGAGCGTGGCAGGCGCGGCTGGCGGCGGGGTTACGGGCGCCCTTTCTTCATTCACCGGGGGAGGGGGAGGTGGAAAAGGCTCTGGTAACGGAATTCCGTTCATGATCCAGGGCACGACGTCGAATCCACAGGTGATCCCTGACGTTGCTGGCATGGCGACGAGTGCGATCAAGGGCGGGGTGGTGCCTGGAGCCAAAGGAAGTACCGCGAGCGCGGCGACAGGCTTGGTGGGCGGACTGCTGGGGAAAAAGAAAACACCACAATAGTGCAACGAGCCTTTTTGCAGCTTTGGACGCTTGCAATCGAATCCGGGCCCCGCGACTGACTGCTGCACTTGATCTATCGCGCGGAATTTCCGGTACCAGCTTGCACAAGAGCGGCTTCCGCATCGCTGAGTAGAGTGCGGAGCGAGCGAATCACAAAGCGAATTAAGATCGCGATCACGCCGAGGGCCAGCAAAACGATCAAGGCGGCGATGTAGGGGTGCCGCGTTACGATCCACATCAGGAATATCACCAGCGCGTCTTCGGCCGTGCTCAGCGCAAAATTCGAGAACGGCTCGGGCGAATGCACGATGGCCGCTCGCGCAGCCGTCTTCCCGCCATGGGCCGCCAGGGCTATCAGTCCACCCGCGAAGGTGGCCGCGATTTGTTCCCACTGAGGTAATTGCGACGTGGCGGCGTATGCCAGGAAGGCCGCGACGGGGACGCGCACAAAGGTGTGGGCGGCGTTCCATAACAGATCGAAGATCGGAATCTTGTCACCCACGAACTCCAGCAGGAACAGCACGCCACAGACAGCAATGATTCTCCAATCCTGCAACAGGTGAATCGCGGGCGGCAGGGCCAGGACGTTGAAGTGCGCGAGGAGTCCGAGCATTGCGACGGTGGCGTATACGTTCAGGCCGGCAGAAAAGCTGACGACCACCAGGATTGCGGTAAGCTCGGTGCCGGTGGGAATCAGCGGAGATAGGGACGTCAGGATCATAGATTTACGAAGCGTGCCGCGCGGCGGCCCGCAAAGGCTCGCCGCGCGATGGATTCAGCTCAGCGCATGAGCGCCGTGAGAGGAGGCGCTGGACTATTTGGTTGCCGGTTGTTTGGCGATGACCAGATCCTTGATTTTGTCGTAGGTGGCTTTGGGAAGGATTTTTTTTCTGAGCAAGTCGGTCTTGGCGTGATAAGGCCGACCGTCAATAATTTTTTGAGAGTATGCGTCGCCAATACCCGGCAGGGCGTCGAGCTGGGCTTTGGTGGCCGAGTTCAAATCCACCAGATTGGCGTTGGCAGGAGCCGCGGCCGAGGATTGTGCCGTCGCGGAATGGCTGTGCGACAAAACCGGGACGGAGAGAACGAACAGCAGCGATGCCGCGAGTACGAAGAACGAAAAGCTGTGTTTTCGGTTCATGAACGCGCTCCTTTTCGAGATGCGAGGTGAGAAAAATGTAGGCGTGGTCTGGGCGCTGGGGACGCGCCACGCAACTACGCTCGCCGGCGGATACGATAACACTGCCAGCCATTTTGATTCCAGTTGCGATCTGCGTCTAACTCTTGCGACACGAGGATTCGGCGAGGCACCGTTTCGGCCCTATAATGGAGGCTGTGCTCGCCTGATTCGGCAGCCGGCCCAGGCGAGAGCGGAAAAAGGCGTCCGCGCGTTTCGCCGGCAGATTTAGTCCTTACTCCCTCTCTGTATTGCTTGATCCCCTTCATGGTTTGGAATGCGTTCCGGCGCGGGCACAAGTGTGCCGGTGCGAGGGCGCATTCGGGGCGATCGTGTGCAGGGAAGCGAATTGCGATTGTGATTGGACCAGCGAGGTGCGGTGAATGAAGCGCGTTCTGTTTGTGGATGATGAGCCGCGAGTTCTGGAGCATATGCAAGAAATGCTGGAATCGCAAAAGGCCCATTGGGACATGGCCTTCGCGCCGGACGGCCAATCCGCGCTGACGCTGCTGGACGCAGGGCCGTTTGACGTGGTGGTTTCGGATATTTCCATGCCGGGAATGGGCGGAGCGGCGCTGCTGAAGGCGGTGTGCGAGCGCTATCCGGCGATCGTGCGAATCGTGCTTGCTGCTCCGCAAGAAATGGAAGAGGCGCTCAGCGCCGTGCCGGTGGCCCACCAGTTCCTGCTGAAGCCGTGCGATCCCAACATGTTGCGCGTGGCAGTGGAGCGGGCCACGAGTCTTTCGAATATCCTGAGCAACAAGTTGCTGGCTAGTCTGGTAGGTTCCGTAAAGGACTTGCCAGTACTGCCGCGCACGTATCTCGCGCTGCGAAAGAAACTCGCGGAGCCGGAGGCGTCCATACGAGATGTTGTGAGGATCGTCGAGCAGGACGTGGCCATATCAGCGAAAATTCTGCAGCTGGTGAACTCCGCTTTTTTTGGCCTGCCGCGAGAAGTTTCGACGATAAAAACCGCCGTAGGATTTCTGGGGATTGATACGTTGCAGAATCTGGTCTTGTCGGCCGGAGTGTTCACGATATTCGACCAGCTAGCGCAACTGCCGGGCTTTTCTTGCGAGGAACTTCAGTCGCACTCGCAACTCACCGCGAAGATTGCCGGACAATTACCAGCATCGGCGCACGTGCGAGGAATCGCTATCGTTGCAGGGCTGCTTCATGACGTCGGCAAACTGGTGTTGGCGACGCGCGCCCGAGCGCATTTCAGCCGCGCCCTCAAGGGCGCCGCGACGGAAGAGCGTCCTTTATACGCGGTGGAGACCGAACTCATGGGGGTGTCGCATGCGGAGGTGGGCGCCTATCTGCTGGGCATCTGGGGTTTGCCGTCGCCGGTGGTGGAAGCAGTAGCGCATCACCATCATCCCGATCGTGTGCCGCAGGATTCTCTGGATGCGGTCGGGATCGTGTACATATCCAACATTCTGGCGCATCAAGTTGCGGATCGCGCAGAGTCGCCCGAATCCACGGAGAAGTTGGAAATTGACGCTGATTACCTGGAGAGACTGGGAGTCAGCGAGCAGTTTCCCGGCTGGCAGGAAATGGCGAAGGCGAGCGCCAGCGAACTTCACGTGGAGAAATAGAATTGTACGGCCAAGAAAGCGGCGCGCACGCCAAGCCTTCTTCGCAGAGATTTTGTGAGTGTGTGGGCTCGCCGCGCTTGAACACCTTGTACAGTTCACTTGCTGTTACATAGCCGAATCGCCTGTCGCGCGACCGCAACGCGCCGAGTAGCGTGTAAACAAATCCCAGGTCCGGCGATTCTCCGCTACAATAGCGTTCGTTGCGGGGTGGTGATTTTTGTCGGACCGGGTGCGCACGGCGTGTGGGCCGGGCGGAGCTTTATCTAATCTGGTCGAATTGAGCCGAAGACATCGTCGGGGCTTGCTGGTGGTGGTGTGCGCGGTGGTGATTAGCGCGTCGCTGGGGCCGCTGCTGGCGCAGCAGATTTCATCGCGGCGGTCGCGCGCTATGCACGAGCCGGGTTCCGCTGAACTAGTACGCAGACGCGCGCAGTGGTTCTTCCGGCAGCGTGCGTCGGCGAACGGCCACATTCCGAACAACCTGCTGCTGGCGGCCATCGCGGAAAATCGGAAGATAGTCAGCGGAGATGGCACGTTCGTCGAACGCGCCGCATTGAGTAAGACGGCAATCTCACCGGTGGCGCAGTCCTGGACTTCGCTGGGCCCGCAACCGACCGCGAACACGGCGCTCTACGGAAATGTCTCGGGCCGCGTGACTGCCCTCGCCGTGGACCCCTGCGATCCGACGGGAAATACAGTGTACGCAGGCGGCGCGGACGGCGGAGTGTGGGTGAGCTTTAATGCGCTGAGCGGCAGTCCCGTCACATGGAGGCCGCTCACCGATAACGAGCCGTCGCTTTCGACTGGAGCGCTGGCGTTGGGTCCATCCTGCGGCACGTTTACCGGCGGTCACTCACAGAGCAGCCTGATCCTGGTGGGCACCGGCGAATCGAACTACGCGCTCGACAATTTATATGGCGCGGGGGTGCTGCGCTCCAAGGACGGCGGGCAAACCTGGACGCGAGATATTACGTTTACGAGCAGCGCGTCGCAGGGGCCTGGAGCGAGCGGCCCTTACATCGCGGCGCTGGCGGTGCAGCCGCATCTGGCGAATCCGGTGATATTGGCTGCGGTGCAGGGAACGGATTACGCCGCCGGCGGATCGCTGCCGTCGGGTGTGTGGCGTTCGACGGATGGCGGGAACAGTTGGAGCCGCGTGCAGCCGGGTGGCGCTGCGAGCGGGCCGCCATTCAATCCGGCAACCGATGTGCGTTTTGATCCGAGCGACGCCTCTGGGCAAACGGTATATGCCGCGTTGGGGGACCCGAACGGAGATGGGGATGCGAGTGCGGCGTGCGCGACGGCGCCCTGCAACGGCGTTTATATTTCGCAGAATGCGGGAATGACGTGGAGTCGCGTGGTGGGCCTCGACGCGGCGTCAACTCCGTCGAAGTACGGAAGCATCGCGCTGGCGATTGCTCCGGGGAGTTCGCCGGCGACGTCGAGACTGTACGTGGCGATTGCCGACGCCAGCACGAATTCGAACAATCTTCTCGGCGTACTCTCCGGCACCGGGATACAAGCGAACGGATCCGGTCCGGCGTTTAGTGCGATCTACCCCAACGCTTCGAATCTGCCTGATTTCTGCGCGCCGCAGTGCTTTTACGATATGAAGCTCGCGGTGGTCCCCGGAACATCCGGCCAAACGATTTTTGCAGGCGGATCGGCGCAGCCGCAGTTTGGTAACAACGCATTCGGTAATTCGTCGCTTTATCGTTCGCTCGACGGCGGGAACACGTGGGGCGACGTGAGCGCGGATGGCAGCGGAAACACCACTTGGATCCACGTGCATGTTCACGCACTGCATTTCGCGATCGGATCCGGCGGCGAAGTGCTGGCGATGTTCGCCGGCAACGATGGGGGCGTGTGGGCTTCGCAGGACGTGTTCAATCCGGCGACGGCTCCCGGCAATCAGCATTGGGCCGACTTGAATACGAATACCGGCAATGCCAACACGTCGTTGAATCTGACGCAGTTCTATCCCGGGATTTCCATACATCCCGCGACCGATCAGATCATATACGGCGGAACGCAAGGGAACGACGTGCAACAATTCAGCGGGACGCTGGCCGCGAGTGGCGCCGAGGCTTGTCCGTACGATGGCGGCTACACGGCGATTGATCCGCAGGTGCCCAGTACGATTTATGCGGCGTGCAGCTATCTGGGCGGACCGGGCACGCTCACCAAGAATATTCTGAATGGCGTTCCGGGGACGGATGGCATCAATTGGGCGGCGATAGACAACAACGGAATCGATTTTGCGGACAACGCCGATTTTATTCCGCCGCTGGTGCTGGACGCGATGAGCAGCCAGAATTTGTATTTCGGCACGTTTCGCTTGTACCAGACGACGACCGGCGGAATGAGCTGGGCCGCGATTACGTCGGATTTGACGAGCGATAGCAGCCAGGATTTTGTGACCACGATTAGCGTGGCGCCGAGCGATTCGAACACGATTTACGCGGGAACTTCGGATGGGCGGATATGGCAGTCTGCGCAGGCATTGAGCGGCGCGACCGACATTCACATGGTCAACCAGAGCAATCAGCCTGGGCGCAGCGTTACGGCCATCGCGGTGGATTCCGCCAACCCGAAAGCAGGGTTCGCGGCGTATTCCGGATTTTCCTGTCCGGGCGTGCCGGGATGCGACGGCCTGGGACACGTTTTTTTTACCAACAACTCGGGCGCTTCCTGGCTCCGGGTAGATGGCAATCTGCCTGATGTTCCGGTCAACGATATTGTTATTGATCCCACCGACGCAACGGACAACACGATATACCTGGCAACGGATTCCGGGGTTTACGCCAGCGCGAATGCCACCGCCGGGGGCGCTACCACGTGGAGCGTGCTGCAAATCGGCCTGCCCAATACGCAAGTGCTGGCGCTGAAACTGCGCAACACGTCGCGTACCTTGGTGGCCGGCACGCATGGCCGCGGGTTGTGGAGTTTGCTGCTGCCGAATCTCCCGAGCTATTCGCTGACGGAGCTAAGCCCGGCGTCGGCCGATACCGGTTCCGGATCGCTGCAGCTGGCGGCGAGTGGCGATGGGTTCACGCAACAATCCGTAATTGATTTCAATGGCGCAGCGCTGCCCACCACTTTCGTCAGCTCGACAAGCCTGACGGCCACGGCGCCCGCCGGCGCCTTGGACTGCGGCGGTGCAGTGCCGGTGGGTGTTACGGATCCGACGCTGGGCTCAACGAATACGCTGACGTTCAGTTCCGTAGGCGCAGCATGCGATTTTTCCTTCGGGACGACGTTGCCGTCGAGTAATACGGTGAACGCGGGCGGAACCGCGAATTATCAGGTGAATCTAAACGCGGTGGGCAATGCCGGTGGCGCGGTGCAACTCTCCTGCAGCAATGCGCCGGCGGGCTTCAATTGCAATTTTTCACCGAATCCGGCGATCACTTCCGCGGCCGGAACGACGGTGGGATTAGGCATCACCGTGCCAGCGACAGCTAGCGCGCCCATTCCGCAGTTTAGGAGTCCTCGGTGGGACGAGAACCGCTTCTGCGTGGCTGGCCGTTGCCGCAATATGCGCAATGTTCGTTTTCTTCACTTCGCTGAAGAAATTGGATGGACCGCGAGCCCGGATGGTTTTTGCCAGTTGCTGCGTGATTGTGCTGCTGGGACTGCTGGAGGCGTGCGGTGGGGGCGGCGGTGGCGGCGGACCTGTCCCGAAGTCATACCAGATCACGATCCAGGGGGTGACGGGAAACTTCCGGCATTCAACTACGGTGCAAGTCGTGGTAGATTAGCCCCCGTCAGCGCCCCAGCCCGGCCTGGGCATCCAGCGGTAGCCGTGATTCAATCGGGAGGAGTTCCGCCATGACCTGCCCGCAATGCAACCAGCATATCCCCACAAAATCGCTTTGGACGCCCGCGGGGCTTTCGGGCGTGGTATGTACGCATTGCAACGCGGCCCTTTGTCCGAAACCGCTTTCGGCAATATTTGTTTTTGCGCTTTCCTTTGGTCTGGGGGATGTGGCGCTGATGTTTCTGCGGCACAAGGGCGAGGCGTTCTGGGTGGCGTTCGCGGGATTTTTCGTGGTGTTCGCGGCGGTATTCGCGCTGTCGGCGCCGGTGCTGCTGCGCATGCGCTTGAAAGACCACGGCGATCCGCACCTGAGCGGGCACCGCGCCTAAGCTGGGGCGAAAAGCTTCAGAGCATCTGGCGCAGGACGTACTGCAGAATCCCGCCGTGCTGATAGTAAGAGACCTCGAACGGAGTATCCACGCGCGCCAGGGCGTCGAAGCAGGTTTCCTTGCCGTGAGCATCGCGCGCCGTAACTTTCATTTTCTTGCGCGGTTCGAAATTTCCCGCCAGTCCTTCGATTGCGAAGATCTCCAGACCCGTCAGCCCCAGTGAAGCGAGAGTTTCTCCCGGCAGAAATTCCAGCGGCAACACACCCATGCCCACCAAGTTGCTGCGATGGATGCGTTCGAAGCTTTCGGCGAGCACCGCGCGCACGCCGAGGAGAATGGTGCCCTTGGCGGCCCAATCGCGTGACGAGCCCGAGCCGTATTCTTTTCCCGCGAAGATGATCAGGGGGACGCGTTCGTCGCGATATTGCATGGCGGCGTCGTAGATGGCCATTTTCTGGCCGCTGGGCTGATGAATGGTCCAGCCGCCCTCGGTGCCGGGGGCGAGAAGATTGCGCAGGCGGATATTCGCGAAGGTGCCGCGCATCATCACTTCGTGATTGCCGCGGCGGGCACCGTAGGAATTGAAGTCCTTCGGCTGCACCCCGTTCGCGATGAGATATTTTCCAGCGGGCGTATCGGCGGGAATGGAGCCGGCGGGCGAAATATGATCGGTGGTGACGCTATCGCCCAAGACCGCCAGAGCGCGCAGGCCGTGCAAATCGTGAAGCGCGGGAGGCTGGAGAGGCATGTTTTCGAAATACGGAGGATGCTTGATGTAAGTGGATTTTGCGTCCCAGGCGTAGAGATCGCCTTCGGGAATGGGTAGAGCGCGCCAGTGTTCGTCACCGGTGAAAACGTCTGCATATTCCTTGCGGAACATTTCGCTGGTAACGGAGGAGCGCATGGTAGTTTCGACTTCGTCGGGCGTCGGCCAGATATCGCGGAGATAGACAGGCTTGCCGGCTCTGGTCGTTGCCCAGCGATTCGTTGACGATGTCGAAATCCATGCGCCCGGCGAGCGCGTAAGCGACCACGAGCGGCGGCGAGGCCAAATAATTGGCGCGGCATAGTGGATTGATGCGGCCTTCGAAATTTCGATTGCCGCTCAGAACTGAAACGGCGACCAGATTATTGTCTTTGATCGCTTTTCCGATGGCGTCAGGCAGCGGGCCGCTATTGCCGATGCAGGTGGTGCAGCCGTAGCCCACCAAGTTGAAGCGCAGTGTATTGAGGAAGGGCCACAGACCGGCTTTTTCGATGTAATCGGTGACGACTTTGGAGCCGGGCGCGAAACTGGTTTTCACCCAGGGCTTGGTCTTCAGGCCGCGTTCGACGGCTTTTTTTGCCAGTAGTCCGGCGCCGAGCATGAGCGAAGGATTCGAGGTGTTAGTGCAGCTGGTGATGGCGGCGATGACCACGGAGCCATCCGCCAAATCGAATTTGTCGCCGTTGTTTTGCACACTGACGTGTTTGGGCTGCGCGGTCAGCGTTTTTTCGAAGGATGCCTTGGCTTGCGTGAGCGGCACGCTGTCTTGCGGCCGCTTGGGGCCGGCCATGGTCGGTACGACGGTCGCGAGGTCGAGTTCGAGCCGGTCGGAGAAAATCGGGTCGGGCGTTTGATCCGTGCGGAATAGACCTTGTTCTTTCGTATAGGCTTCGACGAGGCGAATTTGTTCTTCGCCGCGCGCGGTGAAGCGAAGATAGGCGAGGGTTTCTGTGTCCACCGGGAAAAAGCCCATGGTTGCGCCATATTCCGGGGCCATATTGGCGATGGTGGCGCGGTCGGGAAGCGTGAGGCTGGAAAGTCCCGTCCCATAAAATTCCACAAATTTTCCGACGACGCCTTTTTTGCGCAACATCTGCGTGACGGTGAGAACCAGATCGGTGGCGGTGGCGCCTTCCGGGAGCCGGCCGTGCAATTTAAAACCGACTACTGCAGGAATCAACATGGAAAGCGGCTGACCGAGCATGGCGGCTTCGGCTTCGATTCCGCCGACGCCCCAGCCGAACACGCCGAGGCCGTTGACCATGGTGGTGTGCGAGTCCGTGCCGACGAGAGAATCGGGAAATGCCAGACGCGTGCCTTCGTGCTGCTGACTGAAAACAACGCGCGCGAGATATTCCAGATTCACCTGATGGCAAATGCCGGTGTCCGGAGGGACGACTTTAAAATTCTGGAAACCTTTCTGGCCCCAGCGCAAGAATGCGTAGCGCTCGATATTGCGCTGCATTTCCAGGTCGGCGTTGAATGCGAACGCGCCTTCGACTCCGAATTTATCCACTTGCACGGAATGATCGATCACCAGTTCAGCAGGCAGCAGAGGATTGATTTTTTTCGGATTGCCGCCGAGATGGCGCATGGCCTCGCGCATGGCCGCCAGGTCCACCACGGCCGGGACGCCGGTGAAATCCTGCAGCAGCACGCGCGCCGGCATGAAGGAGATTTCTTTTTCGGTGGCGCCCGCGGCGCTGGAAGGATCCCATCCCGCCAGCGCGTGGATGTCCGCAGAAAATACGAACTGGCCGTCTTCATGGCGCAGCAGATTCTCGAGCAGGACTTTCAGGGAAAAAGGAAGGCGCGCAACATTGCCGATTCCGGCGCGCTCCAGCCCGCTCAGCCGGTAAATTTCGTAGGAATCGTTGCCGGCGCGCAGCGGCGTTCGCGTGCCAAATGAGTTTTTCTTTGCGGAGCTCATGCGGGGATTAATTCTCCTCTCGTCAGAACACTCTATTTTAGCGCACTACGGCCGTGGTTCTGGGGCGAATTTCGCGCCAGAAGGCGGGAATGTGCGCCGGCGAAGAAACCGCGCTACGGAACGTAAGTGCGTGTGATGCTGCTTAATGCTTCGGAGGGACGTAGCTGTCCGGCAGTTTTGCGCCTTCGCCGAAGAAGTAGGTCTCCATCTGCTCTTCCATTACTTGTTGCGATTTGGGGTCCAGAGGATTCAGGCGAAATTCATTCATCAGCATCTTGGAATGTTCGACCCACAACTTCCAGGCTTCCTTGGACACGTTGTCATAAATCCGCTGACCGATATCGCCCTTCCAGGGAATGCGATCCAGTCCGGGCATCTCCCGGCCGAATTTGACGCATTTCACGATATGTGGGGCTTGGGGCGCGGGCTGCGCGGAAGCGGCTGCGCCCGAATTTCCAGAGTTCTTCTCGTCGGCCATGTACGTCTCCTTGCAGAGTGTGCTGCAATTCAAGATACTGCATCGGCGTGTGAAATTCCAGTTAGGTGGGTCCAGCGCGAGGCAGGGCCGCCCAAAAGGTCGGGTAGCGGGGCATCCGCCGAGTTGTGATAGGCTCTTGTCTAAAGGCATTTGTTTTAATAAAACATAAGTGTGCATCCGGCCCATCCTCGGTGGGCCACCGGGATACTTATTATGAATACCAAAGCCGTTGTTGCCACGGAAGCTTCACAAGCGGGTGGCTATTTTTGCGAAGCGCCTTCCGATCCGTGCGCCATCGTGATGTTTGGCGCCTCGGGCGACCTGGCACGCCGCAAGCTTCTGCCCGCGCTCTACGATCTTTCTTTTCATGCTTGCCTGGGGCCGCGTTTTCGTCTGCTGGGGTTCGCGCGCACGGAAATGACGGACGGCGATTTCACGCAGAAAGCCGGCGAATTCCTGCCGACCGGCACCCAAGAAGGGGCCGATGACGCCAAGAAGGCGGAATTTCTAAAGTGTTTGCGATATTTTCCGGGGAACTACGACGATCCCGAAACATTCCGGAAATTGGCGCAACGGCTGGACGAAGTCGATGGAGAAGGCCAACTGGGTGGCAACCGGCTGTTTTACCTGGCCACGCCCCCGGAAGTTTATCTGCACGTGATCGAACAACTCAAGAAGTCCGGCCTTAACAAACCCAAGACGGAAAAATCCTGGACGCGGATCATCATCGAAAAACCGTTTGGACACGACCTGGCGTCGGCGCGCGATTTAAATAAGCGCGTCCTGGAAGCATTCGACGAATCGCAGGTATACCGCATCGACCATTACCTGGGTAAAGAAACCGTGCAGAACATGCTGGTCTTCCGTTTCGGAAACGGTATTTTCGAGCCGCTCTGGAATCGCAATTATGTGGATAGCGTGCAGATTACGGCCGCCGAAGAGCTGGGCGTAGAGAGGCGCGCGGCGTTCTATGAATCCGCGGGCGCGCTGCGCGACATGATTCAGAGCCATGTGCTGCAGCTGACTTCGCTGATCGCGATGGAGGCTCCGGCAAGGTTCGACGCCACGTCTGTGCGCAACGAAAAAATCAAAGTTTTACAGTCCATTCGTCCGTTTACGAAGGAATCGGTGTGGAAATGCGTTATTCGCGGCCAGTATGGACCCGGCCAAGAGGACGGAAAAGCGGTTCCGGGATACCGGCAAGAGCCCGGGGTGAAGCCGGATTCGGCGACGGACACATTTGTGGCATTGAAGTTGCAAGTGGACAACTGGCGATGGAGCGGCGTGCCATTTTATTTGCGCACGGGCAAGCGACTGGCGAAGCCGCTGACGGAGGTTGCTATCCAGTTCAAGAGCGCGCCGCACATGGTGTTTCGCGGCGAGGACCACGAAACCAATTCGCTGGTTCTGAATATCCAGCCGGACGAAGGCATTTCACTTTCCTTGGGAGCGAAATCGCCGGGCGCGCAGATGCGCATACGGCCGGTCACCATGGATTTCAAATACAAGGACGCGTTTGGAGGCGGCACGCGCCCCGCGTATGCCACGCTAATTAATGATTGCATCCGCGGTGACGCCACGCTATTCGACCGCGCCGACAGCGTGGAGGCCGCCTGGACACTGGTAGACCCGATTCTAGAAGCATGGAAGAATGCGTCCCCGCCGCCTTTCCCGAATTATCCGGCCGGAAGTGATGGCCCGCGGGCGGTGGATGACCTGACGGCCGCCGATGGCCGTCATTGGCGCCCGCTGTAAGGGCGTACGCGTTCACCTACAGTAGGCTGGATTTTCAAGTTCGGAGGATTCCATGATTTTGGCGGGCGACCTGGGAGGGACCAAAGCGAATCTCGGTCTGTTTGATGTAAAGGCAGGCAAGCTGGTCCGCGTCGCCGACAGGCGTTATGCCACGCAACAACATGCTGGCCTGGAAGAAATCACCAGCGATTTTCTGAATGGGGCAGGGGCGAAAATCACCGCGGCATCGTTCGGAATTGCGGGTCCTGTAGTGAACAACCGCGTGCAGGCAACGAATTTCCCGTGGGTGGTGGATGGCGCGAGCGTCGCGACGCATCTGCGGTTGAATCACGTGCGCCTAGTAAACGATGTGGAAGCGGCGGCGTACGGGATCGGCGTGCTAGAGCCCAGCGAACTGGAAACGATACATGCGGGAGTGCCCTCGCCGCGCTCGACACAAATCGTGATCGCAGCCGGCACGGGCCTTGGTGAAGGCATTCTGTTCTGGGACGGCCACCGCCACGTCCCCATGGCCACGGAAGCAGGGCACGCGGATTTTGCGCCGAACACGCAACAGCAGGCGGACCTGTGGAAATTTCTGAACACGCGCCAGGAATGTGTGAGCGTGGAAACAATTTTGTCCGGGGGTGGATTCCAGCGCGTGCATGAGTTTTTGAATCCGGCGGTGCGGCACGCGGGCTTCGACGATGACAGCACCGATCCGGCGCCGGAAATCACGCGGCGCGGGCTGAGCGGGGAATGTCCGGTGTGCGCCGCGACGCTGGATTTGTGGGTGGAAATTTACGGATCCGAGGCGGGAAATCTGGCGCTACGCACAGTGGCGCGCGGCGGGATTTACATCGCCGGCGGAATTGCCGTTAAAGTGCTGCCTAAACTGAAGAACGGTAAATTCGCCGCGGCCGTGAAGCATAAGGAAAAGCTCGAATCGTTCCTGGTGCAAATTCCCATCCACGTGGTGCTGAACGAGGAATGCCCGCTGCTGGGCGCGGCTTCCGTAGCCTGGAAGAATCTTTAGCCTGTCGCTCCAACCTTCGCTGGCATACCGATTCTTCGCCGGTCCGCGAGCCAACTCACGGTCCTTTTCGTTGGTTCCGACGGTCACCGATGCGCACGCACCCCCGCGGTCTTGGCCGGCGAAGTGTTAGAATCAATCTTCGCGCCCGTAGCTCAGTTGGAAAGAGCGTCTGCCTTCTAAGCAGAGGGTCGGGGGTTCGAATCCCTCCGGGCGCGCCATTTTCCCTTCAAATTTAATGATTTTCAGAGTTCGAAGACTGGAAAGCAACGCCATTTTACTTCCGTTTTACCGCGCGTGTTTTTGCAGCCCGGCTCAGTCTTGCGCAGAAGATGATTCTGCAAACAGCAGGCCACGGCGCGAAGAAATCAGGCTGCACGCACATGGAATCTATCTTGACCGTGGCGGTTCCCCGGGCAATGAGCTTGATGATTGGCTACAAACCGAAGGCGAACTCGGTACCGCCGCGAGGGCAAAAGCAGAAGGATTTTCGATCTCGGCTGAGGCTCAGTGAAGCGTCCTGACTACATCAATGCGACTGCCGTTTTGACACTCGAGGTCGGGGCAGCACCGCCGACATTACAAGCAAAAGGATCAGACATGCAAAGGTCTTAGGCCTCGTCCACAGAATTTACTCCAAAGGTCTGTTCTGGCCGGACGGAGCACGGTTGATTATTTTGATCTCCATGCATATGGAGGCCGGAGCTCAACCATTCCGTGGAGCAGAATCCCCCATGCCGTCGAGACCGACGACGCGCTGCGCGAGAGAACAAGCGACCGAAGCATCTGGAAACGGTAAAAGGCATTCGCTCACATCACCTCAATTGGCTCGTGAGTTTGCCGCAGCATTCGGGGCGCGCGGGCAATGCAGAGCGATCCCATCCCCCGCCGAGGGCCTGTACCAGCGAGACCGCGTCCACCATGCGCCGGCCGAGAATATTAACCGCGGTGACTTCGTCGGAGAGAGCGGCGGTCTCAGCGGTTGTCACTTCCAGGTAGCTGGTGACGCCGCCGGTGTAGCGTGTGTTCGCGAGATCGAGGTACCTCTGGGCGGCGATCACCGCTTTGTCTTGAACCTGCGCTTCGTGCTCCAGGATTCGCAAGGCGGCTACGTTGTCTTCCACCTGTTGGAAACTGGTCAGCACTGTTTCACGATAGTTGGCGACCGTTTGATCGTACGCGGCGGTGGCTTGATCGGAGGCAGCGCGGCGCCTTCCCCCGTCGAAGATTGTTTCCGTTGCAGCCAGCCCGATGGCCCACAAACCGCTCGGGCCCTGTATTAAGGTCGTGATAGCAGTGCTTTCAAATCCACCCGCGGCGCCCAGACTTACCAGCGGATAGTAAGCAGCTTTCGCGACGCCGATTTGCGCGTTCGCGGCCGCGACCCTTCTTTCCGCGGCTGCGATATCCGGGCGCCGTTCCAAAAGTTCAGAGGGCACGCTGACAGGAATGGGTGGAGGCGGCGCCACGAGGGGCGTCGGAGGTAAACTAAACTCCGCAGGTGGTTTCCCGATGAGGATCGCAACCGCGTGTTCGTATTGCGCACGCGCGACTCCCACGTCAATTGCCTCGGCGCGCGTTGTCTCCAGCTGAGTGCTGGCCTGCTGGACTTCCACCTCGGAAGCAATGCCGCCTGCGTAACGGCTCTCGATCAAGTCCAGTGCTTGTTGATACTGCGTCACGGTCGAATTCAGGAGTTGTTCCTCGGCGTCCAGGCTGCGGGCCAGAAAATAATCAGTCGCCAGATCCGCATGCATGCTCAGATTGACCGTAGCTAAATCAGCGGCGCTGGCTTGCGCTTGTTCTCGATAAGACTCCACATTTTTGCGAACCCGACCCCATACGTCGGCCTCGTAAGAAACGTTAAACGGCAGCGCGAAATCGTTGTAGGTGATGCCCACGAACTGCGAACCCGGTGGAGGTGCGTTCTGGGAGATATGGGTTCTAGTGGCCGATGGGCCGGCCGTTGCCGTGGGAAAGTAATCGGCCCGGTAGTAGCGGAGCAGCGCGCGAGCCTGCGTGTATTGGGCTTCGGCGGCCTTCAGGTTTTGGTTCGAGACGTCCACCTGCAGCTCGAGGGCGTTGAGTTGCGGATCCTGAAAAATCTCCCACCACTTGCCTCCGAGATTCTGATCGTTGGGTTGAGCCGGTTTCCAATCGCCAACCTCCTTATAGGCGCCGGGAGTTTCCACCGTTGGAGTGTGGTATTTAGGGCCGACCGTGCATCCACTCAGCTGCAGCAGCGTTACCGCGGAAAGAATCGCCGGCACGATTGTTTTCAGAAGGTTTTCGACGTTGATGTCTTGGGTCATCTTTCGAGGCTGTCTCATTTGCTATCTCCCGGCAATGAGGCTTGAACGACTTGGACTTCCTGCCCTTGAACGATCGAGTCGGGAGGGTTGATGATGATTTGATCGTCCGACTTGAGGCCAGAGACGATCTCGATCTGATTACCAAAATCGTGGCCCGGAATCACGGTTGCGAGCACAACTTTCCCGTCTTTGACGACGCCCACACGCAAACCTTCTGAGCGGAACAGCAGTGAATCAACCGGAATCAAGAACGTGGAATCCTGTGTCGGGACGGCCAGGTGGACCTCCGCATACGAGCCCGTGAGCAGTGTTCCGGAGGGATTGTCCACGTCAACTTCGATGAGCAACGTCCGAGTGGTCACGTTGATGGCATCGGCCGTGCGCACCACTTTTCCTTGAAACTGACGTCCCGGAAACTCGACGAGATTGAGGCTTGCGATCAATCCGGCTTTGATCCCCTGCGAGTATTCCTCGGGGACGTTTACGTAAACACGAAGTACTCCGGGCTGCGCGATATGAAAGAGATCGGTCTTCACAGCGGTGTTGCTTCCGGAATTGATCAGGTCGCCGATGTCGGTGTTCCGCGCCGTGATCACGCCATCGAATGGAGCGTAGATTTTTTCAAAGGATACTAGTGCAGCGTATTGCTCGACGGCTGCCTGGTCTGCTTCGACGATGGCCTTGTTCGCGTTATAGGTGCCCACTGCGTTGTCCACGTCCTGTTGGGACACTGCATGGGCCTTCAAGAGTCCCTGATACCGGGTTTTGGTAATGGAGGCGAGATCGAGGTTTGCCTGCGCGGTTTGCAGGTTGCTGCGTGCCTGCTGCAGTTGCTGATCGACTTCTGGCGTTTCGATTACCGCCAGTAGCTGCCCCTGTTTGACGTGCGCTCCAATGTCGAAATACCACTTCTTGAGATATCCGTTTGTTCGCGAATAGATCGGCGAAGTAATGTATGGTTGTACATTTCCCGGAAGAATGATGATCTGTGCGGGCGTGGTTTGTTTAGGCGTAACCACCGACACCGCCGTCAGGGCGACTTGCGCCGTTTCCGCGCGCAAGGATTTGTTGGCGTTGATGCGTGACCAGATTCCCGAGACCAGCAGAGCAGCGACGACAATCAGCGCGATTGCCAAAAACAGCCATTGGCTGTGCCGAGCCTTTCCTGTCCCCGCGTTATTCAGGGGCACTGAACCTTTGCCGCTCTGGCTTGCGTATTCAACTTGAGATGACATAAATGGAACTCCCATATATTGGCGCCTACTTCTGGTTTCCAGTTGTGGCCGGATGCGGGTGCGCGCCACTCTGCAATAAGCTGAAGAATGCCGGAACAAAGAAGAGCGTCGAAACCGTCGCGAAAAGCAATCCGCCGATGACCGCGCGGCCGAGGGGAGCGTTTTGTTCACCGCCGTCTCCTAGTCCGAGCGCCATCGGGATCATGCCGATAATCATGGCCAGCGCGGTCATGATTACCGGGCGAAAACGCGTGAAGCCAGCCTCGATAGCCGCGCTGACGCAATCTTTTCCTTCCATCATTTTTTCGGTGGCAAAACTCACCACCAAAATACTATTGGAGGTTGCGACGCCCATGCACATGATCGTTCCCATGAGGGCGGGCACGCTCAAATTCGTGTGCGTTATAAACAAGAACCAGGCAATCCCGGAGAGCGCCGCGGGCAAAGCGGAAATCATGATGAAAGGATCCAGCCAGGATTGAAAATTGACCACAATCAGCAAGTAAACCAGTACGATCGAGAACACCAAGCCGCTCAGCAGGCCGACGTAAGAGGCGCGCATCGTCTGCACCTGTCCACGAACGATGACTTGCGAGCCGCGGGGCAGTTGCTGGCGCGAATCCTGAATAATTTTATTGATGTCCCGGGATACGCCGCCCAGATCGCGTCCGGAGGGAGCGCCAAAAATGTCAATCACTGGCGCGACGTTGTAGTGAGAAACGACTGCCATGCCCACTCCGCGCTTCATCGAGACCAAGCTGGCCATGAGGGAAGGGGGAGCGTTGGGGTCTGTACCAGTGATTGGAATGTTCTCGATATCCTGTAACGTGTCGGCGCGGTATTGCGGCGTCTGCACTGCGATTTGATAGCTGACACGATTCTTCGGGTCAACCCAGAATGTCGGCGAAGTCTGGAAGCTGCCACTGAGCGACACCAGGAGATTCTGCGCAATATCGTGCGCCGAGAAGCCCAGCTCTTCCGCTTTGGTACGCTCGACGCGGTAACGCAGGTAAGGCTCGTCGAACGGCTGCTGGATCCGCAGATCCGCCGTTCCTGTCACGTATTTCAATTTGCTCAGCAGCGCGTTTGCATAACGCTGATTGCCCTCCAGATCATTCCCCACGATCTGCACATCGATCGGAGCCGGCAGACCAAAATTGAGGATCTGGCCGACCATGTCCGCAGGCAAGAAAGCAAAGGTCACGCCGGGAAACTGTTTTGGGAGCGTCAGGCGGAGTTGGCGAATGTAATTGTCCGTCGGATGGTGATTGGCGGAGAGGTTCACAAGAACGTCGGCATCCTGCGTGCCAACCGGCGCGGAATTGCTGTAGGAAAGATTGATGCCGCTATAGGGCAGGCCGATGTTGTCAATGACGCTCTGGACTTCGCCGGCGGGAATCTGACTGCGAATCGATTGTTCCACCAGATCGCAGAGGTTGGCGGTTTCTTCAATGCGCATTCCCGTCGGAGCGCGCAGATGAAGTTTGAAAGTACCGCTGTCCACGCTGGGAAAGAAATCCTGGCCCAGCCACGGAATCAGAATTGCCAGCGAGCCCAAGCAGAACGCGAAGAACGCAATCAGGAAGGCGCTCCGGTGATGGAGGCACAGCTCGAGCAAGCGGTGATAGCTCTGGCGGAAGCTCTCGAAGGCGTCTTCAAAGCGTTTCTGAATTCGTACCAGCGGATTGCGGACAGCGGCATCACCGGCTTTGTGCTTCTCGCCCCGCAACAGATACTTCGCCATCGTCGGAACGATCGTCCGGGAAAGGAAGTAAGACGCCAACATGGCGAAAACGACTGCTTCAGCGAGTGGCACGAACAGATACCTCGCCACGCCAGAGAGCAAGAACATCGGAGCAAAAACGATGCAGATCGAAAGCGTGGCGACGAAGGCAGGTGTCGCGATCTGTGATGCACTGTCAAGAATAACCTCGTCTAACTCCTTCTCCGGTTCCGCTTCGCGATTGCGATTGATGTTCTCGACTTCGACTGTAGCGTCGTCCACCAGGATGCCGACCGCCAGTGCGAGTCCACCCAGCGTCATAATGTTGATCGTTTCGCCGATCGCGCTGAACACGATGATCGAAGTCAAGATCGCGAGCGGGATCGAAGTCGCGATGATCAGGGTGCTGCGCCAGCTGCCCAAGAAAGTGAGAATCATGAAAGCGGTGAGGCATGCGGCGATCAGTGTTTCCCTGACTACTCCACTGATCGCGCCACGGACGAAAATGGACTGATCGGCCAGCGGTTGTATCTGTAGCTGGGGTGGAACGGTCGTCTTGATGTGGGGCAGGAGGCCTTTGACGCCGGAGATCACGTTCAGCGTGGATGCGTCTCCCGCTTTTTGAATCGTCAGCAATACGGAGCGCTGCCCGTTGACCTTCACAATGTTGGTTTGCGGAGGGAAGCCATCGCGCACCCAGGCGACGTCCCTGATGTAAATCG
>CAVULY010000004.1:0-1546084 GCA_963742475.1 uncultured Acidobacteriota bacterium | reverse complement strand
CTCATCGCATTTTTCGATACATTTGCCTCAAACATTCGATGAAGTGCGCAGTTTTTTTCTTGTACCATCTCGCAACATAAATTACGACTCGTAAAACCGATGAAGCGCCGAGAGTTTTTTTGGTTTGATGGGAGTGGACGCAAGTTCGCAAGAAAGAGCTGGAAGACCAGCTCTGAAGAAATAGGATCCTCACACTTTTTGCGACGGAGGGCCAGATTCAGGGAATGGGTGTACGTTGCCGACTGCAGGGAACGAAAATGGCAGAGGCGAGACTATGCGGGTTTGGAACTGGTCCCACGCCGATTGTCGCGTCGACAAATTGTTGGGGCCGGAAACCAGCAACAGTGGCGGCTTCCAGCATTGCGATATTCGATCTGGCTGAACGTGACAAAAATTGTTCACGTGGGATCGTGTCTCAAGCTGAGAAGAGTACCCCGCAGATACTCGCTAGAAATTCGGAGCATACGATGCCGGTCGCTATAGAGAGTCAGTACCGTTACCCCGTGTCCATCCCACGTGGGCAAAACAGTGAAAATTGTTGGATGATTTGTGGAAATCTTGCTCCTTCAGAATTTCGCTTGTTCCGTAACATGTTGTCTGGTAAGGGTTTATATTTACTTCAAAGTGGCATGCTACTTGCGAATCGTGTTGCACCCGCCCTGGTACGTTTGTACTGGTGTCCCAAACCTTGAGAGCCGAAGGCGTTCGGCGAGGAAAACTAATGGCTACGATGAAAGCACTGGGATTAGCGATTCTACTCACGGTGGCCCCAGCGAGTCTGTGGGGTCAACAGAACAACGCGGTCTCGGCTGCCACCGACTCGATCGCGCCCCCTGCAGCTGGCGATGCTCGCGCGAGCGATGATCGGCCCGCTCTGCAGCAGCGGAACCCGCGTTATCAAGTACAGCGGGATGACGTCCTGCTCATTACGTTCGCTCTTTCGCCGGAGCTGAACCAGACCGTGACGATTCAGCCAGATGGATATATCAATTTGCAAAACGCCGGCAGCGTGTATGTCCAGGGAATGACGGTTCCGGAAGTGGTGGCAGCGCTAAAGAAAACCTATTCCAAGACGCTGCACGATCCGATTATTGACGTGGATCTCAAAGATTTCCAGAAGCCCTACTTCGTCGCGCATCGGGCAAGTCGGCAAGCCCGGGCCAGTACGATCTCCGCTACGACATGACCGTTACCGAAGCCATCGGTGTGGCTGGCGGATTCGTGCCGACTGCGAAGACGCAGGTTTTTCTCTATCACCGCGTTAACAACGAATGGGCTGAGGTCAAGCAACTGAATATCAAGGACATCCTGCACGGCAAAAATATCAATGAGGATGCACATCTGATGCCCGGCGACATGATCTTCGTTCCAGAGAAGTTCATTACCAAGTTCCGAAAGTATGTGCCTTATTACATTGGGGCAAGCTTTGACCCAACGTCGGCGTGGTTCTAGTTCGGATCCTAGACGAGAGAAAAACCTCAGAGGCGAAGGGAACATGACTAAATCAAATCGCAAAAACGAGTTGGGGCAGGAAATGCCGGAACTGACGTTGCGGGACATATTGGCGCCATTGTTCCGCCACCGGCGTATCGTTATTGCAAGTTTTTGTTGCGTAGTTCGTAGCCACAACACTGGTCGCCTGGATCTGGGCGGCACGCTATTACGTGTCGAGCATGCAAGTCGTCGTCGAACAGGATCGGTCTGATCCAGCAATCACGCAGTGCGCAGGTAGCCGATGTCACCAACAACAAACCGATAACCATGGACCAGGTTACTTCGGAAGTCGCTCTGTTGCAGGGCGACGATATGCTTCGCAAAGTTGTTGTCGAGCTGCGGGTTGGCGGAAAACAAATGGTCGCCGCTCGACATTTTTCTTCCCAGCGATCCGCAGCGCAGAATGGCAATGAAGCAAGAGTCGTCGACTCGCACGCTGGCGAAAAAAATCAAGGTTGAAGCTGCCGCAACGTCCGACGTCATTGACGTGCAATACGGAAGAATGGGCGAGCCTGAAGCTCCCGCGTGCGTGTTGCAAACACTGGGTAAGCTTTACCTGGAAAAACATCTTCAATTGCAACGCCCGGCCGGGTCTTCCGACTTCTTTGCACAAGAAACCGAAAAATACCGCCAGGCTCTCGCTGAGGCGGAATCGCGTTTGGTGGACTTCGGCCGTATCGGCGGAGTCGCAGCGCCGGATATTCTGCGTACAGACATGGCCGGACAGGTTGCGACAAGTCAGGCTGCTCTGTATCAGGCCAAGCAAGCGATTGCGGCCGACCAAAAGCGGATTGAGAATCTCGATGCGCAGATGGCGAGTACGCCGCCACGATCTTCTACGTCCGAGGCCTCCATGGCACCCAACTTGTTGTTGGAAAATTTGGGCGCCAGCTTGCTAGCAGCGCAGGTGAAACGTAGCCAATTACTGATGAAATATGATCCCGACTATCCGCTGGTGAAGGAGGCCGATCAGGAAATCGCAGAAACACAGCAGGCGATTGCGAACGCGGAAAAGGCGAAATACATCAACGCCACGACCGATCGCGACCCCACCTATGAGCTTCTGCGTGAGGACAAGGCGAAAACCGAGGCGGATTTGGCTTCGCAGAAGGCTACCGCGACCGCCCTGGTTAGCAGCATTCAGGGGATGAACGCGGAAATGGTCAAGCTCGACACCGGTGCGGTTACACAAGGCGCTCTGATTCGAGAAGCAAAGGCCGATGAGGGGAACTATCTTCTCTATCTGAGCAAACGCGAACAGGAGCGCACTTCAGACGCGCTCGACCAGAAGCGGATCGCCAATGTGGCGATCGCCGTCCCCGCAGTGGTGCCTGTACTGCCTGCCCACAGTCCATGGTTAGTCATGCTCCTCGGGTTGATCGGTGCAATCTTTATCAGTATTGGGGCGGCGTTCGTTGCGGAGTATCTGGATCCATCCTTCCGGACTCCTGAAGAAGTGATGGAAACCCTGAAAATGCCGGTGCTGGCATCGATGCCGAAGAGGGCGGCGTAGGCGAGATGTTTTTAGAGTACTACAAACTCGCGGAACAGCCGTTCGGCGTAACGCCCGACTCGCGCTTCCTGTACTTGGGACCGAAACATCGGGAAGCGCTGGCGTCGCTAGTGTATGGGACGGAAAGCAATCGTGGTTTCCTGGCGCTCATCGCAAAACCGGGAATGGGCAAGACTTCGTTGCTCTACCACTACCTTTCCTACCTGCGCGACAAGGCGCGCACGGCCTTCATATTTCGTACCGATTGCGACTCGCGCGAGTTTATCCGCCATCTGCTCATTGATCTGGGAATTGATGTCGCCGGTATGGATTTGCCGGCGATGCATGACTGTCTGAATCGGCTGCTGACGGAAGAAATGCGCGCAGGGCGCCGGTTCGTATTGGTGATTGACGAGGCGCAAAATCTGGACGAAAAGGTTCTCGAGTCTGTCCGGCTGCTCTCCAATTTCGAGACTCCATGGGTGAAATTGATGCAAATCGTCCTGGCCGGACAACCGCAGCTGGCAGACCGCCTGGCGAGCCCTTCGATGGCGCAGTTGCGGCAGCGCGTCTCCATGGTCATCCGTATCGATCCTTTCACCAACCAAGACGTCAACGCCTACATCGATCACCGCTTGTGGGTTGCAGGTTGCGAGAAACCAGCGCTATTTACCGTCGGCGCACGCAAGCTGATCGCCGAACACAGCGAGGGCATTCCGCGAAACATCAATAATTTGTGTTTCAATGCGATGTCGCTGGCCTGCGCTCTCAAACGAAAAGTGATTGATCGTGACATCGTCCGGGACGTGATCGCAGACTTGGATTTGGAACCGTTGTGCGAGAAGAAGGTCGTTACGGAGAGGTCAGAAAAGAAACCAGCGCGTCTGGCACCTAGCTTGTCGCTCGTCGCCAGAAAACAATCGGTCGCCGACAGTTGGATTCCCAAACTCGCCGTTACCAGCGTTCTGTTGCTGGCCCTGGGTGGGCTCCTCTTTAATTTGGACCGCAACGCTCCCCGAGCCTCCGCATCCCCGGCCGGCATTGCGCCGGTGTCAGAAGTTCAGCCCGCGCCTCCGGTTGTCGTATCACCGGTTTCACTTCTGGCGGCAGACTCAGCGGATTCCAAGCCAGCGCAAGAATCCCAGGATGTCCGAGTACAGCCGGGCCAAACGCTTTATCAAATCAGTGTAGCGAAACTTGGTAGGTATGACGGCAAGGTACTAGAGGAATTGCAAGACCTGAACCCGGGGCTGAGCGATCCCGACCGTATACACCCGGGACAAAGGATTCGTGTCCCGGCAGCAGCGACGACTTCCACAGAAACACGACGAGCGGCGCAGCAGGCTCCCAACGCTGCACCCGCAGAGGCAGGTAAACAATGAGCAAAAATTATGAATTGATGCAGCAGGCAGGCAAGGAACACGAATTTCGTCCGGCCCGCAAGCTCGAGCCGGAGACTCCGGCGAAGTTCGGGAATGGGCACGGAAACGGTCATCGCGAAGCGGATGGCTTGGATCTCGATCAGCTTGCCGGCGAAGAGGCTCTGCGCCTGGTGCAACGCGTCTTCTTGCTGCAAGCGCAAGAGCCGCCGCACATGGTGGCATTTGCCGGAGTCGACCACGGCAACGGCTGCAGCCGGATTTGCGTGCGCGTCGCCGAAACGCTGGCCAAAAATGTTCGCGGCTCAGTTTGCCTGGTCGAAGCGAATCTACGATCGCCCGCGCTGCCGGAAATGTTTGGCACCACGAATCATCATGGGTTGACGGACGCGCTCTTGCAGGAAGGTCCAATCCGCGAGTTCACCAAGCCCGTGCGCGGCGAAAACCTGTGGCTGCTCTCCAGCGGTGCGCTTGCGACGGACTCAGCCAAGCTGTTGAACTCCGAACGGTTGAAGCCGCGGCTGGCAGAACTACGCAAGGAATTTGATTTCGTGCTGATTGACGCACCGCCCCTCACACGGTACTCCGATGCGATCGGTTTGGCGCAATTGGCGGACGGGTTGGTGCTGGTTCTGGAAGCAAATTCTACGCGACGCGAGGCTGCGGTGCAGGTGGCAGAGAGTTTGCGCGCTGCGAACATTCGGATACTCGGCGCGGTGCTGAACAAGCGCACCTTCCCGATTCCGGAGACGCTGTACAACAAGCTGTAGACTCGAAGATTCGGGTCGTAATGGGTGTTGCAGGTACTTGGTGCGGCGCGAAATCCATCGTCGAGCGTTTAGTTCGGGCGGTAACAAGCGGGCGCATCCCGAGGGTAAATCAGCCACAGCGACATGTGACTGAGAGTAGCGGAGCTCTGTCTTTGGCTTGCCTACGACTAACCACGAATCAACTATTATCCGGCCATTCGGCAGCCCTGATAGACGAGCTGGCGTGGTTCGCGGTGCAGACCCGGCCGCGGCACGAGAAAAAGGTTTCAGCGGAATTGCATGAGAAAGGGATCAGCAGCTTTCTGCCACTGGTGTCCGTGACCCGCCAATGGAGTGACCGGCGGCGTGCAGTGGAAATTCCGCTTTTCCCGCAATACATATTTGTGAGGATCGCCCAGACTCTGAATACTCGAGTCTCGGTGTTGAGGACCAACGGCGTCACGAACTTTGTGGGAACGCGTGGGATTGGAGTTCCGATTCCTGACGAACAGATTGAGCGAGTACAGACTGTTGTTACGCAGCGTGTACCGGTCACTTCCCACGCATATCTGAACGTAGGCAAGCGCATTCGGATTCGCGGAGGCGCGCTTGACGGTCTACAGGGGATTCTCACGGCGGTGAACGGCGATCAGACTTTGGTGGTATCGGTTGAGCTCATCCAAAGATCGATTGCCATCCGAATTGCGGGTTTTACGGTCGAGCCGGCCTGAGTAGTCAATCCATTCTTAAAATCAGGACATCCAGAGCGAAGGACATGAGATTCGGTCTCTGCGCCTGAAGGTTCTTAATCGGGCGTGTTCTGTAAATCCTTGCTCGTGGTGTAAACGCAGTTCGCAAAGCAATCTGAGAAACAAGTACCCAGCTCAAAGAGAGAAACAGTGAACGAAGTAAAACGTCGGTTTCTTTTGAATGCGCTGAAGCTATTTGACCTCGGCTTGATCGTGGTGTCTTTCGGATTGGCTACTTTTTTGCTCGTTCGCGCGAGCCATACCGTCTCCTTGCACGACTTTCTGGCCATGAGGGTCAAGCTCTCGAACTGCGCGATTTTCGCAATCGCGCTCTTTTTCTGTCACACCACGCTCTCGTTGTGCGGCCTTTATGAATCAAGAAGGTTGTCAACTCGGCTGGCAGAGAGTATCGACGCGCTGAAAGCCACGTCTCTCTGTCACTGCGTGCTTGGCGTTGATTGGAGCGATGTTCTCGGTTCGAATGATCACGCTGGGGTTCCTACTTTTGTTCTGGGTGATCAGCTCGTTGGCACTGGTGGCTTCGCGTCTGTTGCTCCAATATTGGCTCGCGGTGGTCCGACGACATGGGCGAAATCTGCGCTACATGTTGATCCTGGGCACAAATGAACGTGCCATCGAATTCGCGCGCAAGATCAAAGCGGCTCCGGAGCGAGGATACGAGCTTCTCGGCTTCGTGGACGAAGCTTGGCCGGGGTTGAGCGAGTTCCACGCAACCGGATTCAAGCTTAGCTGCGATTACGCGGGCCTGGCCGAGTTTTTGCGACGCAACGTAGTTGACGAAGTGGCAATCTATTTACCACTGCGTTCGTTCTACGAGCACTCCTCGCAAGTTGCTTCCTTGTGCGAGCAGCACGGCATGGTGATGCGATTCGCCTCCGATATTTTTGGTTTAAAGACGGCCCGCTCCCGCGCCGAAGAATTTGATGGCGATCACCACATCGCCGCGTACACCGGCGTTCGTGATGGATGGCCGCTGGTGGTGAAGCGAATTCTGGACATTGTAATCTCTTCAGCGCTGCTGATCGTGCTGGCGCCGCTGTTTCTCATTGTCTCTGCGCTGATTAGGTTCACGTCGAACGGCCCTATTTTCTTTCGCCAAGAGCGCCTGGGCGTCAATAAACGAAGATTTCGGATTTATAAGTTCCGAACGATGGTGTCTAACGCAGAAGAACTGTTGGAAGCGCTGGAAGATCAGAACGAAGCCTCCGGCCCAGTCTTTAAGATCATGGACGATCCCCGAATCACGACCGTCGGGAGGTTCTTGCGTCGAACGAGCATCGATGAGTTACCGCAGCTCATCAACGTTTTAACCGGGGATATGAGTTTGGTCGGCCCACGGCCGCTTCCGGTGCGCGATTATCAAGGATTTAACCAGGATTGGCAGCGGCGACGCTTTAGTGTTCGACCCGGCATCACCTGTCTCTGGCAAGTGAACGGTCGCAGCTCGATCCCCTTTGAGCAATGGATGCGGCTGGACCTGCAGTACATGGATGAATGGTCGCTGTGGCTGGATCTGAAAATTTTGGCGCGAACCATTCCGGCGGTATTGAAAGGTTCGGGCGCGGCTTGAAAAAATCGTTGCTTTCGTCCGGTCTGAAATCAATCGGAATTTTCCGCAAGAGAGTTTTGTAGTTTTGTGCGCGGGAGCTACACGCCAGCAATCACTGGGGGATGCAAAATGCGGATAGCAGTCGTCGGATCGGGCTACGTAGGATTGGTTTCGGCGGTCTGTCTTGCGGAAATCGGGCACGAAGTAATTTCGGTCGATAACGACAGCGCAAAGATCGCGGCCCTCAAGCGAGGCGAAGTGCCGATCCATGAGCACTTTCTGCCGGAATTACTCCAGCGCCACAATGGACATCGCTTGCAGTTCTCGACGTCCGTGAAAGACGCGGTGGTGCGGTCCGAGGCTGTTTTCATCACAGTGGGAACACCGCAATCGGAAACGGGAGAAGCGGATCTTTCGTTCGTAGAGGCCGTCGCCTACGAGATAGCGACGGCAATTCACATGCCGACGTTAATAATTGAAAAGAGTACCGTACCCGTGCGCACCTGCGACTCTCTTCGCAATACGCTTCTTCTGAACGGAGCGAAGGCCGGGTTGTTTTCGGTGGCCTCGAATCCGGAATTTTTGCGTGAGGGTACGGCGGTCACGGACTTTCTTTATCCCGACAGGATCGTGATTGGCGCGGACGACAAATTTAGCGTCTCGTTGCTCCAGGAAATATACGGCCCGCTCACTTCCGGTAGCTATTACGGGCGGCCCGACGCGACTCCGTTTGCCCACTACCCCCATGCGCAGGCTCCAGTCATCGTCACGAATGCCAGGAGCGCCGAATTGATCAAGCATGCCTCCAATGCATTTCTGGCAATGAAGATTTCCTTTATCAATGCCGTCGCCAACATTTCAGAAAGTGTCGGCGCGGATATTCAACAGGTTTGCGCTGGTGTCGGCGCGGATTCGCGCATCGGTCCCAAATTCCTCAACGCAGGGATCGGTTACGGCGGATCGTGCTTTCCGAAGGACATACAAGCCTTTCACGCCGTGGCCGTGCAATGCGGCTACGACTTCGGGCTGCTGAACGAGGTGATGAAAATTAACCTCGAACAGCGCCGGCGATTCTTGACGAAAATTAGAAGGGCGCTCTGGACTCTGCGTGGCAAGCAACTGGGAGTTCTCGGTCTGGCTTTCAAGGGCGATACGGACGACATCCGCGAATCTCCCGCCATCGCCATTATCGAAGCCCTGCTTAAAGAAGGCGCGCAGGTTCGCGTTTTCGATCCCGCCGCACAGTCCCGGGCCAAGGAAGTCCTGCCCGAGAGCGGCGTGGTCTACGCCGGCAACGCCTACGATGCTGCTAGTGGCTGCGACGCGCTGCTGATCCTCACGGAATGGAACGAATTTGCAGACTTGAATCTCGCGAAAATTCGTTCGCTGTTGAAGTATCCCATCCTGATTGATGGCCGAAACCTCTACGAGCCGGCCAAAATGGCGGCTACGGGCTTGATGTACCACAGCATCGGCCGCGCCCCGGGGATCCCCGAGCACATGTCTTCCCTCACGCACCACCCGCCGACAGAATCACGACCGAAGGCGGTTGAAGCCGAAAATGTCAGTTCCGCGGTTTGAAGACCCGGCCATCTTTGTTTCGAGATTCCAGCGGAGTATCCTCGAAGAAATAGCAGGGCATCGGGAAAAAACCTGACTTACAAAATGATCGAACACGCCAAAACTTGGATCGCGCGCGTCCGCCAAAGCACTCTGGCGCGCAATTCGATTTGGATGTTTCTGGGCTACGGCGTGCGCATCATCGTGCAGGCCGGCTACTTCGTCCTGATCGCCCGCGCGCTGGGTCCCCATGAATACGGCGCCTTCGTTGGCGCCGCCTCGTTGATCGCCATTGTCGCGCCCTTTGCCGGAGTCGGTGCCGGAAATCTGTTGGTGAAGAACGTCTCTCGCGACAAGTCCCTATTTAGCGTGTACTGGGGCAACGCACTGCTGATGCTGGCTGTTTCCGGGCTTGTGCTGCTAGGCGGCATCGTCGTGGTGGCGCACGTCATCTTGCCGGCGGCAATTCCGCTTCTACTGGTCGTCGTGATCTGCGTCTCGGACCTGATCGGCGCCAGGATCACGGATATCGCCTCGCAGGCCTTCCAGGCTATGGACAAGTTGAGCTACACCGCAAATTTCAGCCTGCTGCCTTATTTGCTGCGAATGATTTCCGCCGGAATTGTGTTTACGCTCTGGCATCGAGCTTCAGCCATGACGTGGGGTTGGTTCTACCTGGTAAGTACGGCCGTGTCTTGTGCCATTGCGCTGGCGGTAACCAACTGGAAACTCGGTTTGCCGAAGCTTGACGTATCGCGCATTCCGCCGGAGCTGAAGGAGGGCTTTTACTTCGGTGCCGGCCTAAGTGCCCAAACGATTTACAACGATATAGACAAGACCATGCTCGCCAGCCTTTCGACGCTCGACGCCACGGGTATCTACGCCGCCGCTTATCGCGTGATTGACGTGTCGTTTACGCCGGTGAAGTCGGTTTTGTACGCGGCATACTCCAATTTCTTTCGCAACGGGAAGCGTGGCATCGCGGCCAGCTATGCCTATGCCAAGAAGCTGCTGCCCCGCATGATCGGCTACTCGATTTTAGCTTTCGCCGGGCTATATCTGCTAGCGCCGCTTTTTCCGCTGGTCATCGGCAAAGACTTTGCGCGCACCGTGGAAGCGTTGCGCTGGCTGGCAATTCTGCCGGTCCTTAAAAGTATTCATTATTTCCTCGCGGATTCGTTGTCGGGCGCGGGATATCAGGGAGTTCGCGCAGCAGCCCAGGTATTTGTGGCATTGACAAATGTGGGTCTAAACTGCTGGCTCATCCCGGTCTATTCCTGGCGGGGTGCCGCTTGGTCGAGTATCGCGTGCGATGCGCTACTGGCGGTTTCACTATACGCTGCGCTCCGCGTCGTGCTGCGCCGCGCGTCGTTGATGGCCAATGAAGAAAGGGACGGAGCTTATGCGCTCGCAGACTGAACGGTTGTATTTCCACGCCGAAGAATTGTTCGTGGTCGGCGCCCTCATGTATTTCATGGGAGCAATTATTTCTGTGTTGAAAAATCCCGGCCACGTCTTTGCGGAGGCTCAGGCTTCCGACCCGCTTGCCCTGCTTCTGCAATTGGCGATTTACGCCACGGCCGTGCTGTTCATGATTCCGATCCGCGGTCGGTTGCTGAAGACCTTCGAGAAAAACCCGCTGCTGTTGAGCCTTTTATTTTTGATCCTGATCTCTTGTGTCTGGTCTCCTGCACCGCTTTTTACGCTACGCAAGGCGCTTGTGTTCATGGCTACTAGCGGGTTCGGCCTATACCTGGGAACAAGATTCGAGATTAGAGAACAGCTCCGCCTGGTGGCGTATGCGCTTGCTGTCTGCGTTGTTCTGAGTATTGCATTTATTGTTGCGCTGCCACGGTACGGAATCGACATAGCGATGTATCACGGTGCGTGGCGCGGCGTCTTTTTCCATAAGAATACGTTCGGCACCTACATGGTTTTCGCGATAATTACCTTTCTCTGTTTCCGCGCCGAGAGCATTCGCGAATCAGTGGCCAAGTATATAATCGTGGTACTCAGCTTGGCCCTGGTGATCGGTTCGCAGGCCAAAGGCTCTTACGTCGTGATGGCGGCCGCGCTTTTGTTAATATTCTTATATCGCCTACTCCACATTTATTGGAAGCGGTTGATCCCCGCAGCCACCGTTACTCTAACCGCCCTGGTGATCGGCGCGATTTACGTGGCTTCGAACGCTGACGCCTTTCTTCGTGCGCTGGGAAAAGACTCAACCCTGTCGGGAAGAATTCCGCTGTGGTCCACCGTGTTGGCTATTTCGTCAGGCAAGCGTTTGCTTGGCTACGGTTATGGCGGATTCTGGGCCACCAATACCTACACTGTTTGGTCGATGGTCTCGTGGAATTCAAGCAAGGCGCACAATGGGTACATCGACTTGCTTTTAGATCTAGGATGGGTGGGAGTTGGGATTTTCGCGCTGAACACGGCCATAACCTTCTGGCGCTCTATGAAATTGGTGGCGCGCGATCGAACGCTTGAATCGCAGTGGCCACTGTTGATGCTCAGCGTGATTCTTCTCTACAACGTGATCGAAAGCGATCTGTTGGTAGTGAACGGTTTTTCTTGGGTCGCGTATGTCGCGATTACTGTGTCTTTGCAGCGAGCTTGGAGCCCCAACAGAGCGGCGGTGTCGGCCCCGGTGCCGCGGTTCTCTGCACCTGAATATCAACCGTGCGCGCAGTAGCAGCAGTTCGGATTCATTTCCTCGCCCAGGGTTTCTGAATCGAACGCACCTGTGCCGCGTATAATGTAGTCGGCGACGCGTGTCACTTCGCGATTCCAAGAGTTTGACGTTGAAATGTAGATTTGCGGTAATCAATCGCGTCCGCTGCGAAACGAATGCGGAAGCGGCATAGCGAGCTGGTAAACATACGCAGATTGCGATTACATGACTATCACTACCCCCGTCGCACTGATTTACCGATCCCAGTTGCTCCCTCCTTCCGAAACCTTCATTCAGGCGCAAGCCGCGTCCATGAGGACCTTTCGGCCGTTTTTCGTGGGACGAACCAAGGTCCCGGGGATTGAGCTGCCGGAAGGTTCTTTGTGGGTGGCAAACCGTGGCGGCCTGTTCGGAAAGGTGAAGCAAGCGAGCTTTCGAATCTTAGGCCCCAGCACGGAGTGTAGAGACCGATTGCGCGCGCTCGAACCGAAACTAGTCCACGCACACTTCGGACCCGACGCTTGCGAAGCGATCCCACTCGCGGCGGCTTTGCATGTGCCGTTGATTGTAACTTTTCACGGCTTTGATGCCACGCTTACGGATTCCGCGCTCCGGCAAACACGGCAAGGCCGCAGATATCTGCGGCAACTTCCCCGGTTGCGCGCAAAGGCGCAGATGGTCGTGGCGGTATCTGAGTTCATCGCCAGGCGAGTGCAACAACGAGGATTCCCAGCCGATCGCATCCGCGTTCATTATATTGGCGTCGACACTGAAAAATTTCATCCTCCGGTTAGGCCAGACCGTCAACGCCAAGTCCTGTTTGTCGGCAGGCTCGTCGAAAAGAAAGGCTGCGCCCTTCTGATCAAGGCGATGGAGCTGGTCCAGAACGAACTGTCCGATGTAGAGCTAATAGTTATCGGCGATGGAAAAGAGCGCCAAGCATTGGAAACGGCGGCGCGCCAAACGCTCAAGAAATACCTGTTTCTGGGAACTCAACCGTCGTCTGCGGTTCGCACCTGGATGCAAAAAGCAGCGCTGCTTTGCGTTCCTAGCATCACAGGCTCGAACGGAGATTCCGAGGGCCTGCCGATTGCAGTCTATGAGGCGCAAGCGTCTGGGCTGCCGGTAGTAGCGTTTGCAAGCGCGGGTATCCCCGAAGCCATTCGACACGGTGAAAGCGGCTACTTGGCTTCAGAAAACAATTGGCGCGCACTTTCGGAGCTCATTTCGAAACTTCTAGGGGATTCCGATCTATGGGCGAGTTTTAGTCGCGCCGGACGAGCGCAGGTGGAGAACTTTTTTGATCTTAAGGTTCAAACTGGAAAGCTTGAACGCCTATATGAAGAGGTGATTCTTTCGCATCAGTTAGCGGAGCGCGGCCGCCCATAGCGGGTTACAATCTCGGTAAGCCGCAGCATTCGTCGTGCCGTTGGCTGCGTAGCGAAAACGGTGGCGCGACTTGGTGTTCTGAGGGGAACAACATGGCATTCAACGAATTGACGAGGCGTAAGTTCGTCTGGAGTGCTGGTGCTGCCGCGGCTGCAGGTGCATTCCTGCCCCTACATTCTTCAATTCCGTCTGAAAATGCAGGGTCCTCTCAGGATTCCGCCGGCCAGAACATTTCAATGAAGGAGCGCGCCGCAAAAAAAGGGCTCCTATTCGGCTCATCGGCGCAGCAAAAGGAGTTTGTCGAAGCTCCGGCGCTCCAGGCAGCGTTTGTCGCGCAATGCAGCGTCTTGATCCCTGAATTGGCATTGAAGTGGGATCACCTTAGACCGACTCCTGACACTTTCAATTTCGGACCTGCTGACTGGCTTCTCAATTTTGCTCAACAAAATCAGATTCAATTCCGCGGACTCCCCCTGGTTTGGCAACGTGCCCTGCCGAATTGGTTCGCAGGCTACATCAACCCGCAGAATGCCCGGGGGCTGATGCTCAATCATATCTCCAAAGTTGTAGGTCACTACGCCGGTAAGGCTCACTCATGGGATGTAGTCAATGAGGTCATATTTCCGCCCGATCAGCGCAGTGACGGTCTGAGCAACTCTCCGTGGCTCCTGAATATCGGGCCGGATTACATCGAGATCGCGTTTCGCGCGGCAGCGCAGGCCGATCCGAACGCGCTGCTGGTATGGAACGAAGATTGGCTCGAAGAAGACTCTGCCTTGGGCGACACCAAGCGAGCGTTCATGCTGCAGCATTTGAAAGACCTCCTTTCCCGCGGCGTACCGGTCCAAGCTATTGGCCTGCAATCCCACTTGGTTGGAGATCACGCCAATATCGCCGGTCCTCATTTTAGGCGGTTTCTCGCCCAAGTCAGCGACATGGGCCTAAAAATTCTGGTTACTGAACTGGATGTTCGAGATCAAAACCTTCCAGGTGAAATTAGTGCGCGTGACCAGGCGGTCGGCCAGCAGTATTACAACTTTCTGAACACCGTGCTCGCCCAAAAGGCGGTGATTGGCGTTTTTACATGGGGCCTATCGGATCGATACACGTGGATCCGAAAGTATGCGCGCGCAGATGGATTGCCCGTGCGTCCACTGCCGTATGACGACAACATGAACCCCACGCCCGCGTGGAGTGCGATGGCCCGTGCATTCGACAACGCACCACCCCGTTGAATCACCCGAAAGATCAAAAATGCAAAAGACGCTTGTGACCGCGGTAATTCCCACCCGCAATCGGCCGGAATTGCTCCAACGGGCGATTGTCAGTGTGCGCGCCCAGACCTACGACCCGATCGAAATCGTCGTGGTCATTGACGGGCCGGACGATGCGACTCGCGCTGTTTTGAGCGCAATGTGCGACGAGCGCCTGCGGTTCATCCCGCTGCAAGAGAGTGTCGGCGGGTCCGACGCGCGCAACATAGGCGTGCAGAATGCCAGAAGCGAATGGATCGCCTTCCTCGACGATGATGACGAGTGGCTGCCCAGCAAGATCGAAAAGCAAATGGCGCTGGCTGCGCTGGCCGGCGAACCGTATCCGGTGATTGCCTCACAGCTGATTGCCAAGAGTCCCTACGGAAACTTTATCTGGCCGCGAAGATTTCCGGCGAAATCCGAGCCCATCAGCGAATATCTGTTCAGCCGAAAGACCTTCTTTCGGGGAGAGGGACAGCTGCAAACTTCCATGCTCCTGACGCGGCGATCGCTTTTGGAGCTGGTACCTTTTACCAGCGGGCTCCGCAAGCATCAGGATCTCGAATGGTATCTGCGCATCTCTCAGGTGCCGGACGCGCAATTCCATTTCGTTCCCGAACCGCTCGTGAACTTGTACCTCGAGGAAAATCGCGACGCGATCACCAACCGTCCGGATTGGCGGTTTTCCCTAGACTGGCTGAGAGCCAATCGCGGACGGATGACTCGCCGGGCGTATGCTGGATTCGTTTCGACGCACTTGGCGCCGGAAGCCTCGCAGCAAGGCGCCTGGCTGGCGGTGCCGCAACTTTTTGCGGAAATGATTCGCCACGGAAAGCCGGGGTACATGGATCTGTCGCTCTTTCTGGGGATGTGGTTAATTCGACCGTCCTTTCGCCGCACGCTTCGAGCGTTGCGGCATTCGAGCGCCAGAAAGCAACCGGTTTGAAGATTTCGAATATTTCGCCGCAGCATCTGGCGTCCATTGAAAGCAAAGTGTCGTAAGGAGCAGCCTGATGTTCAAAGTGCTTGAGCTCGCGGACATTGATAATCCCAATTCCCTGTCAAACCGCTTACGCACGCGGAGGTTTCGGATATTTGAATCCTTGGTGAAGTCCGTGCCACGTCCCATGCATATCCTTGACGTTGGCGGCACCAATTCGTTTTGGGAGAAGCGCGGCTGGGCGGACCGCGACGACGTGCAAATTACTCTTTTGAACCTATCTCCCCAGGACAAGCGATACAGGAATATCACGCCGTTGACCGGAACCGCAACGGACCTTACTCGATTCGGTACTGGCTCCTTTGATGTCGTTTTTAGCAATTCAGTCATCGAGCATCTGTTCACATTTGAGAATCAACGACAAATGGCCGCAGAAATTCGCCGCGTGGCAAAAGCCTTCTGGGTACAGACCCCAAACTTTTGGTTTGCCATGGAGCCGCACTTCCACGTCCCGGGCTGGCACTGGATGCCTGTGAGCGTTCGCGTGGCGATGCTTCGCAAGTGGAAATGCGGCTGGTTGGGACCGTGCCCTGACGCCGCCCAAGCGCGCGAGCGTGTAATCGAAGTCCGTTTGATGACGTCTTCGGAGCTTCGAGAGATCTTTCCTGGTGCGAAGCTGATACCGGAGCGCTTCGGGGTCTTTGTCAAGTCTTGGATTGCTATCGATGGATTTCTAGCGGCAACGGAACAGTAATCAACCGTTAGGGCCTTTCCGGCACTGGAAGGAGAAGCCACGCCGTAAAGTTCTTGCGAAAATGATTCGTCGCCGAATATCCGACGATCGGATCGTATCTCTTGTTGCCGCGATTCGGCTGATTCGGCCATCTTTTTGACGCACGCTGCGCGCCCGGCGTCGCCCGTAACCCATACGACCACTAGCATGAAAGTATTGCAAATCACGCGTCAGTTTCTGCCATCCACTGGGGGACTGGAATCCGCCGTGGACGGGCTCAGTCACGCCGTGCAGGACGCCGGCCATGGAGTGCGTATTGTCACGTTGCGGAAGATTTTCGGGTCAGACGTAGTGCTGCCAAGCGAGTCCGTCATCAATGGCCTGAGTGTCTCACGCATTGCGCACTGGGGCTCGCGCCGCTATCCGATCGCTCCATCGGTGTTGAGCTACGTCAATGGTTCTGATTTGTTGCACATCCATGCGGTTGATTTTTTTGTCGATTTCCTCAGCCTGAGCAAGGTTTTTCACCGCCGCCCGATCGTCCTCAGCACTCACGGCGGCTTTTTTCATACGCACTGGTTATCCTGGCTTAAGTCCGCATATTTCCGCACGATTACGCGAATCACGTTAAAGCATGTTGCCGCAGTCATCTGCGTCAGCGAGCACGATTACGAGATCTTCTCTGCCATCGTTCCGAAGCATAAACTGCACCTGGTGCGCAACGGCGTCGCGGTGGAGTCCTATGCGAATGTCAAGAAGGATGTCACGCCCGGTCTCTTAGTGGGCATCGGCCGGGTCGCCCAAAATAAACGAATCGATCGCCTGATACACGCAGTGGCCGAATTGCGCAAGACTCGCTCCGACGTCCAACTGATCTGGGCTGGACCCGACGAAGAAGGTCGCATCGGAACGCTCCAGAATTTGGCGGATCAAGCCGGGGTGGGCGATTCCGTGAAGTTCACCGGGCGCGTGGACGTCATCGAACTTGAGCGTCTGCTCTCCCGCGCAAATCTCTTCGTCTCGGGTTCTTCATATGAAGGCTACGGACTTTCGACCATCGAAGCGATGAGTAGCGGCACTGTCCCGGTCGTTACGCGCGTAGGGATTCACCCGGAACTCATCCGCAATGGAAAATCCGGATTTCTGGTCGATAACGATGCAGTTTCCTTGGCAAACGGCCTACGACTGGCCTTGGATGTGGAGCCAAGCGCCCTCGCGATGATGGGGCAGCAAGCGAGGGAAATCTCGGAGCAATGCACTTGGGGCCGCGCCGTGCACGCTTATCTGGACATCTACGATTCGGTCTTGGCCGAATTTTCGCGGACGTGAACTCGCAGGCGGACTCGATTTGGGTTTTGTAGCTCGACGGGAGGCCATCCCGGCGGTAGGTTCTGAATCAGTGCAGCTGTCTTGCATTGTTGTGAGTGTGCTGATGAAAAATCCAGGGTTCTTGAGCGTGATATCCCCTTCGCGCCGTCGAACCAAGTAAGGAGAACGCGTATGTCCACCCCAGGCCCCAGATTGGAGGCCAAACCGGCGGCGGAGATAAATCCCATACCCGAGGCGATAAAGACCCTGGCAGAAAATAAGGAACTGACCGCGGCTCAAGTTCAATCTCTCCATGCACAAGGTTTCTTGAGTCTAGACGCGATCACCACGCAGCAGGAAATTCGCGAGATAAGGATTGCGCTGCAAGAACTCTTTGACAAGAAGGCCGGCGAAAACGAGGGTGCGAATCTCGACTTCGTTGCGGGTGATCATGAACATGCTCCCAAGACGGCGCCGCAAATCATCAACCCCGTAAATTACTATCCGAGGCTCCGCAAGACCACATGTTTCAAGACCTCGCTGAAAATCGCGAAACAGCTGCTAGGGGAAGAAGCACGTTGCTTCTTCGACCTCACCATTATGAAGATGCCGGAAGTAGGCGCGCCCACGCCCTGGCATCAGGACGCGGCCTTTCGTGACCCGCGCTTCAAATACACGGAAATAAACATGTGGGTGGCGCTCCAGGATGTCACGGAGGTCAGCGGCTGCCTGCGCTACGTTCCTGGTTCGCACATAATTCCGGTGCTTCCGCATCACTCGGTGAATGATGACCCGACATCGCAGGCTTTCGAATGCATCGGCGGTTTTGATGAATCGGCTGCAGTTTCGTGTCCGCTCCCAGCCGGCGGATGCATCATTCATCTCCCCGGCACGCTACACAGCGCGGGACCCAATTTGTCCGTGAATCCGCGGCTGGCGTACATCATGGTTTTTGGCATCGCGCCCGTGCCAGCGGAGCAACCACAGACTTTTCCCTGGTTAGATCACAAGGAAACCCCGGCTCAGGCAAGAAAGCGGCGGTGGATGCGGCGAGGCGGCGCGCTCATTACTGTTTGGCGCAGGCTGCGACGGGGAGATCTCAATAGCTGGCAATCTGCCGTGTACGGAGTGAAGAGGCTCGCGCGAATTCTGCGCAGGGGTGCATGACCATCGCCCTCTAGTGGAGTCTATGAGAGAAAGCAGCTGTTGAGACCACCCTGTGACACAGGTTCATGAATAAAAGAATTACTGCAATCGCACGCGAATTTCTCCGGTGTAGAAGGTAAACTGCCATCACGAATAATACGAACTTAGAAAGTGCGTCAGAAGCGAAGCTCAACATCTTGGACTCCGCCCAAAGAGTTCATCTGTTGGGGCTCGAAATCCACAATCTGACGATGGTTGAGACGCTTCAGGCCATCGGCGAGATTGTGGAGTCGCGCCGGTTTGGCTACGCGGTGACCCCGAACGTCGATCACACTGTAAAACTTCGCGAGAGCGCGCAATTCAGGGAACTTTACGGCAAAGCATCATTGGTAGTCGCTGATGGCGTGCCCCTGCTCTGGGCTGCACGGTTGTTGGGCACGCCGTTGAAAGAAAGGATCAACGGAACCGATCTACTTGAACGTACCTGCCAGTTCGCCGCGCAGCGAGGATATTCGGTTTTCCTGTTGGGCGGCAGCCCAGGGGCGGCAGCCAGCGCGTGCGAAAATCTCATGCGGCGGAATCCCGATCTGAAAATTGCTGGGTATGAGTGCCCTCCGTTTGGATTTTATAGGAACGTCGCACAAAACAATGCGATTCAGAGGACAATTCGAGAAAGCGGGGCGGATATTCTATTCGTTGGGTTAGGCGCTCCTCAGCAAGAACAATGGATGTACGATTATGCGGCACGCTCTGGCGTAGCCTTCGCGATAGGTGTCGGCGTATCGTTCAGCTTCGTCGGCGGCCTAATTCAACGAGCGCCCGTTTGGATGCAGCGCAGCGGCCTGGAGTGGTTGTGGCGGCTGGGAAAAGAGCCCCGCCGGCTGTGGAAGAGATACCTGCTGGAGGATTTGCCATTCTTTGCAATGGTGCTTCACGCGATGCTCAAAAGAACGACGGCGCAACGGCAAGCGTGAGGCTGGTAGTGCGATAGTCTTTTTCGATCATCCAACGGCAGCACGGGGAAGGTGCACTTTCCGGCGTGAAACTGGAACCGTGGTAGCGGTAAGGCAAATGTAGCGCGAACTTCTGCTTGCGCTTACCGCCTGCGAAGCCGCTTCCGCACTCAGGATGATACGCTTTGAAGAATATGGACGCTTTTCCACAATCCGAGCCGCACATTAACAAAAGTCACCCGGGAAGAACTTACCGCCCGGACATCGACGGATTGCGCGCCGTTGCCATTCTCTCAGTAGTCGCATACCACGCAGGGATCCGTGCTGTGGGTGGTGGATTTGTTGGCGTCGACATCTTCCTCGTGATATCCGGATATCTGATAACGTCCGTCATCTGCGACGATATCCTCAACGGAAGGTTTAGTGTTGCAAGATTCTACGCCCGGCGCGCAAAGCGCATCTTGCCGGCACTGTTCGCCGTATTGCTGGCCTGCTACGTCGTCGCGGCTTTTCTATTGTCTCCGGTCGAACTCAAGACTTTTGCGAACAATGCCTTCGCCACAATCCTATCTTCATCGAACATATTGTTCTGGCTGAAGTCCGGCTATTTTGCAGCGAACTCCGAATCGAACCCCTTGTTAATGACGTGGTCGCTGGGAGTTGAAGAGCAGTTCTATCTCTTTTTTCCGCTCTTCATGCTCTTCGTTACCATATGTGCGAAGCAGAAGCGCAGTGCGGCAGTTGGGCTCGTTTTGCTCGCCTCGCTTGCATTGTCCGTGTGGGGCACTCGAAACTATCCCACTGCGACGTTCTACCTACTCCCCACTCGTGCTTGGGAGCTCGCGGTGGGGGCTCTGATCGCAATTCGAGAGGCGGAAAAGCCCGGGGCTTGGAGGACGATCGGCTCACGGAAGGCAAATACACTTAGCGGATTGGCTGTGGTATTTCTCGCGATCCCGGTATTTTTTTACAACCGCGACACGATCTTCCCAGGATTGGCGGCTATCTTACCGGTGGCGGGCGCGGCACTGCTCGTCATTACGCCAGGCAGTTGGCTCAATCGAACCGCCCTATCCTCAAAGCCGATAGTGTTCATCGGATTAGTGTCCTATTCCTGGTATCTGTGGCATTGGCCGCTGTTGAGTTTTGCGCGAATTCTTTCTGGCCAGATCGGCGTCTGGACCGCTCTCACAATCGTCCTGATGTCTTTTCTACTGGCTGTAGCTACACATCGGTTCGTCGAGCAGCCGTTTCGAAAGTCTATAAGTAATAATATAATAATTCTTCAAAGATACGCAGCACTATCTCTAGCTATGGTGATTCCGCTGATCGCTATTCACGTGAGCGACGGTTGGCCCGCGAGATTCCCAGGGCTTTCGGAGGTTGAAGCCAGTGGCTTGTCGCTTCAGGCAGATCCATGTCTCGCCGGATACGGCCAGACGACGCCTAGTATTTTGCCTGAATGTGTTCCGCAGAGCCCTTCAGGTGTTCCCGGAGTTGCCCTTTTGGGCGATAGCCACGCTGCCGCACTAGCCGGAGCTCTGAGGAACCTGGGAAAGAGCACTGGGTTCACGCTGAGCGAGTTTACGAAATCTTCGTGCCCGGCTTTGGTTAATGTAACCCGTCTGATGCCGTCTCATCCGTGGCATGACCGTGAGTGTGCTGCATTCAACGCGCGTGTGATCGAGCAACTCCAACGAGAAAGCAACATTCAAGTTGTCATTTTGGCTGGCTTTTGGTCGGCTCCATTTACTCACGAAGCTGAAGGGGAGAGGTTTATAGTAGCCGGGCAGCCCGGACACACCGTAACTCCAGCAGAAAGCCGGGAAAATCTGAAGCGTGGACTGCAAGATACGGTAAGGGTCTTGCAGGACTCTGGAAAAAGAGTGATCGTTCTAAAAGACAATCCGATTTTTGACTTTGACCCGGTCGGACGAGTAAGAGGAACTTTCATAAAACCGCGCAAGTTTCTGGCCAAGCTCTTGGAGCCGAGCATTTCACTCTACGATTATTCTGCACCACGGAAGGATTTTGATCCCACTTATGACGATGAGGCTTCCGCTATCATCGATGCAGTCGCTGCGGCAGATGAGGCGGTCACGTTCGACCTAAAGAAAACGCTTTGCGACGAAAGGAGCTGCTATTTCTATGATGGCAAGTCATTGCTTTATGAAGACTCTCAGCATCTATCGTTAGCTGGCGCAGAACGCGGACTCGCCGGACTCGACGTTACCAAGCCGATGTCGAGGTGATCGACGGCCCTTCCCATTCTTGTTTTGACATACGTTTCCCGGATAAGATTTTCTTGCTGACCATTTTCATTCGCCAGACCGAGTTTCTTGCCCCTCCTCACTACTCTAAATCACCGGTGACGTGAGCTTGAACAATGACCGCAACATGTATGTATTGTCGTTGAGTACATCAAACAATAGACCTTGAAGATTCGCGTGCACCTTGACTCGTCGAAACCTGCAAACTGAGCGCAGGCCGGTGCAACGGTATGTCAACGCGCTCTGTTAACGGGCGAGCGATTCTAGCTGTCGACATCGGGGCTCTCGCACATGGGCAGTGAGTAGCCATCCGATTCTGATGCGAACCAGAGTAGTCATTAGCGGTAACGTGATGTAAGGTCACCGCGATCGCAGTTGGATCGTTTGCTGGCCTCCTACTTTGGCATTCGAGCCCTTCAAACATAGGCCAGTATTTCCGAGCTGGACCTGCGCAAGCCCAGGTCGAATGCGAATCTAGTTGTGACTGCTTCGTCGGTGGGTCGCCCAAACCAACGCAACGACTCGCGATCCTTCGTTAAATCTCTCGGTGCCTGCAATCAGGCATATACCTTCCAAGCCCAGGCGTGTGCGAACTGTTAAAGGTGGGTTGTTCCGCGGTGAGGACGAGCATGGTAATGGCGGTAACAGTACGGAGACAGAGAACCATCTGATCCGATCTATCACGGAAATGTTGACGAGATTTTCGCGCGCTTGTGGTATGTTACCCGCCCCCGCAAGAAAAAAACCGCATCGACCAGACGTAGAACTATATCGAGAGGGGCCAGAGGGATGCATATTTGTCGGCGCACCACAAGCTACTTCCAAATGCAGCCAACTAGCGTTCAGGAATCCAGAAGTTCCAGTTTGATTGCTCGGGTGTTGGGAATTGTGCTTTCTTTGTTTCCCCTTGCTTTAGGCGCTTCCGCCCAGACCAGCGTATTGACACAGCATTATGACAACGGTCGAACCGGACAGAACACGGCAGAGACTGCGTTGACGCCCACGAACGTGAATTCCACGTTGTTCGGAAAATTGTTCGCTTTGGGCGTCGATGGACAGGTCTACGCGCAGCCTTTGTACGTACCGGGCGTGGCGATCTCCGGGCAGGGAACGCACAATGTCGTTTACATCGCGACCGAGCATGACAGCGTGTACGCCTTCGATGCCGATACTGGCGCTAAGCTTTGGAAGGTCACTTTGCTGACGAACGGCGGTACGGCGGTTCCTTCCAGCGACGTAGTGGCGTTGGATATCAATCCGGAGATCGGTATCACCGGCACGCCGGTAATCGATCCGTCCACGAAGACGCTCTACGCCGTGGCGAAATCGTTGGAGACCGGAAACTTCGTGCAACGGCTGCACGCCATCGACATCACATCCGGCGTCGAAAAATTTGGCGGCCCAGTTGTCATCACGGCAGCAGTGCCCGGTACAGGGAGCGGCAGCACCACCGGGACACTGGCATTCAACAGCCAGTGGGAGAATCAGCGGCCAGGCCTGCTCCTGCTGAATGGATACGTGTACATAGGGTTCGCTGCGCACGGAGATAACGGCCCCTGGCACGGGTGGGTCTTGAGTTACAACGCCGCGACGCTGGCGCAAGCGGGTGCCTGGTGCGCCTCTCCGAATGGAATTGGCAGCGGCCTGTGGGGTTCCGGCGCGGGACTTGCGGCGGATAGCTTGAGTGGAAGCAGACTGTTCGTCGCGACGGGGAATGGAGATTATCCGGTGACGGGCAATGTCGTGCCCACTCCGCCGCCCGCGCCGTCCGCCAGCGTGGATTTCGGCGACAGCATCGTGCGACTCAGTAGCACCGGCGGCTCGATAACACCCACTGATTACTTTACTCCGTATAACACCGCCAGCCTTGATGGTGCGGACACTGACCTGGGATCCGGAGGCGTGCTGATCCCTCCGGACCAGACCGGCCCGTATCAACACATACTGATAGAGGTCGGAAAGCAGGGGCGCATCTACATCTTGAATCGAGACGCGATGACCAGTGACGGCAGTCATTTCTGCAAGGGCTGTTCCAGCGATCCGGAAATCGTCGGCACGGTAAATGGGAATGGCGGTCTGTGGGCCGCACCAGCGTATTGGAACGGCAATGTGTACTTCGTGGGAAGCGGCGATTACCTGAAGGTGTATTCGCTCTCGAACGGAATGCTTTCGGCGAGCCCAACGTCTCAATCCGCAAGCGCGACCAATTATCCGGGCTCAACACCTGTAATTTCCGCCAATGGGACGAGCAATGCAATTGTGTGGGTGGTCGATTCGTCGGGCTACTCTACGCAAAAACCGTCGGTTCTGCGGGCCTTCGATGCTACGGATGTGGCGAATCTCTATTACGATTCCAGTCTTACCAGCGGTAGAGACACTTTGGGAGCCGCGATCAAGTTCGCCGCGCCGGTGGTGGCGAATGGAAAAGTCTACGTGGGCACGAGAACCGAAGTAGATGTATTCGGTTTGTTGAGCGATTTGCCGCAGGCTGCCCCGCCGACATTCTCGCTTCCGGGAGGCTCGTACGCAGTCAGCGTTGTGGTGTCGTTGAGCAGTACTACGCCGAACGCATCGATTTACTACACGACGGACGGGACGACGCCTACAACAAGTTCCCACCTTTACCAATCCTCCATTTCAGTGATCGCCACAGCGACGATAAACGCCGTAGCGGTGGGCACTGGCTACCTGACAAGTCCAGTCTCGACCGCGACCTACATCATCGCCGCCGGTGCCGCGGCTCCAGAACTTTCACCCTCCCCTGGAACCTACACAACAGCGCAATCGGTACAGCTCTCGGATACGACCGCGAATGCCACGATCTATTACACCACGGACGGAACGACCCCGACGCACAGCTCGCGCCGTGTACACGGCACCCATCAACGTATCTGCGACGACCACGATCAACTCGATTGCATCAGCAACGGGCCTAGAAGACAGCGGTGTGAGCACAGGCACATACACGATCAACTCCAGCGGCACAACTTCTATCAACTTTGGCTCGGGCTTCAGCACCCCCACAGGATTGCAGTTCAACGGAAGCACTGGATTGGACGACAGCCGTTTGCAATTGACCAACGGTGGTGCGAATGAGGCCGGCAGCGCTTTCTTCACCACGCCGATGGACATTCGGAATTTCACCACTGATTTTACATTCCAACTTTCGAATGCGATGGCTGACGGGATTACCTTCACCATTCAAAACTCCAGCTCGGGAGCTGCGGCGCTGGGAGGGGTAGGGGGCAGCCTGGGATATGGCGGGACGACGAAGATCCTGAATAGCGTGGCGATCAAGTTCGACATCTACAGTAACAGCGGCGAGGGGGACGACTCAACGGGGCTCTATACAAACGGAGCGAATCCGACTGTGCCGGCAGCGGATATATCCTCTTCCGGCATCGACTTGGATCAAGGAGACACGATTGCGGCGCATATCACATATGACGGAACGAAGTTGACGATGACGCTGACGGATGCGGTGATCAGTAAATCCTACACAAGCAGCTGGGTAGTAAACATTCCAGCCACGGTTGGTGCAAACGTAGCCTATGTGGGATTTACGGGCGGCACGGGTGGATTGACAGCGAGCCAGAAGATCGAAAGCTGGACCTTCGTGTCAACACCTCCGATCGTCGCTACGCCACAGATCGCACCGGCTTCGGAGGTCTTCACCGGCTCGATTAGCGTGATGCTCACGGACGCCACGAGCGCAGCGGCAATTTATTACACAACAGATGGCAGCGCTCCTAATCCAGGCGTTGGCACCACGAAACTCTACAGTACCGCCTTTAGCGTAAGTGCGACGGAAACTGTGAATGCGATTGCCACACTCGCGGGCGACGCAAACAGCAACTTGGCGACGGCCGTCTTCACGTTGCAACCGGCTGCGGCACCGACGTTCAGTCCTGCCTCCGGTACTATTGCCTCGACGCAAGCAATCACGATATCAGACGCGACGATGAACTCGGTGATCTATTACACGACCGACGGGAGCACGCCCACCCCGGGCATGGGCACGGCGAAGCAGTACAGCGCGGCATTCACACTGTCAGCGTCCGCGACGGTGAAAGCCATCGCGACGGCGAGTGGATACGCGAACAGCTCGGTCGCAAGCGCAGCTTATACAGTGGCCACGCTGACGCAAACCGCTGCGCCGACGTTCTCGCCAGTTACCGGAACGTATACGTCCACACAGAGCGTTCAGCTGAGCGATTCCGGCGCGACGATTTACTACACCACAAACGGAACGATGCCGACACACAGTTCCGCCGTGTACTCCGGACCGATAACAGTAGCAACGACAACCACCATTAACGCGATCGCTTCGGCGGCGGGCATGGCGGACAGCGGAGTAAGCACCGGCATCTATACGATCAATACCGGTGGCACGACTTCGATTAACTTCGGCGCGGGATTCAGCACTTCCGCTCACATGCAATTCAACGGGAGCACCAGTCTCAATGGAACCGGACTGCTATTGACCAATGGTGGCTCGAACGAAGCCGGTAGCGCTTTCTTCACCACCCCAATGGACATCCGGAGCTTTACCACTGATTTCACGTTCCAGCTTTCGAATGCAACGGCCGACGGGATGACTTTCACGATTCAAAATTCCGGCGCTGGCGTGACGGCGCTCGGAGCAATCGGCGGAAGCTTAGGGTATGGCGGAACGACGAAGATCGGGAATAGTTTGGCGATCAAGTTCGACATCTACAACAACAGCGGCGAAGGGAGCGACACTACGGGGTTATATAAGAACGGAGCCAATCCAACGATCCCGGCGGTGGATATCACGTCGTCGGGGATTGTTCTGAAGAGCGGAGACACCATCGCGGCGCATATCACCTACGACGGCACGACGCTGGCGATGACGTTGACGGATATGGTGACCGGTAAGACCTACACAAATAGCTGGGGAATCAATATCCCTGCAACGGTGGGAGCGAACACCGCATTCGTGGGTTTTACCGGCGGCACGGGTGGAGCGACGGCTAGCCAGAAGATCGAAACCTGGACGTTCGTCTCTACACCACCGACGACGACTGTGGTGAATTTTAGCAGTGGGTTCACGTCCACGACCGGGCTGCAATTGAACGGGTCTACCACCTGGAATCAAAGCGCCGCGCGGCTGACGCTGACCAACGGCGGGACTAGTGAAGCAGGCAGCGCGTTCTACTCGACGCCGGTTAACATTCACGCGTTTACCAACGACTTCTCTTTCCAGTTAACCAACGCGGTCGCGGATGGATTTACGTTCACGATCCAAAACGCCGGGCCAACGGCGCTGGGTCCCGCTGGAGGTAGTTTGGGCTACGGTGCTGCGATGGGATCAAGCATCGCGGTCAAGTTCGATTTGTACAGCAATGCGGGCGAAGGCACAGATTCCACAGGCGAGTATAGCGGGGGCGCGAAACCGACGGTACCGTTTGTGGACATGACGAGCTCGGGCGTGATTTTGCGCACCGGCGACGCAATGAGTGTGCACATGACTTACGATGGCACGACTCTGGCGATGACTATTACGGATGCGACGGCAGGGAAAAAGTTCTCGACGAGTTGGACCGTGAATATTCCCGCCGTAGTGGGCGGGAACGTAGCCTACATAGGTTTTACCGGAGGCACTGGCGGACTGAGCTCGACCCAGGAAATTATTAGTTGGAACTATGCGATTCCGTAATGTTCTTCACAGGCCGGCTCGCACCGGAGGTGCGGCGCGACTCAGTTGGCCTAACGGATTTCTTTGCACAGAAAGCAGATGATGACGCCAGCAGCGTTTCTAAACTGATCTAGATGGTTAATCACAACCGCGCTAAAGAATTTATAGCCTTCCGGTAACCTACGAACATCGTTCACCTCATACTTCGCCTCGCTCGAACCGCGCACAACCACCAATATGAAGATGGGCTCGACGATGACATCTGCTGCAGAGTGTGATGAGATTTTCTTCGATGTCGCCTCCCAGCTGGCTTCGCGGCTGAATGTGATGAACCTGGAGATCTTTGGAACTTCCGCATTGTTGGCATCGCCAGCCATCACGCTCGAGCAACTCGCTGACAAAGCTCCCGATAGGAATTGTCGATCCAAGCGAAGTCTGGGTTGTCTCGGGATTCGTGAAGTTCACGATGCCTTCGGAATTCGGAGCAAGAACTCCTGCCGCTGGGAGTTTGGGAGCAGCAGGTAAATTCGATTGAGCGCCAAGAGCAGAGAATCGGAATTGCCGGAGGCGTCCAGGTTTGCGCCCGCCAGAAAATCCGCGCAGATCATCTCCAGGCAATAGCCCGTGACTTTTGGCCGCCCAGCATCAGCGCAGCGGTCTCGAGCGCCTGCTCGATCACCGGCAGTTGGCTCTTGTAGACCTTGAAGTAGAGCATCTCCCACGGCTCCGTCTCCTTGCCCGTCAGGTGTCTCTCCACCTCCCGCTTGAACTCCTCCTTCGGCAGTTCCTTGCGCTTTGTGCAACCAGGTTGCACAATCGAACTTGCTGCCCGTCCCGTCGCGCGACCTTCGCCAGCTCCGTCGCCTTGGTCCATCCCACCTCTCGGAGCTCGCGCTTCGGGATCTGCGCGGCAACTGCTCGTGAATCGCCATCAGGTAATACGCCTTCCGCCGCGATTCCGGGAACCGCTTCTCCAGAAACTCATCAAAGGACTTCAGATTGTCGAGCCGCCAGTACTGCCCGGCTCCGCACCTCACAGAGGTAACGGCCGAGCTCCACGAATCGCGTGTCGCGCTCCCGCTCCGTCGTCCGCTCCCAAGCAGAATCTCATCGATCTTGCTCCAGGACGAACAGGGCCCGACGGCGATTGAGCTTCGGGTGCCACGAGCGGCCGCCCGTTAGTCCTCAAGTTGGTCAAGCCAATCAAGGTCGCTCGCTCCCGGCTGGCGAATCAGTTTCGCATCGATCAGCTGCTGGTCTCCCAAGCAGAGCCCCAGATGGGAGCAGCTGACACAGCCGTTCTGCGGGAAATCGAATCCCGCTGTGCGGCAGGAACTGGCCCGCTTCGATCTGGCTGGCCGTCGTCTCCACCAGCTGGCCAAACTCCCGGCGCTGCTCGTCCGTCAATCGATGTCTTCAGGTATTGGATTTCGGGTGCGTTCTTTCGCACGAACACCACCAGAGCAACATCGGAGATTCCGTCATCCAGGAATAGCAAATCAGCTGAGGATCGAGAGCCAAGAGACCCTGGGGTTCTTCGGCATAGCGGCTGGTCGTCGTCTTCCAATCGATCATGCACTCGTGCCATCGAGCTTTCCGATCGCGTCGATGTAAGAAATGAATTCGTTTCCGGATGGAAGGGAGCGAATCAGCTTCACCTGTAGATTCTCTTTGGGACGTCGAACCCGAACGCGATCATCCTGTGCGAACTTCCGAGCAGGTGGACTCCCTGGTGGACCAGCCGGTCCCAGGAGTCGTCCTTGGTATATTCGAGTGAGGCGTCGCGATACGCTCCCCATTCCTTGAAAGAACGCGGCAGTCGAGTCCTCCCGAGCGAAAGTAAGCGCCAAGGCGTTCTCGAAGCAGCGGCCAAAGAGCATGGCCGCCTGTCTTCCTTTTCCCGCCAGCCATCGAGATACCGATAGCGATAGCTGCGCGGGCAGCGCAGGTACTGGCTAATCTGCGTGTAGCTGTAAGTCATTGGAACCTCCTGCCACGAACACCTTCGCGAGCGTCCTTGGAGAGGCTTCCCACTCGGTCGACGGAGCAAATCCTTCGAGATTCAGAAAACTACGGCCGGCAATGACTTGCGTGTGGTTCGCAGAATACCCGTGAGACCAAGCAAAGCTTTCTCATCCACTTCATCTCGGCCGAGCAGATCGGTGTCATATCCGAAATCGCGCAGGAACCAGTTGAGTCTCCAGAGAGCCTTCGGAGTGCAATAGAGGCGCCCTGAGATCTTGCGGCTGGCAAGTCCTTCGGTTCGAGGACCGCGAAGCGAGGATGAAGAAGGGCTTCTGCGGATGCCAGCGGTAATAGGCTCGGTCGACGCGAACCAGGAACAAGCCTTCGAGGAAATCGTTCGCGTTGCGCTGGCTCGAGATGTAAACCTGGAAAATGTCGCTTCATGAGTTCACCTCCTCAGGCTGGCGTAGCTGTTCAGCTTGCAAATGAGTGCATCGCGATCTTTGGCGGCTTCCTCAGCCAGGTTGAGACGAAGGACTCGACCAGGTCCCGGCCGGCATCGCGGAGGACTTGCGTCCCACAGAAATCGGCGGCGTAACGCTTCACGAGATTGGGATCGAGCTCGTACTTTCGGATCAGCAGGCAGAGCTGGTCGCGGAGGCGAGGCTGGCCATTGCTTGAACCATTCGATCCGGAGTGGCCATTCGAATGCGGCGCGACGGCGACGGGCCTTTGCGGTGCCGAGAACGATCCGAGCTCTTCGACAGAACAGAGCCGATGCCGTAAGCCTTGCGGAGGGCCCGGTTGACGGCTCGCGTCTCGGCGACGCGCATCTCGGCGCCGCGGACGAGGGAAGACGTTTGGAGGGATCGGCGTCTCCGTAGCCGACGAAACCCTCTGGAGCCGGGAGTCTTGTAGACCGTTGCCTTGAAGACCCAGCGGCTGGCAGTGGGGTCAGACACGTCCTTTTGGAGTGAAGTCCTGATGCCGTGACATCGCCTTCGTTGCGCAATGCGAAGCAAGCCCATGTGAGTCACGTACCACTTAGCGTCAAGCAAAAGCAGGTCGCCGAGCGCAATCGAAAGTCCGAACTTCTCAGAAAGATAATCTAGTGCTTTCCGGGAGGTATGTCCCAAATCGCCCGGCCACATACTCTCAGCGAGATCTGCGTTCTCTGTCCTCAAGCCGATTCGTTGTTTGTTCATAAGACCACCTTTTATGTAACGCGTATGTAACGCTATTGTGACGCTATACGCGTTACATGTCAACAAGAGAAAAGCGTGGCGGACAGCTGCTTGACGACCACATTTAGGTTCAGTAGGATCTCAGGCGATCTGAACCAGAGGAAAGATGAGGAAAAGCGTCACCTTGAATCTTCGAGTCTCGCCCGAATTCAAGGTGAGGCTTGCAAAAGAGGCAAAGAAAGAGAACCGCTCCGTAACAAATTATATTGAGGTGGCACTAGCGGATTGGTGGAAGCGCAAACGCTCTTCCGTAACAAGGCAGTCAAGTAAGTAAAGTAGTCGATGGACTGGTTCTACTTTCGATCACCGAGCGCCACCTCGCTGTAGAAGAGACTTGCCATCGCATCGCTTGGAAGCCAGTTTCGAATTGTGGGATTACGCTTCGTACGCGCTCGAACCGTTTCCCTAAAATCCCGCATGAATGCTGTTTCTTACTCTGCCTCTTTCGGCTGTTTTCTCGCTACCAGTCTTCTCATTAGACGCTCGTGCTGCTTCAAAACCTAGGCAGAACATCTTTTGAATGCTTTGCAACTTTGAGGACGAATTCGCCGTCTAATTTAGGAAGTGGCACCTTCACTCGGACGTTTCAGAGGAATTCACTCAAGTTCCAGATCGTGGGATTAATCGGCGAGCTTTAAATTTGGTGCGCTTTGTTGGTTTCTATCGAGCCCGACTCGACATCCTTGGACTGCAAGGCGCGAAGCAGATTATGCAGATCGTACTCAGCATTCGAACGTTTGGCCTCAATGCTTCTGTGCTTGTCGCTTCTCAATTGTTGGCAATTGCTGGCCATGAAAAAGTGCGCGATCCCTTCGTGGGAAGCGGCACAACCGCTTTCGCCGCCCGGCGTACGGGCCGCGATTGGTTCTGCAATGAGTTCGACTCCCTCGGTGTTGACAAACTGTGCGTCGCTGGCGCTCATTCAGGGGCAATCGCGCCATAGGATACTAGAGCGGACGAGCTCTTAAATGAGTGATACTGGTCGATAGAAGACTCTGTGCCGGGAGGAAAAGTATGGACACACCGTCGAACCCGAAAACGCGCAAGGCCACTGGACCACGGACCGCCGGCGGAAAACGCCGAAGTCGCAGGAACGCGCTCAAACACGGAATCTTTTCCAGGTATTTGCTCCTGGAAGGCGAGGAGGCTTCCGAGTTCGAAAGCTTGTATCTTGAACTGCGCAAAGACTGGCAGCCCGCGGGTATTCGTGACGATCTCGACGTCGAGCGCTTGGCACATCTCCACTGGCGTCGACGGCGATGTCACATAGCCGTGGCCGCCATTATCTCGCGGTCCCCAGGATTCGTAGGAACATTCGGTAACTCGGATTTGCCGTTTCAACATCTATTGCGCGGCCACCTGGGAGATGGCTCGACGCCGGTGAGCCCCAAAGTTGCGCTTCTGGAGTGCGCTCTTGAAGAGTTGCGCAAGCTGTGCAAGAAACTCGCGGCACCGGAGTTTGACTTTCTCGAAGCCATGACGACACTGGAGAGCATATACGGAGATATGCAAGACGGTAATGCCTCGATTCCTTACCAGAAAATGGTGAAGCTACTTATTAAGCGCTGCGCCCGTGAAACACGAGACGCTAAATCGGCCGACGCCACGGATTTCGCGAGCGAGACGAATCGAGCTTGATTGTCGCCGAAGCTGAACGGTTTCGGCAGCTTCGCGACGACGAGAGATCCAAGGACGTAATGCATACGTCGCTCGCATCATTGATTCCCTCTCAACACGATCTGGACCGCATCATTCGGTATGAGAGTCACCTGAGTCGCGAAATCGATCGGTACAGAAAACCGACTCGAACGACGACAGCGCGAACGACGACTCTCGGTCATCCGCGACCGCGTAGATTTGGAATCATGAGCGATCATCGCCGTGGTCTTCTGTTGATGGTGCAGCGTAGCGTTGCCAAGTGCTCTTCTAGTGGACCCGCGACGTAGCGCGGTACCGCATCCTTGGCGCGGCCAGCCAGAAAATTGGCCATTTACAGCACCTGCGCTATCGCCGCTAGCAAACTTCACCGCGAGACCTGACATTGGCCGAGGTTCGGGAGTTGCACTTGCGTCACGCTGGCAAAGCTAGAGATTCCGAGAAGAACAATCGCGACAAAGCAATAGAGCTGATATGAAGCCTTGCACGATGGAATCGAAGCTGCCTTCCTAGAGCGACTCTCGTTGATAGCGTCATGGCGAACCGGCTGATCGTACGCGCGGTAGTTTCAAAGACGAAGGCAGAGTTTTCGGTGTAAGGCCGCCTTCATCGTGTCACATCGCGATCGACAAACCCGTCCAGTGCTTCAAACCCTTTCCCGGCGCAACCTTGAGGGATGTGCGCTGTGAGGAGAATCGGGTTACTGAGTTGCGTGTTTGTTTGGTCGGCCCGCTGGGATTCGAACCTAGGACCAACCGATTATGAGCGGAGGAATCGATCACCGCTGACCATCCCGCATTTGTTCTTCAGTGCGTTCGATGCAGCCAGAGATTGCCCTTGATCGCGTATGCCTTCTGTATCCCGTGTTCTCGTCGTTGCCTGGTCAGAGCGGCGTCACATTCATTCAACGAGATCGTCAGAATAACGCGAGCCGAAGCTGAGCGGTGCGAAGGCGACGATTACACGGAGACTAACCGCAATTCGGTAATAGACTTTTATTTTGCCGGCGCCAATATCGCATCCAGCCGATCGGGCGTTGTCTCGACCCGCTCCAGGTGCGCGTAGCGCATTCCGCCGTGGTAGTCCAGAGAGACTGTAACAAACTCGTCGCCGCGCTTAAGTAGGAGCTTGATCGGCTCCTTACTTTTCTCTGCGGCAAGGATGGTTTCGCGCAGGCCCGCCGCGGTGTACGTCTGATTGTTGACAGCTTGCAGTTGCATATCCGACGTCATACCTGCTTTGAAGGCCACGCTGTCCCACCAAACGGAATCGATACCGCCATCTGACCTTACTGAGAAGCCTAGTGAGGCAGCGAAGCTCGTTCCACGAGAGCTGTCTGCCTTTTTCACCCACTCCGGTTCGTTATCGTTGTACACGAGTCGATAGCCACCCTGCGTAAACCCATTCTCCGGGACGTTTGGGTTGACCTCGGAAACCCGCGCGCGGAAAAATCCTGCCCAATCGTATGGCTGCACGGTGTTCAACGCTTTCGTGAGGTCGTCAAAACTATAAGTCGAAGTGATGTAGCTACCATTGTCGATGCCGAAAAAGAGCTTCGCGAAATCGTCAAGGGACTTCTTACCACCGCTCAGCTCGCGGATCTTCGTGTCGGCGTCGAGCCAGATAAGGTCTGACTCCGGGTAGTAGTCGAACGAACGTTGCCAGCTTGGCCAAGTCTCCGGAGCGCTAAAGTGAGACGAGATAATGGGCTGGTTGGTGGTGTCTTCCAAAGAGCGCCACGTCCGTCCCGAGTTGACTTCGAAGGCCGCAGCGATTTGTGCGAATATGTCGCGGGCTTGCTCTGGAGTACGCATTCCGGATCGCGCTGTGAGGACATTGCCGTAATAGTCCGTCAAACCCTCATAAACCCATAGCAAATCGTTGCGCATCGGCACATTGAAGTTGGGAGTCCACAGGTCAGCCGGCCGGCGGAACTTGCCGTTCCACGAATGAGTGTATTCGTGCGGCAGGAGAGCGCGACCGGCGACTCCTGATCCCCATCCGTAAAGTAATTGGCACGAGAACCGTCCTCACTCGATTGGTAGTGCTCCAAGCCTTTGCCGCTGACCGTGTCACTGACAGAAAAGAGAAAATCATAGTGATCATAGTGACGGGAATTGAAGAGCTTCTGCGCCTCGATTACTAGGTTCTTGTGGTATTGCAGTTCTTCCGTAGTGACCTCGAGATCGGAAGGTTTGTCGGCGAAGATATCGAGGTAAACAGGATTGTCAGGCCCGGTCGACAGGTCTAGACGCTTGAAGTTGACGCCGCGCATAGAGCGGCGAGTCGACTAGCGTATTCAGCGGCGTGTCTTTGAACTGAACCAGGTTGCCGTTCTGCGATTTCACGTCCAGCGCGCTGGCGAACTTCCATTCCTCGGGCAAGCGAAGCGCAGGTTCGAATTTGATATCCCGCGAGAAGTATCCCGCCGGATAGAGAAGCACACTGTTCCAGGTAATGTCGGCGAACTTCGACGAAATACGACCTCGTTTTGGATCCAGCGGGGCCAGGTACTGGAAATTTATATCCAGCGTTGTTGCATCCTGTGGTACCTCGAGATGGAATGCGTACATGTTCACGCGGTCGCGCACCCAGGGGATGCGTTTGCCATTTGCCGTGGCGACAAGGCCGGCAAGCTGGCCTAATGGATTCGACGGAGAGTGCGTCCCGGGAAGCCATTCAGGGTAGAGCAGCGTAATGTCGCGGCCTTTAACCGGAATGGTTTCATGCACATTCAGCACGCGGTCCGTGATGTTGGTGACGTCGACAAGCAGCGAAATCGTGCCGGGATAAGGCGTGTCAGCGGGCGCAACAATGGGCGGAGGCAGCGGTACGGGTTGTGGGCCCGGTGAATTCTGCGCATGCACGGTTGTGGTTAGGGCGATGCATACAGCCGCGAAAACCGCTGCAGCGCGTATACGACGGAAAAAGGAATGTGGCATCCAGATTCTCCAAAACAACCGAACCATTCGATGATGCGATTCAGCGAGATCGTTGGCCGGTCGCGGCTGGCAGATCGACCTTGACGACGCATATTAGGCTGAGGCTAAGAGCAAGTCAACGTGGCGCGGATATAGGAAAACGGAGCCGATGCCGCATGGGATACCGAGAACGCGCGCTCAGTGAGAATCTCGTGCACTCTCAATTCTACTGTGGCACGAAGCCCCTAATCCTTAGATCCGTGGGTTAGTCTGTTCAATACCGGCCTTCGAGATATTTAAAGCGGCCCTAGCGTCTTGCATGGCGATTCGCTCGTCGGCCAGGATGTCGCCATTAAGCGCTGCTCGGGCGTGGATAGCCTTCTCCGCTGCTTTCACCCGTTCTCCCATTTTGTCCAAATCGAGCTCAAGAAGCGCAGCCCGATTTAGCTCCCGCCACTGACTACCATCGACAGCGGAGTCCTTCAAAGGCGGAGGACTGCCGACACGCGCGTAGGATCCGGAAGTATCCCAAGCTCTTCGCATCGCGACCTTAACTACCTCGAGCGCTTACAAGCGAATGCAAAAAGGGGAGTTTGTCCATGCGCCGGCGAGCATTGATGTCTCGATACACTCGCAACCGGAAGGCTGGTAGAGTGGGTAGCGTTCGAATTTACCGTGCTGGTCGTCGTCCAACACTTTTCACACTACAGGAAATGCCTTGGCCATACCGCGCAGGTTTTCGTCTGGAAGGTAACGGCACACGCGGACCATATCCGACGCACTTGTAAGACATGGCGTGCACAGCGGGATTTGGTTACCTAATTGCGAGTACCCGAGTTGCGGGCTATAACCGGCAGACAACCCGCCCACCAACGGCGGCAACCTCTGGGGACTCCCAGGACCACCCGAATAGCCCGCCCACGCTCCACAGATCCAACATTCTGTTGGGCCACTACGGACCGTTTCGCTCGATCTAAAAACTAAACAGCTACCGGGCTGGGTTTGACTCGATGAGAAGGGATATAATGCAACCAATCAAAACGCATCGTGCGAATCAAGCATTGTTGCGATGGGCTCGGAGGGTGCAGCTATGGGCCTTCAAGTCTCTCTCCGTCGTGCCGCCGATGTCGTCGTAGTTGACCTGCAGGGAAAAGCGACGATCGGTCGCGCGAATGATCTCTTGAACAAACAATTGCGACAGCTGATTGATGACGGAACCGACAAGATATTGCTAAATCTGACCGATCTAACGCAGTTGGATTCTTCGAGCATCAGCACCATAGTGCGCGCGTTCGTGTCCCTCCAGCGCCGAGGCGCGAGTCTGAAATTGCTGCGACCGCGTGGAAATGTGAGGTTGGTTCTGGAGACGTTGCACTTGCTGGACGCAATCCCTAGTGCTGAAGACGAGGCCCAAGGCATCGCCAGTTTCCGCTAAATCGCAGCCTCTGCGGAGGATTGCGGTCTTGAATCCCCACTTTTCGTTTCATTCTAGTCACAGCGGCGTCACAGATCTCCCAATGTGCTCTCGCGACGAATCTCGAATCGAGGAATCATTACTGATCGCCGTTCATCTTTCTCGAAGCCAATTCAGATGAACCGCGGCATTCGCTGGATGAGTTGAACATTCTGAATAGCGGAATCCACCCGAGAATCCCCCGCCGGTGGGGGCCTGAGCTATGCTGCTGCTCAGTCACAGTTTGCGAACGGAACTCCTTTTTTGTGGTTTAGTGCCACTGTATTGGGGCATGAGTCCGTGGACCGTCGGTAGACTTTTCGGGAATGGAAGAAGCGCGTAAGCTGATCGTCGTATAGATTGGGCCCAAGAAGGAGCGTGCCGCGCAACAGTTCCGAATAGCGTTGGGGGTGAATATGGGAAAGACGTGGCTAGAGATTAGAGCGGAACTCGATGGCGCGATAAATGATGCGCGAGAATATGTGGCCGCGATGGAGCGAGAAATCATCCGACTCGAAAAGCAGAAAGTGGCCCTACGAGAGGAAATTCTTAGCGTAACCCCCATAGTTAAGTCCGCAGTTGACAGCGGCGCAGACAGCGCGCCCAAGTCTTCATCGGGGAAACCCACGGCCGAGTCGCTTTCCGAAGAGCAAGTGGCCCATTGTGTCGGACACATCAACTCTGAACTGGAAAAATACCAAAGCACGCTAAGTCTGGCTGGGCCGTATCCTCACTACGAGTTCACAGACAATGCTGGTTGGAGAAGCAGGTCTCTCTACGCAACAGATCTACTCAAGGTGGTCGAGCGGATGAAAAAAGGTGAGAGCATTTTGTCCATCACGAGAGCGCTTTGACAGCCAAGCGCGCAACGTGGGGATTGTGTAGGTGGCGCTAACGCATTTTTGTAAATTCGCCCTGGATTTATCCACCCTTCTTGCGTTCACGACATATATTTCGAGGATTTCTTTTCGATCCAATCAGGCTTTTGCGTCCAGTGCTTTTCGCTCCGCGTGTCCGGTAGTGACTTCTTCTTCGATGCGATCGCAACGGATGGTCAAACCGTGCTTGTTCGCATCGAACCGTTCTTCCGATCAAGACCTTTTAGGAATTCCCGTGCGGCCTTGCCGATGGCTGCGGCCATCGAGCCGGTGTCCACATCTATCGTGCGACCTTGCATACCATTCGTTCGGTGTTGGTATTCTAGCTTGACTGCGTACATGGATCCTCCTTGGCTTGTAACTAAGCACTAATCAATCGGATGGTTTCCGACGACTCATCGGCAGAGCTGATCAACGCCTTTTTCGCGCAAGGCACCGGATTCATCGGCGCGATGCAATATGAAGGCACAGAACCGACTCGTGAGCAGACTCGGCAGAGAGCCAAGCCGGTTGAACCGCCGCGCAAAACCAAGCCCCACAAGCGCTCCTCGTGATCGCTGCCAAGCTTTGGCAATGGCGACCGCAGTCAAAAAGGAGAAACCCGCGACACATTCCGTGCGCAATCATGGCAGAGGGCTTAAGTCTCCGCGACATTGTCTACGCCGATCGCGTGGTAGCGATGTCATTCAGCCGACGGCTAGACAGCTCCCATCGCGGCGGTACGAAATACATATCTACCAATTCACGGATGCGGTCACAAGGAAGCCGTAGGCGCAACGAAAATATAACGGGAGGACAGGATTGCATCACACAGTTCCCAGCCTGATTCGTTAGTTGACGGTCCGAAGCACGGGCCACCCTCCCGCCCCTGCGCCGGCTAGTGCGATCAGTGTGGTTTCGCCGCGGGAGCACCGCCCTGCGACTTTGGTGCAGTCTGGGGCGGCGCTTGGCGCTGCTCCATCTGCTTTTGCTGAGTGGCATGCTGTTGCTCAAGCTGTTGCGTTTGCTGGGTGTGGCGCTGCTCCATCTGCTGTTTTTGCGCGTCGTTGTAGTTTTTCTGAGTGGCTTGCTGGTGTTCTTTTTCTTGTTGCTGCTCGAGCTTCTGGTGATCCTGCGCTTCTTTGGCAGCTAGTTTGTCCTGTTGCTGCTGATAAGTCTTGTCGGTTGCGGTGTTGCCAGTGTTCGGCGGTGTGAACTTGTGAGGCTGCAATTCGTTGGCGTGATTGATGGTGTTGGGACTTGCCCCGGTAGTATTTTCTGAGTGATTTTCCGTGCCGGGCCGAGATTCACTTCCTGTACGCGCTACGTTGCCGACTGCTGTATTGGCCGGAGGAGCCTTGTATTCGCCCCCCGCTTGTCTGGAGCCTACAACGCCAGTCTTGAAGTCAGCAGGTTTCGCGGTGGCCGCGATGGGTGGTTTGCCCTGGTTGGCGGACGCGCGCAGTTCGGGATTATTGCGGGCCACCTGAACGTGTTGCGTTTGCGCTGCTACCGGACCCACGTGGTGCTCGTTGGCGTAGGACTCTTGTTGCGGCGTGGGGCGCGCTTCGACGCCGCCGGTACCACCGTTGTAGCTGACGTGACTCTCAGAGACACGGGTCGACCGTGGTGTTGTAGGTGTTGTGAATGACTGTGCTGTTTACGTGATTCACGTAAGTGTTGTAGGAGAAGTGGTCGCCTTCCCAGCGCCCGCCTTCATATCCAACACCGCCGTAGCCGTAGCCGTAATTGATGCCGCCATAGTAGCCCACCTGCGGGCCCCAATATCCTTCATGGAAATAGAACGCATTGCCGCCCCAGCCCCAGTAACCCGGCGTCCAGAGGAAGCCGACCTGAGGAGCGATGACCCACGTGCCGGGCACCCAGTAGTAGCCACCGTCGTAGTCATAGGCCCAGTAACCGGGAACCCAAAGGTAGCCTTCGGCCGGACAGATCGGCTGCTCGTAGACGGGAAGCGCCGGTGGACCAAAGGCCACAGAAATGCCGATGCCAACTTGAGCGAATGCACCGTGGGAGAAAGCCAGCAAGACAAACGAAAACAACAGCGAGCGAACAATAATCGCAGAGCGCATTATGCTCCCTCTGCCTGCTCATCCTGCTTGATTGCCCGCGGCGGCTTGAGGCGGGCGCGGATTTGAGCGGCGGGTCTCTTGTGGAATCGAACGTGGCCGCACAGGTCCACTATACTCCAGTGAATTGGAAAAAACTCGCAATTGGGTTTTGTCTGTAGGGGCTTGAAGAAGAATGCGAATGCACCACCGCTGCTGGCATCGTGCGAGCGCGAGCCGATCGCCATTGCCGCATGGAGTTCTTCCTAAATTGACAGTTCGAGTTCTCGCGACGTTGCACCTGCGAGGACGCATTTCCATGTGTCGGCGATGAACTGGAGACAACGGCAGCGCGCACACGCTCGGCGCCACGAACTTGGTTTCTGGTTTTCAGTGCTACGAAACTTCACTAGAGAATAAATTATATCGCGACCTTAACTACCTCGAGCGCTTGCAACGAATGAAAAAAGGGGAGTTTGTCCCCGCGCCGGCAAGCATTGATGTCTCGATACACTCGTAAGCGGAAGGCGAAGCCTAGAAATCGAAGGCGCTGAATTTAGCGGGCATCCGAGTCGCCAGAGCCACTTCGCCGGAGAGAAGACTTTCGATAGCCCCGCAAAGACAGCACTTTCGTGTCATTAGCGAGGAAGCGTGTCAGAGCTGTTCTCTGGCGAAGATTGCCGAGCGAGCGAGAGGACTCTTGCAGTTCCTCCAGAACCAAGCACCTTTCATTCGGAATTCCAGGCGGGGCGCTACCCGACAGTAAGGCGCTGCCACAGACCCAATCTGAACTCAAAAAGTGGGTACCGGAGTCGGAGGAAGTAAACGTACCACTCATCGAAAGGAAACCACCCTTTGGGCCGAAGCCACGGTCCTTTTTCTCGGAAATGACAGGATGTTTGTGGTGGGGCTTGGTAATTCCGATTCTTCTTGGCCGCCTAATCGCATTGCAAATGGGAAGACTGTAGGCAGCCCGCTCCGCGCGCTTCATCTTGAAGTGCGCTCGTTCCGCGTGGTAGTGTCGCCCCACGACTGGAGCGCGCGATGCTTATTGGAGAGCGGTTGAAAGCCCTCCGTGAACAGAAAGACATGTCCCAAGGTGACATCGAGAAGAGCACTGGTCTGCTTCGTTGCTATATCTCGCGCATCGAAAACGGACACACAGTTCCGTCCGTCGATACGCTGGAAAAGATGGCCCGCGCTCTGGAAATTCCTACCTATCGGATTTTCACCGATGATGAGCACGTAAAGAAGCCGAATATCCCAGCAGAAGCTATTCGGAGTCGGGCCGTCCGCTCGAAAGAGGACAAAGAACTACGCGCTTTCGCGAAGTTACTATCTCGGATGAAGGTAAAGGACAGTGGTCTTTTTCTTTACATGGCGACCAAGATTTGCCGGCCGGGCTTAGAAGATGGATTTTCGATCGTTAGAGTTCGCTTTCTAGCCGTTTCAATTTGCGCAGGGCAGAAAGTGCGTCGTCTATGTCCCGCTGCTCGTCGCAAGCATCTGGCGTACGCTCGACGTGCGCGCATTAATATTCAAATTCGCCCATGAGACAGCTGGTCGTCTAGTACGGAAGTACCATTGTTCGGCGCTACGGGGATTGTAAAATTGCGGCCTTCATGGCGGCAAGATTTACGTGTGATGAACTGGACCGATTCAGACGCGACGCCGCCTCAGCACTCCTAGAGGCAAAGAGGATTCGCCTATCCCGAGACGTGTCAATTTACGAAGATGTCGAACTGTGTCGTGAGGGGCACAGAAGAATTTACGCTCTCATTATCCATCTGCTCGTGGGACATGATGGCCACGCATGCCCGGCCGGTGATCTACCTATCGTTACAACGGCCAAGCCAGGGCTGTGGACGTCCACCGAGATTTCCTTACGCAGTCGAAACACCATGTTTGCGAGCAAGGCTTCGTGAATTGATCCCAGCGGTTCGCCGACCGCGTCCAATTCATGCGCGCCTGAGGGCGGGGCGATCGAACGCGTCATTTCGCGAAAGCGCCAAGAAACGCGAAGCCGATCTCTAGCAATTGGGTCGCAGACCAATTAATCGATCGCAATCTTGGAGCCTCGTTGACCAGAGTTCGACAAGCGCTCGATACGGTGGTCAATTGCTTCGCGAATCGCTTTGAGGAATTCAACCCGCGAATTCGTCAGGTGTTGTCGCACCGTAGGCGGAACGTCAAAGCATTCGTGCAGTCGATCCAAGACCTCCCGACACAGACAGGGTTCAGGACTGACTCGTTCGCCCGCCGTTTGCTGGTTTGGATTTTGCTCGCTCATTGAGTCTCCTTCATTTCAATCGTGAGGACTTGATTTTCCAACCTCGCTCTGCCCGGCTGTAGTGCTGCCATCGACCTTGGGAGGCCGATGTGCCGGCGCAAGGTGCCGATCTCAACGACCAGTTCGTCACCCTTCTTGAACAGCCCAATTTCGCCTTTTGAGGCAAAAGGCAGCAATACCTGCACTTCGTACTCTCCGTCACGTTTCACAAACGTGTAGGATTTCTCCGTTCGAGTCACCGCCGACGGATCTTGTTGCCCAGGATACAGTACCTGCGCAAGATCTTCGAGCCGCTGTTTTCCCAACACCTCGTGCTGGAATAGGGGCACGCGCTTGACCGGGACAGGCGCAAAATACTCTTCGATCTCAGTCAGGACTTTCTCCTGCGAGGTGTGCCACTCTTTAAACCACTGATCCGTGACATTTGCGGGTAGCAGGCGATTGACGATTACAGTGTCGACAGTTAGCCCGTGAAGGGAGAAGTATACAAACGCGCGCTGAGTTTCGCGCAGTACCATCTTCTCAGGATTCGTAACCAACCGCACGCTCGTGACCTTCGGGTCCCCCATAATTTCGTCCACCCCTTCGAGTTTCTCGAAGAGATCGCGAATATTGAGGAAGTAGCTGTCCGTGGGCAACTCGAACGGCGCGACGCGGTTCGCGATAGGTCGCACCGCTTTCAGCAGGTTACGCTGGAAAGGAAAAATGTGCTTCATGTACCAGTCGAGTGTCGTCGGCATGCTGATGAATCGCATGGACTCTGCGGTTGGAGCTGCGTCAAGCACGATGACGTCGTAACGCCCCTCGCGCCGGTACTGATTGATGTACATCATCGCGCTAAGCTCTTCCATGCCCGGGAGTATTGCCAGCTCTTCGGCTTCGACGCCAGTGATCCCGGTGGTGCGCAGCACCGCGCTGATGTAAGAGGAAATCTCCTTCCAGTGCCGCTTGATTTCTTTCTGTATATTCAGTTCCATGATCGAAAGCCGATCGTTGATCGGTAATGGGTCCGAGGTCTGGACTTGGAAGAGTTCCGTATCCAGATCGAAGGAATCCGCGAGGCTGTGGGCTGGATCGATGCTCATCACCAACGTGCGGTAGTTAAGTTCGGCAAGTTTTACGCCGGTCGCAGCTGCGACGCTGGTCTTTCCCACGCCGCCCTTGCCAGTGAGCATTAGAATCCTCATACAAACATTATAAAGCTCATTCCACTGATCTGGCGTTGTTATGCACGGAAGGCCGCTACACTGATTGCCCGATATGCCGAATTGCCCTCGCGGGGCGAAAATTGACATAGCCCGGCACTCGGATCGATCTGCGCCAACTCCTCCGAGGCAGGTCGTGGCTACCCCCGCCAAAATCCGGTGCCGGGCCCCTTCTCCGATAAGAGCGTAGTCAGGAGTTGACGAGCGAACAGTTGACAATCGCTACCCTCAAGCATCAGCTATTACGGTAAAGTGTCCACCGGCATTGAAGTGGTGCACAGTCTACCCATGACAATGGTTCCGCTGGAAATCGAACGTGAGTAAAAAGATTGCATCGCGTCGCGACGTTTTGAAGCTCGCCGGAACTGCGGTGCTTGCTGCGGCATGCCCGAAAGTCTCGCGAGGTTTCGCGGCACAGCCTATTCTTCCAAACGCAGCCCTGAACTCGCCGGATTACGTCCTGCGCATCGCCGCAAGCGCTGTGGAGATCGCCCCGAAGCACATCGTTTCCACAATTGCTTACAATGGCCAGTTCCCGGGACCTCTGTTGCGCTTTAAAGAAGGGCAACCCGTGTCGGTGGAAGTGCACAACGATACGGACACTCCCGAGCAACTCCACTGGCATGGCCAGTTCATTTCGACGGACGTGGATGGCGCTGCGGAGGAAGGCACGCCATATATACCCGCGCACGGCACGCGACGGATTGAGTTTACGCCGCGACCGGCGGGGCTTCGTTTCTATCACACGCATAATCGCGCGGGAGCTGATCTGTACGCAGGTCAATACACCGGCCAAGTCGGCGCGGTTTACATCGAGCCACAGCGAGAGCCGGGCGACTACGATCGGGAAGTGTTTCTGGTGCTGAAGGAGTTCGAGCCGTCTTTCAGCCAGGGCGGAGATATGGCGCAGAACTTTCTCGCGCCTGCATCGAAAGTCAAAGAGCTTGAATCCACGGGCGAGTCCGCGATGAAGGCTTCACTCGCGAAAGGCATGCCGCACGGCTACGAAGTGGGCTACCGCTATTTCACCATCAATGGCCGTATGCTGGGGCACGGCGAGCCGGTGAGGGTTAAACAGGGCGAGCGCGTGCTGTTTCACGTGTTGAACGGCAGCGCCACGGAAATTCGCAGCCTGGCGTTGCCCGGACACGTGTTTAAGGTCCTCGCTCTAGACGGGAATCCGGTTCCCAGCGCCTGCCGTAGTTCCGGTCCTCTGGCTCGGAACGGCGGAACGCATTTCGGCAATCGTCGAGATGAATCATCCGGGCGTGTGGATAATGGGCGACCTTGCGGACGACGATCGCAGTCACGGCATGGGCATTGTGGTGGAGTATGCCGGCCACGGCGGCAAGCCTTTGTGGGCGGTGCCGAAACCGTTCCACTGGAGCTATTCACGTTTTGCGAAAACCGGTGCGACCGCCGCACTGCCCGACGGGACTTTCGACATGCTCATCGCCAAGGACAACGCCGCGGAAGGCGGATTCAATCGCTGGACGATTAACGGAGCGGCCTATCCTATGACCGAGGAGATCCTTCCGGCATCGTTCCATTTGAAGCAGGGCAAGCGCTATCGCATTTGCATGCGAAATGCGAGCGACGACATACATCCGATTCATCTGCATCGCCACAGTTTTGAACTTACGCGCATCGCCGGTGCACCCACTGCGGGAGTGCTGAAGGACGTAGTGATGCTTGGCGGATATCAGGAACTGGAAATGGATTTCACGGCAGATAATCCGGGGCTCACTTTGTTCCACTGCCATCAGCAACTGCACATGGACTTTGGTTTCATGACCCTGTTCGATTACGCCTAGGAACTAGATCGCCATGAATCCCTTCGCGAAATTGCTCTACACGAATGCGCCATCGGCGGTTCTGGTTATCCGATTCCTCGCCGGCGGCGTCTTTCTCCTGGAAGGAATCAAGAAGTTTCTCTTCGCCGATCTGTGGGGCGCGGGCCGGTTTGCGCGGATAGGCATTCCGGCGCCGCACATTCTGGGTCCGTTCGTCGGCGTCGTGGAAATCGTCTGCGGATTACTTCTGCTCGCCGGACTGCTGACTCGTATCTCCTCGATCTTTCTGATCATTGACATCTCTGTCGCAATCGCCTCAACAAAAATCCCGATCCTATTGAGGAACGGTTTTTGGCCCATGGAGGCGGAAGCGCGAACGGACTACGCCATGCTCATGTGTTTAGTGTTTCTGCTGATCGTGGGCGCGGGAACGCGGTCGCTCGACGCGTGGCTTTCCTCCCGAACAGGCCATGGCTGAGAACCTGGCTCGGGAAGTTTCGGACTCCCTCTCATCGTCGCAAAGGGTCTCGACACGCGAACTCGCCGCCTTCTTCCTGCGGCTGGGCTTCACCGCCTTCGGAGGTCCCGCGGCACACATCGCCATGATGGAGGACGAACTCGTTCGCCGCCGACAATGGCTTTCTCGTCAGAAGTTTCTCGACCTGCTCGGTGCCAGCAATCTGATTCCAGGCCCCAGCTCGAGTGAATTGGCCATCCATATCGGATATTTGCTCGCCGGTTGGGCAGGGCTGCTTGTCGCCGGAGTGTGTTTCATTCTGTCGGCAACAATTATGGTGGCCGCCATCGCGTGGGCCTACGTGCGCTTTGGCAAGCTTCCAGAGGTCTCTGCGATTCTCTCATCGCAGGCGTTGCATCGGAGAGTAGATGCACGGCAGAAGCCCCATCTATGGCGTGCGAACCATTGTGTGAAGAACCGCAAGTCGCGGGAACCACTGCGCCCGTGGATACTACATATGTAGTTATTCAATAAAAAGCGACAGCCCAACAGTGGCGAAGAATCGGAAACAGGGGTTACCGACGAGGCCAGCCACTATGGGCGGAGTGGTTTTTTGCAAAACGAACTCACCTAACTTCTGTGGATAGAGCGATTTGACTTTGCGTGTTGCCTTATTAAGCGGCATTTATGAATGCCGTCATTCCACTCGTCCATCATGATCGTCGCGCGGGTGTCTAGCAGCCCGTGCGATTAGTACGCGTGGGGTAGAGCTATTCGGATTCAGCTGGACTAAGCTGAAGGCAGTACGATCAAGGGGCACGAACCCAGCTAGCCAAACGGGTTAGTGCTTGTAACACGTGTTCGCGACTTTATTGGCGGCCACCTTGTCGCCGAGTTTCGCGGGCAGGGGAACCAGCGAATCCGCGCGGTTGACGCCAAGTCTCTCTACGAGTGGTATCAACGTTTCGACGACGTCGAAAATCTGCTGCGCGACCTGAATCGTAAAGAAAATTGCGACATTTCCGCCGCTGGCGCAACGGAGATTTACAATCTCGCGGCCAGCAGGAACGGCATGGACTTCGTCGAACACAACAAAGCCTTGTGCATGCTGTCGATTTTGATCGATACCCACCTGTTACAGGAAATCACGGCGCGGCTGCCTGGCCGCATCGATTCGGCGGCGACGAGCTTTGCTTCGGTGAGCGATCTGTCGAATGCGATGCGGCGTGCGTCGGTCGCCCACGGCGAGCACAAGCAGCGGATTGGCAACGCTGATGCGAACTGGCCGGACTGGTACGCGGAGTATATGGTGCGCGAGCAGTCTGGGGAAGAGTTGCCGCAATAAACGAACGGCTTGCTGAGCCAGGGAGCGAGAACGCACGCGCTCAGTGTGATTCTCGTGCGCTCTCGAACCCGACACTTACACGACCGCGTACATTTCCGTGCGCAAATCAGTGAACAGGTCTAGCGATCTACTTTTTTTAGCCGTTGCAAAATGGAGAGGGCATCGTCCATTTCGCGACGCTCCTCGCGGGACGCTCGGCCGTCAGCCACACGCGCTTTGATCGCATCCTCAGCGGTTTTCACGCGAACTTTCAGCAGCGAACGGTCAAGTTCAAGAATGGCGGCTCTGTAAAAATCTCGCCAGCTGGTTTCTACCATGTTCGGACTCCTGAGGCGGTCAAGCGGCCGCAATTCTACTGCGTGGTGTCGGTTGCATTTGGGGCTGGGTCCCAGTTCTGCTCGATCAGGATTCCATAAACGCGTGAACGCGTCGTTGCTGCTGCTCAACTTGTTGGTTGCTCGAGCGCAATGAGGCTGGGGTTACAGCGGAGCGGCTAGCCGAGGACGAACTGTGCCGCACGGCACACGGAATTGATACACTTCGCTCCTCGGAGCGGAGGTACGTTTGCGGGCACGAACCAAAATGATAAAGAGATGCGGTTTGCTCGTGCAATTCTTTGCGAGCACGGCAGCTGTTTTCAGTGTGGCAACGATCACCGCCGCCCAGGGACCGATCCGAGTGGAATCACGGCAGGTTCTGGTTCCAACCGTCGTGTTCGACAAAAAGCTCTATGCGCTGACGGACAAAAAACCTCACCGGCACACGCTGAGCTACCTGATAGCTCACGATCCGCATTTTTGGGACACCATCGCAATCCGCACACTGGCGGCCAAGGATTTCAAGCTGTACGAAGATGGTCAAGAGCAACGCATTGAACGCGTGTCGTTGGAAGCTCCGATTTTCTCGATAGTGAACGATAACCTGGGCAAGCATCCAGAATCGGTTGGCACTGGAGGAGGACGATGGACCTATCCGGATTTGGCGAATGCCGGAGAGAGCCTGTGGCTTCCGTGGCCGCAATATGTGATCGCGTACGTTCCGCCGCCTTCGCCGACAGGCGCCTGCCACAAGATACGAGTAGACGTCGGCCATCATAATTTGGTCGTCTGGACGCGCAGTGAGTACTGCAACACACAGGAGCCCGCCGCCGACCCGCTGAACGGCACCGAATTCGGAAAACAGATGGAAGAGGACTTGAAGTCGGGCGAAGCGGGCAAGATTGATTTAAAGCTACAGGCGGTGGCGCTCTACGGAGCGAAGGAAACGGCCCGGGTGAACATTCGCATGGAGTTTCCCGCGAAATCGTTGCGGCACGAATTCAAAGATGGAACGCTGTACGCGACGATTGGTTCCGCTGGAATGATTTATAACCGTGACGGGAGTATCGCCGCGCGCTTCAGTGATTTTGCATGCTGTGACTATGGGAACAGCAACAAACCGTCGTCAAGCGCGCAGAGTGCGCAGAGCTCAGAAAACAGGTACGACCGCGACAGTTCGATGATTCCTGACGGATACGAAACGGAAATTGATCTGCCACCCGGCGAATATGAACTTCGGGCCGTCATCAGCGACGGGGAAAAATTCGGCCGGCAACAAATGCCGCTGGTGGTGAAACGCCCGGACGAGAAACAGACGTCCATTAGCGACGTTGCCTTGTGCAGGCGGGAGCGGAAAATTCCAGTTGAGGTGCAAGACGTTCCGGCCAAAATGTCCGGGAGCTATCTTCCGCTGGTAAGCAACGGTGTGGAATTCACGCCTACGGCGGATCCGAATTTCAAACGAAACGAAATGCTCTACGCTTACTTCGAGGTTTTTGACCCGGGGAATTCCATACACGCGACGACAAAGGTCAAAGCGCAACTGAAAATTGTGGATGTCAAGACCGGTAAGGTAAAAGTGGAATACGAGGCTGTGGACGCGGCTCTGTATGCTACGGGAGGCAGTTCGATTATTCGCATAGCGCGGGGGATCGACCTCAACGGTTTGCCGGAAGGCGAGTATCAGCTGCAGATTCGTGCGACCGACTCGTCGGGAACATCCACGGAATGGCACACGGCGACTTTTGTTGTCCAACAGCTTCCGTCAGCCGACCCGCTGCTAAAGTTGTGCGCGATTGACGCGCCGTGCTGAGTGCCGCGCGGCCGCTGGAAAATTTTCAGTTTGATGAATGGCCCAGACGGCGCTGTAGCCCTAATGCCCGAGGGCCATTCGTGTCGCCGCTACACGTACTGCGCTATTCGTAACGCAATGCCTGTGTGGGGGCGATGCGGGTGGCGCGTCGGGCGGGGACGTAGGACGCCAGCATAGTCACCAGAAACAGCGACGGGACCACGATGATGTATGCGACGACGTCCACGCCGCCGGAATCGAAGAGCATGGAATTCATCAGCCGCTCGAGGGAAAAACCCATCGCAAGACCGAGCGCCGTGCCCATCGCGACCAGCACAATCCCTTTGCCCATCACCAGACGCAGAACGTCCGATCCGGCCGCGCCCAGCGCCATGCGTATGCCGATTTCGTGCGTTCTGCGGCTGACGTTGTACGCGACCAGTCCATAGAGGCCGGCAATGGCGAGCAGCAGGCCTACGGCGCCCATGGTGCCGACCAGATCAATGGCGATGCGCGGCCCGCGAACGGCCTGATTCAGGTAATACTCCTCATACGAGCTCGTCCGCAGCATGGGAAGGTTCGAATCGAGGCTGCGCACCACGTCCTTCACGGGCTCCACCAATCTCAGCGGGTCGCCGCTCGAGCGCAACATCAAAACCATGCGCGCCACGGGATGCTGCGCCAGCGGCATGTACAGGAAATCCGCCGGGCTTTCCATGTTTTGATACTTGACGGTCTGTGCGACCCCTACGATTTCGACGGGCGTGCCGGCGCTGTCCTCGAGGCGAATGTGTTTGCCGACCGCGTCGCCCGCAGGCCAATAGTGCTTGGCGAAGTGCTGGTTGACGATGGCGACGCGCGGCCTATCGGCGGTATCGGTTGGCAAAAACGCCCGGCCGCGCAAAATCGTAATTCCCATCGTCTGAAAATATCCTTCGTCCACCGTATCCATCGAGGAAGTGAAATTCGCGCGGTCCGGGGGCATGGTGAAGCCGTCCGGCACAAACGCCACTCCGTCAAAATCGTCCGTTCCCAGAGGAATGTTCTGCGTGAGGGCTTCGCTCTGCACTCCAGGAGTTTCGCGCATGCGTTCGGCCAGCAGCTTGTAAAACTGCTGCGTCTGGGTGGCGTTGTACTGAATCAGCCGCGGATCGAAACTAGTCATCAACAAATGGTCTTTGGTGAAGCCGGTATCCTGCATCAAGTCGTGCTCGAAACCACGGGCCATCAGGAAAGCGGCGGTGAGCAGCATCAGCGACATGGAAACCTGCGCCACGACGAGCATGTTGCGGCCCCACAGGCGTTTGCGTCCGGGGACGTCCACGTCCGCGGATTTCAGCGCGTTCACCAAATCCACGCGGGTGCTTTGCAACGCCGGAGCGAGGCCGCACAGGAATGCGCTCACGACGGACAATGCAACGCACAACAAGAGCACGCGATTATCCATCTGGAAGGGCACGGCTACCGGCAGCTCCGTGGCGAAAATGATGGTGTCTTTGGAGTGGAACCATTCGATGACGCCGTAACCGACGGCGATGCCCGCGAGGCCGCCTAAGGTTGCGAAGATCAGACTTTCAGTTAGCAGCAGGCGGATGAGCCTGACGCGCCCCGCGCCAAGAGCCAAGCGTACTGCGATTTCACGGGCCCGCTCGCGCGCGCGGCTGAGCAGCAGTCCCGCGACATTGGTGCAAGCCACCAGCAAAACCGCGAGCGCCAGGATCACGAAGATCACGCCGAATTTCCAATTGTCGTCTTCGATCGTGCGCGTCTGGAATTGGGTGTAAACCGCGGCGCTGCGGCTGCGGCTGACTTTGGGATAGTCGTGTTCGAAATTTGTGGCCAGCACGGCGAGCTCGCTGCGCGCGTCCTGCAAAGACGTGCCCGGATGCAGGCGCGCTTTTACGTTCAACTCGCGATCGTCGCGATCCTCGAAGAAATTCTTGCGCAGGTCAGTGGAAAACACCGGCGCCATGGCCAGCGGCATGTACAAGTCAGGATGGCCGAATACCAGCAAGCCCGGGAAGCTGTCCGGAGCTACGCCGATCACGGTGAAGGGCGCGCCGTTCAGGCGAATGGTCTTGCCGAGGATGGCGGGGTCGCCGGCGAATTCGTGCCGCCAGAAGTCCGGGCCCAGCACCACGACCGCGTCGCGGGAAGGCACCAGGTCTTCGTCCGCGCGAAAGCCTCGGCCGAGGCGCGGCTCGACGCCTAGCACGCGGAAAAAATTTCCAGAAACCATCGTGCCGCCCTTGATGCGCGGCGTGGCGCCGGGCTCGGCGCTGAAGCCGACAGCCTGCATGTCGGCATACGCGATCACGCCGTCGTAACTTTTGGTTTTGTCGCGGATGTCCACATATTCACGGTAGGAAAAATCATCGATCTTGCTGTCGTGCGTGGTGCCGGCCAGCGTAACAATGTTGCCGGGATGCGGCACCGGGTAGGGTCGGAAAATGAGCGCGTCCACCATGCTGAATGTGGCAGAGGTCATGCCGATCCCGAGCGCCAGAGTTACGATCACGAACAGCGTGAGACCCGGCGTGCGGCGCAGGCTGCGGATCGCGAAGCGGAAGTCCTGCAGAATATTCTCGACGAAGATAAGTCCTCGCCCGGCGCGAAATTCTTCTTTCATCGCCTCCACGCCGCCAAATTTCAGCAGGGCCTGGCGCCGCGCTTCGCTGGGCGATAAACCGGCGCGAAGATTGTCAGCGGTTTGCAGAGCGATGTGCTCCTCGATCTCTTCCCGCAATCGTTCGTCCTGCGCGCGGCGTGCCGGCAAGCTGGCTAGACGTTTCAGAAAGCGCCTGAGAGATTTCATGGTAGATCCTCCGCCTTGGCTTCAAAGAACCGGCCGATGATCGCTGCGGTTTGTTCCCAATCCTGGGTTTCGACTTGCAACTGCTTGCGCCCTTCGCGAGTGAGCCGATAGAAGCGCGCCCTGCGATTATTTTCCGAGGCGCCCCACTCGGACGCGATGGCGCCTTCCTGTTCTAGTTTCAAGAGGACGGGATAGAGGGTGCCTTGGTTCACGGCGAGGAGATTTCCGCTGATCTGCTCGATGCGCCGCGCGATCCCATAGCCGTGCAGCGAGCCCAGGACGTCGAGAGTCTTCAGGACCATCAACGCCAAGGTGCCTTGCAGGACATCAGTTTTTTGTTTCATCGGGCCGCCATTTGGGTTTCCAACAGGAAGGATGCCACAAGTCCTGTGGGAAAGCAACAGGGAAATTGTCGATTCCGAAGACAGGCAGGCCGAGCCGCTAAGGTAGAACGCCACGGGCGGCTACCAGCACCTGAAAGTGCTCGGCTGATGGTGGCGAATAGCTTATCGCTTCGTCACATCAATCGTGTTGTCGTCGGAAATCCGGTCCACTAGTTTGTTGTAGGGATCGATGCCCGCGCGCGTGGGCATCTCGTCCACCACGATCTCGAAAGTTTGCTGTTCTTGCGTGAACTTTTCTTTTTTCAGCGATAGCGGTTTTTCCTCGTCCTTCTTCCCGCTGAACACCCCCACGTCAATGTAGTCGTTCAACGACATGGGACTTTCATTTCCGTTGCCATCCGCTTTCACTTTGCGAGCTTGCACTGTCAGCGTCACTTTGTACTTGTGATCGTCGGTTGCAGTCACCACCGCGCTCAGGGCTTTGTTGTCGTACAGAACGATGGATTCGAAACCATCGGTGATCAGATACTGCAGCTCGGGGGGCGTTTGTTCGCGCAGCGCCGCGACGAATTCGCGCGTGTCCGGATACGGTTCCGACTGGGGATTTTCGGCGTTGGCATAGCGGTATTTCATCAGGAAATTGTGCAGCGCCAGGTTGACCTTGTCCTCGCCGATGTAATCGGCAAGTGTGTACATCACCAGGCCGCCCTTGTTGTACCAGACATACGGCTCGCGTTGCACCAGCACCAGCGGCGGTTCGTGACGCACTTCGCCGCCGCGCCCGCGCAGGTAGGAATCCACCTCGTGCCTCAGGAACCTGTGCATCTGGTCTTTACCGTATTTCTTTTCCATCACCATCAGTGCTGAATACTCCGCCAGAGTTTCGGACATCATGTTCGAGCCTTGCACGTTGCCGCCGATCAGTTGATGCCCCCACCACTGGTGACCCAATTCGTGCGCCGTGACGAAATACGTAAAATCGATGTCCTTTTTTTTCTCCAAGCGGCTGATGAATCCGATTCCTTCGGAATAGGGGATGGTGTTCGGAAACGACTGCGCAAAATTACGGTAACGCGGGAATTCCATGATCCGATACTGCGCGAACTGATAGGGACTGAAGTTCGCCTGGTAATAATCCAGTCCGCCCTTGGACGCTTCCAGCATGTCAGCCACATCGAATTCGTGGCCCGGCGTGTAATAGACCTCCAGGTTCGTGCCTTTGTACTGCTCGCGCCGCACGTCGTAACGCGCCGAAAGATATGCATAGAAATTTGCGATATGCGTTGGCCCCATGTCGTATTCGAAAAAGCGGCGGCCGTCTTGTTCCCAAGTGCGCTTCAGGTAGCCGGGAGCGATGGCGATTTGATCCGAGGACGTGCTTACCACGGTGTGATATGTGATCCAATCCGAATCTTTTGAGAACAGGTTGTAGAGCGATTGGGTAGCGTCGCCGCGAGGAGCCATTTCTTCCAGCGGCCCGAGTTTTTCCTCCCGGCGACGCCGCGGGTCGTCCAGTTCCATACCTTGGTTGTAGCCGATGTGCGGGAAATACTCGGAGTCGAAGAACGTTCCGTTGTAGGCAAATTCCGGAGGCTCGTTACCGTCCTTAAATCCGTGCGTCGTGTGACCCATGCGGAACGTCATCTTCGTTGTTTCGCCAGGCGCTAGCGGCTGCTCCAGCTCATAAATACAATAAATATCTCGCGCGCCGCAGCTTACTTGATGAAATGGCCGGTCGAACTTCACTTCGGAAACAGACTGTCTCGGGTTGGTGATGTGAATTTCAGATATGGGATTCGCGTTCTTATTTTGCATCGTGAACGTGCCCGTGCCTGAGAAGGATCGGCGGGCCGGTTCGATATCCACCTGCGCGTCAACGGCGATTACTTTCAGCTGCGGCAGGTTTTCGTACTTTTTGTAGTTGCGTTCGTAATCGGCCTGTATGCCGCGACGTTGCTTGGCAGTCAAATATTCGTTCAGAACGTGGGCGTTGTAGTAGTACCAAGCGCCGCTTCCAATCGCGATGAATACAAAGACGATCGCGGCCGGCGCGAGCTTCGGAAACCGCGCTCCTGCTAGCTGCCAGCGGGCTCGCCAGCCATCGTCCGACCCGCGCCTCGTCAGCGCGATAGACAGCACGCCCAGAAATGCGGCAATCGCCAGCCAGTACGTTATGGACCAAAACAGCCCCGGCACGAAGTGTCCATAACCATTCAAGTCGCTGTAGGTGTACGGCGGGATGGAACCGAAAAGATAGAGCGTATTCTCCCAGCCGAAATTGAAGAGAATGGGTGTGATCACGAATACGCCAAGCGCGATGCCGTGCCCGATGAATTTATTACTCACGACGGTTTGCACGAACAGGGCCAGTAAAGCGAACGTCATCACCTGCGGGAAGGTCACGATGTAGAGTTCCTTGAAGTATTGCAGGAACTCGTAACGGTAGTAACCAGCCAGAGTCTGCATGAATACGCCGCAGAACATCGTCAAGGTCAGCAGGATTAACTCGACGACGGCGATCGCCGCGAGCTTCGACAGCCAGTCCACCATCTCCGGCATGGGCAGGGAATCGTGAATGCCGTCCGCGTGGACGTCTCGCTCGCGCCACACCAATTCCGCCGCATACAAAGTTGCCACGATGTAGAAGAAAAGAAGAGCGCTGCCCTCCACCGCCTGCACCATCAAGTAGGTTACTGGCCAGACGTTCTGCTCAGCTACGCGTCCCGCGAAGTAGCCGTTGTTGATGGCAAACGCTACCAACAATCCCGTGATCGCCCAGAACGAGACTTCATGCAAGATGGTGCTGACCCGCATTCGCGAAAGTGACCAGAACTGCGCCCAGGTGGTCGCCGGTCCGAAGACCTGGTGAACCCTCGGAAGCTGCGCGGCCACCAGGGAACGCTTGGGTCGCGCCTCGAACTCATCCTGTTGTTTCGCTTTGGCGGCGCGCCGCCCTTGTGCGCGCGCGGTGAGCGCTTCCACGGACATCGGGAACAGCACCCACACTGCCGCGAGCGAGATGAAGCCTACTGAAAGCCACAAGAGGCGGTTATACAGAAACACTCCCGCCGCCACATGCGGAGACCAGGACAGCGACAGTACGTTTTTCTCCGCCACCGTCCAGTAGCGCGTGATGTCGTCGAACAACAGCAGCCCGATGGGGTCAAAGATTCCCGACCAGAACCTTTCGAGTGAACGCGTGGCGGTAAAAACCGTTATCCCAATTATGTAAAGCATGAATAGAGCCACGCCCTGCAGGTACACCACAAAAATCTTCCGCGAAAGCGCCGCCACCGCAAAAAAGAGCGAGCCCAAAAAAAAGATCTGCACCACCACGATCGAAAGAAAAGGCTGCAGATACCACCAAAGATGATTCGGCCCAATTCGCAAATGATCCGCCCAAGGAGCGAACGTGCCGAGGAAAGTCCCGAATATCATGCCGGAAAACGCGAAGACCGTGGTCACGAACGAGCCGGCCCAACGCCCGCCCAGGTAGGCAAACTTCGAGATCGGTTTCGTGAAAAGGATTTGATACGTGTCCCGCTGGAAGTCGCGCAGGATGGACGTGCCAAATATCGCGGCGATGACGATCAATCCGAAAAGAGTCGAATACCAATAATATGTCGCGATTGCAAACGGGCCGTTCAGCAGCACCTTTCCGTTGTTGAATCCGATTGGTCCGAAATTTTCCGAGGCCACGGAGAGGAAGCTGAAGGCAAACCACATGAAAAAGTAAACGTACGTGGATAGGCTCTTCGCGCGAAACTTCAGCTCGAATGTGAAAAATTCCCAGAACAAGTTCATCGCCGTGTCTCGTCCATACTAATTTTGCGACTGCCGGGAAAGATTCAGGAAGTAAACATCCTCAAGCTCGGAGTCCACAGGATGAAAGCCTTCCCCGGGATTCGAGTCGGCGTACACGCGAATCTCGTGCTGGCCGCCGACCAGGTGAGTCGAAATCACGCTCATCTGCGATTCCAGCGCGCGCAACTCGTCATCGCTGGCGACCACTTTGCTCCAGATTTTTCCCTTCAGTGAATCGAGAGCCTGGTTCGGCGCGCCTTCCAGCAGCACTTCGCCCGAAGCGATAATCGCCATCTTCGAGCAAAGTTCACGCACGTCGTCAACGATGTGCGTCGAGAGGATCACCGTTACGTCCCGCCCAATCGAGCTGAGCAAGTTCAGAAAGCGGTTCCGCTCCGTTGGATCCAAACCCGCCGTGGGTTCATCCACGATGATCAGCCGCGGATTCGCCAGCAGCGCCTGCGCGATTCCGTAGCGCTGCTTCATGCCGCCCGAATAGGTACTGAGGGCTTTCTTGCGCGCATCCCACAGATTCGTCTGCTGCAGCAGCGCATCCACCATCTCTTTTCGCTCTTTTGCAGAAGTGATTCCCTTCATCACCGCCAGGTGATCGAGCATATCCGCGGCGGACATCTTCGGATACACGCCGAATTCCTGCGGCAAGTACCCAAGCACCTTGCGAACTTCATTCTTGTTCGTAAGCACGTCCAAGCCGTCGAGATGGATCGATCCTGAATCGGGATCCTGCAGCGTAGCCACGGTTCGCATCAGCGTGCTTTTGCCCGCCCCGTTCGGCCCCAGCAGGCCAAACATATTGTTCCCAATCGTCAGCGAGAGGTTCTTCAGGGCCTTCACGCCATTTGGGTACGTCTTCGATAGACCTGTAATGGTTAGTGCCATCCGTAAAGCCCTCCTGAGCCCCAATGCATTCTGAGGAAGTGCCGAATCACGCAATCTATCACACCGCGCAAAAATGCCGGCCGGAAACTTCACACCATCCGCGCGAATTCACTCGAGAATCGTCAATTGGATATGTGAATTCAAACGAGGATTCAGATTGAATGAATCGCGGCTGTTAAATCAGGCCGATGCTCTCGCATTTTGTGCTATCCCGTCGCGCTACAGCCGCCGTGGAAACTCCCCTCATTCCGAGCGCACGCCGTCCTGGTGCACGTACTTGATCACTTCCACCTCGGACATCGCGATCAGCCCCTCGTCCACCATCTCATCCAGAAACGGAAGCAACTTCTGAATCCGTTCTTCAGAATCAATCACGCTCACCATGATGGGAGCGTCTGAAGAAAAAGACAGCCGGTTTGCGCGATGAATCAGAGTACTGGCGCCGTAACCCTCGATGCCCCGGAACACCGTTGCACCGGCTAGATCCAATTCCCGGCACTTCTCGACAATCGCCCGGTACAGCGGCTTATCTTTCCATTTGTCATTTTCGCCGAAATGGATGCGCAGCATCTTGGCTTTTCCTTCCAGTTTCATGGGCGCACCGCCTTTCTGCGTTCGTCTTCCTGATAGTCGTGCGTGTACTTGATGACATCCACGTCGGAGAAAACCACCAGACCCTGCTGCACCATACCGTCCAGCGCCGGGAGAAACGCACGAAGCCTTTCCTCGGTGTCCACGACCGTCATCATCACCGGTCGATCGTGCGAGAGATTCAGCGCTGAATCCTTGTGAATCCTGCGATTGGCCCCATAGCCCAAAATTCCCAGATAAACGGTGACGCCCGCAATGTCGTTCGCTCGCATGGACTCAACCAGCGCGCGGTAGAGCGGCTTCCCGTTCCATTTGTCGTTCTCGCCGATGAAGATTCGCATCAGTTTGGCTTTTCCTTCGCGTTTCAAAGGAGGCGTAACTTCCCGGCTCGCCGCCTGCTGCGCAGTACCGGAGGCTTTCACTACCGTAGTGTCCTGAACTTCAATCAGGCCCGTGCCCGCCATTTCATGCAGCTTCGGAAGAAGTTGTTCCACCTTCTCCGGCGTGTCAATGAATTCAATCTTCATGGGAAGATTTTCCGTCAGCGCCAGGACTCGATCGGTATGCATCTGGTGATCCGCGCCGAAACCGGCGATGCCGCGGGTAACGCTGGCTCCCGAAACCTTGTGATAGAAGAGAAATTCCAGAATGGCCGCATACACCGATTCCCCGTGATACTGGTGGTCCTGCCCAACATAAATAGTCACTTTCTTGGCGGGCCCAGCCTGGATCATGTTCCCTCCTGGTTCTCAATTCCTCACTTCGCACTCAAAAATTTAGCCCCTCATCCTGCTGGCAGCAACGGAAAGATTCCGTCGGCCGTGAAGCTCGCGCTCGGCAATCTCGCGGAGGAAGCTGCTGCGTTCATACGACCGTCTTCCCGGTGATCACACCCAGCCAAACCGATGCAAAACCTACGACGACGCTCAGAACCACGTTCAATGCGGCCACGAGAAGTTCGCCTTCCTGAAAAACGCGGAACGTTTCATACTCGAATGTGGAGAACGTGCTGTACCCGCCGATAAACCCGATCGGAATCAAGTATCGCCAGTTCGGATTCCAGTCCGCCTTCTTCGCCATCACCGTAACAACGAAGCCAATCAGAAAGCACGCCGTGATATTGACAATGAACGTGCCGGCCAGAAAACGGGTATTTAACCGATTGCTCACGTGGGTTCCCACCCAAAATCGTAAGACAGACCCAACCGCTCCGCCGATAGCCACCATCAAGTATTTGGTCATAGGAACGAGCCTTATTCCCTCCTTTGAGTTCTTCAGTCGAATGCCACTCCGGCCCACAGCGCACCCGACGCACGTACATTTGGCATGCTAGTCCTTCTGTCTATATCAGCTTGGGATCGGCGCCGGGGACATGACTCCGCGACAAGGATCCCTGTCAGGAGTCATCATCTGTCCCGGCATTGAAGGGACAGCGGTTAAAGGGCGAACTCCATGCCCTCTTCAACGAGAGCATATCAAGACTTATCCGTAAGTCAACTGGGCGGGCGGATCGGTTCGCTCATCCAGTAATCTGCGCCGATTTGACGCTCGAGGGTGAAATTCGCTCAGTAAATTTCGCCCCCGATGTCCCGATTGATGTCTCGCAGAGCCGGATACAATTTGCGATATTCGCGGTATCGCCGATTCATCAGTGCAACGTGCTGTGGGTTTGGCTCGATTTGCTGCGACACCCGCACAGCCGCGTCAGCCGCATTCTCGACGCTGGTCCAATTGCCCGCGCCTACTCCAGCCAGCAATGCCGCGCCGAACGCAGGGCCCTCTTCCGCTTCCGGCAGGCCCACCGGCAAGCCGTACACATCCGCCTGAATCTGACGCCACAGATCTCCGCGCGCGCCGCCGCCGCCGAGCCGAATGGACTCCACCGGAATTTTCAATTCGGCGAAGATCGTCAGCGTGTCGCGCAAACTGAAAGCCACGCCTTCCAGAATCGCGCGAATCACGTGCGCGCGCGTGTGCATGGATGAAATTCCCACCAGCGCTCCTCGCGCATTCGGATCCAGATAAGGAGTCCGCTCACCCATCAGGTAGGGCGCCCACAATAAACCGTCCGCGCCTGCCGGAGCCGTGCTCGCTTCCGTCATCAATCGCGCGTAGGCGTCTTGCGCGGGATCGCCGTTCGCACCAAACTGATCGCGAAACCAGCGCAGCGAGTATCCGGCCGCCTGCGTCACGCCCATCACGTGCCAGCGTTGCGGTACCGCGTGGCAAAATGTGTGGATGCGTCCCGCGGGATCGCGCACCGGACTGGCCGTAGCCGCAAACACCACGCCGGAAGTTCCGATCGTCGCGCTCACCGCCCCGGGGCGCACAATTCCCAAGCCGACCGCTCCAGCGGCCTGATCTCCGGCTCCGGCAACTACGGGAATACCGGCGCGCAGTCCGGTGGCGCGTGCGCCTTCCTCCGACACACGGCCCGAAATTTCGCACGATTCGAAAATCTTCGGCAGCAGAGTCCGGATTCAAGCGCGACACCTCCATCATGGGCCGCGACCATTGACGGTTGGCCACGTCGAAAAGCAGCGTCCCTGAAGCATCGGCAACGTCTGTCGCGCGCGATCCGCTAAGCCGCAGACGTATGTAGTCTTTCGGCAGCAGAATTGTGGCGACGCGCGCCCAAATCTCCGGCTCGTTCTTCTGCACCCACCAGATTTTAGGCAGAGTGAAGTTCGTCAGCGCCGGGTTGGCGGTAAGCTCGATCAGCCGCGCCGCGCCGATCTTTTCGGTGATCTCACGGCATTCCACTTCCGTGCGTTGGTCGCACCATATAATGGATGGACGCAGGACGCGTCCGCCGCCGTCCAGCAACACGAGGCCGTGCATCTGGCCGGTTAATCCAATTCCGCTGATTTCGCCGGCCGCGGTCTTGCCCCGCTCCAGGCAGTCAGAGATCGCGCTGCAAGCGGCGCTCCACCAGTCGCCGGGATCTTGCTCAGCCCAACCCGCCTGAGGTGATGCAAAGGGAGCGTGCGCGGCGCTTGCCGAACTGACCACGCGGCCGCCGGCATCCAGCAGCACCGCCCGCGTGCCGCCGGTCCCTATGTCAATTCCCAATAGCTTCATCGCCATCGCCCCTTAATCACGCGGAATCTACTGCGTCGGAGCACGGCTTCAGGCTCACTCGACTGTGAGTCGAGCAACCTTCCATATAATCCGCCGCGATAACCGTTAGCCGCGCGCGACTTTGGCATTTCGATCTCCTACGGTCAACGAATTTCTGGCCTCTGCTTGTGGGACGAATAGAATCCTGCCACAACGACGCGCCCGGTTTGACATCTGCGGACCTACATACTATACGGGTCGAGTACTTTTGAGCGCCGGTCGGCCGTTGCTTCGGCGCGAAGTCGAATCATGCGGAAGCTGCCCGCTAGCTCGCCGTGCGAACAAATGAATATGAAACGTCTCATTATGATTTTCTTCGCTGCGGCTGGATTCGCCGTCGCCGCTCCGTCACCCTCCAACCTGATCGCCAACTTTCACGGGCGAGCCACCGTCAGCTTGAACGGCACATGGCACGTGATTATTGATCCCTATGAGACTGGCCTGCAGTACCGCTATTACGAGAACCGTAAGCCCCAAGACAAGCAAGACCTGGTCGAATACGATTTTGACGCCTCCGGCACTTTGAATGTTCCAGGCGACTGGAACTCGCAGCGAGAGAGTCTGTTGTTCTACGAAGGGTCCGTCTGGTACGAGCGGTCGTTTTCGTACCACCGGAGCGAACTCGCCCGAAGTTTCCTCTATTTCGGCGCGGCGAATTATCAGGCCCGCGTGTATCTCAACGGCAAACCGATTGGCGAACATCAAGGCGGGTTCACGCCTTTCAATTTTGAGATAACCAACGATCTGCGCGACGGCGACAATTTCGTCGTTGTGGAAGTGAACAACGCCCGCCACAGCGACGCCGTCCCCGCCTTGAACACGGATTGGTGGAACTATGGCGGCCTCACGCGAGATGTGGCCATCGTCGAAGTGCCCGCAACGTTTATACAGGATTATTTCGTGCAACTCGCGAAGGGTTCGCTGAGTGAAATCGCCGGCTGGGTGAAACTCAATGGCGCAACCCGGCCGCAGCAGGTGGCCATCGAAATTCCCGAGGCCAATATCGCGCAGCGCGTGACAACAGACCGCGACGGGTACGCGGAATTCCATTTCGCTGCAAAGCTTCAGCTATGGTCCCCTGAGAATCCAAAACTTTACCGCGTGATAATTTCGGGCGCCGGTGACCGCGTGGAAGAGCAAATCGGATTTCGCACCATTGAAACCCGCGGAACCAAGATCTTGCTGAATGGCAAACCCATTTTCTTGCGCGGCATTTCCATGCACGAAGAAGCGCCGTTTCGTGGTGGACGCGCATTCTCTCCTGAGGACGACGCCATCTTGCTCGGCTGGGCAAGGGAACTGGGATGCAACTTCGTCCGGCTGGCTCACTATCCGTACAACGAAGCCATGATTCGTCTGGCGGACCGGATGGGAATTCTGGTGTGGGAGGAGATTCCCGTTTACTGGGACATTGACTGGAAGAATCCCGCCACGTTACAGATTGCGGAAGAACAAATGCGCGACCTGATCGTCCGCGATCACAATCGCGCGGCGGCGATTTTCTGGTCCATCGGCAATGAGACGCCCGTCGCTCCCGCACGACTGGAATTCATGAAACAACTGGCGAACGATACGCGCGAGCTGGATCCTACGCGCCTTGTCACCGCCGCACTGAATCGTCCAGAGAACGCCGACGCCAACACGAAACTATTGAATGATCCGCTGGGAGAATTTCTTGATGTCCTGGGCTTGAATGAGTATGTCGGCTGGTACGACGGCACCATCCCATCTCTCGACGCCCTGCAATGGAAGACGGCTTACGAAAAACCTCTGATCGTCAGCGAATTTGGCGCGGAAACTCCGTTCGGTGCGCATGGAAGCGCGGACGCACGCTGGACCGAGGAATATCAAACGAGCTTGTATCAGCACCAAATCGCGATGCTGAGAAGGATTCCGTCGCTGGCCGGCATGTCACCGTGGGTGCTGATGGATTTTCGCTCGCCGCGCCGCCCGCTCCCCGGCGTGCAGGACTTCTACAATCGCAAGGGGCTGATTTCAGACCGCGGCCAGCGAAAACAAGCTTTCTACACGTTGCAAAAGTTTTACAGAGAACTGGCCGCCGAGCCGCCAGACTAGTCGGCGTCATCCGCAGACGTCGCCACCACGTTCACGCGCCTGAGCTGGCCACGCTGGGCTCGCGCGTTCGCGCAATCATTTCCTGAATCGCTTCCAGAACAAGTTCCGGTTCGTCGGTCATCACCCAATGGCCGCTCTGCATTCCTGTCACATGCTTGCCGTAGATTGAGAGCTGGGCGATGGCAACATGCTCCACCTTCCGTTCCGCGGGCGTATTCGCTGCCGAAATAACGGTGACGGCCTTGCCTTCCAGTTTCTCCGCCGCCGCCACTTGCGCTGCACTCCTCGGAAGATTTTCCAGCTGGTTGGCGATCGTTTCTGTGAATTTCGGCAGTACCCAGAACACCGCTGCCATCGCCCGCTCGCTCGGTGGCAAATTCCAAAAAAGTGGGCTGCTGCTGGTGCCATCGCCTTTAGGCGCGCCTCTGCTCGTTAGCCGTACCAGTGGCTCGGCAATTCGTTTGGCGCCCACGCGCAGCAAGAGAGAAATAAATCGGATCACGCCCACCCGCGAGAGGGCACTGGCCCGGCGCAGGATTGTCGCGCCAGTCCGGATCCGCTTTTGGTTTTGCTCGTTCGCCGGGTTCCACTCTTGCGGGACTACCGGGTCGATCAAAATCAGTCCCGCAACTTGCTCCGGATATCGCGCGGCGAAAAGGCGCGTCGTTAGTCCGCCGAACGAATGTCCAACGAGGATATACGGCGGAGCGATGTTGGCTCGCTTGAGGAGTTCCTGCAGCTCGCTAACCATTCGCTCAGCATCGCGCGGCGCTGGACCAGGATCGCTCCAGCCAAGCCCGGCGCGGTCGTAACACACCGCCCGAGTGCTCTTGGCTATCTCCGGCTGAATCTTGTCCCAACTCAAAACGGTAGACATCAAACCGGATTCAAAGATCACCGTCGGGCTGCCTTGCCCCATCGAAAGCAAATGCAAATCACGTCCGTCCAAATCCACCAATTTGCCCGGAGCTGGTTGGCGCTTGCGGTCTTGAGCCGTCGCGATTCGTTGGTAGGCCCACCCGGCCAAGAGCACGGCTACGACGACCGCGATGACGCCAAAAATCAGTGAGTACAACTGCCACTCCTTTGCGCTTGAGGACGAACTTCACTTCACGTTGACGCTGCGTCGTTCGCTAGATGCGTTACTTGGAGAACTGACGCACTACTTCTTCAGCGGTTCGCGACCCCATCTCCACACATTCCCCCAAAGAGCGGCCTTCGAGATAGTTTCCCGCGAGGTGCAGGCCCGGCAGTCCGCTCACTAGCTCGCGAATCGCCGTGGCCGTCTGCGCGTGGCCCACGTTGAACTGCGGCAGTGCGTGAGGGTATTTCCACACGCATATTTCGACGGGTGGTCCGTCAATTCCCAGCACGCCTGCAATTTCTCCCTCGACGATTTGCGCGATCGCCGCTTCCTCTCGTTCGACGAACGCAGGATTCGTCGCGCCGCCCGCGAAACTTGTCAGCAGCACTTTTCCTTCCGGCGCGCGCCCCTCGAAAATGGACGAATTCCACACGTTGAAAAATGTGTTGAGGTTTTCCCGCCGCGGGATCATCAATCCGAATCCTTTGAGCGGATTGCGCACTTGCGCTCGATCGTATCCGGTGGAAACGACCGCCATCGGCGCGTAGTATACCTCTGAAAGCTTGGCGCTGAGTTCCGGCGCACTGGTCCTCAGCAGGCGCGCTGCTTCGTACGCGGGTGCGCTGACCACCAGTGCCGTGCTTGTAACCTCTTCGCCGCCGTTCAGCTGTAGCCGCCACCGAGGAGCCGTCCCTCCGTCATCCCCGACGGCTTCGATGTTTCCCGCCCTGGCCCGAAATCGAATCGAATCCCCTAGCTTCTGCGCGATCGCTTTGGGAAGCGTGCCAAGTCCCCGGCGAAACGAGCCCATCGTCGGCAGCGCGTCTGTTACCACCAGCTGCCGCCCGCTAGGTTGCGGCATCGTCCCCGGTTGCGAGCCGGTCGGCGTGCCGCGTTTCCTGCTCCGGATGGCGCCGCGCATCACGCTCCCGTGTTCCCGTTCCCACCGCGCCAGAAAAGGAAACGCGCTCGCTACTCCGATTTGTTCCGTGTCGCCCGCAAATATCGCGGAGATAAATGGGTCCACCAGATAATCGAGCACATCATCATCGAACTTGCGCCGCACAAATCCGGCCAAAGTTTCCTCGCCCTCGGGCGGCCGCGATCGGCGCAATACTTCGGTGAGAAGCCGGTACTTGGACGAGCCATCCACCAGTTTCGTCGAAAGAAACCTCAGCGGCGAGAACGGCGCTCGGTGCAGCTGCCCATTTTTCAAGATGTAGCGTTCCGCGCGGGAATCGCCGGGCACGAACGCGTCCTCAATCCCTAGTTCGCGGGCAAGCTCCCACAATTCTCTCGGAAAACGCGGAGCCTGGGGCCCCGCTTCAAAAAGAAATCCATTTCTCTCAACTGTGGCGATCATCCCGCCGGGCGCATCCGACGCTTCCAGCACCAAAACGCGGATTCCCGCTTGCTGCAGCCGAAAAGCGCAAGCCAGGCCAGTAATGCCGGCTCCGATTACGATCACTTCTGCCTTCACGGTCATCGCTAGAAAGTATCACGCCTTCGCAAGCCACCCGAATCGTTCCAGCCGCTCGCGTCTGGCCCCATTCGTAACGGCCGCCTGCCCGCCGGAACATTTTGCGCCGCTGCCACAGCAAACTCTTCCATCATCCATTCGTCTAAGGCACACTTTGAGCCGCCCATGGCGCGCCAATCTCTCGTCGAATTTTTCTCCGAATACTCCACACGAGGCGAAGAAACCGCGATTGTTTTCTTCCGCGGTTTCCGCATCGAACGCTGGACCTACGGCCGCATCTCGAGCGAAGCGATTCGTTTTGCGCGCGAGCTGGAATCACGCGGCATCGGCGCGGGCGACAACGTGCTCCTCTGGGCCGAGAATTGTCCGGAATGGCTCGTGGCGTTTTGGGGATGCCTGCTGCGCGGCGCCGTCGTCGTGCCAATCGATAGAATTTCCACCGCGGAATTCGCCGCCCGCGTGGCAGCACAGGTCAACGCCAAGCTCGTGGTGTGCTCTCGCGCCGTTCCTGCCGCCGGCGTCACCATTCCCGTGCTGGTGCTCGAATCGCTGTGCCAGACGATTGCAGCACACTCCGCTGCTTCCTATGCTTCGCCGCAACTTTCTCGCAACCACCCGCTGGAGATTGTCTTCACGTCGGGAACCACCGCCGAGCCCCGCGGTGTGGTGATCTCCCATGCCAACGTCCTTGCCAATATCGAACCGATCGAACATGAAATGCAAAAGTACCTGCGCTACGAGCGTATTTTCCATCCGCTGCGATTTCTCAATCTCCTCCCGTTGAGCCATGTTTTCGGCCAACTGCTTGCGATTTTCATCCCGCCGCTGCTCGGCGCTACCACCATCTTTCTTGAAACTTTCAATCCCGGCGATTTGCTGGAAACGATCCGACGCGAACGGGTATCCGTATTGGTCGCCGTCCCGCGATTGCTGGAATCGCTCCAGCGTGAAGTCGAGCGCCGCCTCGAATCCGCCGGCCGGGCTGGAAAGTTCCAACAAGATTTCGCGGCTGCCGAACGTCAGCATTTTCTCCTTCGCTGGTGGCGCTTTCGGAAAATCCATCGCTTGCTGGGATGGAAATTCTGGGCCTTTATCTCAGGAGGTGCGGCGCTGCCTGGCGCTGTCGAATCCTTTTGGAATCGTCTCGGCTACGCGGTGATCCAGGGTTACGGCATGACCGAAACCACCGCCCTCATCAGCCTGAATCATCCCTTTCGCCTCGGAAAAGGCTCCATCGGCAAACTGTTTCCCGGCCTGGAAATGAAAGTCAGCGCGGAGGGCGAAATTCTGGTTCGCGGCGAAAATGTTGCCGCCGGCTATTGGCGCAACAAAGAGCTTCAGCCGGTGGTGGAAGGCGACGGCTGGTTCCATACCGGCGATCTCGCGCAGGTGGACGAAACCGGCCAGCTTTATTTCAAAGGCCGCCAGAAAAACGTCATCGTCACACCGGCCGGGATGAATATCTATCCCGAAGATCTGGAGCGCGCTCTGCGTGAGCAACCAGGCGTAAAGGACTGCGTGGTCCTCGGCATCGAACGCGACGGCAACGCCGAACCCTGCGCGGTGCTTCTTCTGGACGACCCGGCCAAGGATCCGGCGCCACTAGTCGCCGCGGCGAATCAATCGCTAGCGGATTTTCAACGAATGCGGCGCTGGTTCGTCTGGCCGGAGCCGGACTTTCCCCGCACGCCGACGCAAAAACCGGTCTTGCAGCGCATCCGCGCCACCGTCGAAGGGAATCTGGGCGGAAAAGCCACGCCACCCGACGCTAACTCGCTGGCGAACCTGATCGCCCGCATCACCGGCCGGCCACCCGGCTCCGCTTCAGCGCAGTCCGCGCTCGACCAGCAATTGAACATGAGTTCGCTCGACCGCGTCGAACTGATGGGCGAGCTCGAAGAACGCTATCAAGTGGATTTGAGCGACGTAAAATTTTCCGACGCGACCACCCTCGGCCAGGTGGAAGAATTGATCCGCAACCCTCCCAGGGCCTCTGTCGAAATCAAATATCCGCGCTGGCCCCAGAACTGGCTCGTCACCGCCATCCGCATCGCCGTCTACTATTCGCTGGTCTGGCCGGCCACGTACCTCTTGGCCGCGCCACGTATCCGCGGCCGCGAAAATTTGCGCGGACTTACCGGGCCTGTCCTGGTGGTCTCCAATCATGTGACCTACGTGGACATCGGCTGGATCCTTGCCGCGCTGCCCGCAAGGTTTCGTCATCGGCTCGCCACCGCCATGAGGTCTGAACGCATCGCCACCATGCTTCAACCGCCGGCGGAAATGGGCTTCCTGGAACGATGCAGCGAGCGGTGGAGCTATTTTCTGGTCTTCGCGCTTTTCAATGTTTTTCCGCTGCCCAGGGAATCTGGCTTTCGGCGTAGTTTTGCATTCGCCGGAGATCTGGCGGATCGCGGCTGGAATTCCCTTATTTTTCCCGAAGGCCTCACCACACCGGACGGCGAACTCCATCCCTTCCGCGTGGGAATCGGCCTGCTTGCCAAGCAGCTCGGCCTCCCCGTCATCCCGATTCGCCTGGATGGCCTCTATGACATGAAAAAAGAGAACCGCATCGCCCACCTCCCCGGAAAAGTCCGCGTAACCATCGGGGCACCGGTCCGTTTCCCTCCCAGCATGGATCCGAAGGAAATAGCCCTAGATCTGGAGCGCCGGGTCGCCGGCCTCCATTGGTACGCCAGCGGACAGTAAATAGTTGAAAAAAAACACAAAATCAGGTTTATTGGCGGCGTCCATCAGGGCGTCTAGTGCATCTATCCGCAAGGGGGGTAGTCTCGCATTGCCGATGCTAGAAGTTCGCGCAAATTGGCGCGGAGGCCTTAGAATCCTTTGGCGGCAACTCGGTGATTGGGAATTTTACCCGCTGGTTCGCGAACCCAAAATCCGGCAATTGTACTTAGATAGGAGGATACATGTCCGAGCTCAATAACCAGGAGAACGTCGTCTCACCAATTCCGCTGCACCGCCTCGACGTTCCGATCCACAGCCTTCTCAACCAGAGCGCACCCAGACCCACTGTTCAACGCACTCCCGAAGGCAAAACTCTGCCGGAACCAGAATTTCCAATGCATCCGGAACTTCTTCACGAGATCGACGAAGCGGACATCGCTGCTCATGAGACCGTGCTGCGTACCGGCAAGCGCGAGTGGGGCGCCGCAAAAGTCCTGGACAATATGCGCGGCTGGCTCTTTCCTTATCTGAAGTCTCGCGTGCGCGCGGGCGACTTTCAACCCATCATCTCGTATCTCTTCACTGAGTGGAAATGCAACCTCGATTGTCACTATTGCTGGTCCTATGACAATCGCGTGAAAGGCATGAGCGAAGATGTGGCGCGCCGCGCTATTGATTGGCTGCACGATACGCCGTGCCGCGTGCTTGCGCCCACCGGTGGCGAGCCGCTGCTGCGCCCCGATTTCGTTCATAAAGTCATCTACTACGCCGCCAAGAAGGATTTTTGGGTGTATCTGGCGACGAACGCTCGCCTGCTTCGCCCTGATGTCACTGACCGTCTCGCCGATGCCGGCATTGCCACCATCAACTTTGCGGTAGATGCCGTGAAGGAAAAACCCGGCCTGCCGAAGGCCTTCGAGCACGTCGCGAAGAACTTCGACTATCTCGTCCGGCGCCAATATCGCTACGGATATACCCTCTTTTTCAATATCAATATTTGCCGCACGAACCTGGATGACGTTCGCCAGCTGACCCAGATCGCGCACGATCACGGCATCGCTACTACCTACCACATCAACGAAACGCCGATGATGGAGCAGGAGCACTTCAAGCATCTCCACGAAAACGACACGTACATTCGCCCGCCGGATTTTCCGCAGGTGGACGAGTTGCTCGATTGGCTGGCTGAAAAGAACCAGGCGGGCTACAAGATGGTGGACTCCGTTCCGCGCTTGAACAATATGAAGGGTTTCATGCGCGGCAAGAGCGAGCACTGGGGCTGCCGTGCGGGCCAAAATTGGCTGATCGTCCGCACGGACGGAACTCTGGCGCCTTGCTTCCCGATGTACAACGCCACCTACGACTGGGGCACCATCGAGAAGCCGAAATTCGAGCTCACTCAACTCAACGAAATGAAAAAGTCATGCGAGCTTGAGTGCTTCTCCACGCTTGGTTACAACCTCGCTTATTGCTACAGCACTACACGCGTCATGAAGTGGCTGCTGAAGCAGGCCGCGAACCGTTTCCAGGGTGTGACGGGAAGTTTCGACTAAAGCGCTGGAAATCTTCAACATCGTCGTGGTTTGCGAAGTGCGCGGGTGCGATTGTTCGGCATGCTGGTTGCGGCGTTGCACTCGCGCACTACTTTTTCGCGGCGAAAATAAAACTTCACGGGACTTGCGGATAATCTAAGACCCGATGCCATCGCAGCGCCCAATCTTCGCGCGCGACGCGCCTGCCCCAAGGATCACTACTTCTGCGGTAGAGCAGTTTCGAAATCGCTAGCCGCTTTATTGATTCCGGCAGCCACATTTTCGATAATCTGTGCGACCTGTGGGATTTGCGCGTCCGCTTCTTTCCACTTTTTCTCGTCCATGTATTCGCGAACAGCCGCTACCGTCTTTGCACCGTACCCCGTGTAGGCGCCCGGCGCGTAAACCTGATTTTTGAACCACGGACGTTCCGGCAGTCCCTTTTCATTCAGGAAAAGTCGCGAAATGCGCAGCAAGTCCGCGTTGAGTGTCTCCAGCGACTGCGCAGCCAGCGTCGGCGAGCCCGCGGCCTGCCACTGCGCGAGCGCTTTGGAATAACGCTCCGCGCTCTTCTTCAGCGTCTCGATCGCATTTTTCATCGGCGCGAAGTTCATGTACGGTGGGACCGCTTCCGCCGGCGGCGGAACGAAAGTCTTGCGCGGGTCCGCCGTCGCCTTGAAGACGCCTTCCTGCAGTTCCAGATTGCGCTCGGTAATCTCGTCCTGCTTGTCTTTTAGTTGCTTTTCCAATTCCGTTTCGTATTTCGCGATGGCTTCCGCTTGCGGCGCATAGTCCATCGGAATCACCTCCGCGCCGGCCAAACGCAGCATGGCTGTGCCGGCAGTTTGCGCCAGGGCGCGGCCGTATGAAAAATCGGTGTCCGCGAAATGCGTGTACCAATAGAAATCGTCGTAAATCGAGTGGTACTGATCGCCGTCGTCCTCGCCGCCAAATCCCAGATCGAGTGTGGAAATCCCGGCGAAATCCTGAAAGGCGGTATAGTCCGATCCATCTCCCAGGGCAGAGACCCGCAGATCGCTGCGCTTGCGTGCTTCCGCGCGGTCTTCGGCATCCTTCGCTTCAGCGATACCTACCAGATGCGCGCGCTGAAAGACTGACAAATGCGTTTCGGGATCTTGGATATCGCGCGCCACACCGCTGATGACTTCCTGCAAATCCTGCGTGCCACCCGCGCCGAAGTGGCCGCGATCGTTGCTGTCGGAATTAAGGTAAGCCACCGCGTGCTGTTGCAGTTCTGCCAGATGAGTTTCCACCCATTCCACAGAACCGAGTAGGCCGGGCTCTTCTCCGTCCCATGCGCAATAGATGATGGTGCGTTTCGGCGTCCAGCCCTGCTTGTGCAATTCGCCCAGCATGCGCGCTTCTTCCAGCATTTCCGCCTGGCCGGAAATTGGATCTTCGGCCCCGTTCACCCACGCGTCGAAATGATTGCCGCGGATTACCCACTGTCCGGCGGCGTCGCCGCCATGCAGCGTGCCAATCACGTCGTAAATCGTTTTCATGTCCCAGTTGGACGCGACTTTCAGATGAACTTTCGCTGGCCCAGGACCGACGTGGTACGTGATGCCCAGCCCGCCACGCCAGCTTTCCGGCGCCACCGGACCCTGCAGCGCCGAAAGCAACGGCAGCGCGTCGGCATAGGAAATCGGCTGCACCGGAATTTTCGTAATGGTCTTGGCGTCTTTAATCGCCAGACGTTTTGCATCCTGCGTGGCGCCAATGCCCGGAGTCAGCGGATCGCCGGGATAATCCGTGTCCATCACGCTTCCGCGTTGCACGCCTTCGCGCGGCCGCCACCCTCCCGCGGGATAATCGTCGCCGTTGAAATATCCGTCTCCGCGTGGGTCGGAGTAGATGATGCAGCCGATCGCGCCATGCTCCGCGGCAACTTTGGGTTTTGTGCCGCGCCACCCGGAACCATATCGCGCGATCACGATCGCGCCCTTCACCGAAATTCCCATGCGATCGAGCTGTTCGTAATCTTCGCGGATCCCATAATTCACATACACCAGTGGCGCGGTTACGTCTCCATCCGCGGAATACGCGTTATACGTCGGCAGCTGCTCAGCTGTCTGGTTGCTCGTTGGATCGATCGGCACCACAGGTTCTTGCATCTTCGCGCGGAACTGGATGGGCTCTACCAATTCGACAATGCGTTCTTTCGGTGTGGGAAACAATACGCTGAACGATTCAATATGCGCGTCGAAGCCCCACTCCTGAAATCGCGCCAGAATCCACTCAGCATTGTCCTTCTGGTAAGGCGAGCCCACATGGTGGGGACGCGCGCTCAACCGTCGCATGTTCTCGCGAATATTTCCGGGCACGATGCCGTCTTGAAACTTTTTCTCGAACACGCTCTCCTGCGCCGATGAGGTTCGGCTGTATCCCGCAATCGTCGGCGGAATTCTGCGCGTCCGTATTCTGCCCTGAGGTTGATTTGAGCCGAAAGCAACGCGCCAATCGTAAGCAACGAGCAGCACATCGAGCGCAAAGACATTGAAAAGTTTCTCCTGAACTGAAATGGCAATCTCGAACGGTGGATGCCGCGCTGTAATCAGCAAGCACCCCACTACCGACGCACGCCGCGGAAGCGGCGTTTCAGAGCCGTTGCATTCTCATACCAGTGCGGCGCACATGCCAGAACTTTGTTGATTTAATTGCGGTAATACGGTGGGCAACGCGGGACGTAGGCTTTCGGCCGACTCGCTTCTCTTTACCCCAAATCCATGGGTTGCCAGGATTTCACAAATCTCCGCGGGGGACTAATTGTTCGAGGGCGCTGCCGGCGTCTTTTTGCTGTTACTGCCTGTATCCAGGCCAAATGTTGGATGGTCTTTCGTGCCGGTGATCTGGATGGGCAGCTCCGTTCCGCCATTCTTTCCTTTGAAGAACGGGTCCACTGCTTTCAGAAAGAAGGATTTTGCGCCGGTCGTGGTCTGTGACAGCTTGGCCTGCATCAATAGTTTTCCGTGAAAATTCATCTCCGTGCTATCGAGGCTATAAGTCCCATTCAAATGCACGGACGCGCCGGTGACGGCAAAACTCAAATTGGAAAACGTCACCACGCCGCCACTCAGTCTGAACTGCCCACGGAGTTCGGAAGCCACATCGCTGATTTCCGTGTCCTCCGGTTTTCCCCGGCCCTTCCTGCTGAGCGTATCCACCTTCTCTTGAAAGTTGGCGTTGCTGAATTCCGCCTGGCCTACTCCGAATTGTCCCTCGAGTTTCATCCGTTCGAGCACGTCGCCTTCGCCCTCGGGAATGTCGATCGTCGTCTTGAGCGTCGCGGAACCCGTCATCACCGGCTCATCGGAGTTTACGGCGAGGCGCAGCAGGTCTTCGATGCGCGCCCTGTCCGCGGCAGCGTTCAGCAGAATCGTGCGGCCTTTTACCGTCTTGCTGACGTCCACGATCTTGCCGCTCACCACGAGTGTGGTGTGCAGAAATTTCGCTGTCACATTCTTCAGCACTACGTCGCCGTTAGTGCCGTCCACCAGCGCCGAAAAATCCGTGTGCAGCGCTACGGGATGCCCCGTGGTGCGCAGGCCGAAGTCGGGCGTATCCGTATAACCTTCCACCGACAAATAATCCAGCGGCCCGGTGAATTGCCCTTTCGACGAGAGAATTCCTCGCAGCCCTTTCAGCGTGCCCAGGTCGGCATTCTGGAACGTATAGTGGCCCTCTGCCGGAGTCGCGCTCGGTTCTTCCGCCTGCCAAGGCCCGAATTCGCCCGTGGAATCGATCTCGCCCTTAGGCAGTGCGTTCGTCAGCACGGCGTGAAATTTTGCCGGGCGATCGAAACTGACGTCATGAAGATCCAGATGATGAATCGGGAATTCTCGCGGCGGTTTGTCGTTTTGCGCTCGCAGCACCTCGATGTTCGCATCGTCCGCATGAACCTCGCCAATCAGCACCGGATATTTTTTCGCCAGGTCCTGATCCGTTTTCCGAATCAGCGGCTCTGCCCCCGGCACGCGCGGCGGCGTGTGAATTTTCAAGCCGTCTAGCTGCACGTAAGAAATGTACGGCCGGGGCTGCAGCAATCCCGCCAATTGCGCGTACATCGAAACTTTTTGTATCTGGATCAGCGGCGGAATGTCGGTGCGCCCGTTATGGCGCAGCACCAGCCCAGTGATGGTCAAATGTAGCCGCGGAAATAGCGTGACCTCGAAGTCCGAAAACTCCACCGTGCTCGCAAAATGCGTTTCCAGCACCTTCTGGGTTCGCGCGCGAACGAACCTGTGCATCGTCGGCCCCAGCAAAAAAACCGCCAGCACTAGCAGCAACACTGCGACGGCTCCGGCGATCATCCATTTACGCATCAAGCTCCGGCCGATCCTCTCCGTTCTGCCTCGCGCCCTATCATCGCGTTCACCTTAACCCGTGCACATCTGAGTCTGCTCTACCGTAAATACCTGACGTCGGCAAAATTATGCACCGAGTGCCGGATGCTGGATTCGCGCTCTTGCCGCGAAACTCCTCTGAGCCGCCGCTAGATCTGCACTTGTTGCGGCGCACTTTAGTGCGCCATCGGTGTTGCTTGGCTCAACAATCGAAAAAGACCGTTTCACCAGGCCCCTGCATGATCACGTCCCACTTCAGCAATCCATCGATCCCCGGCGCCTTCCGCGCAATCAAACTTCCACGCCGCTCTGCCTCCACCAAATTCAGCGCAAAATCCCCCGCATTCCCGGGCTCGTCCGGAAAATAAATCCGCGTCACCACTCGCCGCAGCAATCCCCGCATGAACACCGACACAGCAATGTGCGGCGCCTGCATTTTTCCGTCGGGACCGGCCACGGCTCCCGGCTTGATCGTCGTGAAGCGAAATTTTCCATCGTCATCCGTCGGAATTCGTCCGAAGCCCTGAAATCCCGCCTCTACAGGCTTTTCGTGTGAATCGTCCGGATGCGCGTATTTCCCCTGCGAATCGGCCTGCCACAGTTCGATGACCGCGTCCGGCACTCCCACGCCATCAGCATCCAGCACGCGCCCCTCGATCGTCACGCGCTCGCCCGCGACGCCGGGACCAGCCAACTCCGCGCAATTCAGCCGGTCCATACCGATGCTGAAGAACGGGCCCACTGTCTGTGATGTAGTCGCTCGCAGCGTCATGCTATTTCTCCATCGGCGTCGCTTCGCGGCCGTTCAATACAATGTCGAACCTATATCCCAGCGCATGCCCCGGAATCGTGCTTTCCCAATCGAAAACTGAAATCAGTCGTTGTCGCGCCGATTCATCCGCCGTGCAGTTATAAATCGGATCAAACGCCAAAAGCGGATCGCCGGGAAAATACATCTGCGTCACCAAACGCGTCGCAAACGCCGGCCCGAACACAGAAAAATGCACGTGTGCCGGCCGCCACGCATTGTGATGATTGCCCCACGGATATGCCCCGGGTCGCACGGTTATGAAACGGTAGCGGCCTTCGCTATCCGTCATCGCGTAACCCTGGCCGCTAAAATTGGGATCCAGCGGCGCTTGGTGCTGATCCACTTTGTGCCGGTAACGTCCCGCTGCGTTCGCCTGCCACACCTCCACCAGCGTTTTCCGCACCGGCCTGCCGTCCTCGTCCAGCACGCGCCCGCTGACGATGATGCGCTCCCCCAGCGGCTCGCCGGAATGTTGCCGCGTCAAGTCACACGCTTTCACATTCACGGTTTCAGGCGCAAACACCGGCCCGGTAATTTCCGTAAGCGTGTGCGGTAAATAAACCAGCGGCTTCGAAGGCGCTCGTTTCAGCGACGACGCATAAGTCGGGTGCAAATATTCCGGCTGCGTGCCAGTAACTGCACGCCGATATCCGGGCGGGTAGTTCATTCAATTTTCCTCGCCAACACTATACATCGTGCCTCCGGCAAGCGCGGCATCACCGTCACTGCGTAACCGCCTCCAGTCCCGCGAAAGCGCGCCGCAACTTGCAAATTCATCTTACTGATGTGTTCCATTCACGCGCCCGCTCACGGTCATCGCAGCATCAATCTGATGTAAAATGAAGGAATTGCAGCCAGCAAGATCATCCGGAGGTAATTCACTTTCATGAGCGATGCCGCACTCAAATCCTATTTATTCGTCAGCGATTTCGATCAGACTCTCACCTTCAACGATTCTGGTTACGTCCTCAGCGAGATTGTCGGAATCCCCACCGCGGAATTCGAGCGCAAAGCCGAGGGCATGGCTAAGCTCAACCTCGTCCAGCAGGGAGCCGAACTCGCCTACTTGCTCCTTCACGATCCCGAATTCCGCTCGCGTGTCCGCAAGGAGCACTTGGTCCAGGTAGGCAAACAAATCCGCCTGAAAGCCAATATCGGCCTGCTCAACGAAATTCTCGACCATGGCATTCAGGGTTATCACTTCGATTTTTACGTTCTCTCCGCCGCCCCCGTGGAGGTAATCCAATCCGCGCTGGAAGGAATTTTGCCCCGCGATCGCATTCATGGCACGGAATTCAAATACAAAAGCAGCGGAGAAATTGACACCATCGTCCGCGCCACCGCCGGCTACGGCAAAGTCGCGTTTCTCGACGAACTCCAGGCCGCCATGAAAATCGGTCCGGACCACGTAGTCTACGCGGGTGACGGCAGTTCGGACATTCACGTCATGCTGCACATCAACGCCCGCGACGGATTCACCATCGCCGTCTCCGAAACCAAACACGTTTCCCACATTGCGCAGCGCACCATTCTCAGCGCCAGCGCTCTGGGCGTTCTCGTTCCCATCCTTGAAAAAATTGTCGGCAAGGGCCGCGCGCAAATCCGCACGTTCCTGGAATCCTACGGCTTTCTCATTCAGGAATGGGACAAAGTTCGCACCGACTGGCTCACCTTGCGTCCCGCGAATGAAGATGCGGTCGAAGCTCGCTCTTCAGAAGGCACATCCATATGATTAGCTCGATCGGTTGGCTCGCCACCGCCCTCGTCACCGCGTCCTATTTTTTCCGCAATCACAAAACGCTCCGCATCATGCAGGCTCTCGGCGCGGTCGTCTGGCTCACTTACGGCGTCCTGATCAATTCCAAGCCGGTGATGGTCGCGAACATCATCGTCGCCGTGGTAGCTCTCTACTCCACGTTCCTGCCCAGCCGCGTCCCACCCCCAGCACCCGAAAGCGGCGACTAAATTCGATTTTAGTCCGCGCCACAGCAGCGCGTAGCGCCGGCGTCCCGCCGGCTTCGTCGCCTCTCATTCAAGCCGGCCGTAGCCTACCTGCCGCATGCAACGATCTCTCCTTCTTTCTCTGTGCCCTCCGGTTTTCTCCGTGTACTCTGCGTTAAATCTTTTGCCCTTCTCTGCGTCTCCGCGGTAATTTCTTCGCCCGCTGTGGCTCTTCGCGTCTCAGCACAAACCGCGCCGCCCTATAGCGCTATCCACCCCGCATGAATCAACCACAACGAAGTAACTCCCACCAAAATCCACAGTAAGACCCCCTGCAGCATCGGACGCACACCCACCTGCCGCACCGTGGCCCGTGAAATTCCGCTACCGATCAAATACAGCGTAGCCGTCAACCCCAATTTCCCCATCACGCTCAACACATGCCACGCCCCCGAAACCCCAGGCAAGTATGTATTCGCCACCGCTGCAATACAGAACAGCGCAATAAACCACGGCCACTGTATCCGGCTGTCCGACCGCTTCATCACCGCCGCGCCCACCGAGACTGGCACAATCCACAACGCCCGCGTCAGTTTCACCGTCGTCCCCACTACCAGCGCCACCGCACCGTAACGTGCCGTCGCGCCCACCACCGAGCTCGTATCATGAATCGCCAGCGCTGCCCACAGTCCAAATTGTTGCTGAGACAAATGCAGCAGCCAGCCCAGAGGCGGAAAAACAAGCAGCGCGATGGCGTTCAATATGAATACGGTTCCCAGCGACACCGCCGTTTCTTCCTGATCGGCATGTATGATCGGCGCCACTGCCGCGATCGCGCTCCCGCCGCAAATCGCCGTTCCCACAGTGATTAAAATCGAAGCCGTCTTGTTGACCCCCAACATCCGTCCCGCCAGCAAGCCCGCCGTCAGCGCGAATGCAATGCTCAACGCCGTGTATACGAAGCCGCTGCGCCCCGCGCGCAACACTTCGTGCAGGTTCATTCCGAACCCTAGTCCCACCACCGCTGCCTGCAACAGATATTTCGTCGCCGTGCGCGCTTCGCTCTGCCAGGGATGCGTGAAGCCCAATCCAAAAATCAGCCCTAGTGTCAGCGCCGCCGCCGGAGAAATTAGCCCGCTCGCGCACAACGCAAACCACAGTAGGAATAATATCTTCAGGGCCACACGGATCTCCAGGCATCGGCGCGACGCTCCAGCCTTCGCCACACGCACAAGTTTTATAGCACTATTGCCGCTGCTCTGCTCGGCAGCAGCGCCGCCCGCCCTCTCTGCCCGCTCGCATCATTAGAAAAAATTCAGAATCGCTCCCCCTCTTTCACTGCCATCTTCGCCCCAGGCGCGAATTTAGTGTGGACATGAGCACCCCTTCTCGGTCAAATTATGGGGGTACCTTTGACGCTTTTTCGTCATCTGGGGGAAATACGCTATGCGATACTTCGCTTTCTTACTCGGTCTGGTCTTACTGTTATCCATAAGCGCGGGAGCACAGACCACCACCTCCGATGCAGTATTGCTGCCAGCTTCCTATTTTTCCGTGCCCGCAACTGCTGCCACTCCCGCAAACTTTCCGGCCATATCTCTTACGCCGTTCTCCAGCACTCCGTTACCCACGCCTCCCGGGACTTTGGCCTCTTCCACGCCCCTTTCGCTGATGCCCGCGGCTGCACAGGACGTCACCAGTGTATTTGAAAGCTACAGCTGGCAGGCCTACGTCGGTTACACCTATCTGCATTTCTTTGAACTGCCGCACATCACCGAGAACATGAACGGATTCAATTACAGCATGGTTTATTACTTCAAGGACTGGTTTGGCGTGGACGGCGAGTTCGCAGCCACCCATGGTAGTCAGGACAGCGTTAGCTCCTGGTTCTTGTTTGGAGGCGGTGGTCCCCGCTTCCGTTGGTCCGCGCCCAAGGGAATCGAAGTTTGGGCCCACGCCTTGGCGGGTTATTCCCACTTCACGCCTCAGACGCCTGCCGGCGTTCAGCACGCCTTTGCTTATGAGCTCGGCGGCGGTGTTGACCTCCCCTTTAAACCCCGCTGGGCGCTCCGCGTCGGTGCCGACGCCATGTGCTCGCGCTATTTCGGCACCTATCAATACAGCCCGAAGGTCTCCGCGGGCATCGTCTTCAAATTCTAGCTTCACACAAAATCTCCCACCCTTGGAAAACTTCGGGCGGCGTTGCATCCCGGGAAGCGGGCGCGCTCGTCGCTCAACAAGCGCTGAAGCCCGCGAGCTCTCGCCGACTCCTGCTACTTTTTCGCCTCGCCCGTCATCAAATCCCCTATGAACTTATTCGATGTATTGCAGATTCGCGATGTCCTCCTCCGCAACCGCATCGTCGTCTCTCCCATGTGCCAGTATTCCAGCACTGATGGCTATGCCAATGACTGGCACCTCGTCCATCTCGGCAGTCGCGCCGTCGGCGGCGCCTCGCTGATCTTCACCGAAGCCTGCGCCGTCTCCGCCGAAGGCCGCATCAGCCCGCAAGATCTGGGCATCTGGAAAGACGACCACGTCGCTTTCCTCTCGCGCATCACCCAATTTCTCTTGGGTCAGGGAACTGTGCCCGGAATCCAGCTCGCCCACGCAGGACGCAAGGCCAGCACCCCTCAGCCCTGGCAGCGCGGCGGCTTCGTCCCCGAATCCCAAGGCGGCTGGAAACCCGTCGCGCCCAGCGCCATCCCTTTTTCCGAGACCTACGCGAAGCCCATCGCGCTCGATGCCGCTGGGATTCAAGGCGTCATCAAAGATTTCACCGCCGCCGCGGTTCGCGCTCTGCAAGCGGGCTTCAAAGTCGTTGAAATCCACTCCGCGCACGGCTACCTGCTCCACGAATTCCTTTCGCCGCTCGCGAATCAGCGTACCGATTCCTACGGTGGCTCCTTCGAAAATCGCACGCGCCTTCTCCGCGAAGTCGTCACCGCCGTGCGCCGCGTCTGGCCCACGGGCTATCCCTTATTCGTGCGCATCTCCGCCACTGATTGGGTCCCCGGCGGCTGGGATCTCGAGCAATCCGTCGCGCTTGCTGAGCTTCTCGGCCCGCTCGGTGTGGACCTGATTGATTGCTCCTCCGGCGGCATGATTCCGGGAGCGCAAATTCCCGTCGGCCCGGGCTACCAAGTTCCCTTCGCCGACCAAATTCGTCAGCGCACCGGCATTCTCACCGGCGCCGTCGGCATGATCACCAGCGCCAGTCAGGCCGATGCCATCCTGAACGGCGATAAAGCCGACGTTGTCATCCTCGCCCGCGAATTCCTCCGCCAACCGTACTGGCCCCTCGCCGTAGCCCGCGATCTGGGCTTCCCCGTAAGCTGGCCAGTCCAATACCTCCGCGCCGCCCCAGACGGCACCCCGCCCCGCCAACCCATCCAACTGCCAGAACATCCATCGTCCCCAGCCGAGCACGACGAAACCCAAGAATAGCGTGGCACAGCCAATCCTGGCTGTGCTCCGTCGCTCATCTTGGAGTGCGGAAGCTTGCTTCCGCCTTCACAAGGCGAGGCTTGCCTCGCCGCTCTCAACAGTTCCAGTGCGCTACGCGTTCACCGGCTCCGCACAGATTTGTGGAGCGCGGCTTTAGCTGCGCCATCAAACCATCGCGAAGAACGGGGCTTTAGCCCCTGAAGCTCCTTCGCGCCTAGAGTCATAATCCCTTACGCTCACCTCTCCCAATCGGAAACATCCCCCGCAAACTCTCTACCCCCAACCCGCCAATCCATCTACCATAATCCTCGTGACGACGACCGATCACCTGCACCGTCGCATCGCCGCGGCCACCGGCATCGTCATGGCCAGCGTCCTGCTCAGCCGCATCCTCGGCTTCTTCCGCGATTGGACCGTCGCGCACCAGGTCGGCGCCAACGCCGCCACCAGCGCGTACTACACCGCCTTCACGCTTCCCGATTTTCTGAATTACCTGATCGCCGGAGGCTCGCTCAGCATCACCTTCATCCCGGTGTTCGCCAAATACGTCGCCGAACAGCGCGAAGACGAAGGCTGGCACGTTTTTTCCACGGTCGTCACGGTCATGGGCTTCGTTCTCGTCACGCTCGTGGTGCTAGGCGAAATTTTCGCCGCGCACATCGTGAAATACATCGCGCCAGGCTTCGCGCCCGCCGAATTTCAGCAAACGGTATTCCTCACGCGCCTGATGCTCCCCGCGCAAATCTGCTTCTACGAAGGCAGCATCTTGAGCGCCGTGCAGTATGCCAAGAATCGCTTCATCATCCCGTCGCTCGCGCCCATCCTCTACAACATCGGCATCATTCTCGGCGGCGTCCTGCTCTCTTCGCGCATCGGCATCACCGGCTTCGCGGTCGGCGTCCTCGCTGGAGCTATCTGCGGAAATTTCTTGCTGCAGATCTACGGCGCCTGGCGCGCCGGCGCAATTTTCAGGCCCAATTTCAACATCCGCCATCCCGGCTTCTGGATGTTCTTGAAACTTTCCGTCCCCATCATGCTCGCGCTCTCACTCTCCTTCGTGGACGATTGGATCATTCGCTGGTTCGGCTCCTATCTCCAGCCCGCCTCCATCACCTGGCTGAACAACGGCAAAACTCTCATGCGCGTCCCGCTGGGCCTCGTCGGCCAGGCCATCGGCGTCGCGTCCTTTCCCATCCTTGCGCAGCTTTACTCCGAAAAAAAATTCGACGAGCTCAATCGCATCCTCAACTCCACATTCCGCGCTCTGATTTTCTTGCTCCTCCCCATCTCCGCGCTCACCATCGCGCAAAGCCTCCCGCTGGTCTATCTGGTGTTCTCGCACACCCGTCTCCACGGCCCTGATCTCGCAGCCACCGCTTCCACGCTCGCATTCTTCTCCATCGGAATGTTTGCTTGGGGCGCGCAGAATATTCTGGCGCGCGGCTTCTACGCCACGCGTGACACCATCACTCCCGCCGTCGTGGGTACCCTCACCACGCTGCTTAGTCTTCCCGTTTATTGGCTGTTGGTTCGACGCCTCGATTATGTCGGCCTGGCCCTCGCCAGCACCATCGGCATCATCGCCTACACCATTCTTCTTTTCGTCCTGCTGGGCCGTCGCACAAAAAATCCGGAGGAGGGCAGCATCGTCGTCTTCTTCCTGAAAGTGGCCGTGGCATCCTGCGCCGCTGGCTATGCCTGCTACCGCCTGGCAGGCTGGCTGGAAAATTTCATCCATTGGCAGGGCATCGCCGGAGCGCTGCTGCTCCTGACGCTGGTAACTTCGGCGGGAATCGTCCTGTTCGTACTCCTACTGAAAATATTCCGCGTCCCAGAAGTCGGCCAATACCTCCGCCGCGCCTACTCCTTCGCCAACCGCTCCTGACGCCCTGCCGTTGCCTTTGCCATCGGTAGCGCCGGCGTCTCGCCGGCTCTTTGCGGTTTCCGTTGCGGTTGGATTTGTAGCGCCCGGTCCCGCTTTGCGGGTCCGGGCAGCAGTTGTCGTTGCTTCTGCCGGCGTAACGCGGACTCGCCCCTACTGCACCCGTTCCATCACTGGATGCACTGTCGTTTCACTATCCTTAATCACTTCCAAATCTCGCGCCCAATCGCGTTTTCCGCTCGCGCGCAATTCAATCCGGTGCGCCCCGCTCGCCAGATGCATCGTCGCCGGCGTCTGCCCCACGAAATGCCCATCCACATAAATTTCCGCGCCCGCCGGGTCGGACACAATCGCTACGCTCCCCACCCCGCGCGCCTTCTCCCCGTCGTCGCTCAACGCCGCCGCCACCAACGCGTGCGCATGCATCGGACCCACCCGCGCATCTCCCGCCCACGTCGCGCTGGCTGCCTCGGCTCCCGGCGTCAGCTTCATATCGAAGTGATCGGACTTCAGCACAAAATAATTCCCATGCCTGCGTCCACTCACCGCAACCCACTCGAACGGTCCATCCGTAATAATGATCTGCTGCGCAGCGTACCCGTCCAACGACACGCGCAACGTCATCGCATGCTCCAGCCGCGCGCCAAACACAGTATGGGTCTTGTGAAAGTACCCGCCGGGATAATCGGTATGAAAAGGAGTCGTACCCACCAGCGCCCCATCAATCTCCACATTCGCCCCAGCAGGCGCGCTGGTAACGTTGAGCGATTCTGCGCGACCGAGTGGCGCCAGCACGAAAATCGCCGATATCCCCGCCAAAGCAGGGAAACAGAACCGCCCCAATTTCCGCATGGAGGCCCCCAAGGTGAGGAAGCCACCATGTCACCCGCAAACGCGCGCGTCAATCCGTACAAGTACGCACGATCCCGCCGCGCGCGCGGTCGCTACTTCAAATACCGCCCCAGCCAATCCAAGAATGTCGCATACCACAACTCGCTATTCTGCGGCTTCAGCACCCAATGCCCCTCGTCCGGGAAAATCACCAGCTTCGACGGCACCCCCTGCACCTGCAGCGCTGTGAAAAATTCCAAATCCTGGTTGTAAGGAACGCGAAAATCCAGCTCGCCTCCCACCACCAGCGTCGGCGTCTTGTATTTTCCCAATGCCGCCGCATATTCGCTCGGCGCCCACTTCCGATACAGTTCCGGCTTCGCCCACGGCGTTCCGCCAAATTCCCAATCCGCGAACCACAATTCCTCCGTCGCCCCGTACTCGCTCATCAAATCGTACGGCCCCGCATGGCTGATCAGGCACTTGAACCGGTCCGTATGCGTCGCGATCCAGTCAATCATGTACCCGCCGTAAGATCCCCCGGCCGCGCCCACTCGCGTGCCGTCAATAAACGGATACTTCGCGATCGCCGCGTCCAGCCCCTTCATCAAATCCTCGTAAACCTTCCCGCCCCAGTCGCGGCTGATTTCCGCCGTAAATTTCTGCCCGTAACCAGTTGACCCGCGCGGATTGATCATCACCACCACATATCCCGGCGCGGCCATCACCTGCTGATTCCAGCGATAGCCCCACGCGTCCGTCCACGCCCCCTGCGGCCCGCCGTGAATCAAAAGCAGCGTCGGATATTTTTTCGTCGCATCAAAACGCGGCGGCCGGATCATCAATCCTTCCACCTGCGTCTTCTCCGCGCCCTCGAACCAGAACGGCTCCGCCGCCGGCAGCTCCAGCTGCGCCAGCAACGCGCTATTCTGATGCGTTACCTGCCGCAAATGCCTGCCATCCACATCCGCCGTAAATATCTCCGCGGGCATCGTCAGACTTGTGCGTGCCAGCGCCAGCGTTCTCCCGTCGCGGCTTATATCAAACTCCGCGTTGAATCCATCCGCCACCACCGTCTTCGGCGCGCTTCCTGCCGCCACAGCCATCGAATACACCGGCATCTCCGCCTTATCTTCCGCCTGGAAATAAACCTGCGCGCTGTCCGGCGTCCACTCGTACGATTCCACGTTGCGATCGAAGTCCTCCGTCCGGTTGACCGACTTTCCGCTCTGCCGGTCGTACAGCATCAATCGCCAGCGATCCGCTTCGAATCCGCCCAGAAATTGCGCGCGATACGCGATCCATTTTCCGTCCGGCGAATATTGCGGTCCCCAATCATTCCCAGGATTCGTCGTGATCCTCTTCGGCTCGCTTCCGCCCGCCGCATCCACCGTAAACAAATCCCCATTCGTGCTCAGCGCCTCATCTTTATCGGTGTTCGCCGTGTAACACAGCTCTTTCCCGTCGGGTGAAAACGCAATCGCCTCCGGCGCACCCTCGTTGAACGGCGGCACGTCGTAGTTCGCTCCGGGAATCAAATCCTTCGGCGCGCCTCCATCCACCGCCATCACAAATAAATGGCCGCGCTTGCCGTCCCACCATTCCGTCCAGTGCCGGTACAGAAGCTTTTCATAGACCCGCGCCTTCACTTTGCTTTTTTCTGTTGCCGCGTCGCGCTTCTCGTTGCACGCATCGTCCCTGCAATCCGGGTACACCGAAGAAACAAACGCCATCGTCTTCCCATCCGGCGACCACATCTCATTGTCCGCGCCCGTCGAAATCGAAGTCAGCCGCGTCGCCTCGCCGCCCTCCAGCGCGATCCAATAAATTTGCGGCGTCCCGGAGCGCCCGGAAATAAACGCCAGCTTCTTGCCGTCCGGCGACCAGCGCGGCCGCGTATCACTCCCCCCGCGCGTCAACTGCCGCGCCTCGCCGCCGCCCGCCGTCGCCACCACCCAAATATCCCGCACCGCGTGATTCGCTTCCAGATCGGGAGTCGCCACGCTGTACGCGATCCATTTGCCGTCCGGCGAAATCTGCGGTTCGCTCAGCCGGTGCAGCGAGATCAAATCCTTAAAAGTGATCGCGCGCTTCTCGGCCGTTTGCCCCGCCACCGTCACCACAGCCACCAGCACCGCGACCACCACTCCAATCATCCGAGCGCCCCGCCTCATAGTTCCTCCCCCGCATTCTTGTACGTGACCTGCATCACAAAACGTGTGATCATCACACTTTCGTTTTCCTTTTCCAAGGGAGTACTCTTAACCGTTTCAGTATCTTTGCAGGTCGTGGCTCTAGCAGCCACGACACAATATTGATGTTGCATCGGCGGTTCGGCTTCAGCCGCTGAGGTACCGATTTTGAGTCTGCCGCACACACTCGCCCGCGCGCCAGACTCGCGCCCGGAATGAGGTGCCATGGAAGACGCACTAACCATTCATCGCCTCCACTTCGCATTCACCGTCACCTTCCATTACATTTTCCCGCAACTCACCATGGGACTCGCCCTGCTGATCTTCATCCTGAAAACCATCGCCCTGCGCACTGGCAACGAAATCTGGAACGACTCCGCGCGTTTCTGGGCCAAAATTTTTGGCATCAGCTTCGCCCTCGGCGTCGTCACCGGCATTCCCATGGAATTTCAGTTCGGCACCAACTGGTCGCAATTCTCCAAATCCGCGGGCGGCGTAATCGGCCAAACCCTCGCCATGGAAGGCGTCTTCTCCTTTTTTCTGGAATCCTCGTTCCTCGGCCTCTTCCTCTTCGGTGAAAAGCGTCTCGGCCCGCGCCTGCACTGGGTTTCCTCGCTGATGATGTTTATCGGCTCCTGGCTTTCCGGCTACCTCATCGTTCTCACCGACGCGTGGATGCAACACCCCGTCGGTTTCCACCTCGCCGCCAACGGCTCGTACGAACTAAACAGTTTTTGGGCGCTGCTGCTGAATCCCTGGGGCCTATGGCAATACGCGCACACCATGCTCGGCGCGGCTCAGACCGGCTGCTTCACCATGGCCGCCGTCGGCGCCTACTACATCCTCTCCAAGCAGCACGAAAAATTCGGCCAGATCTTCGTCCGCGCCGGCGTCATCGTCGGCATCATCGCCGCACTCCTGCAGCTTTTTCCCACCGGCGACGGCCAGGGAAAAATGATCGCGCAATATCAGCGTCCCACTCTCGCCGCCATGGAAGGTTTGTTCCAAACGCAAGCCGGTGCACCCATCGCCATCCTCGGCCAGCCCGACGTCCCCAAACAGCGTCTCGACAATCCTCTCACCATTCCCAGCGCGCTCAGCTTCCTCACCTACCAGAAATGGACCGCTACCGTTCAAGGCCTCGACCAATTTCCGCAATCTGAATGGCCGGACAATATCGCGCTCCTCTACTTCAGCTATCACATCATGGTTGGCCTGGGCACCATCTTCATTGCCATCCTCGCGCTAGCCGCATGGCAGCTTTTTCGCGGCAAGCTTTTCCAATCGCGCATTCTCCTCTGGGCTCTGATGCTCGCGCTCCCGCTGCCCTTCATCGCCAATACCGCCGGCTGGATCACCGCCGAAGTTGGCCGCCAACCTTGGCTAATCTATGGACTGATGCGCACGCGCGCCGGAGTCTCGCCGCTGGTATCCGCCGGCAGCGCATGGTTCACGCTCATCGGTTTTCTCGGCATGTACACGGTGCTGGGAATGCTCTTCCTGTTTTTGGTGTATCGCGAAATCGAACACGGCCCCGGCTCGGAAAATTCAAACGCACCGCATGCACCCGAGCCGGCAATGTAGCGCCGGCGTCTCGCCGGCTCTTAGTCTTTGAATTGCTGTTGACGTGGCCGTTGAATTTGTAGCCGCCGGTTCAGGTTCATCGAACCGGGCAGCCCTTGGTGCTTGTAGCCTGCGGCCGCAGCGGATTAGGAATGTAGCGCCGGCGTCTCGCCGGCTCTTAGTCTTTGAATTGTTGTTGACGTGGCCGTTGAATTTGTAGCGGCCGGTTCAGGTTCATCGAACCGGGCAGCCGTTGTGCTGTTTTTGAACTTGTAGCCTGCGGCCGCAGCGGATTAGGAATGTAGCGCCGGCGTCTCGCCGGCTCTTAGTCTTTGAATTGTTGTTGACGTGGCCGTTGAATTTGTAGCGGCCGGTTCAGGTTCATCGAACCGGGCAGCCCTTGGTGCTGTTTTTGAACTTGTACCATTCGCCCCGCAACGCCGGACGGGCGCAGTTGACGTTGGTTTTGAATTTGTAGTGGCTCGAAAATCCGCGCAGGGCGCGGCTTTAGCGGCCACGCCTGAATCTCAGACGCCGCGAGCTACAAGAGGACGCCTATGGGCACAATCTGGTTTTGCCTCGTCGCCGTGATGATCGCCGGCTACGTCGTCCTCGACGGCTTCGACATCGGCGTCGGCATCCTGCATCTCTGGCTCGCCCGCACTGACGACGAGCGCCGCGTCCTCATCCGCACCATCGGTCCCGTGTGGGATGGCAACGAGGTCTGGCTCCTCGCTGCCGGCGGCACGCTGTACTTCGCATTTCCAGCGCTATACGCCGCAAGTTTCAGCGGATTTTATCTTCCCCTGATGATGGTTCTCTGGCTGTTGATCCTGCGCGGAGTTTCCATCGAATTTCGCAGCCACGTGGGCGGCCACATCTGGTCGGTCTTTTGGGACGCAGTCTTCTCCCTCGCCAGCATTCTGCTCGCGATATTTTTCGGCGCCGCGCTTGGCAACGTGGCCCGCGGCGTCCCGCTCGATGCCGCAGGAAACTTCTTTGAACCGCTGTGGACGAATTTTCAGCCCACCGGTCAAACCGGAATTCTTGATTGGTACACGATTCTAATCGGCGTCGCAGCCCTCGCCGTGCTCGCGCTCCACGGCGCCGTCTGGCTCACCTGGCGCACCACCGACGAATTGCAATCTCGCGCGCGCGCCGCCGCGTCCCTGCTCTGGTGGCTCGTTGCCGCGCTCACGGTCATCGTCACCTACACCAGCTTTCACTTGTTGCCAGTCGGCCTGCTCAGCTTCCGCGTTCATCCCTTCGGTTTTGTTTTTCCGATGCTGGCCATCGCCGGATTGCTCGGCGTGAAATTATTTCTGCGCAGCGAGCAGGAAGCCCCTGCCTTCGCCGCTTCCGCTGCCTACATCGTCGGCATGTTGACCAGCGTCACCTTTACTCTCTATCCCAACGTGCTCCCGGCCACTACCGGCCTTGCCTACAACCTCACCGTAGCCAACGCCAAAGCCGCCGATTACGGCCTCAAAATCGGCCTCATCTGGTGGTTCATCGGCATGTCCCTCGCCGTCACCTACACAATTTTCACCTACACTCGATTCGCAGGAAAAATCCGCGCCAGCGATAGCGACGACCACGCCACCTACTAGCCACTGTCACGCCGTCGCCTTCGTAGCGCCGGTCCCGCAAGGCAGGACCCACGAAGGATCCGCTCGGCTTCAGATTTTCTCTGCGCCCTCTGCGCCTCTGCGGTAATCCTTAGCCGTCGTCGTTGTTTTTGAATTTACTTCAGGAAGGTTTTATCAGTGCCCTTATCAGTGTTCATCTGCGTTCATCAGTGGTGATTTTGACTTCCGCAAACCCGCCCCAACTCTCACACCCGATGCCGCACCTTGCATGTAAGAAACGCCTGCCCCGCCCCCGCCACAATCAACAGCACGCTGAACGGCCACGGAAAAGTCACGATCCGCCGCGTCTCGATAATCGCCTTGCCCGTCCCCACTTGCACTTCCTCTTTATGCCCGGGCATGGCCACTTGCGGATGGATCAGCGTCGCAATCCCCGCCGCCACCAGCAATATCCCCACAATCGCAATCGGATGAAATCTCATCTCAGAAACTCGCCGCTTTCAATTCGTCGGAGCCTTACCACTTTCCACCTGCGCACGCGTGATTTCGCCCAGATAATCCGGCTTGCTTTCGTCTCGTTCGATGTGTGCGTAGCGCAATCCTCCGTGATAGTCCACGGAGTAGGTCCGGAACTGCGCGCCATTCGCCACGATCAATTGAATCGGCGCCGTCGCAACTTTCGCCGCGTCAATCGCTCCACGCATTCCGTCCGGCGAATACTGCGCCCCATTCACCGCCACAATCTTCATCCCCGGACCAATTCCTGCATTGTAAGCCGGCCCGCCGTGAATCACGTCTCCCACCACGCCTTCGTCCGACGCCGTAAACCCCACGCTGAAAGTCGAAATTGGCTCGCCGCGCCAGCGCTTCTTCCATCGTCAGGGCTTCGTTGGGCTGCTCGTTGTACACCAGCTTCCAGCCGCTCTTCTCGATCACTTCGCTCGGAGTTTTCGTCGCCACCCCGTCCAGCCGCGCGCGCAAAAATCCCGCCCAGTCATACGGCGCGACGCTGTTCAAAGTAGCCACCACATCCTCAAACGTGTACGGTTTCAATTCCGCTTGCCCGCTCGAACCACCGTGAAAGATTTTGCAGAAGTCGTTGATGGATTTCTTATCCTTGGTGATCGTCCGCAAAGTTTCGTCCACGTCCAGCCACAGCAGCTCGCCCTCTTCGTAGAAATCCGTTCCCCTGCGCCAGTTGGACCACTCATTTCCGGCGTCGTAGAGAAATGGCGCGGCGTCCGCCGTGTCCTGCAAAGGACGCCAGTCGCGCCCCGGCCGGTGTTCGTACGTCGCCACCAGTTCCGCAAAATCTTCCCGCCACTGCTGCGGTGTTTGCAGTCCGCTGCGCGCCGTCAGCACCTCGCCCAGATATTCGGTCAAGCCCTCGTACACCCACAGCAAGTCGTCCTTCATCGGCTGCTGATAATCAGGCGTTGCCAATCCCACCGGCCGCCGGTATTTTCCGTTCCAGGAGTGCACGTATTCGTGCGGCAGCAGCGTCGCGAATTCCACTCGCTCGCTCTCGTCAATCAAGCTTCGCTCCGTCGTGCGGTCATCGCTCGATTCGTGATGCTCCAGGCCGAAGTGCGCCACGTCGTCGCTCAGCGTCAGCAGAAAATGGTAATCGCGGTAGTGCCGCGCGCCGAACAGCGCGTATGCCTCCATCACCAGATTGTGCAATTGCAGCTGCGTCTCCGGCGTCATCGCCAGCGCCGCGTTGCTGTCCGCCGCGATATCAATTTCGTGCGACGGAGTTTGCCCCGGCGTAAGTTGAATCGCGCGGTAGTAGCGCCCGGAAATTACCGGCGAATCCACCAGCGTGGTCAACGCCACCGGCGCGAATTCGATCTTGTCGCCGTCTTGCTTCTCGATCGGCAGCGCCGTCCCGAATTTCCAGTCGCTGGGCAGCCGCAAACTCGGCGCGAAAATAATGTCTTTCGCCGGCAAGCCCTTCGGGTACAGCAGCACCTGGTTCCAGCTCAATACGTCCAGCGAAGCCGTCGCCGAGGCCCCGGCCGAAAAACCCGACGGCGCGCCCGAAAGCAGAAAATCGAAATCCGCTTCCAGCGTGCTCACTCCCGCCGGCACGTCCAGATGAATCGAAAACATTTCCACCAGATCGCGCCGCCACGCAATCGGTTTTCCGCCGCCGCTGAACTTCATCCCCGCCACTTGAATGACCGGCCCGTCCGGCATGTGCTCCCCCGGAATCCATTCCGGGTAATAAAGCGTCAGCGGCCCGCTCTGCACCGGGATCTCCATGTGCGTGTGCAAGATCTTCTGCGGCGCTTGCGAAGCATCCACACTCAACCGTATCGGCGCCGCCGTCTGCGCACCGCGCCACGCCCGCTGCGCCCGTCAACATCAGAAGACCCAGCGCCATCGCCGCCGCATTCACCACCGTCCGCATCATCCCTTGCATCCATGCCTCCAAAATTTCGACTCAATAAAATTCAGTGCCTCAGAATCCCTTCACTCCCACTTGCCACATCAAAAACCCCAGCACCTGCGTATCCTCTTCAATTATCTTTCCCACCGGCCGTCCTTCGCTATGCCCCAGCTTCGTGTCATACAGCAGCAAAATCGGTTTGTCGCCGCCCTGCGCCGCCTGCATCTCCGCCGCCATTTTCCGCGCGTGCAAAGGAGCCACCCGCGTGTCGCTGTCTCCCGTCAGAAATAGCACCGCCGGATATTTCGTCCCCTTCACCACGTGATGGTACGGCGAATAAGCATAAAGAGCAGGGAACTGGCTCGCATCTTCCGACGATCCATACTCCGGCACCCAGAATCGCGCCACCAGAAATTTCTGATAACGCACCATGTCCAGCAGCGGATAACCGCACACAATCGCGCCAAACAAATCCGGTCGTTGCGTCATCGCCGCTCCCATCAGCAATCCGCCATTACTCCGTCCGGTGATCGCCAGCTTGTCCGCGCTCGTGTAGTGATTCGCGATCAGCCATTCCGCCGCCGCGAAAAAATCGTCGAACACGTTCTGCTTTTTCTCCAGCATCCCCGCGCGATGCCATTCTTCCCCGAATTCGCCGCCGCCCCGCAAGCTCGGCAGCGCAAACACGCCACCGTGCTCCGCCCACACCACCGCGTCGTCGCGAAATTCCGGAGTCTCGCTCACGTCGAATCCGCCGTACGCCGTCATCAACGTCGGATTCGCCCCATCCAGCTTCAATCCCTTCTTGTAAAATAAAAACATCGGCACTCGCGTCTTGTCTTTCGATTCGTACCAGACCTGCTTCACCTCGAACGCATTCGCGTCAATCGGCACAGCTGGTTTCGCCCACGTCTCCAGCGCCTTCGCGGCCACGTCGTAGCGGTACACCGTCGGCGGTATCGCGAACGATCGAAATGAAAAGAACGCCTCGCTCCCTTTCCATCTCCCCGTGATTCCCTCCACGGATCCCAGTTGCGGCAGCTCGATTCCTCCGGCCGCTTTCCCATCCGTCTGAAATATTTTCAACTCAGACGCGGCGTTGTGCGAATACTGCGCCACGATTTTCCCGCCCACCAGGCGAAATCCCTCCATGCGTGATTCGCCTTCGGGAATAATTTCCTTCCAGTGTTCCTGCGTCGGAGTCGCCAGCGGCACCGCCAGCACTCGCCACTTCGGCGCCTTCCAATTCGTCTGCATATACAACGTATCGTCCGCAATGCTCCCCTGGAAGCATCCGTCCACCGTTGTCGCCACCGGCACGATCGGCCCGCCCGTTTTCAAATCCTGGAAATAAAGTTCCGACCGGTCGCAGGACGACCCGTAGAAAATCGTAAACACCAGATAACGTCCGTCCTCCGAAATGTCCACCGCCAAAATCTTGTCCAGCCCGTATCCATCCCCAAATATCTTCACGTCCTGCGCCGCATCCGTTCCCATCGCGTGGTAATAAGCGCGCGGCCCCGCTTCGGTCAGCTTCGAATAATAAAATCCGCTCTTATCCTTCTTGAACGAAGGCGCTGAAATGTAGCGCGCCCGCGGCAGCACATCCCTCAGCTCCTTGCGCGTGTCGCTGTCCAGAAAATGCAGCGAAACTTCGTCCTCGCCGCCTTTTCGCACGCCATATCCCACCAGTTTGCCGTCGTCGGATATGCCTTCGAAGTTAACGCTCGTGGTGTGATCCGCGCTCATCGTCGCCGGATCCACCAGCACTTCTTCCGCGCCCTTCGCTCCGCGCCGCATATAAAGGACAAACAAATCCTGGTTCGCCGCGCGCTTCGCGTAAAAATATCGTCCGCCGCGCTCCGTCGGCAGCCCGATCGTATCCACCTTGATCAATTCTCCCAGCCGTTTCGCGATGGCGTCCTGCCCTGGCAGCTTGCTCAGCACCGCTTGCGTACAAGCATTTTCCGCGTCAATCCACGCCCGCGTTTCCGGGCTGTTCTGATCTTCCAGCCAGCGATACGGATCGTGCACCACCACACCGTGCATCGTTTCCGCCACATCCTCCACCCGCGCCGCCGGCGGACACTTCACCTTCGCATCTTGTGCATTCACGTTTGTCACGCTCGCAATCAGAAAAAATATCGGCAGGAACCATCGCAGCAAATTCTTGGTGGGACCATGCAGGAAACTACCGAACTCCACCGGCGTCGCGCCGGCATCAGCCGCGAACTTCGCTTTCAACGCATGCCTCCAACGCGGCTCTTCACGTTACCGGCGTGGCCATCTTTCGCGGCGGATTAAAAAACGGCAAATCCCTCGTCGTCGCGCGTACCTTATGACGCACCGCTTCCACCGTCAGTTCCATCTGTAATTCTGTCCCGGCCGCCGCGTGCTCGCGATTCAAACTCGCCAAAGCGATCATTTTTTTCAGCGTCGGCGACCACGTCGTCGAAGTCGCCTTGCCCACCTGCAATCCTCCGCGATACACCGGCACATGCGCGCGCGAAGCCGTGCTCTGCACCTGCGGCCCCAGTCCCACCGCGTCGTACAGCCGCTCCACATCCTCCCAACGCACGTCCAGCCCCATCAGCAGCCGCTTCGGCCCGCGCTCGTGCTCCTTCGCCAGTGCCTCGCGCCCGATAAAATATTCCTTTTTCAAATCCACCATCTTGCCCAGCCCCAGCTCGTACGGCGAATATTTCTGCGCTTCGATCAGCGCCCGCTTGCTGCTGGTGTAATCCACTTCCAGCATGATCAGCCCCGCCTCGATCCGCGCCACGTCCAGCGCGATAATCCCCGCCGGATGCAGATCAAACGGCCGCCCATTTTCCATCAGCGCGTCCCACACACGCGGCGCGTCTTTCCACGCCATCCATATTTCGTAGCCCAGATCGCCCGTATAACCGGTGCGCGAAATATCCACTTCCACGCCGCCGATTTTTCCGTGCGTGAATCGAAAATATTTCAGGTTCGTAATATCCGCTTCGGCCACCTTCTTCAGCAAGCGTCCGGACGTCGGTCCCTGCAGCGCCAGCGCCGCCACTTTGTCCGAAATATCCTCGATCTGCACGTCCAGCCCCAGCGCGTTCTGGTGGAACCAGCGAATGCTCGGGTCCGCGGCCGTCCAGCGGTACGAATTTTCTCCCAGCCGCGAAATCGTCCCGTCATCAATCACTTTCCCCTGCTCGTCGCACCAGCAGCAATAAATCACCTGCCCGATCGCCACCTTATTAATGTCTCGCGTGATCACCCGGTTCACGAATTTCGTCGCGTCCTTGCCCTCGATCCGGTATTTGTACAGCGGCGTCACATCAATCAACGCGCACGCGTTGCGAATCGCGTTGTACTCGTGGTCGTGGTGCATTTCGTACACGCTCACCGCGTAGTACCCGGACCACTCGCGGAAATTCATGCTTTCGCAAAGCTTCGATGTCCTGTCGTGAACCGCAGTCCCAATCGGCACAGTCACTCCTATCCACAAGAAAAATCACACCACACGCAGCCCGCGATTATAGTGCCCGCATCCTCCGCGCCGCAAGCCGTTCCATATGCCTCGATGCGATATCGCACCGTCATCCTGAGCGCAGCGAAGGATCTCTCTTCGCTTTGTCCGCACCACAAATCACGGCGCCCAATCCGCATTTTCTAGCCACTAGCCACTCGTCACTAGCCACTGCCTTTCGAATCCACCCGCAGTCGTCATGCGCTTCGCGTTTATCACTCATCACTTATCACTCGTCACTCATTACTGCCTCCTTGACCCACAGTCAGTCGCCCCCACCGTTCTTCCTTGTGACTCCGCTCCCGCGCCTGTAAAATGCTTCGGCTCCGGTGTTCATCCTTCGAACGGCTGAATCACCCGCATAAATTCATGGCAAAGAAATACGACGTCATCGTAATCGGCGGCGGCCACAACGGCCTTGTGAACGCGGCTTACCTCGCCAAAGCGGGCAAAAAAGTTTTAGTCCTCGAAAAGCGTTACGTCCTCGGCGGCGCTGCCGTCACCGAAGAAATCATCCCCGGCTTCAAATTTTCCGTTTTTTCTTACGTCGTCTCGCTGCTTCGCCCCGAAATTATTCGCGATCTCGATCTCCCGCGCCACGGCCTGGAAATTCTGCCGCTCGACGGCACGATGACACCCATGCCCAACGGCGATTACCTCTGGCGCCAGAACGATCACGGCAAGACGCGCCGCGAACTCGAGCGCCACTCCAAACTCGACGCCGAAGCCTACGAAGAGTTCGGCAAGTCCATGGTCGCCATGTGCCGCTTCGTAAAACCGATCCTGGGCATGATTCCTCCGGATCCCACCTCTCTCGATCCGCGCGACCTGAAAAAACTCGCCTTCCTCGGCAAGCGCTTCCAGAATCTCGACGCCGAAGATAAATACAATCTCGTCCAGCTCATGACCATGAGCGCTGCTGATTTTCTCGACCAGTGGTTTGAGACCGACGTGCTCAAAGCCACCATGTCCGCCTCTGGCATCATCGGCACATTCCTCGGCATTCGTTCGCCCGGCACCGCCTACGTTTTGCTTCATCACTACATGGGCGAAATTGACGGCGCTTTCCGCTCCTGGGGTTTCAGCCGCGGCGGCACCGGCGCCATTTCCAACGCCATCGGCGACGCGGCTCTCGAAGCTGGAGTCGAAATCCGCAAGGAAGTTGCCGTCTCGAAAATTCTCATCAAGAACGGCGTCGCCCAGGGCGTCGTCCTCGAAGGCGGCGAAGAAATTCGCGCCGATATCGTTTCCTCCAGCGTGGATCCCAATCTCACGTTCCTGAAATTTATCGAAGAGCGCGAGCTTCCCGCCGATTTCCTCGAGGACGTTCGCCGCTACAAATATCGCGGCTCATCCGGCAAAGTGAATCTCGCTCTCGATGGCCTTCCGGATTTCACCTGCTTGCCCGGCCCCGGCAATCATCTGCGCGGCGCTATTTCCATCTCTCCCTCCATGGAATACATGGAGCGCGCCTACGACCAGGCCAAATACGGCGAATTTTCCCGCCGCCCCTACATTGATATGGTGATTCCGTCGCTCACCGATCCGTCCGTCGCGCCGCCGGGAAAACATATCCTTTCCTGCTTCGTGCAATACGCGCCCTACAAATTAGCCTCCGGCACCTGGGACGAGCAGCGCGAAGCCTTCGGCAACACCGTGATTGACACGATTTCGCAATTCGCGCCCAACCTGAAAAATCTCATCATCGGAAAACAGTTCATCACTCCTCTCGACATCGAACGCCAGACCGGCCTCACCGAAGGCAACATTTTTCAAGGTGAGCTTTCGCTCGAGCAGCTTTTCTTTTTGCGTCCCGCCGCAGGCTGGGCGCGTTACCGCACTCCCATCAAAAAATTGTACATGTGCGGCTCGGCCACTCATCCCGGTGGCGGCATCATGGGCGCGCCCGGCCGCTTGGCCGCGCTCGAAATTCTGAAAGACACGGGGAGAAGCTGAGCGTGGCCGCCCAACGCGACATCATCATTCTCGGAGGCGGCCACAACGCGCTCGTCACAGCCTTCTATCTCGCGAAAAAAGGCCACAAGCCGCTCATTCTCGAACGCCGCTCCATCGTTGGCGGCGCTGCCGTCACCGAGGAATTTCATCCCGGGTTCAAATGCTCCACAGTCGCGCACGCCGGCGGCCCGCCGCTCGCCCACATCGTTCGAGACATGCAACTCGCGCGCCACGGCCTGGAAAAGCTCGAATCACCGGTTCGGCTCTTCGCGCCCGCGGCACGATGGCCGCGCTCTGGTGCTGCACACTGACCCCTCGGCCGCCGCCCGCCAGATTGATAATTTCTCGAAAAAAGATGGCGCAAAATATTTCGAACTTTCCAAGGAAATCGCCCGCGCCGCCGCAATCGCCGGCGAATTGCTCAATCTCACTCCGCCCGTCATTGAAAAACCCTCCAACGAGGACTTGTGGAAGCTCTTGAAAATCGGGCGCAAGGTCCGCGGCCTCGGAAAAAAAGAAATGATGCAGCTCGTCCGCTGGGGCCCTATGGCCGTCGCGGATTTTGTCGCCGAATTTTTCGAAACCGATTTACTCCGTGCTGCCGTTGCCGCGCGCGGAATATTCGGCGCCTCCCTCGGTCCCTGGTCCGCGGGCTCCACAGCTCTGCTTTTGCTGCGCGCTGCCGCTGACCCGCATCCGGTAGGGAATTCAGCCTACCCACGCGGCGGCATGGGCGCGCTCACCGCCGCGATGGCTGCAGCCGCCACGGAAGCCGGCGCGGAAATTCGTACCGGTGCGGACGTCGCGCAAATTCTGGTCAAGCACGGCACTGTCACCGGTGTCGCGCTTTCGAGTGGCGAAGAAATCGCTGCGAAAGCCGTCGTTTCCGGGGCCGACCCCCGGCGCACCCTGCTCAATTTGCTCGATCCCGTCCACTTGCCGCCCAGCTTCGTCGTAAAAATGCTCAATTTCCGCAGCAATGGCGTCGCCGCAAAAATCAACGTCGCGCTCGACGGCCTTCCCGTCCTTCACCGCGCTTGCGCATTCTAGCGATGGCAATGCCGCGCTCGCCGGACGCATTCACATCGGCCCCGGCATTGATTACCTCGAGCACGCCTTCGACGATTCCAAATACGGCGAATTTTCCCGCGCGCCTTATCTCGATATTTCCATTCCCTCGATTCTCGATAATTCGCTCGCACCCGCCGGCAAGCACGTCATGTCCATCTACATGCAGTTCGCGCCCTACAAACTAAAATCCGGCGACTGGGCGCAACAGAGCATCGCCCTGCGCGACACTGTGATCAAAACGCTCGCGCAATACGCCCCCGACTTCCCGTCGAAAATTCTCGCCGTGCAAACCCTCACGCCCCAGGATCTCGAATCCACTTACGGCCTCACCGGCGGCCACCCCTTCCACGGCGAACTCGCCCTCGATCAAATTTTCACCATGCGCCCCCTGCTCGGCTGGGCCCGCTACGCCACCCCGGTGAAGCACCTTTACCTCTGCGGCAATGGCACCCATCCCGGCAACGGCGTAACCGGCGCCTCCGGCCACAACGCCGCCCGCGAAATCTCGAAGCACCTCCGCTAATCCCCAGCGCCACCGCTAGACTCTCGCGCCTCCGTCAATCGCGTAAACGTCGAACGCAAGATTTTGCTTACGTCTATGTAGCGGCCGGTCCCGTCCCGCGACTGCGGGACGGGACCGGGCAGCCGTTGCTTTGCTCTGTCCTTCTCTGTGTTCTCCGCTTTTCTCCGTATCCTCTGTGTTAATCTTCTCGCCTTTCTCTGCGCACTCAGCGCCTCTGCGGTAATCCTTCGCCCCTGAAAGTACCCGCACATTCCAATTCTGACTTACGCTGTAGCCAGCGACCCCTCCCTTTGAGTATTCTCTGATGCCACGGAGCCACCCATGGCCACGCCAAAAAAATCCGCGCACCGCACCATAGACCGCTCTCGCCTCCACACCCTCATGTCCCGCGAAGAAGAAAAATTCGTAGCCGAACGCCCACTCTCCGCCGCTCTCTACGCCCGCGCCCAAAAATCGCTCCTCGGCGGCGTCCCCATGAACTGGATGAAAAAATGGGCCGGCAAATTTCCCGTGTTCGTCGCTGAAGCCCGCGGCGCGCATTTTCAGGATGTGGACGGCCACGACTACGTTGACCTCTGCCTCGGCGACACCGGCGCCATGACCGGACATTCTCCCTCGCCAGCCGCCGCAGCCATCTCGCGCCAGGCGCAGCACGGAATCACCTTGATGCTCCCCACCGAAGACGCTGCGTGGGTCGGCGAAGAACTCACCCGCCGCTTCGGCTTGCCCTACTGGCAATTTACTCTCACCGCCACCGACGCCAACCGCTTCGCCATCCGCATCGCTCGCGAAATCACCCAGCGCCCCAAAATTCTCGTCTTCAACTACTGCTATCACGGCACCGTGGACGAAACTTACATCTCGCTCCACAATGGCGTCCCCGGCCCGCGCCGCGGAAATATTGGCCCGCCGGTAAATCCGGTCGAGACCACCCGCGTCGTCGAATTCAACGATCTCGCGGCCCTCGAAAGGGAACTCGCCCATCGCGATGTTGCCTGCATCCTCGCCGAACCGGTCCTCACCAACGTCGGCATCGTCCATCCCGACCCGGGCTACTGGGAAAAAGCCGCCGCACTCGCGCGAAAATTCGGCACGCTCCTCATCATTGACGAGACCCACACCATCTGCACCGGCCCCGGCGGCTACACTCACGCGCACGGCCTCAAGCCCGATCTTTTCGTCATCGGCAAACCCATCGCCAGCGGACTTCCCGCCGCCACCTTCGGCTGCACCGCGGACGTCGCGCAAAAAATCACCAGCCGCATTCAACTCGAAGATTGCGACACCGGCGGCATCGGCGGCACCCTCGCAGGCAACGCGCTTTCGCTCGCCGCCATTCGCGCCACGCTCGAACACGTCCTCACTCCCGCCGCCTTCGCGCACATGATTCCGCTCGCGGAAAAATTCGCCGACGGCGTTGCCAAGTCCATCGCCGAAGCCGCGCTCCCCTGGCACGTCGCCCGCCTCGGCTGCCGCGCCGAATATTTATTTCATCCCCGCCCGCCACGCAATGGCGGCGAAGCAGCCGCTGCCATGGACTTCGAACTCGAGCGCTTCATGCATCTCTACGCGCTGAATCGCGGCATCCTGCTCACGCCTTTTCACAACATGGCCCTGATGTCCCCAGCCACCACCGCCGCGGACATCGATCAACACACCAAAGTGTTCTCAGCGGCAGTCCATGAACTCACTCAATGACGCAGCAAAGTCCTCCGCGTTTCGCGGCACCGCACCGCGTAGCGCCGGCCTGCCTGCCGGTAGGCAGGCGTCCCACCGGCTCTTTCCCTTTTGCCTCCGACTTTGGTTGCTCTGCGTTCTCTGCGTCTCTGCGGCAAACGCCTCTATCTTTCTCAGATTTTTCTCCGCCTTTCCTCCGTTCCCTCTGTGTAAAATCTTTTGCCTCCGCGTTTCTCTGCGTCTCTGCGGTTCACGCCTCTTCTTTCTCAGATTTTTCTCCGCCTTTCCTCCGTTCCCTCTGTGTAAAATCTTTTGCCTTTCTCAGCGCATCCAATAGCTCCGGCAAGGACGAATAGAATGCCCGATCGCACCAGAGCCCGCGAACTAGCCGCTGAATTCAACGCCAAAGGCGATCCGCTCGGCTGGTTCGACGCTCTCTACCGCGAAGCCGCATCCGGCGTCAGCCAAATTCCCTGGGCCGACCTGGTCCCCAATCCCAACCTGCTCGATTTCTGGAAACTGCATCCGCAAGAAACCCGCAACAAATCAGCCCTCACAATCGGCAGCGGTCTCGGCGACGATGCCGAGCAGCTCGCCGCCTGGGGCTTTCACACCACCGCCTTCGATATTTCCGCCACCGCCATCACCGCCACAAAAAAACGCTTTCCATCCACCGTGGTGGACTACGTCGTCGCCGATTTGCTCGCCCCGCCCGCATCCTGGTGCGCCAAATTCGATTTCGTATTCGAGTCCTACACCCTGCAATCGCTTCCCCCGGACTTGCGCGCCCAGGCCTTCCCCAAAATCGCGGAATTTGTAAAGCCGGCAGGACTGTTGCTAGTCCTCGCCAGAGGCCGCGATCCGCATGAAGACGCCGGTCACGTGCCCTGGCGTCTAACCCGCGCCGAGCTTGCCGAATTTTCTCAGCGCCGGCCTGCAAGAAGTGTCCTTCGAGGATTACCTGGACCCTCACGATCCAGGCGTCAGAAAATTTCGCGTAACCTATCGCCGCCCGTAATTTTTACTCCCGCTTGCCATCCGCGAATTCGCCTCCACTTTCCAATTTCAAGCGACACGCCGCGCGTTATACTTTGATCGCTGACGCCGCCGAGCGACTCCAACCGTCGCGCCACACGCATTCAGCACAGTGAAATCGCTCGACGCGTATCAAGGAACCGCGCTTGCTCCACGATCGCAGAAAATTCCTCAAAACTCTCGCCGCCGCGAGCGCAGCCGCCGCATTTCCCCGCATCCCGCTCCTGAATCATGGCCTCGCCAGCACGCCTCCGCCACAAAACCGCAACCCGCCCCCGAATCCTTCGACTTCGTCTTCTTCACCGACACGCACATCCAGCCCGAACTGGACGCCGCCCACGGCTGCCAAATGGCTTTCACAAAAATCGCCGCGGCCAATCCCGAATTCGCCATCTGCGGCGGCGATCTCGTATATGACGCTCTCGCCGTCAGCCGCACTCGCGCCGACATGCTCTACGATCTCTACCAGCGCACCGAAGCCACCATCAAAGCGCCGCTCCATCACGCCATCGGCAATCACGATCTCTACGGCATCCTCACCAAAAGCGGCGCCTCGCCCAGCGATCCCGGCTACGGCAAAAAAATGTTCGAAGACCGCATCGGCGCGCGCACTTACTACTCCTTCGATCATCGCGGCTACCACTTCATCGTCCTCGATTCCATTTTCCCCACGCCCGATCGTCTCTGGGAAGGCCGCATTGACGACGCGCAGCTCCAATGGCTCGCGCACGATCTCGCCGCCATCGCTCCCACCGCGCCCGTCGTCGTCATCACTCACGTCCCGCTGATCACCGGCTATCTCGCCTACGGTCCCAAACCAGACGGCACTCCGCGCTACGATACCGTGTCCGTCGCGAATTCCTCCGACGTCATCGCCCTCTTCGAACCGCACAATATCCTCGCCGTCCTCCAGGGCCATCTCCACATCAATGAGCTGGTAAACTATAAAAATTGTCAGTACGCATGTTGCGGCGCTGTCTGCGGCAATTGGTGGCACGGTCCGCGGCTCGCATTTCCGGAAGGTTTTACGGTCGTCAGCCTGCGCGCGGGAAAAATCTCCTGGCGCTACGAAACCTACGGCTTCAAGAGCGTGGACCCACGCGAAAAATTCTGAGACGACAACGCAGAATAGTTTATGATCGCGGCCAACCCATGAACCCTAATCTCTTCACACCGCGCGCCACTCGCGCATTCGTATTCGCCGTCACTCTCGCGTTGCTCTGTTGTCTGCCACTCCGCGCACAATCACCACAGCAGCAACCCGCGCCCACCGCGCACCCGATCATCCTGCACGCCGCCCGCCTGCTCGACGTCCAATCCGGCCGCATCACCACCCCCGGCGAAATCCTGATCCAAGGCGACGCAATAAAAGAAGTCGGCGCAAAAGTCTCTCGCCCAGCCGGCGCGGAAATTATTGACCTGGGCGACACCACTCTCCTCCCCGGCCTCATTGACGCGCACGTCCACCTCTTCCTCCATCCCGGCGCTGAAGATCTGCAAACCGTGCAGGAATCCGTCCCGCAGCGCACCATCGTGGCCACGCTCGCCGCGCGCGACGACCTCCTCGCCGGATTCACCGCCGAACGCGACATGGGCACAGAAGGCGCTGGCTCTGCGGACACCGCCGTTCGCGACGCCATTGATCACGGCCAGATTCCCGGCCCGCGCCTGCGCATCAGCGGCAACGCCATCAATATTCTCGGCGGCCATGAAGACGCCATCGGCTACAACCCCGAGCAGCACGTTCTCCCCAACGCCACCTACGCCAACAATTCCGCCGAACTCGTCACCGTAATCCGTGAGCAGCTAAAAGAAGGCGCGGACTTCATCAAAATTTACGAAACCGGCGCGGACTCCGTCACGAACGGAAAATTCTCCACACCCTTCCAGTACACCGAAGACGAACTCGTCGTCGCAGTCCGCGAAGCCGCGCGCACCGGCAACCGTGTCGCCGTCCACGCCACCGGAGAGCCCGGCACACTCTACGCCGCGCGCGCCGGTGTCGAATCGATTGACCACGCCTACCAGCTCAGCGACGAGACCATGCGCATCATGCGCGAAAAGCAAATCTTCGCCGTCCCCACCTTCACCATCTCCGAATATTTCGCGGACCATGCGGCCACTCCCGAAGCCGCCGCGCGCGAGCGCGCCCTGATTGACCTGCATAGCAGCGAGTTCAAGAAGCAGCTTGCCGCGGGCGTTCCCATCGCTATGGGTTCGGACGTGGGCCCGTTTCCGCACGGTACCCAGGCACGCGAATTTGTCCTGATGGTCAAATACGGTATGTCGCCGCTCGCCGCGATTCAGGCCGGCACGCTGAACGGCGCAAAATTGCTCGGCTGGCAGGATAAAATCGGCGAGCTAAAGCCCGGCTATCAGGCAGACATCGTCGCCGTCGCGGGCAACCCACTCGAGGACATCGCCGCTCTCCAGAAAGTCTCCTTCGTAATGAAAGCCGGCGTCATCTACCGCAAGTAACGCGAATCTACTTCTCGAACTCCTTGCTCGAATGCACGGGCCGCAGTGAGGCCTGCCTGCCGCAGTGAGGCTCGTCTGCCGTAGGCAGGGTTCTGCTTTCTGTGGACACGCCTGTCGCTTGGCAATCGGAGCCTTTGAATTTGTAGCGGCCGGTTCAGGTTCATCGAACCGGGCAGCCGTTGACTTTCTGTGGACACGCCTTGTCGCTTGGCAATTCGGGGCCTTTGAATTTGTAGCGGCCGGTTCAGGTTCATCGAACCGGGCAGCCGTTGACTTTCTGTGGACACGCCTTGTCGCTTAGCAAATCGGAGCCTTTGAATTTGTAGCGGCCGGTTCAGGTTCATCGAACCGGGCAGCCGTTGACGCTCCGGTTTTTAGGTTCTCACCCCGCCTCGTACCCTCGGAACGATAAATTCCGCGCGCGCTCTCTCTCTCCCGCGCGCCACGCCGTTCCAAGCCCCCCGAGTACGCGTCCGGCAGCACCGCGCCCTCGGAGGGCCGGGATTTCTTCCTCTCTCGTCGTCTTATCGGGAAACCGCCTTGCCCAGCACGTGCCTCTTGATGTCCTCGATGCTTTCCATTGCTTCATCGGGAACTTCCAGCTCGTGATATTTATGCTTCGTGCCGGGATGCGCGCGCAACTGTAACGTCATGTTTTCCGACCGGATCACGCCGCTGCGTACCGCGCCGAGCACCTTGTTGTTCTCGTCGGTGATAACCGTCAGCCTTGCCATTTGTTTCCTCCTTAGTGCGTCATTCGTTCGAACTGCAATTCTGAATCGTGCCAACTAGCTGAGCCCGCCGCCTTCCAGTGCGAAGAACGTGTCGTTTCCGTTGTTCGTCAGTTGAAATGCGTAAACCACCGCGCCGTTCGGATCCAGTATCTTCTCGTGCGAATCGGTGATCAGATTTCCACCCGGATTTTCCGGCGAACCTTGTGCAAACTGCGCGCCGAAATCCGCTCCTCCGTTAATTACATAGCCGACGCCAATCTTCTGGCCAGTTGCAATGAAACCCCAGTTCTTCACGTTGTACGCCATGTGTTCCTCCTTGTTTGTGACTTCGTTCTTCTTGCGGTCCGCAACGTGCCAGCGCCGGTTCACACCCGTCCTGTCGCACGGCCGGTTCATTTCCGGCCGGCAACCGCCGGTTGAACGTGAAACTTGCCTGTCGGTATTCCTGCTTTCGGAAAGCGGGACCGGCACGGTTCGGGGTTACGTCGTTCCGGCTGCGGAGACAGCGGAGCGGCTCATTTATTCCAGCGTTTAAGTGTCGCGAGGCGGTTCTGGTGGAAAGTCTGTAGGTCGGGAAATGCAGCCGAACAAGTCAGGCGGCGAATTTCTAGCGCACACCGCCCGGCACCGGTCGCTCTTCGTTACTCGTCTCTACTAAAACGGGACGATCCGTTACAAACCCCAGCTAAATCGCCGCAGGTCCACCCTTATAACGGTAAATTCCAATCCGCGTCAATTCGCATTTCTACGTACGCCGCGCCGCGGCACCGCTCTACATTCGCCATCCAGCGTCGTGCGCTCGATTGCACATCGTTGCGTCACGGTTCGACGGAGACTCATCGTAAACTTTCCGCGCCGACCCTAGCGAAGGCTATTCGGAAAATCTCGCGCTCCGTGAACGATTCGAACGACTTGCAGAGGGGTAGTTTCAGGATCGTAAACGATGCAATAGTTGACGTAGGGTTGCACCAACCAGAACCGCAGAGGCAATGGCGCTAGATCCTCGCGCACTCGGCCGGCCAGAGGAGAATTAGATACCAAATCGCACGCCAGGATAATCGCTTGCGCCACACGATTTGCAGCTTTGGGGTTGTCCTGCGCTATATAGTTCCAGATTTCGAAGAGGTCGTTTCTTGCACGGGGCGTGAACTTCCAGTCCCTCATCCCTTGCGATGTGCTGCGAGCCACGCACGCTTGTGCGCTTCAAAGCTAGAAAGAACTTCGTCCGCCGCGATCAATTCTCCGCGCTGCGCCTCGGCGTAGCCCTCCGCAATCTTCGCCCGGATCCCTTCGCGATTCTCCGCCAGCCACGCTTCCTGCTCGTGCAGCATGGAAACGGCATGCTCCACGAACTCGTCCACGCTCTGATAGGCGCCACCCTGTATGTCCTGCTTGATCAATTCCTCGATTTCAGGCCGGAGGCGAATGTTCATGTTTTCATTATACCCCGCAGCACAAGCCTACCCGCACGAATCCAAGACGCGACCGCATTCTCCCAACCCCGATCCCCTATTTCATTACACCTCCCGCACGCATATCCGTATTTCTACGAATATTCAACAGCTGCCGGATGTGTTAGCGTGAGTCGGGGCACTTTTCGGCCCTATTGAGGCCGCAACATGCAACTCGGCACACAGACAAACGCGTTAGGCGGTCCATCATTTCTGACATCGTTAGCACACACTGTCGCCACAGGATTCGTTTCGGATCGTTTTCGACGTGCGCGTTTTAGCGCGCTCGTCGCGCCCCACTACTCACCAGCCCGGACTCGCGCGTCGGCCTCTGCCCCCACTCATTACTCGTCACTTGTCACTCAACACCGCGGTTTTCTAATCGCTGGTGAAAAAATATTAAAAACAGAGCTAACTCCTTCAGTTCCAACACCGAATGCATTTCTAATCGCTGGTGTTTGCGCCACTTTTTCGCCCGCCGCCCCGCCCATTTCTAATCGCTACGCCAAATTATTAGAAATCGCGCTAACCCTCTCACAACAAACGAGAAAACATTTTCTAATCGCTACGATTCGTCCCACATTCGCCTCCGTGCCGCTCTTCACTCATCACTCGTCACTCATCACTTCTCACCGCCTCACCTCAATTCTATTCGATACAAATAAACCTAACAAAATCATCATTCTGATGAGAACTCTGATGAAAACAAAGGAGAACCGATTTTCTATTCGCTACAAATTTGCGCTTCGTGGCACAGGCCCGCTCGCCGAAGGAGGGCGATTCCGCCTCTGCGCCTCTCTGCAGACCCCGCAGGCTCGAGTGCACCGGTCCAACATCGAAGACCACAGTCAAGGCAGCTTTCCATCGGCGGGCAGGCCTCTGTCGCTCGAGCTGCCCCTCACGGTCACCGCAGAATATCCACCAGTCAAAAACTACGCCGTCCTTGTGCCGCCGTCTCGCGCAGCGGTAAAATGGATCGCTTTCCAGCACGCACCACTCACCGAGCGAGGCGCAACTTTATGACATCCACCGCTACAACTGGCAGCCACAAAACCGCAGTGAATTTGCAGCGCGGCGAATTTGCCAACGAGGCATTCATCGATTTCACCAAGCCTGAAAACCGCAAGGCTATGGAAGCGGCTTTGGCACAGGTGCGCGGCATGTTCGGCCGCGAGTATCCGCTGACGATTGGCGGCGAGCGCATCACCACCACCGAAAAGATCAAGTCTCACAATCCATCGCACCCCGATCAAGTGATCGGCGTGTTCCAGAAAGCGACCGTGGAGATGGCTAACCAGGCCGTGGAAAAGGCGCATGCGGCGTTCGAACGCTGGAAGCGCGTCCCGGTGGAAGAGCGCGTAGCCTGCGTCTATCGCGCGGCAGACATTCTGCGCAAGCGGCGCTTCGAACTCGACGCGTGGCTGTGCTACGAAATTGGCAAGACCTGGCCGGAAGCCGATGCGGACATCGCCGAGCTGATCGATTTCTGCGAATACTATGGACGCGAGGCGCTGCGCCTGGGTGCTCCGCAGAAATTGACCCCGTTCCACGGCGAAAAAAACTATCTCAAATATATTCCGCTCGGCGTCGGCATCGTGATTCCGCCGTGGAATTTTGCGGCGGCGATTATGGGCGGCATGACGGTGGCTTCCATCGTCACGGGAAACACGGTGGTGGTGAAGCCTTCGAGCGATTCGCCGACCATCGCCGCAATCTTCATTGATATTTTGTATGAGTCGGGCGTGCCCGGAGACGTCATCAGCTTTTTCACCGGACCAGGCAGCACCGCGGGCGAAGCGCTCGTGACGCAATCCCAAGACGCGCTTCATCGCCTTTACCGGATCGAAGGAAGCGGGGCTGCGCATCGCCGAACAGGCCACCAAGACGCAACCGGGCCAGGTGTGGATCAAGCGCACCGTCCTGGAAATGGGTGGCAAGGACGCCATCGTGGTGGACGACGAGGCCGACGTGGACGCGGCGGTAGAAGGCGTGGCGCTTTCCGCGTTCGGTTATCAGGGCCAGAAATGCTCGGCGTGCTCGCGCGCCATCGTTTCGGAAAAAATCTACGACGAATTTTTGAGCAAGCTCGTCGAGCGCGTGAAGAAAATCAAAGTCGGCTCCATCGAGGATCCCGCGAACTATATGGGGCCAGTGATCAATAAGGCCGCCATGACTTCGATTCTGGGCTATATCGACCAAGGCAAAAAAGAAGGTCGCCTGGTGGCCGGCGGAAAACGCGCCGAGGGCGACGGATATTTCATCGAGCCGACCGTGATCGCGGACGTGGACCGCAAGGCGCGCATTTTTCAGGAAGAAATCTTCGGCCCGGTGCTGGCGGTGACCAAGGCCAAGGATTTCGATGAAGCGCTTTCCATGGCCAATGACAGCGAATTCGGATTGACCGGAGCAGTCTATTCGCAGAACCCCAAGAAAATTGCGCGGGCCGAAGAGGAATTTCACGTCGGCAATCTGTACATGAACCGCAAATGCACCGGCGCAATGGTCGGCGCGCATCCCTTCGGCGGATTCAATATGTCCGGCACCGATTCGAAATCCGGCGGCCAGGATTATCTGCTGCTGTTCACGCAGGCGAAAACAGTTTCGCAAAAAATCGGCGGCACAAAGTAAAGCCGTGGCCGCGCATCGGAAAGATTTAACACAGAGGACTCAGAGAAAGAAAAAGAGCGATCCCAGAGAAAAATGTTGATGCAATCGAAGCCGCCAGTTCTCGAATGTTTCTCTGTATTCTCCGCTTTTCTCCGTGTCCTCTGTGGTAAAGCATTTGAATTTTCAAACGCCAGGCGATATTTCTGCAGTAGGTTTTAGTTTGAAGGCGTATCGCAAGACGACGTAAGCGACAGGCCCCGAAGCCAGCAGCAGCGGGGCGTAACGCCAGACGTAAGCCTCACTTTGCGCGATTTTCAAAGCGCACAACACCAGCGGAAAAATCACAATGTACGCAATGCCCGCCGCAGCGCCCGGAATGCGAAAACTGCGCGGCGCGTTCGGCAGTTTTCTGCGCATCTGCCACGCCGCGAGCAGCGTCAGCATAGTTGTCGCGATGCGCGTCCAGATGTAGATGTTTACCATGTCCTCGACGTCGAACTTCGCCAGCATGCAGTACACAATCGTCGAGACCGCGATCGCGCGCGTGGGCGTTCCGTAACGTTCGTGGATCTTGCCGAGCCATGCGGGAAGATAACCGTCTTGCGCCATCGTCGCTGGCACGCGCGTGGTGTAGAGAATGGTGCTGTTGGAAAGCGATAGCGTCCCGATCATCGCGGCGATCAGCATCGCAGCGCCGAGCGCTGGTCCGCCGATCAGCCGCGAAGCCGTCACGATGTAATCCGTCTTCCATTCCTGCCAATTGCCTAGCACCGCGAGCGCAAGCGTTGTGGGAAGCACGTAAGTCAGAACGTTCATCGGCGTGTTCCACGCGAGAATGCGCACGAACGTCTTCTGTGGATTCTTCATCTCGCCGGTGGTGCTGGAAAGCTGCTCGTAGCCCGCGTAATTCCACATCGCCAGAGCCAGGCCTTTGCCGAAGACGCTGCCGAACGGTTTTCCTGGCGGGACGAACGGGATCACTGGATTGTGATGCATGTGGAAGAGTGAAACCGCGCACAGCCACGTGACCGGAATCATCACGGCGACCAGCAGCGCGACCGACAGCCATCCTGCGACCTGAATGCCGCGCGCATTCAGATACGCGAGCACGATCAGCACCAGGCACGCGCCTGCCCATTTCGCGTAACCCGTCAGCGACGGAAAGTAGATGCTGAGATAGTCCATCACCAGCACGCCGTAGAGACTGTTGAGCAGAAACGTGCCGGTCCAATTCCACCACCCACACTGGAATCCCCAGAAGTCGCCGAACGCCGCGCGGCTCCAACGATAGAACCCGCCTTGCACGGGAAGAAGACTGTTCAGTTCGGCGGAGGCAAAGGAAATTGGGATGCTCCAGAAGAAGGGAACGAACGCGAGGAACACCAGCGCCATGCCCGGGCCGGAATCGTGGAAGATGCCTTCGTAACCGAACGGGCCGCCCGCGGTGTAGCCGTAGAAAATGCACAGCAGCGGAAGGAAGCCGATCTGGCGAAGGCGCGAGCCGTCGGAGGATGGCGGTGGAATCGATTCGGTTGAAGCAGTTGGCATCGAGCTGCTGGATAGCTTTGCGTGCAGAGTGCGGCATGATAGTTAAGTGGTCCGCTGAATTCAACGACAAAGAAAACTATTGCTTGACGGAGCGGTCAGCGCAGTTAGAGAATCCGCGCTCAGCCCAGCCTCTTAGTCCCAGATTGCCTTGTTAGAGCGATCCTTCGATGCGTCACCGATGCACGACGTGAGTGAACTTATCGTAGACAGTGATGCAAGAAGATAAATCGCGGGCAGCGGCGCCCACGATTACGCAAGATTCTTCGCGTTGGACAAAACAAGCAGCAGCAAGTGATGCGTCACTAAAAAGCGTGAAGCGCGCAGCAGGATGCAAACCCGGCTGGCGGAAGATCGGAATTGGCTGGGTAGCTGCGTTTAGAGGCTGGCGGGGTGCCTGTGGCTTCTGAGTTGCACTATCAGGGTAACGTCCTGGCAGTCCGCGTATAGGCGTATCGAAGACCTAGCCTTAAGTACTGTGTACACATGGTGATACGCATATATGACCGCCCGTGATGGGCGAGGCAAGGCGGCGGTATGCGCAAAGTTTTGCACTTGTATTCGTAATGTTTCCTGCCGGAGGAACTATGTCGCTTAAGCGCATCTTGGGGCGCTCGTCGAGTTTGGTGATTCTAGGGCTCTTGCTGCCGCTGGGGAGCGCGTTGCTGCCAAGCAGGCTGTCTGCGCAGACGACGCCGGCGAATGCTGGCGGCAGCGGCGCGAGCGAGCAGGAGAAGCAGAAGATCGCCGCGAGCGCGATCAAACTTCCGCTATTTTTCGAGGCGAACCAAGGGCAGACGGATCCCAGCGTGCGTTTTCTGACGCGCAGCGCCGGGTACACGATGTTCCTGACGCCGACCGAGACGGTGCTGGTGGAAGGGAAGAACGCGGCGGCAACCGGCGAAAAATTCGGGAAGGGGCTTACGACGTTTCGCGCGGATACGAAAAATGCAAAACAATCCGTGCTGCGGATGGAATTGCTGGGGGCGAATTCCGCGACGGAATTTCAAGGACTGCAGGAGCTCCCGGGGAAAGTGAACTATCTGATCGGGAAGGATCAGGCTGCGTGGCACACGAACGTCGCGTTATTTTCCGAAGTGCAAGTTACAGATGTGTATCCGGGTGTGGATTTGCTGTTTCACGGCGACCAGCAGCAACTGGAGTACGATTTCGTGGTTGCGCCGGGCGCGGATCCCGGGCGCATTGGATTCAAGATTCGCGGCGCGAAGAAAATCGAGATCGCGGCGAATGGCGATCTGATTTTGCACACAGCGGAATCCGAATTCGAGATGCGCAAACCGGTGATTTATCAGGGTGAGGGCGCGAGCCGCAGCGAGGTGCGCGGCAAATTCGTACTGAGCGCGAAAAACCAGGTGCGATTTGAACTGGGGCCGTACGATCACGCGCAGCAATTGGTGATTGATCCGGCGATTAACTACGCGACGTTTTTGGGAGGCGCGGGGATCGAGATCTCCACGCAGCTGGTGGTGGATTCAAGCACTCCGGGCGCTCCGAAGATTTACACTACGGGCGCCACCAGCGACATCACCAGTTTCCCATCGGGCGGCACACGCATTAGCAATCCCAGCGGAGCCGTAGACCTATATATAGCGAAGATTGATCCGACGAAAACATCATCGGCGTCGCTGGTGTATCTGACGTTTATCGGCGGCAGCACGCACGTTCGAGAGCGCGGGACCCGGGATCACCACTTGCCAAACCGAGGCCGCGTGGTTGGCGCTGGATACGAGTCAGGGTGCGTCGTTGGTGGAGCCCGTGATAGGAGGCGTTACGGGTTGCGCCGATTATCCGGGCACCTTCATCACGCCGGGAGTGACTGGAACCGGGGTCGCCGCGAACGCGACGCTGGTGACGCGGCTCGCGTCCACTGGAACGTCCATTGATAAGTCGGTTTTGCTGGGCGGCAACGGCGAGATGAACACGGGTTATGTATTCGTGGATGCGACAGGAAACGTGCTGGTGTCCGGGCCATCCGCTTCAACCAACCTGCCCACGATTGCGGGCGCGTACATGATGACGTTTAATAACGGCGCGACGGGTGCATTCGACGATTGCTTCACGGCGAAGCTGCAACGATCCGATCTTACACCGACCTATTTCAGTTATTTGAACATGGGAGCTGGAAGCGTCGATATCACAACGGAGGCGGAGTGCGGCGGGGTGATTGATTCGAACAATCCGAATATTCTGTATTTTGGGGGGAATACGGAGTCCCCGGTGGCGTTCGCGGGAGCACCGGCGAGCGTGCTGGGATTCCAGCCGACTTTTCACGGAACAGAAGACGCCTTCGTGATGAAGCTGGATACCAGCGTGAGCGGACCTGCAGCGCTGAAATATGCCACGTACATCGGAGGCGGCGGCACGACGGAGGTGAATACCGGCGCGCACGAATTGGGCACCGGATTGGTGGTGCTGGCGGGTCGCACGAGTTCGAACAGCACGACGAACGCGCCGGACATTCCGCTGGCGAATTCACTGCCGGGAGGAACTGCGAATGCGGGGGCGGGTCACACGAGCGGGGAAACCGGCTTTGTGACGGTGATGGATACGACGAAGAGCGGCGCGGCGAGCCTGATCTCGGGAAGCTATTTTGGAGGGAGCAGCGGCGGCGACCAAATACGCGCCCTGGGATACGATGCGTTGATCTCCACCGGGTTCTATATCATCGTCGGCGGACAAACCCAATCCACCGATTTTCCGACTTTACATCCATTTCAAGCGGCGCTCTCCGGGACGCAGGACGGTTTCGTGGCCGCGTTTCTCATCACGCCGACCACGGCAGTGACGGAATTCTCCAGCTACATCGGCGCGGGAACGAATGATGATGTTAGCGGCGTGGACATTGATTCGAATCATGCGATCTACGCGTCCGCCACGACGGATGCGGGAAACTTTTTCGGGAACACCAGCCCCACCACGGCGGTGAATGGATTTCAGACGACCTGCACGAGTTGTAACACTGTTGGCGCCCCAGCGGTGCTGCCAGACAGCGCGATATTTGCGCTGACGAGCGCGGCGTCCGCGACGTTTTCGGCTCAGATCCTCGCGAACACGACGACGCTGACGGTGGGCAGCACGGAGCAGCTGAACGTGCTGGCGACTTACAATGACGGAACTTTTCAGGATTTGACGAACAAGGTGACGTGGAGTTCTTCCAACCCGACGGCGGCGACGATCAGCAGCACCGGACTGGTCTCGGCAGTAACTGGGGGCATGACGACGACGATCAGCGCAACGTTTCCCGGCACGACGATATCGAGTATCACGATCACGGTCCCGGCTGCGACGGGATTGACATTCCAAATCGTGCTGGAGGGGGCTGCGTTCGGAACGGTGACGGACAACCAGGGGAAGATCAATTGCACGAACACCACTGACGCGGGGGCGACGGGAACGTGCAGCACGACCTACCCAAGTGGGACGGCAGTGATTTTGACGGAGACGCCGGGCGCCGGATCGGTTTTTGGCGGATGGGGAATTACCACGTGTAGCGGGACGGCGACGACCTGTTCATTTACGATCACGGGGAACACCGAGATTTCGGCGACGTTCAACAATGGGACCGCGAATTTCACGCTGAGCGTAATTCCGGGTGGCACGGCGACGGGCGGCGGCATCGTGACGGGCGCGGGACGTCGATTGCTTGCACATTGAACGGTACTAGCACGCCCACGGGCACGTGTTGCGGCAAGCGTGAAGAGTGGATCCATCGAGACGCTGACGGCGGAGCCGAACCCGACATCGAATTTCACAAGCTGGACCGGGCCGTGCGTGATACCGACAGGACAACCTGCAAAGTGCATGGTGACGATGGGAGCGGCACACACCGTCACGGCAGTGTTCACAGCGCAGACGAGCAGTTTCACGGTGGCGTTGACTGGCAATGGGACGGTGACGACCACCTCGACGCCGACGGTGACGCCGGAAATTAATTGCGCGAACCCTGGACCGCCGAGTACGTGCTCGACGACGTTTGCTTCCGGCACGTCGGTGACTTTGACGGCGACGCCGGCGACGGGATACTCCTTCACGAATTGGACGGCGGGACCGTGCGCTGGCACAACGAATCCATGCGTATTCACGGTGAGCAGCACCAGCCCGACCAGCGCGGTGGCCCTATTCACTATCAACACCTACCTGTTGACGGTGAATCGCGCCGGCACGCTGGGAGGAACAGTCACAAGCAACGTGGTGAACGGACTTGGCGGGAGCATCAGTTGCGGGCCAGCGGCGGGGATTGCAGGATGTTCGGTGATTGCGACGTATAACACGCCAGTAATTTTGACGGAAACGCCGCCATCGGGCGGAGGATTTGGCGGGTGGAGTGGGGCGCCGATTGCGTGCACGGTGGGGACTTTGACGTGCACATTCAATATGCCTGCAGGACCCGAAACGGTGACGGCGACGTTTACGGCTGGGAGCCCGACTGCTCACGTCGCTTGCTTCCGAAGACGCACACAGGTAACTTCACACAAGGACAACAAGGGGCGAGTATACGATTAGCGCGTCTCGAAGCAGCGGGCGCCGGGCGACGAGCCTGCCGTACACGATTACGGTAACCGAACAGTCCGGACCGGCGAACGCTACGGGTCCATGACGAGAGCGATCCGGCTTGCCGACGGACTAGCTGCACATCGAAGTGATTTTTGGCTGCAGGAGCAGGTTGTCCGAATCCGGTAAGGTGAACGTGGCCAACAACGCCAGCTCGCCGCAAGTGAATACGCCGTCGTTTCGGAGGAGGGTCGGCAGCGCCGCCGGCCGCGCAAGACTCGACGATCATCACGGCGCGGCGAGCGAAACATTTACCTCAGCATTACGCCGACAGCGGTGACGGGGACGGTGTCGTTTCTGAACACGGCGCGATCAATTGCACAGTAAGCGGCAACGTCAAACGGGCACCTGTTCCGCGAACTTCCCACCGCGAACGGTGGTGACGCTAGCAGGTGTGTTCGCCGACGACGGCTCGATTTTTACCGGTTGGAGCGGACCGTGCACAGGTAATGCCAACTGCGCTTACGGTAAATCAGAATCAGATCGTAACCGCCAGGTTCACGATCCGGGCCCAGCTGATCGTGGCGGACTTCAACGCTGAGAGGTGAAGGGGACGAAGACAAGCAACGAATGGACGGAAGAGCAAGCCGTTGCAAGTGGGATTAACGAATACCTCGACGACGCAGACGGTGCACTTCAGCGGCGTGTACTCCGACTGCTCCGTACACCGCGACGACGGATTGCACGACGCTGGCGCCGGGGGAAACGTGTCACGTATTGATCGGTTTCAAGCCGACGAGCGTCTTTGCCAGAACCGTGGGACGCGAATCGTGACGGTGAACGACGACGATCCGGGCGGCAACTTCGTGATCACCATAAACGGATAGGGTGCGGACAGCGTGATCAAAGTGGATGACCTGACGAACTCCACGCTCACGGCGACGGCCCTGGCACAGAGCCTGGTGGGTGCGGGAGTGCAGATCAGCAACGTGAAATATACGGGCGCAGCGCGCGCCGCGGGTACGTTTACGAGCAGTCTCGAATGTTCTGGGCTTTCACGAATGGAATCGTGCTGAGCTCAGGATCGGTGCGGAACGTGGTAGGTCCGAATTGTCGAAAATGGCATGTCCGTGGACAACGGCGAGCCGGGTGACGCGGATCTAAACACAATTGTGGGGACAGGCAACTCCACGAACGATGCATCGGTGCTGGAGTTTGACTTTGTGCCGACGAGTTCGACGATTAGTTTCCAGTACGTGTTCGGTTCGGAGGAATACCACGATTTCATCGGGTCGTTTAACGATGTGTTCGGATTCTTCCTGACAGCGCCGGGTGGCACGCCGGTGAACCTGGCTCTGATTCCCGGGACGGATCTGCCCGTATCAATCAACAACGTGAACGACGGAAATCCGTGCAACACTCCTCCCATCCCTCCGACGAATTCTCAATTCTATGTAAACAACCAAGTGCAATTCGCGTCACCGCCGGCACCGTTGCCACCGGTGGACACCGAATTAAATGGATTGACGACAGTGCTGACGGCAGCAGCGACGGTAACACCGGGCTGACGTATCACATCAAGCTAGCGGTGGCCGACGCGAACGACTTTGCATTGGATTCGGACGTGTTCGTGCAAGCGGGGAGCCTGACGAGCACGATTGTGACCGCGAATCCGACTTCGCTTACCTTCGGGAACCAGGCGCAGGGAACGACGAGCGCTTCGCAGCCGGTGACGATTGCGAACGTGGGCACGACTGGCGTGACAATCACAAGCATCGCGGCGAGCACGAACTTCGGCGAGACGAACAGCTGCCCAACGACGCTGTCGTCGGGTACGGGCACGGGATCGAGCTGCACGGTGAACGTGACTTTTGCGCCGACCGCGACGGGAACGCTGACGGGAACCGTGACGGTGACGTACACGAGCACCGGCAGCACCACGCCGCAGACCACGACGATATCCCTGACGGGAACCGGTACAACCGGAACGAGTGGCAGCATCTCAATCGCGCCGAGTACATTGACGTTCGCCAGCGAGGCGATAGGGACGACGAGCGCGTCACAGACGGTGACGGTGACCAACACGGGCGGTACAACCGTGACGTTCACGAGCATCGTGACGAACGGCGATTTTGCCGGGGCGACGCTGGCGCAATGCCCGAGCATCGCGGTGGAAGGAACGCCGTGCACGTTCCACATTACGTTCACGCCGACAGCGGCGGGAACGCGTACGGGAGCGATCACGTTTACGGATAACGCCACGGGAAGTCCGCAGTCGGTGATATTGACCGGAACGGGAACCAGCAGCGCTGCGACGATAGGGATTTCGCCGACCTCGCTGACGTTTGCCAGCCAGGCGGTGGGAACGACGAGCGCTTCGCAGAATGTGACGGTATCGAACAACGGCGGCGTGGCGTTGACGTTCACGAACATTGTGACTTCGGGAGATTTTGCGGGCGCGACGCTGGCGCAATGCACGAACATTCCGGTGGAAGGCGAGCCGTGCGTGTTCTCGATCACGTTTAAGCCTACGGCGACGGGAACGCGGACGGGAGCGATCACGTTTACGGATAACGCCACGGGAAGCCCGCAAACGGTGACGTTGACGGGAACGGGCACGCCCGGTGCGGCGACGGTGACGGTGACGCCGAGCAGTCTGGCGTTTGGATCGCAGGCGCTGACTACGACGAGCGCGCCGCTGAGCGTGACGGTGAAGAATACGGGCAGCACGACGGTGACATTCAGCGGGTTCACGATCAGCGGCGAAGATGCGGGAGACTTTTCCGTGCCGCTGCCTACTTCTGGTGCGGGATGCAGCGCGACGGGAACGCTGGCGGCGGGAGCGAGTTGCGCGATCAACGTGGTGTTCGCGCCGGGAGCGAATGGAGCGCGCACGGCGACGTTGAGTATTGCGGACAATGCGACGGGAAGTCCGCAGACTGGTGGCGTTGAGCGGAACGGGCGTTACGTCGCAGGTGATCATCTCGGTTCCGCCGGGCGGATCGACGACGGCGACGACGGTGCCGGGAGGAACGGCGTACTACGGATTGGTGATTCAGGGAGCGGAGGGAGTGACCGGCCCGGTACAGCTGGGTTGCCAGCCGTCGTCTCCAGTGATCACGTGCACCGTGATACCGAGCACGGTGACGCTGAACGGCGGATCCACCGAAGTGGCGTTCGGGATACAGTCGTTCTGCCAAGGGACGACCACGGCGAACGGATTTGTGGCGCCGGCCGTCGGTGGTATCGGCGGAGGATTGGGCCTGCTGCTGCTGACGATGGTGTTGGGTGGAGCGGTGTGGATATTCCGGGGCAACCGCAGAGTGGCGCTGACGTTTGCGACTTTGCTGCTGGTGGCGCTGGGATCAGCGGCGTGCAGCAATAGTTTGCCGCAAGGGGCGAATGGGCCGACGCCGGCAGGGACGTACAAGCTGACGCTGACGACGACGTTCAAAGGACAGACGCAGACGTTGCCGAATTTCCTGACGCTGATCGTGAATTAGAGCGCGGGGGTGACGTCGAAGACGTGTGCCTGAAAGGCGTCGCGGCGGACGAAGAGGCCGATGGCGTGAAGTTCGCCGCCGCTGCGATCGTAGCGGACGCCGTTGAGCTCGTCGTTGAAGATGTATTGTTGCGCGGGTGAGACGCGGTCGCCGAGATGGACGCGTCCCTGCGAAGTATATTCCGCGAGGTTGACCGCAATTATTTTCCACGCTTTAGGCGAACGCCATTCGTAGACAAGCAGGCCGTCGGGGGGAGCATCGCCTTCCGGCGCGACATCGAGCAAATCCCATTTTCCTTCGTGAAATACATCCTGCCGGGTGAGCTGCAAAATTTTCTGGAAGAAGGCGGTGCTGAGGGGATCGGGCGGCTCGTCCGCGGCGATGCGCAGAGTGATGGGCAGGTGAATTTTGCGGCCTTCGAGTTCGCCTTGATGATAAAAGCGGATGCCGGGGAGAGTGGCGAGCAGAGTGCCGTCGGCGGCGAGACGGGGGTTGGGGAAAACTTGGGCGCGGCGAGGCTCGTCGTGATTTTCCATGAAGCGGGCGAAATCGCTTTGGCGCTCGGGGAAGGCGGAGAGGCGGTCGCGAATTTGCGGGAGATTGATGTCGCGGACGGCGTCGTAGAGAATTTTGTCGTAGGCGTAGGAAAAACCGAGATCGAGGAGGCGTTGTTCGGTGCCCCAGTAGGCTTCGGCGAGGAGGGTGAGGCCGGGCACGGCGGCGTGGGCTTCGGACCAGAATTCTTTTTCGGGTGTGGGTGAGGTGCCGAGGAGGTGACGCCAGCCGGCGTCGAAAATGTTGTTGAGCTGGAGCATGGCCATGTCGCAGCGGACGCCGTCGCAGTGGTTAGCGATGGTGCGGAGGTCGGCGAGCTGCGCGGCGCGCGTGGCGGGATGGAAATGATTGAGCTGGGCGACGTCCTGCCAGGGAGGGAAATAGGGATCTTTGGCGAGAGCGATGAAGCGCGGACCTTGCGGCGTGGATTGGGAAAAGTAGAGCGAGGGATTGTTCTGGAATTCTTCTGGCGAGGCTTGGATGTAGAAATCGGGATGCTCGCGCGTCCAGGGATGATCGAGCGCGGTGTGGTTGCCGACGAAATCGAGAAATAACGCGATGCCGCGAGCGCGCAATTTTTCGCGGACGGCGTCGAGAGACTTCCAGGAGCCGATGCGCGCGTCGGGTACGTATCCGGTGACGGCGTAGGGCGAGCTGATTACGTCGGCGGGCTTCCAGCCGGGCAAGGCGAGATTGAATTGCGCGGCATTCGCGGGATTTTCCAGGGCGAGACGGCGGGAGAGGGGGCTGCGTTGCCAGATGCCCATGAGCCAGATGATGTGAAAGCCGAGATTTGCGAGAGTGTCCCATTCGGAATCGGGGACTTCGGCGAGCGTGATATTTTTGCCGAGGCGCGCGGAGAGCTGTTCGAGCCAGGTCCAGGTATTAATTTCGTAGAGATGCGGATGGGAGCGCGGCTGAAAGTTCTGCGGACCGGCGGCGGGCGTGGGCATTGGATTTAGATTAGTTGGGATGCGCGGGGCGTGTCAATCGAACGGCGGATGAGGCGATAATCTTGTCGCTTGGTTATAAAGGCAGTGGCGAGTGATGAGTGGCTAGTGGCTAGAAGAAGGCGAGGCGAGAACGGGGCGTTGGCCGGCCGGAGTTCATGGACAAATGCGGAGATTAGTGACAAATTAACTGGGGCCGGGATATGGGAGCAAGTGAAGGAGAGGCGAACTCCGGTCCAGCAGCGAGGAGGAATCGATCATGGTAAAGCGCGCGATACTTGCAACATTTGCGATGGTATTTGCGGTGGGTCTGTCCGTGGCGGGGCAGGATAACGCGGCGAAGAGTGGATCATGGTCCGGCGTGATCACCAACGACATGTGCGGCGCGAAGGATGCCAGCGCGGCGAAGGCCGAGTGCACGTCCAAGTGCGTGAAATCCCATGGAGCGAAGTACGCTCTCTACGATGAAGCCGACAAGAAAGTGTATATTCTGGAACCGCAGGACAAGGCGGATGGCCATGCGGGTCACGAAGTGACGGTGAAGGGCACGTTGGATGGGGATACGATCCACGTGACGTCTCTGACGATGAACACGGCGAAGGGATCGTAGGCGAGGCTTCGCGATTTGTGATTTGATCTAGAGATTCATCTCCGCAGGGTGTAAGAGAAAGGGCAGGGCCGATGGCCTTGCCCTTTTTTTTGTGCGGCGGTATGAAGACAGCGAAGAGATATCCCTACCTGCGGCAGGCAGGCTTCATCGCTGCGCTACTCAGGATGACGGCACGGAAAATTTCTGCATTCTGATATACTTCGCGTCCGCATGCGGGTCATTCGATTAAAAAGGGTCCCAAGATGAAATTTCATGGTCGGATTACGTTGTTGGTGATGTTGATGATGGGCGCTGGAGTGGCGCGAGCGCAGAATTCACCAGCGTCGGGAAGTGCAGTGGCGACTTCCGCAGCGGGCGGTCGTCTGCTGACGGTGGACGATTATTTTCGGATCAAGGGAGTGGAAGATCCGCAGATCAGCCCCGACGGGAAATGGGTCGCCTACACGGTGGAAACCGCAAACCTGAAGGAAGACAAGAACGAGAAGCAAATCTGGATGATTCCTACGGCGGGCGGCACGCCGATTGCAATGACGGGGGCGACGGGGCGGTCTTCGCATCCGCGGTGGAGCCCGGACGGAAAATTCATTGCGTTTATTTCGGCGCGCCAGGAAAGCAGCGAGGATGAGGAGAAAGGCACGAAGCAAGTGTGGCTTCTGAATCGCGAAGGAGGGGAAGCGCAGAAACTGACCGACACGGTGCAGGACGTGGAAAATTTCGCGTGGTCGCCAGCGAGCGACCGGCTGGTGCTGGTGCTGCAGGATCCGACGCCGGAGGAAATCGAAGCGGCGGAGAGCAAAGCAAAAGAGAGCAAAACGAAGCCCAAGGCGCGGCCGTGGGTGATTGACCGTGTGCACTTCAAAGAAGATGAGGTCGGCTACCTGGACCGGCGGCGGACGCATTTGTACGTGTTTACGATTGCCGATCACAAACAGAAGCAGATTACCGCGGGTGATTACGACGACAGCGAACCGGCGTGGTCTCCGGACGGCAGCAAGATCGCGTTTGTGAGTAACCGCTCGGTGCCCGAACCGGACTTGAATTACAACACGGACATATGGGTGGTGGCTGCGGATAACACGGATCGAGGGAAGTCGTTGGTGCAGGTGACGACGAATGTGGGATCGGAAGGCGAGCCAGTATGGTCGCCGGATGGGAAGTGGATTGCGTACACCACGCAGCTCGAGCCGGAGTTATTTCAGTATTCGACATTTCAGATTGCAGTATCGGCGGCGACGGGCGGCCAAGCGAATGTGCTGACGCGGAAGCTGGACCGCAATTCGACGATCCCGCGATTTTCGGCGGATGGGAAATGGATTTACTTCATCACGGACGATGACGGAACGCAGAATCTGCTGCGCGTGCCGGCGACAGGCGGAGAAATCACGCGGCCGATTGGCGGGCGCAAGATGGTGGAAGCGTACTCGCTCGGAAAAGACGGCACAGCGGTGGCGACGGTGGGAGAGCTGACGCATCCGGACGAGTTGTATGCGCTATCGCCCGGCGGCGAACTGCGGAAATTGACCAGCGTGAATGACGCGCTGATGGCGGAACTGCGTCTGCCGACTGTGGAGTACGTGCATTTCAAGAGCAAGGACGGGACGACAGTGGCGGGATATCTGTACAAACCGCCGGACTATAAGCCCAGGCGTGAAATATCCCACGATCTTGAAACCGCACGGAGGGCCGGTGTGGGCTTACTACGCGGAATTTAATTTCGATCCGCAACTGTACGCGGCGAATGGCTATGTGGTGCTGACGCCGAATCCGCGAGGATCGTCTGGATACGGCCTGGATTACTGCAAAGCAATTTTTGCGGATTGGGGCCACAAGGATTTCGAAGACGATATGGCGATGGTGGATTACGCCGTGGCGCAAGGAATTAGCGATCCCGACAAGCTGGGAGTGGGGGGCTGGTCCTACGGCGGGATTTCGACGAACTTCATCATTACGCAGACGACGCGATTCAAGGCGGCGATGTCCGGAGCGGGAAGTTTTCTGTACATCACCAGCTGGGGGCACGATTTGTACTCGCGCGATTGGGAGTACGAGTTGGGACTGCCGTGGAAGACGCGCGCGCTGTGGGAAAAACTTTCGCCGTTCAATCGCGTGACGCAGATTACGACGCCGACGCTGGTGATGGGAGGCGAAGTTGATTGGAACGTCCCGGTAATTAATGGCGAGCAGCTGTATCAGAGTTTGCGGCGATTGGGCGTGCCGACGCTGCTGGTGGTGTATCCGGGGGAATACCATGAGTTTTCGCGGCCGTCGTTCATCAAGGATCGGTATGAGCGGTATTTATATTGGTACGGGCATTATGTGAAGGGCGAGGGGCCGGCGATACCTCCGGCGGGGAAGGCTGCGGATTGATTGGAGTGGAGGCGACGCGATCGGCGAGATTTTTGTGGTGGCCGCGGAGGCAGCGGCACCACAGATGAACGCAGGTTAACGCGGACAAAGCAAAACTGAGGTAATTCCGAAAGCAAACAAAAAAACACAGTCGTTTGGCCGGGCTGAACTGGCGGCCAAAACTTTTTGAGCGACTGCAACCGTAAGGTCAACCGCAACAGCGAAAGAGCCGGCGAGACGCCGGCGCTACAAACTGCAACTGCGCCTGTTTGAATCATGTTGTACTCCCCGTTAGACAATATTCGGCGGGTGGGGTGTGTTTAGAATGACGAAGGATGGGCCGTGGCGAGAAAGGTCGGACGGGCTCTGAGCGAATGAGAGACGCGCACAGCGCCAAAACGCGGCGAGCGGAAGTGGAGCGTCTCTATCAATTGTATGGGGCGGGGCTGCTGGCTTACGGCTGCGCGATCACGGTGGATCGCGCGGCGGCGGAGGACGTGTTGCACCAGGTATTCCTGAAATTGCTTCGTGGAGATGTGGAATTGCCGGAAGTGGCGCGGCCGTATCTGTATCGCGCGATGCGCAATGCGGCGCTGAACTCGCGGCGAGTGGTTTCGCGCGAGATCGAGCTGGATGCGGAGAATTCGTGGTTTGTGGCGCCGCAGGGTCGTACGGAGGAAGCGCTGACGCTGCAAGCGGAATTGCAGGAACTGCCGGAGGAACAGCGCGAGGCGGTGGTGCTGCACATCTGGGGGCAGATGACGTTGCAAGAGGTGGCCGAGGTGACGGGCGTGACGCTGAACACGGCTGCTTCGCGTTACCGCTATGGATTGAGCAAACTGCGCGAACGAATGCGGCCGCAGAGGATGGAGTGAAGGTGGCGATGGACGATAAGAAATTCGAGGAGTATTTGAGCGAGTTTCGTCCGCGAGAGCCGCGGGCGCTGACTGCGAGCGATGCAGGATTTTGGCAGCGTTGGGGCGCGCGCGCTGGCGATTGCGGCGGTTTTAGTGTTGATCGCGGGGGCGACACTGACCTGGATGAGACAGCATGTGCGAACGCGCATCTCCGCGCGAATTCCGCAGGCGGAGCGATCGGTTGTTGCTGCCGCGTCAGAGCGCGACGCGAGACATTGCGAGCGAAGTTTCATTGGGACGACTGGGGATGCTGTACAACCGGGACCCGGCGCAACTGGACGAAGTCTTGGCCGAAGCTTCGCGAAATTTGTTGCCGCACGTGGATCGGCCGGACAGCACGCTCCATAGTTTGGACCATGATTGAGAGCGAGGAGGAATTGCCGCCATGTTGACGCAGAAAAAATTCGCCGGGCTTGTGACGGTGTTCCTTGCGGGCATTGTGGCGATTTGCGTGGCTGCGCCGGTCGCCAGGGCGCAGGAATTCAGGCCGCCAGCGACACGAAATGCGGCGCTGCGTTATTGGATCGCGTTTTCGCTGATGCAGGAGCCTGCGGCGGATTTGAGAACGTCGAACCTGCTGAATATGATGGCGCAAGGAAAGGCCGAGTGGGACGAAGACAAGCTGGGCCCGACGGTAGACGCAAATCGCGACGCGATTTTGACGATGCAACGAGCGACGCGATTGCCGGAATGCGACTGGGGACTGGAATATGATTTGGGGCCGGAGACACCGCTGCCGCCGTACGCCAAGGCGCGAGTGCTGGGAAATCTGAATGTGATGTACGGAATGAGGCAGGCGGCGCACCACGACATGAGAGGCGCGGTGGATACATGGCTTGCGGGAGCGCGGTTTGCGGAGCAATTTGCGCAGGGAGAGAGCTTGCTTGGGGTGATGATTGGCACGAGCATGCTGCAACCGAATTTGAAAGCGCTGGATGCCGCGGTGCTGCGCGGGGAACTGGACGAGAAATCCCGAAGGGAAATCGTGAAGGCAGTTCGGGGATCACCGGAATACGGGTTCGATTGGAGCGAAGGCTGGCGATTCGAAACGTACGGAACGATTGTTGCGATTAAGCAAATGAAGGATTCGCCCGATCCCAAACAATGGTACAGAAAGACCTTCGGGGAATTTCCGCCGGCACCGTTCGTACAGCCCACGGCAGAAGACCTGCGAAAATTTCAGATATTGATGGACGAGATCACCGCGGCGTTTCGCCTGCCGTATCCCGAAGCCAAGGAGAGATTGGCGGCGATCGCGCCGCGCATCGCGACCATGAATCCGATGATCGCGGCGATGGTCCCGAATGCAAGCCGAGCGAATGATGCGCGCGGGGAGGTGCAGGCAGCGCGACAGAAGTTGCTGGAGGATTTGGCGAAGCGGTCGTGAGGGTTGAGTGAGACTTGCGCTGCGCCATGCATGGCGGGATTTGTCGTTGCGGGTTAGGAGTTCAGAGGCGCCACAGATGAACGCAGATCGGGCGAGACCAGATCGACCCGAAAGCAGAGGCAAGGGCGAAAGCAAGGTTAACGGCGAAGGCAAAACCTAATCCGAAAGCAAGATGCCCGCTTCGTCCCGAAAGGCGCGGGACGAAGCGGCCGCTACAACAGCAAAGTCAGAATCAAAAGCGCCAGTCCTGAGGCTGGCGCTCGCTGCGCGACGCTGCCGATTGGTGTACATGGCGTGCCGGTTATTTTGATGCGCTGTCTATGAAGGCGGCGATGTTGGCCTTCAGCTTGGTGAGGTCTTCTTCGTGCAGGTACATCATGTGGCCTGCGCCGTAATATTCGAAATGGATGTTGCCGCGCAGATTTGCGGGCAGGAAGAGATGGTCCATGGTGTATTCGGTGGCGAAGAAGGGCGTGGCCATATCGTAGAAACCGTTTTCGACCTGGACTTGCAGGTGAGGATTGGTCAGCAGCGCCTGGATCAAGTCGCCGGAGACATTTGCGGAGCCGGGGAAAAAGCCGCCGCCTTGTGGGCCGCGATGTTTCCAATCCCAATTGCCGCCGACGTCTCCGCTTAGAGCTTCGTAGGTTCTTTCCTCAGTGACTTTCAATTCTTCGCGGGCGTAGCTATTGAACGCGGCGGTGAAGGCTCCACGCACGGCGGTGTAGGACGGATCTTCTTCGGCGAATTCGGTGAGCATGTCGTGGGTGGGCATGGTGTAGCGCGAATCGTAGCGTCCCATGGTGAGGCCGCGGCTGCGGTTTAGCTCGACGTTGAATTGGGCGAGATTCACGCGCAGGTCGGCTTTGAGGAGATAGTCTTCGCTGAGGCCGGTGAAGTGCGAGAGTCTTTTCGCGATTTCGGATTTCTCGGCGGGCGTGATGTTGGTTCCTTTCATCAGCGCAGTGGCATATTCAGTGGCTGCGAATTTGCGGGCTTCGGCGAGGAATGCGGGAACGTCTGAAGGCGGATCCGCGAGCGCTTTTTGATACGCGGCCGTGGCGGCGTAGCTGGGGACGTAGAGAATGTAAGGCAAGTCATCGCCGGGATTGAAGGAGATGGTGCCGAGATTCAGGACGGAAGAGATCAGCACGATGCCGTTGATGTAAACGCCGTCGTGCTGCTGCAGATAATTTCCGAGCGCGGCGGAACGGAAGGTGCCGTAACTTTCGCCGATGAGAAATTTCGGGGAGTTCCAGCGATTATTGCGATTGAGATAGATGTTGATGAACTGCGCGAACATTTTGACGTCCTGGTCCACGCCCCAGAAATCTTTATTTTGGGCTTTGGCGACGGCGTGGCTGAAACCAGTGCCGACGGGATCGATGAACACCATATCGGTTTTATCGAGCAGGGAATTGGCGTTGTCCTCGATTTTGTAGGGCGCGGGGGGAGTGGAGGCGTGGTCGGCGTTGACGACGCGGCGCGGACCGAAGGCGCCCATGTGCAGCCAGATGGACGCGGAGCCGGGACCACCGTTGTAGATGAAGGCGATGGGACGCTGAGAGAAATCTTTGACGTCGCCGCGAGTGTAGGCGGTGGAATAGATCAGAGCGGTAGGCTCGCCTTTTTCGTCTTTCAGCAGGGTGGTGGAGGCGGTGGCTTTGTAGGCGATGGCTTGACCGTTGATGCGGACAGTGTGATCGGTGACCCACGTTTCTTCTTTCGGCGGGTTGGCGTCGGAGGATTTGTCTGGTGATTTGGCATCTGCTGCGGCAGGCTTCGCGTCTTTGCTTGGTTCTTGCGCTGCGAGGCGCGGAGATTGGCCGGCGAGCAGAAGCAGTGCTACCGCACAGATACCGAGGAAATTCTTCATTTGCGCTCCGATCAGGTGAGTTAGCGCCCCAATTATCGCCGAGGGATTCTACGCAGTGGGATTGATGCAAGTCAAATTGAAGCGCGCAGGCTTCTATTTTTTGCGCGCGATGCACCGCGGAGACGCGGAGGAAGCAGAGAAAACCTGAGGCAAAGGCAGAGGCGTGCCCGGTTCGATGAACCCGAACCGGCCGCTACAAAATCAACGGCAAAGGAGCCGGCGAGACGCCTGGCTACCGGCCGGCACGCCGGCGATGCGAAGGAAGCGGCGCGCGCTAATTGCAGGGAGGGCTGTTAAAGGTGAGGGTGATGACGCTGGGGGCACCGCCCGAGTTGCCGGTTGCGTTGTCGCTGGGAGCGTCGGCGGCGTCTATGTTGCGCGTATCCGATTCGATGCGAGCGGGAATGGTACAAGTGGTGTCGCCATGGCGCTGGCTGAGACGTTGCGGATCGAGATCTTCCCACGCGGAAAATGTGTAGCGCGCGGATTGCAGGAGAGTGAATTCGTAGAGGCTCTCGCCAATTTTGCGGGCGGCGGGATTGTCGCCTTTGTCAGCTTGGCCGGTGACGGTGACCTCGCCGGGCGGGCGGCCGTCAACCCATTTGAGCTGAACTTTCACGCTGCGTGTGGGGTAGCCGTCTTTGAGTTTGATATTGGCGTTCAGAATTTGCTGGCCGTCTTTCACTTTGATGAATTTGGCTTCGGTTTGTTGCGGCTCTCCGGGATAGAAGGTGCGAGGGAAAGGCGAGTTGGGATCGAGGCGATTCATGCGATTGAAAACGAGCAAATATTCGCCGGGGCCGATGTGATCGAATTCAAATTTGCCGTCCTCCCCTTGAAAGCCCCAGAGGCCGGGTTGCGAATCGTCGAAGCGCTCGGCGCGATAGAGTTCGACGGAAGCGAGCTTGAGGGATTTGCCATCGGGGCCGAGGACGCTACCGCGAATTTTTCCCGTGGGCAGAGCGTTGACGTTGTATTCGTAGCACGCGCCGGAGGGAATCTTGAAAGGGGGCAGACCGCCTTTCAGAGTTTTCTGGGAGAACTCGAAGCGCGCGGGGAGGTCGGCGCTGTAAATATATTCGCCAGCGTGAACGTCGTAGAAAGAATAGACGCCGTCTGGGCCGGTGCTGGCGGAGAAGCGGTCGTCCTTAGAACGCAGCTTCAATTTTATGTGCGGAAGCGGGTCCTCGGGATCGTCGGTGGGCGCGAGTAGCGGAGGGTCAGCGCGGCGCAGCACGCCGAAGACGGAAGCGACGCGATCGTGATTGCGCATGGAGCGCAATTGAGGAAGGAGCGCGCGGCCCTGGTCGGCGGGACGAGTGGCGCCACAGATGACGGCGAAGAGACGGCCCTCGGTTTCCTGCTGCGTGAAAACGATGTACTGCTGGCCCTTCTTGAAGACGTAGCCGCAATCGGCGTCGTCGCCGCCGGAGAAGACGTCAATTTCCGGAGAGTCGGGGCCGGCGAATTTTTCGTCGATATGGAAATGATAGCGGATGATGGGAGCGATAGCCTGAGGAGCCGCTCCGGGATTCGCGTCTGCGGTATTTGCAGCGGCGGTTTCCGATTCGGCGGAGGCAGCGACGGGTGCGACGCCGGCGATGTCGGTGACGGTGCCGACGAAAACGACGTCATCGGCTTGCAGGCCGGGACACTTTCCGGGAGGCTCCTTGGAACATGTGCACGCCCGAAGCCCGGACGGGACGAAAAGGAGCAAGAGTGAGGCAGCTAGAAATGCGCGCGGAATCATCAGCAGATATCCTACCTTGTGATGCGAGAGAAAATCGAGGGTTGCGGTGAAATTTTAAATTGGAGGGTTTCCAATCCGCAGGCGCGGAGACCAAAACGGGATCAACGCGCGGTGATATGGCGCTCGGAAGCAGTGCGCGATTTTGGTACACTTTAGGCCCGATTGCGGAAGGCAAAATTCCCGAAGAGACCTCGTGAGATAGCGCGGTGTGGACTGGGAATCACGCAGGGCAGCGCGATGCAAATAAAGGAGCATTTTACGAACATGAGAAAGATTTTTTGGATTTTGATTGCGGCTCTAGTGCGTTGTTTCGGCGGCGGGAGCGCAACAGCAGGCGGCTCCAGCGCAGCAAGGGAATACCGCCATCTACAACGTGACGGTGGTGGCGAAGTCGGTGACGGCCATCAGCTATCAGCACCGGAGCGGTTCGACGATGATTGGATTCCAGGGGACGCCGCTGCTGCCGCTGGCCAAGGGCGACGCGAAAGTGGATAGCAAGCAAGGGTCCATCGTGGTGAGCGCGAGTTTCAAGAATATGCAGCCGGCGCAGATGTTCGGGAAGGAGTATCTGACCTACGTGCTGTGGGCAATCACGCCGGAAGGCAAACCGAATAATCTGGGCGAATTGCTGCTGGACGGCGACAAGAGCAAATTAACGGCGACGACGAACCTTCAATCGTTCGGAATGATCGTGACGGCCGAACCGTACTTTGCGGTGAACATGCCGAGCGACGTGGTGGTGATGGAAAACGTGGTGCGCGCGGACACGGTGGGAACGGTGCAGCAAGTGACGGCGAATTACGAACTGCTGCAGCGCGGGGAGTACACCTACGACATGTCGAAGGCGCGCGACCCCATCACGAATTTTTCTCCGAAAGTACCGCTGGAGGTGTATGAGGCGCGCAACGCAGTGGGCATCGCGCAAAGCGCGGGAGCAGAAACGCTGGCGCCGGACGCTTATCAGAAGGCGGTAAGTTCTTTGCAGCAGGCAGAGGCTTTGCTGCCGAAGAAGTCCAACCAGAAGCAGGTGATCGCGGCGGCGCGCGACGCGGTGCAAACAGCCGCCGACGCGCGGACGATCGCGTTGCGGCGCGCGGCACAGCAGAAAGCCGCGGCAGAGCAGGCGGCGCAACAAGCGGCGGTGGCGGCAGCGGACGCGAAGCAGAGGGCCGACGCAGCGGCACGCCAGCAAGCGGAAATACAGAAGCTGGAGGCGGAACGGAACGCGGCGCAGCAGGCGGCGGCTCGCGCACAGGCCGATGCGGCGGCGATGGCGGCGCAGCAACAAGCGGCGGCAGCACAGGCGCAAGCGAAGGCTGCGCAAGACGCCGCGGCGAAGGCGGAAGCCGAGAAACAGGCGCTGCGGGCGGCGCTGCTGGAGCAATTCAATCGGGTGCTGCCGACGACGGACACACCGCGCGGATTGCAAGTGAACATGGCGGACGTATTGTTCGCCTTCGGGAAATACGAATTACAGCCACCCGCGCGCGAGGCCTTGGCGAAATTTTCCGGCATCGTGCTGGCGCATCCGGGCTTGCACCTGTCTGTCGAAGGATATACGGACAGCGTAGGTAGCGATGCGTTCAATCAAACGCTTTCAGAGCAGCGAGCGAACACCGTGCGGGATTTTCTGATCCAGCAGGGACTGGACCCGACGTCAATTACCGCGACAGGGTTTGGGAAGGCCAATCCGGTGGCGAGCAACGACACGGCGGCGGGACGGCAGCAGAATCGCCGGGTGGAGATCATCATTTCGGGCGAAGTGATCGGGACGAAGATCGGGACGCCGAGCGCGCAGTAGTAAAGTTGGGTTGGCGATTTAGCTTAGAATGAAAGATGGCCGCTGCGTTTCGTGTATATCGAGACGCAGCGGCATTTTTTTGTGCGAGAAAGTCGATGAGAGACTCTTCTGCCGCTTCCGCGAAATCAGGATGACGACGCGGGGCTGGAGTGACGGCGCATGATCAACGGTGCGGGCGGTCTGCTTGCGACCAGAGGCGGAAGCCGCCGATAAAGGCATTTTCGTTGTTGCCGAGGCGCGCGCCGGGAGGAAGTTTTTTGAGCTTCATGGCATTGCCGCCGCCCAAGACGACGTAGTCCGCTTCCAGAGCAACCTTTAATTTTTCGGTGATCTTGAGAACCTGCCGGCGCCATTTTTTCTTTCCCAATTTTTCCAAACCACGCAAGCCGAGGTAATCTTCGTACGTTTTTCCGTTTTTATAGGCGAGGTGCGCCAATTCCATCGGTTCGAGGACGCCGTCGATTATCATCGCGGAGCCCAGGCCTGTCCCCAGACCGAGGAACAGCATGTGGCCGCCTTTGTAGCTGCCGAGAGCCTGCATGCTGGCGTCGTTGATTAGCTTCACGGGACGACCGAAAGCCTTGCGGAAGTCGAGGCCCATCCAGCCGCCGCCTAGATTGTGAGGTTCGCGAAGCGGATGTCCGTTAATGACCGGGCCGGGATAGCCGATGGCGACGCAATCGTATTTCCAGGTACGCGTGGCTTTTTTGACGACGCGAATCATCTTGGCGGCAGTCATGGAGGGGCCGGAAGGAATTTTTACCGGTTGCTTTTGTCCCGTCATAAGGAGCTTGACGTGCGTTCCGCCGACATCAATCACTAGGACGCTGCGTTGCTTGGCTTTTGGGCGCGGAGTCTTCATTGGTGTCCTCGCAGGGGAAGGTTCGAAGGTATATCCCGTGGCGGCTGATAGTCAAACCGGAATATCGCGACGGAGGGTGGAAGGACCTGTGGCGGCTCGCGATGCAGCGACAAAGGGACGTGGCCCAGCGAGGCGATCAATGCGGTATCGGCAGTCAGCTCGACCCACGTGATTGAGGGATCGGGACCGGCGTTGGAGATGGGCGTTGCCTGGGTCGCTTCCGACTGATGGAGCGGCACGACGTATGCGCCGCGTTCTTGCTGGAACTGCTGAGTGAGGCGGTACGCGCCGACGCCCTGGATATGCGCGGGCTGCTCGATGCGAAGCCGAGCAGCGGGCGTGAATTCCGTCGCGGCGAGAAGGCCGACGCGCACGGCGCCAGTCTTGGAGTTCACTTCGACGGCATAAAACTTTCCGGCGTCGAGGGTCAGGTACAGACCCGCGGACGCTACGTAGACGCGCATGCGGAAGGAATCGAGCGGGGTGACGCTGACGACGTCACCTTTCATCAAGAGATTTCCGCCAAACGCGAGCCAGCCGAATTCCGGATGATGAACGATGTAGGTGGCGGTGTTGAGGGCGTGGCCGAAGAAATTGGGGCCGTAGTCGCCGGAGAGCGGGTCGAAGGCGAGCATGTCTGGAAAAGAGTGGAACGCGGCGGACGCGAAACCTTCCTGATCAATATTGGTGAGCGCGCCCATGGTGCCGCCGTAGCCGACGCGCAAGAGATAGAAATCGTCCGGCGACTCGCGATAGGCGGAAAGCACAGGAATCGCGTTGATGCCGGAACCGTAATGGTGGAGCTGACGCTCGAGGCGGCTATCTTTCGCGGCGTAGATGAAATCCCAATAGCGACGCGCGCTGCCGTTGTAACCCCAGTGCGGAATGGTGGGATCGTAGCCGAGGATGGCGTTGAGAGTGACTTCGGCTTTGTCGTTGTAGCCGAAATATTTCATCCAGGCATAGACTTCTTCCTGACCGGTGGAATCCCAAGGCATTTCGCTGCCGAAAGGATAGGCGATGGTGCGCCAGTGGTTGACGCGATCGCGCATTTTGGATTCGAGATCCGCCGCTTGCGCGGTGAGGCCTTCGCGTTTCAGGTCGTCGAGGATGAGCAGGAAAATATCGCCTTCCATCTGACCGAATTCGGCGTACACGGGGGCGTATTTCACCATCGCGACGGATGCTTCGTACGCGTGGTCGAGATACCAGTCCCAGGGATGGTTGGTGACGAGCGCTTGATTATTGCGCGCGAGGCGGTAGAGAACCCAATTGGCCGCGGCCACGTGCGGGTAATCGTAGGAGCGATCCACGCGTTCGGAGTCTTTCTTGTTCCAGCTGGTCCAGGTGCTCCAGTCAATGTCACTGCGATAGTAATGCGGCGGGAGCTCGTCGGGCTGATAGTAGAACAGACTTTTGCGGGCGCCGAATTGGCGCGGGCCATCGGCATATTGCAAGCGGCCCCATAGAACGCCGTCCACGAACTGTTGATATTTCTGGAGTTCTTCCTGATCGGGCTCGCCGAATTCCTTCATGGCTGCGGCGAGCCAGGAACCGGCGCCACCTTCATCGCCGAGACCGGCAATCCATACGCGGCCATCCTGCAAGACGATTTGATTGGTTTCGCGGTCGTAGGTCATCACCGAAGGACTACGATGAAAAGGATCTTGCGGATCCACGTACCACTGTTTGGTGGTGAGGAAGTGGCCCATGTCCGCGACGGCTTCGGATTCGGGCTTGGTGACAAAATATTGGATGGTCTGCACGCTGCCATCCGCGTAAGTGACGGAAAAGCGGGCGCGGCCCCAGGTCTTGCCGTGGAGCGTGAAACTTTGCCAGCCGTTTTTCGTGGGAGCGTCTTTAGTGATTTCGATCGCGGCTTGCGGTTCCACGGCGAGGGACTTGATGGGCTGCGGATACTTCAGAAATAAATGCGCGTCCATGCCTTGGGGGAGAACGTAGCCGGGGATGCCGACGGCGACGGGACGGTTGTTGGCGATGAGAGTGTTTTCCATATTGCGAATGGAATCGGAGAGCAAGAATTTCACGCCGAAGGTTTTCGATTCTCCGGGCTGGAGAGTCAAGCTGGTGGGCGGATTCCAGGGCTGCGCTTTCTTCCATTCATTTTCGGCGAAGGCCTTGCTGTAAACCATCCAATCGTAGAAACCTTCGAAGGTTACGCCGCGAGGAGTTGGGTCGGTGAAAATTGTTGGCGCGGCGCCGGACTGAGGGTTGTCGAGAATTGGATTGTAGGCTTCGAGCGGAGTTTGGCCATCGGGGACGACCAGCAGCGCGGGGCCGTGTCCATTGAGGCGCGTCACTTGCAGGTAGCCGGCGTCTTCGCCGATGTAAGGATCGTAGAAGACGCAGAGCGCGTGGGCTTGTTCCAGCGAGCGGTCGTTCAGCACGTTGTTAAAGATCATCGGAATGCCGAGCGCGCCGATTTGAACCGGCTGCGACGATTTATTTTTCAGCACGAAGCGCAGAACCAGTTTGCCGTCTTCGAGCAGCCAAGTGCGCGTGACCTGCAGTGGAATATCGGCGGCGAGTGTCGGCGTGAGGTCGGCTGACGCTAAGATGCCAGCGGAGGCAGGGAGCGCGAGAACAGGAGTGCGTGCGAGGGCGGTGGAATAACTTTTCCAGTCGCCCGCGTTGCCGACGCGAATGCGGAGGTCGAGATCGCCGAGGTGATAGTAGCCGTCGTGCGAGCGCGCGACGAGAAGATCGCCCGGCGTGAAATCGAATTTGTCTGGCGCCTTGGATTTCAGCGCGGCGACGGTTTGCGAAGAGCGCACCAGGGACAGGGTGAAGTCGGGCGTATCGAAATCCATGGTGCCTTCGAGTCAGCATGGGACCCGGAGTGGCGGGAGGCTTGGCCGGACGTTCCTGTGCGAAGACGCGCGGCGCGAACGCGAGCGGGAGTGCCACAAAAAGCAGGCTGAGCAAGAGCGAGCGTGCGCTGGATCGGGTGGAGAATTGGGTCACAGTGCCTACTTTGGAGACGAGAGTTGGAGGGAAGCGGATAGAGTTGATATGTATGGACATGATAGGGCTAGCGTTTTCCCGCATATTATATACAATCCCTGTCCTATGAGAAACAAAGTGCTGTTGAAATCCTTCCTCCTGGCAATTCTGCTTTCGCTTACATTTAATCTACCACGGTCTTGGCGACAGCCGGCAATCGCAGCGAAGACTTCGCGGAAGAAATTCAATCGCCGCCGAGCGAGATGCGCGCGCTGGCGGAACGCTACGACGCGGACCGCAGCCTCTTGCAACGTTCCGACCGGACGCCGCTTTCGACTGAGGTGCTGGACCGCATGCAGAAGTTCTATACCGGGTGGCAGGCGGAAATCGAGAAAGGTGAACTTCGACAGCATGCATCAGGACGGGAAGATCGACTACATCCTGCTGAAAAATACTGTGAACCACGAATTGGGGACGCTGACGCTGCGCCGAAAGGAAATGGCGGAGACGGCGCCGCTGCTGCCATTCGCGCCGACGATTGTGAAGTTGGCGGAAGCTTTGCGGCACATGGAAAACATGGACGCGGCGAAAGCGGCGGCGACGCTCGAGAACTTAAACAAGCAAATTGACGAGGCGAAAAAATCGCTGAGCACGGTGAAGACTTCGAAATACGTGGCTAACCGCGCGGCGAATGAAAGCGACCAACTGCGGCAGACGCTGAAAGATTGGTTCACTTTCTACAACGGGTACGATCCGCAGTTCACGTGGTGGACGGGCGTGACGTACAAGGCGGTAGATACGAACCTGGAAACCTACTCGGCGCAAGTGCGCGAACAGCTGGTGGGAATCAAGCCGGGCGACAAGACCACGATCGTGGGAAATCCCATAGGACGCGACGCGCTGATCAGCAGCTTGAAGTACGAAATGATTCCGTACACTCCGGAGGAATTGCTGGTGCTGGCGGACCGCGAGTACGCGTGGTGCGAGGCGGAGATGAAACGCGCGTCGCAGGAAATGGGCGACGGCGACGACTGGCACAAGGCGCTGGAGCAGGTGAAGTCCGATTACGTGCCGCCGGGGAAACAGCCGGAGCTGATACGCGACCTGGCGCTGGAAGCGATTGCGTATGTGGAGAAGCACGAGCTGGTGACGGTGCCGGAGCTGGCGAGCGAATCGTGGTGGATGGAAATGATGACGCCGGAGCGGCAGCTGGTAAATCCGTTTTTCACGGGCGGCGATCGCATCAGCGTTTCGTATCCGACGGACGGGATGACGTTCGAGCAAAAAATGATGAGCATGCGCGGAAACAACATTCATTTTGCGCGCGCGACGGTATTTCACGAGCTGATTCCCGGGCACGAGCTGCAGGGGTTCATGGCGCGGCGATACCGGACCTGGCGGCGGCCGTTCGACACTTCGTTCTACGTGGAGGGATGGGCGCTGCACTGGGAAATGTTGTTCTGGGATATGAATTTCGCGCGGTCGCCGCAGGATCGCATCGGGATGCTGTTCTGGCGGATGCATCGCGCGGCGCGGATTATGTTCTCGCTGAATTTTCATCTGGGAAACTGGACGCCGCAGCAGTGCGTCGATTTCCTGGTGGATAAAGTGGGACACGAGCGGGAGAACGCAACGGCGGAGGTGAGACGCTCGTTCGCGGGAGATTATTCGCCGCTGTACCAGGCTGGTTACATGCTGGGCGGACTGCAGATTGGTTCGTTGCACAAGGCGCTGGTGGATTCGGGGAAGATGACGGAGCGGCAATTCCACGATGCGGTGTTGAAGGAGAACGCGATTCCGATTGAAATGATTCGCGCAGATTTGATGAATGAGACGCTGACGCGGGACTACACGCCGCACTGGAAGTTTTACGGAGATTTGAGCGCGAAGCAGTAGGCGTGAGGAAGAGTGAAAAGATTTAACACAGAGAAGACAAAGAAAAGCGGAGAGCACAGAGAAAGGCGAGTCCGACACAACCGCAGAGACGCAGAGGTCGCAGAGAAAGGCAAAAACAAACAGAGATCGTCTGACGCACGCGGCTCTTGCGTAAATGCCGATTCTTATTTCGCTTCGTCTTTTCCAGGACCGACAGGAGATTGCCATTCATGAGCAGACAATATGATCGCAGAGAGGTGTTGAAAGTGGTGAGCGCGACGTGCGCGGCATTTATATTGCCGGGGACGGTGGTGGCGGGCGAGAGCGGGCTGGAACCCGCAGATCAGGGGCTGGAGATAAGGATTTCATCTGTTAGCGCGCACACCTTGCGACTGAGTATTTTTTCGGCAAAGAACGCCGGTGCGGCGGTGGCGAGTGATGGGTCGTTGGTGCGGGAGACGTGGGACGGTCCGGTGACGACGCTGAGCGGCGAATTCGCGGAGCGCGGCGTGAAGCTGGGCGATCTAAGCGTGAAAATTACGCCGAGCCCACTTACTTTTACGATAGCCGGGGCGGACGGCGCGGTGATTCAGCAGATCAAGGTGGACCGTGCGAGCGGAGTGGTGTCATTCGCTACGGGAAATTCGCCTTTACTCGGCTTGGGCGAGGGAGGGCCGCAGTTCGATCGTCGCGGATCGGTTGACAAGATGAAGCGCGGGCAGGGCGGCTACAAATTGGAGACGAACGGCGGACGCGTCCCAATTCCCTGGCTGATTGGCACGGCGGGATGGGCGATGTTTTTCCATTCGCCGTTCGGGACTTTCGATTTCTCGGGGCCCGAAAGCAAATTCATTCCGAGCGGGCCGGAGTCGGCATACCCACTGGACATTTTTTTCGTAGCGTCGCGCGAGCCGGCGACGATCATGAGCGAATACGCGCGGCTGACGGGGAATCCGGAACTGCCGCCGCTGTGGAGTTTCGGTTACATGCAATCGCACCGGACGCTGGGGAGTCCGGAGGAAATTCTGGCCGAGGCGAAAACGTTTCGCGAAAAGAAATTGCCGTGCGACGCGATGATTTATCTGGGCACGGGATTTTGTCCGAACGGATGGAACACGGAGAACGGGGCGTTCGAATGGAATTCGCGGGCATTCCCAGATCCCCCGGCGATGCTGGCGGAATTGCATAAGGATAATTTCCGCGCGATTGTGCACACCGTAATTTTGACCGACAGGCTGACGGGGAGGGCGCAAGACGCATGCGACGTCGCGAAATATGACGAGCAGGAGGCGGGTTGTTACTGGGACGCGCACCGGAAAGATTTCGCGATGGGCGTGGACGGATGGTGGCCAGACGAAGGCGACCCGCTGGATATTGCGTCGAGCCTGGTACGCAATCGAATGTACTGGGAAGGCCCGCAGATTGACCGGCCGAACGAGCGGCCGTTTGCGTTGCACCGCAACGGGTACGCAGGGATGCAAAGATATGCGTCGTTCTTGTGGTCAGGCGACGTGTACTCGACCTGGGAAACGCTGAAGACTCATTTGCCGATCGCGGTGAACACGGGTCTCAGCGGGGTGCCGTACTGGGGGACGGACATCGGCGGATTTGTTCCGACGAAAGAATTCACGGCGGAATTATTCGTGCGGTGGTTTCAGTTTGGCGCGTTCTGCACGTCATTTCGCGCGCACGGGCGCACGTGGAAACTGCGCCTGCCGTGGGGCTGGAACACGGGCGATCCGGGTCCGGTGGAAATACGCAATTACGGCGGAGCGGCGATTCCGGATGCGAGCCAGCTGCACAATCCGCAGGTGGAGATAATTTGCAAGAAATATCTGGAGCTGCGCTACAGGATGTTGCCGTACATCTATAGCGCGGTGCGGGAGTGCACTGTGACGGGGATGCCGGTGATGCGCTCGTTGTGGCTGCATTATCCGGACGATCCCGTGGCGGTGGCGCGCGGGGACGAATATTTGTGGGGCCGGGACATGTTGGTGGCGCCGGTGGTGGAGCAGGGGGCGACGTCGCGTGCGGTCTATCTGCCGAAGGGCGATTGGTACGATTTCTGGACCGGCGAACGCGTGAAGGGCGGACGGGAAATCAGCCGGCCTGTGGATCTGGAGACGACGCCTTTGTATGTGCGAGCCGGAGCGATCGTGCCGCTGGGGCCGGTGAAGCAATTCGCGGACGAGAAGGTGGAGGGCCCGCTTTCAATTTCCGTTTATCCCGGAGCGGACGCTTCGTTCCTGCTCTATGAGGATGATGGGAATTCGTTCAATTACCGGAAAGGCGAGTGGATGGGGACTCAGATGCAGTGGAACGAGGCGCGGCGAGTGCTGAAATTGGAGCTCGCGAGTGGATCGCGGATGCTGGCGCCGGCGCGGCGGGACATCGAGGTGAAGGTGGGTTCGACCGTGCGGAGGGCTGTGTTCGAGGGGCGCGCGGTGGAAGTTGCGTTCTGAGAAAGTTCTCGTTTGTGCGTACGGTGACAGATTGGTGGGATAGGGGTGACTGATGGATCGGCGAGAATTTTTGCAGAACTTGGGAGTGGGTACTGCGGCGCTGGGATGTGTGGCGGCAAATGCTGCGGCGGCGCAGCGAGCGAATGCAGCCGGATTCGATGTGGAGCGGGAGCTGGGTTTGAGTGCGGGACCGGCGCCGGATGTGGCGGGCCACACGTTCCTCAGTGAATTCAAGATTGGTGCGACCGGCTGGAAAGCGTACGAAGACTTGCGGACGCGCGACGGTGCGATCACTTTTATTTCTTCTACGGGCGCGTCGCGAGTGCTGGCGAAGAGCGCGGAGGCGACTTTCGTGGAGGCAGATCCGCCGTACCTGGGATTGAAACTGGCGGATATTGGAATGTCCGGGCCTGATCTGCTGGCCGATAAGCTGTTGCAGCATGGCGCCGATCCGGATCCGGAGCAGGTGAAATCCGCCGCGCCGCCGCAGGGCACTGCGAAAGAGGAATCGCGCTGGCGTTTGCCCTGGAACACATTTGTGGGAACGAAAGAGTGTGCGGACACGATGCCGGTATTTCCCGTGGGGAGCACCAGGACCTACCATCCGGGGCAATATTTTCCGGAGCTCACGAATGACGCGGCGAAAAAACGTTTTGAAGGATTAATTGGCGGCTGGATGCCGGCGGTGCGCAAGGTGTTTCCGATTTCCGAAGGCGTGTATGTGGAAGTGGTGGTGTTCGGAGACGTGGAAGCGCACGACCGGTTCATCGTGCAGACGTGGCACCGCACGACGCGCGTGGAAAACGGCAAGGTGGCGAAGGTGGTGTACGGCTACAGCTATCCCGCGTACCCGCCCACTCGGGAAGATCCTGGCGCTGAGGAATTCTACCGCGCGCTGCTGGTGTTTGCTGCGTACTGGGAAAAGCAACTGCAGGATTTTGCGCCGGCGGCGTTGCCGGATGGCGCGTGGGTGGACATGTCCAAGCACGCGTTCGCCAAGGAATTGATGGTGCGGCCTGGAGGGGTGTATCCGAAGTATGGCGCGGTGGATCGCGATTACTACGGTCCGGAATACGACGGGTTCCAGGATATTTTCACGATGTCGCTTGTATACGAATCTGGAGTGGGGACGATTCGATGCGGCACGGGAAATTCTTGATAACTATCTGACGGATTTTACGGACGCGAAGGGAATGATCAACATGCGCGGGCCGGAGACCGCGCAATTTGGGATGACGCTTTCGTTGCTGGCGCGTTATTTCAATTACACGCAGGATGCGGCGTTGCTGGTGAAGCATCGCGAAAAGATTATCGCGACGGCAGCAATTTTGATCGAGCTGCACGATGAGAGTTTGAAGCTGCCGAAAGACGATGTGGGCTACGGAATTATTCACGGATGGAGCGAGTCGGATTCCTGTTTGCATCCAAAGCCGATGGTGTGGTGGCTGCCGTACTTCGCGAACAATGCGTTTGCGGCGCGAGGGCTGAAGGATATCGGCAGAGTGTGGCCGGCGATGAAGCCGGGCTCAGGCGCGGAAGCGACGGCGGGCGAGTGGCTGAAGCGCAGCAAGATTCTGCAAGACGCGGTGATCGCGAGCATGCAGAAGAATGTGCGAACGGATGTGAAGCCACCGTATATCGGGCCGCTGCCGGGAACGACGCTGATGTTTCGCGAATCGCTGGAGAAAGAGCATCCCAGCCCGCAGCAATGGGCGCATCGCGCTTATGCGGAACTGTTGCAGCCGGACGTGCTGCCTGCGAGCCTGGCGAACACCGTGATTGATTGCATGCGCGCGTATGGCGGAACGACTTTGGGAGTGGTGGCGAATATCGAGCCGCCGCACCCGCAAGGACGCGATATTTTGGGATTTATTTCCTACGGCTACGCGCAGATGCTTTTGCGGCTGGATCGCGTGGAGGAGTATTTGTTGTTTCTTTACGCGCATCGTTATCACGATCACACGCGCGGGAGCTGGGTGGCGGGCGAGGTCTCCGGAGTTGATGGCGACATTCCTCTATTTTGCATTCCGGCACAACAAACGATTCCGTTGCTGGTGCGCTGGATGCTGGTTCTGGAAGATTCCGACGAGGACAGAATTTATTTCGGGAAAGGTTTGCCGCGGAATTGGGTGGCGTCCGGGAAAGAAATACGGATCGAGCAGGCGCCGACGCGATGGGGGAGAGTGAGTTTCAGCATGACGGCGAATCCGGCGGCGAAAAAAGTGAACGCGAAGATTGATTTGGCGAAGGCGAGCGGGCTGAAGGAAGTTCATTTGAAGGTGCGGTTGCCGGAGCAGAACGCGTTGCAGCGGATTAGTGTTAATGGACACGCGGTGGAATTGAGCGGGACTTCGCGCGACACAGTGATTTTTCCGACCGGCGGCGAAAAGCGATTTGAAGTGGTCGGGGAATTCAGCTGAGTTGAGGAATTGCGGCGCACGCGCGGCATGCCGAGTCCATCCAAGGAAGGTGTATGACTGACAAGATTTCACGCAGAGATTTGTTGAAGACCACGGTGGCTGCGGGGGCTTCGTCCGTGGTGCTGCGGAAATTGGATGGCGGGCTCCCAGTCTGAGGCGACGCCGGAACCCGCACCGGCCGCTGCGGATGGCGAAATTGTGGCACTGACTTGCAACGATGGCGTCTATGTGCCGCCACGCGGGAAGAGTTTTTTCAAGTTCGGCTTCGATTTTCCGGAACCTTCCGTGGCGTTTCAGGGGATGCTGTTTTCGTTCCGGTTGCACACGTTCGAGGATTGTTACGGCATGGACCGCGCCAGCATGACGGTGGAAAAAACCGCGGACGGTTTCGAGATGCGTTGTTCGCAACTGGTGTGGGCCGGAGACCAATTGAAGGCGCCGGGAACCGTGCTGGCGCGAGTGCGGATGAGCGGCGATTATTTTGAATGGAACGTGACGGCGGAGACGGACCGACCGATCAAATCGGTGACTTCGATTGTGCGTGGTGTGCCGCGCGGGCAGGTGTCGGTTTCTTGCAACCGTTTCACTGATCATAAAGATGACGAGATCTCAGTAGAGCATCCGTATCTTTTTGGGGGGATGACCACGCCGCTGGTGGTGATTCAGAAGGGTAGCGGAGAATTCTTTTATCTTTCGGCGCGCGACGAGCAGGTGCGGGCGACGCGTTTCTACTTGCAGCCGGGCGATGATGGCTATCGCGTCGAATTGATTTACGAGCGCGAGGGCTGGCAGAAGAGCAACAAGATCGAGAGCCCGGCGTGGCGCGTGGGCAAGGCGCCGAGCATGGACGCAGCCTCGCGGATGCATTTCGAGCACGTAGAGAAGGCATTTCAGATTCCGGACTGGGAGAAGAGGGAAGACGTGCCGGCATGGTTCCGGGAGATTGCGCTGGTGCTTTCAATCCACGGGATGCACTGGACGGGATACATCTATAACGACTACGCGAAAATCGAGAAGACACTGGAGTGGGCTGCGACGCAAATTCCCGCGAAGCGCGTGCTGGTGTTCTTGCCGGCATGGGATGGACGCTATTACTGGAATTATCCGTTGTACAAGCCCGATCCGCGGCTGGGAGGAGAGCAGGGATTTCGCGCGCTGATCCAGAAGGGGCAGAGCCTGGGATTCCGGATGATGCCAATGTTCGGCGCGAATGTGGCAAACCGGAATCTTTCCATGTTCGCGAAGGTGGCGAATGCGCAGACGGTGCGCATTGACGGCGACGATTTCGCGAATGACTGGGTGGACATGGACAACGACCGTAGCAACGACGGGTGGGGAGCGTTCTTGAATCTGAGTGTGGATTCGTGGAGAGAGTTTCTGCAGCAGCGGATTTCGGAAGTGATTGACCAGTACCACGTGGACGCCTATTTTTTGGATATCGCGGGGGCGTGGATCAACAATTTGAGCGGCGGGATGTACGAAGGCACGGTGCAACTGGTGCAGGAGTTGCGCGCGAAATATCCGAATGTGCTGGCGGTGGGTGAAATGCATTACGACGCTTTGATGTCCTGCATTCCCGTGTACCAGGTGCCGAGGTCGCCGGCGTATCCCGCGGCTTTGACGAAGTACGCGCGGTCGTTTGAGCATCTGAGCCGGCCTGCGCCGGGACGCGGCAGCACGGGCGTGCATGAGGATGGGTTCGCGAAGTTCAAGCCGACGATGCCGGAAGAGAAACACACGATTCCGACGATTACCGTGGTGGACGACACATTCGAAAAGTATCGCGCAGTGATGGCGGAAGTGATTGTGGCGGCGAAGCAGCGCGCGGGAATTTCCTGACTGCTGGGAAAGAAGAGCGATTCCTTCGGGGTGAGTCTTCCAATTCGCTACGGCGCTGAAATCGCACCAACACCGTGGCGGTGCGTCGCGTTTCAACTATAGTCGAATCATGATCAGAATAACTTACGCGTGGCTTAGTGCGTTGCTGATTGCTGGATTTATGGCTCCAGCATTGTTGGCGCAAGCACAGACACCTGCACCGGCGCCGAAGAGCACGCCTGCCGCGGATTTTTCGGCGTCTGCTCAGCAAGGGATTGGGCTGGCGGAAAAGGGGCGCTGCCGGGAAGCGCTGCCACTGCTGAAGAAGTCCATCCCACATCTTACCGACAAACAAATGAAATTCGAGGCGGCCATGGCCAGCGCGCGATGCGCGATGAGTCTGGATCAGGTGGACACGACCGTGGACACGCTGCTGCTGCTGAATCGCGAGTATCCGCACAATCCTGAGGTGTTGTACGTGACGATTCATTATTTTTCGGAGTTGGCGAATCGCGCCGAACAGGACTTAGTGAGTTCCGCTCCCGGTTCTTATCAAGTGCACAAACTCGATGCCGAAGGCCTGGAATCGCAGGAAAAATGGGACGAGGCGGCGGCGGAATATCGAAAAATTCTCGAGGCGGATCCGAAGTTGCCGGACATTCATTACCGGCTGGGGCGCATTCTGCTTTCCAAGCAGCCGCCGGCGGTGGAGGAAGCCAGGAAGGAATTCGAGACGGAGCTGCAGATTGATCCTGCGAACGCCTCGGCGGAATTCATGTTGGGAGATATCGCCAGGCAGGCGCAGCAGTGGGACCAGGCGATTCAACATTTTTCGCGCGCGGAGAAACTGGACCCTGGATTTGAAGAGGCATACCTCGGGCTGGGAATGGCGTTGAACGCGGCGGGCAAATATTCCGAGGCGGTGGGGCCGCTGGAGACGTATGTGAAGATGCAGCCGGCGGATCCGGCGGGACATTACCAGCTTTCGATTGCCTATGCGAAGTTGGGGCGGAAGGAAGATGCGGCGCGGGAGATGGCGTTGCAACGGGATGCGGAGATCAAGGCGCAGGCGCGGGAGGGGGCCGGTCGGCCGCAGTAGTACGAGGAGAAGTCGAATGATCTAACACAGAGAAAAGACGGAGAACGCAGAGAGAAAGCGGGAGAGATCCTTCGCCCGGCATGAGTCAAAGGCGCCGGACTCAGGATGACGATGCTACAAACTTCGCGCTACTTCCAGTTTTTTTGGCCTTCTGTGATTGTGATGTAGCGATCGATTGGGACGTCAGTGAAGCGTTCTTTCGCGCCGCTTGGTTGCGGCCATTGAATTTCCAGCCAGTCTATTTTTGTGCGTTGGCCAATTCCTAAAACTATCCGGGGATCGTGTGCTGCGAGGTAGCTGCCGCCGCCGACTTTCGAGTGGGTGCGCTGTAGATCGCCGGAACGATAGGTGATTTTCGCACCCACGGCGTCGCTGTTGGATTTGCGGCCGATCAGGCGGAGACCCAGCCAGTGGTTTTGGCGACCGGCATTGTTGCGCAGAAGGACTGGCGCGCCGTTGTTGATTGCGATCAAGACGTCCACGGAACCATCGTTATCGAAATCGCCCAGAGCCATGCCGCGGGCGGCGAGGGGCTTGGAAAAGACAGGGCCGCTGTCCAGGCTGACATTTTTAAAACCGGAAGGCGTATTGCGGAAAAGGAGCAACGGCTCGCGGTAGGTGACGTGCTCGACGCGTTTTTCAACTTCGTCATCGGGATGGCCATTGCAGAGGAAAAGATCGAGATCGCCGTCGTTGTCATAGTCGAAAAATTTTAAGCCCCAGCCGCTCATGTACTGAGTGGCGGGACCGATTCCGGTAGGAATGGAAACGTCGTTGAAGGTTTCGTCCTTATTATTGTGATAGAGCGCGTACATTTCCTGGTCCACGTTGGCTACGAAGAGATCGAGAAAGCCATCGTGATCGTAATCGGCGGCGTCCACACCCATGCCCGAGCGCGCGCGGCCGAAAGTGTTGTAGCCGACTCCAGCGAGTAAGCCGATTTCCTCGAAGTGTTTTTTGCCGCGATTCATGAACAGAAAATTCGCGACGGTATCGTTGCCGACGAAGAGATCCATCCAACCGTCGTTGTTGATATCCGCGGCGACGACTCCCCAGGCTTTTCCGAGCGAGGCGGCGATGCCGGATTCCTTGCTGACGTCTGTGAAAGTGCCGTCGCCATTGTTGTGAAAAAGATAGCTAGGCTCGGGGCCGTAGACGTTTGGTTTGCAGTACCAACGTTCGCCGGTGATGGTGTTGCCGCAGAATTTGTTTTTGGATTTGTCGAAGTCCACGAAGCGGCAGACGAAGAGGTCCAGGCGGCCGTCGTTGTCGTAATCAAACCACACGGCGCTGCTGCCCCAGCCGGGCGCGGCGACACCGGCTTTCACGGTGACGTCGGTGAAAGTGCCGTCGCCATTATTGTGATAAAGGATGCTGCGGGGATACTGGGTGACGTAAAGATCGGGGAATCCGTCGGCATCGTAATCTCCGACAGCGACGCCCATGCCGTAGGCGTTGCCAAGCACGCCTGCTTTTTCGGTGACGTCGGTGAAAGTCCCGTCACGATTATTACGATAGAGCGCGTTACGCAGGCGCTGAGGCGGAGTGTAAAAATCGCAGGGGCCGCTGTTGACGAGATAAATATCCATCCAGCCATCGTTGTCGTAATCCAGGAAGCCGCAGCCGGCGCCTACCGTTTCCGGCAGATACCACTCGGGAGAGCGGCCGTTGGTATGCGTCCAGGAAATTCCGGTGGCGGAAGGGGGCATTTCTTCGAACGCGGGAGCGGGCGGCGAAACGAGGCGCGAGCGATTTGCGGCGAAGCTGCCTAAGCTGGAGGAGGCCAGCAATTGCAGGAAGCGACGGCGGGAAAATGCTTGCCATCGGCCATCCGTACCTTTCGACATGCTGCGAGCCTCCGCGAGTGGATTCCAAGATTGATATTGCTGCAGACAGCGCTACGGATGCGCGACGATTCCGACAGCTTCTTTAATTATGATGATCTTATTCACCGGAATATTTTTCAAATCCTGCTGGAGGCCACTGGGCCAGCGAATCTGCAGCGAGTCGATTTCGGTGGCGTGTCCTAATCCGAAGTGCAGGCGAAAGTCGCTTTGCGAAATGTAACTCCCTCCACTGCGGACTTCCTGTAGCTGCTGGTGGCCGTCGGCACGCAGAGTTACGCGAGCGCCGATCGCGTCGCGATTGGATTTCGTGCCGATCAATTTCACGGTGATCCAGTTACCTTGTGGGGCGTCATTTCTGAGGAGGCTCGGACCATCGTAGCTGTTGTTCACGAGGAATTCGACGCTGCCGTCGTTGTGAAAATCCGCGGCGGCCAGGCCGTGGCTATTGAAAGCTCTGGTAACGCCGGGGCCTGCCTCCAGCGACACGTCTTTGAATTTGCCGTTACGCTCATTCCAATAGAGCAATTTTCGCTCGCGGAAGGAGCTGAGCAGGCCTTTGCCTTCGATCTCGGGATACACGTGGCCATTCACGATGAAAATATCCGGCCAGCCGTCATTATCCACATCCACGAAGAGCGCACCCCAGCCGAGGAATTGAATATTGCCGCCGAGGCCAGCCTGGAGCGTGGCGTCCGTGAAGGTGCCATCTTTATTGTTGCGGTAGAGAGTGGAGCTGTCGTCGGAAAAATTTGTCTTGATGATGTCGAGCCAACCGTCGCCGGTGTAGTCTCCGGCATCCACGCCCATGCCGGCTTGGGTGTGGCCGTCTTCGTTGTAAGCAACGCCGGCGGCGAGAGCCATGTCGGTAAAGGAGCCGTCGCGATTATTGTGAAAGAGAAAATTGGGCGATGAATCGCAAGAGACGTAAACGTCCGGCCAGCCATTATTTTCAAAATCCGCAGTGAGAGGAGTGAAGCAGTAGTGCGGCACGTTGTCTTTCACAATCAATTTGTCGGAGGCGTTCGTAAAAGTACCGTCGCCATTGTTGTGATACAGCTCGTTGGGCGCGCCCTTCAGGCCCATGGGACCACAGAAGACCGGCTGTCCCTTCCAATCACAGGCGGAAGCGAAGGAGGAATCGCCCAGTTGCGCGGCGTCGAAATCAACATAGCGAGCGACGAAGAGATCCAGGTGACCGTCGCGATCGTAATCCAGGAAGGAACAGCCGGTGTTCCAGCGGATATCGGTATGAGCCAGGCCGGCTTTCTTGGTGACGTCGGTGAAAGTGCCGTCGCCATTATTGTGCAGGAGCACGTTGTGGCCCCAAAAGGTGACGAACAGGTCGGTGAAACCGTCGTTGTCGTAATCGCCGGCGCAGACGCCTTGGCCCCAACCTGTCAGCGCTACGCCGGCTTTTTGGGTGACGTCGGTAAACGTTCCGTCGTGATTGTTGTGATAAAGGTGGCTGGTGGGTTCCTGGCCCTTGGGGAAACCTTGAAGCGTGCTGCCGTTGACGAGAAAAATGTCGGGCCAGCCGTCGTTATCGTAATCAATGACGGCAGCGCCTGTGCCGGTGCTTTCGATGATGTACTTCTTGATGCGGTCGCCGCCGTATGCGGTGCGGGCGGTGAGGCCGGCTTGCGCAGCGATGTCCACGAAATGGATTTTCGGCGGCAAGGGTGGGGCAGGCTGCGGGACCGGGGTGGCAGCGGACTGCTGTTGTTGCGCACTGGCCGGCAAAAGCGCAAAAGACCACAACTGCAAGAACGCGGCGAGCGTGATTATTTTCGTCGTGGAGCGGATGGACATCTAGCTGCGACCGGCCTTTGGAAAATTTCCGTGAAATTGAGAGAGCAAGAATCCCTGCACGGCGCAGCACCTCTGATGTAGGCTACCAGCGTTGTAAACGTTTTCGGAGCGCGTTGCGAGCATTTTTCCATTGCCAAAACATCCCATAATTTCCAGGCGCGAGCTGTTGAAGTCCGTGGGCGCAGTTCTTGCGGCTCCGCGGGGCGCCTGGGCGATTCCGACAGCGCCCATTCCGGTGACCTATGTGGACGTAGCAGCGGCGGCGGGTATTGCGTTTGAGCACGACAATGCCGCGTCCGCGGACAAATATCTGATCGAAACGATGGGATCGGGATGCGGCTGGATTGATTACGACCAGAATGGCTTGTTGGATCTGTACCTGGTGAACGGCGCGGCCACGCGCCTGTACGCGCCGAAACACCGGTTGCAAAGCGCGCTCTACCGGAACAACGGCGACGGGACATTTACCGATGTGACGTCCAAGGCCGGCGTCGGAGCCGAGGGCCTGTTTGGCATGGGCGTGGCGGTGGGTGATTACGATAACGACGGGTTCCCGGACCTTTTCGTGCTGGGGTATGGCCGATGCATTCTTTTCCATAACAACGGCGACGGAACTTTTACGGACGTGACCGCGAAAGCAGGGGTGGGCAATTCGGGGCGGTGGGGATCGAGCGCCGCGTGGTTTGATTATGACAACGATGGGCGGCTAGATCTGGTGATCGCGAACTATGTGGATTGGTCGCCGGACAATAATTTTTGGTGCGGCGACCATGGGCCCGGCTTGCGCAGCTATTGCCATCCGGACAATTACCATGGGCAAGCGCCAACGCTTTATCACAACAACGGTGACGGCACGTTTACAGATGTGAGTTTGAAATCAGGAGTTGGAGCGAAACCGGGAAACGGGCTGGGCGTGGTGACGTTCGATTACGATGACGACGGATGGCAGGATATTTTCATCGCCAATGATTCGATGCCTAATTTTTTGTTCCACAACAATCGCGACGGAACGTTTCGGGAAGTTGGGTATATGGCGGGCGTCGCGGTGAGCATGGATGGCACGTCGGAGGCCGGCATGGGAGTGGACGCCGCGGACGCCAGCGGGCACGGCCGGATGGATTTGATTGTGACGCACCTGGATTCGCAGCTGGCGCGGTTTTATCAGAATATGGGCGAGCGAGAATTTGATGATGCGACGCTGCGCTCGAAGATTTCCTACGCCACATTTCATATGAGCGGATTCGGAACGCGCTTCATGGATTACGACAACGACGGCTGGCGCGACATTTTCATGAGCGACGGGCACATATTGGACAACATCGAGCGATATAAGGCGCAGGTGCGGTACGCCGAGCCCAAGCTCATGTTTCGCAATACGGGCCGGGGAATTTTTGAAAATGTGAGCGACCGGTTGGGGCCGGATTTTCAACGTCCGCGCGTGAGCCGAGGCGCGGCGATCGGCGATTTCGACAACGACGGCGACCTGGATGTGTTGGTGAACAATAACGGCGAGCCGGCGCAACTGCTACGCAACGACGGAGGTAACGCAAATCACTGGCTGGAAATTTTTCTGATTGGCACGCGATCGAATCGCGACGGCGTGGGAGCGCGCGTGAAGCTCACGGCGGGAGACTTGACGCTTTACGATCAGCGAAAGGGCGGCATGAGCTACCAATCGGCGCAGGATCCGCGGCTGCATTTTGGCCTGGGAGCGCACACGATCCGTGGATGCGCTGGAAATCACTTGGCCGAGCGGCTTGGTGACGAGGCTTGGCAGCCTCAAGAGCGATCAGATTATTAGCGTGAAAGAAAATGAGGGCTTGGTGGAGCGGCCGTTCCCGCGCGTCATTGCTAAAGCGAAATAGGCGGAGGGGCGCGATTTATTCCACGCGCGAGGGAGCGGTGGTGGCTTTGTGGTCGCTGGGACCCGAGCGGATTTTGGCAGCCTGTGCTTCGTTCAGATCGGCGAGAATAGCCAGCATTTTTTGGGCCTGATCGAGCTGGCCGCGCTGACGGTAAGCGGTCGCGAGGTGCGAATACACCGAGGTATTCGCAGGATCGAGTTGGCGCGCAATTTCCAGGTGAGTGATGGCGTCGTCGTAATGGCCAGCCATGAGATAAATTTTCGCGAGAGCAATCTGCGAACGAGAATTGTCCGGATGTTCTGCCACTGATTTTTCCAACGCGGCCTGGGCCTCGGCGAATTCGGGCTGGCCGGGCGCGATGCCGGAGCGAATCAGCGCTTCGCCCAGCAGCGTAAGCAGAATGTAATTCTCATGGCCGGAGGAGATGCCTTGGCGCGCCACGGCTATCGTCTCCGGAATTTTCCCTTCCACTAAGTCCTGCTGTGCGGCCGCCATGTAAGCGATGTCTGTATCGGGCGCGAGTTTGGCCGCCTGCGCGAAATCGGCCGCCGCCAGATCACCGCGTTCCAATAAGGTTTGAAAAACGCCGCGTTCATAGAACAGACGGCCGGAATGCGGAAGGTTTTCGATGCCGAGATTCACAACTTTTACGCCGAGCGCGTAGTTCTGGCGGTCCATGCAAGCGTCTGCGACGAGTAGATAGAGCTTTTCGTTCCCGGGGCTGATGGCGGCAGCGCGCTGAAGAGAAGTAAACGCTTGCTCGGGCTGGCCATTGCCAACATAGGCCTGAGCCAGAAGATCGTAGACGCCGGCCGTGGGATTCGCAGCGCTGCTGAGCCTGGTGAGTATGGCGATCGCTTTGTCGAATTGGTTGGTGCCGAAGTAACAGAGCGCGAGGTTGAAGTCGGCGGCAAACTCATTGGAAACCCGCCCCTGTGCCGCCAGGAAGTGTGGAATTGCTTCACGAAAATGTCCTTGGCGGGTCAGCTCGGTCCCCGTCTGAAGCTCCTGTTCAGCGGAGGCGGATGAGCCGGATTCGTCGGCGGGAGGACTGTTCTTGGGCTGTTGCTTGCCGGGCGGCGTTTGCGCTGTGACCGACGAGCATGCGCAAAGAACGCTCAGAAACGCGAGCAAGATGGCTGCGGCGCGAAGGAAAGGAAGGCCGAAGCCCGTCCCCTCACGCTTGGCTGTTGGCGGGTGCTTACGCATCGTGGGCGTCGAAATCCTCCGAGTCCAACCCGATTCTGCCAGCATTCTGGTCGCGTGAGAAGGCGTGAGTCTGTATTGGCCACCAGGCTGAGGGCGAGACGAATCGGCGGCGAGGGGTGCGATTGGGGGCTCGTGGGGAGGGGAGTAGTGGGAAAGGATTAGAAGTTAGAAGAAATGGCTTGACAGGATATCGAATACAATATAAAAGTGGCGCCATCGGTCGGGTGGTCTTTCCCATTAGGGGTAATGGGGGCGATGAGTAAGCGTTTACTTTATACGAAATACACGGCGAGCGCGCCCAACGCGGCGGGCTCATATCCCGGCGCCTGTTCAGCCCCGTTCGCCGATCGCGCGGCCAGCCATTACAACCTGCACGCTCATCCAGGCACTAGCGGCAACTCCGAAATCAATTCCAACCCAGTGAGGCAGAGCGATGTCCAATAGCGCTATCGCTCGGTTCCGCACGCACACGACGGGAAGTTCCCATTCAGATTCGATGTGTCGCGAGTCGCGCAAAAGTTCCGGCAGTGAACAAGGAGGAAATATGTCGCGCAGTTTCTCTATCAGATTCTCTTTCAGCCTGCTGGTGTGCTGTCTAGCTGTTGTGGCGTTTGGCGTTCGACCGGCGTGGGGACAAGCCGCCAGCCAAGGATCAGTCAACGTGATCGTCTTGGATTCGGAAGGGAAGGTGGTGCCGGGCACGAGCATTGACGCTGCAGGATATCTCGACAAATGACATGCGAACTGCGGTCACGTCCGGGGATGGAACCTACACGTTCGTCAACCTGTCGCTGGGAACCTACAAGCTGACGGTGTCGAAGAAAGATTTTCAAAGCTCAGGTTTACACCGACATTACGGTGCATGCAACGCAAGTGACGGACATCTCGGTGAATCTGAAGGTTGGTCAGGAGAGCGTGACGGTAGAGGTACGTGAAAACGAAACTCCACTTGTGGAGACAACTTCAAACGCTCTCAGCACCAACATAGACATGAAACAGCTCGAGGATTTGCCCCTGAACGGGCGCGACGTCAGCCAGCTATCGTTTTTGTCCGTCGGGATTCACGGGGCTGCCCGGCAACGGCAACGGAACGTGGAACGGCTTGCCGGTGATCGCGCAGGGAAACAACGTGGACGGCGTGATTTCCAGCACGAGCCGGATGAAGTTCTCCGGCAACCAGCAGCCGGCGATGCAAGCGCGCCTGGAAGACATCCAGGAAATGACGGTGCAGACGGACCAACTGGATGTGAACCAGGGCTATGGCGCGACGAACATGCAGGTGAACTTCATTACGCGCCGCGGCACGAATGCGTATCACGGCCGCATCTTCGACAACTATCAGAATGACGGATTGAACGCCAACAGCTGGGCCAATAACGCTGCGAGAGTCAGCCAGGAACCACCTAATTCTGAATGACTTCGGCGGCACGATCGGCGGTCCAATTCTGAAGGACAAATTGTTCTTCTTTGGCGGCTTTGCCATGTCCAAGCAGCCGGGCTCGTACAGCGCAACGAACAACGTCCTGACGACCGCGGCGCAGAGCGGCTTATTCACCTTTACTGGAACCGACGGAAATCCCCATTCGGTGCAATTGATGGGCACTCCGACCAGCGTTGCCGCAATGAACGGTCTCCCGAACTCGGTGAATAGCGTTGTCGCCGGCGAACAAAGTCAAGATCAACGGCGTTCTCTCGCTGGGAACGCTGTCGCCCGTCGCGGGTGACCCGAACGTTCAACTACTAACGTTTGAGGTGGCCAGTCCCCAGACGTACTATTTCCCGACTGTGCGCGTAGATTACAACGCAACACAGAACATTCGGTTGAGCCTTGCGTGGAACATGACGCAATTTAACCAGCCCGGTGCTGACCGCTCCGTGGTTTCCTGGGGCGGCCTTTGCTGACTCGGAAGGCGCGAACAAGTGGAGAGCCTACACGGCAGCGTTTGGATTCGACTGGACGATTCGTCCGACTCTGGTGAACCAGTTCCACGGCGGTTTTCTGTACAACTGGAATATCTACGGTGCGGGAGTATTGGCACCGACCGTGGGTTCGAGCCAAAACGTGCAATGGAATCTGCCAGGGTACAACGGCAACATGTCGGGAGACCTATTCCAGCAGCCGACGTCCACGTATTACCCACTTTTCAATGCTTCCGACACCGTGACCTGGCAACATACCGCGCACACTTTCAACTTTGGCTTTTCGTGGTATCACGAACAAGACCATTATTGGAATCCGCCTTCGGGCATAGCGTTCACGAACTTGGGGCTGGCTACGGGCGACCCTGCGTTGAATCCGATGGCGAGCGCGTTGTCGGCGAATTTTGCGAGTCCTACGCAACAGACGGAAGGCGAGCAGTTGTACGCGATCCTTTCAGGAGACATTGGGGCCACGAACGGCTATGCCGTGCGAACTGCATTCCCCCTCAACACCCAGACGAAACAATACGAACAGTCCACGGCACCGTTCGTGCTGGACGAGGTGCAAAAGGCCTGGGGAATATTTTTCCAGGACTCCTTCAAAATAAAACCCAACTTCACGCTAAATTACGGATTGCGTTGGGACTTCACGGGTGACGACCACGATCTGAAGAATGTGTATGAAAGCGTGACTCTGGACGGCGTATGGGGACCTTCCGGTGCTGGCAACGAGTTCAAGCCTGGGGTTCTGACGGGTAACCAAAACCCGTTATTCCAAGCGAGAGGGAGTCAATATAACCCGTGGTACGTTAGCCCGCAGCCCCAGATTGGAATTGCTTGGAGCCCAGCGTTCACCGACGGATTCATGGGTAAGCTGACCGCTCAAGGCCAAACAGTTGTGCGAGCGGGATTCGCCTTCAGGAAGTACACGGAACCGTATCAATTCTTCTGGGACGCGGCCACCGACTACGGCGCGTTTTTCTACCAGAACAATCAGCTGGTTGACAGCCTGACGCCAACCTCGGCGGGCCAATTCAAACCCGGGACCCTGCCGCTGGGGACACCATTTCCTCCGTACCAAAACCTGACGCCGAGCTACACGCCGACGTATCCCGAAGCTGGGTTGACGTTCGTGTATCCGTACCAGCAAATCTTCAACCCCGGAATCGCGTTGGGCGCGATCGATCAGACCATTAAGCAGCCGTACACCGAATCCTGGAACCTCAGCATTCAGCGTCCGATTGGACGGAATAACGCCATCGAATTCCGCTACATCGGCAGCCATAGCGTGCATCAGTGGCTGAACGTGTTTGAGGATGAGGTGAACATTTTTGGTGGGAACGGAAACCCTGGATTCCTGCCGCAGTTCCAGCAGGCGCAAACGAACCTGGCGATTAACACCGCAGCCGGGAATCCGAATTCCTTTGCGAACAACGGCTTGGCCGGGCAGGGTGCGACCCCGCTATTCGACGCGGCGTTCACGGGTGTGCCCACGGCGCAAGGGTACGGGAACTCAACATTCATCGCGATGTTGCAACAGGGTGCGGCCGGAGGTCTGGCTACCGCGATGGCGGGCGGACCCGGCGGTAGCCCGACGTACTTCTGCAATATCGTGACGACTTTTGCTCCCTGCGCGGCGAACGGTGGCTATACGGGTGCCGGCGGGACACAACCGATCAACTACTTCCAGATGAATCCGCTGAACTCGGGACAGGACGTAGGGCTCACGACAGCGGCCGGTTATTCGAATTATAACGGCCTGCAGATCGATTTCCGACAGAAGCAGTGGCACGGGATGCAGTTCGACGTGAACTACACCTGGAGCCACACTCTGGGCATCAACACGCAGAATTCCTGGACCGGCGTTTTCAACCAGTTCTCTCTGCGCAATTTGCGCCAGAGCTACGGGCCATTGCCGTTCGACATTCGAAATTCGTTCCACGCGAATGGCACGTATGACCTGCCCTTCGGTTCCGGCAAACAGTTCGCGAACCAGACTGGCTGGGTGGACAAGGTTGTGGGTGGATGGTCAGTGGGAACGATCATAACCCTACAAAGTGGCGAGCCGTTCCAGCTGCTGGGCGTTCAGTCCATCAACGGCAACATTTCTTCCACGTTTAACGACTTCGGTGACAGCGGTGTGAATTTGAACGGAGTGACCCAGGGCCAGTTACAGAGTTCGGTGGGCGTGTACCACGTCCCGGGCCAGACGTTCGTGGACATCATCAACCCGAAGTATCTGGCGAATGGCGGAGCGGGTGGCGGCGCAAACACGGCCTACATCACTCCCAACACGACTCCCGGAACGTTTGCTTTGAATCCCTGGCTGCATGGCCCGACTTATTTCAACCAGGACATAGCCATCACCAAGTCAATACCGCTGACCGAGCGATTCCACCTGACGTTCCAAAGCGAGTTCCTGAACGCCTGGAACCATCCGAACTTCGGACCAACGCCGGGCGTGAACATCAACGGCTTTGGTTTCGGCACCGCCGGGTCGGTGTATTACCCCAACAGCCCGGCTAACAACGGAGCGCGCGAAATCGAGTTCCGGTTGAATCTGTTGTTCTAGTTTGTTGCGGCCAGGTCCACCCTACATCGCGTTCGCTGGATGTCGAAAATGGCATCCGGCGAACGCGTGTTTTTTTTGGCCTGAGTACAAAGTGTTAGCGATCCTGAATTGTCCGCGCTGCTGCTATCCGCAAGGATCTGGAGGAAATCACAACTGTGAGAATTAACACGTTTGCTTGGCTGCTGGCCGGGGTACTGTGCCTGCTGGCTGCAAGACCAAGCTGCGCACAAGAACGAAACGTCGCACCGACTCCGCCGATGGGATGGAACAGCTGGAATCATTTTGCGGAGCGGGTGGATGACCGTGGCGTCCGCGCGGCGACGGATGCGCTGGTGGCGAGCGGGATGAAGGATGCAGGATACGTCTACATCAACATTGACGACACCTGGGAAGCTGGCCGCGACGCGCAGGGATTCATCCAGCCCAACCAAAAATTTCCAGACATGAAAGCGCTGGCTGATTACGTACACAGCAAGGGCTTGAAAATCGGGATTTATTCGTCGCCCGCGGCGAAAACTTGCGCAGGTTACGAGGGCAGCCTAGGTCATGAAGAGCAGGACGCGCAGAGCTACGCGAAGTGGGGAATCGATTATTTGAAATACGATTGGTGCCAATCGAGCGGGACGCGCGAAGAGATGATTGCGGCATACACGAAAATGCACGACGCGCTGAAGAAGACGGGACGCCCCATCGTACTGAGCCTCTGCGAATACGGGTGGAATAAAGTGTGGGAATGGGGAGCATCGGTCGGGGGAAATTTGTGGCGCACCACGGGTGACATCACGGACCAATACCGCGTGATGGCGGACATCGGCTTCAGCCAGAACGGCCTGGAAAAATTTGCGGGCCCCGGACATTGGAACGACCCGGACATGCTGGAAGTGGGCAATGGCGGCATGAACGAGGACGAGTACCGCACGCACATGAGCCTGTGGACGATTCTGGCGGCGCCGTTGATCGCGGGAAACGATCTGACGAGGATGACTCCTTTCACCGTGGAGCTCCTGACGAATCGTGAAGTGATTGCGGTGGATCAAGACGTACTGGGCAAGCAGGGGTATCGCATCGCGCAGGAAGGACCGTTTGAGATCTGGATGAAGCCGCTCGCGGATGGGAGCAAGGCGGTCGGGTTGTTTAATCGACAGCGAAGCACGGAGCAGATGACGGTGAAACTCTCGCTGCTCGGAATAGACGGCGAAGCGTCGGTGCGCGATCTGTGGTTGAAGAAGGATCTGGGAACTGTGAACGGGACGTTTAGCGCGTTTGTGCCAAGCCACGGGGTTGTGATGGTGAGAATCAAGGCGAGGTAGCGCTGTGCTTCCCATTTTTGGAAGAAACATGATTATCGGATTCGCAGAATGCGTTGAGGGTGGCGGACCAGCACGGAGAGCCACATGCCATGTAACACCTTTATTTGCAGTTGGTTACGGTATTTTCGGCATTTGTAAAATACTTGCATAAAATTTGCAATCAGATATATTTCGTACAGGGTCGTCATGCCAGCCGACCTCCAGACGATCCGAATGGAAATGAGCCAGGGAATCGCTTCACGGGCTTGGCGTCGATTGTGGCCATCTGAGTAAACGCTTCCTCGAAATTGGCTTGGATTTGCTCGGTGGCAAGTTGTAGCAAATGATGGAGGGCAATGTGAAGTTTCCCAAGGGCGTCTCGCGTAGGCAATTTGTTTCCACGGTGATGTCGTCGGCGGCGCTGGCATGCCTGCCGAAAACGGCGGGAGCGTTCGCAGGCAGCGAGTTGGAGAGCGTGCTGTTGCAAGGTGGACGTCCTCATGGTCCAGAGCCTCGCGTGACTTTGCTCGCCGCACCGTTTCCGATGACACAAGTGCGCCTGCTGGATGGACCGTTCCTGGATGCCACGAAGTTGAATTTGCAATACCTACATTCTCTTCCCGTGGACCGCCTGGTACACAATTTTCGCGTGAATGCAGGACTGCCTAGCTCAGCGGAACCTTTGGGCGGATGGGAAGCTCCGGACTGCGAGCTGCGGGGACATTTCACGGGCCATTTTCTATCGGCGTGCGCGCTGGCATATGCGAGCACCGGCGATGAGGAATTGAAAACGAAGGGTGAAGCAGTGGTTGCCGAATTGGCGAAATGCCAGGCTGCGAAGGGCAACGGCTACCTGAGCGCGTTCCCCGAGAGTTTTTTTGATCGGCTGAGCGAAGGCAAACCAGTTTGGGCGCCGTTCTATACGCTGCACAAAATCTTGGCGGGAAATCTGGACATGTACACGTACTGCCAATCGAAGCAAGCCCTGGCAGTCGCCGAGGGAATGGCGGGATGGATGGGCCATTGGACAAATGGCATCAGCGACGATCACATGCAGCGCATATTGAAGACCGAGTACGGCGGGACGAATGAAGCGCTCTATAACCTGAGTGCGATCACGGGGAAGTGGCAATATTTTCGGACGGCGACGCGATTCGAGCAGCCGGATTTCTTCGGCCCTCTGGCCGGCCACCGGGATGAACTGAAAGGGCTGCACACGAACACCAACATTCCCAAGGTAATCGGCGCAGCACGGCGATACGAGCTGAGCGGCGACTCCTACTACCATGAAGTATCGAAATATTTTTGGGAAGAAGTGACGCAGGAACGCTCGTACGTAACGGGCGGGACGAGCAACGGCGAAGGCTGGGATACGGACGCGGGGAATTTGTCGAAGGCGCTGAGTCTGTGGTCGGAAGAGTGTTGCTGCGGATACAACATGCTGAAGCTCACCCGCCATGTGCACCAGTGGAGCGCGGACCCGCGGTATATGGACTACTACGAGCGGACGCTGTTCAATTCGCGGCTGGGGACGCAGCATCCGGAAAACGGGATGAAGATGTATTATTTCCCGCTGCAAACGGGCTACTGGAAGTTTTTTCATTCAGAGTTCAATTCGTTCTGGTGCTGCACGGGAACCGGCGTGGAAGAGTTCTCAAAATTTACCGATACCATTTATTCGCACAACGACAACGACGTTTTCGTGAATCTTTTTATTGCCTCGGAGGTTCGTTGGCCGGAGAAGGGGCTTATCGTTCGTCAGAGCACGAGCTTCCCCGAACAAGAGGGCACCAGCATCGTGGTGAAAGCAGAAAAACCAATCGCGGCCGGTATTAACATCCGAATCCCGAGCTGGGCGGTGGACGGCGGGACGGTAGAGGTCAACGGGAAGGCATTGCCAGTCTTCTCCAGCCCAGGAAGCTATTTGAGAATCACGCGAGAGTGGGCGGACGGCGACCGAGTGGAAGTGAAGCTGCCGATGCGGCTGCATTCCGAGCCGCTGCTTGGCGATCCGACGCAGGTGGCGGCATTGTACGGGCCAATCGTGCTGGCTGCGCGCCTGGGAACCGACGGGCTGACGAAAGAGATGCAATACGATCCGGATCATGGGCCGACGCAGCTGTCTCCTCCGAATGCTGAAGCGAAGGGAAGCGCGAACATCGTCGCGAAATCGGTGCAAGAGGTTCGGGCGGTCGCGTGGGTGGAGCCGGTTAAGGGGCAGCCGCTGACATTTCAGACCGTGGGGCAGAAAAATTCGACAGTGTTGATTCCGCTCAATCGGATTTTTGGCGAACGATACGCGGTTTACTGGAAGACGAGCACGCGGAGCGCGGAGGTCGACGAGGAAGGATAAACCAAGGGTGCGATGGGTTTTTGTAGAAATATTCGCGAATGCAATTGCCATCGCTTGCAGGTTGACGGAACTGCAAACGGAGCGGATCATACGTGCCACGCGCTACGGGAGATAAGAAGTGAGCATCCACGAAGTTGCGAAGCTCGCCAAAGTTTCGATCGCGACTGTGTCGCGCACCATCAATGGTGTGCCTACCGTAACACCGCAGCTTTCACGACGTGTGTGGAAAGTGATCGAGGAGCTGGGTTATTACCCGAACACGCAGGCGCGCGCGCTAGTTTCCGGACGCAGCCGGATTTTTGGTTTGATCGTGTCCGAGATTACCAATCCGTTTTTTCCCGAAATTGTGCAGGGATTCGAGGACATCGCGGTTCAGAACAATTACGAGATTCTCACGACTTCCACGGTGCACGACCCCGGCCGGATGGCGCTCTCCGTGCGGCGGATGATCGAACGGCGAGTGGAGGGCGTGGCGGTGGTGACGTTCGGAATGGAAGAAGCGCTTTTCGACGACCTGAAATCGCGCAATGTGCCGCTGGTATTTATCGACGTGGGACCGCGGCTTCCGCGGATCAGCACCATCAAGATCGATTATCTGAACGGACTACGACAGGCGGTGCAACATCTCGCCGCTCTGCGCCACGAAAAGATCGCGTTCATCTCCGGCCCGCTGACGCTGAAGACCGCGGTTGCCCGGCAACATGCGTTCATGCAAGCGATGGGTGAGATCGGTCTGGCAGTGGATCCGCAGCATCTGGTGGAAGGGAATCACACGATGGAGGGCGGCATCGAAGCGATGCAAAAGCTGTTTAGTCTCTCGCAGGTGCCCACCGCGGTGATTTGTTCCAATGACATGACGGCGCTGGGAGTGATGCGCGAAAGCTACGCTCAGGGGATACACGTTCCGAAGGAACTATCCGTGGTTGGGTTTGACGATATTCGTTTGGCGCAGTTCGTTATACCTCCGTTGACCACGGTAAAAATGTCTCAAGCGGAAATTGCACGCCTGGCATTCAACGCACTTCTGGCGGAAGTCCGGCGGAAATCTCCTTCGCCGACGGGAAGCGAATACATGCTCCGCACCAGCCTGGTTCTTCGTGATTCCACCGCCCTAGCTCCGAAAGGCGCACGCAGGAAAAAATCCAAAGCCGTCGAATCCGGCGGCGCGGGCAGCAAATGAATTTTGCGAGTTGAGGCCGCGGTTCGTTACCTGGGCTGGGACATGCATTGGCACCAAAATTAACGAACAGGGGCACAGCTTCCTATGGCGATCGTTGCTGGCGTAGATTTCGGGACATTGAGTGTTCGCGTTTCGATCGTGGACAGCAAGAAGGGCACGCTGGAATCCGCGGTGGCCGAATATCCATTGCATCGCAAACGCGAGGACCCGGAATTCGCGACGCAATCGCATGAAGATCACATGCGCGCGCTGGCTTCGGCTACGCGTGAGGCTCTGAAGAAAGCGGGAGTACGGGGCGAAGACGTGGAAGCGATCGCGCTGGACACGACGGGATCGTCGGTCGTGCCGGTGGATTCCAAGATGGCGCCGCTCGACGACTATTATTTGTGGTGCGACCACCGCGCGAAGGCCGAGGCTGCGGAAATAACGGAACTGGCCAATCGCGAGGGGCTCGAGGCGATTCGCTGGTGCGGCGGCGTGTATTCCTCGGAGTGGGGATTCGCGAAGCTGCTCCATTGGTTGCGCCACAATCCTGTTAAACGCGGCAAATTCGCTAGCGCATTCGAGCACTGCGACATGGTCGCGGCCACGCTCTGCGGCGTAACCGATCCGAGCAAAGCGAAGCGCAGCGTTTGCGCGATGGGGCACAAGTGGCTGTGGCATGCGGACCTGGGCGGCCTGCCTTCCGAGGAATTTCTCACGAAGTTGGATCCGCTACTGGCCGGCGTGCGAGCAAAACTTGCAGGACAGTACGAAACTTCCGACAAGATTGCCGGAACTCTGTCGCCTTATTGGGCCGAGAAGCTGGGTTTACGCGCGGGAATTCCGATACCGGTGGGCGCTTTCGACGCGCATTGGGATGCGATTGGGGCGGGCACGCAGGAAAAAGACGTGGCGAACGTCGTGGGGACGTCCACATGCATCATCGGAATTTCGAGTCAGACGCAGCTGGTGCCGGGAGTTTGCGGCGTGGTGAAGGGCAGCGTGCATCCGGGCTACACGGGGATCGAGGCCGGGCTTTCCGCTACCGGAGATATTTTTGAGGCGATCGCGCGCCGGGCCAACACTGCCATCGGGCAGTTGAGCGCCGGACTCGACAAATACCGCGCGGGTCAAACGGGCTTGCTGCGCATGACTTGGGACAATGGCGACCGCACGGTGCTGGTGAACCCAAATCTTCGCGGGATCACGTTGGGGTGGAACCTGCAGAATACAGCACAGGATGAACTTTTTGCAGCGATCGAAGGAACGGCTTTTCACACGCGCGTGATTCTGGATCGCATGGCCGAGCATGGCACGCGCATTGAGCGCGTAATCAATGCCGGAGGGATTCCGCAGAGCAATCCAGTGTTGAATCAGGTGTACGCGAACGTGCTGGGCCGGCCCGTGTTGGTGCCGAGCAAGAAGGTGACCAGCCTGGGGTCGGCCATTTTTGCGTTTCTCGCAGCGGGGACATTCAAGACGATCGAAGAAGCGCAGCAGCAGATTTGTCCGTCGCACACTGTTTTCCACCCGCAAAAAGAAGCGCAGGGGATTTACGACGAGTTGTACTCGCTGTACCGGAAATTGTATTTCGAATTTGGCGGAGCGGCGGGGGGCGGGAGTTTTGGCGATGTGCTGCCCGCGCTGATTCGGATCTCTGCGAGTCAAATGGCGCGCGCATACACGACGGAAAAAGCGAATTAACCTAGCGCACGCGACATCCTTCCATTTATCTTTTGGCGAAATCCAAACCATCGATTTGCGGAAAAGCTACCGCGTCCGTATGCTGGATGGAATATTGTGCTCGCAAAAACGAATGATCGATGCATGACGCGCACGCGGAGCTGCGGATGATGCGGATTTCTTGTGCTGCACTGCTTTTTGATATGGACGGAGTTCTGATTGATTCGACTCCGGCGGTGGCGCGCGTGTGGACGCGTTTCGCGCAGCGGCACGGATTCGATGCCGCAGAGGTGGTGCATCGGGCGCACGGGCGGCCAAGCATCATGACGGTTCGCGAGTATCTGCCGAATGGCGATCCTCTCGCAGAGAACGAAGAAATCGAGCGCGGTGAGATTGCGGATCTGGACGGAATCGTTCCGCTGCCGGGAACGCGGGAATTATTGGGTGCATTGCCGAGCGGACGCTGGACGATCGTGACATCATGCACGCGGCAGCTGGCGGAGGTGCGGTTGAAGGCGAGTGGATTGCCGCGGCCGGAAGTGTTTGTCACGTCGAGTGACATTACGAATGGCAAACCGGCGCCGGATCCCTATTTGAAAGGCGCGGAGCTGCTGGGTTTTGCAGCCCAGGATTGCGTAGTGGTGGAGGATGCACCGGCAGGAGTGCGATCTGGAAAGGCGGCCGGCGCGAGAGTGATTGCGTTGTGCACGACGATGGCGGGGCGAGAACTACGGCAATCCGGCGCGGATTGGGTGGTGAAGGATTGCGCCGCGATTTCTTTGGATCGTGCTGAGATTCGCGACGGAAAACTATCGCTCGTATTGCGAGAGGACGGCGCGTTCGGGTAGTGACGGTTCTGCGAGTCCCCTGCCTTGCGGCGCCACTTCGTACGCTATGAATGAAGCGTTAGCACCGTGAGGGAGTGGGCCGGGAACGTCTGATGGAACGCCGGGCCAGCTCCGGAAAATGAACCGCGCTTTACGCCTACGTTCTTCGGTTCTGCGAATGTGTTCGTCGAATCGAGGCTTGGCCCATTTACCTCGTATAATTCCCCCGACGTCTGCAATTTAAATCCCTCAATAGCGATGTCCGCGGTTATATCGGAAGTGGGATGACGATTGACGACGGACAAAGTTAACTTTTGGCCGCTATCGTCGGTGGTGGCCGAGACGTCCAGATATGGCGTGTCCGGCATATCGGGGAACGTGTCGCAGCGCACGAAGGCATCAAGAGCGACATTGCCGGAATATTGGGCGTAGAGCTGTAGCGGGAAGTAAATCGTCTGCAAGACGATTCCGGAGGGATTGGCCAGGATCGGAGCGATGACATTTACAAGCTGAGCGAGATCGGCCATCTGTACTGTGCGGCAATTGCGATGAAAGATGTTGAGCGCGGAGGCGGCCCAGAGAGCGTCGCGCAGATTGTAAACTTCTTCGAGCTTGTGATCGTCGCCGCGCTTGAACCAGGACCGAAACCAGATGTTCCATTCGTCGGCGGCGATCTTAACGCGTTCTTTCTTTTCGTTTTTTCCGGCCACGGAAGTGATGACGGCGTCGAGCACTTGAATCTCATGTTCGAGCTTGCTGGCATCGTGAATCTCTTTTGGCGTGTCGGTGCTGCCGCCGTAGTGATGGAGCGAAATGTAATCCGCGACGTCCACCAGGCGCTGCAGGACCTCGCGGTCCCAATCAGCGTTGTTTCCTCCACAGGCAATGAGCTTGATCGTGGGATCGACCCACTGCATCATCTTGGCGAATTCCAGCGCGAGGTCCGCGTAGGCTGTGGCGGTTTTGTGGCCGGCCTGCCAGGATCCGTAAATTTCATTTCCCAGGCCCCAATATCTGACGTTGTACGGTTCGGGATGGCCGTTTTTTCTGCGAAGGTTGGCCCAAGCAGTGTTCATGGTCCCGTTGCAATATTCGACCCAATCCGCGGCATCCTGCATGGTGCCGGTGCCCATATTCACGGTGATGTACGGCTCGGAGCCGAGCTTGCGGCAATATTGAATAAACTCATCGGTGCCGAAGCGATTTGATTCCTCGGCCTGCCACGCGGTGTCCCAGCGGCGGGGGCGCAAATCTTTCGGCCCCACGCCATCTTTCCAATTATATCCAGATGAAAAATTTCCGCCCGGCCAGCGCAGCAGGGGAATGTGCAAGCCACGCGCAGCTTCCAGGACGTCCTTGCGAAAACCATCGCTATCCGAAAGCGGCGAACCTTCCTCGTAAATTCCGCCGTAGATGCAACGTCCAAGATGTTCGATGAAGTTGCCGTAGATGTTGCGGTCAATCTTGCCGATCTGGCGATCGAAGTCAATTTTGATGCGCGCGCTTGCTGGCGTTGACGCTTGTGGCGCCGTCGTTATCGCGGACTTGCTCCAGAGTGGAGAGGCGTTGACCAGCGGGAACGCAGCGGCTCCGAGCGCCGCAGCCATACCATCCTTCAGAAAATTGCGCCTTGCCGGAAGTTTGATCGTCATCGTAGTGGCTCCATTCTCGCCGTGCGCCGTGTGCGAGTGTTCGGAGGATGAATCGCGTGCTTGGCCGAATTCGTGGCGACCGGGCGGCACGAGTATCTACGGGGAAACGTTTACTCGTCAACAGGGGATTTTGCTGGGCATGATTTGCGGGAATGAAGAGACGGCGAAGAGGGAAGGCGGGAAACGAGGAAACGACTCAAAGGTGTCCGTTGAGTGAACGCGATCGGCCGGCCGGCACGGGCGGGCTTGTCAGCGAGTCGTATAAAGTATATTGTGTTTTCCGGTTGCCACGGAGGTCCCCTTGCGCATAAAGATCCTCGCCCTGGTGGTTGTCGTAATGGCTGTGGTTCCAGAGGCTTGTACAGGCCAGACTACGCTGAAAAACGAGCAGTTCGAGGTGAGCACCTCCGATTCTGGAATTTCGAGCATCAAGCGCGTTCAGGATAAGTACGACACGGAATACATTGCACCGGCGCGAAATTTGGGCGATCTGTTGCTTCGCTACCGCGAAGTGGGACAGCAGGAATGGAAACGAGCATCGGCTGCGGTGATTGATCGCGCGACTGCGGGAGCTGGACAAACCACGATCAGGTATACGGTGGGAGAACTTGTTCCGACCATTGCGACAGCCAGCAAGGCGACGCGCTTCCGTGGAGCCTTGGGAAGTGTGGGCGTTGAAGGATCAGGTCGAGCCGACGAATTCGCACGAGGCCGGCGTACCAAAATTTGTGTGGCGCGGAAAAAAGGGAACTGTGGAATGGGTGGAATACGATTTTGCGTCGCCGCAAAAGGTATCGTCAGCAGAGGTGTATTGGGCGCAGGAAGAAAATCCCGATGCGCCGATCAAGCTGCCGAAATCGTGGCGCGTGCTATACCGCGATGGAGACGCATGGAAAGAAGCAAGCACGACGAAGGGTTATCCGGTGTTGGCGGATCAATATTCACGGGCGGACTTCGCACCGGTCACCACTTCGGCGTTGCGGATTGAGGCGCAACTGGAGAGCGACGCGACCGCAGGAATTTATGAATGGCGGATAAACGACGAGGTGAAGAAGGTAAGGCCCATCGAAGATCTGGCGGTGCACGAGGAATTCCGCCTGGACGGCGACGCGCTGGTCTGGACGATCTCTTTGCAGAACCACAGCGATCACGAATTGGAAATCGGGGATCTGGGGCTGCCGCTGAAGTTCAACACCAACTATACCTGGGACAAGAACGAAACGTACACCAAGCGCGTGTTCCCACACTATTTTATCGGGGAGAACGGCTCTTTTATTTTCTGGATGCGCCCGAACGCCGAGGGGCCGTATCTGGTGATGACGCCGCAGCCGGGAACGTCACTGGAATATTTCGATGCGACAAGGATGGACCGCGGATACGCGCCCTATATCCACTCCGCGGCGAGCGGCGAGGAATTGCGAGCGAAAGGCGGAAACTGGCGTTTGCCAAACACCAAGCTCATTTTGAAACGCAAAGGGGCCCGCGGGCGATTCCGCGCATTACGGATTCCGATTTCGCTGGGCTCCCGATTACAACGGAGTGCGCGACGTGCTGTATGAAGAAGGTCTGTTCGACGTAAACGTAGTTCCGGGGATGACGGTGCCGACGGACTTGTCGACGATGTTCTCGCTGCGCACACGGAACAAGATTACGGAAATTGTGCCGGAGCATCCGGAGCAGACTAAAGTCGAATACGTAGGTGAAAACGGGAAGGATGTACACGTTTACCGGGTACAGTTCAAGCGACTTGGAGAAAACCTGCTGAAAGTGAGGTACGGAGAAGGAGAGTATCTGTCGCTTGAGTTTTTCGTCACTGAGCCGCTGGAGACGCTGTTCAAGAAGCGCGCGGCGTTCATGGTGACGCACGAACAGTGGGTAGATCCGAAGCTGTGGTATTACGGCCTGATTTCGCAGTGGGACATGAAGCATGAAATATTGCGCAGCCCCGACGATTTGGACGGGCTGCAATCCTACGCGGTGGCTTCTGATGATCCGGCGCTGGGCAAGGCGCCGTATATCGCGGGTGAAAATATCTATTACCCCTCGCAGCAGGAAATCGATGCGGTGGAATTGTACATAAAGAAATTCGTTTGGGGTGGGCTGCAGCAGACGGATAAGGAGCCGTATCCCTACGCGATTTACGGAATTCCGAACTGGAAGGTGAATCGCGACAGCGCGAAGGACGACCAGACCGGGAAGAAGCATATCTGGAGGATTTACGACTATCCGCACGTGGTGCTTCTTTACTACAACATGTATCAGGTAGCGAAAGATTATCCGAACATGACCAAGTATCTGAACGCGGACGGATATCTGGAGCGCGCGTTCGGTACAGCTAAGGCATTTTTCACAGTGCCGATGGAAGTCCTGAAGTGGTCGCCCTACGAAACCGGAACGTACGACGAGCTGGTGATTCCGGACTTGATTCGGGCGCTCGACGAAAATGGGCATAAGGACCAAGCCGAATGGCTGCGGGCCGAGTGGGAGAAAAAGGCGGAACATTTCATCAACGGCCATCCCAATTTGTATGCTTCGGAATATCCGTTCGATTCCACGGGATTTGAATCAACGCACGCGTTCGCGAAGTATGCATTGGCGCATGTGGTGAAGCCCGGTGAGAATGCGCCGTCCGGATTGCCGGCGGGCGACCTACGAAATGCCGTGAAATACGAAGATGCGGTAACTTTTTTGAACGAACAGATGGCGCTGAACCTTGCGTGCCGCGGCTGGCTGGAGACGGCGTATTACGATTTGGGGAGCGATTATCGCGGAGCGGGGAACGCGAGCTACACCTTGAGTTACATGGCGCAGATGGGCGGTTGGGCAGTTTTGGACTACGGGTTGTATTTCGCGAGCGATCCGTATGCATACGCGCGGCTGGGCTACGCTTCCTATTTGAGTTCCTGGGCGCTGCTAAATTCCGGAACGGCGGATTCGAACTACGGGTATTGGTATCCGGGAAAAAATAATGACGGCGGGGCCAGCGGCGGTTTCGAGCCGCGGCCTTGGGGACATGCATGGCTGGGCAACAAGGAAATGGGCCGCGGGCCCTGGTGGTATGACGGTGAAATTGATTTGGGATTTCTGGGAGCGTTGCGCACGGCGGCGACCGTGGTGGTGGATGATCCGATTTTCAAATTGTATGCGTATGGGGGAGAACTGCGAAGGAATGGGAAGGTTACGGAAGTGATCCCGCGAGATGGCTTACGTGTGCGTTTCCACATTCTGCGCGGAAGCGAACGCCTGCACATACTGCTCGGACGCGACGGTTTCGCTGAGGGCCAAACGGTTTCGTTCACGGACGGATTGGGAGAAATAAAATTTACGTTAGAGAATCGCGCAGGCCGGCCGCACGAGACCGCCATACGAGTTGCAGGGCTGCCTGCTGGGAGCTATCAGGTTTTCGTGGGAAGCCAGGCGGCGCAGAAACTTGACAGCACGGGGTCCGATGAAAAAAGCATCGTGGTTCCGGTGGACGCGGCGAATGTTGCGGTGAAAATCACGCGGGTTGCACCCGCCACAGACTGAAAACGCTGGGTGGCGTGCACCGTGGCCGCATCGGGACAACGGGGCGCTTCGCTTACAAAAAGCTCAGGAATGTTGCTCGCGACGCCGCTGGATAAATTCTTTTAGATATTCACCCGCGGTGGTGATGTGCTTCCAGAGCGCGTTGGATGCGACATCGGGATCGTTGGTGCGGCAGGCGTCCAGCAGTTCTCGATGTGCTTTACCGGCCACGTGCAAGTCGCGAGTGAAGACGAGATGCAAGCGCGTGTAGCGGTCGCAATTGTTGTTGAGGGTCTTCAGTACGGAGAGCATCACCGGACGATTCGCCGGGCCCATACAACGCGGAATGGAAAGCCCAATTCCACTGGCCCCATGATTTTACGTCAGCGTCATTTTCGAGCGATTCCTCGAAACGCTGGAGAATTTCAGCGGCGCCCTGGAAATCCTTCTCAGTGAAATTTGGGATGGCTTGGCGAAGCATGTAGCATTCCAGCACCGCGCGCGTCTCAAACAGCTGCATGATTTCGTCGGGGGAAAGAGCGGAAACGACGGCGCCGCGATTGGCAACGATGGTGATCAGCCCCTCCGCAGCCAGATGGCTAAGCGCCTCGCGGACGGGGATCCTGCTGATCTGAAATTCGGCGGCGATGGCATCCTGACGCAACTGCTCGCCTTCACGTAATTCTCCGTGCAGAATCTTTTCTCGCAGGCGCTCGACCACCGCGGCGGCGAGAGACTGACGAGGTATAGCGCCGGATTTTCTAGAGGCGGCGTGTTCGTGAGCTGGAGCCGGAGCGAATTTAGATTGAGGTTTTGGCATAGTTAGTTACGTAACCTTCTTGATCCGAATCGGGGCGGGGAGCCGTCTAGCTTTACGATTTGAATGTGCGTCGCCCGCGCTCGCCGACCCAAGACAGTTTCCATCCTAGCAACGAGTCAGAAAGCCGCCCTGCCAGTGATCATCTATCATGATCGCTAGCGTGTCAATTGTCCGTCCACCATGCGCCAGATGCCAAGAGAATTTTCATTTTTCAGCTCGTCCGGCAGGGCGACGTCTGGAAAATCCTGATAGCACACGGGGCGGGCGAAGCGAAATATTGCCAGGGTGCCGACGGAGGTCGTGCGCGAATCGGTGCTCGCAGGGTAGGGCCCGCCATGAACGACTGCGTCGCAGAGTTCCAAACCGGTGGGATAGCCATTGTAAATAATTCTTCCGACTTTATTTTCGAGGATGGTGATGAGTTCCGCGAATTCCACGATGTCCTGCTCAGTGCCGTGAACGGTGGCGGTGAGATGGCCGTGCAGGCTGCGCGCGGCTTCCAGAATTTGCTCCTTCTTCGAATAGCGGATGAGAAGCGTTTCCGGACCGAAGACTTCATTGGAAAGATCTGGGCTGGCGAGGAACGAAGCAATATCTGTCTGGAATAGCGTGGCGCCGGCTTCAAAAGAAGACGCCGAACCCGTTGATTTTTCTTCGGCGACCAGGGTTACGTCCGCGCGATCCTTGCGTTCGCGAATTTCGCGGCCGTACGACGCGCTGATCCCGGACGTCAACAGAGTGAACTTCGAAGATTCCGCGACTTTGCCTCCGAGAACGTTTACAAGGGCTTCCGAGGGCTTCCCTTCAGAGAGGAAGATAAGCCCGGGCTTTGTGCAGAATTGGCCAGCACCGAGGGTGAACGAGCCGAAGAGCTCTGCCGCGATTTTTTCGCCACGAGCGGCGAGCGCGCCGGGAAGAATAAACGTGGGATTGGTGCTGCCCATTTCGCCGTAAAACGGAATGGGCGAAGGGCGCTTCGCGGCCAAATCAAATAATGCTCTGCCGGCCGGAATCGACCCAGTGAAGCCCACCGCTTTCACCAGAGGATGTTGCACGAGGGCGGCGCCGACGGAAATCCCGGAATCGAAGAGCAAAGAGAAAACGCCCTCGGGCAGATCGCAGGCGCGCACGCTCTCGCGGATGATGCGGCCCACTAGTTCGCTGGTCCCGGGATGAGCTGGATGCGCTTTGACGATGACAGGATTTCCAGCGGCGAACGCGGACGCGGTATCACCGCCCGCCACCGAAAACGCCAACGGAAAATTGCTGGCTCCGAAGACTACGACTGGCCCCAGAGGGCGGAGCATCGAGCGAACATCGGGTTTCGGAGCCGGTTTGCGCTGCGGATCGGCGCGATCGATTCGCGCGTTCACCCAGGAGCCTTCGCGCACGACTCTTGCGAACATCCGGAGCTGACTGCAGGTGCGTCCCGTTTCCGATTGCAGCCGAGCTACCGACAGCGCCGATTCCTGATGCGCGCGCGCAACCAGCGATTCAGTTTGCGCCTCAATCTTGGAGGCGATCGTCTCCAGAAACTCGGCCTTCTTGGCGCGCGACAATCGGGCGAAAAAAGCGCTCGCTTCGGCGGCGAGTCTGACCGCGAGGTCAACCTCCTCGCCCGTTGCCGAGTGAAAGGACGGTTCCAGCTTTTCACCGGTGGCAGGTGCGAACGCCTGGAACGCTCCGTTCCCGGCATTGCCGTCGCGAAATCCGATTAGAGATTTTCCGGAAAATTCCATTATTCAGATCCTTTACCTTGCGGCGTGTGCCAGAGCAGTGCTCGCGTTCTTTGGACGATTTTCAATTGCCTGACGAATCAGTTTTAAGGTCGATTCCAATTCTGCACCTACCAGCTGAAGCTTTGGGGCTCGGACGCGGGCATTGCCGATGCCAAGCTCTTCCTGCACCAATTTTATCAGCTGGATGAATTTGGGAACCGTGTCCAGACGCAGCAATGGCAAAAACCAACGGTACAGCTCGAAGGCCCGCACGGATTTTCCTTCCATGCCGTAATTAAACAGGTCCACGGATTCGCGCGGCAGGGCATTGGCGAGGCCCGCTATCCATCCTGTGGCGCCGACTCCGATGCCCTCGAGTATGGCGTCGTCCACGCCGATAAACAAAATCAGACGATCGCCGATGAGGCCGCGAATCGCACTGATCCTGCGCACGTCGGTGCTGGATTCTTTCACAGAATGCAGATTCTGATGCTCGTTGGCAAGTTCCTGGATCTGCTCTGGAAGGAAATCAGTTCCGTACGAGACAGGATTATTGTACAGCATGCTGGAAAGAGGCGTGGACTTCAGAACGGCGGCGACATGGGCCTTCATCTCGCGCCAATCGCCTTTGTAAACATACGGTGGAAGTACCATGAGCCCTTCGCAGCCTGCAGCTTCCGCGGCTTTGGCCTGTGCGACGGCTTCAGCGGTGGACAGCGCGGAAATTGCCGCCACCACTGGAGCGCGTCCTTTCAGGGCGCTAACACAATTGCGCAGAATCGCTACCTTTTCATCGAACGAAAGTGTGGCGCCTTCACCGAGCGAGCCGAGCGCAACGACGCCCGTGCAGCCGTTGTCCACCAGCCAGCGGCAGTGATTGGCCATAAAAGCGTGATCCACTTTCTCGCTTTGATCGAAACAAGTGGTGATCGCGGGCATTACACCTTTCCACTTCATCAGAAACCTCCATTTAATGTCGCGCTGCAGAATGCGATGGGAACGCTGCAAGGCTCGAACAACGTACAGGGAATACTGGTGGGCGCACGGAATCGATCTCCCAACCGAAAAGAAATTCGGCTGCGGGCGCACAGACTCGGCCCTGGCAAGGGCCCATGCCGCAGCGCGCATGCAATTTGGCCGCACGCCAGGAGCCATGTTCGCGCAATCGTACTTGCGGCACATCCTCGCAACGGCAGACCAATGTGTCCGGCTGTGCGAGATTTTTTAGCTCGGCCCGCAGCGGAAAAGCATCTTTCAGAATGCGCACCACTTTTTGGTACCGCGCGCGGCGGGAGAAGAGATGCTTGGCGCTGTCCTCCGAGTTTGTCGCCGCGTAGCCGGCGATTTCTCCCTCGATCAGCGCCAGCTCGAGTCCGCCAATTCCGCGTGGGTTCGCCGGCGCAATATGTGCCGGGCACGGATGTTTGCTGATATTCGTCTATCTCAACAAATCCTTGCCGCAGACGACAGCCGCACATCCGCGGCAGCTCGACGTTAGGAATGAGATGAAAGCCGCAAGCGAGATAATCGCATTCGATTTCGCTGACGTGCCCCTGGCGCGAAATTCGCAGACTCTCCAGCCGTCGATTTCCAAATGCCGCCACCGGCCAGCAATCGGTCCAGTGCGGGATGCCGCGAAGGTCGTACGCGAACCGCAACGCCTCGGCGGCTTTTCCGGGAACCAGCATCATCTGTAATCCGAAACGCGCCATGCGCGAGCGGGTGGTTTGCTCGCAAATGCCGATGATATTCGCTCCACATTTGCGCGCGTATGCAGCGACCGCGAGCAGCAGAGGACCGGTTCCGGCGATGACGATTCGCTTTCCCGCTATATCCAGTCCGGATTTCACCAGTGCCTGAAGGCCGCCGGCACCCATCACGTTGGGTAACGTCCAGCCCGGAAACGGCAGGAAGAGTTCACGCGCGCCCGTGGCGAGAATCAATTTTCCGTAAGTGATCTGGAAGGCAGACTCATCGGACTCTGCTAACAGCTGTCCATTTGCAATGTGGAAGACTCGCGCGCCCCGCACGATTTGGACTGCAGACTTGCCGAGTCGTTCAAACCAGTTGTGCGCTGCCGAGTGGCGAGGAGCGTTATGAGCGCCGCGCCAAATCTGTCCGCCGGCCGCGGGGTTGTCGTCAATCAACCCGATCGCTTTACCGGAATTAGCTGCCGCGAGAGCCGCGGCAATTCCCGCTGGACCTGCGCCAACAACGGCGACGTCGAAAGTTAGATCCTTGACGCTAGCCATCGGCTTCTATTTCCATTCCACTTTCGCAGAGTACTTGGCAGCTACGACGTTGTGGCTCCCTATTAATCACGACGCGACATTCGAAGCAGGTGCCCATGCCGCAGAGCGGCGAGCGCGGTTGACCGGAGACCGAGGTGCGGCAGGCCGCGCCTGAAACGAGAACAGCTACGGCGACCGTGGTTCCCGCAGGAACGGTAACCGGCTTTCCATTCACACGAACTTCTATTCCGTCAGACATGCGCCTCCGCGGTCATTTGTCGCGACGGCAAATACGGCTGGGTCGGGATCGCGGCGCGCTGCCCCAGAATGTGCGAGCAGACCAGCTTGCCCGTGGCGAGCGACGTGGTGATACCCAGGCCTTCGTGGCCCGCCGCGATCAATACCGAAGGATCTTCCAGCGAAGGGCCGATCAAAGGGAGTTTGTCGGGAGTGGCGGGGCGAAAACCCGTCCAGACGCGAATCGCCGAAAGGAAGCTCAGGTCCGGCATGTACTGGAAAGCGCGTTGCAGCATACGCGTAAGAATCGATTCGTCAACCGCCGAATTTTCTGCTCCATATTGGCGCGACGAACCGATCAGTATCTGGCCGGTCTTGCGCGGCTGAACGTTGAACGCCACAGAATCAGCCGTCAGCGAATGCGCACTTTTCAAATAGCCGAGCTCGACCACTTGGTGATGCAGAAAATTCGGATAGCGATCGGTGATTACCAAGTGGCCTTTGCGAGGCTTTACATTAATTCCCGGAGTAAGTTTGGGAGCGGACTGGCCGGTTGCATTGACGATGAATCCGGCTGACAAAGTGGTGCCATCCGCGAGGCGCACAGAACCTCTTCCGATCGCAGTGACGGGCTTGCCCTGGATAATACGCGCTCCGAGCTCGCGAGCTTTCTGCAGCAAGAATCCCACAGCGCAGGGCGGGTAGAGAACCGAATCACCTGGCACACGAAGCCCGCCGACGAGCGAAGAGCGCAGGTGGGGTTCGGCCTCGCGAACTTGTTGCGAATCCAAGATTTCCGCGTTTACGCCGCGTTCCCGGTAATAGCTAAACTTTCGGCGAACTTCACCCATCTCCTCTTCATCGGCGGCGACCCACAGCGTTCCGCACGGGTCGAACTCGGCGGCGCTGGGGAGTTGGTCCCGCAGGTCGTCCCAAAGAATTTGAGAGTAGCGCGTGATCGCAAACTGCGCTTCGGAGTCGTCCATCACTACGATGTGGCCCATGGCCGCGCCGGTGGATCCCGCGCTCGGGAAACTTTCGTCAATCACCTGTACGCGCAAGCCCTCTGTGGCGAGTTCCAATGCGCAGGCAGCGCCCACAATACCAGCACCGACAATCACGACTTCCGCGGGCTTGTTCACGGGTAAATGCCATTACGAAAGGGATCGCGCGGATCGAGAATCACATCAGCCTCCGATGTGATGAACGCGGAACCTTTTATAATGGGCAACACTTGGCCGTCTTCAATCCGAACCTGCCCTTCAAATATGCTGCCCACGATACTTTCCTGCCGCCAGACTTCGCCTGGCTGCAATTTTCCATCGGCGTACAGGCACGCGAGTTTCGCGCTGGTGCCCGTACCGCAGGGCGAACGGTCGTAAGCTTTTCCGGGGCAGAGAACGAAATTCTGACTTTGGATTCCTTGCTTCCGGGAAGGGCGAAAAAGTTCCACGTGATCAATTTCCTTGCCGTCGGAGCCGGTGATCCCATTGTTGGCCAGAGCCTGGCGGATCGCCCAGGCAAACTCGGTTAACTTTTCGATGTTCGCCGCGGTCAACTCGATGGAATCGTTATTGACCAGAAAAAACCAATTGCCGGCCCAAGCGACGTCGCCCGTCACAGCGCCGTAGCCCGGAACTTGAATCGTAATTTTTGCCGCCGTCCGCTTGCTGGCCACATTCACAACTGTTACTTCGCCGGTTTCATGGAGAGTAGCGGTAACTGTGCCCACCGGCGTCTCGATGCGATGATCTCCGTAAGTGATTTTCCCCAGGTATGCCAGCGTAATAACCAGCCCAATTGTGCCGTGCACGCACATGCCGAGATAACCGACATTGTTGAAGAAGATCACGCCAGCAGCACTGGCAGGATCGGAGGGCTTGCAGAGAATTCCGCCCACGACAACTTCGGAGCCACGCGGTTCGTTGGCCAGCGCACTGCGCAGATGATCATGTTTCAGGCGAAAGCATTCCAATTGCTCCGCCACCGTTCCGGAACCGAGGTCGGGGCCGCCGCTCACTATAATTCGGGTGGGCTCTCCGCCCGTATGAGAATCGACAATGTGGACGCGCTCGACCTCGTCGAACATGTTCGAAGGGCTTCGTTCCACGCGTGGATTGGTCAGGCTCATGGACAGGCTATCCGATCCTCGCCCGGGACACACGTTGCGAGCGGGCATTATCGCGTTTCACCCCAGGCATTTGCGAGTGAAAATGCAAAGACGTCTCGCCGATTTGCGGGGTACCGCGTGCAAATGCGGTTCGAGCAGCTGGCGAAGAGGGTATCCGCAAAACGGAATACTGCGGCGAAGATCGCAGAATGGCGGAAGTGAGAGAAATGGTCATTGACTCGGCAGCCTGCATATAATATACATCGTGGCGAACTTAGGCAACCGAAAACGTAAGCCGCACTGGAAACGTTTACTGCGAATGGCGGGTGGCGTCTGTTGTGATCGAGCTTTCTCATGTGCTTTCCGCAGTTTACGGAGACTCGCGGATGTTGCTGGAACGTCGGTCGAATCGTCTCAAAGTACTACATTTTTCGCGCGGCGCGCAATTTCGCTGCCGCCGATTTGGATACATTTCCGTCTGTAGTCGGGTTTGAGTCCCTTGCGGTATGGCCCAGACGCCGTCGCCACCCCGATGGCTTTGCGTGCCAGCAAGGAGGATACAGGGAAGGGCAGGGCTTCCCCGGCTCCCCTTCCCAGAGTCCTTCAGGGCCAACGAAGTACCCAGTGCCGTGCTTGCCGTGGACGAGATCTCGACGCCGGACCGCACACTAGCCGGGATTTAAAGTTCCGAGGCATATGTGAACGATTCGTTGCCTGAACTGAATCTGATTTGCGAACACGCGTCGCCGGAGGAATAAATAAAATGAGCCGTAGTTTTCGCTGGTGGAATATAGCAGCGACATTTTTCCTTCTCACTCCGGCGCTGACGACCGCTCAAGGTACGCTCGCGGACTACCAGCGCGCTGAACGCTTTCTAGCAGGAAATTTGCGGCACCAGATTTACGTGGCGGATGTGCCGCCACATTGGATCGAAAAGACCAGCCGCTTCTGGTACCGAAAAGTTGCGCCAGCCGGAACCGAATTCATCCTGGTGGATGCGGCGCAGAACACCAGCGGTCCCGCCTTTGATCAAGCGAAGCTAGCAACATCGCTTTCGCATGCCGCGAAACGGGATTTTTCGCCAACACAATTACCGTTCGACAGCTTTGAGTTCACCAAGGACGGGCAAGCCATTAATTTTCAATTGGACGGGGCGCTATGGACCTGCACATTGGAGAAATACGAATGTAAGAAGTCTGGCGATGCGCAGGCCGGCCCGTATGAAGAATTTTCTCCGAACAGCGCATGGGCTGCGTACGTGAAGGACCACAATCTGTATTTGCGCGACGTTTCCACCGGCTCAGTACAACAACTGACCAGGGACGGCGAAGCGGGCTGGGACTACGCGACGCCGATCCCGTCGCTCCGGCCGATGGTGGCGCAAGGGACAGACGACGTAAAACAGCGTCCGGCGGTTTTCTGGTCGCCGGATTCCTCGAAGCTGGTCACGTATCGTCTGGATTCGCGAAATGCCGGGCACTTTCCCACAATTCAATTTGTGCCACCGAATCAACTTCGGCCGAAAGCGTACGACGTAATTTATCCGTTGCCGGGAGAGCCGCTCCCGACGGCGGAGCCGATGATCTTCGACATTCCCTCAGGCAAACGAACGGACGTAAAGACCGCTCCGTTGGAAATACGTTTTCAGGGCGGCCCCGGGTTCGAGTGGTATCCCGACAGCAAGACCGTTTATTACGATTACAGCGAGCGCGGAGAAAAAGCGATCGAGCTGCGGGTAGTGGATCCCGCGACCGGCGCGCAGAGAGTGGTGATTCGAGAGCAATCCGAGCGCTACGTGGATCCGGGCGAGACTTTCTTTCGATTTGCGCACGATAGCGGCGAGATTCTGTGGTCCTCGGAACGAGACGGCTGGAATCATTTATATCTCTACAACGAAAAGACAGGGCAGTTGATCAATCAGGTGACGCAAGGGCCATGGGTGGTGCGGCAAATTGTTTACGTGGACGAAAAGGGCCGGCGAGTTTATTTTCTGGGATGCGGAAGAGAGAAGGAGGAGGATCCTTATTTGACGCATCTCTACAGCGTCGGATTTGATGGCAAGGGATTGACCTTGCTGACACCCGAGAATGCGAACCATTCGGCCAGCGTCTCGCCGGATGGAGCGTTTTTCGTGGACAGTTACTCACGGGCGGATTTGCCAGGTAAGGCAGTGCTGCGACGCACTAAAGACGGATCGGAAGTGCGCACGCTGGAGCAGTCCGACGCAACCGAGTTGCTGAAGACTGGCTGGAAGTTCCCCGAACCTTTTCAAGGCAAAGCGGCTGACGGATCGACCGACCTATACGGTTTGATCTGGCGTCCTTCGAATTTCGACCCTGCCAAGAAGTACCCGATCGTGGAACAGATTTACACCGGACCGCAGGGATTTTTTGTTCCGAAATCTTTCGGGCAGGCAAACCGCATCGGTTTGCAATCGGTGGCGGAATTGGGGTTCATTGTCGTGATGGTCGATGGACGGGGAACGACAGGGCGCTCGCGCGCGTTTCATGAATACTCGTACAGAAACCTGGGGAATTCTTTTGAAGATCACGTGGCGATGATCAAGCAAATGGCGGCGCGCTATCCTTACATGGATATTGAGCGCGTGGGAATCTGGGGAACTTCCGCCGGCGGCTATGGCGCGGCACACGCCATGCTGGCATTCCCTGAATTTTATAAGGTGGGCGTCACCATCTCCGGAGACCACGACGCCCGGCTCGACAAAGCATGGTGGAACGAGTTGTACCAAGGATATCCGGTGGAGGAAGATTACATCGCGCAATCCAACGTAACCATGGCGGGTAAGTTGCAGGGGCACTTGCTTGTGGTTCACGGCGACATAGACGACAACGTGCATCCCGTCGAGAGCATGCGTTTCGTGGATGCTTTGATGAAGGCCAATAAGAACTTCGACATGTTGCTGGTGCCGAACATGTATCACGGAGAAGGCGGAAATCCTTACCTGATCCGACGGCGATGGGATTATTTCGTAATCTACCTGCTGGGCGTGACGCCGCCGAGCAATTTTGAAATTCACGAGGATCGGGAAGAGCCCCCGCGAATTCGCTGAGGGCTTCGCAGGCGCATAGCGATCAACACCCGCGGTCATCTATACAACTGATCTTCGTTGGGCGCTGCCCGAGCTATGTCTCAGAGTATGAATTCGCTTGACGCATGGATAATATATACAAGACTATACCTCCGTGTCGAACGCACCTTCCAAGAATTCGGGCATTCCTTCCAGTGACCCCGACAGCGCCACGAGTAAACCTAGTCGTATATCTCGCCGCCGATTCGGTCGAGACGCCGCAGTGGCTGCTGCGATCTCAATTTCATCGCCAGGTTTGTTAGCGGCGCCACGCGACCGGCACTCCATACCACCAACGGATCCAGCGAGCGAGCAAGAAACCGGCGTCAAGCTGACGCCCGAACAGAGCCGAGACGTCGAGGCGAAGCTCGCCGACATTATTCGGAAGTACGGCGAGCGATTGTCGGAGGAGCAGAGGAAGCACCTGCGCAGGATTCTGGCGTATAACGAGACCATGCTGGCTCCCATCCGGTCGTTTGCGCTGCAGAATGGAGACCCGCCCGTCACGGTCTTGAAACTTTCCACAGGGAAAAATAACGAGTGACGAAACTGGCGCCCGAAATCCAGCGAACTCTTAGCTGTCGACGAATCGCGTTTGGCGCAGGGGACAGCGTGGGAGGACGAATTAATCCGTGTTGAGCGAAGACATCCTCTATCTCTCGGTGCGTGAACTCGGAGAACGAATCCGCGACGGCAAACTTTCGCCCGTGGAGCTTGCGGAGAGTTTCTTGGCGCGCAGCGAAGCATTGGGGCCGAAGCTGAACGCTTACGCGACGATCACGCGAGACCTGGCGTTGCAGCAGGCGCGCGCGGCCGAAAAGGAAATCTCGTCCGGCCATTACCGCGGACCATTGCACGGCGTGCCGTATGCGGCGAAGGACCTAGTCGCGGTGGAAGGATATCCGACGACCTGGGGCGCGCGGCCGCTTGCCAAGCAATCGTTCAACTACAACGCGACGGTGATTGAAAAACTGAACCGCGCGGGCGCCGTGTTGATTGGCAAAGCGGCGATGATCGAACTCGCCGGGGGCTTGGGATATTCCGCGGGCGACGCCTCGTTGACGGGACCTTGCAAAAACCCGTGGAACACCAAGTATTGGACGTGCGGATCATCGAGCGGTTCGGGCGCAATCGTAGCGTCCGGTATGGCGCCTTGGGCGCTGGGGTCGGATACACGCGGGTCAATCATTTGTCCTTCGTCATGGTGCGGAATTTCCGGAATGCGACCGAGTTTTGGGCGTGTGAGCCGGCACGGCGCGATGGCGATTGCGTGGACGATGGATAAGCTCGGCCCGATGGCGCGCACCGCGGATGATTGTGGGTTGGTGCTTTCGGTTCTTGCAGGACATGATCCGCAGGATTTCGATTCGTTACCCGCTGACATTTCGGATTTTGCCTACCCTGCGCCGCGAGAGAACCCGCGAAGCCGATGCGCATCGGACGATTGACCAACGTGTGGAATCAACAGGAACCGGGTTTGGAGTCGGCGGTGGACGCGGCTTTGAAAGTACTCGAGAAGAACGGCGCGACGGTTACGGACGTGGAAATGCCGGACGGCCCCTACGAGGAGGCCGCTGAACTGACGATCCTCATGGAATCCGCTTCCGCTTTTCAGGAGTTGATCGCCTCCGGGCGTTGCGCGGATCTGATTGATCCAGTCGGCCAGATCAACGGGTACGCGAGCCAGCAATTTTCAGTGGGCGACTACTTGCAGGTGCAGCGCGTGCGAACTTTTTTGCAGGCGCAAGTGGACAAACTGTTCGACCGGTTCGACGTGTTGGCGACGGCAGGGGAGTCTTCGGCGGCTTCGCCTTTGAGTGCACCTCCGGAAGAGGATTCGTCCGGGCCTATCGAAAGACGAGCGCCGGACGGAGTCTCCAGCTTGTGCGGGTTGCCGGCGCTTAGCGTGCCCTGTGGATTCAGCAAGGACAAGCTTCCGTTTGGAGTGCAATTCATCGGCCGCGCGTTGAACGATCACGCGGTGATCGCCGCAGCGCGGTCATTCCAGAGCCATTCAGACTGGCACACGATGCACCCTCCGATCAGCTAGACACAATACCTTCAAGGGGCTTTCGTGAAAATTGAGTGCAGAAAATCGTGGCAAGCCGCACAGCAAAATACGAGCTCTCCGGAGAGAAGTCCGATAGTCCACCTTCTTTGCAGCCTTCTGGCATTGCTGATTCTGATTTCTTGCGCTACGCCGATTTACGCGGGCGGAATCGAATCGCAGGCACCGGTTCGACCTGGCGCGTTGGAGCAGTTTGCCGCCGAGTTTTGGAGCTGGCGCGCGCGTTACCAGCCATTTTCGGCTGACGACATTCCGCGGCTCGAGCACCCGGCGGGCGAACGCGATTGGTCGGCGCATTCGATTGAAAAGCAGAGGAAGCAACTCGACGAATTTGAGGCGCAGTGGAAGAAGCTAGACCGCACCGGCTGGACCACGAGCGAAAAAGTAGACGACCGGCTGATGGGCTCGGCGCTGGCGCGCGTGCGTTGGGAGCTGGACCTGAACCGGCGCTGGGAGCGCGATCCGACTTTTTATTTGGACCAGACGCTAACGGCGTTACTGGAATCGCTGGTGGAGCCGCCACCGTTCGATGCCGCACGAACCCGGGAAATCGTGACGCGCATGCAGGATATGCCCAAGATTCTGAGCGATGGCGAGGCGAATCTGCACGCGGTGCGTCCGTTCGCGCAGTTGGCGATTAATTCGCTGCAGCAAATCCGGCCCGAATTGCTGGAGGTGGAGCGCGAAGTCGCACCGATGCTCCAGCGAGGCGCGTTGCAATCCGGAAACGTCTCTACGGAATTCCAGACAGCGACGGAAAAAGCGATCGCGGCGCTGGAAGCCTATCGCGCGTGGCTGCAGGAACATTTGCAGAAGATGCCGGAAAATGCAGCGGTGGGCCGCAACAACTACGAATTTTTTCTGAGTCACGTGGCGCTTGTTCCCTATACGCCGGAGCAGCTGCTGGCCATCAGCCGGCAAGAATGGGAACGCGCAGTGGTGTTCGAACAGATCGAAAAACAGCGGAACCAGGGGCTTCCAGAACTGAAGATCGCCGCAAACATTGACGAGCAAATCCGAATCAGCGAGTGCGACGAACTGGCGATTCGCAGCTTTCTGCAGGAGAAAGGAATACTGACGGTTTCTCCGGAAATCGGCCATTACACGATTCGGCTGATGCCGGGATATCTGAGCGCGCTTTCCGGTTTCGGGGAAACGGACGATTTCCTGCATGCTACCGGCGTACGCTGGGCGAACGAGCCGTCGCCGACTCTGGGATATTTTTGGTTAGCCACTGCGAAAGATCCGCGCCCGGATATGGTTCATGAGGGCGTGCCGGGACATTATTTCCAAATGGCGTGGTCGCGGTTGAACGACGACCCGATTCGCCGCCACTACTACGATTCCGGGCCCAACGAGGGGCTGGGATTCTATGTCGAAGAAATGATGTTGCAGGCAGGACTTTTCGACGATAGTCCCCGCTCGCGCGAGATTATCTACAATTTTATGCGGCTGCGCGCGCTACGCGTCGAAGTGGACGTGAAACTGGCGTTGGGATTATTTACGATCGGTCAGGCTGCGGAGTATCTGGCGCACTACGTGCCCATGGATCAAAAAACAGCGGAGGAAGAAGCGGCAGGTTTCGCCACTGGGCCGGGGCAGGCGATCAGCTATCAGATTGGCAAGATTCAGATCATGCGGTTTCTGGCCGACGCACGGCTGAAGCAGGGCGATGCATTTAGCCTTCGCGCGTTTGACGATTACCTATGGAAGAACGGCAATGTGCCGATCGTTCTGCTTCGTTGGGAATACCTGGGCTTGGACGACGATCTGCAAATCGTCGACGGCGCTGCGACGGCTACTCCATCCACAAAGAAAATTTCCGCCGCACCCAGCCATTAGTTAAATCCAGCGACCTCCCAGCGGTGCAGGGTGTCCAGAACCAGCGCCTTCACTTTTGCTACGACCTTCGCGTAATACTCATCCGCTTTGGCTTGCGTGCGATCCTTCGGGACACCTTGGCCCGGCGTGTACTGCAGCATAGTCGCGGGAAATGGAACGGCGGACCATGCGTCGGGCGGGACCGGTAGAGCTTCCGCCATATCGATGCCGGTAAACAATTCCCAGTGGACTTGTTTCGGATTGATGGCTTGCACCATCGCGGTCTCGTCGTTGGTCGCGTGACCGCCATCTTCTCCAAAAACTTGATGGGTGATGTCGTTCGCCAGAATCCACCAGTTGATCACCAATGTGTTGACCTTATATTCCAGCGCGACGTCCTGGGCCAGCTGCTGAAGGATCGGAATTTGTGGCCCGTGACCGTTGAGGATGATGATGTTCTTGAAACCGTTGTTCACCAGGCCCACTAGCACCGCGCGAACATAAACGCGGAAGGGCTCCTCGGGAATGCGCAGGCTGCCGGGATACGGCGCGAGAATGTCCGTGACGCCGTACGGAATGTGCGGCGCGATGAGCGCGTTGACGTCGCCGGCGATGGAGTGAGCGAGGCCTACTGGCACGGTATTGTCCGCACCGTTGTTGATGAAGCCATGCGCCTCTAGGGTGCCGACAGTGAGGATGACCGTTTTGATCTTGGCAGGCACAAGCTGGCGAAATTCTTTCCAGTTCAAATCATCCATCGAACGGGAGCGTGGGTTCTTGCGCGCGCATGGCGGCGGGGGACAGCGCGAGGAAGAGAAGACTAATGATGAGAAAGCGAGATGGCATAGGGATCTCCTTCGAGGACATCTGTGTGGCGAGCGGCGATAGTATATTGTATTGATTATGCAGCACAAGGTCGCAGATACTGTGGGCGCGTCGGAGCGGTCGGCGCGATGTGATTCATGCTGCGGGAATAGCGAGCAAACGTTTACTCCGGTTTGGATATACTCGGCGGTTGGAACGTGGCGGCTTCGATTTGAAGTGAACGATGGACTGACGACTGCGGAAATCCGGACTTCTTGCCGCGATGTCTGGTGAAAATTATTCGGGGAGACTGGCATGAATAAGAAAAAGGATGATTTCTCGCCGGCGTTTTGTGACATCGGCGATGTCGGCGGGGCGGCTGCCTGCTTGTTGCCTACGGAGAGGGCTGCTCGCTGGTGTACCGCGAGATGCAATCACGGGAAATGAGCTTGGCTACAGCAGGCCGGACCCGCGCTGCTCGACAATCCTTCCTGGAAAGATCAAGGCATCGAAAATCTCAGCAGGTCCCCCTATGCGAAGCTGAAGAATATTCCGGTGCACGCCGTAACAATCGAGAGCGGCTTCTGGGAGAAGCGGCGCGTAATCAATATCGAGAAGAGCATTCCCAGCATGCGCGACCTGCTGGAGGCCAACGGACGCATGAACAATTTTCGCCGGCTCATTGGCAAGAGCACGGCGGCGCAAAGCGGGCCCGTTTATTCTGACTCCGACATTTATAAATGGACAGAGGCGGTCGGTTTCACGCTGCAGTCCGGACCTTATCCCGCTCTGCGCACCTCCGCGGAAAAATTCATCGACGATGTTGTTGCTGCGCAAAAACCGAACGGATATCTGAATACCTATTACGTGGAAGACAAGGCGCCGCTCAGCATGACAGTCCAGACTCAAACCACCGGGCACGAACTCTACAACATGGGGCATTACCTGCAAGGGGCGATTGCGTATTACCGCGGCACCGGCGACCGCAAGATGCTGGATGCTGGAATCCGTTTTGTGGACGATTTTTTGCTGCCGAGTTACGGGCCGGCGCCGCTGAAGCCGATTGTCTCCGGCCATCCGGAAATCGAAATGGGACTGATCGAGCTTTATCGCACCACCGGCGACAAGCGGCAGCTTGATCTGGCGGGGTACATCCTCAATGGAGACGACCGGCTTCAGCTGGAACCACGGCGCACCATCTATATGTATAGCGGCACTCCGTTCACGGCGCGAACCAAGTTGGAAGGCCACGCGGTGCGCGCGATGTATGCATGTTGCGGCGCGACGGACTATTACATGGAGACGGGCGACGCGACGTACTGGAAGACGCTCAACGTTCTGTGGAACGACATGACCAGCAGCAAAATGTACGTCACCGGCGGAGTGGGATCGCGCGCTGCGGGCGAAGCATTCGGAGACGCATACGAATTGCCGAATGCGCGCGCGTATGGAGAAAGCTGCGCGGCCATCGGCAACATGATGTGGAACTGGCGGATGCTCGCGGTGACGGGAGACGCGAAGTTCACCGACGTCATTGAGCGCGCGCTGTACAACGGAATTAATTCGGGGATGTCGCTGGACGGCACGTTGTATTGCTACCGAAATCCTCTGGCGTTCGATCCCGCCACAGGCGACAAGATTCGCAACACCTGGTACGACACTACGTGCTGCCCGCCAAATTTGGAACGGACGTTTGCTGCGCTTCCCGGATATTTTTACAGCACCAGCAAAGACGGAATCTACGTCCATCTCTACGATAATTCGAATCTCGACTGGCACTTGGAGAACGGAACCGGACTGAAGATCACGCAGAAAACGAATTATCCGTGGGACGGCGGCGTGGAAATCGGAGTAGCGCCGGCGGAACCTTCGGAGTTCACGTTTTACGTGCGGATTCCGGGATGGGCGGATCGCGCGCAGGTTTCCGTGAATGGCAAGCCGCTGACAGGCGCGAAACCCGGCGAATATCTGCCGATACGCCGGCGGTGGGCGGCGGGCGACGTGGTGCAGCTAAAGATGGAAATGGTCCCGCAGGTGATCGAGGCGAATCCTCACGTGGTGGAAGATGTGGGGCGTGTGGCGGTGCAGCGCGGTCCGCTGGTGTATTGCCTGGAACAGCTCGACCAACCCAGCGGGGTGAAGCTGGACGACGTGGCGCTGGATCTGGGGCGCAAGACGACGGGCGAATTCCACAGTGAGTTCAAGAGCGATTTGCTGGGCGGCGTGATCGTGCTGGAGCATCCGGGCGCGAGCTTGGACTATGGAAGCTCGCACGACGCTTTGTACTCCACCTACAAGGCGGATACGCCGAAAAACAAGCCGGTGCCGCTCACTTTCATTCCGTATTACGCGTGGGCGAACCGTGAAGCGACTCCGATGCAGGTGTGGACGCCACTGCTGAAGGTCTGATTCGTACCGTCTGATCGTCAGAGCACAGAAAATAGGAAGAGGACACGAATGACTCGCAGATCCCCGTGGTGGTGGTGTGTCATCGCTTGCCTGCTACTTGCCGCCCCTGAATGTTTCGCGTTTCCGTTACCCCAAAACGCTGCTGAACGAGGCGGCCTGCCTGCGGGGAATCAGCCGGATATTACTGAGCTTCGCGTGCGGAGTTTGGATTCTAGCCAGCAGCGCGCGGTGATGCTCGAGGGGCCGCAGCGGAAAGAGGTGCCGGTCCCGCTGCACGGCAAAGTCGGACCGTGGACGCTGATGGCGGTGCTGCGTGAACCGCAAGGCGGCGCAGCGGTATTCGAAAACGTGGAAGATCGGAAGGGCAGCATTGTTTATGTGGGCCAGCAGGGCTTGATTCTAGCGCTACCGAAGAGTTTGGAGCCGACCAGCGTCGCACAGGCCTCGCTTTATCGCGGGCGAACGATGGATGAGATCGGCACGGCGCGCACGGACGTGCTGGGAGCGGAATTATTGGCTGGGAACGGCGACCCCAGGTACGCGGACGTGGCGGCGGCTCTGCCTCCTTTGCGCGTCCCCACCTTCGTAGGCACGCGCCATTCCGATGAGAAGCCGACCTATGACTACGGCGGATTCAGCGATGAGATCTACGTGGACGCCGGGAAGATTTTTACGGAGATTCAAGACGCGAGGAACAAGCACGACGTATGGGAAGGGCTAGTCGGAGGATGGCTCCCCGTGGTCCGCTTCGTATTTCCTGCGGGTGAGCAGAGGTATTGGGAGGAGACAATTTTCGCGGACGAGGAGCCGGGGCATTTCTGGACTCAGCCGGTATGGTACAGAGTTCTGCTTGTGGATGGAGGCCAATTAAAAGAGGCGCACTATTTCTACCATCATCTTCCTTTCCCGCCGCGGGGAGAGCCGGCCGCTGCAGACTATTACCAAGCGCTGCTGAACGTGCACGCCACGTGGAAGCACGACCTGGATCCGCCGATGAAGGTGGACGTGCCCGACCCCCGCATCCTGGATTTTTGCCTGAGGTCGCTCTCGCTGGAAATGATCACCCGCGTGGAAGATCACCCGAAATACGGATATCCGCCGTTGGGTGGGATCAACGTGTTCGGGGGATATGGCTACAACAATGTGGACACGTTTCAAGATACTTTCAATGCGGACGTGACCGCATTTCTGGAATGGGGACTTTTCGATATCGCCGGGCGATATATTGATGATTACTTCACGAATTCGGTGCGCGCCGATGGCTCCATCGATACACGCGGGCCAGAGATCGGGCAATACGGGAAAATGCTGGAGGTTGTGGCCCGCTATTACAGCTACACAAAAGACGATGCGCTGCTGCGGAAGCACCAGGAGAAAATCCAGGCGATCGTGAGCTTGTTCTATTCGCTGCGCAAGGAATCCAAGCAAGTTCCCGCCGACGACATTTCCTACGGCATCGTGCGCGGCTGGTCCGAACACGACAGCAGCCTGAAAGTACATCCCTACCGGTTCATGCAGCCCCATTTTTCAAACAACGCCGAGGCGGCTCGGGGATTTCACGATCTGGGGCAAGTGTGGATCGAGGTCGGGCGAAAGCATTCCGACGAGGCTCTGGAATTGCAAGGGCGCCGCATGCTGCAAGAATCCGAAGATATGAAGAAGGATCTGAACGCGGCAATCGAAAAGTCCGTGGACCGCAAGCAGAATCCCGCGTACCTGCCCGCGGTGGCCGGAGATATTCCAACGTACGGAAAACAGCGTGCGTATTCCGAAATGCTGGACTCCGGGGAACTGACCGCGGAGCAAGCGAAAATCATCGTGGAAAATCTCGCGGCGAACGGCGGCTCGATGTTTGGCCTGCTGCGCTACGGCACGAATCTGGATGGATTTCTGGATTTTGGGCCCGCCTACGCGCGCCTGGAATTCGACTGGGTAAGAGAATTTTTGTTGCTGTATTACGCGCACATGGCGCACATCTATTCGCCGGGAACATGGACTTCAGTGGAAAGTTCCAAAATAGACGGCACGCTCGGCGGGCCCTACTGCACGCCAGCTCAAGTCACCATTCCAACTTTGACGAAATGGATGCTGGTGTTCGAAGAGCCGGACGATTCCGTGGTGTGGCTCGCGCGCGCGACGCCCCGAACCTGGCTGGAGCAAGGCAAGAAAATCGCGGTCACGTCGGCGCCCACGCGCTTCGGAAAAATATCGTACGAACTGCGCTCGAACGTGGAAAAGGATAGGATTTCCGCGGTGATTCATGCGCCGGAAGATTCTGCGGCGACGATCAAACTTCGCTGCCGCACACCCGGCGCCAAGAAAATGCGCGGTGTCATGATCAACGGGGAGAAGTGGACGGATTTTTCGCCCGAACAGGAGGTGGTGGTGATACCGTCGCGATTCAAAGGTGAGGTTACGGTCGAAATTTCTTATTGATTACGGCGCCGGGTTGCGACGCGCTCTCAGGCTTAGGGCGACGCCTGGCGGGCATTTTATTTCCCGCGTTGGGCCCTGTCTCGTTTCAAGACGCCCACCGCGTCCAACGCGTCTTGCATGGCCGCGCGTTCCTCGCTGGAAACTTCGCCATTCAGCGCCTGACGCGCACGGATGGCGGCTTCCAAGGCCTTTACGCGGAGCTCCTGCCTAATTGGGTCAGCCTCGAGGACCGCGGCTGCATACAGTGCCCTCCATTTCTTGTCAGACACGCGGCCCTCCTACGAGGCCGCATTCTATGTTCGTGCGCAGGTGATGTCAGCGCGGTACCGTACCAAGTCGGTGCACTTCTTTTTCCCACTTTTCTGATTGCTGCCTGATGGACGCGTAGCATTCACACGCGGCATCTTCCAGACCACTGCGATCATCAATGTTCACGCTGCCGCGAGTGTAGGTGATCAATCCTGCCTTCTGCAGAATGCCAGCGCCGACGGTGACGCTGGCCCTTCGCGTTCCGAGCATGTGCGCGAGAAACTCCTGGGTTAGAGGCACAACATTTCCACCCAGCCTGTCTTGACTCATCAGCAGCCAGCGAGCCAGCCTTTCGTCCACTTCATGCAACCGATTGCAGGCAGCCACGTGGATCGCCTGCATTCCCAGACTCTGCGCGTAACGGTTCAAAGTTTTTTCCAGCGCCGGGGAGTGCGAGAGAGCTTCTTTGAACTCTGCCGCGGGCATTCGATAGCCGCTGCCCCCCACCTGCATGATTACCTGCGTCGGGCTGGTGCTGAGCCCCACTACCAACGGTGACCCGACGAACCCTTCCTTACCGGCCAAACCCACCTCAACGCTTTTTCCATCCGTCATCACGTTGAGTATCGAAGCAAGCCCGCTGTTGATGAAATAGGCGTGCGTGATGGCCTCGCCGGCCTCGTGCAGGACAGAGTGAGTAGGGAGTTCCACGAACTCCAATCTCGCGGCTACAGCACGCAATTCGTCTGCAGGCAGGGCCAGCAATATCAAGTTCTGTATTTTGTGCAGGTTTCCATCGCTACCTGCTGTGTTGGTGCTTACACGACGAGGCACTTTTGTCGCTGCCATAAAGCTCCTTAGCGCGTCGACCGATTACGTCTGATTTCGCAAGGAGCCGCAGGCCGTACGAAGGTTTCGGCAGGATGCTAGTGAGACACTCTGACCATACGCGTTTAGCGGCCCGATAGCTACGATTAACGGTGCGGAGACATTACGAATTCACCTACTCGGTCCGGCCGTCGCAGTGTGCGAAAAGAGACAGAATCGCTGCTGGCTGGGTGCGACGATAGCTCTGTGAAGCGCAAGAAATCGAAAACACAGCAGGACCGCGATGCGATCGCAGCCGTCGCCAAAGAAATGGCCCAACCCCGTTTCGCGGAATCCGCGCGCAGGGACGAAAAAGCGTTCATTCACCCGCCACCGAAGACGGGAAAGCACGCCGCGTAAAGGACGGCGCAGCTAACCAAAGTTCGGAGTTCTATTTCGCTTTCTTCTTTTTGCTTTTTTTCTTGTCCTTCTGCTTCTTTTTGCCCTTCTTGCCGTCACCTTCAAGCACCAGCTTCTCCGCACCCTTCATCTTATGCAGCTTCATTTCCTCGAGCAGGCCTTCGTCTGTCAAATCCAGTGGGTGCGAGTGTTTCCAGTCGTGGTGGAAAGTTTTCGCTAGTCGCTCGATCACATGTTTGTCGTCCAGCGCGATGGCCAGCTCTCGGCGGCTGTCAAAGCTTCCGGGCGCTAAATTGATTGATCCCACGATTGCACGAGCATGATCCGCAAGCAGCATCTTGGCGTGCAGTTTCAGGTGTTTCAGTTTGTGAATCTTGATGCCGACATCTTGCATGATGCGCATGCCGCCGACGGCTTCGACCAGCTTTTCCTTCGAGAGCTTGTGAGGAGGGCGGGCCATGACGTGCACCTTCACTCCGCGGCGCGCCGCCCGGACCAACCGTTCGATAATCACCGCATCCTGGTAGCGCTCGTTTTGCACAAAAAGCGATTCCTTCGCGCCGTCAATGAACTGCGCGATGCGTTCGCGACCGTTGCCGCAACACCAGATCATGTGTGATTTTTCGTCGCCCTTGAACGGCTTGCGCGACCAATCCGCTTCGAAGCATTCGATGATTTCGCCTACTTCATGCGGATGCGAAGTGACGACGGCGTAATCACGAGTCTCGGTAAGGTTTTTCGTTTCCCAGTTAAGCGATTTCACGAAGGCGGTCTGATCGTCCACCACCATAGACTTCTCGTGGGTCACGTCGTAGTCTGGGTTGCTGTCTTTGACCGTCACTCCTCCCGCCGCCAACTTCTTGCGCGACTCCTGGTTTTCCGATTCACCATCACGACGCGCAGGATTCAACATCACCCGCACATCCACGCCGCGGCGCTTGGCATCAATCACCGCCTTCAAGAGTGACGGATCCGAGAAAAGGAACATCTTGACGCGCAACGACTTTGTCGCCGCGTTGATGGCGTCCAATATCGGTTTAGATGTATCGTCGGGCATCACGATTACAGAACGTGACATGGGGCCTCCTTAAAATCTTTGCGAACCTCAGCAATGCCTGCTGAGAAGTCGCTTCGTCTTTCCCAAGCGCTACACGGTTCTACAACGAATCTGGTCTACGACCTAACTGGGTTCGCAGGGGGCCCGCTGAACTGTATTCGATAGAGTTCCGCATACACTCCGCCGCGAGCAACCAGTTCGTCGTGGGTCCCTTCTTCCGCGACCACTCCATCTTTCAGCACAATAATCTTATGCGCATCTCGAATGGTGCTTAGCCGGTGCGCGATCGTAATTACGGTTCGTCCCTTCATAAGCCGTTCCAAAGCCTCGATTACCAGCCGCTCCGACTCGGTGTCGAGGGCCGCGGTGGGCTCGTCCAGAATCAGGATGGGATTGTTGCGAATCACCGCACGGGCAATTCCGATGCGTTGTCGCTGGCCGCCAGAAAGCGTTTCGCCGCGTTCTCCCACCATGGTGTCGTATCCGTGAGGCATGCGCGCGATGAATTCGTCGGCGTTTGCGAGTTTTGCCGCTTCCACGATTTGCTCTTCCGTAACTCCCTCGCGGCCGTAAGCGATGTTATCGCGCACGGTTCCTTCGAACAGCACCGTTTCCTGCAATACGTAGCCGATTTGTTCCCGCATCGCATGAAATTTGAATTCACGGATATCCACGCCGTCGATTTTAATCGCACCCGCGGATGGATCGTAGAATCGCGGGATCAGGCTGACGATGGTTGATTTGCCACCGCCTGTAGAACCCACCAGACCCACCAGCTGGCCCGCCTGGATTTTGAAATTGACGTCCTTCAGCACGGGAGCGTCGGCGCTATACGCAAAAGCCACATGTTCGAATTCAATATCACCCTTGAGCTTTTGCGGTTCGCGCGCGTCAGGGCGTTCGGGAATGATTGTGTCGGCGTCCAGTATCGCGCGGACACGGTCCACGCCGACTGCCGCCTGGGCGATCGTATTGGTCATCGTTGCGAGGTCCTGGACGGGCTTAAAGAACTTTGTCAGGTACGAGAGAAACACAGTAAGCGCTCCGGCGGTCATTACTCCCGCCAGAATAAGTGCTGAGCCTCTCCAGAGCACCACGGCCGTGCAGATTGCGACAGTAATCGAAACGATAGGCGAAAGGAGCGCTTTCACTCGGCGGGCTTTGAGCGAGGCGTCAACGGTCGCGTGGCTGACCTCCGCCAGTTCTGCTTCCGCCAAATCCTCCCGGCCGAATGCCTTCACCACACGCATTGATTGCAGCCCCGCTTCCACCACCGAAACGATTTTGCTTTGCTCCTTGCGAACTTCGTGGGTCGCCTTCTTCACGACTTTCTTGAACCGAGATACCAAGAGCAGCATAAACGGCGTCACGGCAACGGCGATCAGTGTGAAATCCCAGTTGAGCCAAAACATAATGAACAGCATGGCAACGATCGTGAACAAATCAACAACAATGCCGAGTGTAGACGACGACGCGAAGCCCTGGATCGTCTGCACGTCGGCCGTGATGGTGCTTAGAAGTGTTCCCGTTTGATGGCTATCGTAGTAGCTCAGCGAAAGTTGTTGCAGATGATGATACGTCCGTATGCGCAGGTCGTTGGCCACCCACTGGCCCACGCTCGTGGTGTAGTAATTTGCGACGTACGACGCAATCGCGCCAAGTACAGCGATCACCACCGCCGCGATTGCGGCCGCGGCCGCGATCTGCATCTTGCTGCCGCCGCTCAAAATCGGTTTCAAAAGGTTGTCGAGCCATGGAGAGAGTTTGTGGCTGCCGACCACATTGTCGAGGATGATTTTCAGCGGCCAAGGTCCTGCCACGCTCATGGCGGTTTGGACCAGCATTGCGATTAGGATAACAAAGAGAGTGCCCCGGTAAGGGCGGACGAGACTACGGATTAGGCGGAACAATCGGACGCCTCCTGATCAGAAGCTCGCGCATTGATCCGCAGCTGCGTCGCCGCTGAAGACTCTGATTCCACGAAGTTTCAACACCCCAGGCTAATATTGCGGCCTCAAACGGCCTATCAGGACGTCGTAGAACGCAATGCTGGCGAGCACAAATATCAGGCTAGCGAGCCCGAGATTACCCGGCCAACTTGCCTCGCGGTACTGTCACTTTTGACAGTTGAAGAGACGTCTTACGCCCCCCAAACAGGAGTTCCGCCCCGATTTCCCGACGCTCTCACCCTTCCGAAGTGACCGTGCCCAGGTGCGGCCTTGAATAAGTTGGCCGGGCGGTTGCTCTGATCGGGGGGACTCTTTTCGCGCGGGCCGCATCAACGGCATCCCAAAGACGCTTCATTGAAGATCGAAGACAGTGTCAAACCAACAGAGATGAGATTGGTGCAACAAACGCCCAACGTGAAACTCAAACTGCGTAAGGCCCAAGAGAAGTGCACAGCTAGGTACAAATTCACCTACAAACCCGGCCCCGCGCGATTCGCTCGTAGCCGAAACCTATTAAATTGTTGAGGGAATTGGGGTGAGCGACGGGGTTTGAACCCGCGACCCTCGGTGCCACAGACCGATGCTCTACCAGCTGAGCTACGCTCACCACCGTCTGATTCCAATAGTTTACACTATCTTCAGGGCACTGCAACCGCAGCGGTATTTCGGCGGATTTTTGCTCCGAACTGGGAATTCAGGTTGTGCGTTCCGAGAGGATTATTTGCAAGAATGAGGAAACGTTTTCCGGGTGCCCGTACGTCTAAAATCCGAGGAATATGCGCGGCTTCGTGTGCATTTGTAAACCATAGGAGTGGCCCGAGTGTTCCTGTTCCACACTTGAGCCGAATGAAGCGGAGTTTTATTGGGGAGCGCTTGATGCATGTGATGCCTTCGATGTCGACACGCTTGGCGGTTGCTGCGAGAACCGCGCTGATAGCGTTGGCTGCCGCAGTACTATCCATCTCGTGCAGCGCGAACGTGGAACCGCGATGGCCGGTAGCGCAGGCGCCGACGCAGCAGTCGGCGGGTCAGACGCAGGGCGAGGCACCGCTCACACAGAAAGTTGGCGTGGTCCAATCGATTAGCGGGAATACTCTGAATGTCACGGTTGACGGTGGCAGCGAAGTAAACGTGACGGTGGCCGCCAACGCAAAAATCGTGCAGGTCGCTCCCGGTGAAAAAGATCTGAAATCAGCGACAGCTATTACGTTGGCAGACTTACAGGTGGGCGACCGAATTCTGGTGCGCGGACGGGCCGCGGATGATGCGAAAACGATGGTAGCCGTCGGAATCATCGCGATGAAGCGAACCGACCTGGAAGCGAAAAAAACGCAAGATCGCGACGATTGGCAAAAGCGCGGCATCGGCGGGCTGGTGAGCGCCGTGGATCCCGGCACAGGCACGATCACAATTTCCACTGGGGCCGGAGCCAGCGCAAAAGCCATAGCAATCCATACAACGAAAGCCACCGTGCTACGCCGCTATGCTCCGGATTCCGTGCAATTCGACGACGCGAAGGCGGCTCCTTTGGATCAGATCAAGCCCGGCGATCAACTTCGCGCGCGCGGCACGAAGAGCGCTGACGGAAGTGAATTTGCGGCAGACGAAATAGTTTCCGGAACTTTTCGAAACCTCGCTGGAATTATTACGGCGATCGATGCGAGCGCGCAGACCATCAGTTTGACGGACTTAATCACCAAGAAGCCGGTGGTGGTGAAAATTACTGCTCAGTCGCAGCTGCGCAAAATTCCCGCGCAGATGGCGCAGATGATTGCGTTCCGGCTCAAGGGAGCAGGCGCTGGAGTAGCCGCAGCTGGCGGTGGTGCGACAGGCGCAGCCTCTGCTCAAGGTGGCGCAGCCGCTGCCGGCGCTCCGACCGCCGGGCAGCGGCCTGCCGGTGCGGGTGCTGCGGGGAACGGCGCGCCAGGCGGCGGGCGCGGCGACTTCCAACAGATTGTTAATCGTTTGCCGGCCAGCACGCTCGCGGATTTTCAGAAGGGCGACATCGTGATGGTGGTGTCCACGCAGGGCACCGACGCGGGCGGCGTCACTGCCATCACTTTGCTGGGAGGCGTCGAGGCGATACTGGCTGCCGCGCCTGCTGGCAATGCAGGTCAAGCGATGACTCTCTCGCCGTGGAGCCTCGGCGGTGGTGCCCCGGCGGGTGACGCCGGCGGCGGAAATCAATAAATCATAGTCAGCTCATCGATTCATAGTCATTCAGGAGACGGAATGAAAGGCCGGGCCTCTTTTTTCTCATCGTTTATTGCCATGATGATCGCCATTTTGTTTTGCTGCACCAGCGTCACGTTCGCACAGACCTCCGCGCAACCCGCCACCGGGACAATCCACGGCCAAGTGACGGACCCTTCGGCCGCAGCCGTTGTCGGCGCGTCCATCATTGTGACAACGCCGGACGGAACGACCCTGGCAGCGACTACAAACCGAGACGGAGTGTTCGAATTGAAAAACCTTGCGCCGGGAAAGTACACGGTGGAGGTGATCGCAAAAGGCTTCGCGCTGTACAAGAATGACGCCGTGCAGGTGGCGGCAGGCCAGATTCAACAGCTCAACGTCGCTCTGACGATCGAGGAGGAGCAACAGCAAGTAACGGTGACCGATCAGCCCGCGGCCGTGGACGTAAGCCCGACCAATAACGCCGGCGCAATCGTGATTAACGGCGCCGCTTTGGACGCCCTGCCCGATGATCCCGATGAGCTACAGACCGACCTGACCGCGCTCGCCGGACCGTCCGCGGGGCCGAACGGCGGCCAATTCTATATAGATGGCTTCACCGCGGGGCAGCTACCGCCGAAGTCCGCGATTCGTGAAATCCGTATCAATCAGAATCCGTTTTCGGCGCAGTACGACAAAGTAGGCTACGGCCGCATCGAGATTTTCACCAAGCCCGGCACAGATAAATGGCACGGCGGCTTTTCGGTAAACGGGAACGATTCTGCGTTCAACAGCAAGAACCCGTTTTTCAACTCAGAGGCCTCGGCGGGCGAGCAATATCCCAGCTATCATTCGGTGCAATATAGCGGGAACATTGGCGGGCCGCTGAGCAAGAAAGCATCATTTTTTTTCAATGCGGACATTCGCAACATTCAAGACCTGGACATCGTGAACGCGGAGGTGGTGGACCCGACCACCTTCGTGGTCAGTCCGTTCAGCGCCGCAGTGCCCAATCCAAAGATGCGTTACAACATCGGCCCGCGACTTGATTACGCTCTCACCAAGAACAACACGCTGACCGTGCGCTATCAATATTACCGGAATGAAGAGACCAACGATGGCGTCGGTGGCTTTACCTTGCCATCGCAGGGCTACAACTCCCTGAGCACCGAGCAGACGCTGCAGGTGGGTGACACGCAAATCTTCGGGACGAAAATCGTGAACGAAACGCGCTTTCAGTACCTGCGCGAGGAAAATGGCCAGACGCCCGTGAGCACGGCGCCGAGCGTCATCGTTCCTTTGGCCTTCAACGGTGGTGGGTCCAGCGGCGGCATGATCAGCGACAGTACCAACAATTACGAATTTCAGAACTACACTTCGATTCAGTACACCACGCATTTCCTGAAATTTGGTGCGCGCCTGCGAGTCTCGACCGACGGGAATACCTCGACGGGCGGGTTCAACGGTACGTATTTGTTTCCGTCTATCGACGCGTACGTGAGCAGCTTGCAAGGCATTCCTTCGGCAAACCAATACACAGTGACGGCTAACCCCTCAAACACGACTCTGCCGGCCAATCCGTTTGTGCATGTCTCACAGGTGGACGTGGGTTTGTATGTGGAAGACGACTGGCGCATCCGCCCCAACATAACACTCAGCTACGGGCTGCGCTTTGAATCGCAGAACAATATCAGCAATCGCGCCGATTGGGCGCCGCGTTTGGGATTTGCGTGGGGAATTGGCGGCGGAGGGAAGACCGCGCCCAAGACGATTCTGCGAGCCGGTTTCGGAGTTTTCTACGATCGATTCACATTGCCCTATGTGTTGGAAGAGGATCGCTTGAGTGGCACGAACCTGGCGGAATACGTCGTTCCCAGTCCGGACTTTTTTAACCCCTCGCCTTCCACTCCGCCTTTGCTTACTCCGGGCCCCACGGAATTATTTACTTCCTACAAGCCGAATCCGAATCTGCACGCGCCGTACGTCGCGCAAACAGCCGTCAGTCTGGAACGGCAGCTTACCAAGGCGGCGAATCTGAGCGTTTCGTACTTGAACTCCGTGGGCAACGATCAATTGCTCACGAACAACATCAATGCGCCGAACAATCTTTCCGCTATCTATCCTTATTACCTGAATCCAGCGGCCGCTACCCGTGCGACTCCGTTCGAGAATATCTATCAGTACGAATCGGGGGCGATCTTCCGGCAGAATCAATTGTTCGTGCAAAGCCGGATTCAGGCGGGGCAGAAGCTGACTTTGTTTGCCTACTACGTGCTGAATTATGCGAATAGCGATACGTCCGGCGCGAACAGCTTCCCGTCCAATCCTGCCAATTTAATGCAGGACTATGGCCGCGCGTCTTTCGACATTCGCAATCGTTTCTTTCTCGGAGGATCCATAGGACTGCCCTGGGGATTCCGTCTCAGTCCATTTATGATTGCCAATTCTGGCTCGCCGTACAACGTGACTTTGAGCCAGGATTTGATCGGAAGCTCACAATTGAACCAGCGGCCCTCGTTCTCATCCGCTACTCCGGGCGGCGCGATCATAGCTGTTCCGGGCTTCGGCACTTTCAATACGCAGCCGGGTGTGAATGCCACACCGATTCCAATCAACGATTTTACGGCGCAGGGCCATTTCACGCTAAACCTGCGCTTGGCGAAGACATTTAATTTCGGCCCGGAAAACAAAGGCGGAGCTGGCGGCGGCGGTGGGGGTGGCGGCGGTGGAGGGCGTGGCGGCGGTGGACGCGGCGGCGCGAATCCGTTTGGCGGCGGCGGACCAGGAGGCTTCGGTGGCAGCACTTCGACGCGACGATACAGCGTTACGCTGAGCGTCAACGCGCGGAACGTGTTTAATAACGTGAACCTGGCGAATCCCAGTGCGGTCTTGAATCCTCCAGCGACCGCGGGAGGAGCCGCATCGTACAACTCAAGCTTCTTTGGCGTGTCCAACGCATTGGCCGGCGGTCCGTTTTCGTCGAACGCAGCAAATCGTCAGATATATTTGCAGGCAGGGTTTTCGTTCTGAAAAACCGGCCGAGCCGATGGACAGACTTTGAAGACCGCCGGATTCAACTGGGCCGGCGGAAGGGAATTGGAGTGCTACGCTTTCGCTTACCGGAGGATTGGTGTAGGCGTTCGCGCGCCTGCTCGGCCCAGGGGCCGTTCGGAGCGTAGCGCAGATACAACGCCCACTGTTCGTGAGCTGCGCCGCGTTCGCCGCGCTTTTCGTACGCGAGCGCGAGATTAAAATGGACGTCCGCATGAGCTGGCATCGCGCGCGCGGCGCGGCGAAGATGATCAATGGCTTCGTCCAGCTCACCGAGCTCTTCCAGAGTGCAGCCCAGGTTATATCTCGAGATGCCATTGAGTGGATCAATCTGCACGGCGGTGAGGAACGCATTGCGCGCATCCGATAACTGGCCCATTTGATAGTACGCGACCCCGAGATTGATGTGCGCCTCAATCCAATTCGGCGCCAGATCTACAACCCTCTGATAATTCTCGATCGCTTCCGGAAGGGTTTCCGCGCGAGCCTCGCAATCGAGCGCGGATTGAAAGAAATCCTCGGGAGTCGGCCCGATCATGGAGCGCACTTTCGCCGGTTCAGGGGTCACATCAAATGGAAACGCCCATTGGCGCAGAAAAGGATTGAAAGGCCTCGCGGCTCCGGGCGGAACTACGTGTACTTCGCGGCCGTATTCCACCAGGCGGAGCTCTTGCAGCGGCACGGGCGTCGCGCCGAATTGTTGCTCCATCAACGCGACTGCGCGCCGTACGCGTTTTGCGGGAACGCGATTTTTGGTGATGCGCTGAAGGGAACGCAGGGCCACCAGGTCGCCGAAATTGTAAAATCGTTCGCCCCAGCGTGCTTCCGGGCGAACCAAACGCAACCTTTCCCAGTAACGAAGACGGTTCGGCTCAAGCCCCAGGATGCGCCCAACTTCATTCCGCGTATATCGCTGCGCCAATCCGCCCGTCCCCCGGCATGCCCAGATATTTCCGCGAATGATTATGCACCTGGTGTCAACTCCTGCCTATGGTACTCGGCTGTGAATAACTTCGCGCGGCGGCGTTCGTGCGCACCGATAACCAGAAGAGGACACGCGGTTGCAGGTCCCGCACCGCTTGTTAGACTTTGATAGGCAGTTGCCCGCCACCATGCCTCTTGATACCGCCGAACGATTGTATCTGGAACGCCAGGTCACCCTGGCTCGAGCCATTTTTGTGGCCCTCGCGCTGGTGGATTTGATCGAAATGGCGGGGGCTGGGTCGCGCACCGCCGCTGCGATTTTTCTTGCCGTGTATTTGCTGCTGGCGCTGGCGGTTCTGGCGTACGAGCGGATGTCCAGCGAGGCGAATGTTGGTATTCCGCTGGTGGCTGATTTTGTTGCTCTGGCGGTGTTCCTTTTTCTGTCTCCTTCGATTTCCGCCTGGTGGTTCCTGTTCTTGTTTGTGGTGTTTGCGCTGGCTACGCAGGGCAATCCCCGCGCAATGCTGGCGTTGGTGAGCGTGGCGACGATCGGGATCATCGTTCGGGTGGCGATGATGGAATTGGCTGGCTGGAGCGGTGCGTGGCATTGGCTGACGATTGGGCTGGGAACGGTGATTTCCGGGCTGGGCATGGGCTTTCTGGGCGCGCGAGAACGCCAGCACCTCGAGCGCCAGCAATTTCTGGAAAAGATATCGCGGCTGCTGCAATTTGACAGAGGGTTAACCGAGTCCGTTCGTCAGGCGCTGGGCGAGATTGCCCTGGCGTTCGAATGTGAACAAGCTTGTCTGGCGATTCGCGATGAAGAACTGGAGCGGCTGTTCATTTGGAAGATTCACCCGAACGATCGGGAAATCGGTGGACCTGAGACGCTTCCGCTCTCCCGCTCAGACACCTTCCTCACCGACGCGTTCGAAACTTCGTTTTGCTGGGAATTCAACGAAGGCCCCGGAACCGGTTTCGGCTGGGACCGGCGCAGCGGGCAGATTTTTCGCAACCTCTCCGCGCCGCCCAATTCCACTCGCGAGGAATTTGCCGCGCGAGCGTTGCTGGCTGTGACGATCGAAGCGGGCGGACGGCCGACCGGCAGGGTACTGCTGATGAATCCGCAGGGAACGAATGGGACACGACGCCGGTTCACCACCGGCGACCTCCGGTGGCTGGAGCAAATCGTCCGGCACGTGGGCCCACCCCTAGAAAACGTGTTCTTAATGCGCCACTTACGAGCGCGCGCCGTGGAGTCCGAACGCAGCCGCATTTCGCGCGACTTGCACGACGGCATCCTCCAGACACTGCTTAGCCTGAACATTCAGCTGGACGTGCTGCGCCACAAGTTTCCGTGGACCCCCGAACAGGCCGGCAAAGAATTGGAAACACTGCAAAAAACCGTCCAGCAAGAAAGCGCAGAATTGCGTAGGATGGTTACAGACCTGCGGCCGCTTCGCGTTGAGAGCGCGGATATGCGGGAGCTGATGCTGGGCTTTGCGGAGCGTTTTCGCAATGAATCGGCCCTGGCGGTGGATCTTTTCATTGAGGACCGGAATTTGCGCTTGCCGGACCGGATTTGCAGGGAGCTTTTCCAGATATATCGTGAGTCACTCAACAATATAAAAAAGCATGCGAAGGCGAGTCACGTCGTGGTAAAACTAGGGCAAGATGAGGCGAAAGTGTCTCTCGTGGTGGATGATAATGGGCGGGGATTCAGCTTCTCCGGCAGGTACAGCAGCGAGGAGTTGGATCGGTTGCGACTCGGGCCAATTTCGATCAAAGAAAGAACACGGGGCGTGGGCGGGACGCTGACGGTAGAATCGAATCCCGGGCACGGGGCGCGTCTGACGGTAGAAATCCCACTGAATTAACTTAAGATGACGAAAGCAAAACAGGTGATTCGCATCCTGGTCGCGGACGACCATGCCATTTTCCGTGATGGCCTGCGCAAGCTATTGGAGGCTGCCGACGAGATCCAAATCGTCGGAGAGGCCTCGAATGGCGTGGAATGCGTGAAGATGCTCACCAAGTTGAAGCCGGATATTCTCCTGCTGGATTTGCGCATGCCGGAAAAAGACGGCCTGGGAGTCCTCGAAGAGGTCAATTTCGATTCGTTGCCGACGCGCGTGATCGTACTCACGGCCGCCGAAGATGACCGTGATGTGGTTCGGGCCATGCGCCTGGGCGCGCGCGGTGTGGTGCTGAAGCAATCGGCCAGCGATCTGCTGGTCAAGAGCATCCGCAAGGTATCCGACGGCGAAATCTGGCTGGACAACCGCATGACGGCCGAAGTGATTGACGCCTTCAAGAAATCTGCCGAATCAGGACAGCGCCGGGAAAAACCTCTGTTGAGCGACCGTGAAAAGGAGATCGTGCAACTAGTGGCGCAGGGGTTTCGGAACCGTGAGATCGGCGAGAAGCTTTTTATCAGCGAACAGACGGTAAAAAATCATCTGCATAATATTTTCGATAAATTGGGTGTCTCCGACCGTTTGGAGCTTGCGTTGTACGCCATCCATCACAGGTTGATTGATCAGACATAGTTCGCTGCTTGATTTATCGCTTCGCTCTTGTTCTTGCTGCCGCACTCTCCGCTGCGATCTGTTTCTGGAACCCTTCGTATTTTTTTCGACTCGCAACCCATTCTGCATGAAAAGCGTTTAGAATATTCGTTGGCTCAATAAATTACTGATGAGTGCAACCAGTCCAAATACTGCGGGCGAAGCATCGCCGCGCATCCTTTCGCGTGAGTTGGTTCTGCTGCTTTGCGTGTTGGCGCTAGTCGCGATGTTCGCGCTGACGGCGTTGTTCTCGCGGCTGTACCACAGGAAAGTACATACCCTGGCGGATGCCATGTTCGCGCAAGGCGAAGCGGACGAGCAAGCGGCGCAGCAAATGGAGGGGCAGGCGCGGGCTGCGCAGTTCAAACTGGCGCTGACGGATTACCGTAATGCGCTGGCTTACAATCCCTCGAATCCTCTATTTCAATTCCACCTGGCGAAGGCCCTCTCCGCGGCCGGGCGTGGGGAGGAAGCTCGCTCGTATCTGCTGAATCTGCTTTCTGAATCTCCTGGCAGCGGAGAAGTGAACCTGGAACTGGCGCGCGTCGCCGCGCGCAATAATTCAATGGCGGACGCCATGCGTTATTACCAGGGAGCGATTTACGGGGAGTGGGATGCCGATCCGATCGGGATGCGCTGGCGGGTGCGGCGGGAACTTTGCGAATTTCTGCTGAGCCGCGGAGCTGTGAAACAGGCGGCGCCGGAAGTGATCGCTCTGGCGCAGAATACGCCCGCGGACGACCCGGCGCGGCTGAAAATCGTGGCAGAAATGCTATTGCGCACACAACAATGGAATCGCGCGTTGGATGCGTATCACACGCTGCTGGCCGCAGATCCGAATGATGAAGATTCCCGCGCGGGCGCGGGCGCTGGCTGCGTTTGAGCTGGGCCAGTATATGACAGCGATGCAAGATTTCGACAGACTGCCGCGCGAGCGGCGCGAACAACCGGATCTGGCGAACCGATTCGAACTGACGCGGCAGATACTGGCGGCGGATCCGTTCTTGTCTGGACTCTCCTCCGAGGCGCGGGCGCAGCGGGCCGCGAACGCGCTGGCGCTGGCGCAAACGCGCGCGGAAACTTGCGCGCGCCAAACGGGGCAATCGCTGGAACAAACTCCGCCCCAGACCGATCTGCAGCGCCTGTACCAGCGAAGCGAAGAGACGCAAAAGGATTGGACTCTGCGATACCTGCAGCGATTCCCCGATCGGCTGGACGCAGCTATGGCGTACGTGTTCAGCGTGGAAAATGCCGTAGCTGCCGCGTGCGGGGAGCCGCAGGGCGATGATCGCGCTCTTTGGCTGCTGGGCCGCAGCCGCTCGGTGGTGAATCAGTGAGTGAGGCTCCCGTCGCTCCCCTGGCATCGCCGGGCGAGGCGGTCGTGCCCGCTGTCATCGCCGCGCCGGACGAGCGGAGGCATTTCCGCGCGCGTTGGGAATCGTGGATGCACGCAGTTTTTACGCTGCGCGAAGACAGATTTTTCCTGCTGCTCGCGGTGCTCATCGGAATTTTTTCCGGACTGGTAATAGTCTGCTTCCGGCTGGCAATTGAGTGGGCGCAGATCACGCTGCTGGGCCCGTCGCTTTCTCCATCGTTTCCCCGTGTCGTGCTCGCTCCAGCCGTGGCAGGAGTTGTAGTGGCGTTGCTGGCCATCCATGCGTTTCCACGCGCGCGCGGCAGCGGAGTAAATCAAGTAAAAGGGGCTATGTACATTTCGAACGGCTATGTGCCGTTCAGCGCGGTGATCGGAAAATTTATTGTCTGCGCGCTGGCCATTGGTAGCGGGCAATCGCTCGGGCCCGAGGACCCTTCGCTGCTGATGGGCGCTGGGATTGCATCGCTCGTCGGCCGGAGTTTGCGGTTGTCGCAAGAAAAACTCCGCCTGATCGCGCCGGTGGGCACTGCGGCAGGACTGGCGGCAGCGTTCAACGCGCCGATTTCGGCCGTGTTGTTCGTGATTGAGGAAGTGATCGGAACATGGAGCGCCGGGGTGTTAGGCGCGATTGTGCTGGCTGCGGTTTCCAGCGTGGTGACGATGCGCGCGTTCCTGGGTCCGGAATCTCTGTTCCGTGTTCCGCTGTTTCGTCTGGCTGGGCCGGGAGAAATTCTGGCATACGTGGCGCTGGGCGTGGCTGGCGGAGCGGCTTCACTGGTATTGCTGAAATGGATCGTCTATGCGCGGCCCAAAATGCAGGAGCTTCCGCGCTGGACGGAATATTTTCAGCCAGCCGCGGCGGGATTGCTCATCGGGCTGATCGGCATACGCTTTCCACAAGTGATGGGCGCGGGATATGCCGTCGTGGACCAAGCGATGCACGGGCAATTTGTATGGCAATTGCTACTGTTGCTGGCCGCCCTAAAGCTGCTGGCCACGGGATTTTCGTTTCTGAGCGGCACGCCGGGAGGCCTGTTTGCACCCACAATTTTTATCGGGGCGATGCTGGGCGGAGCCGTGGGGGCCGTTGAACATCATTTTTTCCCCGGGCTGACGGCGACGGTCGGCACGTTTGCGCTGGTGGGAATCGGGACCTTGTTCGCGGGATTTTTGCGGACGCCGATCACTTCCGTGTTCATGGTGATCGAACTTTCCGGGAACTACACTGCGATTCTACCCGTAATTATATCTACGATGATCGCGTATGGGATTTCGCGCGCCTACCAAAAAGTTCCGTTGTTCGATGTGCTGGCCCGCCAGGATGGATTGGTGCTTCCTTCAATTGAGGAGCGGCGCGAGATGACATCCTTCGTCGTAGAGGATGCGATGCGTACCGACGGCGTGCTGGTCGCCGAGCCGGGCGACCCGATTGTGGAGGTTGCCAAGCGTGCCGAGTCGTATCCCCAGGCGGCCTTGCTGCTTCGCATGCGTCCGGGAGAATGGTGGCTGCTGGACCGCGAAGACGTGATACGGCTGGCGCCGGACGCGGCTCCTACCAAGACCCCCATTCACGCCAAATCCAAGGGCCCGATCCCTTACTTGTTTCGCGACCAGAGCCTGGCCGAAGCGCTGGAGGTAATCGGCGATTGGCCGGTTCTACCTGTGGCCAGCCGCGCGGATTTGGGCAAGTTGGAAGGCATCTTGACGCTGGCCGATACACTGCACGCATTTCGCAAAACTCCGAACGAAGACCCGGAATAGAACTCTCGTGGCAATCCCTTGCATTTCTGTAAGTTAGCCTCGATGGGACTAGTACTTGTGTACCAAATTCGGTCTCCACAATTGAGGCTTTAGCTCTATTGGTTCTCAGGCGCGGTGGCCCTACTCTTAACGCGTACTTAGGGAGGTAGTGTCCTGTGGCTCTAAAAGAGCGACGTGCAACGCGGCGTTTCCTCATGCGACTTCCGCTGACCGTTCGCTGGACTGACGAAAGCGTCGTTGGCGAAGCTGCCACAGAATCGCGGGAGGTTAGTTCCCGCGGTCTGTATTTTCACTTGCCCAAAGGGTTGAGGAGCGGCGCACCGGTCGAAATCGTTATGACCTTACCGCACGAGCTCACTCAAGCAGGCCCCGTGCGCGTCCGGTGTCTCGGTCGTGTACTGCGGACCAGTCCCGAAAACTCGGGCGAAGTGGGAGTGGCAGCAGCGATCGAACGTTACGAGTTCATGCGCAGCAGCGAATCAGCCGCGTAACAAGTTTCTTACCCAGACCCTGCGGAGATGGGTGAGAATGCCGGGAGGCTCGGGTCCCTCAGCCTAGTCTCCCGGTTCCTTTTCTACGATCGGTCCGTTTGGTCCGGATGCTGGGTCGTGCCCGCCGTCCTGCGCAAAAACCTCGGAAAAGCCCGCACCTGAAATCGGACCACTAAAATCTCGTTCAATCGAACTCGCGCCGGGGTGGAGTCTGCTTTGCCGATACCCGGCCAGTAACGATCTCGGCCTGCGCATAATTCTCACCGCGGATCGGCGCCCCGGCCAAGCGTCGCAGCATCGCCAGCTGACCCACATGCGTAAACGAATCCGCAATCGCGCCCTGGAAGAGTTTTTCCGGCTGGCAAGAGAGCTGCGCATCCGACGCGAGATAATCATCGAGCGCTTTCAGTGACGCGAAGAAGCGCTTTGTCCCCTCGTCCCACGAAGTCGGCGCCGAATCGTGCCAATCCTGCTTCCCGTTGGCCTGACTGAGCGCCCAGTCCAGCAAATCCCCTAGATGCGCGAGGATCTGCCCACATGTCCGTGTGGTGTCGCCCGCGCGATATTCAGCGAAATTTGGTGGAGCGCCTCGCAGTACTTTTCCGCCACGGTAGGCGAGCGTGGCGACGGCGTGGCGTAGAAGTTGACGGCTGGAGCCTGAAGCTGGACGTTCAAGCGTCGAGTCCATAGTAGATAAATTATAAGACAAATTGTCTTTCTGTGACATCAATCGTCCATCACGACGCGAATGATACGCATGGACCGATGTGCGCCTACATATCTATACTGATTCGATGCCTTCGGCCACCGCACGACCCGCCCCGGAACATCCAGCTTCGGAATTACTCGGCGCACTGCGGCGATATTGGGGCTACGATTCGTTCCGTCCCATGCAGGAGCGCATCGTGCGCAGCCTGCTCGGTGGCCAGGACGCGTGCGTAGTAATGCCGACGGGCGGCGGCAAATCGCTGTGCTACCAGCTGCCGGCTGCATTGCTGACGAATCGCACGGTCGTGGTAGTTTCGCCGCTGATTGCGCTGATGCAGGACCAGGTGGCGCAGCTTGGCCAGATGGGAATCTCTGCCGCGCTCTTGAACAGCACGCTGGGCGCGCATGAGCAGGCTACGATTCTGCGCGAAGCGATCGCGGGGCGCTACCGCCTGTTGTATCTCTCCCCGGAGCGCCTGGCGCGGGCGGATACCATCGAGTGGCTGCAGCGCGTGCCGGTTTCGCTCTTTGCGATTGACGAAGCGCACTGCATTTCGGAATGGGGGCACGAGTTTCGGCCCGAATACCGCCAGCTGAGTTCGTTGCGCAAGCATTTTCCGGATCGTCCGATTGCGGCGTTTACGGCTAGCGCCACCCGACAGGTCCGGCACGACATTATCGAGCAGCTCGCCTTGCGCGAGCCGCATAAGTACATCGCGAGCTTCCACCGCGCGAATCTGCGTTACGTGGTAAAGCAATGCGAAGCGGGCACCCAATCGGAGCTGCTGGTGCGTGCGCTGCGAAGCTATGAAGGCAGGAACGTGATCGTCTATTCGCCCACCATTGCGGGTGTGGAAGAAACTGTGGCGTTTCTGGCGGCGAAGGGCATTCGCGCGATCGGCTATCACGGCAAGATGGATAGTGCCACACGACGACGCAACCAGGAAAAGTGGATGTCCGACGAAGTTCCGATGCTGGTGGGCACTGTAGCGTTCGGACTGGGCATCAATAAAGCTGCAGTACGTGCCGTGATTCACCTTTCGCTGCCCAAATCCATTGAGCAGTATTACCAGGAAGCGGGCCGCGCGGGACGCGATGGCCTGCCCGCCGATTGCGTGATGCTGTGGCAGAAAAAAGACATCGGGTTGCTGACGTATTTCATCGAGCAACTGAGCGATTCCAAAGAACACGAAAGAGCCTGGCAGCGTTATCACATTATTCGCAATTTTGTTGACTCCGGGCGCTGCCGGCATCAGCAGATCTGTCTGCATTTTGGCGAAAACCCGAAGTGGACAAAATGCGGGGCTTGCGACGCGTGCGGCTACAAAATTGAGTGGCTCAGCGCGCCGGTATCGGTACGGAAGTCGAAGCGGCGCAAAAAGCGCCCCGGTGCGGCGGATTCTGGGGGGCCGCCTATCACATTCACGCGTGGTCCGCGCCCGGGCCAGGAAATTGATCTCACGATGAATTCGACCCCGGGCGCCGGCACTCCGGGCTCAGGCTGGTGGGGCTCGTCGGGCAAGCGCGAAAGCTCGGGGGCATCCGGGGTTGATTCAGAGCTTCGCGAATATATGCGCGAGTGGCGACGGATCACTTCAAAACAGCTGAACATGCCTGCCTATATCATCATGCACGATACGTCGCTGGATCACCTGTGTCAGGTTCAGCCGCGTTCGCTGGCCGACATCCGCAAAGTTTCCGGATTCGGCGAGCGCAAGACCGAGATGTACGGGCCCGCGATTCTCGAAGCACTGGAGCGATTCCGCAACGGCGAAAGAACCGTTCCGGAACCCTCCGACGAGTGACGCGAGCGACTGGAGCAATTGATTCAGTTTCTTGAATTGTCGGGCGGGAAGCGCGTCGCTGTGCGGCCTGCGAAAATTGCGGAGCCTTGCGATGCGCCGGCCGCAGGCTTCAACGATGGGCCGGTTGAACCATAAGTGATCGCGTCACGAGTCTTGGCCAGCGGCGCGGTATCGAGAAATTTCACCGCGTTGCCGTCGCGTTCGATTCCCAGCTCTGTCCATAGCGCCGGAAGGTCCACATCGTACGGTTGTTCCTTCATTTTGCCGTAGAGATTTTGCAGCACCGGAACGCCTGTCGCTTGATCGCCGATCGTGAACGCTTTCTCCAATTCCCATTCCTGACGGATATCGCCGCCCGCGTTCAAAATTCCGCGCAGTGCGTCTTCCAGGCCTTTTTTATTTCCAGTTTCGCGGTGAATCTCGATGTCCGCCAGCAAACAGAACAGCGCGCCGCCCCAATACGTGCGTCCCCACGTATGCGTGTGGTCCAGGCCCTTGTCCCCATCGGCGGGGAGCCCTTGATGCAGGTCGCGCATCACTTCAAACCACATTTGATTGGCGTCGAAGTGACCCGCTTGTACCCGTGCGATGGGCTCCACATAGGTAGCGATGCCTTCCTCTATCCAATGATGATTATCGGGCACGGAAGGGAACGACAGGTGAACCATCTCGTGCGTCAACATCCAATCGCTGGCGAGGCCGGAAACACTCGTATCACTTCCCACGTGGATTGTGATGAACCCGCCATTTTCTCTGCCAAAAGTCTTGCCGCCTCGCACACCCTTTCCATCGGTCGGCACGATGCGGAGCAAAAGCTGCGGAACAGGGAAGCGGCCGTAGTACGCATTGACGGATTCCGCGGCCCAGCGGACCCACTTCAGCAGATCTTCTTTCGTCGCCTGTAGCTGCCCCGGCTCGATGTTGACGTCAATTCGCGAATTTCCGATGACTATCGTTGAGGTCATATCATCTGCAGGGAAAGCGGTCACCGCGCCGAGCCACGCGATGAAAACAGCCAGTATCGCCAGCCAGAGGCTCCCAGCAAATCGCGAACTCTGCCAATACCGTCGCACCCAGCCAGCGTTCATAACCCATTGTGCGGCCGGACCGGGCTCAAGCCAAGGACGAACCCGCGTCGCCACGGAGCGCTTTCCGCGCCGCGCGATGCAACAGGTGATCCAACGAAATCTTCCCGGGGCCAAAAATCAGAATCAGCAGGGCCACGAAAAAGAAAATAAAGGGATCGGCAGCCTGAAACTTGTTGGGATTCGATAGGACGGCGAGCAGCGCCTCGCGATCCGCCGTCCAGTAGGCCGTGAACATGTCAATCACCAAGCCCAGCGCTGCAACCCGCGAGAGGAGTCCAAGCGCCAGCAAAATTCCGCAGACGAATTCGAAGGATGAGACAAACGTAGCAGTGAATCCGGGCGCAGGCAAACCGAGGCTCGCGAAAAATTCGGACACGTGCGCCAGGTTGTGCAACTTTCCCCAGCCATTCTGGGAAATTTGCCATCCCCAGTACACACGCACAAGCAGCAGGAATGGAGATTGCACGCTCGAAATCGCCCCCACGAATCCGTCGTAGATGCGCAAAATCTGATTTCCAGCGTTGCTCATGGGTTGGGGCGCCCTCTTCCGGCCGCCGTTTACCGAGGCGACACGGCGTACTTTCTCTTGGGAATATTTTCCAAACGGCAAAACCAACCCAGCGCCGACCATGTGTGGAACCACTTTTCAACGTGCGCCGCGCGATCGGCCACGGCGATCGGCGAACGCCGCAAGGCCGTTTCGATTGCAGACGTTCAACGTTTTGCCAGCATGCAACGCGGATAATATGGCGAATTCTTCGCGGTCGAGGCGGCGGAAATAAACGTCCTCGTCCAGGCGATGCACAGCCAGAAAAATCGGGCTCGGCTTCAGCTGCGCCACCGCCGCCACGCGTTTGCGCTTGTGCCTCTCGCTGAATGTATTGCTGGCGACGTCCAGATCGTCTGAATCCTTGCGCACCTCCAGCAGCAAATCATCCACGGGATAGCGCAGCGCGAGCAGGCTGACGTAGGGCTGCAAGCGCAACCGCAGTCTCGCCGGATTCACTCCCGCGAGATCTTCAGGCTTGAGCGGTGGCTCGCGCAGGCCGTCGAACGCTTCGATATCGGCCCACTCCAGGCGAGCCATATCCACCGCCAGATTCTGCCGTGAGCCCGCCCAGGTCTGATGTTTTTGCAGCCAGTTCACCAGGCGTGAGCCAAGGTTGCGCAGCGTGAAAGATTGTGACGGGCAATCGATCAGATACGCTTTAGCCATCGCATCGAACCGGCGGCCTCCCAGCACGGCGCGCAGCCCGGGGAAATCCTCAGCGAACGCGGAAAGCACGCGAAACCAATATTGCCGGTTATAAATCTCCAGACGCTCGAACGAAGTTAGCCGGTCATTCGGCTTGATGATCTGGGACGCCACGGCGCGCATCGAGCGGCCGTCCAGCGCGACCGGACGCATGCGTTCGGAGCGCGTCAAAGGAGTCATCACCGCGCGCGCCATTCTTCGCTGCAGGCTGAGAAGTTTCATACGGCGGCTGCGAGTGAGGCACTCGCGAGAAAGCGGTTTGCCTTGAGGGCTTCGTCGTGCACTTCGTCAAACGTAGGAATACTGTCGTCCCACTCCAGCAGCGTAGCAGTGTGCCCCACGCGTTCGATGGCTCGCGCGTACAATTTCCACACCGGATCAATCACGGGATGATCGTGCGTGTCCAGAATGTACTTGCGATACTTCGAGTGTCCCGCGATATGGATTTGCGCCACGCGCTCCGCTGGGACGCTATTAACGTAAGTAAACGGATCGAAGCCGTGATTCTGCGATGAAACGTAAATATTGTTCACGTCAAGAAGTATGCCGCAGTCGGCACGCTCTACGACTTCATTCAAGAACTCCCATTCCGTCATCTCGGATACGTGAAATTCGGCGTAGCTGCTGACGTTTTCGACGGCTACTGGAATTTCCAGAAAGTCGCGCACCGCACGGACCTTCTGCGCGGTGACCCGCGCGGCCTCAAAGGTGTAGGGCATGGGAAGCAAGTCGTGCGTGTAGCGGCCATCCACGCTGCCCCAGCACAAGTGGTCGGAGAGCCAGGGAGTCTTCGTGCGCTGAACCAAAGTTTTCAGACGCCGCAGATGCTCGCGATTCGGGCGTTCCGCCGAACCGAAATACATCGAGACGCCGTGCTGCACCACTTTGTACTGTTCCAGAATCTGATCGAGAATGCGCAGCGGGCGCCCGCCGTCAATCATGAAATTTTCGGATATGATTTCGAACCAGTCCACCACCGGCTTGCGCGTGAGGATGTGGTGGTAATGCGGGGAACGCAGGCCGATCCCGATTCCGTAATCCGTGTGGCCATTAAACCGATTGGCAGGCATTCCTGACTCCGCGGAACTGCGCGAAAAGTTGCTTCGGAAAAGTGTTGAGGGCCGCTCACTGCATCGCGGCCCTCAACACCAGACCGTTGATACTTGAAGCGATCGCCGATTCGGCGAGTGTTATTCGGGCATCTTCGAGCCGTCGGTTGCGCAGCCGCCCTTGCCCTTGCAAGAGTTCTTGCCCTTGCAGCCATTGTCGCTCGATTTACATCCGCCCTTGCCCTTGCAGGAGTTCTGACCCTTGCAAGCATGCTTTTCCTTCACCTTGGTGTCCGCCGGCTTCTGATCCGACTGGGCGGCCGAGTGCATGCCAGAAAGAAGATTAGACGCCTGGATCGTTGTGGTGGTACCGGTCAGCAAACCTGCAAGCGCCGCGCCGGCAATGAGAGCCTTCTTTGACTTTGTCATTTTCCCGAATTACCTCCTGTAGAGTTTGGACTTCAACCACACCTGCTTCTACTACGTTGTTGAAACGGGTTTTGGATTGCCGCTTTCAGTTGCTTTGGACTGGGTTGGTTCCAAGCCCCGGCGGTAACCCGGGGATTCGCTCGCAGCATAACGCCCCGCAGGCTACCTGACAACTCTAGTTTTCTGCCGGTCCCGGGGTGTCCGAATGCGCTCAGTCGGAAGCCGCTGGTCGCGACAAAATCCCACGCGCGAACTTATGCTGAGCCGATTTCGGGCGCCTTCCGACTCTTGGACTGCGCGGAAGCTGATTCGTTATCGTGTTGCAATGAAATTAAATGACGGGAGTAATGGCCTTCGGCGAATGTGCGGCCTTTCTCCGAACCTGCGCCCCGTTTTAAGATTGACGGGAAACGGGAAGTCCGGTACGCTTGCATTTCGATGTCTAATTGTTGCCAGATGCGGCGTTGTCCATGCGCTTGTTGCGCATGTTGTACCGCGCACCACTCTGGCGATAGGAGAATTGGGACTTAAGCCTTAATCCAACTTTAGGTTCCCGAGCCCCACCCGCCAGAAACACTGGTTGGTGGGCTTTTTGTTTTTAAGGGTCACAATTTTATGGGCGAGATCAAGGAAACCAAGGCACAGCGCGTCGAGCGGCTCAAGCGGGTCAAGAATGCCTGGGAGTGCGTTGACGAGATCCGCGAATTCGCCCGTCAGGGCCACGCCTCGATTCCTCCCGAGTGGCTGGGAACCTACTTTCGTTCATGGGGCATTTACACCCAGGGCGATGGCCAGGGCGTGATCGGCGGCGCCAACGGTGAAGGGAAGGCCACGCCCTATTTCATGGTCCGCATCCGGATTCCGAACGGAATTTTGCGCAGCGCGCAGCTGCGCGCCGTCGCCGACATTGCCGAACTATATGCGCGTGGTGTGGCGGATATTACAGTCCGGCAAAACGTTCAGTTGCACTGGGTGACGATCGAAGCGCTGCCTGAAATTCTGGACCGGTTGCATTCAGTGGGACTCACCACCACGGGCGCGTGCGGCGACGTGGCCCGCAACATCACGGGTTGCCCGCTGGCCGGAGTGGACGCGGACGAAATCCATGACGCTTCGCGTGTCGTGCTGGATTTGAATCGGCAATTTGTGGGGAACTCCGAGTTTTACAATCTGCCGCGAAAATTCAAAGTGTCGATTACCGGCTGCCATCTGTGGTGCTCGTATCCCGAAATTAACGACGTGGCTTTAACCGCGACGACCCGCCGCAAGGACGGCGTCAGTGAAACGGGATTCTCCCTGCGCGTTGGCGGAGGGCTTTCCACCGATCCGCACTTGGCGATGCGTTTGAACGCGTTCGTAGCCGAGCATCAGGCAGCGCCGGTCGTGCGAGCGATCGCTGAAATTTTCCGCGACAGCGAAGTGCTGCGCGAGAACCGCGACCGCGCGCGCTTGAAATTCCTCTTCCTGAAGCACGGTTGGACGGCCGAAACGTTCCTCGCGGAATTGCACCAGCGCCTTGGATTCAAACTGGATCCTGCGGAACCCGAGTATGTTCCGGAAGACGCCTACCGCGATCACGTGGGCGTACACCCGCAGAAGCAGCCAGGATTTTCCTATGTGGGTGCATCCGTATTGCGCGGCCGAATCAGCGCTGACCAATTGCGCACGGCCGCGGAGCTTGCCGAACGTTTTGCCGGCGGCGAGATCCGCACCACGATCATGCAAAACCTGGTGCTGGTGAACGTACCGAACGAACACGCGGACACCGTCGCGCGCTCTCTCGACGCAGCGGGCCTGCCCGTGGCTGCTTCGCCGTTCGCGCGCGGGACCATCGCCTGCACGGGATCCGAATTCTGCAAGCTGGCCCTGACGGAAACGAAAAGCTTCGCGCGTTGGCTGGTCGAAGAGCTTGAAGACCGCATACCCGGCTTCGACGAACAGCTGAAATTGCACATCGCCGGATGCCCGAACAGTTGTGGCCAGCATTGGATCGCGGACATCGGCCTCGAAGGCAAAAAAATTAAAGTGGCCGGCCGCATGGTGGATGCCTACTACTTCTGCGTGGGCGGCGCGGTCGGCAAGTTTGCCGCGATCGCTCGCCCCGTCGGCTATCGGTGCGCCGCGACGGACGTGCCGGAGGCGATCGAGCGTTTGCTGCGAAGTTTTGCAGAAGACCGCATCCCCGGCGAAAATTTGCGCCAATTTTTTGCGCGCCATACCAACGATGAGATCCGCATGCTCCTGGCGGGGCAAATTGCGGAGGCCGTGGCACGGGACGTTTCGGCCGGTCCCGTGCCGCACGGGATTGAAGGATAGAGCATGCCTCTTTTTCCCATATCTCTGAAATTGCGCGGTCGGCTCTGCGTCGTCGTGGGTGGCGGCATGATTGCGGAATCGAAGATACAGAGTCTGCTCACAGCCGAGGCGCATGTCGTGGTTGTTGCTCCGGAAGTTACGGAATCCGTTGCCGCTTGGGCGCGAGAAGGTCAAATCGAATGGCAGAAAAAATCCTTCGCCGCGGACGATTTGTGCGGCGCATTTCTGGTCGTAGCGGGGACTTCTTCGGCACGGGTGAACCACGAAGTTTTTCGTCAATGCGAAGCAGAAGGAATTTTGTGCAACGTGGTGGACGATCCGCACTACTGCCACTTCTACTATCCCGCCGTTGTGCGTCGTGGTGCGCTGCAAATTGCAATTTCCACCGAAGGCCAGAGCCCTGCGCTGGCGCAGCGTCTGCGCCGCGAACTGGAAGTGCAATTCGGGCCACAATACGAACAGTGGCTGGAATGGCTGGGCGCGGCTCGCAAATTCCTGCGCAGCGAAGGAAATGACGCGGAAGAAACGAAGAAACTATTACACCAGCTCGCGAGCGAGGAAATGTTCGAGAAATTTCTGCGCGAAGGCGAGAGGGAACTGATCGGCAGGAGCAATTCATGAAGGGCAAAGTTTATCTCGTCGGTGGCGGCCCCGGAGATCCCGAGCTGCTCACCCGAAAGGCGGCAAAAATTCTTGGGCAGGCGGACATCGTATTGCATGACGCGCTCGTCAGCCGCGAAGTACTGGCCTTGGCGGCCGCTGGCGCGGAGCGAATTGACGTTGGCAAACGATGCGGGCGGAAGTTGCTCACGCAGGAAGAAATCAACGCCCTGCTTGTGTCCTACGCGAATTCGCACCAGGTGGTCGTGCGATTGAAGGGCGGCGATCCTCTGCTTTTTGGCCGCGCAGGCGAAGAAATCGCGGCGTTACGACAAGCGGGCGTGGAGTTCGAAATTGTTCCCGGCATCACGGCTGGCTTCGGCGCAGCGGCTGCCGCCGGGTTTTCGCTCACGGATCGTCGCGTTGCTTCACAAGTGTTGTTTACCACGATCCAGCGAGATTCCGACAATCGCTCAATTCAATGGGGTGGAATCTCCCGCACCACAACTCTGGTCGTCTACATGCCCGGGACCGATTACGCTCGCGTGATGCAGCAGTTGCGCGATGCCGGATGGCCGGACGACATGCCGTGTGCCATTGTCTCGCATGCCTCGGGAAAGGATCAGGCGATTCGCTCTACGATCCTCGCGAAGCTCTCCGACGAAGGCGCGCTGCCGGCGCCGGCTATCATGGTCATAGGGCGAGTGGTGGCAGATGTCGCCGAAGAAATCGGCCGGGAATTCAGGATCGGATCGGAATCCGCCGAACGAACCTCGCTGCCCATTGTGATTTGAAGCGTCGCAGGTTGCTAACCCAATCACTGATAGATGCCGCTAGAACTTCGCTGCGGAAAGTTACCAGCGATGCTTCAAAGCCGCGCCAAACCTCGCATCATATATGTGACGCACCACAGCCATCGCCTCCGGACTGAGCGGCGGCAGGCCTGACGCCCGGCAATTTTCGGAAACTTGATCCGGCCGCTTGCCGCCGGGGATGGCGCAGGTGACCGCGTCGAACATCAGAATCCAGCGTAGCGCAAACTGGCTCATGGAAACGCCCGGAGGCAGCAACGCGCGAATTTCTTCCACCGCTTCCAGGCCAGCATCGTAGTCCACGCCCGAAAAAGTCTCGCCTACATCAAACGATTCTCCGTGCCGGTTGAAATTGCGATGATCGTCCTCGGCAAACGTGGAATCGGGGCGAAGTTTGCCGGTCAGCAGGCCGCTAGCCAGCGGCACGCGCGCCAGGATTCCCACTTGCTTCTGTTTAGCCGCTATAAAAAAATCGTCAGCGGGCCGTTGCCGGAAGCAATTGAAAATAATTTGCACGCTCTGCACGTTGGGAAACTCGATCGCTTTCAGAGCTTCTTCCACTTTCTCGACGCTGACGCCGTAATAACGGATCTTGCCCGCTTTCACCATGCGATCGAGAATATCGAAAGTCTCCGGCCGGGAATAAAGTTCCGTCGGCGGGCAATGAAGTTGCAGCAGGTCGAGCGAGTCCGTCGCGAGATTGCGCAGGCTGTCTTCCACCCACGCCGTGAGGTTCGCGGCGCTGTAGCCCGCTACAGTCTGCTGAGGCAGGCGTCGCCCCGCCTTCGTGGCGACGATGATGTCCTTCTTATAATTTTTCTTCAGGTCGGCGATCAGCCGTTCGCTGCGGCCGCCGCCGTAAACATCAGCCGTGTCGAAAAAATTGACCCCGCAATCCACAGCCTTGCGCAGGGCCGCCATCGCCTCCTCGTCTGAGACGTGCCCCCACGAGCCGCCTATCGCCCATGCACCGAAACTGATTTCCGCAACCTTCCAACCCGTGCGGCCGAGCGCGCGATATTCCACGATTATTGGTTCTCCGGGGTCGCTCTGGGCACCGAGGCTTAGGACTCCACCTGCTGATAGAGCCGGTATTCCTCGTTCATAATTGACGCAAAGGGACGAAGCGTCAAGTTGCTGGTATCAGTCTTCACCACCCAATCATCTGACGATTGCGCCAGAGCCGTGGCCGCGAGCATCTGCTTGCGAGTAATCCGTTCCGGCAGATTTGCGACTGCGAAAAGCGCAATCGGCCCGCGCAGCAGCGCCACCGTGTTGGGGTTCTTGCTGTCAACGGCTTCCAAGCTCAGCGGCATTTCCATTTCCATCTCGATGCGGTCACCATCCTTCCATGTGCGTTGCACCGCGAGAAACTTTCCAGGAACCACGTCGCTCTGGATCCGGCTGCCGTTCACGGCCACAGTCGTCTTCGCGCCCGCCCATCCGGGTATGCGGAGATTGACGGTGAAAGTCTCGGGACGTGCCAGTTTGAACGCCAGCTGCGTAGTGTTCGCCTGCGGGAACTTCGTTGTCTGGGTGAGCGTGCACGGCGTTCCGTTTTGCGGCCAGGACACTGTCGAAGGCAGGAACAAGTTGACGTAGATGCCGTCCTTGCTCTTGTAATAGGAACTGATCCCGTAGTCGGCCGCGAGCTGCGGGAACGTGCCGGAGCAGCAGGGCCACTTGTCCTTGTAATGCACTTTCTTGCCGGTATTGTTGTAGTCGGAATAGTAAAAGGAAGTGCCGTCCGGCAGAATCGGCCATGCGCCCGCGATCGTGTTGTATAGGATGCGCTCCATGCTGTCGCCGTAGCGCGAATCGCCGGTCACGCGCAGCAAGTAGCGCGTGATTTTGAAATGGCCGTAAACGCCGCAAGGAGTTTCGAAGCTGGAGTGCGTCAGCCCCAGGCTCTGCCACAGTCCGTCGCTGCCAGGCTGGACAAACGCTTCGTCCGGGCCCCAGCCGCCGGTGACGTAGCTCTGGTCGTGGACCATCTTGAAACCGTTGGTAGCCGCGCGCAGGTATTTTTCGTCGCCGAGCACCAGATAAGATTGCATCGCGGAACTCAGTGCGTTCACGTGACTGTAAGCGTGCTCCCCGGGAAGGTCGTTCGTGCCCTCCGCGAGGGGATCAAAATATTCCTTCTCGATGAAGCGGACGGCGAGGTCCTTGTACCGTGGATCGCCACTGCGCTGATAGGCCAGGAACAGATTTTCCGGCAGCGTGTAGGTTTCGTCGAAGGTGTAGGCGATGTCCTTGTGGAAACGGTCGCGCTGTTCCTGCCGGCTCAATGCCTTTTCCGGCAGATGCGGCAGCACGGCTTGCGTGCTGGCCCAGAGCACGTCGAGAGCGGAGGTATCGCCGGCGAATTCATGCGCGTCAATCAAGCCGCAGCACGTTTTATCGAAAGTGTACGCAGGCAGGCGATAGTCCACATAAAATTTCCCGGCCGGGTCCACCGTCGCGCCGTAACCGCGAACCAGGCGCTGCACTTTTTCCTGCGTCGGCTTTGATCCGGTGATCGCGTAGGCGCGCGCGAGACCCGAAAGATATTGTCCAAAGCTGTGTCCCGGGATAAAGGCATGGAAATTTTCCATCGGGCTGAAATCATCGGCGTCGTCGTACCAGCCGCCCATGTCTGGTCCCACTGCCGGCAATCCCTCGCGCTTCCGGAACGGCTTCAGCATCGCGTCTTCATCAAGATTCAGATACAAATCATGATTTTGATCGAACTGCCGGCGGAACGGACTATCCAGCAATTGCACTTGGGAGTAGCCGAAAGTCGAGAGTTGTGGCGTGATCGCGACCTGCGCCGTGGGGGCCGGAGATTTCGCCCACGTCGGGATGGAGCGCGCGGCGAGAGCAGCTCCTGTCGTAACCGCAGCATTCGTAAGGAATTGGCGCCTGGACGTCTTTTTCATGTTCGTGGTCTCCCTTGGATTGCCGTGCCGCGGTTCGCCTGGGGCCCGCTCCAGGGTGCTGCAAGGAGCAGGCTGGATGAACAATGTCGAGAAAGCGTTTACCCATCGCTTATACTGCCCGCGGAAGCAGCTTGTCAAGCAGCCGATTGATTCAGCGTTTCCCGCTGCAATCGTCGCGCATCGATTCGCCAAGAATTACGCTACGGCTTCGGCGCCTCCGCCCCGTCGGGCGCTTGCTCGCCTTGAATAAATAGTTTGTATCTGTTTGCGGAGGCTTCTTGTTGCTGCGACTGCGCGCGCAACTCCGCCAACCGTTTCACCAGTCCCGGAACCTCGCCTTTGGGATCATTTACTTTTCGCAGTGCCTGCAGCAGGTGGTACACGGCGATTTGGTCGCTGGGATTTTCGCGAAGTACCGCGCGGCACTGTTCGATTGCCTTTTCGTTTTGGCCGGACTGTAAATAGAGGTTGCCAAGCACATTGCGGGCGAGCGGGAAATCAGGCTGCAGTTGAACCGCGCGAGATGCAGCGTTCATTGCCTCGTTAAATTCCGGACTTCCAACAGCTGGCCCGCCTTGTGAAATAATTTCAGCTTTCAAATAATGTAGAAACGCGTCGTTCGGATGCGCTTTCAGTTCCGTCTCTACGGTTTTGAGGGCATCGCCAAGATTGCTGGACTGCATTTGCGCCAGCCCTTCAGCGACTGCTGCGGACGCTTGGCCAGGATCGAGCCGGTTCGCGGCCTCAAAATCGGACTGACCCTTTTCAAATTGTCCCATTTGGATGTAGAGAATGCCGCGCGCGATATACAGTGGCGCGGCTTTGGGCAATTGCGTCAAGCCCGCATCAATCATTTCGACTCCGACCTGAAATGATTCGTGCTTGTAAGATAACGCGGCGAAATCAACGTAGTACTTTACCTTCCGCGGGTTCGTCACGATCGCCTGCCGCAGCAGACTTACCGCACGGGGCGTGTCTCCGGTTTCTTCATATGCCGCGGACGCCAGGTCCAAAACATCCGGGTCGGGCTCGCTTACCTCCAACAAAGGTTGCAGCGTGTTGATGGCGTCCGGGCTGTGCTGCGCGCTGAACTGCACCACCGCCAAGTTGTAGCGCGCGTGTGGATCGCTCGGCCGAAGCGCTAGGATTTGCTCAAAAATGGGGAGCGCCTCCTCCGGCTTTTGCAGATCCATCAGACACGCGCCGTACTCTTCCAGCGCGGTCGGTTGGGAAGCAAGCACCGGGCCGCTTTTCCGGAAGTGTTCCACCGCGGTGGCGCAGTCGTGTTTCTTGTAAGCGAGTGCTGCGAGCATCGCGTGAGTGGTAGGCTCCTCGGGTCGAATTTTCAAAATGCGATTCAGAAGCGGAACAGCTCGACTGCTTCCTGCCTTGTATTCCAATTCGGCAGCGCCTTCCAGCGCGGCCAGGTAATCCGGCGAGATCGCGAGAGCCTTGTTGTAGGCAGCTAGCGCTTCGCGATTGCGGCCAAGGTGCGTGAGCGCAATGCCTTCGAGCGCCCACAGCTTCACGTCCTTCGGCCAAGCCTGCAGCTGGGTGTGGACCAATGTCAGTGCTTGTTCGTTCTCACCGGCCTGCAATGCCGCTTGGATCGCGCTAATACTGTTCGCATCGGCGCCGGTTTGCGCGACGGCTGCCGCCGCGCAAAGAAGCAGCAACAAAAGCGCAGTTACGTCCCGCAGCAAATTACAAATTTCCGGTCCGCGCTGCGCGGTGCGTTGGCCAAAATTGTCGCGCTGCGATGTGTCCGGAATGTTTCTCGCGTTGATGCTATCTACCATGCGATTCGAATAAGCGAAAGGCCTTGCCGGGGCAGCGCAAATTGCAAATGGGCAGCGCCGTGGTCGAGCGATATCCACGCCGGAGAATTCAACAGTTGCAGCTGTCCCGCGCCTTGCAGCTGTTCGTATTGGACGTGAGAAGGTGATTGCGGCGAGCCCATATTTTTCCATGCCGTAAACGCGTTACTGTGCTGCGCATCAATCCGAAAATGCTCGCTCAACGCTCTTTTCGCGTCCGGCGGTAGTCCCTCGATTGTCAGGTCAATCGGCGCAGCCGGCGCTGGCACGTCGTCATCGTGATAATTCCAAATCAGGATCTGTATCCCGTGATCCGTACTGCTGGCGACCGCGTTGATGTCCGGTCGCGCTCGCACTCCGTTCAGCACCACGTCGTTGGTTGAGAGCGCCCCTGAGCTCGCCACCTGCACGCGCTCGCCCCCCAGCATCCCAAACATTCGGAACGCATTCAACACAGGTTTGTCTAATCCGTTGGAAGCAAGCTCGCGAAATCCGGCAAAATACGGCTGGTCCTCGAATTCAAAGGACCAGGTCACCGCGCCAAGAAAGTCCACGTGTTCGCTGCTCGCCAGTGCGTAGATGCTATGCAATGTTTCCGCGGTATACGATGCGAACATCTCACCATTCCGGTACGCATTCTGCGGATTTTCCTGCGCGGAACACGCCGCGCATCCTTCCGGGTCCGATTCACCCAATACGATGGGCGTTTGGCGCCACTCCGGGAAAGACTCGACGATCTGAAATCCGTTCTTGATGGAGGTGAGCTGCCGCGAAATGCCCATCTGCACGTAATCGCCCTGCCATTTCGGCGAACCCTTGGGATGAAAACTGATGAACAGCAGTGGCGAGCCGATCTTGCCCGTCGCATAATTCGGCTCGTGCGCGCAGTGTTCCAGAAACTGGCGCAAAAATTCGGCTGCGTGCGGATTGCCCGGTCCCGTGCTGTCCGGGCCTCCAATGCGAGCTTCCGGAAACGCATGCAAAACTGCGTCGGCGGTATAATCGTAAAGTTTGAAATATTCCTCTGGCGTGCCCTTCCAGTAGTCGATGTCCGGCTCGTTCCATACCTCCCACAGCCAGGTCTTTACTTCCGTGTCTCCATAGCGTTCGCGCAGGTGGCGCGTAAATTGATATACGAGCTCTGACCATTTGGCATAATCGCGCGGCGGGTACGCCCAACCCGTATAAATCGAACCGATCGAACCCTTCGGAAAATTGTGGCGATAAGGTTCGGGATGAGTGGAAAGCGCTTCAGGCATGAAGCCGATCTCCACGATCGGTTTTATACCGGCCGCGTGGAACGTGTCGAAGATTTGATCCAGAATCGTCCAACTATAAACGGGTTTGCCGTTTTTATCCTCTGTGTACGCGTTGGTCGAACCCCACTTCAGGGAACTGGAGCCATCGCCGGTCGTCAGCAGATTGTGCACCCGCACATAAACCGGAACAGAACTGAGCGCGGCCAATTCGCCCAGAAGTTTCTTGCCATTCGGCGCGTAGGTGTAGTTCGGCTCGTCGTATCCGAAGTAATTCCAGATCGGGCGAATGGCGCCTTCCGATTGATCCGCTCGCACATGAATGGTCACGCTCTCCGGCGCTTGCTGAGCGGAGGAAAAGGAAGCACATAGCAGACAGAGCACCGCAGCCAGGCAGAACCCCCGCAGAGCGATTTTCATCGGGCACCGTTATTTTCCGCGCGCGCCGCGGCTGCGGCAGCGACGTTCTTGGCTTCCCAATCGCACACGGTTCCGCCGCTTGCCGGGTATTTTCGCCAGCCGCATCGTTTGCTGAAACACTTTCCGTCGCTGCTTACTTCTGCACGGTAAACTTGTAGACCGACGTAGAACGTAATGTCTGTCCTGGCTTCAAAACAGTCGAGGGGAAATTCGCGTGGTTCGGCGAATCGGGAAAATGCTGAGTCTCCAGACAGAACGCGGAGCGATAGCCGTAAACCTTCCCATCCTTGCCATGCACGCTCCCGTCCAGAAAATTTCCGCTGTAGAACTGCACGCCGGGTTCAGTCGTGGACACCTCCAGAATTCGACCGCTCTGCGCGTCATAGGCGCGCGCCGCCAGAGACAAAGCGCCCTCTGAACTCTTGTCCAGCACCCAATTGTGGTCGTACCCTTTGCCGAATTTCAATTGCTGGTCGTCCTGGTTGATCCGCGCGCCAATCGCCGTCGCTTGCAGGAAATCGAACGGTGTGCCGCGCACGCCCTCAAGTTTGCCGGTGGGAATAAGCGTCGCGTCAACCGGAGTGAACTGGCTGGCAAACAAGGTCAGTTGATGCTGCAGAATGTCGCCGTTCCCTTGCCCCGCAAGATTGAAGTACGAGTGGTTCGTCAAATTGGTTACGGTGGCCTTGTCCGTCGTCGCGGTGTATTCGATCTTCAACGCATTCTGATCGGCAAGAACGGTGTAGACCACCTTCACTTTCAGATTTCCCGGATAGCCTTCCTCTCCGTCCTTGCTCAGGTAAGTGAGCTCCAGAGACTCACCCGCGCTGCTCGAAACTTCTTTTGCCGTCCACACTCGCTTGTTAAATCCTCGGACGCCGCCGTGCAAGCTGTTTTCACCGTCATTGGTTGGCACGCTGTAGCTAACACCGTCCAGCGTGAACTTGCCGTGCGCGATGCGATTTCCGTAGCGGCCGATCGTGCCGCCGAAGTATGCCTTGCCGGTCTCGTAGTCCGCAGGGTTGTCATAGCCCAACACCACATCGCCAATCTTTCCGTCGCGGTCGGGAACCTTCAGCGATACCAGGGTCGCGCCGAAATTAGTGATGGCGGCGCTCATCCCCTGCTTATTCGTCAGGACATACAAATCCACGGTTTGCCCATCCTGTATTTTTCCGAATGCCTGCTTTTGCATTTTCGATTTCGCCTCTGCTTTGGGATAAGGCATCATCGTCATCGCGCCCAGAATTGTTAGCGTCGCGACCATTGCGGGAATTGTTGCCTTGAGTTTCGCCATCAGCATCTCCTAAGAAATCTTTCCAAAGACCACACTAGCGCAATCCCATGCCAGGAATTCGAAGAATGCGCTGCCTGTGACTCGATCATTACTGTGCGGCTAACAGGAAGATTTGGCCCGGCACGGAAGAATGTGGTCGCGCGTCGAGGTGGTCTCCAAGGTCTTTGGCCGTGTGCAATGCGAGCGTCGTTCCAAAATTAGTTGGTAAACGTTTTCCTTCGCTTTATACTGCGCACCGCCCCATGTGTCAAGCCAAGGTGCCCCTTCGCCCCAACCCGGATATAATGTTGGTGTTCGAACACCAGACATGAAATTTTCGCGCCGCTCATTCTTTCAACTATCGCTGGGTTTATCACTGGGCGCGTCGGCCTCCCGCATCTTCGGCCAGGGTATGTCGCCTCATTCCACCAAGGCGCAGCCTCGTTCGGCGCCCTCGGGCCGTCCCTTTTACGCCCATTTCACCGATGTCGCAGCTGCAGCGGGGCTGGTGGCGCCCATCGTATACGGGTACCCGGACCATAAGGACTACATCCTGGAAGCCGTTGGCTGCGGCTGTGCCTTTCTGGACTATGACAACGACGGTTGGATGGATATCTTCGTGCTCAGCGGCACGCGCATGAATTCGACCCCGGCAGGCGCGACGAACCGCCTCTACAAGAATAATCGTAACGGCACATTTACCGACGTGACCGACAAAGCCGGCTTGCACGACGTAGGCTGGGCCTCCGGCGTTTGCGTCGGCGATTACAACAATGACGGTTTCGAAGACCTGTTTTGCACCTACTTTGGCCAAAACAAGCTGTATCGCAACAACGGCGATGGCACCTTTACCGACGTAACCAAGCAAGCCGGCCTCTCCAACGAAACGCCGCGCTTCGGCGCAGGCTGCACTTTCCTGGACTATAACCGCGACGGCAATCTCGATCTCTTCGTCTCTAATTACGTCCAGTTTGACCTCAAACACGTCCCCAAGCCCGGGCAGAACAGCAATTGCACCTGGAAGGGAGTGGACGTCGAATGTGGACCTCGCGGCTTGCCCCACGGCGTGCATTCGTTGTACCGCAACAACGGCGACGGAACCTTCACTGACGTAAGCGTACAAGCCGGGATTTCAACGCTTCGCGGGAGCTACGGCATGACGGTAGCTTCCGCGGATTTCGACGACGATGGCTGGCCGGACATCTTCGTGGCTTGCGATTCGACGCCCAGCCTCCTCTTTATGAACAATCACGATGGGACGTTTCGCGAAGAAGGCGTAATTCGCGGAGTGGCTCTCAGCGAAGATGGCGAGGAACAGGCGGGCATGGGCGTTGGTGTGGGCGATTATGACCTCGATGGCCACCTGGACCTCTTCAAGACTCATTTCAGCGAAGACACCAACGGCCTCTATCACAACGACGGCAAGGCCAATTTCGTGGATGTTACGCGCGTGGCTCGGATCGGTGTGGAAAACCGCTACGTAGGTTGGGGAGCAGGAATTGTGGACCTGGACAACGACGGCTTTCCCGACATTTTTATGGTTACCGGTAGCGTCTACCCTGAGCTCGAGAAAACCATGCCGCAATTTCCCAACAAGACTCCCCGCGTCGTTTTTCGCAACCTCGGCAACGGCACCTTCGAAGAGCTGCTGGACGAAGCCGGTCCCGGCGTTTCCGCCCCGCATTGCAGCCGCGGATGCGCCTTCGGGGACTTCGACAACGATGGCGACCTGGACGTCCTGGTTGTCAATCTGAACGAACCGCCGTCGCTGCTCCGCAACGATCTGCGCGGCTCAAATCACTGGCTGAAGATTAAATTGGTCGGGCACGAAGTCGAACCGCAGCGCCATCGGCGCCAGGGTGGTGGTCCGCTACGGGAAGAAATCCCAAGCGCAGGAAGTGTTGAGCCAATCCAGCTTTTACTCTGCAAACGATACCAGACTGCACTTCGGCTTGGGCGCTGAGAAGACGGCGGACATCGCCATCCGTTGGCCCAGCGGCCTTCATCAAGACTTGAAGGATGTCGCTGCCGACCAATTGATCGTAGTAAAAGAAGGAACTGGAATTCTACCTGGTCAGGGATGGTCCAAACCCTGAGCCAGCAGCGATCCCGCCGCTTTCCTTGCGCTGATACGCGGCTCGAGAACGATTCCAGGCTTCAAGATACTCGTCGCAGAGTGCGTCAAATGTCGCCGTAACGTAAAAGTACTATTGCATCCAAATTTCTTCTTGACAGCATTTGAGAAACGGATGTAAATTGCCCGCAACAAGAAGTAAACGTTTTCTCTGAATGTGGTGGGGCTGCTTGCATTGGCTTTCGAGAGTGCACTTCTCGCTATTTTGGCCCGGAGAAGCTTCAATCTGTAACCCCGGGCGGGGAATGCGTTTTCTGGTCGGCCAAATTCTCAGGAATGCTAGTGGGGGGGATTTGAATGAGATTCACAACCGCATTGCGTTGCTTCTTCGTGTTCGTTGTCCTCGGTTTGTCTGCCAGCGCTTCCTTCGCACAATTTAGCGGTTCCGTCGCGGGCACCGTGCAAGATGCTACCGGCGCGGCCGTGCCGAAAGCGAATGTGACCGTTGTACACGTCGGAACCCAGATCACCAACACCGCGGTGTCCGACGCGAATGGAACGTTCAACATTGAGAGCCTGGCGCCCGGCACATACGAAGTAACTGCCGAGGCTGCCGGTTTTGCCAAGACGGTGGAACGCATCATTCTGAATACCAACCAGCGACTCGCTGTGACATTGACACTCTCCCTGAAATCGGTAACGACGTCTGTGGAGGTCACCGAGCAAGCGCCGGTCGTGAACCCGGACGAGAGCCGCAACCAATTGACTTTGGAACACCAAGCCGTTGACCAGTTGCCAGTGGCAGGACGCAGCGTCGTTGGCTTGGCAACCCTGGCGCCCGGCGTAACCGGCTTGGGTACCAGCGCAGCGAACGCGCCCGGATCGGGCGTGGACAACTATTCCACAGAAACCGTGGTGGATGCGAGTGCCAATGGTCAAGGCCAGATGTCCAACATGTGGGTAGTTGACGCACTCGACGTTACCAGCGCCATCCGGCAAGGCGTCTTGAACCTGACCCCCAATCCTGACTCCGTGCAGGAAATCGGCATTCAGGTGAACACCTTTTCTTCCGAATATTCACGGGCCAGCGGCTTACAGACTGTCATGGTTACGAAATCCGGCACGGACCAGTTCCACGGTTTTGCCGCCGATTACTACTACAACCGAACCATGTTTGCCTTGACTCAGGCCCAGCAAGGGAACAATTATCTGCCGTTTCACGGCAACAACATGTCCTTCGGCATCGGTGGTCCGATCATCCCGCATCACCAGTTTTTCTTTTTCTTCGACGTCGAGCCATTGCGGTCGGCTAATTCTACGGTTGCCAGCGGACAGACGTTTGCGGATCCTGCATTCACGAGCTTCGCCACCACCAATTTCCCGAACACCGTCGGCACCGGACTGTTGCAGACTTATGTGCCGACAAACCTGACGGCCGTGAGCCAATCGCTGACTGCCGGACAGTACTTTTTCCCGGCGTCGTCAACGAATCCTGTTGCCGGCTGCCCCACCGGCGTAACTACAATTCCTGTGGGAGCCGCATTATTGCCTTGCTCAACCCCGTTCATTGATACGGGTAGCTTGAGTGCCAAGGCAGTTCGCAACGGTACACAGTATTTTGGCCGCATTGACAAATATTTCAGCCACGACCGCGTCTACGCGAGCGCCTACCGCACGGTTTTGAGTTACGGCGCTCCCGGTCCCATTCCGCAATTCTCCGCGGCGAACAACCAAAACTGGGAATACGCGGTGCAGGCCAACTGGACGCACACCTTCAACCCCAACACGCTGAATGAAGGTATTTTCGGCGTCAGCCGCATCGAGGGCACTCTCGGCAGTGGCGCCGCGGTTTATAGTGTCCCGAACGTCAGCGTCGGCGGCACCAACGTCGGCTTCGGCGCCGGCTTTGCGCAAGGCGACTTTATTCAGAAGAACTACCACTGGCGCGACGTCCTCACCCACGTGCAGGGCGCGCACACTCTGAAATTCGGATACGAAGGCTGGTACGGCGAGGACATCGAACCCTTCCAAGGGCCGTATTCCACTCCATCCTTCAGCTTCCAGAACTTGACGACTCTCATTCAAGACCAGCCCATCAGTGAACACGGCGCGATGTACGATCCCACCACGGGTCAACCCGTGCTGTGGTCATGGAATGCGCGGTCCCGCACCTGGGGCGTATTCGCGATGGATACCTGGAAGGTAAAATCAAATCTCACCTTGACGCTCGGCGTTCGTTACGACGATTCGGGCAATCCCTGGTCTGCCAGCCCGTCCACCGTTTTCGGAAACTTCTACCTCGGGCCGGGCGCAACGTTCCAGGATCAGGTCGCCAATGGCTTCGCAAAACAGACCCACAACGCTCTGAACCACTCCGTCAATGATCTGATCAGTCCGCGCATCGCAGTCGCGTGGGATCCCTCGGGCAAAGGCCTGTGGGCAATCCGTGGCGGGTTCGGAATTTACAACAACTGGTTGACCTCGGCGAACGTTCAAGAAGAATTCCGCGGCAACCCACCAGGGCCCGTGCAGCCGACGTTCCTGCCTGGTGGCGTACCGGGCGTTTCCGACCCACTCATCTTCGGCCTTGGAAACAGCAATACACCGCCGTTCGGCTTCCCGACTCCTGGCTTTACGGCAGGGTTGGATAGCAAGGGCGGAATTGCCGGCCTCAACTTCGGGATCGGCGGCATCAACCCGAACTTGAAGTCGCCAAAGGCTGCTATCTGGACCGCAACCGTAGAGCGCAGTTTTGCCAGGTACTTCGCGGCTAGCGTCGGCTACACCGGCTCGCACAGTTACAATCTAGTTGGTGGCAGCGATGAGGCGGGGCAAGTTCAGTATGGCGTGAACATCAACTCCTTTGCCGGCGACCTGGTGCAGAACGAGACGGTCACTCCGACGCGGCTCAACACTAGCTTCGGCTCGATCGCTTACGCAGATAACAATCGCTATGGAAACTACCAGGCGTTTGTCGCCGACGTTCGCGGCCGGTTCTCGCACGGGTTTTTTGACGCTTCCTATACACGGTCCGCTTCCAAGGACGACGCGGGCACGTATCCCACGGCGGAGAATCCGGGCGCGTACTACGGGCCATCTCCCTGGGATGCGCCCAATCGCTTCTCTTTGGTAGGCAACTACCAATATCAAGGCTTGGACGGCGGACAAGGCGTCGTCGGTCACTTGACTGGAGGTTGGGGTATCACCGGCACCGTCATCCTCCAGAGTGGCTATCCGTTCACGGTTATTAATACCAATGCGTTTAATCCGACATGCGAATTTGCGAACCCGGCTCCGCCTGCTCCGCCTACCTGCCCATCGAATGCCAATCCGATTACCGGATTCGCGCCTAACAGCGGCGATTACAATGCGGACGGAACGAACTTGGATTATCCGAACGTCACCAACTACCAGCAAGGTACGTCTCGCTCAGCGTTCCTGAACGGTGTGTTTGCCAATCCGGCCACACAGTTTACGGCGCCGACCCTCGGAACCGAAGGCAACGAAAAGCAGAACGGTTTCCGCGGACCGAACTTTGCCGAGACGGACGCGGCCATCTACAAGGACAACCGCTTCAAAGAACGCTTCAACTTCCAGATCCGGTTTGAGTTCTTTAACCTGTTCAACCGGGTAAATCTGCAGAACATGGACACCAACAATCTGGACGCCAATTTTGGCAAGGCTACAGGTCAGTTCCTGCCGCGTTGGTGGCAGATCGGCGGTAGATTTACGTTCTAGTTTTTCCACCCTGGAAAAGAGCCTGCGGCCTCCCCCAAGGACGCAGGCTCTTTTCGTTTTAGGGCACAGCTCCTCTGCCGTCGGCTAATCTTGCGTCCCGCGTCTGCGGCGGTCCTCGCCTGAACCGTTCAAAAAATGATGGAACTTCAAGGTCTCGCTGAACGAATACTTAACTGACGGCGAGTTAAGTCAAGCTGCGTCCAGCCGAGGTTCGCGCAACGCGTTCACGAGTAAATGGCCAGCATCACCGCAGTTAGAAAAACCACCCGCCCTCCGCCAACTCCATTTTCCTCAACTCGCCGCGCCCAACCATTCGCCAAGCGATTCATGCCTTCCCCGATCCAACTAACGGCAACCACACTTGAAACCGCGTGTCGCCGGGTTTGGAAATGACTCGGATATTTCCCCGGTGCTTCTTCACGATTCGCTGCACCGTGTCCAGGCCGAGGCCCGTGCCTTCCCCAACCCCCTTCGTCGTGAAAAAAGGTTCAAAAATGTGTGGTTGCACGTCGTCGGGAATCCCCGGACCGTTGTCAGCAATCTCCACCGCCGCGCAACCGTCGTCGGGATAAGTTCGGATGCGAAGCTCGCCGGTTCCGTGCATTGCGTCAATCGCGTTATCAATAATGTTAGTCCACACCTGGTTGAGCTCGCTGCCAAAAGAATTCACCAAGAGTGGGACGGGGTGATACTCGCGCCGCACCGTCACTCCCCGCTTCAGCTTGTGATTCAAAATTGTCAGAGTGCTTTCCAGGCTCTTTACCACGTCCACGTTTTGGACCGGCGCCTGGTCCATGTGCGTGTATTCCTTGATGGCGCCCACCAAATCCGATATTCGTGATGTGCTGCTTTCGATTTCGCGCAGCAGGCTGGAAATCTCTACGGAGGCGGAGATGCTTTCCAGAGCGGCTCGGACGTTTTCCGCATTGATCTTCGCGAACAACGATTCCAATGCCTCCGGCTGAACGTTCCGTCGGGCCAGCCCCGCCGCCAGTTCCCACATGTCGTTTTGCCCGTGGCTGCGCAATAAAGAGTCAATCCGGTCTTCCAGATCGCTAATGGTCAGCGCGTCCGGTGGGACCACGTCAGTCTGCGTGAACGAAGCTTCCAGTTTCTCGATCTCCGATTTCTGCGCGGGCGATAGGCCGCGACTCCCCAGCTCGACGCTCGCGTTTGTGACTCTGGTCACCATGTCACGCAACTGGCTGGCGGCGCGTTTCGCCGCAGAAGCGGGATTGTTGAGTTCATGCGCCAATCCTGCCGATAGCTTGCCCAGCGAAGCCAGCCGGTCGCGCTGCTGTTCGACGCGAGTGGTTTCTCGAACCCGATCGGACAAGAAACCTACCAGGCGCGCCGTCAGTTCGGGCATCTTCTTAACAAGCTCGGGAAACAAGGAGGCAGGGAATTTCAGCAGGCGCCCGGCGTTCAGCGCTCGAAACGTCACGCTGAACCGTTTCATCCGAGAGAAGGGTAAGACCCCGGTGACGTCGCCGGCTTTCGCTGGGTATATGACGGTATCCCCGCCCAAGTCACCACGCCACTCAAACTGGCCTTCGAGAATTACAAACATCCAGTCAGCGGGATCACCCTGGCGGATGTAGCTTTCACCGGCCGCCACATGAAATTCTTGCGAATTACCGAGGAACCAGTCGAGCTGATCGTCGGGCAAGTCCGCGAATACCGGCACGCGGCGTAGTTCAGATTTGTCGGCCATTTATACCTTGCTCAAATACTGATGGATGAACTGTACCGCTACCGATCCCTCGCCCACGCCGGAAGCCACGCGTTTAATCGAGCCGTGCCGCACGTCACCCACGGCAAAGATGCCGGGAACGTTCGTCTCCAGCAGGAAGGGATCCCGGTCGAGACTCCATCCTTTCGGACGTTGCCCGTCACGCATCAGGTCAGGTCCGGTCAACAGAAACCCGCGCTCGTCCCGCTCGACAACATCAGCCAGCCAATCTGTCCGCGGCAGCGCGCCAATGAAAACGAACATCGCGCTGGCCGGCACGCGCTCCACCTTGTTGGTGTCGGAACAAAGCACCGAAATCTCTTCCAGATGCGTCTCGCCATGCACCTCGGTCACGCTGGCATGCGTCCAGAGCTGTATGTTGGGCGTCTGTTGAATCTGGTCAATCAAGTATCGTGACATCGTGCTCGACAGTGATTCTCCGCGCACAAGAATTACGACGCGCTCCGCGTATCTTGCGAAGTTCATCGCCGCTTGACCAGCCGAGTTCGCGCCGCCTATTACATAAACGATTTCACCCTTGTAAGACGGAGCCTCCGTACTGCCACCACCATAGTAAATTCCCGCGCCCTGCAGCTTCGCTATCCCCGGAGCTTCCAGGCGCCGCCACTGCACCCCGGTCGCGATCATCAGCGCGTGGCAAGAAATCTCGTTCCCATCCGCCAGCTTGACGATTCGATACGGCCCTTCCGTTCGTACGGCAACAGCCTCTTGCGGCGAGAGGATTTCCACTCCAAATCGTTGCGCTTGCACCACCGCGCGCCGCGCCAAATCTCCGCCGCTCAGCCCTGTAGGAAATCCCAGATAGTTCTCAATGCGCGAGCTCATGCCCGCCTGACCGCCGGGAGCTTCCCGCTCAATCATCATGGTGTGCAGGCCCTCGGACGCTCCATAAACGGCAGCCGCCAGGCCGGCCGGCCCTCCACCTACAATTGCCAAATCATAAAAGCTGGTTTGCGCTCGGGTCCGCAGTCCAACTTTTTGCGCTACGTCCGCAGGCACACTCTCCAATAGCTTTGTGCCGTCGGGGAAGAGCACCACCGGAAGACTCGCCGCCTCCAGCCCCAGAGCCTCCAAAAGCCGCTTGGTTTCCGGATCGTTGCTGGTTAGCTCAACGTCGATCCACTGATACGGAACGTGGTTGCGCGCCAGAAAATCCCGCAGCTCGTAGGCGCGTGGCGACCAGCGCGTGCCCAGCAACCGGATCCCTTGAAAAGTTGGACGGAACGAAGCCTGCCAATCGTCGAGTAAATCATCTAATTGCGGATAAAGGTGCTCTGCAGGCGGATCCCACGGCTTCAGGAAAAAATAATTGATGCTGGCATGATTGATGGCGCTGATCGCTGCGCTGGTGTCCGCATAGGCGGTAAGCAACGCCCTCTTCGCGCTGGGGAAGATCCCCATCGCCTGTTGCAGGAATTCCACTCCCTCCATGCGCGGCATCCGCTGATCGGCCAGCAACAACGCCACGCTGTCGTTACGCACCTTCAACTGGTGCAGGAGGTCGAGTGCGCCCTCGGGCGAATCGCTCCCTATGACCCGGTATTCAGCTCCGTACTTCGAACGAAGATCCCGCTCTATTGCCCGCAGCACATCGGTATCGTCATCCACACTCAGCAATATTGGTTTGGCCACTTTGCATGTCTCCTGCGGGTTCTGTCGTTACTGGCGCGGGCGGGTTTCGCGTCTGAGCAACGGCAGCAAGAATCATACGGAAATTCTGTTCACCATCCAAGGGGCGTCCTCCGCATCCCCCATGAAGACAAATATCCAAACTGCGGTAGAATGAAATTACAAAAAATGTCGGGGCGTAGCGCAGCCTGGTAGCGCGCCTGCCTTGGGCGCAGGAGGTCTGGAGTTCAAATCTCCACGCCCCGACCATTTCCCTCAACAAATAACTTTGCCCCAGTTCTACACAATTCCAATCAATTCTTTGCGTCGCCATCAATGCTGCCACCGAAAACTCGCACGCATCGTCCCACACTGACCGAAACGTTGCAGGTAGACACCTGCGGGTGTACAGTCTCGTTCGGCCGGGGAATCCGCAGGGATATCCGGCTTTATTCGGCAGGAAGGAGGAAAGCCATGGGAATCCTCGCGTGGATCATAGTTGGGTTGATCGCAGGTTGGCTGGCAGGCCAAGTTATGAAAGGCGGAGGTTACGGGGTCCTTGTAGACATCATTCTCGGCATCCTCGGCGGCATTCTTGGGGGCTGGGTCTTCGGGCTGTTGGGCATTTGGCCCGGCGGTGGGATGATCGGCTCCATCATCGTGGCGTTTGTTGGCGCCGTGATTTTGGTCGGGATTACTCGCATCCTGAAAAGAGCCTGAACCACATTTCCGGCAATTTAGAAATCGCGCTGTGACGGACACACGTTGTCCTGGCAGCGCGATTTTTTTGATCGCTCAAGGCTGGCCGAGGCTGGTCAATCCAAAACTGGCCCGCCCTCAGCAGAGCCGCCCGTTCCAACCCCGGCTGAATTCGCCGCGGTTGCCTCCTCGCTACTTCTGCCACCCGCCTCCCAGTGCTTTGTATAGCTGCACCACGCTCTGATATTCGTTGCCTCGCGCCTGCGCCAGCGTCAGTTCCGCGCTGAAGAGTGACCCCTGCCCGACCAGCACCTCCAGGTAAGTTGTAATCCCGCCCCGGTAACGCACCAGCGAAGTATCCACCGAGTCCTGCAGGTCCTTCACCGTGATCTCCTGCTCCACGCGGACTTCGTGGTACTTCTGATAGCCGATCAGCGCATCCGAAACATCGCGAAACGCCAATTGAATCGATTGTTTGTAAGCAATCACTTCCTGCCGGTTCTCGGATTGCGCCAGTCGCAGATTCCCCGTCAGCGCGCCCCCCGTAAACAACGGCTGTGAAACCTGAACTCCGTACGCCCATATCGCCGTTTGCGAGCTCATCAAGCTGGAGAATAAATTGCTCCTCCCAAACGCGCCACCGCCCGAGCCCGTCAGCGCGATTTGCGGAAAGAACGAGGCTTTAGCGACCCCGATTTCCGCATTCGCCGAGATCAGGTTTTCTTCGGCTTGGTGAATATCCGGCCGGCGTTCCAGCAGTGCCGATGGCAATCCGGGCGGGACGTCCGGAGGCAGTGGCTGCTCCACCAGCGGCTGGCCCCGCTTGATTCCTTGCGGGTAATTGCCCAGCAAAATGCTGATCGCGTTTTCCTCCTGCGCGATTTGCCGCTCCAAATCCGGAATTTGCGCGTTCGCCGTATCCAGCACCTGCTGCGCCTGCAGCACGTCGAGTTTGGTCGCCACGCCATGGCTCAATCGCAGTTTCGTCAGCTTCACGGCGTCTTCCTGCGACTTCACCGTGTCTCGGGAGATCTGCAATTCCAGGTCAAGTTGCAGCAACGCAAAATAATCGCTCGCCACATCACTCACTAGCGTCAGCACCACCGTTTGCCGAGCCGCCTCGCTCGCCAGCACTTGCGCGCGCGCTGCTTCTGTTTCGCGGCGCAGCTTGCCGAACAGGTCCAGCTGGAACGACGCGTCCGCCGTCAGCGCCAGAAAATTTGATTTCGATTGAAAATTTTGGTCTTTGCCGCCCGTGAAGTTGCTATCAGCTGACACTTGTGGAAAAAGGCTCGAACGCGTCACCGTCAATTGATCGCGCGCCTGGTTGATCCGCTCCGTCGCGATCTGCAAATCGTAATTCTGCTTCAGCGCCGTGCGAATCAAGTCTTGCAGCACCGGGTCCTGGAACACTTGCCACCACGGCAAATCAGCGTACGAGGCCGCTTGCGCCTCGGCTTGCGGATTTTGGCTGTAGTCGTGATACGTGCTGGGAATCGCAACCGACGGCCGTCTTGTAATTCGGTCCAACTTTGCATCCGGTAACCAGACTCGCAGCCAGCATCGCCGCGAGAATCAGCATCGCCCTCGTCATCAGCATCAGTTTGATTCGGCCGTACACTCGCGTCGCCCTCATCTCAGTCTCCCTCCGCGGGAGTGGGTGTTCCGGCACTTCCCGCAGCGGGCGGCGCGTTAATTGCTCCGGCGGCCTGCTTCACCTTGCCTGCGCCCGACCACTTCTCCACCAAATAGAAAATTGCCGGAACCAAGAATATGGCAATCGCGCTGGCCGCCAGCATCCCTCCGATCACGGTCGTTCCGATGATCTGCCGCGCCACGGACCCTGCCCCGGTGGCCACCCACAACGGCACGCTCCCCAGGATGAACGCGAACGATGTCATCAAAATCGGCCGCAACCGGATCCGCGCGCCCGCGAGCGCAGCGTCCACCAGCGGTTTGCCTTCTTCGTATTCCTCTTTCGCGAACTCCACGATCAAGATCGCATTTTTCGCCGCCAGCCCGATCAGCATTACCAATCCGATCTGCGAATACACGTCGCTCTCGATTTGCACCATGTACGGCGGATAAAACCATCCGGCGACCGTCCGCCTCAACCACAGCGCCGCGAACGCGCCAAACACCGCCACCGGCGTGCTCAGCAGCACGCTGAATGGCAGCGACCAACTTTCATAAAGCGCCGCCAGAATCAGAAACACAAATAACAGCGAAAACGCAAAAACGACGGTTGGCGAGACTCCCGTCTGCGCCAGTTTTTCCTGGAACGACATGTCCTTGTAGTCGTACCCCATGTCCCGCGGCATCGTCTCCGCGAACACCTCTTCCAGCGCTTTCATCCCCTGCGCGGAGCTATAACCTGGCGCGGCGCTTCCCACAATCTGCGCGCTGCGATATTCGTTGAATCGCATCGTGTATTCTGGCCCGATCCGCGGCGCGAATTTCGTCAGGGCCGAAAGCGGCACGTCCTCTCCCTTATCGTTTCGCACGTAGAACTGTCCCACGTTTTCCGCTCTCGTCCGGTACTCGCCCTCCGCCTCGATGTACACCTGCCATTGCCGCCCAAATCGGTTGAAATAGTTGATGAAGTACCCGCCCATGAACGACTGAACGGTCTTGTAGACGTCGCTGATGTTCACTCCCTGCTTGATCACCTTGTCCCGGTCCACCGTCAGGAACTGTTGCGGCACGCTCGGCAGATACGTGGTTGCCAGGAAACCGATCTCCGGACGTTTTCGTGCTGCCGCCATGAACGTGTTCAAATTTTGCGTTAGAAACTCCACGTCCTTCCCAGCCCGGTCCTCCAGCACGAATGTGAATCCGCCCGAGGTACCTACCCCAGGAATCGCCGGAGGCGAAAAGTTGAACGCGATTCCTTCCGGCATCTGGCTCAGTTGCTGGTTCAGCCGTGTCTTGATTTCCTGAAACTGTTCCGCACGCGACTTTCGCGCGTCCCAGTCATCCAGCGTGACGAAGAAAAACGCGTTGTAGCTGGTTCGCACGAAGCTCAGCAGGCTGAACCCGATTACGCTCGACGTGTATTTCACGCCGGGCGTTGACGCCAGGATTTTCTCCACCTGTCGCGCCGCTTGGTCCGTCCGTTGCAATGACGCTGCGTTCGGCAGCTGCAGGTTGATGAATAGATAGCCTTGGTCCTCATCCGGCAGGAAGCTCGAAGGCACTCGCGAGCCGAGCAGCGCCGCGCCGGCCGCGAACGCCACCAATAGCACCAGCGCGATCACACTCTTGCGAATCAGCGCACCCGACACACGCACATAAAATTCTGTCCCTCGCTCGAACGAGCGGTTGAACCAGCCAAAAAATCTTGCCAGCAAGCCTTTGCTCTCTTCTTTCGGCCTCAGCAGAAGAGCCGCCAGCGCCGGGCTCAGAGTGAGCGCGTTGAATGCCGATAGGATTACGGAAATTGCGATCGTCACCGCAAATTGCTGATACAGACGCCCCGTGATTCCCGGAATAAAGGCCGTCGGCACGAATACGGCGGAGAGCACCAGCGCGATTCCCACCACAGGCGCGGTCAACTCCTCCATCGCCTTGAACGCCGCGTCTTTCGGCGACAGCCCTTCCTCAATATGTCGCCCCACGCCCTCCACCACCACGATCGCGTCGTCCACCACCAATCCAATAGCCAGCACCAGCCCCAACAGCGAAAGCGTGTTGATCGAAAATCCGAAAAGCGGGAAGAAAATAAATGTTCCGATTAACGCCACCGGCACCGCCAGCATCGGAATCAGCGTCGCGCGCCAGTTTTGCAGGAAGATGTACACCACCAAAATCACCAGCACGATCGCGATCAGCAGCGTCTCTACAATCTCCTTGATCCCGGACGTCACCGCCTTCGTCGTATCCAGCGAAATCACGTAGTCCATGTCCTGCGGGAATTTCTCCCTCATCCCGGCGATCAGTTTCTTCACGCCGTTCGCAGCGTCCACTGCGTTGGAGCCCGGCAGCTGGTAAACCGCGATAATCGCTCCCGGCTTCCCGTTCAACCGGCCCGCCACCGTGTAATCCTGCGAGCCCAGTTCCACGCGCGCCACGTCTTTCACGCGCACCACTCCGCCGTCTGACGTTTCGCGAACCACGATCTGCCCGAAGTCTTCCTCGGAAATCAGTCGCCCTTGCGCCAGCACCGAGTAGGTGTACTCCTGGCCTTTCGGCACTGGCTCGCCGCCCACTTGTCCCGCGGGGTTCACGGTGTTCTGCGTCTGAATCGCGTTGATGATGTCCGTGACGGTGATCCCCAGTTTGCCCAGTTGATCCGGTTTCACCCACAACCGCATCGCGTATTGTCCGGCGCCGAAAATCTGCACGTTTCCAATCCCCGCCGAACGCGTCAACGGGTCGCGGATGTTGATGTACGCGAAATTGGAAAGGAACGACGCGTCGTAGGTCCCCTTCGGTGAGTACAACGTAATCAACATCAGTGGAGAGGTCACCGACTTCTGCACCGTTACGCCGAAGTTGTTCACGTCCGCCGGAAGCTGCGAAGCCGCTTGCGTTTCCCGCATCTGCGCCAGAATTTGATCCGTGTTCGGATCCGTCTTCACGTCGAAGTCCACGATCATGGTCATCTGCCCGTTGGCCGTGGCGTTCAACGAGTACATGTAATTCATGTGGTCCACGCCGCTCATCTGCTGTTCAATCGGTGTGGCCACGGATTGTTCCAGCGTCTGCGCGTCCGCTCCCACGTACGTCGCTTGTATTTGCACTTCCGGCGGGGCGATGTTCGGAAATTGCGCTACAGGCAAGCTGATGATGGTGATCACTCCCACAATCACCATAACGATCGAAATCACGATTGCGACGATCGGGCGGTTGATGAAAAATTTGGACATGGCGCTTACCGGGCCTCCGCCGTCGCGTTTGCCGGCACATACGGCTTTGGGTTCACTTGCGCGCCGGGACGCACCTTCTGCACTCCCTCAGCTACTACGCGCTCTCCCGGCTTCAGTCCCGTGGTGATAATCCAATCACTGCCAACTCGCTCCCCGGGCGTCACCGTCCGTATGCTCACTTTGTTCTCGCTGTCTACCACCGCCACTTCAAAGGCGCCCTGTAACTCGGTCACCGCTCGCTGCGGCACCAGCAGCGCGCCTTTCTGCACTCGAACCGCCGTGCGAACTTTGCCGTAGCCGCCGGGCCGCAGAATATTCCCCGGATTCGGAAACAGCCCCGCGATCCGAATTGCTCCGGTGCTTACGTTCACTTGGCGATCCGCGAAGTAAAAAGTGCCTTCCTGCGGATAGGTTGAGCCGTCGGCCAGAATCAATTGCAGGCGCAAACTCTTGTCCGCTGCTTCGCGGCTTGTCTGCGTTGGAAATCGTTTGTTCCAATCCAGATATTCGCTCTCGCTAACGGTGAAATATGCCTTGATTGGATCAACTGTGGATACGGAGGTAACGGTCCCGCTGCTCGGACTCACCAACGCGCCCACTTGCAGCAGCGCCTGTCCCGCGATGCCGTCAATAGGCGCAACCAGGCGCGTGAAATCCAGATTGATCTTGGCCGTTTCCACAGCCGCCTGCGAAGTCTTGATTTGTGCCTCAGCTGTCGCCACTGTGGCCTTGGCGGCCAGGTTATTCTGCACGGCGTTGTCGAGATCTTGCTGGCTCGCTGCCTGTTCTTTGGCCAGCGGCGTGTAACGTTCCACGTCAAGTTGCGTTCTGCCTTGCACGGCTACGGCATTCGCCAGATTCGCCGTGGCCTGCGCCAGCTGCCCCTCGGCCTGATCGAGCGCCGCCTGGAAGGGCCGCGGGTCAATCTCGAAAAGTAGCTGCCCCTTCTTTACGAACGCGCCCTCCTGGTAGCCTTGCCGCAGCAGATAGCCCGAGACCTGTGCCCTCACGTCAGCGTTTGTGAAACCGTCAAGCGTCCCAATCCACTCCCCGTAAATCGGCACGTCTTTCTGTTCCACTTGCGCGACCTCCACTGTGGGAGGGGGCGGCGCGCCGGAGCCGTTTCCCGCGCACCCGATGCTCGAGGAAATTACCAGCCCAACCGCCAGTCTCCGCGTCCACCTTGCCAGACGCGTCGTTGACGTTCGATTCAGCCCCGTTGCCATGCTTTCCTCCCCCAACTTGTTTCCTGTGGAATCATTCGGTGGAAATGTCTTCGCGCTTCAATAACCGTCACTGGGTCTGAAATTCCGCTGTGGGCTCAGGCGTTCTAAATCTTATGATTACACGGCCCGCCGAACAACGCATTTGCGCATCTATCAGGCCCGGGCGAGACTCCTGAGCATCGTCAGCTCGTCCTTGCCAGCCGACCAGTCCCGCGTGCCCCCGCACACCCGGCTTCTCCGGTACACATCTACGACACCTCAGCCTTCCGGATTGGATGATTTGACTGGAAATAAGTTTCTTGCAAATATTGAGGAAACCGTCGCCGCGCTCTGGCCGTCAGGAATTTCGGGAGACTCGAACCCCCGGGAAAAGCGCTAAATCGAGCGTGGGTCTCAGTGTGACTTGGTGCGCGTTCAAATTCCCAGCAGGTTAATCTGCAGTTTCTCGTACCCGTGCTCGCGTGCCCACAGGTCCAGAGGCATGGTCGCCAGCTCATCCACCACCGGAACCGCGAGGCCCGTCTTCGTCAAATCAATGCTCTTCAAGTAAGTGTGGCAGGTGTCGCAAACGTCCACGCGCACGTGCGCAATTTCCGGTGCCGAATAAAACGCCATTTGCGGCTCTCGCTCTTCTCCGCACGCCGGGCAATACACCCGCCGAAATCCCCACTCATGCGCGCACAGCATGCAAATCAGCGACTTCCTCGCTCCGTCGCCCTCACTCCGTAGCACGCCCACCACCGGCCTGCCGCCGCACAGCGGGCAAGTCGAGGGAGTCCCATCTACAATCGCGATTTCGCGATGGTCCGCAAGATACTCGGCGTACGGTTGCAGAAAAATCCATGCCAGCAGTTGTTCGCGAGGATTCACCCCGCCCGCATATCCCGCCGAATGTTCTTCCTCCTCGCCTAAGGCCGTCGGCGTCTCAAGCTCCCCGTGCCAGAAATCCTCGATCGCATGCTGCCATCCCGGCGTCCCTTTGCGCACCAGTCCCGCTGCGGCCTGCGCCAGTGGCCCCGGCGCAAACTGCTCGATCAACCCTAGAAATTTTGGAAAGGGAGGCAACAGCAGGAAAAGGTCCAATTCATCCCGCAAAGGTCGCTCGGATGAAATTTTCGGGGAATCGCCCAGCGCTTTCTGCAGATCCGCGTACAGGTTTTTCTGAAATGTTGCCACGCGGGAATAAAATCGCAGCCCTTCCGCCGCAAATGGATAAGTGGAAGTCAGTTCGTTAGCGCGGCGGATGCGCCGGTCCCACTCCCGTTGCACCATTACTTGGATCGCGTACCGCCTTTGATCTCTTCATACCAGGTGCGATGAAAAGTCCAGGCCCACGCGCGCGTCACGTAACCATGAAACATGGAGCCGAAGCTGCCTTGTTCCAGGATCGTGCTCATGTACACGTGAATCAGGTACAACCCGATGCTGATCAGCGCCGCGCTCGCGTGAATCAAGATCGCCACGTAGCGCACGTACCGCCAACTCCACGGCACCGCTTCCGTGTACCACAGCGCCACCCCGGTCAGCAGCAGCAAAATTACGCTGTAAAATATTCCCCAGAAAAAAAGTTTCTGCCCGAAGTTGAATCGCCCCACCGGAGGCAGTTTGTCATCCTCATTCTGGATGTAATAGGGAATCGCCTTCGCCCACGCGCGGTCGTCCTCGTCCACCTGCATGTCGCGGTGCCATTCCTTGAATGTCCAGAACAGCGACGCTGCGAAAATCAAACCGAGCCATGGGTGTATGAATCGCGCCGTCGGTCCGCCGCCCACAATCGCCGCCAGCCAATACAGATAAGGAGACCAGAACGCCAGCCCCGTGAGTAGCGCTACGGTGTAAGTGAACGCGCCAATCCAGTGATTCGCACGTTCGCCAAACGAATATCGCTCGATCACCTTCTCGTTATCATCGGCTGCGGTTGGATGCGATACCGCGTTGCTCGTCATGGCCGCCTCCCGCTTCCGCTCGCGTTCCCATTCCCATCACTCGGAGGAATTGGCTCTTCCTTCTTCGGCCCAAATCGCATGTAATGCCACGCCAGCCCTACCAGGCCGCCAACCATCGCCAGATTTCCCAGCCACTTCAGCGGTCCCTTCCACAATCGCACCGAATACGGAATGTGCGGATCTTTCGGCAAACCACCATACAATTCCGGATTCTTCGCGTCGTGCAGCACGTAAATCACGTGCGTGCCGCCCACTCCCGCAGGATCGTAAACTCCCGCGTCCGCGAATCCAGACTGTGTGCGCAGCTGGTCCGCGCGCGTTTGCGCCAATTCCTTCATCTCCAGCTTGGTCCCGAAATGCAGGCAGCCCGTTGGGCATGCCTTGATGCAAGCCGGCTCCAGCCCCACCGACACGCGGTCGTTGCACAGCGTGCACTTAAAAACTTTGCGCGCCTCTGGGCTGAATTTTGGAATGTTAAAAGGGCACCCGGTCATGCAGTAGCCGCAGCCGATGCAATTCGCTTCCTGGAAGTCCACGATCCCGTTCGCGTACTGCACGATCGCCGCGTCCGCCGGACACGCCGCCAGGCATCCTGGATCTTCGCAGTGCATGCACTGGTCTTTGCGCATCAGCAGCATCATGCTGCCGTCTTCGCGCTCGTGCTCGTTGAACTTGATCAGGTTCCAGTAATTCCACGCCGTTTCCGGCATCGTCTGGTAGGAATTGTCAAACGTGGTTTCGGTGAACGTGTATCCGTTCCATTCCAGGCACGCCACTTCGCACGCTTTGCATCCAATGCAAGTGGTCGTGTCCACCAGCTTGCAAACCTGGAATTCCCGGTTCAGCCCCGCGCCCGGCACAGTTCCCGTGTGCCCCGATATCCTGATCAGTTCCGTTGACGCCTGGCTCATCGTCCGCTCCCTACGCCTTTTCAACCTTAACTAGAAAGCCCTTGGATTCAGGGGTGTGCGCATTCGGATCCGTCACCGCGGGTGTCAGCAAATTCGCCGGCGTCCGCGCGTCTCTCCCCGCATCTTCCTGGATCCCGCGGAACCCCTGATGAATGGGCAGTCCAATTTGATAAACCTTCTTGCCGTCAATCATCATCGGCTTCAGCCGCCGCGTCACGAACGCTTTCGCGGTATATGTTCCCCGCGCGCTGATCACGTGGATCATGTCCGTTCCGCGTATCCCTTTTTCTTCCGCCAGTTCCACCGGAATTTCCACGAACGGCTCCGGAATCAGCTGCACGTTCATCTGATTATTTTTCGTCCAGTAGTGATACTGCTCCGTCAGCCGGTACGTCGTGCAAACGATGCTGTACTCTTCCGGCGTGCCAAACTTGTCGTATGGCGATTTGAATTTCTTCACCAGCGGATTATTCGATTGCTCCGGGTGGAACAAATTCTTCGTCGGGCTTTCGATCGGTTCGTAATGTTCCGGGAACGGTCCGTCCGCCAGCACTCCAATCGGAGCGAACAATCGCCCCACGCCCTCCGGGTTCATGATGAATGGTCCCATGTGGTCTTTCGGATGCGAGTCCGGTTTGAAGTCCGGCACGTCATTGCCTACCCATTTTCCCGCCGCTTCGTTCCACCACACCTGCTTGCGCTCCGGATCCCAAGGCTTTCCGTCCGGATTGCACGATGCGCGGTTGTACAGCACGCGCCGGTTAGCCGGCCAAGACCACGACCAGTTCGGAAATACGCCCATACCCGAAGGATCCTCGGTGCCGCGTCGCTGAATCTGCGCTCCCGCCTCCGTCCAACTGCCGGAGTAGATCCAGTTGCCGCACATCGTCGTGCCATCATCTTTCAGCCACGCAAATCCCGGCAATTGCTGTCCAGCTTTGATCACTTGTCCCGTCACCGGGTCTGTCAGGTCCGCCAGCGCTTTGCCGTTGATTTCCATAGCCACCTGCGAAAGCGGCGGATGCGCCGCGTCCGCGTACGCCCAGCTCAAATTCAGAATTGGGTCCGGGAATTTTCCGCCTTCTTTCTTGTACAGGTCCCGCACGCGCAGTAAAATCTGCGCCACGATGTCCTGATCCAGCCGCGCTTGTCCCGGAGGCGGAACCGCCGCATATTTCCACGTCACCCAGCGCGCCGAGTTCGTCATGCTCCCGTCTTTTTCCGCGAAGCCCGCGCACGGCAACCGGTACACCGTCGTATTAATCGTCTTCTGCTCCTCCTTCGTGATTCCCGGAGCTCTCCAGAAGTCGCTGGTCTCATCCTCGTAAATTTCGCCCACCACCAGCCAGTCCGCCTTCTTCAGCGCGTTGATATTCTTGGTCGTGTCCGGCCCGATCATTACTCCGTTCATCCCGAACGCGAACATGCCCTTGACCTTGCCGTTGTACATATCCTCCCAGATGTGCGTCCACGAACAATCCTGGCCCGCTTTTGGCAGATAATCGAAAGCGAATCCGTTTTCTTTGGTCGCCGCGTCGCCGTAGAATCCCTTCATCAGCGATACAAAGAATTTCGGCGTGTTCTGGTAGTAGTTCATTGAATCCCAAGGCGTCGGCTTCGAAGCCGTCGGCGTCGTGCGTTTCAGATACGCCGCCAAATCCGGGTCCGTCGGCAGCGGAGCCTTCAGGTATCCGGGCAGGGAATCGTACAGCCCCGCCATGTCCGTCGCGCCCTGAATATTCGAATGGCCGCGCAGCGCATTCACTCCGCCGCCCGCTCTTCCCACATTGCCCAGCAGCAGCTGGATCATCGCCGCCGTGCGGATGATTTGCGTCCCGAACGTGTGCTGCGTCCAGCCCACCGCATAAATAATCGTCGCCACCTTCTTCATGTCTCCGTCTTTGCGTACAGACGTAAACATGTCAATCGCCTTCAGATATTGTTCCTTCGGAATCCCCGTGATCCGCTCCACGGTTTCCGGCGTGTACCGTGAATACTGTTTCTTCATCAGTTGGAACACGCAGCGCGGATGCTGCAGCGTCAGGTCGTACGCGACATTGGGCGGCAGCAGCGGCGGCGTTGCTGGTGCCGCGGGTTTGCCTGGCTCGGGAACGGGCGCGTGGCCCGAGGCAGCGCTTGCCGCAGTGCCGGCGCCCGCACCGGCAGACGCATGCGCAGCACTCGCAGGCGGATCGATCTTCCCGCTGAAGTCGCCGCCCTCCTGATAATTCCACGTGGTCTTGTCGTACGTCCCCGCCGCGGAATCAAATCCGGAGTACAGCCCGTCCTCCGGCAGCTTGAATCCTTCCTTCACGATGAACGCCGCGTTCGTGTAGTTGACCAGGTAATCTTTGGCGTATCGGTTGTTCTCGATCGCGTAGCGAATAAGTCCGCCCAGGAACGCAATATCCGTCCCGGCGCGAATTTGCAGGAATAGGTCAGCAGTAGCGGACGTGCGTGTGAATCGCGGGTCTACCGAAATCAGCTTGGCGTTGCGGTTGCGCTTGGCCTCCATCGCCCACTTGAATCCGCAGGGATGGTTCTCGGCGGGATTTCCGCCCATGATCAACATCATGTCGGTGTTCTTGATGTCGATCCAGCCATTGGTCATCGCCCCGCGTCCGAATGTTGGTCCCAAACTTGAGACCGTGGGGCCGTGTCAAACACGGGCTTGGTTTTCTAAATACACCAAGCCCAGACTCCTCATTGCTTTCACTGCCAGATAATTGAACTCATTCGTGTCCGTGCAACCGCCGATGAACGAAATCCCCTCGCACCGGTTCACCGTGTGACCCGCCGCATCCTTTTCCACGAACGAAGCGTCGCGCGTCTTCTTGGTCCACTGCGCGATTTCGCCCAGCGCGCTATCCCAGGAAATGTCCTGCCATTCCGTCGCGCCCGGCCGCCGCACCTGCGGTTTGGTCAGCCGCCGCGGATTCAGCATGTCCTGCTCCAGCGAAGAGCCCTTCGGGCACAGCGTCCCGCGATTTGTCGGATGATCGGGGTCGCCTTCCACGTGGATCACCTGCGGCGTCACGTTCTTCGCCTTGTCGCCGAGCGTGTAAATCAGCACGCCGCAACCCACCGCGCAATAAGGACACGTCGAGCGTGTCTCGGCCGCGCGTGCAATTTTCAATTCTTTCAGCTGGGCGTAAGCAGGCTTAAGGTCAAATCCGAAGATGGTCGCGGCAACTCCGCCAACCGCCGCTACCTTAAAGAAGTCTCTGCGGGAAGTTTCCATCAATGGCCTCCGCATTCGGTCAAGCAATCCCAGTTACCGGACGCCTATTTCTATGTCTTCAACGATTCGTTTGTCAAGCATCATTCACGCGCTCTATCCATGCATCTGTAACAATCTACAGAAGCTACGCCAGCCCGCCCGAATATTGCGCCTTTCAGAGTCAGTATCCCGACTCAACCATCTTCGAACGCGTTTCTAGCCACTCGCCACTCACCACTCACCACTCGCCACTGCCTTTTTCCCGAACCGATTCCTTCCCGCAAATGTTGTAGAATCCCGCTGCACGTGATTTCCCGCCGTTCCTGCCTTACCGCGCCTAGGAGACGCAATGCGCTTGAAAATTGTGCAGGCCGGTGAGCTGGTCCTCCGCGAACGGGCCCGGCCTCTCGCGCCTCCCGAAATTGTCGGCGAAGAAATACAGCGGCTCATACGCGAAATGCGCGAAACCATGCGCGACGCTCCCGGCGTCGGTCTCGCCGCGCCACAAGTAGGCTTGCCGCTGCAACTCGCGGTGATCGAAGATCGCGAAGATTTGCTCAAAGCTCTGCCCGCCGAAGAACTTGCGGAGCGCGAGCGGCGCTCCGTTCCTTTTCACGTGATTATTAATCCCGTGATTTCTTACACCAGCGAAGAATCCAGGCATTTCTACGAAGGCTGCCTTAGTCTTCCCGGCCTTTGCGCCGTCGTTCCCAGAGCGCGCACCATTCGAGTCGAGTATCTCGACGAGCACGCTCAACCTCAGTTTGTGCAAGCCTCCGGTTGGTATGCGCGCATTCTCCAGCACGAAATTGACCACCTTCACGGCGCGCTCTACATTGACCGCATGCAATCCCGCACCTTCGCCACGCTCGACAATTACACCCGCCTCCACAAAGGAAAGCCAATCCCACAATCTCCGACCGACGCTCCAAAGGAAACGTAGCGCTGGCCTGCCTGCCGGTAGGCAGGCGTCTCGCAGGCCCCACTTCACTCGCAGCCTTTCATTTCATCGCTCTACTCTCTTCTCACCGCTAGCTCTTAGAACGCGGCAGCATTGTTTCCGCCGCCGTTCGACTCTCGAGTCCGTGCAAAAAATCCGGAGGGTCTTCGTCTGTCGTGGCTTTAGCTGCGACTCAAATACTGCCAACTGAGTGCGCCTTCAATCGCTGGAGTCCAGATTTTGAAGTTGCTACACTGACTGCTTCCGTGGCGTTTCCGATAATCGATGAATCTCTTTGAACTAACCCGCGCGCTCGTGGACATTGAGTCCGTCACAGACAACGAAGAGGCCGTCGCCTCCTTTCTCCTGGGTCTTCTCTCGGATCTCACCGCTCGCACCGGCGGCTCGGTCGAACGCTGCCCCGTCGAAGCCAATCGCTTCAATGTCTTCGCGCATTGGGGCATCCCACTCGTCACCCTCTCCACGCACATGGACACCGTGCCGCCCTTTTTTCCCTCCCGCGAAGATTCCGAATTTATCTGGGGCCGCGGTTCCGCAGACGCCAAAGGCATCATCGCCAGCATGATCGCCGCTGCGGAAAAATTGCTAGCCGCAGGCGCTCGCAATTTCGGCCTGCTCTTCGTAGTCGGCGAAGAACGCAATAGTGCCGGCGCGCTCGCCGCCGCCCGCGATCCCCGCGGCTCGCGCTTTCTGATAAACGGTGAACCCACGGAAAACAAGCTCGTACTCGCCTCGAAAGGCATCCTGCGCTACGAAATCGAGGCCACCGGCCGCCTCGCGCACTCCGCCTATCCCGAACTCGGCGACTCCGCGATCAATAAACTTCTAGACGCCCTCCAAGAAATCCGCAAAATTCCTCTCCCCGAGGACTCACTCATGGGCCGCACCACCCTCAACATCGGCGTTATCTCCGGCGGCCGCGCGCCTAACGTAATTCCAGACGCAGCCCATGCCGAAATTTCCTTCCGCACGGTTGATGACGCGCACGCTCTGCGCCAAGCCGTCACGCGCGCCGTCGGCGACCGGGCCGTCGCGAAAGAAGCATTCTCCGTCCCGCCAATCCGCTTCGCTTCCTTCGACGGCCTGGAATCCACAATCGTCTCCTACACCACCGACGTTCCCGCATTCGCGAGCGCCTGGGGCCAACCCTTCCTGCTCGGTCCCGGCAGCATTCACGTCGCGCACACTCTCGAAGAGCGCGTCCCCAAAAAAGAGCTGCTCGAAGCCGCCGATATTTACAAAAAAATGGTCACGCAACTCCTCATTCGAGCCTCTGAGGCGCCACGCTCATGAACCTCGCCAGCATCGGACACGGCAAGATGGGCCGCCTCCTTGACTCCTAAACCAATCAGCAAGCTCGCGACCGGGAAAATCCTCACCGACCCCACCAAGTACACGCCATACTTCGCATACCGCCACGGCGCGCTCACCTGCGAAAACGTCTCCCTAACTCGCATCGCCGAAAAGTGCGGCACTCCCGCCTACATTTACAGCGGCGCCAGTATCCTCGACGCGTACCGCCGCTTCACCACTGCCTTCCGCAGCATCCCGCACTCGATCTGCTACGCGGTGAAAGCCAACTCAAATCTTTCCATCCTCAAATTGCTAGCCAGCGCAGGAAGCAGCTTTGACATCGTCTCTGGCGGCGAACTCCATCGCTTGCGTCACATCGGCGTCCCCGGCCACCGTATCGTTTTTTCAGGAGTGGGAAAGAGTAAGGAAGAAATTCGCGAAGCCCTCCGCGCCGGCATCCTTCTTTTCAATGTCGAATCCGAATCCGAGCTCGACACTCTCGCCGCCGAAGCCGCGCGCCTAAATCGCCGCGCCCCAGCAGCGCTTCGCGTCAATCCCGACGTCCAGGCCGGCGGCCACGCGCATATCTCCACCGGCCATCATCGCCACAAATTCGGTACTGATTGGGACGACGCGCGCCAGCTCTATCTCGATCACTCACGTTCGAAGTGGATTTCCTGGCAGGGAATCAGCGCGCACATCGGCTCGCAAATTCTAGGCGTCGCGCCCTTTCGTCGCGCCGTTATTCGCGTCGCGTCGTTCGTCCGCGCGCTGGCAAAAGCCGGAGTGAATTTATCCTATTTGGATTTGGGCGGCGGCCTCGGCATCCGCTACACGCGCGAAATTCCCCCCGATCTCAACGCCTACGCCCGCGCTCTCCTCCCGCACATTCGCACGCTCGGATGTCGCCTGCTGCTCGAGCCTGGCCGCGCCATCGTCGGCCCCGCGGGCGTGTTGCTCACGCGCGTCCTGCACATCAAGCGAAATCGCGGCAAAATTTTCGTCGTTGTGGACGCCGCCATGAACGATTTCATCCGCCCCGCGCTTTATCAGGCCGTCCACCCGATCACGCCCGTCATTCGTCGCCGCGGCAATCTCGTCCGAGCGGACGTCGTCGGCCCCGTCTGTGAGACAGGCGACTGCTTCCTTCAGAATTGGCCAATGGAATTGCCGGAAACAGGTGATCTGCTGGTTCTCTGGGGTGCCGGCGCCTACGGATTCGCGCAGGCATCGAACTATAATTCACGCCCTCGCGCCGCTGAAATCCTGGTGCGCAAAAATCAATTCCGCGTGGTCCGCAGCCGCGAATCCCGCAACGACCTCATCCGCGGCGAATAGCTCCGCAACCTGCCAAAAAAAGTAAGGTGTAATCCCGAGCGCAGCGGAGGATCTCCCTTCTGTGGAAACGACTATGCTTCTATCGCAGAAAACTTCTCGTCAAGCTCCCCGCCCATCATGATGCGCAAAAGCCTCTTCATTCGCTCGCAACCGCCGCTGTGTTTCTTTTGCCTGCTGCTTCGTCCTCACCTTCGCGCGAGCCCGCCCAATCTTGAGGGAGGTCTTAAATATCGCCCCAACCGGAATGAACCCTCCCAACTTATGCGCCGCCACCGCCGCCAAACCCATCGACGCCACGCATCCGCACGACTCGCAATCCGGCGTCCCACCAAACTGGCACGGCGTAATCTCCGTAGTCAGATCCGCCGAAAGCGTCCGCGTAGTTTGCGCGAAAACACAATCTTGCGGATTATGCGGGGGCGTAGCGAACTGGCGAATCAGAGACTCGGACATATCCAGCTTCGGATACTGTTTCCGCAGCCGCAGCATTTCCTCGATCGCCTGCGCTCGTTCCTGCCGCGTCAGCATTTCCGGCAAATCGTCCCCAATCTGCGGCGTAAACAAACTGAACCACACCTTCTTGATCTCCGGGCGCGGCGTCCAGAATTCCAGGAACTCTCCCAGATATCCCGGCCGTTTCATCATCTGGCCTGTCACCGTACAATGCACCGTCACGCTCTGTCCCGCGATGTTCTTCAGAATGCGCTCGTAGGTTGCCGGCGCGCGCCGCACATCGTGTTCCGGTTGCAATCCATCAATCGAGACGGCCACGTGCAGCAGCGGCATATCCGCCCAGCCCGCGCCCAATGTTCGGAAAGCGCTGGTGACGAGTTGCACGTGGATCCCGCGCGCGAATAACAGCGGCAGCAGCGTTTCCACTTCGCGATAACGAACCAGCGGATCGCCGCCTACGATGGAAAGGTGCAGAGGTTTCAGCCGGTCCACAATTTCCAGTACGCCGTCCACCAGCGCCTGACCCTTGCGATCGATTAGCTGCCGCAGCGTCTGCCCGCCGCCCAGATGCCCGTCTTCATACGCATAGCATCCCGGGCACCGCAGTGGGCACTCGCGCGTGATCTCGATCGAAAGGGAAGGCTGCTCGCCTTTAAGGATCTTGCCCCATGCCTGAATAACTTCCCTAGCGTACATCGCGGATGCTCCCCTCTAGCCGTACCGCGATCGTATGGCCTGTTCCTGAGCCGCTCGGAAGTCGCGCCGCCCCAAAAACTCCGCGGAACGACCCTTTCGCGAAGTGCCCACTGGTTGGACCGCAACTACGCTCTATATGACTTCGAATTCGCCGTTATTAAAATTACCTCTCGCGAACCATTTCGTCCGCTACGCGGGACCGTTTCATCTGTGATTATAGAACGATTTGGCAACTGAGGACACCAGCAAGACAGCGCGCTTCTACGACCGTGGAATTCGGTTCTGCCAGCGTTTGGTTTCTAAATCCGCTCCGACCGCACTCCCTAATTCGTTTTGTCGGCCGAATAACACAACCGCTCCAGGTTGCATTCAATGCATTTTGGTTTACGCGCGTTGCACACCCGCCGTCCGTGCCAGATCAGCTGGTGCGAGAAGAGAATCCACTTTTCCTGCGGAATAATCTGCATCAGATCCTGCTCGATCTTTTTCGGGTCGCTGTTCTTCGTCAGGTCTAATCGTTCGGAAAGTCGCTGCACGTGCGTATCCACCACTACTCCGGACGCGATCCCAAACCCCGACCCCAGCACCACGTTCGCGGTCTTCCGCGCCACTCCCGGCAGCGTCAACAGCTGCTCCATCGTTTGCGGCACTTTCCCGCCGAACTCCTCCACGATTTTCTTGCTCGCGCCCATGATGGACTTCGTCTTGTTGCGAAAAAAACCGGTCGGCCTGATTTCCTGCTCCAGCGCGCGTGGATCGGCATAAGCAAGCGCCTGCGCATCCGGATACTTCGGAAATAATTCCTTCGTCACGATGTTGACGGTCACATCAGTGCACTGCGCCGAAAGGATCGTCGATATCAGCAGCTCAAATGGGCTTTTGTGGATCAACTCGCAGTTCGCGTCCGGATACGCTTGGTCCAGTCCTTGCAGAATCGCGCGAACTCGCGCCGGATTGGGTCCCCGGCCCAATGCCAGACCACCCACGGATTTTCGCCGGCCCCCCGCCACACCACCGCGCGCCGCTTTCGCCGAACGGGCGGTCGATTTTTTCGCCGCGGCGAGTTTCTTCTTCCCGTTTTTCTTTTTTGTTTTGGCCATCAGGGCGACGAATATATCACAGGCGGCGGGACGCGCTCGCACCGCGGCCCAGCCAGCCGCACGCGCGCGCTAGCGCGGGTCAGAGGGAGTGCTGGCGACGCCGTCGGCATTGTACGCCGTCACTCGATAACGAGCGCCGAACAGGCTCCCGTGTGGATCGGGCCAGGGATCGTCCGTATCCGTTGCGCAGCGATCGCAAATCGTCTTCCATTCCGTCGCGCCCGCGTCCATGCGCTCCACCGAGTAGCGTACCGCGCCAGCCGACCCTCGCCACGCGACCAGACCTCCAAGAACCACGGTTGTGATCACCGGTGCTGGCGGCGTCCTGTGCTTTGGCACGGGCGTGCCGGACATCGCGTAAGCATGCGCGCGGAGCTGCTGCGCGCGCGCGGCCATGTCGTCCGCCGAATTCACCAGCGTTTTAACCCCCGGGTAATAGAGCGCCCACCACTGTCCGCTTTCGCCGCTCGTGGCGTATGCGAGGTTATTGGTGTCGGCGGGAATCAACTGAAAGCCGAAATTTTCAAGGTGCGCCTGCAGCGCCCAGAAGTCGTCGCCGGAAACGTTGGGATCTTTGGCCAAAGTATCCAGCACGGTCTGCAAATCTTGCTGCGTCGTCCAGTCGGTTCGGTCCCATCCAAATTCGTTGACGATGTAGGCTTTCCCGTGGCCGGTCACAGCCGCCGCATCGCGCGTAAAACTCGCGGCCGTGGTGTGCTCGCCGGTTCCCAGAAGCGCGTCCCAATGCGGATAATATTCGAATGTGATCAAGTCCGGAGTCTTGTTGTCGAGAACCTTCGGATACGCGCGAAAGATTCCGGAAGTATCCAAATAGAGATGACGAGAATCCTGCTGCTTGATGTGTTGGCCAATCGTGTCCACCCAATCGGAAACCTGGCCGAGCGCGCCAGGCCCGCCGCCAGTCAGCAGCGCGATGAGGCCGCACATATTGCAGTCTTCCCACGCGAGAATCGTCGGATCGTCCTTGTAGCGCACGCCAGTAATCGTATTTACGTGATTTAGCACCGCATCAACATGCTTTTCGTAGGCGGCGATCAGCGCGGGATCGGTAAAAAAATCCTGAAAGTTCCGCTTCTTTCCCCACGCCAGATATTGTCCGATGCCCCCGCCGTTGCACGTCGCGCAATCACCAATCAGCGTGATTATGATCCGCATGCCGTTGCGTTTCGCCGCCACCAGCGCGTAATCGGACGCCTGGAATCCTGCTTCATTAAATTGGCCCAGTTCGGGTTCCACGCACAACGCGCAGCCCACCGTATCCCCCATGGTCTGCGCTCGCGCTACCCTCGCGCCCATCTCAGCCGCGGTCGCGAACGCGTCGTCAATTTCAAACCGGCTGGGATAACGAGGCCCCATCGGATCGTGCGGGCCGTAGCCTTCCAGGCCCAGCCATTCGATGTTTGGGCCGCTGTAGCGAAATGGCTCGCCGCTCAGCGTCAGCTTCGTTCCAGCGCGCTGCACGAAATCATCAGAGTGCGCAGATTGCGCCGCAGCCGGCAAAGCCGCTAGTCCCGCCAGCAGCAGAACCATTAAAAGAGCTCGCGCCGGCGCACTAGCGGCGTTCTTAGATTTTCGCATTTGGAATTTCCACGTTCTCGCGCGTAGGCGGGGCCTCAAGATTCTCCACGAAGACTCAATTTCGTTGCGGGTGTCTCTGGCCACTAATCACGAATCACTAATCACTGCCTCCCTCCTCATACCGCAAAAAATAAATTCTGCGCAAACGGCCATTCCGCGTCAATCCACTGCTGCGCGCAACGGAATCCAGTCCGCCCGCCCATCTGAATCACTTCCTGAGGATTATATTTGTGCGAGCTTTCCGTCCAGATCGTCTCCCCCTCGCGCAGGTAGAATCGCTCGCCCGCCGCCTGAATCGTCACGCGCTGCCAGGCCTTCGACCGCAGATGCATTTCCACGCGCCGCTCGCACTCGTCGTAACGCGCCACGTGCTCGAATTGCCGCAGATCGAAATCCGCGCCCAGCTCCCGATTGATGCGCGCCAGCAGATTCATATTGAACGCCGCCGTCACACCCGCGGGATCGTCGTAAGCCAGCAGCAATTGCGCGATGGGCTTTTCCAGGTCGGTCGCCAGCAGCAGAGCGTCGCCCTCGCTCAAAATCCGGCGCACCTCGCTCAAAAACAGATCGCCCGCCGGTCGGTCGAAATTTCCGATCGTACTGCCGAGAAACAGCACCAGGATGCGTTCGCCGTCACGCCGCCGCGCCGCCACTTCCTGCAATCCCTCTAGATACGCGCTCTCGAATCCTACGATGCTCACGCGATCCATCTGTCCGATTTCCTGCTGACACCGGTAAAGCGCGCTTCCCGAAATATCAATCGGATAATAATTCACTCTCTGCCGCTTGGAGAGCGCCTCCAGCAGCAGCCGCGTTTTTTGCCCGCTGCCGCTCCCCAACTCCGCCACCACCACCGGCATGGGCAGCAACGAGACGATCTCGTGAGAATGGCGGTGCAGCAATCGCATCCCCGCGCGGCTCAGCCCGTATTCCGGCAGCAAACAAATCACATCGAACAGCGCCGAGCCCACCTCGTCGTACAAATACTTCGAAGGCAGCTCTTTCTGTCCCGGATTGCCCAGCCCCACCATCACGTCGCTCGAAAACTCCGCGGTTATCAGCGGCGCAACGCTCGCTCTTATCATGCGCGGTGCGGATGCCATTGGCTATTCCTCCGTACAGCGGAAGCTACTGTAGATATAAGGATAATGAGGTTGGAACCAGTTGCGGTACGACCGCCGCAGCATGCACGCGTCCGTGCGCGACGAGCCGCCCTTCATCACGTAATGTTTTCCGTCGAAGAAATCCGCCGAATAGCCGCGATAAAATTCGAACGGCTCAAACCCCGGCAGCGGCCCGAATTCCGTGGACGTCCACTCCCATCCGTTCCCCAGCAGATCATAAATTCCAAATCCGCTGGCGCCTTCCGGATGCGCGTCCACGCCAATCGGGTCCCAGCGCTCCTGATTGAAATTTCCGCGCCAGAATTCCGGCGGCTCGTCGCCCCACGGATACGCCCGCTCGCGTCCTTCCGGCGTTCCATATGCCGCGCGTTGCCATTGTTCTTCCGTGGGAAGCTTTTTCCCCGCCCACTTCGCGTATGCGGACGCTTCCGCGTGGCTCACGTACACCGGCCACGACCCTGGCAGCGGAATCGAGCCGAACATTCCGCGATATTCCCACTTCGTCGCGGCGTCTTCCGCCGGTGACTCACTCACTCGCTTCCAGAAGTGCGGATGCTCCAACTTCTGTTGGCGCATCCAATCCCAGTCTTCCGTTCTCCAATACTTTCCCGTCTGGTATCCGCCGGCCTGAACGAACTTCAAATATTCCGCGTTCGTTACCGGAAATGCGCTGATCGAAAAACTCGGCACCAGCACGCGCTGCATCCCGAATTCATTGTCCCAGCCAAACGATCCGCCATCGCGCGACTGCCCCAGCGTCGCAATTCCCGAAGGAATCGTCACCTGTTTTGGATCCGGAGAGGGCCGCGCATCGGCGGCCAGTGCGGTCTGCGCAAGCTTTTTGTGCAGCGGCAGATTGTGCAGCAAGTACGCCAGCGTCTCCGCGTGCATCAGCCGGTGTTCGATGGCCACTTGCAGCAGCGTCCCGATTTCCGGCGAAGACGCCATCGCCCGCGTCACGCCCGGATCGCGCAGGCGTTCGTCCAACCGCGAGCGCACCTGGCGGTTGTATCGCTCTACCTCCGCAATCGCCGGCCAATCCTTCGGCTGATCGCTTGGTAGCCCGCCGCCCACTGGATCAATCCCGAACGCGAATAATTTGTCGAACGGAGAGTCGTCGAGTCCTAGTCCCAGCGTAGTACTCAGCAAATTCCGGTCAAACGCCTCCAGGTGGCCCAGATAAAAAATCAGCCGGTGCCGCTCCGGAATCGGCCGCTCGTAATAGGAATTCGGCGGAAGTATTGCAAATAATGCGTCCGCGCTCGCTCGCGCACCTTCTAGGCGCGTCAGCAGGGAAGGTTCTAGCTTGGTCACTGCTCGGGAAGCCGTCACGGTTCACCTCGAAGAGGGGGGATTCCTTTCTACCTCTTCCGTTGGTCTCGCGGCAAGCTATTTCGTTAGCACGGCATTGGATGCTCCGGGGCGTCAGGAGGGTACAACGTTTTCGGGGGCGATCACATACAGCAATTTACGGAAAGATTTACCGCGATGACTGTAGGAGTTCTTCTGCTCCGGACTCAGTTCCGCATACGTGCGGCCCAGCTCTTCGAACAAGAAAACGGGATCGTATCCGAACCCGCCCGCGCCGCGCGGCTCTTGCGTGATTACTCCGTGCGCCAGGTCAGAGACCACCGCGAGCGCCCGTCCTGCTTTCGCGACGGCGGTCACGCATACGAATCGCGCGCGGCGCTCGTCGCCTTGCTTGCCGCGCATTTCTCGCAGCAATTTTTGCACGCGTTCCGCGTCCGTCGCGCCCGGCCCCGCGTAACGCGCCGAATGAACTCCCGGCGCACCGCCCAGCGCCGGCACCACCAGCCCGGAATCATCCGCCAGCACTGCTTCGTCCGTGAACCGGCTGTAATGCAACGCTTTTCCCGCGGAATTTTCGGCGAATGTCGGAGCAGATTCCTCGAACGCCGGGAACTCTCCAAATCGCGGCAGCAACTCCACAGTGACGCCTGACGCGCGCGACAATTCCCGATACTCGCGCAACTTCCCAGTATTCGAAGACGCCAGAAACAATCTCATGAATGGAAGTCTCGGGAACTCGGGCTTCCGGCCCCGCCGGCGTCTCGCCAGCTTTTTCGCTTTTGCCGTTGCTCTTGAATTTGTAGCGGCCGGTCCCGCATTTTGGGACCGGGCAGCCGTTGCCTCTCGGGCTTCCGGCTCCGCCGGCGTCTCGCCAGCTTTTTCGCTTTTGCCGTTGCTCTTGAATTTGTAGCGGCCGGTCCCGCATTTTGGGACCGGGCAGCCGTTGCTTCGCTGTTACTCGGGCTTCCGGCCCCGCCGGCGTCTCGCCAGCTTTTTCGCTTTTGCCGTTGCTCTTGAATTTGTAGCGGCCGGTCCCGCATTTTGGGACCGGGCAGCCGTTGCTTCGCTGTTACTCGGGCTTCCGGCTCCGCCGGCGTCTCGCCAGCTTTTTCGCTTTTGCCGTTGCTCTTGAATTTGTAGCGGCCGGTCCCGCATTTTGGGACCGGGCAGCCGTTGCTTCGCTGTTACCGTTATGAGCGCCAGCTCCTCTCACCATGAAAGCCGCCGCACCAGCGCCGTAGTCACGGCACAAGCTAGCTCAACGCCGAAGCGGTGGGAAAAATCGCGAACAGAACGCAGAGCGCCGTAGGTGCGGCACATTTTTGGCCGCAACCGTGGCAAAGTCTCGTCCTCAGCTTCGCCACACTCATCGCCCCGCGCTGCTGCATCCCCGTCTACGTGCCGCGCGCTACGAATTTGATTTGCAGCAATTCCTGCTGTGCGCGTACCAATTGCCGGATCCCGCCCGCCGCCAGCTTCAGCAAATCCTGCAGCTCCACGTCCGTGTAAGGCCGCCCCTCGGCGCTCGCCTGCACCTCCACGAATTCGCCGCTGCCGGTCATCACCACGTTCATATCCACTTGCGCGCGCGAATCTTCTTCATACGCCAGATCCAGCAGCAGCTCGTCTTCCACGATCCCCACGCTCGTTGCCGCCAGAAAATCCATCAGCGGCACTTTGCGCATGATTCCCGCCGCCACCATGCGTTCCAGCGAAAGCGCCAGCGCCACAAAAGCGCCCGTCACCGACGCCGTCCGCGTGCCGCCATCCGCCTGGATCACGTCGCAATCCAGCCACACCGTGCGCTCGCCCAGCGCTTTCAAATCCGTCACCGCGCGCAACGTTCGCCCAATCATCCGCTGAATTTCCAGCGTGCGTCCCGATTGCTTTCCGCGGCTCGATTCCCGCGGCGTGCGATTCTCCGTCGAACGCGGCAGCATCCCGTATTCGCCCGTCACCCACCCGCGCCCCTTGCCCTTCAGGAACGACGGCACTCCATCCTCCACCGTCGCCGTCACGATCACTCGCGTGTCGCCCGCCTCAATCAGCGCGCTGCCCTCCGCATGAGGAATAAAATCCGGCGTGATTTTCACCGGCCGCAATTGGTCGGCCGTACGTCCGTCTACTCGCAAGAATAGTTCTCCCTTCGAAGCCCTGCTGTGGATTCCACGGAAAATCGGAGCACTCAGTGTGACGACTACCCGCGCAACTGTCAACAATCGCAAATTTTCAACGGTGGGGTAACCTGAACGAAGCTACTTCTGACGCCAATGCGCGTTACAACCGCCGCAAACTACTGCAACGCCACCACTCCCTTCACATAATCCGCCGCATTCATCCCGCCAGCCAACGCTCCCTGCACATCTCCCAAGGACGCGTACCGGTGCGTAATAAACGGCGCCACAGAAATTTTCCCTTGCTCAATCAGCCGCAACGCCCGAGTATACGTCGAAGGTCTTCCATCCTTCTCAAATCCGCCAGACGCTCCCACCGGCGTCACCAGGCAAGGCTCCTTAAACATCACATTATTCAGCAAGCTCAGCTCAAATCCCGCGTGCCCGTTCCGGTTAGCAACAGCTGGACAAATTACTGAGAGGGTTTTCCGCCGGAGCTTCCCGGCGACGCTAAAGGCGCCGCAGGCGCCACCGGCAAGTTCGGCGCGCTACCCGCAACCGGCGGATTCAAGTCAAAGAATCCAGTCAAGTCCGCGTGCCCCGCCAGCGTATCCACTTCCTGCCCATGAATCAGAATTTTTAGCCGGTGTGCAATCGCCACATTGCTCTCCAGCGTCCGCGCGATGGAGTCCACCGCCATTTCTTCACTCAAAATTCCGGAAGGCGTCTCGGAAGCCAACGCGTCGGAAAAATCCGCAATCGCGGTGCCGTCCGGCAGAACGTAAAATCCCAGCACCGTGGTGTCCGCGGGCAACGTTCTTTGCGCTTCGCTCGGCGCTTGCCGAATCAGCACGTCCAGGACCTGCCGCGCTCGTTTCACCGGATCTGCTGAAAGCGGCAGTTGCACATCCACGGCCGCGATGCGATCCGGCCCCTCGGCCCAGAAGATTTTTGCGTCCACCACTGCGTCCGTCGAAGTCGAAATCGCCGGCTTCAGCAATTCCCGGCGTACCTGTTCCTCGGAACCTTGCTCTTGCGACAAATTTTCGATGCGCTGATGCAGCCCGCGCAGGCTGATCAGGCCGATCAGCACCGCCACAGACAAAATCGCCAGCGATATTTTCAGATTTCGCGGCATTATTTTGTGCCTGCCGCTTCCGGCGCGCTCGCCGGCTGCGAGCCCAGCGGGCGCAGCGCCTGAATACTGCGCTCGACCGTGCCCGTCAGTGACGCTCCCATCGCCAGCAAAGAATTCGAATCAGCGCCAGACATGCTCGATACCTCCACCGCAATCGCCGGAGCCGCCACCGAGCGCAGCTCGCGCACCGCGAATCGCGTGGATGTCGGCGGCGATCCTGCAAATTTCTGCGCCAGCGCGGATTGCAGCACATCCGCCAGATGGTGGCTACTCACCATGTAAGGCCGCTGCGCCTCCTCCCACACCACCAATCCTTTGCTCGCCGCTGCCGCACTCTCCCGTGCCGCATTTTCCGCACCAGCAGCCGGCGCTGCAGTTACCGTAACGACTGGATTCGAAAATTGGTAACAATACGTCCGCGCCGTGCCGGTCTGTCCTGTGGACGAAATGTGCAAGCTGATAAAAATCGCGTCGCGATAAGCGTTCGCCACGGCCGCGCGGTCTTCGTACGAAGGATTTGAATCGTCATTGCGCGTCATCACCACTCGAAATCCTTGCCGCTCGAACTCGCTGCGCAACATGCGCGCGAATATCAGCACCACGTTCTTTTCCACCAGGCCGTTATCCGCGCGCGCCCCTTCGTCGGTGCCGCCATGCGCCGGATTGATCACGATCACCGGCCCCGTGTGCACCGGCGCGGCGGGCGGCGCTGGATTTTGCGTGGGTGCGAGCTTGTTGCGGAGGCGTAGGAGGCGTTTGTGGCGGCGCCGGGACTTGCTCGGGTGTCTGTGACCCCTCTTGCCAGGCCGTTGCGGGAGCGGCGTTCAGCAAGCCGCTTGCCGTAAGAATCAAAATTATAAATAGCAGTCGTCGCACGGCGAAAAGCATAGCAGAAATGCCGCAACTCGCGGCCGCGAAGAAACCGGGCCGTCGCGCAGAACTAAGCACCTTCTCGGATCATCTCCGCGGCTTTTTCCGCAATCATAATTACCGGCGCATTCGTATTTCCCGCCGGCACTCGCGGCATGATGGACGCATCCACCACCCGCAGCCGCTCGATGCCGCGCACGCGCAACTGCGCATCCACCACCGCCAGCGCGTCGTTTCCCATCTTGCACGTTCCCACCGGGTGATACAGCGTTTCCACCTCGTTCCGCAAAAACTCGGCGATTTCCTCATCGGATTGCAGCGCCGCTCCCGGGTGAAGCTCATCTCCGCGAAACGCATCGAACGCCTTGGCATGCGCCAGCCGCCGCGCCAGGCGCACACCCGCAATCATCGTGCGCAAATCCGCTTCGGTGGAAAGATAGTTCGCGCGAATCGCCGGCGCATCCTGCGGATTGCTTGTGCGCAATGAAATCTCGCCGCGGCTTTCCGGAGTAACCAGCGTCGGCCCGAACCCGAAGCAGTGCTCCTTGCGCCGTACCAACCCGTGGCCGCGGTAATACGCCGGCCCAAATAGCAGCTGCAAATCCGGAACCGCCAGCCCTTCGCGCGTTCGCAAAAATAATCCGGCCTCGGCCACATTGGATGCCAGCGGGCCGTTTCTCCACAGCAGCCAGCGCAAAAGATTTCCCAGCGTTTCCGCGCCATCCAGGCTGATTCTCTGCGTGCACAGATACCCGACGGAAACCATCGGATGATCCTGCAGATTCTTTCCCACGCCCGGCAAATCGTGAATCGCCGAAATTCCCGCGGACTTCAGCGCATCCGCTGGGCCGATGCCAGACAACATCAATAGCTGCGGCGAATTCACAGTCCCGCCCGCCAAAATCACTTCGGCGTCCGCATGCGCCTCTTCCTTCGCGCCGTTGCGAAGGAAAGTCACGCCCACCGCGCGCTTTCCTTCCACCAGCACCCGCGTCGCATGCGCGCCAGTGACCACCGCAAGATTGCTCCGCTCGCGCGCGGGCCGCAAAAACCCGTCAGCCGAGCTCCAGCGCCGGCCATTTCTCTGCGTCACCTGGTACAGCGCTGCGCCGTCCTGCGCGTCGCCATTAAAATCAGAATTACTGGCAATCCCGATTTCGTTCGCAGCCGCCAGAAATGCACGCGTCAATGGATTGACGTACCGCGGATCGGCCACATTCACCGGCCCGCCGACGCCGTGAAATTCCGAAGCTCCACGCTCCTGATTTTCAGATTTCTTGAAGTAGGGCAGTACGTCCGCAAAACCCCAGCCCGTGTTGCCGAGGTCTCGCCAGTGGTCGTAATCTGCGGGGTTCCCGCGAATGTAAATCATCGCGTTGATCGAACTCGATCCGCCCAAAACTTTTCCGCGCGGCCAATACAATCGCCGATTGTGCAGATGCGGCTCCGGCTCCGTCGCGTAATTCCAATCCACCTGCGTCTTGAAAAGCTTCGAGAAAGCTGCCGGAATGTGAATCTCTTTCGCGCGATCCGCGCCGCCGGCTTCCAGCAGCAGCACGCGCGTCCGCCCATCCTCCGTCAACCGCGCCGCCAGCACACACCCCGCCGACCCCGCCCCCACAATAATGTAGTCGTATGTCTTGGATTTAGCAGTCATGGAACGCGTCTGCATTAAATGCTATGCAGCGCCAAGCAGCAATCGAATTATCGGGAGGACTTGGAAGAGGGGGTCACTGAGCCTAAAATCTGGATGAAAACTAAGCAGTGTTCGACGCGGTTTCTAGCCACTAGCCACTCATCACTAATCACTGCTTTTTTCGCAAACCACTCACGCGGCTCGCTGCTCATCTTTTACAGCAGCAACATTCCAATTGTCTCGCCGCAACGCCGCCGTCGCCCAATACACCACAAACCCCGCGGCAATCAGCAACAACCCGAACGCCAGGCCGCTGATCCCCAGAATCTGCTCGCCCTCGCCGTGCACGATTGAAAATCCCAGCAACAGCAGCGGAAACACGCCGATCAGCACCGCTCCCGCCATTCCTCCCGGCACCTTGAACGGGCGGCGCAGCTCCGGTTCTTTGATTCGCAATACGATCAGCGCCACAAACTCCAGTGTCAGACTCATGCCATACAAGAGCACATCAATCGTAATCAATCGCTCGAAGCCCAGACCCAGGCACAGCGCCCAGCATCCCGCCAAAAAAGTAATCGCCACCCACGGCGCTTGCGTTTTCCGTTGCAGCTTGCCGAACACTGCGGGCAGCAGCCCATCCTGCGCCATCGCCAGCGGCAGCCGCGAATAACTCATCACCAGCGCGTTGAACATTCCGAACGCGCTCATCATTCCGCCCAGCACCAGCGCCACGCGAAATCCGCGCGCCAACAGCGGGCCGCCCACCAGTCCGCCCATCATCCCCGCGATGTCCGCCCACGATCCTGTCTCGAACGCCCCAGCGGGAACTCCCGTCAACCACATCGCCGCGAACGGCAGTACATACGTCAGCGAAACCACAACGACGGCGACCAGCATCGCCCTCGGATACGTCTTCTGCGGCCGCTTCACTTGCGTCGCGATCGTCGAGGCGTTGTCCCAGCCCATGTAGTTCCACATGCAGATCAGCAGACCGCCGATCAGCCCCACGCTGGAAGTTGTCGGCGCCGTAACCGCACCTTGCAGCGCTCCGATTTTCGCCGGCGCGATCAACACGATCAGCACAAACGGCGCGGACAGCAGGAAGAACAGCCAGAGCGAACTGATTGCCACCACCCGAATCCCGGCGATATTCATCAGCGCGCACACCGTCACCACACCCATCGCTACCATCCACCCGCGATGCCCCACGGCAAACCACGGGATCAGGCGCGTCAGGTACGCCACAAAAAGCGTCGGGTAAATCGCCATGTCGAAAATACTCGCCACCAGCGAAAGCCACGCTTCCTGAAATCCCCAGAAATTTCCCATCGCGCGCCGCACCCACGCGTAGTAGCCGCCTTCCGACGGCAGCGCGCTGGAAAGTTCGCCGATCATGTACGTCGTCGGCAGGCTCCAGATCAGCGGCGTCACCAGCAGCAGCAGAATTCCCAGGCCATAGCCCGCGCCATGAATAATGTCTTCGGTTCCGTAGGTTCCGCCGGACACCATGAAGAACGTCGCGGCCACCAGCGGCCAGAGGGTTAGCTTGGCATTTCTTTTTGTGGAAGTGACTGCCCGGGCAGGAAATTGGGCTGGGAGGGATAAGGTGCTCAATTTTTTGTCGCGTCCTCCATCAGCGATCCTCGCTCTCTCTCAGCCGCAAACTTGGAGCGAGTTCGCATCATGCAGAATACGGATATTCACCTTTGATGCAAGAAAAATATGCAAAGAATCAAAAATTTTTTGTCGTGGAGTTTTGTACGGTCGCCGACGTTTTACGTCACGTCGGAGAGTTCGTTCGCGTCGTGCATCCGACGCGCAGCGTCGGACCCGGCGGCGGTGAGATTAGTTCTGCGGCTTGGGTGCGGGCGCCGGGCTTCCTCCATGTTTGTTATCGCGGCGCTCGCGCTGCTCGGCGGCCCACTGTTTCTGCTGCTCGGGCGTCATCACGCCCCAAACTTGGCGGCGCGTGTCCTTGCGGATCACCTTCAGCTTCTGCTGCTTCGCTTCGTCGCTGAGAGAGGAGTCCTTCTGCATCGCCTGGATCTGCTGCTTGGCGTCTTCTTTTATGGCCTTGATCTGGGTTTTCTGTTCGTCGGTCAGGTTTAGCGACGCGTCATCTTCGGGCGTGTCCGCGTTCATCGCGGCCCCACCGCCACTCTGGGTCGAGCCGGCTGCCGCGGCCGTTGCCGGTGCGCCGCCCGCAGGGTGAGCTGGCGCGGAACCGCCGCCTTGTTGCGCGTTCGCTGCGCCCGCAAATACGAAGCCCAGCGCCAGACAGCAAATCAACGCCACAACCTTAACCGTGTTCATAGGAGTCCCTTTCGAACCCGACTCGGCCATCTCGACGACCTCGCGCTGCTTGAACCGCATTCCCGCGTTCTGCCACCGTCATTCTCCCACCCCTGTCAACGTGCTTGCCCGCTCCATATAGATGTAGCCGGATTGGTGCGTTCGGCTGCCATCAGCCGACCCTGCAGCGCCCAAACCGGCTTCCCGCCGGAAGGGAAGTTTCTGGGGCTAGAACGAGCTATCACTGCCTTCGGAAACTCTTTGTCCACCCTTCGCACTGAATTAAGTCAAATCGCTGCAATCACTTAACTATGCCTCCGTTTGGACCGCAGCTTGCCACTAGCTCTGCGTACGCCAGCTGGTTGCGATCCCCGCGCACCGTGCGGCTGACTCTGGAGAACACTGCAATGAAACGCATCTTAACGCTCGGGGCTCTATTGGCTGTCCTCACCATTTTCTCAGCCCTCCCGGCGCAAGCGGATTCTGGTCCGACGCTCGATTACACGCTTTCCGGCGGTCCGGTGTCGGCCACCTGGACCATGTCCGAAAATCCAACTCCTTTTTACGTTGAGGACGGAACCGTTTTCGCCGTCAACTCCGATGATCTGGTGGTGGACGGCGCGTCCGTCGCAGACATCATCTGCTACTTCAACTGGGGTGACTGGGGCGGCGTGAACAGCCTCACATATCTCCCCGACCTGGTGGGCGCCCAGCTTTATACTGGCCCCGAAGACTCTCCCACGATGCAAACGGGCGTCTTCTATCTCACCGACGAAGTGACCGGCGACTGCTACACGCTCACCGTCACTCAAGCACCCGAACCCATGACGCTTCTGTTGCTTGCCTCCGGACTTGCCGCGCTGACTTTGCTGCGTAAAAAGGCTCTGGCGAACTGATCCGCGGCTGAGCTGGACACGAAAAAAAGCCTCCCGGTCCGGGCACGGGGAGGCTTTTTTTTGCGTGGACGCATTTCGCGCCGTCAACAAGCTATTTGCCCGCCGGAGACTGCTGCAACTCCGTCAGCGCCGCGAGCACTTCCTCGCTGTGCGTTGCCGGCTTCACATCCAAATATTCCTTCACGATCACGCCCTGGGGATTCACCAGGAACGTGTGCCGCGCCGAAAGCTTGGTGACGCCCAGGTTCATGATTGAGCCGTACTCTTCGGACACCTTGTGATCCGTATCCGCCAGCAATTTAAAATTGAGGCCTTCCTTGGTGCAGAATTTCTGATGAGAGCTGGTGGTATCCACGCTGACTCCCAGGATTACCGCGTTCTTCGCCTCATACTGCGCCAGGTCGCGCTGGAAATTGTGCGCTTCCGTGGTGCAGCCGCTGGTGAAATCTTTCGGGTAGAAATACAGGACCACCCACTTCCCGCGATACGCTTCCAGACTCACCGGCTTGCCTTCCTGCGAATTTAGCGTGAAACCCGGCGCCACGACGCCGACTGCGGGCGCCTTGTCTGAAGCTCGCAGCATCCGATAGGCGCCAGCCGCCAGGATCAGCCCCGCCACCACCAGCACCAGCGTCACAAACATTCGCGCGCTCCCAAACAGCCTAGTTTTCATGGCTTCAGTCCTCCACGGTCCTTATAGTATGCGCCACTGCGCGCTGGCATTCAAAATCAGGAGCCCGCGTTAACGTACCGGGGCCGTACTGCCGATGAACACCATGTACGAAACCCGATGTTCGCCGTAGCGACACAGTGCCGCTCGGCGACAACCCTGGCGGGGCTTGCGCACGGACGCGATGGGAAGGTGTGGCTCCCGGGCCTATGCTGACGCGCAATCTGCGAATGAAGCGCGGTCGGCGGCCAGCGACAACGAACTCGATCAGGAGCGGAGCGGTGCGGAAACTTAAGATTCTAATCGTGGACGACTCCGCCGTAATGCGGAAGATCGTCGAAAGGGCGCTACGCCAGGCCGGCCTGAATCTCGGCGAGGTGCTCGAGGCGGGCAATGGCGCCGAAGCCCTGGTGGAAGTGCAGAAAGGCTCCCTGGACATCATCCTCAGCGACATCAACATGCCGGTAATGGACGGTCTCGAGTTCCTCAAGAACCTGCCCGCCGCTGGAGGCTGCCAAGGGTGTGCCGGTGATAATGATCACCACGGAAGGCAGCGAAGCTCGCGTGGTGGAGGCGATTTCCGCCGGCGCCAGAGGGTACCTCCGGAAACCGTTCACGCCGGAGCAGGTAAAAGAACGCGTTGTCCCGCTCCTCGCGGGTCTGTCATGACGATCATGACCCAATCCTCGGTGCAGAAGCGCGTGCCTCTGGACCCCAGTTGGAAACCGGTTCTGGAATGTGCCGCCCTGGAAGTGTTCGAAATGATGGCGGGAACCCGGCTGACGCCGTACGTCCCCCCGGCGCTTGACCCCGCGGTGGAAACAATTCCTGAGCGGCGCAGTGAGCAAACCGCGATGGTCGGCATGGGCGGCGCGCTGTGCGGCATGACCACCATCCGTTGTTCCGCTGAGACGGCGATCGGCCTGGCCTCCAAGATGGCGGGCGACGAAGCCGCCAAAGACCCCAACATCGTCGGCGACGCGCTGGGAGAGCTCTGCAACATGGTCGCCGGGAATTTCAAGGCCAAGGTGACATCGCTCGCCGATCACTGCATGCTCTCGGTTCCCACCGTCATAAGTGGCGATGACTACGTGATCCAGTCGGCCGAACCCAGCGACGCCCTGCACGTGATCCTCAGCTTCGATGGCTCGCCCGTTCGCGTGTCGCTGATCATTCAATCGTGAAGTGAGTAGTGATTGGTGATTGGTGAGTAGTGATTGGTGAGTAGTGATTAGTGGTCCGGAGCTCGTGATGTGCGAGCCGCCGTCAGTCGCGTGAAGCTTCCGACCTTCCATGAACGTCTAGGCGCGGTGAGTTTTGAGACGCGTGTGAGTTTGTTGCGGTAAGAAAATCGTTTCTCGTTTGTTTCCAGGGGATTGCGGCATTTCTGAATTCGGGTGTGTTGCGGTTCGAGATTGCGGGAGTGGTGAGACGCCGCAGGGCTATGCCACGAATCCCAAATTTGTATCGAATAGAAACTCGTTTCTCCTTTGTTTTCATTGGACGGCTCACAAGAATGATGATTTTGTTAGGTTTATTTGTATCGAATAGAAATGAGGTGAGGAAGTCACGAGTGAGGAGTGACAAGTGATGGGTGAGGAGTGGCGCGGACGTGAAAGTGGGACGAATCGTACCGATTAGAAAATGTTTTCTCGTTTGTTCTGAATGGGTTAGATCGATTTCTAATCGGCTACCTGTACCGATTAGAAGTGCTGGGAGCGGGGCGGGCGAAAAAAAAGTGGGACAAATAGTAGCGATTAGAAAATCTTTTCTCGTTTGTTTTGTGTAAGTTAGTTCAAATTCTAATAATTTAGAGTAGCGATTAACATTCCCGGAAGCTGTGAGTAGTGAACGGTGAGTAGTGAAGCGCGCCGTTGGCGGAAGGAGTGGATCCGAGGCGAGTAATGAGGTGGAGCGGGGGACTTGCGGCAGGCGAGGCGCGATTCCCGATTTGGGACGGGCGAGCAGCGAGCAAGCGCGGGCAGAGTCGTGCATGTGCCTCCCCTAGCCCGAGCGTAATAAGCCCACGACTGAGGTTAACACACGGATGCTGATAACGCAAGAGTAAACCTATGGAGGAGACGAGGGCGCGGAGGCGGATCGAGCCGGGAGGGGGGCGTGCAACCCAAAAGCTCGCGGGAAAGGCGCCGCCCTTCGAAGCGGCACTGCCGTCCCTGCTGCGGCGGGCAAGTCTCAAGATGAATCGCGCTAGCGCGATTCACGAAAGGCAGGGAGCTGCACGCCGTCTTTCTTGTCGTGGCTAAAGCTAAAGCCACGACCTACAAAGATTTAGGCAAGAATGCGTGGTCGTTGGAGCGGATTGGGAATTTTCGTATGGCGTACGGGGAAGGGTCGGTCGCCTGCTGGGTTCCGGTCGAGAGGCGATCAGGTTTTCGGAGGGAAGCTCTGCATCGTTTTTTGGATGAACTTGTCCACGTTCTGCTGGAGATTGCTGGCGAATTTTTTGGGGTCGCGGAGTTTCTGCGACGCGGTGGCCTGCCAAAGTTCCGTCTTGGTGGCGGCGTCCGTCACCGTGATCTTCATTTTGGCCATGCTGGAAACCCAGACGTCCGTGGAAATTCCGGTCAAGTCGCCCCAGTAATAATTCTGCACGTCTGCTGCGTACAGGTAGCGCTGCGCGCCGACATCGGCTTTGGGCTGCCCTCCGGCTTCATAGGTAATCAGGAAGTCCGGATTTTTATCGTCTTCCACGAAGCCTGCGGCGCGCAGATTCCGGTTAATGGAGTCCACGATGGCCATGTTGATGCGTTCCTGGACGTCTTTGGTTTGTTGAGTGAGCAGATAGTTTGGGCCCCAGGAATATTTTTTGTACTTGGAGAAGTTGGCGGACTTGTCGAAGGTGGACTTTACATTTTGCGCGCGGGCGGTTGTTGATGGATGCAGCAGGGTAAGGCAGAGCAGGAAAGAAGCTGCGAGTCGTCGGCCAGATGTCATCGGTTTCCTTTTGCCGGCTTCGACTCGCGCAAAACCGGCACTCGCTCAGGACAAAATTTCGCTTTGCGAAATTTCATAGGCGCGGGGAGTTGAACCGGTACCGCCCGTTGATACTCCGCAAGTTATTGATTTTACGTTCGGCGGAATCATCTGAAACGCCCCAATGAGCTGAAGTCCGCTATACAGCCGTTATACGGACCGCCCGAAGGGTTGCGCCGCCCGCCATCGTTGTTACAAGGCCAAAGATATCACGTCTGAGCCGCACAGATTTCAGATTCGATGGAAAGGCCATTTTGCGGCGTCATATGGCAATGATGCGGCGGATGCCAGACGATGAGTTCAGAATCCTGACGGTGTGGACGGATCCTGAGGCGCCAATGCTCGACGACAAGGAGCAAATGAAGTGGCTGATCAAGTACATGGAGAAGCAGCGCCCATTACTGATCTTCGACACGTTGCGAGATTTTTATAACGGCGACGAAGATTCAGCTGTTGGCGAAATTCGTTGGCTCGCGGGAATGTTCCAGTGCGCGCTGGGATTTTCAGTAGCTTGTGCGTACCTGATGTGAGATATTGCACAGAGTATCGTAATGTTACGAAATATAGCTTTTTACTTCTTTTTGTGACGGGGGAGTACGATCATGATTCCGACGTCCTGCGCCAAACGAGCACAGCTGCCGTTGATCCTGCGTGTCGCGAGCATACCGCTGGCCATGGCTGGCCTGCTGCTATTGGCGTACGGCTGCGGAAAGCAAGCAACGGTGAGCGCTCCTCCCGCCAAGCCCGCCCAGGAATCGCAGGTGCAAGTGAATGCAGCCGCGGGCGTGGTGCTGGTAGATACTCCCGCGGCGGAATTCACCATCGCGCCGAACGGATACGTTGCTGCAAGTTTGCTGAGCGGCGGGCGAAAACTTTCACTCGATGACGCCGGAAGCGATTCGGGCATCCAGGTGACGACTGCCGGAAAGGATTTGCCGGCCGTGGTGTTTGACGTCGCGCATCCGCAGATAGCAGCGGCTCGCGGACGCCTGGGAACAAAAGGCAAACGCATCGAGCTGACCGGCAAGAATTCCGCGGCGGATCTGGAAGAGACGCTGGTGGTTGAAGTGTACGATGAATATCCGAGCGTCGCGCTCGTCTCCGCTTCGCTGCGAAATTCGGGCAAGAATGAAATGAAATTGGACGCGGTGGACGTGGATCGTCATCGCTTCAACGCTTCTCTCGCTGATCCCTCCGTGGCGCCCAACAATATGTGGTCCTTCCATGGCGCGAGCATCCAGTGGGGCAAAGACAACATATTTGAAATTCCCAAGAAATTCTCGCAGCAAAATCAGATGGGCTCGATGGTGGAAGTGAAGGGCGACCTGGGGCGCGTGGGCGGAGGAATACCGGTCGTCGCATTCTGGACCAAAACGGTGGGCGAAGCGATTGGCCACGTCGAGACGCTGCCGCTGGTGCTGGCAATTCCGGTGAAAACTGAAGCTGACGGCCACGTGGATGCAAGCGTTCAGATCACGCCCGAAAACGCGCTGCAGCCGGGCGAAGTTTATTCCACTCCCGAAACGTTTATCGCGGTGTACGCGGGCGATTACTACGAGCCGCTGCGAATTTATTCCGACGTGATTGACGGCGAAGGTCTGAAGAAGCCGAGCAATAACAGCGAAGATTATGCGGTGAGCTGGTGCGGCTGGGGTTATCTGGCGGACGTGACTCCGGCGCAAATGCTGGGGACAATTCCCAAACTCAAGGAATTCGGAATTCACTGGGCCACTCTGGACGACCGCTGGTTCAACAATTACGGCGACTGGCAGCCGCGCAGCGACACTTTTCCCGACGGCGAAATTCAAAAGATGGTTCGGCAATTTCATGAACAGGGCGTGAAGGTGCAACTGTGGTGGCTGCCGCTGGCCGTGGAAGATGGCGGGCCGGGATATGAATCACATGCTTACGGCGTCTCAGACGTGGTGAAGCAGCACCCGGACTGGCTGGTGCTGGATAAGAACGGCAAGCCGGCGCGCATGACGCGAAATTTGGCGACGCTGTGTCCGGCGGTGCCTGAAGTTCGCGCCTATTACAAGCAGCTGACCGAAAAATTCATCAAAGATTGGGATTTCGACGGCCACAAGCTCGACAACATTTATAGCGTGCCGGCTTGCTACAACCCGAAACACCATCACAAATCGCCGTACGATTCGGTGTATGCGATGGGCGACATTTACAAGACAATTTTCGAAACCACGCGCGCGCTGAAGCCCGATAGCGTGACGCAGAGCTGCCCGTGCGGCACGCCGCCCAGCATCGCGTGGCTGCGCTATCTGGATCAGGCGGTGACGGCTGATCCCGTTGGTTCCGTGCAGGTGCGGCAGCGCGTGAAGATGTACAAGGCGCTGTTGGGTCCGAACTCCGCGGTGTACGGAGATCATGTGGAGCTGACGCGCATCGCGAACCCCAACGGGAATGAGAAGGATCTGGGATCGGATTTTGCTTCCACGGTGGGCACCGGCGGCGTGGTCGGCACGAAATTCGCGTGGCCGAACTACGGCCCGAAGCTGGCCGACGTGAACCTCACGCCGCAGAAAGAGGAGTACTGGAAAAAGTGGATCGGTTTGTATAACGAAAACATGCTTTCGCGCGGCACGTTCCGCAATCTTTACGTGTACGGCTACGATGTGCCGGAGGGATACGCAATCGAAAAAGATGGCGCGATGTACTACGCGTTTTTTGCGCCGGCGCAGGCGGAGGGCGCTACGAAGAGCGCGCAGGGGGAGTGGTCTGGAGAAATCGAACTGCGGGGACTGGCTGCGGGAAAATATCGCGTCGTGGATTACGTCAACGGCAAGGATTTGGGCGAAGTCACCGCCCCGGACGCAAAACTAAACGCCAACTTTAAGGACCACCTGCTGATAAAGGTTACGAAGGAGTAGAGCGGCGCAGCGAAGTGAATGGGAATTATGCTTGACGCGACTTGATGTGCTCGCGAAAAAATTGCTCGACCTTGAGATGGTCCTTAAAAGCTTCAGTGCCGCCTTCGCAGGTAGTTGAAAACGCGCCAGCGACGTCGGCGTATTCGAGACATTCCTGCGGCGTCCCACCCTGCAGGAAACTGTGAATGAAGCCGGCGTCAAAGCTGTCGCCAGCGCCGACGGGATCCAGCGAGGCAACCTGCATGCCAGGGCGACGCCATTCTTCGGAGCCTTTCCGCGCCATGGCGCCGCGTGCGCCGAGTTTTACGACGACGAATTGGCACAGTTGCGCGAGTCTATCGATCGCTTGCTGGAGATCATCGGTTCCGGCTACTTTTTTTGCTTCGCGCTCGTTCGGAAAAAAAATATCCACGAACGGCAGCACGTCCAGCAGGTCGTTTGCCCACTTCCCCTCCGGGTCATCGTTGGTGTCCAGCGACGTAGAAAGCCCCTTGGCCTTGGCTTCGCGAAATAAATCCGCAATGCGAGGGCGAAGGGCACGGTGCAAGAAGTACGACGAGAGGTGCAAGTGGCGCGAGGAAAAAATATAGTCGAGATCCAGATCGGCGCGGCTGAATTCGAACATGGTGCCAGGATAGGTGAGGATGAAGCGATGTCCGGGCTGGGTGAGAATCACGGACAGGCCGGTGGCAGGTCCGCCCGAAGCCACGCGGACGCGCGTCAAATCCACTCCGGCATTCGCCAGCCAATCGAAAGCCATCTTGCCGAGGGAATCCGCGCCGATTTTTGAAACCATGCCGACCCGCGTGCCCAGCACCGCAAGATTGTGCGCGAATATCGCGGACGAACTTCCGAGAGTCAGCCGGAAGCCGTCGATCAGAGATTCTTCTTCCGGCTTCAGCTGCGCGGGCACGCCATAAAGAATCAAGTCGGGATTGATTTCGCCGACCACGCAAACATCGAGCGACATTCTGGGCGCCCCTATTATTTGGATTCCAGCATTACCACGCGGGACAAGTTTCGAGGCGCGTCTGGATTCAAACCCTTTTTGATCCCGGTGTAGAAGCCAAGCAGCTGGCCGGGAATCACGCTGGGCGCTGTGCGCGCTGTTTCCGGTACATCGAGCGACAATTCGACAGAGTAATCGGCGGCCCGGCGAATGGTGGAATCGGAGACGTTGGATATGGCGAGGGTGGTGCCACCAAGGTTTTTCATTTCTTCGAGCACCTGTACTTCCGCCGCAAATCCCGTCTCGCTGATGATGAAAGTGATCAGCGTTTCCGGGCTGACGATCGATTTCGGGCCGTGCCGGAACTCCAGCGTGTGAAAGCACTGCGCGTAGGAGCAGGACATTTCCTTCACCTTCAGCATGGATTCCTGCGCAATGCCGAAAAATGGGCCCTGCCCGAGAAACACGTAGTCCGCGAAGGCCCGGGATTCCGCGAGCGACTTGATGGTGCCGTGAATGGTGTCCAGGCGGGCGGCCAGCTGATCGGGGAGTTTGCCCAGCGCCGCCAGAAATTCGCCGCGCTTTCCACGAATTGCGGCGAGCGACTGCAGCGTGATCAGCATCGAGGTGAAGGAGCGCGTCATTACCGTGCTTTTTTCATCCGCGACGGTCAGTTTGATGCAATGCGATGCGATTTTTTCGATGGGAGTGCCGGTGCCGCAGGTGATGGCCAAAGTTTTCAAATGGAGTTTCGTTTCCAGGTATTCGGCGGCTTGCAAAGCCTCCGAAGTGTAGCCGGAGCGAGTGATCAGCACGGGCTGGCACGCCGCCAAAAATGATTGGGGAAAAAGCGTGATTTCGGATGCGGGAAGCGCGCGCGCTTTCTCGCTCGTCAGAATGGACCAGCTGGCCGCCGCGGCCTGGGCAAGATAGAAACTCGAACCGCAGCCGATGAACACCCATTCGATATTTCTGGGCAGCTTCTCATTCAGCGATTGCAGCTCGCCGGACTGCTCCATCGTCTTGAAGCACGATTTCCAGGTGGCCGGTTCTGAAAGAATTTCCGCCATGGTGTGGGCGCCCGCTGCTGCGTTCATATCGACCAACTGTTCCTCCGCATGATTGCAAAATGAAAATTCAAACTACGAGCACTTTAATGTGCGCCGCGCGCAGCCCGCGAAGATGCCGCGCGGAAATTTTGCCGTCGGTGATGGTGTGATGGACGGCGGAAGTGGGCGCGATAAAGGAAAGGCTGCGGCGGCCGAATTTGCTGGAATCGCAGACGATGATCGTGGTCTTGGCGTTTTCCATCATCACGCGATTGGCGCGCGCCTCGAGCAAGTTCGGCGTAGTGAGCCCGTATTGCACATCGAATCCGTCCACCGCCAGGAACAGCAGATCGGCGGTGACGTGCCGCAAGGAATCTTCGGTGAGGGGCCCCACCAGCGAAAACGAATTCCTTCGCAGGACGCCGCCCGTTAGAATGACTTCGACGTCCGTGCCGGCCAGCTCGGCGGCGATGTTCACGGCGTTGGTGATAACGGTGAGATCGCGAACATGTTGAATGGCGCGCGCGATGGCGGTGGTGGTGGTGCCCGAATCCAGAATCACCACATGGCCGGGGCGAACCAAGCGCGCTGCGGCGGCGGCGATTTTCAGTTTTTCGCGCCGGTGCAATTGTTCTTTTTCGTGGAGAGTGGGATCGCGCAGCGCCGACGCGTCGATCGGCAGCGCGCCGCCGTGCGCGCGCTGCAGGCGGCCCATTTGGTGGAGCGATTCCAAATCCTTGCGAATGGTGATCAGCGAAGTGGAGAAGCGGCGGGCCAGGTCTTTCACTACGACTCGGCCGTTGCGCTGCGTCAATTCCAGGATTTTTCGCCGCCGCTCTTCCGCGAGCATCAGTAATGACCTGCTTTCGCTTTCTTACTTTTTGTTACTATTTCGTACCGGAGGGTGATAGCTTGGCACAAATGCAAGCCAGGAGCAAGGGTTTATGCCCCGTCCCCCCATCGTTTGCGTGAGCGCCAACCCGGCCATGGATCGCCGCTTGTTCATGGAATCCTTGGCCGCCGGTGAAATCAATCGCGCCAAAAGCGCTCAAGGTCTGGCGGGCGGCAAAGCGGCGCACGTGGCCATGGCCGCGCGCGCGCTCGAAGCTCAGGCCGCCTGGGTGGGGTTTCTTGGTGGAGCGATCGGCCAGGAGTGCGCGCGGCAAATGGAATTGCTGGGCATCCGTGTCGTCGCAGTTCCCACGAGATTCAGTACGCGCGTCAATTTGGAAATCATTGACGCTGCGGGCCAGGTGACGGAAATTCTGGAACCCGGCGCGGAACCGAGTACGCAGGAGCGTGACGCATTTCTGGAGGCATGCGCTCGGGGACTGCGCGACGAGTGGAAGAACGCGGTGCTGGTGATTTCCGGCAGCTTGCCAACGGGCGTCGGGCCCGAGTTGTATGTTTCGCTGATTGAAGCCGCGCGAACCGCGGGCACGAGAGTTTTTGTGGATTCCAGCGGCGAGGCTTTGCGCGCGAGCGCGAACGCTCGTCCGGATTTTGTGAAGATAAACCGCGCCGAGGCGGAAACGCTGGTGGAGCGGCCGCTCGCGACGATGCAGGAAATTGCCCACGCCGCCGCGCAGATTGTGGAACGCGGAGTGGGAAGCGCCGCGATCACTCTTGGCCGCGACGGTTTGATCTGGCTCGAGCGGAAAAATGGCCTGGCGTGGAAAGCCGCGCCACCGCGCATGAAAGCAATTTCGGCAGTCGGCTCCGGCGACGCGACGCTGGGAGGTTTTGCGTACGCCGCGATTCAGGGCATGGCGGGCGAAGAAGCGTTGCGCCTTGCGGCAGCTTGCGGCGCGGCTAATTGCGTGGCGTCTGCTCCCGGCAGAATCGAACTTGCGACGGTACGTGCGCTGCTGCCGCAAATCGAAATCCAGCAAATAAATTTCTAGAAGAAGCGGGGCCGTGCGGGCTTACTCGCAGCCTGGTTACTTCGGGGAGGCCGCGATCCCAGGAATCCACCGGACGGCGTTATCGTGAAAGATGCGACGCAGAACGGGCTGGGGCAAATTCAGCCCTTCAATTTGTCGCCCTCTGAGCTGCAGCTTCTGATCCGTGGCTAAAAACTTCCAGTCTCGGGCGTAGGTTTCTTGCCAATCCTTCAAAGCGTCTGGCGTGGCTTCGCCGTTGAGGAATTCCAGGTCCGTTCCGTACAGCACGCGGTCCTGATACTTGATCAGAAAATTCCGCACTTTTTCTCGCGGCGCGAGCATTAGATATTCCATGCGAGCCGCGGTATCCACCGCGAAATTCGGATAGAGATCAAAGCGCTTGGCGATTTCGTCCACGTCGGTTTCCATGCTTCCCAGGTGCGCACCGACGACGCGCAGCTGCGGATTTTCGGCGAGCAGGTGATCGCGCGCCGCGAGGATCGTTTCCTTGCGCGGGTGATCCGGATGAAGATACATGTACCACTGCGGATTTTCCTTGTAGTAATCGTAATCGGGGCTGTTTGGATCAGGCGGCTGCCAGCAGGAAGAAGGCTCGGCCACATGCGCAACGAGGGTTTTATTCTCCGCTGCCATTTCGCGATAGATGGGTTCAAACGCCGGATCGTCGGGCATCACGTACTTGCCGTCCGGAGTCTTCAGCTCCATGCCGATATTTTTCCAGATTTTTACCGCTATCGCCCCTTCGGCAAATTCCTGATGGAGTTGCTTCACGGTATTTTCGGCAAAATCTTTGTGCTGGAACGTGAACGGGTCAAAGGTGACGCACAACCGGGCGTGGCCGGGGCTGGCACGAACGAAATCCTTTGCGCGCGCGAGTTCAGTGGACAACTCGCCGTAGATGCCGTGGGTATCGGCCACGCAAATGTCCAGCACATGCAATCGCAACCGCGCCAAGAGCTCCGTAAACGCAGGATCGGTTTTGAACGCGTGAACGTGCGTATCAATCGGATCCATCGTGGCAAATGCCTGGAGCGCGGCAGTATCAGAGTCGGGCGACGGTTCGGACGCAGCAGCCGCAAACAGCGGAGCAGCCAAATTCCGGCCGATCAGGAAGCCAACGGCGGCCATGCCAGCTACGAGCAGCACTGGCAAGAGAACTCTTTTGAGATTTCCGCGCAGATTCTCGATCAATGCTTGGGCCCTCCCGAACGCGTACGGCCTCTTGCTGATTCGTTCTTATCCGCCTCCGCAGACGCTTCGCGCACATCGGCGATGATTAATTCCACCCCGGCTTCACGCAGCGGCCGCAAATGCCGCGGGTCAGTGCCGGAATCCGTCACCAGGATGTCAATGTCCGTGGTGGGCCCGACGTAGGCAAATCCCTGATTGCCGAATTTGCTGTGGTCCGCAAGCGCGATGCTCACACGCGCGGACTTCAGAATCATTTTCTTGATTTGCGCTTCGGCCTGGCTGGCGGTGGAAATTCCGTAGGCGGAATCAATCGCGCTGACGCCGAGCACTGCTTTGTCCACGCGAATTTCCGAAAGAGCCCGCTGCGCCCAGACTCCGGAAAGATAAAAGAGATCCTTTTGCAGTTCGCCTCCCGTGGAAATCACGGAGACGTGTTGGCTGCGCTGAAATTCAGCCACGATCGGCGGAGAATTGGTGATCACCGTGAGGCGATTGCGATGCAGCAGGCGCCGCGCGAGTTCATAGACCGAGGTGCTGGCTTCCAGAAAAACTGTTTCGCCATCGAGAATCAGCCGTTCGGCTTCACGGGCGATCGCCTGTTTTTCCGCGCGATTGCTGCGGCCCAGCGCTTCATAGAGAGGTTGAATATTCGTGGCCGAAGTGCGCGAGACTGCGCCGCCGTGGGAGCGCAGCAGCACTCCTTCTTTCTCGAGCGCTTCAAGATCGCGGCGGATGGTGGCGGCGGTGACGCCCAGAGTGCGAATCAGTTCGGAGGCGGTAACGGTTCGCTCGCGGGATAAAAGCTCGCGGATGCGAAATCTCCGTTCCTCGGCCAACAGGCTCATCGAAACATCTCCGTCCCGTGATGGATTGCAAAAGCAGCCGATTGTGCCACAAAACGGCTCGAATTGTGCACAATAATACAAAATACATCATATTCGATAAAAAAAGTTGACAAACGTGCATAATAGGACTAATTACGTGAGCGATAAGGGCCGATTTCTCGTCTCCCTGCGGCGTGGGATACTCCGCAGCCAGCCCAGATTCGAGAGACTCGGACGTAACTTCGTGGGGGGTTATCGGTGAACAAACTTGTGCGTTTTTTTCTATCCGGTTGGGCAAGTCCGATTAAACGACTCGAACATTTTGACGGGAAAATAGCTGCGAGCTTGCGCGTCGCGAGTTTCCTGCTGGCATTTTCGCTTTGCTGCGGAAGCGCCTGGGCGCAGAAGGACACTGGCGTGATCGCGGGCACTGTAAAGGATGCGTCCGGCGCGATCGTGGTAGGTGCGAAAGTCAAAGTGATTGATACCGAGCGCGGAACTGAGTTCGATACCACCACGGGCGCAAACGGAGACTACGTCGCCGGCCCGCTGAAGGTTGGCCGTTACACGATCAACGTGGAGAAGGCTGGCTTCAAGACCGCGGTGGCCGGGCCAGTCCAGCTGGACGTGCAGGGTCGCATCGAAGCCAACGTGAAGCTGGAGATTGGACAGGTGACGCAAAAGGTGGAGGTAACAGTCCAGAACCCGCTGCTGGAAACCGAGACGAGCACGATGGGCGAAGTGATGGATAAGGGGCGCATCGAAACGCTGCCGCTGAACGGAAGAAATTTCGCGCAGCTTGCCCAACTTGGCGCCGGGGTGGTGCCCAGCGAACCGGGCTCGCGCGTGAGCGGAAACTTTGGATTCAGCGTGGACGGCGCGCGTTCGCTGCAAAATAATTTTCTGCTGGACGGAATTGATAACAATTCGAATTTGGGCGACGTGCTGAATGAATCGTCATACGTGATCCAGCCGCCCATTGACGCCATTGAGGAATTCAAGGTTCAGACCAACGACTACAGCGCGGAATTCGGCAGAGGCAATGGCGCGATTCTGAACGCGGTGATCAAATCCGGCACCAACGGCTATCACGGTGACGTCTTCGAATATTTTCGCAACGCCGCGCTCGACGCTTCTCCCGCCATCATCACCATCCCGCAAAAGCCGGAATACAATCAGAATCAGTTCGGCGCCACATTCGGCGGCCCGATTAAAAAGGATAAGACCTTTTTCTTTGGTGATTACGAGGGATTTCGTTTGCGCCAGGGACTTCTGCAGACCGCGACCGTCCCCGATCAGAGCATGGTGGGCGGCGATTTCTCGGAGCTGCTGACGAACACACCGGCAATGGCGATTGACCCGAACACCGGAAATCCCACCGGCGCAGTGGCTCTGGATTGCAGTGGTAACCAGACTTTCGTGGGAGAAATCTTCAACGCCAGGCAAACGCAGGTAGTTCCGACAACACTCGCTAATCCTTCGGGATTGTGCGGAGTGCCGATCGGCGTGGGTGCTGGAGGCGTTCCCACCAACATGTTTCCCGCGGGCTCAACGGACCCGCTGGCATCGCGGCTGGCAGCGCTGATTCCCGCACCGAACGCGAGCAATCCGGGATTCAACTACCAGGCCGTACCTGTACGCACTGAGACCCGCAACAACTTCGACGTGCGCATCGATCACACCATTTCAAACAAGGATTCTCTGTTCGGGCGGTTCAGCTACGAAAACCAGCCCAGTTATATTCCGTCCCCATTTGATAATGTGCTGGATGGAGGCGGATTCTTCGACGGGATCGAAGATTTTTCCTACCGTAGCTTCGCGTTGAGCGAAACGCACGTTTTCGATTCCACTCACGTGAACGAATTCCGTTTTGGTTATAACCGCATCAACGCGCATCGCTACCAGAACAACTACAACGAGAATGTCTCGGCTGCGCTTGATTATCCCGGCGTTCCGTACGTGGCCGGCACATTTAATGGCGGGCTTCCCGCTCTGACGTTTAGCGACGGCTCTGCGCCGCAGCTCGGCAGCTCGGGCTACTTGCCTTCGATCGAAAAACAGAACAGCTACGTCGTCACCGACAATTTCACATGGGTGAAAGGGCGCCATTCGATCAAGATCGGCGCCGAGCTGCGCTTCGAACAATTCACGATCTTTCAGCCGTCGGCCTCGCGCGGCACGGCCGATTTCAGCTCGGCATTCACGGACAATCCGGCGGCGCCAGGATCCGGTGGATACGGCTTTGCCAGCTTTCTTCTGGGCATTTCCGACGGCGGCTCCATTGTGAACCTGCACAACGTTAACTATCACCGGCAAATCTATGCGGGATTTATTCAGGATGATTTCAAGGCAACAGCGAACCTGACGCTGAATCTTGGCTTGCGCTACGAATATTATTCACCGGTGAAGGCCGGCGGCAATGAGCAAGCCAATTTTGATTTCACTTGCGGATGCCTGATTGTGCCCACAGGGCAAACTGCCGTGCTGACTCCGACGTTGGCCACACAAATTACCATTGACCGGACCGGCTCGACCGGGCTGGTGCCACCGGATTATCACAATTTTGCGCCGCGCGTCGGCCTGGCCTACAAGATCAACGAAAAACTCGTGCTGCGCGCTTCCTACGGAATTTTTTATGGTGGCCAGGAAAACGGGCCGTACTCCAATCCAAGTCCCGGATTCAATCCGCCCTTTTTCGTGACGCAGGGGTTCAACCAGCCCTGCACGACCAATTCCGCGAACCCCAATCCCGGACAAATAGACTGCTCGATTCCAGGATTCAACTCGCTGCAGCAAGGATTCCCTGCAAACTCGTTGGTTGATCCAAATACTCCGCTGCTTTTTTCCATCAGCCCGAACATCACGACTCCGTTCATGCAGCAATGGTTCGTCGGTTTCCAGTACGCATTGCCGGCAAACATGGTGGCGCAGATTTCCTACGTCGGCTCGCACGGCGCCAATCTCTTCGGGATGTTTAATGGAAACCAGGCGGTCCCGACTGCGGATCCGAACATTCCAACCGCCCCACGCCGTCCCGATCCCAATATTGATGGGGGGATTAATACGCTGCGCTCAAACTTGTTCTCTAATTACAACGGCTTGCAACTTCGTTTGGAGAAGCGCTTTTCCAACGGCTTGCAATTTCAGGCCGCCTACACCTATAGCCACGCGCTCGACGACGCGTCCTCGGCCAGCCTGGGCTCGCAGAATCAAGGAGACTTCCGGCTGCAAACGGAGCCCTACCTGGAATACGGCAACGCCGATTTCGACGTGCGCCACAGGTTCGTCGTCAACTTTGTGTATAACTTGCCGTTCGGCAACGGCCAGCACTTTGGCTCGAATCTCACCGGGATTGCCAACCAGATTGTGGGTAACTGGCAGGTCACTGGAATCGTCTCGGCGCAAACCGGCAATTGGTTCACGCCGACGGATGATCTGGTGAACATCTCCAACTCCGATTGCGGAGGAGCGGTTTTCAATTGCGCGCGCCCTAACGTGGTGGGAAATCCGAACGGGGCGCATTGCCAGCCGGGAACGCTGTTTAATACTTGCGCTTTTGTCCCCAACACGGTGGCGGGCACTTTCGGAAACGCGGGACGAAACATCATCCTCGGGCCCGGACTGCAGAACTGGGATCTATCCTTCATCAAGCAATTTCCAGTCAAAGAACAAATGCATTTTGAGTTCCGCGCTGAGTTTTTCAATATCTGGAACCACCCGAACCTGCAGTTCGCGGATCCCACGACGACCAATGAAAATTTTTCCACCGAGCGCGGTGCTTCGCAATTTGGATTTCCCACAGCATCGCTGTCCCCGCGGCTGGTTCAGCTTGCTCTGAAATTTTACTTCTGACGATCGATCGGGCGCGCCCAGATTGGAAGTCGAAGTTTAGATGCGCTCGACGGGCGCTTCGCCCGGCGTGAGTGTTATCCAGCGCCGCAGCAGCCTCAGGCCTCTATTCGGTTCGCTGTTCGAGAGCCTTCTGAAAATGCCCCTTAAAGGGTGCCAGCTCAACCGGTCGAGTGGATTTCACGGCGTTCGGCGTGAGTCGGGATGGGCCGAGAAGCTGACAAGGTCTACAGGCTCTGGCGGCCCGCCCAATTCCCAAAAAACGGCACGGCTAGCTGCGGGAAGGTTACGTAGAAGCTGCGCGGAAAATCTGCTGCTTCTAACTGGCTGTAAACAAATAAGAAAAAATGGTGGAGGCGGGGGGAGTTGAACCCCCGTCCGAGAAACCTTGCAACACGAAGACTACATGCTTATCCCGTTCCGTAGGTTTCGCTGACAGAGCTCAGAACAGGCAAGACGCGCTGGCAGCTAGTCCGATGATCTCGCCGCCGCATTACGGACCGAAACGCGACAGCCAGCCTACTGTGTGACGCCCCGACCCACGCGCGTAGGTGACGCCTGGGGGAGCGCGTAGCCTAATTTAAGTTAGGCTGCGAGTGCCAACTGTGAGTTGCCAGTTGTGTTGTTCCACCATCTTACGGGGAGGTGGGTCCCGGCATGCCTTCGAGCCGCTACAGTTTCCGTCGAAACCGTTGCGCCCCCGTTGGTCAGAACTAGAATACCACCGCCACGCAGGCGCTACAAACAAGCCAGCCCGCCGGGCATTGGCAATAGGAATCAGCGTGCCCTGCAGGGGAGTTGCACGCCGGTGGAGAAGCTGCGCCGCCGCCAAAAACCAACGGCGCGGACCTGGTGAAAAGGTCCGCGCCGTTGTTGCTACGCTTTGGTCGTTTGCGGCGTTCCCGCGCCGCGCAGGTTACTTCTTAACCGTCGCCGCTGTGGAGGAGGCCGGTGGCGGCACGCAAGCCAGCGAGGGCGAAGTCAAGATGCTCTCATCGCCATAGCTGTAGGCGCCGTCAATCGCGCTGGACGGTGTCTGGCGGCTGAACCACTGCAACAGTGCCAGCGTTTGCGGGTGATAGACGTAACCGTCGACCAGTGTGGGGAAAGAAGGGCTGGGGAATATTTCCACAGGGTCGCCCACCTCGAGCAGGTTGCCGCCGCAGTTTCCAGAGCCATCCGGTTCCTGCCAGGCAGGCACGAGGTTATTGGTGTAGGGATCGTTCGACCATTCGCCGATCTCATGGCTTAGGGGCAAAATGTCCTCGAATCCGCCGCCGAAGTCATCCGCGGGCGACAACCACGAAGCCCAGGCCCAGGTCTGCGCCGGGTTTCCCACCACGCCGAGCACCGGACCGGCGGAATGGAAGCCGATGACGCAACACTCGAAAATGTTGCCGCCCTCGTAGAGGACGACATCCTTGGTCAAGACGATGGAGAGCTGCGTGGGATCGACGTTTTCCAGTTCCAGGATGGTCTGCATCTGCCCGGCGAAATAATCAATATCCACATCGGCGAAGGGCTGACCGGTGGGAGGGAAGTACAAGCAGGCTGAATCTTCCGGTGGCACCTCCACGGTCACGGGCTCCAGGATATTGGTATTGTTCAAAAGCATGTGCCAATCTTTTTTCATAACGCCCTGGAATTCGGCGCGCATGACGGCGTCGGTGTACTGGGTATAGCCGGTCGTGAAGTTCGCTGCCTCAAACTCCGGCGAATTGAGCGTATTCTTTAAAGTGGCGCGGTCAATGTTAAAAGCTACCGGATTTCCGTTGGCATCGGTGCAGCCGTCCAGGACCATATTGACGGGGATGATCTGCGTGCCGATGACCGTGGTGCCGCCTTTGGCAGGATTGCGGCCAGCCATAATGTAGGGGTAGGAGGTTCCCTGATAGGTGAACGCCCCGTGCCAGTGGGGTATCGTGTGCATCGAACCGTTGTTGCCGCCGCCGTTGCCGTTAGAATCTCCGTCGTTTTTTAATGCGGCTTGCGTGGCTGCGGAGAGTTTGTTGATGGTCTTAAATTTCGGCTTGGCGTTTGTGGGCTGGATGGCCCGCGCGTTGGCTGGTGTACCGCTTGAACCTGTTTGAGAGAAGGCAGTCTGCGCCGAGCAAGCCATAAATAAGGCGAAGACGGCGCACAGAGACAAAATATTTCGCATCGATCCTCCTGGGTGGGAACAGTTGCGGTGGTGTGTATATCACGCCTGAATCAGGAGTGGAAATTTAAAGTTGTCAAATCTACGTAAATTCGGACAAAGGGCGGAACTAGGCGTTCTAGGACTCACTGATTGGGCGTGGGCCGATCGCGCTGGGAACCTGGTCGGAGGAGTTGCCTGGTCCAGCGGGGTCACGCACTCACCGATTTCTAACGACTTAGGGATGTAATCAATTGGGAATAAGCAGGATACCGCGCGAGCAGCTCTGGCCGCTTACCAGTCTCGTAATCCTGGTATTCGAATCCTGGGGCCATGGTTGTCCCCAGCAGCGCGTATTTCCCGCCGTGACGAAGCCGTGAGCCCTGCCACACTCCTCCGGGAACGTTGTGCTGCAGACGCATACCGGTGGCGATGTCCTGGCCGAGCACGAGTACTTCGCCGGTGCCATCCGGCAGCAACTGCAGCATCTCGACAGGGTCGCCCAAATAGAAATGAAACATTTCGTCGCCGCGCACGCGGTGCATCGCTGAGAAGGTGTCTGGCGTGAGCATGTAATAAATGGCTGTGGAGATCGCGCGGTCCGCGGGATAACCGGGCAGCAGACTTTTGGGGACAACCGGGACGCCGCGGTACGTTTCGGCGAAGTAGCCGCCTTCGATGGGGTGGGGATGCATATTCAAGAGTTCGCGAATCTGTTCGGCTGAGAGCATTTCTTCAGTTCTCCGTCGCAATAAGCGCGAGTATTTTTTTGACAGAACCACTGCCGCGTCTTTACACTGACAAGCATGGAAGTGCATCTTAAGCCTGAAACGGAATCGCGCCTAAACGAACTGGCCTCCCAGAGCGGTCGCCCGACCGACGAGCTTGTGGAAGATGCCATGGCAGGGTACCTGGCCGAGGTCGCCGAGGTCCGCAGCTTGCTGGAGAGCCGCTACGACGATCTTAAGAGTGGCCGCGTCAAGTCCGTTGACGGCGAAACGTTCTTCGAGGATTTGCGCCGGCGCGAAGAAGAATTGCTCAACCGGCGCCCGCCAAAGTGAGCACAGCCCAGGGATTTGAACTTCACCCTGGCGCCGCGCGAGACATTTTCGAGATCTGGCAATTCGTCGCAGAGCAAAATCCGGATGCCGCCAAACACGTCCGCGACGACATCCTCGGCGTGATCCGCAACCTCGTAACTTTCCCCCATTCCGGGCATCAGCGCCCTGATCTCGCGTCACATTCTCTGCGATTCCAAACAATACGTGACTACCTGATCGCCTACGCGCCCGATGAAAAACCTCTTGCGGTGATTGCTGTGCTTCACGGTCGCCGCAATCCCCGCATCATCGCTGCGATCCTGCGCGGCAGAAAGTGAATTTGATTTGGGGCTAAGCACTCGCGGGTACGCCGCTGCATGGCAGGAACGCGCTTCCGTAATGTCCGTTGACACCCCCGGTTAGCGTTTCCATAATCCAAAAGAGGCAGGTATTCCTTTGACTCCGAGGAAAACGTCACTCGAGCAAGCCCTGGAAGAGGCGGTTTCGCGCGCTCTGCGCGATAACCTGGCCCCGCTACAGCGGACTGCTGACGAGTTGCATAATGCCTATGGGGACTTGGTGGCCGCCTGCGGTTCCAGCCGGCCCAGCAACGCGCTGCCCGCGCTGCTGCGGGCGCAAACAGCCGCCGCGGCGTTGGCTGCCGGACTTTCCGTGCTTTCCAATTTCGTTGCGGTAGCGCTCAATCCGCGCGAGCAAAATTCCTCTGAAGAGCGGGAGGCCGCCGGGTCCTCGTCGGTGGCCGTGGCGGAGCCGGAAGAAGCGCCGGCGGAACAGGCGGCTCGCGAAACCGCGCGCGCGTCTGTGGAAGTCGAGGAAGCCGAGGAAATCGAAGAAGCGCCAGCGCCCGTTGCCGCGCAACCTCCGCCCGAGCCTGAACTGGAATGGGTGGAAGAACCTGAAGAAGTATTGAACGTAGCTCCCGAGACGGTAGCAGCCCCTCCCGCAGCGCCGCCCGTCGAGGAAGTCGCAGAGGAAGGCTTCGACCTTGGCAGTCTGCCGCGAGAAGAGCAGGAATTGCATCGCCGCGCGAACCGCGTAGCGAAAGTGGCGATGCAAGACATTAAACTGCTGCAGCCGAAGGAAGTCCGCCTTGGCCGCGAACGCAAGGACCTCTGCGTCCGGCTGCGCGTGGATATTGATAAGGCCCGCAAGGAATACGACCGCCGCTTTCGCGCGATTCAAGACCATCCGGTGGATTATTTTTACGATTGGATGGTGGAAATCCTGGCGGATGGCGACCCCAAAGCCCTCGGCGAATATCCTTACCCCTCGCCCGTTTTGCGGCATTAAGATAATCAGGATGAAAATCTTCGGCCCCGCAATGCGCACTGTCGCAGTTCTATTCGTATTCCTGGCGATGGTGTGTTCCGCCGAGGCCGGCGTCCCGCAGCACGCGTCGCAGGGCCAGCCGCCGGCGACCGCTGCGCATCGAGCGAAGAAGCCCGCGGCTTCGACTGCAACTGCGCCGGCTGCTTCGCCGGCCGCCACGAAACAGCTGGAGCAACTGACGCGCGCGCTGAAGCAGAAAAATCCCGCCGCGGCCTACGCGAAGCTCAGCGCGATGGCGACGCAGAAATCTTCAGGCGCGCTGGGCAATCGCGCGGCGCTGGCGCTGGGATATTACGATTACGGCAAAGCGCATTACGCGCAGTCGGCGATATGGTTGAAGAGCGCGCAAGGCGACGCATTGCTGCGCGACTACGCTTTGTACTGGAGTTCGCAGGCCAATCTTGCGCTGAATCACAACGCGGAGGCGTTGGCGCAACTGCAAGAATTTCGTAAGGATTATCCAGATTCGGCGATCACCGACCAAGCGCTGCAATCCCTGGCCGCCGCGGCGCTGGCCACCAACCAGCCCGGAGAAATTCTCGGGGCGCTGGATAGCTATCCGCAAACCAGCGAAAAACCCGCGCTGCTCTTCCTGCGCGCCGAAGCACGCGAACAAACCGGCCAGCCTTTACAAGCCGCTGCCGACTATCAAACGATTTATTTGCATTATCCCTTGAGTGACCAGGCCCGCGAAGCCGGCGAGAAGCTCTCGTTTCTGCGCGGCACCCTACGCGACAAGCTTCCCGCGATTCCCATCGAACAGCAGATTGACCACGCATCCACCATTTTTGGCGCGCACCAATGGGGCGATGCCCGTAACGAGTATTCACGCTTGCTTCCGCAGGTCACGGGCGCGGATCGTGAACGCGCCGAACTGCGCATTTTGGAATGTGGCGTCGCTCTGGGCGCTGGCATATCGGAAATCTCCAAGCTGACCATCAGCGATGCAGACGTGGACGCGGAGCGCTATTACACCGTCGCGAATTATTATCGCGACCGGCCTTCGGAATCGCAGATGGTGGCCGCGGTGGAAGCGGCCGCTACGCGGGCTCCGGCCAGCCGCTGGACCGAATCCGCGCTATTCCTGGCGGGAAATTATTATTGGGTGCAGCTGGATCGCGATCACGCCGCTGCATTCTACAAACGCCTGGCTGACAATTTTCCGGCGGCTGCCGATGCGCTGCCGGCGCAGTGGCGCATGACCTGGGCAGCCGTGCTGAAGCGACAGCCCGAGGCCTCCGCGGACCTCGCCGATCATCTGCGCCGCTTTCCCGGCTCGCAATTTTCGCCGGACGCGCTGTACTGGCTCGGACGCCTGGCTGAAGAAGCAGGGAACTCCGCGCTGGCGCGCACCTACTACGCAAAATTGCTGGAGCGATTCCCGCAGAATTATTTTGCGGCCACCGCCGCGAAACGCCTGCGCACGCTCGGCCCCGGCGCCGCGGCGGATGCGGACATTCTTGCAACGATTCCGCCGGTGCCACCCGCGTTGCCGCTTGGCGCCTCCATCCCCGAAGCCGCCGCGAACCGGCAGGCGCGCGCTGATGCGCTGCGCTCGATCAGCTTCGATGCTTCGGCGGAACTGGAACTGCGCGCGGCGTTTGCTGCCACCGGCGAGCCGCGGCTGCTGCTGGAAGCCGCGCAGGAGGCCGTCAGCGCCGGACACGTCGGCGTGGCGATCGTGACGGTACGCCAGATTTATCCGCAGCTCGAGTGGCGGCCGTTCGCCCAAGTTCCACGCGAAGTGTGGCTGGCAGCGTACGCCATGCCTTTCGAATCTTCCATCGTGACGCGCTCGACCACCGCCGGTGTGGATCCCATGCTTACTGCCGGCCTGATTCGCCAGGAATCGGCGTACGATCCCGAAGCTCACTCGCACGCGAACGCGATGGGCCTGATGCAACTGCTGCCGAAAACGGCGCGACGGTTTGCCAAGCAGGCGAAAGTGCGCTACTCCACTCCGATGCTTTTCGAGCCGGATTACAATATTCATCTCGGCACGATTTATTTCGCGGGGCTGCAACACGATTTCGGCAGCGTGGAATCCGCGCTGGCGGCCTACAATGCGGGCGAGGAACGCGTCGCCTTCTGGACCAGCGGCCAGCGCTATCGCGAGCCGGCGGAGTTTGTGGATTCCATTCCTTTCACGGAAACGCGCGAGTACGTGGAAATCGTTACGCGCAACGCGGATATTTATCGTAAGTTATATGGATCGCAACCCGTGCGAGGCGCGAAGAATGAATCCCGTAAAGCCGCAATCAGCCCCGGTCACTAGCCCGCAGCTTTCATCGAAGGCCGCGCAGTTCACCGAGTCGGTGATCCGCGAGATGACGCGGCTGGCCCTGAAACACAAAGCGGTAAACCTGTCGCAGGGCTTTCCCGATTTTCCCGCGCCGGCGTTGATCAAAAGCGCCGCGCAGGATGCGATCGCAGCGGACATCAATCAATACGCCATCACCTGGGGCGCGAAATCGTTGCGGGACGCCATCGCCGAAAAATTCGCGCGCACGAATTTTGGCATGAGCATTGATCCGGAGCGCGAGATCACGGTTTGCTGCGGGTCTACAGAAGCGATGATTTCCGCGATGCTGGCCGTGATTAATCCTGGCGATGAAGTGGTGGTATTCGAGCCTTTCTACGAAAATTATGGGCCGGACGCGATTCTTTCCGGCGCCGCGCCGCGTTTCGTGAAACTGCATGCGCCCGATTGGACTTTTGATCCGGCGGAACTTGCGGCCGCGTTTGGCCCGAAGACGCGGGCCATCATTCTGAACACGCCGAACAATCCGACGGGCAAAGTTTTCACGCGCGCAGAGCTGGAACAGATCCGCGATCTCTGCGTGCGCTGGAATGCTTACACCATCACGGATGAGATTTACGAGCACATGCTCTACGACGGCGCGGAGCACATTTCCATGGCGACGCTGGATGGCATGCGCGACCGGACGATCACGATCAACGCTCTGTCGAAGACTTACAGCGTGACGGGCTGGCGCGTCGGCTGGGCGATCGCGTCGGCGGAAGTGACCTCGGCGATCCGCAAGGTTCACGATTTTCTGACGGTCGGAGCTGCCGCGCCTTTGCAGGAAGCCGGGGCCGTTGCCTTAAAGTTTCCGCCGGAATATTACACAACGCTCGCGAGCGAATACGCGCAACGCCGCGAAAGGCTGCTCGGGATTCTTACGGGCGCGGGATTTAAGTGCTTCAAACCGCGCGGCGCCTACTACATCATGACGGATATTTCCGCATTCGGTTTTCCGGACGACGTGGCCTTCGCGAAATATCTCGTAACGGAAATCGGCGTGGCGGCTGTGCCCGGCTCGAGTTTTTACCGCGACCCTGCTGATGGACGCACGCATCTGCGTTTCACATTCTGTAAGACGGAAAAGACATTTCAGGCCGCTGCCGAGAGATTGGCGAAACTTAAGTCGAGCTAGCGGTGACAATGGATATTCTTTTCATTTTGCTGGGAATTGCATCGGTCCTGGCCGGAATTCTTGGGAATAGATTTACCGTAGGACTCCGCGGCAAGATGCCCACTTCTCCTTGGTTGGGCCGAACCTGGTTAATTGGGTTCGGGCTGATTATCGCTGGTAAGGGAATATTCCCAATGATTGTCACGCCCGGCGCAGCTTCGTTTCACAAGATCGCAGATGAGGCAGCGGCAGCTTTTCTGGCGGCTTTCGAGGCGCTTTTCGGATCGCTCATGGCAGTCTTCGGTGTGGGCCTGTTGGCTCGTGAGTGGAGTAGACTTGACCGGATTTGGATCTGTATCGCGATTGCGGCGTCCGTGGGCGGAAGCATCTTTGCTTACGACGGAATCAGCACGATATTTGCGGCGCTCAGAGTCTTGTGAGCTTGAGTTTTCTGTATGCTAGAATCCCCTGGATTTCCTTCGGGAGGCCCATGCATGGCCGTTGAATTCACATTGATCGCGCCAGGCACGCGGCTGACGGCGAACGGCGAAGGCCAGCCAGTTGATATTACCTCCAGCAGCACACGCACATTCCTCTGCTCCATGGAAATCACCGAGCAGCTGGAACAGGAATCGGTGGACCTTTCGATTTGGGGATCCGCGGACGGGCAGGACTTCGGGAAAATGCCGCTGCTGAAAATGCCGCAGCGTTTTTATCGCGGAGAGACGCGCCAGGTGCTGGATCTTTCGCTGAAGCCGGAAATTCGTTTCGTCCGCGCGAAAATAGATTTGGCGCGCTGGGGCCGTGTGGCGCCGCATCCCATGTTCGTCCTCGGTTTTCGCTTGAGTGAAATTCCGGCATTCGCGGCGCAGACGGCCGCGCGTTAATCCTCACCTTCAGGGATTCTTTGGCGATGGCGGGCGTGGATCCTGCCGCATCCACTTTCTGGGCCACCTGCTCGCGCAATTGCTTGGCGCGAATTCCGGCGGCGCTATCCGGATCGAGCTTGATGTAAGCGTCAATGTCCGCCAGCAGCGCCGGATAATCCTTCTGCTGCAAATGAATATTCGAAAGCAGGCGGTACACGACTGGTGCGGAGGGTGCCAGAGACTTCGCCTGGTCGGCGGACTTGAGGGCTTCCGAGATCTTGTGTTGACTCAGCAGCGCACGGCCCAATTCGTAATGCCCCAGCCAGTATTGCGGATTCAATTCGAGACCCTGGCGAACGGTCTTCTCGCCCTCCGCAAATTCCGAGCGGTCGAGCATCATTGTTCCCAGGCCGACATCTGCTTCGCAGTATTTATTGCCGCTCAGCTCGATGGATTTGCGAAAACTGGATTCGGCGTCGTCGCGCTTACCCAGCGCCAGGGACGCCATTCCAGCGTGATAGAAAGCTTCGTAGTAAGCGGGCGCGACTGCTATGGCCGCCTGAAAATCCTGCAGCGCGCCCTGCGCATCCTTGTCCATCTGCATTTTTTTCTTGCCCGAGTTCACCAGATCGCGCGCTTTTTGGGGCATGGAAAGTTCGTGTGCGGAAATGGAACCGGACGAAGCAGCGCCTTTTTCTGCGGACGTAGGCTTCAAGCGAATGACCACGCCTCTGGCGGGCATCAATGAAATGATCGACCGAAGTTGTGGCGTGCTCGATACCCCTGAAGATCGACCTCGAGCGTATAAGCTGCCGGCGCTGATGCGGCGAAATTCAAACCAGCCGGCTTCGCTGGTTTCCTCCGTCTCTCGCTGCGAGCCCTCGGTGCCGTTTAATTGCACTAAAACGTGCGCGGCGGGTTGGTTGCCGTCGGCGAAGTAAACATTTCCGTTGATTGTGAAGTTGTTATCGTCGGGACGAGGAATGTTTAATTGCCATGCATTTGAACAAGGTGGGGAGAACAGACTGGCAGCCAACACAAACAGAAGCACGAGGCCAACGTGAAGGCGGCTCATAGCGCACCTCCGACTGCGGTGGGTGGATTATAGCACTCACGGAGCGGGCGCAGCACGCCTGATTCGTTTAAGCGCGACTGGGCGCGGCAACTTCTGCGGAGCGCGTCAGCGTTTACGTATTCAGATCGAAGCTCTGCAGGTAGGACGGAACCACCACTGGCCAATGGTAGCGGCCGTCGATTCCGGCGCGCAGACCTTCCAGCGCGTTCGGTTCGCCGTGCACCAGGAATGTCTGGCGCGGCGGCGCGGTGAATCCAGAGAGCCAGCGCAGCAACTCGCTTCTTCCGGCGTGCGCGGAAAGTTGATCCAGGGTCACGATCTCGGCGCGCACCGGCACTTCCTGGCCGTAGATGCGCACGTATTGCGCGCCATCCTGCAACGCGCGGCCGGTGGTGCCTTGCGCCTGATAACCCACCAGCAGGACGGCGCTGCGCGAATCCGGCAGGCGCTTGGTGAGGTGATGCAGAATGCGTCCGCCGGTGGCCATGCCGCTGGCGGAAATAATGATGCAGGGCGAGGTGACGTCGTTGATTTTCTTGGAATCCTCAACGGCGCGAGTCATGTGCACATCCTGAAGATTCAGCGGGTCACGATCGCCCTGCTGCTCGGCTTGGGTGAAATCCAAATCGTGATCTTCGTGATGCCGCGCGTAAATATTGGTGACGCTGATGGCCATGGGACTATCCACGTAAACCGGCAGCTGCGGAATGCGTTTCTGGTCGTCCAGCTCGCGCAGGTAGTACATCAGGGTTTGTGTGCGGCCCACGGCAAAAGAGGGAATCACTACCATGCCTCCGCGTTTGGCGACGCGGTTGATGACGTCCGCGAGTTCGTCGGGCACGGAGCCGGTGCCGTGGTCGCGATCGCCATAGGTGGATTCGCAGAGCAAGAAATCGGCGCGAGTGGGAGGTTCGGGGTCCTTCAAAATGACCTGATCGTAGCGGCCGATGTCGCCGGAGAAAACGACCAGCGTTTTCTTTCCGTTCTCGGTGATGGTTAATTCCAGCCACGTCGAACCGAGAATGTGCCCGGCATCGTGCGGCATCACGGAAAATTCCGGGCTGATGGTAAATGCAGAGGCGCGCGGAATTTCCCGGAATTGCGCGAGGGCCTGCTGTGCTTGCGCCACGGTGTAGAGCGGCAGGGGCGGCTTGTGGCTGCTGTAGCCTTTGCGGGCGGCGAATTGCGCGTCCTCTTCCTGCAGGTGCGCCGAATCGGGCAGCAACAACTGGCACAACTCGTTCGTTGCGGCGTTGGAATAAATCGGGCCGCGATATCCGGCCGCCACCAGCCGCGGCAAATACCCGGTGTGATCAATGTGCGCGTGGGTCAGCAGCACCCAATCAATTGTCGCGGGATCCACGGTGAGCGGATTCCAATTCCGCTGCTTCAGTTCTTTCGAGCCCTCGAACAGCCCGCAATCCACCAGCAAGCGCTTGCCGCCCGCTTCGATCAGATACTTCGAGCCGGTAACCGTTCCGGCCGCGCCTAGAAATGTGATTTTCGCCATGGCCCGAGCATTCTAGACGTATCGGCGTCGCGACGCCACGTAGTTCGCGGCCTCCGGATTTCGTGCGCGGTGGTGACGCGATTTCAGCTTGACCCGCTGCCCGTCCGCACGTAGGCTCACCAATTCGCCGGGCTCTCCTAGAGATGTGACAAATTTATAGCAGGCAGGAAATCACATGAAATGGATCTCCGCAATTCTTTGCAGTTTGATTTTGGCCGCAGCGGTGGCCGCGCAGGGTGCGCCGCCTGCTGCTGCCGCGGCTCCTACCACTCCCGCCGCGCAGGATTGGGTTGCGCAATCGCTGACAAAGCACACATGGGAGTTGGGGCTTGTGGCCGGTGGAGGTACCGGCCTCGGCAAATCGGATACCACCCAGTTTGCGTTTGGCGGTGGGCGCGGGGGGCTCATTCTTACCGGCAACCATCTTCCCGGCATACTGCGCGGCAATTTCGAATGGGCCGTGGAGGTGCTGCCGCTGTACGCCGTGCTTCCTCCGTCCAGCGGTGTGTATGGCGCGAGCGTCAGGCCGGCGATCTGGCAGTGGAATTTCACCAGTTGGAAAAAATACGCGCCGTACGTTGCGATTGTCGGAGGGACTGTCTTCACGACGAGCAACGTGCCTCCTGGTGACACCTCAACCATAAACTTCACGGAAGGGCTGGCGTTCGGCACCTACATGTTCGTCAAACCGCGCAGCGCGTTTTCCTTCGAGGCCACCTTCGGCCACTTGTCGAACGCCAGCATCGGCGCGCACAACCCCGGATACAACGCTACGTTTTTGTTCACCGTGGGCTACAGCTGGTTCAAGGGCGGGCGTTAAGGACGATGAGCGACCGCAAAGTTCGGCTGTGGCAGGGCACCACATTCTCCGCGCAATTTACTTACCCGCACCATATCAGGGGCACTTTGTATCTTCGAAAGACGCTGTCCGCGGTGAGGACGACCATGTCCTCTACTTGGGCCTGCGCGATCAGCAACCGGTCAAACGGATCGGAGTGATGCTTCGGAAGGTCGTAAACGGCGAGCGCATGTTGATGAAGAATTGGCAGCGGGGTAATACCCTGTTCAGCCAAAGCCTTGGGTATGAAACTCGGTGGCGGCCCAGGCAATGGAAGTATTCCGGACGACGCTTTAATGCTGATTTCCCAACTGCTGGCGGCGGAGAGATAGAAATCCTGATTTCCGTCCGCCAGTAGGTCGCGGGCCAGCTGGTTGATCTTGTTGACAGACCCGATGCTCCATAACCATACAGAGGTATCGAGCAGGTACCTCATTTTCGCTTTCGCCGCGGTCGCTTTTTTCCTCCCGGTCTTTTGGGAGCTTCTTCTGTTCCCAGAAATTGCGCGAGCAATTCAGGGGGCAGGGGATCGTTGAAGTCATCAGGAACCACGACGGAGTCCTTATACATGCCCAAGGGACGGGTGGTTTGCTGCGGCTGAATTCGGACCAAGCGCGCGACGGGCTGCCCCGCACGGGCGATGATGACCTCTTCGCCCTCCGCGACGCGTTGCAGCAGTCGCGAAAGATGGGTTTTGGCTTCGTGGATATTTACTTCCATGCATTCCAGACTAGACTAAGTCCATGGACTAAGTCAAGTACGGGACGCCCAGGTGGAGCGTGGAATCGGGTACTCCCCGCGCGGCCGAGCGCCTGCCAGACGCACACGGGGAAATGCGCGACGCACGCGCGTTTGACGCTGCGCCGGGCGGGTGCTATAAATTGAGTTCAGCCTAACAGTGGGGCCGTAGCGCAGTTGGGAGCGCGCATCGATGGCATCGATGAGGTCACGGGTTCGAACCCCGTCGGCTCCACCACTTCAAGAGTTCAAAGAAATTGCTGCCATGCCGGTCTGTGCCGCCAGTTGTGCTGATCCCCGTGGATTTTCCCGCCCGTCCTCAAATATCAATTTTTTGCTCGCGCTAGAAGGCCGTGCCTGTCATTACTGACAGTACCTTTGAGGCCATGATCAGGTACCGTGGTTTGGGATTCTGTGCCTTCTTCGCGAAGGATACAGTGCGCCGGTTCGGCCAGTCGGGAGAATATTGGCCAAACCGTACCGAAGTATTGTCGGGGTAAAATCGCCGCAGGTGCGTCCAGCAATTTTCAGCTACGCGCAATCATCGTAGGATGTGTGGCGAAACTTATCGGGGCTGATTAGTGACCACGAAGCACGACAAGCGCGACAGGGACGCAAAGCGCGCCAAGCGAGCGAAGCATTCCAGAGCAAAGCCACCGCGCGGCGCTGCCCCGAAGGACGGCAGCGACCTACTGGTCCCAGGGCAGCCTGCCAAAAATGCTGCGAAGCAAAGCGAACAGCTCTTCCGTTCGATCTTCGAGAACGCCCAGATCGGAATCAGTTTCTTGAGCATCGCGGGCCGGGCGATTTTCACCAACCGCGCGTTCCAGGAGATGTTGGGCTACTCCGAGCAGGAACTGAGCCGGCTGGAACATTGGGACAAAGTCATTCATCCGGACGAACGAGCGAGCGGGTCCGCGCGATACGCCGAACTCCTGCAGGGAAAACGCGACAGGGACGAATGGGAACAACGTCTGGTGCGCCGTGATGGCCGTGTGGTCGTGGCCAACGCGCGTTTCTCCGTGCTGCGAGACGCCGCGGGTAAGCCGCAATACGTGACGTCCCTCACCGAAGACATTACGGAGCGCAAACGCGCGCAGGAAGAACGCAGCCGCGTCACGCGGCAGATGGAGATGCTGCTGGAATCCACAGGCCAAGGCCTCTACGGGATTGACCTGCAGGGAAACTGCACATTCATCAATCGCGCGACATGTGAAATGGTGGGTTACCGGCCGGAAGAGGCGCTGGGCCGGAACATGCACGATCTGGTGCATCACCACAAACTGGATGGCTCGTTCTATCCGGTGGATGAATGCCCGATCTACCGCGCATTCAGGAAGGGACAGGGTTGCCGGCTGGATACGGAAGTGATCTGGCGGAGCGACGGAACGCCAATCGCGGTGGAATACTCCTCGTTCCCCATTGTAGAAAACGGAAAGATCAGCGGAGCGGTGGTCACCGTTGCGGATATCACGGAGCGGAAACACGCCGAGGAAAAGGTGCGTGCCAGCGAGCAACTCTTCCGTTCGATTTTCGAGAACGCCCAGATCGGGATCGGCGTGTTCAAGATTGATCGGCAAGAGCTGAGTCCCAACCGCGCGTTGCAAGAGATGCTGGGTTACAGCGAGAAAGAACTGGGCCGTCTGGAGACGTGGGACGAAATCACTCACCCCGAGGAGAGCGCGTCGGACGCGCAGCGCTACGGCGATCTGGTCCTGGGGAAACGTGATAAGGACGAATGGGAGCAGCGCCTGATTCGCAGAGACGGCCGCATCGTGGTGACGCGCGTGAGATTCTCGGTGCTGCGCGATGCGTCTGGCCGGCCGCAGTACGTGGCTTCGCTGCAGGAAGATATTACGGAACGCAGAGCGGCGGAGGACACGCTGCGCAAACGCGACGAAGAACTTCGCCGCGCGAATTTTTTGGCGGATACGGCGCTGGAGCTTTCTAAAGCCGGCTACTGGCATGTCCCGCTGGACGGCTCCGGTTGGTACAACTCCTCGCCGCGCAGGGTTGCCGTCTTCGGCGATTTGCCGCGCCCGGATTACCGTTACCGGCTCGACGAAATGTTCGGTCACGCCAGTGAGGGTGATGAGTCTGCGGCCCTGGGGGCGCGCGAGGCGCTGAACGCCGCGATCGAAGGCAAGACATCCCACTACGACGCCGTCTTCGCATACAAGCGTCCGATTGACGGACGCGTGGCATGGATACGGGCGGTGGGGCACGTGCAGCGGGATGCTGACGGCAAGCCCACAGATATTTACGGCGTCTCGCAAGACATCACGGAATTCAAGCGGCTGGAGTCGGAACTCGTCACGGCGAAAGAAGTGGCCGAGGCCGCCGCGAAAGCCAAATCCAATTTCCTCGCCAACACCAGCCACGAAATCCGCACGCCGATGAACGCGATTTTGGGAATGACCCATCTGGCTCTGAAGACGGAATTGACGCCCAAGCAGCGCGACTATCTGACCAAGACCAGAGTGGCGGCGCAGGCGCTGCTTGGCATCATCAACGACATTCTGGACTTTTCCAAGATCGAGGCCGGCAAGCTGGACATGGAAAAGGCGGAGTTTCGCCTGGAGAGCGTGTTCGATAACGTTTCCTCCCTGGTCAGCCAGAGAGCGCACGACAAGAATCTGGAGTTCCTGATCGCGACGCCGCAAGACCTGCCGCCAAATTTGATTGGCGACGCGCTGCGGCTCGGCCAGATCCTCATCAACCTGGTGAACAACGCGGTGAAGTTCACCGAGCGAGGCGAGGTGGTGGTGACGGTCGGGCTGGAAGAACGAACTTCCGATCGCGCCAAGCTGAAATTTTCCGTGCGCGACAGCGGGATCGGGATGACCCCCGAGCAAACGGCGCGTTTGTTCCAGGCGTTCAGCCAGGCGGACGCGTCCACCACGCGAAAGTACGGCGGCAGCGGGCTCGGCCTTTCCATTTCCAAACGGCTGGTGGAAATGATGGGCGGTGAAATCTGGGTTGAGAGCAATTTCGGCGTGGGCAGCACTTTCCAATTCACCGCGTGGTTCGGCTTGGGGTCGGGCGAGACCAAGCGCAAGCATTTCATTCCGGACCTGGTGGGGGTGCGCGTCCTGGTGGTGGATGATAACGAGCAGGCCCGAGACATCCTGTCTGACGCGCTGCGCGGATTCTCACTGCGAGCAGATGCAGCTTCGTCCGGCGAGGAGGCGATTCAAAAAGTAGTTTCCGCCGACGCGCAGGATCCCTATCGCGTGGTGCTGATGGATTGGCAGATGCCGGGAATGGACGGGCTGGAGGCCAGCCGCCAGATCCTGGGGGGCAAACTTTCCAAGCACATGCCGAAGATCCTGATGGTGAGTGCTTTTGGGCGAGAGGATCTGCAGACGCAAGCGCAGGAGATCGGAATTGAAGGCTATCTGCTGAAGCCGGTGAGCCCGTCGCTGCTGTACGACACGCTGGTGGATCTTTTCGGGGCGCGCGCGCCGGAGGGAGCTCGTTCGCGGACGAAGAAAGAGGATGCGCACGCGCATGACTTCAACGGCACGCGAATTCTGCTGGTGGAAGATAACGAAGTGAATCAGCAAGTGGCGACGGAGCTTCTGGAGAGCGTGGGAGCGAGCGTGACGGTTGCCAACCACGGTGGAGAGGCCTTGAAAATGTTGATGGAAGGCGGAGGTTCCGGCGCCGTTCGACGTGGTGTTCATGGACCTGCAAATGCCGGAGATGGATGGATTCACCGCCACCAGCCACATCCGTGCGCAGCCGCGCTTGCAGGCGCTGCCGATTATCGCGATGACCGCGCATGCGTTGGTAGAGGAGCGCCAGCGGTGCCTGGACGCGGGGATGAACGATCACGTAAGCAAGCCCATCGATCCCGATGCGTTGTTTGCGACGCTGACGCGTTGGGTGAAGCCGCGGCGCGTGCAGCATGCTGCCGCGGAAGCCAGGCCGGCAAGAGTTGTCGAAGCTGTGGCGCTTCCCGAAATTGAAGGTGTTGACGTGAAAGCGGGTGTAGCGCGCGCCGCGGGAAATCAGCGGCTCTATCGAGACCTGCTGGTGCGCTTCGCGAAAGACCAGCGTGAACTGGGCGAACAGATCGCGTTCGCGCTGGACAGCGAAAATTCCAAGCTGGCCGAGCGTATGGCCCACACCGTGAAGGGAGTCGCGGGCAATTTGAGTATCGGGAAGATTTTTTCATCTGCCGCAAAGCTGGAAAAGGCAATTCACGAAAATGATCCGGACACACTGGTGATGCTTGCGGAATTTACTTCTCTGCTGGACCACCAGGTTCATGCGATTGAGCAGGCGCTGCCGGAAAACGCGCTACATCGCGCCAGAGGAAAAGCAAAACGAAGCTTCGATGCGCGCAAAGCCTCGGCTGCCGCCAGCCGCCTGCGCGAATTGCTGGAAGCGAGTGACAGCGAGGCATCGGAAGCGTTCCAGGCCTTCGCTGCTGCCGCGGACGTGGTTGACAAGGCGCGCCTGGACGCACTGGGCACGGCCATACACAAATTCGACTTTGAATCGGCGCTCGCGCTACTAGGGGAAATTGATCGTGTCTATTTTCAGGGGCTGCAAGGTGAACACCACGATGAGCGCTGACGCCGATAAACCCGTCATCCTGCTGGTGGAGGATACTCCGGCCAACATTCATATCGCGCAGTCCATTCTCAAGGACGATTACAGGATCCGTGTGGCCACCAGCGGCGCGAAGGCGCTGGAGCTGGTGAAAGCAAAACCAGTCCCCGCGCTGATCCTGCTGGATGTGGAAATGCCGGAGATGGACGGATACGAGGTATGCCGCCGCCTGAAGTCCGACCCGCAGACGCGGGACATTCCGGTGATTTTTCTTACGGGCAAGACGGAAACCGAATCCGAAACCAGGGGCTTCGAAGTGGGAGCGGTTGACTACGTTCATAAACCGTTCTCGCCGCCGGTGGTGAAGGCGCGCGTGCGCACGCACCTGGCCCTGCGTGCAGTCAGCGAGCAATTGGCTGAACAACTCCTGACCATCAACAACGAGCTGGAAATGGCGCGCGAGATTCAGCTGGCGATTCTTCCGCGCGAAACGCCCAAGCTTGCAGGCCTGGAAATTGCCGCGCGCTACCTGCCGATGAGCACGGTGGCGGGCGATTTTTACGACTTCATAATTCTGGACGATAAACATGTGGGCGTGCTGATCGCGGACGTTTCCGGGCACGGCCTGCCGGCGGCGTTGATCGCCTCCATGCTGCAGGTTTCACTGACCGCGCAACTCAGTCACGCATCGGAACCCGGGCGGGTGCTCGCGGGATTGAATCGAGCGCTGTGCGGGAAATTCCGCAACCATTTTGTCACCGCGGCTTACTTATTCGTGGACATGGAAAAGAATTGCATCAGCTACGCCGGCGCGGCGCACCCGCCGCTGCTGCTGTGGCGTGCGTCAACGGGGAGCGCTTCGGAAGTTTTGCAGAACGGGCTGCTGCTGGGCCATTTTCCGAACGAAACTTACGGCGTGTTGCACGTGCCTGTCGGGCCGGGCGACAAGGCCGTCCTGTACACGGACGGTATCCTCGAAGCCAAGCACCCGTCGGAGGGAATGTTCGGACCCGACCGCTTCAAGCAGTTTCTGGAATCGAATCATCATCCCGGAGCGGAGCGGTTCGCCGATTCGCTGCTGGAGGAATTGTCGCGCTGGTCTGGGTATCCCCAGGGGGAAGGCCAGCAAGATGACATAACTCTTTTGTCCATCGAGTTTAAGCATCCCGCTTGAACGCCCGGTGAAGCTCGCTGCGTCTGTGAAAAGTGACAGTAGCATTTGCCGCGCAGTCCTATCATAATTTTAAGCCTGCAATGCGAAAGCTGTAGCTTTCGAAGGAATTGAGCCTCATGGCGCACAAAAGGCGCGCAGCAAAAGTTTCCAAGCCAGTTACACCGGTTGCACCGCTCGCGCCCGGCACGCGGCCAAATCGTTTGCGAATTTTTGTGGGCTTGGTGGTGCTGCTGGCGGCATTGGGCGTGTGGAAATTCGTAATCCGCTCGGTTCACGCCACCAAGATGGCGGCGACGCCAGTGGCTGCACAGCTGACAACCGGCAACCGGACAACCGGTACCAACCGCGCAACCGGCCGCCGCGGCCACTACGTTCGCGCCTACCATCGAGAATAAAAAAGTTGCTCCGACGCCTGCACCCAGCGGAATGGCCTGGATCCCCGGCGGCGAATTTTCCATGGGCGCGCAGGATCCGCCGGACATGAACGCCGTCGGCATGCAGGCCACGGTGGATTCGCGTCCGATTCACCGCGTCTACGTGGATAGCTTCTGGATGGACAAGACGGACGTTACCAACGCGGAGTTCGCGAAATTTGTTGCCGCCACGCATTATGTGACCGTGGCGGAGCGCAAGCCGAAGGCGGAAGACTATCCCGGCGCGCCTCCGGAAAATCTGGTAGCGGGATCGGTGGTTTTTTCGCCGCCGGATCATCCCGTTTCTCTGGACGATCACTATCAGTGGTGGGCATACGTTCACGGCGCGAACTGGCGCCACCCCTCGGGACCGAACAGCAGCATACAGGGCAAGGCGGACTATCCGGTGGTGCAGGTCGCCTACGAAGACGCGGTCGCTTATGCGAAATGGGCCGGGAAGCGTCTGCCCACGGAGGCGGAGTGGGAATTCGCCGCACGAGGCGGGCTGACCGGTAAACCATTTGTGTGGGGCGATGCATTTCGTCCGAACGGAAAGTGGATGGCGAACACGTTTCAGGGCCAATTTCCCGTGAAGGATACCGGCGAAGACAAATATATTGGGATTACCAGTGTGGCGCGCTTTCCGGCGAACGGCTACGGCTTTTTGATATGGCCGGCAACGTGTGGCAATGGACCAGCGATTGGTACCGCCCGGATTACTATCAGCAATTAGTGGCTGCGGGCGGCGTGGCGCGCAACCCTAAGGGTCCCGCTGCGCCGTACGATCCCGCCGAACCCACCGAGCCGAAGAAGGCCCATCGGGGAGGCTCGTTTCTGTGCACCGACCAGTATTGCTCGCGCTACATGGTGGGCACACGCGGGAAGGGTGAAGTCAGCACAGGGACGAATCACCTGGGATTTCGCTGCGTGAAAGACGTGGCGAAGCAGCCTGCCGCGAAATCGCCTGCCGCGGATCCTCATTCGTAGCTCTGCTTCGCGCGCAGCCGCCTTTCAGCCTTTCCCGGAGAGTTCCGATTTCGTAGCCTGTCCGGTTCGGAAAAAGAGATCCTTGAAGCTTTCGTCGCCCATCACCCGCCGCAATTCGCGAAACGCAAAGAACGGCAGGAACGTGCAAAACACTACCAGAGAGCGGGCCAGCAGTTGGTCAATGCGAATGTGCTGCGACGCTTTCGCCAAATCCTCACCGTGTACGAGTCGTTTAATTATTTCTTCCACGACGTGAAAGGCGAACACCAGCAAACCGTACAGAAGCGACTTGTACAAGGCTGACTGAAACAGTGGCTTGGCTTCGTGCTTTTTGCCGAGGTGCGCGTACTCTCCGATCAGGATTACCTTGGCCACCACCAGAGCGTTGATCAGCGCGGCGCCGTAGGTGAAATACGACACCTGGAACTGGTCCAGCAGCAGCATGCTGTAGGTCGAAATGGCGCAAAAAAAGAACCCCAGATATAGGAAGATTATCAACATCTCCTCGAACTCGTGTACGGCCTTCTGCTTCAGGCTCGCTTTCTTGGAATCTTCGGCGTTCATTGCGCGGTCCTCCCTCACATCCTGCGGTTCTCTTCATTTGCCGCGACTGCCCGGCGGGGTCGACCCTAACGGGAGTCGTGCGCCCAGGCTTTCCGACCAGCCATTCACATATCTCGTGCGGACGCCCGCAGATCTTCGTCTGATTCGGTGCTGGGCGAAATTGTCAGAAGTGACAAGCTGATCGGGTAGGCTTCGACGAAACTCCAAACCGCAATGTCGGGCCGCGCTTGCCAGCCGAGGGTGGTCGCGAGCCCTGCGGCCGTAGTAATATTGGCGCCGCCGCGCCACGGTGGGTCCGCCCCGGCAGCCGAATCGTTGTTCTTGGGGCTCGGTACGCTACCTGTCATAATTGACAGTGGCCGGTGGAGCGCTCCGTTGCCTACCATCCTGCCCCAGGAGCGGTGGGGTTGTGGGCAGTGCCAAGGGACCCGTCCACAGCAGATGTCTTCGCTTGCGCGATTCGTGCCGGAGGCTCCGGGAGCGCCCCTGGCAAGATAAACCAGAAAACCCAAGCCCGATGGGCTGACGGGAGTTTTTCTATGCCGTCGCATCGCCGGTTACCGAGAAGGCCGCGCCTTGGTCGGAAGTCTGTAGACCGTTTTGATCCTAAAGCCTTTCTGGCCAGTGCGGGCATCGGCAAGACCGTTCATCAGTATCGTCAGAACCAAGTGGTGTTCTCTCAGGGAGAGCGTGCGGATGTCGTGTACTACGTTCAGAAGGGAACGGTGCGGCTCAGCGTGCTTTCCAAAAGCGGCAAGGAAGCAACGATTGGACTCTACGGTGCCGGAGATTTCCTGGGCGAGGGCTGCATCGCTTCGGATCAGCCTTTGCGTATGGCCACCGCTACCGCCATTACGAACTGCTCGCTGCTCAGGATTGAGAGGAAAAAAATGCTGCGCACGCTTCACGACGAGCAGATCTTCTCCGACATGTTCGTTGCCTACGTGGTCGGGCGGCACAACCGCACCCAGGCGGACCTGGTGGATCAATTGTTCAATTCCAGCGAAAAGCGGCTGGCGCGGGCGCTCCTGTTACTGGCGCGCTTCGGCAAGGAAGGCAGATCGGACGTGGTAATTCCCAACGTGACGCAGGAAATTCTGGCGGAAATGATTGGCACCACTCGTTCGCACGTAAACGTTTTCATGAATAAATTCAGAAAGCTTGGATTCATCGAGTACAACGGCGGCCTACAGGTACACAGTTCGCTTCTCAGTGTGGTGTTGCACGATTAGCCCTGAACTCGGCTTGTTCTCGCCGCGATCCTCTCTCGTCAGTTGGGGTGGCCGCAGTACGACGGCCAAGCTCCGGGAGCGTTTCTCTTGGAGCAGCTCGAGATTTCTCGGTTATTTAGAGTTTGCCAGCGGAGCGGGGGCCCGGTCGGGGCCTTCAAATCTCACGCTGGCGAAGAGGGCCAGTTGGCATATCTCGCCCCAATGAATCAAGAGTCACTCGGGAGAGTGGGAATGTCTGCGCCATGTGCGGGCCTGGAGCGATTGACCGAACAGTCGTTGAAGTTTGCCCGGGTACGTTTTTTCACGCTTGCTGCTTCGCGCCCCGGAGTCAGGTGATGACAACCAGCCTCAGTAACACCTCGTCGGCGCCCTCCAGCCTGGGTTCCTCGCTCCGCACGGCGGCATTGGTATTTCTGGTTGGCGCTTTGGCCTACATGGCTTCCATACTTGGTGGCGCGCTGATATTACGGCCGCAACTGGTCTCGCCGCTGTGGTTGGGCAACGTGGTGCTCGTCGCAATGTTGTTGCTCTCGCGCCGAAGCCTGCGACCATTACTTCTGCTCGCCGGCCTGGCTGCTTTTCTCCTATTTGATTTGCAGGAAGGTGTGCCGGCTCGTTCCATCGTTTGGCTGCTCCTCTCCAACTGCTGTGGAAGTTCTCACTGCCACTTTGTGTCTTAGCAGCGCGTTCGAGTCCGTGCCCCGCTTGAATAGCGTTAAATCCCTCGCCAAGTATTCTTTCTACGCAGTGTTCCTGGCTCCCTTCGTGGGAGCCTTTGTGGGCGCGCTCGCCACACGCGGCAACTACTGGGAGAGTTGGAAGCTGGCTTTCTTCTCGGAGGCGCTGGGTTTCCTCACGCTGATGCCGGCGATTCTCGGCTGGGCGAATAAAGGCTTGGCATGGGCGCGGAAATCGCGCGGCGACTATCTGGAAGCAGCGGTGCTGTTTGCATCGCTGATCTTTTTCGGAGTTCTGGCCTTTCGCCGCTCCGGGCAGCGCCAGTGCGCCGGCGCTGCTTTATTCTCTGGTTCCTTTTCTGCTCTGGGCTGCTCTGCGTTTCGGATCAACAGGCGTCAGCACTTCGATGATCGTTCTCGCCTTCCTCTCCATTTGGGGAGCTGTCCACGGCCACGGGCCCTTCATCGGGCCGGGGCGGATTGACGATGTGTTGTGGATGCAATTGTTCCTGTTGTTCGCGGCTGCGCCTTTTATGGTGCTGGCTGTGCTGGTGGAAGAACATCAGGATTCTCAACAGGCCTTGAAGAAGTCCGAGGAGAAATTTTCCATCGCGTTCCGCGAATGTCCGTCCGCCTTCGCACTCGCCCGATTGAAAGACGATCGCTATATCGAAGTGAATGAGACCTTTGAGCGTTTCACCGGTTACCGCCGTGATGAACTCATTGGACGGACGCCGTTCGATATAGGGCTGTGGGAGAATCCGGCGCACAGGCAAGAATTGGTGGCAAAGCTGCAGGCCGAAGGAAAAGTTCGCAACGAGGAAGTTCGCTTTCAGACCAGAGACGGAAGCATCCGCAGTTGCCTGACGTCCGCGGAATTGATCGAAATTGACGGCGAGCGCTGCTTGCTCTCCTTGACTTCGGACATAACCGAACTGAAGCAGGCGCAGGAAACTCGCCTGCGGCATGCGGCCATCGTGGAATCATCCGACGATGCCATCATCTCCGAGGATTTGCAGGGGATCATCCTGAGTTGGAACGCCGGCGCTCAACATATCTTTGGATTCAGCGAGGCGGAGGCTATCGGAAAGCCGATTTCGATCATCATCCCACCTGAACTGCATGATGACCAGAATAAGATGCGGCAGCTCTTGAGAACGGGCGAATGCATTCAGCACCTGGAAACGATTCGCATCACGAAGGAAGGGAAGAAAATAGATGTGTCCCTGACCATATCTCCCGTGCAGGATTCCAGCGGCCGTGTGGCGGGATTCTCCAAGATCGCGCGCGACATCAGCGATCGCAAACGAGTCGAGCAAACTCTGCGTGAAAGCGAAGAGCGTTTCCGTCTGGTCGCCAACCAGGCGCCGGTATTTATCTGGATGTCCGGCACAAACAAGCTGCGCAATTTTTGCAATCAGTGCTGGCTGGATTTCACGGGCCGAACGATGGAGCAGGAGTTGGGCGAAGGATGGGCCGCCGGAGTGCATCCCGAAGACATGTTGCTTTGTCTGCAGACTTACTCGGCGGCGTTTGACGCCCGCGTTGATTTTGAGTTGGAGTACCGCCTGAAACGATTCGACGGAAAATATCGCTGGATTGTGGATCATGGCGTGCCCCGATTCGAATCCGACGGGGTCTTTTGTGGCTATATCGGCTCCTGCGTGGACATCACCGACCGCAAGATGTCCGAAGAATCGCTGGAGGAATTGAGCGGGCGCTTGCTCACGGCGCAAGAGGAAGAACGCACGCGCATCGCCAGGGAACTGCACGACGATTTCAGCCAGCGCCTGGCGCTGCAGAGCATCGCGCTTACGCAGCTCTGGAAAAAGCTGCCTGCGACGGAAGTAGAGGAGCGCGCTAAAGTTGGGGAATTACTGAAGAGAACCCAGGAAATGTCTTCGGACATGCATTCGCTTTCGCATCAACTTCACTCCAGCAAGCTCGAACATGTGGGCCTGGTACCGGCGCTAAACGGTCTGTGTGAAGAGATGACCTCGAAATACAGAATCCAGGTGGAATTCACGGACCGCGAAGTCTCCTCCGAAATCCCGAAGGACATCGCCCTGTGTCTGTTCCGCATCGTACAGGAAGCGCTGGGGAACGTGGTGAAACACAGCCACGCGCAGCAAGCACAGGTGGAGCTGGTTGGCGCAAACAATGAAATTCGTTTGCGAGTCGTTGACGCGGGTGTGGGATTCAACCCGTCCCAGCGGAGCGCCGACGCGGGCATCGGACTCGTCAGCATGCGCGAGCGGCTGCGCTTGGTGGGAGGAAGGTTGTCAGTGCAATCCGCCCCGATGCGCGGCACGGAAATTATCGCTGAAGTGCCATTGTCGCCTTCGCGAATGGAGCGCGCGTAAACGTAGTGGCTGCAGGAGGACTGAAATCATGAGACGCGCACGCGTATTGCTGGCGGATGACCATCGGATGTTGTTGGATGCGCTTAAGGAACTTCTCGAGCCCAAGTACGATGTCGTGGGACTGGTGAACGACGGGCGCGCTCTGCTGAAAATCGCCGAAAAACAGCGCCCGGACATCATCGTGCTGGATATTGCCATGCCGCATTTGAACGGCCTGGATGCCGGCCGGCAGCTCAAGCAATCCATGCCTGCCGTGAAACTTATCTTCATGACCATGAACGAAGATCCCTACGTGGTCGGAGAAGCTTTTCGCGCAGGGGCCTCGGCGTTTTTGCTGAAGCAGGCGGCCGGATTCGAACTGAACGATGCGATTGAATCGGTGCGCAAGGGAGGCACCTACGTAACGCCCAGCGCCTCGAAAGGCCTCGCCAATATTTTCCTGCGAGAACCCAAAACCCGCGAACATGCGCCGGAACCTACCGCACGCCAGCGCGAAGTGATTCAACTGTTGGCGGAAGGACGCACCATGAAGGAAGTCGGCCGCTTGCTGTACATCACTCCGCGCACCGTTGCCGCTCACAAATACACCGTAATGGAACTGCTACAACTGAAGACCAGCGCCGAGCTGGTGCAATACGCCATCAAGCACCGGATCATCTCCGTCTAGACTCAAAAACTTTCCGTTCACGGATTGTAAATAATACCAATAGCCAGTCGCTCGCAACGCGAGCAGTGTGTGTACTGAAGTCGGACTCCGCTGCGCTCCATCACCGACTCCCGCGGGAATTTTATTCCGTTGGTCGAATTTGCGGTCAAAACAGCCCCATGGTTCAGGGATCAGCTGGTATGCGAAGAACACGGGTAGTAGTGGCCGACGATCATTCACCCGTGTTGACGACCGTCGCGGCATTGTTGCGCGATTCGTTCGAGGTCGTCTGCTTGGTCTCCGATGGCCGCGCCGCTCTGGAAGCAACTCTGAAGCTGCAACCCGACCTGTTGGTTCTGGATATCTCCATGCCGGCCATGAGTGGAATTGACGTGGCGCACGAGCTCCGGAAACAGGGCAGCAACACCAAGATCGTGTTTCTCACCGTGCACGAGGACGCAGACATTCTCAGGGCCTGCCGGGACGCAGGGGGTTTGGGATATGTGATCAAGGTCTACATGGAAACGGATCTGGTCTTGGCCATGGATCAGGCGCTCGCGGGCCGCATGTTTACATCTCGCTTTTCATCGCAGCAAGAGGCGTCCTAGCGCCAAGCAGCGCACCCATGAAATCGCATTGTGGGTCTTGCGCCCGCGCGAACCGAATTGGACTGTCACTTCTGACAATGGCAAGCAGGACGCGCGCGGGTGAATATGCCAAAACCTGTGCGCTTGGGTTGCTCGCTTCTGCAAAGAAACAGGACGCGGCTTTCTTTCTCGAGCCCTGAACCAGCAGACCGGAGAAAACAAATGAGACGATGCCAAAGATCGGGCCTCGGTTTCGCTGCGCTATTTGCCATCGTCGGATTGGCCGTGGCACCAGCCAACGCGCAGCAGGTGACGGGCAAGTTGGGTTCCGCTGACGCCACCACCACTATTGACGGGAAACAACTCCCGCCGCCGCCCCCCAAATTTGGCGGAGTGATCAAGGAAAGCGCCAAGGATTCCACTCCCTGGTGGCCGCCGCGTATCGTGCCGCCGAAGGGCGCTCCCAACGTCCTCCTGATCATGACGGACGACCAGGGCTATGGAGTGTCGGGCACGTTCGGCGGTGTAATTCCGACGCCGGCTCTCGACAGGATCGCCAAGAACGGCTTGCGTTACACGCAGTTCCACTCTACAGCGCTGTGCTCGCCCACGCGGGCCGCGCTGATTACCGGCCGCAACCACCACTCCGTGGGTTTTGGCGTGATCGGCGAATTGTCCACGGGCTACCCGGGCTATGATTCGGTCATCGGTCCAGAGAGCGCCACCATCGGCGAGATCCTCAAGGAAAACGGCTACGCTACCTCCTGGTTTGGCAAAAACCACAACACGCCCGGATTTCAATACAGCAGCGCCGCAGGACCATTCGAACAGTGGCCCTCCGGAATGGGCTTCCAATACTTCTATGGATTTATGGGCGGCGAGACCGATCAGTGGCAGCCATATCTGTTTCGCGATCACACGCAAGTCTATCCGTGGGTCGGCAAGCCCGGCTACAACCTGATCACGGATATGGCGGATGACGCCATCAGGTACATGCGAGATTTGAATGCTGCCGCGCCCGAAAAACCGTTTTTCCTCTATTACGTGCCCGGTGGCAGCCATTCGCCGCACCAGCCCACCCAGGAATGGATCGATAAATTCCACGGCAAGTTCGACATGGGTTACGAAAAGATGCGCGACGAGATCTTCGCGAATCAGAAGCGGCTCGGTGTGATTCCGCCAGACACCACGCTGACGCCGTGGCCCGATGGTCAGGCGGATTATGGCGGAGCCAAACTGCCGCGATGGGACTCGCTGAACGAACTGGAAAAGAAAATGTATGCGCGCGAAGCGGAAGTTTTCGCCGGCTACACAGCCTATACCGACAACGAAATTGGACGCGTGATCCAGGAAGTTCAGAACGAAGGCAAACTGGACAACACGCTCATCATCTACATCGTTGGTGACAACGGCACCAGCGCCGAAGGCAGCGTCTACGGCACCTTCAACCAGATGACCGCGTACAACGGAATCCTGAACCCACCCGCCGTCAATGCGGTGAGGGCCATGGATCTGCTGCATTACAACGATTGGGGCTCAGACAAAACCTACCCGCACATGTCCGTGGCATGGTCTTGGGCGTTTGACACACCGTTTAAGTGGACCAAGCAGGTCGCCTCGCATTTCGGCGGAACCAGGCAGGGTCTGGCGATTTCGTGGCCCGGGCACATCACGGACGTGGGAAGCATCCGCACGCAGTTCCATCACGTGATTGATATCGTTCCCACAATTCTGGAAGCTGCGGGCATACAGGCGCCGGAGATCGTGAACGGAATCAAACAGAAGCCGATCGAAGGCATGAGCATGCTCTACACCTTTAACCAGGCGAATGCCAGCTGCTCCTTCCAAGCGCGACACACAATATTTCGAGATGGTTGGCAACCGCGCGATCTATCACGACGGCTGGATTGCAGCCACCACGCCGCCATCGCCGTCCTGGGAACTGGGAACGGGCACGATGCCCGCGCTCGACGCCTACCACTGGGAGCTTTACAACATCGCCGCGGACTATTCGGAGTACAACGACCTTGCAACAAAGATGCCGGACAAGCTGAAACAAATGCAGTCGCTATTCCTTACTGAGGCGGCAAAATACCAGGTGCTGCCGTTGGATAACTCAGGATTCGTGCGCTTGCTCACGGCGCGGCCTAGCGCGGTCGCCGGCAAAACTGTTTTCACCTATACCGGCGAAAATGTCGGCATTCCGGTCGGCAACGCTCCCAGCATTTTGGACAAGGATTACACCATCACCGCCGACGTGAACATTCCGGACGGCGGAGCGGAAGGAATGATCGCGACTCTGGGCGGCCGCTTCGGCGGCTACGGCTTGTATCTGAGCAGGAGCTTCAATTGGTGGTACCACGAGAAGCTATTTAGAAGAATCGGCCTGGTGTTGGTCTTTGTGGGTTTGCTTTTTGCCTGGCTCACCAAAAGCAGCAGGATCTACCGGCTGGGCCAGGCGCTGTTGGTATTCGGCGTTCTGTGGGTCATCGTGGTGTTTGGCGTCAGCCTGTTGGGACTCGGCAGAAGCAGACCGATATTCCTCTACAACATGCTCGACCTCGAACGATTCAAGTGGTCCGGCAGTTCGCTCAGCCCGGGCCAGCACACAATTGTGTTTGACTTCACGTATGCCGGACCGGGTCCTGGCAAAGGCGGCACCGGCGTGCTCTCTGTGGATGGCAAGGAAGTGGACCGCAAGACCATCGAGCACACCATTCCGTTGCTGATGGCTATTGATGAGACGTTTGACGTCGGGGCCGATACGCGCACCGGCGTGGACGATCTTGAATATCGGCTGCCGTTCCGATTTACTGGAGCAATCAACAAGTTGACCTACAAACTCGGACCGGAGCAGATGTCCGCGGAGGACAAGAAGGCCGCTGCGGAGATGCTCGCCCGAGCGCACGATTAAGCGGTCCGAGCAAAGTTTTTGTGGAAGTGCAATTCTATTGCCGATTGCGAAAATGCCAGCGCGGAATCGGCTGCGCCAAAGGAGAGAAAAATGAAAAGTAAGATGCTCGTCCTAGCCGGTCTGCTGTGTTTGTTGGCCGCGGTGGCCTCCGCGCAAACCGTCTACGTCAACTCCAGCCCCAACGCGAATTTTTCCAGTTACCACACCTATGCATGGGGGCAAAGTCCGAACCCCAACGCGGTGGCCAGTTCGTTCCTGGCGCAGGAAGCGACGAACCAGATCAACACGCAATTGCAGAGCAAGGGTTTGAAGATGGTGCAAGAAACCGAAAATCCCGACCTGGTTGTCATCATCAGCGGCGGGATGAAAACGCAAACCTCCTACAACGCCTGGGGCATGCGCGGATTCGGCGGCGGAATGGGCGGCATTACTCCGGAGCAGAATGTAATCGGGACGTTGATCGTGGACATTTACGACGTAAAAGCCAAAGAGTTGGCCTGGCGCGGCATGGCGCAGAACACTCTGAACACCAGCAATTCGCAGAAGAACATGAAGATGGTGGATAACGCGGTCGCCAAAATGTTCAAGAAATATCCGTCGTAGCAAAGAGCGGGAAGCCGGTCCATCATTGGACGGTGCTGGCCGTGGGCGCGCTGCATTCATCAACTAAATCGCGGCGCCCATCGCCACCGCGCTGTTCCAATGTGACTTGATTCCCGCAGGGCATGAAGACTTGCAGTTGATAAAGGAGAATATTCGATGAGCAAGCAGTTTTTTAGTTTCAGCTTTACCGGTCGTCTAGCGGTCCTGTCCCTCTTGGCGTTCACCGTGCTTGCCTCCGTCAGCCACGCGCAGGCCGGTCCTGTGTTCGAGATTACCCCGGTAGTAAGCACGGTGAAGTTCGACGTCGAGGCCTCGGTGGCCATCGCCGGCACATTCGACAAGTGGGAAGCTAGTCTCACGTTCCCCACTACCGATGCCACCAGCGGTATTTTGGACGTCAAGATTTACGCGGACAGCGTCAATACCGGCAGCGGCATGAAGGATGGAAAGCTCAAGAGCAAAGATTTCTTCAACGCCAAAGACGATCCTTACATCACGTTTCATTCCACCAAGACGATTCAGACGGGGCCGAATTCCTTCGAGCTGGATGGCAATTTCACGATCCGCGGGGTCACAAAACCCGAGAAGCTGTCGCTGACCGTTTCCGGCAAGGGCACAGGGTCGGGCACGATCAACGGCACGATGGCCTTCGACCGCAAAGACTACGGCATGGACAGCGGCATTCCCTTCATCAAGATTGCCAACCGCGTCGAAGTTACCGTTAACCTCAAAGGCAAAAAAATCAGCGGCCCTCCTCTCGTTTTCAAGGAGTAAGCAGCGATCCGACTCTGATTTAAGACAGCGCCCAGCGCAGGAGCTTAGCTCAGGAGCCACAATCACTTCACAATCGCGTTTCCATTGAAGCCCTCCGCGGGCTCGAAAGTGCTCGCGGAGCAGCTTCCTCCTCGGATGCCCGGATTCTTCAAAGTGGAAGTTTCCATCGGCACCATTCACGACTCGCGCTTCACGTTCCTCAGCGAAAAAACGTTGCTGCATCTCGGCGATTTCGACGGGGACTTCACCGAGCTCATGTCCCATCTGGCCATAGGCGCTGGCCCGGTGTTCGACGCCATCTTCTGTCAGGTGGAGAATCCGCCGCCCAGCCCGGTCGCTGCCAATGTAGACATGTTTCTCGAATCGGCCGGCGTGCATCTGGCCCATCCGCTCAATCTCTATACCGCCTATCCCGGAGCGACAGCCAAAGAAATCAAGGCATTGGCGGCTGCCGCCGGAGTCACCGGCGGCGCTGAACAGCGTCCGTTCCTGGTCGTCTACCCATCAAATCCAAGATCGCGTTCGTCGAAGTGCAACTGCTGCTGTGCGCCCGCGGCCACGGAACGACCAAGGACACGGACAAGGTCGGCGCGCCGCCTTCGCCATGCCGCAAACACCTTCAGGACTTCATTGACTTCCCGCCACGCGTCACTCCGGCGCTTTTTAAATTGGATGGCGTGTAACTGTCACTTTTGACAATTGCCCTAACTTATCCGAATGCTATCTTGCGCCACGAGCTGTGGGAATCAACCGGGCCACACGGGTGCCGGTTTCTGGCTCAGGCGGCTGCGTCGCAGAGGTCTGCACGGTATGGTACGCAAGAGGGTCAGCATCGGCAGAATGTTGGCGAACGTGATCGTGGGCTTGCGGTTGTGCGGAATTGTTTGCGGAGAGATTCCGGAGCTTCTCACTCTGACTGGCAACACCACAAACGACTATGCAATTCGCACGACAAATTCCGCAATCTCACCTCTTCTCCGCGAGGCGAGCAGCCGTGTTCGAGTCACCGGTGTGGCCGAGTAAACATTCCCGCGTGTGAAATGATGCTTGTGTTTTTCGCCTATTCGAAAGGGCGGCGTTTTTCTCAGACGCCACCGTCGGTGGCACGGTCCCGGGTACTATTCCTGAGAGTGGGAATCGCTTAGAGTCTGAATTACGATTGAGCCGTTTTTAAGGAAGGATTCCATGCGACTAGCTATCCTCTTTCTGTTAGCGTCCGCTGCGCTTGCGCCACTGAGCCGAGCACAGGTTCCCGTTTTCGTGATTGTGCCGGAGCAGAGCACCATTAAGTTCTACGTGAAGTCGTCGGTGGAAATTGAGGGTCACTTCGATAAGTGGGACGCCACTCTGACGTTTACGTCGCCAAATATTTCCACGGGCGTCTTGGACATCAAGATTCAGGCAGCCACCGTGAACACAGGTAGCGGCATGAAGGACGACAAGCTGAAGAGCAAAGCTTTTTTTGACGTGGAGCACGATCCATTGATCACGTTCAAGTCAACGAAGATTGTGCGAACCAGCCCAGGCAGCTATCAGGTGCAGGGCAACTTTACGATTCGCGGCGTGACCAAAGCTGACACCCTGACGCTAACCACCGACGCCGAGGGCAAAGGCGTAGGCGAGATTAAAGGGACCATGGCCTTTGACCGTAAAGACTATGGAGTGGACGGCAGCATTCCCTTCATCAAGATCGCGGACCGTGTGGAGGTAACAGTCGCTTTTCAGGCGAAGCGAGTCAGCGGGCCTCCCGTGATATTCGAACAGTAGCCACCCCTTCTGAACCGTCTTTGCATTTCTACCGGCGATACGCCCAAGTCAGCGTCGCAGAAAGGGCAGCTGAGGCTAATTGGGCTTACGGTCAGGATTGGCCGAATCGGTCTTTTCACGAAGCGCAGCAGCATTTCTGGCTCCGTGCTGGGAGTCCGGACTCTTCAACTGGACCTTGTCGCTGTCCGTCCGCTTACGTACAGAGCTCACGGATAGCGGCACGCGGGTTGGCAACACTTCACTTTTTCGGTGAATGCGTTTGTCAGGCGTTGACTAAATCAACAGGCGCCACGCTGCTCCAAGTCATTTTCGGCAGAGCGCACGTACTGTTAGTTTTGACAATTTCAAGCCTACCCCTCAGCTGACATATTCGCGTCCGAAATCGGTCGCACACTGCGGCCATGTTCCGCGCGTCTAGACCGTTGTGATTGAAGAAGAAAATGAACGGAGGGAATTTATGAAATCGTTTTTGAGGATCGGCTGCTTGGTGACAACTCTCGCCGCGATGTTTGGGTTGGCGGGAGCGAGCCCGGCGGCCGCACAGGAGAAGAAGCCCAACATTATCGTCATCATGGGCGATGACGTCGGCTGGTTCAACATCGGCGCTTACCACCAGGGCATTATGGCGGGAAAGACGCCCCACCTGGACAAACTCGCCTCCCAGGGCATGCGCTTCACCGATTACTACGCGGAAGCTAGCTGCACTGCTGGCCGCGCCAATTTCATCACTGGCGAATTGCCGATTCGCACCGGTCTCACCACCGTTGGCCAGGCCGGAGCAGACGTCGGATTGCCCGATCAGGCCGTAACTCTCGCCACCGTCCTGAAGGCCCAAGGGTACGAGACCTTCCAGTTCGGCAAGAACCACCTCGGTGACTTGAACAAGTATCTGCCTTGCGTCCATGGCTTCGACGAATTCTTTGGCTACCTCTATCATCTCGACGCCATGTCCGACCCCTACTGGTTCGACTATCCGCAGGATTGGGTTGACAAGACCGGACCGCGCACGCTGACCCATTGCTGGAGCACTGACACCGATGATCCCACGACGATGCCGCGCTGGGGCAAAGTCGGAAAGCAGAAAATCGAAGACGAAGGTCCGTTAGCTCCGTTTCCAAACATGGCGGGCCTGCAGAATTGGCAAGAGGGCAATAAGGCCAAGTACGACATGGAGACCTTTGACGAAGTGCTTGTCGGACACACCAACGGCGCCATGGACAAGGCCAAGAAAGACGGCAAGCCCTTCTTCATTTGGCACAACACCACCCGCATGCACGTCTTCACCTACATCCCGCCGAAGTATCAGGCGATGATGAATAGCAAATCCGGGTACAACCTCGAAGAGGCCGGCATGGCCCAGATGGATGACAGCATCGGCGGCATTCTCCAACACCTGGATGAAATCGGCGAAGCGGACAACACCATCGTCATCTTCACCACCGATAACGGCGCTGAAGTATTCACTTGGCCGGATGGCGGCATGACTCCTTTCCGAGCCACCAAGGGCACCGTTTTTGAAGGCGGCTTCCGCGTTCCCGCCATCATCCGCTGGCCCGGACACGTTAAGCCCGGCACGGTGGAAAACGGCATCTTCTCTGGTCTCGACTGGCTGCCGACTCTGGCGGCTGCGGCCGGTAATCCGGACATCACCAACCAACTCCTCAAAGGCGTGAAGCTCGGTGACCGTACCTACAAGAACCACCTGGACGGCTTCAATCAGATGGCTGTGCTGACCGGCACTGGACCATCTGCGCGGCATGAAATCTTCTATTTTGGTGGCCCGCACCTCGGTGCCATCCGGATTGATGATTTCAAATTCCAGTTCTATCCAACAACCATACGGCTGGCCAGGCGAGAAGGTCACGACGGACATGCCCACGATCGTGGACCTCCGTCAGGATCCCTTCGAGCGCACGCCGTCCATCCGCGGCGAATCCATGAATGAAATGGGCGGTGGTTACATGAACGAGTTCTACGCTCGCGAGTTCTGGCGCTTCGTCGTCGTGCAGAAGGCGGTGTTCCAGCTCGCAGAGACGGCCGTCGATTATCCTCCGATGCAGGCCCCGGCATCCTTCAATTTGGCCGCTGTAAAGGCACAGATCGAAGAGATGATCAAGTCTCACGAAGCTCAGTAACGTAGATCCACAAAACGGGTGGACGATCCTGTCCCGCAGTCGCGGGACGGGATCGCCCACTCTACCCAATCTCGATAGTCAATCTCCGCTGCCGGAAGGTCCATTCCGCGGAAGGCGAAGCTCGCCCGCGTCAATTTCATACTGTCACTTTTACCAATAACATCCCGCCACCCAGCCGCACACAATCCCAACGCCCGTATGGCGTTAGGGGCCTGCCCACGGCGCTCGCTTCGGTCTTGCGGGCTCACAATTTACTCGGCGGCTCACACCGGCCGCCGTTTTTCCCGAATGTCGGGTGCCTGACGCAGGGAGTCTGCAAAGTTCGATCCGGTCGCACCCACGAACAGATAGTTGCTATTATTTCGCGAACTCACCGGCAGGTTTTCGGGCTTGCCGAGTAAACAAAAGGAGGATGTTCATGAATCGCCTCGCAAGAATGGGCCTGGTAGTGGCAGTGTCGCTCGTGGTTCTGGGTCTCGCAGCACCCCGGCCCACCGCAGCTCAAGACAAACCCAACATCGTAATGCTCATGACCGACGATACCGGCTGGAACGATTTCGGTGCGTATTCGGGTGGCGGTGCCGGACTCGGTCATCCCACACCTAACATCGATCGCATGGCCAAAGAAGGCGCCGTTTTCACCAGCTGGTACGGACAGGCAAGTTGCACCGCCGGCCGCGCATCCTTCATCACCGGTCGTATTCCGATTCGCTCTGCGTTGTCAATTGTGGTTGCGCCCGGCGATGAGAACTACCTCCGTCCAGAGACTCCCACGATTGCGGAATACTTCAAGAAGAACGGCTACTCGACCTACTTCTCGGGTAAGTGGCATCTCGGTGATAAGCCCGTTTCTTATCCGATCAATCATGGTTTCGACGAGATGAAGGAGTTCGCCGCCTACTACGCCGGCGTCTATTCCTACCCCGATACGGACAAGTGGTTTCATCCCTGGTTCCCGTCCTACAACGCGGATTTCGAAAAAATGTGGGATTCCGTGGTGAACCTGGACGAGTGGGAAGGAGTGGCCGGTCAGCCCGCCAAGAAGGTCGCCACCATCACGTACGACTATATGGCCACGATGGACGAGCGGATGGCCGACTACGCCGTAGCCTACATCAAGGACCATGCCAAGAGCGGCAAGCCGTTCTTCATGGACGTCAATTGGATCAAGATGCACAACCCCACAAATGCCGCGCCAGATTTCAAAGGACGCTCGCACCTCGGTGATTATTCTGATTCGCTGATGGAAATGGACGCTGACATTGGCAAGGTGTTAGATGAGATCCGTGCCGATGCTCCCAACACCATCGTCATCCTCAGTGCCGACAACGGCGCCTGGCTGGACGCCTATCCCGATGCGGGCACCACGCCATTTCGCGGCGAGAAAGGCTCTGCCTACGAAGGTGGTTGGCGCGTTCCGGGCATTATGACCTGGCCCGGCCACATTCCCGCGGGCGTGCAATACAACGAGATGATGTCGCACATTGATTGCTGGGCAACTTTGGCGGCGATGGCAGGCATCCCCGTTCCACCGACCGGCGAAATGAAGGACAACAACGGCAAGCCCATCTACTTCGACAGCATCGACAACAGCGCCTACATCCTCGGCAAATCTCCGCACTCGGCGCGCAAATCATGGATCTTTATCAATGGTGAGTACCTCCATGCCGTGCGCGTTGACATGAGTGGCGATCCAAAGGAGCCTTGGCTCAACATCGCTTGGAAGTTCGTTTGGACCGCGAAAGATACCTGGCTCGGACCGAATCTCGATACCGGTTCTATTCCGGCGGTTTACAACCTGACCATGGATCCGTTCGAGAAGTACGACATGATCTTCAATGGAGCAGCACCGGATCGGGCGCTGACAAACTCACCGGGTAAGTACGCCGGACAGGACAACGGCTGGGCGGCGGGACTTTTTAGCGTAGTTCTGCTCGATTTTGATAAGACGATCATGAAGTATCCCAGCATCAAGCGCTTCCCCGGTGGTGCATCGAACGATTTGATTCCGAATCTTCAGCATCCCGAAAACCCAGTGCCGGCGCTCGACCCGAACAACATGCCCAAGACCGTCCCTGGCGGGGGCGACTAGTCACGGCTCTATCATGTTTCCGAGGGCGGCTCGCAAGGGCCGCCCTACCAATTTGCCGCGATTATTTTTTGGAAATGGAGACGAAAAAGATTCATAACCGCCGCTGGCGCAATGTTATGCTGCGGTTCGCGGCGGCTCCAAAATCCGCCAATGCTCAAGCGAGAGGGGCGCCGTGCTGTACGCGGTCACAAATTTCAAGAAATCAATGAACCAGGAGAGAGGATCGATCATGATTAAGCTCGGACGTTTAGCAGTTCTCGTGCTGGCAGCGGCAACCATTTGTGTGGCTCAGGATGTCGTTAGCGTCGTCCACGGCACCGTCACCAAGGTGGATAAGACCACCAAGACCGTTGTGGTGAAGACCGCCGATGGCACCGAACACACCATCAAGTTTACCGCCGACACGACCGTGAAGGGCACGAAAGCGGGTATTGATGGCCTCGCGAAAGGCACCGAAGTTGTGGTGCGCACCACTGGCAAGGGCGTGGACGAAACTGGCCAGGAAATCGCCAAAGTCAGTAAGGACAGCTACAAAGTCACCAAAGGCACCGTTGTCAAGGTAGACGATGGCGCCAAGACCGTGGTCGTTAAGACCGCCGATGGCACCGAGAAGACTTTCGATTACACCGCTGACGCCGGCAAAGACGTGGGCAAAGGCACAGTGAAGGGCGCCAAGGTCACGGTGTACTACACGGAAGAGTCCGGCAAGAAGGTTGCGCACTTTTTCGGCTTCTAACTGAGACCTTCGGGTTTCTGAAAAGACCGGAAAATGAAATGCGTTCGCGGCAAGTGGCTCCTGGCAGCGCTTCTGCTTCTGATGCGCTGCTCGGCCACGCACGCCCAAAATTCCGTTTCCGAGTTCTTCCCGGAAGTGGATGCCTACCTGAAAGTGAATTCGAATGTTCAGGTATATTTTCAGGCCAAGGAAACCCGGGAAGGCGGCGATCCCACGCAAGCGGAGATCGGACCCAGCATCGAATTCTACCTGAAGCCCCTGCTCAGGCTGACAGACGTCACCCGATTCGATCTGAATGACGCCAAGTCTCGGCCCGTAGTTTTCGCGATCGGCTACCGGTATTTGCCCTCACCGAACAAGCCAACAGTAAACCGCCTGGAACCGGTCGTCACACTTCACTTTCCGCTGCTGGCACAGATCCTGCTTTCCGATAAGAATCGCGCCGATCTCGATTGGTCCAATGGAAATTTCACCTGGCGCTATCGCAATCGCGTCACATTCGAACGCCGTTTCGCCATTCACTCCTTCCATCCCGCTCCGTACATCAGCGCCGAGTTCTTCTACGAAAGCCAATACAGTGAATGGAGCACCACCGCGCTCTACGCTGGTTGCCTCCTACCCATCGGCAAGCACGTTCAGCTCGATCCCTACTACGAGCATGAGAACAATACCGGCAAGGCTCCCAACCAGCAAATCAACGCCTTCGGCTTCGCGCTCAACCTTCTCTTTGCCGTTTCGGAGAAGTAGAATTGCCAATACGCGGCGCTTACCAGGCGCTCTCGAGCACCCGAACAGTCGCCGTTCGGCAAGGCAGCTAAAGGGTGTCTCGCATCAGACCCGCCACCGCCGGTTATCTGCGCCACCGGCGACCCTGTCACTTTTAACAATAACATTCCCGGGAGACGGGTAGCACACTCTGCAAGTCTGTGAATTCGCACGGGTCTGTCCAGTGACAGACAGAACAAGGAGCTTGTCTTGACGTCCTATAAGAATTTCACCGTCTCCACAATATTTTTGGGCATCTTGCTCTTGATTAATGCGTTCCCCTGTCGCGCCCAGGCAGCTCTTCCTCAGCGCAGCACAGATGCTCCCGTTTCCGATCAGCCCACTGCGAGTTCGGCAGCGCCGGATCTCACGCTGCCTGACAAACCAACAGCTCCTGATTCACTGCTAACCGCACCGGCTGTCAGTGCCGTTGCTACTCCCGGCGCTGCTGCCGCGGCTGCTCCGGCCGCCAGCACCGCCCCCGAAAGTAACTGGCACCTAGCCATCAGCCCGTATCTGTGGTTTCCGGGTGCGCATGGAAACGTTGGCGACCCCAACGGCGGGGAAATCCACTTCAGTGCGTCCCCGGGCGACCTGCTCTCTCATTTTCGCTTTGGAATAATGGGAGTGGTGGAACCTCGTTACAAGCGCATCGTGATGCCTCTCGATATCTTCTACATCCGCCTGGGCGACGATAAGTCGCTGCCCAACAGCCCCAACCAGGGCGTCGCAAACTTGAAAGCGCAAGAGTTCCTCTTAACTCAGAAAATCGGCTACCGCGTGATCGATTCGGAGAAGATCAAGATTGATGGACTCGCGGGTTTCCGTTACTGGCATTTCGGCGAGCAAGTGTCATTCACCACCAACAATCTAAACTTTTCCGGCTCGCAAAATTGGGTGGATCCCCTGGTCGGTGGACGCATCATTGGAATTCTCACGCCCAAAGTCGAAGTGAATATTGGCGGTGACGTAGGCGGCTGGGGCGCTGCTTCGCAAATCGACTACCAGATATTTGGCGCGCTCGGTTACCGCATCAAACCAGCGCTCGCGTTGCAGGTCGGTTACCGCTATCTCTACTTTGATTATCGAAAGGTCTCCGGAGTTTACTTTGACGCAGCCACCTCCGGTGTGTTCTTTGGAGTAACCATCAACCTCAAGTGAGGGTGATCGATTCTGTCATCCCCAAGAGTCTGCGTCCGGAATGTGGGTCGATTCAAGGCGATAATGTACTCATCCGTAATTCTGGAGTGATGGCGCCGGCCGCGAATTCTCGCGCGAAGCGTAGCCCGCGCGCTAGGGACGGGACAATATGAAAAAACTGATCGCAGCAACTTTGCTGTTTCTTGCAGCGGTGTGCACCGTTTCCGCTCAGGATCCTGGGTGGCCTCGCGTAATCACCAAGCCGCAGGGAACGCTGGTTTATTACCAGCCTCAGGTGGACAGCTGGACCAACTACGAACAACTCGATTGGCGCATGGCCGTTTCCGTCACGCCGGCGGGCGGCAAAGAGGTGGTCGGCGCTCTCAATATGCACGGCGTCACCAGCGTCAACGCAGAAACTCAGATGGTGCTGATTTCCAATCTGCAGCTCAAGAACGTATATTTTCCTTCCCTGGACCCCGACGCCGCAGCCCACATGCAACAAGTGATTCAGTCGTTTGTGCCGCCCAGCGTGTGGATCACCATGCAGCGCTTGGTGGCGTGCGTCCCGAAGCCCGCCGCGGCGCCTCCCGGCGTGCCATTGAATAATAATCCGCCGCAGATCTTCACCAGCTACAAGCCCGCGATTCTGCTGGGCGTGGAAGGCGAGCCGATACTTTACGAGATACCCAAAACCAAGCTGCAATATGTGGTGAACACCGACTGGGCGCTTTTCCTCTACGACAAATCCACTTACTACTTGCTGGCAGGCGAACGCTGGCTTATGGCATCCAGTCTGCAGGGTCCGTGGGCTCCTGCGATGCAGCTCCCCAAGGACATGGAGAAAATGGTGAGCGACCAGCAGTTCGCCAGCCTCCAGCAATACATCCCGCCGCCACCGGCCAGCGCCAACGCCGTCGTCCCCACGGTTTTTTACAGCACCGTTCCGGCCGTCGTTATTCTTTTTGACGGGCAGCCGACTTACTCTAAGATCCCGGACACGCAACTCGTTTACGCGACGAACACCCGCAGCTATCTTTTCGTTTACTCTCCCACGAACCAGTTTTATTACATGACGGGCGGCCGCTGGTTCACCGCCAGCAACATGCAAGGGCCGTGGACTTTTGCGACTCCCTCGTTGCCCGCTGATTTTGCGCACATTCCGCCGTCCAGTCCTGCCGCGCAGGTGCTGTCCTCTGTTCCCGGGACCGAAGAAGCCAAAGACGCGGTGATGATCGCGCAAGTTCCAACGAAGATCACGGTCAACTCCGCATCGGCCGCGGCCCAAGCCAGCGTCACCTACGCCGGGGCTCCGCAGTTCGCTCCCATTGAAGGAACTTCGATGTCCTATGCCACCAACACGGCCCAAAAGGTCATCCAGGTGGGCGAGTTTTATTATTTGTGCCTCACGGGCATCTGGTTTGTTTCCGTGAGCCCCGCGGGCCCGTGGCAGGTCGCGGACAGTGTTCCTCAAGTGATTTACACGATTCCGCCCAGCTCGCCGGTTTACAATGTCACCTACGTTACGCAAGTGGTGCAGCCCAGTGGCACGGTGCAGGCGAGCTACACCGCTGGTTACATGGGCGCATTCGTCGTCGGTGTCGCGGTGGGAGCCGTCATCGCCGGCGGCACGGGCTACTACTATCCGCCGTACGTTTATCACCCGGCCTACGGTTATCCTTACTGCTACCACTACCCGACTACCTACGGGTCAACATCGTATTATCACTCCACCACCGGAGCGTACGGCGTTTCGCAGACCGCCTATGGCCCATATGGATCCGCAACGCGCAGCGCCTCGTACAATCCGTACACTGGGACTTCGACCCACACCGCTTCGGTCTCCACTCCCTACGGAACGCAGAAAGCCGGCACGGCCTACAACCCGTACACCGGTGCGTCCGCTGCTACGCATCAAGGCTCCAACGGTTACAGCTCCTGGGGAAGCTCCGAAGTTTCGAAGAACGGCGAGAGCGCCTACTCGCAACATTACACCACCGCGCAGGGAACCACCGGGTCCGTGCAGACCTCGAACGGAGGAAAGGCCGTCGGGGCCAGCGGCGCGAACGGAAACAGCGCATCCGCCGGCAAGGCGGCCAACGGCAACATGTACGCCAGCGCGGACGGCAATGTTTACAAGAATACCGGCAGCGGTTGGGAGAAGTACGGCAGCAACGGAAGCTGGAATTCCGTGAACTCCTCCACGGCGCATCCTACTTCCACCTCCACTTCGTCGTACCAGGAGCACCCGTCGTCGACGTCCTCCGCTTCGTCTTACCAGCAGCATCCGTCGTCTACTTCTTCCTCCGCGTCGTCCTATCACCCTTCCAGCAGCGACAATATGTCCAGCATGAATCAGGAGGCGCAAAACCGGCAGAGGGGCGAGCAATCCAGTCAGCGGTACTCGCAGCAGCGGTCCTCCGGCGGATGGGGCGGCGGTGGGGGCCGCAGCTATGGTGGCCGCCGCTAATTGAAATTTGTTTTCATCGCCGCAGTGGCGAGCTTTCGGTTCGATCAAAGGAGAATCTAAATGAATTGTAGTCTCACGGTTCCATCCGCGAAGCAGCCCGTTACCGGCAGCATAGTTCCCATCGGCAAACGCTTTTTGATTTTTGGTGTGATCGCGCTTGCGGCCGGCATCGCGGCTGTCGCGCAGAATGCCGAATTGCAGCAAAAGCTGGCCCTTGTGAAGCAGGCCGCCGCTGAAAATAAGCAGCAACTCCGTCAGTATCAATGGACGGAGACAACCCAGGTCACGCTGAACGGCGAAGCCAAACCCTCTTCTCAAAAACTGTGTCAGTACGGCCCGGACGGTCAGGTTCAAAAGCAGCCCATCGGCCCTCCGCCGCAACAACCGAGCGGTGGCAGAATGAAGCAAAGGATCATTGAAAAGAAAAAAGCGGAAATGGCTGATTACATGGACGACGTAAAAGGCGTCCTCAGTATGTACGTTCCGCCGGATCCCCAGAAAATGGAGCAAGCGTTTCAGGCCGGCAAAGCATCGTTGAATCCGGCAGGCGGCATGCTGAATATAATTTTCACGGATTACGCGCAGCCTGGCGACCGCATGACCCTCACGTTTAACCCGGCCACAAAAAAAATCGCGGCCTTGAACGTCAACACCTACATGGGTCAAGCGAAGGACGCGGTGACATTGCAAGTTCAAATGGCCACGCTCCCGGACGGCACCAGCTACGCGCAGCAGACCATCCTGAACGCCAGCGCCAAGAACCTGGTGGTGGACACCACCAATTCGAATTATCAGAAACTCGGCGGCGGTTACTAACGCCCCACGAAGAACGGTCGCAGCAGCAGGCGATTTCGCACAGAAAGTAGCGCGCGCAAGGAAATGAGCGCACGTCCGAGTTCTGTATGCCGGGAGCGGCCAAGTCTCGCGTGCAGCAAGCTATATTTGGCAGCCAACTGGCGGTAGATGCCGCACAATCGCCATGGCAAGTTTTTAATTCCAGGCAAATGCCGGTTCCATCGCGCGCATGAAAGACGATTCGCCGTTCCCGTTCCTGCGACTCCTGCTGGGCGCCGCCTGCGTCGTCATCATCATGGGCGGCATCCGAGCCGCGTCTGCGATTCTCGGACCATTGCTGCTGGGCCTCTTGCTGGCCTTCGCCATCGTGCCATTTCCCAAGTGGCTGATGGTGCGTTTCAAGTTCCGCAAATCTGCGGCGATTGCCATGACGGCGGTCGCAGTAGGTGTCTGCGGGCTGTATTTGGTCTTCGCGCTGGATTTGGCCACTGTCCGCGTCGCGGCAAAGCTGCCGATCTACGAGCAACACCTGGCCAGCCTTTATCAGCAGATCGCGGAATTCATGAATGCGCGCAGCATTGTTGTCCCCGACCTCTCGGTCAAAGGCGTTTTCACTCCCGCACGGCTTCGCGAAATTTCCAGCGCAGTTCTCCCGGAGGCAGGCTCGATTGTTTCCGACGGAATTCTGATCTCCTTGTTGGCATTTCTCTTTGTGATTGAGATGGCGGGAGACATCGGAGTGAAGCCGGGCCCTCTCGCCGCGAGTTTGGATTACTACGGTTCCGATGCGCGAAGTTACGTCGCCGTCACGGCCAAATCCGCGGGCATCAACGCCCTGCTCAACCTGGTGTTTCTGCTCGTGATGGGCGTGGACACTCCGGTCATCTGGGCCTTCCTCTATTTCTTTCTGGACTTCATTCCCACGTTGGGCTTCGTGATAGCGCTGGTTCCGCCGACGGTGGTGACGCTGCTGATGCTCGGCTGGAAACGAGCGTTGGTCGTCGCGGGCGGACTGGTACTGACGAACCTGATCGTGGACAACGCGGTCACGCCGATCTTTATGAAGCACGCGGTGGACGTTTCCTTCCTCGAGATCACTTTGTCGCTGGTGGGTTGGGCGTTCGTGTTGGGCTTGACGGGCGCGGTCCTTGCCATTCCCTTGACGCTGGCGTTGCGCAAGTTCATCGCGAAGAACGTGCGTGCGCCGGAGCCTGCGCTGAATCCTTCGGGATGAGTTCGCTGCTCTGCGGGCGAGTGGGATTTCATCGGAGCGGGCGCAATGCACGGGCAGCAGCACGGCTTCCGTTCGATCAGGTTTCACGAGCGACTCCTTTCACTGTTCAAGTTCTGTTTGCGATTTCACGGAGAGGTGGTCCATGAGTGCTGCGGCAATCAGCTTTATCACTCTGGCTTTCGTATTCGGCGGCGCGCTTCTTGGCATATTTCTGCGCGCCACTTTGCCCAAGCACCACTTTGACCCGGAATCCAAAGACGTGGTGAAGCTCGGAATGGGACTGGTGGGAACGATGGCAGCGCTGGTGCTTGGGCTGCTGATCGCATCGGCCAAGTCTTCCTACGACACGCAAAACGCCGAGCTGACGGAGATGTCGAGCAAGGTCGTAATGTTGGACCGCCTTCTGGCGCACTACGGCCCGGAAACAAAGGAAACGCGCGACGATCTGCGCGCCGCGGTGGTCCGCGTGATGGAGGGCATGAGCACGAGACAACATTCCGATCCTTTCGAGACGAACGCGTCGGCTACCAGTTCCGAAGTTCTCTATGACAAAATTCGCGAGCTCTCGCCCAGCACCGATGCCCAACGTTCGATCCAGGGCCAGGCGATAAACATCTCGTTTTCACTCGCGCAAACGCGCTGGCTGATGTACGAACAAAACGCCAATTCGATTTCCGTCCCGCTGCTGGCGGTATTAATATTCTGGCTGACGATTATTTTCATCAGCTTCGGCCTTTTCGCTCCGCCCAACGCGACGGTGATCGCCACGCTGTTCGTCTCCGCGCTTTCGGTTTCCGGCGCGATTTTTTTGATCCTGGAAATGTACACGCCCTACGCGGGATTGATTCACGTATCCACCGCGCCGCTGCGCGTGGCCCTGGCCCATCTGGGGCAGTAACGGTGGAGCGCGCATCGAAATGGAACGCTGACCGCGAACGCATCGTTCCATTTCGTGGCCTGTTACTTTTGACACTTCCGTCGCGTTGGCGGCGTAATTAACGTCTATACTCTCCTTCGTAATGAGTTTGAGCCGCGGAATTGCAGAGGTGCGACCATGCGTACAAAAAAATCGTTTGCTGGACTGCTGGCGGCGTTGCTTCTGGTGGCCTGCGGGATCGCGCTGGCGCAGAATCCAAGCCAGAACGGCGGGCAGAACCGCACGCTCATCGTCGTGAATGGCAATTCTGGAAACGTGCCGGTAATCGTGGTGAACGGCCGCAGCTACGCGGACCTGGAGGCGCTGGCGAGCGCTATCAATGGCTCGCTGACTTATTCCGGAGACCAGATTGCGTTGGCCCTGCCAAGCTCGTCTGGAAACGGGAACTCCAACGGGAACTCGAACGCGAACGGGAACGCGAATGGGAACACGATGCAATCGTCCGCGCCGGCATCCGCGCCGGCTGCTCAATCGAATCCGGGATTTTCGCAGGGATTCATGAAGGCGGGGATCGAGGCAATGGCGACCGTTCGCGAATGGCACTCCGCGCTCGCGTCCGCTATTCAAAATGGCACCCCGATCGCTGCGGGTTGGCTGGCGCCATATCGCGCTCAGGCGCAAATGAATCTTCGCCTGGCTTCGACGGCGATCCAGACGAATTCGGATCGCAGCGCGTATCAGTTGTTGAACAACGTATTTCAAAACATGTCGAAATTGGCCGACAGATACATCGCGATGCGGAATAACATGTCGTATATTTCGCCCAATGCCCTCCAGGACGATGGCTTGAACCAGCGCATCGTGGCGTGCGGGCATTCGCTTGCGTCCATGGGCGCCAGTGGTCAATTCGTGGACGACGGTTCGTGCGCTCAAAACTGAAAACGCCCAAGCTTTCCTGCCCGGCGTTCCGCTGCAGCAGCAGATAAAATCTTCGCCGCGATTTGCCATTGCCTCGGCCGCGCGAAGTGTGCCATAACTCCGCCCGTCCATGACATTCACCTTCCTGGATTGGTCCGCGATAATTGCTTACCTGCTGATCACGCTTCTGCTGGGACTGTATTTCCGCCGCTCCGCCGGGAGAAGTTCCGAAGATTACTTCGTATCGGGACGCACCGTGTCGTGGTGGCTGGCAGGCACGTCCATGGTGGCCACCACCTTCGCCGCGGATACTCCATTGCTGGTCGCGGGGCTCGTGTACACGCAAGGAATTTCCGGAAACTGGATCTGGTGGGCGTTTTTGCCCTCCGGAATGATGACGGTATTTTTGTTCGCGCGCTTGTGGCGCCGCTCCGGCCTGATGACCGACGTGCAATTTGCCGAGATGCGTTATTCCGGCAAGCCCGCGGCATTTCTGCGCGGCTTTCGCGCCATCTACCTGGGCGTGCTGATGAATTGCCTGATCCTGGGCTGGGTGACCAAAGCGATGATCAATATCGTGGGCACTACGCTGGGCCCCACCATCAGCCAGTGGCATTTTCTTCAGAGCATGTCCGCAAGCCTCAGGGGAATTTTTGGCCCGGTATTTTCCGGCACTGATGGATACGCGCTGATTATCTGTATTTTCTTTCTGATACCGTTCACCGGATTCTACGTATCGCTGGGCGGACTTTCCGGCGTGCTGTGGACGGATCTTTTTCAATTCATTCTGAAGATGGGCATCGTCATCACCATCGCCTGGTACGCCGTGAAAGCCGCGGGCGGAATGAATTCGATGATCGGCCAGATCGCCGCACTGCGCGCCAAGAATGGCGGCGCAGATCCGCTGGGGTTTCTTCCGGATTTCTCCCAGGGCTTCGCCAGCGAAACTCTGTGGACTTTGCCGGTAATCACCTTTTGCGTGTACCTCGGCGTGCAGTGGTGGGCCTTCTGGTATCCGGGAGCGGAACCCGGCGGCGGCGGATACATAGCGCAGCGCATCTTCAGCGCGCGCGACGAGCGCCAGGGCTTGCTCTCCGTGCTGTGGTTCAACGTGGCGCATTACGCGCTGCGTCCCTGGCCCTGGATTCTCACCGCGCTCGCGGCGATCGTGCTCTATCCGGGCCTCGCGCGTCCGGAGACGAGTTACATGCTGATGGTGAATGATCATGTGCCGCACGCGCTGCGCGGCATTATTGTTGCGGGATTCCTGGCGGCGTTCATGTCCACGATCGCGACGCAATTGAACTGGGGCACTTCGTACGTGGTGGAGGATTTCTACCGCCGGTTCTTCGTTCGCCACGCGACGGAACGCCACTACGTGCGCGTGTCGCAGGTGGTCACGATTTTGCTGGTGATCGCCAGCGGCTATGTTTCCGCGCAACTGGCTTCGATTCGTTCCGGCTGGCAAGCGGTGCTGGAAGTGGGCGCGGGAACGGGGAGCGTCTACTTGCTGCGCTGGTATTGGTGGCGCATCAACGCCTGGAGCGAAATTTCCTCGATGATCACAGCGCTGGTTTTGACCTTGGCGTTGAATTCGGAGGGATTGTGGAATGCACTGATCGGACGGCCGACATTTTTCACGGGCTCGGCGACGGTGCTGTTTGCGAAAAACGTGCTGACCACCACACTGGTGACGACAACGGTGTGGATCGTGGTGACTGTGCTGACGGCGCCGGAGCCTGAAGGGATCCTGCTGTCGTTCTATCGCAAGGTTCGGCCAGACGTCACAGGCTGGAAGCAGATCGCCGCGCTCGCTCCGGAGATTCCCGTGACGCACGATTTGGGGCGGAATCTGTGGTGTTGGATTCTCGGTACCGTGATGGTTTACAGCGCGCTGTTTGGCGTCGGCAAATTGCTGCTGCAGCAATGGTTGCTGGGAACTTGCCTGGTGGTGATCGCCGCGTTGTGCGCCTGGCAGATGTCGCGCGAACTGAGCCGGGGCCATGGTTCGGTTGAGGCGGTGATTCGTGAATCGTGATTCGTGAATCGTGAGGAGCGGCGCGGACGCGAAAGTGGGGCAAACACTAGCGATTAGAAAGTGCATTTTCGTTGATGTTGAACGGGTTAACTCGATTTCTAATAATTTGCGTGTAGCGATTAGAAATTCGTGATTGGCGAGCGATGACGGGGGAACCTGGAAAAGGGGAGGCTGGGGGAGCAAACGTTCGAGAGGATCGAGTCGAAAGGTTGGAAAGCGCTCAAAAGTATCGAATAGAAAATGCTTACTGGTTTGTTGTGAAGGAGATAAGCAAAAATGATGTTTTTCAAAAGTAGCGAATAGAAATGGCGGAGTTCCGAAATGGGAAATGGGGATGGAGAGAAAGGGGGCGGGGATGGCTGAAGTGCAGGCAGCGTCAGGCATAGGTCTCCCCTAGCCCGAGCGGAACTATCCCAACACTCATAATAACATAGTAGATATGATAACGCAAGAGGTAACTGAGGAGATCACGCGCTGGCGGCAAGCGGCCGAGATCTGGGCATCAGCGACCGGCATATGCGGCGCTGGCGGGAGCGTTATGAGCAGTTCGACTTCCGCGGCTTGTTCGACCGCAGGCGCGGGCAGCCTTCGCCCAAGCGCGTAGCGGTAGCGACCGTGGAGCGGGTGCTGCAGCTGTACCGGGAGCGTTATTTCGATCTCAATGTGCAGAACTTTCTCGAGAAGCTGGCGACCGAGCATCAGATTGGGCTCAGTTACAGCTGGGTGAAAGGGATTCTGCAAGGAGCGGGGATGGTGGCTCGCGGCGCAAGCGCGGCACGCACCGCAAACGACGACCGCGCCGACCCTTGCCGGGGATGCTGTTGCACATCGACGGCAGCCGGCACCGTTGGCTGGGAGACGAGCGCTGGCACGATCTGATCGTGATTCTGGATGATGCCACCAGCGAGATTTACTACGCGCAACTGGTGCAGGAGGAGTCGACGCCAACCGTGATGGCCGCTTTGCGCCAGGTGATCGAGCAGCAGGGATTGTTCTGCGCCTTGTATAGCGACCGGGGCAGCCATTTTTGGCTGACGCCCAAGGCGGGCCAGAAGGTAGACCAGGCGCGTGTGACGCAGGTGGGACGGGCGCTGCGCGAGTTGGGAGTGCGGATGATCCCGGCCTACTCACCTCAGGCACGCGGACGCAGCGAGCGTAATTTTGGGACTTGGCAGGGACGACTGCCGCAAGAGTTGCGCTTGCGAGCGATCACAACGGTGGAGGCGGCGAACACTTTTCTGCAGGAAGAGTACATCGCTGCGTTCAACGCGCGGTTCCTGGTGCCTGCGACGCAGGCGGGCAGTGCCTTTACGGTGTGTCGGCAGCGAGATTTGGCAGGGATTTTTTCGCTGCAGTTTGAACGTACGGTGAACCGCGACAACACGGTGAGCTTTCAAAATCTGACTTTGCAGATCCAGCCGGTGCGCTGGCGAGCCACGCTGGAGGGTTGCACGGTGGTCGTGTATCAGCACCTGGATGGAACGCTGAGCCTGCGCTATGGGCCGCATTGCGTGGGGCGCTACAACGCCGAGGGTCTGCCGTGGATCGGTGGCGATCCGCAAAGCTGTGGCGAAGCCGCGCCGTGGAGAAGAGCGAAGCATTCCTTTGAGAAGCGTCGTCAAACGTAGTGGCTTGAAACGTTAAAGTGTGCGCGAGACTGAGCGGGAACTGGACGGCTCGATTGGCGGCGACGAAAGCACATCCTGAAGGTGCTTCATGAAGCTTGGGCAAATCTGGACGCATTCCCGATCCGGGAATTCGCTACTGATCTGAATCTAAGGCAGTTACGCGCCGAAACTGGCTACCGGCTGGTTGGTACCTTCGGCACATAGCTGGCCCCGCATTTTCTGCTATGCTTGCAACGATTTAGGGCGTCCCGGTGTCTAAGTACGTAGAAGGACACGCCCTGAAGCATGGCGCTTCGGGAGGGTAAACAGGACGGCATGTCCGACTTTGCGCAATCACTGCCTTGGGGCCGCGACGAATCGGAGCTAGTGACTGAGCTGCAGGCGGGCTCGGACGCGGCATTCGACTGGCTGGTCACCTATTATCACGCAGGGGTGTACAACCTGGTCTACGGCATATTGTCGGATTCGGCGGACGCCGCCGACGTGACACAGGAAGTTTTTCTGCGCGCTTTTCGTGGGATACGCGGGTTCCGGCAAGGCAGCTCGCTGAAGACGTGGCTGTACCGCATCTCGGTTCGTCAGGCCCTGAATCATCGCCGCTGGTGTTGGCGGCATCACCGGCAGCAAATTTCGATTGATGCGGAAGAAGAAGGCAAGAATCCCGCGCTGGATTTGAAGGATTCGGAGGCATCGCCCCTGGAGCAGTGCGAGATGAGGGAAACGCAGGCAACGGTTCGCCGGGCGCTGTCGCAAGTGCCGGATTCGTTTCGCAGCGCCGTGATTCTGAGGGATCTGGAAGGCTTGTCGTACGAAGAGGTGGCTGAAGTGCTTGAGGTATCGGTGGGCACGGTGAAATCGCGCATTCTACGCGGGCGGCGATTGCTGAAAGAAATACTGGATCCGCTGGTGCACGCGCCGGAACGGATGCCTGCCGCTGCCGCGGAGCCTGCGGGGCTTTCTTATCCGGCAACCTCGGCGCTACATTCCCATCACGCGACATCGCCATCGTCACCTTCGCCGTCACCGTCATTGCAATCGTCATCGCCATCCACAACTACATCCGCGCCACCGGTGTCCCGGTGGCCGCCCAAGCATTCGCACGGTCGTTGAGAGGTCTCCGATGAACTGCCGCCAGGCTGAACGCTATCTCCCGGGATATCTCGACGGAGCTATTACGCCGCGGCAGCACGCGCTGGTGCGCGAACATCTGAGTGCTTGCGAAGATTGCAACGTGCAGCTGGAACGATTCCGCCGATTGGCTGTTTGTCTTGCGAGTGTGACACCGGCTGCGCCGCCCGCGGACCTGGCGGTGCGCATCCACATGCGAGCAGTGCGGGCCGGAGCGCCGTGGGCGGATTTTCGCCGCTGGTGGTCTCGCACGGCCGTTACGTTTGAAAATATTCTGAAGCCATTGGCGGTTCCGGCAACCGGCGGGATTTTGACGGCACTGGTGGCCTTCGTGCTAATCGTGCAGAACATTCTGGTGGGCGTGCCGATGACGGGGATCGTGCCCAACGATCTGCCGCTGAATTTGGTGCAGCCCGCGCGGCTGGAAAGTCTGGCGCCGTTCCCGGTTCCGGGCGTGGTGGGCTCCGCGGCACATTCGGAATCCGGCGAACTGCTGCTAGAGGCGACGCTGAACGCTTCGGGCGAAGTGGTCTACTACAAGATTCTTTCCGGCCCCAATGATCAAGCCGTGCAACGGCAGCTGGATCAGGTGATGCTGTTCTCGCGGTTCCGCCCGCAGTTCAGCTTCGGGCGTCCGCAGGCGGGGGGCCGCGTGCTGGTAAGCTTCAGCGAAGTGCGCGTGCGCGGCTGACGGAGCACCTTGAGTTAGGTTTTGCAGCGCCGGCGCCCTGCCGGCTCTTTCCATCGTTCGACTCGTGATTCTGCCTGCCTCCTTGACTCTGCCCAAGCTGCCATTTAGAGTCTCTGTGCATCTTTTGTACAAGACATGCGTGCTGTACGGGACAGTGCGCACGTTCCTGATTTGAATACAGACGACTCGACGAAATCGGTGAGGAGTTCCGTTATTCCAAAGTATTTCCAAAGATTTTCAGGGCACGTATTTCTCGTTGCCCTCATCATTCTGCTGGGCACGACGGTCCCTCCGGCGACGCATGGTCAGGACAATCCCGATGCGAGCGAGACCGGAGTGAGCGTTGCGGCCAGCGAGCAAATTTTCTCGGTGATGTGCGCGCTGGATGCCGCCGGATTCGCCGCGGAGGAAAGCACGCTGAGCGAAATGCCTTCGCGGCTGGCGCTGCGCGGGGAATTGCTGAAGCTGCAGGGGCCCGCAACCGACGCGGTGCGGCAATTTTATCGGGACTATGCTCTGGCCGACCCGGGCGAGACGCTTTCGCGCTACATTACCTTTGCGCTGGTCATTGGCCCGCCGCCGCGCTTTACATTTTTGCTCGATCGCGACGTGCTGCCACCCGACGTGCTGACCATCGAAGGGTTTCAGGAACTGCTCGAGAACTTTTATCATGAGGCGCATCTGGATTTGCGCTGGGCCGCGGTGCAGCCCGATTACAACCGCGCGATCGAGCGTTACCAATCGCCGGTGCGGCGCGTGGTTACCGTCTGCGACGGCTACCTGCGCGAGATCTACAAGCAGCGCTACGGCCATTCTTTCATCGTGTATATCGAGCCGCTGGTGGGCAATCGCACGAATTTCCGCAACAACGGCAACCATTACGCGATCGTGGTCGGCGGCGGCCCGCAATTTCCGGAGGCGGACGTCCGTCATGCGTATCTGCATTTCATGCTGGACCCGCTGCCTTTGAAATACCGCGAAAACGTGATGAAAAAACGCGGGCTGCTGAATATTGCCGCGAAGGCGCCGCGGCTTGCGCCTGAATACAAGAACGACTTCATGGCGTATGCCGATGAATGTCTGATCAAGGCCGTAGAGCTGCGGATTCGACATCTGAAGCCGGAGGCGGAGGAAGCGGTGCTGGCGGAAGACGATCAGTCCGGATTCATCATGGTGCGGCCGCTGGTGGCGCAATTGCAGAAGTTTGAGAAAGCAGAGCCTGCGATGTCGTATTATTTCCCCGACCTGATTGACGGAATTGACGTGACGGCGGAACAGAAGCGCTTTCAGAATTTCCAGTTTGCAGCGTTGCCGGATGCGGCGCCGGCGAATCCCGCGCCGGGCGGAGTGCGCGGCGGTTTGCAGCCGGGACAACCGCAGAGCCCGGAAGCCGAGTTGCAGAGCGCTCTGGCGCAGGGCGATCATGAAATCGCATTGCAGGACGCGGCGGCGGCCGGCAAGACTTTTGAGAAGATTCTGGCGAAGTACCCGGACAACGCGCGCGCGAATTTCGGACTGGCGGTGGCGTCGTTGCTGAATCACGACGCGGAGCGCGCGCAGGCGCTTTTCGAGAAGCTGGTATCCGCGCCGCCCGCGACTGCGGCGAGTGGGGCGCCAGCGAACGCGCAAGCGCCAGCGGATCAGGCTGCGGGCCAGGCATCCGCTGCGGCAAGCGGCGGCGCCGATCCGGGGATCATCGCCTGGTCGCACGTGTATCTGGGACGGCTGCATGATTTCGCGGAAGAGCGCGAGCAGGCCGTCAGCGAGTATCGCGCCGCGCTGGCGATTGCTGGCGCGCCGGAAGCGGCTCGCGTGGCCGCGCAGCGCGGAATCGAAGCGCCTTATAATCCGCGGGGCGGGGGTGGCAGCAGCGCGCCGCCAAAGCAATAAGCTTCAACCTGGGCTATCAGCCGGCGCAGGTGCGGAGCAATTCTAAAAAGGAAGGCAACAAAATGACGCTCCCTTCAATCCGCAGTGGCATAGCAGCTCTGGTGGTCCTACTCGCCTTGATCCTTTCGGCGCCGAATTCCTTCGCGCAGTATCAGCAGGCTGCGCCTCCTTCCACGCCGGGCTCGCAAGCCGAAGGGGCGTCCAAAACGCAGCAACAGACGCAGAAGGAAGGGCAAACGGCGGCTGCGCCCGCGGCACCGAAAGCGGATCCCGAAGAGGATGCCGCGTACAAGGCGTTCTTCGATACAAAAGCGGAAGACGCGGACAAACGCATCCAGCTGGGCGAGCAGTACATCCAGAAATATCCGAATGGAAAGTATGCGGAGCAGGTGTATCAAGGGCTGACGACCGCGGAATATTCCAAGCAGGATTTCCCGAAGATGTACGCCGACGCGGATAAATCGCTGGCGCTGAATCCGGACGACGTGACGGTGCTGGTGCTGGTTGGCTGGGTGATCCCGCACAATTACGATCCCAACGACCTGAGTGCGGATAGCCGGCTCGAGAAAGGCGAAAAGTACGAAAAGCACGCGCTGGAAGTGCTTGCGACTCTTCCCAAACCCGCAAATATGACGGACGAGCAATTCGCCAAGGTGAAGGCGCAGGGCGAGGCCCAGGCGCATAGCGGCCTGGGGCTGATTTATTTCCGACGCCAGAACTATGCGGAATCCATCGCCGAGCTGAAAAAAGCCACCGCCGACCCGGCCAACCAGGATCCCACCGATTTTTACGTGATGGGAGTGGAACTCAATCAACTGAAGCGCTTCTCCGAATCCGCGGACGCATTCCAGAAATGTGCCGCGCTCCCCGGCGGCCTGCAGGACCGTTGCAAGCAGATGGCTGCGGACGCCAAGAAGCAGGCCGCAGCCGCGCCTGCGCCTCCGAAATAATGCAGGAGTGATCGCGCCATGACACCAGAGGAGCGCGGCGAACTCGAAGCCATTCTGGGGCATCATTTTCAGCGCCCCGAGGAACTCGATCGCGCTCTCACACACCGCTCGCACCGGCAGTCCTCGAATGGGACGGATAATGAGCGGCTGGAATTTCTGGGCGACCGCGTGCTGGGATTAATCGCCAGCGAACGGCTCTGCCGCACCTTTCCCGATTGGAATTCGGGGCAGCTTTCCAAAGGGCTGGCGCGCGTGGTGAGCGCAACTTCTCTTCATGCCGCGGCGAAGAAGCTGAAGCTCGGCCACTATCTGCGTCTGGGACCCGGGGAAGAAAAAACCGGCGGCCGCGATAAGAAGAGGCTGCTGGCCGACGCTTACGAAGCCATCCTCGGCGCGATCTATCTCGATTCCGGACTTGCCGCCGCCGCGGCCTTTTTGCAGCGCACGGTGCTCGACCCGGCGCTCTCGGGCGAAGCGGAGGGATTGGAACGCGCCGACCACAAATCGGCCCTGCAGGAATGGCTGCAGCGGCGCGCGCGCGGTCCCGTGGAATACCGCATACGCAACGAGTCCGGTCCCGAACACCAGAAGGTCTTCGAAGTGGAGGTGTGGCATGCGGGCGAACGGCTTTCCGCATCTGTAGGCCGCAGCAAGAAGGAAGCGGAGCAGGAAGCCGCCAGCGCCGCGCTGGAAATTCTGGAATCGCGCGCCGCGCCCGGCCTTTCGTAGGGATTGCCGACTGGGACCTTCAGATTGCGGACTAAGCGCCGAGCATTTCACAACCGAGCAGGAAGCGTTGAACTGGCAAAAGTAATCGGGAGTTACGGGACAGATTGCGCCGGTGGTCACGCATCGTACTTTGACCTGCTCTTCTGCCTGACTCCTTCCCACGTCCTTCCGAACCGACATCGCAAGACCGGACGGCTTCGAGCTATCAAGGGAGAAATTTGTATCGATCTTGCCTGGATAACGGATTGGATAGCTTCCCGGCACTTCGTTAAATCCCGCGACGACGATCGCATAAGATGGTGTTGCAGGAGGACCAATGGCGAACGACACGGCAGCGTATTCCCAAAACGTGGACAAGTTGCAAGAAATCGTATTGCTGTTGCGAAACGACGGCATCGCCGCTGACATAAGATTTCCCAGCTACATCCAAATTGGGTCACGGCTCTATGGCGCGATAACCGGGGCGCATTGGGCGTTTGAAGATGGAACAGAGTGGGGCGATTTGGCGGTACCAAGTTCGGAAACAGATCCCGCAAAGATCGCCGACGCTATCGAAGCAACTGAGAAGCACATACGCTTTCGCTTATTGCAGTAGCACCTGACGGGGTTATGCCTCTGGTACGCGACGACCAGAAGTTGGCGTAGGAAGTGTGCGCGTTTGAACCGAGGACCTCAGCAGTGTTCTTACGAGCGTCGCAAAATCTACGAGGCCGACTTGAGTTGGCTAACGATCTCGGCTAACCAAGCTTCCAGTAGTGACCTCTGATCGGGTGTCATCTCAATGAAGGCCAGGCCCATGCCGAAACGAGAGTCGCAGTAGACGACTTTGGCCTTCGTCTCGAAGACGCCCTGATCTCTGAGAATCCGCAATCCGACCAGCGTGCCCTCCGGGAACGGATTTAAGGCGTCAACATAACAGCCCCCAACGCCCAGTTCCGAGATGCGGGCTGAAAGTTTCGCCCCGGAACGCAGGTCAGTTACCTCTACAGAAGCCACAAGCGCGCAGCGTCGCGCCGAGCGCTGCTTGGCGGTTCGCAACGGCTTGTTCTTTTGGCTCATCGGGCATAGTTCCTGGTCTGAGTTCGGCATGGTGCAATCTCAGGAAAGACTACGCCCCAAAATCCTGGCGACGGTGTCGCGAACTCTATGGCTACCAGCCTTGCCTTGCTTCCGCCGGATACCATCGGGCCCAGATAAACAATCCGGGAGTCCGCGGTTACTCCGGTGGCGTGGTTCACCGCCACTAGTTTTTGACTCTTATTCACCGGCGCCCTGAGAGCGATGAGGCCACCCCAGAGGCTCACCTTCACGGCGTAGGCTTCTTCGACGAGAAACCGTTTGTTGGTATCCGGCTCGTAGATTCTCAGTGGAACACGCAGCGTCACACGACTGCTGCGCCTGGTCGCTGCTCCGTTTTTGACCGGCATCGCCTGCTCCTAAGGTGGGTCACGGATCGGTACGTACCGGCAGGATCAACTAGAGCTCGGCAGGCTTCAATAGTACGTCAGGACATTGGCCCTCAATGGGCGGCCTAGACAGAGGGCTGGCCAAGCCTCGCCGACCACCCAACTTTACGTGAAAAACGAGGTTCCGGGCGGCCTTGGCTCGTGCCTTATTTTTTGGCGTGAATCTGAATCATCGTATATGAGCCGTTTCAGAGGGCGTGCCGCGATCCAACACGATTCGAGTCCCGACGCGGCGGCTCGAGCCAATATCTGGCCAGATCGGTTGAAGTTTCAGGCATCCCTGACCCCGAGGACAGGTGCGCGGTAAGCCGTAAGAAGCGACAATCGAGTGAATGCATCTGACGGTCCGAAGCGCTGGGAGAAAATCCATGTATCACAAGATGCCGGGTCGCGCTCATTGCTGCGTCAATTCTTGCCTTGAGCTGCAGTGTCGCGGTCGCACAAGGCAACGGAAATGGCAATGGGCACGGCAACGGAAAAGGGCATGACAAACGCAAACACGACGATGTGACTCAAGCGAAGTGATCAGCAGCTCCCTTTGCCCACGGCTTGATTGAGAGTCTTATCGGAAACTGACCCACTATCGCCCAGCATCCACGCTTGCTGATTTTTTCCCCAAGCTGATAAAGTGAACGGATGGCATCTGAAACCACTGCGCTCCCCGCGGCTTCGGCGCCCGATATTGCATCGCTGGCCGATACGGGCGTGGCCGCCGCGCCACAGAGGATCGTAAGGCGGCGCAGCGGCTTGGCCGAATTTCTGGAAATGCTTTTGGTGACGATGCTGCTTGCTCTCTTTGGCACTACCTTCGTGGTGCAAGCCTTCAAAATCCCTTCAGGCTCGATGGAACCCACGCTGCTGATCGGCGACCACGTCTTCGTGAACAAATTCATATTCGAGGGCCGCGGCGCCTGGTATGAAAAATTGCTGCCGTATCGCGACATTCATCGCGGCGACATTATCGTATTTAAATTTCCATTCGACGATCATCCGCACTACGTGAAGCGCGTGATCGGCTTGCCGGGCGATCGCCTGCGGATCGTGGATGGCGGCGTTTACGTAAATGGGGAACTGCTGCACGAACCGTACGTGGTGCGCGACCCTGCTTTCCAGGATCCCTATGGCGACAATTTCCCGCCTGCCAATCACGAAGCGCTGGAATTCACGGCGCGGCGCGAATGGGCCGATCAGCTATTCGATTACGTGCGCGATGGCGAACTGGTGGTCCCCGCCAATCACTATTTCACGATGGGAGATAATCGCGACCACAGCGCGGACAGCCGTTATTGGGGTTTCGTGGATCGCGACGCCATCATGGGCAAGCCGATATTGATTTACTGGTCGGTGCGCGCCACTACGGAAGACTATCGCTCCCGCGACGTCTCCAGCGCGCTGCGCGGCTTTCGCGAAACGCTGCTGCACCTGCGCGCGCAAACCCGCTGGAATCGCATGCTCCACGAGGTCCACTAGCACGATGGCCGCGCGCCGTCGTTAGTCATGTCGCAAACACTTTCCGAACCCGTGCTCCGCACCCCGCCGCTGGAATCGGCGCCGCCGCGGCGTCGTTCCTGGTCTCGCAGATTCCGCTGGCTCGTCACTCTGCTGATTTTTCTGTGGCTGGCGGATTTCGGCGTCTCGCTGCTGATCCGCCACACACGGCTGCAAAGAAAGTTGACCGCCCGCCTGGAATCCGTTTTCGGGCGCAGCGTGGAAGTGGGCCGCTACGATTTTTCTCTGTGGGGCGGTCCCACGCTGGAGGCGCAATCGGTTACGTTCGGTGAGGATCCGCGCTTCGGCCATGAATATTTTCTGCACGCCGAATCGCTCACGGTGCGTCTGCGCTGGCAGAGTTTTTTCCGCGGGCACATGGAATTGGGAGCGATTTCGCTGGAAAGCCCCAGCCTGAACCTGGTGCGCAATGCGGAGGGGGACTGGAACGTTGCGGAATGGCTGCCGAAGTCTGCAGGCTCCGCCGCGCCGACTTCTGCACCGACTTCCGCGCCGGTTTCCGCACCGACTTCCGTGCCGGGGATGGTTCGCTTCGGCCGCATTGATGTGAGTTCGGGCCGGATCAATTTCAAACGCGGCGACGAAAAAATCCCGTTCGCGCTGACGGACGTAAACGGCTACATCGAACCGGACCGCACCGGCCGCTGGACGCTGAACCTGGAAGCTGTTCCGGCGCGCGCCGCCGTGCTGCTGCAGCAAGCCGGCACGATTCGTGTTTCCGGGCACGTAGGCGGCACGTCATCGCGCTTGCGTCCTGCCGTGCTGGATCTGGCTTGGGACGCCGCTTCGCTCTCCGACCTGCTGCATCTGGCGCGCGGCTATGATTTTGGCGTGCGTGGGGACATGCGGCTCGTCGTTCACGCGGAGACCGAAGGAAATAACTGGGTGCTGCAGGGCCGCGCCGAAATTCGCCGCTTGCATCGCTGGGACCTGGCGCTGCGTCCCGATAATCCAGCCGTCAACCTGAACGCAAAAATGATCCTCTATCCACTCGCGTCGGGGCTCGACATCACCGAAGCGACCATCGAGGGCCCACATTCATGGGCGCGCGCGGATGCCCATTTTGCGTGGCCCGCCGACGACGAAACGCACTTCACGCCGAAGAATCCCGCAGCAGCCGCGCCCGCGCAATTCGAAATCACGCAATCGCAGCTGGACCTGAGCGACGTGCTCGCGTGGATTCGCGCCTTTCATTCCGACGTCGCCCCCGACGTCTCGTTGCGCGGCTTCGCCAGCGTTCGCGCGGGATTTTCGGCTTGGCCGCTGCGACTGACCTCCGCTTCGGGCGTCATATCGAGCGCCGAGCTGGCCAGCGCGCGCCTGCGTGTTCCCGCGCATCTCACGCAAGCGCAATTCCGCTATGACCACGAAATGTTTTCGCTGCTGCCCGCGACGTTTCGTACGGCTCTCCGGAAGACTCATTTCACCTGGAAGCGATCGCTGGCCCGGGGCAGCGCGAGTTTCCGGTCTACCATTTGTCCGGCAACCTGAGGCAGGCGCGTGATCTGGTCTCGACGGCCGGCGCGCTCGGCTGGAATATTTCGCGCGGCTGGGACCTTGCCGGTCCGTTGCGCTGCGATTTGCATTGGCAGGGCGCGCGGTTTCCGTGGGAGACGCAGCCCATCGGCACGATCGAATGGGGAGGGGAATCCACTGGCGCATCGCTGCTGACGCCATTCTTGAATCAACCGGTGAAGCAAATCAGGGCGCGCGCGGAATTCAAGCCGGGGGTACGGCACATCGCGCTGACTTCGGCGGAGGCTTTCGGCGCGCGCTGGAGTGGCACGTTCGATCGTCGCGATGATCGCCGCGCTGACGTCTGATCAACCAGAAGCTGCGGGCGCGTGGCAATTCGCGCTATCCACTGATGCGCTTTCGGTGGTGGACCTCGACCGCTGGCTCAATCCGCGCTGGCGGCAAAGTTTTCTGGATCGCATGCTGCCCTTTCTGAATTCCAGTTCGCCCGCGAACGCGGTGCCGGAAAATCTGCGCGCCGAGGGCCGCATCAACGTGGACGAATTCGAGCTGGCTCCTCTGGTACTTCGTCATTTGCAAAGCGAAGTAAAGATCGGAGGCCGCCACATCGAAGTTTCGGGCGTGAAAGCGCAGTTCTTTGGCGGCGCGCTGGAAGGATCGCTCGATGCGCAGCTGACTGCGGCGCCCTCTTACCACTTGAATCTTGATTACTCGCGCGTGGATCTCGCTGCACTTGCTGCCGTCTTTCCCACGCTGGCGAATCTGTTTGGCGGCTCCGCTTCGGGCGAATTCACCCTGGATTCAAGTGGCGCCACTCGCGCCGATTTGGTTTCGTCGTTGGAATGTCGCGGCAACGCGCGCATCGCCGATGCCAAGCTGCAGAATATCAGCCTGCTGGAATCCACGCGCGAAGCGCAGCGGCGCCCCGGCGCGAGTTCTTTCCCCACGGCGTCCGCTGTTTTCTCCTGCGGCGATGGCAAAATCATCTTTCAACGATTGCGCTTTACAGGCGCCGCGCAAGACGTCGCCGCCTCCGGCTGGGTGGATTTCTCGCGCAACCTAAATCTGCAGATGCGCGTGATCCCTGCTGCCAACGCGCTCAACTCTTCGCGCGCCGCCACTGCGCAAGTGTTCGACCTCACCGGACCCATTCGTTCACCGAACTTCCAGCCGGCCAGCCCACTGGCGCAGCGCGCCGACGAGCAGGAAAATCCGGAGCAAAGAAATTGAATCGCAGGGGAATGGCGCGCGACGACCGCGAGAGTACAGCTTTTGCCTCGGCAGTAGGCCGGATCTCGTGCTACTCAACGTTCACGCGTTGCGCGGCGTTCCTTGCAGCGTGCGCGCTGCTGCTGCCGGCTTTCGGCGGCGCCGCTTCCGCGCGCATTCATCTGACTGCGAAATTCACCATGGGCGAAATTTTCCGCTACCACATCGAAGCGCGCACCACCACTACTGGAACTACTACCAGTCCGATCAAGAATCCCGAAGCCTCGTCTCAACTGAAGCAGGTCACGGCGATTGACGTGCGCCTCGACGTGGTGGGCGTGCAGCCCGCCGCGAGAGGCGTTCCCGGAGCGGCGCGCCTGCGCGCCACCTACGAAAAATCCAGCGCCGCGACGGAGACGGACACGTACGATCCCACGGCTGCCGCTCTCGACGCGCAATACAATAACTTGCAGGGGCGGTCGGTGGAATTTACGATCGAATCCGACGGAAAAGTTTCGCACGTTACCGGACTCGATGAAGCCGTCTCGAATCCCTCCGCAGCCGCCGCCATGCGCACCTGGATCACGGGATTTTCTCCCAGCGCGAATTTGCCCCCCGAAGGGATCGCGGTTGGCCAGAAATGGACAGCCGAACGCCCGCTGGAGAATACGCCGCTCGCGAATTTACTGTGGCGCACCGCGTCCAGCTATTTGCGCGACGAACCTTGCGGGGGGGCCGGCCAATCGGGATCGTCGGCACAGAATTCCGCGGCGCCGCTGTGCGCCGTAATCCTTACCAGTTTCGATATTTTGCGGCACGGCTCCGCGAGCGCTGATGCTACTCCGGACGACTATCGCCACAACGGACTGCGCACCTCCGGCACATGGACCGGCAAGGGCCAAAGCCTCGACACGATTTCGCTGCAGAGCGGCATGCTGCTGCGCTCCACGCAAAGCAGCACGCAAAAAATGGACTTCGAAATCGTCAGCGCGCTCTCCGGATCGAAAATGCACTACGCGGGCCAGGTGGATAGCCAATCCGAAATCACGCTGATCCCAAACGCTAGTCCCGCGCCGTAGCGCCTGCGCCCGGCGTTGCGATTGCATGGGGCTCTCGGTTGACACGCCGCGGCGCAGCGTCTAGCATCCCGCTCAGGTCCTCGGTCCCCCAAGCAAAATTTAAGGAGGCGAAAAATGAGTGATACCGCGCGGCTGCGCTATTTGCGCGTAGCCTTGATTATCTTCGGCCTGATCTTTCTGCTGGGCGTCTATCCGCTGATGATGGCTTGGTGGCCGTCCGGCTGGCGCTGGCAACCGAATCAACCCGAGTACGAACAGATGATTCTGGGCGTGTATGCAACGCTCGGGATATTTCTGCTGATCGCTTCGCGAAATCCGCTGCAGAATCGCAGCCTGATCTGGTTCACGGTTTGGTCGAGCCTGGTCCACGCCGGGATCATGACGATGCAGGCGATCAACGCGCCCGCGGAGCACGGGCACCTGCTGGGCGATATTCCTGCGTTATTTCTGGTGGCGATCGTGCTGGCTGTGCTGACGCCGCGTGGCGCGGTCGCACAAGCCTAACAAGATTTCGCACGCACGCTGGAGGCACATTCAAGAAACGAGGCGCAATTGTCGGACGAGAGTGCGCAACGCGAGAATCCCAGGCGACAAACGGCTATAATTGATTCGCATGATCCCTGCATCCTACAAACCGAAAAAGAAATTCATGGAGCTGGCCATCTCCGAAGCCAAGCTTGCCGGAGACCGCGGCGATTATCCCATCGGTGCGGTGATCACGCGGCTGGTGGGCAAGCGCGAGGTGGTGATTGCGAGCGCCGGGAATCGCGTGAAAACTTCCGGCTCGAGCATCAAGCACGTCGAACTGGAGACGCTGAAATACGTTTCCAGCGGTTACGGACGCTACCTGCCCGACTTCGTTTTGTATTCCACGCACGAGCCGTGCGCCATGTGCGCGGGCGCTTGCGTGTGGTCCAGAATTGGCGCGGTTGTTTACGGCGTATCGCAGGAAGACATCGCGGCGTACGGGCGGAAGTGCGGCACGGAAGATTACAAATGGCGAGCCTGCTTAATTTCTTGCCGGTTCGTCTTTCGCAAGGGCAATCATCGCATCCCCGTTGCCGGCGGCTTCCTGCGTGGGGAATGTCAGAAACTTTTCAGTTACAAGACCACCCGTCGCTGATGCAGCGCAGTGCGGCGCGGCTAGGCTGCGAAGCGTTATGTATTCCACGCGGGCACCTGGCGAACCATGTTCCACACCATTTCGTCCAGCGCGGCGCCAATCTCGTCGGAAGGTTCCGTGCGCGTGTTGGTTAGCGCGGCCCAACACATGCCTGTGGAAGTGCGCACCATGATCGTGGTTGAGCCCGGCAGGCTGCCGTTGTGCCACCAATTTCCTGCGCCGTCATTTCGCACCATCCAGCCCCTGGCGTATTTGGCCGGCGAGGATTGCGGATAGGCCGGACTGGGCGTGGTCATGACTTTGATGGTTTCCGGTTTCAGAAGGCTGGGGATATTCGGCGCGCCTGCGACGTGATCGAGAAAAATCGCGAGATCCGTGGGAGTGGCGATCCAGCCGCCATGCGAATCCATGCGCGTGACGTTCATCTTGTAGGGATCTTGGCTGTACTGCCCGTAATACTCCACTTCGTTCGGCGCGCGTTCCTTCAATTTATTTGCGGCGATGCGCATATCGCTGATTCCGCAAGGCGCGAGGATGTTGGCCTGAACGTAATCCGCGTAAGGCTGGCCGGTGACCTGCTCGATCACGCGGCCCAGCAGGCAGTATCCGAAATTGGAGTAGGCCCAGTGCTGTCCAGGCGGAAAAGTGAGCGGCAAATTCTCCAGAGTCCAGGAGATCAGTTTGCTCTGGTCCCAGGAATCGAAGCGAAACATAGGATCGGTGGAATCGTTGGGCCAGCCGCCGGACGTGTGCGTTAGCAGGTTATCCACGGTGACGTCCGTGATGTATTGTTTGTAGGGCGGCTTGCCGTATTTCTCATCGAGAATTCCCGAGGGCCCGAAGACTTTGTCGTTCAGGTTGAGCTTGCCTTTTTCGATCAGCGTAAAGATTGTCACTGAGGTGATGGGCTTGGTGACGCTGGCGATGCGGAACAGGCTATTGGGAAGCAACTGCTGGGCCTGCTCCCGAACGGCCATGCCGAACTGATGCTCGTAGACAAACTTGCCGTGGCGGGTGATGGAGACGGAAAGTCCTGGAACCTCGTACTTGTTCATGAACGCGCGCGCGATGCGGAACATGGCGGCGCGGCTGCCGTTACCTTCTTGCTTCGATTCCCGCACGTTCGAAAATCCGGGTAACTGCGGTGCCAGGATTCCCGCCGCGGTGCCGCTGCACAGAGTTTGAAGCAACGCTCGCCTGCTGATTTTGTGCGACATAGACGCGGTGCCCTTTGAATTCGCTACCGGCTTGGCGGCGAATAGCTCCATCTGGATTTGCTCCCCCTGGAGTGAAAAAGTTTATAACACGGCCCGGCGAAAGATTAAGCGCTCAGTTGTTTGTCATTTGTTTCTAGCTTTTGTTGATGTGTGGACTCGAGCTTCGATATAAAATTTTCTGGAAACTCTCGGGCCCGTTCGGCCCAAGGTAGATGCCATGAAAAATAATTGCGCGAAGCCGCTGGCGCTTTCGCTTCTACTGCTTTTCATCGTTTTCAGCAGCGTCTCGCTGGCGCAGGAGCCGCCAGCGGGACAACCGCCGGACAACGTCGAAGGCAAATGGACGATCTATTCGAAGAACGTCAACAACGGCGAGAGTGCCACGAAGTACGTGGAAATCAAACAAAATGGCAATCAGCTCACGGGGCATTTCAAGGGCCCCAACCAGTCCGGAGGAATCGAAGGCACGATCAACGTGCATCACATCGTATTCCGCACGAAAACCCGCAACGTACTTACCTTCCGAGGTAAGGTCGAAGGAAATAAGATGTCCGGAGAGTACGGGATTCACGGGGAACACGGCCAGTGGGAAGCCGTGCGCTCCGATTAATCTGTGTCTGAACCATTCAAGCGCGCGAAATTCCCGCCGAAAATAAGCCGGCCACTGTCCTGGTCACGCCTACCATCGAAAAAACGCCGTTTTACACGCATCCAGGCCGCGCCAAGCACGCCGCAGCGAAATGAGTTATAATTAAAGTTTTCCGCATAGCGCGTTTTGCGCGCTGAGGGCTTCCTGATGAATTTCAAGCTAGCCAGCGACTACCAACCCCGCGGCGACCAGCCGCAGGCCATCTCCCAGCTTCTCTCTGGCCTGGCCGCTGGCGACCGCCACCAGGTGCTGCTCGGCGTCACCGGTTCCGGCAAGACTTTCACCATGGCGAAGGTGATCGAGGAGATCAACCGGCCCACGATCGTCCTGGCGCACAATAAGACGCTCGCCGCGCAACTTTTTCATGAATTTAAATCGTTCTTTCCCGATAACGCCGTGGAATATTTCGTCAGCTATTACGATTATTACCAGCCCGAAGCCTACGTGCCGGCGAGCGACACCTACATCGAAAAAGAATCCACCATCAACGATGAACTCGACAAGTTGCGCATGAGCGCCACGCGCTCGCTCTTCGAGCGCCGCGACGTGATCATCGTCGCCTCGGTTTCCTGCATCTACGGCCTGGGCTCGCCTGAAGCCTACTACGGCATGATGCTGCTGCTCGAAAAGGGCATGTCCATCAATCGCGAAACGATCTTGCGCAAGCTCGTCGAAATTCAGTACGAGCGCGGCGAAGATCTCCGTCGCGGCACTTTCCGCGTGCGCGGCGATATCATCGAAATATATCCGCCCTATGACGATCTCGCCGTGCGCATCGAACTTTGGGGCACGCAGATTGAAGCCATACGCAAGATTGATCCGCTCACCGGCGAAATCCGCCTCACGCGCGAAGGCGAAATCACGCGCCAGCCGATCTACCCGAAAACGCACTACGTGCTGCCCGCCGAGCAGCGCGAGCGCGCCATTCAGAGCATCTACGAGGAGATGGAATGGTGGAAGGGCGAGCTCAGCCGCCAGGGAAAAATTGTGGAATCGCAGCGCATCGTGCAGCGCACCAATTTCGATATCGAAATGATGCGCACCATCGGCTATTGCCACGGCATCGAAAATTATTCGCGGCATCTTTCCGGCCGCTTGCCGGGCGAAGCGCCGCCTACGCTGCTCGATTACGTGCCGTCCGATTATTTGCTGGTGGTGGACGAATCGCACCAGACCGTGCCGCAGCTGCACGCCATGTATCACGGCGACCGCTCGCGTAAACAAACGCTGGTGAATTACGGCTTCCGCATGCCCTCGGCCCTCGATAATCGCCCGCTCACGTTCGAGGAATTCGAGCATCGCACCAATCAAGTCGTGTACGTTTCCGCCACGCCCGGACCCTACGAGCTGACCAAAACCGGCGGCGTGGTTGTCGAGCAGGTGATTCGTCCCACGGGCCTGGTGGATCCGGAAGTGGAAGTTCGCCCGGTGAAGGGCCAGGTGGACGATCTGCTGGAACAAATCCGCCAGCGCACGGCGCGCAACGAACGAATTCTGGTCACCACGCTGACCAAACGCATGGCCGAAGACCTCGCCGAATATTTCGCCGAGGTCGGCATACGCGTCCGCTATCTGCACTCCGAAATTGATACGCTGGAGCGCGTGCGCATCCTGCGCGATCTGCGCCGCGGCGAATTTGACGTGCTGATTGGCATCAACCTGCTGCGCGAAGGCCTGGACCTGCCGGAAGTTTCGCTGGTCGCCATTCTGGACGCGGATAAGGAAGGCTACCTGCGCAGCGCTACGTCTTTAATTCAAACCATGGGCCGCTGCGCGCGCCACATCGAAGGCCGCGCCATTCTGTACGCGGACCGCATGACGGATTCCATGCGCCAGGCCATCGGCGAAACCAGCCGCCGCCGCGCCATTCAGGAAACTTATAATCGGGACCACAACATCACTCCGCACTCCATCATCAAGTCCGTGGACATGCAGCTCGCGCGCATCATCGAAGCCGATTACCTTAGCGTTCCGGCCGACGAGCCCGTGATCGGCGAAATCACCAGCGAAGCACAAATGGTGCAGGCCATCGCCCAGCTCGAAACGCAAATGCGCGAAGCCGCCAAGAATTTCGAATTCGAGCGCGCCGCCTCCATTCGCGATCGCGTGCGCGCCCTGAAACAACGAGACCTCGGCGTAATCTTTTCGTCAGGCTCGGTTGACGCGCCCGCTCCGGCCTTGGATGCCGCAGCGCCCGAAGCACCGCCTGTGGTGCAGGCTGCGCCGCCAAAAACGCGCTCGCGCGCCGCGAAAGTATCGAAGAAATCCTGATTAAGATTGGGCTTCCAGCCCCCTGAAGGCCGGCCTGAAGCTCGCCGCTGAAATTTCGCGCGATATCCACTACTATCTTGTCTCGGCCTTGCCGAACGTAGAGAACACTGGTGCGTAAATCTCGATTCATTATCGCGCGATCGCTGCGGTTTCCGTTTCTCGTGGCGATTGTTTCAATGCTCGCGTTTGCGCCACGCGTTCGTGCGCAGGCCACCCCGCTGTATCCTCCCGCCAACGAATTTTCTCTATGGGGCGGCTACTCCGTCGGGAATTCCCACGTCTTCGGAATCGAATCGAATCGCCAACTCGGCGTTTTTGCGCTGCGTTACGCCAGAACGATTTACGACAAGCGTTGGACCTCACTGCAATACACGCTCGACGTCATTCCCGTCGAAACCGTGCGCCAATATAGCTATGAGCCGTGCATGATCGGGCCCAATAAATACGGTTACTGTCCGAACGGCCGCGAGACGGTGTACGGCGGCGGCGTGAATCCTCTGGGCCTGAAGCTGAATTTTCTGCGCGCGCACCGCTTCCAGCCCTACATCGCGTCCACGGCGGGATTTATCGCGTCCGTCAGGCCCGTCCCTGTGGACATTCCCGGCGGCACACAATTTAATTTCACGTTTAATTTTCAGCTGGGTATGGAGCTGTTTAATTCTTCGCGCAACCGTTCCTGGCGGCTGGGCTACCAATTTCTGCACATTTCAAACGCATATCGCCACGATTTCAATCCTGGCGTGGACTTCCACGTGATCTACCTCGCGTACTCGTTTTTCAAATAGCCGGCGAGAAGCGCACAGTCATTTTTCACACCACTCCGCGCTTCAACTCCTCGATCGGATAGAACGTCCCGCGCCACATTATTCCGCCCTGCCACAACGTCACAATCGTCGAGCGCACCACCATCCACCCAAAAATCAACGCTCCCAGCGGCTGCGTCACCGCATAAAACGGCGACTCGTCAAACTCCATCGCCGCCCCTGCCTGCGCCATCATCGGCAGGACAATCGCCGTCGCTGCAAAAATCCGCGCCCATCCGTGTACGAACGGCAAAGACACCCACGGCACCAGAAACATCAGCAGAAGCCCCGCGATTTGTCCGCAAACCACCCACAGCCGAAATCCGGTGGTCGCGTAGAAATTTTTTGTCGTGCCCAGAATAATGTTCTGCAGCCCCGCATGCCAGTGCACGCTCACCGCCCGGCCCGCCCTGGCGACACCCGAGCGGAATCCCGCCTGCTTCACTAATTTTCCAACTTTTACATCGTCTACCACTTCCATCGCCAACCGCCGATGCGTGCCCATTTTTTCGTAAGCGCTGCGCCGGATCAGTTGAAAAGCGCCCACACCCACGTACGCACTCGATTTGGGATTGCTAACGCGCCACGGCCGCAGACCCAAAAGGAACGACATTGCAAAGAAGGTCATCACGATTTTTTCACCCACGGTGAACATTTCCGCGTGGCACAGCAGCGTCAGGTGGTCCCAGTGATTTTCTTCCACCAGGGAGATCGTTGTTCGTAATATTTTCGGCTCGAAACGAACATCCGCATCCGTAAGGACCAGCCACTCGCCAGTGGAATGTTCGTAAGCCTGTTGCAGCCCGTGCGGTTTGCCCAGCCAACCGGCGGGAAGGGAACTCACGCGCACCACTTTCAGCCGAGAATTTCCGCGCGCCGCCGTGTCTAGAATGGCGCCTGTTGAATCCTCGGACCGGTCGTCAACGGCAATCACTTCGTAATTGGGATAATCCAGCGCCAAAAAACTCGCCAGCGCCGCGGGCAATTTCTCCGCCTCATCACGCGCCGAAAATAAAATGGAAACGCGCGGCGCGCCGTCGGCGTTAGTTGCGAGGTAGCCGCCTTCAGCCAGGCGCAGATGCTTCAGCGACGGAATCACCAGCGCCCCCCACGCCAACTCCATAGCCGCAATAAGCCACGCAAACGCAATGAATCCGAGCAATCCCGTCCAGAACCAGTGCAATTGTGAATTTCTCCCTGCGCGCATCGTGCGAACAGGCTATGCTATCACTTTGCATGTCGCGCACTGTTTCCATCGTCGGCGCAGGACGCCTGGGCCGCGCGCTCGGCCGCTCGCTTCGCCGGCTCGGTTGGCGCATCGGAGCGGTGGTGACGCGCTCCGCAGCTCATTCTCGCGCTGCCGCGCGCGCGATCGGCGCCGGAAAACCGCGCGCCACACTCACGCGCGAAGTCGTGGATGCCGATGTTATTCTGTTAGCCGTGCCGGACGACGTCTTGGCGGGCGTCGCGCGCCGACTGGCCAAGCTTGCCGGCGATCGTTGCCGCGGCAAAGTGGTGCTGCACACGAGTGGCGCGCTCGATAAACAAGTGTTGCAGCCGCTCGCGCGTTGCGGCGCGGCTACCGGCTCGATTCATCCGATGCAAACATTTACAAACAACTCGCGGCCGAATCTGCGGGGCGTGATTTTCGCCATCGAAGGCGATCCACGCGCGCGCCACGCGGCCAGTGCAATGGCGCGCTCGCTCGGCGGAGTTCCCGTGGCGGTGGCCAGCCGCAACAAACCCGCGTATCACGCCGCCGGCACGCTCGTCGCGGGCCACGCGCTCGCCTTGACCGAAGCTGCTGCGCAATTGCTGATTAGACTTGGTTTCACGCGGCCTCACGCCGTGCAGACCTTGCTGCCGTTAATGCGCGAGATGCTCGACAACTTTGAAAAGCACGGCCCGCGCGCGGCATGGACCGGCCCCGCCTCGCGCGGCGACTACGCCACCATCGCCAAGCACGGCCGCGCCATGCGCAGCCATCCGCGCGAATTTGGTGATTCGTATGCCACGCTCTTGCGCCTTTCCGCGCGCGTACTTGCCGAAAATCCAGCCGCGACGCTGAAACATTTCGATCGCGCGCTCAAAAAGTCCAGGAGGAAATCGCGGTGAAGAATCTGCACATCCCAGTCGAACATGTAACGCTTGCCAACGGTTTGCGCGTGGTGATTTCGCCGGACCGATCCGCCCCCGTCGTCACCGTCGGTGTTTACTATCAAATCGGTTTTCGTCTGGAGCCGCGCGGACGCAGCGGCTTCGCGCATCTTTTCGAGCACATGATGTTCCAGGGATCGGAAAACGCCGGCAAGATGGAACACATTCGCTTGATCAATTCTTCCGGCGGCATGCTCAATGGCACCACCAATTACGACATCACCAATTATTTCGAATCCGTGCCGTCGAATGCGCTGGAACGCGTGCTGTGGCTCGAAGCCGATCGCATGCGCGCGCTGAAAGTGGACGACGAAAATCTGCGCAACCAGCGCGACGTGGTGAAGGAAGAAGTCCGCGTCAACGTGATGAATCAGCCCTACGGCGGCTTTCCCTGGCTGGACCTTCCGCCCGTGGCCTTCCGCAATTGGCCCAACGCGCACAATTTCTACGGCGATTTTGGCGATCTGGATGCCGCCACGCTCGCGGACGTGCAGACGTTTTTTCACACTTACTACTCGCCGAATAATGCGGTGCTGCTGATGGTGGGTGATGTGGATCCCGCCGAAGGATTTGCGCTCGGCAAACGCTATTTCGAAAATATTCCCGCGCACGCGCTGCCGCCGCGCGCGGACGTGAGCGAGCCGCCGCAAACCGAAGAGCGCCGCGGCGAAATTGCGGAAAAGTTCGGGCCGCTGCCGGCCATCGCGATCGGCTACACCGTGCCGGATCGCCACAACCCCGACTGGTATGCCGCCTCCATTCTCGACCGTGCATTGCACGGCGGCCGCGTCGGCCGCATCTATCGCCGCATGGTCCTGGAAAAACAAATTGCGGTGGAAACCGACGGCGGCGCGGACATCATCGAGACCAACGGCCCCACGCAAATGGTGACGCGCATTTTTCACAAGCCTGAATTCACCACGGACGAAACCATCGCGGAGTTCGACGCGATCATTCGCGAAATTCAGGAGCAGGGAATCACGGAAGACGAGCTGGCGCCCGTGAAGGTGAAAATGCGCGCCGATTATTACTCCAACCTCGAAGGCGGAATGGGAGCGCACATGCCACGGTTCGGTTTGATGCATTACCTCGCGTGCTTCACTTTGTTTGACGGCGATCCCGGCCGGATCAACACCGTGCTCGATGGCTTCCAGGCTGTCACGCCCGCGCAAGTGCAGGCGGCGGCGCGAAAATATCTGGTGCCGACCAATCGCGCGATTCTGGTTCGGCGTCCGGTGACGAAGGAAGTGGCCGCATGAGCGGAACAACTACGAAACCCATGGCCGCCGCGACGAACGCCGCGACAGCATCACAGCCGCCCGTCAGCCCCGTGCCTGCTCTCGGTCCCGAACGGCCTGTCGCATGGCCCAAGCGCACGGTGCGGACACTTCCTAACGGGATGCAGGTGGTTCTCGCCGAGCTGCGCACCTTTCCCAAAATTTCCGCGCAGCTTTTTTTCCGCAGCGGCAATGCCAGCGTCGCTCACCGCGCGCCCGGCCTTGCTGACTTGACGGCCTCCGTGGTGCGCACCGGGACCGCTTCACGCACCAGCCGCCAGATCGAAGAAGACTTGCGCCGCATGGGCGCGGACCTGGGATCGCACGCCGGCGCGGATTCCAGCGCCATCTCCGTTTCCGGCCTCGCTGAATTTTCCGAAGGGCTTTTTGAACTGTTGGGCGACCTCGCGCGCAACGCCAGCTTCCCAGCCGAGGAATTCGAGCGCGAGCGCGCTCGCAAAATCGAGGGCTTGCGAATCGAACGCACGACTCCGGGATTTCTTTCGAGCGAGCGCTTCCGCCGCGTGCTGTTCGGCGAACATCCTTACGCAGTTGTTTCGCCCACCGAGGAGCAAGTCGCGGCCATCACGCATCCGCAACTCGCGGAATTCTATCGCCACAATTATTCGCCGGCCAACGCGCTGCTGATCGTCGTCGGAGATTTTTCGGCGGACGCGATGTTCGCGCAGATTGAAAAAGTATTCGGCGGCTGGCAAGCTCCGGCGCCGGGCGCGCTGATTTCCGCCGCGCCGCCGCGCAATACCGGCCGCAAAGTTCATCTGGTGCATCTGCCCGGCAGCGTGCAGACCCAGGTCCTGCTTGGCAATCTGGCGATCACCCGCCGCGATCCGGATTGGTTCCGGCTGGTGCTGGCGAATTCGATTTATGGCGGAGCATTCCATTCGCGGCTGGTCATCAATATCCGCGAACAAAAGGGCTATACCTACAGCCCGCGCAGCGGTGTGCAGTCGCTTCGCCAGCACGGCTACTTCAGCGTGCACGCAGCGGTGCGCAACGAAGTAACCGCCGCTACTCTCACCGAAATGTTTTATGAAATGGATCGCATGCGCTCGCTTCCCGTCACACCCGAAGAACTGGAAAGCGCGCGCAGCTACCTTAGCGGAGTTTTTTCGCTCGGCGTCGCGACCCAGGATGGCCTGCTTGGACAGTTGTCCACGATCTACCTCGATCGCTTGCCCGAGGACCATCTGGAAACGTATCGCCAGAAAATTCACGCGCTCACTGCCGACGATATTCTCAGCGCGGCTCGCCGCCACTTTGATTCTGCCAACGCGCAGATCGTTCTGGTGGGAGATCGCGCGCAAATCGCCGAGCAGGCCGCGCTTTTCGGCGAAGTCACCGAATACGATGCGCATGGCCACCGGCAATAGGCGCTCGCGAATATCTGCAAGAAGACGTTCAGTGGGCACGCTGATTTCTGCGTTGGCGATCTCGCTGATCGTCTCGGCGGCTTCAGGCCAGAAGCATCCGCCTTCGCATCCGCTGGAGCTGAACTCCGCGACGGTTGAGCAACTGCAACAGGTTCCGGGCATCGGGCCAAGAACAGCCGAAGCCATCGTGAATTTCCGCGAGAAGAGCGGGCCATTCCGCCGCATCGAAGATCTCCTCGCGATCAAAGGAATCACCCAGCCCAAACTCGATAAGATGCGCCCTTACCTCAGCGTCGCGCCGCCGCCGGCAAAATCGCCGCAGACGTAAAAACGCGCTGCGCCATCTCTGCGCCCTGTGCGTTGCGTTTTTGTTCTTGCCTTCTGCAACGCACGCAAACAGAATCAATCCGCGGAGACAGCCATGTTAACGAAAAAAGTTTTCTTATCAGTCGCAGTAGTGCCGGCACTGGTCCTTTCAGCACTCGCTGTGAGCAGCAGCACGAAATCGGCAACGCGCAACGCATCACCCGCCGCGCAAACTCCACCAGGCCCGTCCGGTTATCATCTGCTGAAGAAAATACCGCTAGGCGGGGAAGGCGGCTGGGACTACATCGCGTTCGATTCCCCGACGCGCCGATTGTTCATTTCGCGCGGCACGAAGGTTGTCGTCCTCAACGTGGACACCGGTACCGTCGCCGGCGAAATTCCCAATACCGAAGGTGTGCACGGCATCGCCTTCGCGCCGGAACTGGGACGCGGATTCACTTCGAACGGCCGCGCCGGTACCGTCACCATCTTCGACCTGAAGACGCTGCAAGTAATCGGCACGGCCAAGGCCGGCACGAATCCCGACGCAATCGTTTACGACCCCGCGTCGAAGCGCGTCTTTACGATGAACGGCCGCAGCAACGATTCCACTGCGATCGATGCGGCTACCGGCAACGTGCTGGGCACGATTCCGGTGACGGGCAAACCGGAATTTGCGGTGGCGGATGGCGCGGGGCACGTGTACGTCAACATCGAGGACAAAAGCGAGGAACTGCAGATTGATACGCAGAGTTTGAAGGTCACCGCGCAATGGCCGCTCGCGCCTTGCGAAGAACCATCAGGTTTGGCGATGGACATCGCGCATCGCCGGCTTTTTGCAGGCTGCCACAATCAGATGATGCCCGTGGTAAACGCCGATTCGGGAAAGGTGATTGCCACGCCCGCGATCGGCGACGGCGTGGACGCCAACGCTTTCGATCCGGGCACAGGATACGCGTTCGCATCCAACGGCCAGAGCGCCACGCTCACCGTGGTACACGAAGACGCGCCCGATAAATTTTCAGTGGTAGAAAATGTGGCAACTCAGAAAGGCGCGCGCACCATGGCGTTGGATCCGAAAACGCACGAGGTCTATCTGGTCACGGCGGATTTCGGTCCCGCGCCGGCAGCGACGCCGGACAATCCGCGCCCGCGCCCCACGATGGTGCCCGGCTCGTTCGTCGTGCTGGTGTATGCGAAATAACGGCGGCCCGCTGGCGTGAGACTGTAACGCGCGCTACAAATTCTGGTGGCTGGACTTCGCCGCGTCAATCGCCAGCGGAACCTGGTCGGCGATTTCCAGGCCGTAGCCTTCGAGCGCGACGACTTTGCGCGGGTGATTGGTGAGCACGCGAATGCGCCGCAAACCCAGGTCAATTAATATTTGCGCGCCGATGCCGCTTTCGCGCTGCACCAGCCGCTGACGCCCCAGGTCCTGCTCCACTTCCTCGCGCGCGTGAAAACGAATGCGTGGCAGCTCGGCCGTTTCCGCTTCGCGCGGCGCGTCAATCTGGAATCCACGGCCGGTGTGATGCAAATAGACGAACACGCCGCGGTCTTCTTTCGCGATGGCCGCGAGTGAGCGCTCGATAATCGCGTGGCAATCGCAGGCTGTGGAGCCGAAGACGTCGCCGGTGAGGCAATGCGAATGTACGCGCACCAGCGGAGGCTCGGATTTCGCGGCATCGGTTAATTCTCCGCGCACCAGCGCCACATGCAGTTCGTGATCCGCGTCGTTCGAATAGGCGATCATACGGAAATTTCCGTGGCGCGTAGGCAGCACGGATTCAGCGATGCGCCGCACGTGGCGTTCGTGCTGCATGCGGTAGCGAATCAGGTCCGCCACGGTCAACAGTTTCATGGAATGCAGATGGCAAAATTCCACCAGCTGCGGAATCCGCGCCATGGTGCCGTCGTCGTTCATGATTTCGCAGATCACGCCGGAATGGTCGAGGCCGGCGAGGCGCGCCAGGTCCACGGAAGCTTCCGTTTGTCCGGCGCGCACCAGCACGCCGCCATTTCGCGCGCGCAGAGTGTAGACGTGCCCGGGCCGCGCGAGATCTTCGGGATGAGTGTTCGGGCTAGTGGCCGCCAGAATTGTGGTGGCGCGGTCGGCGGCGCTGGTGCCCGTGGTGGTGCCGCGGCGCGCGTCAATCGGTTCGCAAAAAGGCGTGCCAAACATCGAGGTATTGCGCGGGGTGATGGGCGCGAGGGCCAGCGCGTCACAGCGTTGTTCAGTCATCGCCAGGCAAATCAAGCCGCGGCCGAATTTCGCCATGAAGTTGATGGCTTCCGGCGTCACCTTTTCGGCGGCCATAGTCAGGTCGCCTTCGTTCTCGCGGTCTTCATCGTCCACCAGGACGATCATGCGCCCCGCGCGTATATCTTCCAGCGCTTCTTCCACGCTGGCGAATGGTGCTTTTCGTTCGGTCATCTCGCAACCTCGGCTATTCCTCAAATATACCACCGCGGCGCGCAGGAAGAGTGATTGGTAAAACGTAACCGGTGACCTGCGGCGCGCGGGTCTCCTGTCGGGGTATAATCCCGGCTCACATGCCGCTCCTTCCAGGCTCGCATCTCGGTCCTTACGAAATCATTGGTTTGCTGGGCGCTGGAGGTATGGGCGAGGTGTACCGCGCACGCGACGCGCGACTGGATCGCGCCGTTGCAATCAAGATTTTGCCTGCCGCGGTCGCCGCGGATGGTGATGGGTTGCGACGCTTCGAACGCGAAGCGCGCGCGGCTTCGGCGTTGAATCACCCCAACATCGTCACAATCTATGAGCTCGGCGAGGACGGTTCCACTCACTACATCGCGATGGAGTTGATCGAGGGGAAGACGCTGCGCGAGATGCTCACAGCCAGTTCACTGCCGATACGAAGAACGATTGAGATCGCGGCGCAGGTGGCGGAAGGGCTGGCCAAGGCGCATGAAGCAGGCATCGCGCATAGGGACCTGAAGCCCGAGAACCTGATGGTATCGCACGATGGATTCGTGAAGATCCTGGACTTCGGTTTGGCGAAGCTTGCCTCGCCCAACGGAGAAGTTGCGGACGCGACGAGCGCGCTGTCCTCGATGCAGACTCGCCCAGGCGTGATCCTGGGCACGCTGGGTTACATGTCGCCGGAGCAGGCTAGCGGCAGTCCGCTGGACTTTCGCTCGGACCAGTTCTCCTTCGGCGCGGTGTTGTACGAGATGGTCGCCGGAAAACGCGCATTTCGCAGAGGAACAGCGCCGGAGACGCTCGTGGCCATTCTGCGCGAGCAGGCCGAACCGATCGCCGTGCAAAATCCCGACGCTCCCGCGCCGCTTTGCTGGGCAATCGAAAGGTGCCTGGAGAAAGATCCCGACAAGCGGTACGTGTCCACACGAGACCTGGCGCGCGAACTGGCGGCGATACGCGACCGCTTCTCGGAAAAGCCGGCCAAACAAGTGGAGACGCGACCCAGCAATATTCCCGTGCAGCGGACCGGATTTGTCGGACGAGAAAAGGAAATCGCGGCGGCCAACGAACTGCTGCTGCGGCAGGATGTGCGCCTGGTGACGATCACCGGGCCGGGCGGAATCGGCAAGACGCGTCTGGCGGTGGAGATGGCCAACGCTCTTGTGGAGCATTTTCCAGGCGGAGTTCATTTTGTGCCGCTCTCTCCGCTGCGTGATCCGTCTTTGCTCGCTTCGCTCATCGTTCAGACCTTGGGGATCCGCGAGGCCGGCGGCCAGTCGCCCTTCGAGATATTAAAACGGAATTTGCAGGATTCGCTGCGCGTGCCGATGCTGTTGCTGCTCGACAATTTCGAGCATTTGTTGCAGGCCACACCTACCGTGGCGGAGCTGCTGGCCATCGCGCCGAATTTGAAAATTCTGGTGACCAGCCGCGCGGCGCTGCACCTTTACGGTGAGCACGAATTTCCAGTGCCCGCGCTGGCCGTGCCGGATACGCATTCCAAATCGTCGCTGGAATCTGCGTCACAGTTTCCGGCGGTTGCGCTGTTTGTGCAGCGAGCGCTGGCCGCCAAACCGGATTTTGAATTGAACCGGCAAAACGCATCCGCGGTGATCGAGATCTGCGCGCGTCTGGATGGTCTGCCTCTGGCGATTGAGCTCGCAGCGGCGCGTGTGAAAGTACTTTCGCCTGCGTCCATGCTGACGCGGTTGGCGAGCCGGCTGCAACTTCTGACGGGTGGCGCGCGAGACTTGCCGCAGCGCCAGCAAACGCTGCGCGGCGCAATTGATTGGAGCTACGAGCTTTTGGATGCCGCCGAGCAGACGCTGTTTCGAAGGCTGTCGGTATTTCGTGGGCGGCTGCGGGCTGGAGGGCGTGGAAGCGGTATGCGATACCAAAGGCGATCTCGGGCTGGATTTGCTCGACGGCATGGCGTCCATGGTGGACAAGAGTTTATTGCAACAGGTGGCGCTGGCGAATGGCGAATCGCGCTTCCTGATGCTGGAAACCATCCGCGAGTACGCCCGGGAAAAACTGGAGGCCAGCGGCGAGCTGGAGCTTGACGAAGCGCGCTCACGCAGCCTACTGCCTGGTGCTGGCGGAAGAGGCGGCGCGTCTCAGAGCGGCGCGGAAGGCGCGCCAGGGACGGACGTCGCGCGAACACTTCGCGTTCGAACATGACAATTTTCGCGCAGCGCTGCATTGGTTGGTGGAAACCGGAGATGCCGACTGGGGCCTGCGCCTGGGCACCGCGCTGTTTCGTTTCTGGGAGACGGGTGAATATCTCGCGGAAGGCCGGGCGAGTCTGAATAAGCTGCTGAAGCTGCCCGGCGCGGCGGCTCCCAGCAAGGCGCGCTCTCGCGCGCTTTTCGCCGCTGCTGTGCTGGCTATCGAACAGGGGGATTGGGCGCCGGGTGAAGCGCTGCTGCGAGAGAGTCAGGAGATCGCGGTTTTGTTGGGAGACAAACAGGGCATCGCCGTCTGCCTGAACGCGCGTGCCGTCCTGGCTCGCAACCAGGGTGACCTCGCACTCGCGCACTCGCTGTTCCAGGAGAGCCTCGCGCAATGGAGAGAATTGCGCGACCTGAAGGTCATCGCTCGCGGCGCTCAGCAATCTCGCGAATGTTCTGAAGTTGCAGGGCGATTATGACCACGCGCGCTCGCTTTTCGCGGAGTGTCTGGCAATCTTCGAAGGGCTGGGAGATCGCACGGGGGTTGCATGGTCGCTGAACTATCAGGGCGACGTGGCGCGCGAGCAGGGCGATTCCGCGGGGTCTCGCGCGTTGTACGAGCAAGCGCTCGGGATCTTCCGCGAACTCGGTGACCGCTCGGGCATCGCCGGCACGCTGGCGGATCTGGGAACATTGGCGAGGGAACAGCAGGACTGCGAGACAGCGCACGCTCTGTATCAGGAAAGTCTGCGCATCTTCCGGGAGCTGGAACATAAGCGCGGCGTCGCGCGCGTGCTGGAGTGTTGTGCATGCTCGGCGGCGGTGCAACTGCAGGCCGAGCGATCGTTGCGGCTGGCAGGAGCAGCGGCGGCGTTGCGGCAGAATATCGGTGCGCCGCTCACGCCCGCGGAACAAGCCAAACTGGAAGCCATTCTCGATCCGGCGCGGCGAGCTCTGGACAACGCGGCGAGCGCGACGGCGTGGCTCGAGGGTTGGGATATGCCGTTGGAGAAAGCCGTTGACGAGGTGCTCACGCTGGAGACGTAACATCTTTCGCGTTAGCGAATGGGCGCGCTGAGATTGTTGCGCGGAAAAATTTCAACGGTGACGAAACGCGCGGCCGGCGATTACTCCGCGGTGGAGGGGTCTATCATCCGGCGCACGGCGGAAACGCGATTGCAGGGAATCCCTGTGCGTTTGGCGTGCTCCTGGACGGTCGCTTCGTCCGGAGCGAGATAGACACAGTACACTTTGTTGCCTGTGACATAGCTGTGCAGCCATTGGATCTCGGGACCCATGGCCTTCAAGACCGCGACGGACTTTTGGGAGAGCTCCCGCAATTGGGAATCGGTGAGATCTCCGGCTCCTGGCACTTCGCGTTCAATGACGAACTTGGGCATGAGGCTCCTCGCGACGCGCACAAATGCTAGCATGCGTGTGGAGCGGCTTCAAGGCGGATTGGTCGAGGCTGCTGCGGCCGGCGTGCAATTTTTGTGAAACGAGGTTGCCATGGATATTCGAACACTGCAGAAGCCGTTGAAAGAGCAGTACCGCAGCGACCCTAGCTCGTCGAAAATCACGATTCGAGCGAAAGGCGCGCAGACGGGGGCGCCGATCGCCTGTTCGGTGGACATCGGGCGGGCGATACACCAGGCCGAGGCGCACAAGGGCGTGGGGGGAGCCGGCGCCGGCGCGTGTTCGGGCGACTTGCTGCTCGGTGCTCTGGCAGCTTGCGCACAGATCACCTGCCAGATGGTGGCTGCTGCGATGAGTATTCCCACCGAGCGAATTGAAGTGACGGTGGAGGGCGATTTGGATCTTCGCGGCACGCTGGGGATATCGAAAGACGTGCCGGTGGGGTTCGAGAACATCCGCGTGCAGTTTGATATCGCGGCGCCGCAGGCTACCCCGGAGCAAATGAGCGGCTTGCGGGAGAAAACGGAACAGTATTGCGTGGTGATGCAGACACTGCTGCATCCGCCGAAGCCGGAGACGGCGTGGGTGCGACACGATTGAGCGGGTGGCCGTGAGACGTGAGTTGTGATTCGTGAATTGTGGGTTGTGAAGTGGGGCGCGGACGTGAAAGTGGCACAAATAGTAGCGATTAGAAAATGTTTTCTCGTTTGTTGTGAATGAGTTAGCTCGATTTCTAATAATTTGCAGTCGCGATTAGAAATAGTGTAGGGCGGGTTCTCGCCCGGCGCCAGCGTCCGTCGAGGCGTCCCAAGCTGTGCTGCGGGATACGGGTGGCTCGCGCCCACAGTCGCGCCGCATGCTCGCTCGCGCGGGCCGTTGGGCAGGTCCTTCGCCGGTGTGCCGGCCTCCATATCGAGTCCTCAGCGGGGCCGAATAGCGCCCCGACTCACGGTAACACAATTGTTGAGCGTTGAATATTCGTAGAAATACGTATTGGGTAACGCGGAATCATTGTGCGGTTTTGCGACGAGGTATTCCGCAAGCGGACGATTCGGGAGTTTGGGTGCTTGTCGATGGGGCGCTAAGCTCAGGTAGGGGTGGGACTTAGCGAGTCGCTGATTCGGTCAGAAGGCTTGCGATTCATTTCGCTTATTCGTGTGGGCAATTCTTTCTGGGGACTCGTTTAGGCCATTCGTGCGAGCGATACCGGGGGCGGAAGCGATGCACACATTGTGGCAGGATTTGCGGTACGGGTTGCGGATGTTGGCGAAGGCGCCGGGATTTACGGCGGTTGCGGTGCTCACGCTGGCGCTCGGGATTGGCGTCAACACTGCGATCTTCAGTTTCGTCAATGCATGGCTGATTCACCCGCTTCCTTATCCGCAGGCCGAACGGCTGATGGTTCTGCTGTCGCACGACACGAAGAAGGGCTGGACCAGCAGCGGGGTGACTTCCACGGCGGATTTTGTGGATTACCAGCAGCAGAATACTTCGTTCGAGCAGATGGCGGGGTGGACGCAGTGGTCTTTTAATCTGACCAGCGATGGACCGCCGGATCGCGTGATCGGCGGGCTGGTGAGCTGGAATTTCTTTCAGACTCTGGGCGCGAAGCCGCTGCTGGGCCGATTTTTCGTGGAGCAGGAATCGCAGCCGGCGTCGAGCCATGTGGCGATTTTGAGCCGCGGGCTGTGGGAGAGCCGGTTCGCGGCGGATCCGAATATCATCGGGCGCAAGATCGCGCTGCAAGGCGAGACCTACACGGTGGTCGGGGTGATGCCGGCGGATTTTCAGTTTCCGTTGATGGGGGTGTGCAACATTTGGTCGCCGCTGGCGTTGGACGATAAGCAGCGCGCCGATCGCGTCACTTCGTGGTTCGACGCATTCGGGAGGCTGAAGCCCGGTGTGACGCAGGAGCAAGCCGGCGCGGAAATTGCAGGAATCGCGTCGCGGCTGGAAAAACTTTATCCGCAGACCAACACGAATCAGACGACCGTGCTCAGCACGCATGGCTTTTGAAATCGGCAAGGAAGAAGGCCTGCAACAGGTGATCGTTTGTTTCTGGATCGTGGCGCTGGTGCTGCTGATCGCCTGCGCGAACGTGGCGAATCTGATGCTGGCGCGCGCCAGCCGTCGGACCAAGGAATTTGCGGTGCGCGGCGCGTTGGGAGCGACGCGGGCGCGGCTGGTTCGGCAACTGCTGACGGAATCGCTGTTGCTTTTCACCGCGGGCGGAGTTGCGGGGGCGTTTTTCGGAGTATGGGGCGTGCACTGGATCGAGGATTCGATTCCCAGCCGGATACAGAGGTTACCTGGTGAATTACGGGCATGCCAGCCTGGACGTCACGACGTTTGCGTATACGTTCGGCATCGCTTTACTTTGCGGCGCGCTGTTTGGGCTGGCGCCCGCGTTTGAAAATTCCGGCGTTGACGTGAATCGCTATCTGAAGGAAGCGGCCGGACAACTATCGGGGAGCCGGCGTGGCGCGCGGCTGCGGCGGATTCTGGTGGCGAGCGAAGTGGCGGTGGCGATCGTGGTGCTGGTGTCGACCGCTTTGCTGGTGAAGGATTTCGTCCGCGCGACGTACGGCGAGCTGGGGTTCAACCCGCAGAACGTGACGACGGCGGAGCTGGTGATTCCACCTTCCAAGTACGTTTCGGATGCGCAGATTCGAAATTTTTACGAGCGGGCGATGGCCGGGCGTACGCGCGCTTCCCGAAGTGACTTCCGCCGATGCCAGCCAGTACATCCCGTTCGGCGAATCCAGCCAGACTTATGTGATTCATGTAGTGGGGCGCCCCGCGGCGCTGCCCGGCGAAGAAATTGGGGCGGAGTATAGCGCGATTACGCCGGGATATTTTTCGACGATGCAGATTGCGCTGCTGCGCGGCCGCGGGATTGAGGCGTCCGACGGCGCCAGCGCACCGAATGCAGTGGTGATCAACGAAACTTTGGCGCGGCAGCAGTTCGCGCAGGAAAATCCGATGGGGCGGCAGCTGGAAATCGGCGAGAAACACGACGTGTGCACGATCGTGGGCGTGGTGCACGACGTGAAAAAATTCACCATGAGCGACCGGCCACGCCGCCAGATATACGTGTCGGCGGAGCAATTTCCCGACCGCTATATGTCCATCGTGGTGCGCGCGTCGCGAGAGGCGCCGGGGCTTGCGGCGGGAATACGCAATGCGATCTGGGCCGTTGATAGCGAGCAGCCCGTATCGGCGGTGCGTCCGCTGAACGATTTGATCGCGGAACGGAATACGCCAAACCGAATTCTGGCGCAACTGGTGGGGTTCTTCGGCGCGCTGGCGTTGCTGCTGGGCGCGGTGGGAATTTACGGCGTGATGGCTCATTCCGTGCAGCAGCGGATTCACGAGCTGGGCGTGCGCATGGCGTTGGGCGCGAGTCCCGCGGAAGTGATGCGGCTGGTGCTGGGGCAGGGGTTCAAGCTGACATTTTTCGGAATGGTTTTCGGGCTGCTTGCGGCGGCGGGAGTGACGCGCGGGCTCGCGTCAATTCTGCAAAATGTAAAACCTGGGGATCCGTTCACGTTTATCGCTGTGGCCGTGCTGTTCTCGTTCGTGGCGCTGGCGGCCTGCTACATACCGGCGCGACGCGCGGCGCGTGTGGACCCGATGGTGGCGCTGCGATACGAATAGCGCGTTGCTTTCGAGAGGCGTGCGCGAGAGCTAGCCGGACGCAATTAGTAGCGGATGAAAAAATACGCGGACATGCCGAAGCCGACGGCGATGACGATCCAGCGAACGTGTTGCGGATTCATTTTTTGCGCATAGTGGGCGCCTGCGTAGCCGCCGATGAGGCTGCCGACGATCATGAGGATGGCTTGGGGCCAGATGATCGTCTTCGCGAACATGAAGGTGATCATGGCGACGCCGTTCACCACGCTGACCAGCAGAGTTTTCACTCCGTTCATCGCGTGAATATCTTCCATGCCTAGCAGCGCCAGCAGCGAGAGTACCAGGATGCCGACGCCTGCCCCGAAATAGCCGATGTAAATCGAGATGAGCAGCGCGAGGAAAAATCCGGCGATGGTGAGTGGGCGGGAAGTCTTGCCCGCGGCAGCGCGACGGCGAACCCACGCGCTGATGCGCGGTCCGGCGAGAAACAGCAGAGTGGCGGCGAGCAGGAGCCAGGGGATTAGGTGCAAGAAGGTTGATTGCGGCGTGATCAGCAGAATGCGCGCGCCGAGCACGCCTCCGACGATGCCGGTGACGAGCAGCAGCGGGAGCAGGCGGCGCGCGTCGGGCGTGAAAGCGTTGCGATAGGCGACCGTGCTGGCGATAGTGCCGGGAAAAAGCGCGGCGGTGTTGGTGGCGTTGGCCGCGATGGGCGCCATGCCGGTGAACAGGAGCGCGGGGAAGGAGATGAAGCTGCCGCCGCCGGCGACAGAGTTGAGCAGGCCGGCGATGAGTGCGGCGAAAAAGAGGAAGAGTGGCTGAGAAAAGTGCACGCGAGAGAATAACATTGGCGCTGGTGAAAGGTGGAGTGCGGAAGCAGGGAAGCGGCGAGATGAGCTAGGGCGACGGCTTGACAGGTATGCGAGGTAGCGTGGAGTATGTGCCGCGGGTGAGCGACTGAGGGAGCGTGCGTTGATGAAGATTTTTGCGGTGGTGGCGGCGGGGCTGGCGCTGGCGGTAACGGGCGGCTGGTGGCAGAGCGCGGCGAACGATAACAGTGTGTCGGCGGCCGTGGACGAGTACGTGCTGCGCGAGATGCGCGCGGAACAAATTCCGGGACTGGCGCTGGGCGTGATGCGCGATGGTGTGCTGGTGAAAGCGCAGGGATATGGATCGTGCAATTTGGAGTTGAGCGTGGCGGTGAAACCGGAATCCATGTTTCAGACGGGATCGGTGGGGAAGCAGTTCACGGCGACGGCGGTGATGATGCTGGTGGAAGAGGGCAAAGTGAAGCTGGACGACCCGGTGAGCAAGTATCTGCCGGGCACGCCGCCAAGCTGGAAAGAAATTACGGTGCGGAATTTGCTGACGCACACGTCGGGCGTGGCGGATTACGAGACGGAGAACAGCATCAAGCCCGGCGGATTGATCAATCTGCGGCAGGATTATACGGAAGACGAATTGTTTCAGAAAATCATCACGATGCCGCTGGATTTTCAGCCGGGCACGAAGTGGAAATACAGCAATACGGGATACGTGCTGCTGGGATTTCTGATTCGCAAGGTGACGGGGGAATTCTACGGCGATTATCTGCAGCAGCGGATTTTTCAGCCGCTGGGAATGAACGCGACGCGGATCATCAGTGAAGCGGATATCATTCCGAATCGTTGCGCGGGATATGCGCTGGTGAAAGGCGAGCTGAAAAACCAGGAGTGGGTGTCGCCGACGATTAATACGACGGCGGACGGAGCGTTGTACACGAACGTGCTGGACATGGCGCGGTGGGATGCGGCGCTGTACACGGAGAAGCTACTGAAGAAATCGAGTCTGCAACAGATGTGGACGCCGGTGACGTTGCGCAACGGCAAAACTTATCCTTACGGATTTGGCTGGGACGTGACGGAAGTGAACGGGCACCGGTTGATCGCGCACGACGGCGCGTGGCAGGGGTTTACGACTAATATTTCGCGCTACACGGATGACAAGTTGACGGTGGTGGTGCTAACGAATCTGGACAGCGAGCACGCAGAGCCGTGGAAGATCGCGCGGAACGTGGCGGGATTTTATGTGCCAGCGGTGAAGCCTGCAGAGCTGGCGCCGATCGAGGATAAGAACCCGCAGGTGACGGCGTTGCTGCGCGCGACGATCGAGGGGATCGCGGCGGGGAAGGCCGACCCGGCAGCGTTCGCTCCGGATTTTCGCAAGGCGGTATTTCCGGAGGGGATTGCCGCGATGCGGGAGAACATGCAGGCGTATGGCGGTTTGAAAACGGTGCAACTGATGGGGCGAAGAGAAGATGTGAGCGACGAAGGAGAAATGCAGCCCGTATTCGTGTACCGCGTGGTATTTGAGAAGAAAACTCTGAACATGGAGATGACGCTGGACCGCAACGGAAAAATCGCAGGGTTGGAGCCGGCGACGGAGTGAGCGGGGAAGAAAAAAGAAAGCGCCGTTTTGTGGGGGCGGGAGTCTAAAGGGAAATAGGTTGAAGTCCGGGCGCGAATTGGGCATCCTAACTGCCAATCGCCCTGCACGCATTTTATCCTGCAAGTGGAACCGGTGTGAATATGAGCGCTCCTACGCCGACCGAATTGAAGCCCTTTCCCGTAAGGCAAGCGTTGCTGATAGACGCGGACGAAGAAACACGCGCGATGTTCGCGAACATGTTTGACGCGCGCGAGTGGAGCATACGGCACGCGGCGGACAATCGCACGGCGCTGGAGATGGCGCAAGCGACGCACTTTGACCTGATCGTGACGAGCGAAAAAAGTTCCGGCAAAGACGATGTGGAGCTGTTGCGGAAACTGCGGATGGTGCGGCCGCATACGCGCATGATCATTCTGACGGACGAAAGCGCGCCGTCGTACGTGATTGATTCGATGCGCGAGCATGCGTTCAGCTATTTTTCCAAGCCGTTCTCGCGAGACGCGTTGGCGGACATGGTGCACCTGGCGACGGACTGGCCGTGCTGGGATGATGGCATCGAGGTAGTGTCCGCGACGCCGGAGTGGATCCGATTGCTGGTGCGCTGCGAGGTGAAAACGGCGGACCGACTGATCCAATTCATGCATGAAATTGCGGACCTGCCGGAGAAGGAAAGTCACGCGGTGGCGATCGGGTTCCGCGAAATTTTGTTGAACGCGATGGAGCATGGTGGGAAATTCCGTCCGGACCAGTACGTGCAGATTTCCTACGTGCGGGCGAAGCATATGGTGCTGTGCCGCATCAAGGATCCGGGCGAGGGATTTACGCTGGATGAGATACAGCATGCGGCGATCGCGAATCCGGTGGACGACCCGATACGGCACGCGACTTTTCGCCAAGAGAAAGGGATGCGCCCGGGCGGCTACGGAATTTTGCTGGCGCAGAAGCTGGTGGATGAATTGATTTACAACGAGGATGGAAATGAAGTGCTGCTGGTGAAGTATCTTAACGGCGACGGGCTGGAACATTAGGCTGCGACGAAGGCGACTGCGGTAACGAGAATAAGAGCAAAAGCAAAAGAGCCGGCGGGACGCCGGCGCTACGGAGAGAAAGGCGCCACGATTTTGCGATCGTGGCGCCTTTTTTGTTTGCTGGGGACGTCCGTCGCGCGGCGGGCTCCCAGGGTTTAGCTGTTAACGGCCGTTGTGTTTGCCTCCGTTGCCGCCGTGTGAGCCGCCGCCGCTTGACTTGGGTGCAGGCGACGCGTTGCCGTGCGATCCGCTGCTGCCGCGCGATTGGCTGGGAGCTGCGGGTCGCGCGGAGTGGCTTTGCTGCGGAGCCGGGTTGGAGCGAGTCGCCGGACGCGAGGTGTTCTGCCGGAACGCGGGGCTGGATGGTTGGCGCGCGGAATTGGACGAGCGTGCATTCGACGAGCGTGAGTTGAACTGGCGCGAGTCAGACGGGCGTGAATTAAACGAGCGCGAATTGGGCGAGCGCGTGTTGTTCTGTTGCATGCGGGTTGAATTGTTCGGCGAACGCGAGACGGCATTTTCACGTTGCGTGGTGCGAGCCTGCATGGAGCCGTTCGAGCCTCGCGCGGCGTTGCTGGTGTTGGGGCGCACGAAGTTGGAACCGCGGTTGAAGTTGTTCGACGCCGTTGCGCCGCGGCTGGGAAATTCGCCGGGACGCGCGGTGGCCGCCGTTGCCGGCTGGCCATGATTCACCGCGGCGAACTGCGCGCGATTGTTGCTGGCGAAATGCTCCTGCTGCGACTGCATTCCAGTGGCGCCGATGTGCTGATCGCGATTGGCCGCCATTTCCGCGGGAGTGGGACGCGCGTTGACGCCGCCGCGGCCGCCATTGAAGCTGACGCGATTCGCGGACGTTGTTGTTGATCACCGTGCGGTTGTAGGTGTTGTGAATGTTGGTGACGTTCACATTGTTGACGCCGCGATTATAGTAAAAGTGGCTGCCGTTCCAGTAGCCGCCCTGATAGCCGAAGCCGCCGTAGCCGAAGCCGTAATTAATTCCGCCGTAGAAGCCGACGTGCGGACCCCAATAGCCGGCGTGCCAGAAATAACCGCTGCCGCCCCAGCCCCAATAGCCGGGAGTCCACAGGAATCCGATGCGCGGCGCGAGAACCCACGTGCCGGGAACCCAGAAATAACCGTCAGGGCCGTAGGCCCAATATCCGGGCGTCCAAATGTAGCCATCGCCCGGGCAAATGGGCTGATCGTACACAGGGAGCGGCGGAGGAGCGAGGGTGATGGAGATTCCGAATCCAAACGCGGCCGAGGCCGTCGGCGCGGTGGCAGGAATCGCCAGGAGAGTGAGTGCGAAAAGCAGAACGCGAATGACGAGAGTGTTGCGCATATTGTCCCCCTTTCCAGCCAACGAAACGAGAAACCTGATCGGGCGCCGGAGTCGTCTTTGAACTGAATTGGCGGCGAATCCTTGCGCCTATCAGGTTCAACACGGAAGGCAGGCGAAAGTCGCGCTGGCTAAAATGCAGGCAAATACGGGAGAATTGACCTGATTTTGCGACGCTCGAACGCGTAGTATCCGAGGTCGCAATTCCAGTGGGTTGAGTGCGCGGGTGCAGAAGCGCTTTGTGCCGCGAAGATTTCGGATACAGTCTTAAGGCCAAAATTCCAAGCGAGGGAGAGGTTAGCGTGCGCAAATGCATTGGAGCATTTCTGTGTGTGACCGCGGCGTTGCTGGGAATGGCGTATCCCAAGCCGATGCGGGCGCGATGGGCGGCGAAAACGGCGGCGAATGAGAAGCAGGCTGCGTGGGACAAACTGGCCGATGAATATTTCGAGCAGGTGTATTTCAAATTCGGCCCCACCGGCGGGACCGCAGCCGGGCTGCATCAGTATGATGCGCTGCTGGAGGACTACTCGCGCGCGGGAATCGAGGAAAAAGTTGCGGCGCTGCATGCGTTCGAAAAGCGCGTGGAAGCCGTGGACGCGGCGGGGCTGGACGAGACGCACGCGGCGGACCGCGAGCTGGTGCTGACGAACATCCAAGGCGCGCTGCTGACGGAAGAAGTGATCCGGCCCTGGGAAAAGAATCCGGATATGTATTCGGGCGGGATCAGCAACAGCGTGTACGTGATCATGATCCGGAAATATGCGCCGGCGGATGAGCGGCTGAAGTCGGTAGTGGCGCGCGAAGAGAAAATGCCGGCGGTATTTGCCGCGGCGCGCGAGAATCTGAAGAACCCGCCGCGGATTTACACGGAGATCGCGCTGGAGCAGCTGCCGGGGATCATCAGCTTCTTTCAGGACGACGTGCCGGCGGCGTTTACCAGCGCCAGCGATCCCGCGGTGAAGGCGGCATTCGCAAAATCGAACGCCGCGGTGATCAAGAGTTTGCAGAGCTACGCGGATTGGCTGAAGACGGACATGCTGCCGCGCTCGCATGGAGATTTTCGAATCGGCGCGGAGACATTCTCGAAGAAACTGCAGTACGACGAGATGGTGGATATTCCGCTGGACCGTTTGCTGGAAATCGGATGGGCGGACCTGCACAAGAATCGAGCGGAATTCGACCGGGTGGCCAAGGAACTGGAACCAGACAAAAAGACCAGCGAAGTGCTGGCGCAACTGATGGCCGACCATACAACGCCCGATCACTTGTTGCAGACATTTCGCGACACGTTTGACGGGCTGACCACGTTCATTCGAACGAAGCACATTATTACGATTCCGTCGGACGTGCGGCCGATTCTGCAGGAAACGCCGCCGTTCATGCGGGCGACCACGTTCGCGTCCATGGATACTCCGGGGCCATTCGAGAAAACAGCGACGGAGGCGTACTTCAACGTGACGCTGCCGGGAGCGAAGGACACGGCGGAGGAAATCGCCGGGCGCATGGCGGCGTTCAATGTGGGGACGATCGTGAGCACGTCCACGCACGAGGCGTATCCGGGACACTACGTGCAATTTCTGTGGGTGCATGAGGCGCCGACGAAAGTCCGAATGCTATTAGGCGCCGCCACGAACGCGGAGGGCTGGGCGCATTACTGCGAGCAGATGATGCTGGACGAAGGATTCGGGCAGCCGGGAACGGGCGCAAAAGATGCGCACGAGGCGAAGCTGATCCGGCTGGGACAGTTGCAAGATGCGCTGCTGCGGGATTCGCGGTTCATCGTGGGAATTGAATTGCATCGCGGCAAGATGAGTTTCGAGCAGGCGACGGAGTTTTTCGTTAAGGAAGGATACCAGTCGAGCGTGACGGGGCTGGTGGAGACGAAGCGCGGCACGAGCGATCCGACATATCTCTACTACACGCTGGGAAAACTGGAGATATTGAAACTGCGCGCGGATGTGATGAAGAAGCAAGGCGCGGCGTTTTCACTGGAACAATTCCACAATAATTTCATGAGGCAGGGATTCCCGCCGATCAAGATCGTGCGGCAGGCGATGCTGGGAGATAATTCGCCGACGCTTTGAGCGGGTATTGAGATTGGAGTGCGGCCATGCCGAGTGACGAATTAATTTCCGCCGCAGGGGCCTGTTTTGACTCCGCCGGTGGACACGCCGTACTGGTTCGCGCCGGAAATGCGCGTGCCTCCTGCCAACAGCACCACGTTATCAACGGGGCTCGGCCAATTCATCTCGTAAAGTCCGCGCGAGGCATCCACGGCCCGCCAAGTTCCGCGAAATGCGCCGCTGGTAAATGTGCCGTTCGAAGCTACGTTTACCATCCAGCCATTCGCCCAATGCCACGTTCCGGGCAATCCGACCGTACCGGAGACGCGCGTGCCGGAAATAGGGTAGCCGTATTGATTACCGCCGCTCATGGAGCGTTGGTCCGGCGAGACGGTGAGCGTTTCGACCATCACGGGCCAGGTGAAGGTGTACGCGCGTTGTTCGGCGTTCACGAGGCGCCAGTGCCCGATGAACGGACCGCCGGTCAAGGTGCCGTCCGCACGGATCTCGACGGGCGAATTGTTGAACCACTGATAGCACCCGACGATCGGGTCGGCGCCGGAGTTCACGGCGGGAGAGGGTGACGCCGCCTTGCGAGCCGGCGTGGAGGGTTTGGCTGCGGGAGCCGGGTCGGGAGTTACATCTGCGGCGGCTGGGGGATTCGTTGCGACGGGCTGCTGTGCCGGACCAGGAGAATTTGCGCCGCCACGCCCCAGCATTACGCCGACGATGACTGCCGCGAGCACAACTACCGCTGCGATGCCGATCCAGATGGCCTTCGAATTCGATGCGGATGCGCGAGAGGTGACTTCCGTGGATACGGGGCGAGCCGGGGCCGTTGGTGCTGCCACTGGCGCGGTTCGTCGATGTGTCCGGCATGCGATGTTGCAATATGGTGGGCTGCGCCGGGATTGCTGGCCTGTCGTCTGCGGACGCGGGAAGCAGCTTGTGGACCGTGGCTGCCAGATCGTCGAGATGTTTTTCCATGGGCGGCGTCATGGCGTCTAGCCAGTGCACGGAGCCGATGAAATAGTCGAGCGACTTTCCCGGCGCGACGTCTTCGATCCGGAACGGAAGGATGGCTACGCCGTTGCTTACTGCGCGTTCGACTTCTTTGGGGATGTGGCCGGAAGTATTGGCGCTCGAAGAAAAGACCAGGACCATGACTCTCGCGCCGTGGATCGCGTCAATGATGGCTTCACCGTAGGAGGTGCCCGCCACGATGTCGCGCGGGGCGATCCAGCAGCGAATGCCGTCGGATTCCAGACGGGCGCAGACGGCGTCGGCGATGGTCTTGTCTTTTGAGGAATAGCTGATGAAAACATCAAACGCCACGGGAAAAGCCTCCGCAGGATATTTGTGCGCGCCAGAATCTTATCATTCAGTTGCCCGCCGGAAATTCCGAATTGCGCGTGTGGCTCGCGCATCGTACGCTGCTGGCGGCCTGGATACAACGAATTCGCCGGGGAATTCGCCGGAGATGCGGGCGCGCAAGATTGGTCATGGGAGCGTGGCGATGGGTTCTCGAGTGCGGGCTGGGTTAATGGTTATTGTGGCGCTGTTGCTGAGCGGCGGTTTGTTCGCGGCGGACAAGTCGAATGCCACGCAATTGATTGAAATGGCGAAGACGAACAGTCCGGGCCTGCGGGAGGCGATCACGGCGAGCCTCGATGCGAAGGAACTGAAGGAAGGAACGGCGTGGGTTGCGCGCGGGCCGGAGTTTTTCTTTGCGACGGAGGCCGCGGCGAAACCGGAACTTTTCATTGACGGGGCCGCGGGGCCGGCGATGCAGAATATATCCGGGTCTGACCTTTGGTATGCAGCGGCGCACATTGAGCCGGTCGGCAGGCTGCATTCCTACTACTACGTTGTGAGTGGCGCGCATTTCGGCGGGCGGCTGGATTTGCCGGCGTTTGGCGCTCTGTCTTATTTGCAGCCCGGAGTTCCGTCGGGGACGCTGTCTGAGAAGATCGTTCATACCAGCAAAATTTATGACGGAATGAAAGCCGAGTACTGGATTTACGTGCCGGCGCAATACGATGCGCGAACGCCGGCGGCGCTGATGGTTTTTCAGGACGGGCAGTGGTACACGGACCGGGAAGGCAATAATCCGGCGCTGAACGTGATTGATAATTTGATCGCGCAGAAAAAGATTCCGGTGATGATCTGCGTGTTCATTAGTCCCGGGGATATCGAAGGCTCGCCTGGCACACCTACTTATAATTTTGTGAAGGCATATTCAGAGAAATGGAAGCGCACGCTGAAGGATTCGATGCGCAGCACGGAATACGACACAGTCGAGCGACCGCTACGTGCGCTATTTGCGCGGCGAGGTGCTGGCGGATGTGGCGGCGAAATACAATATTCGCAAGGACGGTTACAGCCGGGCGATCACGGGGCTCTCGTCGGGCGGAATCTGTTCGTTCAACGCAGCGTGGCAGATGCCCGAGCAATTCAGCCGGGTGATTTCCTGGATTGGAAGCTACGGCAGCATTCAGTGGAAGGAGGATCCCGCGGTGCCGGATGGAGGGCAGGATTATCCCGACAAGGTTTTGCGCGAATCGCACCGTAATATTCGCGTGTGGCTGCAGGATGGGTCGAATGATCTTGAGGGGCAGTACGGCAGCTGGGCGCTTTCGAATCTGCGCCTCGCAAATGCCTTGAAGTTGAAGGAGTATGACTTTCATCTGAGTTTCGGACAGGGAACGCACAATTCCGGTCAAGGGGCGGCCGAGTTTCCGGAGGAGATGGTGTGGCTGTGGCGCGATTACGATCCTGCAAAGACCGAGCAGACTTACGAGATGGAGCCGAGTGAGAAGGCGAAGCCGCTATTTCGCGTGGCGATTGCCAACCGCGAGAATGAGTAGAGCGGGACTGGGGCGAGGAAAGCCTCGCCTGGATCGCTGGTTGCCGGACGTTGCGACTAGACGGCGGCGGCAAGCCGCCGCACTCCAAGATGGGCAGGGCTCCGTGAAGTCGTGAGCGCACAAAAAAACCGGGAGGCGAGTTCACCTCCCGGGATTCTTGCAACGCGTAGCCCTCGAAATTCGATGCGAATTAGTGAGGGTGCTCGGATTTACTGTTGGTCTTGTCCTTGTGAATTTCCTTGCTGGTCTTGTTCTGTTCCTTGTTGACCTGTTTCTTTTCCGAGTTGGTCAGCTTGCCGCCATTGGCCTCGCGGTCAGCTTTGACCTGCTGATTGATGTTGTGCTCCTGCTTTTCGACATGGGCCGTTTCGCCAGCCGTCATCTTGCCGCTCTCGACGCCTTCGCCGATACGCTTCTGCTGGTTTTCGGCGCGCTCTCCGACGTGGCTCATCGCGGGATTCGCGGGTTTGCCGTGATTTGCAGAGGCGAAGTTGGAACGGTCCTGACCGGCCGTGTGCTCGTGGGACATCTGTTCGGACGTCGCGTTCACGTGGTGTTCGTTTGCCGCGGCGCGTTCCTGCGCTGTGGCCACCGCGGTAGTGCCGCCAGGGCCGCCGTTGAAGCTGGCGCGGACGCCGACGTTTTCGTGGACAACGGTGCGATCAACGAACGTGTTGTGAACAACCGTGGTGTTCACGTTGACGACCGCGGTGTTGTACGCGAAATGCCCGCCGCGCCATTCACCGCCCACGAAACCCACGCCGTGGTAACCGAAACCGTAATTCACGCCGCCGTAGAAGCCGACGTGAGGTCCCCAGTAGCCCGCGTGCCAGCCATAAACGCCGCCCGCGAAGCCCCAGTATCCGGGAGTCCAGAGGAGGCCTGCGCGCGGAGGAGCGACCCATACGCCGGGAACCCAGTAATAGCCGGCGTCACCGTAAGCCCAGTATCCGGGAGTCCAAAGAAAACCCTCGGTGGGGCACGCAGGCTGAACGTAAACCGGAATTGCCGGAGGGCCGACGTGTACCGAAATGCCCACGGCGATCTGCGCGGCCGCAGAGGGCGCCATGGAAGCGAGCGCTAAGGGCACGCAGAAAGCGAGTAGCAGTGTGCGGATGAGAGTCAGCTTACGCATTGCAAAATCCTCCCTTGAATTGCTTTTTGAAGTGCCAAGATTTCAATTTGTGAAACGTTTTAGAGACCGAGCTGGATTAGGTCCATGCTTCGTCTAACACCGGATTCCGCGGAAGGTTTCGCGCTTTTTTCGCTGCGATTCCGGCCGCGGGCAGCTCGCTACCCAACAATTATAGGGAGGAGGGAGATGGCGGGAATTGGTATGTGGTTTCGTACTCCCCGAGTCGGTAAATAGGGGTGGAAGTTTTTAATAAGAAGAGGCTTACAAGAGTTGCGAGAATTGATGGGCTGCCGGAAACCTGTACGGGTGGGCAGAGTGACGCTAACACCTGCGGACAGGGGCTTGAAGATTCGTTCGTTTGACGCTGAAAAGTTGCGGATGGACTGAGCTTCGCGCTCGGCGCGGAGAGAAATGCTAGCGAAGTGTTCAAGAAGAAAAAGGGCGCCTTGGCGATTGCACCGAGGCGCCCTTTTATTTTTATGCGGCCGTCCCGTTTCGCGGGACGGGATCGCAGGGTCGAATCGCCCTGCGGGGCGATTTACGGCGACTGCTTTTAGTACATGCCGCCCATGCCGCCGGCGCCGGGGGCGCCGCCGCCGTGAGCTGCGCCGGCTTCCTTGGGTTCCTTGATGTCGGCCACCAGAGCTTCGGTGGTGAGCATCAGGCCCGCGATGGAAGCGGCGTTCTGCAGAGCGAGACGGGTGACCTTGGCCGGATCAATGACGCCAGCCTTGACCAGGTCGCCGTACTCGCCGGTGTCCGCGTTGTAGCCGAAGTTCTCGTCCTTGGACTCGCGGATTTTGCCCAGAATGACGGCACCTTCGTCGCCGGCATTGTGGACGATCTGACGGAGCGGCTCTTCGAGCGCGCGCTTCACGATGTTGACGCCGATGGCATCGTCATCATGCAGCTTGAGCTTATCGAGAGCCGGGATGCAGCGGATGAGCGCCACACCGCCGCCGGGAACGATACCTTCCTCGACAGCCGCGCGGGTTGCGTGCATGGCGTCTTCGACGCGAGCCTTCTTTTCCTTCAGCTCGGTTTCGGTAGCAGCGCCGACTTTAATGACGGCAACGCCGCCGACGAGTTTCGCCAGACGCTCCTGCAGCTTTTCCTTGTCGTAGTCGGAGGTGGTGTCTTCCACTTGCGCGCGAATCTGACGGACGCGGCCTTCGATTTCCGAGGGCTTGCCGCCGCCTTCGACGATGGTGGTGTTGTCCTTATCAATGGTGATCTTCTTGGCGCGGCCGAGATCTTCGGGCTTCACGTTCTCCAGCTTGATGCCCAGATCTTCGGTGATGGCCTTGCCGCCGGTGAGTGTGGCGATGTCTTCGAGCATGGCCTTGCGGCGATCTCCGAAGCCAGGAGCCTTCACGGCAGCGCACTGCAAGGTGCCGCGGAGCTTATTGACGACGAGGGTGGCGAGAGCCTCGCCTTCGACGTCTTCAGCGATGATCAAAAGCGGCTTGCCCTGCTTGGCGATCTGCTCGAGAAGGGGCAGCAGGTCCTTCATCGAGGAGATTTTCTTTTCATGGATGAGGATGCGGACATCTTCCATCGCGCATTCCATGCGTTCGGGGTCGGTGACGAAGTAGGGCGAGAGGTAGCCGCGGTCGAACTGCATGCCTTCGACGACCTCGAGCGACGTTTCCATGGTCTTGGACTCTTCCACGGTGATGACGCCGTCCTTGCCGACTTTCTTCATCGCACCGGCAATGATGTCGCCGATGTGCTTGTCGTTATTGGCGCTGATGGTGCCGACCTGGGCGATCATGTCGCCCTTGACGTCCTTATGCAGACGGCGAACTTCCTCGACGGCCACTTCGACGGCCTTTTCGATGCCGCGCTTCAGAGCCGTGGGGCTGGCACCGGCTGCAACCGCCTTCACGCCTTCGCGGAAGATGGCCTGGGCCAGTACGGTGGCTGTGGTGGTGCCGTCGCCGGCTACGTCGGAAGTCTTGGACGCCACTTCACGGACCATTTGCGCGCCCATGTTCTCGAGCGGATCCTGCAGCTCGATTTCCTTCGCAACGGTGACGCCGTCCTTGGTGATGATCGGCGAGCCGAACTTCTTTTCGATCACCGCATTGCGGCCCTTGGGGCCGAGGGTGATTTTCACTGCATCGGCGAGTTGATTGACGCCGCGCAGGATCGCCTGGCGAGAATTTTCACCAGTCACGATTTGCTTTGCCATGATGTCTTTCTCCTATTTTTGTATTGCGAGTTGGTTATCCGGTGCGAAGCCTGGGCCGCGCGTCCGGGAGTTGCGTTTAGAAAGAGTTACTTCTTGCCGGCCGCTTTGGCAGCGGGGCCGAGTTTCGCGAGGATTTCGTCTTCCTTCATGATCATGTATTCCTCGCCGTCAATGGTGATGTCGTTGCCGCTGTACTTGCCGAACAGGATGCGGTCACCGGCTTTCACGTCGAGGGGGATCAGTTCACCTTTTTCGCGGCGGCCAGAGCCGACCGCGATGACTTCACCCTCTTGTGGTTTCTCTTTTGCGGAGTCTGGGATGATGATGCCACCCTTGATCGCTTCCTTCTCTTCTATGCGCCGCACTAGCACGCGGTCGTGCAGGGGCGTGATATTGACTGCCATTTGTGAAATTCCTCCAATTGTTTGGTGAGACTTGCCGGGAGGGGTTACGGCGGTCAGGAGACCGTTTAGCACTCCTCGTAGGCGAGTGCTAATATAGCAACGAGGTGGGGGGGAGTCAAGCAGGAATGTGATAATTCGAGGCTCACATATGGTGGCTTTGTGTGCGCGTATAGTGCTTATTTTCAGCCATTTGAGTGCCGCCAGATTTTTCTGACACTTGATTCTTGCCTTGGGGGCGGCGCGGGGCTAGAATCCCGGCACTGACGCTGGTGCCATCACTCTTCTATATCCGACTCATCAGTTTAACTGCTGGGACGCTGGTGTATTTGTTTTTGCTGGCGTTGATTTTGGGGCATCGAAGGCCGCGATTGCTCGAGCGGCTGCTGTTCTTCTTGATGCTGTCGCTGTTCCTCATCTACTGCGGGCGCGCTGCTCGAAATGCAATGCACTCATTCAGTACGCCTCGCCGCCGTACGCGACCCGCTTATTTTACTCGAGCCTGATCGCCTTGGGATTGCCTTTTCTTCCGGCGTTGCTCGTGCACGTTCATCTCATGTACTCCGGACCGAACGTCGACATCGCTGGTTGCCGCGCTGGTCCGGGATCGTTGCTTGTTTCTCTACTCTATCTCCTGCCGTTCGCTGAAGCTGTGGGGGATCGCGCTATGCTGTTCTTCGCACTTGCCTCCTTTCAGCCTTTTCGGCAATTGCATCTTGGTTTGCCGCCGGGGTGGAGATGCGCTGCTGCCGACAATGCTCTTGTGTACAGGCTTCGAATACGTGATTGCACGAAATCTTCGAAGGAACGCGATCAGCGCAGATGTTCTTTTCGGTGCTCTGGCACGCCGTCAATTTTGATCTTCGCGACTGCTCGCGTCTGGGCAGGGACGCACGTTACCGCCGCTGACAGGTGACGGCCTAGCAACTGCGCTGATCTTGGCTCGGTATTTTGCCCGGGGCGCTGCTGCTTTATTACGCGGTGCGACGGAATTTTTTGGAGTATGGCGCGCAGCGGAATTTGATGTATGCGCTGCCGGCTACTTTTTTGGCGTTGCTGTATTTGGCGCTGGTGCGGCGAGTGAGCGGATGGCTGGAACCGGTTTTGCCGCCGGAGGCTACGGCGAGTGTGTTGCTGTTTCTGCTGATTTTTCTTTTTGAGCCGCTGGAGCGGGCGATCGGGCCGGTGTTGCATCGACAGCTGGCGGAGCGGATGGACCGCGTGCAGCGGTTGACGTCGCAATTGCAGCAGGAGGCGCGGCAGGGGAAGGTGGCGCATCTGGTGGCGGAGGCGGAGCGGCGGATACGCGAGGAATTTGGACTGGCGGCGGTGCGGATTTCGATTCCGCGCGATGCGGCGATTGAAGGCTTTGGAGCGCCGGGAGGGCTGGGGCACACGGCGCAGATGCGGTTGATGAAGGATGGGCAGGAAGTCGGCGTGCTGGAGGCGGCGACGACGGGATCGTATCTGACGGGCGAGACCACAGCGGCGCTGGAATTTCTGGCGGAGCAATTGCCGGGGATGGTGGACCTGGCGCGGTTGATCGAAGACAAGTTGCGGCTGGAGCGCGAGTTGGCGGAGCGCGAGCGGATGGCGGTGTTGGGGCAGATGGCGGCGAGCGTCTCGCATAATTTGCGGAATCCTTTGAGTTCCATGAAAACGGTTCTGCAGGTGCAGCTGGAAAATCCGGATTTGCCGCTGGATGTGCGGCGCGACTGCACATTGATAGTGAACGAGATTGATCGCATGAGCGCGAAGCTGACGCAGCTGTTGCACTACGCGAAGCCGACGGTTCATGGCGAGCGCGTGGCGGCGGTGGCGGTGGCCGCGCAGACGGCGTGGCTATTCGGGCGAGATGCGGAGCGGCGCAACGTGCGGCTGGAATTTGAGAAGCCGACGCACGAGATTATGGCGCAGGCGTCGGAAGAAGCGCTGAGCGAGGTGCTTTCGAATTTGATTGTGAACGCGATGGAGGCGCAGCCGGACGGCGGGCGCGTGCGCGTCAGCATTTCGCGTTACGACGGGAGGCTGGACATCGTAGTAGACGACGACGGTCCGGGAATTACGCCGGAGCTGCGCGCAAAAATATTTCAGCCGTATTTTACGACGAAGGCGACGGGGACGGGGCTGGGGCTGGCGATTGTCGCGCGGCGGATTGAGGAATTGGGCGGGACGATGGCGGTGGAAAGCCCGCTGCATCGTGGGAAGGGAACGCGATTTCATTTGACGCTGCCGCTGGCGGAAGACGAAGGCGAGACGTCGAATCAGGCTCGGCACGGCTGAAGCAGTCAAAGGCTCGGCGACAAGGCCGCCGAGTGGAAGGCGCTGCTTGCCGTCTTTTTTTGGCTGAAGCCACGACCTACAAGGCATTTGTAACGGCGCGCTTTCGTAAGCGATCGGTGGTTGCGGCAACACGATGGCGCACTGAAGTGCGCCGCTACGAAGGCTTTTTGTTGTAAAGGACTCGTTGATGCGGACAATTTTGTTGGTGGATGACGAGGCTGCGGCGCGGTACGGGATGAGCCGGGCGCTCGAGAAACAGTACAAGGTGATTGAGGCTGGCTCGGCTGCGGCGGCGCGTGAGGCGTTGGTCGGTGCTGCGGCGCCGGATTTGATGTTGCTGGACCTCGTGATGCCGGGCGAAGATGGGCTTTCATTTTTGCGCTGGCTGCGCGAAAACGGGCACGAGATGCCGGTGCTGGTGGTTTCGGCTTTGGATACGGCGAAGACGGCGGTGGAAGCGCTGCAGAGCGGAGCGGCGGATTACATTGTGAAGGGATTCGATATCGAAGAGTTGCGCCGACGTGTGGCGAATTTGCTGCGGCTTTCTGAATTGGCTGAAGAGAACACGCGGTTGCGGCGCGAACTGGTGGCCGATGGGCAATTCGGACGATTGCTCGGTGGCTTCCGAGGCGATGCGGCGCGTTTTTGAAATGGCTGAGCGGGTGGCGGCGACGGATGCGACGGTTTTGATTCTGGGCGAGAGCGGGACCGGGAAGGATTTGCTGGCGCAGGAAATTCACGAGCGCTCGCCGCGGCGCGAAAAAGCGTTTGTGGCAGTGAACTGCGCGGCGCTGCCGGAAAATCTGATCGAATCGGAATTGTTCGGATACGAGCGAGGAGCGTTTACAGGAGCGGCGCAACAGCGCAAGGGGAAATTCGAGCTGGCGTCGGGCGGGACAATGTTTCTGGATGAAATCGGGGACATGAATGCGGTGACGCAGGCGAAAGTGCTGCGCGCGCTGGAGAATCGCAAGATCGAGCGGCTGGGCGGGTCGCATGCGATTGACGTGGACGTGCGGGTGATCAGCGCGACGCATCGGGATTTGCCGGAGGAAATCGCGGCGGGACGTTTTCGCGAGGATTTATATTACCGGCTGCGGGTGGTGACGCTGGAATTGCCGCCTCTGCGCGCGCATAAGGATGATCTGGCGATGCTGGTGGATGCGTTTCTGGGGCAGCTGGCGGCGCGGCACAAACATCGCGCGCACGTGACGCCCGAAGCGATGAGTTTGCTGCGGCGCTACGATTGGCCGGGAAACGTGCGGGAACTGCGTAACGCGCTCGAGCGAACGCTGGTGCTGTGCGATGGCGACGAAATTACCACAGCGGATTTGCCCGAGGAGATTCGTGCGTATCGAGGCGCGGCAGGAGCGAGCGGCGCTGCGAAAAAGGCGGGAGACGAATCGTTTTTGGGCGAGGCGGATTTTCGCGAGGCCAAGCGACAGTTCGAGATTGTCTATCTGCGGCGGAAATTGGAGGAGCATCATTGGAATGTTTCGCAGACGGCCGCGGAGGTGGGGCTGCACCGGCAGAGTTTGCAGGAAAAGTTGCGAGAGCTTGGAATTCAACGGCCGGGGAAATAGAGGAGGCAAAGGAAGCAGAGGAAGTGAAGGAGGTATAGGAGACTGCAGGACAGGGTATGACAGAGCGCAAGATTCAGGTTGCAGGATTTATTTTGGCGGGTGGGGAAAGTTCGCGGATGGGTGTGGATAAGGGGCTGCTGGAAATTGCGGGCGCGCCGATGATCGTGCGGGCGGCTCGGCTGGCCGAAGCGGTGACGGGAACTCCGGCTGTGGTGGTAGGGGCGCCGGAAAAATATCGAGGGCTGGGATTGCGCGCGATTGCGGATGATTGGCCGGGTTGCGGACCGCTGGGCGGGATTGCGACGGCGTTGCGCGCGTCCGAGGCAGATTGGAATTTGATCGTGGCTTGCGATTTGCCGCATTTGACGCAAGAGTGGCTGCAATATTTGCTACAGCGCGCGCGCGATTCGGCGGAGGAAGCGGTGGTGGCGATGAACGTGACGCCGGCGAACAAACGCGGAGCGGAGCCGCTCTGCGCGATGTACCACAAAGGCAGCGAACCTGCGTTGCGGCGGGCGCTGGAACGGGCGTGCGCAAAGTGACCGACGGGCTGGCGCAGTTGCGCGTAGAGGTGATAGAACCGGCGGAGTGGAAAGGCTTTGATTCCGACGGGCTCCTATTCAAGAATGTGAACACGCCGGCGGATTACGAAGAGGCCAAGGCAAAATTCGCCGGTCGCGCGGGACAATGAGCGAACACTATTTCGAATTCAAAAACGTCTACAAATCGTTTGACGATAACGCCGTGCTGAAGGACGTCAGTTTCTTTGTGGAGCAGGGCGAGACGGCCGTGATCATGGGGCGCAGCGGCGTGGGCAAATCCGTGTCGCTAAAATTGCTGCTGGGATTTTTGGCGCCGGATTCGGGGCGAATTATTGTGGCGGGGCAGGACGTGACAGAGTGGACCGAAGAGCAATTTTCGAAGATCCGGCGGCGAGTGACGATGGTGTTTCAATCGGGGGCGCTGTTCGATTCGCTTTCGGTGGAGGAAAACGTGGCGTTCCCGCTAGTGAGCCACGGCGAAATCGAAGAGCCGGAAAAAGTTGACGCGACGGTGCAGGAATTGATGGCGGATCTGGAGGTTGCCGATTTTGCGGATCGGCTGCCCTCGGACCTGAGCACGGGAGCGAAGCGCGCGGTGGCGATTGCGCGCGCGCTGGCGGAAAATCCCGATGCGATTTTGTACGACGAGCCGACCACCATGGTGGACCCGCTGATGGCGTCGCATATCAGCGACCTGATCGCGAAATTGAAGGCAAAATTGCATAAGACTTCGATCGTGGTGACGCACGACACGCACCTGGCGAAGAAGCTGGCTGACCGCATTCTTTTTCTGCAAGAAGGGCGCGTGGGATTTTTTGGCACGTGGGAGGAATTGGAGAATTCCAAGGAACCGTTCCTGCGGAATTTTCTCGCGCAGGATGAATTGATTCCCGCGCTGGACGCCACCGAGTGAGCCAGAATCCTTCGGCACCGCTCGGGCCGAAAGCGGGCGACGCGAAATCCCAACTGCGCCGCGTGTTGGGATTCTGGGACGTGCTGCTGTTCAACATCGGGGCGGTGCTGGGGCCGCGATGGATTGCCGCGGCGGCGCACAACGGAACTTCTTCCATCAGCCTGTGGGTTCTTGCCGCGTTGTTTTTTTTCCTGCCGACGACGTTCGTGATCGTGGAATTGTCCACACGTTTCCCGGAAGAAGGCGGCTTGTATGTGTGGTCCAAGGAAGCGTTCGGAGATTTTCACGGATTCATCGCGGGATGGACGTACTGGGTGTACACGTTTTTTTATTTTCCGGCGCTGCTGATGGCCAGCGCGGCGATGGCTGCGTACATCGGCGGAGGCGGCACGGCGTATCTGGCGCAGGACCGGACGTTTTTAGTGGCGGGATCGTTCGGGCTGCTGTTCGTGGCGGTTTCGTTGAACATCGTGGGGTTGAACATCGGCAAGTGGCTGCAGAATGTTGGCGCGGTTTCGACTTACGTGCCGCTGCTGATGCTGGTGGGGATGGCGGCGTATCTGTGGCACGCGCACGGGTCGGTGACGCATTTCACATGGCAAAACATCATGCCCACGTGGGATTGGGGCACCGTGAATTTCTGGCCGCAGATTGCGTTTGCCTTCGTGGGACTGGAACTTTGCGCGACGATGAGCGAAGAGGTGCGCAATCCGCAGAAAACTTTGCCGCGGGCGATTTTTGGCTCCGGGATTTTAATTGCGTTGATTTATATCGCGGGAACTTTTGCGGTGCTGTCCATGCTGCCTGCGGATGCGGTGGATCCCAAGAGCGGAGTATTTCAGGCGCTGACCGCGGGATCGATGATGCTGCGGATTGTTTTGTTCGGCGTGATTGCGGCGATTCTGGTGACAGTGGGGAACGCGGGCGGCGTCGGCGGAACGGTGGCGGGGGTGGCGCGCGTGCCGTTCGTGGTGGGGATCGATCGTTACTTGCCGGCAGCGTTTGGGCGGATTCATCCGAAGTGGAAGACGCCGTGGGTGGCGATACTGGTGCAGGCTTTTGCGACGGGAGTGGTTTTGATCCTGGGGCAAATCAGCGACAGCCCGAATACTGCGTATCAGGAATTGGTGGACGCGGGGACGATACTTTATTTTATTCCGTTTTTATATATGTATGGCGCGGTGATCAGGTTGGCGTACCGCTCGGATCGCGGGGCGAACGAGAATCAGGTGCTGATTCCCGGCGGAAAATTGGGAGTTTGGCTGATGGGGATATTGGGATTTACGGTGGTGCTGGGCGGGATCGTGCTGTCGTTGATTCCGCCGGCGGAAGCGGCGAACAAATGGGTGTTCGAGGGGAAGCTGGCGGGCGGCAGCGCTTTCGCGATTTTGTTTGGGTTGATGCTTTACTACCGCGGGGCGCGCGCGAAGGCCAAGGAAGAAGCGGCGCGCACGCGATAGGCTGCCCGGATTAGCGGACGGCGCGGTGTTGGGTGGTTTCTTTGGTGGCGAGCGAGAAGCGCGGCTCGATTTTGTTTTCTGTTGCGGTGGATCCAATTACACGCGCTGCGACGTATTCTCCGAGCGATGGGCCGTGCTTGAAACCGTGACCCGAACCGCCGCCGACCAGCCAAACGTTCTGAAAGTCCGGATGCTGGTCAATCAGGAAATCTCCGTTGGAAGTATTCTCGTACTGGCAGACGCGCGATTCGACGACAGGCGCGCTCTTCAGAGCAGGGAAGCGGCGGGCTACGATTTCGCGCGCGGCGTCCACAGCCGCAGTGCTGGCGACGCGGGATTGCGTGTCGGGATCGGCCGGCGCGCCGTGATGGTCGTTGGCAACTTTGAATCCGCGATTTTCCAGGTCGGGCATTCCGTAAAATTCGTCCTTCAGAGAGAGCCAGGTGGGCAGCGATTCCTGCCGGAAGCGGGTTTCGCCTGGCGGCACGCCAAAGAAAACAATTTCCTGGCGCGACACGAAGATGCGATGGCCCAGGAGATCAGGGAAAAGCTTCGCGAGCCAGGGGCCACAGGCATAGACGAAAGTGCCGGCGGAAATATTTTCTCCGTGAGTAGTCATTAGGGAAGTGACGCGGCCGGAGCCGGTTGGCGCAAGAGCGGCGGCGGCGCGATAGGCCACGCCAAATTTCTGGCACTGCTCGACCAGGGCCTGCACGGCGCGGCGAGCCATCAGCACGCCGCTATCGGGTTCGAAGATGCCCCAGGCGTCGTCATCAAACGCGATTTGCGGGTAGTGCTTGCGCAGACCCATGAGGGAAAGCCGTTCGTGCGGGACGTGGAGATCGGCCAGCGTCGCCAAAGTGTCCAGCGCATATTGATATTTTTCGTGAGCGATCCACAGGACGCCGGTGGGCTGAAATAGTTCGGGGCGGCCAGCTTCGGCGAAGAGTTCTTTCCAGCGCGGCAGGGCGCGCATGGACCAGCGCGTATAGATTTCGTCGGTGCCGTAGCCCATGCGAATGATGCGCGATTCGCCGCCGGAACTGGCGCGGGAGTTGGCGGGGCCGTAGGCGTCGAGAAGCGCGACGGAGGTGCCGGATTTTGCGAGGCAGTAGGCGGTCCATGCGCCGAAGACTCCGGCGCCGATGACGGCAACGTCGTAGGATTTGCGGTCGGTCACGCGCGGACACCAATGCAAGAATGCCGGCGGGACCCCGGCGCCACGAGAACCGAGGCATCGCAAGCGTTCGAAAAAGGCTCTGCGCGCATTAGAAACCTTCCTCGACGAGATGTTTTACGGTGAGATGCGAAGTCTGCTGCGATTTTTCGTTGTGCAACAAACTTTCGACGTACTTGGCGAGAATGTCGGTCTCGATGTTGATGGCGTCGTTGACGGACATGGAGTGGACACTGGTGTGCGCGTAGGTGAAGGGAATGATGGCGATGTCCGCGACGCCGTCGTGCCAGCGGGCGACGGTAAGGCTGATCCCGTCAAGGGCGATGGAGCCTTTTTCTGCGACGTAGCGGCGCAGGTCTTGCGGGACGCGCACGGAGAGCCACCAATTTTCGCCTTCAGGGGAGAGGCGAGTGACGCGGCCGATGCCGTCCACGTGGCCTTGCATGAAATGGCCGCCAAGGCGAGCGCCGGCGGCGAGTGGGCGTTCGAGATTGACGAGGTGGCCGGGTTTTTTTTCGCCGAAATTGGTGCGGCGGAGAGTTTCGCCGGAGAGATCGGCGGAGAAGTGGTCTGCGGTGAATTCGACGACGGTGAGGCAGCAGCCGTTGACGGAGATGCTGTCGCCGAGTTTGGTGCCCTGGGCGATGGCGGAGTTGGACGCGGGGGCACCGTCGGCGGAGGCGTTGGCAAAACTGATGCGGAGGCGGCCGCCGGTGTCAGAGTGGTCGAGGGACTCGATTTTCCCTACTTGTTCGGTGATGCCCGTGAACATTTCTGTTTCATCCCTCTGAACGATTTCAGCGCTTCTTACTTGGGTGCACAGGCAAGACTGCCCGCCTGCGACGGGCAGGGCTATGCCACTCTATCGCTTGTACAAATCGCGAAAATATCCTTGGACGACGAAATCGGGGCCGCAGGGTTTCACCGTCAAATTTTGCAGCGCTGGAGATTTTGCGAACCAGCGCGACGGGATGTTAGCCATCGGTACGCCACCTGTGCCCATGATTGTGGGAGCATAGAAGAGAATCATCTTGTCCACAATGCCGGCTTGTAGAGCTGCGCCGTTTAGCCCGGCGCCGGCTTCGAGCAGAACACCTAGAATCTGCCGGCGGCCGAGTTCGCGAATTACAGCATGGAGATCGGCGTGGCCCTGGCGTGCGGGAACGCGTAAGACTTCCACTCCGGCACGGATCAGGGCGCGGGCTTTCGGCGAATCGGGCGATTCGGTGGTGAAGATGACGACGTCGTGCAGCGCGGACTTCACGATATTTGAGCGCAACGGCGTGCGCAGGCGCGAATCCACGATCGCGCGGAGCAGCGGGCGGCGGCGCGGTTCGCCGGTGCGATCGGTCATCCGAGGATTGTCGGAGAGAACGGTGCCGATTCCGGTGAGGACTGCGTCGGCTTCGTGGCGAAGGCGCTGAACTGCGTCGCGCGATTCCGGGCTGGTGATCCAGGTGGGGCGGCCGGATTTTTGTGCGATTTGACCGTCGAGGGTGAGCGCGGTTTTCAGCGTGACGAGAGGTCGTTTGGTTTGTATCCAGCACGCGAAATCTTCGTTGAGGTGCTGGGCTTGTTTTTCTAATACGCCGCTGACGACCTGAATTCCTGCGCGACGAAGTTGGGCCAGGCCTTTGCCAGATACGGCGGGATTGGGATCGCGCATGGCGGCGACGACTTTCTTGATCCCCGCGGCGATGATGGCTTTGGTGCAGGGGCCGGTGCGGCCGGTGGTGCAACACGGCTCGAGGGTGACGTAGAGAGTGGCGCCTCTGGCATTTTTTCCGGCTTGTTTGAGCGCGACGATTTCGGCGTGGTCGCGGCGGTCATAGTCGTGAAAGCCTTCGCCGATGATTTTGCCCCTCTTGACCAGGACTGCGCCGACGATGGGATTGGGATGTGCGAGGGCTGCGCCGCGAGCCGCTAGCGTAAGCGCGCGGAGCATCCAGATGTCGTCGTTCGCGGCTGCTCGGTTCATATTTAATCGCTCGTTCGCACTGGAGCCAATGCTGGCGGTCTGAAGCCCGCCGCTACATTCAAAATCAAAACCGGCGAGAGCCGGCGCTACGTCGGTTAGTCGAAGAGCGAGTTGACGTAGGTTTGGGCATCGAACGGAACCAAGTCATCAATTTTTTCGCCGGTGCCGACGAAGCGGATCGGCAGATTCAGCTCGCGGGCGATGGCTACGACGATGCCGCCTTTTGCGGTGCCGTCGAGTTTGGTGAGCACGATGCCGGTGACTCCGGCATGGCTCCAGAATTCGCGGGCCTGATTCAGGCCGTTCTGTCCGGTGGTAGCGTCGAGAACCAGCAACACATCGTGCGGCGCGCCGGGAATTACTTTGGCGGCCGTGCGCTTCATTTTGTCCAGCTCGGCCATCAGATTGGATTTGGTGTGCAGGCGGCCGGCGGTGTCCACGATGACGACGTCGGCTTTGCGGGCGCGCGCGGCGGTGAGCGCGTCGAAAACGACGGCGGAGGGATCGGCGCCCGGTTTCTGTTTGATCATTTCGACGCCCGAGCGGCGCGCCCAGATTTCGAGTTGTTCGATGGCGGCGGCGCGGAAGGTGTCTGCGGCGCAGAGGAGCACGCTCGCGCCTTCTTTTTTCAGGCGATTGGTGAGTTTGCCGATGGTGGTGGTCTTGCCGGTGCCGTTGACGCCTACGACGAAGAGCACGCGCGGTTCGTCAGCTGGCTTGCCGTCAGGATTGGGCTGGGCGGCCGCGGCAGCGGTGAGAATTTTCAGGATTTGATTCTTCAGCTCGCGTTTCAGTGCGCCGGGTTCTTCCAGTTTGTGTTCGTTCACTTGCTGGCGCAGCGCGGCGAGAACTTCCTTGGTGGTGCGCACGCCCAGGTCGGCGCTAAGCAGCGCGGATTCCAGCTGCTTGAGCAGCTCGGGATCCACGGGGCGATCGCCCGTGAGCAATTGCTCGACGCGGGCGGAAAGTTCCGAGCGAGTTTTGCTGACGGAATCTTTCAGCCGTTCGAGGAGCGTGGGTTCGGGTGGCCCGAAGAGAGAGATCATGAGTAAGCGCCGCGCCTGGCGGAGCATTTGATTGTAGCAAACGGAGAGTGATTGGTGAGTAGTGAGTGGTGATTAGTGGGAAGTGATGAGTGAAAAGTGACGAGTGACAAGCGAGCCCGGGATTCCATCGCACCGGTCGTTAGGCAGGTCGGCGATAAAGGCAGTGGCTAGTGATTAGTGGCTAGAAATTACGCGCTGGAGGCGGCTTGCCACGGGGAGCGCGTTGCTGCAATCGGCGGAGACAAGTAGGCGAAAATTACACTTCGACCAGGGCGGCGCTCAGGCGCAGGCGGCCGGAGGCTACGGCGGAGTCGAGGGCGGCGACCACGTCGGGATCGAACTTGGAGATGGCCAGGGAGCGAATGCGGCCGAGGGCGAATTCCAGGTCCATGGCTGATTGATAGGGGCGATTGGTGGTGATGGCGTCGAAAGTATCGGCGACGGCGATGATGCGGGCCATCATAGGAATCTGGTCGCCGGAGAGGCCGTAGGGGTAGCCCGCGCCGTCCATGCGTTCGTGGTGCAATTCGATGCCGGGCAGCATGTCCTTCAGCTGGGCAACCGGACGCATGATATTGGCGCCCTTGCTGGGGTGCTGCTTCATGAGATCGAATTCTTCGTCGGTGAGCTTGCCGGGCTTCTTCAGGACGCGATCGTCCACGCCGATTTTGCCGACGTCGTGGAGTAGCGCGGAAATGCGCAGGCGGTCGATCTCCTCGGAATCCAGGCCCATGTACTCGGCGATGATAATTGAATATTTCGCGACGCGGCCGGAGTGACCACGCGTGTAGGGATCCTTTTCGTCGATGGCGGCGGCGAGCATGCGGATGGAGCCCAGGAACAGCTCACGATTTTCGGCGGCGGCCTGCTTCAGGCGTTCGACGTACTCTTCGATGTCGCCGGCCATGTGATTGAAGGTTTCGGCGAGCTCGCTGATTTCCGCGGCGCCTTCGACACGGACGCGCTCGTGAAATTCGGCGCGGCTGATGGCGCGCACGGATTCCACCAGGCCGCGAATCGGGCGGGTGATGCCCAGGGCAAAAAGATATCCAAAGAGGAGCGCGACCAGCGTGACGCCGACCACAAAGCTGAGCGCCTGCGCGGTGAGTTCTTTCACGCCCGCGTCAATGCGCGCGCTATCCAGGCTGCGCTCGGCGATGACCGTCCAGCCCAATTCCGGGATGGTGCTGTAGGTACCGATCATTTCGATAGGATGATTGTTCTTGTCCTGCTCGACGAAATGCATGGTTTCGGTGGCGCGCAGCTCCTGAGGCAATTCCTTCAGGTGGCGGACCATCGGAGAACTAGAGGCAACGTCGCGGCCCGGGACTACCTCGGCGGAATCGGGGTGGGCGACGATGTGGCCGTGCCCGTCCACGATGAACACGGTGCGCTCGCGCACGCTGGCGTCACGGATGCGCTCCAGGAGGCGGTCAATCGAAACGACCGAAGCGATCATGCCCGTGAATTGGCCGTTCAGGGAAAGCGGAACGGAGACCACTAGAGCCGGGCGATTGTCCTTTCCGAGGGCGAAGGATTCGCTGACGAAAGGCAGTCCTTGAATGCTGGCGGTGAAGGCGCGTTTGAGCGCACCGCCGACGAAAGGATCCTGGTCGGCGTTGAAGCTGCCCGCGGACTGCCCTTTGGCCTGTTTGTTTACCGCGGTGACGTACAGGATGTTGTTGTTGTTCTCGACGAAGCTCTGCAGCAGGCGTGCGAGCAGTGGGGCATGCGCGGGGTCGTCCACATTTTCGATCCAGCCGGTGAGCGCGAGAACCTGGCGTTGGCTGAGAAGCTGTTCGCGAAGATTTTGTTCAAACTGAAGGGTCTCACTCGCCAGTGATCGAGTAATTTCGGATTGCTGCACGCGCTCGGTGTCCTGGAGTTTTTCTTCGCTGAGGCGCAAGACCTGGCGATGGTAAAGCCATAGGGGCGTGATGCTTACGAACAGCAGGGCACCCAGCACAATCCAGAGGATGCGCAGGCGCCGGGTCGTCTGCTGCTTGAGGGCTTCCGTGGGCACAAGAATCTCTTCAGTAAAATGCTAGCGAAGAGCGCGACGCGATACAACGGGACGATAGTACTGGGGTTGGCGAATAAGATACAGAATGGTGGGGACTTAACGGCCGGGCCTGGGGAGGGACTTGCTCTCGCCGGTTGGGGTCATTCGTCGTTTTTCCGCCCGAAATTGAGGCGGGGTTCAGCTCCGGCAACCAGGCGCGCGATATTTGGGCGATGTTTGACGAGGACCAACACCGCAATCAGCACTGTGCCAAATGTGATGACTTCGGCCGGCGCGTGGCCGGGCGCGTAGAGCAGGTAAACAAAAAGCGGCATTGCGACGGCGGCGGAAATCGAGCCGAGCGAAGAGTAGCGCCAGAAAATTACCACCAGCAGCCACAGAACCACTGCGGCGGCCACGGCTTGCCAGCAGATCGGGAGGAAGACGCCGAGGCCGGTGGCGACTCCCTTGCCGCCTTTGAAGCCGAGCCATAACGGAAACATGTGGCCGATGACGGCGCAGACTGCGGCGATCATCATCCAACGAATATTGCCGCTGGTGAAATGCGCGGCGAGCCACACGGCGAGATAACCCTTCCCGGCGTCGAGAAGCAGGGTAAGAATTCCGGCGAAGGTTCCGGCGTTGCGAATGACATTGGCGGCGCCGATATTGCCGCTGCCGATTTCGCGGATGTCCGGGCCGCCGAGTGCTTTTACGATGAGCAAGCCAAAGGGAATCGCGCCGAGAAGATAAGCTAGCGGTGCGATGAGCCACGCAGTGCTGACGAAAATCGAGTTCAATTCATCCCTTCCACGAACCGAAATGCGGCCAGCTTGCTGTATTGCGCGCCGGATGGTTTCAGCACGCTTTCGAACAAATGAAATTGGGATTCGCGCGTCGCGCCGAAATCATACGACTTCTGGGCATCGGCTGCACGAGCGAGATTTTCCAGATCGTCGCCGGGTTCCAGACGCGCGAGAGTGAGGTGCGGCGAAAAAGCGCGGGTTTCGCGAGCGAAGCCGAGCGGCTCGAGCGCTTGCTCGACGGCGGCGGCGAGTTCAGCGAGATTGGGAGTGGCCTGCACGCCGCACCAGAGCACGCGCGGCTTGAATTCGTTGGGGAAGAAACCGAGGACGCGGAAATCCATGGCGACGGGCTGCGCCGAGCGAATCGGCTCGAGCGCGGCGCGGATGAGGGGTAGCTGCTGCGGATCCGTTTCGCCTAAAAATTTCAAGGTGACGTGCATGGATTCGGGGCGGACCCAGCGCGCGACGCGACATTCGGGTTTCAGGCGCTGCACAAGCGTGGCGAGGGCGTTGCGTACCGCGCTCGGCAAATCGAAGGCGACGAACAGGCGCATGGCTTAGGCTCTGGCGGCTGCGGGAAAAAGATAATAGCGGCGTACGGCGTCGAGCGCGGCTTGCGCGGCGAACTGGCGAATGCGTTCGCGGTCGCCGGGAAAGCGATAGGCGCGTTCGCGAGGGCCGTGCTCGTCGGCGAGGCCGATATGGACGAGGCCGACGGGTTTTTCCGGCGTGCCTCCGCCCGGGCCGGCCACGCCGGTGACGCCGACGCCGAGAGTTGCGCCGGTGCGTTTGCGGATGCCGTCGGCGAGCGCCAGTGCGACTTCGGAGCTGACCGCGCCTTTCGCTTCGATCAAGCTTTGCGGAACGCCAACGAGCGAAATTTTCAGCTCATTGCTGTAGCAGATTACGCCGCCGAGAAAATAGGAGGAGCTGCCGGGCACGTTGGTGATTCGTTCGGCGAGCATGCCGCCCGTACAGCTTTCGGCGACGGCGATGGTGGCGCGATTTTCGGTGAGGACGCGCGCGACGACTTCTTCGAGCGCTTCGCCCGTGGTGGAGTAGAGATGTTCGCCGAGGGCCAGGGCCATGCGATCGGTGATTTCGTCGAGAACTTTTTCGGCCTGGGCGGCGTTGCGCGACCATGTGCGCGGATGCAGCTGAGTGCCAGTGGGCGCGGCGAGAATGGTGGTTTCGGTATCGGGATAGAGTTGGTACAGCGGGCGAACGCGCGTTTCCACGTCGGATTCGCCAAGGCCCGTGGTGCGCAGGTCGCGGGTGAAAAGGCGCTCGTCGCCGGAAATTTTTGCCAGGCGCGGGCGGACTTCCGTTTCGAAGATGGATTTGAGTTCGTGCGGCACACCGGGAAGCAGGACGATGATGTGACCATCGGCCTCCAGCCACAGCGCCGGAGCAGTCCCGCGCGGATTGGGGAGAACCGTGGCGCCTTCCGGAACCATGGCCTGGCGTTTATTTATTTCGGGCATGGTGCGCGCGAAGCGGCGAAAACGTTCCTGGATTTCGCGCACGATGGCTTCGTCCAGGTGCATCTTGCGGCCGAGCAGGTCGGCGACGGTTTCGCGCGTGCGGTCGTCATCGGTGGGACCCAGGCCGCCGCTGGCAATGATCAGGTCGGCACGATCGAGAGCGTGGCGGAAGGAAGAGCGCATCTCGCCGGGAGAATCGCCGACGACCGCTTTATGGATCACGCGAATGCCGATTTTATTTAGTTCGCCGGTGAGCCAAAGAGAATTGGTATCGAGGCGGAAAGGCGTGAGCAGCTCCGAACCGACGGCAATGATCTCCGCATTCATGTAGAAATGTTGTACTCGATGAGGAGTGCGGTGCGCAAGTCAGGGACGGGCAGCGATTCCTGGTCCAGAATTTCACCCCGCGGCTATGAAGGATTTATGATTCTTGCATTCTAAGCATCTGAGGAGCCTACGCCCCATGCTGACGAAACCTCGCTGGCTACTGCATCTGGAAGGGGCCAGTATTTTCGCCCTGACGCTCATTCTGTACCGTGCAGGACACTTCCATTGGTGGCTGTTTGCGCTGCTGCTGCTCACGCCAGATCTCTCCATGCTGGGTTATGTGGCGAATCCCAAGATCGGCGCGGCCGCCTATAACCTGGTGCACACTTCGGCTATGCCGATTTTGTTGTTAAGCGTCGCGATTGTGGTTCCGCTTCCCGCGCTTGAGCCTTACGCCCTGATCTGGCTGGCGCACATTGGCATGGACCGCATGCTGGGCTATGGTCTGAAATATCCGACGCGATTCCGCGACACGCACCTCCAGCACGTGTGAACCGAAACCCGTCGCAACCGGTCCGCGCGGGTTGCTTTTATCAAACGCGTCAAGGATGTGAGGCTGACGGCGCGGATTGATTGGCAGCACGCAGCAGCGTTGTCGGCTTGGCGAATTGGGCGGCGTCAATCGGGACGTTTTGGCGCACTTCGTCCAACTGAATGAGCGTTTGCAGGTGATCGCTTCGGCAGTCGCGGGAAATACGGGCGAGCGGTATTCGTTCAGCGTTTCGGAGACGTGCAGCGCGGTTCCGGAATGGCAGAGGACACACTCGTCGTCGGACCGGTCGCGTGAAATCGGGATCGGACTGATTTTCGTAGCCGGGCGCGAGATCGTAAGACTGGCGGCTCTTGTAATAAGCGACCGGGGACTGGAACAGGTGGCCGCCGATGTCCACCAGATAGCCGCTGGCGTGATTTCCCGACCCAACTACCCAGTCAACGTGGTACTCACTTTCGTCGCCGCGATTTTCCCAACGCTGCCACGAGCCCGCCGATGGATCTCGCCGGGCGGTCCGTGGCCGCGGTTCCGAATTTGCTGTGACGGGAAGTAACATCTGCGTTTGAGACGCGAGCAGGATGAAAAAGGTTTCGCGGTGTGACGTGGCGGCCAGGAAAAAAACATCGGAGTCGCGGAGAGCGTCGGCGGAATCGGATGGCTTGTACGAACTGGAGCGCATCATGGAACAAAACTTGCACGATACGATAGCGTTGCTCGCCCGCACCCCAGCGGCGCTCGATGCGCTGTTGCGTGATCTGCCGGAAACGTGGACATTGCGCAATGAAGGAGAATGTACGTGGAATGTGTTCGAGGTCGTCGGCCATCTGAATCACGGCGAACGCACCGATTGGATGCCGCGCGCGAAGCGGATACTGGAATTTGGAGAGACACGTGCGTTTGAGCCGTTTGATCGTTGGGGACAAGAACGCGAGAGTAAGGGCCAGTCGCTGGGGCAGCTGTTGGATGAATTTGCGCGCTTACGTGTCGAGGGGCTGGCTGAACTCCGCGCAATGAAACTGCGGCCCGAGGATCTGGAGCGGCGCGGCCTGCATCCTGCGCTGGGACCGGTCACTTTGACTCAGCTGCTGGCAACCTGGGCGGTTCATGACTTGACTCATCTGCACCAAATTTCGCGGGTTATGGCACATCAATACGGCGCGGCAGTTGGTCCTTGGCAGGCGTACCTTGGCGTGCTGAAGTGCGCCGGCCACAGCGCGCCGTAGGGAATTCTTCGGATGCGGATTGCGGCGCATTCCGAATGGAGTTGCTGGCGCTGCTCATGTTAACGCTCCTTCTGGTTATCTGATTGGCGCATCCGTCACGGCGATAATTGTTTTCGGAAGTGGCCCCACACTTTTCTGCATGGATGTAGCGCGGTTTATCTGGGCCGGCGCAAGGCCCCGGCGGGGAAATCCTAAGCCAGAATCGCGAATTTGGCGCGGGACATTCTTGGCGCGCGAGGCAAGGGCGATCGCGCTGCGAATCCAACTTGGAGGACTCCGCCGGCTTTGAGAATCTACGGTGAGGCCCGTGTGATCGTGCTGGCGTGAGGCGGACGCGGCTGGCACAATCAACGCGTTCAGCGGGAGGCGCGCGCTTGTCCGACGAAATCGGATCCGGGTACAACAGCGAATCGCAACGGGAACGAACTCCTGTTACCGGCGGGAAGCCGCCGAGTGCACCAGATTTGGAGCGGCCTCGGGCGTGGGGGCGCCTCGAACGTAACCGGCTGCTGATCTGGGTGGGAATCGCGTTCATCTTTCCGGGGCTACTTGTTTTTGCTTTGCATCCACAGGGCAAATCGTCCGATGCCGTCTTCAGTGTGCGCAGCGAGCTGCCCGTCAAAGCCCTCATGGCATTTTTTGTGGTGCTGGCAACCTGGATCGTTTCGCGCATGGAGAAGCGCCCGCTGGCCGATTACGGAATTCCTTTTCGCCAGATGTTCGGATTGCGATTCTGGGAAGGATTTCTGTGGGGCTTCGCGATGCTTTCGGCGATCCTGCTGGTGTTGCGTGCGTCCGGCCATTTTCAAATTAATTCCGTGGCGCTCCCGGCAGGCGCGGTGTGGCGTTACGCGCTGGGCTGGGGGGCAGTATTTTTGGCGGTGGCGGTGCACGAAGAGTTCGCTTTTCGCGGTTACTGGCTATTCGCCTTCGCCCGGTTCAGAGGATTCTGGCGGGCCGCGCTGATTACGTCGCTGGTATTCGGCGCCGCGCATCTGCGCAATCCCGGAGAAAACGTTCTGGGTATTTTGCAGGTTGTGGTGATCGGATTGCTTTTTTGCCTGACGATCCGGCGCACCGGCACCCTGTGGTTCGCGGTGGGCTTTCATGCGGCGTGGGACTGGGCCGAAACTTTTTTCTATGGCACGCCCGATAGCGGCTTGCTGGGCGTGGGCCGCTACCTGAACACGTCTGTGCAGGGCCCGAAATGGCTTACCGGAGGATCGGCAGGCCCCGAAGGCAGTATCATCGCGTTTCTGGTTATACTTCTCTGCGCGCTGCTCGTCCATTTACGCTTTCCGAAAGCCGTATACCCCGATCGCCCTGTTTAGAGTAGAGCGCCTTTCGAGACTGAATTCGCTGCGCGGCATCCCATTCGCGATGCCTGATCGTTCCGCGCGGCCGTTGCAATTGATCTCCGAACGCGCCATGGCGTCGTCCCCGGACGCACTTTTTCTTCGCGTGGACGCGGCATTTCGACCGGTGGTTCGCCGCGCCCGGCACGGTATTGATGAAACTGAATTCGCGGGGGCGCGGCATTCGGGCGATTTCCGGTTGCGACCGCGACCGGCTCGTGGATCTAACGGGGGGCAGGGCAGCGACCAACGGCGCCGAAACAATTGTGACTGTGGAGCTCAGGCCGCACGACGGCGGTACGCATCTGCGTCTGACCGGAGCATGCAGGATTTCCAAATGAGGAATCGAAGAAGCGGCACGAGCGAAATCGAAGTGCTCTCACCGATCAGCAGATGTCGCGTCGGATTGAGATTCCCGAGGGGCGCAGCGGGCGACCGGATGCGGCACTTGCTGCGGCGACCCGGCGCAAGCATGCGGCGTGACCACTAAGATTTCTTGTGGCAGGCTCGCGCGAAATCCGAAGTACTTGAAGATCAGCAGAATAGACGGCGTGTGCCACGGCGCGGCCCCGTGAAGTGGCGCCATTCTAAGATTTTGTGCGGATCCGAAATTCCACGTTTAAGCGCAGCAGAAGAGACGGCGTGGCAGGCGCGAGATCAGGCGGCGCGAAGTTGGCGCTGGTTGACCCTGGCGTGGTTGGTTTGTCGTTCATCCTTTCACCGCACAGAAGATACACGAGGATGTAATTAGTTACGTTTGAGGCTCGGAGAAATTGCGCGGATTTTCTGGGAGGTTGCAGTAGTTAAGCCAGGTGCGCCGTCATCCTGAGAGCGCAGCAACGAAGCCTGCCCGCCGCGGGCAGGGAGTTCTCTTCGATTCGGCGCGGCAAGTCACACGGCATCGAAGAAGCAGCCTTCATCCGCCGTCGCAGGTTCGAAAAGGTGACGGTCAGGACACTTTATTGCGGACGCTCGTGGGGACTAGCCGTTGAGCGGCAGGCCTTGCACATCCCAATCGAGGGAGTAGAGCGCGTTGTTCGTGGTAATCATGGCGCGGCGGCTCGGCAGCAGAGCGAGGCCGACGATATTGCTGCCGCTCACCACCAGTTCGGCGTTTGCTTGCGGTGTGATGCGAACCACGCCGCGCTGTCCGCCGAGTGATGCAGCGACGTAGAGATTGCCCAGACGATCGAAGGCGAGCCCCTGGGGGCGGCCGAGTCCGCGGAAAAACGTGCTGACTTCTCCGGCGGGATTGATGCGATAGACGCGATCGTAACTGGAAGTGGTAGGGCCGGTGACGTAGAGTTCGTCCGCGTCGCTGAACGCCAGATGATAAGCGGCCATGGAAGGCTCGAGCGTGGCGAAAACGAAAATTTCACGGTCGGGGCCGATTTTGAAAATTGTGCCGCTGCGATCGCCGACGTAAAGATGGCCGGCCTTATCGAACGCCAGGCCCGTCGCGATGCCCATGCCTTCGATCCACTGCATCGAGCGGCCGTCCAGTGAAACGCGGTGGATCGCGCCATCGTGTCGGCTGGAAACGAAGAGGAAGCCTTCGCGATCAATCGCCAGGCCGGTGGGATTCATCATTTCGGTGATGAAGGGCTTGACCACGTGGTTGGCGGTGACTTTGTAGAGCGAGACCGGAACTTTTTGGCCGCGCTGGCCGCTGAAGGTGACGTAGACGTTGCCGTCGGCATCAACGGCGGGGCTCGCGACGGGATGCAGGTTGTCGGCGATTTGCGCGCCGAGTGCGAGCGGAAAAGGCGCGCTTTCCACGCTGCCCATTTTCACGCTGACGGCGCCGCCCGCGGCTCCGTCCGGTACGCGTGCGATCAGCAGATTTTCCGCGGCGAGGACCAGGCTGGCTTCGGCGCCGCCGAATTGCACCAGCGGGCGGGCGTGGTTGCGTGTGCCGAAGCCGCTGCCGTGAATGGCGACTTCGCCACCGGGCAATGCGGCGGCCGGCTTGATGCTTTCGATTCTGGGGCTCGCGGTCATGTTCAAGTTTGGGCTGTTGCGCCGGGATGCTTTTTGCTGGCTTTGATAGCTTGCACTAATTCTTGGCTCGTGTCATTGCGTGCGTCGTTTGCCACGCGGCGGCCGGCGATTACTCCTGGCTATAGACCTGCCGCGCGCGCGAGCCATAGACCGATGGCTGCGTAAATGCCCGCGATCCAGTCGTCCGCCATGATGCCCCAGCCGCCGGGCAACGATTCCGCCTGACGCGCGGGGAACGGCTTCCAAATATCGAATACTCGAAAAAGTATAAAACCCAGAAGCAAATATTTCCAGTTGAGGGCCGAATGCAAGGTGCATTAGTACGTAAGCGACATCGTGTTCCAAATCGGCTGCGTGGCTTTCCACCAAATTGGGATTCCGCAGCCGAGCAGAAGCGTAAGGTGTTGACCGGACACTTCATCTATCACGACGTACTGAGGATCCTTCTCACGGAAGCGTTTCGCGACGCGAGCGGAAGCCCAGACGCCGATGCCAGCGGTGAAACAGGGTCCGAGTGATCTGCGATCCATAGGAACGGATCGAGTACCAAGCTGACGCGTGCAGAGAACATTCTGGAACCGATGGGTCGCAGAGGTGATAGCGACAGTTAAGCCGAAAAATATCCACGTAGGTAGAAGCGCCAACAGAAGTCCCACGAGCGAACCCAACGTGCCGGGCGCTTTCGGAAAGTAGCCCAGACCGCCTGCCGTGGCGACGAAGAGCGCGAAATGCGGATTGGTGGGCGGCGGGACTGGATGCTGCGTGTGTTGGGAACTTGCGGCGGAGTCGTCGGGAGCGGCGGGATCAGTTTTTGCGGTCATCAGTTTTTGTGTTCGTCGGGGGATTCGCGGGTGATGTCTTCGAAGAGCGTATCGTCGTTGGCCGGTTCGCTGATCACATACTTTTCGCTGGACCAGTTGCCGAGGTCGTAGAGTTTGCAGCGTTCGCTGCAGAACGGAAATTCCGGGTTGGCCTCGGAGTCCGTCGGCTTTTTGCAGATGGGGCAGCGAAATTTCATGCGGTTAAGAATACCGCAAAGTGCGGCGCGATGTGCAGGGGGCATTGCGGAACGGCGGGCACGGCATGCCGTGTCCCTACGTAATCAAGCTTCTATTGAAGTCGTGGAGTTACCGGGGAGGGCAAGTCTTCCTCAGCGGATGCGGCTGCAAAAGCGATCGCAGCTTGGAGGTCCACCGGCTGTAGTGAAGGATAGCCTGCAAGGATTGCTTCAGTCGTTTCACCGGCCGCTAGGCCAGCGAGCACGTTGCGCAGCAAAACACGCGTTCCTTTGAATACGGGTTGGCCGCCGCAGATTTGAGGGTCTCGAATGATGCGATCTTGGTAGTTCATGGCGCTCAACCTGAGCCTGAGATATCGGAACCGGCTCGTCGATGCGAAAAGTATATCACCGTAGAAGCGGGAGGCGCATCAATCGGACGCCGAGTTGCAGTTCGGTGAATTTACGCGAGGATTGCGAACGGAGAGGCTGGTGCGGCGGCCACACGGCGGCTGGATTCTGGCGTCGGCGCTTCGAACTCGATGGCGCGACCGATCAGATCGTAGTGCTTGGCGTCGGTGATTTCGATGGTGGCGAGGGTACCCGGCAGCGGCAGTTCGGCGGCGTCGTTCACGCCGGCGAAATCGGTTATGTACACTTTGCCGTCGATTTCCGGGGCCATGCCTTCCAGGCGCGCTTCCCAGATCAGGTCGGTATCCTTTGACGGGCCCTCAAGCATTGCCTGAAAACGCTGGCCGATTTTGCTTTTCAGTTTTCGCGCGGAGATTTTTTTCTGGATGGACATAAGCGTGTCGCGGCGGCGCGCGATGGTCTTCGCGTCCACCTTATTTTCCAGCGCGAAACTTTTCGAGGTGTCTTCGTCGGAATAGGCGAAGACGCCCATCCAATCGAATTCAGCGGCGCGCACAAAATCGCACAGCTCGCGGAAATCATTTTCGGTTTCGCCGGGAAATCCGACGATGAACGAAGTGCGTATGGCGACGCCGGGAATCGCTTTGCGCGCTTTTTCCAGCATTTTCAGGAACGCGTCACCGCTGGAGCCGCGCTTCATGCGCGCCAGAACGCTGCGGCTGGCGTGTTGCAATGGAACGTCCAGATATTTTGCCAGGCGGGGATGCGCGGCGATGGTATCGAGCAGGCGCGGCGTGATGCGATTGGGATAGCAATAGAGGAAACGCACCCAGTGCAGGTCTTCGATTTGCGCCAAACGTTCGAGCAGCGTAGCCAGGCCGTCGCGCAGGCCGAGGTCTTCGCCGTAGAAGGTGGTGTCCTGGCCGATCAGCGAAATTTCGCGCACCCCGGCGGCGGCCAGATTTTCCGCTTCGCGAATCACGGATTCGAAGCGGCGGCTGCGGAATTTTCCGCGCAGCTGCGGGATCACGCAGAATGTGCAGGGGTGGTCGCAGCCTTCGTTGATCTTGATGTACGCGGTGTGGCGCGGCGTGGCCAGAATGCGCGGCGTCGCGTCGTGATACAGATAAGTTGGCAACTCAGCGCCACCGATATTTTCAGAATCGTCGGGGCGCAGCTGGCCTTCGCAGGCTTGCAGAATCTTTTCGATTTCGCCGGTGCCGATCACCGCGTCCACCTCCGGAATCTGCTCGCGGATGTCGTTGCGGAAGCGCTCGACCATGCAGCCCGCGACAATTAACTTCTGCGCGCGGCCGAACTTTTTGTACTCGGCCATTTCCAGGATGGAATCCACCGATTCTTTTTGCGCCGGCTCGATGAAGCTGCAGGTATTGACGACCAGCACGTCGGCTTCGCCCGCGCGCGGCGTCAGCTCGTAACCAGCGCGCGCGAGAATACCCATCATCACCTCGCTATCCACGAGGTTTTTCGGGCATCCCAGGCTGACGAATCCGACTTTCGGCATGCAGAGCAGTCCTTTGGTGTGTCGCGAAACACACAATTCTAACATACGAGACGGACTTTCCACGCAGGGCGATCGTTGCGCGCGGCCGAGGGTATTTCATCGCGCGGAGGATTTGCAGGCGCGGGTGAATTCGCGTATCAGCGATCGTTGAGGGCGGCAAAGGCTAGTTCATTGCGAGGAGGGTTTGCTGGCGCGGGTGAATTCGCGGATGGCGCTTAGCAGCGCGGACATTTGTTGGGCGGGAGCGGGGCGGTCGCCGAAGCGCGCGGATTGATATAGCGCGGTGAGTTGCGCGACGGGCGCGGCGATTTCAGCGGCGGGGATTGCTGCTGCGAATTCCAGCGCGGTTTGCGACGGCGATTTTTTCCAGCCGCGGCGTTCCAGCAGGCGCAGCATTTCGCGGTACTCAAGCGTGGCCAGCGAAGCGGTGACGTTGCCGCTCGCGCGCGCGCGCAAGCTCCAACGCGCCATCAGGTAACCGAACATGCTGCGGCCGCGCAGGTAAATCAGCAGGGCCACTAGAAAAACCAGAATGCCCGGCAAGAAATACGGCGAGGCCTCGGTTTTCTTGTCCAACTTGACGATCAACTGCAGAATCTGGCGCTGTTTTTCCTGGTAATACTTGCGAGCTCCCTCGCCCCAGTCGCGGGAAGTTTTCTGGACGTTCTGCGCCAAGGTGATCTGGTGCGAGAAATCGTAATTGATGATCCATTCGCCCCACGCGTACTGAAACCAATCCCAGTACATACTCATGCGCTCAAGCATTCCGCCGTGCGTGTCGTTTCCCGGCGGCGTGGGATCGAAAGTGATCCAACCGTAGCCCGGGAAGAAAACTTCTACCCACACGTGCGCGTCGCTGGAGCGAACAATCCAGTCGCCGCCGATATCGTTGTATTCGCCGGGAAGAAATCCTCCAACGTAACGCGCGGGAATATCCAGATCGCGCAGCATCACAGTCATGGCCGCCGCAAAATACTCGCAATGTCCGGCGCGGCGAGTGAAAAGGAAATAGGCCAGGGGATCGGCAGCACGCGGTCCGGTGAGGTCGAGGGTGTAACGGTAATGAGTCCTGAGGTACAACTCGATTTTCGCGGCTTTATCGTATGGGTTGGTCGAGCCCGCGGTAACTTGTTCGGCCAGCTGCTTTGATGCGCGGATCAAGCTTCGGGACCTGCAAGTAAGTGGCGGCGATGGCGTCAGGAATATTCGCGGAAGCCAGGCGCAACTGCGGCGCGGGGATGATCGGAATATTGGACGTGGCTTCGTAGCGGATTTTCGTATTGTTGTGGAACGGATTGGAGAGCGAGCCGGTCTGATCGAGTATCAGGTATCCGGGATGTTTTTCACCGCCGATGCGTTCAGCTTCGTTGGAAAAGCGACCCTGAAGCGTCTCGATGCGCGGCGCGACGAAAATGGCGTCGGTCGCGATCGGCTCCATCAGCACGGTGTAATGCAGCGGGATGGAATATCCGGCGGGAAGCCGAGGAGCGTCCAAGCGATATTCGCCCGCTCCATCAGGCGAGACGATGTATTGTTCGCGCGGCGGGGTAAACCAACGCCGGCCATCGAAATTGGTGAGGACGATGCCGCGCCAGTGGATGCCCTCGGCCAGAGAGTGGTCGCCGTCAATGTGAATGCGCATCACCACGGCGCTGCTCTTCTTGATTTCGCCGATTTCGCCGAGAGTGACGTCCTCGCTGAAGCCGGTCATTAGCTTAGGCTGCAGGTTCAGGGCGCTCAGGTAACCTGCGGTGACGCGCGGAAGCATGAAAAAGATCACGGCTCCGATGAGCAGAGTGCCGATAGCGACGAGCGCTGAGGTTAAGCCCAGCGCACGATTCAACCGATGCGCCAGAGGAGAGCCGGATTCGAGTGGCGGCGAGACGGCGTTGTTCGCGCCGCGGCGAATTTCCAGCGCGACGAAAGTGGAGACTGCGAGGAGCAGGAAAATTGCCAGCGCAATCAGGAAGCCGGTTTCGACGGTGAGGATCGCCGAAGCCAGCATGCAAGTAACCGCCAACATGGCCAGGAAAGCATAATCGCGATTGCTGCGCGCGGAAAGCAGGCGCACCAGCGCGGCGAAAAGCATCAAGTGGATGGCGGCCAGCAGCGCGGAATACAGCGCGGGGTTCGGCGCGCCTTGCGAAACGGTCCGCGAGAGCACCCACAGGTCAATCGGGAAAAACAGGAAATAGGCGAGCACCAGGCCGGTGGCTACGCGCACGGAAAGCTCGGGGCCGCGTCCGCGCCACAACCGCACGGCTTTGTAGACCAGCACCACGACGGGAATAAACGTCGAGAAAATGTCGAGCTTCCCGGTGCTGATGACGGCGAAGATGCCCGTCGAGACCAGCAGGAACAGCGACACCTCGAAATAACGTTGCACCGCCGGGAGCGGCGGAGCGCTGACGCGCGCGGTAGAGGCCATGGACGTTTATATGATAGCAGCGAGCAATGCGGGCGGATTACGCGGTGGATGGCAGGGTGTCTATCGTGTTATCGGGTAGTGTTGGCCGGGGATGTAGCATTGCGTTGGGAGTCAGAATCACCTCAGATAAACGTAGATGAAAACTGATAGAGGAAAATCACAGGACACAGGCGTGGATGTCAGAGATTCCGTTTGCGTCTCGGCTATCGCAATGGAATGCGCTCTGATGACCTTAAACTAAAAACAGGAGTTCAGGCGGTGACGGAAAGCTTCAGTTGAGCGGTTTCCATTTCGACCGGGATTGCCTGTTTCGCCTTCTTGAGGCCTTCGATATAGCAGCGGATCGCGTCCTTCGCCATGTCGCGCGCATCATTCAAGTCGCGGCCCTCTGTGACTAATCCCGGTAAAGCCGGAACTGTAACCGTGTAGCCGCCGTGCTCGTTGGCTTCGAAGAAAGCCGTATATTCGTAGACTTTGCCTTTGCCGTTCTTCATGTACAAATTATAACCCTATAACCCAGTCTGGACGAGAGCACCAATACGTAGAGCTCATTCGTTTAATAGGGCGACGAATTCTTCAACTGTCATGTCCGCCTGCACGATGATGCTTTTGAGGGTCTTGAGCGCCAGGTCTCCACTGTGGCGCGGGACGACGAGATGCAGTTGTGTTTTCGTACGATGTCGTAAATTGGCATGGCTGCCTGTCTGTCTGATGATGGATGTAGAACCCCGCTCTGGAAAGAATCTGCAGGAGCTTTCGGGATGTGATCCGCGGTAGCTTTGGCATCAGTTACATGCCCCTTATAGCCTTGGTGCTGTCTCGATCCAATTGGTCTGGACCATGCGAGAAACGGTACAAGGGAGCATATTCGTATGGAAGCACTATTTTTCTAAGACGATTTTTGCCTATCGACCACTGCGGCGGCGATTTTGCGGGTGGCGCTGGAGATCGGGAGCTTGCTTAGATTTTTCAGCGGGAGGATGCGGGTGCGGGGGCGTTTCGGAAGTTCGGCGACATTCGCGAGAAATGGGAGCAGGGTGATGTTGCGAAAGGTGACGCCGTGGCGAGCGGCGGGCAACGCTTCGAGCGAGACTTCCGAGATGGCGAGCGTGGCGCGGAGATGTTTTTCGAGTTCCGCCTTCGCATGACGCGTGACTTCGACGGCGGGGAATTGCCACATGCGGGAGAACAGAACCGTGTCGTGTGCGCCGGGATCCTGGATTAGCAGCGTGCGGCCGCGCGGATCGCGGAGAATTGCGGCGGCGATTTTCATGTGAACTGCGGCGCGTTTGCGGCGCGGTGCGGGGATTTCGTCGGTGAGACCTTGCGCGTAGGCGAGGCAGTGGCGCGCTACGGGGCATTCTGCGCAGCGCGGCGATTGAGGGGTACAGATAACCTCGCCCAGCTCCATGAGCGATTGGTTCCAATCGCCCGGAGCTTGCGTCGCGAGCAAATTTTGCGCGGCGGCGGTGAGGGCACGCCAATTCTTCGGAGCGCGCAGGTCGCCGCGGATGGCTTTTATGCGTGCAAGGACGCGCGCGACGTTGCCATCGAGCACCGCGAGCGGGACATCGTAGGCGATGCTCAGCACCGCGGCAGCTGTGTAGGCGCCGATGCCGGGAAGTTCGAGCGCGGCGGCAAGTTCGCGAGGGAATTGTCCGTTGTGTCGCGCGACGATAATTTTCGCGGCGCGATGCAGATTGCGCGCCCGGCTGTAGTAGCCCAGGCCGGACCAGAGTTTCAGTACTTCTGCTTCCGGCGCGCGCGCCAGCATTTGCACGGTGGGAAATCGCGCGAGGAAACTGCTGGTAGTAGGGCATCACCGCGGCGATGCGAGTTTGTTGCAGCATTACTTCCGCGACCCAGATGCGATACGGATCGCGGCTGCGGCGCCAGGGCAGATCGCGTTGGTGGGCGCGAAACCAGGCGAGCATGCGGGTTTGAAAAGTTTTCAGCGTGCGGCCGGTTAGAGGAGCGGAGTCATGCGGCGGGTATTCTCGCATTTTTTCCCGAACTGCGGCGCGTTGAGGCCAAGCTTCTCATTTCGTCGCAACAGAAAATCGCCTATCATCCCGCACGAAGTCCCGTGCTTTTTCCCGCCCACCGTAGCCTGGCGGGCGCGGGACGCAGAGCGGGATCTGCTTTCTGATGAGCAGCCGAGCCTCTCAGCGGAGAGGCTGACGTAGCCGTTGCCTTTGACTTGGCAGTTGTGGTGGCCGCCCCGCCCTTCCTGGAAACGCCGGGTTCGGGGGAACGGCGGTTCAAAAGTAGCGAATAGAAAGGGTGAAAAGGGCTGAAAAGTATCGAATAGAAAATGTTTTCTCTTTTGTTTTGAGGGAGATACGCAAATTCATGTTTTTCAAAAGTATCGAATAGAAATGGCGGAGTTCCAAAATGGGAATTGGCGAAGGAGGGAAAGAGGGCGGGGATGGTTGAAGCGCAAGCAGCGCGGACCATGTGGCCTCCTTGCCTGGGCGGAATAGTCGCCCGACTGATGCTAACATACTCGTTACGGTAACGCAAGAGGAACCTGAGGAGTGACGCGGCGGAAAGTGGTGCTACTAGGTTGAGCGCGCGTGCAATCCAAAAGCGCCACCTCTGCATGACCGGAGATTCACCCCTTACCGCTCACCACGCAGAGGTTTCGCATCGTCCACGCGGTGACGCACCCTTCCAGGCTGCCGCGAGCAATCTCTGGGAACGACCCGGCGTCGCCTCTACAGAGAATTGAGGAACAGAAAATACGAAGACGACCACAGCGCGGTGGGAATGGTGTTTTGCGGGCGCGCGGTGAGGATGATTTTGAAGACTTCGCGCTCGGAGACAAGGTCATCGAGAAACTGTCCTCCGAGCGCCGAATCATCTGGCTGTATGGTGGCCAGCTCGCGCAGCGCGTCGTAGATAATTTCGGCGGACGGGGCCATGGGCGTCGTAAATCGGTGCGTGCGGAATTGCAGCGCCGCGTTGATTTCGTTGAAGTGCCAGGCGATGCAAGCGGCCATGGATACGGCGCGCTCGAAACGCGCGGCGTGATCGGCCGCGGCTTGCTCCGCCGCGGCAGCAGATTCGCCGGCTTCGGCGGGCGGCGGCCCGATGAACGGGTCCAGCACCAACATCACGCGGCGTTCGTCTTCGCGCGCGAATTCGCGGACCATCAGTTTGCCGGCGCGCGCGGTGACTTTCCAATCCACGAAACGCGCGCTGTCGCTGGACAAATAATCGCGCAAGGAATGCAGCTCGTGTCCGCGGCCGCGAAAATTGCTGGCCATCTCCCCGCTCAGTAGCGGCAGAACTTCGTAGAAATGATCGGTGGGCGCCACCTTGGGATAGACGATGATTTCCAGCTGCGAATCCACCTGCCGGGTTTTCTCGAAGAAGCCGAAAGGAAAGCGCGTGCGGATGGCGAAGGCATCCTGGCGGTAACTGCCGCGACGCGGAAATGTCAGCTCGACTTTCTGGCGCGCGGAGGATAGGCGCGGGATGTAGGGAAAAAATACCGGGCGCGTGAGAATCTGGCTCGCGATCTTTTTTATTCGCACCCACCACCCGCAACGAAAACGACGGCCACGCCTGCTTTTCGTTGCGCAATTCCACTTCGGCGACGACGGGCTGCTCCGCGAAAACGTGCTCGGGCATGTCGAATTTCAGTTCGATGCCGGTGAGCACCGCGCGCGACAGCACGCCGGAAATCAGAATGCCCGCGATCGAGCAGGCCAGCACCATGAACAGCAGGTTGTTACCGGTGTTGACGGAGGCGAGAATCAGAATGGCGACAACGCCGAGGTACACCATGCCCTCACGCGTGAGGCGGTAGTCCACCTGATAGACGACCCAGCGCAGGCTGGTGCGTCGCGCGAGCTTGGGCACGATGGCGATGCCCACCCATCCGGCAAGGCCGAGGGCGATTACAGTGCTGATGGCGGCGAGCGTGACGCGTCCTTGTTGCGCGACAGCGGCGGAGAACAGCGCGACCAGCAACGCCACCGAGAGAACCAGCATCGCCACGGCGAAGTGGCGCCAGCCGGGTCTATCGCGGTCGCGCCACATGCGCAGGGCGAAGCGAGTCAGCCATCGTGGTTACACAGGGACGCGCGTGGAATCGAGAATTTCGCCGAGAATGGTTTCGGCCTGCTCGGATTTTTTCTGTGTGGAGACGTAGCGCGAACTGACGACCACGCGATGCGCGAAGACTGGAACGATGAGGCGCTTGAAATCGTCGGGCAGGCAATAATCGCGGCCCAGCAGGAAGGCCCGCGCTTGGGCAGCGCGATGCAACATCACGGCGCCGCGCGGGCTGACACCCAGGCTTAATTGTTCCGTCTGGCGCGTGCGCTCGACAATTTCCAGCGCGTAGTCGAGCAGGCTTTCTTCCACTTTCACCAGCGCGACGGATTCCTGCATGGCGATTACATCGGCCGCGTCCATCACCGGCGTAATTTTTTCCACCGGCGCGTGGCCGGCATTATTGCGAATGATTTCTTTTTCGCTTTCGCGCGAAGGGTAGCCCATGCGTATGCGCATCAGAAAGCGGTCGAGCTGCGATTCGGGCAGCGGGTAAGTGCCGTGGTGCTCGATGGGATTCTGCGTGGCCAGCACCAAAAACGGATTGGGCAGCGGGTGGGTGTGATTGTCCACGGTAATTTGCGCTTCGTTCATGGCTTCCAGCAGCGAGGATTGCGTCTTGGGCGTGGTGCGATTGATTTCGTCTGCGACGATGATATTGGCGAAGATGGGCCCAGGCTTGAATTCGAATTCCTGCGTCGCGGGATTGAAGACGCTGACGCCGATCACGTCGCTGGGCAGCAGGTCCGAAGTAAATTGAATGCGCTGGAATGAGCAGCGGAAGGATCGCGCCAGCGCCTGCGCAAGCGTAGTCTTGCCGACGCCCGGAACGTCTTCAATCAGCAAATGGCCGCGGGCGAGCAGCGTGGTGAGGGCGAGTTGGATGACGTCTTCCTTGCCCTTCACGACGCGAGTGATCGAGCGCAAAAGATCGGCGAGGCGCGTGCTGGCGTTGCTCGTGGTTGTTTGCAATTCGCGTGGCCTTCTGCTACAAAAATAGGTTGCCGCTGCTTCAGAGAACGGCCATGCAGGTTGCGGCTACAACCGCGACGGCCTTTCGTAAATTTTCGGGGATTTCGGTTCAGCCCCGGAAGTGCCGCACAGCGTGGGCGACTAGCTCAGTGGTTAGAGCGCTCCCCTCACACGGGAGAGGTCCAAGGTTCAAGTCCTTGGTCGCCCACCACTCACCCCACCATTTAGTTCTACCACCAATCCTTAGACGATGCGAAAAGCGGAAGGGACAGGTGTGTTCAAAAAGTTTTCGGCGCCGGAGTGGCGGCGCGGCATCGTATCCGGCCGTGGCGCCGCGGGCTGTCGCGGCCTCGCGCCGGAATGCTACTTTGGAGGTTTCAGAAGTACAATGCGCGAGCGCGTGATTCTGGCCACGTTCGGCGCGGGCGGAGAAAGATCATGACGAATTTTTTGCGCTTCATACAAATGTTTGCGTTGGGCACTTGGGTGGGGTCAATCATCTATTTGAGTTTTGTCGTGGCGCCGGGGGCGTTCGGCGTTTTGCAGAGCCGCGATCAGGCGGGATTGATGGTGGGGTATTCGCTGGCGCGTTTGCACTATATGGGGATGGTCGCGGCAGTGTTGTATTTGGTGGCGGGCCTGGCGCTGGCGCAATCGGTGAAGGCGTTTGTGCAGCCGGCGATGTTGGGGGTGATTTTGATGTTGCTGCTGACGGTGGTGTCGCAGACGCGCGTGACGCCGCGGCTGGCCGAGTTGCGAACCGAGATGGTTTCGGTGGACGCGACGCCGAAGAATAATCCTTTGCGCGTGGAGTTCGATCGGCTGCATCAGACCTCGGTACGGATTGAGGTGGTGGTGTTGCTGCTGGGGATTGCGGGGTTGTTTTTTACGGTGCGGAGTGCAGCGAAGTAGCGCGGCGTGGCGTGCTCTTCGTAGCGCCGGCGTCTCGCCGGCTCTTTCGAGTTTGGTGCGGGATTGAACTGCGCAGTCTTTTGTTGTTGCTCGCGCCAACGATTTGCCCGCCCGGTTGAAACCACGCCAAGCCCATTCGAACACTGCTGCCGGCGGGACCGGCCGCTACAGAGTCAACTGCAAAGAGCCGGCGAGACGCCGGCGCTACGAAGGGCGCGACGCGCCTCGTCCTACGAACGCTTTTTTCTTCGCGAGGTTTTCTTCTTTGCCGAGCGCTGCTTTGCGGCGGATTTCTTGCGCGATTTCTTCAGCGGCTGCTTGCGTTTCTTCGCTTTAGTGCTCTTTGTGATTTTGCGCGTTTTGCCGTAGTGTTCTACCGCGCGCCACATGTACCAGCTGGCGACGGTGCGGTAGGGGCGCCAGCGTTCGCCGAAGGCGGCTAGCTCGCGCGGCTTGGGGATTTCTTTCTTGCCGTAGGTGAGCGCGAAACCTTTTTGTACGCCGTAATCGTGGATGGGCAGCACGTCGGGGCGGCCCAGGCGGAAAATCAAAAACATTTCGACGGTCCACGCGCCGATCCCGCGCACGGAAATAAGGCGCTCGACTAATTCCTCGTCCGACAATTGTCCGGCGGCTTCGAGCGTCGGCACAACGCCATCAATCGTTTTCTGCGCGAGGTCTTTCATTGCCGCGGCTTTGGCGCCGGAAAGTCCCGCCTCGCGGAGTGCGTAGATTCAGGAAGCGCGAGAATTTCCGCGGGTGTGGGGCACAGTCCGTTCGAGCCGAGTGCCTTGATGCGCGCGAAAATCGTGGCGGCGGCTTTGCCGCTGATGCTTTGGTAGACGATCGCTTCGAGCAGCGATTCGTACACGCTGTCGCACTGGTCCAGCTGGAATCGAAATGCGCCGGTCTTGGCAATCACGCGCGCCATGCGCTTGTCCGTGCGCGTGAGATGTTCGTGCGCTTTCAGATGATCGAAGGGAAGCGGAATATTTTCAGTCATGAGCATGCGCTTCCGGCGAATTTCCGCCGATGGCTTGCCCGAACGCGAGCAAATTTCCGTCCGGTGCGAGCACCAGCAGTTCGCGCTGGCCGTACGACTTGTTCGCCGGACCGTGAACATCGCCTTGCGGCAGGGTGTCGAGCTTGGGTTTTAGTTCCGCGTAGAGTTGATCGACGTCGCGAACGTCAATGTAATACGCGAAGCGGCGTGTGCCGGGCGGCGCGGCGTCTTTGCCAGTCTGCTCCCAGATTCGGAAGCCCGCGGTTTCGCGATGCACGTACGCGTAATCGGGGTAGCGGAGAAGCGTTTTAAATCCCAATATGTCGGTGAAGAAATTCACGGCGCGATTGATGTCTTCGACAATCATGAACGGCGTGACCTGGATGAAATTCGACATGGTGGCGCTCCTGGCGCGGAGATTAGCATAAGTCGCGCGCGTGAGCGCCATCGCCTCTAGAAACGCAAAGACCTCATGCGGGCCGGCAGCGGCGGCGCCGCAGGCATGTGTTAGTATCGTGGGCTCATGAAAACAGGAATAATTGGGTTGCCGCAAGTAGGGAAGACCAGCTTGTTCCGCATTCTCACCGGGGCGCGCGTCGAAGGTCGCAGCACGCCCAATCAGGCGCACATCGGGATTGCCAAGGTGCCGGACGCGCGCGTGCTGAAGCTGGCGGAAATATTCAAGCCGAAGAAAAACACGTTCGCGACGATCGAGTACGTGGACGTCGGCGGATTGCAGAAGGACCGCGAGAAAAATTCGGCATCGCTGGTGCCTTTGCGCGAAGCGGACGCGCTGGCGCAGGTGGTGCGGCTGTTTGAAAATCCGGCGGTGCCGCACGAAGGCGGGTCGCTCGATGCGCTGCGCGATATCGAGAGCGTCGAAATCGAATTGATGCTCTACGACCTGGAACAGGCTTCCAAGCGCGTGGAACGTTTGGAGAAAGACCTGAAGAAGAAGAAAGAAACGATCCTGGAGACGGAGCTGGCGCTGCTGACGCGCTGCCGCGGCGCTCTCGAATCTGAAAAGCCGTTGCGCGAGCTGGAATTCAAGCCGGAAGAATTGAAAATGCTCAGCAGCTTCGAATTTCTCACGCGCAAGCCGATGCTCTACGTGTTGAATCTGGGCGATGACGAAGCGGCGGACATTGACCGCGTGATCGAAAAGCATCATCTGGAAAAATTGGCGACGAAGCCGCAGACGGCCGTCGTGCCTTTCTGCGGAAAGATTGAAGCCGAGCTGGCGGAATTGCCCGAAGCGGAAGCCAAGGAAATGATGAGCGCGTACGGGCTGAAGGAATCCGGCCGCGACCGGCTGATTCAGGCCAGCTACCAGTTGCTCGGGCTGATTTCATTCCTCACGGCGGGCGAGCCGGAGTGCCGCGCGTGGACCATCCGTCGCGGCATGAACGCGCAGGAAGCCGCCGGCGCGATTCACAGCGACATCGAGCGCGGATTCATCAAGGCCGAAGTGGTGAACTGGGAAAATCTGGTCAAGGCCGGAAGTTTTGCGGCCGCGCGCGAGAAGGCGCAGGTGAAGCTGGAAGGCAAGGAGTACATCGTGCAGGACGGCGATGTGATTTTGTTCCGGCATTCGGGATAGTCGTGCGCGTAAGGGATGGCGCGAACCGCGAAATCTGTGGAGTGCGGCGGCTTGCCGCCGCTTTTCCGGCGCGAAGCTTGCTTCGCGTGTTGCATCTGGGCGCTCTGGACGATCCGGGCGAGGCAAGCCTCGCCCGGCAGAAAGCGGGAGCAAGCTCCCGCACTCCATATAATTCCGCGGCATGTTGAATTGGGAGACGATGGCTCCTGAAACAAACCGGATTTTGCTGGCGCTGCTGCTGGGAATTACGGCGGCGGGCGCGAACGTGCTGGGCGGGTCCTTGATCGCGCACCGGCAGTGGTCGCGGCGCTATCTGAAATATTTCATCGCGCTGGGCGCGGGATTCATGCTGGCGACGGCGGTGCTGGAGATGATTCCGGAATCGCTGAAGCTGCGCGGCAGCCACGAATCTTATTTCTTCCACGATACCAGTTCCGTTTTTCTCCTCGTGCTGGCCGGATATTTCCTGGTGCATTTTTTCGAGCACACGCTCGCGCCGCATTTTCATTTCGGCGAAGAGACGCACCACGAGGAAATTTCTCACGCGCACGCCAGCTATGCGGCGCTGCTCGGGCTGGGAATTCATACGCTGTTCGACGGCGTGGCGATCGCTTCCGGCCTGCTGGTTTCGACTTCACTGGGCATTCTGATTTTCGTAGCGATCTTTCTGCATAAATTGCCGGAGGGTTTTACGGTGGCGTCGCTGATGCTGGCGAGCGGGCAGAGCCGCCGCGCCGCGTTCATCTCGTCGGTGATTCTGGGAGGCGCGACATTGCTGGGCATGGCGCTGATGTTCGCGCTGCGCAGCACGGTGCAGGATGCGCTGCCGCTCTCAGCCGGGGTAACGCTCTACGTGGCCGCCTCCGACCTGATTCCCGAAGTGAACCGCGAGCCGGCCTTCGGCATGGCCGTGCTGGTATTCCTCGGAGTAGCCGTCATGCTCGGGTTGAAGGCGCTGTTCCATCTCTAGTTTCCTCAGATATGCCGCGAGCCTAACCTATTGAAGAATAAGGGGTAAGCTGCGCAATGCGTCACACAACGAAGCCTCCGCCGTAGGCAACTTTTTGTTCTCCGCCGGGTTCCATACATTGAGGCCGGAGCGCTCCTATGGAACACGCCCATACCCTGCAACTTTATGGCACGGCAGGTGTTAGATACAATGTGGAGGCCATGACCAGGTCTGACGTCCAATTGATGCTGGACGTGAAGGCAGGGGACGAAGCGTCCTTTAACCTTCTCCTCCAGAAATATCGCACGCCACTGGTCAATTTTCTCTACCGCATGGTCCGCAATACGGGGACGGCGGAAGATCTGGCGCAGGAAGTTTTTTTGCGCGTGTATCGCGCGCGGAAGCAGTATTCTCCCAGCGCGAAATTCACCACGTGGCTGTTCCGCATCGCGACGAACCTGGCGCTGAATTCGCTGCGCGACAATCGCTACCGCCAGATGGACGTTTCGATTGACGCGCCGGTGGAAGAAGACGCTGCGCCGCTGCAATTGCCGTCGCGCGAATTGCGCATTGACGAAAAAATGATCGAGCGCGACCGCTCCGAATTTATTCGTCGCGCCATCGCGGCGCTGCCGGAAAAGCAGCGCGTCGCGGTGCTGCTGCATAAATACGAAGAAATGGACTACGGCGAAATCGCCAAAATTCTGGAATGCTCGGAAAGCGCGCTCAAGTCGCTGCTATTTCGCGCTTACGAGACTTTGCGAGTGCAGCTGGCCCCACTTGTGTCCCAGCCCGTGGAGCACCGCGCAAAGGAAGGACGGCCATCATGAAAAAGTGTGAAGACGTTTCCAAACAACTGATTGCGTATCTGGATCGCCGGGCAAATTCGGCCGAGCGGCATGAGGTGGAAGAGCACCTGGCCGCATGCAGCGCCTGCCACCAGCGCGCGGAAGATTTCCGCAAGCTGTGGGGCGTGCTGGACGAAGTGCCGCTGGTGGAGCCTTCGCTCGGATTCGATGCGCGCATCCGCGCGCGGATTGCCGAAGAGCCGCGGCGCGGGTGGCTTGGTTGGCTGGTGCCGCAGCCTCGGCTGGCATTTGCGATGACATTGCTGCTGGCGTTGAGCGTGTGGATGGCGAACTTGCCGCGCGATGGAAATGTGGCGGGCAGCGATCAGCAGGATTTCGAAGCGATCAAAGATTTGGGCGTGCTGGAAAATTACGACGTGCTGAGCAAGTTCGATGCTTTGTCGGAAGTGCCGGTGGAAGCGGCGCCCGCGGACCAGCAAGCGCAGCCCGTGAATCCGGGCAGCGAGCAGCAGCCCGCCAATGAAGAGTAAGGCTCAGATTAATTTGAAGAGTAGTTCGAAGAATTGCAGCCGCTTAACGGTGAAATGAAAATGCGTTGCCGCAGGACATTTTTCGCGCTGGCGATGGCGCTGCTACTGGCGTCGCTCATGGTGATTGGCGCGCAGCCTGCCTCGGCGCAACGACCCTACGGCGCGCGACGCATGTATACGGCCAGGCCGTTCTATGCGCAGCGCGTGCAAGCGGCGCATCCTCCGCATCCGCAGAATCATCCGCCGAATCACCCGCCGAGCCAGGCGCAAGGATCCGGCGCGCACCCGAATGGCAATCAGGGTGGGAATGCGAATCATCCGAATACGGCGAGCGGGGGCGGGAATCAGCCGGCGCAGCATCCCGCATCCAACACTTATCATCCTCCCACGAATGCTGCCGGTGCCGGCGCGAACGGGTCCGCGAATGCTCACAGCAATGTGAATGGGCAGGGCGCTTCGAAATTGCCTGGTCCGTGGGCGCAGCGGCTCGGACAAATGTCTCCGCAGGAGCAGGAACATTTTCTGCAGAACAACGAGCGCTTCCGGAGCTTGCCTCCCGAGCGGCAGCAACAGATTCGCCAAAACCTGCAGCGATACAACAGTCTTTCGCCCACGGAACGTGGCGCGCTGAAAGACCGGGCCGCCACATGGCAGCGCATGTCGCCCGAGCAACGGCAATACGTGCAGAGAACGCTGCTGCCGAAATGGCAGCAGATGTCGCCGGACCGCAAGCAGGTGGTCACCGGGCGTTTGCACACGCTGCAGCAAATGAATCCGGACGAGCGGCAGGCCGCGCTGAACGATCCGCGATTTATGCAAGGGCTGAGCCCGGACGAACAATCCGTGCTGCGCGGTCTCGACTCCGTGCGTAATCCTTCCGGACCTTAATCCTTCAATCACTCCTGAAATTAGCGGTTTCTGAAGAAACGGAGCAGGACAAGAGCCGGCGGGGCGCCTGCCTACCCGCAGGCAGGCCGGCGCTACCAACAGCTTCTGTAGTCCTTTTACATTATTGCGTTGTTCCGGCGGAGTCTCTAGATTGAGTTCCAGCGTGGCCGTCATTTCGGCATTCTGGCAGGCGCCGGAGACAGCCCACCCAGACGAAACGAACGTTTACCCTGGCCGGTACCCCCATACCGGCCGGGGACCTTCTTTCCGACGTTCACCGTCCTCTCTGGTTCCGTCCGCGAGTCGAGATTCCCAGCACGCAGCATCGCTGTGCTCCGATCCGGGCTTCCCGCAATAGCCGCGGCGCGTGAATTTTTCCGAATAGGGTCGCGAGCATTCCAGAAGCGAATATTCCACGAGCAGGTCAGTGCGACTCGGCTGGCTTTTTATCGGGAGTTCGCGCCCAGTCCTGCAGATCTGCAAAAGCTTTGGGCTGCGTTGCGGCCCCCGCTACAAATGTCTTTAGCTCTTTAGTCGGTGCGGTGAGGAAGTAGTTGCCCGAATCACTTTGAGCGGTCGTCACCGGGACGGCGCCTGCTTTAGCGGCCACTTGCAGCCATTGGTCGTCGAGATACCGTATATGCAGTGCATTTTGCTGAATCTCCAGACTCCCGAGGAAGTGCACCGGTAGCCAGAGGCCCGCGAGCGCATTTACAGGAAATGCGTGGCCGACCACCGCCACAGGCGGCAGGGTGGGCTGGTCGCCCGGGCGCAGAACCTGAACGATCGCGTCGAAGAATAGACGGCCGCCCAGATGCGCGAAACACATTTCGAGAGCGATCTTGTCCCCTGTCGTTGAGCTTTCGTGCGCCTCGATTACCCAATACTTGTGATCGTGCGCCTCGCGAATAATGTTGTCCGGCTGGCCGGGAGAGGACCAGTTTCCCACCAGCTCGGGCACCGCCTCGCAATCGGTCGCGGAGAACAATCCCTGCAGAGATTTGGCGGGATCCGCACCCGCACGGAGCGACGTGACTCCGACCAGAAGCGCGGTAACTAAGAACATTCGAAGCAAACGCATATTGGTCCCCCTACGATTCATTTCCGTACTAATTCCAGGCTCTAGCCTGGTGCATCGTACGCTCCCTCCGTCCGGTGCACAACGAACTCGCAGCGACAGCACGCGCCCCGGAAGGGAAGCGAATGCGCGAGCGCGGTGAAAGCAAGTGCGAATTCGCAAGAATTTTGCGACGCTGTTAACTCTTACAAAACATTTTGGAATTTTTTTCTGCAACGCAGCGACTAGCGCTATGTGTGGTGACTTGCGCCTCCCCCAGTAATTGTGGTTTGCGCTGAACAGACCACAAGAAACATTCGCGCCGCTGCGAAAATCCACAAAGTTTTTCCATTTCCAGAAGAATTCCGCTTGACATGCGCAGGAAGCTATCTACAATCGGGGCACAAAGTGGGAGAAAGTGGCGCTGAGTGGTAAGTCGTGGCAAAGAGTGTAGGGCAGTGGCGATCCTAGAAGCAAGGTAACGGCGAACCCAGCAGCAGGTAGTGGCGCAAACAAAAACAAGCAGTTCCGTTTCGGAACGCAACAGCAGGGGCGAACCAGCGAGTGATTTTCGAGACGCACACGCCGGGCGGGCTGTTCGAGGGCTTTCATGCTGCGGGGCAACTATCTAGCGACGGTGGACGAGAAGGGGCGGCTGAAGATTCCCGCCGACTTTCTGGCCGACCTGCGCAAGAGCGGCACGAAGTTCTACGTAACATCTACCAAGGGCGATCGCGCCGCCATCTATCCCCTGAAAGCCTGGGAAGAAATCGAAAAGAAACTGGCGAAGCTTTCCTCGCACAACGCGGCGAAGCAAAAATTCCTATCACGGACGAACTACTACGGTCAGGTGGTCGAGGTGGATGGCTCGGGGCGCATTCTAATTCCACCCGTACTCAGGAGTCGGCGGAAATGAAGGGGGAAGTGGACGTTCAGGGGCAGTTGACGTACCTGGAAGTCTGGAATCACAGCCGGTTCCTGGATCAAATGAGCCGTAATCCGATGACGGCGGAAGACGAAAAGGCACTGGACGATCTGGGCATTTAAGTTTTGACCGTACTGCATACGCCGGTTCTGTTGGCAGAGATTCTGGACTGGCTGCGCATCCGGCCTGAAGGGACGTATGCGGATGCGACGGTCGGCACGGGCGGTCATATTTTGGAGATCGCCAAGCAGCTGACCACCGGGCGAGTTTTGGGGATGGATCGCGACCCGCGAGCGCTGGAAATTGCGCGGGAGCGGTTGGGGCCGCACGAGCGGCAGGTGATTCTGGTGCACGCAGAGTTTTCGAAGATCGGCGAAGTGGCGGCAGCCAATCAATTGCCGCCGTTCGACGGGGTGCTTGCCGATCTGGGGATTTCAAGCCTCGAGCTGGACAGCCCTGAACGCGGATTTTCTTTCCGCTGGGCCGGACCTCTCGACATGCGCATGAATCCCGATAACCCGCTGACAGCGGACGAAATTGTGAATCAGTGGCCGGAGAAAGAACTGGCCGATCTCCTCTACAACAACGCAGAGGAGAGAGATTCACGCAGAATCGCCAGGGCGATCGTACGGGCGCGGCCCATACGCGACACCGAACACCTGGCAACGATTGTGGCAGGGGGACGAAAAGCAAGGGGAAGGCAGAGACTGCATCCCGCGACAAAAACGTTTCTGGCGCTGCGGACAGCGGTGAATCGAGAAGAGGAGGAACTCGGGCAGTTTCTTTCGCGTACCCCTGCCACTTTAAATCTGGGAGGACGGTTGATTGTCCTCAGTTATCACTCGTTGGAAGACCGCCTGGTGAAGCATGCGTTCCAGCGGCTTTCGCACGAGGGATTTCGCATACTCACTAAAAAAGTTATCCAGCCCGGCGACGCGGAAATCGCAAGTAATCCGCGGGCGCGCAGCGCGAAGATGCGCGTAATCGAGAGGGTGGCGACGGCGGAGACTCGTTTCGACGAGGAACGCACGGCGCCGCAAGTCTGCTGATGACCGAATATCACACAGTAAAACGAATTGATAATTCGCGTTTAGTGCGCTCCATCGCGCCGGCGCGTTTGCAGGATTTTTGGCGGCGTGTGGCGGCGGGCGGGGCCATGGCGGCGTGCCTGCTGTTTTATGCCTGGCAGCATTTCGCGTGTATCCAGCTGCAGTATGAAGTGGAGCATCTCTCGGCGGTACGCGCACAGTCCGCGCAATTGAATCAGCAGTTGCACGTGGAAGTGGCCACGCTTCGGGCGCCGGGCCGCGTGGACGGCATCGCGCGCAATGAATTGGGACTGACAGTTTCCGTGCCGGGCCAAGCGACGCCGGCGGATGGACCGAGCGAAGCGGTGTTGGCTGAGGCGCGCGCGGTGGTCCAGCCGCAGCGGCCCTGATTACGCAACTGAAGATTTTCTGGCGGCCCGTCGCGTGGGCCCATTCCGGCGAAGCGACGTGAACCGTGGCCGGACAAAGTTTCTCGCAAGTTAGGGCGGAACCCATGGAGCAGCGCAGCCCGCGTCTCCGCTGGTTGGTGGTCTGGGTCGTGGCGGTGGTTTGGATGGGGGCGGTGCTGGCCCGCCTGAGTTACCTCCAGCTCTTCTGCTATAGCGAATACTTCGCAAAAGCCCAGCATCAGCAACAGCGCATATTTGAAATCAGTCCCATGCGCGGCGTGATCTACGACCGCAAAGGCCGGGAACTGGCCGTCAGCATTCCCATGGACTCGCTTTTCGCGGACCCCACCGACATTAAGGACCCGGAAATGGTCGCGCGGCTGCTGTCGCGTGTTCTGAACGTGCCCGCCGACGATCTGGAAACAAAAATCAACGAAGCCAGCAAGCCGGTGCGCCTGGCCAAGAAATTATCGCCGGAAACGGTCGAGCGCATTGACGACATGAATTTGAAGGGCGTGTTCTTCGAAAAAGAAAACCGCCGCGTCTATCCCGAGCACGATTTATTGGCGCACGTGCTGGGCTGGGTGGATACGGACGAAAAGGGCATGGGCGGAATCGAGCACCAGCTCGATAAACAAATTCGCGGGCGGCCCGGCCGCGTGATGTTGATGGCCGACGGCAAGCGGCGATTTTACGACCGCCGGGAATCGGCTGCCGATCCGGGTGCGAGCGTCGTCCTGACGGTTGACGAAACCATCCAGTACATCGCGGAAAAAGAGCTGAAGCGGGCGATGGAGGAATCGCACGCGCACACCGGCACCGTAGTGATTCAGGAACCGTCGAGCGGCGCGCTGCTGGCCGTGGCGAATTATCCGCCGTTTGATTCCAACGACGCTGGAAAATTTTCCGATGACACGCGCATGGACCGCGCGGTGACCGCAGCATACGAACCCGGTTCTACTTTCAAGGTCATCACCATGACCGGCGCGATTGAGAATCACGTCACGAACCCCGATGTGCTGGTGGATTGCCAGATGGGCACGATTCTGGTGGCCGGGCGCTTGATTCACGATTGGCATCCCTTCGGCGTGCTCAGCGTGCGCGACGTGCTGGCGCATTCCAGCGACGTCGGCTCCATCAAAGTCGCGTTGAGCCTGGGCGCGCCGCGGTTTTACGACACGATGCGCAGATTCGGAATCGGCCAGCTCACCGGGATCGAATTGCCGGGCGAAAATCACGGCCTGCTGCGTCCGCTGGAAAACTGGACGGCCAGCTCGATCGGCTCAGTGGCCATCGGGCAGGAAGTTAGCGTGACGCCGGTGCAGATTATTTCCGCGATTTCCGCGATTGCGAATGGCGGCACGCTGTATCGCCCGCATATCGTGCAGGAAATTCGCGGCGATGCGCCGGTGGCTCTGCCCGCGCGTGCGGAACCGCAGCAAGTGACCGACGCGCAGACCGCTGCAACCGTGCGCGGAATGATGGAGACCGTGCGTGTTGACCGGCACCGGAACGCCGGCACAACTGAACGGCTACACCGCGGCGGGAAAATCCGGAACAGCGCAGAAAATTGACACGAACACCGGACGTTATTCGCCGAATCAGTACGTTGCTTCATTTGTGGGCTTCGCGCCGGTGAATGAACCGGCGGTCACCATTCTGGTGGTGCTGGATTCGCCGGAAGGAGCGCATCACGGCGGCGAAGTGGGCGGTCCGGTATTCAAACGCATCGCCGAGCAGGTGCTGGCATATCTCGACGTGGCGCACGACGTGCCGATGAATGCGCGTTCGGCCACCGAAACCGCCAAGAACACGCCGACGGCTCCAGCTTCCGAAAAATTCGGCGCGACCGCAAATCAGGAAGCCGCAAGACACGAAACCGCGAACCGTGAAAATGAAGCGCGCTTTCGCGATGTAGTGGCCAAGAAAAATCAAGCGTTGAATCAGGCAGCGAATCAAGAGGCGGCAGGTGAATCCGCCGGTGGCGCGGCACCCACGATGGCGTTCAGCGAAGAGGATGCCGTGGAGGTTCCGGACTTGTCCGGACAAAACGTGCGCGCCGTGACTGAAACGTGTTCGCGGCTCGGTTTGATTCCTTCGCTGCTTGGCAGCGGAGTTGCTCTCGAACAATCACCGGAGGCCGGCACGCGTGTAATTCGCGGCAGCACGGTCACGGTGCGGTTTGGACGTGCCGCGGCCCAAATGAAACCGACCATGCCGCCAACGCAGCCCGTGGCACTGGCGGAGAGCGCGCAGAGGAACGTGCATTGAAATCCGTGGTAGAGGGCGGCCCGAAAGTGCAATCAGCAACAAGGCGGCAGAAAAAGCGCGCAGGGATGGAAATGGAATTGTCCGAAGTCATCGCCGGAATTGAGGGCGTTCGTGTGACGGGCGGCACGAGCTTGTCCATCGCTGCGGTCGCGTGCGATAGCCGCAAAGTGAAGGCCGCTACTCTGTTTTTCGCCATGCCCGGAACAAAGACCGACGGCAACGAATTCGTGGCCGATGCGCTCGCGCGCGGCGCCGTGGCGATTGCCAGCCCGAATCCGCGGCCTGCGAATACTGCGCGCGAAGTCACCTGGATCGAAGTGCCGGCCGGAGCAGAGCGCAAGGCGCTGGCACTGGCTGCGGCAAATTTTTACGGACATCCGGCGGACGCGCTGAAGCTCGCGGGCGTCACCGGAACGAATGGCAAGACCACCATCACGTTCATCCTCGATTCGATTTTGCACGCGGCCGGATGGAAGACCGGGCGAATCGGAACTACCGGATACCAGACGCCGCGCGGCAGTCGCACCGCGCGGAACACCACTCCGGAATCGCTGGATCTGCAGGAAATGTTCGCGGAAGTTCGCGACGCGGGCGGCACACACGCCGTGCTGGAAGTCAGTTCTCATTCGCTGGTGATGGACCGCGTGTGGGGATGCCATTTCGCCGTCGCGCTTTTCACCAACCTCACGCGCGATCACCTGAATTTTCACAAGACGTTCGAGGAATATTTCGAAGCCAAGCGCCTGCTGTTTGCCGGGACGGGTGCGGGCGCGCCCGATGTAGCGGTCATCAATATTGACGATCCCTACGCGTCGCGCCTGCAGGCCCTGGCAAAACGCACGCTTACGTACGGACTAACGGAAACCGCCGATCTTACCGCCCGGAAATTTACACTGAGTTTTTCGGGGCTGGAATTTACCGCGCAGACTCCCGCGGGCAAAATCGAAGTTCGCTCATCGCTCGTGGGGCGCATCAACGTTTACAACATTCTCGCTGCGATCGGCGCGGCGCTCGCGCTGGACGTCCCGGTGGGAAAAATCGAACAGGGCATCACCGCTCTCGAGCAGGTGCCCGGACGTTTCGAGCGAATTGATGAAGGCCAGCCGTTCCTGGTAGTCGTGGACTACGCGCACGCGGACGACGCGCTGCGCAATTTGATCGCAACAGCGCGCGAGCTGAATCCCGCGGGACGAATTATTACGCTTTTCGGCGCGGGAGGAGAGCGCGACCGCTCGACGCGTCCTCCCATGGGCGAAGCGGCAGGCGCTTTGAGCGATCTGGTGATTCTCACCAGCGACAATCCCCGCTCCGAAGATCCGCTGCTGATCATCAACGATGTGGTCGTGGGATTGCAGAAAGTGAATGCGCTGTACCGCATCGAACCGGACCGCGATGCCGCCCTGGAAATTGCCATTGATGAGGCTAAGGCGGGAGACATCGTGCTGCTGGCGGGAAAGGGTCATGAGAATTATCAAATTTTGCGCGACCGCACGTTTGAATTCGACGATCGCGAAAAAGCGCGCGCCATTTTGCGCCGCCGGGGGTTTGTAAAGAAACAGGCCATGAAATAGCAGCGGATTCGGCAGCGAAATCGAGCACTTTCGAGAGTCCAGGCTTGAGAGTGAAGGCCAGTCCAGGGGAGACGAAATGCGGTGGACCGTTGGTCAAGTGGCTGAAGCTCTGGGTGTCGCGGCTCCCGCGCGCCTTGACGCCCTGGCCGGGGTGGCCGGCGTCTCGATTGATTCTCGCACGATTCAGCCTGGAGAACTGTTCATCGCCATACACGGACCGAGTCACGACGGACACGATCACGTGGCTGCGGCTTTGGCCGGCGGCGCGGCAGCCGGGGTGGTGGCGCGCGGACGATTCGCACAATACGCGGAAGAAATCCGCGGAAAAGTTTTTGCAGTGGACGACACGCTCGACGCGCTGCACCGCCTCGCCTCGCGCGCATGCCAGATTTGGCGCCAGGCCAAGCCCGGACGAAAAATCGGCGGCGTGGCGGGGTCGGTGGGAAAAACGACCACTAAAGAAATCTTTGCGGCGCTGGTGGCCGCGCGGTTCCGCGTATTGAAGACCCAGGGAAATTTGAACAACGAATATGGGCTGCCGCTGACGCTGCTGCAATTGGACGACCAGCACGATGCGGCGGTAATCGAAATGGGCATGTCGCATCGCGGCGAGCTGGCACGCCTGGCGCGCATTGCTCCGCCGGACGTGGGCGTGATCACGCGGATCGCCGTCGAGCATCTGGAATTTTTTTCTTCGATTGAGGAGATTGCGCTGGCCGAGCGCGAGCTGATTGAAAATTTGGCGTGGCCGGATGCCACTGCTGTGCTGAACGCAGACGACGAGCGCGTCGAGCGATTTGCCGAAGTGGCGCGGGGGCGCGTGCTCTGGTTCGGCACCGGCCCCGGCACGCGTGCGGAATTTCGCGCGGAGAAATATCGAAGAGCGCGGCGTCAGCGGCTCTGCATTCGATTTCGTCTCACCGGCCGGACGCGCGCGCCTCGAACTGCCTTTAATTGGGCGGCACAACGTAATGAACGCGGTCGCGGCGCTGGCGGCTGCAAGCGTCTGGAGCATCGGCGCGGAAGACGCGCAGCGCGTGTTCCCCACTCTGCAGCCCGCGGACAAACGCGGTGAAGTGGTGAAGTTTCAAGCAGGTTTTACGGTAATCAACGACAGCTACAACTCGAGTCCCACCGCACTGAACGCTCTGGCGGAACTGCTCGCAGCGACGCCCGGCTATTCGCGGCGCATTCTTGCCGCGGGAGAGATGCGCGAGCTGGGCGACTCCGCGCCGGAACTGCATCGCGAGTGCGGCCGTTTTGTCGCGGGCCTGCGCAAGATTGATTGGCTCGTCGGCGTCCAGGGACCGGCGGAAGAATTCGTGCGCGCGGCCGTCGCGGCGGGGCATCCGCAGGAGCGCGCGAAATTTTTTCACAATTCATCCGAGGCCGGGGAATTTCTTGCTGGATTCATTGAGCCAGGCGACCTGCTGCTGCTGAAGGGTTCACGCGGCGTGAAGATGGAAAAAATTCTGGAAGCAATTGACGCGGGCCACGCACGCATCGGTTCTCAGCCGGACACTGTACATGCCGCGGCGCAGCCGAAGGGTCAGCGCTAGATGCTCTACTATTTGTTCGTCTACCTGCTGCGGCCGCACTTCAGCCCGCTGAACGTTTTCCGTTACATCACCGTGCGCACCGCCATGGCCAGCACCAGCGCGCTGCTGCTCTCACTCCTGATGGGCCCATGGGTGATCGAACGGCTGCGCGATTTGCAGGTGAAGCAATACATCCGCGAGGAAGGCCCCAAAGGCCATCAGAAAAAAGCCGGCACGCCCACGATGGGCGGCGTGCTGATCGTCGCCGCGATCGTGATTCCCACGTTGCTTTGGGCGGACCTGCGCAATGCCTACGTGCTGCTGGCCATGGGCGCGACTCTGGCGTTCGGGACCATCGGTTTTGTAGACGATTACAACAAAGTTGTGCGCCGCAGAAATATGGGCCTCACCCCGCGGGCGAAATTCTCGCTGCAAGTGCTCACATGCATCCTGGTGGGCGTCGCGCTGGTTTCCTTGCAAACGCAGGGCGCCTACTCCACGCAGTTGAGCGTGCCGTTTTTCAAGCGCTTGCACCCCAATTTAGTGATCTCTTCGCTGTTCGGCCATGATTTTCTATGGCCGCTGGCCTATGTGCCGTTCGTGCTCTTTCTGGTGTTGGTGATTGTAGGCTGCTCCAACGCAGTGAATCTGACGGATGGCCTCGACGGCCTGGCCATCGGCTGCGTGCTGGTTTCCGCCACAGCGCTGACGGTGCTCACCTATCTTTCCAGCAACGCGAAATTTGCGGATTACCTCGACCTGCAAAAAATTCCCGGATGCCGGTGAGCTGGTAATTTTCTGCGGCTCGCTCGCCGGCGCCTCGCTCGGCTTTCTTTGGTACAACGCGCATCCCGCGGAAATGTTTATGGGAGACGTCGGCTCGCTCGCCCTGGGCGGAGCGATTGGCACCGTCGCGGTGATCATCAAGCAGGAAATTTTGCTGCTCTCGATTGGCGGCGTATTCGTGCTGGAAGCGCTCTCCGTGATTATTCAGGTCGGCTCGTTCAAGCTCACCGGCAAGCGCGTGTTTCGCATGGCGCCGCTGCATCATCATTTCGAGCTGTTGGGTTGGAGCGAATCGAAAATTATTGTGCGCTTCTGGATTGTGGCGCTGGTATTCGCGCTGTTTTCGCTGACGACTTTGAAATTGCGCTGAATTGCGCCACAGCGCGATTCATCCTGAGAACCGGCAGCGCCGGTCCGAAGGGTAGCGGTCGCCAGGCGAGCGTAGTTGAATTTGCCTTTGACTATGTAGCGGCCGGTCCCGTCCCGCAGTCTGCGGGACGGGACCGGGCAACCGTTGGTCGAGACTCTTTGTAGGTCGTGGCTCTTTGTAGGTCGTGGCTTTAGCCACGACAAAGACGTAAGCAAGCGACCGCGGCTTTAGCCGCTGAAGTACGGGTTTTGTGGCCGCGTCATCAGACGTGCTGCAGCATCCGAGCATCAAGTGAGGATCTAAGTTGCGACTGGGATTCGATCTATCGGGCAAACGCGTGCTGGTGGTGGGCCTGGCGCGCACGGGCGTGGTGACGTCGCTATTCAGCGCGGGCTACGGCGCGACGGTCACCGCCACGGACGGGCGGCCGGAAACCGAGCTGGCCGAAACCGCCGCGCAACTCCGCGCCGCCGGAGTGAAGCTGGAACTTGGCGGACACGTCGCCGCAAGTTTCCTTGAACAGGATTTGATCGTCGTGAGTCCGGGCGTGCCGGCAAAACTGCCGCCGCTGGAACTCGCGCGCGCGCGCGGAATTCCGGTGTGGAGCGAGATTGAGCTGGCGTGGCGTTTTCTGCGTGGCAAGCTGGTGGCCATCACCGGCTCGAACGGAAAGACCACCACCACGGCGCTGCTCGCACACATTTTGCAGACCTCGAACATACCGACGCTGGTGGGCGGAAATATCGGCGTGCCGTTGCTCGCGCTGGTGGAAAGATCCACCGACCCATCGGTAACGGTCGCGGAAATCAGCAGTTTTCAGCTGGAGACGATTGATAAATTCCGGCCGGAAATTGGCGTGCTGCTCAATCTCACGCCGGATCACCTCGACCGCCACGGCACGTTCGAAGAATACGCGCGCGCCAAGATGCGCATGTTCGAAAACCAACTGGAGCGCGACATCGCTCTGCTGAACGCGGACGATCCCGAAATCACCAAGCGCATGCCCGCGAAGCCCCATATTTTCTGGTTCAGCCGCCAGAAACGCGTCGCCGCCGGCGCGTTCCTGCGTGACAACGAAATCATTTTTCGCAATGAAGGCTCGGAAACGCCACTCGCGCGGCGTGACCAAATTCCTCTGCGCGGCGAACACAACGTGGAAAATGTTCTCGCAGCATGCGCTGCCGCATACCTTGCAGGCGCAACGCCCGCGGCCATCGCCAATGGCGTGAAATCATTTCGCGGTGTCGCGCATCGCCTGGAATTTGCCGGTGAAATTTCCGGCGTGCAGTTTTACAACGATTCCAAAGCCACCAACGTGGATGCCGCCCTGAAAGCCGTCGCAGCGTTTCCCGGGCCGCTGGTGGTGATTCTGGGCGGCAAAGACAAAGGCAGCCCGTACACGCCGCTGCGCGATTTGCTGCACGAACGCGCGCGCCTGGTGTCTGCTGATTGGCGAGGCCACAGAGAAGATTGCCACCGATCTGCAAGGCGCGGTGGAAATCCGCCAAGCCGGCACGCTCGAACGCGCCATGCAGTTGGCCATGGAAGCGGCGCAACCGGGCGACACCGTGCTGCTCGCTCCGGCCTGCTCCAGCTTCGATCAATTCGAGAATTACGAACAGCGCGGCCGCGCATTCAAAGAACTGGTGGCGCGCCGCGAAAATCAATCCGTAGCCGGCGCGGCAGCTGCTGAGCCGCCCGCGGAGAAAGGATAGCGATGCCACGAACTCTGCAGCCCGATAAACAATTGTTCGGCGTCACCCTGGCGCTGTGCCTGATCGGCGCTGTGATGGTCTTCAGCGCCTCGGCCATGACCGCCAGCGAACAATTCGGCGCCGGCTACATTTTTCTGCTGCGCCAGATGATTTACGTGGTGCTGGGAATTGCCGGAATGTTCTGGCTGATGAACGTGGATTACCACAAGCTGCGCCAACCGCGCGTGGTGTTCACTGGCCTCGCAGTGACGTTCGTGCTGCTGGTCGGAGTATTTTTTCTGGACCGCTCGCACCAGACGCATCGCTGGTTCCGCATGGGTCCGTTCAGCTTTCAGCCGTCGGAAATGGCCAAGCTGGCGCTGATCGTATATCTCGCGTGGCTCCTGGAGCTGCGGCGGCTGCCCAGAAATTTTGGAGTGAACGATCCGCTGCATACGCTGGCTCCGGCAATGGGCGCCACGTTGATGCTGGCGGCGCTGGTGGTGAAAGAACCGGACATGGGCACGGCCTTCATGATCCTGGTGATTGCGATTGCCATGCTGTTCGTCTCCGGACTTTCGCTGAAATACATCGGCGGCACGGTGCTGGCCGCCATTCCCACGATTTATCTTTTGATCGTGCGCGTGCCGTACAGACTGCAGCGCATGGAGGCCTTTCGCCATCCCGAACTCGATCCCAAGGGTGCCGGATTCCAATTGCTGCAATCACTGATCGCGGTCGGCTCGGGAGGAATGAGCGGTGTGGGCCTGATGGAAAGCCGCCAGAAACTTTTCTTTCTGCCGGAAGCGCACACTGATTTTATTTACGCCATCATCTGCGAGGAAATCGGATTCATTGGCGCCATCGTCGTGCTGGCACTTTTTGCGGTGTACGGCTGGCGCGGATTTGTGGCTGCGATGAAGGCGCCCGATGATTTCGGCAAGTTTCTCGGCCTGGGAATCACCACGATGGTCGTCGGCCAGGCGCTGATTAACCTGAGTGTCGTGCTCGGACTGATGCCTACGAAAGGAATTCCGCTGCCGTTTGTCAGCTACGGAGGCTCCAGCCTTTTCGGCATGCTATTGGCAACGGGCGTGCTCCTGAACATCAGCCAGCACGCGGACGAGACGTGACGGTCGGCGTCGGCGCGAGCGGGACGAATAAGAAAAGCCTCCTGATTGCAGGCGGCGGCACCGGCGGGCATGTATTTCCCGCCATCGCGGTAGCAAAAGAATGGCTCCGGCGCGGGCCGGATGGAGCGCGTAGCGTCGTGATCGTAGGAACCGCATCCGGGATGGAATCGCGCCTGGTGCCGCAGGCAGGGCTGCCGCTCGAAACGATTCGCGTGGCCGGACTGAAGGGCATGGGCGGCGCCAAATTGCTGCGCAACGCGGCCATGCTTCCGGCGGGATTGTGGGATTCGGAGAAAATTGTGCAGGCGGCATCATTTCAATGTGGCATTCGGCGTGGGCGGCTACGCTTCCGGCCCCATGATTCTCGCGGCGCGGTTGCACGGCGTGCCGGCGCTGATTTTCGAGCCAAATGTCGAGCCGGGCTTCACCAACCGCGTCCTCGCAAATCTCGCGAATCGTGTAGCCTGCGGTTTTGCGGAAACCGCCAAGCGTTTTGGCGAACGGGCCATCGCCACCGGCATCCCGGTGCGCCAGGAATTTTTTGCAATCACCCGCAAAGAGCATCGCGAGCCGTTCAGCATCCTCATTACCGGCGGCAGCCGCGGCGCTCTGCCCATCAATCGCGCTGTCGTTGATTCACTCGACCTTCTTGCGCCTCGAAAAAATCAGCTTTTCATCGTGCATCAGACTGGTGAACGCGACTATAATGCTGTGCGCGTGGCTTATGCGCGACGCGAATTCCGAGCGGAGGTTGTGCCCTTCATCGAGAATATGGCGGAGCGTTTCGCCCAGGCGGATTTGATTCTCTGCCGTTCGGGCGCGATCACGACGGCCGAAGTTGCCGCCGCCGGACGTGCCGCCATCTTCATCCCCTTCGGCGCTGCCACTGACGCGCATCAGACCCGCAACGCCGAGGCCATGCAGAACGCAGGCGCCGCTCGCCTGCTGCCACAGGAAGCACTTACGCCCGAGCGGCTGACAAACGAAATCTTCTCCCTCCTGGACCAGCCCCGGAGAATCACGGAAATGGAAGAGCAGGCGCGGCGATTGGCTCGTCCGCGCGCCGTGGAAGATATTGTGGACCTGCTCGAAGGGCTGGTGCGCTCGTGAACGTCCCATTTCGCAATTTTCAGCGGATTCATCTGGTCGGCATTGGCGGCAGCGGCATGTCCGGCATCGCCGAAGTGCTGCTTTCCAGTGGCTACGCCGTTTCCGGCTCGGACTTGAAGCAGACGCCCGTGACCGAGCGTCTGCGCAAGCTCGGCGCGAGTATTTTCGAGGGCCACCAGGCGGAGAACGTGCACGGCGCGCATGTCGTGGTGATTTCGTCGGCGGTGCGCAACGATAATGCGGAAGTGGTCGAAGCGCATCTGCTGAAAATTCCGGTGATTCCGCGCGCGGAAATGCTCGCGGAATTGATGCGCCTGAAATACGGCATCGCTGTCGCCGGCGCGCACGGAAAGACCACCACAACTTCTATGGTTGCTTCCGTCCTCGCCGCTGCGGGTCTCGATCCCACGTTTGTCGTCGGCGGACGCGTAAATCATGCCGGCTCGAACGCGCGCGTGGGCCAGAGTGAATACATGGTCGTGGAGGCGGACGAGAGCGATCGCTCGTTTCTGCTGCTCGCGCCCGTCGTTGCCGTGGTCACCACCATTGACCGCGAACATTTGGATCATTACCACTCGCTCGAGGAAATTCAGGATGTGTTCCTGCAATTCGTCAATCGCGTGCCATTTTACGGCACGGTGATTTTGTGCCTGGACGAGCCCAACGTGCAGGCCATCCTGCCGCGCGTCAAGCGTCCGGTGATTACTTATGGCACGTCCAGCCAGGCTGACCTGGTGATTGGCGAGGTCAAGCTGCAAGGCCTCGCGAGCGAATTTCGTCTGAAATATCACGGCGACGATTTGGGAATCTTCCATCTCCCTTCGCCGCCGGGAATTCACAACGTGAGCAACGCCGCCGCCGCAGCCGCCGTCGCGCTCTCTCTCAATGTTCCGGCGGACCTGATTCGCGCGGGCCTTTCGAAGTTTTCTGGTGTCGGCCGGCGCTTCGAAATCAAAGGCACGTTCAACGGCGTCACGCTGATAGACGACTACGGCCATCATCCTGCCGAAATTCGCGCCACCCTCGCCGCCGCGCGCGGCTGCGACTATCAGCGCCTGCTGGTGCTCTTCCAGCCGCACCGCTACACGCGCACGCAGCATCTTTGGGAAGATTTTCGCCGCTCCTTCAACGAAGCCGACATTTTGGTGATGACCGACATTTACGCGGCGGGCGAGGAACCCATTCCGGGCATCACCGGCGAAAAGCTGGCCGAAGCGATTCGCGGCGCCGGACATAAAAACGTAATCTTCACCAGCACCATGCAGGCGGCTATCGAATATTTGCTGCGCGAATCGCGCCCGCACGACGCCGTCTTGACCATCGGCGCGGGAAGCGTCGGACGCGCGCTCGACCAACTCGCGATGTTGCTGGGCTCAAAAGTCTCGACGACGGTGGCGGACTAGACTCGATGCGAATTAGTGACAAGCCGATCGCGGCGCGCCTGAAAGAACTTGGCGTGGAACTCCGTCCCGGCGTGCCGCTGAGCGAAAAAACTTCACTCGGCATCGGCGGCACCACCGACCAGCTGCTGTTGCGCAGATTCGAAACCATTCCCGAAGTCATGCATCTGCTCGCGAATGAAAATGTTCCGCACCGTTTTCTCGGCGGCGGCACCAACGTGCTGATCGCCGACGGCGAGCTGCCTTACGTCGTCCTGCATCTGCCTACATCGCAGCCCGGCATGCGCGTCGAAGGCAACGCCGCTTATGTGGACGCCGCCGCGGACCTCGGCGGCATGGTCACGTTTTGCGCGAAGCGCGATCTGGGCGGCATGGAGGGCCTCATCGGCGTGCCCGGCAGCGTCGGCGGCGCGCTGCGCATGAATGCAGGGGCGTACGGCACGCAAATTGGCTCCTACGTTCGCGAAGTGGAGCTTTATCGCGCGGCCACCGGCAAACTGGAAACTTTGCGCGGAGATGACATTCGTTTCGATTACCGCCATACTTCTTTCGCGCCAGACGATGTGATGTTGCGCGTGAAGCTGGAACTGCCGTCGAAGCCGTTCAAAGATATTTTAGCGGTCATAAAAATCTGCAACGAGAAGCGCCGCGCCAGCCAGCCCTTGAACCAGAAAAGCGCGGGCTGCATTTTCAAGAACCCGCCGGGGGGTTCTGCCGGTCGCATGATTGACGAGCTGGGCCTGAAAGGACACCGCGTGGGCGACGCCATGGTCAGCGACCGCCACGCGAATTTTTTCGTGAATGCCGCGAATGCCAGCTGCGCGGACATGCTGCGCCTGATTGACGAAGTGCGCGAGCGCGTGCGCGTCACCTACGGCATCGAACTCGAGAACGAGGTCATTTTTTGGAAAAATTGAGAACCATGGACGCGGACGCTTATCCCCAGGAAGTTCTGGCCGACGAAGAGCCGAAGTATCTCCGGCGGCAGAAGCCCCTGGAAATCAAGCGGCGCAAATTCGGCAAGAAAGCCTGGAAGACGTATCTGCGCGTCACGTTCTGGAGCGCGATAGCGCTCGCAGCGGCCGCCGCGAGCTACGCGCTTGGCCATTACCTGCTGGCGTCGCCCGAAATGGCGCTGATTCACTCCGACCAGGTGCAAATCACGGGCAATCAGTACGTCCCGCGCGGCAGGGTGCTGGAGATTTTCGCTGCGGACCGCAATCGCAGCGTCCTCCGCGTTCCTCTAAACGAACGCCGCCGCCAGCTGGAAACCATTCCCTGGGTCGAACAGGCCACGGTGCGCCGCGCGCTGCCCAATCGCATCGAAGTGGAGATCATCGAACGCACGCCGATCGCGTTTCTGCGCGAAGGCAGCGACCTCGCGCTGGTGGATGTGCACGGAGTAATTCTCGATCGTCCGTTGAAAGCCAATTTCCATTTTCCGGTGATCACCGGCATCGGCCCGGATATGCCCATCGAAGACCGCGAGCCGCGCATGCAAATGTTTGCCGGATTCACGCAGCAGGTGGAATCCGCGCGCGCCGGCGCGATGGAGCAGGTTAGCGAAGTGGACCTCACCGAAGCGAAAGATTTGCGCGCCACAATTTCCGGATTGCAGGTGGGAAATTCCGGCGGCGCGGCCGGCAACGATGCCTGGGGCAATTCCGATGCGCCCATCATCGTCCATTTCGGCGACAGCGATTTCCAGAGCAAGTATCTGACCGTGCTGAACGACATCGGCCAGTGGCGCGCAGCAGCTGGCCGCGTCGAATCCGTGGACCTGCGCTTCAACGGCGAAGCAGTCGTGAATCCGGATCGCGCGATTCTGGCGCAGAAGAAAGATCCGCCGCCGATCGTGGCCGTGGCGCCGCAGCTGGCCGCGCCCGCGAGGGCAACGAAATCAGCCCCGGTAAAATCGAGCGCGACGCAGCACAGCGCGGCAAAAAGTTCGGCAAAGCACTCGAGCGCGCAACAGCAGCACTAGCGCGGTCGTTTTTCATGGGAACGATGCGTCAGAATTTAGGGAAGCGCAATAATTAAGGAGCAGCTGATTTGACGAAGAAGGAACGGCATATCGTAGCGCTGGACATCGGCAGCACCAAAACCTGCGCGTTGATCGGCGAACTGGATGAAGACGGCGGAGTGAAATTCGCGGCACTGGGCGCGGCGGAATCCAAAGGCTGGCGCAAAGGGCAGATCGTCAACCTCGATCTCGCGGTCAGCTCCATTCGCCGCGCGGTGGAGGAAGCCGAAGCGCTCACCGGCGTCCCGGTGGAATCGGCGCTGATCGGCGTCGCCGGCACGCATGTGCGCGGCGTCAATAGCCGCGGCGGAATCACGGTGGGCTCGCGGCCGCGTGACGTGCATCGCGACGATGTGCGCCGGGCCATCGAAGCCGCTCGCGGCGTGCAATTGCCGGAAGATCGCGAAGTGCTGCACGTCCTGCCGCAGGAATTTTCTCTCGACGCGCAAGATAACGTCCGCGACGCGATCGGAATGGTCGGCCAGCGCCTCGAGGCCAACGTGCACATCGTCACCACTTCCGGCACCGCCACGCAAAATATCGTCACAGCAGTGAACCGCGCCGGCGTGCGCGTGGACGATACCGTGCTCGAACAGCTCGCTGCCGCGGAAGCCTGCCTCACGCAGGACGAACGCGAACTGGGCGCCTGCCTGCTCGATATCGGCGGCGGCACCACGGAGATGGTCGCCTTCGCCGGCGGCGTCGTCCGCCACACCGCGGCTGTTCCCGTCGGCGGCGATCATTTCACCAACGACCTTGCCGTCGGCCTGCGCACGCCCAGCAGCGAAGCGGAAAAAATCAAGCGCCTGCACGCCTGCGCGTTGCGCGAGCTGCTGAAAGAAGACGTCGGCCATCGAAATCGCCAGCGTCGGCGATCGTCCGCCGCGCACCGTGTTTTCGCGCATGCTCTCTGAAATCGTCGAGCCGCGCGCGCACGAGCTATTAATGTTAGTCCGCGACGAACTACGCCGCGGCGGCGGGGAAGGCATGATCCCCGCGGGCATCGTGCTCACCGGCGGCGGCGCGCAATTGCGCGGCCTGTGCGAGCTGGCCGAGCGGATTTTCAATCTTCCGGTGCGCGTGGCGTCTCCGCGCGGACTCACTGGAATGAGCGAAGAGGTTTCCCGGCCCGAGTATGCAACAGCCGTGGGACTGGTTCTGTACGGCGCGCGCACCCGGCGCGCCGGCGGAGCGCGCCCTAGCGGCTGGGTGGGCAAGTTGAAGAGCATGTTTGCAGGGGCGTGACAGGCAACGGATGCAAAAAACGAAATTGGGAAAAGACTGGGGAGGAAGCATGGCGCAAAAAGAATCGGCAATGCGTGTGTCGTTTGCAGAAGAAGCAACCAACGGGGCAAAAATAAAAGTCATCGGCGTGGGCGGCGGCGGTTCCAACGCCGTCAACCGCATGATCCGCGCGAAAGTGGAAGGCGTGGAATTCATCGCGGCCAACACCGATTTGCAGGCGCTGAAGCTTGTCACAGGCGCCCGTAAAACTGCAACTGGGCGCGAAGCTCACCAAAGGACTCGGCGCGGGCGCGAATCCTGAAGTGGGCCGCAAAGCCGCGCTCGAAGACACGGAAAAAATCCTTGAAGCTCTCGACGGCGCGGACATGGTGTTCGTCACCGCCGGCCTGGGCGGCGGTACCGGCAGCGGCGCCGCTCCCGTCGTCGCGAATCTTGCCAGCGAACTCGGCGCGCTCACCGTCGCCGTTGCGACGAAGCCCTTCGCGTTCGAAGGCAAGCGCCGCATGGAGCAGGCCGAACAAGCTCTCGGCGAACTCATCGGCTGTGTGGACACCGTCATCGTAATCCCCAACGAGCGGCTGATGGATTGCGTCGAGCACGGCACCAGCTTCTTCGAAGCGTTCCGCATCGCCGACGATATTTTGCGCCAGGCCGTGCAGGGCATTTCGGACATCATCACCATTCCGGGCATCATCAACCGCGACTTTGCCGACGTGAAAACGATCATGTCCGGCCAAGGTTATGCGGTGATGGGCACGGCCGTCGCTTCCGGCTCGAATCGCGCGATTGACGCCGCGAATCGCGCCATCAATAGCCCGCTGCTCGAAGACAATTGCATTCAGGGCGCGCAGGGAATTTTGATCAATATCACCGGCTCCTCCAGCCTCAGCTTGCAGGAAGTGCACGAAGCTTCTTCCATCATCCAGAAAGCCGCGCATGAAAATGCCAACATCATTTTCGGCGCGGTAATGGACGATGCCATGAAGGAGTCCGTGAAAATCACCGTGATCGCCGCGGGCTTCCGCGAAGTGGCCGGCCGCAAATCGCAGCAGAAGCCGTCCTATCTGCCGAAGACCTGGAAAGCTTCGCGCGAACAGCCCAGCGGCGGAAACATCGCGCCGCAACAAACCAACGTGGTGCAGCAGAGTCGCACGCAACGTCGCCGACGTACGCAACGAAGTCCCCGCCGACGACCTGGACGTGCCGACATTCCTGCGCCGCCAAGCACAAAAGGCGTAAGAAATCTCCATCCCGTGGGGGTGGTTCGCGAACCGCCCCCAAGGCATGCGTTTCGCGGCGCGATAAGCCTACCCAGGCCCGACTAGCATTGATAAAGATGGTAGTAGTAATATCCGTTTATGCGACGGAGCGTAATTTTCTTCGCTGTTTTTGTCATATGCAGCCCGGTGTTTGGCCAGAATCACGGCGCGCCTCCCGTCCCGCCTGATCAATTCGAAATCGGGCGCCGCACGTTCTTCGATTTTGGCCCACCATTCAATTATTACGATCTCTTCGTGGTTCGTCCGACCACCAGACGGTACCGCCATTGAAAAAATCTCGCTCACTCCGCCTGGCGGCTCATGTTCTCAGCCCGCAAAGGTCGAAGTGGCAACTGCAACCATCAACGAATCTATTGCAACCATTTTAGGCAAGACCAATCCCTGTGCCATTCCCGAAAAGGAGCTACACCGCGAGCTGAAACGATGTAAGAAATGTCTGGTGTTTAGTGGTTCGAACGTCGCGATGGAAGTTCAGTGCGGAAATCAAACCCGAGTTATCCGCTTAGACATTCTCGATCGGGACATGTTTGACCCGGCAGTGAATACTCCGGAACACACGGCATGGACGATGCAATTGTTGCGCTTGCTCGACAAGACATTTGGGCCGAGTGTCATGGATAAGCCTATTTTCCCGACCGGCGAATCAGCGAATCCGCCGCTTGAGCATCCAGATTCTCTGGTACTGCGAGACTTGAGCGCTGGCAAGTATGATGAACTGTTCCTGGGCGCGGCGGAGAAACCGTCGGATCTGTATCGCCTGGCCCAGAACCGGCCGCCGTTGTCGCCCAACGTTCGATTGCTAAGTACCGCGTCTGCCCCACCAGGGGTACTCACGATGCCGACGTATCCGCCGGTTGCTCGATCGGCGGACATGCAAGGGACAGTTTCTTTCACGATCTACGTTGACGCCACCGGCCACATAATCGACCTCACTTTTCAAAGCGGTGCGCCAATCTTCCAGGCTGCTGTGAAGAGTGCCTCGAGCAGTTGGAAGTTTCCGCCAAATCTGACCATCCCGTGGATTCGCGCAGCAATTAAGTTTTCATTGGATTGCGTCCCGCCACCGAAGTAGCGGGTTTCGCAGGTCCAGATCTTTTCCGTTTCGATCTGCCGCGATATAGACTGATCTCAGTGCCAAATACGATTCGAGTTCAAGACGGCGTGCTCTTCGCGCTGCAGGCCCATGCGCAAGGCGGGCCTGACCATGAACGTTGCGGGCTGCTGGCGGGTCGTCAAGGCGTGATCAGCCGCGTCTTGCACGCGCACAACATCGCCGGCGATCCATCCACACAATACGAAATTGCGCCCGCGGAATTATTCCACCTGATGCGAGAGATTCGCGGCGCAGGATTGCAGCTGTTGGGGATCTATCATTCGCATCCACACGGCGCGAACGAGCCGTCGCGCACAGATGTGCAGCGTGCGTACTACCCGGACGCTGCGTATTTCATAATTTCGCCGCACCCGGATGAAGTAAAACCAGTGCGCGCATTTTCGATTCGCAATGGCGGCGTGTCGGAATTGCAGATCGAAGTTGCAGCCGCTAACTGGCACAGCGCCTAGCGCGCAGGGATCTTCAGCACCACCGCGGTAATGTCATCGTGGCTGCAAACGCCCCCGGAAAAGGCACGCACCTCTTCGAAAAGAAAATCCAGACTTTCGTCGGCCGACTTGCTTCGGCACTGCTTCCAGATTTCCATCAGCTTGCCCCAACTCAGGTCCTGATTTTCTTTGTTGCGCATTTCGTGTAGGCCATCCGTGGCAAAAAGAACCGTGTCGCCTGGTTCCAGCCGCACGCGATGAATTTCGTAAGCAGCGTCCGGAAACATGCCCGAAGGGAAACCGCCTTCTCCCAGCGAGCGGCAGCCTTCGGCGGACGCCAGCAACGGCAGCGGCACACCCGCGTTCGAGAAGCTGAGTTCACCCAACGCAGGATCGAAAAGCGCGTAAATAGTGGAACTGTAACGGCCGGGAACCGGGCGGACGCGCAGGCGCTTGTTCAGCAGGCCCAGCACCGCGGCTGTATCCTCGCCAGTCTTGTTGATTCCGCGGATCGTGCCCATCACCAGCGCCGCGTACATCGCGGCGATCAGGCCCTTGCCGACAACGTCTCCCATGTACATGCCCACCAGACCGTTGGGCAATTGAAAAAAATCGGCGAAGTCTCCGCCAACTTCACCCAGCGGAGCGAACCGGAAAGCGACCTCGAAGGATTCCCCGCGTAATGTGCCTCGTGGCAGCAGAGAATCCTGGATCAGCCGCGCTTCGTCTCTGGCCGCTTCGAGCGTATGCATCCAAGGTACTGCCTCGATGGTTAAACTAGTGCTCATAGAGGACGTACACCCCCGGTGAACATGACACGCAAATCCGCTTCCAAAGAAAGCTTAAGACTGGCCGGCGCGCTGCGGCACCGGCACGGGTTAGCACTCAGGTTACGACCGACTGCAAAAGGGGAATCGCGGATCAGTCCCGCAAAGGGACACGTGAGTCGATTTGGCACTTCACCCCTACAACTATGTGCGCGCGGGAGATCTATAAACCATTGCCGCCCCCACTCAATCGCCTGCCATAAATAAAATCGAAAAATTCACTTGACAGCATACCGACTGGTAGGTATAGAATGCGCCTCAGCCAATCACTATGCCCGAACCTAGACACGAATCCAAAACCAAGTTTCTCGACGCGGCCCTCCACGTCTTCCGCTCCAAGGGCTACACCGCTACGCGTATCGAGGACATCTGCGAAACTGCAGGGCTCACCAAGGGCAGCTTCTTCCATCACTTTGATACCAAAGAAGCGTTGGCGCTCGCGGCGGCGGAGTACTGGGGCGTCAACACCAGCAGCCTTTTTGCATCTGCGCCCTATCGATCGGTGCCCGACCCGTTGCATCGCCTTTTAGCCTACGTGGATTTTCGCAAGGCGATCCTGCAAGGCGAGCTGCCCGGGTTCACCTGTCTGGTGGGCACCATGGTTCAGGAAGTTTACGAAACGCATCCCGCCATCCGCGAAGCCTGCGACAGAAGCATCAGCGAACACGCTGCCACCCTCGAAGCGGACATCGCCGAATGTATGCGCCAGTACCGTGTGACAGGGGACTGGACCGCCAGGAGCCTCGCGCTTTACACCCAGGCGGTAATTCAAGGCGCGTTCATCCTGGCCAAAGCCAAGGGTGGCCCTGCCGTTGCCGCCGACTGCATCGATCATCTGCGCCGCTATCTGGAATTGCTATTCGCTCAGCCTACACAATAAGGAGAAAACATCATGTCCAGCGCTTCAGGTCGCGGTTTGCAACTTACGGAAGTACCGGAAATTGTGAGTTGGCCCGAAACCCACTACGTCTTCATCGAGAAAGTCGGCCCGTTTCAAAATACCGCCCCGCAAGCCTGGCAACAGATGCATCAACTTGTGTCCAAGGTCCTCGAACAAAACAGAATTACTGGATATATGAGCCTCTACAAAATCGGCCCGCAGATTTATCGCGCGGGTATTGCACTTGCGGCCGCGCCGAAAGACTTGCCCGAGGGTCTGGCCTACGAGAAATTCAAGGGCGGCAAGTACAGCCGTTTTGTCTTGACCGGTCCATATTCAAATCTGCCCGCGGCATGCGGCCGCGTCTTTCAGATCGTCGCCGACACGAAACTCCCTGTTCGCGAAGACTTCGGCATCGAAAATTACGTCAGCGATCCCAGAACGACTCCGGAAGATCAGCTCGTCACCGAAATTCTCGTTCCCACGGCCTAGATATCGCGCGTAAGAGCAGAATCATATTGTTGCCGGGCAAATTGCCTTCGGCCAATTTTGAAGTAAAGGAGAAATAAAATGTCCAGTGCGGCACAGAAAAGCCAGGCATCGAAAGACGAATCAGACATCCTCGCGCTCGTCGAATCCATCAACAAGGCGCATTACGAAAAGAATGCCGCCGCCATCGTCGGGCCCTACGCGCACAACGCCGTCGTATGTGATCTCTCACCCCCGCTCGCGCACCAGGGAATGGATCTGCAAGTAAAGCAGGCATGGCTCGATACGTGGAACGGTCCCATCGAACGGGACTCGCGCGATTTCACCATCACCGTGAACGGAGACTTCGCCTTCGGGCACGGTTACTACCGTCTCGGTGGAACTCCCAAACTAGCCGGCAGACCGATCAGTTTTTGGATGCGCGCAACTCTGTGCCTTCGCCGGGATAACGGCCGCTGGCAAATCGTTCACGAGCACACCTCCGTGCCGTTTTACATGGACGGCAGCCTGCGCCCGGCCTTTGACCTGCAGCCCTGAGGAAACGCTTCGAGACACGGAGGAGAAAACATCGTGGCAACCGCGAAAGCAAAGGGCCGGCTAGCGAGAGCTCGTAGCGTGGCTCCGCGCAACGTGAACGAATACGTTGCACGAGTCCCGGAACCGGCGCGTAGCACCCTGAGCAAGCTTAGGGCGATCATTCGGTCCGCCGTGCCACTGGATGCTACCGAATCTATCAGCTATCGGATTCCCGCGTTTAGGTACAACGGCCTGCTGCTGTGGTACGCCGCCTTCTCGGACCACTGCAGCTTGTTCCCGACTGCGTCCGTGATCGCGGCATTCAAGAAAGAACTCAAGGGCTTCTCGACATCCAAGGGGACCATCCATTTCCCCTTGGACAAGCCGCTACCGGCAACTCTCGTGAGGAAAATAGTGAAGGCGCGCGTCGCGCAAAAAATAGCAACGAAGCAGACTTGACGGGGTTGTTGTTGCGAAGTTTCCCGAAGCCGTTAGCTCGCAGTTTTGCTGTGCAGAGCGCCAACGGCGTCAGCAGCTTCCAGGCGCCGTGTATAGAGGGGAAATCGCGCGGCGAACGACGCTACCTCCGAACGCACGCGCTGTTCGATGGACGCGTCGCCCAGATGCGTGAGCACCTCCGCGATCCACGCCGCAATTTTCTCCATTTCAGGCTCGCGCATGCCGCGCGTCGTCACCGCCGGCGTGCCGATGCGAATTCCGCCGGCCTTCATTGGCGGCAGCGGATCAAATGGAATCGCGTTCTTGTTCACCGTCATGCCGGAGCGCTCCAGAGCCAGCTCCGCGTCGCGTCCCGTGATTCCGCGCGAGTGCATGTCCACCAGCATCAAATGATTTTCCGTCCCGCCGGTCACAATGCGGAATCCGCGCGCGCTCAATCCCGCCGCCAGCGCCTTGGCGTTGGCCACCACTTGCTGCTGATACGCGCGAAAATCCGGCGCGGCCGCTTCCTTCAGGCACACCGCTTTCGCCGCGATGATGTGTTCCAGCGGCCCGCCCTGCACTCCGGGAAAAGTGACGCGGTCCAGATCCTTCGCGTACTTCTCACGGCACAGCACCAGCCCGCCGCGCGGCCCGCGCAAAGTCTTGTGGGTGGTGGTGGAAACAAAATCAGCATGCGGCACGGGGCTGGGATGCACGCCCGCGGCCACCAGCCCGGCGATGTGCGCCATGTCCACGAAAAATAGCGCTCCCACGGCCTGCGCAATTTCCGCGATGCGCGGGAAATCAATGATGCGCGCGTAAGCGCTGGCGCCGGCCACAATCATCTTCGGCTGATGCTCGCGCGCCAGCCTCGCGATTTCGTCGTAATCAATCGTTTCCGTTTCTTTCGTGACGCCGTACGCCACAAATTTGTACGTCTTGCCTGAAAAATTCAGCGGATGGCCGTGCGTCAGGTGGCCGCCATGCGCCAGGTTCATCCCCAGCACCGTGGCGCCCGGCTCCAGCGCGGTCATGTACACGGAAATGTTGGCCTGCGTTCCGGAGTGCGACTGCACGTTGGCGTGCTCGGCGCCGAAAAGTTGCGTGGCGCGTTCGATGGCCAGCCGCTCCACGCGATCCACATTTTCGCAACCGCCGTAGTAGCGTTTGCCGGGATAGCCTTCCGCGTACTTGTTCGTGAAGACCGAGCCCATCGCTTCCAGCACCGCTTCGGATACGAAATTTTCAGAAGCGATCAATTCCAGGCCGGTGGCCTGGCGGCGCACTTCGTCGCGCAGCGCCTCCGCGACTTCAGGGTCCACTTCGTCCAGCGAGCGGCTCATGCGCAGCAATTCTGGGCTTTCGTTTTTCATTTCAGGGCACCCGGTCGGGATTCGCGACGGCGCAATTCTTGCCGGCAACTTCGCCGGCGCCAGCATGTGTTCAAATTCACGACGAGTTTATCGGAGCGCTCGGCGGTTTGCAAACAAACGAGCGGCGCAGCGCATCGCTAAAAATCCATCAGCCTCTGCTGCGTTCAAAAGAGAGGTCCGCCGATCAGAACTCTCCGACAGGCGTTGGGATTTTTTCGCAGCGCTCGTTTCGAGGAACTACTGCTGCGTGGAACCCGTCACATCGGAAACGACCGGAATGTGATGCTTGGCCAGTAGCGTGTGTGGCCCGCCGTAAACGAATTCGAAAGCAATGTTGTAGCCTGCCTGCACCGCGAGATTGATATTCCCCATCCGAAAGCCATCCATCGCTTCAAACCGGTTCGGGTACCACAATAAAGCTGCCGCCTCGGTACCCGCGTATGGAGCCACAAGCGCCGAAAACGAAAACGTCCGGTGACCATCGTTGCCGCGGCGCGCCGTCACGGTGGATATCAGAGCGTGTCCCAGACGGTGGCCGAAACCGCTGCACTCGCAGCGATAGTACAGCGTGTCTTCGCGGAACAACTCCGCCAGTCCGTAGCGCGTCGTCTGCGTCACCAGGTTGATTCCGTAATCGCTTGCCACCCGCTGGCCATACGCACCCCAACCCTGTCCCCAGTCCGGCGGTCGGTTGCGCGCCTGTTGGATGCCGGCTACGGTCACGGCGCTCAGGAACGCATACGGGCCGAAGGAATCAAATATGTAGCCGCGCAGTTTGTCCCGTTCCGTTGGACGCTGGTAGGGCTGGCCCGGCTGCACCGTCGCCGCGCGATGCGACAAGATGCCAGGGTGGCTGGGCTGGCTGGGCTGCTGCGGCGGCGGAGCTTGTGTCTGCTGCTGGCCCGAAGAAGTGCCGGCTCCGGCGGCGGATTGCGCGCCCGCGTGGCCGCAGAACAAGCCACGACTAAAAGGACGAAGCCTATCGGTTCAACTCGGCGCGGTTTCATTCCCGAGCAACTCCTTCACGAAATACGAATCCCGCCGAAATATTCCGAATAGGCTACAACGACTCGCCAACTCGCGCCAAAAAAAATCAGCACATCAATTTCATCTGCGTTCATCCGTGGCGCTTTTGTTTCGCCGCGCGATTGACTTCGCTCGGACTCTCCCCTAACCTTGATTGCTTACCGCGCCAGTGCATGCGCCTTTGTGCGCGTCGCTCACGCAATCCGGCGCAGAAAAGAGCCCACCCAAGCATGTCGGACCAGAAGCTGCCAACTCGCGCCGAAGATTTTTCGGAATGGTATAACCAGCTCGTTTTGCGTGCCGAGCTGGCGGACTACGCTCCCGTGCGCGGCTGCATGATCGTCCGTCCCTACGGCTGGGCGCTGTGGGAGAACATCACCGCGGCGCTGGACAGCCGCTTCAAGGCCACCGGCCACGTGAACGCCGCATTCCCGTTGCTGATTCCGCGCAGCTTTATAGACAAGGAAAAGTCCCACGTCGCGGGATTTTCGCCCGAGCTCGCCGTCGTAACTCACGGCGGCGGCGAAGAGTTGGAAGAGCCGCTGGTGATCCGCCCTACCTCTGAAACCATCATCGGCCACTCCTACGCGAAATGGATTCAGTCTTACCGCGACTTGCCGGTGCTGATCAATCAATGGAACAGCGTGGTGCGTTGGGAACTTCGCACCAAGCTTTTCCTCCGCACGCTGGAATTTTTCTGGCAGGAAGGGCACACCGCGCACGCCACTTTGCCCGAAGCGGAATTCGAAACCCGCCAGATGCTGGACATCTATACCGACTTCGCGGTGAAGGAAGCAGCCGTGCCCGTGATCCCCGGCCGCAAGTCCGATTCCGAGCGCTTCGCCGGAGCGGATCAGACCTTCTCGATCGAAGCCATGATGGGCGACGGCAAAGCCCTGCAGGCCGGCACTTCGCACAATCTCGGGCAGAATTTCGCGAAAGCTTTCGAAATTCGTTACCTCGATAAGGGCGGCGTGCTGCAGCACTGCTGGACCACTTCGTGGGGCCTCTCCACCCGCTTCGTCGGCGCCATCATCATGGTGCACGGCGACGACCAGGGATTGATTTTCCCTCCTCGCCTGGCGCCCATTCAACTGGTCATCGTCCCGATCTTCAAGACCGACGAGGAAAAATCCAGCGTCCTCGAGTGCGCTCACAAACTTCGCAAGGAGCTGGTGGACGCCGGAATCCGCGTCAAGCTCGACGAGCGCGAAGGCTCAAGCCCCGGCTTCAAATTCAACGACTGGGAAATGCGCGGCGTCCCGCTGCGCCTGGAACTCGGTCCCAAGGACGTCGCCAAAGGCTCGGTGGTGTTGGCGCGACGCGACCGGCCCGGAAAAGAGGGCAAGGCGTTCGTCCCCCAGCAGGGAATCGCCGCGGCCGTCGCGCAAATGCTGGAAGAAATCCAGAAGGCGCTCTTCGACCGCGCCCTGGCTTTCCGCAAAGCGAATACCGTCGAACCAGCCGATTACGAAGAGTTCAAGAAGGCCGTCGAGAAAGGCTTCGCTTTCGCCTGGTGGTGCGGCAATGCGGATTGTGAAGCCAACATCAAAGAAGACACCAAGGCCACTATGCGCTGCATCCCGCTGGAACAGCCCGGCGGCTCCGGCAAGTGCGTTCATTGCGGCCAGCCGTCCACCGAGAAGGCAATTTTCGCGCGCGCCTACTGATTCCGCGGCACTTCGGCTCGGCGCGTTTACTCATTCAGAACACATGCTTTATCGCAACCGTACGCCGCTTACCCATGCTGTTAGCATGAGCGTACTGATTGAAAATCCACTTGGGAGGATTTTTCACTTTGCACGCGAAGCGACTTCGGGACGGGCAGCGGGGCGGGGCGAAGCTCAATTTCGCCATAACCATGATCATCCTGGGCGCCATGGCGTTTTCTGCCTGGAAGATCGTTCCATCCTGGTTCGCGAATTACCAGCTGCAGGATTCCATCACCACCGAAGCGCGCTTTGCCACCTCCACCTATCCCAAGAAAACCGCGGACGATATCCGCGACGACGTCTTCAAAAAGGCTCTGGAGCTGGGCGTTCCGGTGAAGAAGGAAGACATTGTGGTGAACATCGAAGGCAACGTCGTAACCATCACCGTGGATTACTCGGTAACGTTTGATCTGGCTGTTTATCAGGCCACTCATCAATTCCATCTCCACGCAGACAGCCGTCCGATTTAGTTTTACAATCCATTTCGATTGAGGCCGTGGGGAAGCAGTCTTGCCAGCGTCGTGCCGGCCCAACCGTCAGCGTCTGGCTTGCGTCTAATCTAGTGAGTGCGGTTCGTGTAGCTGCATTTCATGGAGAAACGGATTGCGGATTCGAATCGCCCCGGGCTTCTGGACCTCGCGCGTCGGTTTGGCCATCCTGGGCGCTGCTCTGCTGGGATTCCTCACCGCCACTGCGGTTTTCGCCTACTACTACATTCAGTTCGGCAAACTGATTGACCAGCGCCTTACCGGCCAGGTCTTTCAGAATACTTCGCGGGTTTTTTCCGCGCCCGGACACGTCTACGTCGGCGAAACCATGCGCCCCGGCGACCTGGCCACCTACCTCCTCCGCGCGGGATACCAGGAAGGCGATGCCGAGGGAGCTCCCGGCACATTCAAGGTCAAGGGCTCTACGGTCGAAGTTCGCCCGTCCTCCGCTTCCTATTTCCGCGGCGTAAACGCGCTCAAAGTGGATTTTTCAGCCGGAAAGATTTCGCGCATCTCGCAGCTATCCGACGGCACCCCGAGCGATAGCGCCGAAATCGAACCGGAGCTGATCACCAACCTGTTTGACAGCTCGCGCGAAAAACGCCGCGTCGTCCGCTTTGACGACCTTCCCAAGGATCTCGTGGACGCGGTCCTGGCGGCCGAGGACAAACGTTTCTTCGAGCATGGTGGCCTGGACATCGTCCGCGTATTCGGCGCGGCCCTCGCTGACCTTCGCCGCGGCCAGAAAGCGCAGGGCGCCAGCACCATTGATATGCAAGTGGCGCGCAGCTTTTTCTTCACCACCAAGCGCGAATGGCGCCGCAAGGTAAAAGAAGTCCTGATGGCTGTGGAAATCAACCAGCGCTATTCCAAACAGCAGATTTTCGAGCTGTATGCCAACGAAGTTTATCTCGGCAATCGCGGCAGTTTTTCCATCCGCGGATTCGGCGAGGCCGCCGAAGCCTATTTCGGCAAGGACGTCCGCGAGCTCACCCTCGGCGAATGTGCCTTTCCTCGCCGGAATTATTCGCGCACCCAATCGCTATGCCACCGCCGAGCGCCACATGGACCGCGCCGAAGAATCGCGCGACCGCGTGCTGCCGCAAATGGTCGAAGACAGTTACGTCACGCAGGAACAAGCCGACGCCGCCAAAAAGCTGAAACTGAAATTCGTCAATGGCGGCGTCAACACCGGCTCCGCTCCCTACTTCGTGGACATGGTCAAAGACCATCTCCTCGAAAATTTCTCCGAAACCGATCTCGAAACGCAAAGCTATCGCATTTACACCACTCTCGATCCGCAATTGCAACGCGCCGCCGCCGATGCCATCCAGACCGGCGTGCAGGGTGTGGACAAGTTGCTGGCCAAGCGCTACGCCGCATGGGCCAAGAAAGGTGAGCAGGCCCCGCGCGTGCAGGTCGCGCTGGTGGCCATGGACGCGCACACCGGAGAAATTCGCGCGCTGGTCGGCGGACGGAACTACGGTGAAAGCCAGCTCAATCACGCCCTGGCCCGCCGCCAACCCGGTTCGGTATTCAAGCCGTTCGTCTACGCCGCGGCCTTCGACAACGTTGCCGAGGGCTTCACGCCAATCGTCACGCCAGTCACCACCGTGGATGACGTGCCCACCACTTTTCAATTCGACGGCAAGGATTACACGCCCGATAACTACGGCGAGGAATTTTACGGCACAGTCACCGTGCGCGACGCTCTGATCCATTCGCTGAACGTCGCCACCGTAAAAGTCGCGGAACTGATCGGCTATCAGCGCGTGGTGAATCTCACCCGCCAGATGGGCCTGGGCACAAACATCCAACCCACGCCTGCGGTCGCGCTGGGCGCCTATGAAATGACGCCGATTGATGTCGCGGCCGCCTACACGCCCTTTGCCACCAATGGTTTTCGCGCCGAGCCGCTCTACCTGCGCGCCGTGCTCGCCGCAGACGGCACCGTGGAAGAAACCGGCGGGCCCCGCGTGCGCGCTGTGCTCGATCCGCGCGTCGCCTTCCTCACCACCAGCATCATGGAAGATGTCATCAATCGCGGCACCGGCGTTACCGTTCGCTCCATGGGCTTCACGCCGGACGCTGCGGGGAAGACCGGCACCTCGCGCGATGGCTGGTTTGCCGGATTCACCTCGAATCTGCTTTGCGTCGTATGGGTAGGCTTCGACGATAATCGCGACCTGGGCCTTTCCGGCAGCGCTTCCGCCGCGCCCATTTGGGCCGAGTTCATGAAACGCGCCGTGGCTCTGCCGCAATACAAGAACACCACGGAGTTCGATCCGCCCCCCGGCGTAATTGCCGAGTTGATTGATCCGAGATCCGGCGAACTGGCGAATTCCAGCTGCCCGCAGTCCGTGCAGGAATATTTCATCGCGGGCAGCGAGCCCACAGAAGTGTGTGGCCAACAACAGGCGGGGTCGCCCTCCAACTGGCTGTCTCATCTTTTCGGCAAGGGCAGCAATCCGCCGCCCCCGCCCAATGCGGTCGCCAATCAGCCCGGGCAGGCCAATAAACAGCAAGCCAAGCCCGCTCCCGGGGCCACTCCGTCGTCAGCCCCGGCCGACCCCGCTGCCGAAAAGAAAAAGGGGCTTCTGGACAAGATTTTTGGTATCTTTGGATCAAGCAAAAAGCCTGCGGACAGCCAGAAACCACAGCCGTAGGCTTCAGGGGCGCGGAAAAAAAGGAGTCGGGCTATGAGCCGATTGACTCTCTTTGCTATCCCGCTGGTTTTCGTTGTAGCTTGTCCCGCGTTTGCGCAACAAACTCCAACCAAAGTCAGCGATACCTCCACGAGTTCGCCAACTGCAAGCACTCAAGCGACACCCAAGCCTTTTTCGTCGCTCTCTCCGCGCGAAGCCGCGGAAATGCGCGCGGACATCCTCATGGCGCGCAAGGAATATTCGCAGGCCGTCGGCGCCTACATGCAGATTCTGGCGAACGAACCCAAGAACGCCGCGCTCATGAACAAAGTGGGCGTCGCCTACCAACAGCTCGGCGACTTGGACCGTTCCGAGAAGTTCTACAAACGCTCCATGCACGCCGACAAGAAATTTGCCAGCGCCGCCAATAACTGCGGCACGGTCGAGTACGAAAAAAAGCACTACAGCAAATCCATCGGCCTCTACAACAAGGCTCTCGACTTGCGCGGCGATTTGCCCACCGTCTATAGCAACCTGGGCTACGCGTATTTTTCGGATAAGCAGTATCCGCAGGCGCTGGATTCGTTTCAGAAAGCTTTGGCGCTGGATCCCACGATCTTCGACCGTCGTGGACTGGGCGGCACCGTCGTTCAGCAGCGCACCACCACCGATCCCGGCCTGTTCTATTTCTTCGTCGCCAAGACCTACGCGCAGGCCGGCGACGTGGTCCGCGCCGCACACTTCCTGAAGCTCGCCCGCGACGACGGCTACGAGGGTTTCCTCTCCGCGCAGACCGACCCCGCATTTGCAAAAGTCATCAAGGACCCCGTCGTACAGGAAATTCTGCACGAACCGCCCTCCTACGCGAAATCTGCAAAGAAAGAGATTCAAAACTGACGCATAATTTCCGGGGGAATGAAAACGTGACAGGCGAAGCTCCAGCGCTGGACCATCAGGATCTCTTGCTTTCTGCTTACGACGCCTTCAACGAGCGCGATCTCGATTTTCTACTGCTCCTTCTGCATCCCGATGTGGATTGGCCCAACGGGATGGAGGGTGGCCGAATCCGCGGCCATCAGGGTGTCCGCGAATACTGGACCCGTCAGTGGGACTTGATCGACCCGATCGTCAAGCCGCTGCGCTTCGAAACCCAGGCGGACGGCAGAATTGTCGCGCACGTACATCAAGTCGTCCGCGACTTGGACGGCAAAGTCATCCTCGAGCAAACCATCGAGCACGTCTATCTCCTCGACGGCGCTCAAATCGTCAGCATGGAAATCCGTCAATCGCAATCCTAATTTTGGCGCTGTCCTCATTTACGCCGCAGACCCGTCGCGAGGAACGCGGGCCTTGGCCTCGGGATCGTATCCGCGAGCTCGCAGTCAAAAGTGAAGGCCATCTTGGAGTGCGGCGGCTTGCCGCCGCTTTGCCTGACGCGAGGCTTGCCTCGCGTACCTGCCGCCACTACATCCAAGCCGGAACCTCAAGTCGCAGTACGGACCGAATCCCAACCGGAACTTTACGGCGCCAGCCTCTTCTGTTGCTATAATGGCGGGCAGAATGTTGCCTCGCGCGGTTGGCCGCTTTTGGCTGTGTCTATCCCTGGTAGCCGCACTGTCGCTCATTTCTTCCGCATCACTCCGCGCGCAATCCGCGCCGCCCGCCTCCGCCGGCAGTTCCACCGTCGTGGAACTTCGCATTGACGGCGAAATCGAGCCGATCCTCGCCGAATACATCGTTCACGGAATTGACCAGGCCAATCAAGATCACGCCAGCCTGATTCTCATCACCATCAATACTCCCGGCGGCCTGGACACTTCCATGCGCGAAATAATTCAATCCATCCTGCGCTCGCCAGTTCCAGTCGTCACCTACGTGTACCCCACCGGCTCGCGTGCCGCTTCCGCCGGATTCTTCATTCTGCTTTCCGCGGATGTCGCGGCCATGTCTCCCGGCACGGAAACCGGCGCCGCCTCTCCGCTCATAGAAATCGGCGGCTCGCCCGTGCAGATTGACGACACACTCCGCAAAAAAATCGTCAACGATGCCACTGCCTACCTCCGCAGCTACACCAGCAAACGCGAACGTAACCCTGAACTCGCCGCTACCGCCGTCACCGATGCCAAAGCCTTCAGCGATAAAGAAGCGCTCGACGGCAAGCTCGTGGAAATCGTCACCGCCTCGAAAGAAGATCTGCTCGCGCAGCTCAACGGCCGCACCATCGCTCGCTTCGACGGCGCCAAGCTGCCGCTCTCGCTTCCGCATCCGCAAATCGTCGCGCGCGAAATGACCGGCCGCGAAAAATTTCTCTCGCGCATCGTGCAGCCCGACGTATTTTTCATCCTGCTGATCATCGGTGTCCTGGGCATCTACGCCGAATTCACGCATCCCGGCGCGTTTGCACCCGGCGTCTTTGGCGCCATCGCCCTCTTGCTCGCCTTGTACGCGATGCACATGCTGCCCGTCAGTCTCGCGGGACTGCTGCTCATTGCCTGCGCCTTCGTGCTGTTCATTCTGGAGGCGAAATTTCCCACTCATGGCGTGCTCGGCGTCGGAGGAGTAATTTCCATGGTGCTCGGCGCGCTGTTCCTGATTAAGTCGCCGCTGACGGGCATGGGCGTCAGCCTCTGGACCGCCCTCGCCGTAGTAATTCCGTTCGCGATCATCGTCATCATCCTGATGCGCCTGGTGCTGCGTTCGCGCACCTGGAAAGTTTCCACCGGCAGGGAAGAGCTGATCGGCGAAGTAGGCGAAGTCCGCGAGCCGGTCGGCGCAGGCGAAGCCATGGGCAGCGTATTCGTCCACGGCGAAATTTGGCGCGCTGCCGTGCATGCCGGCGCAAGCATCCCCGCCGGCGCCCGCGTCCGCGTGAAAAAAGTGAAAGGCCTAACGCTCGAAGTCGAGCCAGTCGAATCGCACTAGTTGGTGAAGTTGAATTTGTAGATGCCATACCGTCTTTGCGGGATCGCCGCATTTGACTTTGGTAGCGCCGGCGTCTCGCCGGAGCTTCGCTGTTGAATGTGCCGTTGAACCTGTTTTTGAATTTGACTTTGCCTCTGCATTTGTAGCGGCCGGTTCAGGTTCATCGAACCGGGCAGCCGTTGACGTCGGCTTGCATTAGCCGTTGCCCGTGCCCGTGAATCTTTGTAGGTCGTGGCTTTAGCCACGACACAGACCAAACAAATGTCGCGCGGCTTTAGCCGCTGAAGTACCGGCTTTGCAGTTATCACCTGCGCGCGCTATCGAGCGCTGTTGAATTTGTGCATGGCTCATGGGAGGAGACAAAATGGATTTCGTAACAATTCTCTTCGGAGTCGCCGTAGTCATCTTCCTCTTCTGGCTGGTGAACTCCGTCTACGTCATCAAAGAATGGGAACGCGGCGTCGTCCTCCGCCTCGGCCGCATGCTCCCCGAAGCCAAAGGCGCTGGCCTGCAACTGGTTTTCTTCCCGATAGACAAACTCACGCGCATCTCCCTGCGCATCGAAACTCTCGACGTCCCTCCGCAAGACGTCATCACCCGCGACAACGTCTCCGTGAAGGTCAACGCCGTATGTTACTTCCGCGTAGTCGACGCGAATCTCGCCCTGTCGCAAGTGCAGAATTATCTATATGCTACTTCGCAGCTGGCGCAAACCACGCTGCGCAGCCTGATCGGCCAGTTCGAACTGGACTCCATTCTCTCGGAGCGCGAAAAGGTTAACGCCAAGCTGCAACAAATCCTTGACCAGGATACCGAGCCTTGGGGTATCAAGGTTACGAAGGTTGAGGTCAAGCAAGTAGACATTCCGGAGAATATGCAGCGCGCCATCGCCCGACAGGCCGAAGCCGAACGCGAACGTCGCGCCAAAATTATTCACGCGGAAGGCGAATATGAGGCTTCCACCAAACTTGCGGAAGCCGCCGAAGTGCTGGAAAAGCAGCCCGCTTCGATTCAGTTGCGCTATCTGCAGACGCTGACGGAAATCGGCGTCGAGAAAAACACAACCATTGTATTCCCGCTGCCGATTGACCTGATCTCGCAGTGGGTGAAAGCGCTGGGGAGCAAGTAAACGAAATGGCATCAAACGCAAGACGCGGAGGCGGCGACAGGGTTCTCGAAAGCCGGCACCTGGTAGGACTGTTTCTCGGCGTGGTCCTGCTCTGCGGAGTTTTCTTCACCCTCGGTTACGTCATGGGCCGCACCCAATACGGCGGAGCGGTGCACGCAGCAGACGTGCTCAATGGCAGCGCGCCTTCTGTCCCCGCTTCCTCGAAATCAAAGCCCGCGCCGGCCGCCAAAAACGCACCTGCGCCCGCTCCCGATAACGGCGGCTGGGATTTCTACGACAATAAGAAGTCCGCAAGCGATCACTTGGAGCCCGCGCCCGCGCCTGCCACCCCGTCAGCCACGCCGTCGTCAGGCCGCAAAAGCTCCGGCCACCGTTCCTGCGGTAGCTACCAAATCAACGAATACGCCGCCTCCTGCAGCCACCAAAACCGTCGCTGCACCCACGCCCAAGCAGCCCGCGCGCTTCCAGCCGCCCGCGCTGACCAAGAACTCCATCGTCCTGCAAGTCGCCGCCGTAAAACTGCAGCGCGACGCCCTCGAAATGGCCGACGCGATCCAACAGAAAAAATTTCCGTCCTTCGTCGCTACCTCGCCTGCCGATAATTTCTTTCACGTGCAAGTGGGTCCCTACCCTGACATGGCCGCCGCCGAAAACGCCAAGCGCGCCCTCGAACAATTGGGTTTCAAGCCTATAATTAAACACTAGATGAATTTGCCTCGTTACGCGCGAGTCTTGCTCGCCATCGGTAGCGGAGTCGCTCTCGGCCTCTCATTCCCCAATTACAATATGTATCTACTCGCCTGGATCGCCCTGGGCATGCTCGTCCTCGCATCGGCCGGCGCGCCGCTGAAAGAAGCTCCACTCTACGGTTTTCTCCATGGACAGGTGTTCTACCCGGTGTGCCTTCCCTGGGTGGATACCGTCATGCGCCAGTACGGCAATATTGACCCGCTGATCTCCGCCGCGTTCGTAGGCATGATCGGATTCATCGGCGGTCTCATCTGCGCCACGTTTTCCACCGGCGTCGCGCTGGCCTCGCGCAAAAGCAAGCTCCTCGCCTGCGCGCTCGCACCCTTCCTCTGGACCACCCTGGAGTACTTCCGCACCAACATCCCCATCATCGGCTCGTCCTGGGATCTGTCCGGCTATCCCGCCGCGCGCAGCATGGCGCTCCTTCAAATCACATCCGTCACCGGAATCTACGGGCTGTGTTTCTTGATTGCCGCCTACGGATCGCTGGTGGCCTACGCCGTGCTCGTGGATTCGCGTCGAGCGTGGCGCACAGCCGTGATCGTAACCATCGTATTGATCCTCGTCGCCGTGATTGGCCCGCACCTGATTCCCACCGCCACGCCACGCTACGTCGCGCACCTGGTGCAAACCAATTTCCCGCAGTCCGAAAGTTATCCGCCCGATTGGTTACAACTGCATTCCGGTGATTTGGACCAGCTCGAACACATCAGCGTGGACGCCGCGCATCAAATCCCCGGCATCATCATCTGGCCCGAAGTGCCCGCTCCCTTTTCGTTCAACGAGCAGCCTTTTGCCGCGCGCGCCCTGCGCATCGCGCAAAATTCCGGAAATTATTTCCTCGTCGGCGTGGTGGATTGGAAACGAAATCCGGAAGGGAAGTGGCTGGCATCCAACAGCGCGGTTCTGCTGGATCCCGCCGGCCAGCGCATATTCGGTTATGACAAAATTCACCTGCTGCCCTTCGGTGAATACGTCCCGCTGCGCGGCTGGCTCACCTTCGCAAAAAGACTCACCGCGGACATTTCCGACTTCACCCCCGGCTCCGCCTACGGAGTCGCGCAGCTGCCGCAAGGGAAATTTGGCGTCTTCATCTGCTACGAAGCGATTTTCCCCAGTGAAGTCCGCCAGTTCACCGCCAACGGCGCGCAACTCCTCGTCACCATTTCCAACGACGGCTGGTTCGGCCGCTCCTCCGCCCCCGAACAGCACATGGCCATGGCCCGCGTCCGCGCCGTCGAAAATCGCCGCTGGCTCCTCCGCGACACCAACAACGGCTACACCGAATCCATCGATCCTTACGGCCGCACTGCCGCCCAACTCCCCCTAGACATCCGCGGCCAGCTGGACGCCCCCTACGATTTCCGCAGCGACCTTACCCCCTACGCAAGATTCGGCGACTGGTTCTCCTGGCTCTGCGTCATCGTCACCATCGCCCTCCTGGCCATCTCGTTCCTAAATCGCCGATCAACGTAACGCCCCGCAGTTTCTTGGAGTGCGGGAGCTTGCTCCCGCCTGTTTTAAGGGCGAGGCTTGCCTCGCCTGCCTTTCATACCGCCTGCGTCCCGCCAGCTCTCAGCAGTTGCGGTTGCCGTCGTTCTAGCTTTTGCCTTTTAACCGTCATCCTGAACCCGCGACCGCGGCTGAAAAATCTCTCTTCGATTTCCCAAGCACTCTCTCGCATTCCACCGCGCGCGCCTTTCTCCTCGCTCGCCTTCATCATTTCCTTTATCAGTGTTCATCTGCGTTCATCAGTCGTGAATCTGACCTGTAGCTCACCCTCCTCGCACCCCCACATGACACCCAGCCCAAAATCACTTACCATGTAAAATACCAAAAGGACAAAATGGCCGAACACATCGAAGACCTCCAGCAACGCTTCGCCGAGCTGAATAAACGCATCCAGCTTGTGCGGAGCTTTCTTTGACGCAGAATCCGCCCGCAAACAACTAGCCGAGTTCGAAGCAAAAACCAGCGACCCCAATTTCTGGCAGGACCAGGAAAAAGCGCAAGCCACGCTGCAGCAGCGCAAAGTCGTCGAAGACCGCGTCAACGCCGAAGTAGCTCTCGACACCAAAAAGAGCGACATCGAAACCTACCTCGGCCTCGCGCAGGAAGAAAAAGACGACGCCCAGCGCGACTCACTCCTCGAAGACGTCGCCAAGGAAATCGCCTCAGCCGATTCCTACGTCTCCGAGCTCGAAACGAAAACTCTCCTCGCTGGTGAAAACGATCGCCTCAACGCCATCGTCACCGTAAAACCCGGCGCCGGCGGCACCGAATCGCAGGACTGGGCCGAAATGCTCCTGCGCATGTACCTGCGCTGGGCCGAACAAAAAGGTTTTCGCGCCACCATCCTCGATTCCACTCCCGGTGAAGAAGCCGGCATCAAATCCGCCACCGTGCAGATCGAAGGTGAAAACGCCTACGGCATGCTCTCCGGCGAAAGCGGCGTCCATCGCCTGGTGCGCATCTCGCCGTTCGACCAGGCCGCGCGCCGCCACACTTCCTTCGCCTCCGCCTTCGTCATCCCGGAAATTGACGATCGCATCGAAATCAACGTCAAGCCCGACGACCTGCGCATTGATACCTTTCGCGCCGGCGGCCACGGCGGCCAGAACGTCAACAAAGTCGAATCCGCCGTGCGCATCACCCACCTCCCGTCCGGCATCGTCGTGCAATGCCAGAACGAACGCAGCCAGCATAAGAACCGCGAAATCGCCATGAAAGTTCTGCGCTCGCAGCTCTACGAACTCGAACTCGAGAAGCGCCGCGACGCCCTTAACAAGCTCGACGCTTCCAAGCCCGAAATCAGCTTCGGCAGCCAGATACGCTCCTACACCATGCAGCCCTACCAGCTGATTAAAGACCACCGCACCAAGGTCGAGCGCGGCGACGTCCAGAAAGTCCTCGACGGCGACCTGGACCCCTTTATCCGCGCCTACCTGCTCTATCGCCGGGACATGTCTTAGCCCCGCCGTTCCCACAATTGGCAACCAAAGTTCCCGTCGCCAAACGAGCGCGAGCCATCACCGCACATTTCCGCCCGCCTGCTCGACCGTTCAACTTCGATTTAAGGCCTTTCGCTGCAAAAGTTTGACAGCACTTGGGGTGCATGCTAGCCTGAATTTTTCGGGCGAGCACGACGCAAACGCATTGGGGCCCTCGAATTGCACTCATTCCGCTGGAGGATACTGTTTTGGCTCACCATGACGAGAAGTTTCTGTTCACCTCGGAGTCGGTAACCGAGGGTCATCCCGACAAGATTGCCGACCAGATCTCCGACGCCGTCCTGGACGCCGTCTTGAAAGACGATCCCACGGGCCGCGTGGCCTGCGAAACTCTGGTCACCACCGGCCTGGTAGTTGTCGCCGGCGAGATCACCACCACTACCTACGTTGATTTCTCCGACCTCGCGCGCGAAGTCATCCGCGACGTCGGCTACACCCGCGCAAAATTCGGATTCGACGCCGAAACCTGCGGCGTCATCTGCACCATTCACAAGCAATCTCCCGATATCGCCATGGGCGTTGACACTGGCGGCGCGGGCGACCAGGGCTTGATGTTCGGCTACGCTTGCGACGAAACTCCTGAGCTGATGCCCATGCCCATCCAACTCGCGCACAGCCTCACCCACAAGCTCGCCGAAGTCCGCAAGCAGAACGTTGTTGATTTCCTCCGTCCCGATGGAAAATCCCAGGTCACCATCGAATACGTTGACGGCCGCCCCGTGCGCGTGGACACCGTCGTCATCTCTACCCAGCACAGCGACAAAGTTTCCCTGAAAGATTTGCAGCACGCCGTGCGCAAGTACGTCATCGATCCCGTCCTGCCCGCCGCCATGGTGGACAAAAATACCAAGTACCACATCAATCCCACTGGCCGCTTCGTTACGGGCGGTCCCATGGGCGACGCGGGTCTCACTGGCCGCAAGATTATCGTGGACACCTACGGCGGCTATAGCCGTCACGGCGGCGGCGCTCTCTCCGGCAAAGATCCAACGAAAGTGGACCGCTCCGCCTGCTACATGGCGCGCTACGTCGCGAAAAATATCGTCGCCGCTGGCCTCGCCACCAAAGTGGAAGTCCAGTTGGCCTATGCCATCGGTGTCGCTGAACCCGTTTCTGTAATGGCCGATACTTTCGGCACCGGCACCATTCCGAATTCGCAGATCACCGAACTGATCCGCGGATTCTTCAAGTTGACGCCCAAGGGCATCATCGAGACGCTGGACCTGCGCCGCCCGATTTTCCGGCCCACCGCGTCCTACGGCCACTTCGGCCGCAGCGGCCCCGGATTCACCTGGGAACGCACCGACAAAGCCGACGCCATCCGCAAGGAAGCCGGCTCCCGCGGCGCCGTCGCCGTCTCGCGCAGTTGATTTTCTTGGAGTGCGGGAGCTTGTGAATTGCGCTGCAGCGCAATTCACCCTGAGATCCCGTCCCGCAGTCGCGGGACGGGATCGAAGGGTCGTATGCGCCTTTAGCACGCCGGCTCCTTGCCTTTGAATTATGTAGGGGCCGGTTCAGCCTCATCGAACCGGGCCGCCGTTGCCTGGTTTTGCTTTTGCATTCTCGGCCGCAATACAGACGAATTTGCCGTAGCTTTTCTCTGCGTCCTCTGCGTCTCTGCGGTAAAAAAAGATTTAGTCGTACACAACGCACGTCAAACTTAAAGGGGAACCTCCAGTGGAAACAGCGACCAAGCTAGCCGGCGACGTGAAAGACATCAATCTCGCGGAAAAAGGTAAACGCAAAATCGAATGGGCCAATCAGCAGATGCCCGTGCTGCAACTCATCCGCAAGCAATTCATTAAGGACCAGCCTCTAAAAGGCATCCGCATGTCCGCCTGCCTGCACGTCACCAGCGAAACCGCGAACCTCGCCATCACTCTGCGTGACGGCGGCGCGGACCTGGTCCTCTGCGGCTCGAATCCGCTTTCCACGCAGGACGAAGTCGCGGCCTCCCTGGTCAAGGACTACGGCATCCCCACCTACGCCATCAAAGGCGAGGACAACGCCACCTACTACGCGCACATCGCCGCGGCCATTGACCACAAGCCGCAGATCACCATGGACGACGGCGCGGACCTCGTCACTCAGCTGCTCACCAAGCATCCTGAGCTCGTGCCCAACGTCATCGGCGGCACCGAGGAAACCACCACCGGCGTCATTCGCCTGCGCGCCATGGCCAAGGACGGCACGCTGAAGTATCCCGTCATCGCCGTCAACGATGCGCTCACCAAGCATCTCTTCGACAACCGCTACGGCACCGGCCAATCCACTCTCGACGGCATAATTCGCGCCACCAACATGCTGCTCGCGGGCATGCGCGTTGTCGTCGCCGGCTACGGCTGGTGCGGACGCGGCGTCGCCATGCGCGCCAAAGGTCACGGCGCGGACGTGATCGTCACCGAAATCAATCCCACGCGCGCCCTGGAAGCCATCATGGACGGTTTCCGCGTGATGCCCATGGCCGATGCCGCCAAAATCGGCGAAATCTTCGTCACCGTCACCGGCAACAAGTCCGTCATCGCGCAGGAACACTTCGAAAAAATGAACGATGGCGCGGTGATTTGTAACTCCGGCCACTTCAACGTGGAGATCGATATCCCCGCGCTGGAAAAGCTCGCCAGCTCCAAAAAGCCCGCGCGCCCCTTCGTGGACGAATACGTCATGAAAGACGGCCGCAAAATCTATCTCCTCGGCGAAGGCCGCCTCATCAACCTCGCCGCCGCCGAAGGCCACCCCGCCGTCGTCATGGACATGAGCTTCGCCAACCAGGCCTTGGCCTCCGAATATATGGTGAAAAACGCCAAAGATCTGAAGGCGCAAGTCTACTCAGTCCCCGAACCCATCGACCGCCAGATCGCCAAACTCAAGCTGGAATCCATGGGCGTCTACGTAGACAAACTAACCGCCGACCAGGAGCACTACCTGGCCAGCTGGTCCGAAGGCACTTAGTCGCAGCGGCAGGAAACGCCGGCCGGTGTTCGTAGCGCCGGCGTCCCGCCGGCTCTTTGCAGTTGAATTCGTAGGGGCGGGTCCCGCAAAACGGGACCCGCCCTTTTTTTCGCTGCCAACCACGCGCCTTTTGACTTTAAGCTGTCGACTCTCGACTGTTAACTCCTTTGCCCGCCTCACTCGCCACCGCCAACCGAATGTACACACACCACCGTTTGCTTTCTCTCTTCACTCTCTCTAAAATACGCACATGATTTTTTTACGGAACGACGGCCACCACGAACCGGACCAGACTCCTAACCTCGTTCCGCCGCCCGCCACCACCACGAAATTTCTATTCGATACAAATGAACTCCTCGGAAAATCCGCCATCGCTGTAACTTGTTCAAAACAAAAGACCGTTTTGCCACTCCATGTCAATGAAGCCCACAAAAAGTCAGGTATCGCCGTAACTCTTTCAAAACCAATGACCGTCAGATTTTCTATTCGATACAAATGGACGCTTCGCAGCACTCTTCCGCTCTCCATAAAAATCGCAAATTCCGCCGTCCGGAACTCCCACGCATGATGCAAGACTGGGCCTCCTGGGCAATCGAAACGGCCAAGCGCCGCGGCGCCACCTATTCCGACGCGCGCGTCATGGACATCCGCCAGCGCGAAATCGGCACCAAAAACGGTGAAGTCGGCACCCTGGTCGAGTCCGAAACCCTCGGCATCGGCATCCGCGTCATTGCCGGCGGCGCCTGGGGCTTTGCCTCTACCGACCGCCTCACCCGCGAAGGCATCCAGGCCTGCGCCGCCGAAGCAGTCGCCATCGCCAAAGCCTCGGCCCTCGCCAAACGTGCCGACGTAGCCCTCGCTCCCGAAGAACCGCACGTGGACACCTGGCAGAATCCGTTCCTCAAAGATCCCTTTCGCATTCCCGTCGAGCGCCAGATTGCCGTGCTGCTGGCCGCCGACAAGGAAATGACGCGCGTGAAAGGCATCACGCTCGCCGAAGGCTCCATGTCCTTCAAGCGCATTGACCAGCTCTTCGTTTCCAGCATCGGCTCCGTAATCCATCAAGTGAAGATGCATTCCGGCGCGGGAATCGTCGCCACCAGTTTCGCGGGAACTGAAATTCAGAAGCGCTCTTACCCGAATAGTTTCGGCGGGCAACATTCGTTGCAGGGTTACGAACTCGTTGAGGCTCTCAATCTCGTGGGCAACGCTCAGCGCACCGCCGAAGAAGCAGTCGCGCTTCATTCCGCAGCGCAATGTCCCGAAGGCACCAGGACAATTATTCTTGGCGGCTCGCAACTCGGCCTGCAGATTCACGAATCCATCGGCCATCCCATCGAACTCGATCGCGTCCTAGGCCAGGAAGCCAATTTCGCCGGCATGAGTTTTCTCACCATCGAAAAATTGCGCAAATTAAAATACGGCTCGGACATTGTCAACGTTGTCGCCGATGCCCGCCTCGAACACGGCCCCGGCCTCGGCACATTTGCCTACGATGACGAAGGCGTCCCCGCGCAGTGCACGCCGATCATCACCGACGGCCTCTTCACCGGATACCTCAGCAATCGCGAGCTGGCTTCGGCTATCGGCGAGACGCGCTCCGGCGGCACCATGCGCACCGAATCCTGGAATCGTCTGCCCATGATTCGCATGACCAATATCAGCATCAACCCCGGCACATGGAGTTACGACGATCTGATCGCCGACACCGACGACGCCATCCTGCTGGAGACCAATCGCTCCTGGTCCATTGACGATCGCCGCTATCATTTCCAATTTTCCACGGAAATCGGCTGGGAAGTAAAAGGCGGCAAGCTCGGCCGCATGATCAAAAATCCCAGCTACAGCGGCATCACCACCGAATTCTGGAATAGTTGCGACGCCATCTGCTCGCGCGATCACTGGACGCTCTGGGGCACGCCCAATTGCGGCAAAGGCCAGCCCATGCAAACCATGGGCACAGGCCACGGCGCGTCGCCCGCCCGGTTTCGCAACATAAAAGTAGGAGTCGCCTTTGCGAAGTAGCTTGCAGTTGCATTTGCCTTTGTAGCGGCCGGTCCCGTTTTGTGGGACCGGGCAGCAGTTGCAGTTGGTTTTGATGTTGCTTCTCGTAACGAATGCGCGAGAACCAAGAACTGAAAATGGCAAAAGCCAGGAAAAAATCGGCAACCAAACGCCCGCGGATCTCCCCCGCGCCGCAATCCTCAAATCATCCCAGCGGCGCGCGCTTCACCGCCGCGGAACTCGAGCACATCGCCGACCGCATCATTAAATGGAGCGACGCGGACGAGACCGAAGTCGAAATTGACGCAACCGTTGACGCGCTCACCCGCTTCGCCAACAACACCATCCATCAGAACGTCGCCGAACACACCTTGGGCATTTCCGTGCGCGCCGTGGTAGACGGCCGCACCGCCCGCGCCACCACCAACAAGACCGACGAAGAATCCCTGCGCCGCGTGATTGCCGCAGCGACCAGCCTCGCGCGCAACGAACCCGAAAATCCCGACCTGCTGCCCATGCTCGGCCCGCAGAAATATCAGAAGGTCTCGAATTTCTATCGCTCCACCGTGGCCGCCACTCCCCAGGATCGCGCGCGCGCCGTCGCGCGAGTCTGCAAGATGGCGGACGCTGCTGACCAGACCGCCGCGGGTATTTACACCACCGGGTTCGTGCAGAACGTGCTGGCGAATTCCAAAGGCCTTTTCGCGCGGCACGACCACACCCGCGCCGAATTTTCCGTCACCATTCTCGAAGACAATTCTTCCGGCTGGGCCAAAGCGAACTCCGCGGACATTCTGAATATTGATCCGGACGCATTATTCGAAAGCGCCAGCGAGAAAGCCGCAGGGTCCCGCAAGCCGCGGGAACTTGCGCCCGGACGCTACACCGCTATTTTGGAGCCGCCCGCCGTGCTCGATCTGGTCGGCTCGATTTTCTACGATTTTGCCGGCACCGGTGTGCTCGACAAGCGTTCCTGTCTGAACGACCGCATGGGCAAAAAGATTTTCGGCGACAACATCACGCTGTGGGACGACGTCTATCATCCGCTGCAAATCGGCGCGCCGTGGGACGGTGAAGGCCTGCCGCGGCAGAAGGTTTTGCTGGTGGATCGCGGCGTGCCGAAAAATCTGGTCTATTCGCGCGCCACCGCGAAAAAAATGAAAGCCAAGCCCACCGGCCACGGCTTCACGCTACCCAATGAATTCGGCGAAGCGCCCATGAATCTGGTTTTTTCCGGCGGCGATAAATCCGTGGACGATATGATTCGTTCCACCGAGCGCGGCATTCTGGTCACGCGCCTGTGGTACATCCGCGAAGTGGATCCCTACGAAAAAGTTTTGACGGGCATGACCCGCGACGGCACGTTCCTGGTGGAAAATGGCCGCGTTGCCGGCGGCATTCGCAATTTCCGCTTCAATCAAAGCGTGATCGAAGCGCTCGCGAACGTCGAGATGCTCGGCCCCGCCGTGCGCGCCGCCGGAGAAGAATCATTTGAAATGGTCGTCCCGGCCATGAAGATCAACAATTTCCATTTCAGCGAAGTCACAAAATTCTGAAATCTTGCGCTACATAAGCCGATTCGCCGCAGAGCATCTTGGAGTGCGGCGGCTTGCCGCCGCCTTGGTTGGCGCGAAGCTTGCTTCGCGTGTTGTGAACGGTGGAACCGCGCGATCGTGTGCGAAGCCGACTTCACTGTCACGACAGAAAATCCGATTCTGCGTACGGGAAGGGGTGTTCTACTTGGTGAATTGCAGGCTGGTAATTGCGCGGGAAATCACATTCTCTTGAATCTGCACCAAATCAGTATCCGCCAGCGTCATCCCGAAAATCGTGTACACGCGCGTGCCATGCGGAATGTAAACCACAACTCCCGACCAATCGCGCGAATCCACGCTGCCGCGAAAGCGCCGCTCGGTTGCGGAGACTCCTGAAATCATCACTTGCTTCTCGCCCAGCGGACGGAAATTCTCCATGATGTCGTGCAGGCGCTGTTCCGTCGTGGCGATATCGTTCGCCAGCGATCTGCCGCTCGGTTCTTGCCCAATCAATAGATAAGTGTTCTGGTCGTCCGTTCCGAGCGCCGTAATCGATCCTGGCAGAATCGTGCGCGCGCCTTCAATCAATTTCCACGTCGGCGGTTTGTACATGCGAAAACCGTATGTATCGTTCGTGTAGCTGTTGCCGCTAACTTCCTCGTGCATCGGTTCGGGCGCAGCGGGCTTCGGCGGAGGCGCTGTTGCCGTGACCGATGCTGCGACCGTGGTTGGCGCTGGCTGCGCCGAATTTGTCGCTGATGCAGTGGGCGTGTCCGTGTGCGGATACTCCTCGATCGCGTTCGTCGCGGAATCAGACTGTGGGGCTTTCGCCGGCGTTGGCGCGCCAGCATGCTCGGACTTTTCCGGTTTCGTCGCTGCAGGCGCAGACGTGGCAACCGGCGTTCTAGCAGCCGCAGGCTCGGGCTTCTTCACTGCTGGCGGATCCGGTTTCTTCGCGCTGTCAGATTCAGGTTTCTTCGTCGCGTCTGTAACCGTGATCGAAACCACCTGATCCTTCTGCACCACTGCGAATCCGTAGCTGGTTTTTACCTTGAAGGAATTGTCCTCGAAGCCCACGATCGTGCCGGTGATCTTCGAGCCGTCCTTCAGCTTGATTTCGTCCGCGCGCGCAGGTGCAGAAAACAGCAGCGCGAGCGCGGCGAGACCTGCGACGGATGTGATACCCCGACTCATGCGATCGTTAGTCTCATATGTTTGAGTATCGCGCCGCTGCGCGCGAGCGGCAAGCGCGCGAGACGAGCGGTTGCTTGGTTAGTCAGCGTTTGCGTTTGCGAGGAGGCTGCGGCTTGGGCCGGGGTTTTGACTTCGCTGCGGACTGGATCGCGCCAAGCTCGCTTTGCAGTAGCGCGAATTCGGATTCGAGGGTGCGCAATCCCGCAGCCGCTTCGCGCAGGTCATTTGCGCGCCCGAGCGCTTCCAGATTGCGTGCGGCGGCCACTGCTTTCGGCGCGCCAAAGATGGCGAGCGATCCTTTCAGTAAGTGAGCGGCGCTCGCAAGTTCGGCTGCGTCGCTCTTCGCCACCGCGCCGCGAATGCGTGCCAGCGCTTTCGGAGCATCCTCTAGAAATGTAGCGGCCAGCGAACGTATCAGCTTTTCATTCCCTCCGGTGGTGCGGCGCAAGTGCGCGACGACGTCTTCGCTTGGCGCAGGTGAAAATGCCGGCTTTCGTGGCGCTGGGACAAGCTCCGAGGGCAGCACAGGCGGCACCGACGCAGCCGGCGCGCTGTGCTCGACCTCAGATGCCGTGCGCGCCACCGGTCGCGATTGCGGAACCGACGATTCGAGCACCTCATAGAGCTTGTTCACTTCCACAGGCTTCGCCAATGACGCATCCATGCCAGCTTCCCGGAACTTGTGTTCGTCGTCTTCGGTGGCGTGGCCGGAGATGCCAATGATGATCTGGTGTTTTCCGGTAGTAGCTTCGCGCAGCCGAATCGCAGCGGTGGCTTGTAGTCCGGTCATTTCCGGCATTTCTTCGTCGAGCACCACCACATCGAAGCTGCGCTGCTCCAGCGCGGCCAGAACTTGCCGGCCGTTGGCCACGCCTTCGGCGATGTGCCCGCGTTTCCTCAGCAATTCGATGATGAGCTCGCGGTTGATTTCGGCGTCGTCCGCCACCAGGATGCGCAGCGGCTTCTCGGCCTTCTTCTTTCTCTGCAGGCGTTCTTTCTGCGCCGTTTTTTCCCGCCCTGCGGCGGTAGCAGCGATCTCTGCGATTTGCGCGGCGCGCGGCAAGCGGAACCAGAATCGCGAACCGCCGGTGGCGCGAGTCTCCGCTCCGATCGCGCCGCCCCAGCGCTCCACCGTAATCTTGCAGAAATAAAGTCCCAGTCCGGCCTTGCCGGAGTGGCTTCCGCCTTTCGCGAAAAGCGCGAAAAGTTGGTCGGGACGCTGGTCTGTCGGCAAGCCCGGACCTTCATCGTCCACGCAGGCCAGCACGAAACCGTCCTGATCCTGCAAACCGATCGTAACCGCGGTTCCTTTGGGTGCGTAACGCATGGCGTTCTCGAGCAAGTTGCCGAAGATGCGATCAATCCGCGAAACATCTCCTACCACGCGCCAGCCGCGGGTCGGTCCAGCATGAGGACCCAGCTCCAGGCGGATCTGCCGTTCGCGAAATGCCGGAGAAAATTCCTCGATGGCTTGTTTGGCGCAGGCCAGCAAATCCGGCGCTTCGCTAGCACTGGTCTCCTTCGCTTGCTGCGCGGCAAGGTCGCTGGAAAAGGCTTCCAGGATCCCGCGAATCATCAGCTCCTGCCGCTGCGATTCGCGCTCGCCGGCCTTCACGTATTTGCGCAATGTGGCGGGCAGAGCCTCGCGGTCGAGAAGATGGAACACTCCGTTCATCGCGCTGAGCGGCTGAGTGAGGTCGTGCACGATGCAGTGCAGCAGAATTTCCTTCTTCTGGATTTCCTTCAGAAGCTTTTCGTGCGCCAGCAGGGAATCGCGCGCGGTCTGAAACAACTGCTGTTCCTGGGCGAATGTTGCGGACAGATTGCGAATCAGCAGGATTTTCTTGCCGTCGAGCGAGTAAGCGCCGGCTTCCAGCGGGATTTCACGGTTGTCCGCGCCGCGTTCGATCCAGTTTCCGGAATTGGCCGAACCCGGCGACCTCAAACGCCAGAATTCTTCAGCATCAACCAGAAAGTTCTCCAGAAACGGGGACTTGTCCCCCAAGCGAACGAGCCGCGCGCTCGATGCCGGCGCACCCCAGATTTCCTGGTACCAGCCCGGGCCATCGCCGAGCATCCTGAAATTGCCGGCTCCGAGATGTTCAAACAGCGCGTATCCCTGGCTGGCGATGAAAGATTCGAGGATCGAATTCGTGGACATTTACTTTGCCAGCATCGCTTGCGCGAGCTTCAGGAAAACTGTTTCGACGGCGTCGCCCGTCTTTGCGCTGGTGTGCTGGATCGTCCAGCCCGCTGCGGCCAGTTGTGATTCCTGGGCCGGTTCGATTTCCCACTGGCTAACGAGGTCGTGTTTGTTCAACACCAGCACGGCGGGGACTTTTCCGATCTCGCGCACCACGCGATCGTTCAAGGCCAGCGCATCCTCCAGAGTTTGCCGCCGCGTGCCGTCAGCGACCAGCAGGTATCCGGACATGCCGCGCAGGTACGACATCTGCATCTTCTGAAATACATCTTCTCCGTGAATATCCCAGAGAACCAGAGTTAGGTCTTCGCCGTTCGCGCTGACCAATTTCTTATCCACCTTCACGCCGATGGTGGTGTGGTACTGCTCGTCGAAAATGCTTTCGACGAAGCGCCGCACCAGGCTGGACTTGCCTACAGAGAAGGAACCGAGCATGCAGACTTTCTTCTGAAGCATCGCGATTTCTCGCTCAGTCTGCGGGAGCAGCGCCGGAAGCAGCTGTGATGGAACCGGCGGCGGGAATGGGAGAGAGAGTGATCTTGAACGTGACGCTGCGATTGAGGCGGCGGCCTTCTTCGGTGTCCTCATTCTGCAGCGGCTGCGAAGTGCCCACGCCGCGCGGTTCCAGACTGGCGGACTTGACGCCATGGCGCAGCAGCGCAGTGCGAATCTGATCGGCGCGCTCGCGGCTGAGCGGCAGATTGGCTGCTTCCACTCCCGTAATATCGGTGTGGCCCACCAATTCGATCAAGACGGCCTGGTGCAGAGGTGCGGCCTGCGCGACGAGATCGCGAATATTCTTTTCCGCTTGAGTGAGATTGGCTTCCTGGCCAGCTTCCAGCTCCGCGCGGCCCAGTGGGAATAGCAGCACGGCGGATTCGATCTTGCTTTTCAGCGCGTTCAATTCCTGCAGGTTCGAATTCTGCAAGTGAGATTCATCCACTTTGCTGACGCCGGCAATCCACGGAGCCCTGTCCTCAAGCTGCGTGATCCAATTCTGCGGCGCGGAGCCATCCGGAATCAGCGCGCCGTTTTTTGCGGTGAGCTTCACGCCCGCGGGCGGGTGCAGCAATTCAGTAGCGCGCTTCGCGACGATGTCGTCGTCCAGAGAATAGTACGGCGCGAGCTGCAGGTCGGCGCGCTCCGGATCCAGGCCGGCCTCGGCGATCAATTTCTTGGGATCTTCCGCCAGAGGATCGCGGAATCCCTGAATATGGAATGTGCGGCCATCTTTGGTGTAAGAAACCACCACGATCCCCGGCTGCTTGCGCATCGCGGAAAGAAATTGCGACCACTCGATCAGCAAATAGGTCGAGTAACCGATCCATCCGAGCAGCAGTGCAGCGACGACGGCACCCGCAATCAGGGCGGCCCGCGGCCGTTTCTTGTCCACAGGTTTCTCGCGATACTGCGTTTCCAGAAGGCGCGCGAGCGGCGCTTCTGCGGCGCGAAACGGGTTGGCATCGCCATTGAAATTAATCAGCGCGGTGCTATACAAGCGCTGGATTTCCTCCAGCGCTTCGTTCATCGCCAGGTTGTAATCCTCGGGCGCGTGTCCGCGAATCGCCGCGGCGATCACCGCGTTCGGCCCGGTGACGACGCGTATCTGCAATTCCTCGAACGTCATGTTGCCGAGCGATTCGCTTTTCCCGGATTGAAAGGAGTCGCGCGCGAATTGCTGGATCGCGGAGAGCAGGCCGGCGACCATGTCCGCGTCCTGTGTGGCGGCGGACGGAGCCACCACGTGATTGAGCACCAGTCCCGTTTCGCGATGGATCAGGAAAACCTGTTCGACGCGATACAGCAGGCTGTGCATCATTACGATCTCAGCGAAAGGTCTGCCGGTGCGGAACGATTCGACGCGCCATTGAATGCCGCGGAGTGAAAGACTGTGCTCGAGAGCTTCGTTGAAGGTTTCGAGCATCCCGCGCAGAGTTTCCGCGATGGATTTTCGAATGGCCGGGCCCATCACGGGGAAGAGAGCATCCGCCAGAACGTGAGGGTCGCGGCGAACGGATTCGCGGAGCGTTTCCTGGATGGTGGGAGCCAGAGCGTCGGCGAGAGCCAGGTCGTCGCCCTTATCGCGGCGCATCTGAATAGCTTCTGCGACTACGGAACTGACGTCTTGCGTGCGCTTCTCGAGATTTTCCAGGCGGTCCTGAATCGCCGCGATGCCTTCCTGCTCGGGCGCGACGATCAGGTGGCGCAGTTCCTCGAAGGCGTGGTTGTTGTCCGTCGGTTTTTCCTGGGCCTGCGCCTCGAAGGCGCGGCGTTGCGCTTGCTCGGCCATATTGGGAGGATGAAGGTCTCAGCGGGCTCGCATCGCAGCCCGCTCAATTCACGCGCTACCGCATCGGCCGCCGGCTATTCGTCCGGCAGCTCGAATTTATTCTTCAGCCGCAGGGAGAATTCGTTGAACAAATCGGCCAAGCCGGCGCGGTCGGTCTTCTCATCGCGCAGGACTTCCACTTCGCGATTCAACGCCGCGGTAGTATCGCGGCGCAGCTTGTCAATCTCGGCGGAGACGGACTTGGAATGTTCGAGCATCTTGGCGCGCAATTCCGCGTGCCCATCGGACATCTGGTCCTCGAGCTGCGAAAGCTTCTTCTCGACGATCTTCGCGCCGTCCTTGATCTCGCGCGTGATTTCTTTCACGCTCTCCGCGCGCTCGGACTTTTCGGACTTGATGCGCTGCCCCAGCGAATCGGTCTCTTCCTTGACGTAGTTGCTCAGGGTATCCAGGCGCTTGGTCATATCCTCGCGCAAGGTATCCAGCGCTTTGGTGACGGTGTCTTCCAGGCGCATGAAGCGCTTCTCGTAATCGCGCATCTGCGAGCCGAATAAAATGTCGCGGATCTTGTCTACATTCGCGCCTTCCGCATTTTCCTTGCCAGATGAATTGGGTAATTTCGCGTCCGCCGGGGATGCCATTTTCCTACCTCTCCTTTGCATGCCCTTAGCGCGATGCCGGGGAGACCGTCGCGTGGAAGGGCGGGGCATGGGCGGACATTACTACGAATGCTCGCGGGCCGCAATATACAGGTGATTAACAGAGGGCGAAACGCGAGTAGTAGAAGTTCTAGAACCGGGGCGTGTAACAAAATGAGATTCGTCAGCGTTTTCTAGCGATCGAGGAAAGCGCGCAGGCGCGCGTACCCAGCGCGGCTCACCGGCAGCTGTGTGCCGTTTGCGAGCACCGCTATGTGGCTGTCTTTCCCGTACGGCTCCACCTTGGCCACGCGTTCCAGATTTACGATGTACGACCTGTGGATGCGCATGAACCGCGAGGGGTCCAGAGCGGATTCCAGGCTGGAGATGGTCTGCTGCTTCAAGTGCTTCTTACCGTCTGCAGCCAGCGCAACGTAATCGTCCTGAGCCTCCGCGTACTCGAGCTTAGCGACGGGAATGATGTACACGCGAGTTCCGTCGCGCACCGCGATGCGGTCAAGAAACTGCGCCGGCGGACGAGCGGCGACGGCCAAGTCCGTCGCGGATGGAGTGTTTTCCGGAAGCTTGCCGCCGAGCCGTTCTTTGGCGCGCCCAAGCGCCGCTTCGAAGCGATCCGCGCCGAACGGCTTCAGAAGATAATCCACCGCATGCACTTCGAAAGCTTTAATGGCGTAACTATCGTAGGCGGTGACGAAAACAACGGCCGTGCCGGCGCCGATCAATTCCAGAACTTCGAAGCCGTCGAGCTTGGGCATCTGAATATCCAGAAACATCAGGTCGGGCTTCTGCTCGGTGACGATTTTCACGGCCTCGAAGCCGTTGGCGCACTCGGCGATCAGTTCGATCTCGGCGTGCCCGGCGATGAATTCGCGCAGCACCTGGCGGGCGAGTTCCTCGTCGTCCACAATCACCGCCCGAATTTTTGCTGCGGCCGCGCGGGTCATGCCGGTTGCTCCTCGCTTTCCGTTGGCAGAGTCAACGCCACGCGGTAACGGTCGCCTTCGGTCTTTACGGCGAAGCTGGCGCGGTTGCCGTAACGCGCCTGCAGACGCTGGCGAACGTTGGCCAGTCCCACGCCGCTTTTCCGGCGCGGCGGAGCTTCAGGGTCGAAACTATTCTCGACGATGATGGTCAGGTTGCCATTTTGTGAGTGCACGTCCAGGTGAATCCAGCCGCCCTCCACCAAATTGGCGATGCCGTGCACCACGGCGTTTTCCACCAGCGGCTGCAGCAGCAGCGGCGGCACGGGAACCTGCAGAGCAGACTCATCAATATTTTCTTCCATTTGAATGCGCGCGCCGAAGCGCACTTTTTCCACGGCCAGAAACGCGCGAATCAACGAGAGCTCTTCGTCCAGCGGAATCGCGGCTTTTTCTCCCAGGCCCAGCGTGCGGCGCAGAAAATCGCCGAGCAGGATGCACATTTCGCGCGCCTTCGATGCGTCGGAGCTGGTAAGCGCGCTGATGGAATTCAAGCTATTAAAAAGGAAGTGCGGATTCACCTGAGCTTTCAGGGCGCGGAGTTCGGCATCGCGCGCCAGCACGCTGGCTTTCATCACGCGCGCTTCCGCCTCACGCGAAGCTTCCACCGCAATAATCACGTAATACAAAGTAACCCACAGAAGATACAGCAGCAGGCCCGTGACGATTACCAGCGGAACTTCCGGGCGGAAGCGGTGGCTGAGCCCGGGAAAGTATTGCATCTTGGTTAGCGTGCTGGCCAGGCTCTCCGCCGCAACGGCCCAGATAATCGCGGCGATGAGCGCGGCAGTGAGATGAGTGGCGATCAGGCGGCCCAGGCCATATTTTTCCAGCGGGTTTCCGCGGCAGGAATACCACGATGTCAGGCACAGAAACGCGTACAACAGGCAAAGCGGCAGGGCCAGAACGAGCGCTTCATGTTGATTGATCTCGTGAGAAACGGTGAGCAGATAGGCCAGCAGCCCTGCAATGGGAATCCATGCGAGCAGGTAAATGATTACGCGGCGGAATTGGCTGAGTATGGGATGCATAATCGCGCTTTAATTTTTTACGACGATCCCGCCCATCAGGCTCATGCCCTTCATGATCAAGCGCTTCTGCGTGCCGGCGCCGGTAGCGGTGGCCGGTTGCTGATCGGTTTCGTCAACGAACGCGCCAAAAAGGCTGATGCCTTCCATGGAGACCAGCCACTCTTCCGGAACTTTGATTTCGCCGCCGCCCATGAAGGACATGGCTTCGATGGTGGCCTCATCGCCTTCCATGTCCGCTTGGCGCAAGTCAATTTGAAATCCGCCCATCACGGACAGGACGCTGCCGCCTTTGAATTTCTTGCTGGTGATGCGGCGCTTGAATCCGCCCAGGATTGCCACACCGTTGAAATCATCGTCCGGGGAACCAACCTTGCTCCAGCGATTGAAAATCTCCGGCCACTGAGTCCTCGTAGTGCCATCGGGACGGATGCGCGGAACCGCGGCTTGCCAGATCATCAACACGCCTACGCCGATGATTATCAGCGGCCAGATCGTGTCAAAGCGGATGTGCGCGACGCCGAGATTTTCCAGGACCAGCAGCCCGCCGATCGCCAGCAGGCTGATGCCCCATATCCCGCGTCCACCGCGCCCGCGGCAATCAATCAGCATCGTGGTCCCGGCGGCAACCAGGACCACCGGCCAGAAATAGCTGAAGACGCGATCAGCGTTCATGAGGCCTTGTTGATCGAGAAGGAGCACCACGCCGGCGGCGACGATCAGCGCGCCGAAGATGAAGCTCCAACTGTAGGACCGGTTGCTTCCCATGATTGTTAACCCCTCCGGGATGCGGAGAAGCGATTTTCCTGTGTTGCCAGCAAGATTGCGAGACCCAGGCCCACGAGAATCAGCGGCCAGTAACGCAGCAGCTCTCCCGCGCTGGGGAGATTCAGGCGCATGGAGAGAATATTCCAAATGTCGCCGACCATCAGGGAAAAGAGCCAGAGGTTGTCCAAGCGAAGATGGCCATAGCCGAGCTCGCCCAACTGGAAGGCGATCCCCAGCAGGATGAGCAAGGCCGCTCCAGCAACGGGAATTCGCGCGCTGGAAAGTAAGGACGTCATTGGCGAGTGGCCATTTGTGCTGGTCATGGTCTCTTCTCCGATTCGAATTGCGTTGCCGTTCATGAGGCGAGAATAGAGGACGACGGGAGGCGCGTCTCGTGTTAATCGGCGGATAGCGGCTGGGCACCGGCGAATGGCGGCGTCTCGGGGGCAAAGGATGTAACGGAAGCGGAGGAAATAGAGGAAGTGGAGGAAGTAGTGGAGAAACCCAACCGCGGAGCGCAGGTTTTGACTTTGTGAATCGCCCGACTGGGCGATTCATCCTGAGATCCCACGGTGTGGGATAGAAGGGTAGCGGCCGGTCCCGGTTTGTGGGACCGGGCAGCCGTTGAAATTGGTTTGCTAGCGGCGCAACTTTAGTGCGCCATCGCCGGTGCGGCGATCACCGCTGGCGTTCCGGGATCGCGGTGCCGTCGCTATGAAGGCTCGCCTTACAGCGGGCAGCGTTTCACAGCGGTCTGCAGATCTACGATAGCGACATACCGATCCAGAACGCAGCAGTCAGGACGCCTGTGAGCAGCAGCATCAGGCGCAGGCGCTTCTTGCGCACCGCGACGATTATCACGCCCATGGCGCAGAGCAGGAATCCCAGCTCGGGCCAGAACATCGCCGAGTTAAATGTGCCGCTCGAAGCGTTGGATGGATCCTCAAGCCAAAAGGACGCGAACGAAGTGGCTGCGGTGAGCGAAGCCGCTACCGCCCCCGCGAGCGCCAGCCCTTTTGCCCACTCCGGCACAACCCAACCTTTTTTCGCATCGCGCCAGTCAAGCCACGTTTGCGCGACTACTAATCCTGCCACCACTAGAACGAACAGCGCCACGTCCCCCTCCCCAAGCGCGTACCGTTGCAGCTCTGTGAAAACTTCCCAACACCGGAGGCGGATCGCTTAGCGGAGCGAAACTTCCGTTGCTGGACATAGAGCCGAAACGGCACGAGGGCCGTTGCTGCCGAATCACACCCTCAGTGCGCGGCCGCTTTTGCCTGCAGCGGCCTTGCTGCTTCGACAGACCCCGTTGCTTTTTCCCTTCTGCATTGCACTGCTTGCAAATCAAGTTCTTCCTGCGCCAAGCGCCTTAGCATGGCTTGAATTACGCTGCTGCCTGTCGGTGCCGTTCCCAAGGTTCTCCTGGCGATCCTTATCAACTCGACGTCCGCGGATGAGGCGGTTTCGTCGCAGAGACTACGACGGATTGAACTCGTTCGTCAAAATCATTCTTTCGCTGAACAGGCGCGCCTGCGTGAAACGTTCGGTGGTCTCTTCGGGCGCGCCGGAGGGAAGCTCATGCAGAATGCGCTTGAGTTCCTCGTCGAAAAGGCGCGTAACGAATTCGGGCGTGTGCTGGACCGCCTCGCCTTGCTCGTTGAGCACGGCGATGACGTCGCGATGGCGCATGCGCTGCGCGATCATTAACCGATAAATACGGTCGGTGGCGAGGTCTTCCATGTAGCCATCGAGCAGGCTGGCGCCGCGGCCGCTGAGCACGCCGTGGCGATAGCGAATTACGGTGCGCACAGCCGCGCGCGTGCCTGAAAGGGTGCGCTGGCCAACTCCTGCGGGAATCGGGCGAAGGTCCGGATGAGTTTCGTGATTGGCCGGCCTCGAGTGTAATTGGTTGGGAGCAGGGAATTGCTTCACGGCGATTTCGTTCTGATCGGGATGGCCGGTCCATGCGCCGTCCATCAGTGACGTGGCCTCGTTCTTTTTGTCTTTTTCCAGCACGGCCAGCGCGCGGGCGTTGAGTTCGGCGTCTTCGCGGCTGGGAAAGAGCGCAGTCATACCGCCGATGGCGAGCATGCCGTGTTTGTGGCATATCTCGGGGATGTTGGTGCGCAAGTTCTGGAAGAAGGCAACATCGTGCGGGATCGTATTGCGATCCGGGAGCACCCAATTCGGATCATGCAAATTAAAATGAATCAGGCTGGCCATGTAATCCCAGCGGCCCAGATTGAGCGCCAGAAGATGGTCGCGCAGATTGTAGGCGAACTCTTCCATCTGATAGGCGAGGGGATGGGATTCTACCAGCGCCATGCACTTGATGTAGTCCTGCGGCCAGCCTTTGGCGCGAGCGATTGCGCGGAACAGGTCGCGCCACCACAGCGCTTCGTCGGCGGACTCGGATTTTGGAATGTAGAAGGTCAGCGGATGCTGCAGTTCCTCGGGGTTTAGCTGGAAGGCGATCAACGCGACGTCGAATAACGAAGCGGGAAGTTTTTCCCCGTTAAGCACGCGAGCCTGGCGCAGGTGCAGGCCGCGCGGTCGCAGGGAGATGACCGTGTTGCCCGGTTGGATGGTGACGGTGCGGTCGCGCTTGCGGTCGAAGTAACTGAGTTCGCCGCGCAGCGCCGCAAGGATGTTCGTTACGCCTTGCATCAAGCGCGGCCAAGTGTTGGCCATCGAATCTTCAAGGTCGAGCATGACGCCGGGAGCGCCCGAGTTCAGCATTTTCACCACGAGTTCGGCGTCATCGGCCGGGCCCGTCATTTGATTGCGCTGATCCTGGCACCATTTCGGCAGGTCGATGTGCCAGGAGTCTTGGGTGGCGTGTGAGGGCGGCAAGTAGTTGGGCAGATGGCCGTGGTGGGATGCTTCCAGCGCCGTCGCGCGGCGACCGATCAATTCACGCTGGCGCGGCGTGAACGCGCGATGAAACGGCAGCAAAAATTCGATGAACCCTGCAGGGAGCTCGCGAGCGGGGTCAAATCCGTTAGGCGCCGTGTTTATCGCTTGAACGGGCTCGAAGTCGGGACTCAAGTAAGTTCTCGTGCTTGCCATAGATGCCAATGAGCCGCCTGGTGATTCATGCCAACGTAGTTTCTGAATTCCGCCGCCGTCGTTAATCGCGACTGTCTTCACGCAGCGCCGGAATCCGAGTCAAAACGTATGGCAGATAAGGCTCCGCCGCTGAGAAGGCGAAGATGAGGTGGCAATCAGCCTTCCAAAGATGAGGTGCGAGCGCGAATAAGCACGCACTCTCTAAGTGTCTAGAAATGCTGGGGATAGAAGCGATATCGCCATCGCGGGACGGCGCGAACGCTTGGATACAGGCTCTGCTATCGCCACAACTTCCACGCAGACCAACACATTGTCCTAATTAGGAAACGATTTGCATGACGCGTGTACGAGCTGAGGGAAGGGAATGTTCGGCGAATTCGGCTCGATCCGGGTGGCTCCTCGGCGCAATCCGCGCGGGGTCGGGCCGCTACCCGGTGCGGACGCTTCGGGGTGCCACTTCCATCACCGGGCCTGATTCCGTAGCGCCGGCACAGCCATTTTCTCTGCTACGATGATCGTGCTTATGCGAAAACCTTGGGTAATCGCGCACCGCGGCGCTTCTGGACACGCGCCGGAAAACACGCTGGCCGCGTACGAGCGGGCCGTACAGCTGGGCGCGGGCTTTATCGAGACCGACCTGCACCTGACCCGCGACGCGCGATTCGTGGCCATCCATGACTCTACGTTGGAGCGGACCACCAATGGACGCGGGAACGTCCACGACTTCACGCTGGCGGAACTGCGCAATCTGGATGCGGGAATGTGGTTCGACCGGGAATTCATGGGGCAGCGCATACCGACGCTGGAAGAAGTGCTGAAATTCGGCAGCGAGCACGACGTTATCTTCTATCTCGAAGTGAAGTATGACGCCGCCTGGGGCATGCACCATTCGCTGGTGGCGGAGCTGCACAAATCGCAGAGCACCGCGCGCACCATCGTGATTTCCTTCGACCAGTCCACGCTAACCGCGCTGCGCCAGGTGGATTCCACCATGATGATGGGATTACTGGTGGATGAGCGGCAGGAAGATTACGCGAAGGTTGCCATCGAGCTGGGCGTGCGGCAACTCTGTCCCAAGGCAAATCTGGTGACGCCGCAATTGGTGGCGGACGCCCACGGTGTGGATCTGCAGGTGGCCACGTGGACCGTGGATGAGCCGGAAGTGATGCGAGCGGTGGCCGCGGCGGGCGTGGACGGCATCATGAGCAATTTTCCAGATCGGCTGCAGACGGTCCTCGGAGAGTCCTAGTTTCCGCGCCAACAAAATCCAAACAGAACACACCAGACGGCACGGCGCTATCGCGCGAGTTGAGTGAACAGCGCGGCGAATTGGGCCAGCGTTAGTTGTTCGGCGCGAGCATCCGGACGGAGCGCGGCGGCTGCGAGCGCTTCGTGGATTTTTTTGTCGCTGGCGATGCTCAGCAAGTTGTTGCGCAAGGTTTTGCGTTTTTGGCTGAAGCAGGCCTGCACAAATTCCAGGAAGCGCTTTTCGTTCGCTTCTCCCGTGATGTTGAGGTTCGCTCGTTCGCCGGGCAGCGTCATGCCCACCAGCGCTGATTTTACTTGCGGCGGCGGGCGGAATGCGCCCGGAGGAATGCGCAGCGCGATTTTGGGCTGGGCGTAAAATTGGCAAAGCGTGGAAAGATAGCCGTAGTCGCGCACTCCGGGATGCGCCGCGATGCGCTCGGCAACCTCTAATTGAATGACGATGTGGATGGATGCAATCCGCGCCGCCCAGCGAAACAGATGATGCAGGATGGGCGAGGTGATGTAGTACGGCAAATTTCCGTAGATGTGCATTGTTCCGCCGGTTAGATCCCCGATGTTGGTCGCGAGCACGTCGGCGGAGACGATCTCAAGCCCGGGCCATTTATTCGGTTCGCTGTCGTGCGCGGCGCGCAGGCCCTCGGCTAGCCTCTGGTCTGCTTCGATGGCGATGATGCGGCGCCCATCGCCCACAAGGAGCTGCGTCATTTCGCCGTGGCCAGGGCCGATTTCGATCCAGGTCTGATTCGCCGCCAGGGGCAGCGTCCCGAGGATGCGTTTGCGCCATCCGAGATCGTGCAGGAAGTGCTGGCCTAGGCGTTGGCGTGACATGTGTGGTGCGAGTGTAGCAATGCACGCCGAAAAACTAAATCAATGACCCTGGAATAACAACGTGCGAGCTTGACGAACTTCCGGCGTTCCGATACCGTTCCGCCTTCTGCTGACGGCTTATGAAAATCCTCTTCATCGCATCGGAAGGCCTGCCGTACTCGAAGACTGGCGGCTTGGCGGACGTGGTCGGAGCGCTGCCCAAAGCGCTCTCCGAAATGGGCCACGAAGTGGCCGTGCTGCTGCCGCGTTATCGCGGAAACAAGATCACTTCGATTCTGGTTTCCAGCGTCACCGTTACGCTCGGCGATAAGCTGCGCTTTCCCGCGATTGGCGAAGGCCCAGCGGTCGCCGGCGTGCGCTATTTTTTCGTCGACGACCGCGCATTCTTCGACCGCGAGCAGCTATACGGCGAAAAGGGCGCGGATTATCCGGACAACGCCGAGCGCTTCACGGAATTTTCCCGCGTGGCCATCGAATTCATGAAACGCGTATGGCTGCCCGACGTGATTCATTGCCACGACTGGCAGACGGCGCTGGTGCCGGTCCTCCTCCGCACGCAGCACGCCGAGGATCCGGTGGTGCGCGGGCTCCCGGTGGTTTTCACGATTCACAATATCGGCTATCAGGGAATTTTTCCGCAGACGGTGATGCGCACCATCGGCCTGCCCGACAATTTTTTCACCATGGACCGCCTGGAATTTTACGGCCGCGTAAATTTTCTGAAGGGCGGCCTGCTCTACGCCGATTACCTCACCACCGTCAGCCGCCGCTACGCCCAGGAAATTCAAACTCCTGAATTCGGCAATGGACTGGAAGGCGTGATCCGCAATCGCGCCGACCGCCTGCTCGGGATTCTGAACGGAGTGGACTACTCGGTGTGGAGTCCCGAGGTGGACACCTTCATCACGCAGAATTATTCCGTGCACAATCTGGAAGCGAAGAAGGCTGACAAGAAAGATCTGCTCCAGCAGTTCAAGCTGCCCGCGGACAAGCCCGAAAATCTGGAACGCCCCGTAGTAGGAATCGTCTCGCGCTTCGCCGATCAAAAGGGCTTCGACCTCATCGCTCGGATCGCCGGCGATCTGATGAAAGAAAATCTCACGCTGGTGGCGCTCGGCACCGGCCAGCCCGAGTATGAAAAACTCTTCAAGGACATGGCCGAGAAATTTCCCGGCCGCGTCGGCGTCAAAATCGGCTACGACAACGCGCTCGCGCACAAAATCGAAGCCGGCGCGGACATTTTCCTTATGCCTTCGCGCTACGAGCCCTGCGGCTTGAATCAGATATACAGCTTGCGCTATGGTACCGTGCCAGTGGTGAGGGCCACAGGCGGCCTGGACGATACCGTACAGAACTTCGACCCCAAAACGCATCATGGAACCGGGTTTAAGTTCGAGGCGTACGATGGGCGCGCGCTGCTGGACGCGCTGCGGGCGGCACTGAAGCTCCAGCGTGACCCGAAAAGCTGGCAGACGATTCAGAAAAACGGCATGGCCAAGGATTTTTCCTGGAAGGCTTCGGCAGCGGCTTATGTCACACTGTATGAAGCAGCTAAGAGGGCACGAATCCCGCGGGCGGCTGGGACATCTAAAGGATAGCGCTGGAAACGTTTCCCGCAGCACATTGGGAGGCGTAGTGCGGCGCTACAAGGGAAGATAAGGGACAACATGTCAGAAAATATCCAGGCAGTAAACGACGCAAGCTTTGAAGCAGACGTAGTAGAAGCCAGCAAGACCCAGCCGGTGATGGTGGACTTCTGGGCGGATTGGTGCCGCCCCTGCCACATGCTGACGCCGACCGTGGAAGAGCTCGCGAAAGAGCACGCGGGAAAGCTGAAAGTGGTGAAGCTCAACGTGGATGAAAACATCAACGCGGCGGGCAAATTCAATATTCGCGGCATTCCCACGCTGCTGATTTTCAAGGGCGGACAGGTGGCCGACCAGCTTGTCGGGGCTCAGCCGAAAGAGTCGATTGAGAAAGTCATCCAGCGCCACATTTCGTAGCCTGATTTCACTCCAAGCCAGGTGAGCCCACGTGACAACGACCGGCGGCGAACCACAGCTGAAATTGCCGGTCAGCGCGCCGACTTCGAAGAACTGCGCGGCGTGCGGCCAGCAATTCAGCTGCGGTGCGCCGGCGCCGGGGTGTTGGTGCGAGGAATTGCAGCTCGCGAGCGAAGTATTGAGCGAGCTGCGGGCGCGCTACGCGGATTGCTTGTGCAGGCGTTGTCTTTCAGCTGCAGCAGCTCAGAGCGCGGCTGTGGCAAGCGCTTAACGTAGTAACGTACATCCCGCACTGCCGAATGGGCGCCTTTGACTTTGCTTCCGCTTTTGTAGCGGCCGGTTCGGGTTCATCGAACCGGGCAGCCCGTCACATCCCATGAAACCTAAAAAAGTACAGCAGCGCTGCCATTGGGCGCAAAAGCCGCTAATGGTGGAATATCACGACAAGGAATGGGGCAAGCCGGTGCATGACGACCGCGTGCTCTTCGAGTTCCTGATATTGGAAGGCGCACAGGCTGGCTTGAGCTGGGAGACCATTCTCAACAAGCGTGAGAATTACCGCCGCGCGTTCGATGAGTTCGATGCGGAAAAAATCGCGCGTTACGATAAGCGCAAAGTGCGCCAGCTGCTCGCGGATGCTGGGCATCGTCCGCAACCGGCTGAAGATCGCAGCCACGATTTCCAACGCTGCGGCGTTTCTGGAAGTACGCCGCGAATTCGGATCGTTCGATAAGTACATCTGGCAGTTCGTCGGCGGCCGCACGAAGAAAAATGATTGGAAGACTTCGCGCAAGATTCCGGCACGCACCGCGGAATCGGATGCGATGAGCAAGGATTTGAAGGCGCGCGGTTTTCGCTTCGTCGGTACTACGATTTGTTACGCCTTCATGCAAGCCGTCGGCATGGTCAATGACCATGCGCGCGATTGCTTCCGGTATAAATCGGTTGGCTAGCTCGTCCGCTTCTGGCTTGTGGGGGTAGCGGGTCAGCTCCCGATTACGCATTTACCAGGACCTTTGTCCGAACAGGCTCTTGGCGCGTTGTAGAAAAAACGGCATTCACGTCACGTACCTTGGTTGGACATAATCGTGTGCTATACTAATTTCTACTATTCCCAACTGATTAAGAGAGCCCCGCCGAATGCTGACGCACCCTGCATGGAGAAGTATTGCACTCGAACTTCGCAAACTTTGTTTTCCGTCCCTTTTGCTAGTGTGCCTGTGGGCCGGGGGGTGCGGTGGCGGTAGCGCGCCTCCAGCGCCACCGCAACCGGCAACGATTCTCACCCAGCCGATGAACGACACGGTGATGGTAGGTCAGACGGCGCAATTCTCGGTGACCGCATCCGGCACGGCGCCGTTGACGTACCAGTGGAACAAGAACGGAAGCCCGATTCAGGGAGCTACAAGTTCAACTTACGTGACGCCGGCAACGGTGGAGAACGACACTGGTTCGGTTTTCACGGTCACGGTGAGCAACTCTCTCGACTCGGTTACAAGCGATGCCGCGGGATTACTGGTACTGACGGAGCCAGGGCCTGCGCCGAACGCGGGGGACTTGCGTTTCCGGCAGATTGACGCGCCTGCGACTATCAACGGGTATCAGGCACACGTCGCCCCCTTGTTTCCAACGGGCGAGTCCTTCTCGTACGGAGGCGAATACGGGACGCCGCTTTCAATCGGAGTTTCGTGCGGTGGAGCGAGCGGCGACCCCGGAAATTGTTTCTGGGCTTACGAGTCGTATTTCCTGCCGCAGGGAGTGTCCGGATTGTCCATTGTGTACCAAACCGGTTACTACACCAACTTTAGCTCGGACTTCAAAGCAGTTCCCACCGGAAACTGCGTCGTGAATTCCCTACAACTCGAACAGTCCTACGATGCTTACGGGCTGTCATGGATATGCTCGGATCAGGGCAGTGGCTTCGATATGGCGAGTACCACGATCCTGCCGAGTTCATTCCAGACGGCAGCCTCACAGGAGGGCTCTCAGAGCAGGGTGATCACGGCGCTTACGTTCGATGCCGGAAATCTGACGTACCTATCCCAAGGCTGGCTAAGTGATACGTCGACGGTCTACGAGGTAGATGTAGAACCGGCGACGTTCGACACCTTTGAGACAGCTGCCGCGAATCTGGCGTCGAACGGATACATTCTCACAGCGATCGGTGGAGAGTCGACCGACGGGCTGCTGCTCGTTGGCACGCGAGTGAAGGGCAACACTACTCCTCGACCGATGCGTTTCTACTCCTACGCCAACCCGTCACCAGTGAAGCTAAACACCGAAGGGTATGCGATCGTTGGTCTGGTCAACACACCCTCAGGTGACACGATCTGGATCGGTGAGAGGTAAGCGGGAACGAAGGCTTTTCAGTTCGCTGAGGCTAACTCCTGATTTGTGGCGCCATCGTAAACTGACCCACTACCCTCTTGCCCTTACGCTTGCTTCAAAAGCAGGCGGAGGCTAGAATTGCTCGTACTTGTTTTTGCGTCAGCCCTCCTGTAGTGCTTCTGGTGTCAGCGACACGGGCAAGGTGCGGCTTGACGAAGGGTGGGGGCGGAGCGAGTGACTGAGAAGGCGCGAACGAAAGCGGTCTGCGTAGTGGGCGCGCAGTGGGGCGACGAGGGCAAGGGTAAGGTGGTTGATTACCTGGCGCAGTCGTTCGACTACACGGCGCGCTACGCGGGCGGGCACAATGCCGGCCACACCGTCATCTTCAATAATCACAAATACATTCTGCAATTAATTCCCAGCGGCATTCTGCGGCCGGAGAAGAAAGCCGTGATCGGCGCGGGAACTGTGGTGGATCCCGCCGCGCTGGTGGCCGAGCTGGAAAATCTGAAGCGGTCGGGTATCGAAGTTCGCGGGCGGCTCTTTCTGAGCGATCGCGCCCACCTGATTTTTCCTTATCATCGCGAAATGGATAAGGCCGCGGAAAGCGCGCGCGGGGCTGCGGCGATCGGCACCACTTCGCGCGGCATCGGTCCGGCGTATGAAGACAAAATGGCGCGGCGCGGGATTCGCGTGTGCGATTTGTTCGATCCGGCGGGCTTCAAGGAAAAACTGGAGCGCGTGATCGCCGAAAAAAATGCCATCAGCCGCGCCACCTATGGCCATCCACTGGAAACTGCCGGTATCTACGATCAATATATGGAACTGGCCGCGCACATTCATGGCCTGGTGGCGGATACCGGCGTGCTGCTGAATCGCGCGCTGGACAACGGCGAATCGGTGCTGTTCGAGGGCGCGCAGGGCACCATGCTGGATATTGATCACGGAACCTACCCCTACGTTACTTCGTCGAACGCAACATCGGGCGGCGTGGCCACGGGGCTGGGAGTTGCGCCGACGCGGATTTGCGGAGTGGTGGGCGTCACCAAGGCTTACACCACCCGCGTGGGCAGCGGACCATTTCCCACGGAGATGCCGGACCTGGACGCGCAGGCGTTGCGCGAGCGCGGCCAGGAATTCGGCGCGGTGACGGGCAGGCCGCGGCGCTGCGGCTGGCTGGACCTGGTGGTGCTGAAGTTTGCCAAAATGCTGAGCGGAATTGATTCGCTGGTCGTCACCAAGATGGACGTGTACGACACGCAGCCGGAAATCAAAGTCTGCACCGGGTATAAATACAAGGGCAAGGTGCTGGAGAATATGCCCGCGGATGTGGAGACGCTGACGCAGGCGGAGCCGGTGTACGTCACGTTACCCGGATGGCAGAAACCCACGCCGGGAATTCGCGACGTGAAGGAATTGCCGGAAGCCGCGCGCAATTATCTGAATTTTATTTCTGAGCAACTGCAGGTTGAAATCGGAATGATTTCCACCGGGCCGGAACGCGACGCAACCATTGTTCCGCAAGGAACCAGACTCGCTTCCTGGCTCTAAGGCGCCATGCTTTCCTACCAAGCAGCCCGCGCAAAAGTGATTGAAGTAATCTGCGCGCGGCATTGTGCGCCTCCTCCTCCCACCGAAACCATCGAATTTGCGGATGAACCCTCACGAGTGCTCGGGCGCATCGTCGCGGAAGAAGTGCGCGCGGACCGCAATTATCCCCCCTTTAATCGCTCCACGCGCGACGGTTTTGCGCTGCGGGCTGCGGATGCGGCGCAACCGGGCGCAAAGTTGCGGCTGATTGGCGAAAGCCGCGCGGGCGTGCCGTTCGATGGCATCGTCGAGCCGGGAACGTGTGTGCAGATCATGACGGGCGCTCCTCTGCCGCGCGGCGCGAATTCGGTTGTGATGAATGAGTACGCGCGGATCGAGGGCGAGCACGTGGTGATGCAGGAAGCGGCGCGTGAGGGCGCGCATTTCGTGCTGGAAGGGCAGGAAACCCGCATCGGAGAGAGCGTGCTCACGCGCGGCACGCGGCTCAGCTATGCCGAGCTGGCGATTGCCGCGCAGGTAGGGCGCTCGCAGCTGGTGGTGGCGAAGAAACCGCGGGTCGCCATTCTTTCCACCGGCGACGAATTGGTTGACGTGGCGCAGGCACCCAAGAAATATCAGATCCGCAATAGCAACAACGTTTCGCTGGCGGCGCAGGTGTCACTGGCGGGCGGCGAACCGATGATGCTGGGGAACGCGCCGGACACTCCGGGGGAACTGCGCGAGCAAATCGAGCTGGCGCTGGATGCGGATATTGTGGTGCTGACGGGCGGAGTGTCTGTCGGGAAATACGATCTGGTCGAGCAGGTGTTACGGGAGATGGGCGCGGAATTTTTCTTCGATGCCGTGGCCATACGTCCGGGCAAGCCCGCGGTGTTCGGTTTTTGTGGAGACAAGCCGGTGTTCGGATTGCCGGGGAATCCCGTTTCCACCATGGTTACCTTTGAGCTATTCGTCGTCCCGGCGATTGAGCTGCTCAGCGGGCACAAACCGCATCCATTGAAGCTGCTGAAGGCTAAGATCGCGCATCCCTTGAATGAGAAGCCGCCGCTGGCGCATTTTCTGCCCGCGCGTGTCAGCTGGCCGGAGGGCGAGCCGGTGGTGGAAGCAATTCACTGGGAAGGTTCGGGCGATATCGGGTCCGTTGTGAAGGGCAATTGTTTCTTGGTCGTGCATGAGGACCAAGCAGGTGTACGCCGCCGGCGAGATGGCCGATGTCCTGCCGCGCCGGGGCCTGTTCTGAGTGCTTTTGATTGTGTAGTTTTGAATTGGTAGTGGCGCTGCGTTCTGCGCCCGCTTTTGACTCTGCTTTTGAATTTGTAGCGGCCGGTTCAGGTTCATCGAACCGGGCAGTCTTTGACGTTGCCTTTGATTTTACAGTCGTTGCGCGGCCCCTCCGAAGGCAGACAGCGGATACCATGTACACACACAACCCTTTGCATTTCGCGCCTCACACGTGCATGATGAATCTGTGAAAATGTCGAACACAACGCACAGCCGATCCAGCGCACTCGGCGCTGCCGCAAGCATCGTCATCCTGCCTGCCCTGAGCGATTCTTGCGAAGGGAGCCCGGCGCCTTGGCTTCCTGCCGGCCCCGCGCATGCGGGGATCTCTCCGGCCTTCTTCAGCCCCCACCGCCTCACCAGATGCCAATTTCTAATCGCTACAAATGAACGGTTTTCGCTCAGTCAGAATTTTGCAACTCACACAAAACAAAGCACTTCACTTTTTCTATTCGATACAAATGAACGGTCACACATCACTGCTCGTCAATCACGAATCACCGCTCACGAATTTCTAATCGCTGGTGAAAAAATATTAAAAACAGCACTAACTCCTTCCGTATCAACACCGAATGCGTTTCTAATCGCTGGTATTTACCCACTTTTTGCCGCTCAAGCCGCTTCAGCGCGCCCGTCAGCCCTCGGATCTTCTGCGTATGATGGCGTCCACGGCTCGCGGGGCACCGCTCCCGCGGCAAGAATCGCGGCCTGCGGTTCACCAATCACTACTCACCAAACACTAATCACGGGCACGGGCTCTCAACATCAGCCCGAGCGAACAATCCCATGACGAAGCTCTCCCATTACGACGAGAAAGGCCGCGTGCGGATGGTGGACGTCACCGCCAAGCCAGCCACGTCGCGTACCGCGCAGGCGCACGCCTTTATCCGCATGGCGCGCGCAACCGTGAACAGCGTGCGACGGCTGAAATCTCCCAAAGGCAGTCCTCTTGAGATCGCGCGAATCGCTGGAATTGGGGCGGCCAAGCGCACCGCGGAGCTGATTCCACTTTGTCATCCCCTCTCATTGACTCACATAGATGTGAACGCCAAGCTGTGCCAGAATGGAATTGAGCTGACCTCCGAGGCCACGGCTACCGGCCCGACCGGCGTCGAGATGGAGGCTCTGGTGGCGGTGTCTGTTGCGGCGCTGACGATTTACGATATGTGCAAAGCGCTGGAACGGGGCATGGAAATCACCGAGGTGTACGTCGTTAAGAAGGCGGGCGGGCGAAGCGGCACGTACGTGCGTCCTGGGAAGCGTGTGAAGCGATGACCCCGATGAAGGATGTCAAAGTCCTGGTGGTGGATGATAACGCGCTGATCCTCGACCTGCTGATGAAGGGCTTGCTGCCGCATTGCGATGCGCGTGCGGCCGCCGATGGCGCAGACGCACTGTTGAAAATCGTGGACGATCCGCCGGATCTGGTGGTGTGCGACTACCGCATGCCCGGCCTCGATGGACGCCAGCTGTATGAAAAATTGCGCGGGCGGCAACAGACCAAGGCGATTCCGTTTATTTTTCTGGCGAGCCGCAGCGATATCGAAGAGAAACTGCGCCCCATTGTCGAAGGCGTCGAAGAATTTATCCCCAAGCCATTTTTTCTGAAAGACCTGGTGCGCCGCGCGAAAAAAGTGGTGGACCGCCTGCAGCTGGAGAAATTGCAGAATCGCCAGGTCCGCCCGGGAGTGGTGCAGGGGCGGCTGGAAGAAATGTCCATCATGGATTTGATGCAGTCGCTGGAGATGGGGCAGAAATCCTGCCAGCTGACGATTCGGCGCGGCGAAGAAAGCGGCGATCTCTTTTTTGCGTCGGGGCAATGCAAGGACGCGCGGCTGGGAGCGCTGGAAGGCGAGGCGGCGGTGTTTGAAGCCGTGCGCTGGCCCGAGGGCGAATTCGAAATTGATTTTAATCGCGCTCCCACGCGCGACATCATTTCGCGCACCACCACGGGCTTGCTGATGGAAGCGCTGCGGCTGGTGGACGAAGGGCAGCGCGACGGCGAAAGCGAAGACGCGCCAGTCACGGAAGGATAATCGCTAATTTTTTTGCGGCGCTACACCATGCGGGTTTCCATACTCACAGTGAGCGATTCGGTAGCAGGCGGGAAGCACGAAGATAGTTCCGGGCCGGCCGTGGCGGGCCGCTGCAGGGAACTGGGCTGGGAAATTGTTTCGGCGGCGGTGCTGCCGGATGAGCGCGAGAGTATTGCCGAGCTTTTGCGAAAAACGGCCGATGCGAAAGTGGTGGATTTGATACTCACCACCGGCGGCACAGGAGTGGGGCCGCGCGACGTGACTCCGGAGGCGACGATTTCTGTTGCCGAGCGGCTGATTCCCGGATTTGCGGAGCAGATGCGCGCGGAAGGATTGAAGAAAACGCCGCGCGCGATTTTATCGCGCGGAGCCGCGGCAATTCGCGGGACCACGATGATTATTAATTTGCCGGGCAGCCCGCGCGGAGCGGTGGAATCGCTCGATGCCATCGCCTCGCTGCTGCCGCATGCGGTGGATGTGCTGCACGGCGCGCGTCACTAATCGAAATCTCAAGAACGAAACCACGCGGCCTGGATTTGGCTGAGATGCCCGCTTCGTTCCGAAAGGCTCGGCGCGAAGCGGCCGCTACAAAACCCTCCGTGTCCTCACACGTTGCCAAATTTTTGTGTCGGATGGCGCTGGCTGAGAGTTGACCGCTGTGCTAGGATGCGCTGTTCGTGAGTCAACGTTGATCCGGCGATGCCGAGCCAATACATTCCGATTCTGATTTACGCGCTTCTTGCCGCGGCTTTCCCCGCAGTCACCCTTGTTATCTTCAAGTTCATTCGTCCGGACATGAAGCCGAACGGCGCGAAGCTGGAACCGTACGAATGTGGCGTCCCGCCAGAAGGTAATGCGCGCGGCCGTTATTCGGTGCGGTTCTATATGGTCGCGATCCTGTTCGTCATTTTCGATGTGGAGACGATTTTCCTGTTTCCGTGGGCGATCAAGTACGGGCAGTTGGGCGTGTATGGTTTGGTGACGATGCTGGTTTTCCTGGGAATTTTGCTGATTGGATACGTGTGGTTGTACCGCAAGGGCGCGCTGGACTGGGTGTAATCGCCGCGTCTTCGGCAGCGATCGCGCGCGGAATTTGGCACCGGACAGAGTGGAATTGACGTTGTTTTTTGGAGTGTGTTAAAAAGGCGGGCTGCGAGCCGATTGCGGGGGCGCGAAATGTAGCGCGTACCGGGCGAGGGCAGCCGATCGAACCGATGGTCAACGACCCTTCGGAAAAAGGTCCAGCCGCAAAACCGCCGGAAGGCACGGCGGAAAAGCCTGCTATTCCTTCCAAGCCCGAAACACCAGCGATCCCAGCAGCGCCCGTAGAGCCGATTGCAGCTAAACCGCCAGCGCCCGCGACACCTGCCGAGCCAGTTGCAGCGAAACCACCGGTAGCGCCGCCTGCGGCGAAACCTGCTGCCGGCGCACCAGCCACTCCCGGCGCTCCTGCTGCGGCCGCACCGCCGAAACCTGCCGCACCTCCTGCGGCACCGAAAGAAGCGCCGCCGAAGCCCGTTCCATTGGATAACGAACTGGTGCAACGGCTGAAGGCGCGCTTTGGCGACGCGATCCGCGAAGCTACGCTCGACCGCAAGCAGGCCATCGTGCTGATTGCGTTGGAGCAGCTGCGGGAAATTTCGCGACATTGCCGCGACGAAGAAAAATTCGACATGCTGGTGGATTTGACCGCGGTGGATTGGCCGAAACGCGAAAAGAGATTCGACGTGGTGCTGAATCTTTATTCTTTCGCGAAAAATGAGCGGCTGCGATTGAAGGCGCACGCGGGCGAGAACGAGCCGGCGCCCAGCGTCTGCGAAATCTGGCCTGCGGCGAACTGGATGGAGCGCGAATGTTACGACATGTTCGGGATAATTTTTGAAGGACACCCGGATCTGAAACGCATTTTGCTGCCGGACGAGTGGCAGGGCCATCCGTTGCGGAAAGATTACGACATTTTGAAACAGGACACGGATTGGGTTCGGGAAAATCTGGGAATCGAGAGCGGGCAGTAGCGCCGCAAGACGGCCACGGGCGAATGAGCGACGAGCACACCATAAAAACGATTTCGGGGATGGACAGCGTCAACACCACGGTGTTGGGCGCGGACGAAATCATTTTGAATATGGGGCCGCAGCATCCTTCGACGCACGGCGTGCTGCGCGTGAAATTGAAACTGGATGGCGAGCGCGTGGCAGGGTCGGAATGCATCATCGGCTACCTGCATCGCGGCGTGGAAAAAATCGCCGAACACCGCAGCTACCAGCAATTTGCGCCGTACGTGGACCGCATGGATTACGTGGCGGCGGTTTCGAACGGGTTGGGCTACTGCGAGGCCGTGGAAAAATTGTTGGGGACGGAAGCGCCGCCGCGCGCGCGAGTGGTGCGCACGATCCTGACGGAATTGCAGCGGATCGCGAGCCACCTGTTGTGGCTGGGGACGCATGCGCTGGATATCGGCGCGCTGACGCCGGTTTTCTACTGCTTTCGCGAGCGCGAAGAGATACTGAAGATTTTCGAGAAGTACTGTGGCGCGCGGCTGACGACTCACGCGTTTCGCATTGGCGGATTGCAGTACGAAACCTATGACGGCTTCGAAGAGGATACGAAGCGCTTCTGCAACGATTTCGCGCACAAGATTGACGAGTACGAAACGCTGCTCACGGAAAATCGCATTTGGGTTGGGCGCACCAAAGGCGTGGGGATTCTGAACGCGGCGGATGCGATTGCGTTGGGCGTGACTGGGCCAGTGCTGCGCGCCAGCGGCGTGAAATGGGATTTGCGCAGAGCGCAGCCGTACGCGGCCTACGATCAATATGAATTTGATATTCCGACGCGCGAAACCGGCGACACGTACGACCGGTACGTGGTGCGAATGGAAGAGATGCGGCAATCGCGGCGGATCTGTTTGCAAGCGGTGGAAAATATTCCCACCGGGCCGATCATGGCGCGGATTGGCAAAGTGCTGAAGCCGCCGCCGGGCGAGGTGTATCACTCGATCGAAGCGCCGAAGGGTGAGTTGGGTTATTACATCGTCAGCGACGGAACCACGCAGCCTTATCGCGTGCGCGTACGGCCGCCGTCGTTCATTAATTTGCAGGCGTTCGACAAAATGGCGAAGGGCTCGCTGATCGCGGATGTGGTGGCGATCATCGGGACGATTGATATTGTGCTGGGAGAAGTGGACCGCTAAAAGATGGGACATCTGATTCCACAATCGATCATGCCGTTCGTGCTGCCGGTGCTGTACGCGGTGGTGATCGTGGCAGTGTTGCCGCTGATGGCCGGCTACATCGTGCTGATGGAACGAAAAGTAATGGCGGACATGCAGGCGCGGCTCGGCCCCATGCGCGTGGGGCCGCACGGATTGCTGCAGCCGATTGCCGACGCAGTGAAACTGCTGTCTGAAGGAAGACATTATTCCCGACAAAGCGGACCGGCTGATGTTCTGGTTCGCGCCGCTGGTGAGCGTGACGATGGCGCTGCTGGCGTATTCGGCGCTGGCGATTGGTCCCGCGTTTCAGATCGCGGATTTAAATATTGGATTGCTTTTTATTCTGGCCGTCAGCTCGCTGGGGATTTACGGAATCGTGCTGGGCGGGTGGGCGTCGAACAGCCACTATTCGCTGTTGGGAGCATTGCGCAGCGCGGCGCAACTGGTGAGTTACGAAACAGCGGCGGGGCTGGGGCTGATATCAGTGCTGCTGCTGGCCGGCTCACTTTCGATGAAGGATATTGTGCAGGCGCAATCGGATCAGGGCGTGTGGTTCGGTTTTTCGGTGCCGTTCGGATTTTTCATTTATCTGGTGGGCTCGATCGCGGAAACGAATCGCGCACCGTTCGATTTGCCGGAGGCGGAATCGGAATTGGTGGCCGGATACATGACGGAATACAGCGGATTTCGCTGGTCGCTATATTTTCTGGCGGAATACGCGAACATGATTATCGTTGCGGGCATCGCGACGACCTTATTTTTGGGCGGGTGGCTGCGGCCGGGCGCGCGTTATCACGAGCATATTCCGGGGACGGGCATCGAATGGTTGGACGCGTTGCCTGCGCTTTTGACGCTCGGCGTGGCGTTGTATTCGCTGAAGCTCGCGCCGAAGCAGCCGGTGAAAATTCAGAAAATCGTGATGGTGCTGGTTGCGCTGCTCTGCCTTGGCGTGGCCGGCGTGTTGGCGGGTGCTCTCTTGGCGCCTCCTGCGGTGATGCAGGGAATTCATGGGGCGTTCTGGTTCATGGCGAAAGTGTTCGCGTACATTTATGCGTTCTTGTGGATCCGGTTTACGTTTCCGCGTTACAGGTTTGACCAATTGATGCGGCTGGGCTGGCGATTTCTGATTCCGCTGGCGCTGGTGAACGTGATCGGAGTGGGAGTGGCGATTGTACTGCGGCAACAATGGGCATGGGGGCCGATTGTGTCGTTGATTCCAACGACGCTGGCGACGTTGGGCGTGGCCATGTTGCTGGCGAAAGATGACGCACCGATTGCTGATGCCCAGACGGCGGATGGTGAATAGATAGATGCAGACGCTGAATCAGGCGCTATTTATATTCTTCGCGTTGCTGGCGGTGGCTTCCGCGATTTTGATGGTGACGCGCCGCAATATCGTGCACGGCGCGGTGTTTCTGATCACGACGCTGCTGTCTACGGCCGGAATTTTTCTGCTGCTGCAGGCGGAGTTTCTTTTCATCGTGCAGATTATTTTGTATGTGGGCGGAATTATGGTGCTGTTCATATTCGTGATCATGCTGGTGAATCTGGACGTTGCAATGCGGCAGGTGCAATTCAACCGGCAATGGGTGGTGGCGGGAGCGCTGGCCCTGGTGCTGGCGGCGCAATTTTTGTTTGCGATCTGGGCGGGACGAGGCGCGCTGCGTTTACCGGCGATGGCTACGGAGATTTCGCCGAAGAATACTGAAGCGGTTGCGGACGCGTTGTTCAGCCATTACATGCTGCCGTTTGAAATTGCGTCGATTTTATTGTTGGTGGCGATGATTGGCGCGGTGGTGATGGCCAAGCGGAGAGTGGGATGATTCCGGTGGACTATTATTTGTTTCTAAGCCTGGCGCTGTTCACGATTGGCGTGATCGGGGTGCTGACGCGGCGCAACGTGATCATCATGCTGATGTCCATCGAGCTGATACTTGAACGCCGTGAACATTAATCTGATGGTTTTTTCGCGGATGTGGGGCTCGGTGGACGGGCAGGTGTTCGCGATTTTTATTATTACGGATGCGGCGGCGGAAGCTGCGGTGGGATTGGGCATTATCCTGGCATTTTTCCACAATCGCGAGACGGTGCTGGCGGATGAAATGGACATCATGAAATGGTGAAGGCTACGCGATGAACGCGCCGTTTTTTCTGGAACATATCTGGCTGATCCCGCTTTTCCCGCTGCTGACGGCGGCGGTGATGCTGTTCTACGGCCGCAAGCTGGCGAACAACATCGTGAGCTATTTGTGCGCGGGGAGCGTATTTGTTTCGTTTATTTTTTCGGTGGGCGCGTTTTTCCAGCTGATTGCGAAACCTGAAGGCGAGCGATTTTTCAGCAAGGTGCTTTTTGCATGGCTGCCGGCGATCCCGTATCACATGTTCGACGGCAGGCTGGCGAATTTTGTGGCCAGCTGGGAATTTCAGATTGATCCGCTTTCGGCGGTGATGATTCTGGTGGTCACCGGCGTGGGATTCCTGATTCACGTGTATTCCACGGGATACATGGCGCACGAGGGCGGGTATTACAGGTTTTTTGGGTATTTGAATTTGTTCATGTTTGCGATGTTGATTCTGGTGCTGGCGAATAATTTTCTGATGATGTTTGTCGGCTGGGAAGGCGTGGGAACTTGCAGCTATCTGCTGATCGGATTTTATTTTCATCGCAAGTCGGCATCGGACGCGGGGAAAAAGGCGTTTATCGTCAACCGCGTGGGTGACGCCGGATTCTTGCTGGGAATTTTTCTGTGCTCGGCGGTGCTGGGGACGGTGCGCTTCAGCGATATCGGGCCGGCGCTGCTGGCGGGACATTTCCAGATGGGCGATCCGCGGCTGACGGCGATTGCGCTGCTGCTGTTTGTGGGCGCGGCCGGAAAGTCGGCGCAGATTCCGCTGTATGTGTGGCTGCCGGACGCGATGGAAGGGCCGACGCCGGTGAGCGCGCTGATTCACGCGGCGACGATGGTGACCGCGGGCGTTTACATGGTGACGCGCACGAATGCGATTTACCAATTGGCACCGAAGGCCATGGGCGTCGTGGCGTTGGTTGGGGCCATCACCGCGCTTTTCGCGGCGACGATCGGCGTGGTGCAGAACGACATCAAGAAAGTTCTGGCATATTCGACCGTTTCGCAGCTGGGCTACATGTTCCTGGCCTGCGGCGTGGGCGCGTTCACTGCAGGAATTTTTCACCTGATGACGCACGCATTTTTCAAAGGGCTGCTGTTCCTTGCGGCGGGCAGCGTGATCCACGCGCTATCGGGCGAGCAGGACATGCGCAAGATGGGCGCGCTCTCGAAGCGAATTCCGGTGACGTATTGGACGATGCTGATCGCGACGCTGGCGATCGCGGGGATTTTTCCGTTTGCCGGATTCGTGAGCAAGGACCTGATTCTGGGCAAAGCGTACGAAAAAGATGTGCTGCTGTGGGCCATCGGATATTTCACCGCGGGGATGACGGCGTTTTATATGTTCCGGCTGATTTTCATGACGTTCCACGGCACGTCGCGCGTGGACCACGAAGTGGAGCACCACATACATGAATCGCCGAAGGCCATGCTGGTGCCGCTGGTGATTCTGGCGGGGCTTTCATTCGTGGGCGGGTTGGTCAGTTGGCCGGAAATTCTGGGAGGCAACAGCCGCTTCGTGCATTTTTTGGAGCCGGTGGTGGGGATGGGGCACGAGGCGCGCATGGAGCCGCTGACGGGGCCAAGTTCGCGCATCGGCGAAATTAATTTGATGCTGATGTCCGAAGGGCCTCGTGGTGCTGGGGATTTTGTTCGCGTGGTACCTGTACATCAAACGCACGGAATTGCCGGCGAAAATCGCGAAGAGCCTGAACGGATTTTATGAGCTGGTGTATCACAAATATTATGTGGACGAGCTGTACGACGCGCTGTTTGTGAATCGCGCGAAAGATCTGGGATTGGCGCTGGGCTGGTTCGACACGAACGTGATCAACGGCGTGGGCGTGGATGGCGCGGGATGGCTGACGCGATTCATTTCGCGCGTTTCGATGTGGTGGGACACGTGGATTGTGGACGGCTCGGTGAAACTCGGCGCGCGGATTGTGTGGGTGCTGAGTTTTCCGGTGCGGCTGATTCAGGACGGATTAGTGCAGAGTTACATGCTGTTCATCGTGATCGGATTGATCGGGTTCCTGGGATATTACGTTTACTTGGCGCATCACGCGGTGCACTAGATTTTCGCGCGAGCGGGCACGATCTGCAAATAGCTGGAGTAGAAGAACGCGAGGGAACGGATGCTCTTTTCCGACAGCCACATTTTAAGCACGATTCTTTTCACGCCGCTGGTGGGCGCGATCTTGATGCTGTTGATTCCGCGCGAGCGAGTGGACCTGCATCGCTGGATGGGCAATCTTTTCGGATTCCTCGGATTGCTGGTCTCGTTGCCGCTGATTTGGCGCTTTCAATCCGGGGCGGACGCGCCGCAATTCCAATTTGTGGAAAATGCGGACTGGATTCCTTCGATTGGGGCGCACTTCACGCTGGGGATTGATGGACTGAGCTTTCTGATGGTGATGCTGACGACGGTGCTGGGCGCGATTGCGATTTTGTCGTCGTGGTCGGCGATTCACAAACGCGAGAAGGAATATTACATTCTGCTGCTGCTGTTGCAGACGGGCATGCTGGGCGTTTTCATGTCGCTGGATTTCGTGCTGTTCTACGTTTTCTGGGAAGTGATGCTGGTGCCGATGTATTTCCTGATCGGGGTGTGGGGCAGCGAGCGGCGGCTGTACGCGGCGATCAAGTTTTTCCTGTACACGCTGGCTGGATCGGTGCTGATGCTGCTGGCGATTCTGGCGATTTATTACTACCGCAACACTTTCGATGTGCGCGCGATTTTGGCGCAGCCTTTTACAGCGCAGGCCGGTTGGCTGCAGAAATGGCTCTTCTGGGGATTCTTCTTCGCGTTCGCGATCAAGGTGCCGATGTTTCCGTTTCACACATGGTTGCCGGACGCGCACACCGAAGCTCCTACAGCTGGTTCCGTGATTCTGGCCGGCGTACTGCTGAAAATGGGGACTTACGGTTTCCTGCGCTTTTCGGTGCCGATGTTTCCCGACGCGACGGTGAAATATCGCGGCATCGTGATTGTGCTGTCGCTGATTGGAATCATCTATGGCGCGCTGGTGTGCATGATGCAGAAGGACATGAAGAAACTCATCGCGTATTCGTCGGTGAGCCACATGGGTTTCTGCACGCTGGGGATTTTCGTGCTAACGCCGCTGGGGCTTTCCGGCAGCATCATTCAACAAATCAATCACGGAATTTCCACGGGCGCGCTGTTCCTGCTGGTGGGCGTGCTGTACGAGCGGCGGCACACGCGGCTGATTTCGGAATTTGGCGGACTTTCGACGCCGATGCCGAATTTCGCGGCGGTGTATTTGATTGTTACGCTGAGTTCGCTGGGCATGCCGCTGCTGAATGGGTTCATCGGTGAGTTCACGATACTGCGCGGCGTGTTTGAGGTGAGCTGGCAGTGGGCGGCGTGGGGCGTGTTCGGCGTGATTTTGGGCGCGGCGTATTTGTTGTGGCTGTACCAGCGAGTGATGTTCGGCTCGGTGACGAATCCCGCGAACGAGCATTTGCCGGACTTGAATGGGCGGGAATACGCGACGCTGATTCCGCTGATCGTGCTGGCGTTCTGGATCGGAATTTATCCGGCGCCGCTATTCAAGGTGGTGGAACAGCCGGTGCGGCGGCTGGTGGAGTGCGTGCATCCGGGATACTACTCGGCTCCACATTCGCCAGGCGAGGCGGCCGCGGGGACTGCTGCCACTGCGCCAGCCGGCGCGCCGGCCGAGGTGAAATAGGTGAACTGGCAGAACATCTTCGAGCAGACGCGCGGGGATTTCTTTCTGGTGTTGCCGGAAGCGATGCTGGTGTTTTTCGGGCTGGCGATTTTGCTGAGCGATTTTCTGCTGACCAAGCCGCAGAAATCCTGGAATGCGTTGACCGCGATGCTGGGAGTGATTTTCAGCGGCGCGTCGCTCTTTATGGTGCGAACGTACGCGTCGCCACCGGTTGGTCCATATCCGGCTTTTTACGATTCGGTAGTGATTGACCCATTTTTTATTTTCTTCGGATTTGTGTTCCTCGCGTCCACGGCGCTGGTGATTTTGCTTTCGGTTCGCTACATGGAAATTGAAAACGAACAGCACGGCGAATATTACGCGCTGATGCTGTTCGCCGTTGTGGGCATGATGTTCCTGGCATGCGGGAACGATCTGGTGGTGCTGTTCCTGGGCCTGGAGACGATGGCGCTGAGTTTTTACGTGCTGAGCGGATATTTGCGGCGCGACCGGCGTTCGAACGAAGCAGCGATGAAGTACATGCTGATGGGCGCTTTCAGCTCGGGCATTCTGGCTTACGGATTTTCAATTTTGTACGGCTTGGCTGGCTCGACGAATCTGGCTGTGATCGAGCATGCGATTTCAGTGCGGAACGCGCAGGGGGCCGGGGCCGATCTGCTGACTTTTCTTGCGCTGGGAACGGTGGCGGCCGGAATATTCTTCAAGATTGCGGGCGTGCCTTTTCACCAGTGGGCGCCGGATGTTTATGAGGGAGCGCCGACGGCGATCACGGCGTTCGTCAGTGGCGCGTCGAAGGCCGCGAGTTTTGCGCTGCTGCTGCGATTGTTTTTGACGGTATTCTGGCCGGTGAATCTGGATTGGGTGCGGATCATGGAGGCGGTGGGAGTGCTGTCGCTGACGGTGGGCACGCTGGCGGCGATCACCCAGACGAATATCAAACGGCTGCTGGCGTATTCCTCGATCGCGCAGGTGGGATATATTTTGCTGGGGTTTGTGGCTGCGGTGAATCCGGACGGAACGCTGCACGAGCGCGGGTTGCAGGCAATGGCGTTTTATTTGTTTGTGTATGTGTTTTTCAATACGGGCGCGTTCGCGGTGGTGATTTTGTTGCGGCGCAAGGGAATCATCGGCGATGAGATTGATGATTTGAATGGATTGATCGAGCGGAGTCCTGGCGCGGCGGTGCTGATGCTGATTTTTCTGCTGTCGCTGGCGGGGATTCCGCCGACGGCGGGGTTTGTCGCGAAACTTTTGATATTTTGGGCGTTGATCGAGACGCATCACACGGTGCTGGCGGTTCTGGGCGTGCTCTATATTTTGCCGGCGGTGTATTACTACTTCCGAATGGTGGCGGCGATGTGGGTGCGCGAGTCGAGCGATGCGGTGCGGCCGGTGATTACCTGGGCGCAGAAGTTTGCGCTGGGTGCGATGGTGATTGTGACGCTCGCCGCCGGAATGTTTCCCGAGCAGTTCCTGCGATTGGCGACGTATTCTATACTGACGCCGTTTGGCCAGTGATAAGCGGCCAGTGACCGGCAACGCGTAATGGCTTCCCAAAATCCAGCTCCTCGTAAGCGGCCCAGCAGCGGCGCCACACAAGTGGCCATGGCCATGGAGCTGCCCGTCATTTTGATCTTCAGCATTGTGATTGCTGGTGGCGCGGGATATCTGCTGGATCGCTGGCTGCACACCTCGCCTCTGCTTACGCTCATTCTTGGTTTTCTCGGATTCGGCGCGGGCGTTTGGGATGTGATTCGCCGGCTCACGCGCGCCGAGAAGACGGACGGCGGCGCCAATGGCGGGGGATGAGGAATTTTACAGCGCTGCGGAGCGCCGCATTGAGTGGCTGATTGCGGGCAGTCGGCGCCGTAGCATCCGTTGCGACTTGGTTTTTCTGGGGCGGCCGGGCAGCGGCGGGATTGGCGGCCGGAGCGGCCCTTTCGTGGGTGAATTATCGCTGGATGAAGCAGGGAGTGGATACGCTGGCGCGGCTGTCCACGGCTCAGGCCGGGACGCAGCGGGCGCAAGTGCCTTTTAGCGTGTATTTGAAATTCCTGGGGCGCTACGCTTTGCTGATCGTCGCTGCGTATGCTATTCTGCGGGCCTTTAGACCTCCGGTAGCGAGCCTGCTCGCCGGTTTTTTTTCCGTAGTTGCCGCGGTTCTGGTGGAAATGGTGGGACAGCTATTCCGTCGCAGCCCGCCTCCAGCCGCGAGTTCCTGAAAGGGTGGAAATGGGAGAGCGATTACTGTGGGTTACGATCGCCGTGAACCACTTGCTCGGCAAGCCGGTGAGCGCGTTGCTCGAGGCTTTGCACATCCATCCGGCAAATCCTGAATATCCGATCCCCAATCACGTGGTTTTGCAGATTGTGGTATTTGCGCTCGCTGCGGTTTTCTTTTTGTGGCTGAAAGGCCGAATTTCGGCGGACCGCCCCGGAGGCACGCAGCAATGCATGGAAGCGCTGCTGACGAATTCGATGGGCGTAGGAATTCGGGACCTGCTGGACGATAACGTGGGCCACGACGGACAGAAATACGTAGCGATGCTGGGCAGTATCGGCATCTTCGTGCTGATCTGCAACCTGGTCGGATTGTTTCCCACGTTTATGTCGCCCACAGCGGTGGTGTCTGTGCCGCTGGGCTGCGCGATCGTGGTTTTCATCTATTACAACTGGGTGGGCATCGTGAAGCATGGGCCGCTGGGGCACGGGAAACATTTCCTGGGGCCGGTGCTGGCGATGTCGCCGATCATGCTGCCGATTGAGATTGTGAGCAATCTGGCGCGATTGCTTTCGCTTACTGTACGTCTTTGGGTGAACATGCTGGTGAGCGAGACGCTCTACGTGCTGTTTCTTGGGCTGATGCTGGAGATGTATCTGTTTCTGGGGCATCTGGGGAAATGGGGCTATGTAGGCGCAATTATTCCGCTACTGGGACCCGTGCCATTTATTCTGCTGCACATTTTCGTGGCTGTGCTGCAGGCGTTCGTCTTTCACGATTCTCCCGGTGATTTATGTGGCGGGAGCGGTGGGCGAAGAGCATTAATTCGCGGTGCAGATTTATATCTTTTGATGGCATCATCGCTGTCAGTGTGATCCCGGCTGCTTGAGGATGACGGGAGCCACCGCCTGGCGGCAAATTCATAACGAGGACGAGGAGAACACCATGAGAAGGTACGCGTTGTTTCTGCTGGGAGTGGTCGCGGTGATCATGTTTGCCCCGGCGGCGTTTGCGCAGGGGACGGCAGGGGAAGCAGTGGCGACGAATTGGGTCGCGATCACGTCGGGTTTTGCGATGGCGATTGCTTCAGCGGCGGGCGGTTACGCGCAGGCTAAGGCCACGGCGGCGGCTTGCGAAGGATTGGCGCGCAATCCGGGAGCGGCAGCGGCGATCCGTTTCGCTTTGATTTTGGCGCTGGTGTTGATCGAGTCGATGGCGCTGTACACGTTCGCGATTGTATTTTTGAAAGTGAAATAACGATTCGACAGGGAATTCGGAGCCCGGAAGTTCGCGGAGAGCGAGCTTCCGGGCTTTTTGTTTTTTGGTTCAGCAGCGGGAGACGCGCTGATTTGAAGCGCTTGCGTCTTCGCCAAAGTCGAACGAAGGTGCTGCGTGATGCTGACGTTGGATTCGATTGTCTGGGACGTGGCTTAAACCGGTTGGGAAAAAAAGCAGTGGCTAGTGACGAGTGGCTAGTGGCTAGAAACATGCGGCAAGATTTTCGAGTTCTTACACAGATTGTGAAGCCCCAGCCTTCCGCAACCCGCCAATCCAGCTATGGTTTTTAATGCAGGAAAAGGGAGTCGGCGGCGGCGCGGGCGTAGCGGAGGATGTGGTCGGGGAGGATGCCGAGGTAGAGGGTGCCGATGGCGGCAATGGAGAGGGCGAGCACGAGCGCGGGCGCGACTTTCGATGGCGTGTAGTCTTTCGATGGCTCCCAAAAATACATGGCGATGATGATGCGGAGATAGTAGTAGGCGCCGACGATGCTGTTGATGGCGGCGATGACGACCAGCCAGACGATGCGCGAATCGAGCGCGGCCTGAAAGGCGAAGAATTTTCCGAGGAAGCCGCCGGTGGCGGGCAATCCCAGCAGCGAAAACAGGAACAGAGTGAAGCAGGCGGCGAGCACGGGCTGCTTGGTGCCGAGCCCGGCGTAGTCAGTGATTTCCAGGCGCTGTTCGTCACGCTGGCCGAGATGCGCGATCACCAGGAAGGCGCCGACTTTCATGAGGGCATAGGCCGCGAGGTAGAAAAGGACCGCGGCGACGCCGTAGACGGTGGAGGCGGCGAAGGCGACCAGAATGTATCCGGCATGGGCGATGGAGGAATAGGCCAGCATGCGTTTAACGTTGGTCTGCACGAGCGCGGCGAAATTGCCGATGCACATGGTGAGGACGGCGGAAATCCATATGGCCCAGAACCACAGGTTGTTGGCGGTGCCGAAGCCGACGTAGAAAATTCGCAGCATCAGGGCGAACGTGGCGGCCTTGGGCGCGGAAGCGAGCAGCGCGGTGACGGGCGTGGGCGCGCCTTCGTAGACATCGGGGCCGTAAATCTGGAAGGGCGCGGCGACGACTTTGAAGCCGAGGCCGACGAAGATGAGCGCGAGGCCGACGATGGAGAGCGAATCGAGGCGCCCTTGCGCGGCCATTAGTTTTTCGAGCGCGGCTTGTGCCAGGTCAATACGTGTAGTTCCTGTGGAGCCGTAGACCATGGCGATGCCGTAGAGAAAGAAGGCGGTAGCGAAGGAGCCGAGGATGAAGTATTTCAATCCTGCTTCATTCGATTTTACGGCGCGGCGGCGGAATCCGGCGAGGATGTAGCTGGAGATGGAGCTCATTTCCAGGCCGATGAACGCGGTGACCAGCTCGTTTGCGCCGGCGAGGATGCCCATGCCGGCGGCAGCGAACAACACCAGCGAGTAATATTCGCCGCGCTGGATGCCTTCCTGGTCGAGATATTGCATGGAGCCGAGGATGGCGAGCGCCGCTGCGCCGATTACGATTACGTGCACAAAGATGCTGAAGGCGTCGGCGCTGATCAGATTGTTGTAAGCCATGCCGGGATCGAGGGCCATGCAGCGCACTGCGCCGAGGGCTACGAGCGTGCCGATGAACGCGAGCCATCCCAAGACGCGTTGTCTTGCGGCGCCGAGGAACGGATCCGCGACCATGATGATGATGCCGAAGAAGCACAGGACAATTTCCGGCGCGAGGCGATGCAGATTTTGGAGCTGCTCAGCGGGGAACTGGATCACGGCTGCACCGTCCGAGCGGCGATGGAGGCGAGCGAGCCGTCATGTTGTAGCTGCGGTTGCGACGGCGGTGGCGCCAGGAGCATCGTTTGTCCAGCGGCGAGCGCGGGAGGCTGCTGCTGGGGCTGGCTGGCGTTCTGCGCGTGGCCCAGCGTCTGCTGGACCAGGCTATCGGTTGTGGCCTGCATGCGATGGGTGAACAGCGGCGAAGCGACGCCCATGAAGAGAATCGCGAGGGAGACAGTGACGAGAATCAAGCGTTCGCGGCCGGAGGCGTCTGGCAGCGTGCGATTTTTTTCGTTGGTGAGTTCGCCGAGCGCGACGCGCTGGTAGGACCACAGCAAATAGATCGCGGAAAGGACCGCGCCGCTGGCCGCCCAGGAGGCCCAGGCGTGATGAAACTGGAAGACGCCGATCAGGATGAGAAATTCACCGATGAAGCCATTGAGCGGGGGCAGCGCCAGCGACGATAGGCACACGAACAAGAAGAAAGCCATCAGCACCGGCATGGGATTCACCAGGCCGCCGAATTCCTTGATTTCGTAAGTGTGGCGACGATCATAAATCATACCCAGGCCGAGGAAGAGCGCGCCGGTGGAGACTCCGTGGCTGATCATCTGAAAAATGGCGCCTTGAAATGAAATGGTGGTGAAGGAAAAAATTCCGAGCACGACAAATCCCAAGTGGCTGACGGAGGTGTAAGCGATCAGGCGCTTGAAATTGGGCTGAATGGTGGCGACGAGAGCACCGTAAACAATGCCGATAATTGCCAGCACGCCGATGAGCGGAGCCATGCGATGCGCGGCGTCTGGAAAGAGCGGGAGGCAGAAGCGCAACATGCCGTAGGTGCCGAGCTTCAGCATCACACCCGCAAGGATGACGGAACCGGCGGTGGGCGCTTCGGTGTGCGCGTCCGGCAGCCATGTGTGCAGCGGGAAGAGCGGGACTTTGATGGCAAACGCGAGGAAGAAGGCGCCGAAGAGCCAGAGTTCGGTGTGCGGCGGAAGCAGGATGTAGCCGCGTTGCAGGCGCGCGGCGAGTTCGGGCAAATCGAAGGTGCGAACCAGGCCATGCGTGCCGCTGAGATTGTAGAGCCAAAGAATCGCGACGAGCATCAGGATGGAGCCGAACATGGTATAGAGAATAAATTTCACGGCGGCATAGATGCGGCGGGTGTGGCCCCATATGCCGACCAGGAAATACATGGGAATCAGCGTCATTTCCCAGAAGACGAAGAAGAGGAACAGGTCGAGCGAAACGAAAACGCCGATCATGGCGGTTTCGATTACCAGCAGCGCCACGAAGAAGCCTTTCACGTATTCGTGGATCGAATTCCAGGAGCAGAGGATCGCGAGCGGCGTGAGGAACGTGGTGAGCAGCACCAGGAACAGGCTGATGCCGTCCACGCCGATGTGGTATTGGATGGCGTCGCCGATCCAGGGGTGATTTTCGACGAACTGGTAGCCGGGATTCGCGGAGTCGAACGTGGGCAGCAGGAACGCGAGCGAAATTACGAATTCCGCAAGCGAGACGGCGAGCGCGATGCGGCGAATCCATGTGTGATCGTCCGAACGCAGCATGAGCAGCGCCGGCAGGCCCAGCAGCGGCAGGAAGATAATCACCGAGAGCAAATGAGATTGCATTTCCACGCTAGCGCACCATCCCCCAGAGTCCGATCATTAATACAGTGACGCCGACGGCGCCGATTACCACCCAGGTGGCGTAACTGCGCGCGTTGCCGGATTGAATTTCGCGCAGCTCGCTGCCGGATTCGCGGGCGACGCGCGCTACACCGTTCACCGTGCCGTCAATCACGTTTCATCCACCACGTGCCAGAGGACGTTCGTGGAAATCCAAAGCAGCGGCTGGATGATCGCGGCGTTGTAAAGCTCGTCCACATAATATTTATGCAGGATCAGGGTATAAGGAGCGCGGAGGCTGTCTGCCAGTCGTTTCGGCGTTTGCGGGCTCTTGATGTAGAACCACCAGGCCAGGAGCAATCCGGCGAGTGCGATGAGCACGGGCCATCCGGTGAGCGCGTGCAGCAGCATCATTCCGGCGGGTTCGGAGGCTTCGGATGCGATTTCAGCGGTTGCGGGCGCATAGGCGGCGAATACGGGATGCAGAAATTTGTCGAAATAATCCGGACCGCCGATCAGGTGCGGCGCGGCGACCCATCCGCCGACTGTTGAGAGGATGGCGAGGAAAATCAGCGGCACCGTCATGCTGTGCGGCGATTCGTGGACGTGAACCTTGTGCTCGTCGTAACGCGGCTTGCCGAAGAAGGTGAGGAAAATCAGGCGGAACATGTAGAACGAAGTGAGGCCCGCGCCGAGCAGGCCGAGCGCCCAGAGGAATGGATTGGAGGCGCGCGCAGCTTCGAGGATTTCGTCCTTGCTGAAGAATCCGGCGAAGCCGGGGATTCCGGCGATGGCGAACGTGGCGATGAACATGGTCCAGAACGTGATGGGAATTTTTGTGCGCAGGCCGCCCATGTGGGGCATTTCCTGGTCGCCGCCCATGGCGTGAATCACGCTGCCGGCCGCGAGGAACAGCAGGCCTTTGAAGAACGCGTGAGTCATCAGGTGGAACACGCCGGAGGCATAGGCGCCGACGCCGAGACCGAGGAACATGTAGCCGAGCTGCGAAACTGTGGAGTAGGCGAGAACTTTTTTGATGTCCGTTTGGACCAGGCCGATGGTGGCGGCGTAAAACGCGGTGAGCGCGCCGATGAGGGCGACGACGAACATGGCGAGGGGCGCGCGAGAAAAAAGCGGATTCATGCGCGCGATCATGTAGACGCCTGCGGTGACCATGGTGGCCGCGTGAATCAGCGCGCTGACGGGCGTGGGGCCTTCCATCGCGTCCGGCAGCCAGACGTATAGAGGCAGCTGCGCGGATTTGCCGACTGCGCCGGTGAAGAGCAGCAGGCAGATGGTCGTTAACACGCCGGTGGAGACTGCGGCTTCCGGCTGCGCGCTGACGAGAGCCTTGAAAATGGTGCCGAAGTCCACGGACTTGAAGGTCCAGAAAAGCAGCAGGATGCCGATGGTGAAGCCGAAGTCGCCGATGCGCGTGGTGATGAATGCTTTTTTGCCCGCGCTGATCGCGGATTGCTTCAGGAACCAGAAACCGATGAGCAAGTAGCTGCAGAGGCCCACGCCTTCCCAGCCGACGAACATGAGGACGACGTTGGCGGCAAGGACCAGAGTGAGCATGAAAAAGACGAACAGATTCAGATAGGAGAAGAAGCGGTAGTAGCCCTCTTCGTGCGCCATGTAGCCGGTGGAATAAATATGCACGAGCAGGCTGACGAAGGTGACGACGCCGAGCATGACGATGGTGAGCTGGTCAACTTGCAGCGCGAAATCCACTTTGAACTGGCCGGCGGTGATCCAGGTGAAGTAGGTCTTGACCCAGGGGATTTGGCCGGTGGGAAGCTGCGCGAATTCGCGGACTAATTCCAGGAACGAGACGAATGCCAGAGCGATCGAGCTGATGGCGACGGAATTTACGACGGGCTTGGAGAAATTCTTGCCCAGCAGGCCGTTGATGGCCGAGCCTAGCAGAGGCAGGGCGATGATGATCCAGAGATGGTCGAGTATGAACATTAGAATTTGAGCAGGTTGATGCGTTCGATATTCAGAGTTTGGCGATTCTGGTACACGGTGATGATGATGGCGAGGCCCACCGCAGATTCGGCAGCGGCGACCACAATCACGAAAAAGACGAACACCAGGCCATCGAGTTGGTTATGCGCGCGCGCGAAGGCTACAAAGGCCAGATTCACGGCATTGAGCATCAGCTCGATGGCCATGAAGATGGTGATGATGTTGCGTTTGACAACAAACGCGATGATGCCGAGTCCGAAGAGGATGGCGCTCAGCACCAGGTAATACGAGATGGGGACTATGCTCATTCGTCCTTCTTCGCCAGAACCAGCGCGCCGAGAATGGCGATCAAAATTAAAATGGATGTGGCTTCAAACGGGAACAGATACTTCTGAAAAAGCTGCGCGGAAAGATCGCGCGTGGAGACTGATGCGTTGGTGCCGCCTACGCCATTGGCAATTTGCTTGCCGATGAAGGAATTCCACATCCAATGCCCGAGCGCGAGCAGCAAGAAAATGCCCAGCGGCAGACCGGCATATTTCGCGAGCTTGCTGTAGTCCGTGCGTTCTTCCACGCCTGCATTGAGCAGCATGATGACGAAGACGAACAACACCATGATGGCGCCGGCGTAGACGATGACCTGCACTGCAGCGATGAATTCCGCGCCTAGCAGCAGGTAGAGCACGGCGAGCGAGACCATCACTAATATCAGCGAGAGTGCGCTGTGTATCGGTTCGCGCGCCAGGATCAGCGTGAGCGCGCCGACCACGGCGAGGAGCGCGCAAACGAAGAAAACGATGAAAGGAAGGCTCATCCGTGGTTCACCAGCAGCGGCCAGACTTTTACCAGAGCCGTGATCACCAGGTTCGCGAGCGACACTGGCAGCAGGAATTTCCAGCCGAAGGACATCAGCTGGTCGTAACGGAGGCGCGGCAGCGTGGCGCGCGTCCAGACGTAGAAGAACATGATGAGGCCGACTTTCAGCAGAAACCAGAACGGACCTTGAATGACGGTGAGCACCACGGGATGCAGGCAGGCGAGTCCGATTACCAGAGCGCCGGTGGTGACGACGATCAGCTGGATGCGCGCGATGCCGCGCGCGAGGACTACGGTGTCATAGGCAAGATAGACCGCGAGCGCCAGCAGCCCTACGGCCGGGAGGAAACGCATGAAAGTCCAGGAATCCGGGAAGGGCGAGAGCCAGCCGCCGAAGAAAAGAATGGTCGCGAGGCAGGATACCGTAATCATGTTGGCGTATTCGGCCATGAAGAACATCGCGAATTTGAAGCTGGAGTATTCAGTGTGGAAGCCGCCGACGAGCTCGGTCTCGCCCTCGGGAAGGTCGAAAGGCGCGCGATTGGTTTCCGCGACGGCGGACATGAAATAGCAGAGGAAGCCGACGATTTGCGGAACGACGTTCCAGCGCGGAACGAAGTGGAAATAATAACCGCGCTGCGATTCGATCATCTCGTTGAAATTCAGCGTTCCGGTGAGCAGCACCACGCCGACGACCGCGAGAGTGAGCGAAACCTCGTAGCTGATCATTTGCGCGGAACTGCGCAGGCCTCCGAGCAGAGGATATTTGCTGTTGGAAGACCAACCGGCAAGCGCGACGCCGTACACGCCCATCGAAGTGATCGCGAAGACGACCATCAAGCCGATGCTGCTATTGGCGACGATGAGCGTGGATTCGCCGAGCCACTGCACGCTGGGCGGGCCGAAGGGAATCAGCGCGAGAGTAGTCAGCGCGAGCGTAAGTGCCAGCACCGGCGCGAGGATGTACACGAAACGATCCGCGCCCGGAGGCGTGAGATCTTCTTTGAATAGAAATTTCACGCCGTCGGCAAGCGGCTGGAGCAATCCATGCGCGCCGACGTAGTACGGGCCCCAGCGCGATTGAATATGCGCGATGACCTTGCGCTCAAACCAGGACAGGTACGCCAGCGTCGTCATCAAGACAAACATCAGACCGACGATTTTAGCTAGCGATACCACCAGGACTGGATGCTGGGTGATGAAATCCACGGCGTATCTTTGGCCTCTTTGGTAGAAGTGAGTTTGGAACAGTAACGGCCCAGGGAGCCGCTGGTAAAGAGAAAATCGTTGGCCGAAAAAATATTTCCCACGGGCACGTCGTACAAAGGCTCGGACGCTTCGCAAGTGGCGGCAGATTGCGGCGCGCCGCCGCCGAGCAGACTGGAAACCGGCAAATCGTAACCGGTGACGTTCTGGCGAATTTCGTCGAGCGCAGCTTCGGGCGTGCGCAGACGGATGGGCGCGCCGACTCCCAACATGCCGAGCTGATGCGAGAGGATGCGGATCAGGTCGAAATCGCTGCGCGGACCTTGCGGGTCAATGGAGCGATGCGTCATTTGGACTTCACCGGCGGTGTTAGTGAGCGTGCCGTCTTTTTCGTAAGAGGATGCGGCCGGAAAGACGACGTCGGCGCGCTGGGCGGTTTCGGTCAAGAACATCTCGTGAACGACCAACAATTCGAGCCTGCCGAGTTTGTCGGGTTGGGACACGCTGAACGTTTTCACGGGATTGGCGCCGACGACGTAGAGCGCCTTCAGCTTTCCGGCGACAGCTGCGTCCATCATGGCGCGCGCGGTCATGCCCGGGGCGGAGGGAATTTCAGCGCCCCAAATTTTTCCGAAGCGGGCACGTTCGCCGGAATCGTGGAGCGACGCATAACCCGGCAAACGATCGGGGAGCAGGCCCATGTCCGCGGCGCCGCGCGAATTCGAGTAGTCGCCGAGCGCCATGATCTTGGTTTGGCCGTTGATGCGAGCCGCGAAGGAAACCAGATCGCGCAGCGCCGGGCCTTGGATGTCCGCACCGAAGAGAATCACGACGTCTTGTTCGGCTTCGAGCGCGGCCTTCAGCTGCACCAGCGCTTCGGTGGTGGGCGCGTCGAACGTGCCTTCGCTGTGTGTAAGCCAGCGCACTGCGGCGCGTTCGCCACCCTTCGCGGTTTTCACCAGATGTTTGGCCTGGCGATGAATTTTGCTTTCGACGCCGTTGATTACGTAGAGGCGCGTCTGGTGATGGCGCACGCCGGTGCGAATTTGCCAGGCGACCAGCGGATTCTGCTGCGTCACATCGTTGCCGATGAGCAGAACCGCGGGCGCGGTGTAAATGTCCGACATGGTGGCGAGGGCAGTCTTGGCGTCCGGGCCGAGAGCCGCGGCAAGCCCGGCGTAGTCCGCGGTGCGGTGGTGGTCAATATTGTTGGTGCCCAAAGTCGCGCGGGCGAACCGATTGAGCAAGTAATTTTCTTCGTTGGTAGTGTGATTCGAGCCGATCACGCCGATGGCATTGGCGCCATGTTTGTCGCGAACCTGCTTCAGGCGCCGGGCGACTTCTTCGAGGGCGTCTTCCCAGCTGGCTGGCTCGAGCTTGCCGTTGCGGCGAATGAGCGGCTGGCGCACGCGCTCGGCGTTGCTGGTGAAGTCGAATCCAAAGCGGCCCTTGCCGCAGAGGAATTCGCCGTTGACGCCGGACGAATCGCGATTATTGGCGCGCAGGATTTCGTTGTTGCGCACACTGAGCGTGGTCTTGCAGCCGTTTGAGCAGTGCGTGCAGGGATTGGGAACGTATTGCATTTCCCAGGGACGCGTCTGGTAGCGATACGTACCGCTGGTGAGTGCGCCAACCGGGCAAATATCAATGCACATGCCACATTCTTCGCAGGCCAGCTGGCCGGGCTCGTTGGGAATAATCACGGAATGAACGCCGCGCGCGCCGACGCCGAGAGCTTTCACGTCCATGCCCTCATCGCACACGCGCACGCAACGGAAGCACATGATGCAGCGCGGAGCATCGTAATAAACCAGCGGCGACCACTTTTCTTCCGGGTAATGCAATTTTTCTTCGGTGAAGCGGCTGTGGTCCAGGCCGTAACGGAAAGTCATGTCCTGCAGTTCGCACTCGCCGCCCTTATCGCACACGGGACAATCCAGCGGATGATTGGAGAGCAGGAACTCGATCATGTCCTTGCGGGCTTTGTGGACTTGCTCGGTGTCTGATTTTACGACCATGCCTTCGGTGGCGACGAGAGTGCACGCGGTTTGCAGCTTGGGCATTTTTTCCACTTCGACGAGGCACATTCGGCAGGCGGCTTGAAGAGACAGGCCGGGGTAGTAGCAGAACGAAGGGACTTCAACGCCCTGTTTCTTGGCCGCTTCGATTACCAGCGTGCCGGCGGGGGTTACGATCTGCCGCCCGTTGAGAGTGAAGGTGACTTGCTTTTGATCCGCCATGCGTTTCCTAGTGAGCTCCCAGAATCATTTCCGCGGGTTTGTGCGCGCATTTCCCGTGGAGATGGTCTTCAAATTCGCTGCGCCATTTTTTAACGATGCTGATGGTGGGAAGAGCGGCGGCGTCGCCGAGCGGGCAGAATGTACGCCCGAGCATATTTTTCGAAAGCTCGTCAATCAGCGGGATATCTTCCGCGCGTCCGCCGCCGTCATGGAAACGGTCCAGCATCTTGCGCAGCCAGGTGGTGCCCTCGCGGCAGGGGATGCACCAGCCGCAGGATTCGTGCGCGTAAAAATGCATGATGCGGCGAGCGAGATCCACCATGCAGGTGTCCTCATCAATTATGACGGTGCCGCCGGAGCCGAGCATCGAGCCAATTTTGGCGACGGAGTCGTAGTCCATGTTGACGTCAATTTCGCTGGCGCTGAGCAGCGGACAGGAACTGCCGCCGGGGATGACGGCTTTCAATTTTTTGCCGCCGCGGACACCGCCGGCTACGTCTTCGATCAACTGGCGCAGATTGAATCCCAGAGGAAGCTCGTAGATGCCGGGCTTATTGACGTGTCCGGAGATGGAATACAGACGGGTGCCGCCATTTTTCGGAGTGCCGAGGCTGGCGTACCAATCGCCGCCGCCGCGAATGATTGCGGGGACGGTGCTGAGCGTTTCGACGTTGTTGATTACCGTGGGGCAGCCGTACAGCCCGACGACTGCAGGGAAGGGCGGCTTAATGCGCGGATAGCCACGTTTCCCCTCGAGCGATTCCATTAGCGCGGATTCTTCGCCACATTCGTAGGCTCCGGCGCCGGTATGGGCCGCGAGGTCGAAATCAAACCCGCTGCCCAAAATATTTTTGCCGAGGAAACCCTTGGCGTAGGCTTCGGCGATGGCGGTTTCAAGGATGTCAATGATGTAGCGATATTCGCCGCGGATGTAGGCGTAGCCTTGATTCGATCCAATGGCGCGTCCGGCGATCACCATTCCTTCGATTAGTTGGTGCGGGTCCATTTCGAGCAGCGGACGATCTTTGGAAGTGCCCGGCTCACTCTCATCGCCATTGGCGAGAATGTATTTCGGCTTGGGAATATCTTTGGGGACGAAGCTCCATTTCATACCGGCGGGAAAGCCGGCGCCGCCGCGTCCGCGCAGATTCGATTTTTTCATTTCGTCGATAATCTGGTCGGGGGTCATCTGATTCAGGGCTTTTTCCAGGGCCTTGTAGCCGTCGCGCTGCAGGTAGGTGTCAATGGAGCGCGAGTTGGGAATGCCAAAATTCTTGCTGATGACCACAACTTCGTTGGGATTGCGCTCGTGCAGCGCGCCGGAAATTACCGGCACAGGCTTGGGTTTCTTGCCGTCCTGCAGCTGCTCGAAAATTACGTCCACTTTTTCGGGATCGAGATTTTCGTAGTAATCGAAATTTACCTGCATGGCCGGAGCGCCGGTGCAGGCGCCCATACACTCGACCTCTTCCAACGAGAACGTGCCGGAAGGAGAGACTTGTTTATTGCTGATGCCGAGGCGCTTCTGCACGTGCGCGTAAAGTTCGTTGCCGCCGCGCAGCATGCAGGAAATATTGGTGCAGACCTGAATGTGGTAGCGGCCGACCGGCTTGCGGCGCAACATTGAGTAATAGGCCAGAGTTTCGGTGACCTGGGTCATGTTCAGGTCCAAGCGCTGCGCAATGTCGGTGAGCAACTCATCGCTGAGATAGCCGAAATAATCCTGCGCGTACATCATCATGGGGATCAGCGCCGAACGCTTGACGGGATAGCGTCCGAGCAGAGTTGTAAATTTTTCTTCCAGTGCTGCCGGCAATTGCATAAGCCCTTCGCCGATGACGCCCGCGAAACCGGTACTTCAGCGGCTAAAGCCCTTTTTCCGCTGGCCAGACCTAGCGGTTCTTCACTGAGTCTAGTGACTCAACGAGCCGCAAGCCCTACGTCACTTCGCCCAGGACGATATCGGTCGTGCCGATACAAGCGACCACGTCGGCGATCAGGCGGCCTTCCGCCAGCTTCGGCAACGACTGCAAATTCACGAATGATGGCGCACGAAACTTCACGCGGTAAGGTTTCGCTGAGCCGTCACTGGCTACAAAAACTCCCAGCTCGCCGCGTGGCGACTCGATGGCTTGATAGACTTCGCCGGGCGGTGGCGCAAAACCTTCGGTGAATATTTTGAAGTGATAGATCAGGCCTTCGATGGACGACTTCATTTCCTCGCGCGAGGGTGGAATGATTCCCGGCATCTCGGCGCGGAACGGCCCTTCGCTGGGGATTTTCTGCATGGCCTGCTTGACGATCTTGATGCTCTCGCGAATCTCGGCGACGCGCACCTGATAGCGCGCGTAGCAATCGCCGGCGGTCTGCGTTTGCACGTTGAAGTCGAATTCATCGTAGCTGGAGTACGGGAAAGCCTTGCGCACATCGTAAGCAACGCCACTGCCGCGCAGCATCGGGCCGGAGCAGCCCATGGCGATCGCATCGGCGGCACTGATGATTCCCACGCCCTGCGTACGGCCGAGCCAGATTTTATTTTTGGTGAGCAGGTCTTCGTACTCGTCAATGTGGCCGGGCAGGGAATCGACGACGCGCTGAACTTTATCGAGCCAGCCGGGAGGCGGTTCAAGGGCCAGGCCGCCGATGCGGAAATAGCTGGTCATCATCCGCTGGCCAGAGAGATATTCGAAAACTTTGAGAATTTCCTCGCGTTCGCGGAAGCTGTAGAGGAAGACGGTCATCGCGCCCAGGTCAATGGCATGGGTACCCACCCAGACCAGGTGGGAGGCGCAACGCGTTAATTCGGTGAGCAGAACACGGATGTACTGCGCGCGCTTGGGAACTTCCACGCCGAGAATTTTTTCGACGGCCAGGCAATAGCCGAGGTTATTTGAAAGCGGCGCGAGATAATCAATGCGATCGGTGAGGGTGATGCACTGCGAGTACGTCTTGGCCTCACAGGATTTTTCGATGCCGGTGTGCAGATAGCCGATTATCGGCTCAGCTTTGACCACCATTTCGCCATTGAGTTCGAGCACGACGCGGAGCACTCCGTGCGTGGACGGGTGCTGGGGCCCCATGTTCAAAACCATGGTTTGCGCGGCGCCGATCGGAGTCTCGATGGTGGTGCTCATCTGTAACCCTCCGTCGGATAATCCTTGCGCAGCGGATGGCCTTCCCAATCATCGGGCATCAAAATGCGGCGCAGATCCGGATGGCCTTCAAAGCGAATGCCGAAGAGATCGTAATTTTCCCGTTCGTGCCAGTTGGCGGTGGGCCAGACGCCGGTGACGGAATGGACTGTGGGATCGCTTCCGTTCAGTTTCACTTTCAGGCGGAGGCGCTCGCGGCGATCCAGGGAAACAAGATGATAATTTACTTCGAAGCGCGGCTCGATGGGGAAGCGGTCCACCGGTGTGATGTCCGAAAGAAAAGAGAAACGAAGCGAGGGTTCTGCCGCCAAATATTCGGCGACGCGCAAGAGATGTTCGCGTGGCACCACCACGGTGATTTCGCCGCGAAATTCGAGGACTTCGGCGACTGCCGGGGCGTTCCACTCCCTGAGTTTATGCACTACTGGATATTTGTCGATGTCCTGTGATTCCACTTTGGGTTCGGCTTCCGAGGGGCGGCGGCTTAGTGAGTCCAGTCGAGCGCGCCCTTCTTCCAGAGGAATATGTAACCGGCCAGCAGAATTATAATGTAAAGCAGCATCTCCACAAAGCCGAAGACCTGCAAGTCGCCGTAGATCAGCGCCCACGGGTAGAGGAAGATTGCCTCGATATCGAACAAAATAAAGAGCAAGCCCACCATATAGAACTGCACGGAGATGGGTTGGCGGGCGTCGCCGGTAGCTCGTATTCCACATTCGTACGGCTCGTCTTTTTCGCGGGAGCGTTTGTGTTTGCCTATGATGGCCGACATCACCACCAGCGCTCCGGCCAATCCGGTCGAGAGTATAAACATCAGCAACAACGGCCCGTAGTTGTCGAGGTAATTGCTGTTCATTTTGGTGGCGCTGTTATAATAACGACCCGAGAGCAGCCGGTCAAATGAAGTCTGGATTAGTTCGGATTTCTTTTGGTCCGCATGGGTGCATGGGGAGCGCGAGGAATCAAGCGCAATGAGCTCAGGGTTCAATACGGACGTGAAAGTGGGGGAGCAGGTCTTCCACGTACAGACCGAAGATCGCGGGCCGAATCACCCCATCATAGATACAGTGGTGTACCAAAGCGGGCGCATTCTGCACCGCCGCGCGTCGAACTACGAGCAGGGCGCGGATGCGATACCTTTCACGGCAGAGGAGCTTCGCCGGCGCGTGGAGGAGCAACATCGCGCGGTGATCGAAGCGATTCGGTCTGGCGCTTTGGACGCGGAAATTGCTTCGGCGGAGGCGGGCACGCAGGCCAGCCGCCCTAGTGGCATTCAAGTGCAACTGCTGAATCCCGGATCGTGGCTTTCGGCGGGGAAAGTTTCGCTGGAGTTGGAAGTTTCACGGAAAGCGGATCGGCAACCGCAGGTCGGCGCTGCGGTGAAAGCAGTGATCGAAGGAGCGCTCGATAACGGCACGCATACAGGCACGAGCGACGACCAGGGGCGCGTGCGCATTCATTTCCCACTGCCGCCGCTCGGGAAGGGCGATCTGGCGCTGGTGATTCAAGCGCAAGCGGATGCGTGGAAGGATGAGATTCGGTTTGCAATGAGAACGCGCGAGGATAGTCCCACGGCCGGCGCGGCGCAATGACGGTGACGATCAATGGCGAGCGCCGCGAGGTGCCTGATGGAATTGCGGTCTCGGCACTGATCGAACACTTGGGAATGCCGCGCGAGCGCGTGGCCATCGAACGCAATCTGAATATTTTGCCGCGAACAGATTGGAACGAGACCCAAGTGCAGCCCAACGACAGCTTCGAGATTGTGCACTTTGTGGGCGGAGGCTAGGGGGTTTCGTTCGCTGGGGATTTTGCGGGGGAATTCGCCGCCATGATCTTGCGGGCAGGATCGTTGTCGCAATAGACGCGCCATTCGGCCACGCGTCCTTCTTTCACGACGGCTCTCCATGCCGCCGGAATTTCCCAGAAATTTTCACGCGCTAGCTTGCCGTTGACGGCGAATGTGCCGCGCGCTTTTCCGAACATGGCGACGAGCTCACCGCGGCTGAATTCGTCGGTCACTTCGATGGCATAGTCGGGGAACAAGCCGAAATAGAACTTCCAGCCCTGGCGCATTTGGTCGGCGCCGCGAAATGAATTGTTCAGAGCGTCCACGAAGAGGTGGTCGGGCGTCATTAGCGCGACGAGACCTTCAACGTCGTGCGCGTTGATCTTGGCGACGAAGGCCATGGCGACATCCGCTGAGCTGGATTGATTCATAACGTACAGCCCTCGCATCGAGACTGTGTTGCGCGCGAGCAGCATAACCAAATTGGCGAACGGACGGCTAGTGGATTGTGCCGCGGAGAACCTGTCGCCAGCGGCCGCACGCTGCTATTTCTTGCGCGTGAGGTGAAACGTTTCGGTCTGTTCCTTACCGTTGGCCATTAACGTCCAGGTCTCGGAGAAGTGATCGTGATCCTCGATCTTCAGGGTCATGCCGTGCATGTGCTTATCGTCATTGCTGGCTAGATTCGCGGCACCGGTAAAGGCGAACACAAATTCATTGGAACTCGCCGTCACGGCGGGGGTCTCCAGATGCGGCTGATTGCCCTGCGAACAATAATGGGTCAACGCCAGGCGATTTCCGTCAGGCGTGTACATCGTCACCATTTGATTGTCGGTGTCGGTCTGAAATGTCTCTTCCAGCGCAGTGTTGTTCGAGACCAGGCGAATCGTGTCTTCGACGTGGTGGCCTGCGTGGTCGGTGCCGTCCCATTCGCCGACTAGCGTTTTCAGCCGGTCAAACGCGTTCGCGGGCGCCGGTTGTGAACCAACTCGCGCGGCAATAGCCCCCAGCGCCAAAATTGCCGCAGTCGAAACCACGATTATCTTGCGCATCGTTTCCTCCTCACGGTCTCGTTTGTGAATTTCCAGATAGTGCTACTTCTCCACGGCCTCGGCAAGTTTTTCCAGGCAGCCGGTCCAGCCTTGTTGATAATCGCCGCGTTCCTTCGCGGACGTCACGCCGAGATCGTGAGTCAGCACGACCTCTGTGGATTTTCCGCGTTCCAACAATTCGACGGTGACGATGGTGTCTTCGGGATGGAGCATTGCTTTGCGGACGGCGGCGTCGGTGTGCTCGAGGTTCCATGTGAAGGCAATCTTTTCCGGACGCTTGATCTCAATGTAAGTGGAGTGATGGATATAGATGTCGCCTTCTGGTGTGCGTATATCAAGCGTGAAGCCTCCGCCGACGCGGAAATCGAATTTCAGATATTTGATGACGTGCGTGGCGGCGTCGCGGCACATCCAGCGGTCCATTTGTTCCTGGCGCGCGAAGGCTTCGAAGACTCGTTCGCGCGGCGCGGCGATTGTGCGGCGCAGTTCGAGCTTGCCGGACGGGCCTGGAGTTGCTGATGTCATGATGAGTCCTCCTCAGAGTCGGCGGCGTTGTCGCTTCGCCGATTGCTTGCGGTGCTTACTGTGGCCGTGTTCCGTTGCGGAATCTTCTAAATAACGCGCGAGGGAATCGAGTTGGGCTTCCCAGAATTGGCGGTAGTGCTCGATCCACGCAGCCGCGTCCTTCATTGGCTCGGCGCGCAGGCGGCAACGATGCACTCTGCCGTCTTTCTGCCGCGAGACGAGGCCGGCGTGTTCGAGCACGCGCAGGTGCTTCGAAACGGCGGGAAGCGACATTTTGTAGGGCGCGGCGAGGTCGCTGACGGATGTTTCACCTTGGCGGGCGAGGCGCGCGAGAATTCCGCGGCGCGTGGCGTCGGAGAGCGCGGCGAAGGTGGAATCGAGGACGGCGCCAGAATGGTTAACCATATGGTTTAGTATTGGAGCGCGGGCGAATTTTGTCAAGGGAAGTTTTGCAGGGAACGCGGGCTGCTGCGGGAGTTATAGATTTTAGGTGAGGAGCTCAAAACCGGTACTTCAGCGGCTGAAGCCGCCGAGTTCTGGCTACGCTCGTGTTGTGGCTAAAGCCACAACCTACAAAGACACCTCCACTGCTACGCGGCTTCTACAGGCCAGCGAGGAGATGGCCGAGCTTGTCTTTTTTAGTGCGCAAGTACGAGGCGGAATGCTTGCTGGTGCGCGGGCGGCAGGGGACGCGCTCGACTACGCGAACGCCGGCGCTTTCAAGTTGCGTGACTTTGTCGGGATTGTTGGAGAGCAGGCGCACGTTGCGAATGCCGAGCGCCTTCAGAGCCTCCGCGGCAAATTCGTAATCGCGCGCGTCGTCGGCAAAACCGAGTTTGCGATTGGCTTCGACGGTGTCGAGGCCAGAGTCCTGCAATTCGTACGCTTTCAGTTTATTGAGCAATCCGATGCCGCGGCCTTCCTGCGGAAGATACAGCAGCACGCCGGATGGTTCCTTGGCGATTTTGCGGAGCGAGAATTCGAGTTGCGCGCGGCAATCGCAGCGTTCGGAGGTGAAGACGTCGCCCGTAAGGCACTGCGAGTGGACGCGCACCAGGGGCGCTTTGCGCGAGTTCGCTGCGGCGCGCGAGGCGCCATTCACGGGGCCGTGCTGTATCGCGACGGCTTCTTCTCCGGGCTTGCGGCCTTCGATACCGAAAATTCGGAAGGAGCCGAAGCCGGTGGGCAACTGCGCGGTGGCGACGACGCGCGCTTTGCTGGACTTCCCGGATTGTTTTTTGCGTGGCATCGGAAACTTCAATTATAGCAGAGTTCGCAAAATCGGCTTGAAACGCGACTTTGCGGGAATCCCCTCCTATCGGCGACCTCGATGATTCGGCATGATTCACGTTCGGTCATGAAGGCAGTGACGAGTGATGAGTGGCTAGTCGCTAGAAAACGGCGCTTACGCCATCTCTTGTGGCACAGTGCGCGGCGGTTGCGATCGGTCGGGTCCCTTTACATCGCAGTCTGCTTTGGCTAACTTAGACCGGGCGCTTCGAGGGCAGCAGTTCGCGAGCAAAATGAATACATTTTTTGGCCCACAAGAGTTGCTATTCGCGCTGGTGCTGAAAGTTGGCTTCGCGGCATCACTAGCGGCGCTGCTGGTCCGTTTTCGCTCGTTCCGCAACTTGCTTTACACCGAAATCCGCGATTCCGATCAAAAAGTGATGCTTCTGCTGTTTCTGACTCCGCCGCTGGCGATTGGCGTAGTGCTGCGGCTGGTGGGCTACCGCTTTTTCGATTTGACGCTCGAGGGATCCTTCCTGATGGGGCTGATCGGCGGCCGGGTCGTGGGCCTGCTGGGAGGCTCGCTGATCAGCCTTCCCGCGTTTGGCAATCACGAATGGCTTTCCAGTCCGATGGCTGCGCTGGTGGGATTGATCGCGGGAATGGTGCGTGAAGCGATGCCCGAGAAAGAGGACATCTGGCATTTCGGGCCTTTTCTTTTTCTAAGCGTACCGGAGTGGATTTGGAAATTAGTGCGTTATGGCAAGCGCAATTGGGCGATGTTTCCCTTGTTCACGTGTGTCGCGGTGACGGTTGGGCAGATCGAACTCGCGCAAGCGGTTCCGGAGCACTGGCTCTTTTCCTACCATCCCAGCAATTGGGGATTCGCGTTGCTGGTGGTGATGTCCTCGATGATGTGCGTGGCGATGGCGATCAAGATCTGGAACAACACGCGCATCGAGATGAACCTGGCAGAGAATCAGCAACTGCTGCTGAAGGCGCGCATGGACGCGCTGACCAGCCAGATCAATCCGCATTTTTTGTTTAACACGCTGAACACGGTGTCTTCGCTGATTCGGTTTGATCCGGACATGGCGCGCGGCGTGGTGCTGAAGCTTTCCAACATTTTGCGGCGGCTGCTGCGCAAGCACGAGACGTTCGTGCCGTTGCGCGAGGAACTGGAATTCATTGACGACTATCTGGATATTGAAGTGATTCGCTTCGGACGCGACAAGTTGCAGATCTTCAAGGAAATTGACGAGGAAACTCTGGATGCTTTCGTGCCCAGCATGTTGCTGCAGCCGATGGTGGAGAATTCGATCAAACACGGGTTGGCGCCGCGTCTGGAAGGCGGACAGATTCACTTGCGGACGCGCCAGTCGAACGGACGGTTGCTGATAGAAATTGAAGATAATGGAATGGGGATTTCGCCGGAGCGGCTGGCGGCGGTGTACGGCGGCGGAATTGGAATCAGCAATGTGCACGAACGGCTGCGCTTGCTCTATGGCGATCAATTCAAAATGGATATACGCAGCCAGGAAGGGCAGGGAACGCAGATTCACATCGAGATTCCGGAGCTGGCCACGGTCGAGCCGTTCGCCGGATTGTGAGAGCTTATTTTTTCCACGGCAGCCGCAATAAAGCCAATTTGCAGTGCACCGAGCGTAGTAAAGCTGGCGCAAGCGCAGCGAGGGGGAGCCAAATTCTAGGCGAGGGCCAAAAAGCGGGACTGGAGGGCGGTGCGGGCACCTGTATATTTTGCGGGTCAACGCAGGGATGACGTAGAATGGCGAGGCGCAAATCTCTCTGAGCGAACAGGTGGAATGATCGACGACCAGGAAAAAAGCAGTGCGCGACCTGCCATCATATTGCTGATAGTGGTGTTCCTGGTTGCCGGCTTCAGCGTGAAATACGGATTGCAGACGCTCACGTGGATCGAAGGGAAACTGTGGAGTTCCGATAATCCCTGGCTCGCGAACGTCCCGCAGTCCTCGCCACAGCCCGCCGCGGTCCCTCCGATGGCGATGACGGCCATGACCGCGAAACCCGGCAAGCCCGCGCCGCCTGCGCAGGTGAAGGCGTACAACTACGAATTCAACTCCCCTTGGCCCGGCAACCCGACAGTGAAGGGAGCGCTCACCTACACGGAGATTCGTTACGATGCGGGGCCGGTAATCGTATTTTTTGATCCGGATTCACAAGTAGACACGATGCGAGCGCTGAAGGCTTCCAATCCCACCGAATATCAGAGATTTGCCGCTGTGTTTGCGGATAAGCCGCTCAATTCGAATTTCGAGATGTATCAGGCAGTTTACAACGTGACGCCGGCGCAGCTCTCACCAGTGATGGATGCGCGCGAAGCGATCCGAATGAACGTGCTGCTGCTGTGGAAGCTTTCCTTCGGCCTGGATCTTCCGTGCGATGGCGCGTTTTATTTCTTCGATTGGGGGAAAGTGAAGGGGTTTCAGTTCGGCGATCCTGACAAACAGATTCCAGTGGCGGTGCGGGAATTTGATGACCGCGACCATCAGTTCCGGTTCATCTTCACGACCGCCGGCGCAGTTAGCGGCAAAATCACGCAGAACGACATCAACACGATCACGCAGACGCTGCAATCCGTGCCGATCATCGAACGTTAACAGCGTTGGCGGTGAGTTCTGCTGAGTTGAGGACTCTTCGGTAGTAAGCCTCGTACATGGGAATCACGTCGTTCGCGCAATACTTCGCTCTGGCATTTACGCGCGCCTTCTGGCCCATGCTCCGTCCGCGATCGGGCCGGGTGAGAATTTCCAGGGCGCGTTCGGCGCCCGTTTCGACATCGTGGGGCGAGATCAGATAACCGTCCACTCCGTCGGTGACGACTTCCGGCAAGCCGCCCACGTTGGAGGCGATGACGGGAACTTCGCAAGCCATCGCTTCCAGAGCTGCCAATCCAAATGATTCTTCTTCGCTAGGTAGCAGGAATAAATCCGCAAGGCCGAGTTTTTCACGGACGTTATCCTGCTTGCCCAAGAAAAACACGTCCTTCGAAAGATTTTTTTTCCGCACGATGTATTCCGCCGCGCCACGGTCGGGCCCATCGCCCATCATCACCAGCTTCGCCGAGATCTTTTCGCGCACGAGCGCGAAGATTTCCACGACGTCGGTGATGCGCTTGACGGGCCGGAAATTTGAAAGGTGCATCAGGATCGGCTCGTTGTGCTGAGCCCATTGCTTGCGTGCGGACTGGTCGGGGCAGCGCAGGTACTGGTCGCAGTTTACGAAGTTGGGGATCACTTCGATGGGGCGTTTGATCTCGAATTCGCGAATGGTGCGGTCGCGCAAATAGTTGGAGATGGAGGTGACGCCATCGCTTTGCTCGATGGAAAAACGGGTGATGGGCAAATAACTGCGGTCGCTGCCAACCAGGGTGATGTCCGTACCATGCAGCGTGGTGATGAACGGCAGTTTTTTTGGTTGGGCCATCATGCGCGCCAGCAAGGCGCTTACCGAGTGCGGAATAGCGTAATGGACATGGAGCAAATCGAGGGAAGCTTGTTCCGCAACTTCGAGCATTTTGGTTGCTAGCGCGAGAGTGTAAGGTGGGTGGTCAAAAAGCGGATAGGATGTGACCTCCACTTCGTGGAAGTGGATTCTTTCGTAAGTGGAGCTGAGCCGGATGGGCATCGCATAGCTGATGAAATGGATCTCGTGGCCGCGGGCGGCCAGCTCGATTCCCAGCTCGGTGGCCACGACTCCCGAGCCTCCGTACGTTGGATAGCAGGTGATTCCGATTTTCATGGGACCTCCCGGCACTGTAACAGCCCTTCGTCGCGAGCGGCAAGCGTGGCGGTGCGTGCTGCCAGCTTGCACGGGAGGGTGGCCGGATGCTAGATTCGCGCCTTCCCGTTCAACATTGGACGAGCTAACGGACCTTCTCGATGCTACGACTTTCAGGCAAAGTGGCGTTTATTACTGGCGGGGGCACCGGGATAGGCCGGGCGTGCGCGTTGGCGCTCGCGCGGGAGGGAGCGGCGGTGGCCATTGTTGGCCGGCGAAAGGATCCTCTCGAAGCGGTGGCCGGGGAGATCGCGGCGCAAGGCGGCAAGGCGCTGGCGGTGACGTGCGACGTGACCAGCCGGTCGTCGGTGGAAAATGCGCTATCGCAGGCGGAAAAGCAGTATGGGCGGTTGGATACGATCGTGAACAATGCAGGCGCGGTGGTGGTTGCGACGGTGGAGCACACGTCCGATGACGAGTGGAACCAAGTGCTGGCTGCGAACCTGACCGGAACATTCTTCGTTTCCAGGGCCGCGCTTGCGCCTTTGCGGCGGTCGGGCGGGGGAGCGATCGTCAATATAAGTTCGGTGCTCGGCCTGGTGGCCCGTAAAGACCGCGCGGCGTACTGTGCAGCCAAAGCGGGAGTGTGCGGGTTGACTCGCGCGATGGCACTAGACCATGCGCACGAGAAAATCCGCGTGAATTGCATTTGCCCGACGATTGTGGAAACTGAACTGGGGATGCAATCGGTGCGACGGACGGGGAACGCGGAAGCGGAAATACAGAAGCGGATCGCGGAAATCCCTCTGGGACGATTGGGTAAGCCGGACGACGTGGCGAATATGGCGGTGTATCTTGCGTCGGACGAGGCGTCGTGGATTACGGGCGCGTCGTTCCCGCTTGATGGAGGGCTCACGGCATATTGATATGGCGCAATCGCCTGAAGTCGAATCCCGCAGAACGTTTGGCCGCCGAAGAGTTGCGCCGGCGTTTGCGTGAGAACAATACCGCGAACCAGTTTGGATTTGCGCTGATTGTGGCTAAGCGCGGCAGAGTCGTGCTGCAGATGCGCGTGAACAAGAGCCACCTGCAAGTGCACGGAGTGGTGCACGGCGGCGTGCTGGCCGCGCTGGCGGATACCGCCGGAGGGCTGGCGACGTACATGGCATGTCCGCCGGGCACACGAGTCGCAACCATCGAGATGAAGATTAATTACCTGGAAGCGGTGGAGGGAGGCAGCGTCACCGCCGAGGCGATCGTGGTGCGGATTGGACGCCACGTGGCGGTGGTGGATTGCGATGTTACCGACGACAAGCGGCGGCTGGTAGGCAAGGCATTAATGACGTTTTTTGTAGGACCCTTCCGAAAGAACCGCAAGAAACGGCGCAGCTAAGCTGCGCACACGGGACGCCGGACCGCGTCCCGGGGCGCGCTTCTTCTGAGATGATTATTCGTCCGAGCCGTCAGACCCACCAGCGCCGTTGCTTCCACCGGACCCGTTGATGCCGCCTTGCGCTGCGTCTTCACCCTCTTTATACAGATACTTGATGCAGTGTTTGTAGACGAGCAGGTTGGGGCTGCCGTAGCGAGTCAGCTTGATGCAGTCGCGGTCGTACCACTCCACGCTTCCGCGCAGAATCTCGCCGTCGGTTAGGACGACAGCAACGGGAGTTCGCGATTGCATCTGCTTCACGTAATAGAAGTTTTCCGCGTGAGTCTGTTCCGGTGGCGCGGGCTTCTTGCGTTGCGTGCCTTGCGCAGGGACGGCTTGAATCGGACGAGCCGGGAATTGATCCTTCACCTCAGTAAGAGTAGGGCGAAAAAGTTTACGGTTTACCATGGATGCTCCTTCCAGTTGCCACTTCCTGTTATGACTGTGGAAAAAGGTTTTCGGTTGCAGACATTTTACAAAAAAATCATATCGCCAGGTTGCCTCAGCGATTGCTCAGGGAAAGGAGAAGCGCGTCCAGCCCCAACTGGCGGCTAATATTCCGCTTGAGCCGGTTTTCCAGGCGATCCAGCCCTTGGGTAGCCCGCGAGACCCACTCGAAATCTATTTTCTTACTGAGTGCTTCCAATTCACGGCGCAAATCGGGATTCCGAGCGAGACTGCTTTTCGGACCTTGGGATAGTTCAAGAAGGTCTGTGAACAAACTATAGAACAGCGTCAGAATATTTTCAAACGATTCCTTTTCCTGCTTGGCGAGCTGGGCGGTGGCGGCGAAAATCTCGGCGGTCTTTCCTCCGTTGATCACTTTTTCCAGGAGGCTGAGAACGTTCCGGCGGAGCCGCGTGGATTCTTCGAGGTTCAGAGCCAGCGCCGCGCCTGGGCTGCCGCTGGACAATTGAGCCGCGAGCTTGCGTTCTGGTGCTTTGGCTTCCGTGCGATCGGCAAGAAACGCTTCGATCTGTTCGACGGCCACCGGCGCGAAATGGAATTGCAGGCAGCGCGAGCGAATTGTCTGGAGCACGGAATCGGGAGTTGGCGCCAGCAGGATGAGCGTCGCGCTCTCAGGCGGTTCCTCCAGAATTTTCAGGAACACGTCGGCGTCATTCCAGCGCATGGTGTGGGCGTCATCCAGAATGAAAATGCGCCTGCGGCCCTGGGGTTTGAAGTACGCAGCGCGTTGCACGGCGCGCAACTGGCCGATGCGAATCATCGGTCGCGCCACCGGGGCAAGGCGGCGCACGGGATCGGGCACCAAGAGCCAGACATCGGGGTGCGTTTCGATGATCAGCGGCATGCGCTCGACCATCGAGGCATCCGCACTCTCGCCGCGTTCGGTGAGGCCGGCTGCGATCAACGCCGCGGGATTTGCGAGTGGAGCCATGCGCTTGCAGGATTCGCATTCGCCGCAGAAGTCGTCTCGCAGACGCTCGCAATTCGCGGCCTGGGCGAACATGCGCGCCAGTGTGTATTTGCCGATGCCGCGCGGTCCGGTAAAGAGGAGTGCACCGGGCGCGCGATCGCGGCGCAGCATCCCTTGCAGGGCGGTGACGATGCGATCGTTGCCGAGAAATTCGTTGAAGCCCATCGGATCAGCGGCCGGCGTGGAGCGCGGGGAAAACCCGCGCTTCGATCGCCGCCAATATTTCCTTATGAATTGCTTCTGGAGAGCGCAGGGCTTGTGCCTGTGCGTCGTAACATTCGATCTTCAGCCAGTTGGGCTGGCGGGCCAGCTCATCGTAAACATCGGATGCGGCTTGCAGATGCGCCAAATCCGATTCCAGCAGGTCGCGGCGCAGCTCGGTGTATTGGCGCTTGGACTTTTCTCCCACCAGCCGGTGAGCTTCTGCGGCAGGCACGCGCAAATAAATGACGAGATCCTCGGTTGGCAAGGCGTAGACCTGATATTCAAGTTGCTTGAGCCACGCCAAGAACACGTCGCGCTTGTCTCCGGGCACCCGCGCTCCTTGATGCGCAAGGTTCGAAGCGACGTAGCGGTCCGCCAGCAGCGCCCTTCCCGCTGCAAGGTCGGATTCCAGCGCGGGAAGCGACTCGCGGCGATCTTCCGCGTAGAGCAACGCGGATAAATGAGGATCAACGGATTGCAGCGGGCCAAATTCGCCGTTGAGGAAGCGTGCCACCAGCTTGCCAAAAAATCCGTCGTAACGAGGGAAACTCACTTGCGTGAAAGCGATTCCGCGCGACCAGAATGCGCGCCCAACCATTTCCAGCTGCGTGCGTTTCCCCGAGCCGTCAATTCCTTCGAGAACGATTAGTTTGCCGCGGGCAGGCATCGATTTGAAGAACAGTCTAACATAGGGATGACGTGTGATTCGTGATTGGTGAGTAGTGATTGGTGATTCGCGAGCCGTAGTCCGTGTTCCGGGAACATCGCAGAGCGCGCGACAGCGAAGAGAGATCCCCGCGTGCGGAGAGCAGGTTTCGTCGCGGCGTTCCTCAGGATGACGGCGCGTCGGGATTAGCGCATTTCGCCATGTTAGAATCGCCAAGATGGTGGAACAGGCCGCACTGATTGCCGAGAACTGGGGGCGGATTCGGGAACGCATCGCGCATGCCGCGGAGCGCTGTGGCCGCCGCTCGGGCGAAATCACCGTGGTGGCGGTATCGAAAACCCATCCGGCGGAAGCAATCGTAGCAGCCTACGAAGCCGGGTTACGGCACTTCGGAGAAAATCGCGTGCAGGAGTGGGAATCGAAACAGCCGAAGGTGGCGGATCTAGACGGCACATGGCATTTGATCGGTCACCTGCAGAGCAACAAGGCGCGCCGTGCGGCGCACCTTTTTCGACGAGTGGATTCGCTGGACGATCTCGCGCTGGCAAAAAAACTTCACGCCGCGGCGGACGCGGAAGGGAAGTGCCTGCCCGTTCTGATCGAAGTACGGCTTGGCGACGAAGCGACAAAGAGCGGCGTTGCCGAAGCGGACCTCTTGTCTTTAGCGACGAGCATCGCTCCATTCGCGCATCTGGAGCTCGCCGGATTGATGACCATCCCGCCGTTCTTCGATGAGCCCGAGCGCGTGCGGCCGTATTTTCGAAAGCTGCGCGAGCTGCGCGACGATCTGAGCCAGCGGTTGAGCCGAGCGTTGCCCGTTCTCTCCATGGGCATGAGCCATGACTTTGAGGTCGCCATCGAAGAAGGCGCTACTGAAATCCGAGTCGGCACAGCGCTGTTCGGCCCACGCGAGGCCGCGGCCTAAATCGCGGGGCCGCGACGGGCGTCTCCTGCTCTCTTGCCGCTGGGTTTCGATAGGGAAATCGATAAGGAAATCGTTAACGAAATCGCGGAATCCGATGAACATCGCTGCAAGTCCCGAAGGCGTGTCATTTTATGTGCAGGTGCAGCCTCGAGCCAGCCACGACGCAATCGCAGGCGAATACGCGGATGCCTTGAAAATTCGCCTGACCGCGCCGCCGGTGGACGATCGCGCCAACGAAGCGCTTACGCGATTGCTCGCGGAGCGTTTGAACGTGCCGGTGGCGGCTGTTAGAATCGTGTCCGGCGAAAAGAGCCGCAGAAAGCACGTGTTCGTTGCCGGCGCAAAGCGCGAGCAAGTACTGGAATTAGCTTCGGCGACAAAACACGCGGGGAATAAAGCGAAGGACCGACGAAATGCCCGACATTAAAGCCATCCAAGCGGAATTACGCGCCGCAAAGCTCGACGGCTGGCTATTCTGCGACCATCATCATCGCGATCCGATTGCGGCCCGCATCCTCGGGCTCGATCCCAACGCCATGGTCACGCGCCGCTGGTTTTATTTCATTCCCGCCAAGGGCGAGCCGCGCAAGCTGGTGCACAAGATCGAACAGGGAACGCTGGACGTTCCGGACGGCAAGAAATATTTTTACGCGGGGTGGCAAGAGCTGCACAAAATGCTGCCGAAATTGCTTTCGGGCAGCAAGACTATCGCGATGCAGTACTCGCCGGAAAACAATATTCCTTATATTGGTCTTGTGGACGCCGGGACGATCGAGCTGATTCGCAAGCTCAAGAAAAAAGTGGTGAGCTCGGCGGATCTGGTGCAGAAATTCGAGGCCAGCTGGTCGCAGGAACAATTCGAAGGACACCGCGAGGCTGGAAAAATCGTGGACCGCATCACACGCGAGGCCTTTGAGCGCGCCGCGAAGTTCGTCCGCGAAGGAAAGCCGCTGACTGAATTCGAACTGCAACAGTGGATCGTCGAGCAATTTCGCGCCGGCGGACTGACCACCGCCGAGCCGCCCATCGTCGCCGTACAACCGAACAACGGCAGCCCGCACTACGAACCGCAGGCAGTGGGATCACGCCCCATACGCGCTGGGGATTTGCTGCTGCTCGATATCTGGGCGAAGCTGAATCGTCCGGGAAGCGTGTATTACGACATCACATGGGTGGGATATCTCGGCGAGCGCGTGCCGGATTCCTACGCGAAGATCTTTCGGATCGTGAAGAACGCGCGCAACGCCGCGATCGAATTCGTCAAGGACGCAGTGGCGAAGAAGCGCGCCGTACATGGCTGGGAAGTAGATCGCGTGACGCGGGAGACGATTCGCAAGGCGGGTTACGGCCAATATTTTGTGCACCGCACGGGGCACAGCATCGGCCAGGAAGTTCACGGCAACGGCGCAAACATGGACGGATTGGAAACGCGCGACGACCGAAAAATCGCGCCGCATACTTGCTTCTCCGTGGAGCCGGGTATTTATCTGCCGGAATTCGGAGTGCGCAGCGAAGTGAACGTGTACGTTGATGAGAAAGAAGCGCGCGTTACCGGCGCCATCCAAGAAGAAATTCTTCCGTTGCTGGCCTAGGTGACCGTGAACGAAGCGCCCGGAAACGAAGCAGCGCTCAGCGACGCGACTGTCAACCAAACATCCGATAGCCCCGCACCGGTCAGCGGCGAGCCCGGAGATCGCCAGGTCTCAACCCCGCAGGCGCTGCCAGGAAAGGCGAGTCGCGTTGCTCTGGGGCTGCTGGCGGCGATCGCGGCGTGGCTGGTGCCGGGTCTGGGACATCTGCTGCTAGGGCGCTGGGGCCGAGCGCTCGTGTTTTTTGTCGCGGTCGCTGGTCTGGTGCTGACCGGTTACTGGCTTCGCGGCAACGTATTCCCTCCCCATTCCGCCGATCTTTTCGGCGCACTCGGCTTTCTATCGGACGCCAGCACCGGCGTGCTCTACTATTTTTCGCATTTCTTCGAGGCCGCGGGACCGGATGTGTCGCGCGCTGCGGGAGATTACGGCACGCGATTCATCGCCGCAGCAGGAGTGGTGAACTTACTGGCGGTGCTGGATGCCGTTGAGATCGCTACAGGCAGGAGGAGCTGAGTGATCTGCAGCATACTCATCGCCGCGGTACTGCGGCTCAGCCATCTTGGAGCGATGCTGCTGTTCGCTCTGCTTGTTTCTGTGGTGCTGGCGTGCCTGACGAAGCGGGCTGAATCGGGCGCAGTGAAATACGCACTTTGGTCGTTCGCATTGTTCGTGCTGATCGGTGTTGGCGTGGCGTGGCTGATGTATCCACTCTCGCGCTGAGAAATTGCGCGAGGGTTTAGATGAGTTGCAGTGCGTGAGTGGCGCGTGCAGGCGAAGGAACCGGTCGGGGCCGAAGTTTGACAGTGTTTTTGCGCCGATGTTACAGTCGAGTAGGCGCCGAGGTAGCTCAGTTGGTAGAGCAGCCGATTCGTAATCGGCAGGTCCCCGGTTCAAGTCCGGGCCTCGGCTCCATCCAAACTTCGGCTAGAGCAGCAGTTGCGAGGCGCTCGGTCGGAAGGGAATCGCTGTATGTTGTAAAGTTGTTATTAGTTGAGTTTTTTCGCATCTCTGCCCCAAGCAAATCCATCGCGCTGATGCCCGACGCCGCGACGCTTTTCACGTACACATTCATGGTGAGTCCGATGTTGCTGTGCCGCAAGATCGCCTGAATCGTCTTATCGTCGACGCCCAGAGCATGGAGGTTGGTTGCCAGTCCACGGCGGAAACCATGCCATCCGTGCCACTGGAGAGCGTGGTCCAGTTCGAACATGTGAGCTTCGGGTTTGTGATCGGCCCTCGACAGCCGGCACTTCGCGCACTTTTCGATCGCCGGAATAATATCGCGACGTGCGGATCCCTCGCAGGTCAGGGTACTTCGGAAGTTATCAGATTGTGCGGATACCTCAACCCAGATGAAACTTAATGCGCGTATAGTTGATGGATAGAATTGCCACTCTGGATCGTTTCTAGCAGCTTGGTTCTCGTTGTCCTGTCGAGTTGGAGTTGTAGGTGATTTAGCGAAGCGCGACAGAAACACGGTCAACAGTCAGAAATGGGCCAAAATGGGCAGGTGCTACCGTCGTGTCTACACGTTTCTATGCGGATTTAGATACTTGCAGAACATGCTTACACTTCACGCCTTGCCCCCTTTTAATCCCTAATCGTTTTCTGGTATTGCCATCTTTTCCCTAACGCTGCAAACTGCTGCGCAATTCCTAGCTTGCAACGAAGCAGGTCAACAGACCGGAGTGTGTTCCGCCATGATTGGTACACATCCAACGACGGTGTGATGGGGAGTGGTTTCGCAATTCGGATTCTCAGCTTCGCAATTCTGCTTGTGGCTTGCACGATGTGTCTCTGCGCGCAAGAGCTGGCGACGCTGGATGTGACGGTCAGCGATCAATCTGGCGGCGTGATTCCGCGAGCGCTCGTCACACTTCGAAGCATCCATACGAGCGCGAAGCGAACCGAGATTTCGTCCGCGGGAGGGCACGCTGTGTTTGCGGGCCTCGTAGCAGGCGAGTACGAACTAACGATAGACGCCCCCCGATTTAGCGCGTACCAATCTCCGCTCGTCGTCAGAGTTGGGCAAACGGCTTCGTGCATCGCGGTTCTGAGCGTGGAAGGCGTCAAACAGCAAGTGGAAGTCCACGAAAAGGTACTGGGTGTGGATAGCGCGAAATCCGAAGCGAGCCAGGTGATTGATACGCAGCAAATCTCCGATTTGCCCATCGCCGGTCGCGACTTCATTGATTTCGTGCTGCTCACACCAACGACCAATGTCGGACGCAGCACCGCGGTCGGGTCGCAATCGCCCTTCACGGAAACGGTGTTGGAGCTCAGTTTCGGCGGTCTGCGCGAAACGCACAGTTCGTTCTTCGCCCTCGATGGCGTCGACTACACCACCAGCATCTCCGGTGTGCAGCGAGTGAGCCCATCGCAGGATTGGGTGCAGGAATTCCGGGTGGTGAGCGGCGCGTACACGGCGAATTATGGACGCAATCTGGGTTCGGTCGTCAACACCATCACGAAATCCGGCGGCAATGAAATTCATGGCTCGGTGTATGAATTTTTTCGCAACAACGCCCTGGACGCCACCAACCTGCTTGCGGTTCCGGGTTTCAATACGCTGCGTTCCAACCAGTTCGGCGCGGACGCGGGAGGGCCGATTCGCAAGAACAAGAACTTTTATTTCGTGGGTTACGAAGGGCAACGACGCGCCGAATCCCCCATCTACTCGTCATTCATTCTTCACTGCATTGACACGACCGGTTGTCTGGGTCCTGGCAGCCCCAGCATCAACCAGGTGAAACAGGACCTGGGACTGCAGCCGGAAAATCTCGGCTCGATCCTGGAGATTAATAACTACGACAAGTTCATCCTCAAGAGCACAAACGTCCTGACCGAAAGGACAACTTTGAACGCGGCCTACCTCTTCAACGACGATCGGAAACAGAATGTTCCTGGAGCTGCTCCGGGCCAAGGGCTTCCTTCCTCGTACCGCAATAATCCGGTCGTCGATCAAACTGGCTACGCGAACCTCTTCCACATTTTCGCGGCCCATCTGACTTCCGAAACTCTGGCCAGCTTCGCAGACAGAACTTTCAATCTCGAGCTGACGGGCGCCGGTTACGAGCCGTCTATAATGGTTCCCGACCTTCTATCCTCGGGAGGATTTCAAGGCAGTGTCCGTTTCTACCGTGAGCGGCATTTCGAAACCGCCGAAAATCTCACGTACATTCACGGCAATCACACGCTTCGGCTTCGGCGGCAATTTCGAGCCTGTCGGGATCAGCGCGCAGACCACTTTTGTGAGTCCCGGTTTCGGCGTTTTCACCCCGCAAAGCTTCTTCGGCATTGGGCCATTTTGCGGTGCGCCGTGCGGCCCATACGGTCCCGGCACGGCCGTCCAATTCCTCTTCCTCGAACCGCGCGATTATTTCGGCGTGCACGTCCCGCAGCGTACGCTGCCATTTCAGACCGGCATTTACTCCGGGCCAGCCGCGGCGGATTTTGCAAGCAGCACGGACCTGAATTTTCGGCACCAGCTGTTTTCTCTCTACGGCCAGGATGCCTGGAAGGTCCGCCCCAATCTCACGCTCACTTTCGGGCTGCGCTACGACATTGACTTCATGCCATCTGCCCGCGAAGTTCGGATTATCGGGAAACTCAGTCCCACGAATTTCGGCAACGTGCAGCCACGCATCGGCCTTGCTTACTCCTTCCGCGGCGGGAAAGGCGTCGTGCGCGCCGGCTTCGGCATCTTCACTGGCCCGTTCGATTACAGCGACGTGATGGTCAGCTGGCAGGGCGCCTCCGCATTCACCGACATGAATCAGCCCCTCATACCCGCCTTCGCTGATCCTGCGAACGATCTGGTGGGCTTTGGCGCTTCGGGCATCGTCGGCGTGTCCGGTCCCGTCCTCGCTGGTTCTGGCTTCAATACGTTCGCGCACACCGGTACGTATCCCACGCCCGGCGAGCTGCAGCAATTCCCGCTGGGTTATTCAAAGCTGAAATTCGATAACGCCTACGCCGAGCAAGCCAGCCTGGAGATTGAAAATCAAATCGCCAAGGACACTTTCCTTTCTGTCGGCTACCAGTTCATTCACGCGCTCAAGCTTCCGATTTACTCGAGCATCAACGGCCTTCCCAGCGGCACCGCGCCTGATGGCGTGCAGCTGTTCACTCCAGCCGACAGCAATTTCGGATTCACGCTGTACGTCACGCCCTCCGGCTATTCGGATTACAATGCCGGCATCGTCAGCTTCCGCAAGAATTTCTCGCACTACTACAGCGTCCTGGCCAATTACACTTTTTCGAAGTCCATTGACATCGGCACCGACGTGCAGCTGAATGACGCGCCGATGGACTATCTGAATCCGGGCCTAGACCGCGCCGTCAGCGACAACGATGTGCGCCAGCGCTTCGTTCTAACCGCGCTCGCGCAAACGCCGCCTCGCTCGCCCGTGTTGTTCCGCAACTTCACGGCCTCCATGCTCACCACTCTTCAGAGCCCGCTCTATTACACGATCTTGGCCGGCTTCGATGTGAACGGAGACCAATTTCCATTCAACGACCGCGTCGGCGGGATTGGGCGCAACACGTATCGCGGAGATCCGTCGTACACGACCGACATTCGCCTGCAAAGACTATTCAATATTACCGAGCGATTTACGGGCGAGGCCAGCTTCGAAGTTTTCAACCTTTTCAACCGCCCGAACGTCAGCGCGATTGACACCGTGTACGGCGCCGCCGATTTCGCAGGCCCGATCCCACGCTCATATGGAGACGGCGTCACCAGTCCCGATAACCCTACGTTCGGCACGCCTACATTCGTCGCGCCCGCCAGACAACTCCAACTATCGCTTCGCGTGAATTTCTAAATTTGGGGCTGACGAGAATCCGGTCAACCCACGTTCTGCTCGGATGGATACATCGGGGTCCACTTCGATCCAGCAGGTAGCGCGGAGATTCGGACGGACACCAAGTGCGAGGGTCTCCCGCCTCTAGAGTAGTGATCGTCGATCTCACCGCGAAAGGAAGGAAGAAACATTTCGTTGCCGTTTTTTTTTCACAGTGGAGCTCGAGACATGCCCGCATGCTTTTAGCTGGATTGCCCATGTTCATCGGACCCTGCGACGAAGGTCGCGAAGGCATGTCCATGACGGAGTTATTGGACTACCGGCAGCGAAACAATGTCCTCGAAGCCATGACGAGCGGGTTCACTTACCGTAGACGAGCAGCGTAAACGTGTCCGGAATAATCGCTGGGCGCGGGCGCGGATGTTCCGGCGTGGCGGCTGGCGTCTCGCCGAAATCCGCAGTGACGGTATAAACGGTGTGGGTCGTGTAGTCGAGGGCCATGGTGCGCGCGCCACGCTGGGTCTGGATCATTTCCACCGGAGAAAATTTTGTGGGCGAATCTTCGTGCGCGATGGTGATCGTGCCATCACCGCACGAGGCGAACGCGTAACCCGTGATCGGATCGAATCGATTCGCGTCCACGCCCTGGCCGATGGGTACAGTGCCAATAATCTTCCCGGAATTGCCATCCACAAAGGTCATGAGTTTATTGTGGCAGCCCACCACCAGGATTTCGTGCGCGGCATCGATGGCCAGGCCCGAGGGAGACTCGCACGGCGCCAGCGGCCAGGTATTTTCGATCTTCAGAGTTTTGGCGTCGAATTTTACGAGGGCGCTCTTATCCTCGAGATTGACGAAGATTTTGCCGTGGCCGTCGCTGGCGCCGAACTCCGGGCCGCCGCCGAGAGGGAAAGTCCCGACCAGTGTTCCGGAAGCCGCGTCGATGCCCGAAGCGGTATTGGCATCGCCGTTAAAGGTGAAGACACGTTTGGAGAACGGATCGTAGATGACGGCGTCGGTGTCCTTATCGGTCTTGGCGTTGCCGATGACCTTGAGTGAAGTGAGGTCGAAGATCGTGGAATCGGAGGTGCGGCCGTTCGTGGTGAAACCTTTGTTGAATTCATCGGCGAGCGCGATGCCGTGGACACCCTGCGTATCCGGAATGTCACCGATGATTTTGCCCTGCTCGGGATCCACCACGATGACGTGGGTGCCGCGAGAAATGAACAAGCGATGAGTGGCGGGATCCACCTCGAGATAGTCCCAGCCGCCCGCGCCGCCCAGTTTGACTTTTTTGATCAGATGATAGCCGGAGGCTCCGGCGGATTGGGCAGCCGCGCGAAGATAGACAGTTGTCAGCAGGGAACATAGGAACAGCACGAAAAAGGCGCCAGCGGTTTTCTTCGACATGAAATCCTCCAAAAATCTAACGGGAACAACCCAGGGTGCGAACGATGGCACAGCCAAGTTAAACGCAGGATAAATGGGCGGTGGCGGAAGATCGTAGCGATCCAGGCAGCTCCGCGCAGAGTTTGAAACAGAATTGGCGGGTTGCAGTATGATGTCGCGATGCGCCTGCTGCTCGTGGAAGATGATCCGGGAGTCTTGCGCTTCGTCCTAAAAGGACTGCGAGAACAAGCCTATGCCGTGGACACCGCGTCTACGGGTGATGATGCGCTGTACCAGGCGGAAATCAACACGTACGATCTGATAATCCTGGATGTCCTTATTCCAGGACCCGACGGATTCGCCGTGTGCAAAGCGATTCGGGCCGCAGGCAATCGCGTACCCGTTCTCATGCTCACTGCGCGAGACGGCGTTGAGGATCGCATCGCCGGTTTGGACGCAGGCGCCGACGATTATCTGGCCAAGCCCTTTGCCTTTCGGGAGCTGCTCGCCCGCCTTCGCGCGCTGCTGCGCCGTTCCGGAGAACTTCGTCCCGGCAATATAACAGTCGCCGACGTGGTAGTGGATACCGCCGCACAGACGGTAACACGAGGACGACGACGCATCGTGCTTACCACCAAGGAATATGCGCTGGTGGAATTTTTGGCGCGCAACGCAGGTTCCGTGGTGGGGCGAGCGGCGATAGCTGAGCACGTGTGGGATGAAACCTTCGATCCATTCTCGAACCTGATCGAAGTGTACGTGAACCGCCTGCGGCGCAAGATTGATACGGAGTCCAAGCCGCCGCTGCTGCACACTCGGCGCGGTGCGGGCTACCTCTTCGGACCGCAAGAAGAAAGCGCGCTCAGCGATGACCTCGCGGACCACCGCGCGCCCAGGCCGGCAAAGCGAAAATCGCATCCGGCGAGCCGGAAAAACCATGCTTGATAGCCTGCGTGCGCGGCTGACTCTGTGGTACTCGCTTGTTTTAGCTGTTTTTCTTCTGCTTTTCAGCCTCACCAGTTACTTGCTCTTTTCCCGGGCTGCGGATCGCCACACCGACTCCGACCTGGCGGAACTCGCCAATTCCTTTCTCGTGACGCTCCAGGATGAACTTAAAGATCCGGACAATCCCGGTGGATTGCAGGCTGCGGCGCGACAAACGATGCTCGAACATAGGGTGCGAGACAATCTCTTTTTCATCGTCGACGCTGGCGGAAAAGTTGTGGCTAGCTCTGGCGACGTGTCGTCTTCCAGCGGAACGGTGGAATCCATGGTTGCGCGGGTGCTGGCTTCCGAAGGCTTCCGGAGTTTTGTGCTATCGATCTCGCAATCGAACCACAGTTACCAGACCATCGCGGGAGCAAATGGCGGCTTTCGGGCCTACGCCCGGGGATTCAACGCCAACGGTAGCACATGGTCGCTCGTAATACTTCGCTCCCTGCATCCGCAGCGCGAGCTCCTGGAGCAAATTCGATTGGCGTTCGCATGGCTGATTCCATTGGGCGTGCTGCTGGCGGGCATCGGCGGATATTTTGTGGCGAGAAAAAGCCTCGCACCAGTCGCCAACATGGGCGCGCAAGTGGAACGGATTAGCGCGGCAAATCTGCACGAACGGCTGGAAGTTCGGAACGCGACTGACGAGCTCGGCCGCTTGGCTCGCACTTTTAACGACTTGTTGGACCGTCTGGATCAGTCATTCGAGCGGCAGCGACGATTCATTTCTGATGCTTCGCATGAGCTGCGGACGCCTATCTCCATCCTGCGTGGTGAGGCGGAGGTGGCATTGTCGCAGCTCTCCCGGCCGCCTGAGGAATATCGCGAATCGCTGGCGGTGCTGCACGAAGAGGCACAGCGTCTGTCTAATATCGTCGAGGACCTGTTTACCTTGACTCGCGCGGACGCCGGGGAATACAGGCTCACCCGGACTGACTTTTACCTGGACGAACTCGCAGCCGACTGCGTGCGCGCCACGCGCGCTCTTGCGCAGGCCAAGAACATTACGTTGTCGGTTGTGGCCGCGCATGAAATGCCCGTTCGCGCGGATGAAGACTTACTGCGCCGGATGATTCTGAATCTGTTGGACAATGCAATTAAGTACACGCCGGAGGGCGGAAATGTCTCTGTGACATGCGACTCCGCGCCGAATGGATACGAACTAAGCGTAACCGACAGCGGCCTCGGCATACCCGTTGAGATGCAATCCCGGATTTTCGAGCGATTTTTCCGCGTCGATAAAGCTCGCTCGCGAACCGGCCGGGACGGTGGAGCAGGTTTGGGCCTTTCGATTGCGCGCTGGATTGCCGAGGCGCACTTGGGCCGAATTGAATTAGCGCGCTCTAACGCCGCAGGCAGCACGTTCAAAGTGTACATACCGGCATCCAGCGAAATTTTGTCTCCTTCAGAGTCCTCCCGTTAATCCTGCGTTTATCTGCTGATCTTTAATCTGGGTGTTGACGACATTGCGGCAATGACTGTCGGGATTGCTGCGTCTATCGTCACGAGAGAATCGTGAAGGCTAACACGCAGCGAAAAATCTTTTGGATTCTTCTGCTGGCGGCTTCGTTTCCGTGGTTTGCGGGCGCGGCCCAACAGTCGGGAGATTTATCTCCCAAACCGGCCGCTGCCGCTTCGCAACAGCCAGCGACGCCCGAGGATCCGACGCTGCGCCTTACCTTGGATGACGCGCTGGTACGCGCACGTCAGAACAGCCCACAGTTTCAGGGGGCGATTGCGGAGGCGCAGATCGCTCACGAAGATACCAAACAGGCCAAAGACGCGCTGCTGCCGACAATCACTTACGACAACGAGATGCTTTATACCCAGGGCAATGGAACCGGCGGCGCGCGCTACATAGCCAACAACGCGGTGCACGAATACATCAGCCTGGGAAATGTGCACGAGGTTCTGGGTGTGGCAGGAATCTACGAGGTTCGGCGGGCGTCGGCCGGCGCGGCGCTAGCGCGTGCCCGCGCTGAAATTGCATCCCGCGGTCTGGTCGTTACGGTAGTGCAACGCTATTTCGGGGCGCTGGCAGCGCAGAGTAAAGCAAACCTCGCACAGACGGCCGCCGATGAAGGCGAGCAATTCCTGAAACTGACGCAAAACTTGGAACGTGGCGGCGAAGTGGCGCATTCGGACGTGATCAAAGCAGAGCTTCAGGCGCGAGAACGCCGGCGCCAGCTTCAGGAAGCGCTTCTCGCGTTGCTGAATGCGCGCCTGGATCTCGCGGTGCTGCTCTTTCCAGATTTTAGCGATCGCTTCGAATTGGCCGACGAACTACATGCGAGCATTCCGCTACCGACGCTCGGGGAAGTCCAGCAACAAGCGAGCAACGAAAATCCCGACGTTCGCGCGGCCCTGGCCGCGGTGGAGCAGGCGAAGGACGACGTTGGCGTCGAGCGCGCAGCCTATTTGCCATCTCTTAACCTGGACTACTTCTATGGGATAGATGCAGCGCAATTCGCGACGAATAGCATTGTCGATAATCGGAGCGTTCCCAATCTAGGGTCGTCGGCAGCCGCTTCGCTCAACATTCCGATCTGGAATTGGGGGGCCACCCAGAGCCGTGTGAAGCAGGCACAAATTCGCCGCGCGCAGTCGGCGCGCGAGCTTTCGTTCGCGCAGCGCAAGCTCCTAGCGGAAATTCGATCGCTCTACAACGAAGCGGAGACGGCGCTTGACGAACTGGCGGGGCTACAGCGGTCCGAAGATCTTGCTGCAGAAAGCCTGAAACTCACGAAGCTGCGCTACGAGGGCGGCGAAGCCACAGTGCTGGAAGTTGTTGACGCGCAGACCACCGCGGCGCTGGCTGCCAACGGCTATGAGGATGGGGCGGTGCGCTACCGGGTCGCCTTGGCAAATCTTCAAACGCTGACGGGAGTCATGTCCACGCGATGACACCCCAGCTTCAGTGCCTGCGAATGAGGCGCCGGCGCCCTCGACTCATCGGTGCCTGGTTCATCCCGATGTTGTGCCTAGCCGGCTGTGGTGCGGCGGAGAAAGACAAAGCGCCGGTCGTCAATGTCGAAGTCGCACCCGCCCGCCGCGCAGCAATTTCGGAAGTCATATCAGCCGAAGCTCTGGTATTTCCGCTACGGCAGGCCATCATCACCCCTAAGATCACATCGACGATCAAGACATTTCTGGTGCAGCGTGGCTCGCGCGTGCAAAAGGGGCAGCTGCTCGCTGTGCTTGAAAATGCGGATCTCGCCGCCGCGTCTGAGCAGAGCAAGGGGGAATACGAACAGGCAGAAGCAGGTTATGCCTCGACCACCCGCGCGAGCTTGCCCGAGCAAATCCAGAAAGCGGAGCTGGACGCCGCATCGGCGAAAGCCGCGTTCGACGCACAGCAGAAAATGTACGACAGCCGCAAGGAATTATTCGGTCAGGGAGCATTGCCGCGACGCGATCTCGACGCGGCCGAAGTCGCGCTGGCGCAGGCGCACAGCCAGTACCAGCAGGCTGCCAAGCAGCTTGATGACCTGCAGCGAATCGGGCGAGAGCTGGCATTGAAATCCGCGACAGGCCAGCTTGCCGCCGCAAAAGGAAAATATCTCGGAGCGCAAGCGCAGCTGGGCTACTCCGAAATCCACAGCCCGATTGACGGTGTGGTCACGGACCGACCACTGTTTCCCGGCGAACTGGCCGCCGCCAATCAGCCTCTGCTGACCGTTATGGACACCTCGAAGCTGATTGCCAAAGCTCACATCGCGGCGGCGCAAGCAGTGCTGTTGAAGGCGGGTGATCCAGCTCAAATCAAGCTGCCTGGCAACGATGTCGATATTGAGGGACGAGTCACGCTTGTCAGTCCAGCGCTCGATCCCGGCAGCACCACAATCGAAGTATGGGTCGAAGCGTCCAAACCCAATTCCGCCATAAAGCCGGGCATGACGGTAACCGTCTCTATGACCGCGCGCACCGTAAATGACGCCATCGTAGTTCCGGCCGCGGCCTTGCAGAAAAACGCCGACGGTGCGCAGTATGTTCTGATCGCTGGCGCGGACGCAGTGGCGCATGCACGAAACGTCGAGACGGGTATCCGCACGCCGGACGCGGTGCAAATCGTTTCGGGGGTGAATGAGGGCGACGCCGTGATTACTTCTGGCGGATACGGCCTACCGGACGGGACAGCGGTAAGAGTCGCAACTTCAAAACCAGCCGAGCCGGCTGCGGAGAAGGAATAAACGGGATGGAGGCCCCTCCTCTTCGCGGTAGCGCTACCGAAAGCGGGTCTTCCTCGGCCGTGCCGTGGTTTCAGCGGTTCTCGCGTCCAATCCTGTTTCTTGTGGTGAGCTTGGCGCTGGTGGGGGCATACCTGGCATTCACTATTCCAGTCTCCGTTTTTCCAGAGACGGATTTTCCGCGCATCGTCATCGGAGTGGACAACGGCGTCACGCCAATCGATCAGATGCTGGTGACCATCACGCGCCCGATCGAAGAAGCGGTGAACGTGGTGCCCGGGCTGCAGCGCGTTGTCTCTACAACCAGCCGCGGTTCAGCCGACGTGGACCTCTTTTTCGATTGGAACAGCGACATGGTGTTGACGCTGCAACGCGTAGATGCCGTGGTCGCCAGGCTGCAGGCCGCGCTTCCGCCAAGCGCGCGAATCGAAACACATCGCCTGACCTTCGCCACGTTCCCGATTATCGGCTATAGCCTGACGTCCGATCAGCTACCTCAAGACAAGCTTTGGGAAATCGCCACTTACGACATCAAACCGCGCATCAATCGGCTGGGCGGAGTCGCCTCTGTCTTGATTCAAGGCGGCAGAGTGCCGGAGTTCCAGGTGACGCCGGACCCGGCTCGATTGTTGGCCAGCAACATTACCGTCACGGATATCCTGGAAGCGATTCGCCGAACCAACCTGATTGATTCGCCGGGCTTGCTAGAGCACGACCACGAACTCGTCTTGGGACTGGTGAGCGGCCAGGTGCACACACCGGAGCAGATCGGCCAAATCGTTGTGAAAACTTCCGCGTCAGGCGTGCCGATTCGAGTTGGCGATATCGCCTCAGTGGCGCCGTCCGTCGCGCCGGTTTACACCGTGGTTACTGCGAATGGGAAGGCCGCGGTGCTCTTAAGCATCAATCGCCAACCGGACAGCAACACGCTATCCGTGTCGGAAGAAGTGCATAGCGAAATCGCCGAGCTGCAAAAGACGCTACCGTTCGGCGTGCACCTCGAGCCGTTTTACGACCAGTCCACTATCGTTCACGATTCCATCGCCAGCGTGCGCGATGCAGTTCTCCTCGGTGTGCTGCTTTCGTCGGCGATTTTGGTTCTGTTCCTGCGCGACTGGGGCACGTCTCTGGTCGCGGGCTTAGTAATTCCTGTAACGCTTCTGCTTACTTGTATCGTTCTCAAAATGACGGGCCAGAGCTTCAACCTGATGACGCTGGGGGGACTGGCAGCTGCGGTCGGCCTGGTGATTGACGATGCCATCGTCATTCTCGAAAATATTGTGCTGCACAGAGACGCGGGCGAGGACCGTCTGCAGTCCATCCAGCAGGCGTTGCACGAGATGACGATTCCACTGGTGGGTTCGACGATCACGCCTATTGTCGTGTTCTTACCTTTGATTTCAGTGACCGGAGTGACCGGGAGCTTCTTTCGCGCTCTGGCCATTACGATGACTGTCGCGCTGTTTAGCTCTCTGGTTTTGGCGCTGCTGTGGACGCCCACGCTCAGCCAATATCTCATTCGCAAGAAATCGGGCGCGGAAAAACCATCCAGCGATGGAGTGAGCGCTGCCGAGAACGTTAGCGCAGACCGGATCGCCGATGAAGGAACTCCCAACAGCGGTTTTTTCCGGAGCATGGTTCGATTCTACGAGCAAATCATGCAGGGCGTGTTGCAGCGCCCCGTCATCCTCGTAGCCAGTTCACTCATGATCATCGTGCTTTCGATAATGTGCTACCACTTTCTGGGAAGTGAGTTGCTCCCGGAAATGGACGAAGGCGGTTTCATCCTCGACTACTACACTCCGCCGGGAAGTTCGCTCGCGGAGTCAAATCGGATCCTCCAGCATATCGAGCAGATTCTCCGTGAGACCCCGGAAGTTGAGAACACCTCGCGTCGTACCGGGCTGCAACTGGGTCTGGCGGCAGTTACCGAAGCAAACCGCGGCGACTTTACGGTACGACTGAAGCAGAAACGCGATCGCGGCATCGATGAAATAATTGATGCCGTGCGCGCGAAGATCAAACAGACCGAACCAGCGGCCGACGTGGAGTTCGTTCAGGTCCTCCAGGACATGATCGGAGATCTGAGCAGCGCGCCCGAGCCGGTGGTGATCAAAATGTTCTCGCAGGATCCGCAATTGCTGTTGAAATCCGCGCCGCGTGTGGCCGATGCCATCGGAAAAGTTCCTGGCGTTGTGGATGTGCTGGACGGAATCGAAAACACCATCAGCGGGCCTGCGGTCACGTTTCAAGTGGATTCCGCGGTGTCGGCGCGCGCCGGATTTACTCCCGAGGAAATCGCCATTGACGCCTCCGCAATTCTGGAAGGCGAGCCTGCGGCGACGCCGGTGGTGCTGAACGACCGGGTCTACCCGATTCGCGTGCGCTTTCCGGCAGAAAACCGAGCCTCGCTCGATCGCATGACCAACACGCTGCTAGCCAGTTCCACAGGCCGAACCGCCACGCTGGGATCTTTGTCAGCAATCACGAACGAGGCCGGCCAGACCGAGATTCGTCGGGAAAACTTGCAGCGCGACGTGGAAGTGACTGCGCGCCTGCAAGGTGTGGACCTGGGGCGTGGCGTTGCCGCGGTGCAAAAGGCCGTGAGCGATTTACGATTGCCTTCCGCAATTCGTCTCGAATATGGCGGCGCTTACCAGGAGCAGCAGAAATCCTTCCACGACCTTTCGATGGTTCTGTTCCTGGCGTTGCTGCTGCTGTTCGTCGTGTTGCTCTTTGAGTTCCGCACCTTCTCGGCGCCTGCTGCCATTCTCGCTTCGGCCTTGCTCTCCACCTTCGGGGGTTTGCTCGCTCTTTTGGTTACCGCCACGACATTCAGCGTAGCGTCTTTCATGGGGATCATCATGGTGATCGGCATCGTCACAAAGAACGGAATCCTGCTTCTGGACGCCGAGCAGCGCTTCCGTGCCATGGGTCTTTCCGCACGTGAGGCGATGATCCAGGCAGGCCGCCGCCGTTTGCGTCCCATTTGCATGACCGCCCTCGCCACGATCGCCGGGATGTTGCCCTTGGCGTTGGCGATTGGCGCCGGCTCTCAGATGTTGAAGCCGCTGGCCATCGCTGTGATCGGCGGGCTGGCAAGTTCGATGGTGTTGTCGCTGGTGTTTACACCGGCGATTCACTACTACATGGGCGCAAGTAGATCAGCCGCGGCTTAGTTTGTGGCAACGATACTGCGTGTCCAGAGTCGCAGCGCGAAGCTATTCATGAACCGCACAGATGGATGGTAGCTGCTACGTCACCGTAGGAAGCGAACGACCAGCACTTCGTGCACATTCGAGCGCACACGTCCCGGTGCTTTCTAGTCCCATTTTTTGTTGCAAGGTGCGTTGCAAACTGCGCGGAGGACTGAGCCCGAACTGCCCCGAAGAATAAAGAATGAGAGCGATTCAAGATGAAGACGATAGAGCCGAACTTGCCGATTCGTAATCGGCAGGGCCCCGGTTCAACTCCGGGCCTCGGCTACATCTTTTCAGTCAGTTACCGGGATTTTCCCTCCAGCAAGAATCAAGGCGCAATGCAGCGCGCGGCAACGACATCGCCTGGCGCTGAGCCGCGGCCCAGTCGGACCTACGGACGAAGGTTCGGGGCATGTTCTGGTCGCTCGAGGTGGTGCCCCCACAGGGGAGCGTGCGCGGTGTTGAATCGCCAGATTGGCGCGTGCCTCGGCGCGATTGGCGGTCGCGGCGAAATCGGGCGTGGCGGCTGCCATCGGCGCGGCTCAACTTTTCTGAACGGCACGTCAGTGCCCGCGATGCCATTGCAGGCTCCGGCCAAACCGAGGTATGTCACGAACAGGCCGCCAGCGGGTAGCGCCTTCTCGTTCGCGTCGGTATTGCTGGCGACAAATGCCACCACATTGCCTGTGCTGTCTGAACCAAATGCTTCGATCACGTCGCCACTGGCCATGCTGGGTCCGTAAGTATTCGCGAGTGGCGTGCCGATTGTGAGATTGGAAAAGCAAACCGGTGCGCCACCCGCGGGCGTAATTTGGCCGGTGACGTTAAAGTTCCAATCCGTCTGTAATCCCATCTGCACGCTGGAACTTGATCCGCCGGTCGTGGATTCAAACGATCCAGCGTACATTCCTGTGACCGTTGGGAACAATGTCGCGGTGAACGTACCCGAGTCGCCCCCCATGCAGGATCCCGCCGAAGAGTAAGTGCCGGAAAACTGGTTGCTGTTTGACGAACTTGTTCCAGAGAAGGTGATCGTCGCGCCATTGTCGAGCACGACGGATATCGCGGCGGTATAGGAACCTGACGGAACATAACCTGTGGTGGTGATGTTGGTGACGCCACCGGAAGCCGAGCAGCTGGAATTCGTAACGGTATTGGCCAGCATGGTCGTGTTCGTCCCGCCGCCCGGAATCGTAGGAGCGTGCCACGCGGTGGTGATGACGAGCGGGTTGTAGCAGTTCGGATTTGAGTCGTTAGGGTTGTCAGGGTTTTGCCCGCTGCAGGGATACGGATTACCGTTCGCGTCAGTGAGTACGGGCGCATTCGGCGCGGATTCGCTGGTGGTGACGATCGTCCATTGCTGCGCCTGCGGCACATAGGATACAAACGTCCACGATTCGATTTTCTGACTCGCCGTCAACCCGCCAGTGCCGCCCGTGAATCCCGCGTAGGCCAAGTTACCGCCAATAATCGCAGGAATGTTGACCGCCCAGCTATGGGTGAAAGTCTTGTTTACGACGGCGTCGGTAATGCTCATCGTCAAGGTGGTACCGTCGTAGGAAAGGTGTACGGCCATGGTGTCGCCGCTGTGAAGGTCAACGCCAGACGAAGTCAAATCCACGGACGGTGTGGTTGGCGATGTTCCGTCGGTATACAGACCTGTCGAATCGTCGCCTTCGCCGTTGTTATTGTAGAGGTCAAACTTGATGGCGACGCTGGGAGTGATTCCGCCTGAACCGCCGACAGTATCCGAAGCATACCCCAGTCCGCCGCCCGCGAGACCTAGTGCTTTGGCGCCTGCAGAAGAGTTTTGCAGGCTGAAGGTGATGCCGTCGGCCTGGGCGTCGGAAAGCTGGAAGGTGAAATCCGTGACGAAGCCGCGCACGTCCACCTGCGTGGTGCAGAACGCGCTGCCCGCCTGGCCTGCCGCACCGCTGGTAAGCTGAAGCCGGCTGTCATCCAGTCCGGTGCTGCCGTTCATTTGCATGCAACCGGGGTTGCTGAAACCCAGACCGAAGTTGATGGGAGTTGTACCGTTGGAGCTGATGGTAAACGTGCCGTTCACGACGGCGCTGTCGCTGAGTCCCGCGGAGGAAGCGATCGCACGAATGGTTGTGGTGCTGCTCACTGCAATGGGGCTCGTATAAACAGCGGAACTGTGTGTAGGCGTCGTGCCATTCGTGGTGTAGTAGATCACCGCGCCAGTGGTGTCGTCGGTGAGGGTGACGGACTGTGCTGAAATGTAACTGCCCGGCGATGGAGTGAAATTGGGCGGCGCTGTCTGCGACGCCACGACGTATGCCGCCGTGGTGTCGGAACTCTGTATCGAACCGCTGGCGATCGCCATGGCGTTGATCGTGGTGGTGACAGTCAGAGTGACGGGGCCGGAGTATATGCTCGAAGCGGTGGATGGTGCGGACCCATCGGTTGTGTAGTAGATCGTCGCGTTCGGAGTGGCACTGGTCATCGTCAACACAACGCTACCGGCATAGGATCCGGCAGGGGGATTCATGAGCGGCGCTGCGGTCTGCGGTTCGCTGCCCAGCAGACCGAATACGTCCACTTCCATCTGCGCGCCCACGTACACTTTTCCGTTGGTCACCACGGGTACCACAAATTTCACGGCTGGTCCAAGTTGGTCGCGGCCACTGGTGAGGTTGGAAGCGTAGAGCAGTGTCGAGACGTTAGTGGCGTTGTAGGCGCGAAGAATCGCCGGACCGTTGGAGGTGTATGCGTCGCTTTCGACCGCCCAGACGATTCCATTGGCGGCGCCGCTGGAAGTCACGGCCACCGTGGAACCGGGAAAACCGCTGGACTCAGCCGATTGCGAGATGGGCGACGCCGACAAGCGACCGGCGTTCAGCGAAAATGCTTTCAAGTGATCGCCGTTGCCCCAGGTATAGACGATGCCATTCCAATACGTGGGCATGGACCACAGACCGCCGATGCCGCCGACGCTCTGGATAATTTCGGGATCACTGGAACAGCCGTTGCAATAATGGCTGCCGTCGCTGGTCATCTGATCACGGTTCACTACGTATATTTCACCGCTTTTTCCTGCTTGAATCAGAATGTGCGGGTATGGGCCGCCTTGGTCCGGCGGCACCAGGACCCCGCCCGAACCAAGGTCGGCATCAGCAGAGTCTAGGCTGGCTTGGTTGTAGGGTGTGAAATAGTCGGTCGGAGTGGGATTGCCGTTCGCTAAACTCACGCGCACGATACTGTCGCCGTAATCGATGGATTTCGAAGGAGGGGGAGCGGGAGTGGTCACGGTATCGTCGCCGTTGCCGGTGGCGACGTACGCATTGCCGGATGAATCGGCAGCGAGTCCCGAACCGGCGGCCCAAATGCCATTGCCTTTTCCGTTTGGCGATGTGTTCCAGATGCCTGTTTGCTTCAGCGAGGTGGCGTCATATCCCAGGATCCAGCCATGCCACGGACCATTATCGCCATGCGACGCGAAGCCGATGAACACATATCCGTTCTGCAACAGCAAGCCGGGGCGCTGGTTGGCCCACTGCACGTTGAACGGCACACTGGTGCCGTTTCCATCAGGAGCCGTGCCGGGCACGGAACCGGTGATTTGCACTGGACCGCCAAACTTTTCAGCGCCAGTAGTGATGTCCAGCGCGTGCAGCCGGTAAATCAAGGCTCCGCTTTCTTTGGTGTTCACGACCACGTACAACGTGTTTGTGGAAGCGTCAATCACAGGCGTGCCGGTGATGCCGATTTCAGGGTGAATGTCCTGCGTGTTGCCGACGTCGGATGTGGAAAGCGTCGTGGCGCCGTTCACCAGAAACGTCACGTACCACAGCGGCGCTCCGCCCGTGTCGGCGTCGAACGCGTACAGCGAGTCGTGTTCGGTGGCGACGTACAAAACGTTGTGGGTGCCCTGACCCGGAATGGCCACACCGGGAACATACAACGGCTGGGCGTAAACGTAACCATCGACGCCCAGTGCGAATAGTTTTCCGAAGGTAGTGGAGTTCACATTCGTGGGAGTCAAGATCGTCTCATTCGTATTCTGCCCGGTACGCGCGTTGTTGTAGTGCTGGGTGAGGATGCTGGTCTGCGCAGACGCGGAAAGCGGTGCAAGAATCGTCGCGAGAACCGCGAGACAGCCTGTGGCCACAGCTTTACGCATCTTCATCTCCACTGGTAGAAAACCTCGAAGTGTTCGCACCCTTTTCCTTGGTTGTGGATCTGCCGGCGCAAGTGGCGCAGGGGAAAACCGGGCAAACTAAAGTTGCAGTACTACCGAAACCAGACCGATATGCGTGCATCGTCTACCTAAGGAATGTGGCAATTGCGGGCCCATGAACGGCGTTCGGGAGGGGACGTCTTGCTGGCGTAAGTGGAGGATTGGCAATAGTTTCGAGGCAGAGTGGACGAGGGCTAGTCGAGCCTTCGGCAGCGGGTGGAAATCATTTACAAGTTTGGAGAATTCTGCAAGTCGCTGTGCGGAGGAGGGAGTTTGGTGGGAGATATTCTTCGCGCGTAGGTTTCTAGATGTGAGTGAGAGTACTAGACACAAACGAGCCGGACCGCGCGACGAGTTCGTGCGGTCCGCCTGCTCTGCTTACGGATGAGGGACGGGATGCTGAGTCATCGCTCCCGGAGGCAATTGCGGATGAGGCATCTGCACATTGAACGGCGCCTGATTGGCACCGCCATTTGCCGCCGCGATGATGAGCTGCTTATCGCGCAGTAAGCCCGGCTCGGCGGGATAATAGCTGAGCATCACGTCCACCAACTGCGAGGCGGCCGCATAATTCCGCTGCTGATAAAGCTGGGTGACCTCCGTTTTGTAAATGTTATCAATCTGTAGTTCGAGCGTATGGCCGTCTTGATTGCCGGCGTTGCGCGCTTGTATGGCCCAGAACAGCGCCGAATTATTCAGCGGAGCGAAATAGCGTCCTTGGCTGTAAGCCGCTTGCGCATTTTGCAGCAGAATCTGCCCGGGACCGGTTTGCAGTGGCACCGGAGCCGGAGTAGGAGCTGGTGCGGGAGCTGCGGCGGGAGCTACGGTGCGAGGAACTTTAGTCTGTACGGGACTTTGTGAGTCGCGGCCGTTCGTTTCGTCGCCGGCCACGGCGGGCGCGCCATCGTCTGCTACTCGAATCAGATCCACGTTGCTTGTGCCTGAGCCCTTGATCTGCCAGGCCAAATCAAAAACAGCACCCTCGCGTACGTCAATCGCGCCCGATCCGCTGGCCTGCATCGCCTTGCGCCCCGGGGCACGAAATTAGGCCACTAATTGTGTACTCCTGCGGGCCGGCCACGATTCCGCTCGCGGCGAAAGCATTCGAGGTGGGATGAAACGATTTCCCGGCGATCGTCACATTCAGATCCGGCGTGCATTTGTGGCGATCGCTGGCGTAGCGAATCATTACAGTGGCAGTAGTTACGGCGGGAGGTGGTGGCGGCGGTGCTGGATGATGCAAGACTTTCCAGCCGACGAGCGCCACGACCGTGACCGCTGCTGCAATCCCGATGATCATCCATGGAGGTTGTTGCTTCGCGACCGCCCCGCTCGTGGCCGCCGACGTCGTGGGAGTCGGCGACTGTAGCGCAGGAATCTGCGCGCCTGGCGCCGGTTTCGCCACAATCGCTGCAGCCCTGGCCGGCGAAAGTTGGGAATTCAAAATTGCCTGCGGGACGGTAGTGGTTTGTTTCGGCGGCTCGGCCGACGCCCAGCGCCCATTCGCATGCGCCTGAATTCCTTTGGCGCCCAATCCCGCGACGAGCGAGGGAACGACTGTGGCGACACGCTCGGGAGGAATGCGCGTGGCGTTCGCGGCGGCCATGGCTTGGTGCCAGCCCGGGCGGCGATGTGCGTAGTCGTCGTGGGTAACTTCAAGCAGCAGGGGAAAAGTGGCTTTAGAACTTTCCACGGCGCGAACGATTTCACGCGTGATCTGATCGGAAGGCAAGGAGCGCGGCGAAATTACGATTACCATCGCCTCGCAATCCGAAATGGCTTTGTGGGTTTCCTCGAAGTAATCTGCGCCAGCGGGGCAGTCCCGTTCGTAATACCAGCTGCTGTAGCCTTGCGATTCCAGCCCAGCGGCGATTTCGTAAGCCACGGCGCCGTCTTCCTGCACGTAGCTGATGAAAATCTTCTTGGGCAAAGATCCCATCCCGGACTCCGAGGGGCGACGCCTTCGCCGCTGCCGAATGGGGCATATTCTCTAATAGCCCACAAGTTGAATGCAAATCCAAATGCAGCGTTGAGCGATTCATCACCGGCGAGCAATTCACTTTCCGTTCTCGGAAGCGGTAGAGCGGCACATCACATGCGCAAGGTCTTGTCCGGCTCAGACCGCCATGCTATAAATAAATGCCTGGCGCGAAGTTGCTCCGTACGCGGGATTCGTATAGTGGTAGTACGCGACCTTGCCAAGGTCGAGGCGAGGGTTCGATTCCCTTATCCCGCTCCACTTCTCTGACGTAATAGCGCCCGCGCCATCTAGCCGCCTGTTTTACGCCATGTTACAGTCCCATCCGCCCAACCACCATGCTCGCGTATCTGAGTGGCCCAATCGAGTATGCAGAAGACGGCGGCAGGCTGTGGCGCCGCAAGCTTGCGCCGTATTTGCGCGAGCAGCTCGGGCACCGCGTGTACGATCCCGCTGAAGATGAAAGAAAGAATCTCAGCGAGGAGGAAGCCGCGCATTTCCGCGAGTGGAAGGCCACAGACATCGAGCGATTCCGCAGGGTGGTGCGAAAAATCATCGCGTTCGATCTGGACATCATCGAGAACCACGCCGACTACGTCGTCTGTTACTGGGACGCACTGGCGAAGAGCGGCGGCACGTCTGCCGAATTGACCGTCGCGCACCGCAAGGGCATTCCGGTGTATCTGGTGACGACGTCACCGCCGAAAGAAATCAGCGGATGGATGCTGGGGTGTTCCGACCAGCTGTTCACGTCTATCGAAGAACTGAAAGAATTTCTGAGGACGCGCTTTGCCAGAGAAAAACAGAACCAACTCTGGAAAGATTGATAGAATCCGCGGCGCATGGAGAAAATTCTAGTCGCCGTCGGCAGTACACGCCGCCCGAAAGTGAATGCGGTCACGGAGGCGCTAACTGCGATTCGCGCCGTTTCCGATTTCCTTCCATCGTTCGAGGTTGTCGGTGTTGAAGTCCCCAGCGGCGTCCGGCATACACCGCTCTCTCGCGAAGATTTGATGGCCGGAGCACGTCAACGAGCGGAAGCTCTGGTGCAATTGGCTCGCGCGAAAAATGAAATGTGGAAATACTTCGTGGGCCTCGAAGGCGGTTTGGATGTGATCGCAGGACTCGACGCGATTCCCAGCCTGGACGTGGTGCCTGACCTCGACGTCGTTAGTGAATCGAGAAATCGCTGGGTGTTCCTGGAAAGTTGGGCATATGTGACTGACGGCGAAGGCCGCGGCTCCTTCGGCCAGTCCGGCGCAGTGCTGGTGCCGGAAGCGCTGGCGGAAACCGTGGTTGACGACGGCGTCGAGCTCTCGCAAGCGATTGACGCCTTTGCGGGAGGGCACAATATCCGCGATGCCGAAGGCGCCTGGGGCATCCTGACGCGCAATCTCGTCACGCGACAGGATTCATTTCGCGCGGCAGTGATTAACGCCTTCGCGCCGTTCTTCAATCGCGATTTGTACGCGGCGGACGATCAGAACGCGGGCGCCTGAAATTTTGCAATAGTGTGTGATAGCCTAACGCCAAGAGGTGAGGACGCGTGGACATCGTCAAGGGCAATATGGGTTGGATCGAAGTGGTCGTCGGGCCGATGTTTTCCGGCAAAAGCGAAGAATTGATTCGCCGCCTGCGCCGCGCGGAGATCGCCAAGCAGCGCGTGCAGATTTTCAAGCCCGTGATTGACCAGCGCTACGCCAAGAACGGCATTGTGTCGCACTCTGGCCTGGAGCTCGATTCCGAGTTGGTGAAAGACGGCGCAGATATTTTGACGAAAGTTGCGCCGCGCACCGAGGTAGTGGGAGTGGACGAAGCGCAATTCCTGGGTGAATCTGTGGTGGAAAGTTGCGTGAAACTTGCGGACATGGGCAAGCGGGTGATCGTCGCCGGCCTGGACACCGACTTCATGGGCCGTCCGTTCGAGCCAATGCCGCGCCTGCTGGCGGTGGCCGAAGAAATCGTCAAACTGCTGGCCATTTGCATGCAGTGCGGCAACCCTGCAGTACACACCCAGCGCCTGGTGGCGTCCGAAGAGCTAATCATTGTTGGTGCAGGCAATATGTACGAAGCGCGCTGCCGCCGCTGTTTCGAACCGCACCTGGCCCACGAGAAAATCGAAGAAGAAAAGGCCGCCGCAGTCGCTAAGGTCCGGGCCGCCACCAGCTAGGGCGCTTTGCCGCTGCAACCCCTCGCCCTCTGCGCGAATCTATATTCACGGAAGGGCCAAAACGCAATAGAATAGGCGCAGGCGGACCGCCATGCATTATCGAACGACCATCGTATTGGCTGCGGCGCTGGCGCTGTGTGCCGATATCGCCGACGTAAACCGCTACCGGACGCCTATGCTGGCGGGTGCTCCGACCCTGGGTTCGATGCCCGATTCGGGGCCACTGCCGGAAATTCTTGTGTCCGTCGTCCAACAGACCTCCAGCCTCGAAAGCGCCTCTGCAACCCGAATCCCGCCTGGAAATTGTGCGTTATGTGTCCGGGGAGTTTGCCAAAGTTCGGAAGCCCATTCCAGCCGGGAAAAAGGGCTTCAAGATTGAAGTCGGCAAGAAAGTGGACGAGAGCGATCTGAGGAGCGCGCTGCGAGCGCACGGTCTGGCGGCCAACCCTGGCGATACTGTGCAGGTGACGGGGATCGAATTTCGCAACAAGGAAATCGTGGTGGAAATTAACGGCGGCGGCCGAAGCAGCTTCAATATTCGCGATCATCTCCAGGTTGGCGTCGGCCAGAACATGCAGGCGCCGCTTCCCACATCCGGTGAGCACAAGAATAATGGTGGCACGCTGGTTCTGGACTTTGGCCACTCCGTCCCGGATATGAGCGCGGACGATTTGATGACCGATCTGCAAGTTTTCCTCGACTTCACCAAAGAGCACTCCGGCGCCGTGAATTGGCTGGACACGCTGCCGCCGCAATTCAAAGAAGCGATCCAGGATCATCAGGCCCTCGAAGGCATGAATCACGACATGGTGCTCGCTGCGCTGGGCCGTCCCGGGCACAAGGTGCGTGAGCGCGATCCGGACGGCAGCGAAACCGAGGACTGGATTTACGGCACGCCGCCGGCCCGCACTACTTTTGTCACATTTGTCGGTGACAAAGTGATTCGCGTAAAGGAATTCGATTGAACGCGCGTTGACTTTTCCCTCGCCAACCCCTAGCATTTCTCGATTGAATAGAATGGTCTACTAGCACTGTGCGCGTTGGCGCGCAGCATCTATCTTCGGAGGATTCATGGCAATTAAAGTAGGCATCAACGGTTTCGGACGAATCGGGCGTAACATTTTTCGCGCGGCGCTGGGCGATCCGGCCATCGAAATTGTGGCCGTCAATGACATCACCGATTCGAAAACGCTGGCGTACCTGCTGAAGTACGATTCGATCCTTGGAAATTTGCCGAATACAGTCACACACACCGACGATTCCATCGCTGTGGACGGCAAGAGTTTCAAGGTATTCCGGGTGAAGGATCCGGCCGAGCTGGACTGGACTTCGGTGGGCGCGACGATCGTCGTGGAATCGACCGGCCTATTCACCAAAGGCGCGGACGCCCGCAAACACATTCGCGGCACGGTGAAGAAAGTGATTATTTCCGCGCCGGCCACCGATCCGGATGCCACCCTGGTTCTCGGCGTGAACGACAAGACCTACGACCCGGCGAAGCATCACGTCATCTCGAACGCCTCCTGCACCACGAATTGCCTGGCGCCGGTCGCGAAGGTGCTGCAGGATACTTTCGGCATCAACGTCGGCACGATGACGACTATTCATTCCTATACGAATGACCAGAAATTGCTGGATCTGCCGCACAAGGATTTGCGCCGTGCGCGCGCGGCGGCACTTTCGATGATTCCCACGTCCACGGGAGCTGCCAAGGCTCTGCAGCTGGTGATTCCGGAGTTGAAAGGCAAGCTCGACGGTTACGCCATGCGCGTTCCGACGCCAAACGTGAGCGTGGTGGACCTCACCGTGTTTACGGAAAAGCCCGCGACCGTCCAGTCCGTGAACGCGGCGCTGAAAGCCGCTGCTGAAGGGCCGATGAAAGGGATACTGCAGTACTCGGAAGAAGATCTCGTCTCGGTTGATTTTCGCGGAAACCCACATTCTTCGATTCTAGATGCTGGCTACACGCGCGTCGTCGGCAACAATTGCGTCCAGATCCTGGCCTGGTACGACAACGAGTGGGGCTACTCCTCGCGCTGCCGCGACCTGATCAAATTCCTGGCGAAGTAGCGGGCTGATCGTTTCCGTCAATGCGAAGCGATAGTGTGCAAACATTTCTGGCGCCGGCGTGTCCCTGGTTCGCTGCGATTATTTCGGGCGTAACGTATTTTGTTGGAGTTGTGAATTCGTAAACTCATGAGCAAACTCTCGATACGCGACCTGGATCTTCAAGGCAAACGCGTCTTCATCCGCGTGGACTTCAACGTGCCGATGACCGGCGGAAATGTAGACGACGACACGCGCATCCGCGAGACGCTGCCGACGTTGCGTCTGGCAGCAGAGCGCGGCGCGCGGCTGGTTCTCGCGTCGCATCTCGGACGCCCCAAGGGCAAGGTTAATCCGAAGTATTCGCTGGCTCCCGTCGCCGCGCGCTTGCGGGAATTGCTCGGCGGGAAAACGGTAGGGTTCGCGGCAGATTGCATTGGACCCGACGCCGAGGCGCAGAGCAGGTCTCTGGGTGACGGGGAAGTGCTGCTGCTCGAAAACGTGCGCTTCCATCCCGAGGAGGAAGCCAACGACGCGGAATTTTCGCGCAAGCTTTCGGCGCTTTGCGACGGCCTGTTTGTCTGCGACGCATTCGGTTCCGCGCATCGCGCTCACGCGTCGGTGGTGGGCATTACGAAATTTGTTCGGCAGTCCGCCGCTGGTCTGTTGATGGAAAAAGAGCTGGCCTACCTCGGCAAGGCCATTTCGCATCCCGATCGTCCGTTCGTAGCGGTGCTGGGCGGCGCGAAAGTTTCGGACAAGATCGAAGTGGTGCAGAATCTGATGAAGCTGGCCGACGCGATGCTCATCGGCGGCGCCATGGCCTACACGTTCTTGAAATCGCAGGGCCTGCCGATCGGGAAATCGCTGGTCGAAAACGATAAGCTCGAGCTCGCGCGGGAACTGCTGGCAGAAGCGAAGCAGCGGAATTTCCGGCTAGTCCTGCCTGTGGACCACGTGCTCGCCGAATCCGTTGACTCCACAGCGACGCGCGTGACCGATATCGCCGACACTCCCGACGGGTGGATGGGACTGGACATTGGTCCCAAAACGATTGATCTGTTTCGCAATGAAATCTCGGTCGCGCGCACCATCGTGTGGAACGGTCCGCTAGGTATGTTCGAAAAGTCGGCCTTCGCGCAAGGAACATTGGCAATCGCGCGCGCCGTGGCAGCCGCGTCCGGCACCGGAGCTACATCCATCGTGGGAGGCGGCGATTCCGTCGCGGCCGTGGAACAGTCCGGACTAGCGTCGCAAATTTCGCACATCTCCACCGGCGGCGGCGCTTCGCTGGAATTTCTCGCTGGTGAAAAGCTTCCGGGCGTCGAAGCGCTCACCGACAAGTCATGAAACGCATAATCAAGCCATTCGAAATAGTCGCCGTCAGGAGAATCCCTTGCGCCGCCCAGTGATCGCCGGGAATTGGAAGATGTACAAGACGCAGGAGGAGACTCGCGCGTTTTTCGAGGCTTTCAAGCCGCTGGTGCCCGCGACTCCCGAATGCGACATTATTGTCGCGCCGCCATTCACGTCACTCGCGACCGCTTCGGCCGCGGCGCACGGCAGCCCCATCGTCATCGCCGCGCAGAACGCCCACTGGGAACGAGAAGGGGCGTTCACCGGCGAAATTTCCATGCGCATGATTGCCGACGTCGGCGGCAAAGCCGTGCTCATCGGCCATTCCGAGCGCCGGCAGTACTTTGGTGAAACCGACGAGTCGGTGAACCGCAAGGTGAAAGCGGCGCTAGAGGCTAAACTGACGCCCGTCGTTTGCGTCGGAGAGAGCCTCGCGCAGCGGGAATCGCACCTCACCCATTCCATCCTGAAACGCCAGTTTGAAGGCGGTCTGGACGCGTTGACCGAGCACGAGTTCTCGCGTATTCTGCTTGCGTACGAACCAGTTTGGGCGATCGGTACCGGCAAGACCGCCACCCCAGAAATGGCCGCGGACGCGCACCGTTACCTAAGGGAACTCGCCGCAACCGTATTTTCGCCCGCGCAGGCCTCCGGAATCCGCATCCTCTACGGCGGCAGCGTCAAACCCGACAATATCAAGGGTCTGATGGCGCAACCGGAAATTGACGGCGCGCTGGTGGGCGGCGCGAGTCTGGATGCCAAGTCTTTTGCGGCAATCGTGAATTTCTGAAGTTAAATTTGGATTTCGTAGGCGCGGGTGCGCGGAAAAATTGCACCAGGCGCACGGGGAGTTAGCAATGCCGTCGTGGGCAAAATGGGGTTTATCACTGCTGGTAGCCGTCGGCCTGATCATTGTGGGTTGGCGCGTGCCCTTCGTGCTGGTAACGCTGCACGTGATGGTGTGCTTCGTGCTGATCATTGTCATCATGCTGCAGAGCGGCTCGGCAGCTGATCTCGCTGGAGCATTCGGCGGAGCGGGCAGCCAGACGGCGTTCGGGCCACGCGGCGCGGCCACTTTTCTCTCGCATGCCACCACGTGGTGCGCCATCGTGTTCATGATGACTTCGCTCACGCTTTCGGTAAAGCGCGCACCTAGCGATGTGCCCAGCACCGGCTCAATCCTGGAGCAGACCCAAAAGTCCGGCACGGTACCGGCGAAACCGGCTCAGACCGCGCCAATCCAAATTCCGATTCAGCCGACGCAACAGCCCGCGCAGCAGCCGGCACAACAGTCCGCTCCGGCTCAGAAGCCGGCGGCACCGAGCCAGCAACCCGCGCAGAACCCCGCTCCTAAGAAATAGCGGCTTCTGCTATACTTCGTTTCGTCCTCGTCAGAATGCGGTCGTGGCGGAATTGGCAGACGCACCAGCTTGAGGGGCTGGCGGTAGCAATACCGTGGTGGTTCGAATCCACTCGACCGCACCAAACTCCGGACGTTCCGGATCGTTTTTCGGGCAAAACCTGCGCCTATTATCTGCATTTCTTTCCCGCAAGGTCTGCACACTCAGCACGATCCAGAAACGGATCATTTTCCGATTATGCGACGCAACTAAATCGGCTACCCGGGGTTTAGGTTCGACCACGCCCAGGAGCGATTCGCTAGCGAACAAGGGAAGTTGATCAGGAAGGGGCCTTCCCACACCGAAGTGGGGCTGCAAGAGGTGACGCCATGGACCTGCCCGCCCTTAGGCCCAACATTGCTGGATTGATATCTCCGGTGCAACAAGCCGAGATGGCAGTGCTTCTTGCCGGTCGGTGGCCGCCGCTCAAACCGTTGCCGATATTCAAGTATGAAGCAGATGACTATCGCGCGACCGTCGAATTCGACAAGACTCGCGGTGAGTGGGTCTGCCGCAAGACATCGTTACCTTCGAACAAGGTTAAGGAACTGCGCGGTGGATTGACGGAAATAACGTTGGCGCTGCCCACCGGTCATGGGCAAGTCTCCGCCGAATCTGGCGCAGCAGAACAGCAAGAACAAGAATCGGAGAAGGAAGCCAGTCGTCGCCTGCAAGCCATTCTCGAGTGGCGAGGGAATTATGAGAACGGCGCACTCTATTCCGGCCTGCAGCGATATCTTTCCAAAAGACAGCAAGACGATATTGACGCCAGCATCCGATTGACGCTCACTGCTCGGCAGCTTCAGTTCAACCCGAAGAATGCCGCCGATGTTTTTGATGCACTTTTGAAGGCGGGCGGAAAACTAGCGTCGCTCGTAGAAACCGCGCAACGGAATAAAGCGGAACAGCGAGCGGAAGTGCTGGAAGACGTACCTTCAGACGTGCCGACAATGGCGGAAGCCCCCACACCAAGCACCGAACGGAATTCGTTGGTTGAGACGGTTCAATCCCCGCGCGAGCGCCGCCTTCAGACGCGCGTCACGCCCAGATCCAGCGCGTACACCGCGCTCGATGATAGCAATGGCGGCGTTGTCCTCAATATCTGCGAAACGGGCATGGCCGTTGCCGCGGCTGAATCCCTTGTGCTAGCCGAGTACCTCCCCCTCGTTCGCTTTCGACTGCCCAACTTGGAGCAGAGGATCAAAGTCTCCGCGCAGGTTGTGTGGCTGGCGGAATCGAAAAAGCAAGTAGGCATCCGATTTGTTGATCTCAGCGCCGAGGCCCGCAATCAAATTGCAAGTTGGATTGCGTCCGAAAAGCTATCTTCGGAATTTGTAGGATTAACGGCGGCGCCGGCCCAGAGCCGTCTTCCCGCAACCCTTGAAAGCGTCCAGGAAGAGCCGATGTGGACTGTGGTCCCAGAGCAAGACCAGCGCTCTGCGCCTGAACTGATTTCGCGCACGGCGCCTCGACCGGCCGAGGTCGCGACGCCTGAGATTCGCGATGCGAGCCCGCTACTCTTTCTAGATGACTTCCCGATAGGAGCAGAGCACGATGATTCCGCGGCCGGTTTTGGACCGAAAATTCGAACCGACAGAGCTGAGTCATCAGCGAATCACGTCGAAATCTCTCCGCTACGCTCATTAGTTCGTGAATTGTCCGGAGTCCAGATAGCCGCACTGGTATTTTTGTTAGCGTTCATCACCCTGGCCTTGGGCCTCACAGCGGGACGCAGTGTGCTCGGAATGCTCCACCAGGACACCGAGAAATCATTGCCGGTTACTGATCACACGTCACAGGCGCTCCTTAATCGTCTACGCGAAAGGGCCTCGCAACCTTCCACACCGCCGGCGCCAGATGCTTCTGTTACACCTGCAGTGAATCCGCCCGTGCCAGCGCTCGCACCGACGCCAGCGACGGCGGAGTCGCACTCGGAAAGTCCGGCCGCGCGATCCCTCAATGCCCGACCAGAAGATTCCACTCCGAGCGTGGCGCTGAGCGGACCATCTTCAGCAACAACGAGCCCGTCGCTTCCGGATTCCGACAACAGCAAAGCCGATTCTGAACGCGACCGCTCGAGCGAACTAAGCGCAGAGAATGCGCCGCCACCCGCGGATTTCCAGCCCGCACCGCGATCCAGAGCGGTCATTCCGAAGAGCGCTGCGCCGGGAAGTCCCGCACCGCGGAACGTAATTCCTGCAACACGCCCAGTTCCGCGCCTGTCATCGCCCCCGACAATTCTTTTCACTGGCCAAGGCAACGGTAGCAAACCATTCAGACTGGTTCTACCGGAAAGACCGATCGCCGCTTCCTCTTCGTTCGCGATTACCTCTCAACTTTCTGTTCTGGTTGCTCCTGATGGCGTGCGCGCGCCAGCTCAGGAACCTGCTCTATTGCAAGCCGGCGAACTTGTTTCTTTCGCTTGGCCTCGTTATCCAAGACCGGGCGACCGACATGGATCACCGGAAACCGTAAAGGTGCGCACCACTATCGGAGAATTCGGCCAAGTGCTCGACGTAAAACGCGTGAGCGGGTCATTCTCACTTCTTCCCGCTGCAATCAGCGCCATTCGCCTCTGGCGTTTCAAGCCCACTCTGTTGAACAATCGGCCTGTCCAAGTTCAACAGGACGTCACCATAGAATTCCGGCCGCCAATACGTTTGCCGCGCGTAGCCTCCAGGCATATTCCCCGCGCGGCAAAGGGCGCATGAGAAGCGTCTAGATGTCGTTACCATTCAGCGCGTTTTGATTGGTTTGGTACTGCGACTAACTCCTGGCTGACTTCTGGCCAACTTCTGGTTGACGCGCTGACCGGACACAAACCGCTCCCTACAATCCTTCTTGATATTCATGCCGCGTTGTATATGATGTGCTGTTTTGATTTTGCAATCGGAACTGCGGTCCTATCGAACGCTTTTTTGCCAACGCTGTCAGGAGAGCAAGAGCGATGCGGATCAGGAAGCGCAATTGTGGTTCTGCGGTAACGCCGGCCCTGTTGTCGTTGATTCTCGTAATTCTCGTAGGTATTACCGTTTACGTTTTCGCGTCGAGTCTGCCCTGGGCTAGCCGGCCTGTTCCGATCACTTCCGTCGGTGCGGAGATTGATCATCAATATAATCTAACCCTTGCAGTGGCCGGCACGGTTTTCATCCTCTCGCAACTGGGTCTGGCCTTCGCCGTATTCCGGTTTCGCGATCGAGGCCAGAAAGTGCATTTCACGCGCGGCAGTAACACCCTGGAAGCCATCTGGACCACTGCCACCATTGTCCTTTTTCTCGGTCTCGGACTGATGGGCCATAAGGCCTGGGCGGAAGTCCGCTTCACCCCGGCGGCTCCCGACGCGATTCAGGTGGAAGTCACGGGCAATCAGTTCGTGTTCAATTTTCGCTATCCCGGTCCCGATGGAAAATTTGGCAAGCTCGACCCGCAACAGATCAGCGCTTCCACCGGGAACCCGCTGGGCATTGATGCGAGTGACCCCGCGGGGAAGGACGACATCGTAGTTCCCACGCTCACGGTTCCGGTGAACCGCGAAGTCAACCTGCTGATCCGTTCGCAAGACGTGATTCACAATTTTTACGTCCGCGAACTGCGCCTTCAGCAGGATGCGTTGCCCGGCATGGTGATTCCGCTCCATTTCACTGCAAATACGATCGGCCAATACGAAGTGGTCTGCACCCAGCTCTGCGGATTGGGCCACTCGCGCATGCACAGTTACCTGAACGTGGTGTCCGACTCCGATTACGACGCTTTCCTCAAGCAGCAGGCGGCCGGTCAGTGATTTCAAACATGATTTGTTCGATGAACCAACCAGTGAACCGGACCCAATTTCCAGGAGGCCACGCATGAGTTCGCACGCGCACGCCGGTGGATCGACTGTGCATGCCCCGATGGCAGAGCCCAGCGGTTTCATCCGGAAATATATTTTCAGCGTGGACCACAAAGTCATCGGCATCCAGTATTTTCTGTTGGCGCTGACGGCGGTGGTCGTCGGAATCGTGCTCTCGCTGCTGATGCGCTTTCACCTGGTGTGGCCCAACGCGACCTTGCCGTTCGTAAGCGGTGGGCAGATGTCGCAGGAGCAATATCTGGCGCTGGTCACCATGCACGGCACCATCATGGTGTTCTTCGTACTGACCACTGCGCCGCAGGGCGGCTTCGGCAATTATTTTCTACCCATTCAAATCGGCGCGCCGGATATGGCCTTCCCACGCTTGAATATGCTTTCTTTCTGGGTCACTTTTCTGGCCTTTGTGTGCATCATCGCCGCGTTCGTCGTTCCGGGCGGCGCGCCCATCAGTGGCTGGACGGGCTACACGCCGCTGAGCGGGCTGGGCGAAATCACCGGCCCGGGCGAAGGATACGGCCAGACGCTGTGGATCGTCAGCATCTCGCTCTTCTGCCTGGCATCACTGCTGGGCGCGTTGAATTTCATCGCCACCACAATTGACCTGCGCGCTCCGGGCATGAGCTTAATGCGCATGCCTCTCACCGTGTGGGGTTGGTTCGTCACCGCCGTTTTGGGCTTGCTGGCTTTCGGCGTCTTGCTCGCCGGCGGGATATTGCTTTTGCTGGATCGTTCCGCGGGCACAAGCTTCTTCATCCCTGCGGGTTTGGTGGTCAACGATCAATTGCAGCGGCACAGCGGCGGTTCACCTCTGCTGTGGCAACATCTGTTCTGGTTCTTCGGCCACCCCGAGGTTTACATCGCGATTCTCCCAGGTATGGGCGTCGCGTCGCACGTGCTTTCCACCTTCGCCCGCAAACCGGTGTATGGCTATCGCGCGATGGCCTATGCGATCTGCGGCATCGGTTTCCTGGGATTCATGGTTTGGGGCCATCACATGTTTGTCAGCGGCATGAGCCCCTACTCCGGCTTCGCGTTTTCGGTTCTGACGATGTCCATCGGCGTGCCCTCTGCCATCAAGACATTCAACTGGCTCGGCACTCTGTGGGGCGGCAAAATTCAATTCAAATCCCCGATGCTGTTCGCTCTCGGTTTCGTGTCGCTGTTCGTTTCCGGCGGCCTCTCCGGTTTGTTTCTGGCTCAGCCCGCGGTGGACAACATGCTCCACGCCACCTATTACGTCGTCGCTCACTTCCACCTGGTCATGGGCGTGGCCGCCATCTTCGGAATTTTCGCCGCCACCTATTTCTGGTTCCCAAAAATGTTCGGACGCATGATGAACGAGCCGCTCGGCCAAGATCCATTTCTGGTTCACGTTCGTCGGCGCGTACTGCATCTTCATGCCGATGCACTTCATTGGAATCGCCGGCGGCATCCGCCGTTACGCGGACTCCTCGGCTGTCGCCTTCCTGGCGCGCTTGCAGCCGGTGCACGAGTTCATGACGATTGCCGCGTTCATCACCGGCGCCGCGCAACTGTTCTTCCTGTTCAACTTTTTCTACAGCCTGAAATTCGGTCCCAAGGCTTCCAAGAATCCCTGGCACGCCACGACTCTGGAATGGGACACCGATTCGCCGCCGCCCATTGATAATTTCGGCGGCCACTATCCCAGCGTCTATCGCGGGCCGTACGAATTCAGCGTTCCCGGCGCGGTGGATGATTTCATTCCGCAATGGCTGGAGCCGTCGCAGGTCGCGCGCGAAAAATAATGGCGATGTTTTCCCGGGTCGAAGCGCCAAATGCCATGCCTGGGCGTAAAAGTACTTCGGAGTAATTGATGCCAAGCACAATCGTCACCGAAGAAATTGACCTGATTCATTCGGGCAAGGGCCCGGGCGGCGGAGATTTCTCGGGTGATGGAGGAGAGGGCGGAGACGGCTCCGATTCTTCCGGTGCAACTGGCGTTCCGCAGCGCGCCTACGTCACCGGGATGTTCATCGCGCTGGCCGGCATTCTGATGTTCTTCATGGCGTTCGTCAGCGCCTATATCGTGCGCAAGGGCATGCCCAACAACGCCTGGATTCCGCTGCAAGTTCCGCGCATCTTGTGGCTCAACACGCTGATTCTACTTGCCAGCAGCTTCACTCTAGCGCGTGCACACAACCGCTTCGCCGCGAAGGACGACGAAGGATTTCGCCATTGGTGGGCTACCACGACGGTCCTCGGCATTCTTTTCGTCGCCGGCCAGATCCTCGCCTGGCGCCAGCTCGTCGCCGCAGGGAATTTTCCTCGCCAGCAATCCGAGCAGCAGTTTCTTTTACGTTTTCACCGGCGCGCACGGTTTGCACTTGCTGGGCGGAATTCTGGCGCTGCTTTACGTGCAATTCCGCGCAACTCGAAAAGTTTCAAAGGGCACCGCGATCGAAGTTGTCTCGATGTACTGGCATTTTATGGATGGCCTGTGGGTCTTCTTGTTTCTACTCCTCTACCTGGGAAGGTGAAGCGTGAGTGATACGGAATTCGAAGGCATAGTCGCATCGCCGTGGTCTGGCGGCGCGTCGCCCTTCGCCATCAATTCGAAAAAATTGGGGATGTGGCTGTTCATCGTATCGGATTCGCTTACGTTTTCGGCCCTGCTGATCAGCTACGCGTATGTCCGTCTGGAAACGCCGAACTGGCCGCGCCCGTTTGAAATTTGGCCCGCCATCGCCAAGTCATCGTTGATGACCTTTGTCCTGCTCTCCAGCAGCTTGACGATGGTCTTGGGCGTGAATGCCGCGTTCAACGGTGATCGCAAGAAGACCGTCCGCTACCTAATCGCCACCATTGTTTGCGGCCTTCTCTTCGTCGGCATTCACGCCACCGAGTGGGTCACGCTTTTTCAGCGAGCAAGTCACGCCGTGGTCGAATCCCTTCAACCCGGCTGCTCCGCTTTTCGGAGGCACGTTTCTATGGTCTTACCGGCCTGCACATGCTGCACGTCACCATCGGCGTGATTTATCTCGCGATCATCGCGTGGGGCTTTGATAAAGGTAAGTACACCGCCGAGCACGTGGAAGTCAGCGGCCTGTACTGGCACTTTGTGGACCTGGTCTGGATGTTTATCTTTCCGATGGTCTATTTGCTGAGCGTCAACCCGAAGTAACGAGCGAGTAACAAAATAAGGAGCGAGCGAACCGATGAGCGCACACGGACACACCGCCGAGCTCACCCACGAGCACGCCGTAGGCACGACCAAACTATTTGCCAAGGTTTGGATCTGGCTGCTGCTGCTGACGATCGTGGAAGTTTATCTGGCCTACTTGCGTCTACCGGTCCCGATAATGATCACGATTTTGGTGGGCCTCTCGCTCATTAAGGCCGCGCTGATCATTTCGTATTTCATGCACATGCGTTTTGAGCGTCTGGGTCTATTCCTTGTTGCTGATCCCGGCCATGGTATTCTGCATTTGCATGATGCTGATCATGTTCTTTCCGGATAGCATCCGTCTCTCGCACCTCCGGCCGCACTAGCACGGCGGCAGGACGCAACCGGCGTGCCCACCGGGCAGTCGTGAGTGCTCCTCAGCGCCGCATTAGGTAACTCTGGAGATTGGATTGAAGCGCGACACCTTAATTCGTCTGGCTCTATTTACAACTTGCTGCGCGGCCCTGATTGCGCTGCCCCTGCCGCACGTCTCCGCGCAAAGCTGTGCCATGTGCTACCAAGGCGCGGCTGCGTCGGGTGCGCAGGGCGGCGCTGCACTGCGCCACGGCATCTTGCTCTTGTTCATACCCGCCATCAGCTTGTTCGTAGGAATCTTCGCCCTGATTTACCACCGCCGCAACGATTCACGCGCTGATCCACATCGTCGAGCGGCGCAGCGACGGCGGACCCACGATTCGATTTGCGTCCGCCGCGCTGTCGCCGAACTGTGCGCTACTTGTTTTTAGGCTTGTGCAAATCGGTGCAAATCGCGACAGCGCTGTTGGGATCCACCGCGCCGTCTCCTTGCTCCACATGCTGAATTTTTCCTTCCTTGTCCACCACGATCGTGGTTCGCTGCGCCCACTCGTACTTGTCCCCTTGCACATCGTAGGGCTTCAAGATGCCGTAAGCGGTGAGGACCTTACGATTCATATCGCTCAGGAGAGGAAAGGTAACTGCGATTTGTTTTGCAAATGCGGCGTTTGCTGCGGGGCTGTCAATGCTGATTCCCAGTACCACGGTGTCGCTTGCTTCCAGCTTGGCCATATCAGCCTGATAGGCCTGCAATTCCTTGGTTCAGCCACCGGTAAACGCGAGAACGTAAAAGGCCAGGATGACGTTTTTCTTGCCGCGGAAATCGCTCAGCTTCACTGGCTTCCAGTCATTTGCCAGCAAAGTGAAATCCGGCGCGACGTCTCCCACCTTTAAGTTCGTCTTGGCAATGGCGTCTTCCTGCGCCGCAGCGGAAAATTGCCCCGCCAGCACCAGCAGCAGGAGAAGCCCGACGACGGCAGCGACGATCCTCTTCATAGGTTGTCTCCTTTCAAATTGTGGGAACTACACGGCATGATTATAGGCGCGTTTCGCCTTCCGCTTGTAACGGCCATGTAATTTCTGCGCCAGAAGCGCTCTGCGGATTTCGCTGTTCCTTCCCCGCGCTTTCCCTATAATTCGTCAGTCACACGGAGGAAACGGTCGAAGTGTTTGCCGATCGCACCAATTGGAACTTGAAAGCGAATCCGTTGAGCGAGGCTCTCGCCCAACATCGTGCGGCAGGGAAGTCGTTGCTCGACCTGACGATTTCGAATCCGACGGAATGCGGATTCGAGTACGACAGCCGCGCCATTCTGCAAGCTCTTGCAAACCCAGCCAGTCTCACGTACGACCCGGATCCGAGAGGACTGCTCGTCGCGCGTCAAGCAGTCGCCGCATACTACGCAGCGCGGGGCACGGCAGTATACGCTGACAACATCATCCTCACCACTAGCACCAGCGAGGCCTACACTTTCGTCTTCCGCACCCTCTGCAACCCTGGCGACGAAATCCTTATACCCGAGCCGAGCTACCCTCTGTTCGCGTTCCTCGCCGATATTCAGGACGTAAAGCTGGTTCGCTATCCGCTAATCTACGATTACGGCTGGCAAGATAAATTTCCACGCTCTGCAGCAGCGTATTACGCCGCGCACGCGGGGCGTGATTGTCGTCCATCCCAATAATCCCACCGGGCACTTCACCAAGCCTCAGGAGCTTGAAAAATTGAACGAGATTTGCTCCGCACGGAATCTCGCCATCATCGCCGATGAAGTATTTCTGGATTTCGCGCTGCACGCAGGCCAGCCGTCATTCACCTTCGCGCACAATTCTGCCGCGCTGACGTTCACGATGAGCGGCCTGTCCAAAATTTCCGGCCTGCCGCAGCTGAAAGCTGCGTGGCTTCTCACCGGTGGTCCCGATCAACTGAAATCAGAAGCCCTCGCGCGTCTGGAAATCATCGCGGACACTTACCTCTCGGTGAACGCGCCGGTACAGCACGCCATCCCGACGCTGCTGGAACAGCGCGAGCCGTTTCAAATGCAATTACTCGCGCGCGCGAGAAAAAATCTGGCTGAGCTGGATCGTCAACTTGCAACGCAAAAATCCTGCACTCGGCTCGAAGTGGAAGCCGGCTGGTACGCCGTCCTGCGCGTCCCTGCCACACGGTCCGACGAAGAATTGGCCATCGAGCTGCTGGCCCAAAAACACGTGTACGTTCATCCTGGCCATTTCTACGATTTCCCATCGGAAGGATTTTTAGTTGTGAGCCTGATTACACGCGAAGCAGGACTTTGCGGCAGGAGTGAAACAGCTACTATCGATGTTTTAGCGGGCACAAAAGAACTGCAGCGGTCCCCAGCCTTAACGCAGCCGCCCCGGCGGATCCGCCGTCTCCGGAATCCCAATCTTCAAATCCGGTCCCTTACTTTCTTCCATCTTCGACGGCACCTGTTGCGGAATGCCAATCCCGCGATTCATTTCCAGATGCTCTTTGGCGCAACGCGGGCAATAGCCCTTGCTCGGTCTCGTCGTCGCGCTGGCTCGCCAGCTCGTAGCAGCCGCAGATGCAATCGCAATATCCGGTGATCGAAGCCGTCTTGATCGGTATCAGCGCCATGAAAACCTCTCCCGTGGTCGTTGCGAGGGAATCATACCTACGCGCGGCGCGACGTGCAAGACTGTGGCAGGGAACTGCAGCAAGCGGCCGGACAAGAATAACCAGTAGAACGCTCAGGCGCGTTCCATCTGCGTCATGCGGAATGGATCCCCGATCTTTTCGTGCAGTTCCAGCCACACGCGGTCCGGATGCGATAGAAATACCTCCACGACCTTCGGATCGAATTGTTTTCCGGAATATTTTTGAATCTCGGCGCGCGCCGCGGAAATCGGCAGTGCCTTGCGATACGGCCGGTCGGAGATCATGGCATCCAGCGTGTCCGCCACCGCGAATATTCGCGCACCGAGCGGTATCTGTTCGCCTCGCAGCTTGCGCGGATAACCCGACCCATCGAAACATTCCTGGTGCGAAAGCACAATCTCGGCCGCTTCTTTCAGGAAGGGAATTCGTTCGAGGACGGAAAAACCGATCTCGCAGTGCTTACGCATAATTTCGCGCTCTTCCGTGGTGAGCGGTCCTGGCTTGCGCAGGATGCTATCCGGCACGCCCATCTTGCCGATGTCGTGCAGAAACGCTCCGCGCGCGATATGACGCAACAAACCCGGATCCACGCCCATGGACCGCGCGATGGTGATCGTGAAGGCCGTTACCCGCTGGCAATGGCCCTCGGTCTCGGCATCTTTTGCGTCGAGCGCGCCGCCCAGCGCCTCCAGCGTGTAATCGTAGGATTGCTCCAGGTCCTGCAAAGCGATGGAAAGCTGCTGGGTGCGTTCAGCCACCAAATGTTCCAGATCGCTCTGATAAGTGCGGTTTTCCATCACCAAACGGCGATGTTCCAGAGCGCGTCGCACGCTTAGATGGAGCTGATCTTTCTCGAATGGTTTCAGAATGTAGTCGTATGCGCCCGCGCGAATGGCTTGCAGTGCGATGGAAATGTCGTGCATGGCCGTGACCATGATCACCGGGACATCGGGATCCTCATTGCGAAGCTCGGCCAGCAATTTCAGCCCGTCCATTTCGGGCATCACGATGTCGCTCAACGCCAGGTCAAAGGTATCCTTGCGAAAAGCGTCCAGCGCCATGCGTCCGTTGGAACAGACGGTACACTGGTAGCCTTGGGCTTCCAGCAGAGTTGAAACGACCTCGCGGATCGCCTCTTCGTCATCCACAACGAGAATTTTTTCAGTGTCCACAATTAACTCCCGGAAACTCCATTATATGGCTACCCTGCACGCCAGATAGGTCTAAGTGGCCAATCGAATAACCGCGTGCTGCATTGCACAATAGCGTCTGTCTACCTCCAGCCGCGGCCCACGACCTGGGCACGGAACGATTGCCTGAGACCTTTACAGTCGGTTCTAAAACCACCAGACGCTCATCGTATCTTGCCATTTACCACATTGCTGTTGACGCAGACGTTCACTAAGAGTAATATCCCGCTGGTTCCGGCAAGGCCGGGCGCACAAGCCGTGGCTCGCTCGCCACGAACGAGTCGCTTTGAGCCTGCTGGCTTACGGTCGCAATCGCGTAACTTGTCTGTTAATGTTAGTGGGTTAGGGCTTAACGCTGCACGATTCTGAAAGGGAGTCGCGGTGGAATCTCTCGAACGCTTCACGCAGAATCAACGAATCATCGAAGAGTTTGTTTCCCAGTGGCTCGTGGCCTGCCCCACCGCGTTGGGGAGGCTTGCTCATGTCGCCATGTTACGCGACGTTTACACCGGTCGGTATCGTCATCCGATGCTTGAGGACGCCTATTCCGAGCCCGCCGTTCATCAATCCTTGCTCTATTGCCACGAAGAGCTTTTCGAGAAAGTCCTCGAAAACAACTTCGATCAGCAGGAGTGGGACTTAAGAATGTGCTTCGCGGGCATGGATGCTCCGCCAGCCGAAATTGCGCAGCGTTGGTTGGAAGTGGAACTGTTCCGCTTGTTTGTCCCCTTTGGCACGCCTCCGTATCTCCGGGATCTTTTCTGTTCCAACTTGCGCGTGATCCTTCGACTAGTTGCGTCGGAAGAAAGCGTCGTTCACACCGCAGCCTAGCCGTTTTCCACCCGCCACAAAGTTCTGGAAACCCTTCAGCCCTTTGGTAGCATCGAATCATGGTGAATACCTCTGTGCGCAAATGGCTGCGTGATCCGTTCAAGCGAATGCTTTTCGAGCTCGGAGCAGGCTACTACGCGCGCAAGTTAGCGACCGGTCCCGAGGCAGACCTCCGGCACGAGTTCCTTAATTCCCTGCAGTTGCCCGTTTCCGGCAATGGTCACGGCACCATCAGCGTTCTCGACGTCGGCTGCGGGCCCGGCCACGTGGCCCGCGCGCTGGCTCGCAGTGGTTACCACGTTACAGCTGTGGACCGCAGCCGCAGACTGCTGCGGATTGCCAAGAAGCTGGCGACGCGTGAATGCGCGGACGTGCGATTCCACTTGTCACCCGTAGAAAAGCTTCCGTTCCCCGATTCGTCCTTCGATTATTGCTACGCTACTGGCGTGGTCTATTGGGTCGAACATCTTGCCGCAACTCTTTCCGAAATGGTGCGTGTCACGCGTCCGTCCGGGCTGGTGGCGTCGCTCGATCCGCACGCGTCTATGTCCGTTACCAAAATCCTGGCATACGCTCGTGAAAAATGCCTCAACGCGCGCGACACACGGAAACTCGTCGCCTGGGCGACCTCCGCGCAATGCAATCGCCGCTTCGAGGAGAGCCATCTCCGCCGCTTGCTCACCGACGCTGGGCTGCAGAGTCTTACATTAGAACAGCGCTTCGGCGGGATGGTCTGGTTCTGGAAGGGAACTGTACCTTCGCGAGCCTGACGAGTTCCCAAGAATTCGGTGGCACGCGCATCGTCCGGATAGCGCAACGCTATACGGCATGGGGGTTCCCGCTCGCGGAACCTGTTATTCTGATACCTGCGCCGAAACCTCCGGAGGTGTGAATGAGGTTGGTTGGCCGAACGGAGCGTCTAATCGGAGCGAAGCGGATTCTCGGCTTGGCGGTGTTGCTGGCCGGCGGCATAGCGTTGGCCGCTCAGCAGCCGGCCGTTTCGTCGAAGCCATTCGTCTCCGCTCAGCCGGGAATTTCGCCGCAGACGGCGCCAGCCTCCAGCCCCGAGTTCATTAAAGCCGCCGATGAAGTGCTGGCGCAGATGAGCAAGATTCTTGCTCTACCCATCAAGGAACCGCTCAAGAAGACCCTCCGCTCGAAGCAGGAAGTCCGCGATTACTTGATTCGCGAAGACAAAGAAGATAAGAAGGATTCCGAACGATACGCGGACGACAAGACGCTGGAAGCATTCGGCCTGATTCCCAAGGGCTTTCCGCTGGATTCCTTCATGCTCGACGTCTTGACTGACCAAGTCGCTGGCTTGTACGACCCGAAAGCCAAGGAATTTTATATCGCAGATTGGATTCCGGTGGACGAGCAGCGCACGGTGATGTCTCATGAATTGACCCACGCGCTCGAAGACCAATCGTTTCACATCGATTCCTGGATCAAAGCGGCGCGCCCGAATGACGACGCCGAACTTGCCCGCGATGCCGTGAGCGAGGGGTCGGCGATGGCCGCCATGGTGGACTATGAAATGCTCGACCAAAAAGCCAGCGTGCGGGACGTTCCGGACATCACCCTGCTGATCCGCGCTGGCGCCCTGAGCGAGATGGACAAGGATCCCAACCTTGCGAAAGCTCCGCTCTATATTCGCGACGAACTTTTGTTTCCCTATCTCGCGGGCACGGGCTTCACGCAACAATTCCTCAAGGCGCACACCGGCTGGCAGGACCTGCATTTGATTTTTCAGAATCCACCGGTTTCCACGCAGCAGATCCTGCATCCGGATTTGTATCTGCAAGGGGTCAAACCCGAGACCGTTACTCTGCCTGAATGGAAGGGCCTGGTTCCAGCTGATTGGAAACTGTTGGAAGAAAACACTCTGGGAGAGTTTGGCGTGAACGAAGTGTTGAAACAGCTGCTGGACGAAAATCGGGCGGAGTTGCTTTCTCCGGCATGGAAAGGCGACCGCTATGCGGTGTTCGACGACGCCAAATCGAAGTCCAACCCGCTGGTATTCCGCCTGGCGCTCGATAATCCCGATGACGCGGCGCGTTTCTTCGGCCAGTACAGCGAAGCCCTGGAACACAAATACAAGACGCGCGCGGAACTCTTTCGCCGCCCCAATTACTTTCAGTTCCAGTCAGAAGCCGGCGGGGTTTTCCTGCGATGCGTTGCAACGCACTGCCTCACCGTTGAGGGAGCGACGCGCGAAACGTTCGACAAAATCAATCACGCCATTGGTTGGGAACCGGCGCCTGCAGCACTGAGTGCGCCCGCCGCGCCCGAAACCGTCACGCAGCAGCCTCAGCCGGTTGAGTCTGGCCACGCCGGCGCCTGGTAGTTTCGCGCTCCGTTCTGTTCAGCACGCCGCCTCAATCGTTCAGCGAGAGCTCTACCGTATCCGCGCGGTGAACCACCATCAGAGTCTGATCGTCGGCCTGCTTCCGGCCTGCGGAATAGTTTTGCACGTCCTTCATGCACGCCGCAGCAAGTTCCTGCGGCACCCATCCGTGCCGCTCACCCGCAATATTCGAAAGCCGCGCCGCGCCGTATTCCGCGCCCGATGCGTTCACCGCTTCGGATATTCCATCGGTGTAAAGCAACAAGCTATCGCCGCGCTCCATGCGTACGCGCTGAATGGTGTAGCGGCTGGTGGAAAACATGCCGAGCGGCACGCCGGTCGAGCACACTTGCCGCACGCCGTCCTTGGCGATGAACAATGCCGCCAGATGACCCGCGCTGCCAATTTCGATTTCGCCGTGTTGCCCCGCCCGCCCGCATATCAGGGTCGCGTATTGTCCCGCGATCGTGCTCTGGCAGAATACGCTGTTGGCAATTTCCAGCAGTTTATCGAGCGTCAAGCGCACGCCCGCGAGGCTGCGGAACATCGCATGCAAATGGGTCATTAGCAGGGAAGCCGCGACGCCCTTCCCGGCCACGTCGCCCAGCAGGAAAACCAGTTCGCCTTCTTCGGTTGCCGGCGGAATTAAATCGCAATAATCACCGCTGACCATTCCCGCGGGCTTGTACTGATAGTGCACGCGCCAGTCCCCGTGACGAACATCCGTCCGCGGCAGCAAACCGCGCTGCACTCGTGAGGCAAGTTCCAAATCGCGCTCCAGCGCGCGCTGCTCGTCGCTCGTCAGATGATCCAGGCAGAGCTGCACCAGCGGATCAGCCAGCAGCCGGTCCTTTTCCACGGAATCATGGCACTCTGTACAAATCCCGTAGGTACCGTCGTCCATCCGGTGCAGAGCAGACTCCACTTCGCCAAGCAGCTCGACCAACGACGCTGTGGGCGCCGCCGCGACTGGTGACGCGAGCACGATATTCAATTCCTCACGCCTCTTTTCAAGCTGTCCGCGAATATAGGGATCGCTCACTGCGTTCATTTCCGTGGCCTCCACATCCGAGCTTCGCGCCATACCTGTCGCTGCGCTATCCGCCTCCTGCATGAGAACTCCCTTCGCCCCGGTCCGTCGAATACTTCGATATTGGATTCTCAGTCTAGCGCCGGCGACTCCATTTTCATGGTGGCCAACAAGGTTCCACCGGCACGTCGGTCCAGGCGCACCCGCCGCTCCAGGCGCTGTAACCGGCGCTCGAAATCACTCCGGTAACGCCTTAGCGCTGCTGCGCTTAGCCCGGCGATTTGGCTCGGCGGCCGCAGCTCCGCCAAGGCCCTGCGTACCAGCACGGCGGCCCGGTGCGGTTCGCGTGCCTGCCGCTCGTAATGGATCGCCAGCTGCCTGTACGCCTCCAAACCTTCGCGCGAATTTCCCAGCACGCTCTCCCATAGTTTCAGCGCCAGTGGCAAATCACCTTCGCGTTTCGCCAGCCGCGCCAGGGACCTCCGCGCCGCCCGGCCAGTCTCAGCGGGAAGCACAGCGTCGAGTGACTGCGCGTAATGTTTTCGCGCCCGCACGGTATCTCCGCGTCGCTCGCAAATCCGCGAGACTCCGTAGAGTTCCAGCCCGTCTGCGCCGTCTGTCTGCGGATCAGCCAGGACTTCGACGATCCTGCTGGCCAGCCCCGCCAGGCCCCGCAGGTCCATCTGATTGTGATGGAAAATTTGCACCAACGGCTCTGGGGAACCACCGCGCAAATATTCGAAATAAAATTGAGGAATCATTTCCGAAATCAAGTCCGCGCCGCGATTCCAGCCCAGCACGTGCTTTTCCAGTTCAGCCAGCCGCACCGAACCCAAGCGCAGGCGCCACAAATTTCGCGCGGGATGCAAAAAATCCAGATGCACTCGCGGCGCTGCCGGCTGGATTTTTCGCGTCATGCGATAACGCGTCTCCAGCAGCGGCCAATCAAACGATTTTCCGTTGAACGTCACCAAGCACCCGGCGCTCGGCCATCCGCTCCGTCAGAGTATGCAGCAGCGCGTGCTCCTCGCTCAGCTCGCGCATGAAGAACTGCTCCACTTCCAGGCCGCCTGCGTCCCACCACGCGATTCCCACCATGAACGGATAGGTTCCTGTGCCGCCCATGAGTCCGGTGGTTTCCGTGTCCAGAAAAAGCCACTGCCGCGGATCGCTCACTTCCGCGCAGGCTCCCGGCGCGAGCAGTCGCAGCGCCTCTGCGTTCACGGAACCTTCCGGTGGAGCGCACCCAATCGGCTCCGAAAACCATTTGCGTACCGTCAAGTGCTCGCCGAACTGGTTGCTCAGCGATTTTGCCTTTAGCAGTTCGGCCAGCCGCTCCGCCCCGTCAGGCAGTGCAGGTGAAAATCCGCGCGCGCGATTTGCGGCAGGCACCGCCGCGGCATTTTCTGCCGCAACTCGAGTCTTCCTCGCCGGCTGCAGCGCCGCCAAAGACGCAAGTCGGTCCCGCACGCTCATTGGCAATCAATCTCCCGCTTCACTGCGCCTCCTCTGCGTTTCTGCGGTAATCGGTCTTGAACGAATAATTACGCGCACAGCCGTTCCAAAATCGCCAGCGCCGCTTCCTTGGTCTTTTCGGATTTCTCGCCCGCGGGGCCCACGCACGATGGGCACCCGCTTCTCGCAAGGACATCCAATAATCAGCTCACGCGTCCGCCGCAGCAGGATTTCGTGCACACGGAACAGCGGCTCGCTGAAGCCGATCCCTCCCGGATACGCATCATACAAATACAAATTCGGCTCGAAGAATTCCTTCATCTCCGCCGTATTCGCAAGCGTCGCGGAATACTCTTGCCACTCGGTCTTTGCGCCCGGGCTCGCCGGCCGCTCGCCCACCGCCGTCCCCAGATCCCGCCCGTCGCACATCAGCAACAAACTAGCCATCGACGCCATCGCGTACAGCAAGCCGAGGATTCCGTTCTGCCGGTCAGACAACGCGTAGGGCAATTCCGCTAGCAACTTGCGTTCCAGCGTGATCCAGAACGCCGTGGTGTGCATCTCGTTTTCCGGCAGCTCCAGCTTGCCGGCGCCGATATTTTCGTTCGTGAAAAACTTGATCTTCTTGAATCCCACCACTTGCGAACGCACCAGCACGTCGCCGTGCGCCCGAGCCGCCGGCCCGGCAATCCGTTCTTCTTCGGCGATTTCCAGCACGCGTACCTGCGTGTAGCGAATTGCATCCGTGTAGTAATCCACGTTGACGCTTTTCACATACGCCTTGCGCTGCTCGAAATCCAGCCGCTCCACATGATATTGCTGCCCCTGGTGCAGATAAATTGCCTTGGGATGCACCGTCGTCAGCGCCGAAGAAAAATCCACTTCGCCAATCACTTCCGGCTCGCCGTCCTCCTCCCCGTTCGTCCCGCCAGTCGTATCAATAATCACGAAATTATCAGACGTCACCGAACGCAAGCTCACCGTGTCCGCGGGATACGCTTCCTGAACCCAATGCCACTGTCCGCCGCTGCGATGCAGGAATCCTGCTGCGCTCATCCGCTCGCACAAACCCGGCAAATCCACGTCGCCGAAGCGTTCCTCGGGCGCGAGCGGCAGCTCGAACGCCGCGCACTTCAAATGGTTCACCAGAATTTCCAGATTGTCCGGCTGCACGTAAGCATGTTCCGGCGAGCGTCCAAAAAAATAGTCCGGATGCTGCACGATGAATTGATCCAGCGGAGCTGACGACGCCACCATCACCGCGCACGATGTGCCGCTTCTTCGCCCCGCCCGCCCCGCGCGTTGCCATGTGGAAGCGATCGAGCCCGCGTATCCTGCCATCACGCTGGCATCCAGCGAACCAATATCAATTCCCAATTCCAGCGCGCTCGTTGCTACCACGCCGCGAATTCGTCCCTCGCGCAAACCGCGTTCAATTTCGCGACGCTCGCCTGGCAAATAACCGCCGCGATATCCGCGAATAGGCTCAGCTTCTCCGGGCCCCGGCCGGTTCGCCTGCTGCAAATAAGTCAGCAGCACTTCGGTATGCAGCCGGCTATTTGCAAACACGATGGTCTGCAGCCTCCGCGCCAGCAGCTCCTTGGCCACGCGCGTCGTTTCGTTCAAATAGCTGCGCCGGATTCCCAAATTCCGGTTCACCATTGGCGGATTATAAAAAACAAAAAGCTTCTCGGCCGCGGGCGCGCCGTTTTCCTCCACTACCTGCACCGGCGCCGCGATCAATTGCTCGGCCAGTTCTCCCGGATTCGCAATCGTCGCCGAGCAGCAAATGAATTGCGGCTTCGAGCCGTAAAATTCCGCGATGCGCGCCAGACGCCGCAGCACGTTCGCCAGATGACTGCCGAAAACCCCGCGATAGGTGTGCAATTCGTCCAGCACGATGTAGCGCAAATTTTCAAATACGCGTGTCCACTTGGTGTGATGCGGCAAAATTCCCGTGTGTAGCATGTCCGGGTTCGTCAGGATTACGTGACCGCGCTCGCGGATCGCTCTGCGCGCGTCGCTCGGCGTGTCGCCGTCGTACGTGAATACGCCAAAGCAATCATCCAGGCGTTTCGCCAGGTCGTGCAGCTCCGCCAGTTGATCCTGCGCCAGCGCCTTGGTCGGGAATAGGTACAGCGCGCGTGTGTCGGCGTTCTCCAGCACCGCATTCAGAATCGGCAGGTTGTAACAGAGCGTTTTCCCCGAAGCCGTGGGCGTCACCACCACGAAATTCTTCCCTGCGTGCGCCAATTCCGCAGCCGCAGCTTGATGCGTGTATAGCTTTTCGATCCCCTTCGCGTGATAAGCCGCCGCCAACTCCGGCCGCACCCATGCAGGCATCGCCCGGAACTGCGCCTCGCGCGCCGGAATATGCCGCACAGCCGTCAGCACTTCCTCCGCGCGATAACGTGCTACCAACGCCCCTAGCGCCGCCTGCACCGTCTCCAGGGTCGTGCTGGACCGAACCGCCAAGCCCCCAGCCAACGCTCCTGCCGAACCCCCGGCCAATTCCCGTCCGGACGCCGCCATCTCCACCTCCTTAAGAATGCCAAGCTCCCGCCCCTCCGCCACCTTTCGCCTTTTATTCGCTGAGGCTACCATGCAGCCTCCCGCGACGCAACCCTCGTCTTGCCCGTTAATTTCCATTCCCAGCAGAATCTTTTCGCACTGCCTTCATCGGCGTTCGCTTGCGTTCGTCAGTGGTGCCTTTGAATTTGCCGCTGCCCTCCGAACAAACGTCAAAACCGTCCGCCCCTAGCCATCCCCCACCAAATTTTGCTATACATGAACCATGGCCCACGACTTCCTGATTTTCGATTTCGGCACCAACGAAGAAATAGCACAACAAGCTCGTCACAAAGTGGAAGGATGGACGCAGGGCTTCCGCCTCGGCAAGAAAATGCTCCTGAAGTTCGAGCGCGAATCCGCAGACGACTCTTCGGAGTCAGCTAAGGATGCCGAGAAGCCTGCTTCGTCTAAAAAGAAGTCCGCATCGAAGGACCGTGGCGCCGAATCCAGCGCGAACGTTCGCGTGTTAGTGCGCCTGGATTTTTCCGACCACGAAAAGCTCTCGCATCAGCGCTGGCTAGATCGCATTCCAACCGAAGAGCCGTTCAAATCAGCGAAAGCGGAAATTATCCGCCAGGGTCAGCCGGGATTTGCCGAGGCCGCGGAACTCTTTGACTCCCTGTCCTAACGGCCACGTGATGCCTGTCTCTTTTTCCAGTAATCCAAGCGGGCTGTCAGCACGCCTTTTTTCGCTGCGCGCCGCGCATTTCGCTATAATGGCGTGTACCTAATTCCCGCGGCGTGCCTCTAAGGCGAGAGTGCCCGATGCCGACCCAGACAAAAACGAAATTAGCGAATTACGACCCAGCGAAATACCAGAGTCTCGATCGCGATACGCTGATCCGCGTCTATCGCACCATGTTCCTCTCTCGCCGTCTAGACGATCGCGAGATCCAGCTCAAGCGCCAGAACCGGTTGTTCTTTCAGATCAGCGGCGCGGGTCACGAAGCCGTACTCGCGGCCGCGGGTTTGGTATTGAAACCAACCTACGATTGGTTCTTCCCGCACTATCGCGATCGCGCCTTGATGCTCATGCTCGGCGTCACTCCCTACGAAATGCTGCTGCAAGGAGTGGGCGCGAAAGCCGATCCTGCATCCGGCGGCCGCCAGATGCCTTCTCACTGGGGTAATCGGGATTTGAACGTAGTTACGCGCTCTTCACCCACCGGCACGCAATTCTTGCAAGCGATCGGCGCGGCGGAATGTTCCTACTATTTCCAGAAATTTCCCAAGGCCTTCGACCAAGCGCGCAAGGCTCCGATGGGCGCCACCGTTTCGTATCACGGCGACGAGATCACCTACGTTTCTGCCGGTGACGGCACCACCAGTGAAGGCGAATTCTACGAGTCCTTGAACACCGCCAGCAGCAAACGACTCCCGGTTCTGTATCTCATCGAAGACAACGGCTACGCCATTTCCGTCCCCGTGGAAGTCCAAACTCCCGGCGGCAGCATCTCCAAGCTGGTTAGAAATTATCCGAACCTGTACGTCGAGGAATGCGACGGCACCGAGCCGCTGGAAAGTTACGCCGCCCTGCGTCGCGCTGCAGAGCACTGCCGCGCCCGCAAAGGTCCCGCGCTGATCCACGCGCACGTCATCCGTCCGTATTCGCACTCGCTTTCCGACGACGAGAAGCTTTACAAATCTGAAACCGAGCGTTCGGCCGAAGCGCAGCGCGATCCGCTTCCGAAATTCGCCATGTTCCTGGTGCGCGAAGGAATCCTGGAAGAAAATGAGATTGAGGCGTTGGAGGGTGAAGTAGACCGCGAAATCATTGAAGCCACCGATCGTGCGCTGGCCGCCGAACTTCCTTCCCCGGACTCAATCTACAAATGGGTTTACTCGCCCGAGGTGGACCCCGCCTCCCGCGACTACGAATCCACCCCAAAAAAAGAAGGCCATCCCAAAACGATGGTCGAAATGGTCTCTATCACCCTGCTTGACGAGATGAAACGCGACGAACGCATTGTCGTCTTTGGGGAAGACGTCGCGGATTGTAGCCGCGAAGAAAGCCTGGCTTCGGTGAAAGGGAAGGGCGGAGTCTTCAAAGCCACAGCCGGTTTGCAGCGCAAGTTTGGCGCGCAGCGGGTGTTCAATTCACCGCTCGCCGAAGCGAATATCGTGGGCCGCTCCATCGGCATGGCCATTCGCGGCCTGAAGCCGGTTCCTGAAATTCAGTTTTTCGATTACATTTGGCCGGCCATGATGCAACTGCGCAACGAAATGGCCACCATTCGCTGGCGCTCCGCCGGACATTTCAAATCGCCCGTCGTCATTCGCGTTGCCATCGGCGGCTACCTCACCGGCGGCGCCATTTATCACAGCCAGTGTGGTGAAGTGACCTTTACCCATATTCCCGGCCTGCGTGTGGTGATGCCCTCCACCGCGCTGGATGTATGCGGCCTGCTGCGCACCGCGATTCGCTCGGACGATCCTGTGCTGTTCCTGGAGCACAAGCACCTGTACCGCCAGCCCTATAACCGCTCGGAGTATCCCGGACCGGATTTCACAATTCCCTTTGGAAAAGCGCGCATGGTGCGGGAAGGCACAGACGTGAGCGTCATCACCTACGGCGCCGTGGTGCACCGCGCGGAAGTTGCCGCTGCGGAGCTCGCTCGCAACGGAATTTCCGCCGAGATTCTAGATTTGCGTTCGCTGAGCCCCTACGACTGGGAAGCCATCGCCGCGACGGTCCGCAAGACCAATCGCGTCCTGGTGGCGTATGAAGACACGCGCTCCTGGGGATACGGTGCGGAGATCGCCGCGCGCATTGCCGACGAATTATTTGACGAACTCGCCGCCCCAGTCCGCCGCGTGGCCGCGACCGATACGTTCGTCGCTTATCAGCCTCGGCTCGAAGACGCGATTCTGCCGCAAACCGAGGACATTGCCAGGGCGATCCGCGAGCTCATGACTTATTAGGTCGCTGAAAGCCCGATGAAACTTTTCTGCCATCCGGTTCGTATAGTTTAAGTAGGCGGTTGAAGCTCGGGCACGAACCGCTCGGGAGGATGAAATTATGAACTGCCAGAATTGCCACAAGGAAATCGCCGAATATTCGAATTTCTGTTACTACTGCGGCGCACGTCAGAACACCGCGCCCAGCGCAGCGCCGCGTCCCCAGAAGCGCCTGATGCGTTCTTCCACAGATTGCAAACTGGGCGGAGTATGCGGCGGCATTGCTGAGTATCTGGACGTGGATTCCACGATCGTTCGCCTGATCTGGGTATTGCTGATTATCTTCCCAGTGCCTCTGGTCCCGGCGGTGCTCGGATACTTCCTGGCCTGGTTGGTTATGCCGCAGGCGCCCCCGCCAATTCCGGTGGATGTTTCGACCCAACCAGCTTCGCCGGACGCACCCGGGCACGGCACCGCTCAGACGGCGTAAGCGTTTCCGGAAAATTTGACGCGGACCCGGCGGCGCACGCCGCCGGTTAATCCCTCTCTTTGCCTTTCGCTCGCCGCGAAAAAGACCCGCGCCGGTCGCCGTAAATAGCCTGGTCAACGGAGATCAGTCCCGCGCCGAGGGCGGCCAGCGTAAAAGCGCCTAGTGCGACGGCCAGCGGAAATTGGTAGTTGTCCACCTTCGCCGGATTGGAAAACAATCCGTGCACCTTCACCAGCGCCACAGCCATTTCGCCCGCAACCAGCAGTCCCGCGATCCGCGTAAATAATCCCAGCATTAGCAGGCAGCCGCCGAAAAACTCCACGACTCCCGCGATGTAAACGAAATAACCGGGGAAGCCCATATGCTCGAAACCCTGCATGGCATCGTGCGTGTGCGTGAAGAGCTTCGGATAGCCGTGATACACCAGAATAATTCCCAATCCCAGACGCAGCAACAACAGTGCCAGCGGTTTAAGTTTCTCCAGACTGTGCATTACATCCCTCCCGCGGGCACTATTCGAGGAGCGCCTCCGCGCGTCCCGCATTGTACCAGAATCGAAAAAGACGCTGGTTCCTGTGCATGGAAACTCCCTGTAGACCCGTTGCAAGGTTGCGCCGGGCGATTAGTGTAGAATTCTTGATTACCTACTTCAGACGATGCCACGATCTAAACGCATGAACTACAGAAAGCGATTGCATCTGCGCCACTCGCGCCGCGGTCATCCGTTTCGGAGATTGTCAGTGATCCGCAAGATTCTACTCGGCTCCGCACTCTTGGTTGTCCTGGTTGTGGGACTTTACGTTCGCTTACATCATGCAGCTCCGCCCCTGGAAATTGCGTATGCCGGCGGCCACACCATTGCGTTGTACAGCACCTCGGCTCAGGTCCGAGAGCAGGTGGGCACGCTCAGTTTTGGAGATCGCGTGGACGTCTTGCAGCGATTTCAGAATCAAGTGAAAGTCCGCACAGCGGCTGGGACGGTGGGATGGATTGGAGAATCAGACCTGTTGTCGGCGGATATGTGGCAGACATTGAAGGACCTGGAAACAAAGTCGGCCACCATGCCGGTAGTGGCGCGGAGTCACACCAGGGTTCTCAGCAATCTTCACATCGAACCGGGGCGTGACTCTGCTCGCGTCCGTCAGTTGAATAAAGGGATCCCGCTCGAGATGATTGCGCGCCAACCGGTGACGATCGCCTCTGCCGCCAATGGCAACGCCAATGCCGAGCCGGAATCAGCGGACACATCCACATTCGACGCCGCGAATCCGGACGGAGGCAAATCTGCCAGCAAACCGGCGACCAAAAAAGAGGACTGGTGGCTCGTGCGCGCGCATATTAGCGATCAGGCGGTTCTGGCCGGTTGGCTTCTTGGCCGCTTCGTTGAACTCGATGTCCCTCCTCCCTTGCCCGACTATGCCAATTCCGCGAACATGCGCATCGTCGCCTGGACTGAATTGAACCGCGTGCCGTCCGCCCCCGGTAAATCTGTGGCGCAATATTTGCTGCTCGGCACGCACGGCCCCGAAGGCCAACCTTGTGATTTCACTTCACTCCGCGTGTACACCTGGGGCAAGCAGAAGGAGCGCTACGAGACCGCATTCGTCGAGAGCAATGTGTGCGGCAAGCTACCGGTGCAGCGCTTGCAGGCTCCGGGCGAGGCAGGTGACGTCACGTTTTCGTTTCTGGATTCCACCACCGGCGCGCTTGAACGGCGCACGTATCAGATGCACCAGACCATCGTTCGTCGCCTGAAGGACGCCTCCGCTCAGAATCCTCGCAAGCGCAGCCGTTAATCACCGCGTTTCATTTGCCATCATTTGCGCCCGCGTTCGTAGCTGATTGAGATAAATTTAGCTCATGGTGAATCGCTCGACGATTTGCGGTGTGGCTCTGCTCTTTTACTGTTCACTGACCGCCGCTGGATGCTCGCAAGCTACATCCGAACCAATGCCTCACGCGCCAACTGCGGTGCCGACGCTGCATTTTATCGGCCAGTGGGGCGCCCCCGGGAACGGGCCTGGACAACTTCAGCAACCGTCGGGGATTGCTACTAATTCGTTGGGCGACGTCTTCATCGTGGATGCAGGCAGCGCTTTCATTTCCAAGTTTGCGCCGGAGGGGAAGCCGCTGCTCTCCTTCCAGGAAGACGGATTGAATCACCCGCAATCAATTGCGGTGGACCACGGCGGAGCGCTCTACGTCACGGACCCTGTCCGCAACAGCGTGTTTATTTTTATGCCGAATGGCGACCACTACCGTGAGCTGCGACTGCGCACACGCCCCGTCCCTGGAAACACGCTTAGCGCGGCTGTGGGCGATGACGGCCTGATTCACGTGCTCGACCAGCATGCCGGAAAGGTATTTACCTACACGCCGCGATTGCGCCTGGTGCAAAGCTGGGAGCCGCGTGAAACTTTGCCTGGCTCTCAACACTTCGGACCGCTGGTGAAGGGGCCGGATAATTACCTCTACCTGGGAACGCCATCCGGCGGCATCATGAAGCTAACGCGTGAAGGTCACTTGATTTCTGAGATCATTGCCGCGAACTCCTCAGTGACATGGAATCCCGGCGCCGGGTTTGCAGTTTGGAATAACTGCGTATTCGTGATGGATTCCGATGGGCGCATGCTGCACGTTGCCGGCACGGGCGACAGCGCTGCCAAGTTGGACGTGGATCTTGCTCCCGAACTCGGCCAGGGTTCCCGCAAACCGCCGGCATTGGCCGTGAGCCCGCACGGAGAATTGCTGGTTCTTGACGCTCCCGAATCGCGCGTCCTTCGCTATCGCATCACCTTCTGACATTCCGCCGTCACGCGCTATGATTGCACGTGCAAAGAACGAGGTGTCTCACATGGCCTTACTGCTTTCCGAAGCGGATGTGAAGCAGATCCTCACGATGCCAATGGCACTAGCGGCCGTCACGGACTCGTTTTCCCGGCTGGCAGACGGCAGCGCGCTGCTGCATTCCCGTCAGCGGCTGCACATTCCGGGTAAGAGCTATCTTCATTACATGGCGGCGGCCGACGCCACCAGCGGTTACATGGGCATGAAGATTTACACCAGTGCGCGCGAAGGCCTGCGCTTTCTAGTACCGCTGTTCAACGTGGATTCGGGTGAACTCCTGGCCCTGATCGAAGCGGACTACTTGGGGCAAATTCGCACTGGCGCGGCCAGCGGAGTCGCCACTCGGCTGCTGGCGCGAGCGGACGCCGAAAAAATTGGAATCATCGGCACGGGCTTGCAATCGCGCACGCAGCTGGAGGCCCTGAGGCTGGTGCGAAATATTACCGGCGTTCGTGCGTTCAGCCGCAATGCGGAAAATCGCGAACGCTTCGCAAAGGAAATGACCGAACAATTGGGATTTCCCGTCATCGCAGTGGCTTCTGCCCAGGAGGCGGTCCGAGGCGCCGATATCGTTGTCACTTCCACCACCTCCACGAATCCTGTGCTCGATGGAAGCTGGCTCGCGCCCGGAATGCATGTAAACGCCATCGGCGCCAATTTTCCCCAGAAGCATGAACTCGACGGCGAAGCAATCCGGCGCTGCGATATCATCGTCGCTGATTCGCGCGAACAATCGAAAATCGAGGCAGGCGACCTGATTCAAATGTACGGTGATGACAAGCGGCGATGGGCAGGCGTGACTGAACTAGCCGAAATCGTCGCCGGAAAGGTTCCTGGCCGCAGCAATCCCGAGCAGATTACGCTCTTCAAATCCAACGGCATCGCGATCGAGGATATCGTCGTGGCGGGACGGATTTACGAATTGGCCCGTGAGCGAGGTCTGGGACGTCAGGTTCCGCTGTGGGAGAAGCAAGCTCGTGCGGGAGAGGCGCGTGCCGTCTAGGCGCGAGGTCCGGTGCGCAATTTATTCAGATGTTTGAATAGCGCGTCGCGCAACCGCAGGCGCGTATCTTCCGGCAGTGGGGCCGGCTCGGAGTTGCAGAAAATCTGAATGGTTTGCCTAGTGGTGTCCACCACTACCCGGCAATCCTCGCAATTCTCAAGATGCTTTTCGATGGAGGATTTCAGCGAAGGTTCCAGCGCTTCTTCCAGGTAGTTTGAAATTTCCTTTACGATACTCTTGCAATTCACGAATTCTCACCCTGTCGAAAATAGCGATTCAACTTCTGGCGCAGCTTCAGGCGCGCGCGCAACAGCCTTGACTTGACTGCCGGAACCGAGAGTCCCAGTGCTTCCGCCGTCTCCTCGGTTGACAATTCTTCGATGTCGCGAAGTTGAAAAACGATTCGGAAAGGCGGTTCGAGTTCCGCAATTGTGCTGTTTAAAATCTGCCCCAGTTCGGATTGCTTGTAGCGTTCCTCCGGCGAAGGTCCCCAATCCTCCACTTCTCGCGGCATCGTATCTTCGCCAGTGTCCACCTCTTCGTCCAGAGACACCTGATTGGGGCGGCGCTTCCGCAGCTTCATGAGAGCTTGATTCACGGCGATGCGCACCAGCCAGGTGTAGAACCGCGAATTTCCCTGGAACTCGCCCAAGTGTTGGTAGGACTTCAGGAAGGCTTCCTGCATCACGTCTTCCGCGTCCTCTTTGTTCTGGGTGATATTCTGTGCCAGGCGGAAAATCTTGCGTTCGTAGCGGCCCACCAGTGTCTCGAAAGCGGTTATGTCGCCGCTTTTAGCCGCGGCGACGAGCGAGCCTTCGTCGTCTTTCACCACTTGCGAGGGCAGTGGCGTCCGGGGTGTCAGCGGATTTAACTTGGATGCGCTCATGTAGTAGCTCTACTTTAGGGTAGCACAAGTTGGCTCTCCGCCGTTCTCGCGTCCTGGGGCGGGTCGGGCAAACCTCCAAATTTCAGCAGCTTAGCCTTGCGAAATTCTGCTTGCACCTGTCGGCGACGGCCGCCCTCAGGGTCCCAAGACAAGCAACACCTCTCGGCGGTGAACTTGCGGTTTGGGTGAGTGCTGGCGGATAATCGCTCCATCACGCGTCGCTGCGGGAAGGCACGAACGGAAAATCGAAGGGACTGAATGCGCACACTGCCTGATTATCTTCGCAAGGGTATGAGAATGATTCTGGTAGGCGCCAATCCCGGCGATCGTTCCGCGCGAGTGGGCCACTATTATGCCGGCCGTGGCAATCAGTTCTGGCCGATCATGTACGAATCGGGCGTGATTCCCGAGCCACTCAGTTATGAAGACGACCGGCGGATTCTGGAATTCGGCATCGGTATGACGGACCTGGTGAAGCGCCCTACCCGCGGAATCGAGGAAATCGAGCGGCAGGAATTTGCCGAAGGTCGCGTGCTACTGGCCCAGAAACTCGAGGATTTGCGCCCGCGAATTGTGGCGTTTAACGGCAAGATGGTATACGAGAAATTCACCGGCCGGCCCTGCAAGCTGGGGCTGCAAAAAGAGAAACTCTACGGCGCCCAGGTTTTCGTATTGCCATCCACCAGTGGCCTAAACGCCGGGACGGAGCGCGGTGTGAAAACTCGCTATTTTAAGAAACTTGCGGCGGTGCTGAAGGCTCTAAGGGATTAGGGAGACCTCGAAGTATGGCAACCACCACACAACCAGCTGCCGCGCCGCTGGTGCTGGAAGAGCGCGTTGGCGCCATCACCATCATCCGCCTGAACCGTCCGGAAAAATTGAACGCGTTGAACCTGCAGCTTGGCCAGGAATTGGTCCATGCGCTACTGCGCGCCCAAGGCGACCGGGCCGTCCACTGCGTGGTCTTGACCGGCAATGGCCGCGCGTTCTGCGCCGGCGGAGACCTGGAACTTCTTCGCGATGCGCGCCAACGCAAAGCGACGGATGAAGTGGAAGCTCTGGTGACGGCCGGGAAGGAAATCAGCATCGCCATCGCCACCATGCCGAAAGTCGTGATCGCATCCGTCAACGGCCCGGCTGCCGGTGGCGGGATGAACCTGGCGCTCGCAGCTGATATTCGCATCTGTTCCGACCAGGCGCGCTTCGCTGAATCCTTCGCGCAGATCGGCCTGTTCCCCGATTTCGGCGGCACCTATTTTCTGCCCCGAATCGTCGGCCCGACTCGCGCCGCCGAATTGTTTTACACCGCGCAGATGCTCTCGGCAGATGACGCCCTTCGCCTGGGCATCGTCTCCCGCGTAGTCCCCGCCGACCAGCTGGAAGCAGAAACCAAGAAGCTCGCCGAAGGCATTGCCAACGGAGCCGGTCTCGCGCAGCGTGACGTAAAACATCGCATGAGTTCTGAACAGCGCAAAGACCTGGAAGCAGCGCTCGACGAAGAAATTCGCCTGCAGAGGCATTGCTTCGAATCCCATGATTGTTTGGAAGGCCTGAACGCATTTTTCGAAAAACGAAAGCCCAATTTTGAAGGGCACTGACCGCAAGGCGAATTACCGCTGTGCGTTCTGCGTTGCGACGCGGCTGGAAAGTCCACATAGCGCAACAAACGGATTCATTAGAACAGGCTGCCATTCATGAGAAATCGATTGGGCCAGATCTCCGTAACTCGCAGCTCGTTCTAGAATTGCACGCGGCGCAATCATAGTGACGAGTTTGGAAGCCAATCTCGCCGCGCGCACCGCCGTGAAAGCACACGCATTCTCCGCACCCGCGGACCTTGGATACCGATGACTGAAGACTTGCTGGCGAATATCGAGATCACGCCGCGCGAAGTAAAAGAGTTGCTGGCGCGCGACGACAAAGTTCTTTTCGTGGACGTTCGCGAGCCGTGGGAGTATGCCGCGACGCACATCGAAGGTTCGGTGCTGATTCCTTTGGGAGAAATTCCCTCGAATCTTGCGCGCCTGGAAAATGCCGAGCAGCTCGTGCTTTTCTGTCATCATGGCATGCGCAGCCTGGACGCCGCGGCGTGGCTCCGCTCGCAAGGTGTAGAGGGAGCGCGGTCTATGACTGGTGGTATCGAGCGCTGGTCCGTCGAAATTGATCCGAGCGTGCCGCGCTACTAATTAGGGTGAAAATATGACGACGAAAAAGAAAGCGACGAAATCAGGCGCCGGGACAGCGAGAAAAGGCAGGGAAGTGCAATTCTTGCAGAAACCCACGTGCACCACGTGCCGCAAGGCGCGCGCCTACATGGAAAAGCACGGGTTCGATCTGCATTTCCGCAACCTCGATAAGCAACGCCTCAGCGCCGACGAGCTGGAGAAATTGATCGGCGATCGCAATCACCGGGATTTTCTGAACACGCGCAATGAGCTGTACCGTCGGAAGAACATGAAGGAAAATCCGCCATCCCGGGCGGACGCCATTCGTATGATGGTGGGCGAGCCAAATCTGATTCGTCGGCCGGTGATTGTCGCCGGAGGCCGTGTGGTCCTGGGTTTTGATCAGGAGAAAATTGACGGTCTCTAGGGAATGACGTTTTAAGAAGCCAAAGAGTATTTCGTCTTCGCCAGATTCAGGAGCGCCCGGATTTGCCGCCGATCATTGATATCCACATTCACATCAACCCGCACGAAATGGTGAATCCCTCTGCGCTCGAACTGATCAAGCGCGGGCGCCGCGATTACGACGAAGTAGCAAGGTACGCCGCCAGCCCGGCGGAATTTCTGAAATTCATGGACGCGGCGGAAATCGAGCGCGCGGGCCTGATCAACTACGTCAGCCCGGACGTGATTGGGTTCACCACTGAAGTGAACGATTGGATCGCCAAATACTGTTCCGCCGATCCCGAACGGTTGCTGGCATTCGGCTCCGTGCATCCGAAATATGTCGCGGACGCCGGAGCTGAGGTGGACCGGCTGAAGAAGTTGGGAATACGCGGGCTCAAGGTCCATCCGTCGCATCAACTATTTGCGCCGAACGAATACCGCAATGGCCTCGGTCCGCTGCGGGCGATGTACGAGCGGGCGCAAGCTCTGTGCCTGCCTGTAATGATTCACACCGGCACCTCGATTTTTCCGGGTGCCCGCAATGTGTATGCGCAGCCGATTCTTGCCGATGACGTCGGCGTTGACTTTCCGGATCTGGTGGTGATCCTCGCGCACGGCGGGCGGCCTCTGTGGATGAACGAGGCTTTCTTCCTGGTCCGCCGTCATCCCAATATGTACATGGACATCTCTGGAATTCCGCCGCAGAAGCTGATGGAATCTTTTCCGCGCATCGAGGAAATTGCAGACAAGGTATTATTCGGCACGGACTGGCCCGGCCCCGGGGTTCCTGGCGTGCGCGGCAACATCGAAAAGTTTCGCGCTTTGCCGATTTCGCCGCAAGCGCAGCAGAAAATTCTGTATGACAATGCCGCGAGGCTTTTTCCCGCGCAGGCCTAGGAGCAGCACGAGATCATGGAATTGAACTCATGGACGTAAAAACGATTGGCGTGATTGGCGCCGGCACGATGGGACGCGGCATCGCGTACGCCGCAGCGCTTGGCGGATATCGAACTGTTCTCGAGGACGTCTCTCCGGAGATGCTCGAACAAGGCCTCGCATATATCCGGCAGACTCTCGAAGATGGCATCGCGCGCGGAAAGGTAACGCCAGAACAGAAGGAAACCGCGCTGGCCAATCTCTCCACTTCGCGCTCCGTGGAAGACGTGTGCCGCGAAACGGACCTGCTCATTGAGGCGGTCCCGGAAGAAATGGAAGTGAAACTGGAAATTTTCACCATATTCGATAAATTTGCGAGGCCCGGCGCGATTCTGGCGAGCAACACCTCATCGCTCTCCATCACCGAACTCGCGGCGATCACCTTTCGCGCCGAAGACTGCATCGGAATGCATTTCTTCAATCCCGTGCCAAAAATGAAGCTGCTCGAAATCGTCCGCGCTCTAGAGACTTCCGAGGCCACCGTGCAGGCTTGCGCGGCGGTCGGCCGGCGCATGGGCAAGGAAGTGGTGGTGATTCGCGAATCGCCTGGTTTCATCACCAGCCGCATCAACGCAATGATCGGTAACGAGGCTTTCTACATGCTCCAGGAAGGCATTGCGTCCGCCGAGGATATAGACAAGGCTCTGAAACTGGGCCTGAATCATCCGATGGGCCCGTTTGAGCTGGTGGATTTGGTGGGGCTGGACGTGCGCCTGAATATCCTGGAATATCTGCACAAGACGCTCGGAGAAAAATACCGGCCGTCTCCATTGCTTTTGCAATACGTGAACGCGGGGCGCCTCGGTCGCAAGTCCGGCCGCGGCGTGTATGATTATAATGGCGACGGCACGAAGAAATAATCGCGGTGCTGCAGTGGTCGCGCACAGGATCCAATCGTTCACACCCATGGCGGATAAAATGAATCTCGCGGATCACATCGAAATATTGCAGGGCGATCTGGTCGCAATGGATACGGACGCGATCGTCAACGCCGCGAATAACGATTTGCAACTCGGCGGGGGCGTGGCCGGCGCGATTCGCCGCAACGGCGGCCCGCAGATCCAGAAGGAATGCGACGAGATCGGCCCGGTGCCAGTAGGTGGAGCAGCCATCACTTCGGGCGGAAATTTGAAAGCGCGCTACGTGATTCACGCCGCCAGCATGCAATTAGGCGGGAAGACGTCAGCGCAATCGCTGCGCAGTTCCACCGCTCATGCCCTGCGAATCGCGGCGCAGAAAGAATTGAAGACCATCGCGTTTCCGGCGGTTGGCACCGGCATCGCCGGTTTTCCAATGCGCGAGTGCGCGGAAAGCATGCTGCGGGAAGCTGCCAAACATTTCGAAGGCCCAACGTCGCTGCAGAAAATCTATTTCGTTCTTTTCGACCAGGAAGCGCTCGCGGTATTCAATAGCGTCCGCGCTGAGCTCGAATCGAAAGTGTAGGCCGTGCCCATGCACCAGGACTTGCTCGAAAAGGTTCAGGCAGAAGTCGTCCGCTACGAACATCCCTTGTTCGATTTTGCGGCGCGCCCAGCGGAAGAGGGCGTGGAAGTAGAAATCCGTTACAAACCCAAAAATGCCGAGATTCACGACTACACCTTCCTGCTTCGGCCGCGCGAGATCGAGCACACGCAATTTCCCTGGACATTCCAGAAACATCTTTACGATTGCCTGCACGACTACATCATTGAGATGTTCACGCGCAACCCGCAGCGTGTGAATTGACACCGGTGAGCACCCCGCGCACCATGCCCGACAGTCCTACGCCACTCGCGACCATCATTTCTGACCAGATTCGCACTCGCGGTCCCATCACCTTTGCAGAATACATGGACGCATGTCTTTACAATTCCCAGCATGGCTATTACACGAAACCCGAGCAAACGCCGCGGCGGGATTATTTCACCAGTGTAGATGCCAGCCCGGTATTCGGACGGCTTCTCACCCGGCAATTTCAAGAAATGTGGATTCAGCTTGAGCGCCCCCCAGAATTCTTGCTGGTCGAACTTGGCGCCGGGCAGGGAGCCCTGGCGGCGCAAATTCTAGACTTTGCAGCGGAGTCGTTTCCGGAATTCTACGGTGCGCTTCAATACGTCGCGGTGGAGCGTTCGGCCGTGCGCCGAGCCGCCGCCGAAAAGTTGCTTGCGCAACACATTGCCGCCAAGCATTTTGGGACGGCGGCAGACCTCCCCGCGGTTATTCCATGCGGCTGCATATTTTCAAATGAGTTCTTTGACGCGTTGCCGGTCCATCGCGTCGTTCGCGAAGCCGATGACCTGCGGGAAATTTACGTCGGATTCGGCACGAATGGTTTGTGCGAACAGATTGGCCCGCTCGGTTCGCCCGCGCTCGCAGAGTACCTAACCGAGCAGGGGATCGCGCTGCAGGAAGGGCAGCAGGCGGAAATAAACCTGGAAGCCTGCGCGTGGATTGCAGAAATTGGCGCAAGGCTTGGCCGTGGTTTCGTGCTCACGATTGATTACGGCCACGAGGCGCAAGAACTCTACGATCACCGCCACATGCGTGGAACGCTGCTGGCCTTCGAAAAGCATCGCGCCGGCGAGAACTTCTTTCGCGCGCCGGGCCAACAGGATCTGACGGCTCACGTCAATTTCACGGCACTGGATCGTCACGGAAAACTCGGCGGGCTAGAGCGCACGGGCTTGACGTCGCAATCAAATTTCCTGCTGGGTCTCGCGCGCCATAGCGAGTTTGCTGACCTGCAGTCCGCTGCGATGAGCGAAAGCCAGCAAACCCGCGCCCGGCTGCTGTTCAAAACCCTGATTTATCCCGAGGGCATGGGCGAGACATTTCAAGTTCTCATCCAGCACAAGGGGATTGCAGCGCCGCAGCTAGCGGGCCTCCAGCCTCTGTAAACAATCTTGATGCGACGCAGGTTTCGAATCCCGCACCCGCGCGCACGTTGGCTTTTTCTACGGCGTGCCCGGTGAGGGCCGTTTCAGCACAGGTTTGTCCGGCGCGTCAGCCGCAGGCGCGCTGGCGGGCGCTGCTGCAGGCGTGCTGGGGGTCGTCGAGGCGGCAGCGGGTGTGGAATCGTCACCCGTGTACGGTTTCTGAATGTATCTCGCGACTTCTTGCTGGGCTCCGGCAGTGTCGTCACCAAGATGTTGCGCCAGGCTATACTCATTTATGGCGCGCTCGCGCTGGCCCAGCAAATCGTAAATCTTTCCGATGTAAATGTGGCTCCAGACTTCCGTCCATTTCGGATCCGCGTCTCCACCGAGCGCGGCGCGAAACGCATTAGCAGCGGCCTGATAGTTCTTCTGATAGAACATGGCCTCGCCCATCCGGAAATGTGCCAGCGAATTGCTCGGCTGAGCGTCCAGAGCTTTTTGATATTCCTGGATGGCCTCGTAATACTTTCCCAGTTCCGCGTATCCTTCTCCGCGGGCAATCAGCGCGTGAACGCGTAGGCGTGGGCTGGATTTCAGCAGATTATTGTTCGGATCGATGATGATGCCATTGGGTTTCGGACGGCCGAAGGTATCAATCTGGAATGGCTGCGTGGTGCCGGTGACCAGGATCGTCTTTGTTTCGGGATTGCCTTCCGTATCCACACGAATTTCCACGGGCATTCTGAAAGTATCCAGATCCTGATGAATCTTGCCGACGACCTTGAAGCCTTTCTGCGTGCGGTAAACGATGTACTCCATCTTGAATTCCGGCACGCCCGTGGAATTCAGCCACTGCGAAAAGAAGGAAATCAGATTGACGGGAGGTTGCCCCTTTACAGGCGGAGGAACCTTGGTCAGGGCGATCTTCTCGAATTCGTTCAAGCTGGCGTTCTTGCCGTCATATTTCTTGTAGAACTCGCGCAGCAACGCGGTAAACGCGTCATCGCCCAGTTCTGTGCGCAGCATGTGGAACACCAGCGCGCCTTTGTCCGCGACGATCGAGCGGTATTCATTGGAAAATGTCTGTAGCCGAGCGGCCTGCGAAATCGGCGCGGAATCCTCATACATCAGCGCGCCCACCGCAAAATCCTCCAGCGCCTTATGCAGGCCGGCGCTGCCGTCGCTTTGCTCGGCGTACATGGCCTCCGCATAGCGCGAGAGCCCGTCCGTCAGCCACACGTCGGAAGCGGTTAAAGGCATCACTCGATCGCCCCACCACTGTTCCGCGGCCAATTGTGAAAGCACGCGCTCGTTGGCTCGCGTGCCCCACTGCCGCGCGCTGATGAGGATGAGCCCCGGCGCGGAGAATCCCGATATCGTGCCGTCCGGCAGTTGCGCAATCGTTAGCGGGGGATCGTTCTCCTTCATCTCCAGCGGACCGAAAACATCAGAATAATAGCCGACGATATGCGCGAGCGACGTGGCGTAAGAGTTTGCGGTATTGGCCTGCGCGGGCGGAGTGTACACGGAAACGTTGAAGCCTTCGGCCTGCACGGGAGCGAGTTGTAAATTTCCGGCGACGAACGTACCGACGGGCCCGGCGTGATCGCAGTGAAAAAGATACGACGCCTGTCCCGGCGCGCCCTTGCCGATCCCGGGCATCATGCTCGGAGGGTCAGCTTTGCCGGTGCCGGCGACGGCAAACGTATCGGGCACGACGATCTTGAATGTTCCGGTGTAACGGTTCGTGGGATAGTTCGTCAGGGGAAACCAGCGCGCTGGAAGCAGCAGATAGGCACTGTTCTTATCTACCGAAGCCAAGCGTACGCCTCTTGTCGGGCTGTCCTCTTCGCTTGAAATCGGCCCGGTGTAATTGAATATCAGCGTGACCGGCTTTCCCGGCGCCACGACGTCCGGCAATCCCACGGTCAAAAGCAACGGAGCATTGTTGTCGCGCTCAAATTCCAGAGTTTTTCCGTTAGGGAGAGTCACTGTACTCACGCGCAAATCCTGATGCAGTTCCACGACCACCGTGCGCCCAGGCTGTTGCGCGATGAATTCCACTTTGGCTTGGCCGGAGATGGTCTGATCCTCGGGATGCAGCAGCACTTCCACTTCGTAGTAGCTTGCGCGGAAGGGAAATCCTTGCGGAGTCTGCGACAGGGCGGCGTGTGGGAACGCCAATGAAGCAATCAGCACCGTCAGAATGACGGCAAGCACGGTCGAAAGTCGATTGAGCCTGAACCAGAGTTTGAACAAGAAAAAATCCCTCGCTCGCGAAAGAGCAGCCCCAACTAATTCAGATACATGTTGCCCGCGCGAAGTTGCCCCATTACAAAAGGTTACAACATCCGGGCGAAAATGTCCGCAGCACGCTCGATCGCTCCTCCCGGACCAAGTTTAGCGCGCACCTCGGCAAGGCCAGCTTTCGCCTCATCGCGCGCTGCGGGCGAATCCAGCAAGCGCCGGACCTCTTTTTCCACTGACTCCGGCGTGAATTCATCCTGGATTAATTCGGGAACCACGAGCCTGCCGCCGATCAAGTTCACCATGCCGATGAATGGTGTTCGGATCATGTGCCGCAGGATGGACGCGGTAAGCGGCGCGACGCGATAAACCACAACCATTGGAGTCCCCAGCAGCGCAGCTTCCACAGTGGCCGTGCCGCTGGCGACGATGGCGCAGTCGGCCGCCGCCAGCGCGTTATATGTCGCGTTTTCCACTCGCTTGATCGGGAAGCTTGACTGCGCGTAGCGCGCGAAAAGCTCATCGCTCAATCCGTGCGCGGCGGCATGCACGAATTGGACGTTTCCGCCCTTTGCGATGCGTTCACAAGCGGCGATCACCCGCGCATAATTCTGCGCGATTTCGTTCGGCCGGCTGCCGGGAAGAATCGTCACAATCGGCCGGCTCGCATCGAGGCCCTGATGCGTCGCGAATTCAGCCCGCGACATCGTGGCCCGCACCGTATCCACCAGCGGATGCCCCACAAAATCCACCGGCACGCCTGCGTCCCGGTAGATCTGCTCCTCAAACGGGAAAATCACGACCATGCGCTGCACCAGGCGCTTCACCACGCGGACACGCCCAGCCCGCCAGGCCCAAACCTGCGGGCCGATAAAATAGCCGACGGGAATATTGGCTTTCTTCAGTCGTCGCGCAACGCCTAGATGCGTTCCGGGCGAATCCACCAGAATTGCCAGCGCAGCCCCGCGCTTTTGCGCTTCGCGCGCCAGGCGGTTCTGCACGCCGATCACCGTGGGAATTTTGTGCAGAACTTCGGCGATACCGACCACCGCTACTTCGTGATAATCCGCGACGAGCTCAACGCCCGCTTCGCGCATCCGCGGGCCTCCCATGCCAAAAAACTTCGCGCCGGTGCGCGTCCGCAGCGCCGTCGCCAGCCTCGCGGCGTACATGTCACTCGACGCTTCGCCTGCGGAAATTAGCACCTGAGGTTCACTCATCGAGTGTGCTCGCACAAATTCTGCGCAGAAAATCGTGGCCGGGGAGGATGCTCGTGCCCGATCCGAGCTTCTCGCCGAAAAACTTTGGCGAGTAACACATCAGTCATCGGCGGGCAGCGGCTGCGAAAATCCCGGCGCATTCCCGGTGGGGAGAGCAGCGAGGAACTCCTGTTCCTTGTACTGGAGCTGGTAGAGGCGGTAATAAATGCCGTGCAGGGCGAGCAGTTCCTGATGCGAGCCCTGTTCGCGCAACCGGCCTTTGTGAAATACCAGAATGCGATCCGCGTGCTGAATCGTGCTCAGGCGGTGCGCGATCACCACCGCCGTGCGACCCTTCAGCAAGCGGTCCAGTGCTTCGCGAATCATCAACTCGGTTTTGGTGTCCACGCTGGAAGTGGCTTCATCGAGAATCAGGAACTTGGGATCGTGCGCCAGCGCGCGCGCAAAGCTCACCAATTGCCGCTGTCCGACGGAAAGAGTCGCGCCGCGCTCCGTAACAGGTGTCGCGACACCCTCGGGCTGCGAATCGAGAAATGAGCCGAGGCCCACTTCGCGCAACGCGCGTTCAGTCCCGGCGCGGTCAATGGTGGTGGTGCCGAGCTTCACGTTCGTTTCCAGAGTGCCGGTGAAGAGGAACGGGTCCTGCAACACGATGCCGAACAATCGCCGCAGATCCTGCACGTCGAGTTCGCGGATATCCACGCCGTCGAGCAGGATTTCGCCGCGTTGAATGTCGTAGAAACGCAGCAGGAGTTGGATGATCGTCGTTTTCCCCGCGCCGGTGTGGCCCACAATCGCGAGGGTCTGCCCCGGTTCCACGCGGAAAGAGACGTCTCGCAGCACCCAATCCTCTTCCTTTGGAGTCGCGCCGCCGTGATAGGCAAACCACACATTGCGGAATTCAATCTCGCCGCGCGGTGCGGGCAGCGCGTGAATCTTCGCGGGTGAAAAGATCGTCACCGGCTCGTCCAGCAGCCTGAAAATGCGTTCGGATGCCGCCATCGCGCTCTGCAAAATGTTGAATTTTTCGCTCAAATCCTGAATCGGCCGGAAGAATCGCTGCGCGTACATCATGAACGCCACCAGCACGCCGATCTGTATCGTCCCGGCAATTACGCGGACTCCCCCGACCCAGGAAAGTAGCGCGATGCCCGCGAAGCTCAGAAATTCCACTCCCGGATAGAAGAACGAGAAGGCGTCAATCGCATCCTTGTAAGCCACCATATGCGTGTGGTTCAACTCCGCGAATTTCGCGCGGGATTTCTGCTCGCGGTTGAAGAGTTGCACCACGGCCATGCCGCTCACGTGTTCCTGCAGAAAGGCGTTAATGCGCGCAATCGCGGTGCGGATCCGCCGGTTGGCATCGCGCACGCGATTCCGGAAGAAGTACGTCAGCAGGATCATGAACGGCAGAGGCGAGAATGTGGCCAGCGCGAGCATCGGATGCCACTTGAACAGCACCGCGGCCATTGCGAATAGTAGGACGAAATCGTTCAGCATGGCGACCACGCCCGACGCGAACAGGTCATTCAGCGCGTCCACGTCGGTCGTCGAGCGCGTGACGAGTCGTCCGATTGGGCTGCGATCAAAGAAGCTCATCGGCAGGCGCTGCAGATGCTCAAAAATCTCTTTGCGCAGGTCGTACATCGTTTCCTGCCCGACCCACTGCATGATCCGCACTTGCACGTATTGCAGCGCAAAACTCGCCAGGATCGACCCGGCGTAAGCCGCCGCGATCCAAAGCAGGCCCAGAATGGCGACGGATCGCGCGATCGTTCCGTCAAAGCCGGGAATAATGTAACGGTCGATTCCCACGCTGAAGAGAAATGGTCCTAGAATCTCCAGCGCCGTGATTCCCAGAGTGAACGAAACCGCCAGCACCACCTGCAGCCGGTACGGACGGAGATACCCCATCAATCGCTGCGTAATCTGCGAATCGTACAGCTTGCCTAGCTTCTCTTCTTCGCGGAAATCGCTCATTCGCGTGCCAGCTCTTCTTCCAACATTTGCTTCTGGTTCAAATCGGCGTAATAGCCGCCGAGCTCCAGCAACTCTTCGTGCGTGCCACGTTCGATAATGCGCCCATCGCGCAGTACCACGATTTGGTCGGCGTTTTTCACGGTGGAAACGCGGTGCGAAATCAGGATGGACGTGCGCGCGCGCATCACGTCGCGCAGGCGGCGCAGAATGCGTTCTTCGGTGTCGGTGTCCACGCTGGAGAGCGCGTCATCCAGAATCAGAATTTTCGGCTGGCGCAATATCGCGCGCGCGATGGACGTCCGCTGTTTCTGCCCGCCCGAAAGCGTGATGCCGCGCTCGCCCACCATGGTCTCGTAGCGCTGCGGGAAGCTCTGGATCTCGCCCGAAATGCTGGCGATTTCCGCGGCTTCGAAAATGTGCTCTTCCAGCGCGGAGCTCACGCCGAACGCGATGTTTTCGCGCAGAGTGTCGCTGAATAGAAACGTGTCTTGCGGAACGTACCCGATCGCGCGCCGCACCTCCGCCAGCGGATAGTCGCGGATCGAGCGGCCGTCAAGGAACAGCGTGTCCGGCGGCGCATCCCACAGCCGCGCAATCAACGCCGCGAGCGTGGATTTGCCGCTCCCGGTCGGTCCGACGATCGCGAGTGTCGAGCCCGCTGGCACGTGCAAATTGATGTCGCGCAGAACCGGCCCGCCGCCCGTCCCATCTTCGTTCCGCGCGGTCGGATAGGTGAACGTCAAATGGCGAAACTCGATTTCGCCGCGAATAGCAGATTCCGGCTCCGCTGCTTGCGCTGAATCACCGTTTCGTCCGGCGTTAGTGCCATTACCGCCGTGCAGCTCGATCGCGCCGGCGGAATCGCCAATCCTCGGCTTCGCGTGCAAAATGTAATTCAGGCGTCCCATCGAAGCCGCGCCACGCTGGAAGATATTCGTTACCCAGCCCAGCGCAATCATCGGAAACACCAGCTGGCCCAGGAACCAGTAGAACGCCCACATCGTGCCCACCGTGAAGCGATGGTCAATCACATCGCGGCCGCCCTTGCCCAGCAGAATCACGAAGGTGATGCCGATCAGCGCCGTAAGAAACGGAAAAAACAGGCTCCAGGTGGCGATCAGCTTGATGTTGCGATTCACATAATCGCGATTCGCCAGATCGAAAGCCTCGATCTCCGGCTTTTCCTGGGCGTAGGCGCGAATCACCCGAATACCCGTGAGATTCTCCTGCGCGCGCGTGGACAAAGTGCCCAGCGCGGCCTGAATCTGCTCCGAAAGCCGGTGAATCGTCTCACCGAAGTAGCGCACCGCGAAAGCCACCACCGGCACGGGCAGCAGCACCCACAGCGTGAGGCTCGCCGAGAGCTTCACCATGAAAAACACCGCCACCAGCATCGTCACAATCGTGGTGGCGCTGTACATGATTCCGGGGCCGAGCACCATGCGCACCGCGTTCAGAGTCGTTCGTCGCGCGCGACATCAAATCCCCGGTGCGATTCCGCACGTAAAATTCGGGCTCCAGCTCCACCAGCCGGGCTAGCATGTCATTTCGCAAGTCGTATTCAATCTCGCGCGACACTCCGATCAGGATCCATCTTGTCCAGAACGACAGAAATCCTTTCACCAGCATCACGCCGATCAAAATCACGCAGAAAAGCCCCAGCGCGTGCCGGTTCATCGGTGCGTACAGCGCCAGAAGCGGACTGAGCGCGGTCCGCGCCGCGCCGGTCAACGTAGAAAGCGTGTGCGCGGATCCGCTGATGCAATCCGTGATCATCCCGATAATCAGCTGTGGAAAGGCGCCTACCAGGCCCATCAGCGTGTTCGTCAGCAGCCCCAACACAGTCATGCCCTTGTAGCGCTTGACGTAGGGAACTAGCGTCTTCAGATGGTCCCACCCCGATGCTTGTTTCACCGGGCGTGCGGCGCTTGCTGCGGCGGGTTGGGCGATGGCGCTCACAGACGAACTTGCGACTCCGGCGTTTCCAGTGCGGGCAATTCGTACAGAAAATTCTCAAAATTGCGGTCCAGGGATTGGTAGCGCTTCGCCTTCGTGTTCCAGCGAACTTCTACGGGTAACATGCGCGCGCCCTTGGGATCGGCGGCCGGCGTGAAATAGAGCAGCAAGCCTTTGTTGGTATCTTGTTCGTACTGCAGGCGCCAGCCGTTCACGGGCGCCAGCGGAATATTCCCGAGATACCCCTTGGGATTTTCCAGATGCTCGTCGCAGCGCAGAATTTCCTTCCATGTGCCGCCGATGCTCTCCAGGATCACTCCGCGCGTGATCACCGTGCCCGGCATCGTCACCTGCGGCGTCATTTTCATGCGGTTCACGGCCAGTATCTGGCGCGCGCCGTTTTTCGCCAGGTCGCCGTACAGCAGCACGTCGGTCTCGGAGCCGAGTGCCGTTTCCGCGGCTTTCTGTATCGTCGTCCGGCACAGCCGGTTTGGTTGGCGCGCCCGGCGCTGCGGGAGTCGCCGCGCTCGTCCCCGACGCCTTATCGCCAGCGTTCGCGCCGGCAGCGGGAGCCGTAGAGGAGCTTCCGCACGACCATGCTCCCAGAGCCGCCACTCCCAGAATTGCCGACAGTATGAATTTTTTCATGAACTCCCGCTAAAGACTCGACGCCGCGAGCGTGATCTCCGCCACCGTTTGCGAAGCGGCATCGCAAGACACCTCCATCACCTGCGGCACATCCGGCCCAGCCCAATCAAATGCGTATAAATATAATTCTAACTTGTCGCTGCCCTTCACGGAAGGGCTCCGCGATTCCGCCTTCCCGTAAATTTGCTCGATCTGGGCGCACGCATCGCCGAGCTGCAGGCCGTGGCCGCTCGCGACCAGCTTAAGCTGTTTCGGATCAGTTACGCTTGCCGTGCATTTCGCCATGATCTCCAGTTTGTAGCTCGAGCCGACGGTCACGGTCTTCACTACGCCGGTAGCATCCGCTTCCACTCGCAGTTCCCGATGCGTACAGATGTCGCCCCACACGTAAGCGTCGGTGACGGCTGGGTCTCGCTGGAGGTCCCGAAATTCCTTCGCGGACGCGGGCACTCTGTCGTGTCCCGGACGTAATCCAGCCAGCGTCAGTTCGTTCACACGCTCAGGCTGCGCCGCATGCATCGCCAGCGCCGCCACTGCCGCTACCACGCTAACGAGCAGCCAAAATCTCTTCGAGGCGCGCCTCAAAATTCTCTTCTCCTTCCGACCACAATCGCAATCGCTCCACTGGCAACGCCTGCTCGATCCGCCGCACCCAATCGAACAGCGCCTTGATGTTTTCCCGCGTTTTTTCCCGATACAGCAGTAGATTCGCCGGCTTCGCCATGGATTCCAGAAAATCTCGTTCTTCCTGATTCTGCGGCGCGGGCCGCGCTATCTGGCGGATGCCCAGGATTCCTCCGTGCCCCGTGAACAGATGCTCGAATCCGAAGCTCACTTCCAGGTGTCCGTTGTCTTTCCAGAATCCATCGTCATAGGCCTCGCCGTTGCACAGCAGCTCGATAGACTGCGGCAGTTGCTGCGACGTGAGCGGCTCTCCTTCGAACACCCACAAATCCCAATGCGAACGAACGTCGCAGCTGCAATCGTCGTGGACGTAGTCCTTCGCGAGTTCGATGATGCCGGCCGCATCCAGGGGAAACGATCGCAGGTCCTGCTCGTACACGGGAGTCTCGGTTGAATCCACGGCGCGAATTTCCAGATGCGTGAATCCCGGCTGCTTCGCGGAGAAGGGAACCGTGCCCAGAAAATCGCCGAACCGCTCCAGCATGCTTTCTTCGGTAAATTCTTTCAGCCAGATGCTCAAATACGCCTGATTCGCCATGGACGTTATTATACCGGAGTCGGAAAAAGCAGCAGGCAAAAGGGAAGTCTAGAAACGAAATCGCGAAACGAAGGATCGCGGAGGAGTGGCCTATTTTTTCTTCGGAGGGAATTCGTCTTCGGGTTCCGGGCCAAAATCAGTAGAAAGCCCCAGCAATCGCGCTTTCAAGGTATCGCCCATGGTTCCCAGCACTTCCGAACAGGTTTCGCGCAAGCGCTTCTCCGCAGCCTTGGCAATGGTATCCAGAACGGTCTGGGAATGTTGCCCCAGGGTCGTAGCAGAGGCCAGCAGCCAGGAGTTCGAGGCATTTTCCAGGCGCGTTTTATAGGTTTCGATGGCCTCGTCATTCGATTTCTTGAGCTGCTCCATCCATTCTTTTTTCTCGGACTCGCGCTTGGACTCCCATTGCTCGATCAGCGGGCCCAACTGCGATTGCAGGTGCACCGTCGCTTGCTCCACACCCTGCATCATGCGTTCGTCGAGCGCTTTCTGATATTCGTGCAGCGAACCCTCGCGGCCGAACTCCATGTCGGAGCGCGCTTTCTCCAGCGCCTCGCGCGAAACCTGCTCGAACCGTCTGCAGCGATTCCGCAGTGACGCGATGCACCTGGTCGGAAAATCCGGCCGTGGCCATCTGCGCCGTTTCGCTCATTTTGTCGCGTTCGCGGCTGACGATTTCCTTCGCGGAATCTTCAATCTGCGCCGTGCTGTGCTCCAGGTAGGTGCGGCGATAATGATCGAGCTCGGAAGCCAGCAGGCTGGACACTTCCGCCGCCCGGTCGCGCAGCGCGGTGGAGGATTGCTCCACCATCTTGTCCATCGAACTCTGCATGGTGCTGTGCGCTTTCTTCTGATACCACTCGGAAGCCTTCAGCAGCGCTTCGTACGTCGCGTGTTGTGTCTCGGTGCTGCGCTGCTGAATCTCCTCTTCAATCTTGGAGGCAGCTTCCCGGCACGTTTTTTCGATTTCCTCGGGAACTTTTTCGGCTTCGCTGCGCAGGCGCGCCACCGAGTCCTGTATGGCTTGCTCCGAAGCTTGTATGGTCTGTTCGCGAACGGTATCGTGCAGCCGGTCGGCGTGGTCGGTGGCTTGCTGCATCTGCTCCAGGATCGAGTTTTGCAATTGCGCCACGCGCTCACCGGCCTCGCGCACATGCGCTTGCACGCTTTGTTGCAGTTCCCCGACGCGTTCGGACGCCTGGCGCGCTTGTTCGTGGAATTGACTCTGCGTGTGCGTCGCCTGCCGCTCCGCCTGCTGCAGTTCTTCTACCGCGCGTTGCACCTGGTCCAACCGCGGCGCCAGTTTCTGCTCGAGATCGTGAGTAGCGCGTTCCAGAATCTTTTGTGCGGAAGCTTGCAGAGCGGGCTCAATCTGCTGCGCGCGATCGGCGATTACCTGGTCCGCCTTGCGGCTCATTTCCTGATGTTGAGCGGCGAGCAATTCGTCGAACTGCTGTCGTGTGTGCCGCAACGCGTTTTGGGCCGCTTCTTGAAGTTGCGCTCTGGTTTCTTCGGCGCGATGGCGTTCCTGTTGTAAACCCGCGCCCAGCGATTCGATGGTTGACGCCGCGCTGTTGATTGCTTCATCGAGCGAGGACCGCAACGTCTGCGCCTGCGCGGAGGCCTGTTGTTCGGTTTGCGTCAGCACGCTGCGAGCTGCTTCATCGAGCGAGGCTCGCAACGCGGCGGCGCGTTCTGCGGCTTGCTGCTCTGCCTGCGTCAAAGCCTGGCGCGAGACTTCCGTCAGTTTGTCGCCGAGTCGGTGCGATGCGCCGGTAAGCGCCGCTTCAAATTCGGCGTGCCACTGTTGCGATGCGACCGTGGCTTCTGCTTGAGCTTGCTCCACCGTGTTGGTGCGGATGGACTGGGCGGTTTCTTCCAGATTCTTGCGCCATTGATCCAGATGATTTTGCGCAGCCTCGGGCGAAGAAAGAATTTCCAGCGACGGCGTAGACGCCTCGCGATCCCGCAAAGCCCGTTCCACCACCTCTTCCACGGACTGTTTCAGATTCAGCGCGGCTGTTTGCTGCGCAGCCTGTTGCGCGGCCTGTTCGGCGGCATGGCTCACCGCCTGCTGCACGGCGTTGCGCACTTTTTCGTCGAGCTGCGAAGCGGATGATTCGGTCGCCTTGCGCGCTTCTTCGACTATTTCTTTCGTGCGGTCCGCGGCCTGTTGCACCACTTTCTTGACCGCCGATTCCGATACACGGTCCATCGAGGTCTTGATAGCTTTTTCGACGGTGTCGTGAAGCTGAGCATCGAGCTGCTGGCGTACCACCGTCATCTCTTCGGTGATGGCTTCTTCCGCGCCGCGGCGCAGAGTCTTGTCCAGGCTCTCCTTGGCCTCGGCCACCATTCGCGCCATCTGACGCGCGAGTGCCGCTTGCGTATCTGCTGACGGAGAGGGAGACGGAACCGGGGTCGTTGGTACGACGTGAATCTTGCTGTCGCCGGTCGCGTTGGCGGGCGCAGCAACAGGAGCGCTCGGTGGAGGTGGTGGCGCCACCGGCGCCGCGGGTTTCGATGCCATCACCGGTGGCGCGGCGGGCACGTTCACCGGACCTGGTTTCGGTGGCGGCGCGGGAATTTGAAATGGCGGCGCTTCGATCCTTTTCTCTGGCGTCGTCGGACTCGGTATCGGTGGAGGCCCAATCGGAGGCAGCGGCTGCGGCGAAATTCCGGCAACCGGCTCCGCTGTCGGCGTCACTTCGAGCAATCCCGTCAGATCTGCGGTAGGGATGTCCACACCCGAAGCCCAATCTTCCGGAGGAAACGCGATGCCCCAGAAATTTCCGGGAACTTCAAACTCCAAACCGATCTGGAAAAGTTCGCGCACCGTGCGCGGCCGCTGCACCCACACCACGCGTCCTTGCGTGTGGTACGGCCCGCCCTCGGGCCGAGGAATATCCAGCGTGACCATCGAATTCTTTGGAACGTAATGTTTCGATTGGTACTTACAACCGTGACAATTCACCATCACCGTCGTGGTGCGCTCTTTGAACGGCTGCCCGAGCGCGTCGGTGCCCGTCACCGTGATCGGCACGGCCTGCACGATGCGCGTGCTGCGGCGCTTCTGTGTGCCGGGATCGGCGGATTGTAGGGAATCAGTCACGCAATCCTCCCAAGGGCGATTTCTAAGGGTAGCACTACAGCACAGCAGCGTCAGGCTGCGAATCGCAAATGTGCGAAAAGGTTACTCGTAGCGAACCCAGAAATGGCCCGCTTCAGGGCACTACTCTGGGGATGCTAAGAGCAATTCCATCGCCGCGTCGAGCGGCACTCAGTGGGCTTCTGTAGACTTACGGGATGTGCCGAAGACTGCGTCCTTTAGCTCCTTGGCGACCCAAATAGGGCCCACCAGGAAGTAAATCAAGCCCTGGAAAAAGGCGGGCCTATTTCCCTCGATTCGATGCCCTGCGAGCAGTAGATATCCAGCCTATAACGAACAGCGCTAGCCCGATCTTCCAGTACGTCAAAATCGCCAGGACAATCCCCGTTAGGATGATCGGAATGCCGATGCCGTGCAACACCTTGTTCCAGACATTGGTGTGCTCGTGATCGTACTGCGCCATGTATTTATCGAGTGAGGGCATGGTTTCTACTCCGAAGCCGATTCACTGTGTATACGCCCGCAAGGTCCTGGAAGCAAGTCTCGGAGTCACACAACAACTTCACTGATGGCGCTACAAATCGCGTCGTCCTTCCATCGCCTTGCTCATGGTCACTTCATCCGCGTATTCCAGATCCGACCCCACTGGAATGCCCATGGCGATGCGCGTCACATGCACGCCCAGCGGCTTGATCAGTTTCGACAAATAAACCGCGGTCGCCTCGCCCTCAGCCGTCGGCGAAGTCGCGACGATAATTTCCTCCACCGTGCCGCCCTTCAATCGCTCGATCAAACTCTTGATTTTCAGTTGATCCGGCCCGATGCCTTGCAGTGGCGAAAGCGCTCCGCCCAACACGTGATACAGCCCGTCGAACCCCCGCGTCTTCTCCACCGCCTGAATGTTCGTCGCTTCTTCCACCACGCAAATGACTTTCTTGCTGCGCGAAGGCCCTGTACAAAATAGGCATGGGTCCGCATCCGTGATGTTGTTGCAGATCGAGCACTCGCGCACTTTCTCCTTCGCGTCGCGTATCGCGTCGGAAAGCGCAAACGCCTGCTCCGGGTCCACGCGCAGCAAATAAAAAGCCAGCCGTTGCGCGGTTTTCTGGCCGATGCCCGGCAGGCGCTTCAATTCGTCTATAAGTCGTGTGACCGAAGGGGCAAAATCAGGCATGGAACTCCATTCACTGAAAGGATTCTGAAGTAGAAGGGAATCGGAAAATTTAAAGCTACGGCAACCGGAAAGTGTTGCAAGAATTCACCTGCCACCATCTAGTCCAAACGAATCATCCGGGCAAAACCGCCGCTCAGAACAAGCCGGGAATTTTCAGGCCTGCTACTCCGGGCAAGCCGCCGGAGATTTCCTTCACTTGCTTGGATAGCTCTTCGTCCACGCGGCGCGTCGCTTCGTTCACGGCGCCCTGGATCAAGTCCTGCAGCATCTCCTGATCCTTGCTCTTGAAAATGTCCGGCTCGATGCGCACTTCCGTCAGCTGCTTCTGGCCGTTCATCTTCACGGTAACCATGCCACCGCCCGCCGATGCTTCCACCGAAAGCTCGTCAATCTGCTTCTCGAGCTTCTCCTGCACTTGGCGGAACTGCGAAAGCATTTGTTGGAGCGCTTTCACTTCCATGGTTATTCCTCGCCCGGGCGCTTGACGTTGGAAATCTGGCCGCCAAACTTTTCAAGCATGGCCCTAACGATCGGATCCTCTTCAAACCGGGCGCGCAATTCCGAACTGCGCCCCGCGGGCGCTGTTGCCCGGCTGGAATCCAGTTTAACACAGACGCGCAGCGGCTGGCCTACGACTTGATTCAGCACTGTGCGTAAACGTTCCATCGGGTCGCGCGCTTGCAGCATTTCCGCGAGCGATCGGCTTTCGCTAGGGAAGAAAAGGCGCAACTCGCCGTTCTCCACTTCCCAGCGCGTCACTGCATCCAGCATGGACCACAAAAATTTCTGTCCCTGCAGCGCCGCCTTGATCGCCTCCACCTGCGCGGAAGCAATTCCGTTCGTCGGCACTTCCGCCTCGCGTGCCACAGAGCTCTGCGCAACCGTCGCCGCAGGCGCCGAAACTGAAACACCTGCCGAGATGGGCCGTTCGATCGCGCGACTCGTCTCAGCCGCCACGGACTTTCCGTTCGTAGCAGGCGAAATCGTAGGGGCAGCCTCAACCGCCGCGGACGAATTCGCCGACGGCGCCATGCGTACCGCCGCGCCAGAAGAAGACACAGGCTGTGCAGCAGTCACTGGTGGGATCGCGCGAGCCGGAAGGGAACTGGCCGAAGCGTTCGCAGTTCGCGCTCCACCTCCACGAATATCCCCACCACCGCCGCCACGAACTTCCCCACGAGTTTCCCCGCGAAGTCCCGCGAGCACTTCTTCCAGCGGCGCCAACCTGCGCGCGTTGATCAATTTCAATAGTCCCAGCTCGAGATGCAGCCGCGGGTCCGGCGCCCGCCGCAAATCCGCGTCGGTTGCCAGCAAAGTATTGAAAAACCGCGTGAGATCTTCCTCGCTGAATCGCGCCGCTTGTTCCGCCAGGCGCGGACGCTCGTCCTGCGGCGCCGCCACCAGCTCGGAGTCCGCCCCGCACACGCGCGCAACCAGCAAATTTCGGAAATGGCGAATCGCTTCACGGCAGAAGTGCTGTAGATTTTGACCGTCACCGATCAGCCGGTGCACCAGTCTCAGCGCCATCTCGGAAGACTGCTCGAAAATCGCCTCCACCAGGGAATCCAGTACGCTCTCCGCGACCACTCCCAAAAGTTCGCGCACCTGCGCGTCCGTGATCGCCTCGCCGCTGTAGGCAATCGCTTGCTCCAGCAACGAAAGCCCGTCGCGCAAGCTACCTTCAGCTGCCCGCGCCAATACGGCCACAGCCCCCGGCTCAATGGTTAATTTTTCTTCGCGCGCGATCCGCTCGATCTCGTCCGTAATCTCCTTGAAAGTGAGCGCGCGAAATTGAAAAAGCTGCGCACGCGACTTGATCGTCTCCGCCAAATCTTCTGCGCGCGTCGTCGCCAGGATGAACACCACGCGCTCCGGCGGTTCTTCCAAAGTTTTCAGCAGCGCATTCGAAGCTTCGTCGGTCAGCTGGTGGGCTTCGTCGAGGATCACCACCTTGTAGCGGCTGGAAGCGGGCGCGTAACGCACCATCTCGCGCAGTTCGCGTATCTGATCAATGCCGCGGTTCGATGCCGCATCAATCTCCAGCACATCCAGCGACGTCCCCGCCGAAATTTCCCTGCAAGAATCGCACGTACCGTCCGGTTCAGCCGTCGGACCCTTCACGCAGTTCAGCGCCTTTGCCAGAATCCGCGCGCTGGTCGTTTTCCCCACGCCGCGCACGCCCGAAAAAATGTAAGCATGCGCCACGCGATTCGCATTGATCGCGTTCGCCAGCGTCTTGGTAACGTGCTGCTGCCCCACGATCTCGCTGAATGTTTGCGGCCGGTACTTTCGCGCAATCACCTTGTATGTCATGGAATATTTTGTGAGATCCACCCACTCGACGCGACTAGAGGAACTTCGGGTACTCCGCGGCACACGAGACTGACCCGCTACCGTTGCTCCCTTCCGGGCCTGGCGGGGTTTGCGGGGAATCGTTGCACAGAGCCCGAAGTTCCACCCATCGGCAGTCACCGCGCAAAAATTTCCGCGCACAAAACTGCTCCGCGAAGTCTAGCACAGCGCTACATCGCACGAAAGCCACCCGCTTTGCGAGTAGTGGTGCGGTTTGAAGATTAGAACGGTGGTTGATGGAAGGAAACGTGCTAGCCTTTGCCGCATCGCCGGCTTGATGGCAGGGGAGAAGGCGGCGCGCACTCGCGACCGGACGGCGGTCGGACGGTACAGAGTTCTGCAGCCGCCCCTCGAGCGGTAAGAACAGACAAGTCAACTCGAAGGGCTAGAGATGACAAACAGATGGGGAATTCCATCCCGGGTCCAGAGAAATGCTAAGAGGTACAACATCCCGGACGCAGTCGTGAGACATGTAACGCGGAGAGACAAGTCCTGTGTGTACTGTACGCTGAGATTTAGGATCGGAGTGCGGAGCCGCAACAATCTGGCGAGTTGGGAGCATATGGATGACCACTCCCTCAAGCACCCCAAAAAATGGAACATCGCTCTGTGTTGCGGTCGTTGTAATACCAGCAGAGGACGTAAAGGGCTAGCGGAGTGGTTTGATTCCGAATACTGTAGGAACAAAAATATCAACAAGCGGCGCGTCGCCGCAGTTGTACGGAGGTGTTTAGGGAGAGGGTTACCAGGCCTTTGACGCCGGAGAGAATGCTCGCCTCATTGAACGGTAGCAGTATGTTGGAATGACTCATTTATCAGCAACAGCACCGTGAAACTCAACGCCTGCGCACCGAGTGGGCGAGTCCCTGACAGCTTCTCTTTTCGGAAACTGGAACCCTGCCGCTTAGCGCCGCCATTTATCACCCGATCGCGCGGCCGTTTCGCATTTATGACACGCTCGACTTCCGAGCCTCAACCGGAGTACCCTGCGGCGCCAGAAACTGTCTTTGGAGAGGCTCGCACCTTCGATGCATTCGCACAAATCGCCGGGCCAACCTCCATCCGGCCAACGCGACTGCCGAGCGCCGCTCACGCGCAACCAAATTCGCGGATTCTGGGCTTCCTGGGGCGGCTGGACGCTCGACGGCATGGACTCCTTCATCTACGCCCTCGTCCTCGTTCCCTCATTGCGCGATCTGCTGCCGCGCTCGGGCATCGCAGCGACAAAAGAAAACATCGGCTACTACGGCGGCCTGCTCTTCGCTCTTTTTCTAGTCGGCTGGGGACTGGCTTTCGTCTGGGGCCCGGTAGGAGATAAATTCGGCCGCGTGCGCACTTTGATGCTGACAATCCTCTGGTACTCCACGTTCACATTGCTCAGTGCTTTCGTTGTGAACGTCTGGCAGCTCGCCGTTCTGCGTTTGCTCGCCGGCATCGGCATCGGCGGCGAATGGGCCATGGGCGGCACCTTTGTCGCGGAAGAATGGCCTGCAAGTTGGCGCATTCGCGGCGCGGGATACATGCACACCGGCTACTACGTCGGCTTTCTTCTCGCGGCACTCGCGAATCTCAGCATCGGCAGCCACTTCGGTTGGCGCCAAATGTTTTTATTCGGAGGAATTCCCGCGCTCATACTCGCGTGGATCCGCTACGGCGTCACAGAACCAGTGCGCTGGCAGCAGAAGGAAAAAGTCGTTCAATCCTATGTCTGGTGGCAACCACTCGCAACTCTCTTCAATCCCACTTGGCGCCGCCGCACAATTTTGAATTCCTTGTTTATGCTCGTCTCCATTTGCGGACTGTGGGCCGGCACCGTCTACGTTCCCACCGCGGTAACTGCGCTAGCCGAAGCCAGCAGCCGAGTCGGACCGCAGGCCGCACATTTGGCGTCCTACGCAACAATGCTCGTCGCCTTCGCCACAGTTCTCGGCTGCCTCGCCATGCCGGCGCTAGCAGAACGCTTCGGCCGTCGCGCCGCGCTCGCTTTCTTCTTCGCTCTGATGTTGGTGTTTATCGTGCTGACTTTCGGAAAGGTTTATTATCTCACGAGCAATGCGCTGCCATGGTTCTTCGTTTGTCTGTTATTCCTCGGACTCGGCGGGGCCAATTTCTCCGTCTACACTCTTTGGCTTCCCGAGCAATATCCCACCGAATGTCGCGCCAGTGCTTTCGCGTTCTCCACGTCATTCGCTCGCTTCATCGGTGCCGGAATCACGTTTCTGGTGGGGGCCGGTGTCCGGCACTTCGGCTCGTTGGGAACGCCGGTGGCGCTCACAGGCATCGCCTTCGCGATCGGCCTGCTGCTCACGCCACTAGGTGAGGAAACTCGCGGCCGCCAGTTGCCGCTCTAAAGGGACGACAGGCTGGCTACAGGATAGGAGTTAGCCGCGCGGCTTAGTTCGCGCCGCCCTGCGTGGCCCGCGTCGTATCCCGCTTCAGCGCCAGGCGTGCCGGCGGCGCCGCAACCGCCGTCTCCATGCGCTCATCGCTGATCGCCGCCAGTGTCTCCAACGTCTTTCGCGCGTCCGCCGCTTGCCCCGCCTTGGCCTGCGCCGCGCTGAGCAATTGCAGCGACAGTGGGTTCTGCGGATCTTCCTGCAATTCCGCGATCGCCCCGGCGTAGTCGCCCTGCGCGAACAGCACCGCTCCGTTGGCGGAGTGGTACGCTGCCTGCACCGGGGCGCTGCGGCTGGTCTGCGCCATATTTCCAAGCAGCTTCACCGTCGCCTGCGCCACCTCGATCTTTCCCGCGTTCACCGCGATGAAAGCGCGAGCCTGCAGGATCAGCGCTAGCTCATCGTCGCGCTCTCCCGGCAAGAGGTTGGTTTTGCGTGTTTCGGAAAGGTCGGCCCTCGCCTCGTCCAGGTCCTTCAGGGCGCTGACTGCGTCTGGATTGAAGAGCGCCATCGCGCGATGAATTTCCGCCTCCTGAACCGTTAACCCTGCCAGGTGCGCCTCCGCGTCAACTTTTTCAAATTCTCCGCGCGCCAAGCGCTGTTTATTTTCTCGGTAATACGTCATCGCGAACAGGATTCGATAATTGATCTGGGTGGACCTCTCTTTGGTCCCTTTGATGGCCACCAAATATTGCGCGCGCGCCTTTGTTTCGTCTCCCATCAACGCGTACGTCGAAGCCACGCCTACCTGCGACGCGTTGAAATGCGGGTTGATCTTCAGCGCGTTCCGGTAGTGCTCCAGCGCCGCCGGATAATCTCCCAACATTCGCATAATCTCGCCGTAAGAATCCTGCGGGTTCGGCTCGTTGGGCAATGCCGCAACGTATTGCTCCATCAGCGGCGGCGCCAGCTGCGGGCGTCCGCTCAACGCGTAGCAATACGCCAGATTGTTCATCGCTGGGTAATATTTCGGATCATTCTTCAATAGGCGCACCAGAATAGCCTCGCCATGTTCGTAAGCGCCTTGATTGGAGCACAGCCATTCCGCGGCCATGTTCTCGAGGCGCTTATCGTTGGGGTATTTCGCCAAAAGATCATTCATGGCGGAAATGGCCGCGACGGTGTCGCCATTCTTCGTGCCGTTCATCCAGCGGATCAGCAATTGCTCGTCGGGGGAAGCGTTGTCAATATACTTCACGGCCAGCGCGCTCTCCTGCTTTGCCTCTGTCGGATCGGCGGTGAAATAACCCAGCGCCGCGTGTCCCAGGGCAAATTGTGGATCGGCCTTCACCGCTTGGCGAAAAAATTCCAGGCCTTCATCCACGAAGAGCCGATCCTCGCGTTGTACCATGCCCATCTCATAAGCGTTTCGCGCCAAGGCGGATGGCGTCGTCACCGGTACGACCTCGGTCGCGCTTGAGGGCGGCGCGGACTCTTGCGCTCGCGTCGCGACGCCGCACGTCAAGATGGCGGTGGCGATCCAGAAGAAGTAATGTCGGATTTTCACGGTTTTCCTCGCATGGGATTTTGCAGTGCCGGCTAACGGCCCTTCAGCACGTACCCCGGATCGAAGGGCTGCTTGTCGTCAATTTTCACTACCTTCACGCCGCCTGTAATGTTGTAAACATCAATCACGCCGATCGCTCCGGCGTTTCCGCCCACAATTCTCATCACTTCTTCGTCGCTTTCGGCGAATACCACGGGCACCGCGGACTTGCGGCTGGGATCGTTCAAGACCGCCTTTTGATCGTCGAATGTCCCGCCTAGCACTTTGTCCAGAACGAATCTCGCACCCGGCGAAGTAGGTTCGCGCAGAACCAACGTGATGTTCTTCCCGTCAGGCCAGATGGTTGTCTTGGCCCTGAAGATTTTCCCGAGTTCGGCCAGACTCATCGCTCGGACGGGATTGGCGGGATTCACCACGATGGCGAAGTCGGTCGCGAACGCGACGGACGCGACGCTCAACAGCAAGACACAAACGATCCACGAACGCTTTCGCATAGGACTCTCTAATGGTCAGTTTCCGGAGTTCGCCTGTTTACAAAATAGCATTCCATGCAGGACGTGATTTGGTGAATTGGTCATGCGGTGTCGCGCCAGTAACCTGTACCTCGCCATGAATTTCCACTACTGACGAAAGTCACGAAACGCTTGAGAACGGCCATCCGAGCCGCCCCCAAAAATTCCCGGTAGTAGGTCGCAGTTAACAAGTAGGAACACCCTCGCTCGATTCTGTCGCAACCTTTTGATGTGCTGGAGTATCTTATTGCCCGAGTGCAACCTCCGCACTCCACCGCGGCGCCAGCGGTACCCCCACGAAACGGGGATGGCTCGGCCATGTCCAGAGCCCCCTTCGCGGGAACGCTGTTTGGTTCCCGCCAAGGATTACGGAGGAACTAATGAAGCGTCTGGTTTCAGTTGGTGCCTTACTGTCAATGCTGCTTTGGTTGACCCCCGCAGTTCGCGCGCAATCCGCCACCGTAATTCAACCCGGAACCCAAATCCACCTGAACCTCGTCGCAGGCCTTACCACCAGCGTCGCGCACGACGGCGACCCGTTCACCGCCACCGTTGCCGAACCGGTGTTTTCGGGCAACCAATTGATCCTGCCCGCCGGAACGAAGGTCCACGGCACAGTCACGGCCGTTACACGTCCCAAATGGTTTGCCATGGAACGCGGCGGCGCTTCGATGAACCTGGTATTCAATTCGATCGAAGTACAAAGCCGCATTTTCCCGGCTCAGATGAGCATCCTTTCGCTCTACAGCGGCACCGCAGAGGACACCAAAAAGCGGAAAGACTTGAAAACGACTGAAGGCGTAGTGATCCAACAAAAACGCGATATCAAAGGCGACATTATGACCGGTGGCCTGGGCACCGGAGCCGGCGCGCTCGTCGGAGTTTTGTTCAGCAACGTCATGCGCGGAACCATTATCGGTCTGGTGGGCAGTTCGGCTTACATCGTTGCGAAAAAGGGCAAGGACGTAGAGCTTCCGGCGCAGACGGGAATCCTGGTACGCATGGACTCCACGGTGACGGTCCCCGGAACTCTGCTGCGCAGCACGTCATACGCGCCAGAGTCCGCCGGAAACTGACCTTCGCCGCAAAAATCAGTTTCGGTATTGTGGCGAGCCGTGATTTGAATATGTTCGCGAATTGCTCTGCCGCGAACGCTTTCCGTTCGCGGCAGCCAATCGTGTCGGAGCCTGTTGCGGTGGTTCGAGGTCAATTCCTGCCGGCGAACAGTTGTTTTCTCCAGGAGGGATGAAGGTTTGGCTGCGCTGCCTACGGAAATAGTTACGTGCTGACGTCTCAAGGCGAGTTGACGAAAAATCAATCAAATGAGAGAGGCGAACCGCGCTATGCCACCGGCTGCGCAGGCCAGGCATCTTCGGCGTACAGCTTCAGAGCTCCTAAAGTCCATCCAGTCTCGTCGCGCTCGATGTGCGCGATTTGAAAAAGCATCGGCGACGACGCGTTCCCGAGGTGGCCGTTGCGATTGATCACTCGCAGCGCCACCACCGCTTCTCGCTCTACCTCCGTGTGCAGATAAAACCTGCATCCCGCGTCGCTCACGTTGCAGGTTTCCGAGCGCTCCGTGAAAAATCGCCCCCAACGGTCGAGGCCGTAGACATCTATCGAAAACTGCAAGGCGAACCGTTGCGGCCGTTGTCGCGCTGACCCAGAGAGCGGTGCGTGCTCTATCCACGCAGTTGTCTGCTTGCTCATGTTTCCTTCCCGAAGTAACGAGTTACACTTGTTAAATTCACTTCCAGCGCCGGCTGGCTCGCTGCCGGCCAGTAGCTCTTTCCGGAAATTCAGGCCGCGCCGCGCGCGGACGCGGGATGCGGTTTGTCAGAACGTTTCAAGAACCGATACAGGCTGGTGCGGCCAATGCCCAGAACCTGTGCGGTGCGCACGCGGTTGCCGTTGCACATTTCCAGGACGCGTTGAATATGCATGCTGCGCACTTCGTCCAGCGGCAGCGGACTCCAGAGTGCTGTTGCCGAGGAACTGTGCCGGCGAGACCGCTGCAGATGTTCCGGCAAATCGCCCACGTCAATGAAGTCGGAGTTGGCCGTGATTGCCGCGCTGGCGATTACATTTTCCAGTTCCCGCACGTTTCCCGGCCAGTCGTGCTGCAGCAGCAAGATGTGCGCGCGACGCGTGAGCCCTTGGAAAGGTTTCCCGTAGGTTGCTCCGTATTTCTTCACGAAATGCTGTACCAGAATTGGAATATCACCTGGACGCTCGGCGAGTCCCTGCACGTGAAGTTCGATGCTGCTCAGACGATAAAAAAGATCCTCGCGGAACCGGCCGGCCAGCACTTCCGCGCGCAGATCCCGGTTCGTGGCTGCGATTAGCCGCACGTCTACTTTTCTCACCTCCGGCGAGCCCACACGCTGGATTTCGCGATTCTGGATCACCCGCAGGAGCTTCGCCTGCATCTGCAGCGATGTCTCGCCGATTTCGTCCAGGAACACCGTACCGCCATTAGCGTATTCGAATAATCCCGGCCGCGTTTCCGTCGCGCCCGTAAACGACCCCCGAACGTGTCCGAAGAGTTGGCTTTCCAGCAGAGTGTCCACCAGCGCCGAACAATTGCACACCGCGAACCGCTCCTGCGCCACAGGACTCATCTGGTGCAGCGCGTGCGCCACCAGCTCCTTTCCCGAGCCCGTGGGCCCGGTGATCAGCGCATTGGTGTAATGTCGCGCGACCTTTTTCGCCAGATCAAACACTTCCAGCATCGCTGGGCTGCGCCCGACGATCCCGTGGAACAGCAGGTTGTCCAGTAGCTTATCGTCCAGATCACGTATCTGCAGGCTGCGCGTAAACGTATCCGTCAGGTCGTCCAAGGTTTTCAGCAGCCGCGTGTAATCAATGGGCTTGCAAAGGTAGTCGTAGGCGCCACGCTTGATGGCTTCGATCGCCGAGTCCACTGCATAAAATCCCGTCACCACGATTACGTAGATGCCCGGGTCGCATTGCAGCGCTTTTTCCAGGAATGTCAGCCCGTCCATTCCCGGCATTTTCAGGTCCGCGATCACTACACGGCAACTCCCCGATCGTACTTCTTGCAAGGCTTCCTGGGCGTTGGTTGTGCCCGTTACAGGGAATCCGTCCGTTTCGAGCCGATGGCGGGTCAACTCAACATGGTCCGCCTCGTCGTCCAGTATGCAGATCGGCAGGTTCTTTCGCGACAATTCAATTAGTGGTCTTTCTTGCAAGGTGCTCATGGTAACCAGACTCAGGCAAGGAAGGGGCCAGAGCGGAACGGCAATTCGTGTTTTGCGCGATTTCGATTTGCACTGCCCTTCGGAATTCCTCGCGAGCCTAATGCCAGTCGATCCTTAGCGTTGCTGCAGGGAATGTGACGATCCATATGCGACGCCAGCCTGTATTTCCATGAACGCATTCCGACCCACTCCGAGTGGCGCGTGCCAAACTGGCACCGCAGTGTCAAATTAGGATTCTCCTTTTCGACCGCCGCTACCCGCTCCTCTTCGCATCTTCCTCTATTTGCGCTCAGACCATTGCTATAACGACACCGTTGAGCCGGGCCACGCTTTCCCGAAACGCTACGCTGGGCTGCAATTGCTCCAGGCCTACGATCAGGCAAGGTGCATTCCCAGCGTTATTCTTCACACTTATTGCTCGATAGGGTACCGGAATGCCGGCTCCGCCACCGAGAGGCCGAAGCAGGCGGATGAATAGAACGCTGTCGAGTCGCACCGCCGCGCGCAGCTCGATCGTCTTTCCTAGCGCTTCCTTCCAGTCCAGCCACGTTTTCTCGACGAAGAATTGCTCCCGCGCATCCCATCCGGACACTTCCACGCGGTAGTTCTTCGGGTAATTCGCCGCCAAATTTGTGGGCTGGGCCTCATTCGTTGCGCGATTCATGGATCCACCTCATGCGGGGTCATTGCAGGAGAGGTACCAACAAGGATTGGGGACAATTGCTTACTGGGAAGGACTTATCCGTATCGATTCAAACTCGACCAAACACACCGAGTGTTCCGTAACGAGTGCTTGCTCCTTATTGAAACGAGATCGTCCCGCGGATGACACACTCAACGCTACAAGCCGCGCCGTGGGTAGCTAGCCCCAATGATATCCGGGGTAAAGGGTCGCAAGTGCAAATCGGAATATATAGGGGAACATTTTATCGTAGGCGTACCAAGCCACCACCAAACCGAGCATTCCGAATCCCTGTGTACGCACCCAGTACAGAAATCGATGCGCGGTTTGCTCGCTCATCAGCAAGGTCACTCCAGTGACGCCGTCCAGCGGCGGCACCGGCAGCAGGTTGAATGTCCCCAGCAGCAGATTCAATAGAAAGATGATGCTGAGAAACGTCGCCGCGAAGCCCGCAACTCCCGGCACGAGTGGTTCAGTGATATGCGTGAAGTCCGCGGCATCCGGAACGCCGAAAACTCCGAAATGCATTCCGGTGCGTATCGCGATCGCCGATAGTATCACCAGCGTGAAATTGGCAGCCGGACCGCCCAGCGCCATCCATGCGGCACGACGCGGATAGCGTTGCTGCCATTCCGGATCGTAGGGCGCGCTGGCCCAGCCGATCATCCAGTGAGCGACGAAATAGGAAAGGATCGGCACAATCACCAGCCCGATTGGCTCGCGCCTGATGTGTGGCCAAGGATTAAGAGTCACCTGGCCGCCGTGGAAAGCCGTGGAATCTCCGCCGATCCGCGCGATCAGCGCGTGCGCGCCTTCATGGCAGGTGGTCGAGAACAGGAAAACGATGTACCAGATCACTCCGAGTATCAGGAATTGGGGTGTCATGCCGGTGCACAGACTAAAGTGTCCCGGTGTCTTCCGCAAGACCCATCGCGGCGACGGCCCCGAACCGCCGAGGTCGGGGTCCAATTGCCGCGAGCTAATTCGCCACAAAATTCTGTTGTACCTCAGTGATAGTGTCCCCTTTTGTCCTCGATAGAAATGTCCCCTTAAATGGATCTTCGAAAGGAGATCCGATTGAGGCGGACGGAGATGAGCAAGAGGGAGTTGGGACGGGTGGAAGTGCTGGCGCGGATTCGGAGCAAGCAACTACGGATCGTAGATGCGAGCCGATTGCTGGGAGTGAGTTACCGGCAGGCGAAGCGGTTGTGGAAGCGCTATCGGGAAGAAGGAGCGGCGGGTCTGCAGCACCGCAGCGCGGGACGGCACTCGAACCACGCACGGGAGAGGAAGTTTCGCAAGAAGGTGCTGCGGTTGGTGCGGGAGAAGTACGGCGGGGCGGTGGGCGAGCGATTCGGGCCGACGCTGGCGGCGGAACACTTGGCTGCGGAGGACGGGCTGAAAATCGATGCGGAGACGTTGCGCCGTTGGATGTTGGCGGAGGGATTGTGGAGTCGGGAGCGGAGGAGGAAGCGGCACCGCCGTCGCCGCGAACGCAAGGAACACTTTGGCGAGATGGTGCAGATGGACGGGAGCTTTCACCGCTGGCTGGAGGAGCGCGGAGCCGAGGGTTGTTTGATCGACATGGTCGATGATGCGACGAACACGACCTGGGCAAAACTGGGGGAGCAAGAGACGATCTGGGCGGTGGCGGATGGGCTGCGGGCCTGGATCGAACGCTACGGAGTGCCGCTGGCGCTCTATGTGGACTGGAAGAACCTGTACAAGCGGAGAGCGACGCCGAAAGAGTGGCTGCGAGGCGAGGAGCCCCTAACGCAGTTTGGGCGCATGTGCGCGCAGTTGGGGATCGAGCTGATCGCGGCCAGCTCGCCGCAGGCGAAGGGACGAGTGGAACGGATCCACGGGACACATCAGGACCGCCTGGTAAAGAAGCTGCGACGCAAGCAGATCAGCAGTCAGGAACAAGCCAATGTGTATTTGGAGCGGGACTATCTGCCGGAACACAACGGGAGGTTTACCAGAGCGGCGGCGCAGGCGGAGGACTATCACCGGCGGGCGCCAGGGGCGAGCGAACTGGACCGGATATTCCGATTAGAGAGGGAGCGGACGATCAGCCAGGACTGGGTGGTGCGGTATGAGAACAGCTTTTTTCAACTGGCGAGCCGTCAGCACGCGCCGGCCAAGAGCAAGGTGCTGGTGTGTGAAGGGCGACACGGCAGCATCAGCATCGAGTATCGCGGGCGGGCGTTGCCGTATCGCGAGATCCCGGCGCCAACCCCGCCTAAGCAGTACGCCGAGAAAGTCGTAGGGGAGCGCGCTGCCAGGCAGCAGGCGAAGCGGAAATACGTACCGGCTGCGAATCATCCCTGGCGAGGAACGATCCTGAGAGCGCAACAGAAACGGGAGCTAAAGGCGGCGGCAGAGGCGGAGCGGGCATCGTTGGCCCGGCCCTCCGCTTCGCCCTAAACGTTCCGCCCTTCGGGCTCCACAGGGCTTCGCTGCGGGCCGGGCCAACGATGAATACAAAGAAGAAAACCGAAAAGCAAAAAAGGGGACATTTCTAACGAGCTAAGACAGGGGACATTTCTATCGAGCTTTGACAATTCGCCACAAAATTCTTGACAGTCTGCAGTACCAAGGCTAGTCTCCCGCTAACAAGGCTCCCGTCAAACTGGTATTCCAGGGGTGGTGTTCAGGAGGAGGGGACGTGATTTCGAATCGTAGGAATTCTACACAGGCCAACGTCTGCTCCGAGCAGGAATTCGAAAAACTGCTCCGCCGCTGCGAAGAACATTGCAAATCGCAGCACCCCAGCGCGGCAAAGCCAGGCGCGCTCAAATCCAAGGCTCTCAAGATCGTTCCGCCAATCCAGCATCGTCGTGACTCGGCAGCCTAGCGCCGCCCCCTCGCACTTCGCGGCTCAATACTCAGCAGACAAGACGGCTCTTGGAGCGCGGTTGCCTACTCGCGTGCGTTGAAGTGGGATGGCTCCGGGGCCTGGACTCGAACCAGGATAACCAGCTCCAAAGGCTGGCGTGCTACCAATTGCACTACCCCGGAACAGGGTACAAAAGTGTAGCAGACCTTCTGCCGATTTGTTACTTCCAGCCGTTGCTTCACATTCCTGGTCCGCTTCCGGCTGTTTGCTGCTTCGCTCTTGATTTGTTACGCTGCTAACGTTCCTGCACGGCGGAGAGATGTCCGAGCGGTTTAAGGAGCACGCTTGGAAAGCGTGTGTTGGGGAAACTCAACCGTGGGTTCGAATCCCACTCTCTCCGCCAGCTTGTCTTGCAACTCCCCCATCATTCGCGTCGTACATTTCACCGCTGCGCGAATCGTTCGCCGCACTGGTTAACCTGCGCGCCAGTCCTTATTTTCCAGCAGCGCCCCATCCTCCGCCGCCAGGAGTTTCGATTCGTAGAACTGCTCCGGCGGACACGTGAAGCGTGCACTTGCTGGGAAGTTCCTCCTCTTGGCCGTCACGAATGAGGATCGTTCGGCCGCAGGCGCCCTCGCTGCCGCCGGCCAAACCGTACGGCGCGACGCGCCGCCGGTCGGAAAGCATCGTCAACTGCGCCGCGGATAGCAATTCGATTTCGCGCACCAGTCCGTCGCCGCCGCGGTATATTCCCGACGCCGCCCGATCCCCGCCGATAGCAATACTTTTTCAATCGCAACGGGTAGGCATACTCCAGCGCCTCGATCGGCGTGTTCAATGAATTCGTCATATGCGTGTGCACACCGGAGGCGCCATCGCGATCCGGTCGCGCGCCCATCCCTCCCGCGACGGTTTCGTAATACGCGAACGGTTGTTGTGTGCGCGGATCCATGCCGCCGATCGTCAAATTATTCATTGTTCCAGAACTCGCGGCCGGAACGCGGTCTGGCAGGGCCTGCGCCAGAGCGCGCAGCAGCACGTCCACAATCCGTTGCGAGGTTTCCACGTTTCCCCCAGCCACCGCCGCCGGCGGCAGAGCGTTCACCACCGTTCCTTCCGGGGCTGTCAATCGCACGGCCCGCATCAGTCCGGCAGTGTGCGCCGCATCTTCCGGCAGCAGGCAACGGAAAGCATAAAAAACAGCCGAATAAGTTATCGCGTAAACCGCATTCACGCTGCCAGCCACTTGGGGATCCGTCCCAGTGAAATCCACTTCAGCCGAAGCACGCTTGGGATCCAGCCGAATCGCGACGCGAATTCGGATGGGATTCTTGCTGATGCCGTCGTCATCCAGCGCGTCTTCGGCGGAGAATTTCCCCGCGGGCAGCCGCCTCAGCTCGGCGCGCATCAATCGTTCGGAATAATTCAAGAGGTCCGTGGTGTTCCGCGCCACTCGCGTGTAACCCAACTTAGCTACCAGCTCTGCCAATCGTTCAGCGCCGATCCGGCATGCGCCAATCTGCGCCGTCAGATCCCCCTCTCTTTCTCGCGGCGTCCTCACATTATTCAGAATCATAGCGAGCAGGTCGCTCTTCACCGCCCCGCGACTCATGATCTTCAGCGGCGGTATCCTCACTCCTTCCTGATAAATCTCGCGGCACAGGCCCATCGAGCCGGGCGAGGAGCCGCCCACGTCCGCGTGGTGCGCGCGATTGGCGACATAAAAGGCAGCTTGTTTCACACCGCGTACGAACACCGGCATCACCAGCGTGATATCCGGGAGATGCGTCCCTCCGGCGAACGGGTCGTTGAGAATGGCAATATCGCCAGCCTCGAACTCCAGCGCCCGCAGCGCTGCCTCCACAGACATCGGCATCGAGCCAAGATGCACGGGCATGTCGTCGCCCATGGCGATCACGCGTCCTTCCGCGTCGAACAGAGCGCTGGAATAATCGCGACGCTCCTTGATATTGGGAGAGAAAGCCGTACGCCGGAGAGCGGCCCCCATTTCCTCGGCAATCGAATGAAGCGCGTGCTTGAAAATAGCCAGTTCCACCGGATCGACCGCCAACGCAGGCTTACGCTTAGCGGATTTTGCGCCGCCCGCTCGTTGCCGCCTCGCGCTTTCGCGTCTAACTCTACCGGATGTTCTTCTTACCATTCTCTACCTCGACAATCAGGTTGTGCCACTTGTCCACGTGAACCCGGCATCGCGGCGGAATCACCGATGTGGCGCTGTATTCCACAATGATCGCTGGCCCGCTGAGCCCGTCGCCCACACTTAAACGAGAACGATCGTAGACCGGCGCCGCGCCGGCCCGTCCTTCGAAATAAACGGTGCGATGCTTCAGTATGGCGCTTCGCGCATTCCCGCGCTGCCGCGACTTCTGTTGGAAACGAAGTGGCTTGGTGGCTGCAACCATCCTCACGCGCAGATTTACGATTTCGATCGCACGCTCGGTGTCTGAATATCCGTATCGCTGTTGATGCGCCGCGTGAAAGCGATTGGCAAGATTGCGCCCCGCTTCGATGTTCAGCTCATAACCCTGGCCCACATAGCGAATGTCGAGCGAGCGCAACGCGATTCCGCGCAGGCCTTCCGCTTTCATCTCCTCACTTCCGCGGCGCTCCAAGTCGCGGAACTGCTGCTCCAGTTTCGGATGATTCAGTGGCAGCATTACCGTCTTCGAATAATCCCGCACAATGTCTGACATGAGGATCCCCAACGCGGACAGCGCCCCCGGAAAACACGGAATCATCACCCTCGGAATTCTCAATGACCGCGCCAGCGCGCACGCGTGCAGCGGGCCGGCGCCGCCGAAGCTGACCAGGCAAAATTCGCGCGGGTCGTGCCCGCGTTCCACCGAAATCTTGCGCAGCGCCTTTTCCATCGTCGCTTCGGCCAATCGCACGATGCCATCGGCAAACGCCTCCACGCTTTCCAAGTTGCCCTTGGTTTCTTCGAACACTTCGCGAGCGCGCCGCTCATCCAAGCGAACCTTGCCCCCCAGGAAAGATTCCGGATCCAATCGGCTGAGAATCAAATTTGCATCGGTAACCGTCGGCTGGCTGCCGCGGCCGTAGCATACGGGCCCTGGATCGGCCCCTGCCGATTGCGGCCCCACCTGCAACGCGCCGCCGCTATCGAATCTCGCGATCGAGCCGCCGCCCGCGCCCACCGTGTGAATGTCCAGCGACGGAATGGCGACTGGGATTCCCGTAATCTGCGATTCGTTCGTGATGCGTAATCCCGTTCCAGCAGTGCCATCCACCAGTGCGACATCTGTTGAAGTTCCGCCCATATCGAACGTGATGATCTTGGAAAAACCAGCCATGCGTGCCACCGCGCACGCTCCCACCACACCTCCCGCCGGACCGGATAGGATCGTACGCACCGGCTCTCGAGACGCCACCGTCGCAGAAACGATTCCGCCGGACGATTGCATCACCAGAAGCCTCGCTCCGCCACCAACACGCTCCAGTGCGGACGACAAGCGACCCAGGTAGTGGCTCATCTTCGGTGCCAGGTAAGCGTTCACCAGAACCGTCGAGCCTCGCTCATATTCACGGAATTCCGGCAAGATTTCGTGGGAAGCCGAGACAGGCACTCCAAGCTTCTCGAGCTCCGCGACGACTGCGCGTTCGTTCGCCGGATTCACGAATGAGAACAACAGCGAAATGGCTATCGACTCCGCCTTTGAGTTCCGTACTGCTTCCGCCAGCCTCGCGAGTTCGTTCGCATCGGGTGCTTCGAGCACCGTTCCGTCAAAGAGAATTCTTTCCTTCACGCCGAACCGCATTTTTTCATTCGCCAGCGGTGCGGCCGGGGATGCAAACCAATCATAAAGCTTCGGCCGAGTTTGCCGGCCGATGGCGATCACATCCTCAAAGCCGGAAGTAGTTACGAACGCGACGCGCGCCCCTTTTCGTTCCAGTAGCGTATTCGTTCCCACCGTAGTTCCATGGCGAATTTCAGCTTGCGGACCGGGAGAAATTTCCCCGAGCGCGCCCAGTATGGCCTCGCCGGGGTCCTGCGGAGTGGAAAATACTTTTAAAATACGAATCGCGCCATTTTTCACATAGACGCAGTCCGTAAAAGTTCCGCCAGTGTCAATCGCGATGCGCATGCCGCTACTTTTCACGGGTCCGCTCTCTCTGTTCCATCATGATTGCGATTCCTGGATCGTGATGCGCTGATTTTCTCGCCGCGAACAATTTCCCCCAGTTGTATCCGCGTCAAATTGGCATCGCGGCCGCGATTCTCTCATGTTCCCCAGCCAGTTCCATTCCAAACGCGTGCCTGCGATCGCATTTCAGAAATAGCGCAGTCCGCGCGCATTCTCACACATCCGCTGCCTACCGAAGCGGGTGGATTAAATCGCATCTGGTTCGACCAATCAAGCGAGAGTGATACACGCGCGCGCACTAAAGTGAAGAATCGACCGCGTCCCACCTCACCACTATCAATTGACAACCAACGGAGCATTAGCTATAAGCCCGCCACGGGTTAGGCGAAGCAATGGTGCTCGAGAGCGAATGCGAGAATAATTTGAATTTTAGCGAAATCGAAGGTCGCGTGTTGACCGCGCCGCGTTGTTCGACTCCCATCACTGAGGTGTGCATTGCGTGATCCGATTTCTTCTTCCGCTCAGGCGCACGTAGCCGAGCCGTCCCCACCGTTTCGCTGGCGCCACACCACGTCGGCTCAGCGCCGCACGCTGCTAGCCGCTGGTCTCGGCTGGATGCTCGACGCCTTTGACGTTCTGCTTTATTCGCTGGTCCTCGCCACCCTTATGCGCGAATTCGGCATGAGCCAGGCAACCGCCGGTTTCCTGAATTCACTCACGCTGGTGGCATCTGCGATCGGCAGCTTTGCTTTCGGCTTGCTTGCAGATCGCTTCGGCCGTCGCCGCATGTTGAGCCTCAGCATCCTCACCTACTCGATTTTTACCTTTGCCTGCGGATTCACCACCACCATCTTCGCCTTGGCCGTTTGCCGGTTTTTGTTGGGCCTGGGTATGGGAGGCGAATGGAATTCAGGTGCCACCTTGGTTGCGGAAACCTGGCCGTCTGCATGGCGTGGCCGCGCCATGGGAATCGTGCAGAGCAGTTGGGCCATCGGCTATGCTGCTGCGGCGATCGTTGCCGGCGTTATCTTGACGCACGCGAGCTGGCGCTGGGTTTTCTTCGTCGGGGTTCTGCCGGCTCTGCTCGTCTTCTGGATTCAGCACGATGTCCCTGAACCCGAAATCTGGACGCGCCACCGACAGAGCGCGGGCAACCAAGAAAGCAAATCAGCGTTGTGGCGCGCCGTGCTCCCGCGTCTCCTGGCTCTTCTCGCGATGAACACTTTCGGGATGTTCGCCTGGTGGGGACTTTTCACCTGGATGCCCGCATACCTGGCGTTGCCCACCGCACAGGGCGGACGCGGTTTCCAGATGTTCGGCGTTGCATCCTTTCTCGTGGTTCTGAATCTTGTGGGAATGTTGCCCGGCTATCTCCTGTTTGGTATTTTCGCGGACCGCTTTGGCCGCAAGCGGACGATCATCATTTATCTTGTGATGGCCGCGATCTTCGTCCCCATTTTTGCAGCGGCTCATCGTCCGGGCGCGATTCTGATAGCCGCCTCCGTCACCGCTTTTTTCGGCACTGGATTTTTCACCGGATCCGGAATCCTCGGCAGCGAATTGTTTCCCACCGCGATCCGCGCTACCGCTCTTGGAATTTCCTATAACGTAGCCCGTGGCCTCAGCGCGCTCGCCCCTCTGATCATCGGTTCCGTCGGCCAGACTCATGGGCTCTCCTCAGCGTTCGCGCTTTGTGGAATCGCGTTCGCTCTTGCGGCAATCTGCGCGTTTTGGGTGCCGGAGACTCACGGCTTCGAACTGTCTTGAGCTCCAGCAATGCAGATCTCCGGCGGATCCGCTCGCCGAGCGTTCTGCAGGCAACCGCGCACGGCTGTACCTCGGCTGTCTCGGCGTGCTCTAATGAACGCTACCCAGCCTTAGGAGAATGCTATGTCGTCTCGGCCGAAACCCAGCGCTCTTGACGCTCGCACGCAAGCCTTCCCAACTCTGACCGAAGCCCAAATCGCGCGCATTCGCCCGGTTGGCAAACTCCGCCAAGTCAAGAAAGACGAAATCCTCTTCGACATCGGCGATACCAAAGTGCCGTTCTTCGTCCTGCTTTCCGGACGCATGGAAATTGTGCAAGCCGATCTTCGCGGCGAACATCCGGTGGCGAAACACGATCCCGGCGAGTTTACCGGCGAGATGACCATGATTTCCGGCCGCCGCTGTCTGGTGCGCGGCCGCGTCACCGATTCCGGTGAATTCCTGGAAGTGAGCGGCGATGCGCTGCGCTCGCTCGTCGCGAAGGACGCCGAGCTCAGCGAAATATTCATGCGGGCCTTTATCCTGCGCCGCCTGGAACTCGTCAGCGAAGGCCAGGGCAACATCGTTCTTCTGGGCTCGCAGCATTCCGCCAACACCCTGCGCCTGCGGGAATTTCTTACGCGTAACGAACATCCTTTTGCCTACGTGGACCTCGACTCCGACAAAACTTCCCAGGAACTTCTCGACCGTTTCGACGTCAAGCTCGACGAAATTCCAGTGATCGTCTGCCGCGCTCGCTCGGTCCTGCGCAATCCCACCATTCAGCAACTGGCCGATTGCCTGGGATTGAACAGCGCCATTGATGAATCGGAAATCCGCGACATGATCATCGTCGGTGCAGGCCCCGCGGGTCTGGCAGCCGCCGTTTACGGCGCTTCGGAGGGACTGAATGTGCTCGTAATCGAGGCAGGCAGCCCCGGAGGCCAGGCGGGCTCAAGTTCCAAAATTGAAAATTATCTGGGCTTTCCCACCGGACTTTCCGGCCAGGAATTGGCAGCGCGTGCCATCGCCCAAACTGAGAAATTTGGCGCGAAGATGATGGTCGCCCACGGCGTCTCGCAACTGGATTGCGATCGACGCCCGTACAAAGTCCTCCTCGACAACGGCAACAAGCTCGCCGCGCGCACCATCGTCATTGCCACCGGCGCCCAATACAACAAGCCGCGCATCGCCAACTTGACGCAATTCGAAGGTCAGGGAATCTATTACGGCGCGACCTACATGGAATCCCAGCTTTGCGAACACGAAGAGATCATCGTCGTCGGGGGAGGGAACTCCGCCGGACAAGCAGCCGTTTTCCTCGCGCAGACGGCCCGCAAGGTTCACATTCTCGTTCGCTCGCATCAACTGGCGGATACCATGTCGCGCTACCTGGTCCAGCGCATCGAAGAGAACCCCGCAATCGAATTGCATCACAAGACTGAAATCGTCTCTCTCGCCGGCGATGCGCATCTCGAGCAGGTCACGTGGCTGGACAAATCCACCGGCCAGATTTCTGTCCACGACATTCGCCACGTCTTTATCATGGCTGGTGCATCGCCGCGGACCGAGTGGCTGAAGGGGTGCCTCGCTTTGGACGAAAAGGGGTTCATCCTCACCGGACGGGACTTGGAATCTGCAAACGGAGACGTCGCGCCGATTGTCACGCGTACTCCCTACATGTTGGAAACCAGTCTTCCAGGCGTGTTTGCGGTCGGCGATGTGCGCTCGGGAAATGTGAAGCGCGTGGCGTCAGCGGTGGGCGAAGGGGCGATCGCCGTTCATCTCGTCCACCGCGCCCTCGCCGAGATTTAGCGCGCATCTGCAAACGCGTGCGCGCGACCCGATACGCGCTAATTTCTACGAAACCACAGGCTGTGGAGGCACTCGTTCGGGGCGCGCGGCACGTGGCAGGCTCACCAAAAACGTAGTCCCCGTCTCCGACGTTTTCTCAACAGTCACCAAACCTCCGTGGTCGTGAACGATCTTGTTCACGATCGCAAGTCCCAGGCCAGTCCCGTTGGGTTTCCCCGAGCTAATAAACGGATCGAAGAGTGTGTTGAGAATCGACGGCGGTATGCCTGCTCCATTATCGCTGACGCGAACCTCGAATGATTCGCCGGCCGAACAAATTTCTATTTTCACGTGGCCCTGCGACGGCACCGTGGCCTCACACGCGTTCAACACCAGATTAAAGAATGCTCGCTCAATCTTCTTGGGATCGAAGACCCCATCCATATCTCCCGCCGTGCTGATGGAGATCTCCAGATTTCGCATTTCCGGCCTCGCGCGCACCGCATCCACCGCGCGGCGCAGGGTTTGGTTCAACGACGCCGGTATCGGAGCAATCGAGCTCTCCTCTCTGGCTAATTCGCGAAGCGAGTCCAAAAGATCGATCATCTGCTCGGACGCCGTCTTGATTTCCTCGTAGATTTCGTCGCGATTCAGTTTCAATTTTTCCGCTTCGTAAAGGAACTCCGCGTTGGCCACCACCGCCGCAAGGTAATGCCGCAGGTCGTGCGAGATTGAATTCGCGGCTCGGCCCACCGCCGCAATTCGCTCCGTTGCGAATCGCCGCTGTTGCGAGGCCAGCAACTCGCCGCGCATCTTCGAGAACGCTTCGCCCAGCTCCGCCACTTCACTGCTTCCACGCGGTGTGATCGAGTACGTGTAGTCGCCCACCGCCAGCGCGCGCACACCGGCCACCAGATTGTCCAGCGGATGCGTAATCGTTCGCGAAACGAAGGTCAATAGCAACGCCGCCAGCGCCACTGCCGAAATGCCCAGCAGCAAAATCGTGCGATTCAGCCGCCTCAAGTATGCATTCGCAGGCTGCAAGGACATCAGCACGTAACACTTCACCGAAGCCGGCGGTCCGTCGTGGATTACCACCGATGCCACCTGATATGGATCGTTGCCCAGCGACATTTCTACAGTTCCGGCATCTGCGCCGGCGCTACTCTGCATCCAGCGCTTTAACCCCGCCTGATCTCCAGACGATAGCGTGGACGCGATGATCTCGTCGCCCGTGGTAAGCGCGATTTGGCTGCCGGACACCAGTGATAGCTGCTCTGCTACTGTCGCATCAATTTGATACCCCACGGCGATAACGCCGAGCTGCCTTCGGTTATTTTCCGTCCCGGCGGTGATCGGTCGCAGGAAAACGCGATACAGCTGCCCGTCGCCGAACCACCACGCCGCGTCCTCGCCCTGTTCCAGGGATCTCACCAGGTTCTCTTGCGCTACATCCACGTTCCAACGCGGTGTAGTCCCGTGAAATCCCAGCACGCGTCCGTCCGGCCCCGCCAGCACAAAGAGTTGACTGCCAGCCAGTTTCCACAAAGGTTCGGACGCATCCTGGATCGTCAAGGCGTGCTCGGTGGTCATCAAGGCTTTCAGCGTGGGCAGTTCGGCTAGCATCGCGGCGGTGCGCGATAGTTGCAGCTCGCGCTCTTTTTGCACATTCTCGAACGCGCGGAGCGAATCAGTGGTGCTGGCTTGCACTCCCTCAACGATTTCGGAGCGGACCGTATGCCTGACAATCAACAGAAGAGAACCTAACAGCGCACAAATGATCACAAGAGTGGCGATCAGAAGTTGCGTGCGCAATCGCAGACGTGCCAAAAGTCCCCTCGGTGACCGACTCTATATCTCCAACGCGGCTACACTTTCACCGGGCGCGAACTTGTAGCCGGCACCGTGCATCGTCAGAAAATATCGCGGGTGAGCCGGGTCAGGCTCTAGTTTTTGCCTGATCCGCAGAATGTGATTATCCACGGTCCGCGTCGTCGGATAGTTTTCGTATCCCCACACTTCATTCAACAGTTCCTGCCGCGAAATCACCCTGGCAGGGCAGCGCGCGAAGTACTTCAGCAGCTTGAATTCCTGCGCCGTAAACGCCAGTGGCCGTCCAGCTCGCATTACCACCATGCTCGTAAAATCAATCTTGGTGTCGCCGAAAACCAGTAACTCGTGCGACGCCGGCGCGCCGGGAACACTGCCCGCATCCGGCACCGCGGGTCCGCCGCGACGCATTGCACGCCGAACTCGTGCCAGCAGCTCTTTCGGGCTGAACGGTTTTGTGACGTAATCATCCGCCCCCAGCTCCAGCAGCAGCACTTTGTCTTCGACTTCGCAGTTCGCGCTCAGTACCACGACGGGCACACCTGCGGCATGCGCCTTGAACGCGCGGCAAACTTCCTTCCCAGGCATGCGGGGCAGCTTCAAGTCCAATACCACTACGCTGGGCGTTTGCTTTCTAAAACTTTCCAATCCCGAGATCCCGTCTGAGGCGAGCTGCACTCGCAGTCCATCCGCTTCGAACAGCCGCTGCAGAGTACGCTGCATCGGACGGCTATCTTCAACTACCAAGACCGTATCCACAGAACCTTCCTTCGTTTGCGCAGTTTGCTCGGGCATTTTGGACCGTTAGAAAGGACGCCTCGTCACAACGCGGGCCGGGACCGTCGGATTCACCGATTCTACCGCACTGTAGATGAGTGCGAAAATATTCGTGCACTGCAATCGCAATTCCATTCCCCAATCATCACGTCAATAGATTGCGAGCGATCCGCCGCGGCGTTGTCATCGCGACGTTTGCCACATGTCAACAACTTGTAAATTTCAAGCCGGAAGTCTCCTGGCTCAGGGATGCTCGTAGCCGGCGCTCGGTGGCGGGACGTAATCCTCGCCGTACTTGTTCTTATGCGCCAAAGTAAAATTCGGATTGTCCACCACGTGGATCGAGCCGAGGGACCGGGCGCTCGCGGAAACCGTCACCACCCGCGTCAGCTCCTTTAGATTCTCCGGCAGGCTTCGTTCGTACCACACATGCATCTGATACCGCCCGTCGGGCACGCCGGCAATGGCCACATGTCCGGAGCGATCGGATAACGCGAAGTAAGGAGTCTCCACCACGATCACCACGGCGCTCATTTCCGCGTGAATGTTGCAGAATAAATAGCTGATTCCCGGCCGGTCGAAGCGCACGGAACGGCTCGTACCCGCTTCGTACAGTCCTAGGTCAAACCGTTTGCCGTCGTACATCGAGAAAATATTGTGGAAGAACGGATCCTTGTTGGGAAATTGAATCAGCGAGCCCACTTGCACCACGATGACATGTGGTTCGAAGCTCTTGTTGCGCTGCACCAGTTCCGCTGGCTTCGCTGCCGCGCCCGTGGCCGGCGCCGCACCATCTACTGGCGTCAGCCACACCACTACTTGAGATGCATCTCCCCGGTTGTTGGCCGCACCGTGTTGATGGCCTGACGCAGGTCGCGCCACCGATACCTCGGCGGTAACCACCGGCTCTTGCCCCGCAACCGGCGCCACGCCCGTGATAACAAGCAAGGTAGCCAGCCAAGCGGCTGTTTGCAGCGCGCGAGTCAGCTTAGACTTCCCCATCAGAATATGTACCCCACGCTGAGGCCGATTTGGTTGGCTGTTTCCGTGTTGCTGTCGAGATTGTACGTCTGTAAGCGCCGATATTCAGCGGAGAACAAAACATTCGAGCGCGCGTGATAAATGAAATTGACGAACGGCGTGAAGTTGCGCGAAAGCAGCTGGCCATAATAACCTGCAGTCGCCGGATTGTTCCTCAATTCGCTCGCAAAAGGATTGTCCTGCCCGAGCGCGAAATTCATCTCGAAATTCGCTTTGGGTTTGTATTTCAATTGTACCCACCCCCCGATTGAATCCAGTCCTCGAATCGTCGTGGCCGGATCCATCTCCGGCCCGGACAGCAGCACGCTTTGCCCGATGCCCCCGCCAAACCCGCCCACCGCGCGCCCGCGATAAAATTCACCAGTCAAGTCAAAATACTTTCCCATCGGAACGGTCAGATCCGTCGTGCCCACCCATCCATCCACGCCCCGTCCAAATCCCCAATTCTGCCGCCCGTAATATCCGCCCACTCCGATCGTTAAATCCCTGCCGAACGCATGATGACTCCACGCGACACGCGCAGCATACCCCGGTTGACCCGATTGTTCACCTTGGCTCGGCACCCGATCTTCGAAATCGGGATAATCGCCGGTCAGCGAGTCCAGAATTCCAGCCTGCAGCAGCAAACTCGAATCGTCCGACAACGCGATGCGATGTTCAACGCGAATCTGTGGCGTCCATATCCACAGATTCCCTGAGTAGGAAAGCGCCGGAATCGAAATGGTCGCAAGCGACGTCGGAACCAGAGGAGCAAAGAACAAAGAATCTTGCCCCGCCACAATCGAAGTGTTCGCCCAATCGAAACGGACGATTCCCGTACGCAAGCGCAGCACTCCCATCACCGCTCCGTTCGTAGTGTCGGGAAATCCCCCGCCGAAATCGAATTTCACGTTTGCGCTGGTGTGCGCTCCCGCCACGTCCGGTCCGAACGCCTCGATCCCGATCTGCGACTGCCGCAACGATCCTGCAAACGCCCCCGATGTATCTGGCGTTTCCGGCGGCGTAGCGATTTCCGGGAAATCCAAATTGTCAACCGAGCCGCGCGTCACCGTCGTGTTCAGCAGCACCATTCCAGATAAACGCACCCGATACTTCGACCCGCTCTCCACCTTGGTCTGGCTCTGATCGAGCACCTTCGCGTCCGTCAACTCCTGATTATCTTCCAGTTTTGTCACACGCTCCTCGAGTGACGCTCCCTGAGCGCTGCTCGTTGCCGGGACGGGAACCGCTGACGTGGAACTGTTGGCTGACGTGGAAGTGTTCGCTGACGACGACATTGGAGCATAAGCGTCAGTCGGCTCGCGAGGCGCCACCACCGATTTTGCCGTTGCGCGATTCAACTCGTTGCGCAGCTCGCGCGCCTCTGCGTGCTCCCGTTCTTCCGCCGCGCGCAGTTCGCCCACCTGCGAATTGAGATTCTGCACCTGCGCCTGCAGCGCGCGCACGGCATCCGCGAGCGTCCTGACGTCTGGCACCGTGTCGGCCGGCGGTGCGCCGGGCGCAGCGGTACCCGGCGCGTTTTGACATTGCACAATCGGAGCTTTCAGCAGCAGCAAACTGGCGGCTACCAGTACCTGAAGAAATAGTTTTCGGCGCCCATTGCGTAGCATTGCGGGCCTCCTTGCGGAATGTGGTAGGGCCTGTTTCATCGCCCAGGCGGCACCGCGCGCTTGCAAATTCCTCAGCGCTCCCTACAGAACGCGGCACTCCTTGGCGTCGCCCGCCTTCTCGCTGACCTTTCCCGCGAGCACTTCGCGGATCAAGTTAGCTAAAGAAGTCGAGGAAAATGGTTTCTGAAGTATCGATTCCTGATTGGAAGATGTTTCGCTCTCGGGGGTTGCATATTCGGAATAGCCCGTCATATAGACCGCCTTCACGTCCGGCCGGATTTCCTTCAATCTCTTCACCAGTTCCGCGCCGCTCATCCGGGGCATGATCATATCCGTCAAGACCAGGTGGATCGTTCCTTCGTGCCGTGCCGCGATTTCCAGGGCCGCGACGCCATCCGCCGCCTCCAGCACCGTGTAGCCGTGTGCTTTCAGGAACTGTCCCGCCAGCTCACGCACGCCCGCCTCATCTTCCACCACCAGGACTGTCTCGCTTCCGCGCCGCAGCGACGCCTGCTTTGCCTCCGCTTCTGCTTTCGATGTCGGAACCGAAGCAGCGGCCTGCGGCAAATAAATCTCAAACGTCGTCCCTTTACCCACGGCGCTATCTACCCAGATAAATCCGCCGCTTTGCTTCACAATCCCGTACACCGTAGCCAGTCCCAGGCCCGTACCCTTGCCGATCTCTTTCGTCGTGAAGAAAGGTTCAAAAATGTGAGAAATAGTCTTTTCGTCCATGCCGATGCCCGTATCGCTCACCGCCAGCAGCACGTACGATCCCGGCGTCATGGATCGGTGTCTCGCGCTGTCCACCTCGGTCATGTCCACGTTCGCCGTCCGCACGGTAAGCGTGCCTCCCGCGGGCATCGCGTCGCGCGAATTGACCGCCAGATTCATCAGCACCTGTTCGATTTGTCCTGGGTCCGCTGTTACCAATTTCAGTTTCGGCTCCGGTATGAACACGTGTTCGATGTGTTCACCAATTAGCCGCGGCAGCATCTTGCCCATTTCCGCGACTACCGCGTTCAAATCCAGCACCCGCGGCTGCAACACTTGCATCCGGCTGAATGCCAGCAACTGCCGTGTCATGGAAACCGCGCGGCCCGAAGCTTTCTGAATTTGTTCCACGCAGCGTTTGTGGAACGCGTCCGCGCCGTCCCGGTCGATCAGCAGATCGCTGTTGCCCCGAATAATCGTCAGCAAATTATTGAAATCGTGCGCCACACCGCCGGCCAGCCTGCCCACCGCTTCCATCTTATGTGCCTGGCGCAGCCGCTCCTCCAGTAACTGGTGCTCCGTCTGAGTTTTTTGCAGATTCGTCCGCATGCGGGAGAATGCGCCCGTCACCTCCGACACTTCGTCTCCGCCCGTGCTCTCCAGCGGAAAGCTGTAGTCCCCGCCTTCCAGCGCGCGAACTCCAGCCACCAGGTTCGCCAGTGGCCGCGTAAATGTGTCGGAAATGAAATATACCAGCAAGCTTCCAGCAAACACGCTGAGCAAGCCCAATCCCAGCAACACATGATTCAGTTCGCGCAGGAACGACGTAGCTTTGTCGAACGACTTCAAAACCGTCAGCGTCACGCGCGGCTGCGTGTCGGGCGGCAGGCCCACGGTCGTCGCCAGGTATCGTTCAGTTCCGATTTGCGTTTCCGGTGACGCGTTTGCATCGCGCTGCGGCTGCGCCGCCAGTTCCGTTTGCTGCTCGGCTGACAATGTACTCGCCACAAACGTATCGCCCCAGCGAAAGGCCACATCACTCGATGCGATCTTGCTGAAATCTTTCGCCGCGCGCTCATCGATTTCGTGCCCCACCGCCAAATAGCCGAGCGCCGATCCCTTCGTTTCCGCGCCAAAATAAATCGCTTGAATCCACACTTCGTAAAGATGTCCGCCGCCGTACCACCAGTCGCGCGGCTCTTCCTTCACCAGGGACCGCCGCATGAATTCTTGTGCCGAGCTGCGTTCGAAGCTCGTATTCTTGGCGCGTACGGCCACCACATCGCCCGAGCGGTCCGCGAATACCATCAAATCGCTTCCGCTCAGGCTCCATACATCCGCGGATGCGTCCTGTATGGTCGCGGAGTCTTGCGTCGTCATCATGGCCCGCACGTTGGGAAGGTCTGCGAGTAACTGTGCGGAGCGCTGCAGCATGCCCTCGCGCTGTCGCGCGAAACTCTGATAGGTATCCACGGAACTGCGCAGATCTTCGCGGATATTCTCGCGTACGCGCTTCTGCACGCTATAGCTGACGATCAGCAGCGTTGCGCTGCTTAACCCGGCGGTGATTGCCACAAGAGATAAGAGGAACTTCGTCCGTAAGCGAATTTTCCGCACCCAGGTTTCCCCTCAGGAACGCCGCCACCCGCATGACGGACTTGGCTTCTGGAACCACACTTGTATCGCTGACAGCTAATGTAACAGCGGCCCGCGTCGCTGCGCCGGAACTCCCCATCGTTCGTGTCGAAAAGGGCATAGCAGTGCTCTTCAGTGAGCTGTCGGCGTTGAAAAAGCTTGGCCATCGCCGAATGGATTCCAACTCCGTGGTCAGAGCGACGGCCAAGGAAGCCTCCGTCGAGCTAACCTTAATCCACGCAATTCTTTCACGGCTCACGCTAAGACATCGAACCGCACCGCGCAACCTCCTCGCCCTACACCCGTCGCGGCCCATCGAACGCTGGCCTTGTCGCACTCCGGTCGCGCCCGAAGCCCCCTCGATGTTGCAAATATTTGACATTTCCCAGACGGACTGTTGACACCCTTCAGCACCCTTCGGCGCTATAAGCGCAAGTCCCAGCGAAGAGTCTCAGAGTTCAGCAACGCTCTGATGTTCCCTTCGTTTAGGCGCAACGTCGCTCAATAAGGAAGGAGATACAAAATGACGCGCAACACGATCCGCAAGGCACGAATATTCAATTTCCGGCGCCCGATCAGGCCAACAAGAATTCATCCCAGGAGCATGCTCATTCTCGCGGTTCTACTTCTATTGCCGGCAGCCGTCTTGGCTCAGGACGAGGATCATCAGCCATTCCTTCCCTCGCCGGTACAAAGCGTTTCCACAGTCCCTGCCAATGGTGATGTTAATCCCTATGGCGTCGCCTTCGTTCCTCCGCAGTTCCCTAAAGGTGGCGCGGCCAACTCCGGCGACATTCTTGTGTCCAATTTCAACGCGGCCAGTAATCTCCAGGGCACCGGAACGACGATAGTGGACATTCCAGCCAGTGGTGGCGCAACGTCGCTTTTCTTCCAGAGTTCCACACCTGCGGGCCTCACCACCGCACTTAACATCCTGCGCAAGGGGTTTGTGCTGGTAGGCAACTTTCCTTCTCCGGATGGCACCTGTGAAAGTTCCACCGCCGGTTCAATTATCATAATTAACAAAAGCGGCAAACAAGTGGGCTCTATCGCCGATTCTTCCATCAACGGCCCTTGGGACTCCGCGCTGTTCGACGAAGGAAACTCCGCGAAATTCTTTGTCGCCAACGGACTGAACGGCACGATAGTGCGCCTCGACTTAAAGGTCAGCTCAAGCGGCGTCTCCGTAGAGCGTGAAACCCAAATAGCTTCCGGCTACCTGCATCAATGCGATCCGGTGACTTTCGTGGATGCTCCCACCGGACTCGTCTACGATCCGCAAAGGGACGTCTTGTACGTTGCCTCCAGCGACGATAACGCCGTCTTCGCAGTTTCCAACGCCGGGTCCACTGAGAGGGACCACGGCACCGGAAGGCTCATCTACTCGGACAACGCGCATTTGCACGGCCCACTGGGAATGATCATGGCGCCCAACGGCCACCTTGTCGTTGCCAATAACGACTCCATCAATCCCGATCCCAATCAGCCCAGCGAAATTGTCGAGTTCACCGTCAGCGGCAAGTTCGTTAAGGAAATCTCCGTAGACCCCAACTTTGGCGGCTCGTTCGGGCTTGCGGTGATGACCCACAAGGACACCGCACGCTTCGCGGCCGTGGACGACAACGTGCCGGTGCTGCTCATCTGGACGTTGCCGTTGGATTAACAGCTACCGCAAGAATGCCCTCGTCCCCCGTCGGTCCAGCACAGACTGATTGGGGACGCGGGCAACACAGCCTCTCCGCTTCGAGCGGTCGCACAATTCCTTACCCCTTTTTCCCGGCAAGCGCTATTGCGCGCCAGAGCATGGGCCATTGACGTCTCGCGCCCCGAAGCCTAGGATCAACTGGTACTTCCCCCTTCCTTCTGCCGCGCGCGATCGCGGGGCATTAAACCCAAAAATTTATTTGGCGCTGCGTGCGGACGCTTCGCATGCCACGCAGGAGGACGCTGTCTTGATCGAACCCAATATTCCCGAGGACTCGCATCAGCAGTTGAAAATTCTTCTCGCGGAGGACAATGCCGTCAATCGTGTGCTAGCCCAGAAGGTGCTGCAGAAACAGGGACACACGGTGACTTCAGCGAATAATGGCAGGGAAGCGGTCGAGCTCTGGCAGCAAAACCAGCCTGCCCAATTCGATATCATTCTGATGGACGTGCAGATGCCGGAGATGGATGGTCTTCAGGCCGCCTCTCGCATCCGGGAAATCGAGAAGGAAATGCAAACCGGCGGGCACATTCCCATCGTCGCCGTCACCGCCCACGCCATGAAGGGCGACCGTGAGCGTTGTCTGGCAGCCGGAATGGACGGGTACATTTCGAAGCCCATCCATCCGGGCGACCTCACCAAAGCAATCCAGGCCACTCTACCCGCGTTCAGAACGCCTGCTGCCGTTAAGGTGAATCCCATCCACGAAGCAGCGAGCGATGCGGATCTGCTGGCGCGTTTCGAAGGCGACGGCGAATTGCTGAAGGAACTGGCGGGAATATTTCTTCAAGAATGCCCCAGAATGTCGGGCGAAATTCGCGAAGCTCTCCGCGCGGGTGACCCCAAAGCCCTGGAAAGAGCTGCGCACACTCTGAAAGGTTCGGTGGGAAATTTCGCCGTGACAGGCGCGTGGGAAACCGCGCAACGCTTGGAATTCCTGGGAAAGTCTGGCCAACTTTCGGGCGCCGAGGAAATTTTTCGCACTCTCGAGCAGCAACTCGCAGAGTTCAATCAGACTCTGGCGCGAAACACCGCCGAAACCGTGCATCAAGTTCCCTGAACGAGTGCCAGAATCTGCGGCGCTAGCCGGCGTGGAAAATTGAACGAAAATGCGGATGGATTTGCTGAGGTAACAGCCGTCGTCGGTGATCCCGAACCCGCCTCAGCGGGTGAGAAATCTGCCATTTCTTCACATACCCGCGGACCACAAAACACGCGCGCTCGCGAATTCCGCGCTATCCCAGCATGTTCTTGGCCGTCATCAGTTCCGCGTTCAGGATTGCCGCGCCCGCAGCGCCGCGAATCGTATTGTGGCTCAACAATACAAATTTGTGGCTCAAGACAGGGCACGCGCGCAAACGCCCGATGTGCGTCACCATCCCGCCGTCGCGCTCCACGTCCAGCCGCGGCTGCGGGCGATTCGGCGCGTCCAGATAAACGATCGGTTTGGCCGGGGCGCTCGGCAGCGCCAATTTCTGCGGCTCGCCCGAAAAATTCCGAAATGCGGCCAGGATTTCCTCGTGCGTCACATTCTTCTCGAATTCCACAGACACGCTCTCGGTGTGCCCGTTCACCACCGGCACCCGTGTGCTGGTAGCGCTCACCGTCACCGGATGGAACTCGATGGAATCCGCAACCAACCGGCCCAGAATTTTGCGCGTTTCCGTTTCGATTTTTTCTTCTTCGCCGTCAATGAATGGAATCACGTTCGCCGTCGCATCGAGAGACGCCACGCCCGGATATCCTGCGCCCGACAATCCCTGCAGCGTCGTGATCAGCACGCGCTTCGGTTGATAAGTTCGCAAAGCAGCCAGCACGATCGCCAACGGCATCGCCGCGCAATTCGGATTCGTCACGATTGCGCCGCTCCACCCCTTGGTCTTCCGCTGCAGCGGCAGCAATCCCAAATGCTCCGGATTCACTTCCGGAATCAGCAGGGGCACCAGCGCATCCATCCGATGATTCCGCGAATTGCTGACCACGATGTGCCCGGCTTGTGCAAATTCAATTTCCGCTTCGCCTGCGATCGAAGAATCCAGCGCCGAAAATACCAGCTGCGGACCCGCGCCCGCTTTCAGCGCTTCTACCGATAGCCGTGCTGTTTCCTCCGGCAATTCCGTCGGCAAACGCCACGTCAAATCTCCGTAGCGCTTTCCCGCAGAACGTTCACTCGCCGCCAGCCACGTAACGCGAAACCACGGGTGATTCGCCAGCAGCGCGATGAATTGCTGCCCAACCGCGCCTGTTGCGCCCAAAACTCCTACATCAATTTTCGCGGAGCCGGGCCGCCACGCGCTTGCGCGTGCAGCTGGCTCCACTCCCGCAGTCTTAGTGGGCACTAGCCGCTACCGCCTTCTGTGTTTTTCGCTGATGATCGAGCAACGTCAGTCCCTCAAGCAAATCTTCCACCAGATCTTTCGCGTTCTCGCAGCCGGGCGACAGACGGATCAGCGTATCCGAAAGCCCCAGCTCCGCGCGTGTTTCCGCGGGAATCGAAGCGTGGGTCATCGTCGCCGGATGGCACAGCAGAGCTTTCACGCCGCCCAAACTTTCGCCCAGCGTGAAAAAACGCCGCGAGGAGCAGAACGCCACCACTTCCTCGATCGTGCCTTCTAATTCAAAAGATACCATTCCCCCGAATCCGGTCATCTGTTTTTTCGCGATCTCGTGTCCAGGATGCTCCGGCAGTCCCGGGAAGTAAACCTGCCGCACCAGCGGATGGCCCTTCAGCGAATTGGCGATGGCGATGGCGTTCTCCTGGTGCCGCTGCATTCTCAGCTCCAGCGTTTTCAAGCCGCGCAAAGTCAGCCAACAATCGAACGGCGAAGGCACAGCTCCCGTCGCGTTCTGCAGAAATTTAATCGGTTCGAAAATCGCCGCGTCCTTCGCCAGCGCCGCGCCCTGAATCGTGTCCGAATGTCCTCCCAGATATTTCGTCACGCTATGCACCACGATGTCCGCGCCCAGCTCGAACGGCTGCTGAAAATAAGGCGTCGCAAAAGTATTGTCCACCACCACCAGCGCCGATTTCGCGTGTGCCAGCGTACAGATGTCCACAATGTCGTACACCAGCAGTCGCGGATTGGTCGGCGATTCGATCCACACCAATTTCGTTCGATCCGTGATCGCAGCTTCCAGCGCGTCGCGGTCCGCGATATCCAGCTGCTTGATGGTTACGCCGATCGGCGCGTACACCTTGTTGAGGATGCGGTACGTCCCGCCGTAAACGTCGGTGGGAATCACGATTTCATCGCCGGGCCGCAGATATGCTTGCAGCACGGCGTTCTCCGCAGCGAGCCCGGACGCGAACACGGCCGCGTACTGCACGCCTTCCAGCTCGGCGAGCACGGTCTCCAGGCGCTGCCGCGTCGGATTATTTGTGCGCGAATAGTTAAAGCCCTTGTCCTGCCCGGGCGCGTCCTGCTCGTACGTGGAGGTCTGAAAAATGGGCGCGATCAGCGAACCGGTCTCCGGTTCCGATGGTTGCCCCGCGTGAATCGTCTTCGTCGCAAAATTCATGGTCGTGCTCCTTAGCTTGTACGCTTTCTCGTTTCTGCTTCTGTTCGGCCCGGTTGCTTCATAAACTTTTCGTTGCACCGCTCGCGATTCCGCCGATGCTCAATCCGCGACCGCCGCCGCTCTCGATTCCCGCGGCGCGCTCGCAGTCTCCATCACCGAGTGCGAAATTCGTGTGCTCGGCGCCTTTTCGTCAACGCTGCGAATCACCAGAGGCAGCCCCGCGCGCGCCGCTGCTTCGATCGCGCGGCGTTGCACCAGGTCGCATCCGTCACGTGCGAGCTGCAGAGCCTTCTCGAAAGTTAAGTGCGGGATATGGCTGGCGGAGGAATCGATATGCGGATCGGCGGTGAAATACCCCGGGACATCCTTAATCAATTCGCAGCGACAGGCTCGCAAGCCCTCGGCCAGCAGCACTGCCGTCAGATCCGAGCCGCCGCGTCCCAGCGATACGATCGCGTTCGCTGAATTCGCTGCCAGAAATCCGGGAACTACCGCGACAGAGAAATTCGCCAATACGCCGCAAAGCCTTCCCGCATGCAGCTGAAATCGTCCGTCCTCGCTTTCAGTTTCCCGAACTGTGAGGCCCGCTTCGTGGACGTTCAGGGGAGCGGCCGCGACGCCCAGTTTTTGCAAGTGGAGCGTCAGCAATGCCACGGAACGAATCTCGCCGGTGGACCAGAGCAGATCGAGCGCAGCGCGTGCCGGTTCGCGCACGATCTTCCTGGCACCGCGCTCCAGCCGGTCGGTCGATCCTTCTTGCGCAGAAACCACGACGACCAGCCGCTCCTGCGGAGCGGCCCGCAGCGTATGCCGAACAAAAGTCGCCGCGCGGCGATATGCTCTGGCGCTCGTCAGGATTGAGCCGCCTACTTTGATTACCGCTACGGACCCTTCTTCTGCCGTGCTCTGCGACATCCGGCTTCTCCCAACCTGGCGGAATGTGCTCCGCCGCCGCATCATGGTGTGCTGATTGGGGTCCTTGAAAATGTATAGAAATAGGCCCCGACCAGCGCTTCATGCGCTGCAATAAAGAATGCGAACATCCGCTTGTGCGAATGTAAGCTTTAATTCGACTTCAGCTTGGGAGTTGAATCTTCAACGACCGGTGGCCGGTCTATCGAGGATCTTATCTCTCCCCACTGGGCAGGAATTAGCACCTTGGCAGTTGCACCAGGTTGCTGTGGTGTCGCAGGGCCTGTCCCCTCAACCACTCTTGATAAGCGCTGCTGGTAAGGCAGCCCCCGCAGAATAGCAGAATCTGTCGTCAGGTCAAGAGAAGATTGCGTCCGCGCCCATCTTCAGCCCCTTCGCCGGATCGCGGAGTCACGACGGCGCTGGACAACCGTAGTTCTCTCCGGACTCTGCGGACCCTGCGCCGATGCGGTGAAATCCGCATTCGCTTCCCGAGCATGAACGAGGTACCGTAGAGCGAATCGCGCATCCGCACCAATCCCAGTGGCCAATCGCGGACTGTCCCTCAGAACAGGTTGATATCCAAGCGGCAAACCCAATCAAACCTGTAGACACGCCCTTTGGCTATCCCTCAGAGTTATAGGGAAAGTGTGCTGGGCATTCCTTCGTCTGGGGGAAATAGGCGATGAAATATCTCTCCGTTCTATTGGGCGGCCTGCTGTTGTTGGCCGTAAGTGCTGGTGCGCAAGCGAATTTCGGGAATTCCGTGTCGTTGGCCGCCCCTTCCTTCATGACTTATGCCGTTACACCGGCTGCTCCGGCGGCGAACTTCGAGCTGAACACCCCGTCCGCGTTAAGTCCCGCGGCGTTCGCCAGCCCAGCCCCGGCTCCGGCACTCCCGGCGGCGATGCCGCAGGACGTCCAAGGCGTATTCGAAAAATACAGCTGGGACCTTTATGCAGGGTACACTTTTTTCCGGTTTTACGAGGTTCCCGGCACAATCTCGAACATGAACGGAGTGAATGCCTCCGCAGTTTACTGGTATCGCGATTGGATTGGATTCGACGGGGAAGTCTCCGCCACGTATGGCAGCCAGCCCGGTCAGAATTCTTGGGTAGTGTTTGCGGGCGGAGGTGCTCGGCTTCGCTGGGTAGGTCCAAAAGGCGTTGACCTGTGGGCGCATGCGCTGCTGGGCGGAGTGTACATTGACCCTCAGACGCCTTACGGCAGCCAGGGTGCGGTCGCTGGATTGTTCGGCGGTGGTGTGGATTTGAACGGTCACCAGCGTCACATGGCTCTGCGAATCGCCTTCGACGGCCTCGCCAGCCATTACTTCAGCACATATCAGGTGAGCCCCAGGGCGTCGGTGGGAGTTGTCTACAAGTTCTAGCGATCGCGACGCGTTCTGAGCTACTGACCGCCGCCTCTCGGAATTCCAAGGAATTCGATTCCGTTTTCGCCACGTATTCGGCAGGAAAGTTCCGTTTGTGGTCATCGCCAATCGTCCGGCGCAAAGTTGCGGCACGACGGCCGGCGCAAACCCACTGTTCTCCGTGGACGTGACAGGAATTTCGCGCTGGCGAACTTGGTGCAATGGAAATCCACGTGCATGACGATACTTAATTGGTTGAGCTGCATCTAAGCAGTAGAGCAGTACGAGCGTGCGTGACGCTCGTGAAGCGAGACGGTCAGTGCCGATCAATTCGTTCCAGCAGGCGAAACGGATCGTCAAGGTAATTATCGGGTTCACTCTGCTCGTTTTGGGAATCCTGATGATCGTGACTCCCGGACCTGGTTGGCTCACCATCATGCTCGCGCTTGGGATACTCGCGGCCGAGTTCGTGTGGGCTCGCCGCCTGCTCGATCGTCTGAAAGAGCAAGGCGTGCGACTCCGCGATTCCGTGATGCCTCGCGAGAAACCCGGCAACGCCTGAGCTCTTCCCGTACCATTTCCTGCTTCAGCGCCTCCCCGATTCGCGGTTTCATCCCTTCCATCCCTCGGATTAGCCATCCTCAATTGCGTGAGCCGCGCTGTGGTAGAGTTCCGTGCAGCGGCGTTGCGAACCGCGCATCGTTGTAATCGGAGGATTCCGTGGCGGAAAAGTGGCAGCAGGAATGGCGGGGCAAATGGGCACTTATCACCGGGGCGAGCGCCGGGATTGGTCTGGAATTGGCTAAGCTGCTGGCGGCTGGCGGCGCGAATCTGGTGCTGACGGCGCGGCGCACCGACCGGCTGCAAAAGCTGGCTGCCGATCTGGCGGCGCAGCATGGCGTGAAGGTGGAAGTATTTCCGGCGGACCTGACGCGGCCGGAAGCTCCCGGCGAGATATTCGCGTTCACATCGAACAAGAGGATCGAGATCGAGTTCCTGGTGAACAACGCGGGATTTGGCGCGTACGGCAACGCGCACGAGATTCCCGCCGGGAAGATGCTGGAGATGATTCAGGTGAATTGTTCGGCCGTTGTGCATCTCACGCGGCTGTATACGCCAGGAATGGTCGAGCGGCGGCATGGCGACGTGATGATCGTGGCTTCGGTGGCGGCGTTCCAACCGGTTCCATACAATTCCTGCTATGCGGCGACCAAGGCATTCGATCTGCTGTTCGCGGAAGGGATCGCCGAGGAAGTGCGTCCGCTGGGAGTACGCGTTTGCGCGCTGTGTCCGGGATCGACCGTGACGGAATTCCAGGAGGTCGCGAATCAGCCGGACCGCGTGTTCCGCAAGGCGGAGACTGCGGAGAAAGTAGCGCGCGTGGGACTGGAAGCGCAAGCGGCTGGTAAAAGCTACGTGATTTCCGGCGCGATGAATTGGCTGATGAAAGAAGGGCAGCGATTGGCGCCGAGAAGTCTGGTGACTAAAATGGCCGCGAAAATGATGCGCGCTTCGGAAACGTAACGCGCCGCGCGTCACGGAACCACTTGCGTATCGAACACGCCGGTTTCGATTGTTCCTCCGCGCTTCATCTGGACGAATAGACGGTACTCGCCGGGCTTTGGGAATCCGTAGGGGAAGGAAACTTCGTCGGAAGGCGACGTCATCGGCATGCTCATGCTGCTCATGTCTTTGCCCGCGTTCAATCCTGCGTCGGAATTGGTGATGGAATTTTCGGCTGTCGAATTTTTCTGCGCGAGTTCCAGCGCGGCCATCGCTACTGAGCCGTCGGGATGAATGTGCGCGAAGACCGAACGATCGGAACTCACAATCTCGGCGTGTGCAGCCATTCCCATGTAGGGTTCCGCGTCGGTGACCGGTTTTCCGTCCGGGGTTTCCAGTCGGAATCGCAACCAGACGAAATGATTGGCAACGAACGGCGCCGTGCCGCGCTCCCAAATCATTTTGTAGCCGTCCGGCAGAATAGCGGTCGCGCCTTGTGGCGCGTCGCCGACCATCTCTGCTCTCTCGCCACCACCGTAGCTTCGGACTCCATCATAGGAAAGCGGCGAAGCTGCGGCGGCGGAATTATCGCCGGCGAGTGCGACACCGGGAATGTCCGGCAAATCAATTTCGGCGATCATGGTGTCTGGGAAACCTGACTCGCGCACCACGTCGGCAAAAACTTGGTAGCGTCCTGCGGGGATCGCCGGAAGATCGGTTGCGAACGAAATGGCAGTGTTTGCGTGAAGCCCTGGCTCGAGCGGCACAAGTTGCGGATGCAGGTGGTAGAAGCGGTCCATGCCGGGTTCGCGCAACAAAAAGAGATGCATGAGATGGCCATGATCGGGCATGAGATTAGTCATCACGGTTTCCGGACGCGTGCGGTGCCATTCGGAATTGCCCATTTTCAGCAGAAGCTTTCCGCCCGGCTCGAGTGATACGTCGAGCGGCGGAGCTTTGTAAATCATCTGGCGCGCTTTTGCGCTGGCTTCGGAATTCCACCACCAATTTCCAAAGTACAGAATCCCGAAAACCACTACGGCGGTGCCAAGCATCATCCAGCGGCCGCGGCGGGAATGTTCCTCTGTCGGTGACTGGCCAGGGGCGAGCGTGGCCTCGCGGCGCGCCGCGCCCACGATCGAAATGATCGCGACGACGAGAAGCGACATCAACGCGAAGAGCAGAACGCCGAGCGATTTTTCCATCGGCATGGTGCGGCGCGCGGCGGCGGGCACCGGCACGGCGATTTCGCCCGTGCCTTGCGCGCCCTCCACTTGCACGCGCACTTGCCACGAGCCCGATTCCATCAGCCAGATTGTGCCGGAGAAATATTGCGGGTCTTCTTTCGATTGGGTGAGGAGGTCGCCGACGGGCGGATATTTCGCGCCGGGGCCGACGATGTACAGCGGAACGACGGTGATTTTGGAAATGCCGGGAGTGGCGCTGAGAATTTCCACCTGCGCGGTGCCGGGAATCATCTGCGGCGTGCGGATGGTGATGATCAGGTGGTAGGGGCCGGCCGCGCCTTGAAAATAAACGTCGGGATTTCCGACGTGGGCCGAAGCCGGCGCGATCAACAAAAGAACGCCAATCAACACAGCGGGCGACGCTAATGCAAGCTCGCGCACGCGCGAGGCGATTCCACGCCGCGGTATGGCGTTCACCGGCGCAAGCCGCGCAATGCGTCACCAGCAGCGAGTCCGATTCGGGAGCCAAGAATCGCGGTGACGAGCGCGATGCCGAATCCGTAGAAGAAGGCTCCCGTGGTGGGCGCGACGTCTACAAATTCCCAGTTGAAGTGATATTCCGAAGGCGATTCCATGTACGGAAAATAATTCTGGCCGAATACCCAATTGCGCGCCGCGGGTGAAATCATGAAATCGCCGAACGGCCAATGCACCAGCAGTAGCACGGCCAGATAAGCGGTACCGAGCATGCCGGCAAGAATCCATTTATTTTTATGGGCGTAGCGATTCAGCAAGAAATCCAGAACGATCGCCGGAACGATGAGGAGCGTGGGAAATTCCAGCGGGACCATGTGGGTAATATTGGTGAAGACCGGACCGAGCTTGGGCGTCGCGGGGAATAGCGGCAGCAGCCAGAGCTGGCCGAGACCCCACGCAGTGTAAATTGCGGCGACGGTGGTGGCGCCCCAGCGGTAGCCGCTGGCACGCGCAAGGCCAACCAGGATGATCGGCACTCCCAGGCACAAGACGCGATAGAAGGTGGGACCGTGCATCCGGCTGCCATCGGCGTATTCAGAGAGCAGCACCCAATGGAGCGAAAGAATCACGCCGCCAAGCAGTAGGTACATCCGGCGCAACTTTGTGTGTGCGGCGCCCTCCGCGCGATTCATCCAGCTAACGAGCAGCAGCAATGCGCCGATGGCGACGGCGAGGATGCCGAAGCCGAGCACCATGTGCGGCGGGCTGACGATGGCGACGTCCAAACCGAACGAGTTGTGCCACCAGTTGTCAAAGGGCGCCGAGGTGACCATCACGACGCCGCCCCAACAAGCGAGGAACGCGCCGAGCGGGCCGCGGAATCCCCAAACTTGAATGGAAGCAGCTTTGGCTGCGGGATTATTGCCCCAGGTGGTGGAAAGAATCAGATAGACGCTGGAGAGAGCGATCGCGATGCCGCCCAGCTGTATGGCCATGTGCGCGGGAGTCCAGAAGGTGTCGCGCCCGATGCTCATGTGCCAGGAAATGTCCCAATAGAGGCCGAAAACGATGGAGGTGACACCGAGGAGGCCGCACCAGATATACCAGGGCACGGCGACGCGTCCAGCTTCCTTGGCGCTGGAGTAAGGAACTGCGGGGATTGCGGCCTGTGCCATCAGATTGCCCTCTGTGGATTAGTAAGCGGCAAGAATAGCAGCTTCCGCGGGAGCGGGCTACGGATGTTCGACGCTGGTTTGGGAGGTTCGCGTCGGGACGGGATGAGTGGTGATTGGTGAACTGTGAAGCGGAGCATTTTGCGAGGGGCGAATTTGTAGCGAATAGAAAGCTGTTTCTCCTTTGTTTTCATTGGAAGGCTCGCGAGAACGATGATTTTGTGAGATTTATTTGTATCGAATAGAAATGAGGTGAGGCGGTGACGAGTGATGAGTGACCAGTGATGGGTGAAGAGCGGCGCGAATGTGAATGTGAATGTGGGACGAATCGTACCGATTAGAAAATGTTTTCTCGTTTGTTGTGAATGGGTTAGATCGATTTCTAATCGGCTAGGTGTACCGATTAGGATTGCTCGGAGCGGCGCGGGCGAGAAAAAAGTCGGGCAAATCGTAGCGATTAGAAAATGTTTTCTCGTTTGTTGTGAGCGGGTTAGCTCGATTTCTAATAATTTGGTGTAGCGATTAGAAATGCGCGGCGCGGCGGCGGGTGAAAAAGCGGGGCAAACACCAGCGATTAGAAATACATTCGGTATTGGTACTGAAGGAGTTAGCTCTGTTTTTAATATTTTTTCACCAGCGATTAGAAATGCGTGATTAGTGGGTAGTGGTTGGTAGGTTGTGAAGCGCAGAGGTAGCGGCGAGCGGACATGCGTGGCAAGTGGCAGGGTGGGGCCGGGGAGTTGCGGCAGACGAAGAGGGGATCCCGAATTGGGACGCGCCAGCAGCGATCCATCGCCAGCAGCGGCGAGCATGTAACCCCCTGACGCGGGCGGAATACGCGCCCGACTGATGTTAACACACGAGTTCTGATAACGCAAGAGTAAACGCTAGGGACAGTGGGAGTAGGGATGTTTCCCATTTTGGGACGAGGTGCAAGTCATTGATTGGAGGAGGCTACAAACTGAAAGGCGTCGTCAACGACTTTGAGAGCGGCCTTCGAACCCAGCGAATTTGATTCGACCTTCGAGAATTGGTAGCGGCGGCGTGGCGAAAAGCGCGCGGGATCGAAAGTGCCGGGAGCGCAGCGAAATATCCAGACGTACTGGCGGTGCGCCTTGTCGGCCTCAGGCTCGGACATGAGCTCGGCCTCCATCGGGGTGATTGCGGTGAAATCCGAAAATCCAGCGACCTGATGAACGGGCTTGGGCATCGTCACGCTGAAAAAGGCGACGTCGTGGGTAAAGATGATCACGAAATCCACTTTTGAGGGATCAGGCGCCGGACAGACCTGGGAGAAGCGCTTCTTTCTGTTTTGGGCGATCCACTTCATCTGGCTGGGGGAGAGGCCATACGCGGAAAAGTAGTCGTGGCAGGCGGGGTCGGCGCTTTCATTCTCCGGCTGTGAACCAGGAACGTCGTCGGAGTCGCTGGACGGCGTTGCCGCAGGCGCTGCCGGCTTGACGGAACTTGCAGAGGAGGCAACCGCGGCTGGCTCTGCCGGCCGACTCGCGGGTGGGTTGATAGCCCCGTTGGCTGCACTTTCTGCGAGGGGCTGGGGAGCGGTCGCCCGATTCATTTCCGCAAAGGAAGGCGACGGAGTCGCGGATGCAGCCGACGTCTGCTTTTTCTCGCCGGTGTTTTGCGTGGAAATCGCGGAGGCCTCGTCCGATGTGGGCGAAGCGGACGGCTGCATCGAATTCGCGGCAGTGACGGACGATGTGTTTGCGGCTGTCCTCGTCGTTTCTTTCGTCGTAGCTTGCTGCGCGACAAAGGCCGCGTGGGGAGAGGAGTTGCGGTCAGCATTGGAGGACGAATCGGCGCCGACCAAGGTGTCCGGTACGTAGCCCTCGACGCCGTTTTGCGCGCGGATCTTCACATAGTTCTTAACGCGGCCGATTATTTCGACATCTTCGCCGCACTGCAATTTTGCTGCGACGTCGAGCGTACGCAACGAATCGTAGACGGCGACTTGCTCCTGCTGCGCAACGCAGCGGAGAGTAGCGGTGTGAGCCGATGCCGGGCCTGCACTAGAAAAAACCATGAATGCGCCAAGGGCTATTAAGAAGTATTGCGTCGTTCTGGCCATTTGCCCTCCCGCTGCGCCGCGCTTGAAAACGTCGTCGGAATTGGGACGTTTCCGGAGCAAGGCGCAATCGTCCGTTCGCACGAAGCAAGAACAGTTCCCGGCTGAGCGACAGACCGGGAATCGAGCCGCGGCGAGATGTATTCCGTAAATGCACAACCGGAAGACACACACGCGCAGTTTCGGGGCGTCGGCGTTGGATTGCGGGGGATTGCTGAACGGATGCCGATGAAAGCCTACTCGCAGAGAGGGCGTGGAGCCAAGTACCAATTGACGCAGTACCGCCACGCTAGGAGTACTGGTAAGCCGCCTGCGGCGGGATATCCCAATCACGAGGTTGCGACTTACTGGAAGCGTGTCGCCGGGCAGGCAGCGCGCCCACTGAGTGGTTCCCAGTTCCCGCAGTCGAGGATTACGAACGCAGAATCGCGCGCGGCGGAACACGGCGCGGTGACGCGCATGTTCCGCCGGCGATAGCGAAGAAGCCTGTGCTAGTTTTCCGGCGTGGCTTGTTTCTTGGCCTTGGCGGCGGCTTCAGCGGCGGCGGTCCACGGCGGCGTGACACCGTTGACGCGCGCGTAGGCGATGGATTGGCCGAGATGCTCGTGCGCGTGGGTGACGAGAATGTAGATCACGTCGCCGTAGTTGGCATCGGGGCCGAGCTTGGGCAGCGGCTTATTGAAATCGGCGTTGGTCATGGCTTCGATGGCGGCGTGGGCGCTGTCGAAGGATTTATTGAGCGCGTCAATGATCTGGGCCTTGTCGGTGGTGGATTTTTCGAAAGTTTTGGGATCAAAGCCTGCCGGTAGGGGCGTGCCCATCAAGTTTGGAATGTTGTAATTCGCGTTGGCGATGTGCAGGAAGACTTCGCCGATGGAGCGAACGCCTTCGGCAGGGCGCCAGCTATATTTTTCGGCGGGGACGGCGGTGGCGAGAGCCACGAATTTCTGGTGCATGCCGTCGAGGTCCAGCAGGGATTGCGGCTTCATGTCGTAGCTGGGCGGAGTCTTGTCCTTGGACTGGGCGGCGGGAGCGGCCTGCGCGGCTTGAGCGGCGGGGCCGGACAGCGCGAACGAGCTGGACACGCTGGCGGTGAGGAGCAGGGCCAGAGCGATTGCAGACATCAAGAGATTCTTCATTTTTCGTTCTCCTTTGAAAGCAGGTGCGTAGGAATTGGTGGTGCGTCCCGCGGAGCAGCACACTGTCCGAAATCGGCAAAGGTGGTTGCGCAGTGTCCGGAGTCGAGATGATTGCGCCGGATTATTGATTGCGCGCGTCGCCAAGCTCCCATTTCATGGAGTTTGCAATGACCATCAGCTTCACGAACATCCCCGTGGGTTGCTGTGGGGCTTAGACGGAGGAGGACGGGAAAAATCTCTCTGCGACGGCGTCTTTATTAATGGTGAGCGACTCGGCTTTTTTGCGCAAGGGCGCCGAAGCAAGCTTCGGCGAAGAGAAAGCGGCGGCAAGCCGCCGCACTCCAAATTACGGCTCGGTGTCGGCGGCGTCGCTGTCGGCGTCAGGGAAGTTCGGGGAGGTCGCCGTGGGTGATGCCTTTCAGCTGGGCGCGGATTATGTCCGAGGAGAAACCGGCGCCGAGAAGATTGCGGTAGAGGGAGGCGATTTTTTTTTGGTCGAGGGGGCCGCGGAGATGGGCGAGGCGGCGGGTGAGGCGCGCGCGGACGAGCGAGGCTTCGTCGGTTTCGGCGAAGACGGAATCCACCGCGGATTCGATGTAGCGGTCGGGGACGCCGCGTGCGCGCAGTTCGCGAGCGATGCGGAAACGTCCCTGGCGGCGAAGCTTGGCGTGCTGTGCGGCGTAGTTGAGAGCGTACTTGGCGTCGTCGAGATAGTTGAGTTCGCGGAGGCGCGCGATTACGGCGGGGACGAGGTCTTTATTTTCGGCGCGGCGCTCGAGATGTTTTTTCATTTCGGAGATGGAATGGGCGCGGCGCATGAGGGCGCGTTGCGCGGACATGTAGAGCTGCGTTTCGGTGAGGAGCTTGCGGGTGGGTTGACGCGAGCGCATGGATTGAGGATAGAGCAGGAGATGGAGGAAGTATAGGAGTTGGAGGAGGTAGAGGAGAAAGTCAAAGGCACGACTTCTGGACGCAGATGAGCGCTGATAAACGGAAACACGAAAATGGAAAAGAGAAAATTGGAATGCGTGCGTGAACCGGATTCAATGTGCGCCGCGAAAATTTTAGCGGCGGGAGGAGTTGGTGTTGTCGAATTCGGACATGGCGCGTTCCATATCTTCGCGGGCGGAATCGGCGGATGAACGGATGCCTTGAACGCGGAGACGGAAATCGTCCGGATTGCTGGCGCGCAGAATGGCTTCTTCGAACGTGATCAGGTTGCGGGAATAGAGATCGAAGAGCGATTGATCGAAAGTTTGCATGCCGTACTGGCTGACGCCGGCGGCGATGGCGTCGCGGATCATGCGCGTCTTATCCGGGTTGATGATGCAATCGCGAATGTAGCCGGTAGAGATCATGACTTCGACGGCTGGGACGCGGCCGGAGCCATCAGCTTTGCGCACCAGGCGCTGGCTGATGACGGCTTTCAGCGTGCCGGCGAGTTGCAGGCGAATTTGTTTTTGCTCGGGCGGCGGAAAGACGGCGATGATGCGCTGAATGGTTTCCGTCGCGTCGAGAGTGTGCAGGGTGGACAGAACCAGGTGACCGGTTTCGGCTGCGAGAATGGCGGTGGAGATGGTTTCCAGGTCGCGCATTTCGCCGACCAGGACGACGTCCGGGTCTTGGCGAAGTGCAGCGCGCAACGCGGTGGAGAAGGACGCGGTGTCCACTTCCACTTCGCGCTGGTTGATGAAACCCTTTTTATCGCGGTGCAGATATTCGATGGGGTCTTCAATGGTGATGATGTGCTCGGAGCGAAGAGAGTTGATGCGGTCAATCATGGCGGCGAGCGTGGTGGACTTACCGGAACCGGTGGTGCCGGTGGTGAGAATCAGGCCGCGCTGCTCTTCGCAAACCGTGGAGAGAATGCGAGGCAGCTCGAGTTCTTCGATGGTGCGAATTTTTGTAGGGATGACGCGGAGAACCATACCGACGTTGCCGCGTTGCTGAAAGACGTTGACGCGGAAGCGGCCGAGGCCGGCGACGCCGTAAGCCATATCGAGTTCGGCGGTTTCTTTGAACTTTTGCTTCTGGCGATTGGTCATCATGCTGAAGGCCATGGAAAGCATTTCTTCAGGCGTGATGCGCGGCACGTCGCTGAGCGGGTTGAGGATGCCATCAACGCGAAGATAGGGGTGATTGCCGACTTTCAGGTGCAAGTCGGAGGCGCGGCTTTCGACAGCGCGGCGCAGCAGATCGTCAATATTGATGGCCATTTATCGTCCTGGGCTCCGAGGAGCGTCTAGCCAAACTAGCATGGAATGTGGAGGTGGCAACGAAGAGCGGGCGAGGATGGTGCGAAATGGACAACCTGAACTTTGGGACAGGTTGTTCGCGGGCGAGGAAAGAGATGAGCTGGAGGAGGCAGGGGATGTATAGGAGAAAGTCAAAGGCACCACAGATGAACGCAGATGAACACTGATGAAGACGAAGGCGAAAATGGAAACAAGAAAATGGAAAATTGGGCTCGCTTAGGATGGCGGCTTGTTTGGCGTGGCGTTTAAATCGGGGGCTGGTCCGGGAGGAAGATGCGGTCGTAGAGGACGCCGGCGAGGACGCCGCCTAGCAGGGGGCCGACCCAGTAGACGCCGTGGTTGGTCCAGTGATTGCGTGTGACGAGGGCGGGGCCGAAGGCGCGCGCGGGATTGACGGCTGCGCCGGTGAAGGGGAGGCCGCAGAGGGCGTCCACGGTGACGGCGAGGCCGATGGCGAAGCCGGCCACTTTGTTGAAGGCGCCTTTGGCGTCAACCGAGGTGGCGAAGAAAACGAAGACGAGGAAGAAGGTCATGACGCCTTCGAGGAGCATGCCGTGGAGACGCGTGAAATCGGGGGCGAGCGCGGGAGTGATGGAGCCGAGGGCTTCGGGGCGCCAACTGGAATCGGGGATGATGACCGCGAGAAGGTACGCGGCGGCGACGGCGCCGAATAGTTGCGCGACCGTGTATAGGAGAGTTTGCGTGGTGCTGAGGCGGCGGCTGACCCAGAAACCGACGGTGACGGCGGGATTCAGGTGGCCTCCGGAAATGTGTCCGATCGCGGATACCATGATGCCGACGGTGAGGCCGTAGGCGAGGGCGAGGCCGAGGATGGTGATGCTGCCTTGGCCGGAGGCGCGCAGGTATTGGTCGGCGCAGAGGGCACCGGCGGCGAAGAAAACTACGGCGAAGGTGCCGAAGAATTCAGCGAGCAATTTTTGGGTCAGGCTGTACAAGCGGTTCTCCCAGGAAAGAAGCGGCGCACTGCCTGTGACGTGACGTTCAGTGCGCCGCGCGCGATTCTACTGAATTAAGGGGGATAGGTCAAAAGCGACGCATCGTTACCGCCTGACCGATCAGGCGCTATGGCAATGCGGCGCAAACGATTATGCTGAGGTGTGACTGAAAATCCAGAGACGCCGCTGCAAGTTCCGCCGCAGACACCTCCGCAGACCGCGCATCGAAAGGTTACTCTCCGATCCGTCGTTCGATGGTTTTTCATCGGAGTGGCGGCTCTTTGGGCGCTTGCTGTGCTGATGCTTGTGGCCGCGCGGTGGATTGATCCACCGACCACCGCGGTGCACATGGAGCGCCGGATGCAGGCGTGGATTCACGGCACGCCGTATCACGAACGATACGAATTCGTTCCGCTGAGCGAAATCTCGCCCGATCTTCAGCATGCGGTGATCGCCGCGGAAGACGCGCGCTTCTACCAGCATCATGGATTCGATTGGGAAGCGATGCAGATCGCTGCGGAAGACGATCTGGAAGGCGGGCGCATCCGCGGCGGGTCCACGCTTACGCAGCAAATGGTAAAAAACCTGTTCTTCGGAACGGGGCGATCGATCCTGCGCAAGGGCGCGGAGTTCACACTGGTGCCGGTGGCGGAATTGGTCCTGGGCAAGCAGCGGATTTTGGAGCTTTACCTCAACGTGGTCGAATGGGGGCCTGGCGTGTATGGGGCGCAGGCGGCGTGTGGTTACTACTACCGAACTTCAGCGAGGAATATCGACCGGCATACAAGCGGCGCAACTCGCGGCAATTCTGCCGTTGCCGCTGAAGCGACGGCCTGATCACATGACTCGCTACAGCGGACTGATCCTGGAGCGAATGCGCCAAATGGGTTGGTGATCGGCGCAGTGGAAAATTAGCGGACGGCGCCGGCTGGTACGGCTAGCGGAGTCAGCCAGTTGTGGCGGTCGGGCTTTTTGCCTTCGGCGAGAGCGAAGAATTCGTCCTGGATGCGTTTGGTGATGGGGCCGCGGGAGCCGATGCCGATTTTTACACGATCGATGGAGCGGATGGGCGTGACTTCGACCGCGGTGCCGCAGAAGAAGACTTCGCTGGCGATGTAGAGCATTTCGCGCGGAATGATTTGTTCGACGACGGGAATGCCGAGGTCCTTGCAGATGGTCATGATGGAGTTGCGCGTGATTCCTGGCAGCGCGGAATTGGCCAGCGGCGGAGTGATGACGGTGTCATTCGAGACGATGAAGATATTTTCGCCGGAGCCTTCGCTGACGTAGCCGTTGGTGTCGAGCGCGATGCCTTCGACGTAACCGTTGGCGCGTGCTTCCATGCGGATGAGCTGGGAATTCATGTAATTGGCGGCGCACTTGGCCATTTGCGGCAGCGTGTTGGGCGCGGGGCGATTCCAGGAGCTGACGCAGACGTCCACGCCGTTGCGCAGGCCTTCTTCACCGAGATATTTCCCCCAGGGATAACAGGCCATGTAGACCTCGACCGGGCAGCCGACCGGATCCACACCGGCTTCGCCATAGCCGCGGAGAATTACCGGGCGAATGTAGCAGGCGCCGATTTTGTTCACGCGCAGCAATTCCAGATTGGCGTTGCAGAGATCTTCGAGAGTGTGGCGAACCTCCATGCGGTAGATGTAGGCGGAATTCAGCAGGCGCTGCATGTGTTCTTTCAGGCGGAAGACGCCGGGACCTTGCTGCGTTTCGTAGCAGCGGATGCCTTCGAAGACGGCGGAGCCGTAGCTGACGACGTGAGAGAGGACGTGAATTTTAGCGTCGTCCCAATTGATGAACTTGCCGTCGTGCCAGATCTTTTCTGTTTTGGGGATGGGCATTGGTGGCTCCGCGTGCAGAAAATCTCTAAAAATGGCTACGTCGGCAGAGTAGAGCAGGGGCGGGGCGGTGTCAATCTGTCGTCGGCAGGGTGTGCCCTCGTGGGATGCTCCAATTTGGACGGGGGAGAAACGCGCCAGCAAAGGCACCACAGATGAACGCAGATGAACACAGATAGAGGCACTGATAAAAACAAAAACGAAAACATGAAATAGAAACATTAATAGAAGCAGAAGTAAAAAAACTAAATCAAAAACCAGAACGGAAAGCGATAGTGAACGAAAAATTGGGACTACTCTTCGCGCAGGGCTACTAGCGGATCGACCCTTGTGGCGCGGTGAGCGGGAATGTAGCAGGCGAGCAGGGCTACGGCTGTTAGTAGCGTGGCGATGGCGATGAATGTGAAGGGATCCGTCGGTTTTACGGCGAAGAGCATGGAGCGGAGGAACCGCGTGAGCAGGAGCGCGCCGAATACGCCTGCAGCAAGGCCCAGGACGACGAGGATCATGCCCTCTCCGAGCGCCATACGCAGAATGTGTTTCCGCTGTGCGCCGAGGGCCATGCGAATGCCGATTTCGTGGGTGCGCTGGCTGAAAGTGTAGGCCATCACACCGTAAATTCCGATCGAGGCAAGGAGGAGCGCGATGACTGCGAAGAGGCCGAGAATTTCCAGCGCGAAGCGGCGCTGCGCCATGGATCTGGCGACCACTTCTTCCATCGTACGCACCGCATAAACGGGCACGTCGGGATCAACTGACTGAACTTCGTGCCGGATTGCGTCGCCGATCTTGCCGGGGTCGCCGGCGGTGCGAGCGAAGATGACGGAACTGTAGGAGGGATTTTGGAAGTCCGAGAGGTAGATGTGCGGGATTTCCTGGGACTCGAGGGAATCGGACTTCACATTGCCGACGACGCCGATAATATTGAACCACGGCTGAGTGGACTGAGCGAGGCCCGGCTTAATACGTTTGCCGACCGGAGTGTCGCCGGGCCAATACTGGTGCGCGAAGGCCTCGTCCACGACGATCACTTGCTGGCTCTTGTCATCGTCCGCGTCGGTGAAGTTTCTTCCTGCGAGGAGAGGGATTTCCAGCGCGTGGAAGTGGGCTGGGCTGACCGAGGCAAATTCGGCGACGGGCGTTCGCGCGGAGTCCGCGGGGCGGCCTTCGATGGTGAAGGGAACCTGATTACGCGCACGCACGAGCGGAAGGCTGCCACCGCCGCCGATGGAAGCTGCTTCGACGCCTGGAAGAGCGGAGACGCGCCGGAGAACTTCACGCATAAAGGCGGCGCGCTTCGGCGTAGTGAAATAGCGATTTTGGTTGGGATCGTTGGGGTAGGCGAGCCACATCTGCGCAGTGACGACGTGATGAGGATTGAAGCCCGGACGAACTTGCAGGAGTTGCCAGAAGCTGCGGAGGAAGAGACCTGCGCCGATTAGAAGGATCAGCGAGAGGGCGATTTCGGAGGCGACCAGTACGCTGGAGACGCGCATCTGGCGCTTACTGGAACCGGAGCCGCGACTGCCTTCTCTAAGGTTGGAGATTTGGTTGGGGCTGGCGGCTTGCAAGGCGGGCGCGAGGCCGAAGATCACGCCAGTCAAGATCGAAACCAGAAGAGCGAAGAAAAGAACGCCCGGGCTGATGGTGACTTCGTTCAGCCGGGGGATATCCGCCGGAGCAAAATTCAGCAGGGCGTTTTTCATCGCGACGACGGTAACTCAGCGCTACGCAGCCTGATACGAATGCGAGCAAAACGCTTTCGGTGAGCAGTTGAGAGATGAGGCGGCCGCGCCCGGCACCGAGAGCGAGGCGGATGGCGATTTCGCGGTGCCTTCCCGAAGCGCGGGCGAGCAGGAGGTTCGCAAGATTGACGCAGGCGATCAGCAGGACGAACCCGACGGCGGCAAAAAGTACGAAAAGTTCGGCGCGGACGTCGGAGGTGAGGTCTTGCTGTACAGAGACGAGGCGCGGAGCCCAGCCGGCCGCGGCGGGATAATCGGTGGCGTAATCGCGAGCCAAGCCAGCGTCGAATGTTTCGAGGCGAGCTTGGGCTTCAGCAATGGTCAATCCGGGCTTGAGGCGCGCGATGGCGCCAGGAAGCATGCGAATCGAGCGGAGCGGCGGCGAGGGAAATGGCAGCGCGTTATAACCAGCGGCGATGTACGCGTCTTCTTCCGTTTCCAGAGTTTTTCCCGGGTGGTGAAATCCGGGAGGCATGACGCCGAAGATCTCGTAGAGGTCGCCATCCAGCCGAATGCTCTTGCCGATGGCTTTGGGATCGCCGCCAAATTCGCGGTGCCAGAAGCCGTCGCTGAGAACGACCGCGTTGATGAAGCCGGGGACTTCGTCCTTCTGCGTGAAGACCCGGCCGAGCGCGGGCTGCACACCGAGCATGGTGAAGTAGTTGGCGCTGGTGGCGAGGACTTCGATGCGTTCGGGGCGTTCCACGCCGGTGAGGTTCGCGGGGATGGGCCAGATGACGGCGATGTCTTGAAAGACGCCGGCGCGATCGCGGTAGTCCCAAAATTGCGGGACGGACATGCCAACGTCCTTGGTGTTGGAGCTACGCAGATCGTCGAACACGCGCACGAGCTGGGCGGGATGTGGGAAGGGAAGCGGGCGCAGCAAGACTCCGTCAACAATACTGAACGCAGCAATATTCGCGCCGATGCCAAGCGCCAGGGTGAGGATCGCGACCAAGGTGAAGCCGGGAGTCTTGAGCAGCATGCGGCAGGCGTAGCGGATGTCTTGCAGGAACGCGGCCATTTTGCCCCCTTGATTGCGCGATGCAAACGGAGTTGTACGGTTCGTGGAATAAGACGAGGGAAGCTATTTTTGTGTTAGCAGCGGGGTGACATTTTGTTGAGGTTGAGTTGATTGCGGTTGTTTCGCATGGCGCCGAGCGTCCGGTGATGGGACGTGCGTCCCTAAATCAGACAGCTTTGTGGCGGCGCGCGGTAGGAATCAGCGGCCAGTTGCTTGGGTGCCGCGCAGGACCATGCAGGTGGATGAGCAGCGCGCGACCAGAGCGCCGGAAGAATTGGTGATGTCACATTCGACCAGGCCGACGGTGTTGCCGCGTTTGATGACTTTGCCGACGGCACGCAATTTTTCACTCCAGACGGGACGCAGGAAATTGATTTTCAATTCGAGGGTGGTGAAGGACTCGTCGTCTTCCAGTGTGGAAGCGAAGGCCACGCCCATGGCGGCGTCGGAGACATCGCAAAGAACTCCACCATGGAGAGTGCCCATGGGATTGGCGTGCTTTTCGCTGGACTCGAAATCAAAGACAGCTTCGCCGCGTTTTATGGCGACCAGCCGGAAGCCGATGAGTTGAGCGATGGGAGAGGCGGGAACTTCGCCGCGGATCATGCGCTCCAGGTTTTCAATGTGTTTGCTCATCGGAGAGCCCCCGGCAGTCCGTTAGAAATGTTCCTCGATGTCCTGGGCGGCATGGCCGCGGCCGGAAAAGCCGGAGATGCGGCCCCAAGCGCTGGTTTTCCAGTTTTCGGTGATATGGCTTTCCAGAATCCAGGGCGGCAGTTCGACGTACATGTAGGCCGCAAGTGCGTGCAGATAGGGTTCGTACATTTCGCGCAACTCTTTGAGCTTAGCGTTGGAAGCATCGTCGGTGCGCAGCTGATAGCCGGCTTGCGCGAGGCTCGCGTGCAGGCGCGCGAATTGTTCCGGAGGCAAGCGATCTGGGCCATCAGGGCGCGGGGCGGCGAAGAAAACCTGGGCGAGATCGGCGACGGTGTGGCGGCACATGGCAAAAGTGAGCCGGGCCTGGCGCGAGCAGGGGTTATCGGATGTGGCGATCAATAGAGCCGCGGAATCGAGAATTGCGGCGAGAGCTGCCAGCCAGGATTCATTGGTGTGTTGCGAACGAAAATAGCTGACTACGGGATAGGAGATGTGACTTTCGAGCAATTCGGCGGACCAGTGCTCCCAATCACGGAAAAGGATCAGCAGAGCGTCGAGCCCGTGCGGCCCGGCGTGGCGGAGAAGCAGTTCGGAGGCGGTGGGCGGAGAACCGGCGCGGGCGTCGAGCAGCACGATGCTGACTTCGCGTTTGGAGAACGCCTGATAGATGACCGGCAAGTAGCTGATGATGAGCGCGAGAAAACCGAAGCCGAGGCCGCTTTCAAAAATTGCGAGGACGCGTTCAGGGGAAGTGTGGGGAGTGACGTCGCCGAGGCCGAGGGTGAAAAATGTGGTGCCGCTGAGGTAGAAGCAGGTTTCGAGCGACGGTCGAGTGGGATCGTGCGGAGTGTTGCCGTAGTACAGGAAGCCGAATCCGATGATCAAGCAGGCGGCCCAGAGGGCGAAGAGAATCAGCAGGGAGAGCGGGCCGAAAAAGCTGAGGAAGCCCTCGCGCGTTTTTGTGGAACGGATCAAGCGCGCGACGGCTTTGGTGGGCACCCATAGAGAAAGGTAGAACGCGCGCGTCAGGCGGAAGCGGCGCGAGACGCGGCGCGGCAGAATGATGGTCTCGAACGCTTCGAGCAGGATGACCGCGATGATGCAGAGGCCGATGACGACCGGAACAATCATGCAGCTTGCTCCAGCACGGAGGTCAGCGTGATTTCGGCTTTGAAGAGACGCGACACCGGGCAATTAGCTTTGGCGCTGGCGGCTGCGGATTCGAACGCTGCTTGCGTAATTCCGGGAATGCGAGCGGCCAGGTCCAGATGGATTTTGGAGATGGTCCAACCGGCGTCGAGTTTTTCGAGCGAGACGGTGGCGGAGACCTTGATGCTTTCCGGAGTGAAATTCATGGTGCTGAGTTGCGCGGAAAGAGCCATGGCAAAGCAGCCGGCGTGGGCCGCGCCGATCAATTCTTCGGGATTGGTGCCTTTGGCGTTTTCAAAGCGCGTGAGGAAAGAGTAGGGCGCATTCGTGAGAGTGCCGCTGGGAGTGCTGATACTGCCTTTTCCATCTTTCAGAGTGCCGTTCCAGACTGCTGTGGCGGTGCGTTGCATGAGATCCTCCTAGGATTTGAGATTCTATGAGACGGGAATCTTACGGCCGGGGAGCGACTTTCGGCCCGATTGCCAGGAACTGTTTTACTCTTGCGAACGGCTGAAATCCAGCGTTCGCGCGATCAGAAACGGATCAATTTTGAAAAAAAAGCTGCCCGCTTCGTCCCGAAAAAACCGGGACGAAGCGGCCGCTACATAAGCGAGCCATACCCGCGAACCCGCAATGGGGCGACCAACTCCGGCGTAACGATTGGATGTCCGAGCGTACGGCAGGGATTTAAGTTTGTGCGATCGCGCCGGCAGACCGAGAACGTCCTAATTTCAGTGCACGTCCGGAGGACGGGGGAGGCGCTTCATGGCTGCTGAGCGAGCGAAAATTGTGCTGGATGCGCTCGAGGCGATTGCCGGCGACGTTTTCGTAGAAGCCGAAGGCCACGAAAGGAATCAAGGCGGCGAGGGCCCAGAGCTTGGCGCTATTGGGGAATTTTGCTTCGGGCTCCCAGCGAAAGAGTCTGCGGGAGATCTCGAAGGCGACGAGCAGACCGAGAGTCAGGGCGGCGAAATCGGTGAGGACTTCGGCGACGGTGGAGTGGTTGGTGGTGGCGGCTTCGAGTCCGTTCGCGAGATAGGTGGCAGGCATAAATAGCGCAGCGCGCTGAATCCAAGTGGGGAAGATCGCGAGAGGGACGCTGGCGCCCGAAAGAAAGAGAAAGCCGGTCCAGATCAGCTGGTTGATGACCTGCGTTTCCTGCATGGTGTTGGTGACGCTGGCGACAATCAGGCCGAAGGCGGAGAAAGCCGCGGATCCGATGGTCACGAGCAAAAAGACGGCCCAGAGATTTCCCCAGCCCGGCATGTGCAGCAGCCACTTGCATGCCAGTATTTCGATGATCACTGACGGTAGGACGAGCAGATAGTTCGACAAGATGCTGGAAGCGAGCATGGGGCCCGCTCCTACGGGCGCGAGACGGAAACGACGCAGTATTCCCGCTTCGCGAAACATTACCAATTGGACGCTGAGTCCCCAGAAGCTGCCCATGACCGTGAGAGTGAGGACGGCGCCGAGGATGTAAGCGATCCATCCAGTGGCTCCCTTGCTGAAAACCAGCACGAAGAAAAACAGGAAGCCCAGCGGCATGACGAGGCTGAAAAAAAGAAACGTGCGATTGCGCATGGCCAGGCGCACGCGGATTTTTGTGAGAGTCCAAGTATTGCGTATGGGGTTCGAGGCCATTTTCAGGTTTCAGTCCCTTAGCCTGCGGCCGGTCAGCTCGATGAAGACGTCTTCGAGCGACGGCGAGAACATTTCCAGGCTTTGCAATTCGTTGTTTTCCGCTTCGAGCTGCTTTACGAGCGCGACGATGGTTCGTGGCGGGAGCGTGGAATGAATGATGTAGGTGCCGTCGAAGTCGCGGCAATCGGCGACGCCTTCGAGGCTGTTTAGCACGCCGTTGGTGACGGGCCGAGCGAGACGGACTTCGATGCGCGTGGTTCCGGCGGAGGAATGTTTCAGTTCGCGCGGCGTGCCGGTCTTGATGATGCGGCCGTGGTCCACGATGGCGACGCGATCGCAGAGGCGCTCAGCCTCTTCGATGTAATGGGTGGTGATGAGCACCGTCTTCTTGTCTTTGCGCAGTTCCTCGATGATGTCGTAAATCTCGCGGCGAACCTGCGGGTCGAGGCCAGCGGTGGGTTCGTCCAGAAACACTACCTGCGGATTATTGACGAGGGCCATGGCCAGCGCGAGGCGCTGTTTTTGTCCGCCGGAAAGCTGGCTGTAGAAGGCGTCGCGTTTTTCCTCTAGTTGAAAGCGCTTCAAGAGCGATTCGGTGTTGGCGCGATTCTTGTAGAAATTTGCGAAGAGATCGAGCGCTTCCTTCACGCGAAGTTTATCGGGCAGGGAAGTGGATTGGAGTACGGCGCCGATCTTCTGCTTGAACTCAGAGCCGGCCTTTTCGGGATCGAGACCGCAGACGCGTGCGGTGCCGCGGTCTGGCGTGCGCATGCCTTCCAGGATTTCAACCGTTGTGGTTTTACCTGCGCCATTGGGACCCAGCAGGCCGAAGACTTCCCCTTCCTGGACGGCAAAGCTGAGACCGCGGACGGCTTCGACGGAGACGCCGCTGGAGACGTAGGTCTTGAACAGGCCTTCGACGGCGATGATGGGTTCCGGCACTAACAATGTCCTCAGTGTATGTCGAGCTATCTTCTATATCACACTCGTGATTTCGGCGCGACTCGACGGGCGGGCTTGCGTTTTGGTTTACGAGGCTTGGGGCGCGATTTAGCGCGCGATTTTGGCGACCAGGCGTAAAGCTTCATGTCAATGCGGGAGCCTTCGATGGGCACACCTTCGGATGCGAGCAGGCGACGCTGCAGGCTGGCGTGCGGCTCCGGCATGGTTACTTTGCCGCTGGCACCGATGACGCGATGCCAGGGAATGCCGCGGCCGTTGGGAGTGGCGGCCATGGCGTAACCGACGGCACGAGCTCCGCCGCGCAGGCGCAGGGCTTTAGCAAGCTCGCCATAAGTAGTAACCCGCCCGCGCGGGATTTGTTTCACGAGCCGATAGACGGGATCCCAGGACATAGGCCACCTCTGGTAACAGTTTAGTCGAATCGGGAGGTCTCGTCGCGGCAAGCTGAGGCAAACGAACAGTTAGCGGAAGTCCTCTGGATGGAGCGAAAGGCTGCCCGCTTCGTCCCGAAAGGCGCGGTACGAAGCGGCCTCTACATAAAAATTTTCTATCGTGAGGAACTGTTTTGGTGATGGTTGCGCTTCAGAACACGGCCAAGGTTGACGCGCGCGAGCGCGGGAGACGCTGCAACAAGTAATGACGGATACGATACAGTGCAGACAACTCCAACCTTTCGTACTATTGCTCTTGTAGTGGACCACCCATACACTACGTAACAGCATCTAAATTTGTATCCGTGCAGAGCATTTGCAGGTGCCCGGCAGGAGAAGGAGGTGTTGTGGCTTTCGTTCGGCGCAAAGGCAACACCTACTTTCTGGTACACAACATTCGCCGGCAGGGCAAAGTGCAGCAGTTGCATTTAGCGCGGTTGGGGGAACGGCCGCGGATAACGGACGACGTGGTTCGCAGGGTATCGCGGAATCACCCGTTTCTCGATCTGGATTGGTCGCACCTGCGGGAACAGGTGAATGGACGGATCGAGTTATTCGATATTCGCTCGCCGTATGTACAGAACCTGATGCATTCGTTGCGAAACCTTAACCTGGACCTGGCCGATCTGTCGCCGCCGATGTTGCTTTTGGCAGATCGAGCCAATTCAAGCCGTGAACTGGTCACGCAATTACGGTTGTTGCGGTCAACGCTCGACGTGAAGTTGGATCAATTCGAGCGAACGGAACCGCGCAATCCGGAAAGCGGCAGAAAGTTCCGGTAGGGAGCAAAACGTGGGCGCGCAGGCACTACAACTAGACCCGACCCAACGCAGCGTGGAATCTCGGGATTTTGAGGCGGGGCTGCGGCGGAAGATTGTGGGGCAGGACGAAGCGGTGCAGGCGGTGGTGGATTTGTACCAGGTGTTTCGCGCCGGGTTGAATTCGCCGGGGCGGCCGGTGGGGAACTTGCTGTTCTTGGGGCCGACGGGCGCGGGGAAGACGCGCGTCGTGGAGGCTACGGCCGAGGTGCTGTTTGGAGATCCGCGCGCGGTGATCAAGGTGGACTGCGCGGAATTTCAGCACTCGCACGAAATTGCGAAATTGATTGGGTCGCCTCCGGGATATTTGGGGCACCGCGAGACGCATCCGCTGATTACGCAGGAAGCGCTGGCGCAGTATCACACCGAGAAGCTGAAGATTTCATTTTTGCTGTTTGACGAGATCGAGAAGGCTTCGGATGCGCTGTGGCAACTGCTGCTGGGAATTCTGGACAAGGCGACATTGACGCTGGGAGACAACCGGCGAGTGGATTTGTCGCAGACGATGATTTTCATGACGTCGAATCTGGGCGGCGTGGAGATTACCGAGCTGATGACGGGCGGGCTGGGATTTGCGCCGCTGCAGCGCGCCGAGACCAAGGCGGGCCTGGACGAGAAGGTGGAGAAGACGGCGTCGGAAGCAGCCAAGAGGAAATTCGCGCCGGAATTCATGAACCGGATTGACAAGACGGTGGTGTTCCATCCGTTGCGGGCGGCGCAGCTGGAGCAGATTTTGGAAATTGAATTGGGGATGGTGCAGCAGCGCGTGCTGGAGACGGCCAAGGGACGATTCCTGTTCCGCGTGACGCAGCCGGCGCGGGAATTCTTGTTGAAGGAAGGGACAGACATGAAATACGGCGCGCGGCATTTGAAGCGCGCGATTGAGCGGCACGTGGTGTATCCGCTGGCGAGCTTGCTGGCGACGGAACAGGTGTCGCTGGGCGATGTGATTTCGATTGACTGGCACGGCGGGGAGCTGGGATTGACGTTCCTGAAGGAGGCCGAAGGCGCGCTGGTGCCGATGGCTTCTCCTGCGCCGGATCGCCTGACCGAAGCCGCCGCGGCGAGTTCGGATGGCCGCACCGCTTTGTTTCCGGCGGCGATTGCGGCGGCGGAACTCACCTCGACGCAGAGAGTGACGCCGGCGGCGACGCGCGGGCTACCGATCGAAAAGGCCAAGATCGACAAGAAGTAGAACGACTAAGGTCCAGTTCTTCGCGGCGAGTGTCGTGAGATTTTACGACGCTCGCCGCGATTTGTTTTTTTGGGGAGAAATAAGCGCGGGAGTCTTGTTCGAATGAGGCTATTCGCCGGAGCAGTGAAGAGCGGCGAGAGGCGGTCTACTTTTCCGGCTCGGTCCAGGGCTCATCGAAGCTGCCGCCGTAAATATTGGGGACTTTGGCGCCCATGGGACGGAGGTAGGCACTGAGCTGGCCGCGATGGTGGATCATATGATGGAGCATAAACTGGAGGTAGAGCACGGTGGGGTAATTGTAAATACCGAAGAAGGGCCGGGGGGTTGCCCAGAACTCACCGGAAAGTTTGCTCACTTCCTGAAATTTCGATTCGAAACTGTCTTCGTAGAGGGCCAGAATGTCCTCGGTGGTGGCGAGGTCCGCGGGCATGGAATCGTCGTCCATCTCGAATTTGCCAGCAAGGAGTCCGTCGAGAAACCATACGTCGGAAGAAGCGAGGTGCCAGGCGAGTTCGAGCGCGCTGCGCGAGTCCGGGTGCGGCCGGTAACCTTGCTTGGCGACGGGAATCGCTTTGAGAACGCGGCGAGTGGTGAGGTATTCCTTCTGGACTTGCGGCAGAAGAATTTCTGCGAGAAACGCGCCTTGTTCAGGTGTCACGATGGCCCTCTTTCAGCTGCGATTCGATAGTGCTTTGGAAAACCCTCAATTTCTTGAGTGAGACATACATTATGCCAGCAAAACCCTAGAACAGGCGAGACGTCCCTCGAGCCAGGTCGCCGACGCAGTGCCCGCGGGTGAAGACTGCGAGCCTGGTACTTCAGCGGCTAAAGCCGCCCTGCGTTGCGACGTGAGTGTCGTGGCTGAAGCCACGACCTACAAAGATCGGCGAGTCGCCGAACGACCGATGGCGCACTAAAGTACGCCGCTACGACAGCAAGTCAACTGCACCGGCGCTACGCGGGTTTCCAACGGAGGATCGGTTTGCGGGCGGCGGCGACTTCGTCGAGGCGGCCGACTCGCGTGGAGTGCGGGGCAGTCTTCACGAGGTCGGGGGTCGCATCGGCTTCGGCGGCGATGGAGCGCATCGCGTCAATGAACAAATCACATTCCTGCTTCGATTCGGATTCGGTGGGCTCGATCATCATGGCGCCGGGAACAATGAGTGGGAACGCGGTGGTGTACGGGTGGAACCCGTAATCAATCAGGCGCTTGGCGATGTCCATGGTGTTCACGCCTTTCACTTTTTGGCGCGCGTCGCTGAAGACGACTTCATGCATGGACGGAAGATTGTAGGGGAGATCGAAATAAGGCTCGAGGTTCTTGCGAATGTAATTGGCGTTGAGCACGGCGTCTTCGGTGGCCTGGCGGATTCCGGGACCGTAAGCGAGTGTGTAGGCCAAGGCGCGCAGCAGCACGCCGAAATTTCCGGCGAAGGCGCGCACGCGTCCTACGGATTTCGGGCGATTGTGGTCGAGCGCATAGGTGCCGTCCGCTTTCTGGACGACCACTGGAACCGGCAGGAACGGCTCGAGGATTTTCTTGGCCAGCACGGGGCCGGCGCCGGGGCCGCCGCCGCCGTGCGGCGTGGAAAAAGTTTTGTGCAGGTTCAGGTGCATCACGTCCACGCCGAAATCGCCGGGGCGCGTGACGCCGGCGAGCGCGTTCATATTGGCGCCGTCCATGTAGAGCAGGGCGCCGCGTTCGTGAAGAATGGCGGCAATTTCGGCGATGCGTTCCTCGAAAACGCCGAGGGTGCTGGGATTGGTGAGCATCAGCGCGGCGACGTCGTCGGTGACAAATTCACGCAGGTGATCGGTATCAAGCTGGCCGCGGCTATTGGATTTGATGTTCTGCACTTCGTATCCGGCGATGACGACTGACGCGGGGTTGGTGCCGTGCGCAGAATCCGGGATCAGAACTTTGTGGCGCGGATTGCCCTGACTTTCCAGGTACGCGCGAATCATCAGCAGGCCGGTGAGTTCGCCTTGCGCGCCGGCGGCGGGCTGCAGCGTGGCCGCGTCCATTCCGGTGATGGAGAGCAGGCACTTCTGCAGGTCGTGCAGGATGCGCAGGCAGCCTTGAGAAACTTCCGCGGGCTGCTCGGGATGTTCGGAGGCCAGGCCGTCGAGGCGGGCGACAAATTCGTTGACGCGCGGATTGTATTTCATGGTGCAGGAGCCGAGCGGATACATGCCGAGGTCAATCGCGTAATTCCAGGTGGAGAGGCGCGTGAAGTGGCGGATCACTTCGATTTCGCTGACTTCCGGGAAGCCTTCGATCGCATCGCGGGTGAATTCGGGGCCGAGGGCTTTCGCGGGATCGACGGCAGGGACGTCAAGCGGCGGAAGTTCCATGCCGCGCTTGCCGGGGGCTGATTGTTCGAAGATCAGGCCTTCGTTCTGACTGATGTGCGCGCGCGCTTTGCCGACATTTTTGGCTGGCGCTTCGAGTTCGGTGATCTTGGGATTCAAATCTTACAGCTCCTTAAACTGGTCTTTCGAGAATGCGACGCACGGCGGCGGCGAAGCGTTCGATTTCGGCGCGCGGCGTGGTTTCGGTGACGCAGATGACGCCGCGCTTGGTGAGATCCGGATATTGCGTGCCGAGCGCGAACGGGCCGATGATTTTTTCTTTCAGCAGATCGGCGTTGATCATTTTCACCGAGCGCGGAAACTCCAGCGAGAACTCGTTGAACGTGGGGCCGCTGAAGACGCGGCGCACGCCGGGAATCTTTTCCAGTTCCGCCTGGGCGAAGCGTGCCTTGGCGAGATTCTGGAGCGCCTGCTCGCGCAAGCCTTCTTTGCCGATCAGGCAGAGATGAATGGTGGCGGCGAGAGCGTAGAGCGCTTCGTTGGTGCAGATGTTGGAGGTGGCCTTCTCGCGGCGAATGTGCTGTTCGCGCGTGGCGAGCGTGAGCACGAAGCCGCGATTGCCTGCGGCGTCCGTGGTTTGTCCGGCGAGGCGGCCGGGCATCTGGCGCACGAATTTTTCGCGTGTGGCGATCACGCCGACGTAGGGGCCGCCGTAACTGGGAGGAATGCCGAAGGCTTGGCCTTCCATGGCGACAATGTCGGCCTCCGCGGGCGGGCGGACGATGCCGAGCGAAACGGCTTCGGTGATGGCCGTGACGAGCAGAGCGCCCGAGCCGTGCGCGGTTTCGGCCAGCGCGGGAATTTCTTCCAGCACACCGAAGAAGTTCGGAGACTGCACAACCAGGGCCGCGGTGCGGGCGAGCGTTTCGGGTTTGAGCGCGGCGCGATCGAGCTGCCCGGAAGCGGTGTAGCCAATTTCTTCAATTTGGAGGCCGAGATTTTTTGCGTAGGTATTCAGAACCTGGCGATATTCGGGATGCACGGAGCGCGCGACAAGAATGTGGCGGCGGCTGGTGACGCGCTCGGCCATCAGGACGGCTTCGGTGAGCGCCGTTGAACCGTCGTACATGGAGGCGTTGGCAACTTCCTGGCCGGTGATCTGGCACATCAAAGTTTGAAACTCGAAAATGGCGGTGAGCGTGCCCTGCGCGAATTCGGCTTGGTACGGCGTGTAGGAGGTGAGGAATTCACCGCGCTGGAGCAGCGCATCGGCGGCGACGGAGCGCAGGTGCTGGTATACGCCCGCGCCGAGAAAAGAAATGTAGCCGCGAGCATTTTCCGCGGCGCGCGCCTGGAAATATTGAATGATCTCGGATTCGGAGAGCGGGCCGGGAAGATCCAGCGGAGCGCGTAGCCGGAATTTTTCCGGAATGGATGTAAAAAGCTCTTCGATGGAGCGCGTGCCGATGGCAGCCAGCATTTCCTGGCGCTCGGAGGGGCTTTTAGGAAGATAGCGCATCAGGCGGAGTGTTCCTTGGCTTGCTCGGCGATGTAGGCCTCATAAGCGGCTGCGTCCATCAGGCTGGCGACTTCTTTTGGATCTGCGAGCTTGAGTTTGATGAGCCACGCGGTGTTGTGCGGATCGGCGTTGATTTTTTCCGGCGCGTCCACAAGCAGAGGATTCGTTTCCGTGACTTCGCCGGAAACGGGACTGTAAATTTCGCTGACGGCCTTTACCGATTCCACGCTGCCGAAGGAAGCGCCGGAGGCGATCTTCGCGCCGACCTTGGGCATGTCCACGAAGACCACGTCGCCCAATTCCTGCTGCGCGTAATCGGTGATGCCGATGGTGCCGATGTCACCTTGAAGCTTGATCCATTCGTGCTGTTTTGTGTAGCGATAGTCGGATGGGTACATGTTTTCCCCTTGATTCGATGCGCGTGAGCTATTGAGGACGCTTGTAAAACGGCAAGGCGACGATGCGCGCCGGCGCCGCTTGTCCGCGAATGCCGATTTCGATTTCCGCGCCGACAACGTTCTTGTTCGGCGGAACGTAAGCCATGCCAATATTTTTCTTCAGGTACGGCGCGGGGCAACCGCTGGTGACGCGTCCAGCTTCGTGGCCGCTGATGAACACCGGGTAACCGTCGCGCCCGATGCGTTTATCGAGCATCTCAAAGCCGATCAATTTTCGCGGCAGTCCCGCTTGTTTTTGCTGCGCGAGGACGTCGCTCCCGAGAAATGGAGCCTTTTCCATTTTGCAGATCCAGGCAAGTCCCGCTTCCCAAGGCGTGGTGGTGTCGTCAATTTCATGGCCGTAAAGGCACATACCTGCTTCGAGGCGCAAAGTATTGCGCGCGCCGAGGCCGCAGGGAATCATGCCGGCGGATTCTCCAGCTTGCATCAGGTCGGCCCAGAGTTTTTCAGCCTGTTCCGGAGCGAAATAGATTTCAAATCCATCTTCGCCGGTGTAGCCGGTGCGCGCGATGAGGCAATCAACGCCGCTGACCTTGCCGAACGCAAAATGATAGTAACGGATATGGTTGAGCGGTGATGGCGTGAGCTGCTGCAGGATTTCGGTGGCGCGCGGCCCCTGAATCGCGAGCTGCGAATAGCGCGGGCCGGCGTTTTCAACCGTCGCGTCGAATCGATTGTTGGCGACGATGTGCTGAAAATCGTCGCCCTGATTTCCGGCGTTGACGCAGAGAAGATAGTGCGTGTCTGAGATTTTGTGAACCAGGAGGTCATCCACAAAAGTGCCGCGGGAGGTCATCAGGCCGGAATAATGGGCCTGGCCGACATTCAGCTTTGCGGCGTTGTTGCAGCTTACCCACTGGACCAACTGCAATGCGCCGGAACCGCGGATTTCCAGTTCGCCCATGTGGCTCACGTCGAACAGTCCGGCGCGCGTGCGCACTGCCTGGTGCTCAGCGAGGATTCCGGAATATTCCAACGGCATATCCCAGCCGCCGAAATTGACCATCTTCGCGCCGAGACGGCGATGGACGGAATTCAGAGCAGTCTTGCGCAATTCCACGGTTGCCGATGTATTCACAGAGGGTTTCTCATTAACGCGGCGAAGCACTGAACGTAGCATGCGAGTTTTGGAGTGTCAAGGAACGCGGCCCTCGGTCATTTTCGACGGGCCGCGCGACATACAACGGACGCTTGCGGCGCAGGGAATGGAGAGGTGCAAGGCGCTTGTGGCCGCGTCGCGCATGTCCTACTATGAGTTGAGCGAAATAGAGAAGTGTCCGACTTAGAGGCGGCGACGGTGATCACACTGTGTTCGCAATGTGACAAACCCGAATCGAAGTGCACTTGCGAGAAATTCTGCTGTTTCTGCCAGTCACAGTACAATATCCGCCTGGCGGTGGATGGAATGTACTATTGTCCAGACTGCCGCGAGGCCTGCGACGTCCGAGTTGCGGACACCGAAGAACGCTAAACCATGAGTAAACAGGGATGAGCACTGATCCGGCGCGTACGGAACTAGTCCTGCACGAAGATACCCGGCTGTTCGGGGCGATCACTGCAGTGGTGCATCACGCTTCACAGCGCTGTGGCTTGTCTGAAGCGGGGCAGCAGGGACTTGCCGCAGCCGCAGAGGAAGCGTGCCGCGAGACATTTCCGCTGATGGAGGGCCACGCGAACGGCGAGCCCACCGTGAAGGTGATTGTTTCAGATTTTACCGATCGTGTGGAAGTGGCTATCGAGCACACCGGAGAGGCGCTGCCAACGGCCGGGCTGGACACGTTCATCGGCGATGGGGCGGCGGACCCTGGTGGTGGATTGAGCAGAGCGCTGCAGATGACGAAAGTGGACCGCGTGCAGTATCAAACTAGCGGCGGCATCTCGCGGATGACGTTGATCAAGTACTGTGACGGTGGACGCAAGGCCAACGCTTAATTTTTCCTGCTGTTTCTTTCTGCGAATTCAGACAATCCTTCCACCTTATGGTGAACTGGTGCGCGCAGTCTTCCTAGTGTCAAGTGTGCGTGAGGGAAGAACTCAGGAGTCTTGCATCCAGAAGTGGGTGCAGCGGCGAGTTTTGAGCCTCGCCGCTGCTGAAGCACGAGACTTCGATCACATCGGCGAGGCAAAGGCCTTGGTCTGGATCAGCGATAACAATTCTTCCTGACTCACGGGCAATTCGATTTTCAGGCGATCGCCGGTGGGCGTGACTTTCACCTGATCCAAAGTTTTCGCGAGCGAGGGATTGCCCTGCGCTTCCTGATATCTGCGGTACATGATGCCAGCCTGCATCGCGGCACCCAATAAATTGGCATCGTCCACGGAATCACAGACGGCTTGGAAGCGAGCATCCACTCCGCTATCCGCACTGATGTTGATAATCATCGCGTGAAGGCGCGTGATGATGGCGGCGGCTTGCGGGAACTGCCCCGCCTGGGGAACCAGTTGTTGCATGGCCAGGTGAGTGTGGTCCTTATCCAGGACGGCCCAGATGATGCCGTTGCCGTTGGCTTCCGTGATCAGCGGGAAGAGCTTGCCGGTCAGGAGAGTTTCTTCGCCGCCCATGCGAACGTTGATGAGATGCTCGAGAACGGAGCGATTGCCAAAAGCGGCGGTGCTGGAATCGAAGAAGACGAACAGAATATCGCCGGCGTTGGCGCCGCTGCCGAACGCGTAAAGATGATAGCCCTGGACCGTGAAGGACGGAACCTTCTGCGCCTTCAGTTTGGTCTCTACGGTGGAGGGGTCGAACTGACCGAGCGCGATGCCCACGACGTCGTCTGTATTTCCGCTGCTAATATTGGCCCAGGCGATTTCTTCGACCTGGGAATTCGGGTCCACGCCGGAAGAGCCCAGAAACTGTTCGAACTGGCGGAATTTTGGCGGAAGCACCTGGCCGTAGAGTTGCGAGAACCAGGGAAATTTGCGCGCTGCCTTCAGGTCGGCGTAGGAAAATTCGCCGACGGATTTTGGAAACATGCCGATGATGGAAGTGCTAAGCGAACTGGCCGAGGTGCGCGTGGGAACGATGGTCACGGTGCCGAACACCAGGGCAAAGGCCAGCAGGCCGGAAATTGCGATGCGTATAATTGATTTTGTCATTGGGTAATCCTCAGTTCGATCCTTCTAGACTGTCCTTAGAATAACGCGATTAGCGGCCGACATTCACCGGACTTTCAGTGACGCGCGTCGAAAGAGTCGCAGCCTCGGCGCGCAGCCGGCTGGCAAATTGGCTATCGGTGATGGATTCCAGATTGATGGCCACATTTTCAAGAGCGCCGCGAACTGCCGCCGCTGCCATCAATCGCCCAACGCGGATATCTGAATACATAGACGGGCTGGAGATGGCTTCCAGTTGCCCGAGCCGATCAAATACTTCCGCGGCCTGGCGCGCGACTTCGAGCGGAACGCTGGCGGCGCCGTGCAACGCTTGCTGGATCGCGGCGTCGCGTTGAGCCTCTAGTTCAGACGTATCCTTCGGCAACTTGTAAGCAGCCATCACGTGGCTGAAGGAAGCAGCATCGCGGTCAATCGCTTCCGACAGCGCGCGCGAAGCGGTCTGAAAATTGGTCAGCGCTTCGCTCAGTTGATCCACGTACGCGGCCTGCGATTTCTTTTTGCGCGAAAGGCTGGCAACCATCTGGCCGAGACTGGCGCCCAGCGCGCCCGCGAGCGCGGCGACGGAGCCGCCCCCGGGGGTCGCTGTAGGTTCTGCGACGGCATCGAGAAACGGTTGAGCGAGTGCTGCCAGCTTGCCGGGGCCTTCGGGTGTGATGTTGCCGCTGAGCGAAGCCTCGATACGATTTTCAAACACCTGCGCGGGCGAAAAGTTTTCCAGCTGCAGATAAAAATCGGCCGTCAGTTCGATAGCGCGCTTGGGAATCAGGCCGACGATTTCGCTGCCGACGATGGAAACGCCGTAACGTTCCGCTTCGCGCTTCACCATTTCGAAAACGCGATGCAGAGGCGTTTGCTCGAAATCGGTCATGTTGATGGAAACCTGCGCAAGCTGGCGCGCGCGAAGATCTACGCCCATGGCCTTCACGTAACGCAAGCCGCCATTCGAGAAGCGGATGTTCTTGCTGATCTTCTTTGCGATTTCCAGGTCCGGCGTGTTCAGGTTGATGTTGTATGCCACCAGGAATTTGCGCGCGCCGACGACGGTCGCCCCGGCGGTGGGGTGCAGGCGGGGTTCGCCGATGTCTGGCGCGCGATCGGGATTCTTGGGGACTTCGGCGAGCAAGCCTTCGAACTGGCCTTTGCGAATATTTTCCAGGTTGCTGCGCTCGGGGCGTTGCGCGGCGGCTTCGTAGAAATAAACCGGAATGTGATAGCGCTCCCATATTTCGCGGCCGACTTTTTTCGCAAGCGCGACGCAGTCTTCGATGCTGACGCCTTCGACCGGGATAAATGGCACGACGTCGGTCGAGCCCATACGCGGATGCGCGCCGGAATGCCTGGTGAGGTCAATCAGTTCGGCTGCTTTTCCGACGCCGCGCAGGGCGGCTTCAGCCACGGCGTCAGGCTCGCCCGCGATGGTTACGACGCTGCGGTTGTGGTCGGCGTCGCTTTCACGATCGAGCAGATACACGCCGGGAACTTCGCGCATCGCGGCGATGATGGCGTCGATTTTTGCGGTATCGCGCCCTTCGGAAAAATTCGGGACAGATTCGACAAGTCGTTTCATGTGGTTAGAGATTCTTCGCGTGGATCACGACGCCGCGTTTCATGGTGAAGGCGCAAAGGTTCACACCAAAATAATACGGGATTTCGCGGTAGTCGGCCACGTCAAAGGCGGCGATGTCCGCATACTTGCCAACTTCGAGGGAGCCGGCGCGATCGTGAACGCGCAGCGAATAGGCGGGATTGATGGTTGCGGCGCTGATGGCTTCCGCGGGAGTCATGCGCATCTGCGTGCACGCGAGCGACAGAATCATGGACATGCTCAGTGTGGGACTGGTGCCGGGATTGAAATCGGTGGCGATGCCCAGGATGGCACCGGATTCGATCAGCTCGCCGAGCTGGAGCGTAGTGATTGAGGCCGAGGTGGAAGCAGCAGCCGGGCAGCAGCGTGCAGACGACGTTGGAGAGCGCGAGCGCATGAATGTCGGCGGCATTGATTTTTTCCAGATGGTCGGCGCTGGCCGCTTGCATCTCGATCGCGAGCCGGGCTGCTCCGGTGTTCGCGAGTTGCTCGGCGTGAATGCGCGGCACCAGGCCACCAGCGCGGCCAGCCGCGAGAATTTTGCGGGACTGCGCGACGGTGAACGCGCCGCGATCGCAGAAGACGTCGCAGAATTCGGCGAGTCCTGCCATGGCCACGGTGGGAATCCAACGATCCACCAGCAGGTTCACATACGCTTCGGGGCGGCGGCGATATTCCGCGGGGACCACATGAGCGCCGAGAAACGTGGCATGAATATCCAGCGGATGTTCCTGATGCAGTTCGCAGAGGAGCGAAAGGATTTTGAATTCACTTTTCCAGTCGAGGCCGTAGCCGCTTTTCGATTCGATCGTGGTGGTGCCGTGGCTGGCGAATAAATTCAGGTTGGCGATGGCGCGTTCCTTCAGCGCGCTCGGCGTCGTGCGGCGCAGGTTATCTACCGTGGAACGGATCCCACCACCTTTCTTTGCGATTTCTTCGTAGCTGGCGCCGGCGATGCGCTCTTCGTATTCTTTGGCGCGGCTGCGGGGGAAAATTAGATGCGTGTGTGAGTCTACGAAGCCCGGCAGAACCACGCGGCCTGCGAGATCGATCTTTTCGGCGCGGCGCGCCTGACGCAATTTTTCGATGCGGCGGCGTGGACCGATGGCTGCGATGCGGTCTTCGTGGATCAGGATTGCGCCGTCGAGAATGATGCCGAGATCGCTGAGAGCTTTGCCGCGGCGGGGAACTGGTCCGCGCAGGGTCAACAGCTGCGAGCAGCCGGTGATGAGCAAGTCGGGCACGGGTGCAGCGATACTAACGCCGCGGGGGAGTAAAAGACCACTGGCGATGTGGAACGGTCAACAGGGCACAGCAATCCCGCGACACGCAGCACGAGCGTCAGCAAGAAAATCGCGCTACGCTTTTGCCGCCATGCTCGAGTATGCCGGCGCAAAAACTTCGGCGACGAAGGATTCGAGAGTTGTCGGCGTTGTGTTCTTCGCCGAACGCTGCTCTTCCGGCACAATCAGGCCCGCATTCGCGCTTTTCCACATTTCGATCAGGAGCGCCGCGGTTTTCTTCGGCATACCAATCTGAACGAGAGCGGGCTCGAGCATCATGAACGGCACCTGCATGTATCCGAGTTTGGGCTTGCCGATCGACGCGCCGACGATGGGCGCGGCCTCTTTCATCGAGATGTCGCGCTGGCCGTGCAGTTCCTGCGTGGAGCTGCCGGAAAAATCGCGCGCGGCTAGGCGCGTGGCGGCGTACGCGCCGATATCCTTCGTAGCAATCCATGGCATCGGCATATCGCCCGTCAAACCGCCGGGAAGAATTCCCATCGTGCGCATCGGCGGGATGCTCATCAATAGATTTTCCATAAAGTAGGCCGGGCGCAGGTGCAGCACATTAAGGCCGGCGATTTGATTTAGCTTTTGTTCCTGGTTGTGCAAACCGACGATCGGGCCGGTCTTTTCCGTGTGTTGCGCGCCGATGCTGCTGAGATTGACGACGTATGGCACGCGCGCATTCGCGACAGCGGCGGCGAAGGAATCGGAAACGCGTTCCTGATGCGCGCGCAAATCCGGTTGCGAGATGTCTTCGGGCAGCACCAGGTACACGGTTGTAGCGCCCTCGAAAGCTTTGGTCATGGATGCGGCATCTTCGACGTTGCCGACGAAAGCTTCCGCCCCCTTTTGCACCAGCGGCTCGAGCTTTTTCGCATCGCGGCCGACTACGCGAATTTTTTCACCTTTTGCAAGCAACGCTTCCGCTGCCGGCCTTCCCGTGTGTCCTGTGGCTCCTACGATTACGATCATGAAATCTCCTATTGCATCGGAATTTTTACGCCGGACTTTTTCGCGAAGCTGACGGCTTCGGGATAGCCGGCGTCCACGTGGCGCGCGACGCCGATGCCGGGATCGTTGGTCAGGACGCGCTGAATGCGTTCGCCCATTTCTTTGGAGCCATCGGCGACGGTGACTTGTCCGGCGTGCAACGAATAGCCGATGCCCACGCCGCCGCCGTTGTGAATCGAAACCCAGCTGGCGCCGCTGGCAGTATTCAGCAGGGCATTGAGCAGCGCCCAGTCGGCGACGGCATCGGAACCATCCAGCATTTTTTCGGTTTCGCGGTAGGGAGAAGCGACCGAACCGCAATCCAGAGTGATCGCGGCCAATCACGATGGGCGCCTTTCAATTCGCCGCGCGCGACCAGATCGTTCAGCGCCACGCCGAAGCGATCGCGTTCGCCGTAACCGAGCCAGCAGATGCGCGCGGGCAGGCCCTGGAAACGCACGCGTTTTTGCGCGAGCTTGATCCAGCGCGAAAGAATCTCGTCGTGCGGAAACATTTCCAGCACCAGCTGGTCGGTGCGATGAATGTCGGAAGGCTCGCCGGAAAGCGCCGCCCAGCGGAATGGGCCGCGGCCTTCGCAGAACAGCGGGCGAATGTAAGCGGGCACAAAGCCGGGAAAATCGTAGGCGTTCTTCACGCCTTGCTGGAATGCGAAGGTGCGGATGTTGTTGCCGTAGTCAAAAGTGACCGAGCCCATCTTCTGCAACGCGAGCATGCCTTCCACGTGGCGCGCGATGGAATCGAGCGAGCGCTTTTCGTAGGCCGCGGGATCGGCTTTGCGCAGCTCGGCGGCTTGCGCGACGTCGAGACCTTGCGGAATGTAGCCGCCGATGGGATCGTGCGCGCTGGTTTGATCGGTGAGCAGGTCGGGCACCACGCCGCGGCGCGCGAGTTCTGGAATTACGTCCGCGCAATTTCCGGTGAGGCCCACGGACGTGGCTTCGCGTTTGCGCACGGCATTTTTCAGGATGCGCAGCGCTTCGTCCAGATCGTTGACCATCACATCGCAGTAACCGGTTTTCACGCGGCGCTTGATGCGTTCGGGGTCCACGTCAATTCCCAGAAACGCCGCGCCATTCAGAGTTGCGGCCAGCGGCTGCGCGCCACCCATGCCGCCCATGCCGCCGGTCACTACCAATTTTCCGGCGAGGTCGCCGCCGAAATGTTGCCGCGCGGCTGCGGCGAATGTTTCGTACGTCCCCTGCAAAATTCCCTGCGAGCCGATATAAATCCAGCTGCCAGCGGTCATCTGGCCGTACATCATCAGGCCGGCGCGATCGAGTTCGTCGAAATGTTTCCAATCGCTCCAATGGCCGACGAGATTGGAATTGGCGATGAGCACGCGCGGTGCGTAGCTGTGCGTGCGAAAAATTCCCACCGGCTTGCCGGACTGCACGAGGAGGGTTTCGTCATTTTCCAGCGAGCGCAACGACGCGACGATGGCGTGGTAGCAATTCCAGTTGCGCGCGGCCTTGCCGCGCCCGCCATAGACGATCAAATCTTCCGGCTTCTCCGCAACGTCCGGGTCAAGGTTGTTCATCAACATGCGCAGCGCGGCTTCCTGCTGCCAGCCTTTGCAGGAAAGAGCGGAGCCGCGCGGCGCGCGCACTGGTTGGTATCCGGAGGCTTCTTCGGTGGCTAGCTTCGACATGGACATCCTCCGTAGGCATCTTAGCGCACACCGGAGTTGGAATTGTAGCGCGCAGGTTTGAATGACTGGCCGGGACGCGGTCGGGCCAATCGCGTTGCGCGTCTTGAGCCTATACGCTAAAGTTGCTGGAGCGCACATGGACTATCCCTCGCTGAACAAACTTTTCCTGGACGCGGTAGATCGCTACGCCAATCCGAAAGCGCAAATTTCCAAGACCGCGAACGGCTGGGAATCCAACACCGCCGGCGAAATGCTGCGGCGCGTGGCGGGTTTGTCGAAAGCGCTGGGCGAACTTGGGATCAAGGCAGGCGATCGTGTCGGCATATTCGCGCCGAATTGCGCGGAGTGGCACGTCGCGGATTTTGCGATCACCGGATTGGGCGCGGCGAGCGTGCCGGTGTATTTCAACGAGTCCGTGGACCGACTGACTTATATCCTGAACGATTCCGGCGCGCGGATCGTGATTACCAAGGGCGAAGCGCAAGCGCGGAAGATCGCGGAAGCGCGTGAGCGCATGCCGGGCCTCGAACACGTGATTTCGGTGTCGCCGCCCGGCGATCTGCACGGCGAGATTTTGCGCTATGAGACGTTGATTGCCACAGCCGGTGACGCGGATATTGCCGAGTACCGGCGCCGGGCTGCGCAAGTCACCGGAGATCAACTGGCGACGATCATCTACACCTCGGGCACTACAGGCGAACCTAAAGGCGTGATGCTGAACCATTCGAACCTCAGTTCGAATTCGATCGACTCGCTGAAGGAATATGTGTTTTATCCGGAGGACGTGGCGCTGGAATTTCTGCCGCTCGCGCATGTGTACGAGCGCACCGTGGGCTACGGATATTTGTCGCGCGGCGTTTCCATCGCCTACCTTGAGCAGATCGAAGCCGTGGCGGAAGCGCTGGTGCAAGTCCATCCCACGATGACGGCCGCCGTGCCGCGATTTTTCGAGAAATTGTACGCGAACATTCTGGAGAAGGGGCATCGCGAGACCGGCTTGAAGCGCAAGATTTTCGATTGGGCGCTGGGCGTGGCACAGGAATCCGTTCCGTGGCGCGCTTACGGAAAAAAGGCGAGCGGCGGTCTGCAATTCCGGTGGAAAATCGCGGACCGGCTGGTTTTTTCAAAGATTCGCGCGGGGCTGGGCGGCAGGATTCGGACGTTTTGCTCCGGTGGAGCACCGCTGGCGCCGGAGCTTGCGGAATTTTTCTGGTCGCTGGATGTGAGGGTTTATCAGGGCTATGGCCTGACGGAAACTGCGCCGGTGGTTACGGCGAATCTGCCGACCGCGAACAAGGTGGGGACCGTCGGGCGTCCTATTCCCCATGTGGAAGTGCGTATCGCGGAGGACGGCGAGATTCTGGTGAAGGGACCGAACGTGATGCAGGGCTACTATCACAAGCCCGACGAGACGCGGGAAGTGTTGACGGACGACGGCTGGTTTCGCACGGGCGATATTGGACGGCTGGACGCGGACGGATACCTGATCATCACCGATCGCAAGAAAGAATTGCTGAAGACCGCGGCGGGAAAATTCGTGGCGCCCGCGCCGATCGAGAACATGTTGAAGACTTGCCCGTACATTGCGAATGCGATTGTGGTGGGCGACAAGCGCAAATTCGTCTCCGTATTGATCGTTTTGAATTTTGCCACGATCGAAGCTGAAGCGAAGCGGCAGGGTCGCGAATTTGCGACGCGCGCGCAGATACTTGCGGATCCATGGGTGCGAGATTTACTCTCGCGCGAGGTCGAGCGTCTGACGGGATCGCTGGCACAATATGAGAAACCCAAGCGATTCGCGCTGCTGGAGCAGGATTTTACCTACGCGAATGGCGAGCTGACCTATACGATGAAAATGAAGCGGCGCGTGATCGAAGAGCGTTACCAGGATGTGATCGCGCGGCTGTACGCGGATGTGGAAGAGCCGCGGCCGCAGCACCAGGCGTAGCGCGGACGGAGAATTCGCGTTTACGCTTCATGCATGCCGCGCAGGATGGCTGGGATCGCGGCGTTGGCCGTCCGCAAGCTGTAGAATGATATTCGGAGAATCGTGATGGCCGACCAACTGGTAATTGCCGGGCGCGCTTTCAATTCGCGGTTGATTGTGGGAACCGGGAAATACCGGAGCTTCGACGAAATGCGGCGCGCGCATCAGGCATCGGGCGCGGAAATGGTCACCGTCGCGGTGCGGCGCGTAAATCTCACGGACAAGTCCAAAGAATCCCTGCTTGATTATATTGATCGCGAGAATTTTTTCATTCTGCCGAATACCGCGGGCTGCTACACGGCGGACGAAGCGGTGCGCACGGCGCGGCTGGGGCGCGAAGTCGGTCTTTCGGAGTGGGTGAAGCTGGAAGTAATCGGCGATCAGCAGACGCTTTTCCCGGACACGGAACAATTGATCGCGGCGACGAAGATTTTGGCGAAGGAAGGGTTCGTCGTGCTGCCTTACACGAACGACGATTTGATCGTCGCGCGGAAATTGATCGATGCGGGCGCGGCTGCGGTGATGCCGCTGGGCGCGCCGATTGGTTCTGGCATGGGGATACAGAACGTGACGAATCTGCGGATTTTGCGCGAACGAATTACGGAAGTGCCGCTGATCGTGGATGCGGGAGTGGGCACCGCTTCGGATGCTGCCGTGGCGATGGAGTTGGGCGCGGACGGCGTGTTGATGAACACCGCGATCGCCGAGGCTCAGGACGCGGTGCTGATGGCTGAAGCGATGGGATCGGCTGTGGACGCTGGACGCAAGGCGTTTTTGGCCGGGCGCATCAGCAAGAAACTTTATGCTTCTGCTTCGAGCCCACTGCATGGGGTTGTGAAGTAGTCTGCTCGTCTACCGGTGCGTCGCGCGTTCGGTTCGCGTGCTTGCGGCGCGGTTCTAGCGGAATAAGATGTGCCACAGAATATCTACCAGCGCGTGTACGATCGCGCCGGGAAGCAGCGATCCGGTTTTAATCCACGTACGGCCGTAGAACAAGCCCGCCACCGATGCCAGGAACACATATTTCCAATTGGGGAACGGTGCGTGAAATATGTGCGCAAAGCCGAACGCGACAGACGCTACCGCCAAGCCTGCCCACTGATTTTTGAAAGTGCGCGAAAGTAGATTCTGGATCACGCCGCGAAACAGGAATTCCTCGGGCCACGCAGTGAAGAATAATATCCCGATGACTTCGATGGGTGCGCTGCGCAGGCGCACGAGGGATGGCGCGTAGCGTGAGAAAGCCGATGCGCAGCCCGAGGAAGACGGCGATGATGGCGAACGCTCCGAAGTGAAGAATCACGTTCCAGGCGAAGCCGCGCCGCCATTCCACCGCGTAACCGATTCCGTCCAGACGCCGCAGCAACACGAACGCCGCGACGCCGGTGCCAAGCGCAGCAAAATCGTCAGCGTGTGCATCAGTTGCGGCGGATAGGGGAACAGCACGTACAGAAACGTGAGGCCCTTCCAGCGGAGTTCAATCGGCAACCAGATCAGCAGCACGGCCGCGTAGTCTTGCCACTGGCCGGCAGGTTTCCCGATGCACGTCGCAGCCAGCAGCGCCGGCAAGACGGTGTAGGCCGCACCGAGCAACGCCGTTTTCCAATTGGCCGTGACGCCGATGGTGTAAATCAACACGGCGAAAAGCGGCACCAGAGGCGCGAGCACCGCGCCGTGTTCGCCGAACAAATGCCGCGCTCGCTCCAGCACGCGCGGCGCTGCCAGAAATAATTCGAACGCGAACAGCGCTGCGGCCACGCCGAGCGCCAACGCGAACGAGCCGCCGCGATACCCAAGGCGCAATCCGTAAAAGGCGGCGAGCCCGACGATTACGGCCCAGGCGACCGCAGCGGTGGGCAAATTCATGGACCAGGATGCAGCGTTCTTCGTCACTACGAAGATTTTACTGAAGTCCTTAAAGGTTCAGAGAAAAAGTTGGTTTAGATTTCCGCGCCGGAGTCGGTTGTGCGATTCTTGTGCGACTCAAAACGAAGCCACACGCATGCCTGCGCCCACGAAAGCCGAACGATTCACCTACATTGATTGGCTGCGGGGATTCGCCTGCTTGCTGATGTTTCAGGTGCACGCGTACGATTCGTGGCTGAGCCCATCGGCGCGCGAGACGAAGTTCTTCAAATGGTCGCAGCTGAGCGGCACGCTGCCGGCTCCGTTGTTCCTGTTCCTGGCGGGGGTTTCGTTCGCGCTAGTGACGGACAAGATGCGGCGCAAGGGCGTATCGGCGAATGAAATCGCCCGCAAGACGATTCTGCGCGGCGCGGAAATTCTGGCGCTGGGTTACGGCTTCCGTTTGCAGGAATATCTGCTCGGTCTGCCCTGGGCGCCGTGGACCGACCTGCTGCGCGTGGACATTCTGAACACAATCGGCTTTTCGATGATCTTGATGGGCCTGGTGTGCTGGTTCGCACGCACGCGCGCGGCAAATCTGCTGCTCGCGCTGATAGCGACGGCGGCGATCGCGCTGGCCACGCCACCGCTTTATACCACGTGGCGGCCGCGCTGGCTGCCGTGGTTCCTCGAGTCCTACATCAATGGCGTGCACACGTTCAAGACTCCGCAGGCGTGGCTGTTTCCGGTTTTCCCGTGGGCCGCGTTTGCGTTTGCCGGGCTGGCGCTGGGATTTTTCCTGTTCGACGATTGGGCGATGAAAAATCAGGCGAGAGTGGTCGCGCTACTGGGCGCGTTGGGAATCGCGCTGTACTATTTTTCGATGTGGCTGGACGCGCGGCCCGTGCAGCTTTTTGCGGTTTACGACTACTGGCACACCAGCCCCAATTTTTTTCTGGCGCGCGTGAGCATCCTGCTGGTGCTATTTCCGCTGAGCTATGCGTGGAGCCGCTGGGTGGTTTCGCGCATTCCGTTCAGCCCGCTGGTGCAGATGGGCCAGACGTCGTTGCTGGTTTATTGGGTGCACATTGAATTTGTGTACGGCAGGTTTTCGATTCTGCAGAAGGGCGCGCAATCCATTTCGATGGCGACTTTTGGTCTGCTGATCATTACCGCGGCGATGGTTCTATTGTCCGTGGCGCGCACGCGATGGAAGGGAAATGGCGCGGAAGTGATTGCCTGGTTGCGACGAACGCTGCGGCCTGCTTCGGGGGCTTAAGGTTTCTGCGCGGAGCAGCCCTGCGATCCGGGATTCGGGTGGGTCTTGAAAATCAATTCTCCCGGGCGCGCCAAGCCGAAATCTTCGCGGGCAATACATTCCATCGTGGAGGGATCAGTTTTCAGATCCTTTACGTGGTCCTGCAGTCTCTTGTTCTCGGAGTCCAACTTATTAATTTCCTGCTGAATTTTCCGCGCTTCAGCCTGCGACCGGCGCATTGCGAGAACTCCGTGCGCGCCGAAAATATCCTGCAGTAGTAGCAGGACGAACCCAGCGATTAAGAACCAATACAAATTGCGGTGCAAGAACGCGCCGAGCTGCTCGCCGAAGGTTTGGCGCGGAGAGTTCGCATCCTGATTCTTCGGAGGCGGGTTTTTGACGCGTCGCTTCACTTGGTAATCCATGCGCGCGCTTCCTGCGCCAATTTCTGCGCGGCGGCGAGCTTCGCGGCTTCGGTGTAGATGCGCACGACGGGCTCGGTGCCCGAAGGGCGCATCAGAATCCACGAGCCGTCGTCGAATATCAGTTGCAATCCATCGGTGCGATCAGTCTTCGCGACTTTGTGTCCCGCGAATTCCGTGAAATTTTCGAGCAGACGCTTTGGCAACTTCGCCTGGGCTTCCGCCGGGAGATGCAGATTTTCGCGCACCGGCCAGAATTCGGCGCCCACGCGACGGAAGAGCTCGCGCAGCTGTTCGCCGAGCGAAGCCTGGCGCGCCGCGATCATTTCGGCCACCAGCAGGCAGGCCAGGATGCCGTCTTTTTCGGGGAGGTGGCCATGGATGGTCATGCCTGCGCTTTCTTCACCACCCAGCGCAATTTTGCCTTCGCGCAGCAGCGGGCCAACATACTTGAAGCCCACGGGAGTTTCGTAAGTCTTCACGCCGTGCAGGCGCGCGACCGCGTCAATCAGATGCGTGGTGGCGACGCTCCGCTGGGCGCCCAGCTTTTCGCCGCGCGTTTCGAGCAGATAATCGAAGACCAATCCCAAAATGTGATTCGGCTGAACAAACGTGCCGTCGCGATCGAGAATGCCGAAACGGTCGGCATCGCCGTCGGTGGCGAGGCCGGCGAGCGCTTTCTTTTCCAGCACCAGCTTTTTCAGCGGCGCGAGGTTTTGTTCCGAAGGGTCGGGGCCGCTGCCGTCAAAGAGCACGTCGCGCCGGGTGCGTATGGATTCGACCGTTATGCCGTGATCGGTGAGGATGCGATCGAGCCAGCCCGCGCCGCAACCGTGCACCGCGTCGTAGGCGAAATTGCCTTTGGCTTTGGCCAGCACATCGAAGCGAATCATTTTTTTCAGCTGCGTGAAGTAAGGGTGGCGCGGATCAATTCGCTCGAAGTCGTCAGCAATATCCTGGAAGTGGCTTTCTTCATCGTCTGGCAACGCGGCGGCGCGTTTCTCGATGTCCTTGGTAATGTCCGGCAAGGCCGGGCCGCCATCGGGGCCAGAGAACTTCAGGCCGTTGTACTCGGCGGGATTGTGACTGGCTGTGATGTTGACGCCGCCATCGAGCTTATTGTGAATGATGGCGTGGGCCAGCACGGGAGTCGGCGTCGGTTCCGGGCAGAAAACGATCGCGCAGCCATTTTTCCTCAACACGCCCGCGGCAGTGCGCGCGAATTCCGGGGAAAAGAAGCGCGTATCGTGGCCTACGACGAGTTTAGGATTTTTCTTGTGCGCTGAGACGTGCCCGGCGATGGCGGCGGATGCGCGGCGAACTCCGGCAAAGGTGAAATCGTCGGCGATCACGCCGCGCCAACCGGAGGTGCCGAAATGGATCGTTTGTTTCGTCACGGGCGACTATTGTATCTTGGCCAGCGAATTAAAATCACTGAAGAACGACGCGAGTCGCAAGAGTAAAGGTTGGTTCAAAGCGAAACATGACGGACAAAATCATGGTACTGGTCACTTGCGGGTCGCGCAGAGAGGCGCGCAAGATCGCACGCGCGCTGGTGGGGCAGCGGCTGGCGGCTTGCGTCAGCGAAATTGGTGTCCCGGTGGCTTCTACTTACCGCTGGAAGGGCAAAGTCGAGTCAACGAAGGAGTTTTTGCTGCTGATCAAGACGAGCAAGAAGCGCTTCTCGGCGGTGCGCGATGCGGTGCGTAAGCTGCACAGCTACGAGGTGCCGGAAATTATCGCTCTGCCGATCGCAGCGGGTTCGCGCGGTTATCTGGATTGGATTGCAGCGTCGGTAAAAGTTGGATAGTTCGGAACGCAGCAAGCTCGCTGGCCGAGAACGGGGGTGTGTCATCTCGGACGCGGCCCGGGATTCACTTCCGGCTTCAAATGCTAGATCTGAGCGAGGGCCTGGTCCAAATCGGCAATGATGTCTTCCACGTCTTCAATTCCGACGGACAAACGCACCAAACCCTGCGTAATTCCAATTTGCATCTGAATGTCTGGCGGGATGGAGGCATGGGTCATCAGCGCGGGCAGCGAGATGAGCGTCTCGACGCCCCCCAAGCTTTCAGCGAGCGAGCAGAGCTGCACGTGATTCAGGAACTTCTTGGCCGCATCCAGTGGTCCCAAGTCAAACGAAATCATGCCGCCAAAGCCACGCTGCTGCCGCTTGGCGATTTCGTGCTGGCGATGGGAAGCGAGGCCCGGATAGATGACATGTTTTACCTTTGGATGAGCTTCCAAGTGCTTGGCCACCGCCATCCCGTTTGAATTGTGGCGGTCCATGCGCACGGCCAGGGTCTTGACGCCGCGCGAAACCAGAAAGCAATCCATGGGAGCGAGTCCTGCCCCCGCCGAGCGCTGTACGAAGTATATCTTCTGGGCTTGTTCCGGAGTGCTGACGACTACCGCGCCACCCGTGCAATCACTGTGGCCGTTCAAGAACTTGGTCATGGAATGGACCACGATATCCGCGCCCAGCGCGAGAGGCTGCTGCAGGTAAGGGCTTAGGAAAGTGTTGTCCACTACAACTGTCAGATTTCGTTCGTGTCCCAGTTTGGCAACGGCCGGCAGGTCGGTGACGATCATTGTGGGGTTTGTGGGAGTCTCCACGTAAATCATTTTCGTATTCGGCTTAATCGCCTGCTTCACCTTTTCGAGGCTGGAGGTATCCACGTAGCTGAATTCCAGGCCGAACTGGACCAGGAGCTGAGTCGTGAGTCGGAAAACGCCGCCATAGACCGCCTGCGACAGGATCGTATGGTCCCCGGGACGTAGGAGACGAAACACCGAATCAATGGCGGCCATCCCGGAAGTGAAGACGTAAGCGGCGTGGCCACCCTCTAATTTGGCAATGGTGCGCTCGAGGGCTTTTCTGTTCGGATGATTGGTGCGGGCATAGTCGTAACCCTTGCTCTTGCCCATCGCTTCGATGACGTAGGTCGAGGTCTGATAGATCGGCGCGACGATTGACCCGGTCAGCGCGTCCGGTTCCTGGCCCACGTGGATTGCATCGGTCGAAAACCCCATCACTTTCCTCCCTGCATGATTCCAAAGAATCTTCCGGCACGCACTGCGCCCAACTGGAGACATACACCCGGTGTCATTATTGTGCCGAGTCGGGTGACTCGCAAATCCATGACAAACACGCTCTTAGACTGTCAGAGCGAATCTCGGCCGTCAGCCGTGGATCACAAATTCGAGCTTTCATCATACGTCAGGCGGAGGCCGGCACCACACCGAACGCCCCGATGGGTTGTCAAAGATGCAGCAAGGCTGCTACCGCGAGTTGGCAGGAATCGCGCAGCGTGCGTGGTTCGCGGTGCCGACGAAATCCTCCGCGGCCGTGAACCTGAGTTATCTGCTTGAGGGGCATCGCGGAATGGAGTACAAGTGGGATCTATGAGGCCCTGCAACCGCCGTCGCGGATTATTCTTCCCGATTGTTCTGGCCGCAATATTGGCAACGGGATTGCTCCGCGCCGAGAGTTGCCGGGCGCAATCCCAGCAGCCCGCCAAGGCCGCGACTCAGAGTCAACCGAGTACCGCAGACAAATCCATCCAGAAAGACGAGCAAACTTCCGACGGTACGACCACTCGTCTGAGGATCCACGTCACCAACAGTCAGGACAAGCCCGTCGGCAATGCGAGTGTGTACGTCCGATTCAATCAAGCCGGCGGGTTCATGCACAAAGATAAACTTGCCGAGCTGAGTTTCAAGACCAACGAAGACGGATCGGTGAAAGTTCCCGCGGTTCCACGCGGAAAGATTTTGATCCAGGTGATTGCCAAGGGTTTGCACACGTACGGAAAGTGGTACGACATCGATAAAGATCAAGATACCATTGACATCAAGCTTGAAGAAGTTACCCACTGGTATTAAATTTGATTCACGCGAAAAATTTCTCCGCCGGCTGCTCTTCCCGCATTTCCTTCCTTCGACGCATGCGAACTGCCCTGAATTTGTGCAATGAGGATTAAGCCTTTGCATTGCTGGAAGATTTCCTTTTGCGCGCGTTCATTTCCACACGGTTTTCAACAGAACTGTTGAAAACTTTTACACCATATTGATATTTTTCTCGCAGTTCGGAGATGGAATGGTTTCAAAAATGCGTTGCCGCGTTTTCTTTATAGTTGCGCAAGCGCAACTTCGCCGAATCCCCACGGAATTTGTCCGGCGCCGTACGGAAGCTGGCTGAAGGCATCTGTCCGCGCGCGCTTGATATCGCCGGTGCCCGGCTGCAAAATATCCCCAGTCCAAATGAAAGACTTGATACTGAACGCCGATGACTTTGGAATGACGCTTGGTGTGAACGAAGGGATCATTCGCGCTCATCGCGATGGAATTCTTACGAGCACGACATTGATGGCCAATGGTCCGGCATTCGATGATGCTGTGAAGCGCGCCAACGCGAACCCCGGGTTGGGAGTCGGCTGCCACCTGGTGCTCATCGGCGGCAAGTGCGTCGCCCACCGGGAAGATGTCGCATCGCTGGTTGATGAGCACGGCAATCTGCCGGAGTCCCTGCCAAATCTCGTGGCCAGGCTCAGTTCTGGAATGATCTCCGGCAAGGACATTGCACGCGAGCTGCGCGCACAAATCGAAAAAATTCGCTCTGCCGGAATCAATCCGACGCATCTGGACACCCACAAACATACGCACGCGCATCCTCGTGTGATGGAAGCATTGGGAAAAGTCGCCAAAGAACTTGGAATCAAGCGGGTACGGAAGCCTGTGGAAAACCTTCACGATTCCTGGCAGACGATGCAGGCCGACGGACAGGGTCTCTCCATGCAATTAGTGGCCGCGGGAGCGGTGCGCGCCGTGGCTCCGCGCTTCCGCGCAATTTCCAGGAAGTACGGGCTGGTGTTCCCGGACCATTTTCTGGGATTGGCAATGACGGGACAGGTGAGCGCCGCAGCACTCCGCGGCATGATTGATACGCTGGGCGAAGGCAGCACCGAGATAATGCTGCACCCCGGCGTAAGCGATGACGATCTGGCCCGCTCGGGGACACGGCTACGAGAGCAGCGCGAAACTGAATTAGCGGCGCTCCTCGACCCCGGCGTCCGCGGTGCGCTGCGCGAACGAGGGGTTCGCTTAATCAGCTATCGCGAGTTAAACTAAGCACATGCGGGAGCACTCCAATACGCCACCACGATTCTCCTTGGTGGTGCCCTTCCACGACGAGCAACAGAGCGTCCGCGAACTGCACAAGCAGCTGAGCGAGATCATGACCGGAAGATTTGAACCGGTTGAGTTCATTTACGTGGACGATCAGAGCTCGGACGCGACTCCCCAGATACTCGCGGAGATTGCCGCGGAGGATCCGCGAGTCGCGGTGCTGCGGCTGAAACGCAATTACGGGCAGACCACGGCGCTCGCGGCGGGATTTGATTACGCTTCAGGAGACGTGATCATTTCCATGGACGGCGATTTACAGCACGACCCTGCGGACATTCCCGCGCTGCTCGAAACTCTGGACGCTACCGGATGCGACGTCGTGAGCGGATGGCGGCAAAAGCGCGTGGATAATTTTATCCTGAGGCGCTTGCCGTCACGAGTAGCCAACTGGATGATGGCCAAGCTTTCTGGGGTGCCCATCCACGACTTCGGAACGACTTTCAAGGTGTACCGTCGCGAGATCATCAAAGACATTGCTTTGTATGGCGAAATGCACCGATTCATTCCCGCCTTGGCGGCGTGGAACGGGGCCAAAATTGTCGAGGTTCCGATACGCAACGTGGTCCGGCCGGACGGCCAGTCGCATTACGGCCTTTCCAGGACGCTGCGCGTTTTTTTCGACATCATTACGATTCGCTTCTTGATGCGATACATGACGCGCCCGCTGCACTTTTTCGGACCTCCAGGGCTGTTGGGATTGTTTTTTGGCGGCGGGATCATGGCGTTCCTGCTGGTCGAGAAGCTCCTGTGGTGGCGGCTCGACCTATTCGTTGAACATGGGCCGTTGCTCATCCTGGGATTGATGTTGACTTTGTTTGGCGTCCAATTGCTGGCCGTGGGGCTCATCGGCGAATTGCTCATGCGCACTCACTTTGAATCGCGGGCGAACCCGATCTATCGCGTGGAGCACGTCTACGGTGGCGCGGAAGCCGCCGACATTTCAGCCTACCCCAAAGCAAAAACGCTTGCGTCCAGGCAAGCTGGCAGATAAATTGTCGGCTGTGACTGGCGGCGGAAGTACATCTCCGGAAATAATCGTCGCTCGCGACGGGTGAAAGCCAAAATCGAGCGAGATCGAGGCAACATTGCGCAGGGCAATTATGTGCGGCGGTATCGCTTTATTGCTTGCGGCAATCGTGTGGGCGGGCGGCGACCCCTGGAAGTCCAAGCCGTATCTACAGTGGGACGCGAAAGACGTTCGCAAGGTGCTCGACGATTCACCTTGGGGTAGGTCCGTGCAGGTGGAGGCCCCTTGGTTGCGGGGTGACGCTGGCGGGGATACTCCCGACGCCGGTGCGGCACCGGCGGGACCCGGAGGCAGAAGCCCACAAGGCGGACGGTCGGGGGTAGGCAGCGAGTTGGGTGGGGGTCCTCAGGTGGCCGTAGCCACCTTCATCGTGCGCTGGTCTTCGTCGCGGACGATCCGCGAGGCCGTTGCACGTACCGCCATACTGGCCGGGCAGATAAAGGAAGACTTCGCCGCACAACAGCTCGCGCAGCCGGTGGAATCGTACGAAATTGTGGTGGCTGGACCGGACATGAAACCGTTCCAGTCCGTGGACGAAAAGATTTTGCAAAACGGTGCGTTCCTGATCGACAAGAAGACCAAGCAAAAGATTTCGCCGACGAGCGTCAAGATCCAGAATACCGATGATGGGAGAAGGATCCAGTCGGTAGCATTTTTTTTCCCGAAGAAATCGGACACCGGAATATCCACGATTTCTGCAGAAGAAAAGACGGTGGATTTTGTGAGCGTCGTCACCAACGTGAAAATACAAGTGAGTTTCGACATCTCCAAAATGACGGACACGGTGGGCCGCGATCTGTAGTCTCAATCGCGGAGAGCTCCACGTGACATAGACAAGGAGTGTTCATGAACGTAGCGGCTCGGTTCGGATGGGTTTGCGTTCTAGTGGCGATGACGACGGGGCTCGCGAGCGCCCAGATGGGAATGCATGCCGGTCCGGCTATGCGCGGAATATTTAATCCGGTCGTAGGTTCAGGAGGCCAATACGAGGTCACGACGGAGAAAGGCGACAAGATGGTGATGGAAATCGCTATCGTCGGCAAAGACTCCGTGGACGGCAAAGACGGTTACTGGTTTGAAATGACCATGTCCAATACTCAAATGGGACAAATCGTCACGAAGACTTTGACGGTGGTGGATGGGCAAGACACCGTCGTTTCCCGCGTCATTATGCAAATGGCGAACCGGCCACCGATGGAAATGCCGGCACAGATGTCCAAGATGAACGGCCAAAAACAGCCGGCGGACATCCGCGATCGGGCGGAGGATCTGGGAAGCGAATCTGTTACCACTCCAGCAGGAACTTTTACGGCTGAGCATTACAGGATGAAGGATGGTTCAGGTGACGCGTGGGTGGCGCCCAAGGCCGGGCCCTATGGTCTGGTGAAATTTCAGGGCAAAGATACGTCCATGGTTCTGACCAAGGTCATCACCGATGCCAAGGACAAGATTACCGGTACTCCGCAGCCGTTTAATCCGATGATGTTCCAGCAGCAAGGCCAGCAGCATCAGTGATAGAAATTCTGTAGTTTAGGGACTAAGAGGCGCCCCGAACGGCTCCGGGGGCGCCTCTTCTTTTTTTTTAAGCGCATCTCAATACAGCGAGCGATTCTCAAAGGACTGGGGGGTCCTGCGATATGGCTTCCACTGATGACAAATTTTACCGGGCGCGCATCACACATCGGGAAAACTTCGCGCCAGACCTATGGAAGGTCAAGATCGATCCCGGCGGCGAATTCAACTTTGTGGCAGGGCAGTATGCGACTCTGGGCGTGGAGTCGCCGATAAAACGGGTCGAACGAGCGTACTCGATCGTATCTTCGCCTTATGAACACGAGCTGGAAATCTTCATCGAGCTTGTGCAACAGGGAGAATTGACCCCCTTGCTGCATCAGCTCCCGGTGGGAGCTGAACTGTCGCTGCGAAAAATCGCCAAGGGCCGCTTCACCCTGGATTTGAAAAGCGGCCACCGCAACCATTTGCTGCTCTCGACGGTTACCGGCGTCGCGCCGTACGTCTCCTACATCCGTACGCTCTACGCCGATTGGAAGGCGAACAAATTTCCGGGCGAGCTGCGACTCTACGTAATCCAGGGCGCCAGCCGTTCGTGGGAATTCGGTTACCGTGATGAACTCGAGCGGATCGCGGGTGAAGCGCCGTGGTTGAAGTATGTTCCGACTGTAAGTCGTCCCTGGGAGGATACGGCCTGGCGCGGAGAAACCGGGCGAGTGGAAGACCTCATCCGCAAGTACGCGCACGAATGGAAGCTCGACCCGGCCGATACTACCGGATACCTTTGCGGCCATCCGCAGATGATCGAGTTGGGGAGGGGCATTCTGCTGCGCGGCGGTTCCGCCAAAGATTCCTTGCGCGAAGAAGTCTACTGGGTTCCACCGAGATGAAAAACCCAATTCTGACGGGCGCGTGCAAGGGGCCTTGCTGCGCCCGCCAGTAAGGGAATCCGTCGCGAGCTAATCATTCGTGTCAGGACTCGCGGCGGCAACTTGTTCGATGGTGCTTTCGATGGCGCGCAGCGGAGCTGAGACGTGCACGGTTTCATCGTCGCCCGTGACGTCAACCACCACCGAGCCACCACGTTTGGCCACCAGCACATGCTGCCCAGGCTCGCGGACTTCGACCAAGGTCAGGTCCTCGCCCGCGCGCAGCTGCTCGAGTCCCGCACGGATGGTGGGCATCCACGGTTGAACTTCGCGGGCCGCGCGGCCCAGTTTGCTGCTGGGGATGAAATGCGTCGTAATGGGAACGAGCATCGCCGGCGCGAGCACGTAAACGTGATGCGCCTCCGGCTGCCGTTCCACTACGTTCACTTCAATCATCCCTTCGCTGCAAATCAAGCCCAGACCCGCCACCGCCGTTCCTGCAATTCCCAACGCCACTTTTCCGAGAAGAACCATCCCGCACCTCCTGCGCGAATTTGCATCTATTCCGAAGAGCCGCGCGAGTCAATCCATATGCGCACGTGCTCCGTAGCGTCCTGCACCGTCACAAGCACGGCATCACCTGCATCGCTGAGGGCGCGAATGGCCGCGGCGACGTCAAGTTCGTTGTCTTTCGTCGTCGAAAATAGCGCGTCCACCACCTTCATCGGTACGGTGACGTCTACCTTCTCGCCGTCTTTGCTCTTGTCCAGCACATGGATGATCAGGTTGCCGTTCAATTTGGCCACGCGCACGTCCTGATCTTTTTCCTTCACGGTGACAAATTCATTGTCGGGAGCAGTGCGGATGGCGTCCAGAATTGTGCGAACGTCCACGCCGTTGAAGTCGGCGTCGCCGATGGATACGTGGCCGTTGTGGAGGGTTCCCTTATTTATGGTGGGCAGGATTGCCTGCGCCATCGAAAGCGGGACGTTCACATTTACGCTCTCCCCTTTCGAAGCGTCGTCCACCTTCACGTGCAGGTAACGCTCGGCAGGCGCCGGCGGCACCGCCGCCATCGCCGTCACTGCCAAGTTGCCGGTTGCCACAGTCAACAAACAGCACACCCCGATCGCTCGAATTCCTTTTCGCATGTGTGGAAGCCTCCCGTGCTCTTCCTGCACCTAAGTACGGAGGCACTAGCAGAAATGTTCCGTAGATTGTTGCTCCAGACGATTTATCTTCGACTGCGACGGGGAGGACGAGCTAGTCGCGCTGGGGTTTGAAATAAACGGCGGCCAGCGGCGGGACTTTGAGCTTGATGGACCAAGGACGGCCGTTCCAGGGAATCGGTTCGGCGCGGACGCCGCCAGCATTCCCGGCGTCGCTCCCTTCGTAATATACGGAATCGGTATTCAGGATTTCCCGATAGAATCCCGCGCTGGGCACGCCGATACGGTAATCCAGCCGCAATACCGGCGTGAAATTGCAGACCACCACCACGAAGTCCTCCGGGTTTCGCGCTCGCCGGATGAACGAAAGAATGCTCGCCGCCGCATCGTTCGCGTCAATCCATTCGAATCCGGCCCATTCGAAGTCCACCTCGAAGAAGGGCCGCTCCGCCGTATGCAGGCGATTCAGGTCGGACAAGAGCCGCTGCACTCCGCTGTGCGACGGCGAGTCTTCCAGGGACCAGTCCAGACCGCCTTCTTCCCAGAATTCATTTCTCTCCGCCAGTTCGCTGCCCATGAAAAGTAGCTTCTTTCCCGGATGCGCGTACATGTAGCCGAAGAGCAGTCGGAGATTCGCGAATTTCTGCCAATCGTCGCCCGGCATTTTTTCCAGCAGCGTGCGCTTGCCGTGCACCACCTCGTCATGAGAGAGCGGCAAGACGAAGTTTTCCTGGAACGCGTAAATCATCGAAAACGTAAGTTCGTTGTGGTGATGCTGCCTAAAAAGTGGATCGAGGGCGAAATAGCGCAGCGTGTCGTTCATCCATCCCATGTTCCATTTCAAATCGAAGCCCAGGCCGCCGACATAAGTGGGGCGCGAGACCGCCGGCCAAGATGTGGATTCTTCGGCGATCATCAGCGCGCCGGGATGCCTGCTGTGCAGCACTTCGTTCAAATGTTTCAAGAACGCGATCGCTTCCAGATTTTCGCGGCCGCCAAAGGCGTTCGGAATCCATTCACCCGGCTTGCGCGAGTAATCCAGGTACAGCATCGAGGCCACCGCATCCACGCGCAGTCCGTCGAGGTGATACTTGTCCATCCAGAAAAGCGCGTTCGAGACCAGAAAATTCTGCACTTCGTTGCGGCCGTAGTTGAAGACCAGCGTGCCCCAGTCCGGGTGCGCGCCGCGCCGTGGGTCGGCATGCTCGTAGAGATGCGTGCCGTCGAATAATCCCAGGCCGTGCGCGTCGCGAGGGAAGTGCGCCGGAGTCCAATCCAGAATTACGCCGATTTCCTGCTGATGGCAGCGGTCCACGAAATACATGAAATCAGCGGGCGAACCGAAGCGGCTGGTGACGGCAAAATAGCCGACGGTCTGATATCCCCAGGAAGCGTCCAGCGGATGCTCCATGATCGGCAACAGCTCGATATGCGTGAAGCCCATGCGTTTCACGTAGGGAATTAGTTCTTCAGCGAGCTCGCGATAGGTCAGCCAGCGGTTTCCTTCGTCCGGTTTGCGCCGCCAAGACCCCGCGTGCAATTCGTAGATCGTCATAGGTGAATGGAGCCAGTCGCGCAGCGAGCGCGACTCCATCCACGCCGTGTCCTTCCACTTGTAGCCGTCAATCGTACGCACCACGGATGCGTTGTTCGGCCGCATTTCGCCGGCAAACCCGTACGGGTCGGTCTTCAAACCCAGCTGATTGCCGACTTGCGAAAGAATCTCGAATTTGTATAGTTCCCCTTCATCCAGTCCTGGAATGAAAATCTCCCAGATGCCGCTTGATCCGCGGTGGCGCATCGGATGGACGCGGCCATCCCAGAAATTGAAGTTGCCAACGACGCTGACGCGCCGCGCGTTGGGCGCCCACACTCCGAAATGCACGCCGCGCACGCCTTCAACCTCGCGCACGTGCGCGCCCAGCTTTTCGTATTTCTGATAGTGCGTGCCTTCGCCGGAAAGATGCAGGTCGTACTCGGTTAGCACGGGCGGGAACGCGTACGGATCGGAAGTCTCGAAAACATTTCCGTCGCTGAATCGAATCTGCAGGCGATACGCCCCCGGAGGTACGGCTTCGCTGTTCGCCTTCCCGGCGACGCTTGCCGGAATGTGCGCTTCAAACAGGCCCTCGCGATGTACCTGGATTGCGCGGTGTGGTTCAGATTTCTTGCCCCAAAGCACGGTCACTTCCTCCGCGTTGGGGCGAAAAACGCGGATGGCCAGCGACTTCTTTCCGTCCTGCTCCGTCCAGTGCGGCCCCAAAGTCGCGAAGGGATTGGAATTTTCGCCGCGCACAATCTGGGCGAATTCATCATGCAAGCTATCGCGGGGTTTCTCTGCGGGTGCCTTCGGTTTGTCTTCTTTGCGCATAACGCTCAAAAAATCCCGTGCCGGAGTCCGGCGCACCATCTTACCGGAGCGGAAGCGCCACGCCAAATTCACCTCCGCGCGAATCCGATCGCGCCGAACCTGCTGGACTTGATCGCCGAAGCCCGGTAGCCTAGCCGGCAACCCTGGGGCGCACGGCGGGGTCCATTCAAGAAGGAGACGACTCATGAAACAGTTGGCACGCTTGATTTTCCTGCTGGCAATTCCGGCGCTGCTCCTTGCATGCGCGGGCACTATGCGCGCCCAGGAGGGCGCACAGCCGAAGACTCCGCCGACACCCTCTCAGGCCGTCCTGGAAAACTGGAACGACGTGGGGAATCGTCTGGTGGCCATGGCGCAAGACTGGCCCGAAGATAAATACACCTACAAGTTGAATCCAGCTGTGCGTACCTTCCAGGAGGTCCTGCTGCACATTGCGGGTTCGAATTACGACCTGATCAACCATCTGGCCGGAACGAAGGTCGGCGAGGCGCAAAATGACCCGCCCGTCAGTCAATACAAGACCAAGGCGCAAACGATAGCGTATCTGAAAAAATCCGTCGAAGACGGTGCCGCGCTTATCCAGAAGGAAGGCGACGCCGAGGTGATCAAGCACCTTTCGGGGTGGATTGGCTACACCGAGCACATGGGCGAGCATTATGGTTTGCTCGTGGCGTACTACCGCGCCAACGGCGTAATTCCACCGGAGTCGCGTCCTAAGAAGTAGCCGCAGCAGGTGAGATTCCGTTCGATGGCGGGAGATCGTGGTCCGGGATTCGGCCCCTGGACGGGGACGCCGGGCCACGATCCTCGTTTCGGGTCTCCAGACGAGGCTGCTGACTTGAGCGCGTTTCAACAACTAATTCCCGCCAGAACCCCTGCGTTTTACGAGGCCTCCGCAGCATCGAAATGGCGTTTATACCACACCTAAGTTATAGGAAATGTGAGTGCTTAGTACGAACGTACCATTGTGACCCAAGCCCCCGCAATTTATACAAGATGCAGGGGGATCCTCGGAACGAGCGCCTTATTCCCCGACATTGAAAATGCCGAAAAAGATCGCCGCGTTGCGAAACAACGGGGAAAGCTCGTCGCGCACCGAATCCGGTGCGCACGTTGCCAATGGCCATCACGCCGCTGACGATGGGGAGCCCTTGAACTCGTTTCCGCCGTGCCTGGATTTTCAGCTGCTCTTCTCCAGCCATCCTCAGGCCATGGTCGTCCTTGATGTAAACCGCCGCATTCAGATGTGCAACCCGGCTTTCGAGAAACTTTTCGGATACCGGCAGTCCGAGATCCTAGGGGCTGAACTCGACGTGCTGCTAGCTCCCCAGGAATTCCAGGACGAAGCGCTGCAACTCAGCGAGAGCGCAGCCGGGGGCGAGACGGTGCGCGCAAACACCAAGCGCCGTCGCAGTGACGGCTCACTCGTGGACGTGCAAATCACCTGTGTGCCGCTGCTGCAGGATGGAACCGTCGTCGGCTGCTACGGTATTTACCAGGACATAACCGACCGGCGCGCAGCAGAACGCGCGCAGCAGGAAGCCGAGAAAAGACTCAGCCTGCTGTTCGAGAACGCGGTGGAAGGAATTTTTCAGACGACCGTGGATGGCCGGCTGCTGAGCGTGAATCCGGCGCTGGCGCGCATGTGCGGCTACGGTTCGCCCGCGGAAATGCTCGCCACAGTTCATGACATTGGCAAAGATTTCTACGCGGATCAGCAAACCCGCATCGAATTCCAGCGCTTGATGGAGGAAAACGGCGCGGTCGAGGCCTTTGAATATCAACTGCGCAAGAAAAATGGCGCGCTCATCTGGATTTCCGAAAACGCCAGAGTAATTCGCGATTCTCAGGGCAAGGTCACGGCCTACGAAGGCACGATGGAAGACATCACCGAGCGGAAACGTTCCGAGCTGGAGCGCCAGATCACATTCGAGATTATCCATGGCGTGAACGTCACCGACAACCTGGACGAATTGCTCTACCTGATTCATCAATCGCTGAACAAAGTGCTGTACGCGGAGAATTGTTTCGTGGCGCTGTACGAATCCGCTACCGGAATGTTCCACTTTCCGTTCTTCGTGGACCAGTTTGACGAAGCGCCGCCTCCGCAGCAGGTGGGCAGAAGTTGTACGGCGTATGTCTATCGTACCGGCCGTGCGATGCTTATTCCACAGCAGGTTTTCGATCAACTTGCGGCATGCGGGGAAGTAGAGTTGGTAGGGACGCCTTCGCCTTCGTGGCTGGGCGCGCCGCTGCGCACCCCCGCCGCCACTATCGGCGTTTTGGTGGTGCAGCATTACGAGAATGAAGCGGCCTACACGGAGCGCGACCTGGAATTCCTGGCCTCGGTCGGCGGCCAGATTGCCCTGGCGATCGATCGTAAACGCGCCGAAGAGAAGATACGCGAAAGCGAAGCGCGGCTGCGCGTGCTGGTGGAACAATTGCCCGCGGTGCTGTGGACGGTTGGCAAAGACCTTTGCTTCACTTCTGCGTTAGGAGCAGGACTGACGCGCCTGGGCCTGAAACCGAATCAGATTGTGGGCGTCTCCCTATTCGATTATTTCGAAACCAGCGATCCTACGTTCCTGCCCATTGCTGCCCATCGCCACGCGATCGCCGGCGAGCCCATGAGTTTTCCGGTGGAATGGAAGGGCGGGACGTACACATGCCACGTAGAGCCGCTGCGCACCGCGGAAGGCGAATTGCAAGGCGCGATCTGCATGGCGCTCGATATCACGGACCGCAAGCAACTCGAAGAGCAGCTCCGCCAAGCGCAAAAGATGGAAGCCGTTGGGCGCCTGGCCGGAGGCATCGCTCACGACTTCAACAATCTTTTGATGGTGATACAGGGTTACGCGGACTTAATGACCGAGCGCCTTGCCGAAGGTGATCCGCTGCGCCGCAACGCCGAGCAGATTCAAACCGCGTCGCAACGCGCGACATCCCTCACGCGCCAATTGCTTGCCTTCAGCCGCAAGCAGATGCTGGCGCCGAAAGTGCTAAGCATTCAAAGCGTCGTCGCGGAGATGGAAAAAATTCTGCGCCGCCTGATCGGCGAGGACGTTCAGCTGGAGACATCCAGCGTCCCGGACCTCGGATTGGTCAAAGCCGATCGCAGCCAGATCGAGCAAGTAATTCTGAATCTGGCCGTCAACGCGCGCGATGCCATGCCCGAAGGCGGGCGCTTAACCATCGAAACCGCCAACGTAGATCTCGACAAATCGTTCTCACACTCTTCTGTGATGCTTTCGCCGGGGCCCTACGTGATGCTGGCCGTCACCGACAACGGCTGCGGCATGGACGTCGAAACCCAAGCCCACATCTTCGAGCCTTTCTTTACGACCAAGGAAAAGGGCAAGGGCACAGGGCTCGGCCTCGCGACCGTGTACGGCATCGTCAAACAAAGCGGCGGCTACGTGTGGGTCTATAGCGAACCAGGACGCGGAACCAGTTTTAAGGTCTATTTGCCTCGCGTCTGGGATGAGCAAACGACGCAGGGTCGCGATCGCAGACTTGATGGGCAGGCGCTGCCGCAGGGAACCGAGACGATTTTACTGGTCGAAGATGAAAAAGGAGTGCGCGAACTCGCGCGCGAATATCTGCAGATGACCGGTTATACCGTCATCGAAGCGGAGAATGGCCACACCGCTCTGGAATTGGCCGCGCTGCATTCCGGGCCGATTCACCTGCTCATGACCGACGTGGTGATGCCCGGCATCAGCGGCCGCGAACTTTCCGAGCGCGTCAAGACGATCCGTCCCGACATTCGGGTGCTCTTCATGTCTGGTTATACCGACCAGGCGGTGGTGCACCACGGGATTCTGGAAACCGATGCGGTCCTGCTGCAGAAGCCGTTTACGGTGGCGGCGCTTGCAGCAAAGTTGCGAGACATTTTGAACGTCGAACTCGCTCGATAGCCCCTCCTCGCCCGGCCACCTTGAACCTGCAAAGTCCTCGATTTTGCTCCGTGCCCCTAGTACTCCGTTGGTGCTGTTTGGAACAATTGGGTGCATCCGAACCATCGTTGCGTCGAATCGCTCCGTGACCGGCCGTCTCACGCAACCTTTTCCTCCGACAAACCTAGCCATGCCATGCGCTTTTGCACTAGCGCGCTCTCTCGCTGTTTCACCACCCTTTGGTGCTCCAGATGCTCCTAGTAAGTCCGTCAGGCCGGAAGCAGAAAGCCGCCGGGTACTGCGAAGGGGACTCATGGGTACAATGACCGCACAAGTGAACGTCGATATGCACAATACCGTTACCGAAGAACTCATTTCAGCTCGCCGATTGTGGACGGCTGTTCTTCTGAATGCCGTCGAAGACTGGCGCACCGGCACCTTGCGTGCCCGGCGCGAAGCGCAAGTATTTCTTTTTGAGAACGACGAAGATTTTGAGATGGTTTGCACCGCCGCCGGATTGGATTCGAACGATTTTCGCGCCCGCCTGCTGAAGATCGGCCGTCGCGTTGAACCGCGCGTGCCATTCTCACTTTGTTTCGCCACGTAATTCGCGCGACATTCTCCGGTAACGGCGCGCGAAGAATCCTCCCGCGGTATCCGCACAAATAGCGTAGTATTTCCACGTTGCGGATTCGCGCGGGAAATAATGACGCCGGCAAACGAAAACCTTCCATGCCCTGAAAAGCAGTTGCTCGTCTGTTGCGCTCGAACCCAAATCACCCCCGAAATCGCCGCCGGTATCCGCAAAATTCTTGCCGGCCAGCTGGATTGGGATTACCTGCTCTGGGAGGCCGAAGAAAACTCCGTCACGCCGCTGCTCGAACGCCACCTCGCGGCCGTCGCTCCCGGCGCCGCACCCCCAGCCGCCCAGCAGCAGCTGAAGAAAACGTGCCGCGCAAATACGGTTCGGTGCCTGTATCTAACCGCCGAGCTCTTCAACATTCTGCGCCTCTTCCAATCCCAAAACATTCCCGCGATCCCTTATAAGGGTCCCGTCCTCGCTGCTCAGGCCTATGGCGACATCGCACTTCGCGAATTCGAAGATCTGGACATCATTCTGCGGCAACGCGACGTTCCCAAAGCGCACGAAATTATCGTGTCGCTTGGATACAAGCCGAAATTTGATTGGATACTTTCGCCCGGGGCCACTGCATCGCTGGTTCCCGGCGAGTACAATTATCGCGACGAGCCTCGCCGCGCGATGGTCGAACTGCACACCGAGATCACGCTGAGGCATTTTCCCATCATGCCCGACCTGGACGTTTTCATCCGCAACCTTGCACCGGTACGCGTCAGCGATCGTGACATCCCTACATTTACTGCGGAAGACTTGCTGCCGATGCTGTGCATTCACGGGTCGAAAGATTTTTGGGAGCGGCTTTCGTGGATCGCGGACGTCAGTGAGCTGATCCGCTCGCACCCCGCGCTCGACTGGGATCGCGTGCTGCGCTTTGCCGAACCTTTGCACGCCACACGCATGCTGAACCTGGGCCTCGCGCTTGCTACCCGCGTGCTCGACGCAGCATTGCCCCCCGAGGTGAACGCGCGAGTACAATCGGACCGCGTGGCGGGCCAAGTCGCCGCGGAAGTCCATCAAAGATTGTTGAGCCGCCCGTTTCGCACGCTCGATGCCGCGGGCAGATTTCACTTTCGCCGGCGAATGCTCGCGAAAAATCTCGAAGGCTGGCGCTATGCCGCGCGCCTTGCCGTAGTCCCATCGGAAGATGATTGGCAGATGATGCGTCTGCCTCATGCTTTGTCGCCGCTGTATATTGCGCTGCGTCCGCTGCGCCTCCTGCGAAAATATGGCTGGGCTGGGCGCCGGGATGCCAAGCTCCCTTCTTGATCACTGCGATCCGCTTGGCCTGACTCCGCGAGCTGCCTCGTTTCATTCTGGAACAGTCTCCGGAAATTTCCTGCCGCGTGCTTGCACGGCGAGCTAGCATAGCCCGTCGATTTCTTGCTGAACGGAATACCCAAGGGTGGATCTGAACCTCTGATGAGCGCGGCCACTGCAGTTTCCAGAGTTCAAATCGAGCACGCGCAGCAGCCGGTCTCGGCTGCCACGGATCGCCGCATCGCCGATCAGATTCGTAATCAAGGTTCAGCGTGTGTCCGCATCCATACGCGCAACCTGATTGCTCGCCTGCGACCGAGCGATCAGGTCTTCGTACGTCGGTGGGAGTTCGCGCAGGTATCGGTTGGCGACGTGATCGCGTACGAACGGGCCAGCCGCTTATACATTCAACGCGTACTGCGGCGCACGCATCTGCCAACTGTAAATGGACGCAGCAGCTTTTTGGTGACGAGAGACGACGCCAACGTCAACTCGCTCGTCTCAGCGCAGGAATTCCTTGGCCGCGCCACGCGCATTCATCGGCGCAATCGGCACATAGACCTCGAGTCCATGGGCCAAGTACTAGTGGGACGCATAATATCCATCGTTTCCCGCTGGCGCCGTGTGGCCCACGGCCCGCTGCGATTAGCGAAAAACTCCACCTTTTCCACCAACGACCGCGCGCATTCCTAACCAAAGCCGATCGCGGATTCCAGTGCCTGCACCCATTCTGATTCGTACGCATCCATTCTAATTGTGCGGTAGAATGGTGATTCGCAGTGGCCCGTTCCTGGATCCAGCCGCGAGGCTGCCAGTCCTGACGATCGCACTGATTACCTGAACTCTTCGGCTAGGAGGCATTCATCATGAGCACTACCGTGAGACCCACCACCCCGTCGGACGCTGGCAAACTCTCCCACAATCCCCTGAAAGAACTGATCAAATTCGGCCAATCCGTCTGGCTGGATTACATTCGCCGCGACCTGCTCACTTCCGGCGAACTGAAAAGGCTGATCGACGAAGACGGCCTGCGCGGCATGACTTCGAATCCCTCCATTTTTGAAAAGGCAATTACCGGCAGCACCTTGTACAGCCAGACTCTGGCAGAGCTCGAAAGGCGCAAGGACCTCGACGTCAAAGGCCGCTACGAGGAACTCGCAATCAAGGATATTCAGGACGCGGCGGACTTTCTGCGCCCCGTATACCTGCAAACCAACAAGCGCGATGGCTACGTGAGCCTGGAAGTTTCTCCCTATCTCGCGCACAAGACCCAGGAAACGCTGGACGAAGCGCGCCGCCTTTGGAAGCGCGTGGGCCGCGAGAACCTGATGGTTAAAGTCCCCGGCACGCCAGAGGGAATTCCCGCGTTCCAGCAACTGATCAGCGAGGGCATCAACATCAATGTCACGCTGCTTTTCGCGTTTGACGTGTACGTGCGCGTCGCGGAAGCCTACATCGCCGGGCTTGAAGCATTTGCGAAAACCGGCGGCGACGTGAGCCGCATTGCCAGCGTGGCTAGCTTTTTCATCAGCCGCATAGACACTTTGGTTGACAGCGAAATCGACGCTAAGCTGAAGACTGCGACGAACCCAGCCGATCAGGCGCTTCTGCGCAGCCTGCACGGCAAAGTGGCCATCGCCAACGGCAAACTCACCTACCAGCGCTACAAGCAGATTTTCAGCGGCCCGCGTTGGGATGCTCTGGCCGCGCGCGGCGCTCAGACGCAACGCGTGCTGTGGGCCAGCACCAGCACGAAAAATCCGGCGTACAGCGATGTTTATTACGTCGAGGAACTGATCGGCCCCGATACCGTGGACACCATTCCGCCCGCGACCTTCGATGCCTTCCGGGATCACGGCAAACCGCGCGCCAGCCTGGAAGAAAATGTCCAAGCCGCGCAAGAAACCATGCAGAGCCTGGAACGCGCCGGCATTTCCATGAAGGCGGCCACGGACAAGCTCACCACCGACGGCGTAAAACAATTTTCCGACGCTTTCGACACACTGCTCGCCGCCGTGAAGAATCACGCAGCGACAGCGGGCTCTTCGTCGTAAGCTCTTGTGGTTTTCGATCGTCGCACTGCTGAGGCGCGTGGATGAAATCCCGTGCCGCATCGCTTCAGAGCATCGCCGGGCAATCGTTTGATGTTTGCGTGATCGGCGGCGGAGCCACCGGCTCGGGCTGCGCGCTCGACTCCCAACTCCGCGGTTTTCGAACCGTCCAGCTCGAAGCCGGCGACTACGCTTCCGCCACTTCCAGCACCTCCACTAAAATGGCGCACGGCGGAGTGCGTTATCTCGAAGAAGCCATCCGCGGCTTCGATCCCAAGGAGTACGCTGTACTGAAGCGCGCGCTGCACGAACGCATTCACATGCTGCGCAACGCTCCGTTCCTCACCACAACAAAACAGTTCATCACTCCCTGTTTTCGCTGGTTCGATATTCCGTATTTCGAGATCGGTTTGAAACTTTACGATTGGATCGCCGGACGCGATGGCCTGGCGCCCAGCGTCTACCTTTCGCGCGATGAGACGCTGCGGCTCATGCCAACGCTGGCTGCCGAACACCTCGTCGGCAGCGTTGCTTACACCGACGGACAATTTGACGACGCGCGCTACAACATCACCCTGGTGAAAACGTTCGCCGCGGCCGGAGGCGAGACGCTCAACTACGCGCGCGTGGTCGCATTCGAAAAGGCCCCCGACGGAAAACTCGCGGCCGCCGAAGTCGAAGACCAGCTCACGCACAACCGCTTCACGATTCGCGCGCGTGCCTTCATCAACGCCACCGGACCTTACGCCGACACGATTCGCCAAATGGCCACGCCCGCCGCGCTGCCGCGTATGCGCCTGAGCAAAGGCATCCATATCCTCCTCCCGCTGGAGGTGCTTTCCAGCGAAGACGCGCTGCTGGTTCCGAAAACTGAAGACGGCCGCGTCCTCTTTGCCATTCCCTGGTACGGACGCCTGCTCGTGGGAACTACGGACGACGAAGCAAAGCTGGACGACGAACTCTATGTGCAGAAAGAAGAAGTCGCCTACGTTTTGCGGCAGTTGAACAAATATCTGGCTCGATCCCGTGACGCCTGGTCAAATTGTCAGCGGAACGGCGGGCTTGCGGCCGCTGGTGAGTTCCGGCAAATCCACCGAAACGAAAAGCCTGGCGCGCGATCATGAAGTCGAGCTCGATCACCAGCCAGCGGCCTCATCAGCATCATGGGAGGGAAGTGGACCACCCATCGCGCTATGGCCGAAGACACGCTCAACGCCACGCAGAAATATCTTGGCGGCGCGGTGCGCAAGTGCTCGACTCTAAACCACCCGCTGCTCGGCTCCGCTGGCTACACGCCGGACTACTGGCGGTCTCTCGCCACGCAATTTGCGCTCACGGAACTGACGGCGCGTCACCTCGCTCAGAAGTATGGCGCCTGCGCGCCGGACGTGATGAAGCTCGCGGAAGCCGAACCGGAACTCGCGCGCCCGTTGCTCGAAGGACTCGCTCCCATCCGCGCGGAAGTTGTGTTCGGCGCCCGCCAAGAGCTCGCAGTCACCATCGAGGATATACTTGCGCGGCGCATCGGACTGCAACTGTACGGCTGGCGCGATGCAATCCGTGCCGCCCCCGCCGTAGCAGAATTGCTGGCCCGCGAACTCAGCTGGCCGGAAACCGCGAAGCAGCGGGCCACCGCAGAATATGTTGCGAAAATTAAGGGCCTCATCGAGAAAGCAGGAATTTAGCGGCGGTCTTTGCGTCGGGCTAAATCGCGGCGGCCTACAGCACTAACTCGATGTACTGTGCATCTCTTGGCATTCATGCTGTAATGTCCGCCTGAACGCCTTCGCACGCGTTTACCTGAGGATGAGCCGATGACACTGAAGGAATACAACAAAAAGCGGCATTTCGACGTTTCTCCTGAGCCTTCCGGCAAGACCGCTGCGCCCAAAAAGCCGGACTCGCACATTTACGTGATTCAGAAACATCGCGCCACCGCCCTCCACTATGATTTCCGCCTCGAATGGAATGGCGTCCTGCTCTCCTGGGCCGTCCCCAAGGGTCCTTCGCTCGATTCGTCAGTGAAGCGCCTCGCGATGCAGGTCGAAGATCATCCCGTGGAGTACGCGAGTTTCGAAGGCGTCATCCCCGAGGGCGAATATGGCGGCGGTACCGTAATGGTCTGGGACGAGGGAACGTGGACGCCCGTATTTCCGGACGTGGACGCGGCGCTCGCCAAAGGCGATTTCAAGTTCACGCTGCACGGCAAAAAATTGAAAGGTTCCTGGGTGCTGGTTCGCACGCACGGCTGGGGCAGCAGCTCCGGAAAATCATGGCTGCTCATCAAGCATCGCGACCAGTACACGTCCACGAAAGACGTCACGATCGAAAAGCCGCGCTCGATCGTGAGTAACAAGCTTCTCGCCGAGATCGCGCGCGACGGCGGCGGCGACGTCGAAAAAGCCGCGACCGGCGATCCGGGGTCCAAACCAAAAAAGCCGGCAGCGGCGAAGAAAACCGTCGCCGCGAAAAAGACCCGCAACACCTGCGAAGCGCGCAAAACGAAAAGCCGCCGGGTAACTTCCAGCTTGCTGCACGAGGCACCCATGGCCAAACTTCCTGTCACCATTTCTCATCCGGACAAAGTCTTCTGGCCGGCGGAGGGCTACACCAAGCTCGACCTGGCAGAGTATTACGCCGCGATTTTTTCCAAACTTCAGCCGTACGTGAACGATCGCATCCTGTCACTCGAGCGTTGCCCCGACGGCATGAATGGCAAATGTTTCTATCAAAAGGAAAAACCCAAGAGCATGCCGCCGAATACTCCCACGAAGCGAATTCGCCATGCCGGCGGCTCATCCGAATCAACAAACTATGTAGTCGGTGGCTCGCTCCAGACGCAGCTCGCGCTCGTAAATCTCGGCTGCATCGCCGTGCACGTGATGGCCGGCCGCGCGAGCGCACCGCGTAAGCCTGATTGGCTGTGTTTTGATCTCGACCCCGGCAGCGGAAAATTCGCGGACGCAGCTCGCGCAGCTCTGCATGTCAAAGAAGGCCTGGACGCACTGAAGCTGGATTCCTACGCCAAAACTTCAGGAAGCCGCGGCATCCACATTTTCGTGCCACTGCGCAGTGGTCCCGATGCGGACGAAGTTCTCGAATTCGCCCGCACATTCGTGGCGCGCGTCGCGGCCTCGCATCCCAAAGAACTCACGGTCGAACATTCGATCGCCGCCCGTGGCCAGCGCGTTTATCTCGACCCATTCCGCAACGGATTTGGCCAGACGGTCGTTGCGCCCTATTCAGTCCGCCGCCGCGAGAAGGCGCCTTTTTCCACGCCACTGGCTTGGTCTGAAGTGAAACCCAGCCTCGATCCCTCCACCTTCAACCTCGGCAACTTTCAGAAACGATTGAAAGTGAAAGATCCCTGGGCGGATTTCTTCAGAAATCGCCAAAGCCTCAAAGACGCCGCCAAGTCGCTGAAAAAGCTCTAGCCTCCGCGGGCACGTTCGTCCAATTCGCCTGAAATTCAAGTCAGTGTTATCCTTGAAGCATTCCGCGCGGTCCTTCTCTGCGGAATCAGTATTGCAGGTGCAAAAAATGACCCACGCCGTGACCCCTGAAGCGCCTGAATGCAAATCGCTGGATTGGGCCCACCCGCTCGTCCGTGAATGGTTCGTCGCGAAATTCGGCACGCCCACAGAGCCGCAGGAACTCGGTTGGCCGCACATCCTCGCCAGAAAAAACACATTAATCTGCGCGCCCACGGGTTCCGGCAAGACGCTCGCCGCATTCCTCGCCTGCATTGACGCGCTCGTGCGCAAAGCGCTCGCGGGCGACCTGCTCGATCAGACCGAAGTTCTCTACGTGTCTCCGCTGAAAGCGCTGGGAAACGACATTCAAAGGAATTTGGACGTCCCGCTGGGAGAAATTCTGCAGCTCGCCCACCAGCGCGGCTACTCTGATGCCGGAAATCCGCACCGCCGTGCGCACTGGCGATACGCTCATCCGCGATCGCCTCGCGATGCAGAAACGCCCGCCGCACATTCTGGTCACCACCCCCGAATCGCTCTACATTCTGCTCACCGCCGGAAAGAGCAGGGAACTGCTGCGCACGGTTCGTACCCTAATCGTGGACGAAATTCATGCCATCGCGGACGACAAGCGCGGATCCCACCTCGCCCTGTCGCTGGAACGCCTTGAAGCGCTCACGGCGCAGCCGCTCACCAGGATTGGACTCTCGGCCACGCAGAAGCCGATCGAATTGGTCGGCCAGTTTCTCACCGGCAGCGACCGGCCCGCGCCTGTGATCGTGGAGATCGAGCAGCGCCGTCGCCTCGACCTTGCCATCGAAGTTCCGTCCAGCGAACTCGGCCCGATCGCTTCCAACGAAATGTGGGATGAGATCTATCAACGCATCGCGAGCCTCGTCCAGCAGCACCGCTCGACGCTCATTTTCGTGAATACGCGCCGCCTCGCAGAACGCTTGGCGCATCATCTCGCCGCACTGCTAGGCGAAGATGCGGTCGCCTCGCATCACGGAAGCCTTTCGCGTATCCGGCGTCTCGCCGTTGAATCGAAATTAAAAGCCGGCGAAATTCGCGCACTCGTTGCCACCGCCTCGCTGGAACTGGGCATTGATATCGGCACGGTCGACCTCGTCTGCCAGATCGGCTCGCCTCGCTCGATCTCCGTGGCGCTGCAGCGCGCCGGACGCGCAGGTCACTGGCGCGGCGCGATTCCCAAAAGCCGCTTTTTCGCCACAACGCGCGACGAACTTCTGGAATGTGGCGCGCTCGTTCGCGCCATCCGTCACGGGGAACTGGATCGCATCGAAATTCCGCAAGCGCCTCTAGATATTCTCGCGCAACAAATCGTGGCCGCCTGCGCCGCCGAAGACTGGCAGGAAGACGAGCTGTTCGCGCTGGTGCGCCGCGCGTTTCCATACCGCGATCTGGATCGTAAGGACTTCGACGAAATTGTCGCGATGCTTTCCGATGGCATCGCCGCCCGGCGCGGCCGCTATGGCTCCTACCTGCATCGAGATCAGGTAAACCGTCGCCTGCGCGGACGCCGCGGCAGCCGCCTCGCCGCAATCACCAGCGGCGGCGCAATTCCAGATAACGCTATGTACACCGTGGTCGCAGAACCGGAAGGCACAGTCATTGGCACGGTAGACGAAGACTTCGCCGTCGAAAGTTTGCGCGGCGATATTTTCCTCCTCGGGAATTCTTCCTGGCGCATTCGTCGCGTGCAATCCGGCTCTGTGTCCGTGGAAGACGCCAAAGGAGCGCCGCCCAACGTTCCTTTCTGGCGCGGCGAAGCTCCCTCGCGCACCATGGAGCTCTCTCAGCAGGTCGCACATGTTCGCGAAAATGTCGCTGCGCTTACGGAAGGCCTCGCACCCTCGCCCGATCTGCGCAATTCGCCGCAAGCTGCCGCGGCCATCAAATGGCTGGAAGCTGAATGCGGCATGGACCGCCCCGGCGCCGAGCAAGCCGCACAATATATTGTCGAAGGTCGCGCCGTGCTGCGCGCGGTGCCAACGCAAACCACCGTTGTTGCCGAGCGTTTTTTCGACGAGAGCGGCGGAATGCAGCTGGTGATTCACGCGCCCTTTGGCGGCCGCATCAACAAAGCCTGGGGCCTGGCCTTGCGCAAGCGCTTTTGCCGCTCTTTCAATTTCGAACTGCAAGCCGCCGCCACGGACAACGGCCTGAACATTTCTCTCAGCGATCAGCACAGTTTCCCGCTCGCCGACGTCTTTCATTTCCTGCAGGCCGCGAGCGTCGAACCGCTGCTCGAGCAAGCCGTTCTGACCTCGCCGATTTTTGCCACGCGCTGGCGCTGGGTTGCTGGGCGCTCGCTCGCGCTGCTGCGTTTCATGGGTGGCAAGAAAGTCCCGCCGCCAATTCAACGCATGCGTTCGGACGATCTGCTCGCCGCCGTATTCCCGCAAGCGCTGGCCTGCCAGGAAAATATTTCGGGCGACATCGAAATTCCCGACCATCCCCTCGCGCGCGAGACGATGAAAGACGCGCTCACCGAAGCGATGGACGTCGCCGGCCTAAAACTCGTGTTGGAAGATATCGCCGCCGGTCGCATTCGCTGCGTGGCCGTCGAAACGCCGGTGCCTTCGCAATTTTCCCACGAGATCCTGAACGCCAACCCGTACGCTTACCTCGACGACGCGCCACTCGAAGAACGCCGCGCTCGCGCCGTCGAAATGCGCCGCATGCTGCCGGAAGCGGTGCTCTCGGAAATCGGTCAGCCTCGATCCCGCTGCGATTGCCGAAGTTCGCGAGGAGGCCTGGCCGGACGTTCGCGACGCGGATGAGCTTCACGACGTGCTGCAAGAGCTTGTGGCGCTGCCAGATGATTCAAGCGCTGCGGGTGTGGCCACGAAGCCGATCGCAATTTGGGCCGAGCATTTCGCCACGCTTGCTGCCACAGGCCGCGCGATTCATGCCCAGTCTGGCGCGCGAAGCTATTGGCTGGCCGCCGAAAAAACAAAATCGTTCACCGCAATTTTTCCGGACGCTACGTTTGATTCGCAAGCGCCAGACATCGAACCGCGGCAGCCGTCGCGAGAAGATGCTCTCTTTGCCTCCATCACAGGCTGGCTCGCGCACCTCGGCCCGATAACCATTCCAGCTCTGGCCGATTTCCTGGGAATCGCGGCGTCCGACGTTGAGAAAACGATGCTGCGCATGGAAGCCGCCGGTTCCATACTGCGCGGCCAATTCACCGATTCATCCAGTGGCGAAACCGAATGGTGCGATCGCCGCTTGCTCGCTCGCATTCATCGCCTCACGCTAGGAACGCTGCGCAAGCAAATCCAGCCCGTGAGCGCCGCGCAGTTCATGCGCTGGCTGCTTCGTTGGCAGCACGTCACGCCAGAAACGCGCCTGCTCGGCGAGCGCGGCACTCTCGAAGCGCTGCAGCAATTGCAAGGATTCGAAGCGCCGGCGAACGCCTGGGAACAGCAAATTCTCGCGCGTCGCGTCGCGAATTACGATCCCAACGTGCTCGACCGACTGTGTCTCACCGGAGCGGTCGGTTGGGGGCGCCTCTCCCCGCATCCCGCGACCTTAGGCGAGCACAGCGGAACCAATCGTCGCGTCGTTCCCACCAGCGTTGCGCCGCTCACGTTTTTCATTCGCGAAGACGCGGACTGGATGATCTCGCGCCACACTTCCGACGAAGCAGCCGCCGACAAGGACGACTCCATTGGCCTGAGCCATGCTGCTCGCGAAGTGCTAGCGCACCTGCGCCAGCGCGGCGCTTCGTTTTTCGCGGATATCGTGCGCGGAACTGGAAAAATAAAGGCGGAGCTGGAAACAGCTTTGTGGGAGCTGGTAACCGCGGGCTTGATCACGGCCGATGGCTTCGACAATATTCGCGCGTTGATTGATCCAAAACGCCGCTCCGGGCAGGGAAAAGGCCACAATGCGCGTCCGCGTCACAGCGCCGGACGCTGGTCGTTGCTCTACACCAGCGAAACTCTCGATCGATCCCGCGTGCTCGAATCCATCTGCTGGACGCTTTTGAAGAGATACGGCGTGGTCTTCCGCGAAATTGTTGTGCGCGAAACGATGACGCCGCGCTGGCGCGAATTGCTGATCACTCTACGCCGCCTCGAAGACCAGGGCGAAATCCGCGGCGGCCGCTTCGTCGGCGGATTCCTCGGTGAACAATTTGCTTTGCCCGTTGCGGTCGAGTCCCTGCGCGCTTCAGCTCGGCAACCAGTCTCTGGCGAAGTGGTAACCATCTCCGCCGCCGATCCGCTGAATTTGGTGGGCATTCTCATTCCGGGTGAACGCGTCTCATCCAGCTCCGGAAAGACCATCACGCTCGTGAACGGAATCGCGGCTGATCCCGCCGAACCCCTCGATAATTATTCCGTCGCGGCTGCCGGCTAAGGCGCGCGTTAGCTGGACAGCGCGCGGATCACACCGCTCTTCCCGCTGCAGCGCCCGATGCCCAAGCCCACTGAAAATTAAATCCGCCGAGCTGGCCCGTCACATCCACAACCTCGCCAATAAAAAACAATCCGCGAACCTGCCTGGCTTCCATTGTCTTGCTGGAAAGCTCGTCGGTGTCCACGCCTCCCGCCGTCACTTCGGCTTTGCCGTAGCCTTCTGTGTCCGCGGGAACTACCACCCAATCATGCACGCGGCGTTCAAGTTCATCTAACTCCTCATTACTCCATGTATCCTTGACGCCCTTCGAAGAAGGAGAATGTAAATCGAGCCAGCGCGTGGCGAATCGCTTGGGCAGCACGCCCTGGAACGCCGCGCGCGCTGCCGTCATATTTCTCGCTCCTCCATTGCGCATCACCGCCGTCACATCGCGTCCCGGCGCCAGATCAATTCGCACCGGTTTGCCTTTATTCCAGTAGGACGAAATCTGCAAAATCGCCGGACCACTCAATCCTCGATGGGTGATGAGCATGCTCTCGCGAAAGCGCTGTTCGCCCAGCGCAGCCACAACTTCTGCCGAAACGCCCGCCAAATCAGCAAAGTGCTCGCGATCCGCCGCGCCGAAGAGCAGCGGCACCAGCGCGGGTCGGGGCTTCTGGATCTTCAATCCAAATTGACGCGCCAAGTCGTAGCCGAAAGAAGTCGCTCCCATCTTCGGGATGGATAACCCGCCTGTCGCAACCACCAGCGCAGGAGCGTGGAATTCTTCAGCATCCGTGCGAACGCCGAAGTCGTCCGCCCGTTGCACGTCGCGAACGCGAACGTTCAAATGTATCGTCACTCCGGCGGCCCGGCACTCCTCCTCGAGCATGTGCGTGATCTCGTTCGCCGAACGATCGCAGAAAAGCTGGCCCAGCGTTTTTTCGTGGTAGGGAATCCGATGCTTTTCCACGAGCGCGATAAAATCCGCCGGCGTATATCGCGCCAGCGCCGATTTTGCGAAGTGCGGATTCGCGCAGAGAAAATTCTCCGGCTGGCAGTAAATGTTGGTGAAATTGCACCGCCCGCCGCCCGAAATCAGAATTTTCTTGCCGGCACGCTCGCTGCGCTCCAGCACCGCCACGCGGCGCCCGCGTTTGCCAGCCTCGATCGCGCACATCAGCCCCGCGGCGCCGGCTCCCAGAACTACCACGTCGAATTTATGAATCATTTCGCGGTCATTTTCGGATCATCGTACCAGCCGATCCCCGTGGTTCTTGCGTCTGGAACACACCCCATTGACGATGCCGCGTCACCGCGGCCTCTGGGATTAAAATAGACACATGCAGCGGAAAATATTCTGGATCACGTTCACCGTTCTCGGCCTGATTGCAGACTTCGCGCTTCCTCTCTGGTGGGCGCTGGCCGCAACGATCCCCATCGGTTACGCGAGTTGGTGGTTCGCCTATCGCAGCGACTGGTTCTAGCGTGGATTTCGCGGTCGAAGCCGCACGCCAGCCCATTCCAATCGCCTGAATTCCAATCGCTGGACGCGCCGCCTCGTTTTGCCCCGCGAACTCTTCGAGGGTAAACTGATTCCAGGAGAAGACCAAACAATTTGCCCCCGATTATCAATGCGCAAGGACTCTCGAAGCGATACGGCACCGCGCCGCTGTTCCAGAATATTTCTTTCACCGTCTCGGAGGGCGATCGCATCGGTTTGATCGGTCCCAACGGCTCCGGTAAATCTACGCTTCTCGAAATATTGCACGGCCGCGTGCAGCCCGATAGCGGAAATGTGGCCATACGCAAAGGTACCAGGCTTAGTTGCGTTTCGCAGATTTCGGAATTCGCCGCGGGAGAAACCGCTCACTCCGTAATCGATGCCGCGCTCAAAAAATCCGGCGTGCCGGAAACGGATCGCGCCTTTCGTACTGAGGAAGCGCTCAGCCGTGCCGGATTCGAAGACTTTGAAATTGCCACCGCCGCGCTATCGGGGGGCTGGAAAAAACGCCTGGCAATTGCCGAAGCTTTGGTCCAGCAGCCGGATATTCTTCTATTGGACGAGCCCACCAACCATCTCGATCTCGCCGGAATTAAATGGCTCGAGACGTTGCTACAGAACGCTTCGTTCGCCTGCGTAGTCGTCAGCCACGACCGCTATTTCCTCGAGAATGTCGCTGATCACATGGTCGAGCTCGACCGCGCCTATGAAGACGGATTTCTGCGCGTCAATGGAAACTACAGCCGTTTTCTGGAGGCCAAGGAACAATATCTCCACGCGCAAGGAAAGCGCCAGGAAGCGCTGGAAAACCTGGTGCACACGGAAATTGAATGGCTGCGTCGCGGTCCGAAAGCTCGCGCCACCAAGTCCAAATCGCGCATTGATAAAGCGCACTCGATGATCGGCGAACTCGCGGACCTGAATAACCGAACCCGCACCGCCACCGCCAAGATCGATTTTTCGGCATCGAACCGTCAGACCAAACAGCTCATCGGCCTGGACGCCGTCACTTATACGATCGCCGGCCGTACCCTCTTCAAGAACGTCAATTTCACGCTGCAATCCGGCATGCGCGTCGGACTGGTTGGCCCAAACGGCAGCGGCAAGACCACTCTGCTACGTCTGCTGCGCGGCGACATTCTTCCCACCGCTGGCAAAATTCAGAAAGCCGATTCGCTGCGCATCGTCTACTTCGATCAGAATCGTCAGCTCGATCCGGACGTATCGTTGCGCCGCGCGCTCGCGCCCGATAGCGATTCCGTGATCTACCAGGAGCGCGTGATTCACGTCGCCGCATGGGCGGCCCGTTTTCTTTTCTCAGGCGAAGATCTGAATCGCCCGGTCGGTCGACTTTCCGGAGGCGAACGCGCTCGCGTGTTGATCGCGCAACTGATGCTGCAGCAAGCGGACGTGCTTTTGCTGGACGAACCGACCAACGACCTGGACATCCCCACGCTGGAAATACTGGAAGAAAGCTTGCTCGAATATCGCGGGGCTCTCGTCCTCGTCACCCACGATCGCTATATGCTCGATCGCGTCTCCACCGTCGTGCTGGGTCTGGACGGGCGGGGCGACGCGGAACGTTTTGCGGATTATTTGCAGTGGGATGCGTGGTTGCGATCCCAGCAAACGAATATTTCCGCAGACCGTGCCGCCAGCACCGCGCGCAAAGGGCGTTCCAACGCGCCTCTGGACAAGAACCGGCCAGGAGCCGCTACAAAAAAGCTCTCCCACAACGAAGGCCGCGAATTCGCCTCTATCGAAAAGCGCATCGCCAAAGCTGAAGAGGACCTTCTCGCCAAGCGCGCCGCACTGGAAGATCCGGAAATCTCCAGCGACGCTCCCCGCCTGCACACCGCGTACCTGGAAATGGAGTCCGCGCAGAAAACAGTGGATGAGCTCTACGCGCGCTGGGCCGAACTCGGCCAAAGAACTCCAGAACAACTTGAAAAATAGCGGCGCCTTCGCAGAGAAGAAGGGGAAGCGACGCTGCCTGCTGCGCCCTTCTTTCTTTGACCAATCCGCTTTCGAATAACCCGACTACTCCGCCTTGGAAAATTCCCCGAGCAAAGCCTCGTGCAGCCGCAGTTGATGTTCCGCAGACAATTTCGCCCCAGCAGACGTCAGATAGAAGACGTCTATAGCAGTCTCCCCCTCGGTTTCGATCAGCGCGATTTCGATGTTGCACTGTTCCCGCGAAAATGTGGAGCTGATGCGGTGCAAAAGCCCCGGCTGATCCTGCGCGATAATTTCGATCAGCGTGCTGTGCGCGGAGCAGGCATCGTCGGTCTTCACGCGCGTTTCCACCTTCACTTTTGGCGCGCGTTTTTTCTCGGAGCGCAAACGATCGCGCAGCATGCGGTCCAGATCCGCCTTGCCCGTCAGCACATCATGGATGCTGGTTTGAAAGCGCTCCCACTCCGGCAGATTCAGCTCCAGCGTCCGAAATCGGTCCGTGAAATAGAAAGTATCCACCACCACGCTCGCCTGATTGGAGAACGCCGCCGCTTTCACAATGTTCATGCCCCACGCAGCCAGCACTCCCGCCATCTTTGCGAATAGGGAAGGGCGATCGGTCGTCACCAGCGTCAACTCATACCAGTGCCGGCCTCGACGCAAGTTGAGCTGCACCGGATCCTTTTCCAGCCGCGCGGACATTTCCAGATGCGCGAGCACCTCTCCGGCCGCGTGCGTCAGCAGATAACGCCGCGGCAAGCCCTCCAGAAACGCGTCCAGCCGGTCGCCTACGCTCAGCGCCAGCGTGCCAAGATGCGCCATCACCTCGTCGTGCGCGTCCACGTGCAAGCGCTCGTCCAGGCTGCGATTCAGATGATTCGCTGTCGCGATATAAAGCTGCCAGATGTTCTCTGCTTTCCACGGCGTCAGCGCTTCGGGATTCACGGCCTTAATATCGGCGTACGTCAGCAGGCAAAGCATTTTCAGTCGTTCCGGAGTCTCCACTTTCTCGGCGAACGCGCGCACGGTTTCCGGATCGAAAATATCGCGACGCATGGCCGCGCTCATTTCCAGATGTCGGTCAATCAGAAACAACACGGTTTCGCAATCGGGCGCATCCAAATCCAGACGCTCCAGCGCGACCTCCCCGATTCTCACACTGGCGCGCACGTGGTCATCCGACTTCGCGCCTTTGCCCACATCATGCAACAGCAGCGCGAGGTACAGCAGGTCCGGCTGCTCGAGTTCCTCCAGCAATTCGGCGTAGCGCTGGTCCCATTTGGATTGCGATTGGCGCAGCGCATGCAAATTATCGATGGCCACGAACGTATGCTCGTCTACCGTGAAGCGGTGAGAATAATCGCGCACCACCAGCGCATCGATTCCGGCAAATTCCGGGAAGAGCAATGTGAGCAGGCGCAGCGAGTGCATCGCGCGTAATGCATCCGCCGCGTGCGGCGCGATGAGAATTTCCTGCAGCAGGTGCCACAGTTCCGTACCCTTGGGGGGCACCGCCTCCAGCGCGGGGAATGCGCGCTCGATCTGCGCCTCCGTGCTCGAACTGAGCCTCAAACCATGCCGCGCCAAAAACCGGAAAGCGCGCAAGATCAGCTCGGGATCGTCCAAGGCCGCGGGCTGCCGCAAAAGCAGCATCCCGTCCTCGACCAAAAATTCCGCGTTCGAAAGGCGCGAGCGCAATTGCTGAAATTGGTGATGGAGCGAAAGGCGTGCGGCCGGGATTTCCTCCAGCATTTGCACGCACACATGATGAACCGTGCGCGCGTGGCTGAAGTACAAACGCATCCATTCCGCGGTGCTGAGGGGTTCTCCGTCGCGATCGCTGGTTGCGCGAATCGTGCGCGGCGAATGCGCCACGCCTATTTTCTGCGCGGCCGCAGCGTCTTGCGATTCCCAGGTCAGAGTATTGTCGTCGCGATTGTGGCGGAAATGCAAAAAGCATCGAATGGACATCAGGGCGTTGAGCGCCGTCCCAAAAGATTCCTGAAGCGAGGCGGACAAGACCGCGTCGTCACTGGGCCACACATGATACTGCTCGATCGCGGCCAGCAGAGAGAGCCAGCAAACCACATTGTAATCGCGCAATCCGCCCGGCCCGTCCTTTACATTGGGTTCCAGGTGGAAGACGGTGCTTCCGAACTTGCCGTGCCGCGCGCGGGTCAGTTCTCCCAGCCGCTTCACGATTTGCTCCGACTCGCGCGCCAGCAATTTTGGAATCACGTCGTCGTGCAGTCGCGCGAAGACTCGATGATCGCCCGCAAGATATCTGCAATCGAGCAGCGATATCGCGAATTCGGAATTCGCAGCCTCGAATCGGCCGCATTCCGCGAGCGTGCGCGTGGCAGGGCTGAGTTTTAGCCCCAGGTCCCACAGGTCCTGTGAGAACTTCCGGATCGGTTCCTTGGATTTTTCTTCGGTGCCGTTTCCGGCGTGCAGAAACAGCACGTCAATGTCAGAAAATGGAAAGAGCCAGCGCCGGCCGAAGCCACCCAGCGCGACCACCGCGAAATCGGCGGGCCCGTTGCAATCGGGGGAAACGTGTTCCTTCCAAAGTCGCTCGATAATGGATTCGATCAACGCGGTGCGGCCCAGCAGAGCGGCTTTGCCGTCACCTGTGGCGGCGAACTGCGCCTTAATGCGCGCCGATTCCTTCGCGGATAATTCGCGTAGTTCGCCGGAAAGCGATGGGCTTGTTGGCATCAACGTTCGCTTGAAGTTAGTAGTTCCTCACGGCCGCGTCCTTATTGCCCGGCCGTGACCAACGACACGCATCCACGCACTCGCATTTTCGCGGCGACAAACGCGATGGGAACCGGTTCAGGCTGTTAAGCACCTCGTTGCTGCGCGGCCTGCGATCCCGCAGTCAGCATTTCGACCGCGTCCTCAGGATAGGCCAACATGCCAAATTCCGGAACGTCCAGTCCAGACAGCTCCACTTCCCGCGTCACACGCATCGATCGCCACGCATTCACCAGCGAAAAAACAATGTAAGTGAAGCCCAGCGCGTATACCGCCAGCAGTGTCGCTCCGCCCAGCTGCAGCCAGAACTGAGTAAAATCTCCGTGCAGCAGGCCGGTGACGCCTTGGCCCGCTTTTCCCATGTACGCCGCCGCACCCACGCCATTCCATCCCGCGCCATAAGTCCCATCGGCGAAAATTCCCACGGCCACCGCGCCAAACCATCCGCAATAACCGTGCACCGAAATCGCGCCGCACGGGTCGTCAATTTTTAGAACTCGCTCATTAAAAAGTACGCCGAGGCAAACCACAACTCCAGCGATGACGCCGATAATCACCGAAGAGTTCGGCGATACGAACGCGCAAGGAGCGGTAATCGCGACCAGCCCTGCCAGCATGCCGTTACAGGCCATGGTGATGTCCGGCTTGCCGAACATGAAGTACCACAGCAGCATCGCCGCCGCTGAGCCCGCCACTGCAGCTAGGTTTGTATTTACCGCCACAACGGAAATGCGCAAATCGGTCGCGCCTAGCGTCGAACCCGGATTAAAGCCCATCCAGCCGAACAGCAAAATAAACGTGCCGCTCACCACGAACACAATATTCGACGCGGGGAACGCTCGCGGCTTTCCGTCCGCACCATATTTGCCAAGCCGCGGGCCCAAAATAATTGCCAGAGCCATCGCGCAGAATCCTCCAATCGAGTGCACCACCGACGAGCCCGCGAAATCCACGTAGCCATGTCCCAGATGCATGCTCGAGCCCAGCTGCGAAAGCCATCCGCCGCCCCACACCCAACAACCCGAGATCGGATACAGGATGCCGCCAATAAAAAGCTCGCACAGCAGAAACGCCCAAAATGTAATGCGCTCGCAAATCGCGCCCACGATGATGTATCCGGCCGTCTCCATGAACACAACTTCAAAAAGCGTCAGGCAGTTACTGCTGGCATCGTAGGCCGGGCCGCTCAGAAAAAATCCCTTGCCGCCCAAGAATCCCCATTGGCCGCTTCCAATCAGAAAGTGATTCAATGTGGGCGCGCCGCCAAGATTCGCCGGAGCCGCATTCACCGCCACCGCGCCGAACTGAAACGCATAGCCGATCGCGTAATAAGCAAGGAACGCAAACACATACGCCGCGAAATTCAGCATCATCAAATGCCCGGCGTTTTTCTTGCGCACCAGCCCGCACGTCAGCAGCGCAAATCCAGCTTGCATGAAAAGCACCAGATAACCGGTCAGTAGCGTCCAGGAGAAGTTCGTTGCGATCCGCGTGTGGCCCACGTCGTCGGCCAGCTTCAGCGCCAGCGGTTCTCGCGCGGCCTGCGCCTGATATTCGTCGAAATCCTTTTTCAGCTTGGCATAGTCCGGCGCGCTCGGGTCCGTCGGCTCAGGCACCACAAACGGATTGCCCGCGGCATCCGCAGCCGACGACCGGTCGCCGGTCGCCGTTCCCGCAGGATCCGGTTGCGTCTGGTCCGCGAACGCCACGCTCATCGGACCACAGAAAATTTGCGCAAAGACGAGCGCGACGATCGTTTGCAATATCCATCGTTTCGTCCGCCGGGCAAATGCACATTGCATTTTCGAGCTCCTATTCCGATTAGGGTACCCGTTAGGGCAAAAGCTGCGTTTCGTTCGGCACTCACTCTGAAAAATCGTTCAAATTGCGCCCGGTCCGCGCTCTCCCGTGCGAATCCGGATCACTTCTTCCAGCGACGTCACGAAGATTTTCCCGTCGCCGATCACGCCCGTTCGCGCGCCTTCCAATATCGCTTCCACAACCGGTTCCACCAGTTCCTCCACCACCGCGATGCTCACATAAATCTTCGGCAGAAAATCCACGGTGTATTCCGAGCCGCGGTACGTTTCCGTGTGGCCTTTCTGCCGGCCGAAGCCGCGCACTTCCGATACGGTCAGGCCGGTTACCCCCAGCGCGGTCACGCGCGCTTTCACTTCGTCCAGCTGGGAAGGTCTGATAACGGCATCAATACGCTTCATTTTTGCCTGCTCCTTTTCGACTGGAACCGATAACCCGCCGTATGCAACAAGGTATGGAACCTAGTAGCGCGTCGTCAGTCAAATCAATTGCGTTGATGGGATGCATCACTATCACGAGAGGGCTGTGGCGTTCAAGATGGGCGATCCGCCGGCATCTTTCTGGCGCGACCCGACGGAAGGCTGGAGATTCGATGCTGTTTCCCTGGTGCTCTGCATCATGCTTGCAGCTGCGATCGTACCAGCAGACTCTGCGGATGTGCCGCCACTCGCTCACCCCGCTGAAAAATCGGCGGAAGACCCGTGGACGCAAAAGATCTTAATTACTTAAATTGTTCCGGGCCACGGATCGCTTCGCAGAAAGCAACTCCGGCATGGCGCAATGCTGATCGAGCCGCACGATCTGGATCTGCAAATCCAATCTTGCAAGCGGAATCGCACCACGACAATTTCGCTCGTCGTCAGGCCTGTCCCAGTTCACGCAATGCTTCGCCGGCACCCGCCAGATTAGTAAGTTTCATCTCGGCATATTTGCGTGACAGCACCACGCCGGGTGCACCCGCCTTGAACGCCGCCATCACCGCCGCCTTTACATCTGCCGGGTTGCGTCCGCTTCTCATCCAGGCCCGTAGGAATATCAACGTCAATTCCCGGATAAATCGGAATGGCCCCTTGCACATCTGCGATGGCGCGTCGCGTCTCAGTCGCCACATATTCAGCGGAAAGACCCGTCGTCGGAAGTTGGCTGAGGCTTGGCTCGCCTTCGAGTCCCAGCATCTTGTAATGAAGCTCCAGCACTTGGTCCGGCGTCGAGTCGCGGAACACGGTCGTCTGTATGTTCTTGATGTACTGCGCCAGCCGCGGTCCCGCGCAATTGTTATACGGGCACGGTTTCAGAAAATCAGAGACGTGCACTAACCTCGAGTAGTCCTGCTCCGCCCGGTAAAATGGGCTCATCGTAACCAGGTGCATGATGTGCCAGCCCACCTGTATCTTCGGATTCGCTTCCTTCGCGGTGCCGTAGATCAGGCCGTAAGCTTCCTCCTGGCTCTTGAACCAAAACTTTTCCCAAGCCAGTATTTCGGGATATTCCAGCAGCAGTCGCCAGTATGTGACAAACGCACCGTCGTTCGCTCTCGGCTGGCCATAAGTCCGCTTAACCCACTGCTCAAGCGCCAGGTAGCCTTCACGCGCTCGCGCGACGTTGATTCCTTGCTCGCTTGCCTTCTGCACGCAATGAGTGCAAAAGCAATTGATGAATGAAGTTCCGTTGAATTTGCCGAAGTAAGCGCCGATCGTTTCATTCAGCGGCCCCTGCCGCTCGGACTCCCACATCAGCCCGTCCAGCTCATTTGACTTCACCCAGTCTTCCACCATCGCCGTCAGAAAGTGCCGCGCGTCCGGATTGTTGAAGCACGTGTCGCGGCCGACTCGGCCATAGATATCCACTTCGGCGATTCGTTCGAAATTTGTGATCAGCTTCGGATTGTAGGCCTCCTCGAACAACGCGTACACTTGCATGCCGCGCTTCTTGGCGGCCGGCGTCACGTCCGCAAGTATGTCGAAATCACCCAGCTCCGGCGCTCGTATATCCTTCACCACCGAGTTCACATAATATTCAGGATGAACTTTCGTATAGCTCCCGCCGTGAATCTGGTCGTACTCCTGCACTCCGTGATCCGGCAGGGGCTGACCCGGCACTTGTCTCCCCGTCAGCCCTCGCCCGTATGTGAACACCGTGGGCATCAACACATTCACGCCACCTTTCTCCTGTAGCGTGTCCAGGCATTTCTCAACGCCTTCATCCACAAACGATCGCGCGCCGATTTGAATCGCCACGAATCGCTTCCCATCCGAAGCAGCAGGGGTGCGCGGGTAGACTCGCGCCGATGCCGAAATCTTTGTCGCCTCGAGGCCGAAGCGCGTTCCGCCGGCGAGAGCGACAGCGGGCACCGCGGCAATTTCCTTCAGAAATTTACGTCGCGATGCGTCGTTTATTTTGTCTACTTTATCCATCTCGTCCCTTCCCACTTGCAAAGTGATCGGCACATCTCGGAATTTATAAAACGAGAAAGCTGGCGTCCCCCACAGTTCCGCGCCTCACGGGCGTCCGTGGAAATCGTCAAGCGTACCAACCGCAGCGGCGTCGCCCGCTTTCACGCGAGCTTTGCGGCAACCCCACGGAATCCGGCTGCGAATACGTTATTGCCGATCTCCGCGATCATCGCGTCACGGTCGGCGCCCACTACTTCGAAATCGGCCCACCATTCCGCAAACGTCCGGTTTCCCACCGTAACCCGGCGCAATCTCACTCCGGCGACGTAGCCACGCACCGGCAACGTGCCCTCGATAATCTCGTAGCTGAACGCGTAGTTCCGGTCATCCATGCAAAGCAGTCGCTCCCGCACAAAGCCTTCGCCCAACGTCAAGCGGCGCACGCATCCCACGCGGTCGCTGGGCCCCTCGCCTTCGATGATGCTTTTGCTGATCCCAGGGTGATAAGACGGCATGTCGTTATAGTCGCGCATCACGCCCCACACTTTTTCAATCGGTGCGTTGATCACGTCGCTGATATAAACGGTGTTTGCCATGCTTCTCCTCTCAGCTAGAAATTGATTTGCTTGAAATCCTGCGTTTGGCGCGTGATTGCTTTTTCCGTCGGCAGCCTCTCCATCGAGCTTGCTCCGAAGAATCCATGGCAGTGCTGCGTCTTGCTCAGCACCCAGGCCGCGTCCGCCGGCTCGGCGATTGGACCACCGTGGCACAGCACGATCAGATCGCTCCGCACAGAAAGCGCGGCTTCCGCAATCGCATCAATTCGCGCGACGCATTGATCCAGCGTAAGCGCGGTCCCCGCGCCAATCGCTCCGCCTGTGGTCAGCCCCATGTGCGCGACGATGATATCAGCCCCGGCCCGTGCCATCGCTTCGGCTTGCTGCGCATCGAAGACGTACGGCGTCGTCAGCAGCTCCTTCTCATGCGCCAGCCGGATCATCTCCACTTCCTGAGCGTAACTCATGCCGGTCTCTTCCAGGTTCTGGCGGAAGACGCCGTCGATCAATCCCACCGTTGGAAAATTCTGCACACCCGAAAAACCTGCAGCAGCAATCTCATTCAAAAACACGTCGAATACACAAAACGGATCCGTGCCGTTGACGCCGGCGAGCACCGGCGTCTTGTGCACCACGGGCAACACTTCCTTCGCCATCTCCATCACGATGGCGTTCGCATTGCCATACGCCAACAGGCCCGACAGGGAGCCGCGGCCCGCCATGCGATAGCGTCCCGAGTTGTAGATTACGATCAGGTCAATTCCGCCCGCTTCCTCGCATTTTGCCGATAGGCCTGTCCCCGCTCCGCCGCCGATGATCGGTTGGCGGTCGCGAACCATCTTCTGGAATTTCGACCGCAACTCCACGCGCGAAAAACGCGGCATCGCACTCTTCCTTTCAATCGTAGACGTCACTGGCCCACAATCAACGCTCAACGATTAACGATCAACAATCGCTAAGAACTCTTTCACTCCAGCCTCGGCGAACTTCGGGTCGTTGATGTGATAGGGAAGTCGCACCAATTTCCGATGATCGGTCTGCTGTAATTCACTCGCCAAAGTTTCAAAAAGCGCTGCATCTGCATCCGGATCCCAGAACGGTTGGCCCGGAGCGTCCAGCGCCGAGACTCCACCCAACGGCAGCAGAAAGCGCACCTCGCCTTCGCACCGGTTCAGCCGCTTGGCGATCCAGCGAGCTTGCTGGACGTTCTCCTCAACCGTAGTTCGCATCAGCGTGATCTGCGGGTTATGAGGATAAAGCTTTCTCGCGCGATAGTGCTGCGGCACCGTCTCCATCGCGCCAAAATTCACCATGTCCAGCGCTCCACACGAACCCACGTACGGAGCTTGGCTGCGCGCCACCGCCCCGAACCGGTCATCAGTGCATGGCAGAACGCCTCCGAACAGGTGGTCACAAACTTCCGTCGTGGTGATGTCGAGTACGCCGCTGATCAATCCGTCGTCCAGAAGTTTTTCCATGGACTGTCCGCCCGTGCCAGTGGCGTGAAATACCAGGCAATCGAAACGCAGCGCCAGCAGCCGCACCATCTGCTGCACGCATGGAGTCGTCACGCCGAACATTGTTAGCCCCAGCGACGGGCGCTCGTGCTCTTCGTGCGGCAACGTGTGCAGCATCATGCCCGCGAAAGCGTGCGCGGCATTTCCAAGTACACGGCGTGAAATTCGGTTCAGGCCAGCCAGGTCGGTAACGGAGTACATCATCGTGACATCGCAGGCGCCGACGTAAGACGCCACATTGCCTGAGGCCATCGTCGAAACCATCACTTTGGGAACGCCGATCGCCAGCGCGCGCATCGCTCGCGTAATCATCGCCGTGCCTCCCGAGCCGCCCAGCCCCATCAGGCCCCCAATATCGTCCCGCGCTTTAACGAATCGCTCAAACGCGTCGGTCATCGCTCCAATCGCGGCGCCCCGGTCGCCACAGAAGACAGCGCTCGCTCCTTGCGGATGATGCGCGGCAATTTCTGCTGCCGATGTCAAAACGCAGTTGGACGATGCAGGTCGAGCCAAACCGGAAGAACTCGCTGAGGTTGAAAGATCGGCCAGGTTGACGGCCAGTCCCGCCGCTTCCAGCAGATCGCAAACGTACATGGCCTCGTCGCTCTTCGTATCCAGTGTGGCCGCCACCCACGCCCGCTTTTGCAACACCATTCAGTCCGCTCCGCGGGTTAGACGGTATCAAGCCGGGGGCAACTCTTCAATCCGTTCATCTATGGTTGCGTGAACATCCGCAAAACGCGTACTCGTGCCGTCAACCTCCACGTTGTGGCCGCGCATCGCCACGCGGTAACCATGCCAGTTCATCGGACGATGCCGTTTCGCCAAAGTGCCGAACAGAGCATCGAAGAAAAAAAACCAATGCCGAAATTGCAATTCATGCGGCCTTCGTCGCTCAGCGAAATCCCTTGAACGGCCATGCCAGAGCGTGGCCCGAGTGTTTGGCCAGTCCGCCCGTACGAGTCCTGCGGTATTCCGTGCACTGCACAATCGGAACTGGTCAATTCGCTATTCGTTCTTGGCTTCCGCGATGCGATGGCCGATCTTGTCCGCAAGCGGATGAGCCAGCTGCCCGACGGAGCTCGAATACGCACTGGCGTAGAATTCCGTGCGGATAGTGTCCTCGTGTTCAAAGACCCGCTTGCCGCTTTGGACCGTCAGTTCAAACCGTATCTTCGCGGTTTCACGGCTAGTGCCCATGCCCACGAGATAGCGTTTTGCCGCGCTCCCGGGTTCCACTCCAGCACTTCCGCACGCAGTGAGAGCTACGAAGAACTGGCCGCCGTCGCCTCGGCGACGATGTTGCGCTTCTTGGCGCCCTGGTTGTGTAGCTCCGCTGTGGTTTGCATCTCGAGCGTCTTCATGTCGTAAGGCCGCAAAACTCGGGAATTGTGCTGCAGGAGCCGCACAGTGGGGTCTTCGCTAATTCCGATGTAGAATTTCCTGGCGGACGCCGACCACAACACGTACACGAAATAAGCTTTTCCTGAGACACACGACATAGGCTGCCAAATAAAAAGGCCGGGCGCCTGGGCCCGGCCTGCAAAAATCAAATTGGTTGCGGGGGTTGGATTTGAACCAACGATCCCGCGCCCGCGGGATTAGATCGCGACGGTTGGCCTGCCTGGCAAATCGGACCGGATCGAGGCCCGTAAGAGTGTAGAAGCCGGTCCCGCCCTTTTGCCTCTTCAGCAGCAGCTCTCTCTTACGGGCGGACGAATAGTTTTCGTGTTGTTCCACGTGCACGATCTCCCACGGCGCATGTCGCGCCGTCCATTTCGAAACGCCGGAATTGTGCTGCAGGAGCCGCACAGTGGGGTCTTCGCTGATTCCGATGTAGAATTTCCTGGCGGATGCCGACCACAACACGTACACGAAATAAGCTTTTCCTGAGACGCACGACATAGGCCGCCAAATAAAAAGGCCGGGCGCCTGGGCCCGGCCTGCAAAAATCAAATTGGTTGCGGGGGTTGGATTTGAACCAACGACCTCCGGGTTATGAGCCCGACGAGCTACCAGGCTGCTCCACCCCGCGTAAACATGATAGCGGATGCTGCTGGTGCCGTCAAACGGAGCTGCTACCAACGAAAGTCTCGCTCCTGCCGAATAGAGGAATGGAATCGCGGCTGATGCGGATCAAGCTAATATAAAAAAATCAAACTGCGCGGCTTACCAGGAACTGTACGGTGTGCTGGTGAACGGCGAGACTCTGTCCGATGCCGAGTTCACGTCGCTAATTCCGTAGCAGCTCTGTTCAGGGCTCAACGCGATATCGTCGGATTTCGTGACCCAATCAGTTGATTCGGTCATGGGATCTTTGGGAACTTGCCGTAGGTAATTGCTGCTCACCAGATCGTCCAGCGAAGAGGGGCCACATTCCTTGTCTCGCGTGTAATCCTGAATGGACTGTCGCAGCACCTTCAGGTCCGACGCCAGCGTTGCTTCGCGCGCCCTCACCACCATTTGCTCGAATTTCGCCGTGGCGATCGTCATCAAAATCACGATGATCGCCATCACCACCATCAACTCCAGCAACGTGAATCCGCGCTCCGCCGCGCCGCGCCGGCCACAACCAAATTTAGCTTTCCATTCCTCGCGCATCATCTCCTCGGGCGCCCCAGCAAATAAAACTACCAATCCGAATATTTCGTCCCGTCAAGTGCCGTTCCAGAAGACTTCGAATACACGTCGAACACGTCCTGCCCGCCCCACGAGCTCGAATCGGTATCGTCCTGCACTGAGCGCAGCCCCCAATCCTTGTTCTTCGTCATCGGGTCCATCGGGATCTCGCGCAGGAACCGGATCCGTTTGTCAGCCGCCGTGCCGGTCAGTTGCGTTGGCTTAATCAGCGTTTCCAGGTCCGTCGGGTATCCCTCGGTTCCGGCCTTCACCTGAATTTGCCCTTTATCCGACGCGTCCTTGTATCGGTCAATGGCTTCGCGCATCTGCCGCAAATCCCAGCGCAGTTCTTCCTCTTTTCTCCATTTGATTGTGTTGCGTGCGATGGGGATCGAGGCCGTCGCCAAAATCAGCAAGATCGCGCACGCCACCACCAGTTCCAGCAGCGACATTCCCGAAGCCGCGGTGCGCCGCCTGCTGCCCGGTGAAAAGCGGATGGCGGGAAATTGCCGGCGTGCAAAAAGGGAAATCGGATTGAAGCGATTCCAGCTCATCGCGTCTCACTGCACCTGGATCGTGGCTTCTCCGGAAACCAGCGGAATCGTCTGCTGCTGCGCATTGTGCGCATTCACTTGCAAAATCTGCAGACGCGTGGTCCCGTGACCCACAGCACGCACCACGAAGCCGAAGATCGTGCCGGTCCCATTCACTCCCGGAGTGTTCGGCTGGCGCGTCGCGGATACAATCACTTGACCCGTCTGTTGGTCAATTCTCTGCACCACCGCCACTTGCTGCGATCCTCCGGAAAGAAATCCACCGTCGCGTACTTCCTCGACGCGCACCACCGCCGGATCGTAATGAATCATCAGCGGAATGGAGTAAAGATCGCTCACGTTGGAAATCGCCAGGCCCAGCGTTGTTGTATCGCCGCTTTTCAACACCACCGTGGCGGGCTCGAAATGCAGCTGCGCAGCGGCGGATTGTTGCGGTGGTGCCTGCTGCGGAGCCTGTTGCGGCATGCCCGTCGGTGTTACACCCGGCGTCGGCGCGCCCATCCCTGAATTGGGGCGTGTCGGTTGCACCTGCGGGGCCGGTGCAGGCGGCGCCGCTGGCTCGTCCCCGTGATACACGCGCACATTCGAATCGGTGCCAGCCGCCATGGACTGCAGGTTCGCGGCCGTGATGGAGGGCAGGCGCAGAATGTGCGGCGTCATTATGATCAGCGTTTCGTCTTCTTGAACCTCTTTGCTGTTATCCGAAAACAAATAGCGCATCAGCGGCACTTCGCCAAGCCCCGGTATGCCGTTGACGTTGTTGGTATCGGTGCGCTCGATCAATCCGGCCAGGATGTTCGGCTCGCCTTCCTTCAGCCGGACATCAATTTCCGTTTTCTTCTGCCCGATAACGGGTTGATTGATCCCGCCAATATTGCTGGTCCCCGTAATCTGCGACACATCCACGGTTCCCTTCAGGCTGATGTCGCCATCCGGATGCACGCGCGGCGTAATTTCAATGTTGACGCCAACGTCTATGTACTGGAATTGGGTATTCACCAGGGGGTTCACCACGCCAGAGCTGCCGGTGACGCCCACACCCACGCCCGCTTGGAAGCTGCCCGTCGCCACCGGCACTTTCGAGCCGATCTTCAGCGTGGCCTTCTGCCCGTCCGTTACACGCAATTCCGGATCCTGCAGAATTTTTGTGCGATCGTCGGTTAGAATCGCGGTCGCTGTTGCTCCTGGCAGCGTCAGCGCCCAATCAGACGTTCCCAGGTTCTTCAATTGGCTCAACAACACCTGTGGCAGGGATTGTGTTGTGGTGGTGCTGCCGGTGGTGGAAGTTTGCGGCTGCAGCGAGGTGCGCGGCGTGAACGCCAGCGAAACCGTCTGCCCCGGCAAAATCCCCAAATCCCGCAAGCGATCCATGCTGGCGGTCATCACCTGCACGTGAATCAGAACTTCCGGCTTGGCCTTGTCAATGTCCCGGATAATTTTTGCGGCGAGCAGCAATTTGTCCGGCGTATCGCGGATCACGATCGCATTTTGCGCGTTTACCTGCTGTAGACGGTGCAGATCCAGTAATACCCGCAGCCCGTTTACCACCTCCGTCAGGTCCTGCGGCGTCAGTGTGTTCGAAAGATAAAAAGTCTGCACCACCTGATCGTCCAAATCCTTTCGCTTCTGCGGCTGGTCCTGCGCCACGAATATAATATTCGACGTAACCGGCTTCCAGAACGCCTTGCTCTCCAGTGATACCGCGTCCAGCGCTTGCTCCAGCGTCACGCTCGGGAAATCCACCGTGATTCGCCGCGACGTAAAATCCGGATCAAATATGACGCTCAGTCCAGCGAGCTTGGCGATGGTCTCGTACACCACCCGCGCGTCATTGGTCATCTTGAGCCCGTTGATCGGGTCGTGCGAAAGGGGCTTCAGTTCCGGCGGCTGCGAGAGAATCTGCTCATCGGGTTGCGTTGCCGGATTCAGCCCCACAGGACCTTGCCCGGCCTGCGCTGCCATCATCTCCAGCGTGCGCTTCACTTCCTGCTCCGCCGCCGCATTCGAAGGATCGATCATCTGCGCCTTCTGGAATTCGGCCAGCGCCATCTGCAGATCGCCAGCTTTCAGCGCCTTTTTGCCTTGTTGCACGTGGAATTGGCCGGCGTCGTAGCGCGCCTGGGAGGCACGGAGTTTGTATTCGGCGTTAGTGGGGTCGGAGCGGAGGGCGCGTTCGTAGTTAACCAACGCTGTATCGTAATCCTGCAAAGCATAGGCCTTTTGGCCGGCTTGATAGTCTTCATTGCCCTTAGGGCAGCCGCCCAAGAGCAGAGCGGCAACCACCAAGAGTGACAGGTTTCCGGAACGACGCAAAAGTGCTCCTCCGACGGGAAGGGCTATTCCTTACGAGTCTAGCACCCGCCCGGAGATGCGGCAAGAATTCCCCAGAGCGTTGTTAGACGTATGAATAATAGAAGTGCCTCAGCGGACTTGGATGATAATTCTGTGAATCCACGCGATCGTGCCCGGAAATCCGTCACAATCTGCGACTTGCGGCGCCTTGGCCGCGGCGGCTATGATAGTCTCCCGTGAAATCGAAGCCTGATAAATCTCAACACCAAGGCGTTAAGATTGTTGCGCAGAATCGCCAGGCGTCCTACAACTACCATCTTTTGGACAGCCTGGAAGCCGGCCTGGTCTTGGTGGGCACGGAGGTAAAGACCCTCCGCGAAGGGAAAGGAACCCTCCGCGAGGCCTATGCCGAGATTCGCCTCGGCGAAGCTTGGCTGGTAAACTGCCATATTCCTGAGTATCTCGCCGGAGGTTACCGCAACCACGATCCCCTCCGGAAGCGAAAATTGCTGCTGAACCGGCGCGAAATCGACCGGCTGCTGGTGCAGACCCAGCAAAAGGGAATGACCATCGTCCCCACCAAGATTTATTTCCGGGACGGCATCGCCAAATGCGAGCTAGCCGTGGCGCAGGGCAAGAAATTCCACGACCGCCGCGAATCCGAAAAACAAAAAGAAGCTAAACGTGAAGCCAGCGAAGCGATGTATCGCTCTCGCCGGCGCTAAAAGCGAAAGGGAGACATGCAGATTCAACTGGAGAACCAGCCGTACTCTTCGATTCAGGCCGATGCACTCGTAACCTACGTTTTCGACAAAGAAAATAAAATTGATGGAATTTTGAGCGACATTGACCATGCCATGGACGGCCGGCTCGCGGCCCTGGTGGCCACCGGAGAACTCACCGGCAAGGCTCTGGAGCTGGTTCTCATTCATTTCCCCGAGGGACTGGACGCCAAGCGCCTGTTGCTCGTGGGGGCAGGCAAGCCCGAAAAATTCGCGCCGTCGGACTTGCGCAAAATCGCCGGCACCGCGCTGCGCTATCTGAAATCGCGTGGCGTGAAGAAGTTTGTTTTTCTCGCGCGCGAAGGGGAACGCGGCCCCGTCGCCGCCCAGGCCGTCACCGAAGGCCTCGGCGTCGCCGATTTCGAATCCAACAAGTATCAGACCGAGAAGAAACCCAGTCCCGAGATTCAGTCCGTGCTGCTCGCCGGTTTCGACGCCAATCAGAACGGCAATCTCCCGGACGCTGTCGAACACGGCCGCGTCATCGCCGAATCGCAAAATTTCGCGCGCGATTTGATCAACGAGCCTTCCAATCGCCTCACGCCCCGCATGCTCGCCGCGCGCGCCGAGGCCATGGCCAAGGAGGTCGGCCTCGGCGTCGAAATTCTAGACGAGCGAAAAATTTCCGAACTCAAGATGGGCGCGCTGATCGGTGTCGCTCAGGGCAGCGTTGAGCCTCCCCGCGTCATCGTTATCCGTTACGCGCCGGAAAATGCGCGCGCCAGATTCCCCCGTTCTCGGACTGGTCGGCAAAGCCGTCACCTTCGATACCGGCGGCATCTCCATCAAGCCCGCAGATAACATGGAGAAAATGAAGTACGACATGGGCGGCGGCGCCACCATGCTCGGTGCCATGCGCGCCATCGCCTATCTGAAGCCTTCTATCCCGGTGATCGCGGTGATTCCCGCCACCGAAAATATGCCCGGTGGCCGCGCTCAGAAACCCGGCGACGTGCAGGTCGCCATGTCCGGCAAAACAATCGAAGTCATCAATACCGACGCGGAAGGTCGCATGGTCCTCGCCGATGGCGTTTTCTACGCGCGCAAGCTCGGCTGCACGCACCTGATTGACGCAGCCACGCTAACCGGCGCCATCCAGGTCGCACTGGCCAACGTACACGTCGGCGCGTTCGGCACCCCGCGCGAATACCTCGACCAGTTTCTCGCCAGCGCCAAAGCCGTCGGCGAAAAAATGTGGCCCATGCCCATGGACGACGAATACCAGGAGATGATCAAAAGCAACATCGCGGACATTCGCAACACCGGCTCCGGCAAAGGCGGCGGCGCCATCACCGGCGCCTGGTTCATAAAAGAATTCGCCGAAGACACCCCGTGGATTCACCTGGACATCGCCGCAACCTGCTGGGTGGATGAAGGAAAACCGTGGCTCGCCAAAGGCCCCACGGGCGTAGCCATCCGCTCCATCGTTGATTTCGCAATGAAACTCTAACGCGACGCCACAAATCACCAGCCCGTGGAATTGTCTCTGAAGATGACTTTGTAGCGCCCATGCCTTTAGCTGGGCGCTTTTGGCCTTCGTAGCGCCGGCGTCCCGCCGGCTCGGTTGAATTTGAATTGCAGTAACTCCACTCCACCTGATTCTGTAGCGGCCAGCTGCTTTTTGGGTGGGCGCCTTTGATCCTGTCTTTGAATCTGTAGCGGCCGGTTCAGGTTCATCGAACCGGGCAGCTCTTTTGACGTCGCCGTTGCTTTTGAACTTGTAGCGGCCGGTTCAGGTTCATCGAACCGGGCAGTCTTTTGACGTCGCCGTTGCTTTTGAACTTGTGCGGCCGGTTCAGGTTCATCGAACCGGGCAGTTCTTTGACTCGCCGTCTCTGCGTCTCGGCGGTAAAATCTTCTTCTCGCCGTCCGCTTTCAACTCTTAACTCTCGCTCTCAACTCTCAACTCTCAACTCTCAACTTTCAACTCCCCTTCACATCTTCTCCGGCGCCGTAATCCCCAACAATCCAAGCGTCGTCACCAACTGCTCCCGCACCAACATCGTCACATACAACAAAAACGCGCGCTTCTCAGCATCCTGCTCCCGATTGATGTTGTGCTTGTGATAGAACCCGTTGAACGCCTGCGCCAGTTCGAACGCGAATCGCGCCACGTTTGCAGGCTCCTGCGACGCCATCGCCAGTTCCAATCGCGCATCCAGCGACTCCGCCAGCAGCACCAGATCCCATATGTCCTCATCCTCCGGCGAAACCAGAAACCGCCCCGCATCTAGCTCCCCGCTCTTGATCCGAGCAATATTCGCCGCATCCTCCACCGCCACGCTAGGATCCAGCTCCGCACCCTTGCGCAAAATCCCGTTCACCCGCACCACCGCGTACTGCACGTAAGGTCCGGTCTCGCCTTCAAAACTCAACGCATCCTTAAAATCAAACGCAATCAAGGTCGACCGCGTAAACCGCAGCAAGAAATACCGCAGCGCCCCAATCGCCACCGCATGCGCGATCGCCGCCCGCTCCCCCTCAGGACTTTCCGGATGCCGCGAGTCCACCTCCTCCCGCGCGCTCGCCTCCAACCGGTCCAGCAAATCATCAGCCTTTACGCCCTGCCCCTTCCGCCCGCTCACCTCGACGTAAGGCCGTTTCGCATCCTCCGCCGGAATCTCGTAGCCCATCTCCAGCGCGCAGCGCGGCGTCAGCGCCACCCGGTTGTAGGCGAAATGTTTCAAGTGATCCGCTTCCGCCGCATAACCGAGCGCCCGCAGCCCCGCCACCACCACCTGCTGCGGATACGTCTGCCGCGAATCAATCACATTAAAAACTTCATGCGCATGTCCGAATGCCGGCGCGCCCGGATCGTCCCGCTCGCTCGCCGTGATCCACGCCTGATGCCCATCCGGATGCTTGTAAAAATGGTGATAGTGAAAATTGCGCGCCAGCAATCCAAATTTCCACAGATGCAGCGCAATGTCCTTGCCGACGTACGTCACCGTCCCCGTCGAGCGCACAATTATTTTCGCTTCTGCTTCTTCCGCAGCCTCCTCGGCCGTTTCTCCAGCCCCAGCATCCGCGCCTTCCGCCGCCACCTTCGCAGCAGCCTCCTTGTCGGACGGCAGCTGCATCACCCAGCACCCGGCGTTCTTCCCCGAAGTAGCCAGCTGCACCGCGCCGCTCCGTTTCAACAGCTCAAACGCGGCATCCCAAAATTTCAAATGCAAAATGTCGCTCTCCTGCGTCAGCAAGTCGTAATCAATCCCCAGCCGGTCCAGCGTGTGCAGATGGCAATAGTTGATCGCCGTCGCAACGATCTCTCCCATCTTCGCCGCGTCGCCGTGCCCCTCTTCGATGTTCTTCAATATTTGCCCGCGCAATTCTAGTCGCGCCTTATCTTCGGCCAGAAACAAAGTCGCGCGCGCATACAAATCCCAGCACAGATAATCGAATTTCGGCGCCTCGGTAAGCGCCTGCACTTCCGCCAAAGATTTTTTCTCCAGGTGTAGAAATCCCAGCACCACATCCGCCACCTGCACGCCGGTGTTATCAATATAGTTCTGCACCTCCACGCGCCGCCCGGTGTGCCGCAGCAAACGCGCAAACGTGTCGCCCAGCACCGCATTCCGCAAATGCCCGATGTGCGCCGCCTTGTTCGGATTAATGCTGGTATGCTCCACCACAGTTTTCGTCGGCCCCAGCTTCCGCCGTCACCGCCTGCCGTCCAGCCTCCTCCGCGGCAGCGCGAAAAAATGCAGCGCGATCGAAGAACGCGTTCAAATATCCGCCGCCCGCCACTTCCACCCGCGCAATACCCGCGATCGGCTTCAGCGAATTCGCAATTTCCTGCGCCAGCGCCCGCGGCGGCTTCTTCAAACGCTTCGCCAGTTCGAAACACACCGGCGAAGCAGCTTCCCCCATCGAAAGCTTCGGCGGCCGTTCCGTTACAATCGGCACATCCGTCTTGTATCGCTCGTGAATATGATGCCGCAGCGCCTTGCGAAACCGCTCTTCAACGGCTTTGTACACGTGGCTCCCTATGCAAAGTGAATCCCGCGATTATAGGTAAACCAGCAGAAACCGTCAAAGCCGCGCACGCGGCTAGTGCGGTGTGTGCCGAGCAAATCTACCGCGCTGTAGGCTCGCTTCCGCAACGCGATCGAACATCTCGCTGTCCAACTCCACCGGCCGTGGTTATCTGGGAGTGCGGCGGCTTGCCGCCGCCTTCACAAGCCGAAGCTTGCTTCGGCGCTCGCGCCAAAGCGCAATCCGAGCGCGCCGCTCATCTTCCGCGTGCTTCCAAGTCGGCCGCTGGCAACCCGTCACGCTACCCTCGGCCCGCAGATTTGACAGCCTTGAATCGCCAGACTAGTATCATTTTTTCGCGTTTCAGCAGCATTCGTTCCAGCACAAGATGAAAAGCCTCCGGCACGCATACTTCGACTGTTTTTCCGGCATCAGCGGCGACATGGTCCTCGGCGCCCTGGTAGACGCAGGCGCCGACCTGCGCGCCATCGAAGCCGACCTGCGCAAACTCGGCCTCGAAGGCTGGTCAATCTCCGCCACAAAAATAAAGCGCGGCGAAATTTTTGCCACCCACGTGAAAGTTGAAACCAGCGAAGGCCATCACCACCGCGGCCTCTCCATCATTCTGCAGCGTATCGAAAACGCGAAACTCGCCCCCCGCGCAGCAGCCCGAGCCACGAAAATTTTCACCCGACTCGCCGAAGCCGAAGCAAAAGTTCATCAGCAACCCATCGAGCAAGTCCATTTCCACGAAGTAGGCGCCATCGATTCCATCGTGGACATCGTAGGCGCCGCCATCGGCTTCGAGCTGCTGGGAATCGACGAATTCGCTTGCTCCGCACTCGACGTTGGCGCTGGCCAGGTCAAAACAGCTCACGGCTTGCTTCCAGTCCCCGCGCCCGCAACCGCTGAGCTGCTCAAAGGCGCCCCGCTGTTCACCAGCGGCATCGCCAAAGAACTCGTCACTCCCACCGGCGCTGCAATCGCCACCACGCTATCCACGCGCTACTCCGAAATTCCGGAAATGACCCTCCAATCCATCGGCTACGGCGCCGGCAGCGCAGACCTGAAAGAAAAAGCCAACGTGCTCCGCATCCTGATCGGCGAAACCACAATCACCGAGCCGGCGGAATACTGGGACGCGCCCGTAACCGTAATCGAAACCAACATTGACGACATGAGCCCGCAAATCTACGCCTACTTCGCGGAACGCGCTCTCGAAGCCGGCGCACTCGATGTTTTCTCCGCGCCAGTGCAGATGAAAAAGAACCGGCCCGGCCTGCTGGTAACCATCCTAAGCGAGCCGCACAACGTCACCCGCCTCATCGATCTCGTATTCCGCGAAACCACCACCATCGGCGTCCGCACCCACGAAGTCCGCCGCAAAACGCTGGCCAGAGAATCCGTCACGCGTCGAGACGCCTTTCGGCGAAGTGCGCGTGAAAATCTCGCGTATGCACGGCTCAGTCCTCAACGCTACGCCCGAATACGAAGACTGCCGCCGCATCGCCGCGCAAAAAGGGATCCCGCTGAAGGACGTACTGGCAGCCGCCACCTACCAGTTTCAGAAATGGGTCGAAGCACAACCGGAATTTTCAGACGCGGCCAGTCGCAAGGGAGCGCCCGGCCAATAGTTACGGCGCCAAAATTCCGCCTTGGACTTTCGTAGCGCCGGCGTCTCGCCGGCTCTTTTGCAGTTGAATTATGCAGCGGCCGCCTGCTTTTCAGGCGGGCAGCCTTTGTTTTTGACTCTGGTTGTGAATTGTGTCTGGCAACTCGGGAATCTTTGTAGGTCGTGGGCTTCAGCCACGAAAGAACCTACGCAAAGTCTGGGCGGCTTTAGCCGCTGAAGTACCGGTTTTGCGGTTCCCACACCGTCTCTTCACCGGGCCAGCCATGTACACACACAACCGTTTGCATTTTGCGCGTCGCACGTGCATGATGAATCTGTGAAATTGTCGACCACAACCCGCAGCCGATCCAGCGACGATGCGACGAGCATCGTCGTCCTGAGGCCGGCGCCTTTGCTTCAAGCCGGCAGAAGGGCGTCTCGCGCCTTGCCCTGCGCCGCTGACGATGCCACGAGCATCGTCATCCTGCCTGCCCTCAGCGACTCTCGCGAAGGGAGCCCGGCGCCGTTGCTCCATGCCGGCCCCGCGCACGCGGGGATCTCTCCCGCCGTCTTCGGCACCCGCCGCCCTCCACGACGCCAATTTCTATTCGCTACTAATGAACAGCTATCTCGCGCCCGCAATTTTGCAACTCGCACAAAACAAACCACTTCACTTTTTCTATTCGCTACAAATGAACGGTTTTCCAGCACCTCGAATTCCGCAACTCACACAAACCAAATGACTTCATTTTTCGCCTTCAGTGCCAGCGAACGCCTATCTCGCGCCTCCGATTCTGCAATTCACACAAAACAAGCCACTTCATTGCAATTCGCTTCATTTTTTCTATTCGATACAAACGAACGGTCACCAATCACTACTCACCAATCACTAATCACCACTCACCAACCCGGGGCTCGAACCTTCCATGTCTAATTCCAAACCCAAGTATTACCTCACCACTCCCATCTATTACGCCAACTCCCGCCCGCACGTCGGCTCGGCCTACACCACCATCGTCTGCGACGTCATCGCCCGCTACAAACGCATGTGCGGCTACGACGTCGCCTATCTCACCGGCACAGACGAGCACGGCGTCAATATCGAACGCGCCGCCGAAAAACTGGGCATCTCTCCCGCCGACCTGGTAGATCGCAACCAGCAAATCTTTCGCGATCTCTGGAAGCTGCTTGGCATCAGCTACACCGATTTTGTCCGCACCACGGAGCCGCGCCACGCCGTAGCCGTGCAGAATCTGGTCCGCCGCACCCAGCGCGTCTCGCCCGACGCGATTTTCAAACGCAAGTACGAAGGCCGCTACTGCATCTACGACAACCTCTACGTCAGCGACACGCCCGAGCCGGCCGATTGCCAAATCTGCGGCCGTCCCGCGGAACTCATTTCCGAAGAAAATTATTTTTTCCGCCTCTCCGCTTACCAGGAAAAGCTGCTCCAGCTCTACAAAGACCAGCCAGATTTCGTGCAACCGGATTTTCGCCTCAACGAAGTAAAAAGCTTCGTCGAAAGCGGCCTGAAAGATCTTTCCATCAGCCGCAAGACCATCAAGTGGGGCATTCCCTGGCCGGGCGATCCCGAGCACGTGTTTTACGTCTGGTACGACGCGCTTTCCAGCTACATGAGCGGCATCGGCTTCGTGGACGGCGAGCCCAACAGCAAAAAAGACAGCGAACGCTTCAAGCGGTTCTGGCCCGCCGACGTCCACATGATCGGCAAAGAAATCATCCGCTTCCACGCCGTCTACTGGCCCGCGTTCCTGATGGCGGCGTTTCCGGACAAGAAATTATCCGAGTACATGCCCGGAAGAATTCAGGCGCACGGCTGGCTGCTCTTCGAGCAGGAAAAAATGAGCAAGTCCAAAGGCAACGTAGCCTACGCCGAACCAATCGTGAAAGCGTTAGGCAACGACGCCCTGCGCTACTACCTGCTGCGCGAAGTCGTCTTCGGCCAGGACGGTAATTTCAGCAAAGACGCGCTGATCACGCGCTACAACGCCGACCTGGCAAACGGCCTGGGCAATCTCGCCAGCCGCACGCTCACGATGATTGAGAATTATTGCGGTGGCGTCGTTCCAGCCATGGCTTCCGCGCCGCCGAATCTTCATGAGTTAGCTTCCACGAATTTTTACAATACGATTCGCAACTCGTATGACAAATTTGAATTCTCGGATGCGCTAACGATAATTTGGGGTCTAGTGGCAATCGCCGACAAATATTTAGCCGAGGAGAAGCCTTGGACTCTTGCGAAGGAATCCGCGCAACGTGAGCGGCTGGAGCAAGTACTGTATGTGGCGGCGGAATCTCTTAGGATTGTCACCGTCTTGGCGCACCCTGTGATTCCCGAAGCGACGCAGAAAATTTGGGAACAACTCGGGCAAGCGGGGAAGCTCGAAAACGTGAACGTCAATGAATTGCAATGGGGTGGATTGAAGCCTGGAACGCGAATCGGAAAACCCGAAGGGGTTTTCCCGCGCGCAGATAAGAAAGAAATATTGGAGAGGATTGAAACCATGGAAAACGAAATTCGCAACCCCGCCGCAGCGACTCCGGCCACGAATCACGAATCACAAGTCACGAGTCACGCCCCAACGCAAGGCGAGACCCTTCTAGCCACTAGCCACTCGCCACTAGCCACTGCTTCTATCGCCAAAATCGCAATCGAAGACTTCGCGAAAATCGAGCTGCGCGTCGGCGTCGTGAAATCCGCCGAGCGCATTCAAGGCGCAGACAAGCTCCTTAAGCTGATGGTGGATATTGGCGACGAAGTGCGGCAGGTTCTGGCGGGCATCGCGCTTTCGTACGCGCCGGAGGATTTGGTGGGTCGCAAGGTCGTGATCGTTGCCAATCTCGCGCCGCGGAAAATGCGCGGCCTCGAATCGAACGGCATGCTATTAGCCGCGTCCGTAGGCCCAGACGGCAAGCCGGTGCTCTGCACCTTTGCGGAAGACGTTCCCGCAGGCGCCAAGGTGAAGTAGACAAATCCGAAAACGAAAATCAACGATCGAAGCCGACGAGCCAGCGTCAAAGGAGGCGCGGCACAACTTAGCCCAGCCCGCAACGGCTGGAAAAAATCGCGAAGAGAGTTCGGAGCGCCGTTGCTGCGACACAGCTTTGGCTGAAGATCTCAACAGAGCCGCTTAACGGTTAAGAGCAAAAAACGGACAGCAAAATTGGAAATCATCGACTCACACGCGCATCTGGAATCCGAAGATTTTGATGCGGACCGCGCTGCAATGCTGCAGCGCGCGCAAGCCGCAGGCGTGCAGACCGTTCTGGCCATCGGCAGCGGCGGTTCCGGCCCAGATCGCCTGGACGCGGCGCTTTCCGTCGCGAAAGATTACGACTGGATTTACGCCACCATCGGCATCCATCCGCAGCACGCAGCCGAAGCGCAAGAACCGCATTACGCGCAACTGGACGAACTGGCCAAAAATCCTAAGGTCATTGCCTGGGGCGAAATGGGCCTCGATTATCACTACGAGGAACCGCCGCCCGAAGTGCAGCAGCCGGTTTTTCGCCGCCAATTGCAGCAGGCGCGCGCGGCGAAATTGCCTATCGTGATTCATTGTCGAGACGCGTGGGACGATTGCCTGGCGATCCTCGAAAAAGAATGGAAGCCGGCCGGAATGGGCGGAATTTTTCACTGTTTCACCGGGACGCTGCGCGAAGCCCAGCGCGGCCTGGAGATGGGCTTCCTGGTTTCGTTCGCGGGAAATGTCACTTACCCCAAATCGCAGCTGATACGCGACGTGGCGCGCGACCTGCCGCTCGAGCAAATCCTCACGGAAACGGATTCGCCTTTTCTTTCGCCCCAGGGGCGCCGCGGCAAAAGAAATGAGCCGGCCAACGTCGTGGAGGTAGCGCAGACGCTTGCGAATGTGAGAAACTTGGGCCGCGAAGAAGTTGCCGCTGCGACCGCGGCGAATTTCAGACGGTTTTTCCGGCTAGGCGGCCAGGAAATTCCCGCCCAGCCAAGGTGAACCCCGGGGATGGCTTTCGCTGTCCAACTTGCAAAAGGCATTTTTGATCTGGTACGAGACGATTTAGCGCTCGTCGAACGGGAAATTGCGGCGCAAAACAGCGCGGCCATCGAACCCGTGTGCGAAATTTCCAGTTATTTGCGCGAGGGCGGCGGGAAACGGTTGCGTCCCGCGCTGCTGCTGCTGGCCGCGGGAGCCTCGGGATATCGCGGCGAAAGCGCCATTCAATTGGGCGCGGTGGTGGAAATGATTCACAGCGCCACGCTGATTCATGACGACGTGATTGATGGCGCAAATACGCGGCGCGGGCGGCCCAGCGCCAACGCGCGCTGGGGAAATCACATGAGCGTGCTCGCGGGCGACTGGCTGTACATGCAGTCGTTCGAGATGGCCTTGCGCGAGCGGAATTTCGCGGTGCTGGATATTCTGATTGATCTGACGCAGAACATGGTCGAAGGCGAATTGCTGCAGCTGACCCATCTGGGGCAGATTGACTTGAACGAGGCGGAAGCGACGGAACTGGCGTATCGCAAGACGGCTTGTCTATTCAGCGGATGCGCGCGGCTAGGCGCGGTGCTGGGGAAGCGATCGAAAGAAATCGAAGACGGCTTGGCGGATTACGGGCGGAACGCCGGCCTCGCGTTTCAGCTGGTGGATGATCTATTGGATTTTACGGCGTCGCCGGAAAAATTGGGCAAGCCAGTGTTGAGCGATTTGAAGGAAGGCAAGGTCACGCTGCCTTTGATTTTTGCGCTCCAGGCGCAGTCGGCGTCGCACGCTGCGGCGGCTGATGGCAATGGCCACGCGCATGCGAACGGCGAGGGGCGGCGGTTGGTGGAGAAAGTTTTGGAAGAGCGCGATTTTCGCAGCGTGCGCCCGGAGCAGATCACTTCGCTGGTGCGCGAGACGGGAGCGCTGCAGCGCGCTACCGAGATGGCGAAAGAGTATGTGCGGCGGGCCAAGGCCAGCCTGGAAGTTTTGCCCGACACCGAATACCGGCGAGCGTTGCTGGCCGTCCCCGATTTCATCCTCGAACGCGAAAATTAATTCCTGTATTTTCGCGGCAAAGCCCACCGCAGAAACGCAGACTCAGCAGCGAAAACCTAACGCAATATTCAAATCGGAATCGAGCGCATCGAGCAGCGCCGTTGCGCCCGATTCCAATTGTGCAACCGGTTTCTAGTAGTGGAACCTCCATTTAAACTCGACGTAGATTTGCCGTGGGTCGTTGTAGTGAAAGCCGCCGAACGTGAGGCTGTTGTCGAGCAGCACGCGCGTATTCGCGAGGTTGAGGGCGGTGAATCCTACGGTGTATTTCTCACCGAAGGTTTTGCCTAGTGAAATGTCAACAGTGGTGTGGGGATCCAGATAGTCGTTGGGATACGGCGTCCCCGGCTCCGGGTCGCCGTTGGTGAATCCCGAACCGTAGTTGACGTTCATCGAAGCGAAGGCATGCCCAGGAAGGGTCGCATTGAATCCCACGCTCAGTGTATTGCGCTGGTCATGATCCACAGGTGAATATCCCGGCGGCACATACACGGGGCATGTCAACGGGTCCACGGGAAGAGGGCAGATCAAGCCGCCGGTGATCGGTCCGCTCGCCTGAGCGATTTGGTTCGCGTAAGCCAGATGGAATTGGCCGAAGCGCCAGAGGCGCGGAGAACGCAGCGTGAGTTCCCAGGTCTGAATCAAAGCCTTGTCCCAAGTGATCGGCCAGAAGAGATTGGACTCGCCGATGTTGCTGTGATCGAGCCAATTCTGTGCAGTTGTTTGGAAATGATCCGCGTCCAGTGCCCAACCGCGATAGGGAATAGTGACGCCGAATTGATATTCGGTATCGCGCTCCCCCGGCAGCGGCGCGAAGGCGACATTCTGGCTGTTCGCGAACTCGAGCAACGGACCTGTGGCGGTCAAGAGCGGCGGAGCCTGGTAATAGCGGCCCCAGAAGCCGCGAAAGACCCAGTTTAAGTGGGGGATCTGCACGGCAATCCCCACGCGAGGATCCACCGCGTTCTCCGTGAGATCGGCGGTGAAATGCGACTGGCGGAAGCCGCCGATCAACGTCAACCACGACGTTGGCTTGAATTTATCGCTGACAAATATTTCCTCCAGGCCGCCGGTTATCGCAGCTGTAGAGGGCCCGTAGTTTTGGCAGCTTGGATTGTCCGGCGGATCGCACACCGTAAATACATTGTTGAAGTATTCACTCTGATGCTGTCCGAATCCGTAGGTTCCGACCTCAAGGTCATTTTTCCAGAAGTGGACGTTGAGCGAGGCTTGCAAACCGCCATAATTCGAAGTCTGGTTTACGTTGGTGATCACCGGCACATCGTTCGGCGACGCGCTGTATGTGGCCGCATTGTAATGGTAGAAGGGAGAAACAGTCAGGAGCAGATTCGGATTGAAGGTGTGAATCCAGGAGAAGGCGGCGTAAGCGTCGGGTTCGCGTTCACTATCGCGAAGGCCGTAACTCTGATACGCCTGATTCCCGGATGAGTTGGGATCGGGATCGTAGGGAATCTGGTAGTAATCCTGGCGCAGAGAGGTGACCAGGCGGAATTGGTTCGCGGAACTGGGGTTAAAGATGAACGATGCGAATCCGCCATATCCGTTCTGCGCATCGTGAAAGACCCCGGAAACTGGGGTCTGCAATCCGTAGTTGCTGCGGTTTGCGTTCAAGCTCGCGTAATATGCGAAGCGCTGTGTGTGTCCTCCGAAGTTGAACTGATCGTTGGTCTGAAACCAATTCCCGAAAGTGACGACCAACTCCGCCTGATTGTCCCGTTCGAAGCCGGTGCGCGGGACGATGTTGAAGATGCCGTAGGTGCGGTCTCCGTAGTCGGCCTCGTAGCTGCCGCGTTGCACTTCGAGATAATCAATGTCCTTGGGATCAATCTGCGGGCCCAAATTGGTGGCGATGTTGGTGTTGGGAATAGGGACGCCGTCAATCAGCCATTCCACCTGGTGGCCTCCGCGCATGTGCAACATGTCGTGGGTCATGTAGGCGGCGGGAACGTAGTCGGTGATCATGGCCATGCTGTTGGTGCGGTCGGCGCCAGGAGTTTCGGAAATGTCCTGTCGGTCAATCAAAGTGGTCGGTGTTACCGAATCCACGTTGGCGACATCTGGCGCCTGCCCGACGACAACGGCCGTTTGATTCAGCGACGCGATTGCGAGCTGAAAGTGAAGAATCGGAGAGGACGCGGATGCTACGGTAACGGTTTGCTCAGCGCTCTGGAATTTGGGTTGAGCGACTGTGACCTTGTAGTCGCCCACCGGAACGGAGGTGAACGTAAATTCGCCGTTGTCGTCTGTTTGGGTGGTCTGAGACCAGGCCGAGGTGATTGCCTGGAGCGTTACCGACGCCCCCGAGACCGGCCGATGCTGCGGGTCGTGCACGATACCTTGTATTTTCCCGAAAATGGTGGCGTGAAGAAGCGGACCAGAAAGTAGAAAGACTGCAATAAACACACTCAATGCGAGCTTGCGCACAAGGCCTCCGTCCTAGATTTTTAAATTGTTCTTTCAGCTTCTGCGGAAGAGGCTAGCTGCGCGGCGGTTGAAAGGGACCAGCGAGGAACCCGGCGGACAAATTGCCAGCGCAGGGTCGCGAGTCGGTGATGCGTGACACTGCGGGGACGATCAGAGATGCGAGCGCGGACGTTTTTGCCGGTGGATACGGAGCGAGAAGGCCGTAATCCATGCGGTGCTGTCCGGATTTCATGCTGCATTCCATCATGTGTCCGACGGCACCGTGGTGGCAGGCCATTTCTTCCTGCTGAGGCGCCGGCGACGGATTCCGCGCCGGGGAATGATGCGAGCCGTGCGGCAGGCAGCACATGCCGTTGCAATCGGGCATGCCGGAATCGTTAGCACGCGCAAGCAACGCCAGCGGAGTCGCCAGCAGCGCGACGATCACAAGAATGGCTTGGGCACGGCGCATCGAGGAAAGTCTAACACAGGCGGCCCCGCCTGGGCGCAAGGAGACGAGATCGCGCCGGAGGATTTCTTCAAGGGCGAATTGCGCGAGGAAAAGCATCGAGGTAGGCTGGCATTATCGTGCTGCCATTCAAATTGATTTACGACGAGCGTTACGATCTGAATCTGGGAGACCACGTATTTCCTTCGCAGAAATACCGCCTGGTTTACGAAGAGCTATTGCGGCGAGGAATCGCGGACAGCGGCGATTTTGTTTCGCCGAACCCGGCTGCGGACGAAGATGTTCTGCGCGTTCATACGGTTGAGTATCTGCGCAAGCTGAAGACGGGATCGCTTTCCTACGCCGAGGTGCAGCAGCTGGAGGTGCCGTATTCGCAGGAACTGATCGAAGCTGTGTGGCTGGCGGCGGGCGGCTCAATTCTCGCGGGACAGTGCGCGCTGCGTGACGGCTGGTCGGCAAACATTGGAGGAGGATTCCACCACGCGTGTCCGGATCATGGTGAAGGATTTTGCGTGATTCATGACGTGGCCATCGCGATCCGGCGATTGCAGTTCGATCGAGCCGTTGAACGAGCGATGGTGGTGGATACCGACGTGCATCAGGGCAATGGCACGGCGGCGATCTTTGGCAGAGACGAAAGTATTTTTACGTTTTCAATTCATCAGGAGCATAACTATCCGTTTGCGAAGCCACCGTCCACCGTGGATGTGAATTTGCCGGACGGAGTGGGGGATGACGCTTATCTCTCGATTCTGGAGGAGCATTTGCGCGAGGCGTTTTCGGATTTTGCGCCGCAGATTATTTTTTACGTTGCGGGAGCCGATCCTTATCGCGAGGACCAATTGGGCGGCCTGGCTTTGACGATGGAGGGATTGGGGCGGCGAGACGCGCTGGTGATGGATTACGCGCGCAGGCACAAATGCCCTTTGGTGATTACGCTGGCGGGGGGTTATGCGCGGCGTGTACAGGACACGGTGGCGATACACGTGGGGACAATTCTGGCGGCGCGCGATGCGGCGGGTAGAAAGTAGGGCTGAGATTGATGTGACGAGCGCGGCGAGCTTGCGATTCCAGTCAAAAGATGTGTCGCACCTACGGCGCTCCGCTTTTTTTGCGAATTTTCCCAGGCCTTCCGGCCTGGGCTAAGTTGTGCCGCGCCTACGGCGCGGGACCGTCGCACGCGGGTCGGCTTCAGCGCGCAGCAGTCGACGGAGTGGAAGCGACCGCTGCTTGGATTGCATTGGTGAGGTTCTCAGTGAAGCCTTCGGGCGGATAACCGTTGATGCGGTAGGTAATTTTTCCGGCGGGATCGAGGAGCAGCACGGTGGGCAGGGAATCTACTTTCATGAAGTCGTCGAGACCGTCGGCGTAGACGACGGGGACATCCCACTTTTCATGGCTTAGGAACGGCGCGACGAGCGATTGGTCTTCATCCGTATTTACCGCGTAAAAAGCAATTTCGGGATTTCCAGCGTAACTTTTCGCGACCTGCACGAATTGCGGCTCGAGCACGCGGCAAGGCCCACACCACGTAGCCCAAAAACTCAGCACCAACACCTTTCCCCGCAAAGGTGCAAGCGGGACGCGCGCGCCCTGCAGATCGCGGAGAACGAAAGCGTAGGCATCCTTAGCGTCTTTGTTCCCGGCGACCGGAGTCGCAGTGGTTGGAGCGGCACTGAGGAGATCGTATTCGGCGAGGACGGCTTCGCCGAGGCCCTGGTCGCTGCCGTGAAGCTGACGCCAGACATTTCCGAGCCGCTTGCGCACTTCGCGGCGGTTCACTTTTCCCACGGGGCCGTCCTCGGGCAGCACAAAGGCGAGCATGTATTCCTGGACCGCGGTCGAGTAGTCACGGCGCAATTCGGCAATTTCTCCCAATTGTTCGGCGGCGACGGCATTGGGGCGCACGGAGTAGCTCATACGCAAGTCTTGCTCGGCGGCGGCGTCGTCGTGCTGGGATTTTTCAATTTGTCCGCGCAGATTGTAGAGCGCCGCGCGCAGTTCGTCGTGGTGCGCTTGCCAATCGGCGAGCGAAACGCGTACAGGCTTTTCGGCGGCAGTCGATTTGTTGATGCGGTCGAGCACGCGTGTGACGTAACCGGCGGCGCGCGTGAGGCTGGCTTCGTCACCCTGTTTTTGCAGGAGGCCGACGGCGAGCATCATGATTTCGGAGTCATCGGGGCGCAGGGCGATGAGCTGTTCGGAATATTTGAGGGCGCACGGGTCGTCCTGCACTTGCTGGCAGGCTTCGACCAGGGCGCGAAAGACAGCGGCCTTTCTGGGAGCGTCCGGAAAGCGCTGAAGATAATGCTCGAGATTGCGAACTAGTGCGCCACGGTCGTTACCGGCATCCGCGATGGCTTTTTGCAGCTCGGTTTCGGGGTCCGCGTCTTTTTTGGAGATGACACCAGACGGCGATTTGGGCGGAGGTGTGTTCGATGGAGCGTTTTGCGCGTGCGCGGATTGCGCAGCAGCGAAGAACAACGCGAGGGCCAGAATCAAGGCACAGCGACAGCGAACTGAAGATCGGCTTTGGCGGGCTGGGAATGACAACTAAAGCCTCTCTAAATTTTGCGCGATCCCATCGATCGAAAACTAATTTTAGCGCGAAAGCGGACCCGCGGCGCGGGGAATCGACGGCACTCGCTACTTCAGAGAAACGCTGCCTGAAGAAGTCTGCACGTCCACGCGGGCTTTGCCGTCGCCGAGGCGTGCGCGCAATTCGTGTTTTTGCGAGGTGCCTTCCATGACGATGGGAATGGCGGCGTCAATGTCGCCGGAATTCGAACGCGCCATCAGGCGGAAGCTTGCGGACGGGGGGACTTGCAAGACGACGTCACCCGAACTGGTGCGAATATCCCAGTAATTGGAGGCTAAGGGATTGCCGTCAATAACGACGTCACCGGAAGCAGTGCGCAGCCGAATATCGGCGGACGCGTTCTTGATCGTAATGTCTCCGCTGCCGGTGCTGGCTTCGACGGCATCCGCGGGGCTGCTGATTTCCATGTCGCCGGAGCCGCTGTGCAGGCGGACCTGATCATGGATGGTGTCGAGGGTGATATCCCCTGAGCCGGTGGTGGCTTGTACCTGGCCTTGCACACGCGAGAACTGGATGGCGCCGCTGCCGGTGAGGGCCTGGACGTCGCCGGAAATATTCGAAGCAGTGATTGCGCCGGAACCGGATACGAAGTTGGCAGGACCCTTGATGCCATCCACTTCGACATCGCCGGAACCCATGGTTGCGTGGATCTGTGCGTCGGCCGGTACGACGATAGTGTAGTCAATGGAGACATCGCTGGCGCGCAGGCCCGAGCCACCGACGCGGACGAGATTGCCCTCCTGCGACACAGGTGGATTCGACTCGAGTTCGCGCACGCGTTCCTGGCTGCCCTTTTCGGACCACGAATGCACCTGGATCTCGCCGTGGACGCGGACTTCGCCTGGAGGCCCGGTGCTGACGTGGGCGTCACCGCTGCCGTTGGTCACGTCAATGCGGACGGGACCGTTGACCGTGAACGTTTTGTCAAACGTGCCTTCAGCGGTGGTTTGCGAGCGACATCCAGCGAGCAGGACGGCAGCGAAGAGCGCCAACGAAATCCAAGAGCATTTGCGTGAAGGCTTCATATTTTGTCGTCGCTTAGGAGTTGGCGTCTCGGGTGTGTGTATCGAGTGCTCCCGGCCATCCTTCCTATCAGAGATATACGAGGAAGCGCAACCAGAAGTTCCGTTGCAGAGGGTCGACGCGCTTCGGCGGGGAACAGCGAAAAGGCGGAAGAGAGATCCTTCACCCGCTTCGCGGGTTCAGGATGACGACGTTGTTGCGGAAAGGACGGCAGCGAGCTGCGGCGGAGGTTACTTGAGTTTAAGGACGGAATTGAGCGAACCCTGACGGTAGCCTTCCGGGTCTAATGTGACGAACGAGAAGCCGGCTGATTTGACGCCGTCAGAGATTTTTTGCGAGATGGCGGGATCGAGGCCGCGTGGGAGTTCATCGAGCGCGATTTCGATTCTGGCAAGTTCGCCGTGCGCGCGAACGCGAAACTGGCGGAAATCCAGTTTGCGCAGAACTGCTTCGGCGCGATCGATTTTGTCGAGTAATTCGGGCGTGACCGCTGTGCCGTAGGGCACGCGCGAAGAGAGGCACGCGGACGCGGGGCGGTTCCACGTGGATAGGCCGGCGCGTTGTGAAAGGAAGCGGATTTCAGATTTATGGAGGCCGGCATCCAGGAGCGGCGCAAGAACATGATGTTCGTGAGCGGCGCGATGGCCGGGGCGGAAATCGCGGGTATCGTCGGCATTGATACCGTAGGCGATGGCTGCGAAGTGGCGCGAGCGCGCGAGTGAATCCATCTGGCCGAAAAGTTCGTCCTTGCAGTGGTAGCAGCGGTCGGCGTTGTTGGCGACGTAGAGAGGATTTTCGAGCTCGCGGGTTTCGATGAACTGGTGGCGGACGCCGGTGGAAGCGATGAAATTTTCGGCTTGCCGGCGATCGTGGCGGGAAAAACTCGCGGAGAGCGCGGTGATGGCGAGAGCACGGTCGGCCAGGACTTGATGTGCTGACCAAGCGAGATAGGCGGAATCGGCACCGCCGGAAAAAGCGACGAGCAGGGAATCGAGGCGGCGGAGCGACGCGAACAATACTTCCTGCTTAGCGAGGGCCTGCGAAACATCTATCGCGGGCGCAGCAGCGGCAGCAATCGGCAATGGTGAAGCGTTGGACATAGACGACCCAGTATAACTGAAATGTGGCTACTGAAAATCGAGCAACACATCTACTTTGGCGTTCTGCGGATCGAGCTGCAAGAATCGTCCGATTTTTTCGTAGTGGACCGGAAGGCCGACAAAGGCGGCTTTAATTCCAGTGTTGACGAAGTCGTCGTAAATGCTTTTATCGAAGACCGCGCCGGGCGGAACGGTCCAGGCTTTCTTCAGGCGGCGCTCGCCTTCGACGGAGAGGCCGGTGAGGACGAGTTTTCCCATGTGGTACTGGGGACCTTCGGTGACCGTGACACTGTAGGTGACGCGTTTGGTCTGGTCGTCAAACTTCGGGACGGGATTCACCGCGGCGTCGAGATATCCGAGCTGAGCGTACGCCGCCCGCACGGTCTCCCAAAAGGATTGGATCTTATTTCCATCCGCGGGATCGCCGGGCAGGAGCGCGCAGAATTTATTGAGATCCTGGGCCTGGACGGAGTCATTGCCGTGCCACTGAACGCCGGACCACGCATAGGCGACGCCAGGATTGATGGGTGCAGCGACAATCAACTGGCCGGAAAGCGGATCGGTGGGAGTGGAAGCGAAGTGGGGAACCGGATGGCCAAACTGAACTTTTAAGTAGGCGTGCGCGAGATAAGCAGGGCGCAGCTGTTCAAATTCAAAAAGTTCTACGAGGCTGCGCGAGTAGGGCTTGCCGATCAGATCGGGCAGGCGCTCCTGCACGATGCGATCGTTCTGCGCGAAGGGATCGGAGAAGTCAACTTTCTGGATGGTCAATTCGGTGTTCTCGACGCGGAATTGCTGAACCGTTTGATTATTGAACGGATGAGAGACGACCTCGTGCGACACACGGGCGTGGACGTCGTGAGCGTCCAGAAGTTTTTCGAGCGCTTCGGAGATGGAGTCGAGAATCGTGCCTTTCGACGGAGCGCCGCCATCGAAAAGAATTCCTGAATTTTTCAGCCCCGAGGATAATTCCTCGTCGCTGAGCCAGGGAAAATTATCGAAGGTGACGGGCAGCGCGGGCACGTCCGAGACCTGGTAGGTGACTTTCACACCGCCGGCGAGGCTGGAGAAGCGGAACTGGATATTGGAGAACAAACCGAGCGCGGCCAATTTATCGGCGGCGCCTTGCAGCTCGTCGCGGCCAACGATTTCGCCGGGGTGCAGGCCGATGGCCGTGGCGATCTGCTCCGAAGTGAAGCGGATGGAGCCAGCGACCAGGACAGAATCCAACCGTGCGGTGCCGGGGCGCGTGTTTTGCGAAGGCGCTGTAAGACGCGATGCAGATAACGGAGTGAATGCAGTGGCGAACAGAAGGCACGCACAGGTGAGTGGTAGAAGCTTGTGGACGAGGTGGTGACGCATCATCCCATAATTCTAGAACACTGAAACCTGAAGGGGAACCCACGAATTACATTCCGCGGAGAAAAATGGGCGCGAGCGTCTGGCTATTCCGCTACTCGACGGTGACGGATTTCGCGAGGTTGCGCGGCTGGTCCACGTCGCAACCGCGGCGGACGGCGATGTGGTAGGCCAGGAGCTGCAGCGGGACGATTTCGAGAATGGGTGCGAGCAGTTCGGGGGCCGCGGGGATTTCCACGACGTGATTGGCAATTTCGCGAGCCTGGCGGTCGCCTTCGGTGACGACGGCGATGACGATTCCGTCGCGGGCCTTCACTTCCTGCATGTTGGAAACGGTTTTTTCGTAGCGGGTCATGGAAGAGGGATCCGATTCATCGCGTGTGGCGATGACGACGACGGGAAGGTCTTCGTCTATGAGCGCATTCGGGCCGTGCTTCATTTCTCCGGCGGGATATCCCTCGGCATGAATGTAGGAAATTTCCTTGAGCTTCAGTGCGCCTTCGAGAGCGATGGGGTAATGGATGCCGCGGCCGAGGTAGAGAAAATCGGTGTGGCGGAAGAAGAGGCGGCCGAGTTCCTCCAGCTCCGCGTCGTGCTGAAGAATCGTTTCAATCTTGTGGGGGATGCGGGTGAGCTCCTGCATCAGAGTGCGGGCAGCCTCGGGAGATTGTTTGCCGCGCACTTGGGCGAGGTAGAGCGCGGTGAGCATCAGCGCGGTTAACTGGCCGGTAAAGGCTTTTGTGGAGGCGACGCCAATTTCCGGGCCGGCGTGGGTGTAGATGGTGCCGTTGGCCTCGCGCGTGAGCATGGAACCGACCACATTGCAGATGGCGAGAATCTGGGCGCCTTTCTGGCGGGATTCGCGCGCTGCCGCCAGAGTGTCGGCTGTCTCGCCGGATTGGCTGATGGCGATTACCAGATGGTGCTTATTGACGATGGGGTCGCGATAACGGAATTCGCTGCCGTAATCCACTTCGACGGGCAGGTGGGCGAGCCGTTCGATCATGAACTTGCCGGCGAGAGCGGAGTGCCAGCTGGTGCCGCAGGCGATGATCTTCACGCCTTGAAAGTTTTGAAATTCCTGCTCGGTGATGTCCATCTGATCGAGGAAGACCTTGCCGGTGTCCTGGGAAATTCTGCCGAGCAGAGTGTCGCGCACGGCGCGCGGCTGCTCGAAGATTTCCTTCTGCATGAAATGTTTGAAGCCGCCCTTTTCGGCCATGATCGGGTCCCAGGTGACGCGCTGGGGCTGGCGATTGATGGGATGTCCTTGAAAATCCATGACGCGCACGCCCTGGGGAGTGAGAACCGCGAGTTCGCCATCAGCGAGGAAGAAGACGCTGCGCGTGTGCTGAAGAATCGCGGGGATGTCGCTGGCGACGAAAAACTCTTTTTCGCCGAGGGCGACGACAATAGGGGGGCCCAGCCGGGCCGCGACGATTTTCAGGGGATCACGGGTGGAGAGAGCGACCAGCGCAAAGGCGCCGGTCATGACTTTTACCGATTTGAGGACGGCTTCTTCGAGTGTTGCGCCTGGAGAATATTTTTCGATGAGGTGCGCGATGATTTCGGTGTCGGTTTCAGTGACGAATTTGTGCCCTTCGGCGATGAGCTGGTGTTTCAGGTCAAGGTAATTTTCGATGATGCCGTTGTGCACGACAACAATTTCGCCGCTGCAATCTCGATGAGGATGCGCATTTTCTTCCGTGGGGCGGCCGTGTGTGGCCCAGCGGGTATGGCCGATGCCGTAGACGCCTTCGAGCGGAGTGGTGCGGATGGACTCCTCGAGATTGTGCAATTTCCCCGGCGCGCGACGGATTTCCAGCTTGCCGTCTTTTTGCACCACGGCGATGCCGGCGGAATCATAGCCGCGATATTCGAGGCGTTTCAGGCCGTCGAGAATCAGGGGCACGACGGGTTTGGTGCCGATGTAACCGACAATTCCGCACACGAGATTTTGCTCCTGGAAGCCGCTGCGAGACCGAAGCTGCAAACAGCCGCGCCTACAACAAGGTTAGCATATCGGTCGAACCAGACAACGGCGGCGGCGCGTGCGAGTGCGCAGATGTTACGTCTTGGGAAAATCGGGCGAGTTGGGAACTGGACGGCGAGTCAGTCGAGGAGCTCGAAACGGAATTCCTCGATGACCGGGTTGGTGAGCACGTCCTTGGCGATTCGCTCCACCTGGGTTTTGGCTTCCTCGCGGCTCAGGCCATCCAGCGCGAGAACGAAAAACTTACCTTGGCGAACGTCGCGAACGGTGGAATAGCCCAGCGACGACAACGCTCGTTGAATGGTTTGACCCTGGGGATCGAGAACTGTGGATTTCAGCATGACCCATACGTGAGCTTTCATCGCTGAGATTATAGCAGCCCCGCCGATTCCGCGGCCGCACGAAAATCCACCAGGTATTTGCGTTTTTCATCCGGCGGCAGAAACGCGGCGTGAAAGCTCTGTTCCATGAGCTTGACGAGTTGGGGAGTTGACACGCCCAGCGATGCGACATTGGAATATTCGGTGAGCAGGTCGGTATGGAACATACGCGGGATCGTCCGTCGAAAGGGTAACGGAGATTCCGCGCTTGATGAAATCGGGAAGGGGATGATCGCGCAGGGAAGCGTCGAGCTTTTCGGTTTGGCGGGCCAGCGCACCGGTGCACAAGTTACTGGTGGGGCAAATCTTCCAGAACCACGCGGCGCGTCGCCAAAGTAGCAGCGAACGCCGGATCGCGCATCACTGCTATGCCGTGCCCGATTCGCTCCGCTCCCAGCAATTCGATGGCTTCGCGCACCGAGTCCGGGCCACCTATCTCGCCGGCATGGCAGACGATGCGAAGCCCGTCCTGGCGCGCCAGATCAAAGGCGGGGCGGAAGTTGACGGTGGGATACGCGAGCTCGTCGCCGCCCATGCCAAATGCGACGACTCCCGCTGACTGAAGTTTGGAGGCCCAGCGGGCGACTTCCTTCGCGGGGTCGGGGCCGAACTGACGTGCGGCATCGAGAATAAGAGCGGTGCGCAGGCGAGCAAAAGGAACGGCTTGCGCGGCATCGCGAATGGCGGCGACCGTGGCTTCCAGATTTTGCATGCGGCGCAAGATGACGCCCGCGGAAACGGTTAGCTCGGCGTACACGACGTGCTGACGCACCAGCTCTTCGCACAACTGGCGAGTGATCAGGGCGTAGTCTTCCGGCGTGCGCAGGTAGGACGTGACCCATTTGAAAGTTTCGAGAAATCCGTTGAAGTTGGAGAAATTGTAACGTGCCGCGACTTCCTCGGGCTTAAGAGTGACGCCGTGGCGCGCCGCGAGTTTTAGCGCGGTCTCCGGCCGGATGGAGCCTTCGAGATGCAAATGCAGCTCTGCTTTCGGGAGCGCGTCAATGGCCATGGGCGGCCGAGCTGATTGTGCTTGCTGGCTCATTTTATTGCGGCGGCAATTGGGGCCGGCCGGCATTGATCCATGCCGTCAGCCAGTACGAACCGATGTCGGTGGAAGCATCCGAAAGCTGCCGGACCAGGATCGCTCCCGCCAGGGAATAGAACCGATCGTAATAATCTTGTGAGTAGCTGGAAAGCCCCTCGTGAGCGCGACGATCGGCCAGCAGGACAGTTTCGAGCCAGGAGTGAGAGGTGAGGCAGAGTTCGAATGCGTGATCGGTGGGATCGTGAATGAGAACCGCCTCGTTGGGTTGCACGAAGAAAAAGAGCTGATAGCGATCAACCAGGCCGACGGAGAAGCGCTCGTTGACGCCAGGTTGGGCGGAGAGCTTGCCGTCCATGTTGATCGTGGTGTTAAAGGGATCGTGTGCCGCGTTGACGTAATGGGCCAAAGTGGCGGCGGAGAGCCGGACCTGGCTCCAATCGTGCTCGCGGAATGCGTCGGTGAGTTTTTTGCTATAAAGACCAATTTCCCAGGGAAGGATTCCGAATTGCTCGAGAGTCCGGCGATTGTATTTCAGGATTGCGGCATTGTAATCGCGCGGGAGGGCAGAGAAAGGGAATTGACCGTAGTGATCGAGCTGAATGAAATCGGTGTGACGGGGGGTGCCGGTTCTGGGATCCGATTCTTCCGCAGCGCCGACGTGTTCGACGAGAAACTGGCGATTCGCGTAGAAAAAAGGCTGCATTTCCTGGGGAAGCGTGTCCACGGCGCGGTTAGTCACCAAGCGATCGGCGGTCTCACCCCAGCCAAACGAGGAAGCCAGCGCGAGGAATAAAATCGCCGCTGAAAGTGCGAGCGCGCCTTGAAGCGAACGACGCATTACGCCATTTTCCCCTTATCAGTCTCGGCCTTGATGTTGGCGTCTGAAAGCTGGCTATGGCGGCGGCCGTAAAAATAATAAAAGCACAATCCGATCAGCAGCCAAACGAAGAAACGGATCCAATTCGTAATGGGCAGCCCGGCCATCAAGAGAAGGCAAGTTAGGATGGTGACGACGGGCGCGAGGATGCCGCCGGGCGCGCGGAATGCGCGAGGGCGGTCCGGCTGCTTATAGCGGAGAATCAGGACACCGCCGGCTACCAACGCGAAGGCGAACAGGGTTCCGATGTTGGAAAGGTCGGCCAGCGTGCCAATATCGAGCAGTCCGGCGGGAATGCCTACCAGGAAACCCGCAACGATGGTGGAAAAATCCGGAGTGCGGAAGCGTTTGTGCACGCGGCTGAAAATTCCGGGCAGCAAACCGTCGCGCGACATGGCGAACCAAACGCGCGCTTGGCCGAGTTGAAACACGAGCAGCGAAGAAATCATGCCGGTCAACGCGCCGAGAAGAACGATCAGTTGGATATTTCCGAAGTGCAGGCGCTTGAGCGTGTTGACGACTGGGGCAGCGTCGTCGAGCAGAGTCTGCCAGGGGACCAGGCCGGTCAACACCACGACGACGGCGATATACAAAATGGTGCAAATCACCAGAGTAGCGATAATTCCGATGGGCAGATCGCGCTTGGGATTTTTGCACTCTTCCGCAGCGGTGGAGACGGAGTCGAATCCGATGTAGGTAAAGAAAATGATCGAGCCGCCGGTAAGAATGCCGGGCCAACCGTTGGGCGCGAAGGGATGCCAGTTGGCGGGGTGCACGTAGCGGGACGCGAAAATCACGAAGACCATGATGGCCGTGATTTTAAGCAGCACCATGATGTTGTTGGCGTTGGCCGATTCGCGGATGCCGCGGACGAGAATCACCGTGAGCAACATGACGATGATGAACGCGGGCCAGTTGAATCCGAAATGCCAGCCGGGATCGTAGAGAGGATTGCCCTGCAAGTCTGCGAGGCCCGCGGGGAGATAGGCTGGAGTGATCCATCGGAGGCTGGGGTGAACTCCAAACCAGTCGAGCAGGTTGACGACGTGCGCGGAGAATCCGACGCTGACGGCCATATTGGAGACGGCGTATTCCAGGATCAAATCCCAGCCGATAATCCAGGCGATGAGCTCGCCCATCGTCGCGTAGGTGTAAGTGTAGGCGCTGCCGGCGATGGGAATCATGGCCGCGAGCTCGGCGTAGCAGAGCGCGGCGAACGCGCAGACGACGCCGACGAGCACGAAGGACAACGCGATGGCAGGGCCGGCGCCAGGCCTGCCGAACGACGCGGAGTGATAAATCAGATATTCGAGCAAGGGCGCGTTTAGAACGGATTTGAATTGCAGCTTTTGCCCGGCGATGGCGGTGCCGATGATGGTGAAGATTCCCGAGCCGATCACGGCACCGATGCCCAGCGAAGTGAGGCTCAACCAGCCGAGGGATTTCTTGAGCTGCTTCTCGGGGTTCTCCGAGTCAGAGATGAGCCGGTCAATATCCTTCTTGCGGAAAAGCTGTGCGCCCAATCGTCACCTTCCCCGTGAGAGAGCCAGAAACTTTACCTTGCAAGTTGCTGTGGTGCAACGTTCCGCGCGAGCGTGGCCGAGCTCTTTTTATTGCGCCCGTCCAGGGGCCCACGCAACGGACGACCGCCAGCGACATCATCCTACAGCAGAGCGGGTTCGTCCTAACCCGTTTGTGTGGCGAGCGGACGATATGTGAAACGGAGGCTCATGCGAGTTGCAGATTGGCGTAACGTTCGATGAGCTTTTTTGCTCCGTGGTCCTGGAAGCTGACGGTCAACTTGCGATCTTCACCTTCGCCTTCGACTTCGATGATGGTACCGACGCCGTACTTGGAATGGCGCACGCGCGTGCCGATCAGAGGGTCTTTCGACGAGCTGCGAGAGGAGCGCGAGGTTTGCCCGTATGGCGTGCGGGTCTTTCTGCGGTAGACATAATTATTTTCCGCGAAGTCCGGATCGGGCTCGTAGCGGCGCGTTTCGCCGGGTTCGGATTGCGAGCCGATCGCTGCTTCGATCAGATCGCCGGGAATTTCCGCGAGGAAACGGGAAGGCAGCGCGGCGCGCAGGCGCTCTTCGCCGTAGGTGCGGCGATAGACGGCGCGGGAGAGGACGAGAGATTGCTTGGCGCGCGTCATGCCGACGTAAAACAGGCGGCGCTCCTCTTCGACCTCGGCGTTGGTGCTGAGCGCGCGACCGTGCGGCAGAAGGCCTTCTTCGAGGCCGGCGAGGAAAACGGCGTCGAATTCCAGGCCTTTGGCGCTGTGGAGGGTCATCAACGAAACGGGAATCGTGTCGTCGTATTGATCTGAATCACTGGCCAGGGCTGCCTGGTCGAGGACGTCTTCAAGCGTTTGACCCTGCTCGGTGGCTTCGGCCATGGCATTCGCAAGCTCGCGAAGATTCTCGGCGCGGGAAGTGTGCTCGAGATTGTCCTGCTGTTCGACCCAATCGAGATAGCCGGTGCTGCCGAGAACGCGTTCGATCAAGCGCGCGGGTTCCATATCCTGGCAATCGTTCTGCAAATCTCCGATGAGCTTGCAGAAGGAACGAAGCGCGCCACTGAATTTCTTGCCGGTGAGGAATTCGCCGTTGGAAACGACCGACCAAAGCGATTGCGAAGTTTCTTTCGCGCGAGCTTCCAAGGCGGCGACGGTGACAGCGCCGATGCCGCGCGGTGGGACGTTGAGCACGCGCAACAGAGCGACGTCGTCTTCCGGGTGAAAAATCAGGCGGACGTAGGCGAGAGCGTTGCGGACTTCGGCGCGTTCGTAAAAACTGAAACCGCCGACTACGCGATAGCGGATGCCCAGGCGGCGCAGCACTTCTTCGAACGAGCGGGATTGCGCGCCGGTGCGGTAGAGCACGGCAATGCGCGCATCGGGATCGTTGCGGACCAGAGTCGATAGTTCGCCGCAGATGAATTCGGCTTCCGCTGCAGAATCTGGCGCTTCAAAAAAGCGCAGGCGGGCGCCGGCGCCCAAAGTCGCCTGCAGAGTTTTGCCGAGGCGGTCGGAATTGTTTTTCACGACGGCGGCGGCCGCATCGAGAATCGTTTGTGTGGAGCGGTAATTTTCCTCGAGGCGAATCAGCCTGGCGTCTGGAAAATCCGCGGTGAAGCGTTTTAGGTTTCCGGCACGCGCGCCACGCCAGGCATAGATGGATTGGTCTTCGTCGCCGACGACGCAAACGTTTTTGCGCGTTCCGGCCAGCAGGCGAACGAGTTCTTCCTGCGAGCGGTTGGTATCCTGGAATTCGTCAACCATCAGGTAGTGGAAGCGCGCGTTCCATGCGGCGCGAACATCGGGATGATCGCGGAGCAGCTCGACGGCGCGAAGGAGGAGATCGTCAAAATCGAGCGCGGCGGCTTTGCGCAGGATTTCAGTGTAGACGCGGAAAACTTCGGCGGCTTGTTTGCGCGCTTCGTCGCGCGTCTCGGCGGCGCTGGCGGCCATTTCGTCGGGAGTGAGGCCGTGATTTTTGGCATAGCTGATTTGCGCGCGGAGGCTGCGCGGCGGGTAATCGTCGGTGGAAAGATCGAGCTGCGCCAGGGCGCGTTTAACGGCGGCGGTCTGGTCGTCGTCATCATAAATCGCAAAATCGCGCGGCAGTCCCAGATGCTGGGATTCGCGGCGAAGCAAGCGCGCGCAGAAGGAATGAAAGGTTGAGACCCAGACGTCGGAGGCGTCGCGGCCGGTGGAGCGCAGCAGGTCGCTGATGCGTTCTTTCATGACGCTGGCGGCTTTGTTGGTGAAGGTGACGGCGAGGATGGCGCTGCCGGGCACGCCCATTTCGATCAGATGAGCGACACGATAGGTGATGACGCGCGTCTTGCCGGTGCCGGCGCCGGCGAGGACCAGCAGCGGGCCCTCGGTTGTGAGCACAGCTTCGCGCTGGCGTTCGTTCAGTTTGTCGAGGAGCGTTGTGGATGAAGTGGAATTGTTCAAGCGCAAATTCTAACTGACCTGATGCGAATGAGCAATTTTCCGCGGAGACGCGATTTTGCGCACGAGAGGGGCTGCGTGGAAAGTCTGTTACAATCGTGCGATTTTCTGGGGGCGTTTTCAGAGCATGGGCCGGCAAAAAATATTTGCGTGGATGCAAGGGCTGGTGATGGCGTTTGGCGGTGGCGGATTATTTGTGGTCACATTTTTTGATTCGTCGGTGCTTTCGTTTCCATTTTTTCCGGACGCGGTGATGATTGAACTTTCCATCGCGAATCCCGTGCGCATGCCTTACTACGCGACGATGGCGGCTGTGGGGTCGCTATTCGGCTCGATCGTGCTGTACTTTTTGGCAAAAAAGGGCGGCGAGGCTTTCTTTCACAAGCACGCTCGCGGCAGAGCGGAAAAAATTAAAGAGTGGGTGGATAAGAATGGATTTCTGAGCGCATTTCTTCCCGCGGTGCTGCCGCCGCCGTTTCCGTTCAAGCCATTCGTGCTGGCGGAGGGAGTTTTTCAGGTGCCTGCGCGGACGTTTATTTTGGCAATTCTGCTGGGGCGGGGATTGCGTTATGGGCTGGAGGGAATCCTCGCGGTGCGGTATGGAGATGCTGCGCTGGTGTATTTGAAGACGCACGGCGCGGCGTTCGTGCTCGTCCTGGTGGTGGTGATGGCGCTGCTCTACGTGCTAATACACTTCGGACTGCACGGCTCTTCAGCGAAGAAGTAATTCCTGTTTGTCCGTCTCAGGCAGTACTGCAACGAGATCAGCGACCGGCGGAGTTGGCGTAGCGAAATTCCTGATGGATCACCTGTAGATTGGAGTCGAGGTTCACGCGGACGATGATGTTGTCTGAGCTGTTGTCGTTGGATTCGAACCGAAGATCGCGCAGCGTGAATTGGTAGCCGTCGTCTTCGTGCTCGAGGGTGGCGAGCGGGAAGCGCGCGTAACGCAGGAATAATTTCGCGGCCGGCGTGTTTTGCGCGGCGTCGAGCGCCGGAGAATCTTCAGGCTTGTAATGGGGAACGGCGCTGTCTGGATCGAATCCTGCACCGGGAGCGAGAGACATCTCAATCGTCTCGATGGCGTTATCGGTGGATGCCAAACCGCGCCATGCGAAGGGACTGAGCGAAGCAGGGAAGGCGCCAGTGGCGAGCGGCGCTTGTCCGTTATATTCCCGAGCAGTGAGCTGATCAATGGCGCGGCTGTGCAGGCCGGCTCGGGCGCCGAGATAAATAAGAAGCAACAGCAAAGTGATGACCGCGGCAGTTTGGCCGCGCGGACCTTTTTTGCGTTCCCCGATTTCCTCGCTGACTAAGCGAAAGACCTCCGGCAAGAGCAGACCCAAGACGAGCAGGACCAAAACCCAGGGATCGCGATTGGTGAGCACATTCCACGCGGTCCATTTTTGGCGGAAAGGCCAGAGCAGTTGCACGCCGATTCCGCTGCACAGATCGAAGAGCACGTGCGTCGCGACACCAAAAGAACAAACCGCAAGTGCCGCGGCGAATCGCAAGGGAACCTGCGGCGGATCTGGATTTCGCGCAGAACGCTGGCGAGCGGCGGCCCAGAAAGCGCACGCGAGCGCGGCGATCAAGAGAGCGGAGCCGAACAGCGGAATGGAGAAGGCTGCGATGAAATCGTAGAAAGGCTTGAGGGCCGCCGAAGTAACTCGCGTAATCGAGATCGGCTGCGACGCCGGAAACGAGGAGCATGGCGGTTCCGTAGCGCGGCAATTGCTTCTGGCTGGCGCGCGCCAGGATCAGGGATAACAGCGCGTGAGTGAGGGGCTCCACGGTCGTGTACTCAGTGCTGGGCTAAGAAAACATTTCCATTGCGAGTTTTCTAGCGCGGCTTTTCCAGCGCGACTTCTCCAGCGCAACGCTGCTACTTCAAATTGGCTGGCGTGACCAGCGAGAGCGCGTCTGGCACGATGCGAAATGCCAGCGGCAAACGACCGATGGGTTCGCCGTCCACCTGCGCGAAGACCTCGGCGCCGTTCGCGGATTCGCAGATTACTTCGGTGTGCTTCCACGCCGCGATGCCATCCATGCCGCGCAGCTTTCCTAACCAGAGCGCGGGCAAGCAGGCGAGGTAGCGGAGCCTGCTGCGCGATGAATTGGTCAGGAACTCGAAGGAATCTTCGAACAGGCTGGCGCCGGTGGTGATCTTGAATGGGCCGCCGTAGTTAGCGGTCCTGCCGACGACGAGAATGGACGCGAGATGATCGTGGCCATTGGAGCGCACACGCATTTCGGGGAAATCGTAACGAACGAGCTGCCGAACGCCCTCGGCCCAGAAAGCCAAAATTCCGGCGCGCTTTTTCAATTCGCCGCTCACGGCGTTGACGATCGCGCCATCTGGGCCCGCGCCAGCGACGCTGAGGAAGTAGCGGCCGTCAGGAGGCAAATCGGCGGAATGGGAGCCGTTCAGTGAAGTCGCGAGGCCCAGAGCAACGCGGCGAATCAAACCACCGGGAATCAGGCGGGCGGCGTTGGGAATGTCCCAAGGAATGCCGAGTTCTTTTGCCAGGATGTTGGCGGTTCCGGCGGGAAGCAGGGCCATCGGGACCGTGCTGCCTGCCAGTCCATTGATGATTTCGTTGATAGTGCCGTCGCCGCCGCAGGCAATCACCATGCCGCGGCGTTGCTGCACGGCCTGCCGCGCGATTTCTTGTGCGGAGCCGATCGCGGTGGTGGGAGCGATCTCTGTGGTGATGCCGGAATCTTTCAGAACGCGCGCGGCCTGCTCGATTTCCGCAAAACGCCGGTGGCGGCGGCCCCCGCTGGTGGGGTTGTAGATCAACAGCGCGTCACGAATTCCTTCGGGCATAGGTTTGCGTTGGTCCTGTGAAACTAAACGGACATTGTATAATACCCGGCGCAATTCACCGATGGAGTTGGCACGGAGTTTTCATGGCAAAGAACAGCGCGGCTGCAAAAGAGATCGAACGTCTACGCGAGAAAATCCGGCATCACGAATATTTATATTTCGTAAACGACGATCCGGCGATTTCCGACGCGGCGTTCGACAAGCTGGTGAACCAGCTGAAAAAGCTGGAAGCCGAAAACCCGAAGCTGGTGACGGCGGATTCGCCGACGCAGCGGGCCGGCGGCGCTCCGCGCGAAGGATTTCAGTCGGTGCGACACAAAACGCCGATGATCAGCCTGGACAACGCGTTCTCGTTCGAGGAATTGGCGAATTTCGACCGCCGCGTGCGCGAGCTGACTGGTCGCGAAAAGATCGAGTACGTGACGGAGCACAAATTCGACGGGTTGAGCATGTCGCTGGTGTACGAGAAAGGCGCGTTGGTTCGCGGAGTGACGCGGGGAGATGGCACAACTGGCGAGGATGTGACTCCCAACGTGCGCACGATCCGCTCGATTCCGTTGTGGATTGATGCAGCACAGCTGAAGAAGGCGGGGATCGCCAGTTCGTTTGAAGTGCGCGGCGAAGCGATCATGACGCGCAAAGCGTTCGAAGCGATGAACGAGCAGCAGGACGAGCTCGGTTTGAAACGATATGCGAATCCGCGCAATGCCGCAGCGGGGTCGGTGCGCGTGCTGGATCCGAACATCACGGCGTCGCGGCGACTGGGTTTTTTCGCCTACTACCTGCTGGTGGATGGGCGCGTGCCGAAGAAACGGCACTCCGAGGTGCTGGAAGCGCTGAACGAAATGCGATTCAAGGTGAGCGCGGACTGGGCGTTGTGCCACGGGATCGGCGAAGTGGAGACGTACATTAACAAATGGGACGCCAAGCGCGAAAAACTGGGATACGAAATTGACGGAATCGTGGTGAAGGTGAACGAAATCGGATTACAGAACGAGCTGGGATTTACATCCAAAGCTCCGCGCTGGGCGATCGCTTATAAATATCAAGCGCACCAGGAGACTACGGTACTTAGGCAGATTGAAGTGAGCGTGGGCAGGACGGGAGTGCTGACGCCGTTCGCGGTTTTCGAGCCGGTGCAGATCGGCGGCGTGACGGTAACGAAATCCACTTTGCACAACATGGATGAAGTGCAGAGGCTGGGGGTGCATGCCGGCGATACGGTGCTGGTGGAGCGCGCCGGAGAAGTGATACCGCACGTGCTGAAAGTGGTGAAGCACGGCAAGGAAGAAAAAGAATTCAAGATGCCGGAGAAATGTCCGGTCTGCGGGATGCGCGTACACCACACCGAAGGCGAAGTCGCGTACCGCTGCGTGAACGTGTCATGTCCGGCGCGGAAGAGGGAATCGCTGCTGCACTTTGCCGGGCGGCACGCGATGAATATTGATGGGCTGGGCGAAAAAATCGTGGACCAGCTGCTCGAAAACAATGTGGTGAAAGATTTCGCCGACCTTTACAAATTGGATCTGAAGACGCTGGAAAATCTGGAGCGCATGGGCGAAAAATCCGCGCAGAATCTGCTGGACGAAATCGCGGGCAGCAAGAAGAACAGCCTGGCGCGCCTGGTTTATGCGATCGGGATGCCATTCGTCGGCGAACGGACTGGGCAATTGCTGGCGGGACATTTCGGTTCGATGAGCAAGCTGGCGGAGGCGAGCCTGGAGGAATTGATGGAAGTCCCCGAGGTTGGCCCGAAGGTCGCGGAGGGCGTGCGCGAATTTTTCTCCGAATCCGCCAACCGCAAGCTGATCGAGCACCTGCGAGCCGTGGGTGTGAATATGAAGGAAGAGCGCCAGGCACTGGTGGACACGCGTTTTGCGGGGATGACATTCGTCTTCACGGGCACGCTGGCGAAACGCACCCGCGAAGAAGCCGAAGCACTGGTAGTTTCTCACGGTGGCAAAGCGGGCGGCTCCGTCAGCAAGAAGACCAGCTATGTGGTGGTGGGCGAAGACGCTGGCTCAAAGCTGGATAAAGCCAAGGATCTCGGCGTCACAATCCTCAGCGAAGCGCAATTCGAGAAGCTGCTATCGGCCAAATAGCTCCCGCAGGCCTTCGATCTTCAGCGCGTCGAAATGACGCGTGCGCGAATATCCGATTACGGGTCTGCCTTCGATCGACACGGTAATCGAGCGGCGCCGCCGACGATCGCGTCGCGTTTGCGTGCTGTTGCTACTCGAGTACCGGATTCCGCAACGGTCTAACGGTGCCGGGTGGATCGTTTGAAACACGTTGGATCTGGGCTTCGATTGACTGACGAATCTGAGGGTCGGCAGGAGCGTACCTTAAGGCTTGCGAATACTCTCGCAACGCAGCATCGCGAGCTCCACGATTCAGCAGCAGGTTTGCCAGCTCGATATGCGCAAAGAAGGCGGCAGGGTCCATGTCCACAGACATCTGCAAATCCTTTTCGGCAAGCGCGAAGTCTGGCTTGGCCGCGTATAGCTTTTCTTGCGCGTCCCAATAAAGGAAGGCGGCGGCACTCCCGGGGAGGTGAAACGTCCCTTGATAGATGAACAGATTTCCATACCTGGCAACCGGAATGGCTGCTCGAAGTGCGGGCCTGTCCCAATAAGTGGTGTGAGTCAAGGCGTAGATACCAGCGAAAATCGTTCCCGACCTCTCCGGTTGGCTCTCTAGATTCCGGTCGCGCTCTCGGTCGCGGCCGAGGTACTGCATATCGCGGCCTTTCATCTCCTCTTCGGAGGTGAAGTACATGACATCGCACGTCTGTCCTGTGGGTTTTAGCACCCGGCGGTAATAAGCCACCATTTCTTTGGTGCGCTGGCCGAGGTCCACACCTTCATCGCTAAAGTATTTGTAGGCATTCCGGCTGCCCACTAGTTCGTTGAAATACTCCCAGGGGCGCATGATGGGTACTGCGGAGAGGATTGCCAAGAGGTAGGCGATGGCGGCGGTAGCGTGCAGTTTTCTTGAATGCGACACGATGGCGTGTTGCGCGAAAAGTCCAGCGAAGATGGAGAGTAGAACGACCACAGGCAGCGCGTGCCGGATGCCGGCATAAGTCGCGCCTCGAGCCAGAACTAGTAGAAAAACGATCGCGGCTGCCAGAATAATAGCCGCAGCAAGATTCCAATCCGCCGGCAATCGCCTGCCGATAAACAAAGCGAGTCCCAGCAGCGCCAAGATGCTTAGACCGATTGGCAGCTTTACTGCGAGCATCGCCGGGAAAAAATACTTTGGTCCACGGCGCACGTAAACTCGGCCAAAGATGAGTTGAGGGTACGGCCGCCCTTCCATACCTGCGCGAATCGTATCCGCAAAACCCCACAGGTAGGCGCGCGGGACCACGCGGGTGGCGGCCATAGTGGTGAGAACTGAATGATACATCGTGGTATCAACGTCGCTGATTTTGTCCGCGAGCGGCCGATTGAATGCATCGTGGCCCGTGCGCGCTTCCGAGTAGTGAAATAGATACGATCCCCACAAGACCACCAGCGCGCCGGCCATTACGCCTGCCACTTTCAAAAATCTCCGCCATCTTGTGTCCCCGGTGGGTATTAGCGGCAGCCGGATGGCCATGACGGTGCCGATTGCTCCGACAGTCAATAGCACGACTGGCGCCGAGTGTTTGGCCGTCAGAGCCAGGCCGAGAAAAAAAGAGCAAAGCGCAAGGTCGCGCCAGAGCCAATCGCGGAACGCGCGCGTCGCCAGAACGATTGCCGTTGCGGAACAGAGCGCCACAGGAAGGTCCATCATCACCACCGGCCAGTGCCCGGCGACCGTGGGATCAATGACAAGAAATAGCAGCGTCCCGAGGGCCACGCCGGCGCTGAAAACTTTTTTGATCGCAAAGGTAAGGCAGATCAGGAGCAGTCCGTTGAGCACGAACATCGCGGTGCGGGCTCGCCTCTGGATCGAATCCGGGTCATTTTTTTGGAAGACGAGCTCCTGAGTAAACGTCCGTTCGTCGGGTTTATCGGTGAACTGGCGGAGCGGATCCATGCGAAAGCCCGTTGCCGCGATCACGCTGCCGACCCAGACCTTAACCAATGGCGGTTGCTCGGGATTGATGCGGAAGTCGCGATACCTTATGTAAGAAACGCCTGCGGCGATGTGATAGGCCTCGTCAATCGTGAAGCCATCAAGACGCGTGGTGATAGCGGATCTTAAAATGCCCAGTCCGACCAGCAGCAGCACAAGCCACCAGAATGTGCCGAACGTGATTTTGTGTTGTGCCATCGGTCGTGCTGGCGGAACGTTGAGCCGAGGGGAGCGCGAAGGCCGTCCGATTCGTGCACGTAAGGAGGCACGCCCACCTGATAATGCGGGAGTTTATAACGATTCTCCGCGGTCAACAATCCATTCGGCTCGCGAGCGGCGTGCTCGCAAGGCGTCCGCGATTTTGCAGGTAGCTCAACGCGTCGCTTGATCGGATAATCCGATTTCATCGTCATACGGTATAATGGGGGCAGCGGGTGAGTCGGATGATCGCCGGTTTGTTGCGCGCAAGCGGGACGGACGGGAGGAAAGTCCGGACTCCAATAGTCCTCAGCTCGCAAGAGTGTGGGACTACAGGGCGACGCGCCTGGTAACGCCAGGGGGTTGTCGCGAGGAGCTCTTGGAAGTTGCCGATGGCAGCTACTGAGGATCTTGCGACGGCTACGGAAAGTGCCACAGAAAATTAAACCGCCGGTGATGCTTGCACCTCGGCGGCAGGCCTGCGGGAAACCACGGGGCTGCCTGTTTCGGTGGAGCGCATTTGGCAAGGGTGAAAAGGTGGGGTAAGAGCCCACCGCCCGGATGGCAACATCCGGGGCACGGAAAACCCCGCGTGGAGCAAGGCCAAATAGGAGGGGAGGGCTGGCCCAGCCCGTATGCAGCGAGCTCGAAGGAGCGGACTGCTGCGACCCTCGGGTAGGCTGCTGGAGTCCCGGAGCGATCCGGGACCTAGAGGAATGATCATCGCGCGGCGCGATCTAAAGAATCTCGATGCGAATCGGGATTACGATTGCGCAGCGGACAGAATCCGGCTTATAGACTCGCCCGCTACTCATCTTTGTGTTTTCGTTGCACCTTGCCCTTGATTTCGGGTTGGTGTGCAAAACCTGTACAATCCGCCGCTGGTTTTTCGACTCCGGCCGGGCGCTCCAAGATCCGGCGTGTGGGTTAGCGAAGCTCCTTCACGTACCGATGCGTAGTGTTCCTCGACAAGCGCAATGGTGTGGCCCAATGTCTTCGCCAGTGGCAAATTGCTGAAATGATTTGCGGCTTTGCGCAGGACTAAATGACCTCGTTTTCCCCACGCACACTCATTGCATTTGGTGGAATGAGCATTTAAGAAAACGAGTGAGCCGCGACCTTTCGCTGCGCCGTCGTCAATGATTCAAGCTGCGGATTGAGAGGCTCCAAGTCTCGCAGGTTCGATAGATAGCGGGGTGCCACCTACCACGTGCGTTGACTGGCGAGGAGCACGCCGGCGGCATTCGTCAAATACTGCTCGTCGCTTAGGATTTCAACCAGTTCGTCTGGGAATGGAGCGATCTCGGTCTGTAGATAGGTCACGAGCTCGCGATAAATCTCGCGCCGTGCGTAGGGTGCTAGTTCGTTGCGGCGGCGCAATGCATCCTGGATGAGGCCCGCTAGCTCCGGCGTCCCTGCTCGGCGCAGACGCATGGCGATCACAGGGTAGTCCGTGAAGGAGTTGTACTTTTGACGGCTGGAGGCTTCCTCCGCCGGAGCGGCCAGAGGCGTTTCCCGGACAACCAGGGTTCCCGCCACGCGGTCGCCGAAACGCTGCATGATCGGGCTGCTCAGCGCCGAAATTCCTCCAACCAGATACGCCAGCGGCAGCGCATCAACTGTGCGCATCAGGTTGCGTATCCACGCCTGCTCGAGCCGTAGCGGAAGTCCGGACTGGTCAATTACTCGCAAGTGGAACAAGCGTTTCCCGATCGTCTGGCCATTCCAAAAACCTTCCAGCAATGCGCCGTAGGCGAACCCGATGGCGAATTCAGTGAGGGTGATGGTCATCGCTGCAAATCCGGGCGCCTTCGCGAAAATCAAGTAAACCAGGTATCCCAGTCCGTTTATCGCCGCCAGCACGATTGCGATATCGAGCAGCATCGCGTAAAGCCGCGGCGCGGGACCGGCCAGCGGCAATCGAAAGAGCACGCCTTCCGGCGTAGCGATTGTCAGTTCGGCTATCGTGGACAAACGGTTTGGCTGAAAATTGTTCATTTACTCTCCGCTGGCGGATTGGTGGGCGCATCCGCGCCGGCGCCTCTTCGCCCGATCAATAGCAGATATATGGTGAGCAGCACCAGCTCCGCCGCGCCAACCGCGACCTTGAATCCGTAGGGCAGCACCGGAGCCTGATGCTGCGAAAAAAAAGCCTCCATAGTCCCGGCCCAAACCAGCATCAGCGCCAGCCCCGCTATCAGCAGCAACCATTCGCGCATGGATTGACGCATGTTGCGGTCCTCGCGCCGTCGCAGCAGCAAGCGCGCCAGATAAAATCCAGCTTGCCCAGCAATGAGGATAGACGGGATCTCGAACGCGCCATGCGGAAGCAGCCATGCGGTAACGAACAATCCGAAGCCTTGCTGCGTGTAATGAACGGCAACGGCGCCGAGTAGCACGCCATTTTCGAAAAGCAGCAACGCCGTGCCAATGCCAAACGTCACGCCAAGCGCCGCCGCTAGCAGCGCGACCTGGATATTGTGCGTGATAAGGTGCGCGGAGAATTCCGCCTCTATCTGCACAGAGTCCAGATGCCGATTCTGACCTTTTTCGTCTCGCTGCACGCGCACAGTGGGATTGCGCAGGTATTCGGCGGGAAGCAGCACATCTACCGCCGCGGGGTCGTAGCGTACCGCCAACCCGCCGAGGGCGGAGCCCAGAATGGTGATCAGCACGGCGAGCACGAAAAACTGGGATTGCCGCCGGAAGGCTTCCGGAAACGCGGTGAAAATCCGCAGCCAGCGGCGCGGCTGCCAGAGTTCGGAGCGTGTCGGTCGAGTGTAGTAAAGCTCCGCATAGGCGCGCGCCACCAGGCGCTCGAGATATTGCCTTAGGTCTGGCGCCAACGCGCCGTGAATGACGCGATTCAAATCCGCAGCCGTTTGGGCGTAGTGCTCTTGCAGCAGTTCGGCTTCTCCGGGCTTGAGGCGCCGATCCGGCCGGCTTTCCAACTGGACCAGCAGAGATTCGAGTTTGTCCCAGCGCGGCTGCTCTTGCGCCTGAAAACGTTGGAGGTCCAGAATCACACCCGTTGCTCCCGCTTGTTTTCGAGATAACCTTCCACGGCCGTTCGTAGGAAATTTTCGGGCGAAACAAAACGCAATTCCGCGCCCAAATGGCGCAGTTGACGCGTGAGCGCTGCGAGGCGCTGGTTCTCCTTTTCTCCCGCCAGGGCCGCGTACACATCCTGATCCGTGCGAGGCTGCGCTCCCGGGCGAAAATGCCGGGCGCGCGTAAGCGGGCAGAACACTCGTCATCAAGATAACGTGCGAGGTGCGGAGCAGCGCGACGCCACGTCGCATCGAATCCGAAAGGGACCGCTCCGCCAAGTCGGCCAGCAACACAAGGTAAGCGCGGCGGCGCAACTGCAGGCGAATTTTGCTGAAAAGCGCCTCGTAATCAGCGGTCGTCGGCAGGGGTTCGAGATTCAGCAGACGATCGCGGAATTGGTGAAATTGGAATTGGCCGCTTCCCGCGCGCAACCAGGTTTTCGGTTCCTCCGCGTAAGTCACAAGTCCGAATTCATCGCCCAGTTCTAACGCGACGGTCGCGCCCACCAGCGCTGTTTCGACGGCTAGGTCGAGCATCCGTCTAGGCGCCCGCGCCTGCGGAATGTTGGCGTCGGTTTCCAATGCGGGATCGATCGGTGACGCCGAAGCCCGCGATTGGTCCACCACGAAATATACTTCCTGCTTCTGTTCCCACTGGAATAGGCGCGTGACCGGAACGCCGCGCCGTGCCGTGGATTTCCACGCGAGTTCCGCGTAGTTGTCGCCCGCTTGATATTCGCGCAGGCGCTCGAATTCGCGACCATGCCCGGTCCAAGGTGCTTGGCGCGCGGCCACCAGCGCGCGGTACACGGGGCTGCTCAGGATTTCTCGCCGCCCAGGCCGCAAATCCGCGTCAATTCGCAAATGCGCAGGTGAATCGAACCACTGACGCAAGCGCCAAATCCCGAAGCGCGAGCGCCGCTCGATTGCCACGCGCGGCACGGGCCACAGCCCGCGCCGCAGCAACGCGACCTGCGGCGTCCAAGGCCAGAGGTGGACGAGCGCGTTGCTTGCCGGAGCCGATCGTTCCCCGGCTGGTTCCGATCGCTCAAGCCTAAAACGTTGCGGACCGCTCTTTACCGATAGGGCGGTTTCGCTCTCTCGCGTAGCCGCCATGATTGCAAGCCGGACTACGCGACTCAATCGGCGCCGCCCAGAACCCGCGAGCGCGAGCGGAATCTGGATGCTCTGCCCTTCGCATCCGCGAATTTCCTTTTTCGACGACTGCAGGACGGGCGCAAACTCATTGCGCGCGAACCAGAGCGCAAACGCGTCGTAGCATGCCAGCAGCGCCACGGTGGCGGCAATCAGATCGAGCCATCGCCATCCGCGCGCCAGCCATGGTGCAACGCATGCCGCGACGCCCAATGATCCCAGCAACCACGCGAGTGCTGCGGTGGGGCTCAATAGCGTTCCCGACGGCTGAAACGCAATCCGCTCAACCGAATTGTCGCGCGATTGCGGGGCATGGCTCGCCGGCTGCGCTGCCGCTTCGATCTCCGCAACCATCGCTCCGGCACTCGGCACGCCAACGTCGGTAGAGTTGTAATTCATAGCCGTCAAAATTCGCTTTCCTCTTTTCCGTGATCGCATCCGGTACTGCGCTTGCTGGCTATCGCGGCACTTCAACGGCCTCCAGCACCGCGTTGATGACTTCACGACGCTCAAGACCTTCCATCTCGAACTCCGGCCGCAGCAGCATGCGATGCTCCAGCACGGGACCAGCCAGCGTTTTTACGTCCTCGGGCAACACGAAATCGCGCTCCTCGAGCGCCGCCAGCGCCCGGGATGCCGAAAGCAGCGCGAGCGTCCCGCGCGGCCCGGCGCCAACCCAGACCGCCGCGTGCTGCCGCATCTGCCGAACCAGACTGACTATGTAGTTGCTTACGGCCTCGCTGACGCGCACACTCGCCGTCGCCGCGCGCAACTGATCCAGTTCGCCCGGCTGTAAGACCGGCGTGCGCAGTTCCTCAATCAGACGGCGCTCCGGCGCTTCGCCTTGCGCCACCAGCCGCGCCAGTTCGTTTTCGTCTTCCAGCGTCGGGTAGCCCATGCGAATTTTTACGAGAAAGCGGTCCTTCTGCGCCTCCGGAAGCGGATAGGTCCCCTGATGCTCGATGGGGTTTTGCGTCGCGAAAACGACGAATACCGGCGGCAGTGCGTAGCTGGCGCGATCGATCGTCACCTGCCGCTCTTGCATGGCTTCCAGCAGAGCCGATTGCGTTTTCGCGGGAGCGCGGTTGATTTCGTCTCCCAGCAGAAAATTCGTGAAGATCGGCCCGCGCACCAAGCGGAATTCTTGCGTCTTAAGGTCGAAGACGCTCGTCCCGGTGATATCCGCAGGCATCAAGTCTGGCGTGAACTGAATGCGTTGAAATTCACCGCCCACCGCGCGCGCTAGCGCCTTCGCCAGAAGCGTTTTTCCCACTCCAGGAACGCCTTCGATCAGCGCGTGCCCGCCTGCCAGCAGCGTGACGAGCGCGAGATCAATCGCTTCGTCCTGGCCGACAATCACGCGGCCCAACTTCTCTCGTACCCGCCGCGCGCCGCTCGGGACCGTAGCGAGCGGAGCCGTCGGTTGCGTTCCCGCGCTCGCAGATCGCGCCGGCGAGTCTGAATCCAGTACTGGTTCCTCGTTCATGCGGTTCGTGCCTCCTCGAGAGTCGTCCTAGGCTAATCGGAACCTGTGCTCGGCGACGCGCGTTCAGCTTGGGGCAGGTGTGGCAGGCCCTTGGCAGTCGCGCGCCGTTCACAGATCAGCTCTGTCAATTCCTTGTACCCCGATAACGGGGACTTGGCGAGCGCGGCGCGCAGACGCGGCCCCCAACGGGGGTCGGCGCTAATCGCCTTCGCGTCCTGTGGCGACCGACGATCGAACTGCTCCCAACATTCCGCCAGAATCCGGTCTGCCGAAATACTCCGTTGCAAGAGGCGTTGCCCGGCTACGCCAGTGCTCTCGCCATTGCGGACCACCTCCGCGCTCCAGTCGCGCGGCGGACGCCGCACCAGATCGCCGCTCAGACTCCAGAGCAAAGTCAGCAAGGCTCCCCAGAAAAGCAGCAGCGCTGCTTGCAGCCGATAGCGCTGCACCAGCCAGAGCGCGCCCTGTTCCTGGTGCAGTCCATGCAAAGTTTCATCCACCCAAATCACGGGCCGACCGCCCGCGAGAAAATCCAGCAGCACCGGATTCGGATGCGTCTTGATCGCTTCGTTCAGCAGGAAGGATTCCTGGCTCGCGGCGAGCAGTTCGCCTTTTCCGACTCGCAGCATTGCAAGATAAACATGCGCAGAGGAGTCAGTGTTGGCACCGGTATCCACGGAGTTCGCGTAGAGCGCGGTCCAATGGGCGTCGGTTTTAAGCCACGGGGCCGCAGCGGTGAGATACATGCTCTCGCTGCCCGCCGGCATCGCGCGGAGATCGGGAGAGACCCAAGTCGGACCGGACTCGTATGGACCTTCGTTCCACTTGTTCTCAACTTCCCAGCCTTGAGACTGGGAACTGAGTTTCCAAGCAGGCCGGACCAGCACAACGCGCCCGCCGCGGGCTAGAAAATTCTCCAGTCGCTCAAGAAATTTCGGTCCGCTCCGGAGCCTTCCATTTTCCATTCCCCAATCGCCAGCGGAATAGCCGCCTACAAAGAACGCGGTGGTCCGCGACGCGTCCTGATCGGAGAGAGAGTCCTGATCCTCGCTGCGATCGACGTGGTAACCAGCGCGCTGATAGGAATCGAACAGCAGACTTGTGCCGTAAGGGTCCTGCCGTAAACTGGATCCCATGTCACTCGTATTGGCCTGGTTCTGATGCGCCATGAGCAACAGAACGGAGAACACAGCCGCGAAAATCGCAGCAGCCAGCAGGGGACCTCGCCAGTTCAGCGCCGTGCTTTCGCTGGAGTGATTCTCAGACATGGGTGAGCAACTCACGCTGATCTTGGCGGTACGCCGCGACCGACGCCAGCGTCAGCGCATAAGATCCATACCAAACGCGATCGAACTGCCGGAGGCTGCCGCGCAGTTTCTCGGGAATTTCCGCACGCACCTCCACTGCCGCTTGCGGACGCCGCCGCCAGCGGCGCGTAAACTCATCGAGATATTCGCGATTGGTGCGATCGCGGCGAATCGTCAGCCATGCGCGCTGCGCCAATCCGGCGAGCAGGCCCAGATAGGCCGCGCGCAGCGCCAGTCGCAAGTTACCTTCGCCTTCCAATCGGTTTGCCAGCGCGAACCATTCGTCTTCGGAACGTTCGCTGGCCACTGCCGCGTCGTGCAGGTCGGGTAGCGGCACCGCCGCGACGGGAATGGAAAGCTCGGGAGCTTCGCGGCGCCGGCGCAGCCAAAATAACATCGCTCCTACCGCCAGGGTCAAGGCCACCACCAGCGCCAGCCAAAATCGGAGATCTTTCAGCCGCCACCCGCTACCCGCCCCGGGCGAGAAATCCAGTCCGCGTGGCCAAAGCTTTCGCAGGAAATTCAAAAAGGCGTCCCAGCCACGCTCAATGGCATGTCCAATCCGGGCGAGGAGCTTGTCGAACCAAGTGGGCTCGCTGGGGTGCTCGGTGTCATGCCAGCGATAAATCGCACGCTGCGATTCCTTATCCAGGGCGTGACGCAATTCTTGAACGCGTACCTGACGTGCGGGATCGGCCGCTGTTTCCGCGATGCCGCGGCTTGGCGGCGCCTGGGTGGAGCGCGCCGTTATTTGCGAAGGGCTAAGCAGAATCGCGGCAAGGATGAAGAGCGAAGCGATCCCCGCGCCGCGCCCATCTCCCCCGGATCCAATCAACTCGGCCTTCTTTTCCCGGTGGCTAGGCAGGCTTGCAAGTAACCCGCGCAGGTCATCTCCTTCGCGCCGCGATCGCAAATGCTGATAAACAACCACGAAGGTACACTTGATGACCGGATCGAGCGCAAGCCACGAACCGGCGAACAGCGAAAGCCAGAACGCGGAACTGCTACCTAGCGAGTAGACGCCCATTTGCGTTGACAAAAGGGTGTTTACTCCAAAAATTGAGTGCAGCAATTGCGGCACGGCGATCGCCAGGAGGAAGCAGTTCAGCCACACCGCAATCCAAAGCGGGAAAAGCATCAGAAAAAGAAGCAGCCCCCCGCCGAACCATTCGCCCGCAAGCGCCAGGCAGCCGCGAATGGAATGCCGCTCAGCCGAGTCTTCCCAGGCCTCGAGACTTGCGAATTGGCAAGCGGTGTAGAGCCACGATGCCGCTGCGACGGTGGGCAGCGTAACCAAAGCAGCGGCGCTCAAAGTTATTTTCCATGCCAGCAGTCGTCCCAACGAAGCGGCGGTCGCGGCGCGATCCGCGGGCTTCGCTATCGGCACGCCGAACGCGCGCTCACGAATGACTTGCATGTAGCGGGCGACGGCCCACACTCGCAGCGTATACGCGCCGACAAGTATCAACGCCTCCATTAGCAGTCCGCCGCTCGATATGCGAACCTGCCCGTTAACCACCCACGTGGGGATGAAAAAAATGGCGAGCGGCGCCGCGCCGGCATAATAGCGCCACGCTTCGCGCCCGAATGTAGACCGAAACAGCGCGAATCCGCTTTCCAGCGCTTCGAGCGGGCTCAGGCGGCTGCGGCGAGCGCGCGCAGACACCGAGCGTCCACGTTGCGCAGCGAGCGGAGCTACCGCGGCTTCACTCATGAGTTTGGCCGGGCAACTGAGGTTCGGTAGAGCCGCCGAGGATCAGATGCTGTTCCGATATGTTCGCGCGCCACTGCAGCAAAGAAAAAAAGAGAGCCATCAAACAGGCGAGCGCCACAAAGCCCGCCGTTACTTGCCGGAACTGTCGCGCCAGTGACGGCTTCGGTGCGGGCGGACGCGTCATGCGGCGCAGGCAAGGCGGGCAAGCGAGCTTGTCGTCTTCGTCGGTCACGCATTCGCGGCAAAACGTTCCGTGACAGTGCGGGCACCGTGCCGCAGCCTCGCGGAGCGGATGAAACAAGCAGCGCGCATGGCGCAAGCCTGATGCGGTGGGCGAGGCGGACGGAACAACTGGCGTGTCGGTAGCCATCGATTACGTTTCATCCCCGATGGGAGCGGCCGCCGGAGCTGGTTCAGATTTTGTTTGGCCGAAGGGCGTGGCTAGTTCGGGCTGATCTAGGGGCGCGACGGACTGCTCCATCGCGCCACCGCGAGTGGCTCGAACCCCCGCATCAATCTTGGCGAGGACTTTGCGGGCACTTCGTGTTCGCTTCACGAGTGGCAGGTCAACGCTTGCTCCCGTGGTGCGAATGCGCGCCTGCGCCGTCGGCCCAAGCGCCAGTTCCAACGCAGCCCACGCCAGACCCGCGCCCCCGGCAATCGCGCCAGCCGTGAAATTCACCGTTTGCCACAGTAGGGCACCGAGCGCGAGCAGCAGCACGCCCGGAATGGCCGGCCGCAATAGCCACGTGCGGCTATGCCAAACGACAATGGATTCCAGGTCGCGCAAGTAAAATCGCCGGTACTCGACGGCGTACATCACGCGCTTGGCGGCGAGCAGACAATCGTCGCTCAGATACCACTTCGTCGCGCCCGTCAGGCTGCCGATGCGCGATATTTTGCGGAATGCTGCGGGCAATCAGTGTCTCCTCGCCATCCGTCCCACGACGTAGAAGCTGGAAATCAGCAACGGCAACCAGAGTAATCCGACATATGCCGCCCAGAAACGCCAGCCCGAGCGCGGAATCAAATAGGAACGCGGCGCCTTGCGAAACTTCACGTGCAAGACGATGGTCGCCGGGAGCGCCGCGACAATGAACGGCCAAACCAAAATCCAGCCCCAGCCGATCGTCAGCGCGATTGAATCGTAGAGTACGTCACGATGCCGCCATTCCGCTGAGCCGCCCTGCAGACCAGAATCGGCTCGGCCGCGCTCGAAGCACGTGGGGCAGACGTGCTCCGCACCGAGCTGGAAGTCGCACAGCGTGCATAGAAAGCGGCCGCACCTCTGGCAGCAGGCCTCGAAAGCTTTCTCCGGGTGAAAGAAGCAGGTCGCGTGCTCCGGCATCGCGGATACTACATTCGTTTTCTGCCGCGCAACAGGCCAGGCTCGAGATCCCAGCCGCTTTTGGCAGTAGGGACAGGTCTGCCATCCGCTCGGCGCGTCTGTGGGGGTGATAGGGCCGCCGCAGTTGGGGCATGCAACAGTCCCTTGCGCAGTTTGCGGCAGAGCCGTGGCCGCGCCCGTTGAGGAACCGGGCGTTTCGGAACTGCTCGGAACGCGACTGAACAGGTTGAGGTTCAGACTCACGCCTAGCTCCGTTTGTAGATCACACGCGTGTCGCATACCCTATCATGCAGAGCCCGCTTTTCGTCATCAAACCCAGCCATGATGTACCCGATCAAGAGGATGACGCCGCTGACTATCTTCATGAAGTACCTTCCGATCGAGGTTCCCCAGCCCAGTCCGCTTCCATCCGTTCGGACGACCCTTACTCCGACGGCCATCTTGCCGAGCGTCGCGCCGAAGTGGCGAATCATGATTACTTCGTAGAGGAAGGCGATGAGCGTACTGATGAACGTGAGAGTTAGCATGGTTCCCGTGAGGGCGGTGTTCGGCCTGGCCCTCGCCAATGGCGAGATTACGGTCCCTAGAAAGAGCAGCGACATCGGAATTTTCACGATCTGCAAGAGAATGCCGTCAATGAACACCGCGGCGAAGCGGATCCAAAACCCGCCGTAATGCCACCGAGAACTCGTCGCTGCGCCGCCCGCCACGACGCGGCTTAAGAACGCCGGTTTGCAAGCGCCGCAAACCCAATTCCCGGCGATCGGCACCAGATCGGATTGGCCGAACGTCCTTCCGCATTGCGCACAGGCTAACACCGGCTGCGTTGAGGCTTGTTGTGTCATTGGGCACGTCTCCTTAGCGACAAATTTCACGTAGACTAGCGTAAGCGGCTTCGCGCGCCAAGTACGAGATTGGGAGCAGTTTCGCAGGCAGCTACCCCTCGCGTTTCGCTAGCGGCGATCGAACTATGCCGCAGCGGCGAAAACGCAGCGAAGAGGTCAGGCCGCACTGCAACCGCTGAGAGTCGGCACGATCGCCTGCTTTAGGAAGTGTGCAAAAAACTGTGCAGCAACGCTGACATCGCTGATACCAGCGAGAACTTTCCGTGGAGGCCGAGAAGGGCATTTCGTGGTCGAATTGCGGAGGCTATTGAAAACCATGTTGGTTGTGGGCATGACGTTCGGCGAATCCGGCTTACAGGCTTACCGGCTTTTACTCTTCTATCATTCACTCCGCGCAGTTTGCAGCGAAGCGAAAGTCCTGAATTTCTTAGTCAACCCAATCGAAGGAACGCGTGACAGCCTTCTTCCAGGATTTGAATAGGGACTCGCGCGTCTCTTCGTCCATTTGAGGAGTCCAGGTGCGATCCACGGCCCAATTGGCGCGCAGGTCCGCGAGGTCGCGATAAAAGCCGGTGGCGAGGCCCGCGGCGTAGGCAGCACCTTGCGCAGTGGTTTCTTTCACGGCGGGACGGACGACGGGAATGTTCAGGATGTCCGCCTGAAATTGCATCAGCAGATTATTTTCCACCATGCCGCCATCGGTGCGCAGCACGGCGAGCGGAATGTGGGAATCTTTTTCCATGGCTTCGAGGACTTCGCGTGTTTGAAATGCGGTAGCTTCCAGCGCGGCGCGGGCGATGTGGGCTTTGTTGGAGTGGCGAGTAAGTCCGGCGACTACGCCGCGAGCGGACGTCTTCCAGTAAGGGGCATAAAGGCCGGAGAAGGCGGGCACAAAGTAGACGCCGCCATTGTCGGGCACGGAAGCGGCGAGCGCTTCAATGTCCGAACTTCGCTGAATGAGTCCGAGGTTGTCGCGCAGCCATTGCACCAGCGCGCCGGTGATGGCGATGCTGCCCTCCAGCGCGTAGCGTGCGGGTTGGGAGCCAAATTTATAGGCGACGGTAGTGAGCATCCCGAATTTCGAAGGCACCGGCCGTTCGCCGGTATTCATCAGCAGAAAGCTTCCCGTGCCGTAGGTGTTTTTCGCTTCGCCCGGTTCAAAGCAAGTTTGTCCGACGAGCGCGGCTTGTTGATCGCCAAGGATGCCGGTGATCGGCACATCTTTGATCGCAGCGAGCCGCGATTTTCCGAAAACTTCGCTGCTGGAGGCGATGCGCGGCAGGATTGCTTTCCGGAATGCCACAAATTTCGAGAATTTCGCGATCCCACGCGAGGGTTTCGAGATTCATCAGCTGGGTGCGGCTGGCGTTCGTCACGTCGGTGACGTGGATTCCGTCCGCAGGACCGCCGGTGAGCTGCCACAGAAGAAACGTGTCAATCGTTCCGAACAAGAGATTGCCCGCTCTAGCTTTTTCGCGCGCGCCCACGACATTATTTAGGATCCAGCGGATTTTCAGCGCGCTGAAATAAGTGGCGAGCGGAAGGCCAGTCTTTTGGCGAAAACGGTCGGGGCCGCCATCGCGCGCCAATTCCGCGACGGCGTCCTCAACGCGCGTGTCCTGCCAGACGATGGCGTTGTAGACGGGCACTCCGGTGCTGCGGTCCCAGACGATTGTGGTTTCGCGCTGGTTGGTGATGCCGATGGCGACGAGATCGGCGGCGCTGAGGTTCTTGGCCTGCATGGCGGCTGCTATGACGTGCTGCGTGTTGCGCCAGATTTCTTGGGGATCGTGCTCGACCCAGCCGGGCCGAGGGTAAATCTGCTGGTGTTCGCGCTGGGCGGTGGAGACGATTTGCCCGGAACGGTCGAAGACGATGAAGCGCGTGCTGGTGGTGCCTTGGTCAATCGCGCCGACGTACGCAGTCATTCGGTTTCCTTGCGCTCGCCAAGCAAGAATCTACAGTTACAGGAACTAGCTATGGGTCGCGCGCACGATACGTATTCCACGGACGCGGTCAGCGGACGGATTTCGTTTCGCATGTGAACGAACATACCCGCGGTTAACGAACACGTGTGCGCAATTCCGGTTTGTGTACATGGAAGTGCAGGAACGATTCGCAAAGATTCCAGGCCAGAGTGGCGGCTTCGGGATGGTAGCTGGCGCGCGCGTCGCAGAAGAAACCATGGTCCGCTTCCGAGATTTCCACATTGATATAGGGTTTGGCGAGCCGCTTACACTCGTCCGTCACAGCTCGAATTTGCGCCTGCGGAATGTGCTTATCGCGGCCGCCCCAGAAAAACAGCATCGGCGCGTGCAAATTCGCCACCTGCGGCAGAAGGGCCGGGGCAATGCCGCCACCGTAGAACGAGATCGCCCCCTGTAGCGGAACCGTCGCGTTTGCCAGGAACGAGGCGCGGCCTCCCATGCAAAAGCCGATGCTGGCGATGTGTTCTTTGCGAACGTGCGAGTCGTTCAAGAGCCAATCGTATGTCGCACGGATATCGTGCATGGTGCCTTCGACAGTCATCGCGCGCATGTGCGGCACACTAGCGGGGAAGTCGTTGTAATCCGCGTCGAAGGCCGACGCTGTGCGATGGAACAATTCCGGAGCGATGGCCACCACGCCGGCGCGCGCGAACCGCTCGGCCACGTCGCGTATATGCGCGTTCACTCCGAACGCCTCTTGAAAAACGAGCAAGCCCGGATGCGCTGCGCCTTCCGTTGGACGCGCGACATAGGCGTTCATGGAGCTGCCGTCCGCCACTTGCAGCGAAACTTTTTGGGTTACGACTTGCGTCACTTTCAGACCTCTCGATTGCGCGTTGCGCCGAAGTCCCCTAGGATAATCGCGAGCGCGGGAAATGGGAAACGATGTTTGCGACCAGGGTTCGGGCAATGGTCCAGCCGGCGGCATGGGGATTTAGGGAATCGAGACAATTGCGCGGCGCATCTAAGAGGCGCGGAGGAAACTGCCATGAGCTTGACTGACTATGTGACGCTAGGACGTTCGGGATTGAGGGTGAGCCCGCTGTCGCTCGGCACTATGACCTTTGGCACGGAATGGGGCTGGGGCAGCGACGAAACCCAAGCACGAGAAATTTTCGATCACTACATCGCCCAGGGCGGGAATTTTGTGGATACCGCAAACATGTACACGCAGGGCAAGAGCGAACAGATGGTGGGGAAATTCATCGCGGATAAGAAACTGCGCGATCGCGTAGTGCTGGCGACGAAATTCACTTTCAACGCCGAGCCGGGAAATCCGAACGCCGGCGGGAACGGACGAAAAAATATTTATCAAGCGCTAGATGCGTCGTTGCGCAGGCTGCAGGCGGATTACATTGATCTCTACTGGCTGCATGCGTGGGATACGGTCACTCCGGTGGAAGAGGTGGTGGCCACGATGAATGACCTGGTGCGCGACGGCAAAATTCGCTACTACGGATTTTCAGACACGCCGGCGTGGTATATCGCCCGCGCGCAAACGCTCGCCGAGAAGGAAGGCAAAGAACGGTTGATTGCGCTGCAGCTGGAATATTCGCTGGTGGAGCGCAATATCGAGCGAGAACATATTCCCGCGGCGCAGCAGTTAGGAATTGGCGTGTGTCCGTGGAGCCCTCTGGCGGGCGGATTCCTCACCGGAAAATACACACGCGAGGGAAATTCCGGCAAGGGAGTGGGACGATTGGAAACGACCAAGGCTTCCGGCAATCCGGCGTTCAATAAGTTCAGCGAACGCAATTGGCAAATCCACGAGGCTCTGGTGGCTGTGGCGAAGCAGATCAACAAGCCCGCCGCGCAGGTTGCGTTGAATTGGGTGATCACGCAGCCGGGGGTGACCTCCACGATTATCGGGGCGACGAAAATGGCTCAGCTGAACGATAACTTGCAAGCCGCCGAAATCGCGATTCCAGCGGAACTGCGGAAACGGCTCGACGAAGCATCGGCGCCCGAAGGCCTGCATCCCTATATTTTCTTCGGACCCGGCATTCAGTCTCTGGTCAACGGTGGAACATCGGTGCGGAGTTGGGAGGCCGCTCGCGTAACTGGAGAACCGGCGGCAACTCCTGCAATTCCGAAAGCGAACGCCGCGACGGAGAAATAACGCAACCCAACCTGCGATGCCACTCTATAGCGGACCCGTTTCCGATCACTTCAACGGCGAGCAGTTCTACAATCCACGAGGGGTCGCGCTGCACGGAGGCGGAAGTCTCGCGAAGTGGCTGGTCACGCGCGCACCCGGGCGATGGCGCAAGTGGATTGACGCGGCGCCGGGAGCAACGCCGCCGGAACGGGTGGGCGATGGAAATATTCGCGCGACGTTCGTGGGTCATTCCAGCGTTCTGATCCAGATGGAAGGGATCAATATTCTTTGCGATCCGATCTGGTCGAATCGCGCCAGCCCGCTTTCATGGATTGGACCGCGGCGGCACCGCGCGCCGGGAATCCATTTCGACCAGCTCCCCACGATTGATCTGGTTCTGCAGAGTCACGACCACTACGATCATTACGATGTGCCGACGCTGCGTCGCATCGCGGCGCAGTGGAATCCGGATTTCGCGGTGCCGCTAGGTGTGCGCGCGCGGCTGACGTCCAAGGGCATCGCGCAGGACTCTCAGATACAGGAAATGGATTGGTGGCAATCGGCGGAGGCGTACGACAGGATTCGAGTGACGGCAGTTCCGGCCACACATTTTTCCGGGCGCGGGTTGCGTGACCGAAACAAGACGCTGTGGTGCGGGTACGTGATCGAGAGCGCGTCTGGCACGGTTTATTTCGCGGGTGATACCGCTTACGGTTCGCATTTCGCCGCGATCGCGGAGCGCTTTCCGGAGATTCGTCTGGCGTTTCTGCCGATCGGCGCGTATCGCCCGCAGTGGTTCATGGGTCCCGTGCACATTTCTCCGCAAGATGCGGTGCGCGCGCACAAAGAGGTGGGCGCAGCAACGAGTATTGCGATCCACTTCGGGACGTTTCGGCTCGCGGATGACGGAGAGCAGGAAGCGGTGAACGAACTGAAGCGGACGCTCGACCGCGAAAAGGCCGCGCACAGATTCTGGGTGCTGGATGCGGGGGAGGGAAGAGACGTCCCTTGATCGCGAGGTGCGCCGAGATATTGCGTTTATGAGTGGCCCGCTGATTTACGCTGAGCTCCTATCTCTGACCAGCCACCACAGCATCGAAGAACAATCCCAGCAGATTCCGAATTTCCAACTCCGACAACGAGTGCGAATCCACTAGATGCTCGAGCAACATCGCGTGGGAAAAAGCGCCCAAAGCTGTCGCCGCGGCCGCGCTGGAGATCGGCAATGACCGGCGCAAAGATTTCATGACGCGGCGCAATATATCCCCACCGCAGGAACGCAGTCCGCGTTGCCGCGCGCGCAAACGAGCGTGAGCCTCGGGGTGGCGCACGGCGAAAAGTTTGAATTCGAGGGAAAGCAGGACCAGCCGCCGATCCTGCGCAATCTCCGCATAGTACTGGCGCAAAGCGCGCAGGCGCTGCGGCGGATTGTCGTGCCGCCGGAGCAGGGCGTCCACTTCTGAAATCTGCTGCGCAACCCACTGTTCCAACAGCGCAAAGAAAATATCTTCCTTGCTGTCGAAGTTGGCGTAGAACGCGCCGCGCGTGTAGCCGGCTTGTGCGGCGATATCCTCCAAGCGTGCCGCCTCATAACCATCGCGCGCGAAGGTCTGCTCCGCGGCGAGCAGCAGCTTCCGCCGCGTGGCGGCGGTGCGCGCCTGCTGGCGAGACGGCGCTGGAACTTTCTTGGCGCGGGCCGATGCGACTGGAGAGGAGGCAGTCATGAAGTGGTTTCTCTCATAGTTTTCACGGCTTTACAAGATACATACACGCATGTATATAATAAGACATCTGCTTGCGCGAATAAAGGTGAAATGTGGCGACGGCCGCGGTAACCGCTGACTCATCCTTCGACATCGCCGCCTGGCGACCCCGCCACAATCCGTGGCTGATCGCCCTGACGGTGACGCTCGCCACCTTCATGGAGGTGTTGGACACCTCCATCGCCAACGTGGCGCTGCCGCACATCGCCGGCTCGCTGGGCGCCAGCTCCGATGAATCCACATGGGTGCTCACCAGCTACCTGGTTTCCAACGCCATCATTCTGCCGATCAGCGCGTGGCTGGCCACACGCATGGGCCGCAAACGCTTTTACATGTCCTGCGTAGCGCTGTTCGCCGGCAGCAGTTTTTTGTGCGGGCTCGCTCCTAGTCTGAACATGCTGATCTTGTTCCGGGTGTTGCAAGGCGCGGGCGGCGGAGGACTGCAACCCAGCGAGCAGGCGATACTGGCGGACACTTTTTCGCTTTCAAAGCGAGGCATGGCGTTCGCGGTGTACGGGATGGCGGTGGTCGTAGCGCCAGCGATCGGTCCGACGATCGGCGGATGGATCACGGACAATTACAGCTGGCGCTGGATTTTCTACATCAATGTTCCGATCAGTCTGCTTTCGTTGTACCTGACGCACCGATTGGTGGAAGATCCGCCGTATCTGAAAATAGAGAAGGAGCGGCGCAAAGGCATACCCGTTGATTACATGGGCCTGGGCCTGGTGGCGCTGGGCATCGGCAGCTTGCAGTTGGTGCTCGATAAGGGCCAGGAAATGGACTGGTTTTCCTCGCATTGGATCACGGCAACGTTGGCCGCGTCGATCATACTGCTGGTGACTTGGGTCATATGGGAATGGCGCCACGAGCATCCGATTGTTGAGCTGAAGCTGCTGCAGAAACGCAATTTCGCCACCGCGATGTTTTTCATGTTTGTTCTGGGCGCAGTGTTGTACGGCACCACGGTGCTGATTCCCCAATACCTGCAACTCTTGATGGGTTATTCCGCGGTGAGCGCCGGCGAAGCTTTGGCTGGAGGCGGATTCATCATGATGCTGATGATGCCGATTTCTGGCCTGTTGGTTTCGAAGATGGACCAGCGAGTGATGATGTCCTTCGGATTTGCGACGACGGCTGCGTCGCTTTATTACATGACCACGCACCTTAGCTTGGGAATGGATTTCCAGACGGCAGCGATGCTGCGCGTCTACCAGGTGGCGGGCCTGGCATTCATCTTCGTGCCTTCGAACATGCTTTCTTATGTGGATGTGCCGCCGGAAAAAAACAATCAGATATCCAGCATGATCAGCTTCATACGGAATATCGGAGGAAGCATTGGAATCGCGTTGCTGGCCACCTTCATCACGCGGGGGACGCAGCAGCGGCAAACTTATCTAGCGGGCCACATGAACGAAGGCAACCTGCGCTTTCGGCAGATGATTGACGGCTTGACGGCTACCTTGCGCAGTCAGGGCCTCAGCCCGGCGGATGCGGCTCACCAGGCGTACGGTCGCGCTGCCGCTTTGCTGCAGCAACAGGCCGCGACACTTGCGTACACCGACGTGGTTTCTGCCCTCGCAATCATCGTCGCCTGCCTGGCTCCGCTCTGCTTCATCATGAAGCGCCCGCCCAAAGGTGTTGCAGCTCCCTCGATGCATTAAGGATAGGCCGTAGGCTTCGGCGCGCGGCGATCACGTTATTGCCTGGCAGGCTTATCTGTGGGATAGGTGACCTGGAGGCCTCGGACGCGAGCGAACGGGGTTAGTTCGTGAGCTTGGGTGCGCGAGGTGCTCATAATGTGTTCGACGGGGAAGCGGCGAACCACCAGCGCGTCCGCAATCAATGACCTGTGGCAGCGCCAGGGCACCGCTTCGGCGCACATCATCGCAGAAGGCTTCGCTGCGGCGAGTTTTTCCAGGCGCGCGAGACCGGTTTGAAAATCGGGCGTCTGCATGTAGTCGGCGAAGCCGCGAAAGCTTGTATTGTGCCAGCCCAGATTTTTCGAATCGGATTTGGCATGGCGCAGGCCACCCAGTTTTTTCAGATGGACGTAGCCGATGCGAGCGGCGCGGAGATGGCGAGCCAAGGATTCGCGATTGAACTGGGGATTGTGGCGGGAGCGCGGAATGCTGCGGACGTCTACGACGCGCTGCACGCCGTGCGCCTTCAGAAGCTCGATGAATTCCTTGAGCGGCCGAGTGGAATGGCCGATGGTGAAGACCGTTGGATGCGGTTTTTTGCGAGGCGCCGTCACGGTGTCAGTAGATTCCGATTGATGATCAGCATGATGCTACGACAGATACGCTGATGCGCGATGCAAATTCGTGCCGTTTGCAAAATCGCTTCTGGTCGCGAGGGTTCGCGGCGATAATGGGTCCGCTGGTCAACGCAGGTTAATGCAGGTCGCGACGCCCCAATTGGCGCGGATTGCGGTTCGAGGAGACCATGACGGAAATTAGTGCGTTGTTCTGGGACAATGGCGGCGTGATTCTGACCAATGGTTGGGATCGCAATTCGCGCCGCGCCGCCGTGGAAAAATTTCACCTGGATTGGTCTGATTTTGAGGATCGCCATGAGCTGATGCTGAACGCGTTCGAGACGGGCCGGGCGACGCTGGATGAATATCTTCGCCGGACCATTTTTTACAGGGAAAGAGCGTTCACGGCGGAGGAATTCAAGCAGTTCATGTTTGAGCAATCGCAGCCGTTTGCACCCTCGCTGGAATTCCTGGGCACGCTGGTGCAGCCGCAGCGGTACCTGATGGCCGCGCTGAACAACGAATCGCGCGAAATCAACGAATATAGGATCCACAAATTTAACCTGCGGCATTATTTCGAGGCATTTTTCAGCTCGTGCTATCTGGGAGTGCGAAAGCCGGAAGAGCAGATTTATCAGCTGGCGCTAAGGATTTCGCAGTGCGAACCGAATGAATGTGTGCTGATTGATGATCGCGGCCTGAATCTGGAATGTGCGCGCGAATTGGGGATGCACACGATTCAATATCAAAATCTCGAGCAATTGCGCAAAGATTTGGCGCAACTGGGGATTAGCGCCGGCGGCAGCTAGCATTAACGCGCGGGTCTGCGTGAATATGGCGAGAGGTGCGACGCGACATGAAACTCGACACACGCGTATATCCGGACATTGACGCGCTGAGCCGCGCGGCGCTGGAAGAACTGCTACGCGATCTGCGCGAAGCGATCGCGACGGCGGGGCCGGGGCGTGCTTGCGCTCTCCGGGGGGCATACGCCGGAAAAGATGTACGCGCTGTGGGCTACCACGGAGAAATATCGCAGTGAGACGGACTGGAACCGGGTGCACCTATTTTGGGGTGACGAGCGTTATGTTCCGCAGAGCGACGCGCTGAGCAATTACCGCATGACGCGCGAGGCTCTGCTATCGCGCGTACCGATTCCTGCCGCCAACGTTCATGCTGCGCCTACAGATTTGGCGACGCCGGAGCAGGCCGCGGCAGCTTATGACCAGGAATTGCGGAAGTTTTTTGGCTCGGCGGCGCCGGCGTTTGACGTTACTTTGCTGGGACTGGGTCCCGAGGGCCACACGGCTTCGCTTTTTCCGGATTCCGCGGCTTTGGAGGAAAAAGAACGCTGGGTGGCGGCAGTTCGCGTCGCAGCGGTGCCGCCGGACCGTCTGACGTTCACGCTGCCCGTCCTGAATTCCAGCCGAAACACCTATTTCCTTGTCGCTGGAGAGAACAAGCGGACGATTCTCGCCGCACTGCGCGCCGAGCCTGATACACGGCCCAGCGTATATCCAGCCGGTAGAATCCGACCGGCCGACGGCCGAGTGCTGTGGTACCTCGACCAGGCTGCCGCAGACTAACCTCGGACAAAAATTTGTGAAGCTTTGCGCGTGGCGCTACGTCTAACCAGTTGCCGGGGTGTGCCGATGGGCTTAGGTGTCCGGCGCAGAAATATGGCGCGATACGCGATGCAAGCTGTAAAATGAGCGGAAATAAGGTCCGGAAATCGTCCGTCACCGATGTCCGGTATCTTGCTGGGTGAGCGGATAAGCGAAATTCTCCGCAGGGTTCAAAACGCACCATGATCCGACTACTGCAAAAGACATCCATGCGCGCCGTCTCGACGATGGCATTGTCGGCCATCTTGCTGGCGCTTTCCGCCTGCAGCACCAAGACCGCGGAGACAGCGCCGAACCTCGCCGTGCCGGTGACGGTGGCAAAAGCCGTTCAGAAAACGGTCCCGATTAATTTGACTGCAATTGGCACCGCGGAAGCGTTCTCGACGGTTTCCATCAAGAGCCAGGTGAACGCAATTCTGGAGGAAGTCCATTTCAAGCAGGGTGATTTCGTCACGAAGGGCGAGCTGCTTTTCACGCTGGATGCGCGGCCTTTTCAGTCGGCTATGGCGCAGGCCGAAGCGAATCTGGCGCGTGACCAGGCGCAGGCGGAGCTGAATCAGGTGCAGGCCGCGCGCTACGAAAAGCTATATGCAGCGGGCGTCGCGCCCAAGGAACAGTACGATCAGATGAGGGCGAACGCGGACGCACAGATGGCGCTGGTACACGCCGACCAGGCAGCAGTGCAATCCGCGAGGTTGCAAGTGCAGTACTGCACGATTTATTCACCGACCGACGGCCGCACCGGAGCTTTGCAGGTTTATCCCGGAAATGTGGTGAAAGAGAACGACGTGCCGATACTGGTGGTGATTAACCAGATTTCGCCGATCTTCGTAGATTTTTCGGTGCCGGAACAATACTTGGGCGTCGTGAAGAAGTATATGAGCGGCGGACGGCTGCAGATCGAGGCGACGCCCTACGGCGAAACGGCGTCCGAGGTGGGTTATCTCACGTTTGTGGACAACAACGTGGATAACACCACCGGAACGATCAAGCTGAAAGGCAACGTTTCCGAACGAGGACCACCGTTTGTGGCCGGGACAATTTTCCACCGTTTCGTTGCGCCTGGCGGAAGAGGAAAAGGCCATCGTCGTTCCTGCGCAAGCAGTACAAACGGGACAGTCCGGGGATTTCATATTCGTGGTGAAAGTCGGATGACACGGTGGAATCGCGCCCCGTGAAGGTGGCGCGGCAGCTGGGGAGCGAGACGGTGATTACGAGCGGAATTGCGCCCGGAGAAACGGTGGTGACGGACGGGCAACTGCGCTTGATTCCCGGCATCAAGGTGCAGGTGAAACAAGCCAGCGCCGGAAGTTAGAGAAGTTCACGGCAAAGAAATGATCAGCATCGCCGAACCATTCATACGCCGCCCGGTCATGACCACTCTGGTCATGCTGGCTATCCTGTTGTTCGGAGTGTTGGGATATCGCGCGCTGGCGGTGAGCGAGCTGCCCAACGTTGACTATCCGACGATTCAGGTGGGCGCTTCACTGCCCGGCGCTAGCCCCGACACAGTGGCTTCTGCGATCGCGACTCCGCTGGAAAAGCAGTTTTCCACGATCGCCGGCATCGATTCGATGACCTCGTCGAGCTCGCTGGGCGGAACGTCCATCACTTTGCAGTTCGATCTGAGCCGTAATATTGATGGAGCGGCTCAGGACGTGCAGGCGGCGATCTCGCGCGCTTCCTCGCAGCTCCCGCCGAACATGCCCACGCCGCCGACGTACAACAAAGTGAATCCGGCCGATCAGCCCATCCTGTACATCGCCATGGGCTCGAAGTCACTGCCTGGTTACACCGTGGATCGCTACGCGGAAACGCTGATGGGCCAACGGATTTCGATGGTGAAAGGCGTGGCGCAGGTGCAGGTGTACGGTTCGCAGAAATATTCGGTGCGCATACAGCTCGATCCGCAGGCGATGGCCACGCGGCAAATCGGCATAGATGAGGTTCATGCGGCGGTGCAGAACGGCAACGTGAATATGCCGGTGGGCACGCTATACGGAGACAATCGTGCGTTCACGTTGCAGGCGAACGGCCAACTGACGCACGCCTCGGTGTACAGGCCGCTGATTATTGCGTATCGCAACGGATCTCCGGTGCGGCTGGAAGACGTGGGGAAGGTCCTGGACAGCGTTCAGGATAATCGAGTGGCGAACTGGTGGAACGACACTGAATCCGTGGTGCTGGCGATCGAGCGCCAGCCGGGCACGAACACCGTGGAAGTGGTGGACGCAGTGAAACAACTGCTGCCACAGTTCCGCGCGATCATTCCGCCGTCCATTCAGATGGAGACTCTGTACGACGCGTCGGAGTCAATCCGCAATTCCGTGGCGGATGTAAAATTCACGCTATTTCTGGCCATTGCGCTGGTAATTCTGGTGATTTTTCTTTTTCTGCGGAATCTTTCCGCGACGTTGATTCCCAGCTTTGCGCTGCCGATGTCCATTATCGGCACGTTTGGCGTGATGTACATACTGAACTACACCATCGACAACCTTTCGCTGATGGCGCTGACGCTTTCGGTGGGCTTCGTGGTGGACGATGCCATCGTGATGCTGGAAAACATCGTGCGGCACATGGAAATGGGCGAAGGCGTGATGGAAGCGGCGCTGAGCGGATCGCGCGAGATTGGCTTCACGATTCTTTCCATGACGGTTTCGCTGGCGGCGGTGTTTCTACCGGTCTTTCTGATGGGCGGAATCATGGGGCGGCTGCTGCATGAGTTTGCAGTGGTAATCATTACCGCGATTCTGGTGTCCGGATTTGTTTCGCTGACGCTGACGCCGATGTTGTGCAGCCGGTTTCTGCGCCCGGCCGGCGAGCAAAAACACGGCCGCGTGTATATGGCGCTGGAGCGATTTTTCGATCGGCTGTTGCGCTACTACGATGTTTCGCTGCAGTGGTCGCTGCGGCATCGCGTATTCGTGATGGCGGTTTCCGGCGTGATTCTGATTATTACGATTTGGCAGTTCGTGGTGATACCGAAAGGATTCCTGCCACCGGAAGATCGATCGCAGGTTTTCATATCCACCGAGGCGCAGCAGGGGATTTCGTTTGATTCGATGCGAGCGCATCAGCTGGAATTGAATAAGATCGCGCTGGCGGATCCCAACGTGCGGGATTTCTTTTCCGGCGTGGGCGACTTTTCGTCGAGTAATTCGGGGATTATGTTTTTGCACTTGAAAGACCGTCCCGACCGCCCGCTGATCCCCAGTCCGACGATGGTCGCGCTGCAGGAGAAATATGGAACAGTTCCGGTGGTGGGCAGCGCGTTGCGGGCTATCTCACCGCTTTTGGCGCATCGCACTACGATTGATGAGGTGATCGCCGAACTGTCAGTGAAATTCTCCACCGTTACCGGCATGAATGCTTACATGCAGAATCTGCCGCCGATCCAGGTGGGTGGCGAGCTTACCAAGAGCCAATACCAGCTAACGCTGCAGAGCCCCGACACGCAGGAGCTGTACCGCGAGTCAACGGCCTTTCAACAGAAGATGGCGAAGCTTCCTGGTCTGCAGGATGTAACCAGCGACCTGCTGATTGCGAATCCCCAGGTGAACGTAAATATTGACCGCGACAAAGCGTCGGCATTGGGCGTCACAGCCGAACAGATTGAAGATGCGCTGTACACGGCTTACGGACAGCGGCAGATTTCGACGATCTACGCGCCCAATGACGAATACTGGGTGATCATGGAGCTGGAAGACAAGTACCAGAAGGATCCTGCTGCGCTTTCGATGCTCTATGTTCGCTCCAGCAATGGCACGTTGGTGCCGTTGAACGCAGTGGCCAACCTGACGTCCAGTCTGGGGCCGCTCACTGTGAATCACTTCGGGCAGCTTCCGGCGGTGACGATTTCATTTAATTTGGCGAATGACACGGCCATCGGCGACGCCGTGAGTTCAGTGAAGAGACTGGCGCGCGAAGAGCTTCCTCCCACAGTGACGGCGCAGTTTCAAGGAACGGCGAAAGCGTTTGAGGCTTCGCTCACTGGACTGGGTCTGCTACTGCTGATGGCGATTCTGGTGATTTACATCGTGCTGGGAATCTTGTACGAGAGCTTCATTCACCCGATCACGATTCTTTCCGGGCTGCCATCGGCGGCTTTCGGCGCGCTGCTGACATTGCAGATTTTCCATCTGAGCCTGGACCTCTACGGTTTCGTAGGTGTGATCATGCTGATCGGCATCGTGAAGAAAAACGCGATCATGATGGTGGATTTTGCCGTGGAGCGCGAGCGCACCGGGCACAAGAGCGCGGCGGAAGCGATCTATGAGGGCTGCCTGATACGCTTTCGTCCGATCACCATGACGACCATGGCCGCGCTGATGGGCACCGCGCCGATTGCTTTCGGAGTCGGTGCGGGAGCGGATGCGCGGCGTCCCTTGGGCCTGGCTGTAGTGGGCGGACTGATCTTCTCGCAGATGGTGACGCTGTATTTGACGCCGGTTTTTTATACGTACATGGATACTTTGCAGAATTGGCTGGAGCGCCATTTTGGGAAAGTAACCGGAAAAAGGAATGCTGACCTACTGGATGGCCACGTTTCCGCCGATTAGTGATATGGCGGAACTGGACTTTGCCTCTTCGTAAAATCTTCGTCTGGTTGTCCTGCCGTACAGGTACGCGCGCGAAGCTGTACCGAAACTACCTGTCACTTCGTACCATTGACCGAGCAAATCGTGCTGCTTAGCATGACGTCAGGACGCGAATGCGTCCCGGAATGTGGGATTGCTTACCCGTGTTTCGTGCCGGCCTCGCGGGGAGTCAATCAGGATGCCATTTGGCGAAGACCTGCCAAGAGATATAAGAATGCGCAAGAAACGTCGCGGACCGCGGATGAATTCGCGCGTGCCGGTGACGATACAGTGGGGCAGCCAAGCCGGACCGCTGAGCCAGGAACGGGCGATTACGCGGGTGGTGAATGCCTACGGCTGCCTGCTGGTAACTCCAAAGGAAGTTGAATTGCAGCAAAGATTGCGCGTGACGAATTTAGCCACGCGCCGCGCCGTGGACGGACACGTTGTGTGGAAGGGGATGCAACGTCCGGACGGGTGGGATGTGGGAGTGGAGTTCATTTCAGCCGATCAAAACTTCTGGGGTGTGGAGCTTTGAAACTCGAATCGTTACGGGTCCCTGCGGCGAGATCAGTCATAGTTCCGAAGAAAACAGTGCTGGCGCCCGCGAGGGCAGCGGCACCGACTAGTCCTGCGCACGCGTCGAAGACAGGAATTGTCAGCGAATTGCAGACCGCGGCTGGAGAAGACAGGCGCCGAAGCCAGCGAGTGCTGGTGCGTGTGCGCGCCAACGTGCACGTAGCGCTGCAAGGCAAACCGACGACATTTGAAACCGTGACGCTCAGCGTGAACAATCACGGCGCGATGCTCATCCTGAAGCAGAGCTTACCGCCAGAGACGCGCTTCGTTCTGGAGCATTCCGGCACGAGGGAACGGGTGGCTTGCAAGGTGGTACGTCCCCCTCGCGAAATGCCCGAAGGATTCCAGATTCCGATCGAGTTCGATTCCCCGGCGCCCAATTTCTGGAGGATTGCATTTCCGCCGAACGACTGGCGGCCACTGGACGATTTATAGTTGGGGGGTGCCGGCTGCGAAACGATTGCGGTGCAGATGGTTGTCTAGTGGAACGGAAGATTGCGCAGGTCGAGGTTTCCACCCGAGAGGATGATTCCTATTTTCTTTCCGGGTGCGCCGATTTTGCGAAAGAGCGCCGGAGCAGCAGCCACGGCGCCGGAAGGTTCGACGATCTGTTTCGTGCGTTCCCACAAGAGCAGCATCGCTTGCACGATTTCGTCTTCGCTCACCAGAGACACTTCGTCCACCTGTTCGCGGAGAATTGAAAATGTGAGAGGGCACAAGGTGGCGCGCAGCCCGTCCGCGATGGTCTCGGTGGTGGCAGCAAGCTCGATTTTGCCGGATGCGAGCGAACGGGAAGCGTCGTCCGCGTTGCGCGGCTCGGCGCCAATCACGCGAATCCCGGGGCGCAGGCTTTTTGCGGCAATGGCCGTGCCGCTGAGCAGGCCGCCGCCGCTGGCGGGTGTGATCAGGGCATCGAGATCGGGAATTTCCTGGAGCAGCTCGAGCGCAGCGGTGCCTTGACCGGCGATCACCCGCGCATCATTGTACGGATGCACCAGGTGCGCTCCGGTTCGCTGAATCAGCTCGGCGGTTACGGCTTCTCGCGATGCGATATTTGGCTCGCATTCGGTGATTTTCCCGCCGTAAGCGGCCACCGCAGTCTTCTTGGCTGGTGAGGAGTTGCGCGGCATCACGATGTAGGCGGGAATTCCGCGCCAGCGCGCGGCCTGTGCCAGGGCTGCTGCATGGTTTCCGGAAGACGGCGCGGCCACGCCGAATTTCGCTTGTTCCTCTGTCAGCGAGAAGACCGCGTTGGTGGCGCCGCGAATTTTGAACGAGCCGGTCTTCTGCAGGTGTTCGCACTTGAAGAAGAGATGCGCCCCAGCAATCTGATCGAGGGAAGCGGAAGTTATGACCGGGGTGCGGTGGATCCGCGGTGCGATGCGGCGATGCGCAGCGCGTATAGCGTCCAGATTCAAGTTCGCGACAGTAGAGTCCAGAGACGGAGTTGCGTTCGCCTGGACTTCGCTCGAATTGCCGTCAGTGGGCATAATGAATGCGATGAAACATTATGGCACATCCTCAGCGAGATCGGATTTGGCGCGATTGAAATGAGAATTCCGGGCACCAAAGAACATTAAAAATCTTGACGCGGTACCGACTGGATGCGATTCTCAACTCCCCCTTCCGGAAGTAACTTCGAAAAAAATAGACATCGAACGCTCCCGAGGAGGAGTCTATGTCCAGCCATGAGCGCCGTATCGCCGCCCGGAAATCGTACGCAATCCCGGTAAGATTCAACGTTATCAGTGAGCAATACGCGATGGTGGGTGCGACGCGCAGCACGAATGCGACAGCACACGCGAACGCGAAATTCCTAACGACCATTCCGCTGCCGCAGCTAGGCGAGATCGTAAATCTTTCCGAGCGAGGCATCGGATTCAAGACGAAGCAAGACCTGAAGGTAGGTGAAAGCGTCGAGATCTTTTTTACGCTGCCGACGGCATTGACGGGGCGCGCTCCTGAGGACGTGCGATGCAGCGCGCGGGTGGTGCGTGTAGAAAGAATTCAGGATGTGAATGGAATGTTGGCGGTCGGCGCATCCATCGACCGCTTCGAGCGGACGGCGGTGGCGCGCAATTGGGATAATTAGCCAGCAGCCTACGCGGGCTATTTGGCGGGTCGCGGAGCCACCGTGAACGTTACCTGCGCGGCCGCGGTATTGTCGAAGCGGTCGGAAATTAGCACAGCGACGGTGTGCGGTCCTGGAGTCAGCGCTGGAAGTTCGATCTGATAACCTTCCTTCGGGCTGTCCGAGAGTCCACTGGTGGGGAATACGATCAGCCAGTCGCCCGAATCCACACTGTACTGCGCGCGCGTGATCGCTAGACCAGAACTTACTCCGTCGAACGTGATCTTCGCGACCGGACCGCCGGCGTCCGCGCGGAGGTTTTCAACGCGCGGAGGAGTGTTCTGAATTTCGAAGCGCTCGCCGGTGCGCTCATTTGTCAGCGCCTGACTGGGCGGATTCGACGGCAAATCCGAGGCGACGATCTTCAGATAGTAAGCGCCGTCGGGGATGGTAGTAGTGTCCCAGGAATAGAAACGCTGGGTCAGCTTATCCTTAAGCAAGCGCCAAGATTGCTCGCCCTCGCCGCGATAGTAAACTGAAAAAACGAGATCATCGTCGTTATCGTCGTGTGCGCTCCACAGGACGCTCTGGTAGCCCCTATCCACGAAACCTTGCGGAGGCACGTCCATCTTCAGAGATTTAGAGGACGTGTCCAGGCTCGCACCGATGATCGGATAGGGAGTGGCGCCGGCACGCTGCGGCATTTTCAGCTGTACTGATGCAGCGGGCGCGGGACCTGTAGGCGAAGCGGAAAAGCCCTGAACGCGAACGCCGGCATCCTGGATGGCGATATCGTCTACGACTGGAGCGACATTTTCCGGTTGGTAGGCGATGCTGACCCAGGAAACTTCGGGAGCGTCACTCTTCGCGGCGGCCTGGAACACAACCTTCCACTGCACAAAGCGCGCCGGGGGACAGCCCACGGATTCACCGCTCTGGCTTTTGTATGGGCCCGACCACGCACTCCATTCCTTTTGGGGATTGGAAGTGTTTCCGGACCGCACGAAGAAGGAGACCTTTCCTTGATTTGCGGAGTTTGCGCCCCACCACGTCAAGCGTCCCCAGTGCGAGAAAATCTTGGCATCGAGCGGGTCGGATTCGAAACTGCCTTCGGCTTCCTGGCCGGGGCCCAGCGTAAAAAGTTTCCCGGGATTGGCAGTGCCGACCAATACTTTGCCATCGCGGCCGGCGATCAGGCTGGTTACCTGCGATGAAGCAGTTTTGGCGACGATCGAATAGACGCCGCCCCCTTGCAGCTCGATGATCGCGCCTTTATTGCCGGTGCCCAAAAGGACTTTTCCGCTGGGCGAAAAACCCATCGAAAAGACGAGGTCGTCGCGCGAGGTCCATAGTGTTTCCGGCGAGCCACCGGGAGATATCTTTATTACTTGCGAGCCGCCAGTAGTGGAAGGAAAGAGAGAGAAGGCCGGAGGCTGCGTGGCTTGGATTGTGATCGTCGCCGCGCCCTGCGCCGCGAGCGCGGGTGCGTTTGCTTGTGGTGCGAGCAACGGCGGCACGGTATTCGGGGTTGCGGGCCGTTGTTTTTCACCTATCGCAGCGGCGTAGAGGTTTCCGGTGGAGTCCGTAAGCAGCGACGTGACTTCCTTCTTGTCCGTCTCGTAAACGACGAAAGACGCGCCGGCCTTCGGGGAATCTTTGGAGCTGGTGGCACGGGTGATCTCCACGCGCAGAATTAATCCGTCCGGATCGGTGCCGACGAGAAGATTGCCTTTGGAGTCGAACGCGAGCGAGCGGGCGTGGCGCTCATCGCTCTGATAAAAAAGCTGGCCCTGGCCGTCCGGTGGCACAGCAAAGATTTCGCCTTTGTCTCCGGTGCCGACAAATAAGGTACCTTGCGCGTCCAGCGCGAGTGCCCAGATATATTTCGATTTCGGATCGAAGAACACGGTTTTCTGTCCGTCGGGCGTGACTTTGTAAACCTTGCCATCCGGCGATGTTCCCACGTAGAGATTATCGTGAGCGTCGAACGCGATGGCCTGGGCCGAAAGTTCAGGAGCTTCGAATACGGTGGTGGGTTTGGCCGGGTCATCGAAGCGCAGCACTTTTGCGTCGGAGCCGCCGGCGGCGTACACACGGCCGCGCGAATCCGTCGCTACGGCCCAGAGATACAGCAGATTGGGATCGGAAAACGATGCGAATTGTGGCGCGGGAACCAGCTTGCCGTCGCTGCGGATCGCCACACCTTTGGGCGTGCCCTTCTCGAAGTCCGCATAATCGGATTGCCGCCAGAAATGGGTGTGCTCGGCATACACGAGCGCGGGCGCGATCAGCCCTGTCGCCAGCAGGCAAGCCCAGAAGCACGTCAAGACGCTTCGCCGTCTCATCGCTGCCAATCTCCTTTACTGCCAGGAATCTTTATAGCGATGCATCACTTCACCGTAATCGTCAGCGTACGTTCGCCCGAAATCACTTGATGCATTTCAACGGACCATTCTCCTGCATTGGACTGATATACCAGCCGCGCGCCGCCCGGGTTCTGACGTTGATCCAATACGTTGATGGCGGACGCCGGCGCGTTGGGCATTACCTTGTCTTCCACCATTAAGGTCGGCGTTGGTTGCAACAGGGTGGCATAGAGGCGGTCGTTCTGATGGGCGCGGTTAATCAGTTTGATCAGCTCTTCCAGGCCGGGTAACTGGCCTTGGGAGCTCACTGTGAGCGATTGCACGGTGCGGTTCACCGTCTCCGCGTCGCTGATGACGAGCTGGAGCGGACCGCGCGCGGTCTGCATGGGAATGGTGATCGGAAACTCTTGCACAAAAGCGGCGCCGCGATAGGGCCGCAACCGGACTTTAACGGCAACCGTTTGGCCGGGCCGAACTTCATTCGCTTCGACCCAAGCATCATCAATGGTGGCGACGCGGCGCTCGGCCAGCGCGGTAATCCGCAGGTGGATCCCTGCGACGTGCGGTATTTCGTACGGATTGGCGTAAATCTGGGAGAAGACACTCTGCACGTCCGTGGCGACAAAGAATCCGCCCGGAACCGGCACATCCGATGGCGCAAACAATTCTTTCAACATGATCGTGCTGTGGCCCTTGATAACGATCTCGCCATCGAGTTGCAGGGTGGAACCTTCACCGTACGCCGTGTTGCCGACGATCCCGTTGTAGGTTGCCACGGCCACCAGCAGGGGGGTGAGCTGCGGGCTCTCAATGACTTCAAAATGAAATTGTTTTTGCGTTTCGCTGGTTACGAGCGTCACGTCTACAGGGATCATGGGTGGTCCTTCACCCAAACGCCCGGCTATAGCGGTGACGCGATCCTGCGTGAGCGTGCCGATGGTTGCGCCGGTGGTGATGATTTTTGTGGAAGCCATAGCGGAAGCGAGCGTGGTGACCACGTGCGCGCGAGCCAGTGGCATGGAAACGTTGCCAAAGGAAAAGATGGGATGCCCGCAGGCGAGAATTTTGCCGTGGTCCACGGTGGTAACGGTGCAGCCGGGCGTGACCGAGAGGTCGCCGCGAATCAATTCCACGCCCACCATATCGCCCGGCTTCAGCTGCGCGGTCGTCAGCTGCGGGCGCGGCGGTGCCGCCCGCCATCATCGTCATTCCCCAGCTGGAGAGCTGCTTGCTGAACTGAGCGATTGTTTCCGGGTACAAGCCGGTGGTAATGAGCGGCGTCTCGATGGGAACCAGAAATTGGCCGCCGCCGGCGCTAGTCTGTCGCGCGAAATTTTCAGGAAGCGGAACCCGGGAGTCAGCGCGTCCATTTCCGGTGTTCGTCGGTTGCGCACCCGGGATTGGCGGAGATACTCTCGATGGCGGCTCGGGCGCGTTCTCCACGTCGAGCATGTTTTGAATCGGGGTCACGCCGCCGATGGCTTCTTTGGTGAAGACTCCAAGCTTCAGCGAGAGCGCGCCCGCGAGCTTGCCATCGAAATAGACCGGACTGCCGCTCATTCCCGCCACGACGCCGGTGTGTTCCACTTTTTCGCCGAGTAGCTGGACCAGGATGATGTCCTGCCTGGGACCGATTGCGTTGTGCAGCACGCCCAGGACGACGAGGTCCACTTTTTCGATCTCGTCTCCCGTGAAAATTGTGTAGACGACGCCTTTCATACCGCGTTGCACCTGACTGAGAGGAAAAATTGCGGGAGTGTCGTCCGCTTTCAAGGCCAGGCCGGCCAGCAGGATCAGAACGGCGAGGGATGTCGGAAGCAATTTCCGGAGGGCCACGGGCATCAGAAGTTCATGATACCTGCCGCATACGGGGGAAGCAAATCGCGCCATGCTAGAATCTCGCGATGGCTAAAAAGACAATTTCGCCCGGCGGAAGCGTCAGCGGAGTGGTGGAACTGCCGGGAGACAAATCAATTTCGCATCGTTATGCGATTTTGGCGGCACTGGCGGAGGGCGCGAGCGAGATTCGAAACTATTCTCCCGCGGCGGACTGCGCCAGCACGCTGGAATGCTTGCGGCGTCTGGGGATCGCGGTGGATGCCAAGGGCGAGCACGTACGCATCGCGGGGAAGGGGCTCGGCGGCCTGAAAGCGCCGCGCCGAACAATTGATGCGGAAAATTCCGGCTCGACGATACGGATGCTTTCAGGAGTTCTGGCCGGACAGAACTTCACTTCTACGATTACGGGCGATAGCTCGTTGCGCCGCCGGCCGATGCGAAGGGTGGTTGACCCTTTGCGGCAAATGGGCGCAGACATTCGCAGCAACGATGGCGACCGCGCGCCGCTGGAGATTCACGGAGGGAAACTGCACGCGATTGACTACACGCTGCCGGTGCCGAGCGCGCAGGTGAAATCGGCGATTCTTCTGGCTGGGCTGTACGCGGATGGAGTCACGACTGTCCGCGAATCTGTGCGTACGAGAGATCACACGGAAGTGGCGCTGCGTGAATTCGGGGCGAACGTCACGGTGGCGAAAGGCGAAATTCGCATCGAGCCGCGGCCGAAAATGCAGCCGCGGCAATTGATTGTGCCCGGCGATCTGTCTTCGGCGGTATTCCTGATCGGCGCGGCGCTGGTGTTGCCGGAATCGTCCCTGATGCTGCACAACGTGGGGCTGAACCCGACGCGCTCACGCGTCCTGGATTTTCTAATCTCGATCGGTGCTTCGATCAATCTGGCGTCGGTGCAACTTCGCGATGGAGAGCTGATCGGTGACGTCTCGGTGCGCCACGCGCCACTGGTTGGCGGCAGCATATCCGGTGCGCAGGTGGCCGAAATGATTGACGAACTGCCGATGCTCGCGGCGCTGGGCCCGTTCACGGAGAAGGGAATCAAAATCCATGACGCGCAAGAGTTGCGCGTGAAGGAAAGCGACCGCATCGCCGCTCTCGCGGAAGGTCTGCGCCAGATGGGCGCGCGAGTGGAGGAGTTTCCAGACGGCCTGCGCGTGGAAGGCCGGGGGGTTAGCGCGGGTGAGGCGACGAGCAAGCTGCGGGGCGCGAAGGTCGATCCGCAGGGCGATCATCGGATTGCGATGGCGTTGGCAGTGGCCGCGCTGGGCGCAGAGGGAGACACGGTGATTCGCGACTCGGAGTGCGTCGGCGTTTCATTTCCAGATTTTTTCAAGACGCTGGAGCGCTTGCGGGGCGGCGAAGTTCAGGAAAAAGTTCAGGAAGACTTGCGCAAGTAGATGGTTCCGTAGCTGGTGACGATCGAGATTTTCGGCCCCGCCGAGCCGACCTTTCCTGCGAGACGGCCTGTGCCGTTGTCATCGGCGGGCTTCAAGCCTGGCGCCTCGAATTCGCTCTGTACTTCGCCTGAGCGAGAGATCGCGGCAATTTCGAAATTCGATTTCGAGGGCAGCGTCAGGTCCACTCCGCCGGTTCCATTTGCGATATTGATCTCCTCGCGGGGCGGCTGAGAGTAGGTCACCTTAATGTCCCCGTGAGTTCCGGCAACGTCCAGGCGACCCGCGACGTTCTCCACTTCGATATCTTTATCATGGGTGACAAGCTTGGCGAAGCCCGCTACGTCCGACACGTTAATCTCGCCGGAATCCAGTTCCAGCCGCCCTGTGAGATGCGCGAAGGTGAGATCGGCGGCCTGGGATGTGTAATGCGTGGTCTTGGTGACGTTGCGGATACGCACCGGCCCGAAGAATTCGCCCTGCACCGTGGCGTCGCCCGCCACGTCGTTCATCTCGATTTCGTTTCCGCGGCCGGTGATGCGAACGTTGCCGGTAATGTCGTCGATACGCGCATCGCCTTTCGCGAGTTGCGCGGTAACGTCGGAACCTATGTCATGAATTTCGATATCGCCGCTCTGCGTTGACGCGCTCACCGCCCCGGCTAGCCCGGAGATCGAAACGTCGCCATGACGCGAATCGGCGGCAAGCGAGACGCTCTTGGGAAGCGTGATGTCGAAGTCCACGGTTACCCGTCCTTCGTTCACTTCTTGATTCACAGTGTGGACGCTATAACCGTCACGGGTTTGCTCGATGACCACCTTGAGCGACGCCAAGAGATTTTCAGCCGCAGTCTCGTTCCCCGCCTCCGCCGTTTCGCTTACGCTCACCCGCAAGTCGTTGCCCTCGCCCACGTGGGCGGCGATTTGGCCCATCGCTGTGGTCACGATTACATGCGCACCGGCTGGAAGCGTTTTCGGTGGTAGTTCCTGGCTTTGCGATGTCTTGTGGTTGAAGACGTCAAGATTGATGTTCAGATCGGGATTTTTCTCTCGTAGCTTCGAATAGATTCCCATTCCCGCGAGGACAAAAACGACCAGCACCAGGAGGGCAGCCTCGCCGCCACTCAGCAGCGGCGGGCGCGTCTCGCCGGCTTGCTGCGCGCCCATGTGATCTATCAGCTTGGCAATGCCCCATAAAATGATCAGGACGGGCCAAAAACGCCAGAAGAGGTGCCAGATTCCGAGGTCGGGATGGAAGCGGGCAAGAAGAAACAGCACGCCGAGGACGATCAGAAGCAAACCGCTGAAAATCGAACTGCGTTGTCGTCCGCCGTAGCTCACTTGCGCCTCACGAGCCGAGATGGCCTTCTTTGGAAGCAAGCGACTGGGCCGTCAGGACGACACCCGCGACAATCAAAAGGATTGGCCAAAGTTCGATAAAACTGAAGCGTGTGTATTCGCCGATCAGGAAGAGAACTCCGACCGTAATTATCATCAGCGGGCCCATCAGGCCGCGGATTCTGCAATGAAGGCACCGGCACACCGGTTGAGTGGTAACGGTCATTTCGGCCCTCCCGGGGGATTATTGTGCAGACGATCCCGAAGAATCCAACCCCCGATCAGGATCAGCGCGATCGGCCAGCTTTTGGAAAACCACTCGCGCTGCAGCAGTCCAAAGTTCGCGAGGAGCCACATACCGCCAATGCCAATCAGGAGGATAGCGCCGATCGGCCTACCGTCTGGTCCCGTGACTAAATTAGCGGGCTCCGGTTCTCCCCTGCGGCGGGCTTGAGCAGTGCGATAGGCCTCGATGGGCATGTAGCAAGCAAAGCAACCCAGGGCAATCGCGAGGAAAACCTGGTAGGAATCCGGAAGATCGGTGTTTAGCAACGCGATCAGGCCGCCGAAGATCAGCACGTGGATCAGAGCCTTCATGTATTCGCCGTTGTACACGGCGCCCAGCCCTGGAATGACGCCCAACGTGGCGGCGAGTCCGGGATTCGCTGCTGCCTTCGCAGCTTCTGGCGTGGGCGGCGCTCCTAGCAGCCCCGCAAGGCATTCCTCGCAGTAAAGCGCACCGCGTACTTCGCGCGTGCACTCGGGACACAACGCTTTCCCGCAATTGCGGCAATAACCCGTGGCCGGAACATCTGTGTGCACCGCGCAGTTCATCGAGGGCTCCTGGTGGTGCCACCAATCATGATCGCGCCAAGATTTTCCGCCCAATTGGTGTTGAGCAGAGACGCCAGCATGATGCCGTTGCGCGACTGGCTGTGACCGGGATGCGGCGCGGTCTGCGATTTCTCCTGGGGATTAATGGAAGGCGGCTGCGAATTCTGTTGCGGCGCGGGCGCCGGCGCGATGGAAGGAGAAGGCTGTGCATCGGGCTGCAATCGCGTCTGGATTTCGTACACCACGCGGAGGTCATTGACGAATTTGGCGCTGCGCGCATAAGTAAGATGTACTTGACGGTTAGCGCTGCGAAAAACATTCGCCGGGCTCAGGTCCGCTTTCTTCAGTTTCGCCGGGGACATGCCGGAGGTGTACAGGATGATCGCCACAGTCGCCGCAACGGTGACAACCCCCATGGCGAATCGCGGCTGCCACAATTGCGGAACCCACGCGAACCAGCGTTGCCATCCCGCAGTCTGCGTGCGCGGCCCCAGAGTGCTCTCCAGGATTTTCGGAATTAGTTGAGGCGGCGTCTCGAGCGCATCGAGCGCGCGCATTTGCTTCACCAGGCCGCCCACCTGCGCGACCAACTTTCCGCAGGCGTCGCAACCGCTCGCGTGCGCAGAGAATGCCGCTGCTTCGGCGGGCGAAAGAATTCCGTCGAGATAATCGCTAAGTCTTTCTTCCGTTAGTGCGCAGTTCCAGTCCGTCATACTTTCACTCCCGCGAATCAGTTCTGCGGTCGAAGCCCCATTTCTTCTAAGATGCGCGCCAGTTCGATGCGCCCGCGGTTAATCCTGGATTTTACCGTACCCTCAGGGACTTCCAGGACGCCTTGAATCTCGCCGTAGTCCAGGCCTTGCAGATCGCGCAAAATCACCGCCTCGCGCAATTCGGGCGAAAGCCGGGCCAGACCCTGCTGCAACTGCCCGCTCAATTCCGATGCCAGGGCCAGCTTATCTGGTGTGCGCGCCGCCGACTGCTTGTTTTCCAGCTTAGGCATTGCGTCCTCAATTGAATCCGTCAGCCGGTCGCGACGCGTGCGCCGGTAGTGATCCACCAGCAGGTTGCGCGTCACGCTGGTGAGCCATGTGGGAAATGCTCCGAACGCCGGCCGGTAACTGGGAAGCGTGCGATAAATGCGCAGAAAAACTTCCTGGCTCAGGTCCTCGGCTTCGGTGGCGTTGCCCGTGAACCGGTAGCACAGATTGAAGACGCGCCGAGTGTGGCGCCGCACAAGTTCCTCCCAGGCCGGCCCTTCGCCCCGGAGACATCCCTGCACCAGTTGGGCGTCGGGCTCCAATCTTCGTTAGCCTCGCAGCTTGCATTCCCTTTCAGCCTCACAAGATGTAACGCAATCCTGGGCTAAAAAGTTCCGCGGACCGGAGTGCGTGAAGCTCCGAACGGCCTGATGGTTCCGCGGAAACTAGCATCGTGCCGCATCTTATCTAGCTTGGCGACGGGAACACAAGCGCCGAGATGGATTTCAGGCATCACCCGCGAAGGAAACGCGAAACCAGCCTTGACACTTTCGGAAGCTTGCTGTTACGGTGCAAAATCAATGCATCGGACCTCACGACGTGTTCTCCTGCTGCTACTGGCCTTGGTTGCGCTGGGCGGTTTGGCCTACAAATTTCGCAATTCGATCACCCTGGAGGGATTTCAATGGTCCACGGTGGTTGAGTCGTTGCGCGACGCGCGTATTTCCCTGTTACTGCTGACGGTTGCGACGATCTATGTATGCTTCGCGATTCGCGCACTGCGCTGGATGCGTTTTTCGCGCACGCTGGGCACGACGCACTTCGGCAGAGTTTACGGCGCGACGCTGATGGGTTTTACCTGCACGTTTCTGCTAGGCCGCGCTGGGGAACCGATTCGCCCCGTCCTGATCGCGAAAAAGGATGGGCTATCGATTCCTCGTATGTTCGGCGTTTATGTTCTGGAGCGCGTCTTCGATGTGGCTGCGACTGCGGTCATCGCTGGATCTGCGCTGCTGCTCTTCGAGCAGCGTGGGGCGGTAACAGCTGAAGACGAGTCAATATTGAAGCTCACGCGTTCGGCGGGCAGTTTGCTGCTCGCCGGGCTGGTGGTGGCCGTCGGGTTTCTGATTTATTTTCGCTATCACGGCGCGGGATGGCTAGCGCGACGATTGCAGAAGGCGTCGTGGCGCATCGGTTGGCGAGGAAAGATTATTCTGCTGCTGGAAGGATTTGCCGAGGGGCTGCAGGGAATACGAACTTGGAATGATCTGGGAGCTCTGATCGCGCTTTCGGCGGTGCATTGGTTCTTGATCGTGATGTGTTATTGGTGGGTCGCTCATGCATTCGGCGGCAAACTGGGCGAACTGACTATTGCCGACTCGGCGTTGGTGCTGGCGTTTTCCATGGTAGGGTCAGCCGTGCAATTTCCCGGTGTGGGCGGTGGAGCGCAAGTGGCCACATTTGTTGTGTTGACGTTGGTCTTTGGAGTAGATAAGGTGCCGGCGGCGACGATGTCTATCGTCGTATGGCTGCTCACTTTTGCGTCCTGCAGTATAGCGGGACTGCCGTTGTTGTTGCGAGAAGGGTGGTCCATGGGCGAACTGCGCAAGATGGCGACTGCCGCGGAGCAGCAAGCCGAAACCGTGGCGGAAGAAATTGCACTTGGCACACATTCAGCGAAATCGGGAGAGTAAGCGCGGTGAAATGTCCCTTCTGCACGAATCTGGACGATAAGGTGGTGGATTCTCGCGAGGCGCGCACCGGCGATCTGATCCGTCGCCGGCGCGAGTGCCTGAAATGCAGCCGCCGCTTCACCACCTACGAACGCATAGACGAAATTCCCTACATGGTCATCAAGAAAGACGGGCGGCGCGAAAAATTCGAGCGCGCAAAATTATTGCAGGGGTTGTTGAAGGCATGCGAGAAGCGGCCTGTGCCGGTGGGCAAGTTGGAGATGCTCGTGGATGAGGCCGAACAGTTCGTCAGCGAGGCGCCGGAGCGCGAGCGCACCACGAAGGACATCGGCGAACACATCATGCAGAAGCTGAAGAAGCTCGATAAGGTGGCTTATGTTCGGTTCGCGTCTGTGTATCTCGATTTCAAGGACGTGAAGGAATTCATGGACGAGCTGAAAGTGTTGCTGAAGGATCGCGTGAAAAAGTAAATCGCCTAAACCTGCCAGACGCCCGCGGCAAATTTCTTGATGGTGCGAAATCCCAAGTGCTCGTAGAGCCGCACGGCCGAAGTGTTGACGCCGGTGACGGTGAGCGAAAGCGAATCGTAACGCCTCCTGCGCAGCGCTTGTATGGAGCTTTCCATCAAGGCGCGGCCAATACCCTGGCCCTGGTAGCCGGGCATCACGCAGATTTGGGTGGTGTGGCCCACGCGTTCGGCCACCGTGGACGTCAGCACCATGCCGATGGGCCGATCGCCCGTCGCGGGACGCACCAGGAAAGAAGCCTCGGGCAAGAACTGGCCGCAGCCGGGCAGCAGCACAATATTCCGCAAAAATTTCATTCCGCCGGCTTCCGAGCGGTACTGGTCGTTGATTTCGCCATCCACGTGATCTGCATACGCCAATTGGATCAGCCGCGCCGCAGCTTCGAACGCGCGATCCGTCCAGGCTTCCAGTCGCAGACCGCTCGAAAGTGGAGGTCCACTCAGCTTGGCCTCGGTGAGGGTGAGCAACATGAATTGCCGGGTATACAGCTTGAAATACTGCGAGAGAAAAACGGGATCGAGTTCGGTGCCGAAGGGCATGAGCTGCGCCTCCACGCGTTCCAAGCGGGGAGTGGCGTGCAACGCGGTGACCATTTCGGTCACCAGGGCGCGCGTAATTGGTTCTTGCGCAAACCGAGAGGAAACGAACAATCCACCGATGAGGCCTTTGTGATCTTCGAGAACGTAGAACCCGTAACCCGCTGGATTCCCGTTTTCGATGGCTACGTAGCCGCCGAGGGAATGAGAATCAATGAACCTGCGAATCAGTTCTACGGAAGAGCGATAGTCCCAGTGCAACTCGTCACGCCAATGGCGAGTCTCCTCCTGGAATAACGGTTCCAGGATGCGCGACTGAATTTGCCGGAGATCAACAATCTGCATGAAGTAACGGAAACAGCCCCCAGGCCATTATAGCCATGGGCGGCGGCATAACCCAACTGGATGCAAGAGGCGGTGAGGGACTCCGCATACCTCGCATCAGACGCTCGTGCAGGGTAGATGTCGGAAATGTAACGCCCGGGTAAGCAGGATGCCGTGCGGCCGCTGGGAATTGTGCTACCATGCAATTCGCCGAGGCGAGAATTGCGTGCGCCCGCGCTTACCGGATGGCCGTCCTCTCAGAACTACGCTATCCAACAACGCGTATCGCCAAGCTCCTCTCGGGACTCTTCGCGATTGCGCTCTTCCTATTTGTGTCGGTGGCCGCCGTCTCCGGATTTCTCCTGTATCAAATGCTGCGTTCTACTCGAGCCACATCTAACGTCGATCTGAATGTGATGATGGGGCATCCGGTGGCGTTCTCGTTTCCGATTGCCAATGGCGGCACGCGCGATGGCTGGTTCTATCCGGGGTTACGCGGATCGCCAACCATTGTCGTGTGTCACGGTTTTCGCTCCCAACGATCGGATGTCCTGACACTGGTCACGGCGCTGCAGGACCAGCAGTTCAACGTGTTCTTGTTCGACTTTACGGCACATGGGACTAGCCCGGGAGTCACGACGCTCGGATATCGAGAAGTGGCCGAGTTGCAAGCAGCGATACAAGCTCTGGCTACCCGCGATGATGTGGACCCAAAGCATTTCGGACTTTGGGGCGTGGATATGGGCGGATATGTAGTCCTGGAGAACGCCGTATCGGACCCTCGTATCTCCGCGTTTATCGTGGACGACGCCTACGCTGATCCGCGCGAGATGGTGCAGATCGAGGTGAAGCGCTCGGGTCTTACGGTTCTGCCATACGTGAGCAAGTTCTGCGATATCGGATTTCGGATGCTCAACTACCAATTCCGGCAGCTGCCGCCGGTGACCGCGCAGTTGATCCGCACAAAGGGCATCCCGAAACTATTCTTTGTTTCGGACGACCGCCCCGAACTGGCCAGGGACATGATGGACCTGTTTACACATGCTCCGGAACCCAAGCAGCTGATCCGCGACCGGACCAGTTATCCGGACATGTCCGATGATGATCGCAAGAACTACGAGAGCCAGGTGGTTAGTTTCTTCTTGTTGAATTTGCCGGCGACATCTCGCGCGCCCAGCCATTAGCGCGGTGCGGGCTGAATCGGGACGTAGATGATGTCCTGTTGCGGCTGCTCCAGCGTGTCTTGAAACCTTCCCGCTTTTTGTATTTTTTGCAGTCCCTCGCGTGAAGTGAGCACCAAAGCTGCGTCAGGATCCTGCGGCGACCACTCCGGGATTTCGCGCCGGAAATAAAATGCGAGGCCGTAATTCCAGCTGCGGCGCAACTGGTACACGAAGATTCGGTCGGGATGAAGGTCGTTGCGAAGGAACGCCGCATGGGGCCTTGCGGATACGTACGGATCGAGCGCCGGCAAGACTATTTCATTCGCTGTTTCCAGAGTCGCGACGACGCATAAGCTGCAGAGGATCACGGCCATGCGAAGGTTCCTCTGAAACGCCGCGACGAGCATTGCAAGGGCGACCGCGATCGCGATTCCCAACGCAACTTCGGCCAATATCGGGATAGTACGGCCCAGCTCGGTGAACGGGGCCTTGTGGGTTGCGAGCAGGAATACGGTGGCCAGCACGATCCACGATAGATCAATTCCCGCGCCGAGGATAATCGCATTGGTACGACTCTTTTGAAACGCCCGGCTGGCGCTGATCGCTGCAATCAAGGCCAGGGCTGGAACGGCCGGAAGAATGTAGCTGGGCAACTTCGATTGCGAGAAGCTGAAGAAAACGATGGGGAAGACGGCCCAGCAGGCGACGAAGAAGCCGGGAGAATTCGTCCATGATTTCTCGCGCCACAAGCGGGCCGCCGCTTGCGCTGTGGCGATCAAGAATGCAGACCACGGAAGCAGCGCGAGAATTGTAATCGGTCCGAAGAACCAGAATGGTTGCTGGTGCTGGAAGAGCGGCGTCAGGTAGCGCTGGAAATTGTGTTCAAAAATGAAGACGTGCAGGAAGTCAGGATTGCGCAGCGCGCAGAGCACGTACCACGGTAGCGCCACCGCGGCGAACGCGCCGATAGCTAGAGGATGCATCAGCCGGAAAGTGGCGCGCCACTGGGCTGTTGCGAGTACCCAAATTCCGACGGCTCCGCCCGCGAGAATTATTGCTGCTGGTCCTTTCGCGAGCACTGCGAGTCCGAGGAATGCGCCCCACATGACGAGGATCGGCAGATCGCGTTTCTGATGCTCACTTGGTGCGCCGTCTGGTGCGCGCAACGCCTGTGCACGCCCCAGTACACTCGCAGCGCAGACCATCGCCAGCGTAATCGCGGCGCTAAACAGCATGTCCGGAGTCGCAGCACGCGAAAAGCCGATCGCCGCAACACTTGTGGAGAAAATTACGGGCGCGAGCAGCGCCGGGCTTGCAGACAATTCCGTCTCTCCGCCGTAATGGCGCCACCCGAACCACGCGATTGCGACCGCCGCTGCCAGCGCCGCGAATGCCGAAGGCAAACGCGCTGCCCATTCTGCCGGCAAATGCATCGCGAATCCGATCGCTCCCGCCCAATAGTAAAGAATTGGCTTCTCAAACCAGGGAAGCCCGTAGAGTTTGGGCGTGACCCAGTCGCCGGATTCCGCCATAGCACGCGCAATCCACGCGTAGCGAGGTTCATCCGGACCGACCAAGCCGATGGCGCCGAGATTCGCGAATAGCGAGACCATGATTACTAGCCCAGCCACGGCGAGCGCCGAAAGGTCTGACTTGCGCGGAGATTGTGACAATTTCTTCAAAGCGCGATGAGTCTAACATTCTCGCCGCCAATCTTGTTTCGCGAAGCGCGACACGGCGTGCGCCAGGCGTAACCGACGATCGCAGCGAACTTCGGTCCAGCGATTGCTGGGATGGAACGATTGCTGGCATACGCTCCGCGGCCTCTTGCATAATGGCCCGCTATGCGGGAATGGTTAGAATATGTTGTCGCCTGGACAGGGCTGAAGCTGTTGGGACTCTTGCCCCGGCCGGCCGCGCGATGGGTGGGTGCCGCGTTTGCGTCGGTGGCCTACGCGTTCCGGACGCCGTTACGACGGGCCGCGATGTTCAATCTGCATCTGGCATTTCCGGACTGGAGTGAAGCGAAACGCGAGAGCATCATCCGCGGGATGATCCGCCAGATCGGCTGGATGGCGGGCGAGTTTTCGCAGTTTCCGCGCTACACGTCGCAGAACATCGAGCAGATCGTGGTATTGGATGGCTCCGAAAATTTCGACGTCGGGCAACGCCGCGGAAAAGGCGTGCTGTTTCTGACCGGCCACATGAGCGCCTGGGAGCTGTCATCTTTCGCGCACGCTCTCTACGGACATTCTCTGCATTTTCTGGTGCGACCCATTTCCAATTCGCGCGTGGATGCGCTGATTAATCGTTACCGATGCTTGTCGGGGAATCTACCTATTGATAAGAATAAATCCGCGCGCGCGATTTTGAAGGTATTGGCGGAGGGCGGCACGGTGGGCATTCTGTCTGATCACAACACCGCGCTTGAAGAAGGAGTGTTCGTGAACTTTTTCGGCATCCCCGCTTCCACCACATCTGGTCTTGCGCGAATCGCCTTGCGTACGGACGCGGCCGTGGTTCCCGGCTTTCTTTTCTGGGACGATTCTCTGCGCAAGTACCGGCTGCGATTCGAACCGCCCGTCGAGTTGTCGCGCACCGGCGACGAAGAAGTGGACGTGCGCGAGAACACGCAGCGCTTCACCTGCGTGATTGAAGGCTACGTTCGCGCGCATCCGGATCAGTGGCTGTGGGTGCATAAGCGATGGAAAACGCGTCCGCCGGGTGAGCCGCCAGTCTATCCGTTTTAGTGCGCCGTTCGGGTCTGCTGTTTTAGTCTCGGCAATTTGCTGTGCGCGAATTTCTGAAATGGTTCTTCTTTTCTGCGAGGTGCAGTGATGACGCATACGGCTGGCGATCTTGCCCGATACCTGGGAGCAAAAATCCATGGAGACACGCTGGCGCCGCTGTCCGGCCTCGCCAATCCCGAGAGCGCGACGCCCGAGGATCTGATCTACGTGGACTCGCCGCGCCATGCCGCGCGAGCCGCAGAGTCAGTGGCGCGTTGCGTTCTTGTGTTACCGGGTACGAGTTTGGCCGGGAAGACGATCCTGGAGATCGAAAACCCGAAATTTGCGTTTGCGAAGGCGGCCGCGTGGCTGCTCCCCAGACCTCAACTGCGCCCGGAAATTCATCCGAGTGCGATTGTGTCAGCGAGCGCGCGATTGGCTCCCAATATCCGCGTCGGTCCGTACGTTGTGATCGAAGACGGAGTGGAAATCGGCGCGGGGACCTCCGTGGATGCTTTTTGCTTTCTTGGCAATGGCGCACGGCTGGGAGAGAACTGCTGGCTGCATCCGCGCGTAACTCTCTATGCCGGCGCTCGATTGAGAGATCGCGTCGAAGTACACTCCGGCGCGGTGATCGGCGGCGACGGCTTCGGCTATGTTTTCGGAGACGGTCGCCACCTCAAGTTCCCGCAGCTCGGGAGCGTGGAAATCGGCGACGATGTAGAAATTGGCTGCAACACCACCATTGATCGCGGGTCGCTTGAGCGGACCCAAATCGGCGCGGGCGTCAAAATCGATAACCTTGTGCAAATCGCCCATAACGTCCGCATCGGTGAGAACTCTGTTGTAGCTGCCCAAGTGGGCATATCCGGCAGTTGCACCGTCGGCACGCGAGTCCTGGTTGGCGGCCAGGTTGGGATCGCGCCGCACTGCAAGCTCGAAGACGATGCAATCATCGGCGCACAGGCTGGCATACCGAGTGGCAAGACAATACGACGCGGCCAAACGGTCTGGGGCACACCGGCGAGGCCGTTTGCGCGATTCAAGGAGCAATATGGCTGGCTGTCTCGCTTGCCAGATCTGGCAGAGCGGGTGCGCAAACTGGAGCAAGAGAAGGTCGGCGAATGACGAGTGGCACTACCTTCAGAAATCGTCACAAGATGTATTTCCCGTTCGTGGTCGGTACCCGGCGATAATTTCGATTTCTGTTCGCTTATTGCTCCGGCGCACTCGGCGAGTCAGGCGAATTCATGCAACAGTTTGCACACTATCGCACCATCAGTTGCTAATCTGAAACAATTCAGGCAGCCAAATGACCGCGAGCCACATCTAGACAAACGGGGAACGGAGAGCCCGTTTTTAGTTGACCGTAAGGGCAAACCCAAAGATAATACTAGCGTTAGCGTGTATCCTACGAAGACGGGGCGGCAGGGTTTGCGAATTTGCTTCCTGGTTCCGCTGCTGAGTCACTGTTTTTGTGATTTGAAGTGGTCTGTCGGCCATTTATTGATCCAGATAGTCATACCTCGGAAATTAGTAGCACCGCCTAGTTGCTCGATTGGTCGCCTGAGGAGCAGCGAGGTGCATCGAATTTGGTGCGAAGGCAGTCAAATAGGACTGAGGGATTGATGACACCGAAAGCAAGGTTGCAGGTGGACGCCCAGAACGAAAGCACTGCTCCGGGTACCGCCACAGTCCGCAGCCGCAACATCGAATATCAGGTTGAGCAAGCCGTAGCCCGGACGACGGGCTGGATGCTTTCTGCGCAGGCTCCGGACGGCTACTGGTGGGCCGAACTGGAAGCAGACACCACGCTGGAATCCGACTACATTCTGTATCTCCACATACTTGGTCAGTTGGAATCCGAAAAAACCGCAAAGCTTGCAAACTACATCCGCCGCAAACAGCTTCCCGACGGCGGTTGGAACATATTTGAAGGCGGGCCATCCGAGCTGAATGCGACGGTGAAGGCCTATGTTGCGCTGCGTTTGGCGGGTGAACCCGCGACGGCGCCAGCTCTCATACGCGCGAAAGAGAAAGTTCTGGAGCTCGGGGGCCTGGAAGCGACGAATTCGTATGTTCGGTTCTACCTGGCGATGGTGGGCGGCGTTGATTGGAGCATCGTGCCTTGCATTCCTCCGGAACTGATGCTTCTGCCTGATTGGTTTCCCATCAACATCCACGAGATGTCGTCCTGGACGCGCGGAATCGTAATCCCGCTGGCGCTTGTGTATGCGCACAAGCCCGATTGGCGGCTGCCCGCGGGAATCACGGTGACCGAGCTCTTTAAGACTCCGGGAGGCAAGCCAAAATCTTTTGTGTGGGACAAGCGAATTGTGTCTTGGCGCAATCTGTTCCTCGCGCTGGACCGCGGTCTGAAATTGCACGAGCGGCTGCGCTGGATGCCTTTCCGCAAAGCTTCACTCGAACGCGCCCGCCGCTGGATGGTAGAGCGGCTGGAACGCAGCGAAGGATTGGGCACGATTTACCCGGCCATGATGAATTCGATTTTTGCGCTGCTGGCCGAAGGCGCAGACGCGAAGGATCCGCTGGTGGCGCGCGAAATCAACTTTCTGGCGCGTTACGAGATTGCAGAAGGGGACACATTGCGTGTCCAGCCTTGCATTTCGCCGGTTTGGGACACTGCGATCGCGATGGTATCGCTCGAAGAGGCGGGGCTGGATCCCGCGCATCCATCGCTCATCGCCGCCGAGCGGTGGGTGGTCGCGAATCAGATTCTGGGCCCGGGAGACTGGCAGGTTAAAAATCCGAAGGCCGCGCCTGGTGGCTGGGCGTTTGAATTCAAAAACGAGTTTTATCCGGATGTTGACGATACCGCATTCGTGCTGATGGCGCTGGGTCGCGTCGCCGATCCTGATTCCGAACGCCTGCGCCGTTCCATGCAACGCGGACTTGCCTGGCTGCTCAGCATGCAGAACGAAGATGGCGGCTGGGGCGCGTTCGATCACGAAAACAATCTGCAATTTCTGAATCACATACCGTTCGCGGATCACAATGCGATGCTGGATCCTTCGACGGCAGACGTCACCGCGCGGGCCGTGGAATGCCTGGGTCAGATGGGCTGGTCGGCGAATGATCCGGTGATCCAGCGGGCGCGGGCTTTTATCCGTCACGATCAAACTCCCGAAGGTCCGTGGTTCGGTCGGTGGGGCGTCAATTACATTTACGGCAGCAGCAGCGTGCTGCGCGCGCTGGAAACGATCGGATTGTCCAAGGGTGCTGACTGCCAGGCTGCGGCCAACTGGCTACGCTCGGTACAGAATTCCGATGGCGGTTTCGGCGAGTCGATTCTTTCTTATTATGATCCTGCGCTTAAAGGGAAGGGGAAGAGCACGGCCTCGCAGACGGCTTGGGCCGTGATCGCCTTGCTCGCGGCGGCCGGACCGCAAGATGCGTCTGTCGAGCGTGCCATCGCCTGGCTGGTGGCGAATCAAAATGAGAACGGAACCTGGGACGAGGCTGAATTCACGGGCACGGGGTTTCCGTGCGTGTTTTACCTGAAATATCACATCTATCGAAATGCATTTCCGCTTTACGCCTTGGCGCGCTATGACAACATGCGTCAAGGCCGGCGCAAATTCCTCGGCGTGCAGATTCCCCCCGAGGAATTGCAAAATCACAACGGGACCCGGACCTAGGCGATGCGCGCCTTGCTGGTCGCAAATCGTCGCTGCGGCTTCCGCAGCGCGAGCATCTTCAATGCGTCACCCAACGCGGCTATGCCCGTTGCACGCAGCCGCACCTCCCGAATCCGCAGCGAGAATATGGCGGCGTCAATTCCGGTTTGCCACACCTTATGACTACGCTCGTGACCGGCGCGACGGGATTCGTGGGTAGCCACGTCGCACGGCAACTTGTCGCTGCCGGCGATACTGTTCGCGTGCTGGTTCGAAGCACGAGTAATTTGTCGGTTCTGGAAGGCCTGCCCGTCGAACCTGTGGAAGGGGATCTGCGGGATGCGGCTTCGCTCGATCGTGCGGTGCAGGGTGCGCGGCGGGTGTTTCACGTGGCGGCGGATTACCGGCTGTGGACGCGGAACCCCGAGGAGCTTTACGACAGCAATGTCGAAGGCACGCGACGTTTGCTGAATGCGGTGCAACGCGCAGGCGTCGAGCGCATCGTATATACCAGCACGGTAGCTACTATCGCCGTGCCACGACACGGAGCGCTTCCGAACGAGCAAACCCAGGCGACGCTCGACGAAATGATAGGCCACTACAAACGATCCAAGTTTTTGGCGGAGCAGGTTGCAATTGAGGCGGCTCGCGCAGGAGTTCCGGTGGTGATCGTGAATCCCACCGCGCCGGTGGGGCCGGGCGATTGGAAACCGACGCCGACTGGTCGAATCATTCTGGATTTCCTGCAAGGTAAAATGCCTGCGTATGTGGACACCGGTTTGAATGTGGCCGCGGTTGAAGATGTCGCCGCGGGTCATCTGCTGGCAGCGGAGAAGGGCCGCGTCGGCGAGCGGTATATTTTGGGCGCGCGTAACATGACCTTGAAGCAAATTCTGGACGCGCTATCGGCAATCACCGGGCGTCCGGCGCCACGCGTGCGTTTGCCCCATGCGATTGCGCTTGCGGCCGGCTACGCTGATGAATTCTATTCGCGGCTGGCAGGACGCGAGCCGCAGATTCCGGTGGAAGGCGTGAAAATGTCGCGGCATAAAATGTTTGTGGAAAGCGACAAAGCAGGCAGGGAGCTGGGATATAAGCCGGGAAAAGTGGAAGCGGCATTGGAACGCGCGGTGCGTTGGTACGCAGAGCACGGCTACATTCCGAATCGTGCGGGTGGTAAACGCGAGGCGCAGGCTGCCGCGGCGTAGAGAAGCACAATGAAAATACTGGTTACCTTCGCGCTGGAAAATGAATTCGCGCCGTGGCGCGCGCTGCGGGAATTTCGTGCGGTGCAATGGGGTGACGCCGAAGTGCATCGCGCGCAGATTGGCGCGGCGGAAGTTGTCGTCTTGTTGACCGGCGTGGGTCCAAAACAGGCGCACCTGCAGACAGCGAAAGTGCTTGGGGGCGATCAGGAGTCGATTCATGTTTGCGTTTCTACCGGATTAGCGGGAGCGCTGAAGCCGGAGTACCGGATCGGTCAAGTTTTGGCAGCGCGATCGGTTCGTACCGAATCTGAGCTGAACGATCCAAGCAGCAATCCGGTGCAGAGCAGCGCGCCGCTGCTTTCGTTTGCCGCGGAGTGCGGCGCGACGTTGGTGGAGCAGTTCTTCAGCGCGGTGCGAGTGGTGGGTCGGGCGGAAGAGAAGCGTCACCTGGGCGAGCAAGCCGACGCAGTGGAGATGGAGAGTTTTGAGGTCCTCCTTGAATCGGCGGCTTACGGAATTCCGGCGATCGCAATACGTGCCATTAGCGACAAAGTTGATGACGATCTGCCGCTCGACATGAACCGGATTTTTACGGATGAAGGGCAGGTCAGCATTCCGCGCGTGCTCGGACAGGTCGCGCTGCATCCGGGATCCGTTCCCGATCTTGTGAAGCTGGGACAGAACAGTAAGGCGGCGGCAGAATCGCTGGCCCAATTCTTGGACAAATACATCGCGAGCGTGTCGCAGAGATTTCAAACGCTGGAGCGGCGGACGGGAGCGGCGTCGTCGTAGGCGGCGACATTTGGATGAAGATGAGCCAAACCATCGAACACATCGGATCGCACGGAGCGCGCGAGCCTAAGGTCGGGCACATGCGCGCGGGCGTGTATCGCGGCAAGGGGCAGGTGGTCGTCGAGTCGGTTCCGATTCCCGAAATTGGCGAGGGCGAGCTGCTGTTCCGCGTGGCGGCTTGCGGAATCTGCGGTACCGACATCAAGAAGATCCATCATGGTTTTGTTCCAGCGCCGCAGATACTGGGCCACGAGCTGGCCGGCACGGTGGTAAAGGTCGGATCGGGCGTCACGAAGTTCAAGCCAGGCGACCGCGTGGTCAGTTTTCATCACATCCCGTGCGGCAATTGTTTCTACTGCGAACGGAAACTTTTTTCGCAGTGCGCGGGTTATAAGAAGACGGGATTGACGGCCGGATTCGATCCCAACGGCGGCGGCTTCGCAGAGTACGTGCGGGCGATGCCCTGGATTGTGGAGCGTGGAATGATCGCGCTGCCCGCCGACGTCAGCTTCGAGGAAGCCACATTCGTTGAGCCCGTAAACACGTGCCTGAAAGCCGTCCGCAAAGCGCGCATCGCGGCAGGTGAGCAGGTTCTTGTTATAGGTCAGGGTCCGATCGGCATGTTGCTTATGATTCTTGCGAAATACGAAGGCGCGGAAGTTTATGCCAGCGATCCCATGCCGGGGCGGCGTGCTGCGAGTCTTCGTTTCGGGGCGAAGGAAGCGTTTGATCCGACGAGCGGAAATCTGCAGCAGGAGATTCGCCGACGCACGGGAGGCCGGGGCGCGGACGCCGTCCTGGTGGCGGTGCCCAACCCGTCATTAGTGTCGGAAGCGCTGGCACTCGCGCGACCGGGCGGACGCGTGTTACTGTTTGCCCATAACGATCCGGTCCTGCAGCTGGAATTTCCGGCGGCGGCGGTGGGTGTGGAAGAAAAAGAAATCCTCGGGAGCTATAGCGCGTCCGTGGATGATCAGGCGGAATCCGCGGCCTTGGTGTTCGAGCGTCGCCTGCCGGTGCGTGAATTAATATCCCATCGTTTCCCGTTGGAGCAGATTGCCGAGGCGCTGGAATTGGCGGGACATCCGAAGGATAATACTTTGAAGGTAGTCATAAGGCACGAATGAGCACTCATAAGCAGGGTAGTGGGCATATGAACGCGGCGGTTCTGTACGGCGCCGAAAATCTGAAGATTGAGACGGTAGACATCCCCAAGATCGGTGACGACGAGGTACTGGTCCGCGTGGCCGTCGCGTTAACCTGCGGGACCGATCTGAAAGTGTGGAAGCGCGGATATCACGCCCGCATGATTCAGCCGCCGTCGCTTTTCGGTCACGAGCTTGCCGGAGTAATCGAAGAAACCGGCAAGAATGTCAACGGCAGCGTGCAGCCCGGTATGCGCGTGCTGCCGGCGAATTCGGCGCCGTGCAATACGTGTTTCTTCTGCCGCAAGGGCCAGCCGAATCTTTGCGAGGATTTGCTCTTCAATAATGGCGCGTATGCCGAATACATCCGCATTCCGGGGCGGATCGTGCGTCAGAACATGATCGAGATTCCCGATGGCATCTCTTTTAAGGATGCTGCGATGGCCGAGCCGCTGGCTTGCGTGCTGCGCGGAATTCGCGAGACCGGCGTGCACCCCGGCGACACCGTGGTGGTGATCGGCTGCGGCCCGATCGGTTTGAAATTTATCCGCATTCTTTCGCAGCGCAAGGTGCGCGTGATTGCCATTGGCAAGCGCAGAAGCCAGATGAAGGCTGCCGAGCGCTTGGGCGCAATCGCCACATTTGATGTGGACAAGATCGAAAATCCGGTGGAGTTAGTGCAGCAACTTACCGATGGCGGGCGCGGCGCGGATTCCGTGATTGAAGCGGTGGGCCGCGCGATCACCTGGGAATGGGCGCTGCAGATGGTGCGCAAGGGCGGCACCGTGAATTTGTTCGGTGGCTGTCCGACCGGCACGGAAGTGAAGATCGATCCCGCCGCGCTGCACTATTCCGAGATCACCATCAAGTCCACGTTCCATCACACGCCGCAGTTCATGCGCGAGGCCATGGACACGATTGCGCGCGGCGAGATTCGCTCCACCGACTTCATCACCGGCGAAGTCGCGTTGGAAGGATTGCCCAAGGTATTTCAGGACATGAAGAATCGAAACGGCGAACTGAAGACTGCCGTCATTCCCTGACGTTCCTCCAGTCAGGGCACCATGCTGCCCACACCAGAACTTGAAATCGCGCGCAATCTGCCGCAGGCGAATTGCGCACCCTCGGACGCTGAGCGCTACACGCGCTGGCTGGCAACGCATCACTACGAAAATTTCAACGTTGTCTCCTGGTTGCTGCCTCGCGATTTGCACCAGCATTTCTACAACGTATACGCCTACTGTCGGTGGTCAGACGATCTAGGCGACGAAGTTGCCGATCCGACGCGGGCACTACAGTTGCTTGACGCGTGGGAAGACGAACTCCGCCTGATATACACCGATGGCGTGGGACCGGCGCATCCGGTGCTCATCGCACTGCGTGAAACGATTCGCACGAAGGATATTCCGCAGCAGCCGTTTTGCGATTTGTTGCGCGCATTTCGTCAGGACCAGACCGTCCATCGATACGCCACCTGGGACGAAGTGCTCGACTACTGCGTGTACTCTGCAAATCCTGTCGGCAGGCTGGTCCTGTACCTGTGCGGCTACCGGGATGAGCCGAGGCAAAAGCTTTCGGATTTTACGTGCACGGCGCTGCAACTCGCGAATTTCTGGCAAGACGTGTCGCGCGATCTGAAAAAGGGTCGCATCTATATTCCGCTGGAAGCCCTCGCCGCGCATCGCTTAACCGAAGCCGATATCGTCAGCAAACGATTCGACGCGCGATGCGCGGCGCTGATGGCTTCGCTGATTGCAAGAACCCGCGAATTATTTCACGCCGGCCGACCGCTCTCGCAAACGGTTCAGCCGTTTCTGCGAGTTGATTTAGAGATGTTTAGCCGTGGCGGCCTGGCAATTCTGGACGCGATTGAAGCGTCTGGATACAACACGCTCGAGCATCGGCCGTCACTGAGCAAATGGACGCAGGCCAAGCTGTTGGGCACGACACTGGCGAGGACCGCGTTTTCGCGCACGGGAAATTCGCAGCCCGCGACGGCGGTCGGCGATTCGGAGTCCGACACCGTTTCTGAGGAAAACATCAGCGCGATCCCCCCGCACAATCACGGCGTCATCAGACTCCGCCCATATTCCAATTGCGTCCGCGAATCCTACTCTGAGTGCAATCGCATCGCGCGAGCCGCGCGCAGCAGCTTCTACCTCGCATTTTTCGGCTTGCGTAAGGAAAAACGCAATGCGCTCTGCGCGCTCTACGCTTTCATGCGGCTGATTGACGACGTCTCGGATGAGGCCGGCGACCTCGAATCGAAGCGCCAGGCTCTGGCACGCTGGCGTGGCATGCTGGATCAGGCGATCGGAGGCCAGACGAATGGCCACGCCGTTCTTCCGGCATTGGCCGACACCATCGAACGCTTCGAGATTCCCACCCGTTACTTTCACGATCTAATTCTCGGTGCGGAAATGGACCTGACAGTCTCTCGCTATGCGACGTTCGATCGCCTCAGCGAATATTGCTATCGCGTGGCGGGGACGGTGGGGCTCACGTGCCTGCACGTCTTCGGATTCAGCGATCCGAAATCGCCCGATCTGGCCGAGCGCCTAGGTCTTGCGTTCCAGCTGACGAATATTATTCGCGATGTGGGCAGCGACTACGCGATGGGCCGAATTTATCTGCCGCAAGAAGACCTCGATCGCTTCGCAATCCGCGCGGAAGAATTGCGCGGCCCGGTCACCCCCAAACTGCAAGAATTGCTTGAGTATGAGGCGGAGCGCGCATGGCAAATGTATCGGGAAGGCGCGCCGTTGGTGGGCCGCGTGAATGCGGATAGCCGCGCCACGCTCTGGGCGTTGGTTCGCACCTACAGCAGTTTGCTGGCGCGCATCGAAGAGCGCGAATTCGACGTATTTTCCTCGCGTATTTCGCTCTCGAGCGCGGAAAAAATCCAATATCTGTTGACGGCGGGCCTCGCAGCGCGACGGGCTGGCTGGTGGAAGGGTGATGTCCTCGCCAAGCGTTCTAGTAATCGGCGGCGGGCTGGCGGGTCTGTCGTCCGCCGTCGCGCTGGCTGAAGCCGGTCTGCGGGTTCGTCTGCTGGAAAAACGTCCCCACCTGGGCGGACGCGCCACTTCCTACACGCTGCCCGATGGCAGCGAGGTGGACAATTGCCAGCACGTCACGCTGGGCTGCTGCACAAATTTGGCGGACTTTTATTCGCGCGTTGGCGCGAGCGAAAAGATTCGCTTCTACGACCGGCTTTATTTTGCTGATAAGCACGGCGAGCGCTCCATCATCGAAGCCGCGCCATTGCCGCCGCCGCTGCACATGGCGCCGTCGTTTCTGCTGTTTCGCGCGCTGACGCTTGCAGACAAAAGCTCGATTGCGAACGCCATGCTGGCCATCGCGCGTTCTGGCGGAAACCCGCCGCGCATCGAAGGGATCTCGATGCTGGATTGGCTGCATCGCATGAATCAAACCCCCGGCGCCATTGAACGCTTTTGGCGCGTGGTGCTGGTGAGCGCTCTGGATGAAGAGCTGGCTCGCACCGACGCTCGCTACGGCATCGAAGTTTTCTGGAAGGCGTTTCTGGGAAATAGCGCGGGTTACCGCGTGGGAATCCCCACGGTGCCTTTGGCCGACTTGTACGAAGGCTGTCGCGAAGCGATTGTGCGGCAGGGCGGGGAAGTCCGGCTGCGCTGCGGAATTCGAGAACTTCGTCTGCTGGCAAATTGTTTCGCCGGTGTAGTACTTGATGATGGTACGGAAATTTACGCCGACACCTGCGTTTCCGCTGTGCCGCACGACGTTCTGCTGGATTTACTGCCTGCGGAGTGCACGGAAGCGAACACTCCACTCGAGGGGTTGCGGCATTTGAAGACGTCGCCGATCACTGGCGTGCACCTGTGGTACGACCGCCAGGTGATGACCGAGCCGTTTTTGACGCTGCTGGACCACACCACGCAGTGGGTCTTCAACAAGACGCTTTTGTTCAAGCGCAATGAAACGGATCACGGCACGGCGCGTCCAAGCGAGGAGCAGGCCGCCATGGCTGAGGATAGTGGGCAATACCTGCAGCTCGTGATTAGCGCCTCCTACGATCTGATTCCGCGCTCGCGGCAGGAAATCATCGAGATGTGCCGCCGCGAACTCGCCGAAGTGCTGCCGCTGACCCGCGAGGCGCAATTGCGCAAGGCCACGGTAATAAAGGAAGTAAACGCGACTTTCTCGCCGGAACCCGGCGCGGATCACTGGCGGCCCGGCCAGAAAATTCCGTTGGCGAACTTGTATCTCTGCGGCGATTGGACCAGCACAGGGTGGCCCGCGACGATGGAAGGCGCGGTTCGCAGCGGTTATCTGGCGGCGGAGGCCGTACTCGCGGACCGGGGAGAGCCGCGCAGGTTCCTCCGGCCGGACTTGCCGTTCGAAGGCCTCTGCAAATTTTGGGCAGGCCGAAACGATAGGGTACGCTCATGATTTCCCTTCGCAAAAACGGCGTCACGCTGCCGCTGGGCATCGCAACGGAAGGATTGCCTCCGAATTTGATCGTTCCTTACCGACACGACAAAATGAAAAAGCATGTTGCAATTTCCGCTGCAGGGGTGTTCTATACAGAGGATGGCAGCCGCTCTTGGCAGCCACGGAATCGCGGTACTCGCGCTGATTTTCTACCCGATAAGCATTCTGATCACGGCCAGTGTGTACATAAGCTGCTCCCAGCGGCGGATGGATTGCGCCTCTACCAGCAAAACCACTGCAGCGTGTATCAGAGCGATTCTTCCCGGGCTGCCAAGATTCACCGCGCCTGATTCGATGAACTTTCCACATTCGAAAGTGGACTCGACATGGGCAGAAAAGTTTTCGGAGTGTCATGAACCAACCCCTTAGGAGGTCCGATGGACCGGAAGTATAAGCAGAGGGGCTACAGCGACCGCGATTCCCAGGATAAGAAAAGAGAAAGAAGCGAACGCCCCAGCGGCGAGCCGCGCCCGAAGCAGGATTCCATGGGCCCGCGCACGCCGCGCATGGTAGGTACGGTGATGAGGGCGCGCTGCTCCAGTTGCGGTGCGGTCCTCACGCCCGGATTTGACCCCAACGGCGAATGCCCTCGTTGCCACACCGAACTGCACTGCTGTAAGCAATGCGTTCATTTCGATACCGGCAAGCAGTTTGAGTGCACTCAGCCGATTGCAGAGCGCATCGCTAAGAAGGACGCCAAGAACGATTGCACGTTCTTCGAATTCCGCATGACCGTGGAAAAGGATACCTCGCCGGTGAGCTACGCCGCCGCTACTCCTGCGCCCACAAACCCCGGACGTCCGAACGACGCGCGCAAGGCATTCGAAGATCTCTTCAAGAAATAGCGGTTTCCAACCTCACAGTTTCGCACGCCACTCCGAGCGCCTGGACCAGTTTCTCCATTTTCGCGGGAATTACTTGCTGCTGCTATTTCGGCGGCAGGGGAAATAGGGTTGGCTCAATCGAGGGCTCGTTCGCGATGGCATCCAGCTGCGGATAATGAGCGCGAAGCGTGTCCGGAACCTTCACTTTATTCCCCGTCAACAAGTGAATGAGCTGCAGGGCGTTTACGATGCCTTTCGCCTGAAAATGATTGTTGGTGACGACGAAGGTTGTTTTGGCGCTTTCCGCTACGTGCTCAATTCGTTTGACCCATGGTTCGAGTTCCTCCTCGGAATAAAGATAGTTGTAGCGCTCCGAAGGCGGCGACGCCGGATCGTCGCTGAACCAGGTGTCGTAGCGCCGGCCGTGCAGGCGCACGTACCCGATCGGAGAAGTGACGCGCTCGCTGGGCTGAATCGAGCGGCCGATCACCGGCTGGTCAATATTGCAGAACCCCACGCCGCGTTGGTGCAGAAGTTCGTAGAACTCTTTCTTCGCCCAGGAAGCGTGGCGTACTTCCACTACGAGCGGGTAGACGGCGAACTCATCGAGAAGATGGTTTAGCCGTGCCAGGTTAGGTGCCGTATTGTGAAACGAGAAAGGAAATTGCAGCAGCACTGCGCCCAGCCGGTCTGCGTCGCGCAAGACGTCGAATCCGGCGCGCACAATTTTCACGTCTTCGGCCGTCGTATCATCCTGATGCGTGAACTTTTGCCAAAGCTTTGCGGTAAATAGAAAACGAGGATTCGCGGCGATGCGCTCCAGCCACTGCGCGGCGAGATCGGGTTTCAAAGGGTGATAAAACGAAGTATTAATTTCGATTGAGTCGAAAAAATCAGCCAGGTAAGTCGCCTCATGAAATCCCTTCTCGCGGCGCGCGGGATACAAAATGCCTTTCCAGTCCGCATAGGACCATCCGGCGGGCCCCACCAGAATGCGAGGCGATTTGAGTTGTGCGGTTTTCTTTTCCGCAATCATGACCGATTCAGCGCCTTATTCGCACTGCTCGTCGAGCGTATGCTGCAGCGACGGAGACTGTCAAATTGGGCGCACCATAAAATCGTACGAAACCGCGTGCAAATAGTGGATCTAGAAGTGTGCCGAGTTGGAACGTAGGAATTCCTGACATCGTCCAGTTGCAAGTCCGGTGGGGGAGCGTTATGCTGGCCTTGCCTCGATGCTAAGACTTTTTCCAGCCGCAATTCCAGACACGCCAGGGTGCTCCGATGAAAATAACCTACAGCCACGTGGCAGCGGAATATCACGCCATCATTGAACATGAAGTCGCGCGTCACGCCGCAAAATTGAATCGCATATTGAAGCGCTATTCTCCCGATTTGGTTTTGCTGCACGGTTCGCTGCAAAAGACTCCGCGCAAGACCGAATTTAATTTTTCGCTGAATCTGACTCTGCCCACTGGCACGCTTCACTCCACCGGCGTGGGCGCGGACGTACTGGGCAGCGCTAAAGCTGCGTTCGCGGAACTCGAAGTGCAGCTGAAGAAGCACCAGGCAAAGCTGCGCAAAGACTATGTCTGGAAGCGCAAACGCGAAATGACGTTGCCCACGCCGCGCGAAGTCCCATCGTCCGACTAAGCGCCTGCTGTCCCGATTGCAATTCCGCTCGCGACGAACCAGAATCAGCCGGCCGACGGATGCGCGTCGCTTAAGGTTTGTAACTCATTTGGCTCGGTTTTCAAATCACTGCGAGCCTGGGAGAGCTGATGGACCGGCGTGACTTCATCAAGTCGGCAACGACGCTCCTGGTAGGTGCAACGATGGACCGCAGTAATTTCGTGCAGGCTGAGGAAGCGGAAAATCAAGCGCGTCTGGTTTTGCCGGTGAATCGCGGTTGGCGCTACAGCCCGTCGTTCGTCGAGGGTGGTCACGAGCTTAACTTTGACGACTCTCGATTCGATCGCGTAACCATACCCCACACGAACATTTCGCTGCCTTGGCACGGGTTTGATGACACGAGCTATGAATTCGTCTCACTCTACCGCAGGCGATTCACCTTGCCGGCCGAAGCGCGCGGGCGGCGCGTGTTCGTGGACTTCGAGGGGGTGATGACTGCGTCCACCGTTTGGATCAACGGCCACCGTCTGGGCGAATACAAGGGCGGCTATACGCCTTTTTCCTTTGAGCTGACGCCTCATCTGAATTTTGAAGGCGAGAATCTACTCGCCGTGGACGTGGATTCTTCGGAGCGCCCCGATATTCCGCCATTCGGGAATCAAATTGACTACCTCACCTTCGGCGGGATCTATCGCGAAGTCGCATTGCGCATCGTACCGGGCAACTACATCGAAAATATTTTCGCGCAGCCCAAGAATGTCTTGAGCGCGCATCCATCGCTCGATGTGCAATGTTTCGTTCAGCGCAACGAGCCATCGCAGCACGCGCTCATGCTGGAGGCGGTGCTTCTGGACGGCGCGACTACGATCGCAAATACCAGCGAGCAAGTCTCTCCGTCCGGTGCGGTGAGCGAGCCGGTGAGTTATACGCTGCGGTTCGCACCGCTATCAGGAATACGACTGTGGGATATTTCGCATCCAAATCTCTATTCCGTGCGTGTGCAATTGCTGGACGGCGGACGCGTGACTGACGAAGTCACGCGCGGCATCGGCTTTCGCGAAGCGCAATTCACGGATCACGGTTTCGAACTAAACGGCAACGTGATTAAGCTCCGCGGACTGGACCGTCATCAAACATTTCCCTTTGTCGGCCAGGCGATGCCTGCCCGCGTGCAGCGCCAGGATGCATACATTCTTCGGAAACAGCTTCATTGCAATATCGTGCGCACTTCCCACTATCCGCAGTCGCGCCATTTCCTCGATGCTTGCGACGAATATGGGCTTCTGGTGCTGGAAGAAATTCCGGGCTGGCAGTACATCGGCGATCAGGCCTGGCAAGACCTCTCGGTTGACAATGTTAGCCGCATGATTCGTCGGGACTGGAACCATCCGTCCGTCGTTCTTTGGGGTGTGCGCATCAATGAATCCAGAGACAATCACGATTTCTATACGCGCACCAACGCAGTAGCGCACAAACTGGACCCCACGCGCCAAACCGGAGGAATCCGCTATTTTCAGGAGTCGGAGTTCTTGGAAGATGTCTTCACCATGAACGATTTTGGCTGGCCGCTGAAGCCTCCCAATCATTCCCGCTATCTCAATACAGAGTTTGTCGGCCACACGTATCCTGTAAAGACAATTGATGACAACGTGCGTCATCGAGAACACACGATTCACCATGCTCGCGTGCACGATCAGCTCGCTTCCAACCCGCAATACGCCGGCGGCATTGGCTGGTGTGCATTCGACTACAACACCCACTCCGATTTCGGCGCGGGAGACCGTATCTGTTATCACGGCGTAGTGGATATGTTTCGCGAGCCGAAGCCTGCCGCCGGCTTTTATAAATCGCAGTGCGATCCGCAAGAAGAGATTGTGCTGGAACCCGCGTTTCATTGGGCGACGGGCGATGAAGCGGTAGGTTTTACGGTCGCGATGATTTGCTCGAACTGCGAACACTTGAAACTCTATGTGAAAAGTAAAGGTGACTGGGATTTGATCGCCGAAGCAGAACCAGATCGCGAGCAGTTCGCACATTTGCAATACGCGCCATTCAGCGTTGATCTCACCAAGACGCGCCACGAATGGGGCGATCTGCGCATTGATGGCTATCTCAAAGGCCAGCAGGTTGTTTCCAAAACGTACTCAGGCCGCGGCGTGGATCAGAAATTCTCAGTCCATGCCGATGACACGGAGCTTGGGGCCGATGGGGCCGACGCCACGCGCGTCGTGTTCCGCGTCACAGATGAATTCGGTGCGATTCGACCTTATGCGAATGATGCCATCGCGCTGAGCCTCGAAGGTCCCGCAGAAATCATCGGAGACAATCCATTCACGCTGGTCGGCGGCACAGGAGCGGTGTGGATTCGCGCTCGAGAGCAGGCTGGAGCGGTCCGGCTCACTGCCAAGCACCCGCGTCTTGGTACTCAGACGGTGTCTTTCAGGCTGCGTGAAATGCCTGCGGAGCGCGTCTAGGGTCGGATGGCCGATGGAAGGTGCGATCTGGATCGGTTGAAATTTTGGCTAACTTGCCGCGACGCTTGGCGCCGCCAGGTTTTTTTGGCACAACTCCGGGACCTTCAGGAGGTCCAGTGCAAGCCGAGCGGGCTGCCGAGAGAAAGCCTTCCCAGGCAAACAGATTTGGCTCATGGAAATTCTTTTTTCTTCTTGTGTGCGTACTCGCTTGCCCGGCGGCGTTCGCTGAAGGAGGACCGCCATGCCACGCCAACGATCTAGGGACGCATGGAAACCACAATTGGGAAATCAACTTCGCCTACATGCCTTTCGAGTATACCAACCAGTCCATCGCGCATACGCCGGACGTGGAGATCAATTTCGGTACTGGGTGATTGCATCCAGCTCGCTTTTGAAAACGCCTGGTTGAGAGTCACCGATCCTTCCAGCCCTCCGAAATATGGACTCGGCCAGGATCAGTTGGGCGTCAAGCGGCGGTATTGTAACAACGAGCAATCCGGATTCGCAATCTCCGTTCTTCCGCAGGTGTCCCTCAACAACCCAAACCATGCGGCGGACCGTGGAATCACACCGCGGAGCGGTAGTGTCATCCTCCCGGTGGAATTTTCAAAGAAGCTGGGGCCCTTATCGTTGAACTGGGAGGTCGGTTACAACGTTGTCCATACAGGAGCCGATGGCTATCTCGCCGGCGTCGTTGTGGGGCGCGGTATCACCGAGAATCTTGAAATTGATGCCGAGTTCTACAGCGTGGAAACCTTACATTCGTTCAACCAACAGCAAACTATCGAGCGTGGTGCGCGCTGCAAAATACACCCTCCATTCATCTTGCTGCTGATGGCCGGACGCAGCGTCCAACCCGCGAGCAACGTCCAACCTTACTTCGTAGGCTATTTCGGCATGCAGTTTTTGCTACCACCTAAACCGTTCGCGAAGGAATGACTTGGCCGGTTTCTATTCCCGTCAGTTCTACCTTTGCGCATGCCGGAACTTGAGCTGGCTACCCTTATCAGTTTGTCAAAGGGAAGTGATTACGGCCTGACTTCGAACATGGTAGACTGGAAAACTCGGATGCTCGACATTCCACGGACGCAGAATCATGAAGCAGCGCACTTGCCTCTAAATGATGCGTTCTTAGGTGTTTGAACGCAACGCTCGAGCGCGGTGGCGGGCACTGCCGGATCTTTCGCTCCAGCAAAACTGGCGAACGGCTCGAAGTTGCACAACGTCGGATTGACGACTTCGGTGTAAGGTCGGCAAGCAATCGAGACCATTACTGACGCCGGACAAACGACGACTTCACCGACCGTCGTTGGAGTATTAGTAGAATTACCACTTTAGGGGCGTAGCTCAGTGGTAGAGCAGCGGCCTTTTAATCTGTTTCTTTAGTTTTCGTAAACCACGCAAAATCAGTAAATCACTGATTCTAAAGTGTGATACCTTTCAGTGCGTTCAACTCCGTTAGGTTCTTTTCGGCTGTTTTCAGCTCATTCGGGGACATTTCGGGGACAATTTCGGTAACGTACGTTCTGATGACCGTGATCAATCACGGCCTTCAATAGGGATTCCCGAGCGTCAACTTCCGGCGGCTGCTCGAAAAAAGCCGAGGGCGAAACTCTGATATGAGGCTCGTTGCCGCAGAAGACTCTAAGCCGCCAACGGATGTGAGGCCAGCCGCTAGTCACGGCCCCCTGATTTTCGCCAATGATCCTTAATCTCCAACTCAGCTAAAGCTTGATAACAACTTCCACCTGGTATCGGAAGTTGGTCCGGTTGTTGTCACCCGCCGTGAGGGAATTGCCAAAGCGAGTCAGCAGTAGTCAAATTCCACACGTCGGATGGAGAACTGATCGTTGAGCGGAACGTCGATGCCGCCGCCGATGAAATTAGATGCGTTGTTGCTCGGGCTCTTGTTGGCGACGATGCAGCCTTGGGGAAGCAGTTCCTGTAAAGATTCCCGTCTAAATTCCAGTGCGTCCCGCCGAATTGAGCCTCAACAAATGGCTCGAAATGCTTCATGCGGCATTCGAAGATTGGTCCGACGTTGCAGGTGAACAAATTGCCTAGCGCCGTAACGGCGCACGGCCCCTCCTCGCAATAAGGGCTCGTTGGTATTTGAAGGGTGTGCGTATAGCTGCCTCAGGGTTCAAACTCGCCGAGGATGCGCACGTACTTGTTGAGATAGTACGCGACCGATCCACCGCCGCCGTTCAAAAGAGTGACCAACACACCGATAGATATGCCGGCCGCGCGACGAGTCATTGACATGATTGATCTGTTGCGATGAAACGGTATGGCACTCGCTATTTTCGCCCCAGCCACCCTGCCGAGTGTGTCGTCAGTGCTCTGGATAGTGCGTAGGGGAAACAAATGAGGATCGGCCCAACCAACAAGGCCGCGCCGGGATGCACCGAGTGGTAAAGGATTAGTTGAAACATGATGTCCATGATGATTCCCACGGCGAGCAGGTTGCGGATGGCCACCACTCCGCTTCGCAGCGATTCTCTTCGACGTCCAGCATCGAAGAGCGGCCCGAAAAGATAGGGCGGATTTCTGACCTTGGCATCGGCGAGGCCTCCGCGAATCCCCAGGACGATGGCAATCATCGGCTGAAGGATGAAGCGTAAGCGTCCGGGTCCAGTGAACCGCTGCGGTAATTCCTCGAGGAACTGCCGCGAGAACAGGTACACGCGACCCGTTTCGATGGTGTCCATAACCGCAAAGGGTAACGCAATGGCGATTACAAGAAGCGCCAGGACCGTCACGAAGGTGTCGCGTCGCTTCCTCAAGTTATTGACTTCAGGGCAGACACGCTCAGCGCCGCGTTTCACATCATTCCTCTCTACCCAGCGGCTTGGGCTTTCTCAGTGAACCCAGCATGTCGGCCCAGTTCCGGCATTCGCTTGGGATCGAGGAAGCCTTACTGCTCAATGATTTTGGCAACGAGTCCAGGCCAGACGGTTTGGTGACTGGCCCCGAGCCGGCACCATTATCACCGTGAAAATATTCATAAGATAGAATGTTGTCACGCCAGAGGGGATCACTCTCGACCCTCCCCGTGCCGCCATACACGGGCCCTCGACCATGTTCGTCGCGCAAGAAGGTTCGGGTCAGTCGGTCTGAAATCGCTTTGCTCACCTCGAAGAGGCCCATCAGTTGGCCGGATCCGGTTGGAGATTTAATCTTGAAATTGTCGCCATAGGACAAATAGAAGTTCATCAACGTCCGGATAATGACCCCATTCATCGGCTGATCCGATGTAGCAAAAGTGCTCGAGGACCTTCGTAACCATGTTCTCGTAGGTGAGGTGTGGAGGGCGGCATTTCACGGGATCACTGAACACCCTCCGACCTCAGGAGGGAAGGCGAGACAAACCGTTCGCCCGCCATGGCGGCGTAAATGGCCGGAACAAGATCAGCCTTGATATGCGACTTGATGACGTAGCCCAGCGCGCCTTCTTCCAGGCACGCCTCAAGGATTTCACTGTCTTGGTGAACGGTCAGGAATACAAATCTGGCAATTGACCCAGCTTGACGAAGCTCATGCACCGCTTCGATCCCCGTCATGAGGGGCATGGTGATGTCGACGATGATGACGTCTGGAGTGAACTTCCGGGCCTTCGCAATCAGGTCTTGTCCATCGCGTGCTAGTCCTACTACGTCGAATGACGAAGCGAGCATCTTTGCCGTGCGCTCCAGAAGGAGTTCATTGTCGTCAGCTAATAATATGCGTGCACGGTCCACGGGTTTTCCGCGCTGAATTACACTTCGAGGATGGGCCTTCGGCGTGGGCGCGGAAACTAGGCGAATCCCTAGCTCAAACGATTCGGAAGAGGTCCGGGGAGCTAGCGCTTTCCCTCGTCGGGGTAGGTCGAGTTAAACCCGCATGATCCCCTCAGTTAGCTGGCTCGCAGCCAAGGCCAAGGGAATGGTCAACGGCGAGGCGCGCTAAACACAGTGTGCAGCGACACGGAGTTAGCCACCGGAATTGCTATTTTTGACAATACAAAACGTCAACGGTTCGACACATCTTCCCAACAACTAGGATGGGTAAGTAGTATCGCACCTAGACCATCTCCCAATCTGCTACCTTGTAATGGTTTCTTGACCGACGGACGAAGTCCCATCACTGATTTCCGTCACAGATTGACGTGACGCGCGTCACAGCAGGGAATTTGGAAGACCTGTAGTAATTACCTCGCATGCTAGTTTCTGACACAGGAGCCTCCGATGACCATTGTTGGTGAAAAGTCCCACCCATCCATTCTAATCGCCGACGACCATGCCGTTTTCTCGGATGCCCTCCGCCTTCTCCTCGAAAGGGCCTATGCCGTGATTGGTTCGGTGACGGACGGTCGCGCTCTGGTGGCCGAAGCGATTAGGCTGAAGCCTGATATAATCATCGTTGACATTGGCATGCCACTCCTCAATGGGTTCGATGCCGCGCGCCGGGTTCGGGAACAACTCCCGAACGTTCGCATCGTATTCCTGACAATGCAGGACGATCCGAACCTGGCGGCCGCGGCGATGGAGTTGGGGAACGTCGGTTTCGTTCTGAAGCATTCGGCAGCGAATGAGTTGCTGACGGCGATCGAGCAGGTGTGGCGCGGAAAGTCGTTCACCTCTCCTAAACTGCGGTCGGCGGACTGGGTAAAACAACGCTCGCGAGTCGTGCAATTCTCTAAAGATCTGACTCCTCGTCAATGCGATGTTGTCCAACTGTTCGCGGAAGGCTATTCGTTGAAAGAGATCGCCGCACGTCTGGAGCTGAGTCCAAAAACGATTGAATTTCACAAGCACCACATCATGGAAGCTTTCCATCTGAGGGCAAATTCAGATCTCGTCTTGTTCGCGATCAAGAAGGGGCTCATCTCGGTCCGGCCCGAAGTCCGTCATGCATCTTACGATTGACGGTTAAAGTAGCCCGCGGAATGTATTTGTTCGAACCTTAAGCGTTCGATATTTTTGATTTTGTTTGCAGCGGTAGCCAAACGTTAATCTCCGTGCCCGTTCCGGTTTTGGATTGAACCTTAAAGCGGCCGCCCAGCAAACGTGCGCGCTCTTCCATGCTTCGGATGCCCAGTCCTTCACCCTTCCTAGGCTCTTTGGGATCGAAGCCCATACCCTGATCACATACCGACAAATGAATCGTGCTTTCCTCTAGTTGCAGGCGCACTTGAGCGTTGGTTGCGCCACTGTGCTTCTTAACGTTGCGAAGGGCTTCCTGCGCGATTCGGAAAACGCAGAGAGCTGTGTCGCGATCGATCGAACGGGGAACGGGATCCAGTGTACTTTCAATCCTAATACCTTGTTGGGCGGAAAACTCTTTGCACAGCGCGCTAATGGCCGGCGTAAGGCCCAGGTTCTCGAGAGTGGCCGAGTGCAGGCGATGCGAAAGAGTATGAAGGTCCGCGCCAAGGTCAATGGCTGCGCTCGAGAGTTCTTGCATCTGGAGATTTGCGTCATGGGGTGACACCGGAATCAGCTGGGCGGCGGTTTCCATGCCGAGCGTAAGCGTTGCAAGTCTCTGGCTAAAATCGTCATGGATTTCAGACGCAATTCTGCGGCGCTCCTGTTCCTGGGCGTTGATCAGCATGCCGCTCAGTTCCTCTGGGGCCTTCGGGGCCAGTCTCAGCCGCCGCTGCTTGTAGAGGAGATAGACGTTCAACAAGGCCACACTCACAATGAATAGCAATCCAGTGAGCACGATGAGCTTGTATCGTTCCCAAAGGGTAGGCTCTCGAAACAGAATAATGCTACCGGCCGGGAGCTTGCTTTCATCTAGATCCCATCGCCTTAATGCGTGCCAGTCGAACATGTAATAGCTAGGACCATGCACGACGGGAATGTCCGGAGGCGACTTTCCACCCAAGATCTCCAGGATATCGCGGCCCGCGATTTTGCCCTGCCCTTCTATACTGATCACGAATCCGCCGACAGTGCCACGACCAAGGTAGGTGTCAGTAACACCAAAAACGGGAGCATTCGAAGACGCCACTACCATGGGGAGAGCGTCCACTGTGCTGAGGAATTCCCGCCCCTCCGCATCCTTGAAAAAGGTAAGAAACAGAACGATCGAATGGTTCGGAAGATGTCTGAGCCTTTCTTGTAATGCCCCCATGGGAAGGTCGGTTAAGTAGGTGATATCGAGCTTACCCTCGTAGGAAGTGAGCCCCGCCCTCGTTAGTGCGGCGACGCCTTTGTCAAATCTGGATTGCCCAGTAACAACGAAGAGTTGGCGCGTTTCCGGCAGAAGGCGGAGGGCAGCATCCACTGTTTTGGCGGGCTCGAACTGCAACCACGATCCTGTAGATCGGGAATCTATGACGGGTTGGGCAGGTTGACCTTGAGCGGCGCAACAAAAAACGATGGGTACATCGAGATAAAATGCCAAGGACCGATCTGTCAGGAGCCCGAGCGGGTCCGGACCAACCAGCACAATCAGGTCCAGCTTTTGTCCGAGATATCTTCGTGCAACCGAAGCACGCTGTTCTTCCAGTGAATCATTCGAGAGGTTAATCGCGTCCAGATTTTCCCAATAATACTGGACCTGGAATCGAGGGTCGGATTGCAGCGCCGAACGGATCTGCTCGGCCACGATCACCGAAACAGGAGCGGACTGTCCGAACTCATTGATCACGAGAATTGTTTTTCTGACCTGCGCTTGGGATGCTGGGGCAAACATGACGAGCCCAAGCGCGAACAATAGGAGCCAACTCTGCCGAGCGCGATTGAATGCCCAAATTGTCAAGGCGAGTGGTCTCCTCAAATGGATGCGTCCCGAGCACTGTAACTTTGTGTTGATATGAACAACGACGCGTTGATAGCGGGATTATGCCTCGTCAGACAGTCGGCTTGCAATTTTATCGGCAAAGCGTGAGTCGCCACTTCGAGCGACCGCAAGCTGTCAAATTTGTACGGTGCGCTCAGTCGGGTTGCTAGGGTTTCGCCTAGTTGTGCCGACGTCTGATAGAAACTAAGGTTGTTTCAGAAGGAAGAATAGGCCCGGCGTTGCAATTGGCCTGACGATACTGCAAAAAGAAAAATTCCTCGCGCGAAAAAACGAGGGCGGTTGTGACGATCAAGCTTCGATCAAGGGCAGACACTTTATCCCGGAGAAATACTCGCTACTCCGCGATTTCTAGTGTAGATAGGAACAGCACTGTGACTGAAGATCGAAAAAATGACAGGTCATTCCGAGCGGGTTCTTCCAAATTCAGGAAATACAAACGGCAGCTGAGTTCATGGGCAATACCCGCGCTTTACGCCGTAATCGCAATCGGGGCTGGATTTACGTTTCCACGGTTTGAAAGTCGTATCTTTCCCGAACTTATCTCCCCATTGAGCATCTCCGCGGCGTCGGCGATCTATTCGGCGATCGCCTCGGGTATGATAGCCCTTACGGGAATTGTGTTTTCCTTGACCTTTGTTATGGTGCAGTTCAGTGCCACTGCCTACTCTCCACGCCTGGTGCTGTGGATAGCGCGTGATCGGGTGATGTCGCATGCTCTCGGAATGTTTACAGCCACTTTTTTATTCGCGATCGCAGCGCTGGCATCGGTGGACCGAAACGGGTCGGGGAAAGTTCCATTTGTCAGTCCTTGGATTGAAACTGGTTTGCTTCTGGCGAGCGTGGGCATGTTCATCGCGTTGATTCATAGGATTGGCTTGCTTCAGGTTAACCGCATGTTGGTTTTCACAGGCGAGCAAGGACGCAAGGTGATAGCGGCCCTCTATCCGGTTTCGAATGAGGCTGAGGCCGTAACCGGAGCAGTCGATTTTGGTGGGTTGCCTCCTGCGCAAACACTCATTCATCATGGGCGACCGCTCACCATACAAGCACTCGATGTCGCTTGGTTAGTGAATATCGCGACAGCATCTGATGGAGTCATAGAAATGCTCGGAGCGGTTGGCGATACGGTTCTGGAATCAACCCCCCTTTTGCACGTGTACGCTGCTGAAGCGCCCGTTGATGAACGGAAGCTAAGGGAAGGAGTTGAACTTGGAGAGGAACGTACATTCGAGCAAGATCCGAAGTACGCGATCCGGCTGCTGGTGGACATTGCTATCAAAGCGTTGTCAGCGGCAATTAATGATCCGACAACTGCGGTCCAAGCGCTTGACCAGATCGAAGACCTGCTAGTGCGCATGGGTCAACGGCATCTGGAAATTGGCAAGTATCACGACAGCAACGGCAAATTGCGACTCGTCGTCCCGTTTCCCTCATGGGACGATCTCCTTCGATTGTCGTTCGACGAGATTTCCGCTTATGGTGCTACCAGCGTGCAGGTGATGCGGCGCATGAACGCCCTTCTTGCGGACCTCGCTCGGGCTGTACCCGGGGCACGCCGTCCAACTGTTCAGTACTGGAGTGGACGAGTGAAGGCTACGATCGCGCGTTCGTATGTTGATGGCGAAGAAAGAGTGGAAGCATTGAAAGAAGATCGGCAAGGGCTTGGAGTACCCCGTCACGTGCCCTCCAGTTGATCCGCTTTCCGGCCAGTAAGGGTGGTCTCTGGGATGTCTGGTGGTATCTTGCCATCACGCAGTAACTTCTATAGCCTAGGGCTTTCCCTAGTGGTGCGGGCCCCCCTTAACACCTAGCATTTATCTCGGATTTGTTTCTGCGCAGCGAGCGGACCATCGAAGGTGAGTACAGTTCCCCTTGAACGAATCGAATTTCGATTCACATGTGGAGTGTTTCGCGAGGGGCTTTCGAATTTCGCAGATAACCGGCTCGGAGTGTTCGTGAGACAACGGCAGTTGCGGTTTGGAGACCAATCGAATGGCTAAAGAAATCCGATGTGGCATTCCTGTCTGTTGGCGCCGCGCAGCGTTGCCCGCAACTTGCGTTGCCGTCCGCGAGCGATTAATCAACAAACCCGCTGCTACCGCTCAACTCCTGTGCGCTTCTCTTCTCGTGCTTGTAAGTCTCGGCGCGTGTTCTTCCAAGGAAGAAAACCCACCTCCACCACCTCCTGGAGTGACAGTCGCACCGGTGGTTCAGAAGGAAGTGGCCATCCGCCAGGAATGGGTTGGGACGACTGTCGGCAATGTGGACGCGGACATCCGTCCCAAGGTCGAAGGATACTTGCTCAGTCGCCTCTACAGTGAAGGTTCATACGTGGAGAAGGGACAGGCGATGTTCCAACTGGACAAACGCCAGGCGCAGGCCGCGGTGGAACAAGCTACAGGAAATCTGGAGCGCGCGCGCGCGGGATTAGCGCAGGCGCAGATTGATGTGCGCCGATACACTCCGTTGGTGGCCCAGAAGGCAGTGAGCCAAGCAGAGCTCGATAAGGCGCAGAGTTCCGAGAGAGCTGCGACGGCGAGTGTCGACGCCGACCAAGCGGTGTTAGACAACGCCAAACTTAACCTGGGTTGGACAACGGTGACTGCTCCCATCTCAGGCATTGCGGGAGTGGCCAAAGTGGCCATCGGAGACCTGATGACCCCGACTTCCGTCATGACTACGATTTCGAATGTGAATCCGATCTATGTTGACGTCAGTGTTACGGAGCAGGATTACATGCGGTTCACGCGCGAAAAATCGAATAGCACAACGAGGCAAAATCTCGAATTGATTCTCGGAGACGGTATCGCATATCCCCTTCCAGGTAAGGTTCTTTTTGTGAATCGCGAAGTGGATTCGCGAACGGGAACCATCCAAGTGCGTGGGGAGTTCACGAATCCGGGGAACGTGCTGCGTCCCGGGCAGTACGCGCGAATTCGAGCTGTTACCGACCTCCGCAAAGGAGCTCTTCTAATCCCGCAGCAGGCCGTTTCGGAATTGCAGGGTGTGTACCAGGTGGGAGTCGTTGATTCGGACCACAAAGTGGCGATTAGGGCGGTGAGACTCGGTCCATTATACGGCGATATGTGGGTGGTCGACTCTGGACTTCAGCCGGGAGAAAACGTGATCGTTGACGGATTGCAGCGCGTGAAGACCGGCATAACGGTCGTAACCACACCTTACAAAGACACTCAGGCCAGCGCCGTGATCGGTGAGAAGTAGCCATGTCTAAATTCTTTATAAATCGTCCAAATGTCGCGATCGTTATCGCGTTGCTCACGGTCATTGCCGGCCTGGTGGCCATGACGAAACTGCCGATTGCGCAACTGCCAGATATCGTCCCTCCACAGATCAGCGTGTCGGCGACCTACACCGGCGCAGACGCTCAGACCATTGAACAGTCGGTTGCCACTCCTCTGGAACAGCAGATGAATGGTGTGGACAACATGATCTATATGATGTCTACAAACGCGAATGACGGCACGATGTCGCTGAAGGTTACCTATGATGTCGGCACAAACGTCGACATCGACCAGGTGAACACACAGAACCGCGTATCTCAGGCCAGCCCGAATCTTCCCACCTCCGTTAATCAGTATGGCGTGACGGTCAAGAAATTGATGGGCTTGCCGCTTCTCGTGCTTGCTATCTACTCGCCGAATGGCACCTACAACGGGCAGTTCCTCGGGAACTACGCCACGATCAATGTTAACGATGCATTGTTACGCGTTCCAGGCGTCGGGCAGGTTACCAACTTTGGTGCTTCGGATTATGCCATGCGCATTTGGGTCAAACCGGACCAGCTGACCAAGCTCGGCATGACCGTCTCTGATCTGACGAACGCCGTTCAGCAACAGAGCGCGGTGAACCCTGCAGGTCAGATCGGCGCGGAGCCTGCCCCGAAGGGGCAACAATTTACCTACGCAGTCCGCGCGGCTGGCCGGCTGATCAATCCGGAAGAGTTTGGCAACATTATTGTTCGTCAAAACCCGGATGGCTCGACGGTGAGACTCAAGGATGTTTCTCGAATCGAGTTAGGGTCTCTCGTTTATCAACAAATCGGACGGTTCAACGGTAAGCCTGCGGTGATTATTAGCGTTTACCAGGCCCCAGGGTCCAACGCCTTAGCCGTTGCCAAACAGGTCAAGGCGCAAATGGACGAACTGAAAACGCGCTTCCCCGATGGATTGGAATACACCGTCGCCATGGACACGACGCTGCCGATCACAGAGGGGATGAAAGAGATCATTACGACCCTGCTTGAGGCGATCGTATTGGTCATCATTGTTGTGTTCCTGTTTCTCCAGAACTGGCGGGCCACGTTGATTCCTTTGTTGGCCGTCCCAGTGTCGCTTATCGGTACCTTCGCCGTATTTCCCCTGCTTGGTTTTTCGATCAACACACTCTCTCTCTTTGGGCTGATCCTGGCGATTGGGCTCGTGGTGGATGACGCGATCGTCGTGGTCGAGGCAGTTGAACACCACATCGAGCATGGCTTGTCGCCCAAGGAAGCAACATTCAAGGCCATGGAAGAAGTCACAGCGCCGGTCATTGGTATCGCCTTGATTTTATCTGCGGTATTCGTGCCGATGGCCGCCATGGGTGGTATCAAGGGTCTGCTCAACCAGCAGTTCGCCGTTACCATCGCGATCTCTGTCCTAATTTCGGCCTTCAACGCCTTGACGCTGTCGCCAGCACTCTCTTCACTTTTGCTGCGTCCACGCAAGAAAGCCAGAGGTCCCCTGGGAAAGTTCTTCGATTGGTTCAATCGCTGGTTCGGAAAAATGACTGGTGGCTATGTCAGCTGGAGCGGCGTGCTCATTCGCCGGTGGGGCATCGCCTTATTGCTGCTCGTGGGAATCACTGTTATCGCGGGAGGTATGGGAAAGAAGCTTCCCACCAGTTTTATTCCAGAAGAGGATCAAGGTTACGCCTTCTTACAGGTGCAATTGCCGGATGCCGCTTCACTGCAGCGCACCGACGCAGTAATGCGCAAACTTGACGACATGCTGGCTCACACCCACGGCATCAAGAGTTTTAGCGGAATTTCTGGATTCAGCCTGTTGTCTAACACCTCCGCCTCATACACCGGTTTCTACTTTCTGCAACTGGAGCCTTGGGATGAACGCGTGACTGAGGAACTTTCCGCCAATGGGCTCATGCGCGGCCTCAACCAGAAAATGAGAACGGAGATCCCGGAGACCATTGCCTTCGCTTTCGGGCCACCCGCCATTCCGGGACTTGGGACGGCCGGTGGCTTCACGTTCATGCTGCAGGATCGCAGTAGTGGAACCGTCACGCAACTTTCGGAAATGCTGGATAAGCTGACTTTGGAGGCTCGAAAACGGCCTGAGATTGCCTCACTGGTGAGCACCTTCCGCCCATCCGTGCCCCAACTCTATGTGGAAGTGGACCAGGATCGCGTACTGAAGCAAGGGCTGCAGTTCGCAGAGGTTTACCAGACGCTACAAGCCTTCCTTGGCGGTTCCTACGTGAATCAGTTCAATCGATTCGGACGCCAGTGGAAGGTCTATCTTCAGGCGGAGCCGGAGTATCGCACCAGTGCCGACAAAATCAACGATTTTTACGTGCGAAGCTCGAAGGGTGAGATGACACCCCTGGCTTCCCTGGTGACGATCAAAAGAGTATCTGGGCCGGAATACACGACTCGCTTCAATCTCTATCGCAGTATCCAGATCAATGGTTCGCCTGCACCCGGTTACAGTTCCGGGCAAGCCATGGCCGCGATGGAACAAGTCGCCAACGAGGTTCTGCCCGCAGGATTCGGCTACGCCTGGAGCGACATGTCTTATCAGGAGAAGAAGGCCGAAGGTGGCCAAGCCATAGTTTTCGCGATGTCGTTCGTTTTTGTGTTCTTGATCCTGGTAGCGCTGTACGAAAGTTGGTCACTGCCATTCAGCGTACTGCTCTCGGTCCCGGTCGCCGTTCTTGGCGCTTACGGAGGACTGCTGCTGCGCAAATTCGATAACAATATTTTTGCGCAGATTGGGCTCATCATGCTGATTGGACTGACGGCCAAAAACGCCATCTTGATCGTTGAGTTCGCTGTATTAGAGCACACCAAGGGAAAAGAGCTTGTCGAAGCCGCGCTCGAAGGAGCCCGTTTGCGCTTGCGACCGATCCTGATGACTTCTTTCGCTTTCATCTTGGGATGCGTGCCGCTCTGGACGGCCAAAGGTGCGGGAGCAATCGGTCGAAGAGTGTTGGGAAGCTCTGTTATCACCGGCATGTCGGCCGCCACAATTCTGGGAATTTTTCTCGTACCTGTCTTATTTGTGGTAGTTGAGCGCATTTCCAATAAGAAGCCACTTGTGGAAGTGACCAAACCTGCAGTGCTTGAGGGAGGTCACAACTAATGAAGAACCTGCTTGTCGTTGCTCTCCTGGTATTTCTTCTCGACGGATGTACGGTAGGACCGAAATACAGCAAGCCGGAATTTCATCCTCCGGCCAACTTCTACAATGAAGAGCAAACTTCGAACAATTCCGCCGCCGATCTTGCATGGTGGGAATTGTTCAAGGATCCCGTTCTGCAGAGTTTGATTCGCGAGTCCCTCGCCAACAATTACGACTTGCGATTAGCGGTATCGCGCGTGGACCAAGAACGTGCCTTGCTCGGTGTCACTAAATCGCAGTATTACCCGCAAGTTGGTTACGATGGAAACATTTCGGGGCAGCAGTCTCCCATCGTTGCAAATCACACTTACTACTCGTACGGCTTCGCGACGTTCTGGGAAATCGACCTATTTGGGCGTATTCGCAGGATGAATGAGGCCCAACGAGCGGTATACTTTTCTACGGACGAAGCTCGGCGCGACATGCGGCTTCTCGTGATGTCGGAAGTTGCCCAGGGGTATTTCCAGCTGCGCGCTCTCGACGCACAACTTGAAATTTCACAGCGAACGTCGAAGAGTTTTCAGACGACTCTGGACCTCTTTCAGCACAAATTCGAAGGCGGTGATGCCTCCGGACTCGAAGTGGCTCGTGCTCAAGCAGCGCTGCTGAACGTCGAAGCCACGATTCCTGACCTAAGACGACAAATTGTAGCTCAAGAGGATGCGCTGGATCTCCTTGTTGGCCGCAATCCCGGGCCTATCACAAGAGGAGCCGCATTAGCCGACCAGTACGACCCGCCACAGGTTCCTGCCGGATTGCCATCTGCTCTGCTAGAGCGACGTCCAGACTTGCGCGAAGCGGAGCAGAACCTGATAGCCGCCAATGCGAACGTAGGTGTCGCCAAGGCGAATTTTTTCCCTACGCTTTCGCTTAGCGGCTTACTGGGCGGCGTGAGCCCGCAACTTTCTGAGCTTACTGGTGCCGGCAAAGCCTGGAGTCTTGCCGGAGACCTCGCGGGACCTCTTTTTACAGCCGGCCGTCTGAAGAACCAATATCGGGCCGCGCTAGCACAACGGGAGCAGGCCAAAATATCCTTTGAAAAAGCTGTGACCGGAGCTTTCGGCGAAGTTTCCATCTCTCTCTCCGCGCATCAGGAACTTGCCGAAGCCTATCGAAAGCAGATGGGCAGCGCAGATGCATATCGCGAATCTATACGATTGGCGACCATTCGTTACGATAGCGGGCTCGCGAGTTATTTTGAAATTATTGATGCCGAGATTCAAGCGTACCCCGCAGATACTGCGACAGTCACTTACGATCTGGGTCGCAAGGTAGCTTTGGTCAATCTCTACCGCGCGCTAGGTGGTGGATGGAAACTGACGGATGCGCAGTGGACAAACAGCGTTGTGATTCCAGCCGCTACGCCGACTGCGGCGCCATGACGTATCTTCGGAGAAACCGTAGAGGAACCGCCCTGCGGGTTCAGAGCGGAATCTCATGAGCTTTGACGGGAGCACCAGTGCCTCACGCCCACGTTCTATTCTTGCTCCCCACCAGAGATTTGGTCGTCGTCAGCCGTTCTAGCCACCGCAACGGTCTGCTTCCGAAAGTCGGCGGCTGCCGATCCCGTTGGATACTCGTCCTTCAACTAATGGCGTTACTTCTACCAGTCGTTCCATTGAGAGCCCAGAGTTCGTCAGCGCAAGGGGGTGTACAGGGGACCAGCAACAACCCACAGGCAAGCGCTGCGGACGCCGAGGAGTTGGCGAAAGAGGCGAAGAATCCGTTCGCCGATTTGATCCAGGTTCAAGTTCAAAACGATTTCGGTTTCGGCGGAAACCCAGGGAGGGGGCTTCAGTACGCGATGACGGTTCAGCCCATCATCCCGATTAAGATCGACGACAGTTGGAATCTCATCACGCGGTCGAGTTTTAGTGTTATAAGTATGCCCGATTCCGAAGCCGGCATGGGCAGAAACACAGGTGCGAGTGACCTGTTGACGGAATTTTACTTTTCGCCTGACAAGCAAACTCCGCTCATCTGGGGCTTCGGTCCGGTTCTAGGAATTCCGACCGCTTCGGACATTTCTCTGGGAACGGGAAAGTGGACGTTGGGACCTGGATTCGCCGTTATCAAGCAGACAGAGCACTGGCAATACGGCGTGCTGGTTAATCACGTCTGGTCATTCGCCGGCGACAAGAATCGCGAGAATGTTAGTTCTACGTTTATCCAACCGGAACTGTACTACACGTGGGGAGGTGGCTGGACGCTGGGGGTCGATGTTGAGTCAACATACGATTCCATGGCTGTGCCTGGGGACAGGTGGACGGTGCCCGTGCAGGTATCCATCAGCAAAGTGACGAAATTCTTTCGACAGCCGATTAGTCTCAGTCTCGGGGTAATTCCGAGCGCGGTTGCACCGGCAGGCTCTCCAAGTGTAGCAATAAATTTCACGATAGCAGCGCTGTTCCCGAGAAAAGGGCGATGAACAGAAAACTTAGCAATAGCAGCAAACGAGTGGCTTCCGATGGCCAGACTAAACGCGAGACGTTGGAAATCGGCGCGATTGCTTTAGCGTTATTCGTGATTCTTGGTTTTCTGGTTCCGCTATCCGCCCAAGCGCCGGCTCAAGCAAGGCGAGGTCCCGGAGATCCTTGTTGCCGTTACTAGTGGTCCACCCATCGTTGTGGAACAAAACGGGTCGCTGACCGGATTCGCCATCGATCTTTGGAATGCGATTGCCGCGCAGCTAAAGGTTAAGACGAGCTATCAGATCTTGCCTGACGCAAACGCCCTGCAGGAGGCGATGCGATCCAAGAGCGCCGATCTCACCCCCGAGATGTTCATAACGTCGGGACGTGATGAGGTTTTTGATTTTTCGTATCCAATATTGGAAGTAGGCCTGCAAATTATGGTGCGAGAGACAGGCGCAACGCAGGGCCTCGAAAGCCGCCTAAGCCCTGTATGGGAGATGCTCCGTCTGCTGTTTTCTCGAACGACTATTGAATGGCTCGGCGTAGGCTTCCTGCTGGTCCTCATCCCGGCTCATATAGTCTGGTTTCTCGAACGGCGGCAGGGAGACGGCATCGTTTCGAACCGAAACTACTTCCCAGGCATCTTAGAGGCGTGTTTTTGGGGGCTGTCGATACTGGCGTGCCAGGCGCAGGAACAGCCTCGTCAATGGGTGGCGCGCGTTCTGGCAATTTTGTGGATGTTCGCCAGTGTGGTTTTCATTGCGTCCTATACAGCTCAATTAACGACGACGTTGACGGTCGAGCAGATCCGTGGGGCTATCGAGGGTCCGGGTGATTTGCCCGGCAAACAGGTCGCCACGATAACGTCCTCTGTTGCAGCTGGTTATCTTAGGGAGCAGAAAGCAGAGGTGCAGGAGTTCCCGTCGCCTGATCAAATGTTTCAGGCGCTACTGGACAAGAAGGTGGATGCCGTGGTCGCGCCCTCACCGCTGCTCCTTTACTATGCGGCGCATGAGGGAAAGGGGCGGGTAAAGGTGGTCGGCCCCGAATTTGACACTAGGCCGCTCGCCATCTTAGTGCAGTTGGACAGCCCCCTGCGCAAGAAGATTGACCGTGCGTTGCTCGTGCTTCGCGAGAACGGCACATATCAGCAAATCTACGACAAATGGTTCGGGGCCCCGTAGTAGGTTTCCGGCCGGGTCTCGCGCGTATTTCGACGGCACGAGCCGTCACAGCGGTTCGATGTCGCAAGGCCCTTGGCCCGACTGCGCAGGAAGCATTGGCGTGATGTCCCTCCCCCTTAAGGCGCGAGAGTGGGAAACGTCGCACCCAGAAAATTCCGCTGAACTGTAAACGAGTAAGCGAGTGCGTGACCTAACGTGACCGATCGTACCTTTCGGGAGCGACGTTCAACCGCCGCTGCTGCTGTTGCGCACGGGCTGAGCGGTTTAGTGCGCGAGTTGGCGCCAGTCGTGCTGTTCTTTTTCATCGCCTTCCTCCTGATCTTTCTCATATTCAAGTTTTTCGCCGCGAAATATTCGATCGAGTTCTCCGCGGTCAGCAAGGCTGCACTCGCCGCGCTAATTCTGGGCAAAGTGATACCGACGCTCGAATGGGCGCAATCTCGCTACCGCTTCAATTCCCATCGCCGGGCCGTCGTGATCGCCTGCAGGACCTTCGTCTATGGCCTCGTTGTTACTGTACTTTTGATCGCGGAGAAGATTTTTCACGGTTTTCGCGAGACGGGCAGCCTTCACGGCGGGATTCGACTTGTAGTTGCGAACGCAAGTCTCGATCGCGCTGTAGGTATCGTCTTGGTGTTTAGCCTAGTTGTCGGATCATATTTAGTGCTCAAGGAAATTCGCCGGGCAATGGGGAAGGGGGCGCTATTCAAACTGTTTTTCGCGCTGCCTCCTCTTGATGCCGACAGTAAATTGCCGAATCAAGAACAAAAAAAACCTGGCGGCTTACGCTAAGTGATTCGTCGCAGATGTTTCTCGCCGCAGTGCTTCGCGAGCCGTCGAATTTCGCTCGCGTAGCAATCGAGCTCACTTAGGGATTTCCCTAGTAGTTGGCCCGCCTGAATCGGAGTAAATAAATAGCGAATTCGACGTCCACGCCGCCGAAGCACGCGGAAGCGCAGCGATAGAACGCTGTGAGCGAAGGAGCAGGTTCGATGGGAAAGAAAGAACATAAGGACAATGAAGGCTCGATTAAGCGCAAGAAATACGAGAAGGAGCTTCGTCGACTTCAGGCGGAACTTTGCAAATTGCAAGATTGGGTGAAGTACAAGGGCCTTCGAGTCATCGTGGTGTTTGAAGGCCGTGATGCTGCCGGAAAAGGCGGTACCATTCGGGCCCTCACCGAGCGCGTCAGTCCTCGTGTGTTCCGTCTCGTGGCCCTTCCTGCCCCATCGGACCGCGAGAAATCGCAGATGTACCTTCAGCGCTATATACACCATTTCCCGGCTGCTGGTGAAATCGTGATCTACGACCGCAGTTGGTATAACCGTGCCGGAGTTGAGCATGTGATGGGTTTTTGCAGTACAGAACAATATGAGAAATTTCTCGAACTCTGTCCGGAGTTCGAGAAGTACATCGTCGATGCGGGGATCATTCTGATTAAATACTGGCTCGAGGTTGGCCAAAAGGAACAACTGCGCCGTTTCGAAGCGCGTCTCAGCGATCCGCTCCGCCAGTGGAAACTCAGCCCTATGGACTTGGAATCGTTTCGCCGCTGGTATGATTATTCGCGCGCCCGCGATGCCATGCTGCAAGCGACGGATTCCAAGCACGCCCCCTGGTATCTCATACATTCCGACGACAAGCGCAAAGCTCGCCTGAATTGCCTTTCTCATTTCTTGAGCATGATTCCTCACAAGAAAACGCCTCGTGAGAAAGTGAAATTACCGAAGCGCTCGAAAAAGGACGCTTATGACGACAGCAAGTTTTTAAAAAAAAGGAAATTCGTTCCAGACGTGTATTGAGGTGAACGGCATTGGCTGTTCCTCGTAACGCCGAGACAAGTAGCTGGCGGGCCAAATTGTTCCAGCTCGCGCCTGGTCTGCCTGCGCTCTGGCCTTACGATCGTTCGAATTTTTCCCATGATCTGATCGCCGGCCTTTCCGTGGCTGCGGTGGCGTTGCCCGTTGGCGTCGCGTACGCACAACTGGCCGGATTCAATCCATCGGTCGGGCTCTACTCCAGCATTCTTCCTCTTGTCGCGTACGCGGTGTTTGGCACCTCGCGACAATTGATCATGGGACCCGACGCGGCCACTTGCGCATTGATTGCGACGGCTGTCACTCCACTGGCAAAGGGCAATTCGCAGGACTACGAGTCCTTATCGGTAACTCTATGTTTCCTTGCAGGCGTTTTGTGCATCGGCGCCAGTTTTTTAGGGCTTGGGGTGATGGCTGACTTTCTGTCGAAGCCAATCTTGGTTGGTTTCCTGAATGGGATCGCTTTGAGCGTTATCCTTGGCCAGCTTGGCAAGATATTCGGTTTTGCTATTGACCGAGGTAGGATTGTGCCGCGGCTCCTGGAATTCATTTCGAAGCTTGGTCAAACGCACTGGCCTACACTGGCCGTTGGACTCGGGACCTTCGTGGTCCTCCTGGTGACCCCTAAGCTGTTGAAGCGCGTGCCGGCTGCACTGGTTGCCATCGTTCTAAGTGCGTTGGTCGTGCGCCTCCTCGGCCTGGAACATCTTGGCGTCAAGATTGTGGGCGACGTGCCAGCGGGATTGCCCCATCTGCATATTCCCACCGTTTCCGTGGAGCTGATCCCGCCGCTACTCGGCGACGCAGCAGGCCTTGCGCTCGTGACTTTCTCTAGCATGATGCTGACGTCGAGAAGTTTCGCGGCCCGAAACAGGTACGATGTGGATGCCGATCGGGAATTCGCGGCGTTAGGAATGGCAAACATTGCCTCCGCCTGCTCGCAAGGATTTGCGATTAGCGGAGCGGACTCACGCACTGCTATGAACGATGCAAGCGGCGGGCGAACGCAGGTCACCGGGCTGGTTGCTGCTGGGACTATCGCTGTCGTCCTTCTATTCTTTACCGGCCCGCTGCGTTTTGTGCCGGTAGCTGCGCTCGGCGCGGTCCTGGTGAAGGCTGGATTCTCGCTGATCGACTTGAAGGAACTCAAACTGATCTTCAGAATCGACCGCCTAGAATTTGCGCTCTCGATTCTCGCGACCCTTGGCGTTGTAGCGATCGGCGCGATTCAAGCCATCCTATTTGTAGTTATCCTCGCGACCCTTCGTTTTGTGCATCTCGTGGCACGCCCCAAAATTGAACTCCTAGGAAAAGTGGAGGGCATGCCAGGTTATCACTCGCTTGATCGCCATCCAGAAGCCAAGACGATTCCCGGCCTACTCGTAATTCGTTTCAATGCGCCGATCGTGTTTTTCAATGCTCCTTACTTCAAAAGCGGAGTCCTCGAAGCAGTTAAGGCCGCTGCAATTCCTCTAAAATGGATTGTGTTGGACATGATTCCGATCACCATGATTGATGCCACCGGCCTGCAGACAGCGACAGATCTGGTGGATGACCTTCAAAGCCGTGGCATAACTCTGGCAGCGGCCGGGCGCAAAGCAGAGTGGAACCAGTGGGCAGAATCCCGAAAATTCGGAGAAGAAACGCGAAACGTGAAGGCTTATCCGACATTGAACTCGGCCATTCGCGCATGCTTGAGCGGTGAGCAAATTACGAACCCGTAGTACTCCTCTAACGCCTCGGCGGTGCACGCCTCTCATCTGTGTAGACCGAACGATCGCTCAACAGCCTAGGGATTCCCCTAGTTGTGGGGACATCGAGTCAAAGCTAGTCTCTTTTTTGAAATGGGCAGTCCTTAAAATTTTCAAGGTCCGGGTACGCGGCGCAAGCTTGCGCAATCTGGGAGTACTGATCGATGGTATCTGCACTCCAACGTTGGTTGTTCTTGATGCTGCTATTGCCAGCCGGCACATCATTTGCCACGGAGCCGGAACACGGCCTGCCGCAGTCCGCCGTCAAGATCGAACATTGGGGCGGCTTCATCACCAATTCAATGGTCGTCAGTTGGGTTGTTGCGATCGCCTTGATCATCTTCGCCAGAGTTGCGACTCGAGACATGAAAGGCGTTCCCAGCGGCGCCCAGAACCTCCTGGAATGGCTTATCGAAGGCCTGTACAACTTTTTGGAGAGCATCATTGGCCCTCAATTGGTCAAACGGACGTTTTGGTTTCTGGCGACCATCTTCATCTTCATTTTGACGGCAAATTGGCTCGGCCTCATCCCAGGGGTTGGCACGATTGGCTGGGGACACCAGACTCCAAACGGTTTCGAGGTTGAACAACCGCTCTTCCGCGCGGCGAACGCCGATCTGAACCTGACGTTCGCAATGGCAATCATCTTTTTCGCTTGTTGGATCGTCTGGGCCTTGCAGGAAGTTGGACCGATCGGATTCGTAAAAGAATTGTTTGGGCCGAAGGGTGAGACAACCGGGTTTTTGAAAGTGCTGATGATCGTGGTGTTTTTTGCGTCCGGCTGCCTGGAAGTTATTTCCATACTCTTTCGTCCCATTTCCCTTAGTTTTAGGCTCTACGGCAACGTCTTCGCTGGGGAGACCATGCTGGAGACCATGGCGCGGCTGAAGCCTGGCTTCGGCTGGTTGCTGCCGATTCCGTTTTACTTCATGGAATTGTTGGTGGGCCTGGTGCAAGCGGTGGTTTTCATGTTGTTGTGCGCTGTGTTCACGCTGCTGATTTGTCAGCACGAGGAAACGACACCGGTGATGGAACCCAACACCTAATAAAGAATTCCGCCAGCCTGACCGTGTTCAATCGCGGGAGCCGGCGAGATAGCAAAGGAAGGTACGAAATATGTTTACATTCATTTTGACGCCTGACATAAGCGGAAGCATCCACGTTGGGCTGGCCGCGTTGGGCGCGGCGCTGGCCGTGGGGTTGATCGGCATGAAAGCGTCTGAAGCGGTGGGACGCAATCCGGGCGCATCCACGAAGATTATGGTCCAGGCAATCCTGGCCATCGCCTTCGCGGAAGCAATCGTGTTCTACACCTTGTTTTTAGTAAAGCAATAACGATCGGGAGGGGGCAGAGCAATGAATGCTTTTGTTTTTTTGATCCCCGCCCAGGGCGATAACCAGATCACTCAGGTCGCCCGTACTTTCGGCGTAGACTGGCCGCACTTGGGAGCCCAAATCATCAGTTTCTCGATCGTGTGCGTCGTCCTGCACAGATTCGCCTACCGGCGCATTCTTGCGATGCTGGAACAGCGGCGTCAACAAATCGCGCTGGGGATCGCTAACACCGAGAAAATCAAAGCGGAGTTAGACAAGACGGAAAGCCAGCGCCTAGAGGTGATGGCTCAGGCCCACACCCAAGGCTCTAAATTCGTGGAAGAAGCCCGGGCTGCGGCGGCCCGCGTGCAGCAAGAGGAAACAAGAAAGGCCATTGCAGCTGCCCAACAGATTATTAAAAGGGCGCACGAAGCCGCCACCCAGGACTACGATCGAATGCTTGCCGAACTCAAACACGAGGTCGGCAATCTAGTGGTACAGGCCACGACAACGGTCACGGGCAAGATTCTTACCACGGAAGACCAGCGACGCTTGGCTGAAGAAACTTCCAGACAGATTGCGGTCTGACGATGAAAATCACCAAAAAAACGAAACGCGAAGCCAAGCGACTGTACCGCTTTTGCTTGCTGAACGGATTGCTCGACGAGAACCGTGCCCGCCAAGTGGTGCAACGCGTCGTCGCGACGGGCGAGCGGGATTGCCTTCCGATCCTCACCTATTTTCTGCGGTTAGTGAAACTCGACCGTGCCCAACACACCGCCACCGTCGAGAGCGCCACTCCGTTACCGGCCGACTTACAGACGATCGTAAAAACCCAGTTGGCGCACCGTTACGGGCTCGGGCTGACTACGACGTTCGCGGAGCGCACGGAGTTGATTGGTGGGACGCGAATTCAAGTTGGATGCGATGTTTATGACGGCAGCGTGCGTGCAGGACTGGAAGCGTTGAAGAAAAGCTTCTGAATTAAGGTGACTATGGCAGACCTACTAAGTGAAATAAAGGCGCAAATCGCGGGCGCGAAGATGACGGCTGCGAAGCAAAACGTCGGTGTGATCCGCGAGGTTGGCGACGGCGTGGCCAAGATCGAAGGCTTGAGCGACGCCATGCTCAACGAGATGATCGACCTCGGCAACGGCGTTATCGGCTTGGCACTGAATCTCGATGAGACCGAGGTCGGCGTCGTAATTCTGGGAGACTTCACGCAACTGAAAGAGGGCGACGAAGCACGCACCACCGGCAAGCTTCTGCAAGTACCCGTGGGCAAGGGGCTGCTGGGCCGCGTTGTGAACCTGCTGGGTGAGCCCATCGATGGTAGAGGGCCAATCGAGAGCGACAAGACCTATCCGGTGGAAAAAATTGCGCCCGGTGTTATTCGCCGGCGCTCCGTCAACCAACCGGTACAGACCGGGATCATGCCGATTGATGCAATGATTCCGATCGGCCGTGGCCAACGCGAATTGATCATCGGTGATCGCGGTACCGGAAAAACAACGATCTGTATCGACACCATTATCAGTCAAGCTCGCCTAAATAAGGCCGCCGAATCGGCTGGCGACAAGGACTACCGACCGCTCTACTGCATCTATGTCGCTATCGGCCAAAAACAGTCCACCATCGCACGGGTTATCTCGGTCCTCGAACAGGCCGAGGCGATGCAGTACACGATCGTTGTGGCGTCCCCGGCCTCGGACTCCGCCGCGAACCAGTATCTTGCGCCGTTTGCTGGCGCAGCGATGGGTGAGTGGTTCATGGACAACGGCATGGACGCGTTGATTGTTTATGACGACCTGTCCAAACAGGCCGTGGCCTACCGGCAAGTCTCGCTGCTGTTGAAGCGCCCGTCGGGCCGCGAGGCTTATCCCGGCGATGTGTTTTACCTGCACAGTCGCTTACTTGAACGCGCGGCGCGAGTCGGCGAGAAGTATGGCAACGGCTCGCTGACGGCTTTACCCATCATTGAAACGCAGTCCGGCGACGTTTCTGCGTACATCCCTACTAACGTTATCTCGATTACCGACGGGCAGATCTTTCTGGAAACCGATTTGTTCCATCAAGGCGTGCGACCGGCGATCAACGTCGGCATCTCGGTCTCTCGCGTTGGCTCCGCAGCGCAACTCAAGGCTATGAAGCAAGTGGCTGGACAGCTCAAGGGCGACCTTGCACAGTTCCGGGAGCTGGCGGCGTTCGCCCAGTTCGGTTCCGACCTCGACGAAAAAACACAAGCGCAGATCGATCGGGGCAAACGCATCATGGAGATTTTCAAGCAGCAACAGTACAACCCAATTCCTGTGGAGATCCAAGTGGTAGTGATCTGGGTCGCGCAAAACGGTTATTTGGATCAAGTGCCGGTGGCGCGGGTGAAGGAGTTTCAGAACAAGTTGACGGAATACTTCACCACGCGCAAAGGCCAGTTGCTGGCCAAAATCGGAAGGGAAAAGGAACTCAGCGACGAGCTGAAGGCCGAGATAAAGGCTGCCGCCGAAGAATTCAAGCAGACCTGGAAATGAATACGAAATGGTGAGATATGCTCAGTCCACGTGAACTTCGCCGACGCATTAAGTCGATTGCCGGCACCGCCCAGATCACTCGCGCGATGCAAATGGTGGCGTCGTCGAAGATGCGCAAGGCCCAACAGACCACGCTGAAGACGCGGCCGTTCGCCCAACTGCTGTACCGTATCCAGCGGTACGCCACGACCCGCGCCAGTGAGTTCACTCATCCACTGCTGCAAGTGCGTGCCGTTCGTAAGTGCGCGGTGATCCTCATCGGCACGGACAAAGGGCTGTGCGGGGCGCTCAACGCTAACCTTTTTCGAGTGGCAGCGCAGTTTGATCCGGCGACGACTGTATTCATTGCTGCCGGCAAGCTCACGGCGCAGTTTGTCGCACGGACTCACCGGCAGTTGGCTGCTGAGTTTGTGTTTGGGGACTCGCCGCGATTCGGCGAAGCTCGGCCAATTGCCAACTTTGCTCGCGATCTTTTTTTGAAGGGCGAGGTGGATGAAGTGAAGGTCGTTGTGACGCTATTCATTAACACCCTGTCACAACAGGCCGCAGTGTTAGAGTTTCTGCCCATTGGCGAAATCAAAGAAATGAAGATCCCCGGTGCGGAATCCGAAGCGGCTCTGGCCTCTGACACAAGCGACGTCCTCTTTGAACCCAGTCCTGAGGAAGTTCTCTCCTATCTCTTGGGGCATTACCTCAACATTTTTATCTACAGGGCTTTGTTGGAAGCCAAAGCCAGTGAACAAAGCGCCCGCATGGTAGGCATGAAGAACGCCACGGACAGCGCCACTCGGCTGACCAATGATTTGACTCTCGAATACAACAAGCTGCGGCAGGGCAATATCACTCAGGAGCTGCTCGAAATCGCGGGTGGCCAACTAGGAAATGATTAGCGAAAGAGTGCCCCATGAATAAAGGTAAAATTGTTCAAGTTGTCGGTCCGGTCGTGGATGTTGAGTTCGCGGAACACCTGCCGGCCATCTACAACGCGTTGACTGTCGAATTTAAAGTCGATAATGAGCAGTTCAAACTCACACTCGAAGTGCAGCAGCACCTCGGAGACAACTGGGTCCGGTCCGTCTCCATGTCCGGCACCGAAGGTCTTAAACGCGGCTACGAAGTCATCGATACCGGTGCGCCCATTTCCGTGCCTGTCGGAGATGGAGTGATGGGGCGGGTGTTGGATGTGTGCGGCAACCCGGTGGACGAGCGCGGACCGGTCGAAACAACAAAGTATTACCCGATCCACCGCGCGGCGCCCAAGCTGGTGGACCAATCGCCCTCGCCGCAAGTTCTTCAGACTGGCATTAAGGTCCTCGACTTGATTTGTCCTTTCCTGAAAGGCGGGAAGGTCGGAGCATTCGGCGGAGCCGGCACTGGCAAGACCGTCATCATCATGGAACTGATCAACAACATCGCCAAGCTCCACGGCGGCGTCTCGGTATTCGCTGGCGTTGGCGAGCGCACTCGCGAGGGTAACGACCTCTATAAAGAGATGTCGGAAGCCGGAGTCATCAACCAAGACAATCTCGGCGCATCAAAAATTGCGCTTGTGTATGGCCAGATGAACGAACCGCCCGGCGCGCGCCTCCGCGTCGCCCTGTCCGGCCTCGCCATGACCGAGTATTTCCGCGATGAGAAGAATCAGGATGTGCTGCTTTTTATCGACAACATCTTCCGGTTTTCTCAGGCTGGATCCGAAGTGTCGGCCTTGCTCGGCCGCACAGCCAGCGCCGTTGGTTACCAGCCGACTCTTGCTGCGGAAATGGGCGTGCTCCAGGAACGAATCACCTCGACCAAAAAAGGTTCGATTACCTCGTTTCAGGCCGTGTACGTACCGGCCGACGATCTGACCGATCCGGCACCGGCCACCACGTTTGCGCATTTGGACGCGACCATCGTTTTGGAGCGATCAATAGCGGAATTGGGGATATACCCGGCGGTTGATCCGCTCGCCTCGACTTCCCGGGCGCTCGCGCCGGAGATTGTCGGCCAGGAACATTATGATGTCGCGCTCGGTGTGCAGCGCCTGCTCCAGCGCTACAAGGATCTACAAGACATCATCGCGATTCTCGGCATGGACGAACTTTCACCCGAGGACAAGACTGCGGTGTTGCGCGCCCGCAAGATTCAACGATTCCTGAGTCAGCCCTTTACCGTGGCGGCCGTGTTTAGCGGACGCGAAGGAAAACAAGTCCCGGTGGCCGAAACGGTCCGTGGCTTCAAAGAGATTCTCGACGGCAAGCACGACGCATGTATCGGAAGGTGAATTTTACATGAAGGGTGGGATTGACGAAGTCAAACCGAGTTGAAACGTGGCCGAGACGCTAAAACTTGAAATCGTCACCGCCGAAGGCCCGGCATACTCTGAGGACGTGGAGATGGTGACATTGCCGGGCATCACCGGCCAGTTCGGCGTCTACCCGCAACACGTCCCGCTTATCACACAGATGGTGCCGGGCGAAATGATCGTGCGCAAAGACGGCCGCGACATCTATTTTGCGACGGGCGGAGGACTCATCGAAGTCAGAGGCACCAGCGTCGCGATTCTCACTGACTTGGCGATTCAAGCCGATAAGATTGACGAAGCCAAGGCGGAAGAAGCTCGACAACGGGCCGAAGCGCGGCTCAAAGATAAACTCGCCGACGAAGAAGTCGCCTACATCAACGCCTCACTGGCTCGCTCCTTGGCGCAGTTGCACGTCAAGCGGCGAAAGCATACATGAAGTGGCGTGTCATCTCCGTTGTGTCTACGATCATGGGATGGAGTCTCCAAGAGATGGTTCGGATGTCGAGAGGCTATGGTCACATCGGACAGACAGCACATCGGTACGCTGTGAACGCCCTGATTCAGTTGGGTATTCAGGACGAAGGGGCAAAAATTGTGCACAATCAATCGCCGCATCTGCGACAGCTTAGCAATTGATAGAAAGGGTTAGCTCCTCGAGCTGTACGAATTGCGAACCTCCAGACTAGAGATTCCCAGAGCGGCTTGCAGGCAGGATCTAGCCCCCAGTCGCCGGTAATTTTATATGCGCGTCCGCCGACGCTGGAGTGTGAAGCGCTACCTCAAATGTCCCGTTGCGCGACTTTTAGCTTGTGACCGCCACCCAAAATGCACGCCGCAGCGTGATGATCCGTTCTTAGTTTCATGTGACCACTTGTGCCGCTAGAGAGACTGGAATCGCGGAACTCTTTAAAGTGCTATATTCCCGCACGTCTCCCTGGGTCAAATCTGGATCGGAAACTGATCCGACAGAGGGATAGACAATGAGAAGGCTGCTCTCGATTGGTTTGCTGGCGTTTTTTTTGATGCCTATTTCGGCGATGGCGCAGAGTGCATTCGACGGTACGTGGAAAGTGGACATGAGCAAAGCCCACTTTCCCAAGAAGCCAGATGTCTACCTGCTGCAAGCCGGCATGTATCACTGCAAGAGTTGCGTTCCCCCTGTTGAGGTCAAAGCTGATGGCCAGAACCAAAAGGTCACCGGACATCCCTATTATGACTCGATGAGCATCAAGATAGTCGACGATCACTCCATCGAGGAAACTGACAAGTTAGATGGCAACACCGTCGCTACCTCCAAATGGACCGTCTCACCCGATGGCAACACGTTAATCGTCGAATTTTCCAACAGCAGTGATACCAACGCCGCCTCGGTCTCGGGTACGAGAGAGCCCGGAAGGCTTCTAGCAGTTTTGCCGGCTGCTTCGGCTTGGCGAACTGCCGACTTGGGAATGTGACCTCGTCATGAGCTCCTACGGAGCCTCGAAAGGAGCCGTTTTGGAGAGCGGGCCGAGCCGCGCTCAATTCGGGTCATGCCACTGATTTTGACTTTAGGCCAATCGAACCATCGCAAGAAGCCAAGATCAGATTCTCGGAGAACCACAAACGATTGCACCGGAGAACTGTAAACGGTGAGAAGGAGAACGGTTATGCCAGTAAAAAAACCCACGGCAACTATTCGTGATGCTTCTGAGTGACGTGCGGCAAAACACCGAGCGGTCGGCCAAGATTTATCAGGAGATTAGCCAGGCAGCTCAGGATCCAGACATAAAGGAAGCGCTGGAATCGAGAGCCTGGATCTCGGAAACGGACTTGAGCGCGATCGATCGATGTTTTGAACTGATCGGGGACCAGCCGGTGAAGCTCAGCGGGCGTCTCCAGGAGGTGTTTGTGGAGGACTTCCGCAGAGAACTGGCCGAGATACAGAACCCGGTCGCAAAGCACATCTCGTCTTGGCCAAGGCGAGCCATCTGATCCACATTCGGATTGCCGAGTACGCAGCGTTGGTAGCTGCGGCCGATGTGACCGGACACTATGCCGTTGGTGTTCTGCTGGAGAGCTGTCTAGCAGACATGCTCGCGTTTGTGGAACGGACGCGACGTCTCATCACGATCTTCGTCGCAACTAAGGTATCGGCAAAGGTCGCCGGAGCATAATCGCGTATTTCAGTGCGTGAACTAGGTGACCGAAGACTTGCTGATAAACGCAGCGCGTATGACCGTAAAATCCGTGGTCGCGCACATTGCTTGATGCATTAACGGCTCTCCCTGCCAGCGGGGAGAGCCGTCCATTTGGCACCGATTCATTTTGATGCGGCAGTTAGCGCCGTGACAGTGTGCAACTTATTAAAATCTTCCGCAACTTCGATCCCCACTACTTTGCCTAGGACATCGGATTCTAGAATCGCACTCCCACTCTAACCAGCTTGCAATCGGCGCTCTGCAATGGCCTTGCCCCGAATTGTCCCCGTTCATGGGCACCGCCTTTCTCTGTTGGACAGCCAACCGTCAAGCGCAGTTCGCGAAACAAAAAATCGCTTCCCGATTTTCAGATGCGGAACCTGTCCGCTCGCGATCAGCCCGCGCACGAAATTCTTCGAAGCGGAGGTTGCGCCGATGCTTTGGAGATAGGCCGTCGCTGCCGCGATATCAAACAGCCGTTGCTCGAGTTTTGGTTCGATCGACATTTTAATTCTGCTGCGAATGCGACGAAACCGATTTTCTCGACCACGAATAGCCGTCAGCTGTACCGCTACTCACTGTGCCCTCCTTCTGGAATCGCATCTTGCTGAAGATCTGTGAGGGCGTCGGGGAGTGCTGGCCGAGAATGTCGGAGGCTCTCAGTCACCGTCGTGGACCACGCTTCTAGGCACCCTCGCAATTCCGCGGCATGCCCCTCGACGTCGCGTCGGCGGAACCGCTCTACATGCTCACCGCGCGCGGCACGCTTCAGGCGAATATGCGCCCTTCGCTCGACCGTTTTTGGATGGACGCTAGCAAGAACGTCTGCTGCGGCTGCGCAATCCAGGAACGGTTCGTTGCTAGGCCCTGTGGTTTCGGCCAAGTTAGTTCTCCGGTGATCTTGCCGGGAAGATATGTATACATTCGTTTCGGCCATGGCAACGACTCGAAACAAGGTTTTCAAGTCCCCACCCCCTCGCCTGCGACACGAGGGGCCATCTCGGTTTCTGCAAAAGCTTGATCCGTGGTTTGTTGGCTTCGCCCACTTCTTCAAAGAGAACATCGCGCCCGAGGTCAATGGTGCAAAACGTGCCGAAACCGCTGGATCAGCCCGGATAAAAAGCTGCTCTCGGCCAGTAAAGTCGCCGCCAGCGCCCCTGATACCCCAATGGCCTCGCACCGTCGGCGAGATGCTTCGCTTGCTTACGAGTTGCGGCGATCTTAGGTTCGCTGAGGGCATTAAGGCCATGCAACAGAGAATTCCGACGGAAGCGTTGACGACGGACTTGAATCGCGTTCTTCCGAATATATTTTGCTTGCTTAAGTACCAAGTGACAGTACCGGAGCTGGACGGGCGAGAGATGCAGGGTGATAGGGAAGCAGGCCGACAAGTAGTTGAGACGGCAGATTTGTACAACCGCTGGATGCACGAGCAATTACCCCGCGAAGGGGTTCAATTCAAAACCAACATACGTCACAACCTGCTAATGCTTTACGGACTGGCAGGTGGCTTGGAAAGGTTAACGTCACGAGAGTTGGGCGATTTCTTTGACCAGTTTTGTCCGTGCGGGAAGACACATACCCTGGAAGTGTTGCGGCGACTCCGCCAGAAACTCGTGCTGGTGCTGGAGCGCGGCGCGAAGGCCGCTGAGTAGATCGGCGCGGTGGCGGCGCGATCAGTGCCTGGTCCGGTGCGGGTAACAGGGACGCTTTACATCCCAACTTACAGATTTTGACTCGGTGCGTAGGAAATGCGTACACGGTAGGGTGTGGCGTAGCGTATGGCGTAGGGTACGGATAGGGTACGCGTAGGGTACGGCGTAGGGGGCCTTAGGGGGCCCCCTAGGGTCCATAGTTTATCCGATAGTCTATCCCCGGCCACGCGCACTCGGCGGGTGTTCGATATCGTGTTGGCCGCGAACGCTGGAATCTCGGAGGTATCGAACCTGCATTTCTGTCTTTGCTGACACCATGCGTTTGAAGGAATGTCGGCAACAAAGGTAAAGGGCGAGAATCCACTCGACGCTGGCGAAATCGGAACAATGCGGCGTATCTGAACGTTCCTTAGTGACAACGGATTCGCACGATTGCAAATTGGGTCCGCCGCGAAGCGTCTTGTATCTTGAAGCAAAGTATTGACACTCTGTCTATCATTAGGTACGATTACTTCCATGAAATCGAAGTTCTTCACAACGGAAGAAGCTGCGACGAAGATTGGTATATCCCGCGCGACTCTGTACAACTGGATTGAGTCTGGGCTTGTTGAAGCTCCGGAACCGATTCGTCCGGGCGTGCGTTTATGGACAGCTTTGGACATCGCGAAAGCCGCTAGGGCCAAGGGCACGCTCAAGCTTGGTCGCCCGAGCGTTGACAGACAAAAGGAGCGTTATGCAAAATAAGCGAGCACGCGGCGACGGGCGAATTGTTTTGCGCGGCAACCTGGCTTGGATCCAATACTATGACGGGCGCGGACAGCAGGTGCGCGAGAGTAGCCACTCGCCCGACGAGAAAAAAGCCGCGAAGCTACTTCGGCAGAGGCTGGGCGAAGTTGGTGCCGGCGTACATCGCGACACGCGGCGCGTGACGTACGAGAGCCTTCGCGAGAGCTTCTATTCCGATTATGAGATTAATGCCCGAAAGTCTCTGCGGCGCGACAACGAAGGGAAACCCTATCTCGATAAAGTGGCACGACTCGACGCTTTCTTTTCGGGCTATCGTGCATCCGATATTGACGCCGACTTAATCCGTAGATTCGCTAAGGACCAACAGGGCAGGAAATTGGCAAACGGTACGATCAACCGTTCGATATCGGCTTTGCGCCGCATGTTCAACCTCGCGCTGGAAGATGGCACGCTACGCGAGATCCCGCATTTCCCGATGTTGAAGGAGGCGACGCCGCGGCAAGGATTTTTCGAGCGCGACCAATACGAGGCTCTATCCGGGGTGCTATTGGACTACCTTCGCCTGCCGCTGGCGCTCGGGTACTACACTGGGATGCGGCTTGGGGAAGTCCTCTCGCTCGAATGGAACCAAGTGGATTTTATCGCTGGCAGTATTAATTTGCGCGCGGGTGAAACCAAGAATGACGACGCGCGCGCAATTCCGATCGTCCCCGCGCTGCGCGCGCTCCTGAAAGAACAATTCGCGAAGCGCCAGCAGGATTGTCCGTACGTTTGTTTTCGCGTGGACCGAAGCGGCAGGTCTGTTAAGATTGAGAACTTCCGGAAGTCCTGGTACACCGCGTGTGTGAAGGCCGGGCTCGGCAAAATGGTGCCCTCCGTTGATTTCGACGGGAAGCCAGTGTATGCGCCGTTGCGAGGACCACGCTCGAAGGCAAAGCAAATGGTGACATACAAGGGAATGATTTATCATGATCTTCGCCGCACAGCCGTCCGCAATCTTGTCGCGGCGGGTGTGCCTGAGAAGGTAGCACAGACGATTACAGGGCATCGAACACGTAGCACATTCGATCGCTACCATATCGTGTCGCAGAAGGACGTCTCCGAGGCAGGGTGCAAACTCGCAGTTTTCCACGACGAAAAAGTTCGGGGACAACTCGGGGACAATCAGCAAGACACCGTAGACGGAACTTCACTAGCTAACTGATTGTACGTATAATAGGGGCGTAGCTCAGTGGTAGAGCAGCGGCCTTTTAAGCCGAAGGTCGTGGGTTCGATCCCCACCGCCCCTACCAACATCTTCTTGATTCTCTTGCGGTTAAAAGAGCCGGAGGGAGCTGCAGAGGAGCATCAAGAACACTCTCAACGTCCCAACGCCATTCGCGCTGGATTTGAGCAATCCGAGTTCTTCTGCCACAGCGAATGACGCTTTCTACATCAACGCAACCCGCTGCTTCGAGGGTTCAAATTCCGTTCGCAAGGGGTGCAACTCGGTCGCCCAAAGATGACAGCTTCTCTTCCGTCAATTACGCATTAGAGATTAGATGCCGTCGTCGGCTGCGCACGTGTTTCGGCGAGCGGCAGTTCGGGCCAAAGCAAATGGAGAACTATGCCATGCTCGCGATCGTGCAGCAGAGTAAAAACATGCGAGCAGCGTTCGCACAGCCAGAAGTGCCGGACACCATGCAGGTTCCCTGAAGCGTCGCCATCGCCACGTTCAGCCACTACCCCGGCTTCATCGGGCCGAAAGCGGAAAAATTTGCCACCGCCAAGCCAATGAAAAGCCGTCGGACACGCCGGATTCGCGCACTTCGGGTGGAACTTATGAAACAACGGAGTGCCTGGAATGTCAGAACTATCAGGCACAGCTACCTGCCGGCCGGAATCGGGCTGTACTTGCTTCCGCCCTTCTTCCAGTTCGTTGATCGTCCTCCGCAGCCACTTCTCGACCGACTCTTCGATCTCGGCCTGGTCATCGTACCGATATAACGAATCCAGGCTCTCGCCAGCCTGGTTCATTGGAATGTGACGGCACGGTATTGTGGCTGAGCGGAAAGCCGGTGGAACCAACTGCATCAAAACGCAATGGCTGCAGGGCTCCGGGTTTTCTTTGGAATCGTAGTTCATGCAGGTTGGCGAATCCTCAAAAATGAATTGTGGTCTCCACGCCTCGCGTGGTGAACGCCCGTACCCTCCCTTTTCCAGGAAATTCAATTCGAACTTCAATACCTCTAGAAGATCCCTTTCGTCTTTTTGCATGGCAACCTCCTTCCTCCAGAAGTATCCGTGATGGTCGTCAACTAGGCTGTGATGCTGAGCACACGCAAATGTGACCGCCATCACACTCGGATCGAGGAACTCACGGCACATGAAATCCAGCGAGCGCGGAGAGAAAGCGTGTCAACCATGACCGGCCGGTTCAGATTTGTGATGGTCGCGAAAGCAGAGTACAATCCTGCGCAAAGGATAACTATGCGCGCTCCCTACGGGCTTGAGATCATTGAAAACTGTGTTACTTGCCCCCATCGGGAAGACCGGCTCTTCTGCAATCTCGCTCCGGCAGCAGTACAACGCCTCGCGACCATCACCTCCGCCGCTTCCTATCCCAAAGGAGCGACGCTTTTTGTGGAAGGGCAAGCTGCACGAGGCGTCTTCATCGTGTGTGCGGGTCGCGTGAAGCTCTCGACCACCTCAATCGATGGCCGAACCCTGATCGTGAGAATTTCCGAAACCGGGGAGGTTCTGGGATTGCCGGCCACCGTAACGGGAAAGCCTTACGAGCTGACGGCGGACGTGATCGAGCCGACGCAGGCAAATTTTATTGCGCGAGCAGACTTTCTGAATTTTCTCCGCGAATACGGCGAGGTTTCTTTGCGCGTGGCTCAGCAGTTGGGAGAAACGTACCATGCTGCCGTATCGGAAATGCGCTCGATCGGCCTATCCCATTCCGCCGCGGAAAAGCTAGCGCGTTTTCTGCTGGATTGGTGCGCGAGTCATGGCCAAGGAGAAGACGAGGTACGCGCTACACTGACTTTGACTCACGAGGAAATCGCTCAAATGATCGGAGCGTCCCGCGAGACCGTAACGCGCCTATTTGGTGACTTCAAGAAGAAGCAAATTCTGCAGATAAAAGGATCCACGCTTATTGTCCGCAATAAGGCCGGCCTGGAGAGCGTGGCGGGCGGCTGAGTTTCGTCCCGCCTCGTATCAACCGGCAGCGTTCCGGCCGATAATCACTCGGTTCCTACCGGCATTACTGCTGATCGCGTCTACGGTTAATACGAATTGACGAAATCGAGGTCATTCCATTATTCGTTAGACTCCTTACTTGGGTCTCCGTGCGCCCGCCAGTTTGTCAATTTGGCCATGCACGCGCAAGTCTCGACGGCCACGGTTTCTTCGTGTGAACCGGAGGTATTTCCGACGATTTGAGCTACTTGTCTTTGCCGCAATCGGTGGCAAAGGAGACTGCCAATGGGAAGTACGTTGCAGGTCGAAGCCGTCGTCCCGCTAACTGGCAGAACCGCGGCTCATTCCATGTATAGGGGACGCTCTGTCAAAAAACATCAGCACCCACACCCTCACCTCGACCACGTAAGGACGCGAAGCGCGTTTGCGCCCATGCTTCTGGCCGACCCAGACATTTTCGATGCAGTTGGCAGATTGGTATCGATTCCATTGCCGTCACGTGTGGGCTGGCAATGGTTCCAGCTCTCGCGCCAACTGCCGCAGCGAAACAAGACGCTGGCAATGGAACTGCTTGCAACAACACTGATGCAGATTCACAGCACAAGCTGTGATACCGGTCACAAACACGTGTGACGGATATCATCGCACTGAAATCGACGCTCAAGTACTTTTCCTTGCTGCCGATTAAAGAAGCTTGCGGTTGCAATGCCGGGGGGAATTCCGATGCCGCGATCTGGGATTTTGAAGATTTCGGGGCTCCTGATAGTTTCGAGCCTGTTCTGGGCTCCCGATTTGGCACAGGCTCAGATGGCCGCCGCGGCTGACGGCAAGAACGCGGGCGCTGCACAAGAAACGAAGAAGCCCGCGACGTCGGGCGCTCCTGCGTCCGACTTTGCTGGCGCTGAGTCTTGTAAGACTTGCCACGAGGAAGTCTACAAGAGCTGGGAGAACAGTCCCCACTGGAAGCAGACGTACAAGGAAGGCGGCATCGCGCAACATGGCTGTGAGGACTGCCATGGTGCCGCAGCCAGCCACGTAGCTGACCCCGCGGACACCTCCAAGCTATTCCTCTTTGAAAAAGCCTCCACGAAAGAGATTGATGCGCGATGCCTGGGCTGCCATGCAGGCGGCACGCAACACATGAACGCCATCAACTCCGAGCATGCCAAGAACGATGTGAGCTGCATTTCCTGCCATTCGCCGCACCACGGTAAAGACTCGGATTTCCTGCTGGTAAAGTCTCAGCCCGAGCTTTGCTACTCCTGCCACCTGGCGAAAAAAGCAGAGTTCGATATGCCATTCCACCACCGCGTGAACGAGGGCCTATTGCAATGCACGGACTGCCACAATCCGCACGGCACCGTGAAACCGAAGCAGGTGCGCACCTCGTCCTCTCAGGATCAGGTCTGCTTCACGTGCCACACGGACAAGCAAGGGCCGTTTGTATTCGAGCATCAGCCGGTGAAGGTCGACGGCTGCCAGTCCTGCCATATGGTGCACGGCGGACCGAATCCGCACATGTTGAAGCTGAGCAACGTGAACCTGTTGTGCCTGCAGTGCCACACGCAGTCCAGCTTCAGTGGGGCGCCAGGAGCGCCTTCGTTTCATAACCAGGCGAGCTTGTTCCAATCTTGCGTTTTGTGTCACTCGGCAGTTCACGGATCGAATTTTGATCCAAGGTTCTTTAAATAAAGCAGGCTAGAAACAACGCTTGATTTATCGGGAACGCGCGCAAAGCCAGCAAACCGCAATTGGGCGACGAGATTTACGAAGGCGGGAGGGCCAAGCTATGAAAGGTCGCATGACGGTCGACCGGTTTTCTTTCGCTATTTTTGCCGTGACGCTGCTCCTTTCGCCCGCTGCTCGCGCGCAGAGCGGCGCGGGAGAATCTCCTGGAATTAATTCGGGTGATTACAATATTCATTCGACCATCGAATTCGGATATCGCTTGAACGAGGTCACCGGCAACCAGAACACTTACGACACGTTTGAGAATCTCGGCTCCGGAGTTCGTCTGTTCAATTTTGACTTCGAGATGCGCTCGCTGGACCACCACGGTTTCTTCTTTGACAACCTGAGTTTGAGCAGCTTCGGATATGGCGGCGATCCCAACGACGTGACCCGCCTGCGCATCGAAAAGAATAAATGGTACGACTTCCGGCTGCTATTCCGCCGGGATAAAAACTTCTGGGACTATAATCTTTCCGCCAATCCATATAACCCGGCCGCATTGAATCCGGTGGGTTCTTTGACAACCGGCTGTTACGTCGGCCCACCTACGGCCGCCTTTCCACAGGGCGCGCCTGCGTTCTGCTCGAACCCTGCTGTCGCGCAGAACAATTCACTCCATGATCTGGATCTGGTGCGCCGCATGCAGGATTACGATCTCACTCTGCTTCCGCAGTCGGCCGTGCGCATCCGGCTCGGCTATTCGCGGAATCGCGATGAGGGGCCCAGCCTGTTCACCACCGATGGCGGCACGATATCGGCGTTCAATCAAGCCAATAGCTATACGACGAACTCCTATCGCGTGGGAATCGATGTCCACGTCCTGCCGCGCACGACGCTTTCCTACGACCAATTCCTGAGCTACTACCAGCAGAACAACGTCATCACCGATAATCCCACCGTCAATCCTGGGAACTTCGGATTCGCACTCGGTACCGTGCCCGGCCAGGGCACGCCCGCCGGAACTCCGGTAGATTTGGGGAATATCTGGAGCACGCAAACACCGGCGGAGACCTTCCCGTGCGCGACTCCAACAGTAACGGGCACGACCAATACTGCCACACCCACTTGCAACGGATATCTTTCCTACAGCCAGGTTGGCGATCCGCGGAACTTTATGCCGACGGAACGCTTCCGTTTCCAATCGAACTACTTCAAGAATTTCGAGACGTCGGGCTCAGTGGGGTACAGCTCGAGCGATTATCACTTTTCGGATCTTTCGGAGGTCGTCAACGGCTGGACATCTCGCACCGCGGTGCGCGGCACGACGGCGGGAGGACCAATAAACACCACACGTGTTTCGGTGAACGCGAATTGGTCCGGCGTTTACTCCGTCAATGAAAAATTCCGGATCCTCGATCAATTTCAGTACGACAACTGGCGCATTCCCGGCGTGTGGGACACCGCCGACACCACTGTGTTCGGAACCCCCTCGCCGGCACCAGGCGTAGTGGGCATGTTGCTATCCCCAGGTGTGTTCAACTCGACAAACTGTCCGGCCGCGCCTTACAACCAGGCGAGTTGCCCACAGCACACTACGGGTTCCGCGGCGGACATTACCAACGAGATCGCCACGCAATTTCTGGGACAGAACATCAAATCGAACACCCTCGAAGCGCAATACGATTTCAACCGGCGATACAGCGGCAGCATCGGCTATCTCTACACCAATCGCACGATCGCCAGTATGGGCGCTACCTTCGATACCGGGGAGTTCTACTTTCCGGGCGGTGCGGCCGGTACAGCGGCGAACTTTTTCCTTGCAGCGCGCGGCGATTGCGCCGTGGTTGGTGGCGCTCTGCCCGCCGGTTGCACTTTGTTAACCAGCGGTCCGATGGCCGGAGCAATTGTGGAAGGCTCACCAGCAAACCCCGTTCCCGACGCGAGCAACGATACGTCCCGAAACATTACGAGCATCAACGAAAACGCGCTGCTGCTCGGCATCGTAGCGCGTCCGATCGATGCTCTGCGCATCACTGGGGATTTTGAGTTCGGATATAACGACCAATCCTTCACGCGTATCGATCCGCGGCAAGTGCAGGCTTATAAAATTCAAGTGAGTTACAAGCCGCGGCCCTGGGCCAATCTGGCGGGTGCCGTGGATATTCACAATAACCGCGACAACGTCACAACCGTGAACAACATAGAGCACGATCGCTCCTACAGCGCCTCCGCCATGTTGATACCGAATCAGCGACTGTCTGTCGATTTCGGCTTCAACTACTGGAACGTCTATACGCAGACTTTGATCTGCTTTGCGTACTCTGTGACCTCGGCAAACCCGGCCCCCCCGCCGACCAATCTGCCCGTGTCCACGTTCCCGCCCGGCGTGCCCCAGCTCTCCACGGGTACGGCGTGTCCGATTGCAGGCTCGCCTTCGCCGCTGGGCGCACTTTCCACCTACGCCAGCAGCGATTATTTCGCTCACGCCGCGGTAATGTGGAAGCCTTCGAAGCGAGTGACCGCGACGGTCGGTTACGGCGCGAGCTTCGTTCGAGGGAACACCATTTTTCTGAATCCACTCATGCCTTCCGGCGCGCTCGATTTCAACTATCAAAGGCCGTACGCTTCACTGGCAATCAACGTCTATCGTGGATTCAGCTATATCACCTCCTGGAATTATTACGGATTCAACCAGACGGGAAACACGGCTCCTTTCGGGCTGGCCGCGATTCAGTCGCCGGACTTTAACGGCAACAACGCTACATTTTCGCTCCGGTACGCGTTCTGAACGCATTCGGCGGTGACGGCGTTAGGGTGTACCATTACTCGGCAACTTCCAAAAGGAGGCAACTAATGAAGTGTTGGTCTTTACGCTGCGACCGCTATGTTCGCTTCTTTGTTCCGGCTCTCGGAATTCTTTTCTTGCTAGTGGCGCCGCTGCACGCACAGGACGCACCGGCGCTTTACAAATCGAAATGCGCGGCTTGCCATGCCGCGGATGGCAGCGGCAACGTCCCCACGGGCAAGACGTTGGGCGTGACGGACCTGACCTCCGGCGATGTGCAGAAACAAACCGACGCGCAGTTGACCGACAGCATCACGAACGGCAAGGGCAAGAAAATGCCGGCGTACAAAGGCAAATTGACGGATGACCAAATCAAGGGCCTGGTAGGCTACCTTCGCGAATTGGCAAAGAAGAAGTAACCGGCGTTCGCGGCAGAGCGAAACTTTCGCCTGGGATCAGCAAGGTGGCTGAAGGAGGTTTGGTGATTGCGGTACTGATTTGCCAGATTGTCCTAAGCATCGCGCTGGCCTTGGTTTTCCTGATTCGTCCGTCCCTCACCCAGGCAACGAGCTGGAAGATTCTGGCTTTCATAGGATTGTGCGTGCTTCCGGCTCTGTGCATTGTCGGCGGAATGAATACTCACGTGCAACGCTCCGAACAAACACAGTTCTGCGTTTCCTGCCATGTAATGATTCCCTACGGGAAGAGCCTGTACTTGGATGACGCCAGTCATATTCCCGCGCAGCATTTCCAGAACCACCGCGTGCCTCCGGATATGGCCTGCCACTCTTGCCACGCTGACTACACCATCTACGGACCGCTGAAGGACAAGCTGCAAGGCCTGAAGCGGATTTACATGCAATACGTGAGCACTCCGCCGGATCCGGCGGCGATCCGCATTCCAGGTGGATTTAAGAACGCCCAATGCCTTCATTGCCACCTGGGGGCCCGCAGTTTCGAAGAGAATCCGGTGCATGCTGCGCTGATGGATTCTCTCAAGTCCGAACAGACCTCCTGCCTCACCAGCGGCTGTCACGACACGGTCCACGATGTGGCCAACCTGGACCGCCTGAAATTGTGGAAGGTGACGCAATGAAACTCACTGAAATCCGCATGCGACGCCTGCTGCAAGTGTCGAGTAGTCTGGTAGTTGTCGGTTTGCTGCTGGAGGTCGTCAGTCTTCTTTGGTTTCATCCACTTTCGTTCGTCCTGTTTGCGTTCTTGGCGGTTGCGTTGATTGGTCTTGGAATCCTCGTTTACCTGGTGTCTTTGGTGTTTGCTCTTCCGCCCCCAGTCGGCAACCGTGAGTGAACGCTCGCGAAAAGCACGCCGAAGTAGAACCCACTCCATTTAACGGGAAGCGCCATCAAATCAAGATCAACGCCGTAATTTGAGGAGGAGAGATATCCGCCGTAATGCACAGACCTGAGGAGTAGAACACCGGAATGGCGCCTCACACGGACATCGCACAGCCACATATGCTCGGGTCGAGCAGGTAGAAGGGAGTCTGCCTGCTTGCGGCCATCACATTTCGCGAGTGAGCTGAATTTGGAACTTACCCCCTGGCGTGAACAACGTCACGAGCCGTGCGTTCGTTGCTCTCCGAAGCTCTCATTCCAATCATGTCGAGTACAACCCGTCCATTCACTTTCCCCGCCTTGAGCCGGCTGAAGACGTCATTAATTGATTCAAGCGGCAAAGTCTCGATCGTCGCCTTCACCTTGCCCTCAGCCGCAAACGAAAGGGCTTCCTCGAGGTCCATGCGAGTCCCAACGATCGAGCCCCGCAGCGTATATCCGTTTAGCACCATGTCAAAAATCGAGACGGGGAAGTCCCCTGGGGGCAAACCATTGAGCACGCAAGTGCCGCCACGACGAAGCATGCCGACAGCCTGCTTGAACGCGATCGGTGATACCGCCGTTACCAGCACTCCGTGCGCCCCGCCAATTTGTTTCTGGATTTCCTCGGGGGGATTCTGCGTTTTCGCATCGATCGTTATCTCCGCTCCCAGCCTTCGCGCCAGCGCCATTTTCTCCGGTCCCAGGTCTACCGCGGCAACGTGTAGCCCCATCGCCTTCGCGTACTGGATGGCAACATGGCCTAAACCGCCAGCTCCAGAGATCACCACCCACTCACCCGGTCGAGCTTCGGTCAACTTCAATCCCTTATAAGTTGTGACGCCAGCGCATAGGATCGGAGCTGCGTCTATAAAGGAAAGATTTTTCGGGATTCGACCCAGGTAATCTGCTTGCCCCAGCGCATATTGCGCGAAAGTTCCATTCACCGAATAGCCGGAGTTCTGTTGCTCCATGCAAAGGGTTTCCCAGCCGGACAGGCAATATTCGCAATGCCCGCATGCGCTGTGCAGCCACGCGATTCCCACGCGGTCGCCTTCTTTCAGGTGGGTAACGCCCAGCCCGAGAGCCGCCACAACTCCTGCGCCCTCATGTCCCGGCGTGAACGGCGGTGTTGGCTTAATTGGCCAGTCACCATCCGCAGCATGAAGATCGGTGTGACATACGCCAGTCGCTGCAATTTCTACCAGCACCTGTCCCGGCCCGGGAGTTGGAACTGGAACTTCTCGCACTACCAGTGGTTCGCCAAACCGTTCAACGACTGCCGCCTTCATCGTTCTCGCTCGTAACACGTCGCACCTCCTTACTTGCGCGCAGATAGTCCACTCTAGGTCCGGCATCGTGCGCCGTATGTACCATCGGTCACAATCGTGTGTGACTTGAGTCACAGCTCCCGATTGGAAGCGCCGCGGCGCTACGATTTTTCGCCAGAGTGGTGCATGGTCATCACGGCGTCGCGCCTGGCGCGCCGTGCGTTAAGGAGTTCTTGCGCGGCGACAAGACGCATTCAGGAGCCGACTAGCCCGGTAACGACCGAGCCGCAAGCGGGATGGAACTAGAATTCGTCGAAAATCTGCATAGTGCCTAGCTGGTACTTTTGACAGTTACGCCAGCTTTCTAACGTAGGTATACGTATGCCTTGTTGACTGACCTCTCGTCGCCGTAGTCAAGGCCCTGTGTCTTCGCCCGTCCAAGGGCAGCTCAATGGCGGACGACTGGAAGTGCTAAGTGGCCACCGCTCCAATGCAGGCATGCAAGGCTGAAAACAGATCCGGAGCGGAATTCTCGTGGAAGTCGCCAAGTTCGTACTTCGATGCGCCCCAGACTCGGGCTCCAATCGGTTCACATCGCTCCACCTCCTTGCTCACCAACACGGCGTATCGGGAAATCCCGTGCGCCGTCTGGAAAGCAATTCCCGATGGAGAAAGGTGGAAGCTCCGGATTGCGTCACGTCGCCATTTAGCGTATCTCCCGAGTTCAAGGGTGGGTGTGCGTCCTATGGCATTCCAAGGTCTTGTCTTGTGCGAACACCCTTGCCTCATCCCGGACCCAGTTGTGTGTGTACAGAACAGAAGAAGAATTACCCAATCGCGGCCGTGTCCGAACGGCGATCCCCATGGCTGAGCGGTCGAGGAAAAGGCCTCGAAAGTTGTCCGCAAAGGATCGCGAATTCGAGAACCTGTTGAGCGACGTATTCCTCGCAGTCGCGGGTCGGAAGCCGCCTAGTCAATTGAAGCGTTTGGCGAGCAGGCGGAAAGAGAAGGCGTAGCAACAACGGGGCACACGATCGCCGTTATGCAGCTAATCAGGCCAATACGTAAGAGGAGTTGCCCCCATTGCGGTAGCGGCCAGATTTTGAAGTCTCACTTTCGTGGAACGTCTGCCCAGTTCCTACTCCGCCTGGTGCGGCTGCAAGCTTATCGCTGCGGCGAGTGCGACAAAAGATTCTACGGCCACCCGGCTAGAAAGGTTTTGGTGGACGCAACTCTGTTGCGAGACGTTTCCCACTGATTCGCTCTTCGCCGATCGGCCAGCGTGATGGAGCTCGATATGCCAGCGCGTCGGCTGCTGGCAGCAAAGTCCGCCGTAGTTGTGAGGCCCGATGGAGAGTAGCGCCCAGCTGCTCTGAATCATCAGTCTTGTTGGTGGCAGACTGCGCGTTTCGAAGTGATTCGTTCAAACAGACCGTTGGTTGGAGTCATCGACTTCTTTCAGGGGAGACAATGAGAAAAACTTACAAGCTATTGGCGGTATTTCTTGCGATCACCACTTCGGCGATTTGGATACCGGCACCGCAGAGGTTCGCCTCGGCTAATCAATCGAGCGGCGCAGCGGCAAAGGTTGATTTGAATAGTGCAAGCGCGAAGGATCTCGAGACTTTGCCCGGAGTCGGTGAGGCTACTGCCAAGAAAATTATCGCTGGCCGGCCCTATGCTTCCACGAGCGATTTGTCAAAGGCCGGCGTATCCGCCGCGACCATCAAGAAAATCACGCCGATGGTTACCTTTGGAGGCGCGGCGCCAGCTCCGGCGTCGGCGAAATCAACAGCCAGCAAATCATCGGCCGCCTCGGCAAAGTCCACCGCGCCCGCCGCAGCTGGAGCTCCGATAGACTTGAATAGTGCGAGCGCAAAAGACTTGGAAACGTTACCCGGAGTCGGCGAAGCTACGGCCAAGAAAATCATCTCCGGGCGCCCCTATTCTTCCGCGAGTGATTTGTCAAAAGCGGGCGTTTCCGCTGCGACCATCAAGAAGATCACTCCACTGGTAACAGTTGGCAACGTTCCGACCGCCGCATCCGCGCCTCAGCCGGCGTCATCGGCATCGAAACGCCGGAGTTCGTCGGCCGCCGCATCCGAGTCAACCGCGCCTGCGGCTGCTCCGTCTTCTTCGTCTCCCGCTCCAGCGCCAGCTCCGGCCCCGGCAGCCTCAGCGCCGCCAGCCGCTCCGGCTGCCGCCACGCACAGTTCACCGCCGGCCCAGCCGGCGCCTGGGAGTGGAATGGTTTGGGTGAACCTGGATTCCGGCGTTTACCACAAGGAAGGGACCAGGTATTACGGCAAGACTAAAAATGGCAAGTACATGTCTGAAGCCGACGCGATCAAAGCAGGTTACCGCGCCGCCAAAAATGAATAGCGGTTCAACAAAAGGAGGAATCTCTCGATGACTAGGAAATTCACGATTGCGGCCTGCACCTTGGCAATCGGAGTGGTGGTTGCTCTGATGATTTGGGCTCCCAAAGTTACGGCGAACGCGACCATCGCGGTCGCTGTCCCGGCACAAAGTGCGAGCAGCTCGAGCAGCTCCGCGGATATGCTGGACATCAATTCGGCATCGAAAGAGCAGCTTGATGCGTTGCCAGGCATCGGAGCGGCATATTCGCAGAAAATTATCGACGGCCGGCCGTACAAAGCGAAGACGGATCTAGTCCGAAAAAAGGTTATCCCACAAGCCACGTACAACAAAATCTCCAAACTGATAATCGCAAAACAACCGGCGAAGTAGACCACATAGCGGGCCCCGCGACACCGAGGCTTAGGAAAAGTTCCCGAAGGAGACTTCCATGGCAGATCGATTTGAGCAATTGAAACTGAAGTACCAGTCTGTTTTGAATTTCATTCAATCGCAAGGCGTTCAGCTGCAAAACCTGAATATGGAGGGTGACAAGCTTCTGATTCGGGCCTCCGCGCCTTCCGCAGATTTGAAGAACCGCGTGTGGGACCAGATCAAGTTGGTTGACCCTTCCTTCTCTGACCTCATTGCGGACATCCAGGCGCCGGCGGCGGCTGCAGCGGCAGCTGCGGCGGGTGCGTCCTCCACGCCCGCGGCGCGAACCTACACCGTACAACCTGGCGACAACCTTTCGAAAATCAGCAAGCAGTTCTACGGTGACGCAAACAAGTACATGAAGATCTTCGAAGCCAACAAAGACAAACTTACCGACCCGGACAAAGTTAAAGCGGGCATGGATCTCCTGATCCCTTAGTTCTCGCGGTCACCTCGGCTCGTGGCATTGGTTTAAGAAAAAGACTTTTCATTTTCGATTGAGGAGGCAACAAATGACTTGGACCGATCAGTTGGGAAATCTATTGAAGCAGTACACCTCTGGCGGAGCCGCGGCGGCCCCTGCTCCTGACGTGCACGCGCACTTCGATCAGGTGACGCAAGCCGCTCCCGCCAGTGCCATCACTGAAGGCCTTACCGCCATGTTCAATTCGGACAAAACGCCGGCCTTCGGACAAATGCTTTCAACGTTGTTTAACAACTCCAGTGGCGAGCAAAAAGCGGGGATGGTCAATCAGTTGCTATCTTCCGTAAATCCCGCCACGCTGACGCAGGTCCTATCGAGCGTGGGACTAGCCGGGCTGGTCGGGGCGGGCAGTACGCAGCTGACTCCCGAACAGGCCCAGAAGCTTTCGCCAGAAGCCGTTCTGCAGCTCGCGACTCACGCACAGAATTCGAATCCTTCGGTCGTCGAGTCTGTCAGCAGCTTCTACGCTCAGCACACCACTTTGATTAAGACGCTGGGCGGAGCCGCTATGACTGTGGCGCTGGCTAAGGTTGCCGAACGCCAGCGGCAAGCGTAAGCGCGCACTGCGACAAATCGAGCCCTTCGCGTGACGATGTTGTGGGTCTCGCCGAGGGATACCTTAATCAGAAATCACAACCAGTTTCCGAGGCGAGCACACGGAAATTTGGATGAGCTTCGCCCGGAGAAGAGCGGCCTGACTGACACAGCGCCAGTATTTTTATTGATACCTCCCCGATCTGACGCGGTGTCAGTTTGACGGTGCCGGTTTGCGACGCGAAAAGGATGGACATGACGACTGTGCTGGCTGGGCCGGTCGTCGTGTCCATCCTCCGGCTCTCAGAGGTACCGGTGCGGCGGAGCCCGCTTGTGCTGTTTGCCCGGGCTAGTCTCGACCGGGAGGTCGTTCGAATCTGCATTCCGATTTTTGAAATTTGAAGCTTTTTCTGGCGTGGCCGATCCCTCGATCTGCACAAGAAGGAAGGTTCGATGAGAAGTTCGCGGAATGCAGTTACACATTTTTTGGATCCTCGCTGCAGCCCTATTGTTTTCAGCGTCCGCGTCAGCGCAGGGACAAAACACCGTGCTGCCCGGGCCCGGCTGGCAGGTGATGAAAGCGGACTGGGGCGCGGGCAGCCGCTGGATGGACGTCACTTACCAGGTTCGCGTGCTGCTATCCGGAGACGGCATGGTGAAAGTGAACAACGCGAACATGGGCGGCGACCCCGCAGTCGGTGCCGATAAAATTTTGCGGATCCACGCGCGGAATTCCCGAGGACAGTCGCAACAATTCACCTTCAAGGAAGGATCTTCGGTTGATGCCAGCCAGTTTTACAACTATGGCGGAGGCATCGGCAACGGCAACGGGCCTGGACTACAAGTGATGTGGGCAGACTGGGGCGCAGGAAACCGGCGCGTAGACGTCACCGCCCGCGTGCGCGCGCTGCTCTCTGGAAACGGAATGGTAAAGGTGAACAACGCGAACATGGGCGGCGATCCCGCCGTCGGCGCCGATAAAGTACTACGCATCTCTGCTCGCGACGCGCGTGGGCAGGTTCAACAGCTTAGCTACAACGAGGGTCAAAGCATTGACGCCAGCCAGTTCTACAACTATGGCGGCGGACCTAGTTATCCCGGAAATCCAGGATACCCTCCGCCGAACCCTGGCTATCCCGGCGGGGGCAACGGCAATCTCCAAATCATGCGCGCATACTACGGCTTGAACAATCAGACCAATGACGTGACTCAATTGCTGCGAGGCATGGTGCAGAACGAGACGCTCGTCGTGCAAGTGAACAACAGCAACATGGGTGGCGACCCCGCCCGTGGCGCCGACAAAGTCCTGACTGTCATATATCGATACCAGGGACAAGAGCAGACTTCCACCGTCAAAGAGGGCAACGTACTGAGAATTCCATGACCATTCATGGATGAAGTGTTCGGGCTGTAGACGCCTGAGTGTTTTTAATCAGAGTTGACTATTGCGACGCCGATTATTGCAGAACGTCCGGACAAACGGACGCTGCATCAGCGAGCGAAATGGAGATCGCCAATGTTTAGCATTCTCTGGGAAGCGATCATCGGATTGATCGTAGGTGCTTTTGCGAAGCTGCTGATGCCGGGGAAAGATCCGGGCGGCATCTGGATAACAATCGCCCTGGGAATCGCGGGCTCTATCCTCGCGACGTATTTGGGTCAGCTTCTCGGATGGTACCAGCCGGGTCAAACAGCGGGTTTCATTATGTCGATTGCCGGCGCGATTCTATTGCTCTTCATTTACCGCGTGGTGCGCGGTATGCTCGCGAAGTCGTGACGAAATTCTGAGGTTTGCGAACGCGTGACTCCGGGCGATAGCCGGAGCCCACACGTCGTGTTTGTTGCGGTCGCGGTGAGAACAACCTCGTCGTGTTTTACGCCGCGAAGGCTCGGGATTCTGTAGGCCAATTTTCCAGGTTCCCGGTCGGGCCGCGACCCAAGAAAACCTCGACCTTGCAATTCGTCTTTCAGCGCAAATCCTCGCAATAGAAATCTAGTACAGATCGCAAGCGCCTCGAAGAAGCAGTTCCGATCTCGGCGAGGAGCTTTGCTCGTTCGGATGACAGTGACGTACGGGAAGGACGAACCCGCAAAGCATCCCACCATATTCAACAGCGCGGACGTAGCCGTAATCACCAAGATTGACTTAGCCGCCGCAGTCGAATTTAATGCTGCTGCGGCAAATTGCAGCATACAGGCGGTGCGGCCGGGAATGACGGTCCTCGACGCTGCCGCGAAATCCGACGGAGGCATGGAGCAGTTTCTAGACCTGCTGCAAACGCGGCGCAACCTCGCTCGCGTCGTTGCCGCCTCGGAAAATATCGGAGCGTTCGCGGCGCCCGGCCGCTAGCTAGAGGAAGAGCTCAACGCCGGCGTCCCACACAAAAATGATCGGCCTTTTTTCCATTGTCGCCCTCGGTTTCTTCCTCGGAATGAGGCACGCTACCGATCCCGACCACGTTATCGCCGTTACCACCATCGTTTCGCGCTACCGCAAGATTAGCCATGCCGCGCTGATCGGCGCATTTTGGGGCGTCGGTCATACCCTCACCATCCTGTTGGTCGGAAGCGGAATTATTCTTTTCGGCTGGGTGATTCCCACTCGCGTCGGGCTCTCCATGGAATTCTCCGTTGGGTTGATGCTGATTCTCCTCGGGGTCCTGAATCTCACCGGCATGCTACAGTGGATTACCAACACATTTTCTCAAGGCGTCGAAATATCCGCCGCAGCTCATTCTCACCCGCACGCCCACGGCGATTACATTCATACCCATTCTCACCAACACGCACCAGAGGCACACCCGCACGCGTCGGAGCAAACGCCGCTTGGCTGGTTCGACCGCCGTTTCGGCCGGCTCGGTCTCTATCAAGTCGTGCGGCCTCTTATTGTAGGACTTGTCCACGGCCTCGCCGGCTCGGCCGCGGTCGCGCTGCTGGTGTTGACTACGATTCAGAATCCAAAGTGGGCAGTCGCGTATCTCCTCGTGTTTGGCGTTGGCACCATTGCAGGAATGATGCTCATTACCGGCGCGATGGTTCTGCCTTTTGCCTACGCGGACCAAAGATTCTCGCGGCTCAATCGAGGCTTGCGAATAGCCTCGGGTCTAATCAGCGTGGCGTTCGGTCTTTTTCTTGTTTACCAAATCGGCTTCGTAAATGGATTGTTCACCAGCCATCCACAGTGGACACCGCGCTGATTAATCCCGCCAGAGCCGGTGATTGTCCTGGAAATCAATCAGCTTACTAGAATGCCGCGCCAATCCAGCTGTGGTAGCATCCTTCCACGCTCTCCTCACCAACGGTGCAGCCGAGCAGGCATTACTTTACCGTCGGCCGGGTCATCGAATCGAAAACCCGGTTTAAGGTCTTCGCACGGGCGAAATCGGAGTCCATTCATTGTTCAAGCTCAAGCGGCTGGTTCAAGTTATTGCTGTGTTGTCGACGCTCGGGCTGTGCGCGTGCCTCAGCTCTTCCGTGAAAAACCTGTTCATTACCGGGGTCAAACTCACTCCCGCGAATCCCACGATCGCGATTAACTCGACCCAGCAGTTCGTTCTTACCGCTACCTATGTAGGCGGACAGACCGCCAACGAAACGACGAACGATTCCACCTATTCGTCGGATAATAAGGCTGTGGCCACCGTCAACACTGTCGGATTGGCCACGGGCATTTCCGCCGGAACCGCGAATATTTTGGCCAGCTACCATGGTAACAATACCAAGACGCTCTTGACTGTGACTGTTCCCGCAAATGTCGCCAGCACCGTGCAAGGCGATTCGCGCGTTCTGCATGTAACTAATCTGCGCACGGGGCAGCGCATGACTTTTGCCGCGAACGGCTTGTCCGATTCACTGCTGATTTCGCACGACGGCGACAGCGGAGCCTCCGCTGAGATATCCGTTCTTCCGGAACGCGGCCCCGGTTGGCTGGCAATCGATCCTTCCGCCAACTATCTGTACGTGCTGAATCAAACTTCCGCTACTATTTCCGCGTTCGTTGTGAACTGGAAGACCGGGGAGCTCGAATCGGTGGTCTCTTCGCCGTTTCCCACGGGCGCAAAGCCCTGGAGCGTTGAGGTAGATCCCGATGGCGCAGGTCTTTCCGTTGCACATTTTGAAGACGCAGCTGTTTCTCGCTTCCGCATCGACCCCGCAACCGGCGCGCTCACAGCAGAGTCGCAATGAGTCTGACTTCATTCAACTGAAATACAGTTCGTAAGCTACTTGTGGGGCACTCACCGCATTGCGGTCAAGCACGTTCTCCATATGAGCCAGCGGAAACTGGGCCCACCAGTTCTAATCACGCGAAATCTGTGCAAGATAGCCTCGACTCCGCTAAAATTTCCCCCGTCGTTATAAAGCACCGTAAGGAGTACCTACATGGCGGCACGGAAGAAGTCGGCTGCAAAGAGTAAAGTCATCACGCCTCTTACGAAGCGCAAGGCTTGGAAGGCTCTAGGCATTCACTATAAGAAGATAGCCAAAATACATCTGCGGAAGCTCTTCGCGGATGACTCCAAACGCGGCGAACGCCTGACGCTCGAAGCTGCTGGCCTCTTCCTCGATTACTCCAAGAACCGCATCACCGACCAGACCATCAAGTTGCTCCTCCAGCTGGCCGATGAATCGCGCCTGCGCGAGCGGATCGACGCGATGTTCAGCGGTGAAAAAATAAATATCACCGAAAAGCGCGCGGTCCTGCACGTCGCACTGCGCGCTCCCAAGGGTTCATCCATCCTCGTTGACGGCGAGAACGTAGTGCCCGGCGTTCACGAAGTGCTTGAGAAGATGTCCAGATTCTGCGACCGCGTTCGCATTGGGACTTGGAAAGGTCACACCGGCAAGCGCATTCGCAACGTCATCAATATCGGCATCGGGGGTTCGGATCTCGGTCCGGTCATGGCCTACGAGGCCCTGAAGCATTACAGTGATCGCGCGATTACGTTTCGATTCGTTTCAAATGTTGACGGCACCGATTTTGCCGAAGCCGTCCGTGATATAGACCCAGCGGAAACCCTCTGGATCGTTTCTTCGAAAACTTTCACCACGCTCGAAACGATGACCAACGCCCACACCGCCCGCGACTGGACGCTCAAAGGTTTGGGCGGCGATGAGAAATCCATCGCCAAGCATTTCGTCGCCGTTTCCACCAACGCCGCCGAGGTCACCAAGTTCGGCATTGATACCGCCAACATGTTCGAATTCTGGGATTGGGTTGGCGGACGCTACTCCATGGATTCGGCGATTGGCCTCTCGACGATGCTGGCGATCGGCCCCGACAACTTCCAATCCATGTTGAGCGGCTTCCATCAGATGGACGAGCATTTCCGCACCGCTCCATTCAAACAGAATCTGCCCGTCCTGATGGGCCTGCTGTCCATCTGGTATGGCGACTTTTTTGGCGCTCAGACTTCCGGCGTTTTTCCCTATGAGCAGTATCTGAAACGTTTCCCAGCTTATCTGCAGCAATTGACCATGGAGAGCAACGGAAAGCACGTCACGCTCGACGGTACTCACGTCAATTACCAGACCGGAGCGATCTACTGGGGCGAGCCCGGAACCAACGGCCAGCATTCCTTCTACCAGCTGATTCATCAGGGAACCGAACTGATTCCCTGCGATTTTATCGCATTCGCGCAGTCGCTAAATCCGGTGGGCCGTCACCACGATATGTTGCTCGCGAACGTTTTCGCCCAGGCCGAAGCGTTGGCGTTCGGCAAAACACCGGAGCAGGTGAAAAAAGAAGGCACGCCCGACTGGCTGGTCCCTCATCGCGTCTTTGAGGGCAACCGCCCGTCTAACACGATACTGATGGACAAGCTCACACCCGAAGCGCTCGGCAAGCTGGTGGCCCTTTACGAGCACAGCGTCTTCACGCAAGGCACCATTTGGCACATTGATTCGTTCGACCAGTGGGGCGTCGAACTCGGCAAGGTTTTGGCGCAGCGCATCATTCCGGAAATCGAAAACGCCACCGAGTCCAAACTCGCGCACGACAGCTCCACAAACAGCTTGATCCGTCGCTACCGCAAATTAAAAACGATCTCGTAGTAAGAGTTTGATTTACGGGGACAAACGATAGAGCACCGACGCGTGCGGGCGGAGCGTGACGTCAAAGTCCTTTTGCCGGCCGAGATCCTTGTGCTGCCACAAGTCGCGCGCCGCCGGATTCGTAATTCGTACGCCTAGCTCCATCCAACTCAAGTGATTCTGCTCGGCCGTGTCGCCTGCATTGAAGGCAGCCACATATTTGTCCGGCACCTCCCGGTACATTCGCGAGCCACACGCGCAAATTGCCGCGCTCCAGAACTTGCCGGTTGCCGCTGCTGTTCTGATCAATCTCGAGCACTTCGCGATTCGTAAGCAGAGCCAGTGTCGCAGAATCAACCGACGGTAAGTCTCCGCCGAAAATCAACGGCGAGCGGAACATGGACCACAGCGTCATCACCGTCTGCTGCTCGTCCTGTGTGAATCTTGTCGTCTGCGGAGCGCCATTCTTGTCCGTGATACGCAGCTTCCCCAGCGGCAGCATGTCGGCATCGGGCCAGGTATCGTCTTTTCCGATGTAAGGCGCCCAATCGCGCGTGTAGTCGAATTGCTTTTTGAGCAGTGTCCAATCGTCCCAGAAATCATCGGAGATGCGCCACATCTGCGCGTTGGCGCGCAGATCCACGGCTGCGGAGATGGGCGCGGGTCCGGGCGACAAACTCACGACAATCGTCGCCCCATTCTTTCGGATCGCGCTGCTCAGCGCGTGCACTTCCGGCGCGCGCAACGCGTAAGGTCGGCTCATGTCGTCCGCCTTGATGAAATCCACTCCCCACGAAGCGTACAGTGCAACGATCGAATCGTAGTACGCTTGCGCCCCAGGCTTGGACATGTCCACGCCATACATATCCTGATTCCACGCGCACACATTCCTGCGGTCGGCAATCTCGCTGGCACGATAGCTCGTATCCAGGATCGGCAGATTCTGCTCTACCGCTTGCCGGGGAATGCCGCGCATGATGTGAATGCCAAACTTCAAGCCTTTAGCGTGAACAAAGTCCGCCAAATTTTTAAATCCGGCCCCGCCTTCCGCAGAAGGGAAGCGATTCGTCGCTGGCAGCAACCTCCCATACGCGTCCATGGTCAGCGGCGCACCCGCACGATAATCATGTCCTCCGGCATTTGGCTCATACCACTGAATATCAACGACGATGTACTGCCAACCGAAGCGCAAAAGCTTTCGCGCCATCACGTCTGCGTTCGCCTGCACCTGTTCTTCGCGTACCGCCGTGCCGTACGAATCCCAACTGTTCCAGCCCATCGGCGGCCGGCTTAGTCGAAGGAATTCGTTTCGATTTATCGCGGTGAGCGGCACGCACAGAACAATGAGGGAGAGGGCGGCCGCCAGCCTGATTCCACCCCAGGCTGCGCGTTTGGCAACGTGCATCGACATTTCCCCTCGGCCAGTCATTCGCGACCTCTCGATCGGCGACGCGTCCCCATATGTGGCATTGCGGCGGTGCCTTCGCTGCTTGCTGGTAGCAACCCTGGACATTTTAGTTGCAGTAAGCGTTTTCTCAATGCTAGATATGCTGTCCCGGAAATTTGGTATGCCGGGCGCTCGGCTGGCTACCCGCCAGTCCAGACAGGAACCGAAGCAGCAACGGTGAAGCCACAAAGGGGATATATGACCATCGGACGGCGCCGATTCATCCGCAACACAGCATTAGGTGTTAGCTCCGCATTGCTTGCTCGCCAATTTAGTTTCGCGGCCACCGCCGATGCCCGCATCGAGATTCTGCTGGACGAACCTCTCGGCACCATCTCTCCGAATATCTACGGCCATTTCACGGAAAATCTAGGTGGAGTGGTGTACGACGGCATATGGGTCGGTGAAAATTCCAAAGTTGCCAATGTCCAGGGCATCCGCAAAAGTCTCGTGGACGCTTTGCGCAAGATAAAATCGCCGGTGATTCGCTGGCCCGGCGGATGTTTTGCCGACGGCTACGACTGGAAAGATGGCGTGGGACCAGCGGCACAGCGGCCTCGCCGCACAAATTTTTGGGCGGGCGAGCCTCTGGTCCGTGACCAGGGAAATATCCCGCAGAAATACGATCCCAATCTGTTCGGCACCAACGAGTTCGTCCATTTTTGCAAACTGGCCGGCAGCGAACCCTACCTGGCCGCAAATTTGCGCAGCTTGCCCGTCGAGGATTTCTATCGCTGGATCGAATACTGCAATTCTCCCGCGGGAAGCACCACGCTCGCCGATCTGCGCGCCGCCGGCGGTGATCGCGATCCCTTCGCGGTGCGATACTGGGGCGTCGGCAATGAATCCTGGGGATGCGGCGGGGATTTCACTCCCACCGAATACGCGCAGGAATTCAGGCGCTTCGCCGCGTGGGTTCCGCGCTATGGAATGCAGGACGTCTCGCTGATTGCCTCCGGTCCCAACTCAGATGACTGGAGCTGGACGCGCGGCTTCCTGCAAGGGTTGCTCGAAAAGGGCCCGCGGCAATTGCGATCCGTGTGGGGATTGTCGTTGCATTACTATTCCTGGAATCTCAGTCGCGGCAAAACGCAAGACTGGGTCCAGGGCAAAGGCGACGCCGTTAATTTCGATGCTGTGGATTGGTACGAACTGCTGCGTGAAGGCGATCGCATGGAATCGCTGATCAACGGCCACTGGCAAATCATGGAGGAATTCGATCCGCAACACCGCATCAAGCTCGTTGTGGATGAATGGGGGCCATGGTACAAGCCCGGCACCGAAGTCTCGCCGACCGACATTCTTGGACAGATGATCACGCTTCGCGACGCGGTGATGAGCGGCGCGACTCTGGACATCTTCAATCGCAATCCGGAGAAGGTCACGATGGCCGCATGCGCGCAGCTGATCAACTGCCTGAACTGTTTGTTTTTGGCGCACGGCGATCATTTCGCTGTAACGCCGGTGTATCACGTTTTTCAGATGTACTCGGCACATCAGGGAGCGCAAGCGGTCCGCGCGGTTTTCTCGAGCCCTTCTGTCAACTACACCCGCGACGACAAGCGCGCATCATTCTGGGGATTGCAGGGTTCGGTTTCCGTCAAAGACAAGGACTTGACGATCACTGTCGTCAATCCGGACGTACATCAGCCGCGCGAAACCGAAATCGTGCTTCGCGCGTCGGAGATAAAGTCCGGCACGGTGACGGTGCTTACCGACGCCGACATTCATGCGCACAATACGTTTGAAAACCCGGATGCAGTCCGCCCGCGATCCGAGGATTTGGCGGTCACCGGCTCAAACTTGCGGCACACGTTTCCGCCGGCCTCGGTGACGTTAATTCAGGCGAAAATTGCATGAGCGATGTGTACTTGACCGCTGTGGAAATGGACACCCTGGAAAGCGGGAGATTGACCGGCGCATGCTAAGATAGTGTAGTATTTATTGGCAAGTAAGCGTTTTCTCGGTTTTTGACCGTCGTCGCTGCGAGGGCCTCCTTAATGAAATTGAAGCGCTTGAGAGAGCAAGTCCTGCAAGCGAACCTGGAACTGGTTCGCCGGGGCTTGGTGCTCTACACCTTCGGAAATGCCAGTGGAATTTCGCGCGACGATGGTCTGGTCGTGATCAAGCCGAGTGGCGTTCCTTACGACGAGTTGAAGCCCGAACACATGGTCATCTCCGACCTGGATGGCAAAGTCGTGGAAGGTGATCTTCGTCCGTCGTCTGATCTTCCCACGCACATCGCCATCTACCGCGCATTCGCCAACGCCGGCGGCGTCGCGCATACCCATTCGGAGTTCGCCGTGTCATGGGCGCAGGCTGGTCGGCCGATTCCCTGCCTAGGTACTACACACGCGGACACATTTCATGGCGCGGTTCCGGTCACCGCAGACCTCACGCCGGACGAAACCGAAACAGAGTATGAGAAAAATACCGGCGCCGCGATCGTGCGCTTATTTCAGCACGTGAATCCAGCCAGCATTCCCGGCGTCCTGGTGAAAAGTCATGGACCGTTCACATGGGGCGCTGACCCGGCCACCGCCGCGCACAATTCCGCGATCCTGGAAGCTGTTGCGCGCATGGCGTATTACAGCACCAACATAAATCCCGCGGTCGAGCCGATTTCACCGTGGCTTCATGACAAACACTTTTTACGCAAGCACGGCAGCGCCAGCTATTACGGTCAGCCGGTGAAGAAATAATCATGGTGCGAAGTTTCCGGCGGGCGACATCCTTAGTTCGCCGCAATGTGGCTCGTTACACAAATTGAACTGGATGCTCTTGCTAGTCGCGAATTGAAGGGAGCCATGGAAAAATCGAAAATCACGTTGGGGCTGATTGTTGGAAACCGCGGTTTTTTCCCGGGCCACCTTGCCGAACTCGGCAGGGCAGAGATGGTGCAGGTGCTGCAGCAGTCCGGCGTGGATGTGGTGGTTCTGGATGTGAAGCAGAGCAATTACGGCGCAATTGAAACTTACGAGGAGGCCATGCGCTGCGCGGAGTTTTTCCGCGCCAATAGCGATCGCATTGACGGCGTGGTCGTCACTCTGCCGAATTTCGGCGACGAACGCGCCATCGCCGACACGTTGCGTCTTTCGCGCCTGAAGGTTCCGGTGCTGGTGCAAGCGACGCCGGACACGCCCGCCAAAATGACCATCGCGCACCGCCGCGATAGTTTTTGCGGGAAAATGTCTGCCTGCAATAATCTTCGCCAGTACGGCATCCCCTATTCGTTAACCACTTCTCACACCGTCAGTCCCAGCTCCGAGGAGTTCAAGAAGGACCTGGCATGGTTCACTGGCGTTTGCCGCGTTTACCGGGGATTCCAGAATTTGCGAATCGGTAGCATCGGTGCGCGTCCGGCGGCGTTTAATACCGTCCGCTACAGTGAGAAATTGCTCGAGGCCGCTGGAATTTCCATCGAGACCTTGGATCTTTCCGAAGTGATTGGCCGCATCGAGCGCATGAAAGATTCGGACGACGCAGCCCGGGCCAAACTGAAGGCCATTCACAAATATGTCACCACCAGCGGTGTGCCGGACGCTGCTCTGCTGAAAATGGCAAAATTAGGCGCCGTCATTGACCAGTGGATGAAAGCCACGCACGTCACCGTCAGCGCTGTGCAGTGCTGGACTTCCATCGAAGAAAATCTGGGCGTCGTCCCCTGCACGGTGATGAGCATGATGAGCAACGAGCTCCTGCCCAGCGCTTGCGAAGTGGACATCTGCGGCACGCTCAGCATGTACGCGCTGGCGCTCGCTTCGGAAACTCCCAGCGCGCTGCTCGATTGGAACAACAATTACGGTGAGAATCCGGACAAAGCCGTGTGTTTCCACTGCAGCAATCTGCCCAAGCATTTTTTCAATGAAGTGCGCATGGACTACCAGCAAATCATCGCCGGTACGGTGGGGAAAGATAACACTTTCGGAACGTGCGTGGGCCACGTGAAGGCCTCACCGATGAGTTTCGCGCGCTTCTCCACTGATGATGTGAACGGAGTCATCCGCGGCTACGTGGGCGAAGGAAGATTTACCGATGATCCTCTCGAAACCTTCGGCGGCGCAGGAGTCGTGGAGATTCCGCACATGCAGAAGTTGCTGCGCTACATTTGCGAGAACGGTTTTGAGCATCACGTCGCGGCGAACCTTTCGACCGTCGCCGGGATCGTCCACGAAGTAGCGACGCGCTACATGGGGTGGGATACTTACTGGCACGGACGCTAAACCTCGTAGAGCGCCGCGAGTGAACTCAGCTGCATCTCTGACGTATCCAAACGTGCGCGTTGCATTTTGTTGAGTCGCTGCCCGACGCGTCATCCGGTGCGGAACGCCGCCACAACATCATCAAAGTAACCGGATTTCCCGCCTTTTCTGCCACCCATAAGAAATATCTATCGAACATATCCGCGCGACCGATGCCATGAAATTTCTATCGAATGCATCAACTTTGTGAGCTGTACTGTTCGACTCCACTTGAGTTAGTTATCAATCATGCGGCCTTCGCGCTCCGAACCGGAAGTGGACCACGACGCCTGTGGAGTTGGCTTTATCGCGCAACTGGGCAGCAGCGGCTCACGAGATGTCGTGGAGCGCGCGCTCACCGCACTGGAGCGGCTTTGTCATCGTGGCGGAGTGGACGCGGACGGACTGAGCGGCGACGGCGCCGGTATTCTGACGCCGATTCCCAAGGACTTCATTCGCAAGCGGGCCCGCGACGTAAATATTGAACTGCCCGAATCGTTCGGCCTGGGCATGGCGTTTATTCCGCCGGGCCAGGAAGCGCAGGCTCGTGCGGCTGTCGAATCCTCCGCGGCAGAGCTGGGATTGCGCAGTCTCGGCTGGCGCGTGGTACCCACTAATCCGTCGCTGCTCGGCCCTTGCGCGCTCACTACCTTGCCCTTGATTCGGCAATGCTTTTTCGTCATCGAAGACTCCGCTGCCGATCTGGAGCGCCAGCTTTTCCTGATGCGCAAACGCGTTGAATCTGACGCGATCCCCGGCATCTACTTTTGCTCGCTCTCATCGCAGTCGCTCGTGTACAAAGGATTGCTCACGCCGCTGCAGCTCGGCGCTTTCTACTCGGATCTCGCTAGTTCGGATTTCATCGCGCCATTCGCGATTTTTCACCAGCGTTACTCCACCAATACCAGTCCATCGTGGCAACTCGCGCAGCCTTTCCGGTTTGTCGCGCACAACGGCGAAATCAATACGATCAGCGCCAACTGCCGCTGGACGCGCGCGCGCGAAGGCACGCTGCGGCAGGAATTTGGTGTGCAGGATTGGTTTCACGTCCTGGAAGAACGCGTCAGCGACTCCGCTAACTTCGACAATGCCCTGGAAGTTCGTCTGCGGCAGGGTTCCAGCGTAGCCGCCGCGATGTTGCGCATGGTCCCGCCTGCCTGGGAGAGCGATCCGCAAACGGGCCCGAAGCTCCGGCGTTTTTTACAGAAGGCAACTCGCGAACAGGAACCGTGGGATGGTCCCGCCGCTTTGGTGTTCAGCGACGGCCGCATGGTCGGCGCGAAACTCGATCGCAACGGCCTTCGCCCCATGCGCTACACGCTCACTTCAGACGGATTGCTTGTAGTCGGCTCCGAAGTCGGCATCGCAGATCTACGCGGTAAGAAAATCGCGGAACGCAATCGCCTTGGGCCCGGCGACATCTTCTTGGTGGACTCGTTAGCCGGCGCGATTTTCCGCGGCAACAACGAAGTTTCAGAATTGCTGGGGGCGGAACCCAGTCGCATCGGCAGCCGCGACCGTGATTCCGCAGGCCCGGCTGGCGCGCCTCCAAAGCGTCCCGACAGTACCGTGCGCTTCCGAAATTGATCCGCGCAGACTGGCCGCGGCCATGGGTTGGACAGAAGATCAATTCCGCCTCCTGTTTCAGCCTCTCGGCCGGGAAGGGAAGGAAGCCGTTTGGAGCATGGGCGATGACGCGCCTCCTGCATTCCTTTCTTCCGTCAAGCGGCCGCTGTGGGATTACTGCAAACAGCGTTTCGCGCAGGTGACCAACCCGCCGATCGATCCGTTGCGCGAAGTTCACGTCATGTCCCTCGACGTCTATTTGGATTCCAACACTGTCGCCGGCTCGCCGGTCCTCGAGCTCGGTCATCTCGCAGCATTGCAAGCGCGGCTATCTCGACCGATCCAGCGCGTTGATTTCACTTTTGAAGTGGCCGGCGGCGTGGCTGCAGCTCGCGCGGCGTTGCAACGCGTTCGGCGCGATATTGTCGCGGTCGTTGCCACGAAACCTGCGGTGATCATACTGAGTGATCGCCAAGCCAACGAGCAGCGTGCTGCTCTTCCTGCTTTGCTCGCGCTCTCCGCTGCCTGGAAGGAAATGGTGCGCGCGGGCGCTCACGATGTGCCGGTGATCGTTGAATCCGGGCAAGTGATCGAAACGCACCACATCGCGCTCCTGATCGCCGTCGGTGCCAGCGCCGTATTCCCGTATCTCGCGATGGAACTGTCGGAGAATCTGAAACCCGGCGGCGCGACGAGCTATCGGATCGCCGTCGAAGCCGGGCTGCGTAAAGTCCTTGCGCGCATGGGCATTTCCACTGTGGCGAGCTACCGCAATAGCCATCTGTTTGAGACCGTCGGGTTGGACCAAGAAATCTGCGAGGAATTCTTCGAAGACGCCTCCGCAAGTCTCGGCGGCAGGAGTCTCGACGACATCCTTGAGACCAGCATCCATTCGCACCTTCGGGCGTTCGCGGCCGGCGATGCCCCGCTGCAAGATGCCGGTCTCTATCGTTTCCGCCACGCCGGGGAGCGCCATTCCACTTCTCCAGAACTCGTGCGGCGCATGCACAGCTATCTGAAATCGCCGACGCCGGAAAAGTACGCGGCCTATGCCGAGCTTGCGGAGAACCGCGAGCCGGTTTCCGTCCGCGATCAAATCGAATTTGCGCCGGCTGCTCCGATCGCACTTGACGACGTCGAACCCGAAAACGCGATTCTCACTCGTTTCTGCGCGCAGGCCATGTCTCTGGGCGCCCTGAGCCCCGAAGCACATCGCACTCTGGCCATCGCCATGAACCGCTTGGGCGCGCGCAGCAACACGGGAGAAGGCGGCGAAGATCCCAGCGTCTATCGCTTCGAGCCGGAAGCGGCCAATCGCGTGAAGCAAGTTGCTTCGGCGCGTTTCGGAGTGACCGCCGAATATCTGGCGCGCGCCGACGAGCTCGAAATCAAGATGGCACAAGGCTCCAAGCCCGGTGAAGGCGGCCAGCTTCCCGCGATCAAAGTGAATTCCTACATCGCGCGTTTGCGTCACGCGGTTCCGGGAATGTCGCTCATTTCTCCGCCGCCACATCATGACATTTACAGCATCGAGGATCTGGCGCAGCTGATTTATGACCTGCGTTCGGTTAATCCCGTAGCGAGAATTGGCGTGAAGCTAGTTTCCGGCGCGGGCGTGGGAATCATCGCCGCGGGAGTGGCTAAAGCAGGCGCCGATGTGATCACGATTGCTGGCTTCGACGGTGGCACCGGCGCATCCCCGCTTACATCCATTAAAAATACCGGCCTGCCATGGGAAGTCGGCTTGCGTGCGGCGCACTCCGCGCTGGTTCGCTCAGGCTTCCGCGAACGCGTGCGCTTGCGCGTGGATGGCGGATTCAAATTCGGCCGCGACGTAGTCATCGCCGCGCTGCTCGGCGCAGACGAATTTGGTTTCGGCACCGCCACTCTGCTGGCCATCGGCTGCGTGATGGCGCGGCAATGCCACCTGAACACTTGCCCTGTAGGCATTGCGACACAGGACGAAGAATTGCGCGCCCGTTTCACCGGCAATCCGGAAATGGTAATGGCCTATTTTCGCGGCGTCGCCGGCGAAGTACGCGAACGCATGGCCGCACTGGGAATTCGCTCGCTGGGCGAAGTGATCGGCTCCGTCGAAAGATTGCAGCCTCGCAACGAATCAGCGTCTCGCTCGCTGCCCGCGTTGCTGCGTCCCGCGCCCAAAGCGGCACCGCAATCCGCGCAGGATCTGCCGCTCGAGATCCATCTACCTGAAACTGCCAAAGACATTCGACGCAAGCTGCTGCGCGGCATGGACGGGTTGACGTCTTTCCCCTTCGTTCACCATTCACTTTCGATATCGAATTCCGACCGCAGCGTTGGTGCGCATCTGAGCGGTCACATTCTTCGCCGCACAAATTTCGGTGGCTTGGCGGGGAAGAGTATTCGCTGCGAATTTCGCGGCTCGGCTGGACAAAGCTTCGGCGCGTTCCTGGTTCCGGGCATTCGTTTCCGACTGGTGGGCGACGCCAACGATTATGTCGGCAAGGGCCTCAGCGGGGGGACCATCGCCATCACCGCAGGTGCTGCAGCTTCGAAGCGCGGCGATGTGCTGGCGGGCAACACGGTGCTGTACGGCGCTACCAGCGGAAAATTGTTTATTGCCGGGCGCGTCGGCGAGCGCTTTGCCGTTCGCAATAGCGGCGCGCTCGCGATCATCGAAGGCGCCGGGCACCACGGTTGCGAGTACATGACCGCAGGCATCGCCGTAATTCTCGGTCCCGCGGGAATGAATCTCGGCTCGGGCATGACCGGCGGCCTCACTTACATTCTTCGCGACGCGCTCACCGGCGACAATTGCAATCATGAATTCGTGCGCGCCGCCGAAATTGGTGATGGAGTCGGCGAGCAGGAGGAAGGATGGCTTCGACTCCTCCTCCAGGAACATTTTCGGCTCACCGGCAGTCAACGCGCGCGGCGCCTGCTGCAATCCACGCACCAGCTGCCGCTGGTGCGTCTGGAGCCGGTGCACTTGCCCTGTTCGATCGCTGATACCTGGGCGCCCTTTCTCACGCGCCCCAGCACCCGCGACGAAGCAGAGGTTCCAGAAGTGGTCCGCGCGCTGCCGCTGGAGAGCATGCGCGAGGCCACCGAATCGGCATGCTGAATTATTTCGCGCTGCCAGAATTAGCTTGACGCTCCCGGCGCATGGAGTGGGCTTCAGTGCTGGTGGACGGCTCGCCTGGGAGCAGGAACTCCGCGCAATCCAGCAATCACTCACGCATGGCTGCGCCGGTTGGCTCCTCCGAGCCAGGAAAACTCCCCGATCCGGGCCTTTGGAAGCCGGCGTTCTTTGGTGTCAAGCCCGAGATGATTGTGAAAGGTGGATTCATCGCCTGGAGCGCCATGGGCGATCCAAACGCTTCGATTCCTACGCCACAGCCCGTGATTTATCGTCCCATGTTTGGCAGCTTCGGCGCGGCGATTGCCCCCACTAGCATCACGTTCATGTCCGAATCGGCGCTCAGTGCCGGTGTTCCACAAAAGCTGTGCCTCACCAAGCTGGTCGCTCCCGTGCGCAACTGCCGCCGCATCGGCAAAAAGGAAATGATCCACAACAGCGCCACCCCCAACATCGAAGTGGATCCCGAAACCTACGAAGTGCGCGTGGACGGAGCTTTAATCACCTGCGAGCCCGCGCGCGTCCTGCCGCTCGCCCAGCGTTATTTCCTGTTTTAGGTCTGAAACGGTCTTGGCGCCCCGAATGCTGCGGCTGCCTGCTCGCAGACCCGCCTTTTCGACTCCCTTCGCCAGGCTTTTTCGCGTCCTAAATTGTTCCGCTCGCCCATGTGTTGACTCAACAGCATTAACCTTATTAGCACACGGCCCGGGAATTCAGGTTGAGCGCACCCCCCATGCCAATTAGGTTAACACTAGGCGTTGTACCGTTAACTGGAAAGCAACTACAAATCTAGGATTTAGGCGGCTTTATGTCGGTCTTGGGGGAATTGCCGGCGTCACGTGTGCGCCGAAGTTCAAACGTGGTTTCACGCGTCGTTGCGGAAGAGGCGATTGTAGTTCCCATTCGCCGCGGCGCCGCTGACCTCGACTCCATCTACACCTTTAATGAATCCGGCACGAAGCTCTGGTCCCTGATCGAAAACGGTCTGGATGCCGCCGCGTTAGCTTCCTATCTTCAATCAGAATATGGGCTTACTCAGGCCCAAGCCCTTTCAGACGCAGAAGCTTTTGTAAGAGACCTGACTCAGGAGGGTTTGGTCGAGCCTGCATAACCTGCAGGCATCATCCCGGCTTTGGCGGCTGGGCACTTGGGAATGATCGAGACAACCTACTCCGCATTCAGCTTGGGTGTGCACCAACGCACGTCCAGCAAGCGCGTTCCGATGGAAGTGTCCATCGAAGTCACGCGCCGTTGTCCGTTAGAGTGCCGGCACTGCTATAACAATCTTCCCATGGCGGATCGCGCCGCCCGCAATCGCGAACTCTCCCTCGAAGAATATCGCCGCCTGCTCGATCAGCTCGCCGATGCCGGCTGCTTCTGGATTCTTTTCACCGGCGGCGAAATTTTTGCGCGCCCCGATTTTCTGGACATCTATTCGTACGCCAAATCCAAGGGCTTCCTGATCACCCTTTTCACCAACGGCACCATGATCACGGAACGCGTTGCGGATTTCCTGGCGGAATACCGTCCCTTTGCCATCGAGATCACCCTTTACGGCGCCACCCGCGAAACTTATGACGCGCTGACGCAAATTCCCGGCTCCTACGACCGCTGCATCCGCGGCATCCGCTTGTTGCTCGAGCGCAAGCTTCCGTTGAAGCTGAAGACCGTGCCCACGACGGTCAACCGCCACGAAGTCTACGAAATGCAGCGCATGGCGGAAGAAGACTTCGGCGTTGATTTCAAATTCGATCCGCTGGTGAACCCGCGCATTGATTGCTCGCAAAGCCCGGTGGAAGTGCGCCTCACTCCGGAAGATGCCGTCGCGCTGGATTTGCACGAGCCGCGACGCCGCGCCGACTATCTGAAACTGATCGAGCGCGATCTGGCCATGCCGGCCGCCGCTTTCCAGTCCGACAATGTGTACGTCTGCGGCGGCGGATTGTCTTCGTGCGCCATTGATCCCTATGGCCAAATTAGCATTTGCGTGCTTTCCCACCAGGAAAGTTACGACTGGCGCTCTGGCAGTTTCATCGCGGGCTGGGAAGGTTTCCTGGGCCGCGTCCGCAGCAAGAAAAAAACGCGCCAGAGCAAGTGCGACGCTTGCCGCATCAAGACGCTCTGCAGTATGTGCGCGGCGAATGGAGAGCTCGAAAAGGGCGACGCCGAATCTCCCGTTGAATTCCTGTGCGAAGTGGCCCACCTGCGCGCGATGGCCCTAGGAGTGGACGTGCCCGCGCACGGCGATTGCGAATGTTGTGAGGGCGGAAGCGCGCACACCAAGTTGCTGCAATCGGCAGAGCGCATTCGCAAGGGAGAAGTGGACGTCGGCGCTTGGACGCCCATGCCTCCCAGCGCAACGCTGCCAATCCTGCAACAGAGCTCTGGCTGCGGCAGCGGATGTGGATCCTGTGGAGCTCATGCATGAGCAGCGAATCACCCATGCCCGATCAAATTCAGAGCCAGGATCAAAATACGGCGCACGGTGCGAAACCGTACGAAGCTCCGAAGATCATCCGCGTCAGCCTGCGCCCGGATGAAGCTGTGCTAGGCCATTGCAAGACGCCGGGTTCCGCCGGTCCGGCAGCACCAGGATGCGGCATGGCCCTTGGCGGCTGCATGTCCTTTGGGTCCTGACGTGAGAACTGTGAACTTACTAACGCCATCGCAACAACTGCGCGCCACCAGCCCGTCGGCAAGAATCGCGGCGAGCATCGGCGGTATTTCGCTTGGCGCCACATCAGTTGCGGGCGGTCCGGCGCTACTGCCGGACGAAGGAGCTCGCAGATTTTCTGGTGCCGGACACGGCCTGCGATCTTGAGTTCATCGTGGCATTTGGCGGTCCCTTCGATTCCGCTCCGGGAGAATTGGTTTTCGACTCGCGTGGTCTGTGGAAACTATTTCGCAATTCCGAAGGCTTCTGCTTTCGATTGACCTCCGATTTCGTCGGCGCGCTGCCATACAAACAGGCCATCGTAGCGCCGGATTTCAGATCGGGCCGCATCGAGCTGTCGCGCGAGTATTTCGCCCCGGCCAGCCAGCTGAATCCGCTGGAATATCCGTCTAGACGAACTTGCTGTGGATTCATCGCCTTTCCATGGGTGAAGGCGTGGAAGTCCATGGCTGCGGCGTAATCGCTCCCGACGGACGAGGGCTGCTACTCACAGGTCACTCCGGCGCGGGCAAGAGCACCTCGTCGCGCTTGTGGTCTCGCCGCGACGGCGCTCGCGTGCTGAGTGACGACCGCATCATCCTGCGCTGCGAACACGGCCGCATATGGATGTACGGAACCCCTTGGCACGGCGACGCTGGAATAGCCGAGGCCGATCGTGCCCCGCTGGATGGAATTTTTGTCTTGTCTCACGGCGAGCAGAACGAAATCAGGCCGCTCGGCCGCACCACAGCGTCCGCGGAACTCTTCGCGCGCAGTTTCGTGCCGCATCACTCGATGGATGCCATCGAATTTATTTTAGAATTTTTCAGCAAGGTAACCGCTTGCGTGCCTTGCTCTGAGTTTTCGTTTGTTCCGGATCGCAGCGCTGTGGAGGCCTTGCTCAGTGAAGACTTCGGCAAAATTATTGCGGCGTGATACGTCGCAATTCGCGATGCTGTGCGAGGACGTCCTGCAGCGCGGCCTGCAGGTGCGCTTCCTCGCGCACGGGCAGAGCATGCAGCCGAACGTGCTGAACGGCGACGCGATCATTGCCGAGCCGGTGGATGCGCACGAGCTCCGGCGCGGCGATATCGCGCTCACTCTCGGTCAGCACGGCGTTCTGCTCCATCGCGTGATTCGCATAGATCCTGCGACCAAAAGAATCGTCACGCGCGGCGATGCTGGCCAGCAGGACGACACGCCAGCCGAACTCGTGCTCGGGAGAGCCGTCTGCATCGAACGCGACGGCAAAAGGATTTCGCTCCAGACGCCCGGGACGGCGTTGCTACATGCATTTCGCAAACACGCCTACCGGCTCTGGCACGCCGGCACGCGCAGAATGCAAAAATCTCGCGGCGTACTGGGCCCATGCGCATTTATTCTGCTCGCGACTCTACTGCACGCCGCGCCTGTTTCCGCTCAAGCTCTGACCATCACAGACACGGCAGCTCCCACCACCGTCGCACCTGGCGGGACGATCACTTATACCCAAGTATTACATAACGGCAGCGGCGTCGCCGTCACCAAGCCGCTGGCCACGACGCAAAATCTTCCGCCCAACACCACATTCGTTTCAGCTGTAAAAGCTTCCGGCAACCAGAACTGGACCTGTACCAACACGGCCGGTGTGATCACCTGCAACAACACCAGCGGCGCCAATTATGCGAACGGCGACACAACCACGTTCACGATTGTCGTCACTGTGAACGCGGCCACCGCGGACGGCACGGTCATCACTGACACCGTCAACGCCAAGGGCGCCAACACCGCGGTTGCTACTGCTTCCGCAAACGTCACGGTTCAAACTCCCGATTTAGCAGCTTCGGAAACCGTAGCGCCCAATCCGGTCGCCACCGGCGCGAATATCACCTACACCGAAACGGTAACGAACAATAGCACCACGGTCGCAGCCGTTGGAGCCACGCTGACGCAAACTACGCCGGCCAATACAACCTTCGTGTCGGCCACTCCGCCCGCGGGTTGGACCTGCGGCACCACTCCGGCGGTCGGTGCAACTGGAACAATCGTCTGCACGGCTAACGCCACCATGCCGGCTTCGACCGCGGTAGGTTTCACGGTCGTAGTAGCAGTCAATCCGGGCGCTCCGGGTGGGTCCACGATCACGAATTCAATCACCGTCAGCGAAACCGGAACGGATCCGGTCCCAGGAAATAATACCGCCACCGCTTCGACCACCGTTCAGGGCGCTGATCTTTCGATGACACAGGTTGCCTCCGCACCGGCTGTCGCTCCGGGCACACCGATTTCGTATACGGAAACCGTCACGAACAATGGCCCGAACGCGGCGACTGGCGCCGTGCTCTATCAGCAGACTCCGCCCAATACTACGTTCTCTTCGATCTCGGCACCCACCGGATGGACCTGCGGTACCGCACCCGCACCTGGTGGAACCGGAGAGGTACTTTGCTCGGCCAGCGCCAACTTGAACAGCAACACCACGTCCGGAACCTTTACTTTCGTCGTTACGGTCAACGGCGGCACCGCGGCCGGCACCACGATCGTGAACTCAGCCGACGTGACTTCCCAGACCACCGATCCGGTTTCATCCAACAACACCACAACTACTTCCGTACTGGTTGAAATTACCGGCAACGCAGACCTCGCAATTTCGATGACGGCAGCGCCGACGCCGGTGTTTGTATCTTCCGCGCTTTCCTACACCATTCAAGTGACCAACCTAGGCCTCTCTTCCGCTGCGGGAGTAACCGTCGTGGATACGCTCCCCGCCACGCTCACCGGCGCCTCAGCGATCACTTCGCAAGGAAGTTGCGGTGCAGTCACTGCGGGCACCATCACCTGCAATCTCGGAACAATCGCGTACCCGCCGACGCCCGTCACCATCACGGTCAGTGGCACCACGCCCGGCACCGCCACCAGCTTGACGAATCAGGCTGTCGTCAGCACCACCAGCACCGATCCCGTCGCCTCCAACAATTCGGTGACGGTCCTCACCGTCGCGCAGCCCCTGGTTTGCGCCATGCCCGGAAAAGACGGCGCCGGCGGAACACTTAGCGGAGTTATCAACGCGTACTATCCTCCAGCGGCCGGCACAGTGGCTGCTGGCTCGACCTCCATAACGTTAGGTGGTGCCGCGGCGGCACCGGCTGCCCAGACTCCCATCGCTGTCGGCGACTTACTGCTCGTAATTCAAATGCAGGGCGCGCAGATCAATTCCACCAACACCAGTTCGTACGGCGACGGCGTGCCTGGCGATCCAGCGTCCGGTTCTACTAGCCTCGGGAGTTCAGGGCAATTCGAGTTTGTCACCGCGACGGTTGCGGTCCCGGTTACCGGCGGTACGCTCACATTTACGGGAACTGGTGCCAACGGTGGGCTGCTGAATTCGTACACCAGCGCCGCGGCCACCGCTACCCAGGGAATTCAGACGTATCAAGTGATTCGTGTTCCCCAATACACTACCGCCACTTTTAGCAGCACTCTCACCGCGCTGTCGTGGAATGGAGCGCTCGGTGGTGTGCTGGCGCTCGATGTTGATTCGCAGCTCACTCTCGGCGGAACTGTCAGCCTCGATGGTCTCGGCTTCCGAGGCGGTGGCGGAAGGATCCTCGGCGGCGCGGCGGGCACGCTCTCCACCGACGTCGTCACGTCCTCCACGCTCGCGACCAACGGATCAAAAGGTGAAGGAACCGCCGGAACGCCTCATTACATCGCTCCGGCGCTCAGCACCATTACTCCCGCCACCACCGCCGCTGAGCACTGGCCAGGCGGTGCTCGAGGGCCTGCCTAATGGCAGCTACGCGCGCGGTGCACCGGGCAACGCAGGCGGTGGCTCAACCGACGCGAATCCGACCGCGAACAATCAGAACAGTGGCGGAGGCGCGGGTGGCAACGGCGGCACCGGGGGCACGGGAGGCTTCGGCTGGAATAGCGCTGGGATCGTCGGAGGCTTTGGTGGTGTGGCCTTCCCGGCTTCCACAAGCGCGGTCGTTATGGGTGGCGGGGGCGGTGCCGGCACTTCGAACGACGGAGCCTACTGGGATCCCACCACCAATACCGGAAACGCCGATTGCGGCGCGAACTGCACCGGCATCTACAGCAGCGGAACCGGCGGCGGCGGCATCGTAATCGTTCACGCTGGCTCGATCACCGGCACCGGTACCATCTCGGCCAACGGCCTAACCGCTCTTCAAGTGGAAAATGACGGAGGCGGCGGAGCCGGAGCAGGCGGCTCAATTTTTGTCTTCGCGAATAGCGGAACTCTTTCTGGGCTCACGGCCAGCGCCGTGGGTGGCAACGGTGGCGTCACCTGGCCCGAACAGGCACCCGCAGCCTTCCCCGGAAATCGCCATGGTCCCGGAGGCGGTGGCGGCGGTGGCGTGATTTTCGCTTCGTCCCTTCCCGGAACCACCAGCGTCAGCGGCGGTATTCCAGGTTGGTCCACTCTTGCGAACGATCCATATGGTGCTTCAATCGGTCAGCCGGGAGTGGTTTCGTCGGGGCTCACCATCACCGAAACGCCCGGAACCCAATCGGGCGCCTATTGCGCGGGCGCGGATCTCGCGGTTACGAATGCAGGCACGCCCAGTGTCGTCGTTCCTGGGAACAACATTACCTACACCCAAGTTGTCACCAACAACGGCCCGCAGGACGCCGTGAACGCCACGTTTACCGAAGCTGTTCCGGGCAATACTACGTTTCAATCACTGGTTGTAGCTCCGGGTTGGTCTTGCACTACCCCCGCCGTCGGCAGCGCGGGGAACATCAGCTGCACAGATCCAGACGTCGCCAACGCTGCCACTGGGACGTTCACGCTAGTTGTTCAAGTCATCCCCGGTACCGTGAGTGGCACGCAAATCCTGGACACTGCCTCGGTTTCATCCGGCACCAACGATCCCAATCTCGCGAATAACACCGCGAGCGTACTCACTCTTGTAGGCACGGCAACCAGCGCCAACATCGTCGTCACCAAGACTGCCTCGCCGAATCCCGTTCAGGCCGGCAACAGAATCACTTACACCATCGTCGTGAAAAATAATGGTCCGGCCGCTGCCACCAGCGTCACTCTGACCGACACGATTCCAGCGAACACCACTTTCTTTTCTTTGGCGCAGGCCGGCACCGTATGGATCTGTCCGGCTCCCGGCGCTGCGGTCAGTTGCACGATCGCCTCACTGCCCTCCGGAGCGCTCCACGACCTTTACTCTGATTGTGACTGTCGCCGCTGGCGCCACTTCGGGCACTGTGATCACCAATACTGCCAGCACTTCGACTTCAACGCCGGATCCGAATCCTGGGAGCAACAGTTCCACCGTGAATGTGACGGTAGCTTCCGCGGGTCAATATGATTTAAGTGTAACCAGTTCGGCCACGCCGAATCCCGTGACGCCCGGCAACAACATCACCTTCGCTCAAACCGTTGCGAACGGTGGTCCAGCGTCAGTAACGGGTGTCACGTTTACGGATGCGGTCCCGACGCACACCACTTTTGTCTCGCTTGGCATTCCCACAGGTTGGACTTGCCCTACGATTCCAGCGGTGGGCGGCACGGGCGCGATCTCTTGCTGTCCTGGAAGCGCCGGCGTTTGCTCTCTGGCTGCCGTAACTTCCGGCACCAGCGTGCAATTCCCGTTGGTCGTCAAAGTGATCGCGGGCACGGTATCAGGAACCATCATTTCGAATACCGCGAATGTTGCTCCCACGGCGAACGATGTGAATCCCGCGAACAACACCGCGACTTCCACCACGGTCGTCAGCTCTCCCACTCAAGCGGATGTGGCCATCGTCAAAACTGCCGCGCCGCAGCCTGTGGATCAGGGCGCAACCTTGACTTACACGCTGACCGTGACCAATAACGGTCCGGCAGTCGCGCAGAATGTCAACGTGTCGGATCCTCTGCCCAGCCAGGTATCATTTGTGTCCGTCTCCACGACGCAAGGAACCTGTTCACAGAGTGCCGGCACGGTCAGCTGCAGTCTGGGCTCGATGAGCGTTGGTGGTCTGGTCGTCATCACCATCAACACCACTGCGGTGACGTTTAGTTCCGCGTCGCTGGTTCCTAACCTCGCTACGGTGGGCGCCTCGACTAGCGATCCGAACCTCGCCAATAATTTTTCTTCAACGATCTCAACCATCCAGGCGCCTACGGCAGTGCAGCTGTCTTCGTTCCATGCGCAGACGCGCGCGGGCGGTGGAGTCGTGCTGGAGTGGCGCACGCGTGAGGAAGTTCGCAATCTCGGCTTCCATGTTTATCGCGAGGACGCGCAAGGCCGCCACCAGCTCAATCCTTCGCTCATCGCCGGCGGAGCGCTGCTGCTGCGCGGTGGGCAGCCCCAACACCCGGCGAGAACATATCAGTGGATCGATCCTCAGGGTGGCCCGGGCTCGTCCTATGTTTTGGAAGACGTTGATCTCAACGGTGTTCGTAATACGCATGGGCCGATAAGCGCCGATTCTACGGTTCTCGACGCGGGTCCCGCATCTCCGGCCACGCTGCTGAATCAGCTGACGAAATCCTTGCCCTTTGCGACTCCGATGCGATGGCATCCAGGCGCGCCTGTGCCTCCCTCGGCTCCCCCGGGCGGTACTGAAGTCTCCAGCGCTTATCTCGATGCGCTCCCGGCAGCGAAGATTTCCGTCAGCGCGGAAGGCTGGTACGTGGTCACCCGCGCTCAACTTCTCGCCGCGGGTTTTGATCCCGGCTCGGACGCGCGCTCGCTCCAGCTTTACGCCGAAGGCGTCGAACAGCCCATGGCGATCCTCGGCCAGCAAGGCGGATACCTCGCGAACAATGGCGCCATCGCTTTTTACGGCACGGGAATTGACACGCCTTTCTCGGGCACACGCGTCTACTGGCTCGTGCGCGGCTCGCAGCAGGGCAAGCGCATTCCCGTCTCCACTTCGGCCGGTTCCGGCGCGTCCAGCGTGCAAAGTTTCGCTTCCGCCGTCACCCTGGAGCAGCGCACCACCTACTTCGCGGCATTGCTGAACGGCGCCAATGCCGATAACTTCTTCGGTGCACTCGTCAATACGGAACCGGTTGATCAGGACCTCGTGATCGCGCATTACGATCCAGCTTCCAGCATTCCGTCACAGGTCACCATAACTCTGCAGGGTGTCACAGCGGGCCAGCCGCACAGCGTCAGCGCCGCTGTGAACGGTTCGTCCGTCGGAGTTCTGGAATTTAATGGCCAGGATAATTTCACCAGCACCTTCCCTGTGGAGCAGGGCGTTCTTCACGAAGGCACCAACACCGTCACGCTCACCTCGCTCAATGGTGACACCGATACGAGCCTGGTCCAATCCATCGTACTTTCTTTCCCGCACACCTACGCCGCGGATTCCGATTGGCTCCGCGCCGCTGCTCCCGCGGGCGCGCACTTGAAAATCACCGGTTTCTCGAATTCGCAGATTCAGGTGTACGATATTTCCGATCCGCTGAATATCACGCAGCTCGCTGGTCCCGTCACGTTTGACAATACCGGCTCGAGCATTTCCGTCACGATTCCCGGCGCGTCGTCCAGCTCCACACCGCACACGCTGATCGCCTTCGCGTCCGACCAGATATCCGCGCCCACGGCGATTACCTTCCATCCCGAGAGTTTTCTCGAGCAGCAGCGCGCTGGCGCCGACGTCGTCATCATCACGCATCAGGATTTCGCCTCTACCGTCGCTCCGCTGGTGAACCTGCGCAAATCGCAGCAGCACGAAGTTGCGGTGGTCACCGTGGATCAGCTATTCGACGCCTTCAACTACGGCGAACGCAGCCCGTTCGCGTTGCAAAGCTACCTGCAATTCGCCTCCAGTCACTGGCGCGAAAAGCCGCAGTCCGTCCTGCTTCTCGGCGACGCCTCTTTCGATCCGCGCGATTATCTGGGTCTCGGTGATTTCGATTTCGTTCCTACGCGCATCATCGAAACAGCTGCATTTAAGACCGCCTCCGACGATTGGTTCAGCGATTTTCAGAGCACGGGATTTGCGACCATACCCACGGGACGCATTCCCGCGCGTACCGCGGCGGACGCATCCCTGGTAATTTCCAAAATCGTGAATTACGAACGCGGCATGTCGCAGGGCAGTTGGACGCAGCAAGCCTTGGTGATCGCGGACCAGAACGTCGGCGTAGATTTCTCCGGCGAAGCGGACATGGCCGCCGCGCTCTTGCCGCCTTCGCTCGTCACCACCAAGATTTTGGCCGACGGCCAGTCCACCAGCGTTGTTTCTCAGCAGATCCTGGACGCGGTGAACAGCGGAACCCTGCTCGTCAACTACACCGGCCACGGTTCCGAGCAACAGTGGTCCTTCTCAGACTTGCTCGATAACAATTCGGCCGCCACATTCAGTAATGGCGGGCGCCTGCCAGTCTTCTTGCTCATGGATTGCCTGAACGGCTTCTTCCATGACGTATACGCCACCAGCCTCTCCTCAGCTCTGCTGTTTGCGCCGAATGGCGGCGCTGTGGCCGTCTGGGCCTCATCCGGCTTCACCACCGCACCGCCGCAGGCCGCGATGGACCAGGCGCTGCTCCGCACCATGGCGGCCAATCCCTCGCAGCCGCTGGGTCGTTCCATTTTGAAGGCCAAGCTCAACATCACCGACCCCGATGTTCGCCGCACATGGATACTCTTCGGTGATCCCGCCATGCGCGTAGCATTCCCAACCACATCCTCGACATCCACGCCGAAGGCACATACCACTCCCGCAACGCAGCACCCACGCTAAAGCTCGGGAACGCCGGCGTCCCGCCGGCTGTTTCAGCTCTGCCTTTGTAGCGGCCGGTTCAGCTTCATCGAACCGGGCAGCCGTTGCTGTTGGGTTCGTGAATCGCCCGACGGGCGATTCATCCTGAGATTCGGCGGCGCCGAGTCGAAGGGTAGCGACGCACTTCACTGCGCCAGCTGCGACGCGGCAACAGGTTCCGACGCTCCGAACCCAACCGATGATAGAGCAGGGAATTCATGCCAACTCCGGGATACAATCGTGGCGCGGCATCACCGATGCAAGACCTTGCCAAACTTTCGAAACTCATCGCCATCATCGCGCTCGGCGCGCTAGCGATCGTCTACGCAGCCGACTACGCCCTACTGCACCACAAAATGGGCCAGAATGGCGGCGCCGACGCCCTCGGTACCGTCACCTCTTACTACGGCACCGCGCTCAAAGACGGCAAAATGGAAATTTTCACTGACCAGCCCCAGGTCGAAACCTGCGTCCACTCACTGTTCCCTCATTCCGGTTATCGCGCTTGCTGGTACGCCAGCCGCAACACCGTCAAGCCTATTGGGTGAATTTTCTCCCGCGAATCGATTCCTCGCAGCTAGCGAGCCTTCAACGTTTTCGCTTCCGTGCCCGCGGCACGCGGCTTTCGGCGTTCGCAGCCGTCTGCAGAAGTTGCAGCAATGCCTGCGCGTCCCGCGTGAGCGCGCGGTGACGCGGATATATCACGTCCAGATTCCGCCGCAGCGGTTCTTCATCCACGATCTCGATCGCCACCAGTTTGCCTTTGCGCAGTTCGTGCGTCACCGCGATCAGCGGCAGAAAACTCAGACCCAGCTTTCGTTCCACCATGCGCTTGGCTGCTTCGATCGTCTCCACTTCCAGCACCGTGTTCGGCAGCTGGCCTGCCCGGCGAAATAATCCCTGGCTCAGAGTCCAATCGCTCGAGCCGCGATCGAAGAAAATCAGCGGCATCGCTTCCACTTCCTCCAGGCGGACTCGCCGTTTCCGCGCCGCCGCGTGTTTGGGATGGCCCACCAGAATCAGCGGATCGTCGCGCAGCGTCATCGTCTCCACTTCTGGATGATTCAGCGAGCGCGCCACGCCGATTTCAGCTTCGCCGTCCAGCACCATCTTCAGCACCTGAGCGGAAGTGCCCGAGCGCAAATTCACCAGCACCTTCGGATTCGCCGCCTGATAATCCTTCATCACATCCGGCAAGAAAATACGTGCACACCGAAAGCGCGGCCGCAATGCTCAAACTACCACCCGCAGAAGGCTGCAGTTCGTGCACTGCCTGCCGCGCGCGTGTCACGTCGCGCAACAGTTGTTCGGCATGCGGACGCAGCGCCTTTCCAGCCGGAGAGACCGATAAATTCCCGCGCAAGCGAGTGAAGAGCTTCACGCCCAGGCCGTCTTCCAGCGCGCGAACGCGTGCGCTCACCGCCGGTTGACTGATATTCAGCGCCGCCGCCGCCCGATGGAACCCCCCGTAGGTGAGCACCGCCAAAAACGTCTCAATCTGATCAATTTCCATGAAAAACCTCGCTGCACCATTCCACGCCGATGCGCGGAACCGCCCGAAGCACCCCGGAGTATAAGCACGAAAGCCGCATTCTCAGAGGCAGTACCACGCAATTTGGTACCGCCGTTGCAAACTACCCGATAAGCATATTCTATCAAGATGATAAGGACAATCAGTTTGACTGATTGCCTTGCTTGCCCCACACTGTGCCTCAGTCGCCAGCAGTTCCACGGATCGCGAGCGCCTCACCAAACCGCTCACCTCCAGCCTGGCTGCTCCGGCCCCTAGGCACTCAGTCCAGATATCGCGAAGGAAAGCTCAGAGCCAATCGGCTTTCCTTAATCAACGAGGTCTCAACCAATGACCGCCAACGGCAACCATCGCAACCTTGAACATCACTGGAAGACCGATCTTCGCTGGGAAGGCGTTACCCGCCCCTATTCCCAGAAAGACGTCGAACAACTGCGCGGCTCCGTTCACATCGAACACACCCTCGCGCGCATGGGCGCCCAGCGTCTTTGGCAATTGCTGCAGGATGATCTCTACGTGGCCGCGCTGGGGGCCCTCACCGGTAATCAAGCCGTACAGCAGGTTGCCGCCGGTTTGCAGGCAATTTATCTCAGTGGCTGGCAAGTCGCAGCCGATGCCAACAACGCCGGACAAATGTATCCGGATCAAAGCTTGTATCCCGCGGATAGCGTGCCCAGCGTCGTGCGCAAATTGAACCAAGCACTGGCGCGCGCAGATCAAATCCATCACGCCGAAGGTAAGAACGGAATTCATTGGTTTGCCCCGATCGTAGCCGATGCCGAAGCCGGATTCGGCGGCAATCTGAACGCGTTCGAATTGATGAAGGCGATGATCGAGGCCGGCGCTGCCTGCGTCCACTTTGAAGATCAATTGTCTTCAGCGAAGAAGTGCGGGCACCTCGGCGGAAAAGTCCTCGTCCCCACGGTCGAAGCGATTCAGAAACTCGTCGCCGCCCGTCTGGCAGCTGACGTAATGGGGGTTCCGACGCTGATCATGGCACGCACCGATGCCGATAGCGCCCACCTGATCACCAGCGACATTGACCCGCGGGACCGCGAATTCCTGACCGGCGAACGTACCCCCGAAGGATTCTTCAAAATCCGCGGTGGTCTGCGCTCCGCAATCGCCCGAGGCCTGGCCTACGCGCCGTATGCCGACTTGCTGTGGTGCGAAACCTCCAAGCCGCATCTCGGCGAAGCGCGCCAGTTCGCCGAAGCGATTCACGCCAAGTATCCCAACAAAATGCTGGCCTACAATTGCTCGCCTTCCTTCAACTGGCGCAAGAATCTCGACGACGCAACCATCGCGAAATTCCAGCGCGAGCTAGGCACCATGGGTTACAAGTTCCAGTTCATCACGCTCGCAGGATTCCACGCCCTGAATCTCTCTATGTTTGAGCTGGCGCGCAACTACAAACAGGACGGCATGACCGCCTACTGCCGGTTACAGGAAAAAGAATTTTCCAGCGAGCAGGCTTTCGGTTACCAGGCCGTGAAGCACCAGCGATTCGTGGGCACCGGCTATTTCGACGCAGTGCAGCAGGCCATCACCAGCGGTACAGCTTCCACCACCGCGCTCGCCGGTTCCACCGAAGCAGCGCAATTCCAGGAAGCACCACCGCTTCATCTCGTCGCACATCCCAAGAAGGAATTGCGCCAGGCAGCTTCAGCCGACTAAGCTACGCGCGAAATTGGAGTGCAGACAAAAAAGGGGCGAGCTCATCGAGCTCGCCCCCTCGTTTTTTGTGAAGCAGAAGCGCCTGAGTATCTTCGTAGGTCGTGGCGTTAGCCGTGACATAAACTTAGAAAAGTCAGTGCGGCTTCAGCCGCTGAAGTGCCGGTTTTGCAGTTCCCAGGCGAACCCTGCCGCCGAGCCCGCCGCCTCATCCGTCGCGTCTCGCCGTAACTATCTTCGCAGTCGTAATCGCCTGCCCCACATGCCGCTGCGTGTGGTCCGCAACGTGTACTAGCAGTCCGCCAACCGTCGTCGGCAGTCGCTTCATGCCGACAACCCGGGCATCTTGTAACTGCTCCGCGTCGAACCTACCGTATGCGCATCGCGCTTCGTTCCAGAGCCGCTTCCAGTTCCGCGAATAAATCCCCGCTTCTTGCGTCGGCGTTAAGCTCGGTCTTCAGCGCCGCAATCTGATCGTCGTCGAGCTGCTTTCCTTCTGCGTAACTCAGCAGCCGGTCAATGCTCCGTGCAATATGCCGGATATGAAACGCCACGGAAGCGACACCGTCGGGCCGAGCATTCAATTCGTCGTCGCTCAAGCTGCCGCACCAGCGCTGCAGGTCTTCCTTGGCAAGCTCCAGCGCGTGCAGCACTGCTCTCGGTACCGCCGCGACGTCTGTCAGCGTTCCGCGCAACCAAGGTTCAGGCAATCTCGATTCAGTCATCCGCGCGCCTCCATTCCTAACGCTACCTGAAATCGCGCGCGCGATAAATGAGTGGGCTGACGTCTTGAAGTCTGCTCAATGGGGCGGGGCAGTAGGCGGGGCTGGGGAGCTCTCGACAGGTTTTTTCGCATCCCCAGCTTTCGCCTCTGCTGTTGCTCCGGATGCACCGGCTTCGCTCGCATCATCCGGCTGCGGTTTCACCAGATATTGCTACGATCAACGAAATCCGCCGGTTTGACGGATCCATGGGCGCATCCAGCTTGCGCAGCCGCTGGTCGGCGAATCCCCGCACTTGCGTCACCTGATTTTCCTCGATTCCGTTCATCTGCATCAGTCTGCGCGCCGCGTTGGCGCGATCCGCCGAAAGCTCCCAGTTACTATAGTTGCGTCCCTTGGAATACGGCGTGGCGTCCGTGTGTCCTTCAATCGCCAGCTTATTGGGCAGCTTCCCCAATTCTTGCGCCAGCACGATCACTATATCCTGCCCATCGCTGTTCAAGTTGGCGCTGCCGATATCGTAAAAAGTTCCCTTTGCCGATTCCATCAGCTCGATGCGCAGTCCCTCGTTCGTGACCGTCATATCAATATGATTTTTCAATTTGTCGAAGTTAGGGACCTCCCGGACGGCCTTCTGCAATTGCTCCTTCAGTTGCGCCATGTTGTCTTTGTTAAGCACGAAGTTTTCCCCCGCGCCCACCATATCGCTCCCCACTCGCTTGGACGTGCCGGTAGGATCCTTGAAATACCCTCCCACAGCTTCTTGTATCTGTTTACTGCTGTTCAGTAGCCACAGAACAATAAACAGCGCCATCATGGCTGTCACGAAATCCGCATAAGCCACCTTCCACGCACCGCCGTGATGGCCGCCGTGCCCTCCTTTTTTCTTGATTACGATAATCGGAGCTTTTGCAGTCATGATCGCTCACGCATCTCCCTTGAATCTATGCCGCAACGGCTGCCGGCGCTGCGCCCTTGTCCTTGATATGCGCTTCCGCTTCCTGGAACGTAGGCCGTACATGCCCGGGAATCGCGCGGCGCCCGATTTCCACCGCCAGAGTCGGCGCCGTGCCCTTCATGAACGCTACGATCATCACGCGCAGCACTTGGTAGTAAGCATGTTCGTCGTCTACTGCCTTGGCCATGTTCGCGGCCAGCGGGCCCACCAGTCCGTAACACAACAAAATCCCTAAAAACGTGCCGACCAGCGCGGCAGCAACCTTTTTCCCGATTTCCTCCGGCGGGCCGCCCAGTGACCCCATCGTGATCACCACGCCCAGCACCGCCGCCACGATTCCCAGTCCCGGCAGAGAATCTGCCACCGTTGACAACGCCGCTATCGGCATGGTGGCTTCGTGGTGATGCACGTCCATGTCGTTCTCGATCATCTGATCGGCGTCGAACGGTTCGATTCCGCCGCTTGATGCCATCCGAATCGAATCGCATACGAACGCCAGCGCATGATGGTCCTTCAAAAATTTCGGATACTTGGAAAAAATCGTGCTTTGCTCCGGGTTGTCGCTGTCCGTCTCCAGTGCCATCAACCCATCACGCCGGGCACGGCCGAACAGCTCGAACATCATTTTTAGCGTGTCGAGATACTTTTGCTTGCTGTACTTCGATCCCCCGAACGCGCCGGCCAGACCGCCTGCAATTTTCTTCATAATGTGTAGGGGATTTGCGACTAACACTGTTCCGATGGCCGCGCCGCCGATGGTAACCAGTTCCGCGGGCTGCAGCAATACCCGCAGGTTGCCGTGTTCCATCAGGAACCCGCCCACCACCGCGCCGAACACCACCACGATTCCGATGATTATGAACATCGCTGGCCGCGCCTCTCTTCGACCGCTGCTTCTACTTTATTGCCACGCAATCTCCGCCCGCTGCCACGCCGTCGGCGAGTGTCTTCTCCGCCCGGACGACCATTGATTTCTCGTCATCGTCGCCCTGTACCGTTGTTCCGCCGAACGCCGCCGTCACCGGAAGTTCGTCACCCCACCATTTAATCTTGGTGTTGTTCACTGCGTTTCTCACGCGCTCCGCGGCTCTGCATAGTTCAGCCCGATTGCATTCCGTCAGGATCGCGAGCAAGCTGGTCCCGCCCGAGTGCCCCACAAAATCGGTCGGCCGCAGATTTGCCTCCACCGTTTGGGCCACCACGCGCAGCGCCGCGTTCAGTGCTCCCGTGCCATACGCCCGCCGGAAACTACCGAGCGTGTCAAGTTGTACGCACAATAAGCTGAACGGCACGCCGTGCGCAGCAAACGTCCTCAGACTCTCTGTCAGGTGCGTCTGGATATAGCTATTGCTCAGGACTCCTGTTGCTTCGTCCAGGCATCCGTAGTCAGCCAATTTCCGGTTGCGGCGGTCGGCGTCAAATGCCCATGGATCCGCGTCAATGGATTCGGCTGCCCCAATGATCACACCGCTGCGGTCCCTTATTGGAATCGCTCGGATGCGCACTAGCACTTGATGTCCGTTTTTGTGGCGCAGCGTCACCTCGGCGATCGCGAAGCTTCCATCACGTATCACGCTCGCCAGCGCGCCGCCTACTTCGCAACTCCCATCCTTGCCGCCATCCCTTTGCGGCGGAAAGAAATCACGGCAAAAATGTCCTAGTACGTCCTGCCGGAAGTAGCCGGTAATACTTTCCGCTCCTTGGTTCCAGAATTGAATTCTCTGCTCGCAGTCCACCATATAAACGCCAGTCTGCATTTGCTCCAGTACAGTTCGATAAATTTCAGGGTCTGCAAACGCGGACATGGCACGGCTCCATAAAGAATCATCGGTCAAAGCCCCAACAAGATTAGGCTTGCACTGGGCAGCCGTTGTCGTTGGTTTCGTGAGCCGCCCGACGGGCACTTCATACTGAGATTCGGCGGTGCCGAATCGAGCGGAAGCGGCGCACTTGAGTGCGCCATTTACACGAAGGCACGGTTTCATCCGCTGAACCACCGACGCCGCTGCCGTCACCCACGCGCCGATAAATCACCATTCACGCACCCGTAACACTCCTCTAATAGTATGCTCAGGCCTGTAACCGCTCGTTCCTAAGCGCCTTGCAAGCAGACCAGGAGAAAATCTCGGATGGAAAAAAGAAATTTCCTTTTTGTTTCGCTCACCGGCCTCATCAGCGACATCGCCTGGCAGGTTTCCAAGGAAGGCCACGAAGTCCGCTATTTCATCCAGGACAAAAAGGAGCGCGACATCGCCGACGGCTTTGTCGCCAAGTCAAAAGACTGGGAGAAAGACGCCGATTGGGCCGACATCCTCATCTTTGACGACACTCTCGGCCAGGGCGAAAAGGCCAAAGCCCTGCGCGCGGCCGGCAAGAAAGTAATCGGTGGTACGCCCTACACCGATCGCCTGGAAGACGACCGCTCCTTCGGCCAGGAAGAACTCAAGAACGCCGGCGTCAGCATCATTCCCTACGGTGAATTTTCATCCTTCGACGACGCCATTGACCACGTCGAGCAGAATCCCGGCCGCTACGTCATCAAACCCAGTGGCGAGGCGCAGAACGTCAAGCGCCGCCTTTTTGTGGGCGAAGAGGACGACGGCCAGGACGTAATCCACATGCTCGAGGCCTACAAAAAAGCTCTCTCGGACGAGATTAAAGTCTTCCAGCTGCAGCGCCGCGTCACCGGGGTCGAAGTCGCCGTCGGCGCATTCTTCAACGGCAAATCTTTCGTCTACCCGATCAACATCAATTTCGAGCACAAGAAACTTTTCCCCGGTGAGAACGGCCCGCCCACGGGAGAAATGGGCACCACCATGTTTTGGAGCGAAGCGAATCACCTCTTCGACCAGACCCTGCTCAAAATGGAAACCAAGCTCGCCGAAGAAGGCTACATCGGCTACATTGATCTGAATTGCATCGTCAACCATCATGGCATCTACCCTCTGGAATTCACTTCGCGCTTCGGCTATCCCACCATCAGCATCCAACAGGCCGGAATGATCACGCCCATCGGCCAATTCTTCTGGGATCTCGCCAACGGCAACGATCCGAAACTCAAAGTGCGCAGCGGCTTCCAGATCGGCGTCCGCATCGTCGTTCCGCCGTTTCCTTTTGACGATGATGAAACCTTCGATTCCTTCTCCAAAAATGCCGTCATCGTTTTCAAAAAGCCCCCCACCGACGAAATGCACATTGAAGACGTCAAACAAGTGAACGGCCAGTGGCTCGTCGCCGGCACCTCCGGAGTGATTCTAGTGGTCGTAGGCCTCGGCCAGACCATGAAACAAGCCCAGTCGCAGGTTTATTCCCGTATCAAAAACGTCCTGATTCCTAACATGTACTACCGCACAGACATCGGCGACCGCTGGGTAGAGGACAGCGACCGCCTCCACACCTGGGGCTATCTCCGCTGAGTAGCTGCAGGTTCCTTGTCGCCGTAGCGCCGGCGTCCCGCCGGCTGAGTTGCGGTTGCTGTCGCCTTTGAACTTGTAGCGGCCGGTTCAGTTTCATCGAACCGGGCAGCCGTTGCTGTGGTTTGGCTTTGTAGCGGCGCACTTCAGTGCGCCAGCTGTCGCGCCGCTACCACAAATCTTCGCGCTGACGAAGGATCCGTGCGCACTCTCCTTGTCAACAACTCCTCCCTACGCTAAAGTAACCGCTCTTTTAGGGAGCGCTTCCCAAAATGCCCGTAGTCGCCGGCAAAGAAAAACTAAAGGTCTTGATCCGCCGCGCCGCCATCCAAAAACGCGTCCGCGAAGTGGCGCATCAGATCACCAGAGATTTCCAAGGTCAGCGCATCCACCTCATCGGCGTCCTCAAAGGTGCCTGCATTTTTCTTTCCGACCTGGTCCGCGAAATTAACCTCGAGACCTCCATTGATTTCATCGCCGTCTCCAGTTACGGCAAGAACAAACAAAGTTCCGGCCAGGTGCGCCTCCTGAAAGATCTCGACAGCAGCATCGAGGGTCTGAACGTAATCGTCGTAGAAGACATCCTCGACACCGGCATCACCCTGACCTATCTCTTGCGCGTGCTCGAGCAACGCAAGCCCAAATCCCTGCGCATCGCCGCGCTGCTCGATAAGCCTTCGCGCCGCATCAAACAAGTCAAAGCTGATTACATTGGTTTCCAGATCCCCAACGATTTCGTCGTCGGCTACGGCCTCGACTACGCCGAACGTTATCGCAATCTGAAAGACGTCTGCATCCTCACGCTTCCCACGGACTAACCATGCCGCTCACGGAATCCCAAATCGCCCGCCTGATCGACCACACGCTTGCTCAAACCGGACGCGACGCAAACTGAAGTCCGTAAAGTCTGCGAAGAGGCTCTGCAATATAATTTCGCCTCCGTCTGCGTGAATCCGTGGAACGTCGCGCTCGCGGCCGAAATTCTTCGCGGCAGCGCCGTAAAAGCTTGCAGCGTGACCGGATTTCCGCTCGGCGCCACCCTGCCGGAAGTAAAAGTTTTCGAAACTCAGAAATCCATCGAGCGTGGGGCACAGGAAATAGACATGGTCATCAACGTCGGCGCGCTGAAATCCGGCCTGCTGGACGTAGTTCAGTCAGATATTCACGGTGTCGTCGCAGCCAGCCACCACGGTGGCGCGCCCTGCAAGGTCATCATCGAAACCTGCCTGCTCACTCGCGACGAAAAAATCCAGGCCTCGCTCGCCGCCAAAAATGCCGGCGCGGACTTCGTGAAAACCTCCACGGGTTTCAGCACAGCGGGCGCTACCCCCGAGGACGTTCGGCTCATCCGCGAAACAATCGGCCCCCGCACCGGCGTCAAAGCCGCCGGAGGCGTGCGCACCCTCGAGGACCTGCTGAAAATGGTTGACGCCGGCGCCACCCGCATCGGCGCCAGTGCCGGCGTAAAAATTATCGAGCAGTTCCGCTCCGGAAAATCATCCGCGGCCCCCGGCGCCTCCACCGGCGACAAATATTGAAAAATTCAAAGCAGGCGCATCTCGGCGGCAAGCTCTTCACACCCGCCTGCTATAATGAATTGAGATTGCGCCCGCTGTTTTCAGCATCATGAGGAAACCCGGAGCAGACGCAGACATTTCCCCGACGGGGGTTGGGGAGTTTCAAAGTTAATCAAATGGACGCGGCAAAACCCACATCCAAACTCGACGTCCCGGCGGACGCTCTCAAAGTTCTAGCGGAGCTCAGCCAGGAGATCAACGCATCGCTCAACCTCGATGAGGTTCTGCCCAGCGCTGCCGCGTTAATCAAGCGCTTGATTGACTACGAAATCTTCGCGGTCGTCCTGCCCTGAAGAAGGCACCGACCAGATGTATTTCCGTTTTGCCATCGGTCACCGCAAGGAAGTTGTCGAACATTGGCGCATCCCCATGGGCGAAGGCATCATCGGCGCTGCAGCCGCGACGGGTCAGGCGATTCGCGTGGGCGACGTTCGTGCGGACCCGCGTTACCTCAATGCGCTCGATGCCGTTCGTTCGGAGCTCGCGGTCCCGCTGATCGTCCGCGGCCGCGTGATCGGCGTTCTGGACATCGAAAGCAGCGAGCTCGATTATTTCACGCCCTCTCAGCAGAACATCCTCACCCTGGTCGCTTCGCGCATCGGCACGGCCATTGAAAACGCCAAGCTCTACGAACACGAGCGCAATCAAGCCGAAACTCTTTTGCTTCTCAATGAAGTCGGCCGCGAAGCCAACTCTACCTTGTCCGTTGAAGAAGTCCTCCGTCGCGCCGCGGAGCTTACCAAGCGCCTCATCAATTATCAGATTTTCAGCATTCTTCTCTACGACGAGGCTGACAACGTCTTCCGTCATCGCGTCACCGTGAAGTTCGGCCAGCGCGTGCAGGAAAAATTTGCCGTGCCCGCTCACGAAGGTATTGTCGGCGCCGCAGCGTCTCTGAAACGCCCCGTCGTCGTGCCAGACGTTACTCTCGACCCGCGCTACCTGCTCATAAATCCCGAAACTCGCTCCGAGCTGGCTGTTCCCATGCTCAATAAAGATCGCGTCATCGGCGTGATGGATCTGGAAAGTCCGCAGCTCAATTATTTCACTCCGGACCACGTGCAGGCTCTTTCGATCCTCGCCGCGCATCTCGCCGTCTCCATCGAAAACGCGCGCCTTTACGAACAGCTCGCCCGCGACGAAGCCCGCATGGAGCGCGACCTCAGCGCTGCCCGCCGCATCCAAGGCGCCTTGCTGCCGCGTTTGCCCGGCCCTGAATTCGGCCTCGAGATCGCCGCTCGCGTCGTTTCGTCACGCGAACTCAGCGGCGACCTGTACGATTTTCTCCGTTATGGCCCGCAGGAATTGGCCATCGCCATGGGCGACGTCAGCGGGAAGGGAAGTGCCGCCGCACTCTACGGCGCCGTGGCCATCGGCACGCTGCGCAGCTTGGGCCCGCAGAAGCATCGCCCCGCCGAAATGCTCCGCGCCATCAACGGATTTCTCGGCGAGCGCCGCATCGAAGGCCGCTTCATGACTCTGTGTTTCGCCACATGGCACCGCGGCCGTCACAAATTGCGCATCGCCAACGCCGGACAGGAAGAACCGTTCCTCTATCACGGCGGCCGTTGCGAACGCATCATGCTCGCTGGTTTTCCGCTGGGAATGTTCGAGGAATCCACCTACGATCAGCGCAGTTACATTCTGAATGAGGGCGACATCGTGGTATTCCATTCCGACGGCATCGGCGATACGCAAAACGCCACAGCCGAATTCTTCGGCCACACCCGCCTCGCCGACCTCATTACCGAAAACCACGACCTCACCGCCGACGGCATCGCCGACCGCATCCTCGAAGAAGTAGATGCCTTCTCCGGCGGCGCCCACCCCTTCGACGACCGCACCCTGCTCGTCCTGAAAGTAAAGTAACCTGCCTTTGACTTTCGTAGCGCCGGCGTCCCGCCGGCTCTGTTGCTTATGCCTTTGAATTTGCCTTTGAATTTGCCTTTGAATTTGCCTTTGAATTTGCCTTTGAATTTGCCTTTGAATTTGCCTTTGAATTTGCTTTTGAATTTGCTTTTGAATTTGCTTTTGAATTTTCTTTTGAATTTGCATTGGAATTTGTAGCGGCCACATGCTTTTGGTTTTAGGCGGGCGTAGTTAACTTGTTTTCGACTTTGTAGCGAGGCACTTCAGTGCGCCATCTTGCCCGCCTAATCCACCTTCGTCGTGGCCGCAGGCGTCTTCGCCTTCTTCAAATGCACGAAAGTATTCACCGAATCATTAAACATCCCCTGCTGATCCACAAAAGTCATATGCCCGCTCTTCGGCAAAATCACGATCTGTGAATCCGCAATCTTTTCGTGCATTTCCTGCGATAGCGCCGGGTCACACTCATCGTGATCGCCGGCAATAATCAGCGTGGGAACGTGGATCGTGTGCAGCCGCTCCACGTATTCCACCGATTTCAAATTCCCATCAATCACGAATTCGCCATTCGACCCCCACATCTCGCGATACAAATCCCAAGGTAATCCCGCGACTTGCGTTGGATCGTAATTCGGGTCCGGATGATTCTGGTAGAGGTAGGGAAAATAGCCCCCGCCCCACGCCGCAATCATGTAATCGTTCGTGTAACGATGTTTCTCATAGTCCTTGCCGTGTCCGTAAAGCCCCGCTTTCTCCTCACGGTCAATTTGTTCGCGCACTTCGGCCGGCGCCGCCGCTTTGATTCGCGCCAGCACCTGATTCATTTCCGCGGTACTCGCAAACGTGCTGCACAAAATCAAATGGCTCAGATTATTTTGATACTTCAGCGCGTATGCCTGCGCCAGCACGCCTCCGTACGAATGTCCCAGCAGCGTTATTTTCCCCAGCACCAGTCCCTGCCGTACCGCCTCTACGTCCTCCACCATATTTTCCACGGTGTATCCCGCAGGATCGTCCAGCTTCTGCGATCGTCCCGAGCCGCGCTCATCAATAAAAATCAGCCGGTTCTGTCGCACCAGCGGCAGCAAGTACGGCAGAAAATAATCATGCGAAGCGCCCGGCCCGCCATGCACAATCACAATTGGCGCGCCGCGACCCATCGTCGTGTAGTAAATCAACTCGCCGTGCGAATCAATGTAACCTTCCTGAATCGGATAGTCCGCCACCGCGATTCTCCGCGGCGCCGCCGTTCCTTCACTCGCTGGCTGTTCCTGAGTGGCCTCCGCAGCCTGCCCGCGCAGCCCTGGCGCACCACCGCACGCGCACACCAATAACGCCAGGCCAAAATAAGCCGTCAATCGCATGTTATTTCCTCCGGGAACAGAAACTCCTGCTGCTCAGCGCTCTCCCCACCGCAGCTTGCTGCGCAGGATTTCGTAATACGTTTTTCGAGGCGGGCTTACCACTTGCACTTTCGTCGCGGCCTTGGTGATCACCACGCGATCCTGCGGCTGCAACTGAAATCCGATTTGTCCATCGAGTGTCAGGTAAACGGGCTCGCCGGACGCCGAAAAATCCAGCTCCACATGCGCTGTATCCGGCACCACCAGCGGACGATTCGTCAGCATGTGCGGGCAAATCGGCGTAATCACAAACGCATCCAGATCCGGATGGATGATCGGCCCGCCTGCCGCCAGCGAATACGCCGTCGAACCGGTGGGCGTTGCCACGATCAGCCCGTCCGCGCGATAGCGCCCCACATGGTGATGATCCACATGCACGTCAAAATCCAGCATGCGCGCCAGCGCCGCCTTGTTCGCCACCGCGTCATTCAAAGCCGTCAGCCGCTCGGCGGGCTTATTACTGTGCACAATCTCCGCGTCCAGCATCATCCGTTCGCTGGTAAGGTGCGCGCCCGCCAGGATCGTCTCCAGCACCGGGTACAATTCATCCAGCGTCACGCTGGTCAAAAATCCCAGCCCGCCCAGATTCACCGCCAGAATCGGAACGTTGTGTCCGCCCAGCGACCGTGCCGCCGCGAGCAAAGTCCCATCTCCACCCAGCACGATCAGCAGGTCAACTTTCGCCGCCATTTCTTCCCGCGTCATCGCCGGGCCGGTTGGATCAATCGTCGCCTGCGTCCTGGGATCTACAGAAACTTCCACCTTGCGCGCCTCCAGCCAGCGCTTCAGCTCCGGAACCACGGCCGTGACCATTTCGGGGATTGGTTTGCAGATAATGCCGGCGGCGCGAATCATGTTTGGAGGCAGAATTCTACTCTACCCGCGAGCGCGGGCGTGGAGAAAAAACTCCTGATTTCCTTCGGTCCCCGGCAGGCGGCTCGGACGTACCCCCAGAACTTCCAGGCCGCAAGCCGCAGCCGCCGCCTGCACCCGTTCGATCGCTTTCTGGTGCAGTTGTGGATCCCGCACGATCCCGCCCTTGCCGATTTCGCTTTTCTCCAACTCGAATTGCGGCTTTACCAGTATCAACAATTCCGCGCCAGCCGCAGCGATAGGCACCACCGCTGGCAAAACCTTCGCCACAGAAATAAAAGACACGTCCATCGTCACCAGAGCAGGCCGCTCCGCAATATCCTCAGCCTGCAAATAACGCGCATTTCGTTCAACAGCTGTCACGCGCGGATCCTGCCGCAATTTCCAATCTAATTGATCCACAGTCACGTCCACCGCAAAAATCCGCGCCGCTTCATGCTGAAGCAAACAATCCGTAAACCCGCCAGTCGAACTCCCCACATCCATGCACACGCGACCCTGCGGCGAAATTGCGAAATCTTCCAGCGCCCCCTCCAGCTTCAGCCCGCCGCGGCTCGCATACCGCATCGTCTCGCCGATAATTTCCACGCGCGCATCCGCAGCCACCTGCGAGCCCGGCTTTTCCATCTTCTGCCCATTCACCAGCACATTCCCAGCCAGCAGCACCGCCTGCGCGCGCTCCCGCGAAGGCGCGAGGCCGCGCTCCACGATCAGAACGTCCAACCGTATTTTCCCAGGTTTGCGATTCGAATGGGTCGGGCCCGAAGCAGGTCCCTCAGAAGTGTTTTTCGATTTCATGCGTAAGCAGAACAGCGGCCGTGCCAGCGGTTTTCTCTGTGTTCTCCGATTTTCTCTGTACCCTCTGTGTTAATGTTCTCGCCTTTCTCCGAGCTCAATCGCAAACCCTCACGACCTCCGCGCCACCAAAAATTGCGCCAACTGCCTCAGCCGCGCTCCCCGCTCCCCATAAAACTCCAGTTCCTTCAAAGCCTTCGTCTCCAGCTCCGCCGCAATATCCCGCGAAACTTCCAGCCCATGCAGCGCCGGATAAGTCGCCTTCTTCTGCGCCTGGTCTTTGCCTGCCGTCTTTCCCAGCGCCGCGGACGATTCCTCCACGTCCAGAATGTCGTCCACCACCTGAAACGCCCAGCCGATATTCTCGCCAAACGCCAGCAGCCGCGTAATGTCCCCGCGATCCGCGCCGCCCGCAATCCCGCCCGCCACGATGGAAGCTCGAATCAACGCCGCCGTCTTCGACCGGTGAATGTACTCCAGCATTCCCTTGTCGCCCGCTTTCCCCTCCGCTTCCAAATCCGCCACCTGCCCGCCAATCATTCCGCGATCTGTCCCTGCCGCTTCCGCAATCATCGCCAGAATCGTCAGCCGCCGCTGCGGTTCCACCGGCGCCAGGGCCAGCGTGTGAAACGCCAAAGTCAGCAGCGCATCGCCCGCCAGAATCGCCATCGCCTCGCCAAACACTTTGTGATTGGTCGGCTTTCCGCGCCGCAGATCGTCATTGTCCAGCGCCGGCAGGTCGTCGTGGATCAGCGAATAGGTGTGAATGAATTCCAGCGCGCAGCCCACGTGCACCGCGCCGCCTTGCGCTTCCGAAAACATCCGCGCGGCCTCCATGCACAGGATCGGCCGAATCCGTTTGCCGCCCGCGAACACGCTATAACGCATCGCCTTGTGGATGGAGATCGGCAGCGCGTCTTCCGGTGGCAGCAGCTCCTGCAGCGCCGCCTCCACCGTCGCTCGGTCCTTCTCAAAAAAATCAGGGATGGTCATAGGTTCCGTGCAGCTGTCTGGAAAGTGTATCGCTCTGCAAAAATAATTCGGCCGACGCTAATTGTTTTCGTCTTCCGGCGCAAACGGCTCCGCCACAATCTTGCCATCCGCTTTCTTCAGCAGAATTTCCACGCGTCCTTCTGCTTCTTCCAGTTGCTTCTGGCATTCGCGCGAAAGTTTCACACCCTCTTCGAAGAGCCGCATCGCCTCGTCCAGGGACAAATCCGCGCTCTCCAGGCGTTTCACCACTTCTTCCAGCCGCGTAAGCGACTTCTCAAAGTCACCCTTCTTCGGCGCTTCCACCGGCACGGCTGATTTATTCGGCGCTGGACTCATTCTGCCTCGTTCTGCGCTACCTGCGTGCGCTGAAAATCTCTCACCACTGTAGCAGCCATCCGGATTCTATCGCGATGATTTTATTGCGGCAATGCTGCACTGTGGCTCGCCGGTAACAGCGTCAGCCGATGTGCCCGCGCGCTATCTTCAGCCGCAATACTAAACGCCGCCGGAATCCCGCGCCCCGCGAACCACTCCGCGAACTGGTCCTGATAATAAGGACTCGCGTACTGACCGGATTCCCCGGTCGGAATCTCCATCAGCGATTGATCGAAGTTAGACAGGTCCGCCACAAAACGCATCGCCGGCCCATGCCCCACGCCCATTGCCCGCACCGTATCGATCGTCCCGCCCTGCTCGTACGGCCCGATGCTCAGCAATCCGTGCAGCGGTCCCGAGCGTCCCAACGGATGAACCATGTCCAGCAAATGCAGCCTGCCCCAATTCCAGTCGGTTTCCGCAGCTTCGCCGGTTTGCTTCTGCAGCGCTGCAACCGCATCATCCGCGCTTGCCATCAACAACCCATCGTAATTCACAAATCCGCTCGGCAGCCAAGACGCCGGCCGCTCACGCAACAGATTCTCCAGAAATACTTTGTCGCGCCACCACACATTGTTGTAAACGCTCTGCGGCTCCCACAATTCGTACTTCGTAACGTCATCGCCCAGATAAGGCTGCAGCAAACGCACAAAAAGCGCCCGCCGCGTGTATTCCAGAAACGAAGTCTCCACGGATTCCGCCGTCGCCCGCGCGTCCCAACCTACCAGCTGCGCAATCAATCGCTGCGCCCGCGCATCCGCAGGCTGTTTCGCCTTCGCAGCTTGCACCAGCGCACTAGCCAAAAACCGATTCGGCAGGCTCACGATATCGTTTTGAATCTCATTGCAGCGCGCAGCCGTCAATCCCGCGCTCCCCGAAAGCAACTCATAAAGCCGCGCCGTCCGATAAGGTCCCGCCTGCCGATCGGACAAATAATATTTGTACCCCGGCCCCACCGTCCGCGCATTTGCCGTAGCAATAATTCCGTCCGGCGGATTTTCCACTCGCGGCAACTCCTCGAACGGAATGTATCCGGTCCATTCATACGCGTCCGTATCGCCCGGCACCGGCAACGCGCCGTTGCCATTCGCGCGCACCGGAATCCGTGCCGGAATCGTGTATCCGATGTTCCCATCCACGTCCGCGTAAATCGTGTTCTGCCCCGGCCCCGCAATGTGCCGCGTCGTCTCGATAAACGAATTCCAATCCGTTGCCTCGCCCAACAATGGAAATCCAAAATCCAGTCCTCCAGGCTCCAGCGCCGTCCAGCGCAACGCATAAGCCCGCCCGCCTTCCTCCGCCGTATCACGATGAACAATCGGTCCATGCCGCGTCACCACCACATCCAAATTCACATCCGGTTTGCCGCGCACCGCAATCACTTCGTGCCGCACCTCTGCCGTCAACATTTTCCCGCCCGCCGAATATTCCAGCGGATTCGCCGCAGAAAACTTCTCGACGTAAAGATCCTCCACATCCGCATTGCTGTTCGTGAATCCCCACGCGATTCGCTCGTTGTGCCCGATGATCACCAGCGGCGCGCCCGGCAGCGCAAATCCTTCCACATTCAACCCCGGCGCCGTCAAATGCACGATGTACCACAGCGCCGGCGTCGAAAGTTGCAGATGCGTGTCGTTCGCCAGCAGTGGTTTGCCCGAAGCCGTATGCGCCCCGCTCACCACAAAATTGTTGCTCCCGATTATTTCCGACGATTCCTCCTCAAACTGCGCCAAAAAGTTACGCGCCGCGTCCCACTCCAGCGAAGCAAACGGCGGCTCGTCATCGTAGCCACCCGCGTGTGCCAAAAATCCTGTCGACGGCCTCAACTCCCCAGCAGCGCTCCGGCCCGGTAAGGAAGTCCCAGAAGTCCAAATAAAATGGTCCAGCGGAGAATCACTGACAAACATCTCCCGCGCCCGCTCCGCTCCCACCTTCTCCGTAATCCACTGCCGGTTCAGTTTCTCCTTCCAAGTGGACGTCAGCGTTTTGTACATATATAAGCTGATCAAATATGTGTCGGCAGGAGTCCACGGCCGCGGCGTATATCCCAGCGCGACGAATTCAATCGGCAGCTTCTTGCCGCGCTCGGCAATATTGTCATTCACCCCGCGCGCATAAGCCTCCAGCAGCCCGCGAATTTCCGGCGATGAATCCGTCACAGCGCGTTCCGCCGCCTGCCGCATCCCCAACGTTCGATTTTCCCGGTCAAAATTCAGCGCCACGTCCCCAAAAATCTCAGCCAGCTTCCCGCCCGACGCTCGTCGCAGCAAATCCATCTGCCACAGCCGGTCCTGCGCCATCACGTAGCCTTGCGCGGTCACCACATCCGGCAGCGATTTCGCGCGAATCCACGGCCGTCCCCACTGATCGCGATCAACAATCACCCCATCCTTCAGCCCGCCAATCGTGACGCTTCCATCCAGCTTCGCCTGCGGCCTCCGCACCAGCCACCAACCCAGCAGCATCGCCGCGCCAATGAGGAGCAGAAGCCCCGCAACCAAATTTCGAATAATGCGCGACCCACGTGTCATCAGTTTCAGCCCTTAGTATCCAGCGCCAGCCGCGGCGCAGTGTAGCCCACAAAATCGCCCGCGTGCAATCCAGCGAACTTCGCATGCACCAGCCGTCCGTCGCACCCCCAGCAAGCTATTGCCCCCGCGCCTCAAACGATGCAAAATTCCCCCATGCCTCACGAATTTACTGACTCATTTCTCACCGACGCCATCCGTGTGCTGCACACTTATAAACGCCTAGCCGAACGCGCCATGGCTCAGGTTCCCGAGAACGCCCTTACCATCGCCCTCGACGCCGAATCGAATTCCATCGCCATCATCGTCAAACATATGGTCGGCAACATGCGCTCTCGCTGGACCGATTTCCTCACCACCGACGGCGAGAAGCCCGACCGCAATCGCGACACCGAATTCGAATCGCCCGCCGCAACACGCGACCAACTCACCGCCCAATGGGAAGTCGGCTGGAAATTCGTGTTCGACGCTCTCGCCTCGCTCACCGACGCCGATCTCGGGCGCACCGTCCTCATCCGCAACGAACCCCACTCCGTCACGCAAGCCATCAATCGCCAGATGGCGCACTACTCCTACCATGTCGGCCAAATTGTTTTTCTGGCCAAGCATTTCGCCTCCGCTCATTGGACATCCCTCACAGTACCGCGAGGAAAGTCCGCCGAAGCCACCGCAAATATCCGCGCTGCGCAAGAATCGAAGTAACGAATCAAGCAGCCACGCAATCCGCACTCACCCTCGCTCCAAGCCAGCCGAAGCCGGGCACGCTCGTTTCGTGTCACTAATCACTAATCACTAATCACCAATCACCACTCACCCGCCACTCATCACTCGTCACTCAACACTCGCCACTGCTTTTCCCCCGTTGCCCCGCGCCTCTTGCTAAAATCTATCGCGATGATCGCCCTGCAACTTTTCGCCGTTCTCGCTCTCGTGGGCATCAACGCCTTCTTCTCCGCAGCCGAATTCTCGCTTATCGCCGTCCGCCAATCCCGCGTTCGCCAGCTCGTCGAGATGGGCGACGCTCGCGCCAGAGTTGTCGAGGCCCTGCTCACCGATCTCACTCGCGTCGTCTCCGGCGTGCAAGTCGGAATCACTCTCGCCAGCCTCTCCCTCGGCTATATCGGAGAAATCACTCTCGCTGGGATTCTCAGCCCGCTGGTGCAAGAGATCCCGCGCCCTTGGGCCGCTGTGATCGCGCATGGCGCCGCGCTGGCTATCGCCTTTGGCCTCCTCACCGTGCTGCAAGTCGTCCTCGGCGAACTCGTTCCCAAAAGTCTCAGCCTCGCGCGCGCCGAACGCGTGGCCCTGCTCATCGCCCGCCCCTTTTCCTGGTTCCTCAACACCTTTCGCTGGGCCATCGACCTTCTCGACGACGCCGCAGAAAAAATCGTCCGCGCCCTCGGCGTGGTTTCACCGCACAGCCACACCCTCGTGCGTTCCACCGAAGAATTGCAGGTGATGATCCAACAAGCGCGCGATCGTGGCTTGCTTCCCGCCGCCGAAGTGAAATTTATTCAGGCAGCGATGGAACTCGGCCAGATACAAGCGCGCGAAGTAATGGTCCCGCGCCCGGACGTTCACGCCCTCCCCGCGTCCGCCACCCTCGAAGACACCATGACCATGTTCGCCACCACCCAGCGCTCGCGCATCCCCGTGTACGAAGGTTCGCTCGACCACATCCTCGGCTTTGTGCATATCAAGGACATGATCTGGATCCTCCTCGACCGCGCGCGTCGTGCCGAGGATCACCAGCCGCTCGCTGAATTCAGTCTGCGCACCGTGCTGCGCGACGCACTCATCGTCCCCGAAACCAAGCCCGTCAGCGAGCTGCTGCTGGAATTCCGCGCGCGTCGCACCGGCCTGGCCATGATCGTGGACGAATTCGGCAGCATTCTGGGCCTCGCCACGCTCGAAGACATCCTCGAACAAATGGTCGGTGAAATTCACGACGAATTCGACGTCGTCGAGCGTCCTCTCACTCTTCCCGACGGCGGCATGATCTTTGACGCCGCCATAAAAATCCGCGAGCTTGCCGCGCGCTACAGCATCGTCCTTCCCGAAGATTCCTCCTACGAAACCGTCGGCGGATTCGTGCTCACCCGCCTGGGTTTCATTCCCCGCGGCGGTGAAAGCTTTGAAGCCGACGGCTATCGCTTCACCGTGATGGAAATGGAGCATCGCCGCGTTTCGCGCCTGAAAATAAAACCGCTGCCACCCGCAATCGTTCCGCCGCGCGTGGAGGAATCTGATGGAGTCGCCGGCGCTGGGCAGCAAGACTCCAGCGCGCAACACAATCTGCTCACCGAAGTTGTGGAAATGACGCCGGCAACCGCCGCAAGCGATTCACAGATCGCCAAGAAAATCCGCCGAGCGGCCCGCAAAAAATCAGCCAAGGCCGCCAAGGCAACTGCGATACCCTCTCCCGACGAATCCGGCTCCGATTCGCCGTCGCCAGGTACGGCCCATAAATGATTCGTTATATTTCAATCCGGCTGCTGTTCGCGCTTCCGGCGCTGTGGCTCATCCTCACTATGGTTTTCCTTCTCGCGCACATCGTTCCCGGCGATCCCGTCGCGCAAATGCTCGGCGAAGGTGCGCGCGCGGAAGACCTCTCGCAACTCCGCCACACGCTCGGGCTCGATTTGCCGCTTCCCGTGCAATATGGCCGCTACCTCGCGGGCGTGCTCCACGGAAACCTTGGCGAATCGTTTCGCTTTCAGCAGCCGGTGCTGAAAGTAGTCGCTGAACACTATCCCGCTACGCTGGAGCTCGCCATCGTGGCGCTCTTGGTCTGCGCTCTCATCGGAATCCCCGCCGGCGTGCTCGCTGCGCATAAACGCGGCGAGCGAACCGATTTCGCCGTGGGCGTGCTCACACTTTTCGGCCTTTCCGTTCCGAATTTCGCGCTCGGTCCCGTGCTCCTTCTCGTGTTTTCAGTCGTGCTCGGCTGGCTTCCGGTTTCCGGCCGCGGCGGGCTCTCCCATCTCGTGCTTCCCGCGTTCACCCTGGGCGCGGCGCTCGCTGCCATCCTCACCCGCATGGTGCGCGCCTCGGTGATCGAAGAACTTTCCGCCGACTACGTCCGCACCGCGCGCTCCAAAGGCGTCTCGGAATCCGGCGTCCTCTTTCGCCACGCACTGCGCAACGCGCTGATTCCCATTCTTACGATCCTCGGCTTGCAATTCGGCACGCTCCTCGCCGGCACCATCGTCACCGAATCCATCTTTTCCTGGCCAGGCATCGGCCGCCTCGCGGTGCAGGCCATCGGCGCGCGTGATTATCCATTGCTGCAAGGCTGTATTCTGCTGATTGCCGTGTCCTACGTATTTGTAAACCTGCTGACGGACCTGGTCTATGCGGTAGTGGATCCGCGGGTGCGCTTCGAATGACCGTACCTCGGAAATCGCTGCCGCGCGAAATTCTGCATGAACTCGCCGATTTTCTGCGCCGCAGTGTTCCGGGCCGCTGGGGGTTTGCGCTCACTTTGCTTCTGGTGATTGTCGCGCTGGCCGCGCCTTGGCTCGCTCCGTATGATCCGGTCGCGCAAAATCTGCCCGCGCGCCTCCTCTCGCCCACCGCTTCGCACTGGATGGGCACCGACGAGCTCGGCCGCGACATTCTTTCGCGCATCATCTTCGGCACACGCGTCTCCATGCTCGTTAGCGTCTGTGTAGTTTTTGGTGCGGGAATAATCGGCCTCGCGATCGGCGCGGTCGCGGGTTACTTCGGCGGGTGGTTCGATCACCTGATCAACATCATCCTGATCAACGCGTTTCTTTCATTTCCGGGCATACTGCTGGCCATCGCCTTCGCGGCGTTTCTCGGCCCGGGCCTGAAGAACGTAATTTTCGCTCTGGTCGTCACCGGCTGGGCGGGCTACGCGCGGCTCGCGCGCGCGCAAATTCTGCAAGCGAAGGAAATGGAATACGTCTTGGCCGCGCGTTCGCTGGGCGCCTCGCACGCGCGCATTCTCGTGCGCCATCTCTTGCCCAATATTGTGCAGCCGATTCTCGTGCAGGCCACCATCGCGATGGCTGGAGCGATTCTGGCCGAATCCACTCTGAGTTTTCTCGGCGTCGGCATCCTCGCGCCCATGCCCAGTTGGGGCGCTATGCTCAACGATGCCCGCGGTCACCTCTTTGACGCTCCGCATCTGGTAATTTTCCCAGCCCTGGCGGTGATGACGGCGGTCCTTGCATTCAACTTGCTCGGCGATGCCCTCCGCGACTGGCTCGACCCCCGCATGCGCTCCTATCTGATCGTCGCCTCACTCGCCCGCTAGGCTTCCAACTCCACCGTAACCTCAGCCCCTCGCCCAATCCCCAATACCCGCGCTGCGTTCCCCTTGTTCACGCACAATTCCAGATACCCGCCCGACCCAATAATCGCAAACGGTTCCCCCGCGGCACCCACCGCAAATGTCGGCAGAAGTTTCTTGATCTCCGCATTCCCAGCGCGAATCGTGAACTTCGCGTCCGGCGCAATCAAAGCCGGCGTGTCCTCGCCCTTCAAGTTCGTAATTAAATTGCCAAAATTGTCCAGCTTCAGCACCACGCACTTGATCGTATTCCCGTTCACCTTCGGCTTCGGAATGCTGAAACGCACGAAATCTTCGATCTGCTCGCCGAAACTTGCCGTCTGCCAGTTCTTCGAAAGCCATCCCGCCACCGGTGCAAAAATATCTCGGCCATGAAAGGTATTGCTCACCGGCTGCCGAAAATAATGTTCCGACGTCACATGCCACGCAAACAGCGACTCGGATTGATCGTAGATCGCAGACAGCACTCCATTATCCGGCGCCACAAAATAATGCTGATCGCCCGCAACCAGAATCGGCCGCCGCTGCGTGCCCACTCCCGGATCCACCACCACCATGTGAATCGTCTTCGGAGGGAAATAGCGGTACGCCTGGCTGATCGTCAGCGCTCCATCCAGCACATCGTGCGCAATCACGCTGTGCGTGATATCCACGATATTCACCTCGGGGTTGATGCTCAGGATCACTCCCTTGATCACTCCCACCAGGTGGTCGCTCGTTCCGTAATCCGTTGTCAGCGTGATAATTGGCCGCGCCAAGTTTTTCCCCCGTAAATTGCGCGGCGTAACCGCAAAAATCTATCAAGCCGCATTCCTCGACGCTATCGGACGCCTGCAACGCTGTCAAGGAAAGCCGCGCGTGTGAGTTACTCACGATAACGCCTACGCGCCGCCTCGGCTCAAAGTTGATGCGAAAACGCCAATCCCAAACCACGGCGTCAAAAAACGATTGAGCAGTCTGAATCTAGGAATGTATTGGTTGCGTCGCTCGACGAACCTTCACACGGTGGGAAATTTCACTTGCACAACGATTAGCCGGTGCTCTCAGATCAAAATCATCCTCAAGCACCGGCGCAACACGTCGCAGCAGTTTCGGCCTGGAACTTCAACCAGTAGACTACTAGTTCTGGCGCTTGCGGCGAAAAAAAGACAAAGCGCTCAAGCTCGCCAGACCCGAACTCAACAACAGGAAATCGCTGGGTTCCGGCACCTTCGTTGATTTGCCACAATCCTTTCCTTTGTCATCGTCGCTCTTGCAACCTTTCTCCCGGTCGCGGTCGCGATCGTCATCGTGTGCCCGCGCGACTGCCGGTGTGAACAACACGACCGCAAACGCTAGTACTAATGCTGCGTATTTCGTCATCGATTTTCTCCGTCAGGCCTGTACTAAAATTGACTCCCCGGCAGAGATGCGCCGCTTCAGACGTTAGAAAGTAATGCAGCCGGCGTGCCAAACACGTGGGCATGTGATGCTCGCAACTGCAAGAGCACAAACGGGATGTGGTGGAATTTTATTCCCATTTTGGGTACGCCTTTTTTAATCAAGTTTCCTGCCCTTTTCAGCCTTCGTTCTTCCGCAGTTCATCCCTTGCGGCGAATTATTCCGCGAGTTGGACGCTCTGCCTTTAGCACGATGTTCGCGGCAAAATTCACCGCGAGCACCTGCTCCTTGACCCCTCCCGCGCGTACCGCTATCCTGAATGTTCGCAGCTTATCGTCATGCGCATTTATCTCGACTACAACGCGACAACGCCCGTGGACCACGCTGTCCTCGAAGCCATGCTGCCGTATTTCGCCGAGAACTTCGGCAACGCCAGCTCAATTCATTCGCCTGGGCAGCGCGCGCGCGCTGCGGTGGACTCTGCCCGTGCGTCGGTAGCTGCGTTCCTCGGGGCCAAGCCGTCAGAGATTGTGTTCACAAGCGGCGGCACGGAATCCGACAATCTCGCGCTGTTTGGCGTCGTTACTGCGTCGCAGGAGCCTCGCAAGCATGTCATCACCACTGCGATCGAGCATCACGCGGTCCTCAACGCGGCACAGGCGCTCGAAAAGCTTGGCGTCGAAGTCACCTACATTTCTGTCGGTCGCGATGGCATCGTCGATCCCGAGGATATTCGCCGCGCGCTACGGCCGGAGACGATTCTCATCAGCGTGATGCACGCGAACAACGAACTCGGCACCATTCAGCCTATCGAGGAGATTGGCCGCATCGCTGCCGCTGCCAAAGTCTACTTCCATTGCGACGCGGTGCAGACGGCCGGAAGGATCCCGCTCGATGTGAACCGCCTCGGCGTGGACTTGCTCTCCATTTCCGCGCACAAGATTTACGGTCCCAAGGGAACCGGAGCGCTGTACGTCCGCCAGGGCACGCCCCTCGAGCCACAATTCTACGGCGGTCATCACGAACGGGATCGCCGTCCTGGTACAGAGAACGTTCCGGGGATCGTTGGCCTGGGAAAGGCGGCGGAACTTGCGCGCAAGAACCTGATGACGGATTGCGCGCGCGTCACTGCACTGCGCAATCGTCTGGAAGACGCGCTGCTCGCTTCCTGCGGCGAAGCTCGTGTAAATGGGAATCGCGCGCACCGTGTGTCCAGCACCTCGAACATCTCGTTTCCGGCGGCAGGCGGAGAAGCGCTGGTGATCGCGCTCGATCTGCAGGGAATCGCTTGCTCCACTGGCGCGGCGTGCTCGTCCGGCGCAGTCGGTCCTTCGCACGTGCTGATGGCGATCGGTCTCACTCCTGACGAAGCACGCAGCAGTCTGCGCTTCAGCCTGGGACGTCCTACAACAGCCGAAGAGATCGACCAGGTCATCGCGGTGATCCCGCAAGCAGTCGAACGCCTCCGCGCGCTTTCGCCGTTGAACGCGAATACCGCAGGCATCTCCTGATGGAGACAAGGAACTAGACTTTGGCGTCTCTCACACAACTCGAAGTATCGGCCAGCGCTCCGGCTGTCGCCACCGCCAACACCGTTGCCGTGGCCATGAGCGGCGGCGTGGATAGCTCCACGGTCGCGGCGATCCTGCATGACCGCGCGCAAACCATTGTCGGCCTCACCATGCAGCTCTGGAATCAGCGCCGTTTGCCGCAACTGCAGAACAATGGACCGGCGCAGCATCGTTGCTGCTCGCACGACGATGTGTACGACGCGCGCCGCGTTGCCGAACATCTCGGCATTCCGTTTTACGTGGTGAACTTCGAGCGCGAGTTCGAGCTCAACGTGATTCGACCTTTCGTGGCGGATTACCTGGAAGGTCGCACGCCGATTCCGTGCACCATGTGCAACAACCACGTGAAGTTCGACCAGTTGCTCGTCACCGCGCGGCAGATCGGCGCCGAGCGCATCGCCACCGGACATTACGCGCGCGTGCGCCACAACGCGGAGACTGGCCGATACGAGCTACTGCGCGCCGTGGACGAATCCAAGGATCAGACGTATTTCCTCTTCGGCCTGACTCAGGAGCAGCTCGAGCGCACCGATTTCCCGCTCGGCGAACTCTCCAAGCACGAAGTCCGCGAGATCGCGCGTCGCTTGCAAGTGCCCGTCGCGGATAAGCCGGAGAGCCAGGAAATATGCTTTGTACCGACGGGCAATTACGTGAAGTTTATCGAGGGCTATTTGCAGGAGCAGGGAAGCGAGCTTCCGAAGGAACCAGGCGATATCGTTTCCACTTCCGGCGAAGTTCTCGGCCGTCACAACGGGCTACATCAATTCACCATTGGCCAGCGCAAGGGCTTGGGACTTTCCGGCGGACAGCCGCCGATGTATGTGGTCGCGCTGGACCGCGCGCGGAATCGTCTGGTCGTTGGCGAGGATCAGGAACTGCGCAGCGCCACGTGCGAAGTGCGCGACGTGAACTGGATTCCGTACGTTGTTCCCGAAGCGCCGGTTCAGGCGATGGTGCGCATCCGCAATCGCCACGAACCTGCCGAAGCAGAGATCGCTCCGCTCGACGCCACAACCGCGCGCGTCACTTTCCGCGAGCCGCAGCGCGCCATCACGCCTGGACAAGCCGCGGTCTTCTACGCAGGCGAAATGGTTCTCGGCGGCGGATGGATTCGCTGATTTGTTTCCGATTTTAGTTTTCAGATTCTAGTTTTCAGATTTCAGTTTTCAGAAAAAGTTCGAAGGAAAACCAAAACACAGAAATAGCGGTTGGAAAAAGTTGCAGCGGGGAAGCTTGCGGTCAGATAAAAAGTTCTTCGTCTTGCGATACGGGGTCTGATTCGGGTTTGTTGTTCTGCTGACGGCGGAGCATATCCAGGCCGACCTTGATGCCTTTCATCACGGCGGAAGCCTGGCGGATGGGGCCCCAGAGGGTGTTGCGGAATTTCGTTCCGGCTTCGTCCACCACTTCGAGCGCGCCGGTCAAAATCTGGTCCGCGCGAATCACCTGGATGCGCAGGCGCTCCAGTGCTTCGCTGAAGACGCGGTCCACTTTCTGCGCCTGCCCGCGGGCCAGGCGAGTGATTTCCGCAGTGTCTCCCATCACGCTGGAGATGCGGCCTTCGGAGTCTTCCAGAATGCGATTCACGCGCAGCAAGATGGGGTCCACGCGCCCCTGCAGGTCATTGGCGATGCGCGTAAATTCCTGCATGGACATCTTCAGCTGAACGAACATCGCCACGAGGATAGCCATCTGCACCACGATGGCTATCGCCGCGACGACGATGAATGCTTCAACCCAGCCGGACATGAAGCTCCTTGCGCTGCCTTAGGAAACCTTGGATTCCTTCCGGTACGTGTCTTTCCCGGCGTCTACAGCCGAAGAAAGCGCATCTTTCTGCCGGGACATGATTTCCTTGCTGCGTTCGATCAGGTCTTCGGCGCGTTCGCGCAATTCACGCGCTTTCTTCTGCGCGAATTCGCGGCCCTCGTCGGCCTTACCGGTTAAATATTCACGGGTCTCATCGCCAGACTTCGGCGCGAAAAGAATGCCTACCAGCGCTCCAATACCCAGCCCAACCAGAAATACGCTAACTTTTGTGCCTGCACTATTGTCGCTCATGGTCCACCTCAGAATTCGACAGTAGCACAGCCGTCCCGACCGAGGCAAGCAAAGCGGCGCGAGGCCGGGAAGTGCGGAAACAGGGATGCGGAGAGCGTATCGACGGTGTTGCGATTGGCGACCCGCGCCTCTGGATCCGCGCTGCGGGAGGATGCGTTGACGTTCGCAAAAAAGTGGGACAAATAGTACCGATTAGAATCGCTTCTGGCGTTAATACGGAAGGGGTTAGTGCTGATTCTAATCGTCGGGCTGTACCGATTAGAAATGAGAGACCGCCGAACCGGGGAATTGAAATTGCGGAAAACGCTGCGCGGGAGTGGTGCCTTTTGTTGCGATTAGAAATGTGCGCCGGCGTTTGTTTTGTTCGAGTTACATTGATTTCTACTCGCGGCGACTTGCGATTAGAAGCAAAACGCCGGGAGCGAGGGGTAGAAGCGTCGTTCGATCGTGCGAGGGGCAGTTTGACAGGGTAAAAAAGGGATGGATCGGCGCGCGGCTGGCTGAAAGGCAGGCAGCGTCGTACATACATCCCCCTTGTGCGGGCGAAAGAAGGCCCCGACTGACGTTAGCATAGTCGTTACGGTAATTCAAGTGCAATCCGCAGCGGGCGGCGGGTCCGTTTTCGATTCGAGCATGAATCTCGAGCAGTATGTTGAAGTTCTCATTTTCATGGCCAGAAGGCGACTGTACGCATCTCCGAGGAAGTTCGTCTTTAAACGTATTGTCGCCTATGGTTTAGCCTCCGGGCGCGTTTGTAAGTGCCGCCACGCACGAACAAGTAGGATAGACAGAGCTGCATGAACGGCAACGGCGGGCCAAAGCAGAATGCCCGCCGTGCCGCTGGCGCCGAGGTATGCGAGATAGAAAGTAACAAGCGCGCCATAAGTAAACATCCCGTAGAGCGCCCGGCGGATTACCATGTCCGGCCAACAGGCGACGCCCAAGGCAATCAGAGCGATGCCGGTCACCCGCGCCACAGTCGCTGCGATGCCGGTCAGTTCAACACCAAGCAGCAATTGCCCAACGAGCGACGGGAGAATCAGCAAAGCCAAGCCCGTGGCCGCTTCGGCCACGGAGGCGAAAATCAGGAGTTTCTTCATCGGACTAGTCCCTGGCGCGGGCGACCGCGTCGGCAATCTCGGGAAGATGCTTGCGCTCTTCTTCCGTTAACTGCTGCGGCCCAAGGTTAAACGTGACCTTGTCTATTGTTCCCGTGAACTTGAACGGAACGTCGTAGCGATACTTCAGCAAGGCGATGCCACTACGGGTGTCCTCGCCGATATCAAATGTTTCGTCCTCCGGGAAGGTGATCGGGGTGCCATGTTCAAGGGAATTCCTGGCCACTTCCTTCCCGTCCACCGAGAGCACGCCCGTTCCGCCCTTGCCCAAGCCTGGACCATCGGATTTGAAGTCGAAGACGATGGTGTGCTTGCCGGCGTCCAGTGCGGGCCCATCCCAAGTGGTGCGCTTCAGATCGAGCAAGTTGTAAAGGAAAACCGGTTTGCCTCTGCCCGGACCGATCACGGCGACAGCAAACACTACGACCACCCAAAGCAAACCCAACCACGAAACGCCGTAGCCCAAGCGCATCTTCCCGCGTGACCATTTTCGGTATTGCCCGAGCCAGATCAGCAGCAGTCCCAAAACAAAAACGACGAAACCAATTCTTCTGAAAAACCGCTCGTGAGACCACCAATTGAAACTGGGCGAAAGGAACAGGCCGTAACCGCCGAAGCGCCCTCCGTCGGTGACGATCATCCCTTCTGCGCCGCCGTTGGGGATCTCGACTTCGGCAGTAATGGTGTACGACTTGTTCAGAATACTGGGAGCGCCGCTATTGGGCACGCCAGTGATTCCTCCGAGGTAGGTGAAGATGTTTCGGCCGCCGGTGAGGTTCGGTTTCGGCGCGTTCCAGCGGGCCAGCGAAGTGTTATCTAATGGCAGCACGTCATGCTTGCCCGCTTCCACATAGAAGAGGGACTCCATCTGTCTGAGTTTGTCCGGCATGTTGGCAGCCAGGTCGTTGTCCTCGGTGGGATCCTCGTGAACGTTGTACAGCTCCCATTTGTAACCGGTAATCACATCGGGCGGCGTGGCGGTGCTTAACTCCCACGGGAGCGTTGCGGGAGTCGTCGCCGCGATCCATCCGTCGTTGTAGATGGCGCGATTGCCGAGCATCTCAAAGTATTGCGTGGTGTGGTGAGACGGCGCGTCGGCGTTCGCCTTGTCCCACGTGTATACCATGCTCACGCCGTCCATCGGCCGCTGCTTTACGCCATCGACCGTATCCGGCGCTGGGATGCCGGTCGCTTCCAGGATCGTGGGCGCAACGTCGATGAGGTGGTGAAACTGACGACGGATGCCGCCCACGTCGGTGATGTGGCCGGGCCACGAAATGCACATGCCCTGGGCCGTCCCGCCGTAATGCGATGCGACTTGCTTCATCCATTTAAACGGCGTGTCCATCGCCCACGACCAGCCCGCCGCAAAGTGCGGGAAGGTTTTGTCGGACCCCCAGAATGGGTACCAGAGCATCTGGTCCTGGACCGGGACCGATACGCCGTTGAAGGTGGTGAATTCGTTCGGTGTGCCATTGATCATGCCTTCCGCGCTCGCGCCGTTGTCGCCGCTGATGTAGATGATCAAGAGTGTTGTCGAGTTGACCCAGGTCTTCGACGGCCTGTATAACCCGACCAATTTCGTGGTCGGTGTATGCCAGATACGCCCCGTAGACGTCCGCTTGCTTGATGAAGAGTTTCTTCTCCATCGCGTTGAGGGAATCCCATTCCGGCAGATCCTTCGGCCACGGAGTGAGCTTCGCGTTCTCGGGCATGATCCCAAGGCGTTTCTGATTCGCGAATATGGTCTCGCGCAGTTTGTTCCAGCCGCCATCGAAGAGATGCATGTCGCCAATCTGCTTAATCCACTCCGGCGTCGGGTGATGCGGCGAGTGCGTGCCGCCCGGCACGTAATAGACGAGGAACGGCTTTTCGGGCGCGATCTCTTTGATTTCCCTCATGTACTGGATTGCTTCGTCGGCCATCGCGGTGGTGAGATTCCAGCCCGGATGTCCCTGGAACGGATAGATGGCCGTAGTGTTGCGGTATAGATTTGGCTGCCACTGGCTGGCGTCGCCACCTACGAAGCCGTAGAAATACTCGAAGCCCATGCCGTTGGGCCACTGGTCGAAAGGTCCTGCCTGTGTAGATTGATAGAAGGGAGTGTTGTGATCCTTGCCGAACCACGATGTGGCGTAACCGTTCTCTTTCAGGATTTCGCCGATGGTGCCAGTTTCCTTCCTGATGATTGAGTCATAGCCGGGGAATCCCGTCGCGATTTCGCCGACCACCCCAAAGCCCGCCACGTGATGATTGCGCCCGGTGATCAATGCCGCGCGCGAGGGCGAACAGAGCGACGTGGAATGAAAATTCGTGTAACGCAGGCCGTTCTTCGCGATGCGATCCATTGCGGGTGTGGGAACGACGCCACCAAAAGTGCCCGGCGCGCCGAAACCGACATCGTCCGTCATGATCAGCAGCACGTTGGGCGCGCCCTTCGGAGGCACGACGCGCGGTGGCCACCAAGCCTCTGACTCGGAGGCTTTCTCCTTGATCACCCCGCCGAATTTCGGATCGGGATTAGGGAGTTGTTTTCCGCTGATCGTGGTAGTGGCGCTGGCGGACCCTGGCTTTCCTGTGACCTGTTGGGCGGATGCAGGTGTAAGCGCCGACAGCAGGAGCATTGCGAAGGCTGAACCAAATTTAAGCAGACCGCGAAACCAACAAATACGATTCGGTTCCTTCATGGCCTTGGTGTCTCCTTTTCTGCGGGAGCAGGGACCTTAGTAACGAGCGTGTAGGTTGAAAGACACTTCAGGTGGAGGGTGCTAAATCTCGGCCCTTTTAAGCCTCCGTGGACTTTAAAGGGACGAGCACGCCTGATTGGCAGGCACGATATTCTCCTGATTGATTACTGTCCATCGTCAAAAGTAACAATACGACTCCCGCGTCGCTCCGGATTAACGGAACAAAATCCCTTAAACAATCCAACCCAGCGAGCCTCGTCAATGATTCAAATGTCCGGGATTCCATTTGGCGAAGAGGAGTGCGAGCAAGACCAAGCCAAGTAGAACGTATCCTGTGAGGAACATAGCCGCCTCCTTTTTACTCTCCTGGGAGAATCATGGCGCGATTGGGTCCGCGGCGATATGACGGTCGCAACTGATGAATGTGACGGAGGACACAAGGACCTAGTTAGTTCGAGCCGACGCGACTGTGGCTGCGGTATCCTTAAGTGAACAGACTTGCCTTCCTGAGACGCGCAAATTACCTTAAGCTGGAAATTCCAATTGAGGTGAGCGATGAGGCGAATTTTGCTTGTGGCGGCAGCGAGCTTGGTCTGCGCGTTGGGCGCCGGCGCGCAGCAGCATAACGTCAACACGCAGAAATCGACGATGACGATTCACGTGGGAAAGACCGGCGCATTCTCCAGCTTCGGACACGAACACGAAGTGCGCGCGCCGATTCACAGCGGCACGGCGGACACGGGCGCGCACCCGAGTGTGGAAATACACGTGGACGCGCGGGAGCTGCGCGTGGTGGATAAGGACGCGTCCGACAGCGAACGCGCCGAAGTGCAGGCGGTGATGCTGGGAGCGGACGTGCTGGACAGCGAACATTTTCAGGAGATCGTATTCAAGTCCACTGCTGCGGAGGCTGCAGGGCAGGGAAAGTGGACGGTGCGCGGAAATCTGACGCTGCATGGGCAGACGCGGCCCGTCACGGTGCAAGTGGTGCTGAAGGACGGACATTTTACCGGTGAGGCCGCGGTGAAGCAGACGGACTTCGGGATCAAGCCTCCGGGGAAGGCGGGCATCAGAGCGAAAGATGAGGTGGCGATCCAGTTTGACGTGCAGCTGGAAGGCCAGGGCGTCTTTCCAGTGAGGATCGACTGACGCGAAGAGAAGAGAGATCCTTCGCTCCGCTCAGGATGACGGCGGCGAGGTTAGGGTGACGTCGAATCGCGCAAGGCTTCGAAGACGCGCTGAGCTTGGGCGCGGGGAACTTCGGCGGCCAGTTGATCCAGAGTGAGTTGGCGCAACTGCGCGACGCTGCCGAAGCGTTGCAGAAGTTTTTGCGCGGTGCGCGGGCCGACGCCGCGAATTTCCGTGAGGGCGGTGCGGAGGCGGCGGCTGGAGCGGCGCTGGCGGTGAAAGGTGACGGCGAAGCGATGGGTTTCGTCGCGGATCTGCTGGATCAAATGCAGCACCGGCGAATGTTTTTCCAAGACTACGGGCTCGTGCTCGCGTCCCAGCACGTAAAGAATTTCTTCTTTTTTGGCGATGCTGGCCATAGGTTGATTGATGATGGCGAGCTTGTCCAGCGCTTTGGCGGCGGCGTGCAGCTGGCCGATGCCGCCGTCAATCAAAATCAGGCTGGGCAGCGGCTTTTTTTCCTGCTGCAGGCGGCGATAGCGGCGTTCCACGGCTTCTTCCATGCTGGCGAAATCGTCGCGCAGAATGCCTGCGGCTTTTTCCGCGCCTTCGGGCATGGCTTCGCCGCGAATGATAAATTTGCGGTAGTCTGATTTTTTCATGCGGCCGGATTCCCACACGACCATCGAAGCCACTGTGTCCGTACCTTGGATGTGCGAAATATCGAAGCACTCGATTCTTTTCGGAGGCTCTGGGAGGCTGAGCGCGGATTCCAGGGCGTCTACAATTGCCGCGGAGCTGGGCTTCAGCACGCGGAAGCGCTGGATGAAGGAATGTTGGGCGTTCTTTTCGACCAATTCGAGGAAGGCATGTTTCTGGCCACGCTGCGGATTCACAATTTCCACGCGGTGGCCGGCTTGCTCGGTCAAGACTTCTTCGATGAGCGAGCTATCTTCAAAACTCATCGGCGTATGGATGTAACGCGGCAGGTAGGCGGCGTCGAGGTACAGCTGCTTGATCAACGACGGCAGAAATTCCTGCGGATTAAATTCTTCGAGGTCTTCCCAGTAAAAATCGCGGCGGTCCACGACTTTGCCGCCGCGCAAGTGAAATAAATTCACGGCGACTTGCGGCGGCTCGGCGTACCACGCGAGGACGTCGGTATCATCGCCCGAGGCTGCGGCGATTTTCTGGCGCTCTTCCATTTCGTTCAGCGTGCGCAGCAGGTCGCGATAGCCGGCAGCCTCTTCGTAACGCTGCGCTTCGGAAGCTTGCTGCATGCGATCTTTCAGGCTTTGCGCCAAATCGCTGCGACGGCCTTCGAGAAACAGGCGCACGTCGCGGGCTGCTTCGGTGTAGCGTTCGTCGGTGACCAGGCCGGCGACGCAGGGGCCCAGGCAACGGTGAATGTAATATTGCAGGCAGGGGCGGGGATGCGCGCGCGTGAGGTCCACGGTGCAGGAAGGCACGAGGAAATGTTTGTGAATCAGATTGACCATTGAGTAGGCGAGGCGGGCGGGGAAGTACGGGCCGAAATAAATCGAGCCGTCCTTGTTTAGCCGGCGCGTAACGTAGACGCGCGGATATTTTTCAAACGCGGTGTAACGGATGTAGGGATAGGTTTTGTCGTCGCGCAGCAGGACGTTGAATTTCGGCTTGTGCTGCTTGATGAGATTATTTTCGAGCGCGAGAGCTTCTTTCTGATTGTCCACGACGATGTAATCCACGTCGGCGATTTCGCGCACCAGAGAGCCGGTCTTGGCGTCTTGCCAGTGCGATTCCAGGAAGTAGGAACGCACGCGGCTGCGCAGCGAATTGGCTTTGCCGACGTAGAGGATTTTTCCGGCGGCGTCCTGGAACAGGTACACGCCGGGCTGGGTGGGCAATTGCGCGACTTTTTCGCGGAGTTCCATGGCGGCGAGTTACAATAATTGCATGCGGGCCGGTTGCTGCTTGGTGTTTACTGGTTGGTGCGCCGGGCCGCGTACAACGTTCATGATAGCAAACGGTATCTAATTGCAGCAGGAGCCTTGATGCGTCGCGGCGTCTCACAATTTGTGCTGTTTGTGTTGCTCGGTGCGGCGCTGCTTGTGGCGGCTTCGCTTTCGGCTACGGTGTGCTACGGGCAGCAGGATCAACAGAGCCAGCAAGACCAACAGGGTCAGCCGCCCGCGCAGCAGCCGCAGGACAGTACGGCTCCGCGCCCGGGGTCAAATTCGGATCCTTCGCAGGAATCGTCGTCGAAAAAGGCGGCGCTGCCCGACGATCCCGCGCCGGCGGCCACTCCCGCGGACGCTTCAAAGAAAGCCAAACCAGGAGTGCTGCCTCCGGAAGACGACAAGCTATGGGATCCGTTCCACGCGCAGCAGGATATTGACGTGGGCGTGTTCTACCTGCACAAGGGCGACGTGGACGCGGCGATCAGCCGGTTCGAGGACGCCATCCGCCTGCGCGCGGATTTCGCCAAGCCGCGCATTCTATTGGCGGAGTGTTATGAGAAGAAGGGCGACCCTTCCGAGGCGGTGCGCTACTACAAGGAGTATCTGCAGGTATTGCCCAACGCGCCCGACGCCAAGAAAGTTCAGCAGAAAATCGAAAAGCTCTCCAAGAAGTAAGCGCCAGAGATTTCCTGGCGACTCGCTGGGTTCAGCGAGCGGGGAAGCGATCCAGAAATTTCATGGCGCGGTGGTAATCCGCGAATTTCTTTTCTTCCTTGCGAAATTCAGCGCCGTGAGATTCGCGGCGGCAGCGCGCGAATTTCATGGGGTGCTTCACGTGCAGCATCTCGTGGTACATCACGTAGGCGACTACGAACTCCGGCACGACTTCGCGATCCAGTTGGCGGTTGATTACGATCTGATGGAGCGCGGGATCGAAGCAGCCCAGCAGGCTGCTCCACACGCGACGGCTCCAACCCAGCCGCGGTTTGTCGAGCGCGCCGCCAAAGTAGCGCGTGTTGAGCCGCTCGAAAAGTTGGTCCAGGTCGTGATGCGCGCCGGCCGGGCGGTGCTCCACGCGACGCGCGCGCCGCTGCCGCAGCGCCAGCAAGCGCCGGCGGGTGGCTCGCGCGTAGGAAAACTCGCGGTAGGTCTGCAGCAATTCCTTGGGAGGCTCGCGGCGATACAGCCGCCCGAGCAAAATCGCGGCCGTGGCTTCCACCACGGGGTGCGGCGCATCGTCCAGCGCATCGGACAGACGTACGTAAGCAGTGTCCTCGCGCAGGCGGATGGTGTGCGTCAGGTCCGTGTACGGATGGAACTCCACGACGAAATGCGGCGGGCGCCCTTCGCATCCCAGGCGCGTATAGATGCGCTGAAAAATCCGTTCGCCGCCGGGCACGGCGCTTTTGGCGCGGCGCTTCTTCACGATGGCTTTCTCCGGACCGGAGCGGTGTTCAATTCTTTCAGAGCCTTCTCCACATCGCTCAAGGCGTCCTGAGTTCCTTCGATCGCATCCTGCAGAGTGTCTTTGTAAATTTCGTACTCCGGTCCGCCCTGATTGATTTTCTGGAGAACTTCCAGAAATTCCTTGCTCTTGGATTGCATGATTTTCAGCGACGCGCGGATATCCACCTGTTTTTCCCGGGCCACTTCGATCTGGTCCGCGGCATCGTCAATGCATCCGGAGTAGGCGTTCAACAGGCCGTTGAGGATTTCGGAGCGGCGGCCCTCCGGGACCGTGCGGGTCAGCTCGTATTGAAATTTCTTCAGCCGGTCGTCTGCAAAGGTTACGAACAGCTTCATGCGTTCCGGAGGAGTGACCGCGTCGCGGATGCGATCACCCTCCGCGTCCGTCAGATAATCTTTTTTCTGCTGCTGGGCATGAACGCTGCGCGCTGAAGCCATCGCCGTGAGTAGCAGCAGCGTGCAGATGCCGAGTTTATATGCCAGCAGTCTCATGGCGCGCTCCTAACTCTTCGGCTTTTCGTTTGCGGGCGCAGACTCCGGCGCGGGCACCGGTCCAGGTCGCTTGGGAAAAAGCTGATGAATGATCTGGCGTTCCAGCTCGTCGAGCTCTGTGCGAACTTGCATGAGTGGATTCTGCTCGTCCTTCGCCAGGCCCACCAGGATGTCGTCCAGCCGCCGCACGGATTCGCGCACGGAAATCTCCAGTTGCTTGTAGCCGTCGGGATGGGCTTCCGGGTCGTGAATCTTGGCGTCCAGCGCCTTCTTGCTGGCCTGCGCTTCGTCACGCACCTGGCCGGCAATTTCGGCCGCACCCGATAAATCTCCTTCGTCGATCTTCGCGTGCATGTCGCGGAATTCCGCATCCGCCAGTGACGCCACCATCCTGGCTTTGTGCACCGGGTCCAGCTCCTTCTGGAAACGGGCGCGCAATTCCGCAGTGCGGTCCGGGGCCGTGTGGTCCTGAGCCAATAGCGACCCTGCGACCAGCGCGGCCATCAGAACAAATCCCCAAAGACTACGACGTGCCGGCAATGTACTACCTCTTCTTGTTCGCGACCTCGCGAGTGAGTGTGCGGACGCGTGCGCTGGCTTCGAAGTACATGTCGCTGTTCTCGTCTTTGTTCAGTTCCAGGAATTTCTTATAGGCCTCGAGCGCCAAGGGCGCTTGATTCAGTTTATCGTAACAGGTGGCGCGCACGAACCAGCTTCCCGGCGGCAGTGTTTCCTTCTGCGCGAGGAGGTCCAGCCCGTGCAGGGCAGCGGGATAATTCTTGTTCAAGTATTCGGACGTCACTAGATCTTTCAACACGTCAACGGCTTGCGGATTCTTATTGAGGGCGACCATCAGTTCGTTCACGGCGTTGGCGTAATCTTTTTTCTCCAGATACACGTGGCCGAGTTGCGCGGGAAGGTCGGGGTCCTGCGGCGCGAGAGCGATGGCTTTTACGAGGACGGGCACGGCGTTGTCATACTGTTTCTTCTGAAAATAAATCAGGGCGCGAAGTTTCAGCGCGCGAAGCGATTCGGGGCCGGTGGCCGCAGCTTTGTCGAGTTCGGCCAGCGCGTCGTCGTATTTGCCCGCGTCCACCAGCAGGGAAGCGCGCTCGAGCTGCATGGCCGGGTCGTTGGGATGCGCAGCGAGATAAACGCCCAGTTCCGTCGCTGCCTCGTCGTTTTTTTTCTGCGCGAGCAAAGCTTGTAGCAAGCCTTTGTGCGCTTGACTGGCCGCAGCGCCCGTGGGCTGCAGCGCCAGCGCCGCGCGGAAGGCGGTTTCGGCTTCGGCCGGTTTTCCGGTTCTCAGCAGTGCGCCGCCCAGTGAATTGCGAATGGCAACATCCTTCGGGTCCAGTTTTTCCGCGGCTTCATATTGTTCGATGGCAGCCGAGTCCTTCTTGGTGGCCTCCAGCGCGACACCCAGCAGCCACTTCGCGCGCGCATCGTCAGGCGTCAGCTCGGCCGCGTGTTGCAGCGGTGCAATGGCGGCCGCGGGATCCGTGGGGATCAGCAACACGCCCAAATTCTGGTATGCGGCGGCCATTTTTGGATCGAGCGCAATCGCTCTTTCATACTCAGTCTTGGCATCCGCGGGCCGCTTCATCGCCGTGTAGGCGTAACCCAGGTCGTAGTGCACCACGGCGTCGTCCGGTTTCTTGGCCAAATAATCCTGATAGTCCTGCGCGGCGGCGGCAAAATCCTGTTTGTCCACAGCGTCCTGTGCGGCGACCAGCAGGCGATTCAGTTCGATTGCGGCGGGATCTTGCGGGATCTTTTTTCGGGAGGTTCCAACTTCTTGCGCGGACGCCGGAATTGCGGACGCCAGGAGCAGGGCGCCCAATGAGGCGCTCCACACGCCAGTGAACGCACGGCGCAGCAGCGACTTCATCACCATACTCGGCCGTTTCATTCCGTCGGCAGATTGGGCGCCGGCGCATCGGCTTTTTCCGCCGCATGATTGCCATGGTTCGCGCCATTGCGCCCGTTCAGCACGCGCGCCAGATATTTTCCGGTATGCGATTGCTGATTGCGCGCCACCTGTTCCGGTGTTCCCGCTGCCACTACGCGTCCGCCCTCGTCGCCGCCTTCGGGGCCCAGGTCAATCACCCAGTCCGCGGATTTGATCACGTCCAGATTATGCTCGATGATCAGCACCGAAGCGCCGCCTTCGATCAGTTTGCGAAACGCCGTCAGCAATTTTTGTATATCGTCGAAATGCAGCCCGGTGGTGGGCTCGTCGAAAATATACAGGATGCCGTTGTTGTCCTGGCGGGTAAGATGCGCAGCCAGTTTCAAACGTTGCGCCTCGCCGCCGGAAAGCGTGGTACCGGATTGGCCGAGGCGCAGGTAACCGAGGCCGACTTCGTCCAGCACGCGGAGCTTGGCGGTGACTTTGGGATGCGCGGCGAAGAAAGTCATGGCCTCGCGCGCGGTCATCTGCAGCACGTCGTGAATATTTTTTTCCTTGTAACGCACGTCGAGCACGGCGCTCTTGTAACGCGTGCCGCGACACTCCTCGCAGACCAGTTCCACGTCGGCCAGGAAGCGCATTTCCACGGTCACGGTTCCGTCGCCCTGACAGGCTTCGCAGCGCCCGCCGGGAATATTGAACGAAAAATGTCCCGCCGTAAATCCGCGCTTTTTCGATTCGGGCGTGGAAGCAAACACTTCGCGAATGGGATCGAACGCTTTCAAATAGGTGGCCGGATTCGAGCGCGGCGTGCGGCCGATGGGCGATTGGTCCACCATCTCGACAGCGGCGAGGAACTGATCGCCTTCCAGACGGTCGCAATATTCTCTCCAATTGCCGCCGGTGCGCTTGGCCTGCAAAGCTTTGTAGAGCACGTCGTACACCAGCGTGGATTTTCCCGAGCCCGAAACGCCGGTGACGGCCACCAGCAGCCCAAGGGGAATCATTACGTCCACGCCATTCAAATTGTGGCTGTGCGCGCCGAGAATTTTCAGGAATTTTCCTTGCGGCTTGCGGCGGCGCGCCGGCACGGCAATTTTCAATTCGCCGCGCAAGTAACGGCCCGTGAGCGAATGTGGGTCGGCCATCATGGCGTCGCGCGTACCGGCAAAAATCAGTTTGCCGCCGTGTTCGCCCGCGCCGGGGCCTAGATCGAGCACGTAATCGGCGGCCATGATCGTATCCGGATCGTGTTCCACAACCAGCAGCGTGTTTCCCAGGTCGCGCAGGCCCTTTAGGATTTCAATCAGGCGTGTGGTGTCCCGCGGGTGCAGGCCGATGGAAGGCTCGTCGAGCACGTACAGCGCGCCCACCAGATGCGAACCCAGCGACGTGGCCAGTTGGATGCGCTGCGCCTCGCCGCCGGAAAGCGTGGATGTGAGCCGGTCGAGCGTCAGATAGTCGAGGCCCACGTCGTCGAGAAAACGCAGGCGCTGTTGCGTTTCTTCCAGCACTTTTTCCACGATGGCGGATTCGGATTCGGTCAACTGCAAATTGTGAAAGAAGGGCCGCGCTTCCTTCACCGTCATCTGGCAGACTTCGGTGATCGAGCGGCCCGCGATTTTCACTGCGCGAGCTTCGGCGCGCAGGCGCGTGCCGCGGCAATCCGGGCAGGTGGCATAACCGCGGTAGCGGCTGAGGAAGACGCGCACGTGCAGCTTGTATTTTTTGCGCTCCAGCCAACCGAAAAAGCCTTTCACGCCGACGTAATCTTCGGACTTGTCGCCATCCAGCACGGCGTGGCGCTGCGCGGAAGTGAGATCGCGGAAAGGCACATCCATGGGAATGCCTTTCGCGCGCGCGTAACGGCGCAAATCCATCGCGAGTGGCCGGTAACGCGGCTTGGTCCAGGGTTCGATCGCGCCTTCGTTCAGCGTCTTGCTTTTATCGGGGACTACGCGGTCCAGATCGAAATCCACGGTGTTGCCGAATCCCTGGCAGCGCGGGCATGCGCCGTAAGGATTGTTGAACGAGAAAAGCCGCGGCTCCGGCTCCTGATAAACGGCACCGCACTTTTTGCATTCGAAGCGCTCGTTGAAGACCATGCGCTCGGGCTTCGCGTCCGGCGATTCCGGCACAAATTCCAGGATGGCTTCGCCGCGTCCCTCGCGGTAGCAGATTTCGATGGAGTCCATCACGCGGGAACGGACCTCGGGGGAAAGCTCCAGGCGATCCACCAGCACGTACACGGGCTTGGTGAAGTCCACATCCAGCAAATCTTCCGGCGTGGAAAATTCGAACACCCGGCCGGATTGATAGATGCGATTGAAGCCGCGCTTGCGCAGGCTGATGAGCGCTTCGCGAATGGCATCCGCGGCAGGACGCACCGGCTTGCGCGCGCGGGGAGCTTGTGGCGCGTTTGTCGCGGTTTCGGGCGTGAGTTTCAGTTCATAGAGAACGTAGAAGCGGCGGCCGGCCGGCAGCGCCAGCACGCGCGTGGCGATTTCGTCGAGCGTGTCCTTGCGCACTTCTTCGCCGCAACGCAGGCAGATCGTGCGGCCGATGCGCGCGTACAGCAGGCGCAGGTAATCGTAAATTTCGGTGGCGGTGGCGACCGTGGAGCGCGGGTTGCGCGTGGAATTTTTCTGGCGGATGGAAATCGCCGGGGCGATCCCGGTGATCTCGTCCACGTCCGGCTTCTCGATGCGTTCCAGAAATTGGCGCGCGTAGGCTGAGAGCGATTCGATGTAGCGGCGCTGGCCTTCGGCGTAGAGCGTGTCGAACGCCAGGCTGGATTTGCCGGAGCCGGAGACGCCGCTGACCACGGTGATGGCGTTGTGCGGGATGACGAAGTCAATGTTCTTGAGGTTGTGGACGCGGGCGCCGCGGACGCGTATCTCCTCGATATCGCCGGGGATAGCGGCGGTGGGGGTGGCGCTGCCGGCGGGCGCGCCGCTGCCGGACGGGGCGCGCCGCTGGGAATGGCGTCTGGGCTTCGTCTCGGGCCGGGGCAGCTTATCTATAGGTTCCGTCGCCATGTGTGTAAACCAAAAATTATACGCCCGACAGTCAAGGGCCGCAAATCGCTACCTCGGTGCCGCGTGTGCGCGTGTGGAGTACAATCCCAGTTTCGCAGCGGCGGTGAATGTTCGGGGAGGCGTTCGTGGGGCAGGGGATTTCGCGATTTGCGCGAGTGATCTGGATTGTTCTCGATAGCGTTGGCATTGGCGAGCTGCCGGATGCTGGCGACTATGGCGATGTGGGGCGCGACACGCTGGGTCACATTGCGCGTTCGCGGGCGCTGCGCTTGCCGAATCTGGTGCGACTGGGCCTCGCGAACATCAAGCCGCTCGAACATCTTACGGCGCCGGCAAAGCCAGCTGGAACTTACGGCAAAGGGGCCACGCGCTCGCCGGGGAAAGATACGACGACCGGGCATTGGGAAATGGCGGGGATATGGCTGGAGCAGGCGTTCCCGGTGTATCCGCACGGATTTCCTGCGGCGCTCATCGCGGAATTCGAAAGGCAGATTGGCCGGCGCACGCTCGGCGAACAAGCCCGCCTCCGGCACGGAAATTTTGAAGGAGCTGGGCGAAGAGCACGTGCGCACCGGATTTCCGATCGTGTACACCTCCGGCGACAGCGTATTTCAGATTGCCGCGCATGAAGATGTGATCCCCGTGCCGGAACTTTATCGCATGTGCGAGATCGCGCGGAAACTGCTGGATGGACCGAATCGTGTGGGGCGTGTGATTGCGCGGCCCTTTACCGGAACGGCTGGAAATTTTCGGCGGACGGAGCGCCGCCACGATTACGCGGTAGAGCCGCCGCGGCCGATGCTGCTCGACGTGCTGGCTGAAAATAAAACGCCGGTGTTCGGCGTTGGCAAGATTCACGACATCTACAATGGGCGCGGCGTGGACGATTACGTCACCACGAAAAATAATGCGGACGGCATGGCCAAGCTCACGGAAGCGCTGGCGACGCGAACGCGCGGCCTGATTTTCGCGAACCTGGTGGATTTCGACATGCTTTACGGGCACCGCAAGGACGTGGAAGGTTTTGCCCGCTCGCTGGAGGAATTTGACGCGCTTCTCGGGCCGTTTCTCGCGGCGATGCGTCCGGACGATTTGTTGCTGATTACGGCCGACCACGGTTGCGATCCGGATCCCGTAAATCCCACCACGGATCATTCGCGCGAATACGTTCCGATCCTTGCTTACAGCCCCGGCGTGAGCGGCGGAGTGAATTTGGGCACGCGCGAAACGCTCGCGGACATGGGCCAGACCGTGGCGGAAAATTTCGGCGGGAAGATCCCGCACGGCGTCAGTTTTCTGAATGAAATTTCACAGCAAGGCAAGAACTAGACGTCGCAATCCAAACTCACGCGTGCGCTCGCCACAGTCGCCGGATCAAGATTTCTGGGAGTGCGGCGGCTTGCCGCCGCTTTCTACGAGGCCCACGAATTTGGAAAGAGTCGCGCCCGGTGACGCTTACGTCGCCTGCCACGGCTTGCGATAATCCTTGTGATCCGCAAAGCGGCGGCAAGCCGCCGCACTCCAAGAACATTCGATCAGTCGCCCTGCGCGGATTTCTGCGCGTAGTATCCGGTGCGGGTGCGCACGGCCAATTTTTCGTGGGCTTTGGCCGCGTTCAATTCCACTTTCACGGCGCGGAAAGTGCCGTCTTTCGCGGCGTTTGTGGGGTAATAGCCCAGTGTGTACTGGTTGCGTATGTCGCGCGCCACTTGCACGCAAACGGGGTCCACATCTTCCAGGCGGTCGGGAAAGAAGGCGAGGCCGCCGGTGGATTCCGCGAGCGTGGTTAGCTCTTTCTTCGATTTGCGGACCATCTTCTTGGCGTTCTTGCGGTCTTCGTCGCTGAATACACCGATCGCGTAAATCACCGCATTCGATTCCACCGCGGCCTTCACGGTGTACTCAAAATTCTTGCGGCTGGCGTCGTCGTCTCCGTCGGTGATCACCAGCAGCACGCGCTTGTCCTTGTGTCCCTTCTTCAGATGGTCCAGCGAGCCGATGATCGCGTCGTACAGCGCGGTGCTGCCGCGCGTGTCAATGCGTTCCAGCGCCTCGTGCAGTTCCTGCGGATTGCTGGTGAAGTCTTCGTCCAGGTCCAGGTAATATTCGTCGTTGAAGTTGACGACGAAGACTTCGTCGGCGGGATTGCTGGTGCGCACAAAGGAAAGCGCCGCCGCGTTCACCTGCGGGCGCTTTTCTTTCATGCTGCCGCTGTTGTCAATCACCAGGCCCATGGTTACCGGGATGTCTTCTTTCGAGAAACACGGAAATCTTCTGCTCGACCTTGTCTTCGAAGACGCGGAAATCGTTGATCGTCAGGCCGGGAACGAACTGGCCTTTATCGTCCACCACGGTGGCGTGCAGCACCACTAAATCTACGACTGACTTCAGATGGTGGCTTTGATCGGTCTGCGCGTTCGAGCCGGCAGCTCCGGGAGGAGGCGGTGGCGGCGGGGGATTGGGCAGCGGATTCTGCGCGCGTGCGCACGGGCTCGCGACGACTGCGAGCAGCGCTGCCAAAAAAATGTTGGGGAGAAATCGTCTAATGCCCCGGAGCGTAATATCCGGTCTTGGCATAAACGGTGAGAGGTGGAAGTCCCTTCGGCGGACGGAGCTTGATTTTAATCTTGCGCCATTTTCCATCGTGGTTGTGATCGCTCGGTCTATATCCCAAGACATATTGATTGCGCAACTCCATGCTGATTTTAGTCGCGACATCCGGCAAATCTTTCAGGTTGTTCACCGCAAATGCGCGGCCGCCCGTCATCTGCGTCAAATCCGCCAGCAAGGATGGACCCAGCTGCTCTTCCGGAGTCGGACCGCCGCCCGGTTCGAAAAGGCCGATCGCGTAAATCTGAACGTCCGCTTCGCGCGCGTACTTGCGAATGTCCGTCTCGGAGTACCGGCTATGATTATCGCCTCCGTCGGATATGATGAGCAACGCCTTCTTTGTGTTGTGTGCTCCTTTCATCTCGCTCAGACCCAGATAAATTCCGTCCAGCAGCGCGGTCTCTCCGCGCGCGGCCGTAAACATCAGATGATTCTGCAATTCCTCCACGCTTCCGGTAAAGGAACTGGCCAGTTGCGCGCGGTCATTGAAATTTACCAGCAGAAATTCATCCTGGGGATTCGCGGTGCGAAAGAACTGCACCGCCGCCAGGCGCGACTTTTCGATTTTGTCGGACATGCTGCCGCTCATATCGAAAATCACGCCGATGGAAATCGGCACATCTTCGCTGGTGAAGCGCACGATCTCCTGCTCGGTGTTGTCCTCGAACACGCGGAAATTTTCCTGCTCCAAGCCGGTGACCAGGCGCCCGTAGGGGTCTGTCACCGAGATGGGAACCAAGGTGATGTCCGTCTCGGCCTTGAGCGATTTGCCCTTTTCGATTTTCTGGGAGTTTTCGGGGTGCGTGGGGCCTTGGGATTGCGCCCAGGCGAGAGATCCGGCGAGGAATGTGCCACAAACAAGGAGCGACACGCAAAATCGCGCAACGATTGGACTTCCGGCTGGCTGCGGTGCGCGGTTTCTCAACTTGGCCCCCACCTCTGCCGCGGGACTCGCGTGGCTCTGGGCAGCTCTGCAGGTCGCTGGCGCGATTCTACCACTCGCGTAACTCAAAGCAAGCGCCACATGTGTAACTTCTATGTAACTTCCGAACTGGCCGGACGTCGCTGAATTCAGCGCTGTATACGTGTTAAGATGCCAGCGCTAGCGAAAGGTGAGCAAGCTCCATGCCAAATTCCGGCGCTCCCAACGTCCTGGTAGTGATCCCGGCGCGCTATGCTTCCTCGCGGTTTCCCGGCAAGCCACTTGCTTCCATAGCTGGCAAGCCCATGATTCAGCACGTCGTTGAACACGTCCGCCAGGCCACCGTGCCGTCCCGCATCGTCGTTGCCACCGAAGACGAGCGGATCAAGGCCGCCGTCGAAGCTTTTGGCGGCGAAGCCATTATGACTCGCCCCGATCACCGTACTGGTACGGACCGCATCGCTGAGGTGGCCACCCATATTCCCGCGGACATCTACATCAACGTGCAGGGTGACGAGCCGCTGATTGACCCCGGTACGGTGGACGCGGTGGCCGCCGCTATGGCCGAAGACGATTCGATTCAGCTGGCAACTCCCTGCGCTGCCATCACCCTGCCGGGCGAGATCATGGATCCCAACGTCGTCAAGGTGGTGCAGGATTTTGATGGTCAGGCGCTTTATTTTTCGCGCGCGCCGATACCGTGGGTTCGCGACACGGGCGACCGTGTCGCTGCAAAGCACTGGAAACATATCGGCCTGTACGGCTATCGCCGCGACGCGCTGCTGGAATTCCCCACCTTGCCGCCCGGGGAACTGGAGCGCATCGAACAACTGGAGCAGCTGCGCTGGCTGGAGAACGGTTTTCACATGCACGTGGTGGAGACTGGCTACAACGCCGTGAGCGTGGACGTCCCGGCGGACGTTGACCGCGTGGAAAAGCTGCTGCACGCCCGCGCTAAATCTTCGAGCCACGGCAGCAATTAACTTTTCGCGCCGCCTGTCCTAACGAAAAAATTAATTTGCGATCGAAGAAATCGTAATTTGACACCCGCGCGGTTTCTCTTCATAATGTTTCGTACGCAGATTGTCCCGGAGGATTTCACCCGACTTGCGCACCGCCCCAAAATACATTTTTGTGACGGGTGGCGTGGTTTCTTCTCTCGGGAAAGGCGTAGCGGCGGCCTCCATGGGCTGCCTGCTGGAAAGCCGGGGCCTTCGCGTTACTCTGCAGAAGTGCGATCCCTACCTGAACGTTGATCCTGGAACGATGTCTCCCTACCAGCACGGTGAAGTGTTTGTCACCGACGACGGTGCGGAGACTGATCTGGACCTGGGCCACTACGAGCGGTTCACCTCCGCGCATTTGACGCGTGACCACAACTGGACCACCGGCCGCTTCTACGAATCCATCATCACCAAAGAACGCCGCGGGGATTATCTCGGCAAGACAGTGCAGGTGATTCCGCACGTCACCGATGAAATCAAATCCGCGTTCCGCAAAGTGGCCGAAGGCGTGGATGTGGTGCTGGTGGAAATCGGCGGCACTGTGGGCGACATTGAATCGTTGCCATTTTTAGAAGCGATCCGCCAGATGCGCCTGGAACTCGGCCCGGAAAATGTGATCTTTGTGCACCTGACGCTGGTTCCGTTCATTCCCACGGCGGGCGAACTGAAGACCAAGCCCACGCAGCACAGCGTGAAGGAACTGCTCAGCATCGGGATTCAACCAGACGTGCTGATTTGCCGCAGCGACCGGCCGCTCGCCGCGGATCTGAAGGCGAAAATCGCGCTGTTTTGCAACGTGGCCGAGTCCTGCGTGATTTCCGCGCCGGACGTCGCCAACATTTACGAAGTTCCGATGACCCTTGCATCGGAGGGGCTCGACGAGCAGATTCTTCGCCTGCTACACCTGGAAGCCCCGCCGCGCGATTTGAGCCGCTGGCTGGCGATGCTGGAAACGCTCGAGCATCCCGCCGGCGAAGTGCGCATCGGAGTCGTCGGCAAATACGTTCAGCTCGAGGACGCATACAAAAGTTTGCGCGAAGCTTTGGGCCACGGCGGCCTGGCGAATCGCCAGCGCGTGGTGATCGAATGGATCGAAGCGGAAGATATTGATTCGCCGGCCACCGCAGAGCGCCGCTTGCGCCACGTGGACGGCATGCTAGTTCCGGGCGGTTTCGGCAAACGCGGGATTGCGGGAATGGTTCACGCCATCACCTACGCGCGCGAGAAAAAAATCCCGTTCTTCGGCATTTGTCTGGGCATGCAATGCGCGACGATTGAATACGCCCGCCAGGTTTCGCACATCGAGCATGCGGACAGCACCGAGTTCGATCCCTCCACGCCGAATCGCGTGATTTATAAGCTGCGCGAATTGCTTGGCGTGGATGAAATGGGCGGCACCATGCGACTGGGCGCGTGGCCCTGCAAACTCGAGCCCGGTTCGTTCGCGGCGAAGGCCTACGGCCAGCTCGAAATTTCCGAGCGCCACCGGCATCGCTACGAATTCAATTGCGAGTACGAGGAAACTCTGACGCGCGCGGGATTCCGCATCACCGGACGCACGCCCGACGGCGTCTACGTGGAAATTATCGAAGCGCCGAATCATCCCTGGTTTGTCGGCTGCCAGTTTCATCCGGAATTTAAATCCAAGCCGCTGGCGCCGCACCCGCTCTTTGCCGCGTTCATCCGCGCCAGCCTGGAAAATCGCCATCGCCGACTGGGAGCGACGTCTGAATCGCGAGTGATCGCCGCCGAACCCGCGAGCGATTAGCTCTCGCATCGTGGTCTTTCTCTGCGTTCTCCGCCTTTCCCCCGTGCCCTCCGTGTTAAATCTTTTGCCTTTCTCTGCGTTCTCGGCGTCTCTGCGGTAATAGCTTTCCCCCCACGCCGGGCCGCATCACGATCCCGCACCATCTTGGGTCTCCCGCCCAACTTCCCATTCCGACGAGCAGCAGATAATTTCGCCGCACTGCGAGATTTTCCTCCGACAGCGCCGAGCCGTGCTGCCATCCATGCTCTGGAGCCGAGAAATCCCTGCAACAACGCCGGCAGATAAATGTCCACGTCGAGTTTCGGGAAATAGATGCCGAAACCAGAAGGGCTAATCTCGATCTCGCCGAGTTGCGACGGCGTGGCGTTCTCTAGTCCTTGTGCATCACGCGGCGAAAACGCCACGTCCAGTCCGGAGTTGAGCCGGATTACCACACGTCCCAGGCGGCGGTCGTAGTGCGCGGCGGCGGCGATAGGTGTGGTGGTGCGCACACTCGCTGCCCGACGTTTGGCTCGATCGAATTCTTCACGCGATGCCATGGATCCTCTCCCACGCTCTACAGAGCGACGCTAAATGTTTCTCCAATGTCTTTTCGATGCGCGCGGTTTCCGGCCGCGAAAACCCGTAGTTCTCGCGAAGACGGACGGGCCCGGCTGGGCAATTTAAATTAAATACGGCCTCACACCCTTTTCCAATCACGTGCACATGCGCCGGCCGATGATCGTTGAGATAGACAGCCACCCGCAGGCCGCCAAATCGCAAGATCGTCGGCATGACCTATACTACCATAATCCTAAGCGCTTGGGTTATGGATCTGTTGCCGCGTGTCCTGAATTCCACAGCCCGCCCGGTATTTCTTTGAGCTTGCGCCGCCTCGTTTCTGGAGCAATCCTCGTCCCCGCGTCAGGCGCTATGCAATTCAAAGTTGAAATGCCGCTCATTCCCGCATAGTCTGTTGCCTCGAACAATCGCCACGACATGCCACCATCTAGCAGCTTTTCGATCGGCAAGATTCGCTTCGGCGCCAACGCGCCCCTTTTCCTGATCGCCGGACCTTGCGTGATCGAAAGCGAAGCCCACGCGACGAGCATGGCCGAACGCCTGGGCGCCATCGCCGCAGAGTTGGGCATCCCGTACATCTTCAAAGCGTCTTACGACAAAGCCAATCGCTCGTCGGTCTCCTCCTTTCGCGGTCCGCAACTGGAAGAAGGCCTGCGCATTCTCGCGGGAATAAAAAAGCACACGGGGATTCCCATTCTAAGCGATGTGCACGATGTGTCGCAGGTCGGCCCCGCCGCCGAAGTGTGCGACATTCTGCAAATTCCTGCGTTCCTCTGCCGCCAGACGGATTTGCTCGCCGCCGCCGGCCGTACCGGACGCGTCGTCAACGTGAAAAAAGGCCAGTTCGTTGCGCCATGGGAAATGGCCAATGCCGCCGAAAAAATTGCCAGCACCGGGAACGAGAAAATCATTCTCACTGAACGCGGCAGTTCCTTCGGCTATCAAAATCTGGTCGTGGACATGCGCTCTTTTCCCATCATGCGGAAATTCGGCTATCCGGTGGTTTTCGACGTTACCCATTCCGTGCAACTTCCCGGCGCGGCAGGGAAGTCCAGTGGCGGCCAGCCGGAATTTATCGAGCCGCTGGCGCGCGCCGGCACGGCCGCGGGCGTGGATGGATTGTTCCTGGAAGTGCACGATAATCCCGCGCAAGCGCTTTCCGATGGTGCGAACGCGCTGCCGCTGGAACAGCTTCGTCCGCTGCTGCAAAAAATTCTGCGCCTCGCGGCGCTGGCGCGCGAATGGGACGCCCGATGAGCCTGGAAACCGCCAAGCGCGTGCTGCGCGTGGAATCAGAAGCGATCGCGGGATTAATCGCCCGTTTGGATGCGCGCTTCGAAAAAGCGGTAGAGCTTTTACATGGATGCAAGGGTCGTGTAGTGGTCACCGGGCTCGGCAAATCCGGGCTGGTGGGTCGAAAAATCGCCGCGACCTTCGCAAGCACCGGCACGCCCGCGCTTTTTCTGCACGCCGGCGAAGCGCTGCACGGCGATCTGGGAATGCTCACCGCGGGCGACGTGCTGCTCGCGATATCGTCCAGCGGCGAAACCGGGGAATTACTGGAACTGCTGGAATCCGTCAAGCGCCTGGGCGTTCCGCTGATCGCGCTTACCGCCAATGCGAAATCCACGCTGGCCGGTGCCAGCAGCATCGTCCTGGACATCGCGGTAAAAGAAGAAGCCTGCTCGTTGAATTTGGCGCCGACCGCTTCCACTGCCGCCGCCATGGCCATGGGCGACGCGCTGGCCATCTCGTTGCTCGAACGCCGCGGCTTCAAGGAAGAAGATTTTGCCGCACTGCATCCCGGCGGGCGTCTGGGCAACAAATTGCGCCGCGTGGAATCGTTGATGCACTCCGGAGAAAACGCTCCGCGGGTGCTACCCACATCGAAAATGCCGGACGTGATTTACGAAATGAGCCGCAAGGGCCTGGGTCTCGCGGCCGTCACGGAAGCGGACGGGAAACTTCTGGGCATCATCACCGACGGCGACCTGCGCCGCGTGATGCAGAAGCGCCAGGAAAACGTCCTCGCGCTGAGCGCCGCGGATTGCATGACCAAGAATCCCGTGACGCTCGGGCGCAGCGAACTTGCCGCCAGCGCCTTGCGCATGATGGAAGAAAGAAAGATCACCTCGCTGCTGATCGTGGACGCTGCGGGCAAACTTGAAGGCGTCCTGCACATCCATGATCTGTGGACGTTGCAATTGCTCTGAGGTTTTACGCAGCGGTGGCAGAAAGAAGGAATTGGACATGCCGATTCGTGAACTCAAATTCCCGGCGAAAGTTCTGCGTCGCGCGAAACCTGTGCGCGTGCTGCTGATGGACGTGGACGGCACCATGACGCCCGGCTACGTCTGTTTGCAAACTTTTCCGGACAACAGCGTCGCCGAAATGAAAATGTTCCACGCGCACGATGGCGCCGGCATCAAACTCGCCAGCATCATGGGCATACGCACCGGACTCATCACCGGCCGCGATTCTCCTGCCAACGCGCGGCGGGCCCGCGAAGGCGCCATGGAATTTGTGATTCAAGGCCAGCCGAAAAAATTAGAGGCCTACAAAGCCATCCTCGTCCGCGCGGGCGTCACCGACGAAGAAGTGGCCTACATCGGCGACGACCTGCCAGACTTGCCGATTTTGCAGCGCGTGGGATTGGCGGTTGCGGTGGCCAACGCGGTGTTTGAAGTGAAGCGCGCCGCGCATTACGTCACCACAGTCCGCGGCGGCGAAGGCGCGGTCCGCGAACTGGTCGAGCTGATCCTGAAAGCTCAAGGCCGCTGGAAAAAAGCGATTCCGCTGGCCATCGCGTAACTTCGCGTCAGGGTTATAGCAATCTGCTTGCTGCGGATACTCGTTCTCTGCCGCCCTATTCCTTCTGCATGTCCTTGCGCATCTGTTCGAAAATTTGCTGGGCCCACGCCGGCGGCTCCGGCCCCTTGCTCAAGTCCAATTTCATTCCCAATGCCAGTTTCCACCGGTCCATCCACAATATTCCGGTGCCAACGTACAGATCGGGCGTGGCATACGCGGGATCGGCCATGGCTGTATCCAGCGACACGAATTTATATCCACGCTTCTCCAGCTTATCGAGCAGTTGGTCCAGACATTCGGTATTCAGCACATTATCGTGGATCAATAAAATCTGCGGAATCTGCCGGCCGAACATTGTTGCGGATTCCTTCTCCGCGTAGTCAAACACGTTGTCCACATACTCCAGATATTCCTTCTTGGCCCGAGCCGCCATTTTCTTGTCCTTCTTCTCCAAGGCGTGGCCCAACGCGTCATTGAAAACGTAGTCGGCGTCCTCGATAGTTACCGGAGCGATCGTGTAACTGCGCTCTTTCAGGAATGTGTCAAACGCGGTCTTCAGCTCCATCGTCATTCCCGTATTTAGATAGGGATGGCGAAAATACTTTTCGCTTTCGCCCCGTGCTTTCAGCAGCGCGCCGGTGACTACTTCGCCGCGAATGGCGTCGTCTTCATACTGTTGCAGCGGTGTTTTGTCGAAATTGTCGTGCGCGTAGTTGTGGTTCCCCAGATTTAGTCCCGCGGCCAGCCACATCTGCAACAATTCCGCGCGTGCGTCGCGCTCGCCCTGCACTTGCAGCTTTCTCTCGTTCACGAAGCCGATGGCCCAGGCGTGATGCGCCTTCAGCGCGCCGGGAATCCCCCGGTTGATCTTCTGCAATTCCTTCAACTCGCCGTAAGCAAAATCGTTCCCCGGCAACGCTCCTGGCAAATCGTCCACGGTGATCGCCACGCTATGCTGCGCGCCGGCTTGTGCGGAAACTTGCGTGTCGGTCTGCGTGCCAACAGCCGTGCCAGCCTGAGTGTCATGTCGCGCGGCGCCTTTCACTTCGTCAGCACGTGTCTCCGTCGCCCATCGGCTACCGTGCGCACCGAATGCGGCCACAGCGCAAATCAGCGCTCCGGCGAAAAGCAGTTCCAATCCTGGCCTTCGACTCATTAAGGGGTCCTCCATGCGCAGAACATTCTAATCGTTCATCGTAAAATTGCGCACGGAATCTGTTGCACGATCACGGCTCGCGGGTTATTCGCAGCAGCGCCGGTCAAGGTGCTAGAATCGTGTTCTGCAGGCAGCGGTCCTGAAATGGATTTGCCGTGAGGCACGATGACTCCGCCGATCGAACTTGAAATCAACGGCCAGCGGTATCCGATTCGCTCCGATCCGGACGCGCGGCTGCTCACCGTTTTGCGCGATGAACTGGGACTGACCGGCACAAAGTACGGCTGCGGCGAAGGGCAGTGCGGAGCGTGCACCGTGCTCATCGGCGGCTCGCCGCGGCGTTCCTGCCAGATCTTGCTGGGCGAAGTGGTGCAGCCCGTCACTACCATCGAAGGCCTCGAAAAAGACGGAAAACTCCATCCTGTGCAGCAAGCCTTCCTCGATCTCGACGCTTTCCAGTGCGCCTATTGCACTTCGGGAATGATCATCAGCAGCCTCGCGCTCCTGACGCAGAAGCCGAATCCATCGGCGACTGAAATCGCGCAATTCATGCAGGGCAATATCTGTCGCTGCGGAACCTATCCGCGCATCGTGGAAGCCGTCCAGCAAGCGTCCAAATGGATGGAGAAACAAACGCGATGAGCGCCCCGGCCAATAAATTTACGCCTGAGCCTGAGCGCTACGAATTCCGCGAAGCTCCGATGCATCACTTCGCACTCGACCGACGCGATTTCTTCAAGTTTTTCGGCGCCGGAATCTTCGTATTTGCGGTTGTGAAAGACGCGCTGGCCCTGCAGGAATCCGGTGGCGGGCGGCAAAATCAATTCGACGAGCTGCCCAAGGAAATCACCGCGTGGCTGCACATCGGCGAAGACGGCGGCGTGACGGCGTTCACGGGAAAAGTCGAGATCGGGCAGAACATCCGCACTTCGCTCGCGCAGAGCGTTGCGGATGAATTGCGCGTGCCCTTCGAAAGCGTGCGCATGGTGATGGGGGACACGGCGCTGACGCCCTTCGATATGGGCACGTTCGGCAGCCGCACGACGCCGACGATGGCGCCGCAGCTGCGCCGGGTTGCCGCCGCCGCACGCGATCTTCTGCTGCAAACCGCGGCGAAAGAATGGAACACCGCTCCCGACAAGCTGGTCGCGCAGAATGCGAAAATCACCGATTCTGCTTCAGGACGTTCTGCGAGCTATGCAGACGTCGCGCGCGGCAAAACGCTCGCGCAGCGAATCCCTGACGAAGACCCGGTCACTCCGGCATCGCAATGGACGGTCGCGGGTAAATCGCTTCCGAAGGTGGACGGGCGCGCGTTCGTCACCGGAAGCCACCAGTACACTTCGGATCTGCGGCCCGCGGGCGTGATGTATGGCAAAGTGCTGCGGGCGCCGTCCTTCGGTGCGACGCTCGCGTCCTGCGATTTGAGCGCCGCGCAAAAATTGCCGGGCGCCGTGCTGGTGCACGATGGTGACTTCGTGGCTGCGGCGGCGCCTAGCGAAGCTGAAGCCGAGGAAGCAATTGCGGCGATTCGCGCGGAGTGGAAGGAAACTCCGCAGATTTCCAGCAGCGAGCTTTTCTCTTACCTCAAACAAAACGTCGAAAAAGACGAGCGGGGCTCGGTGACGCAATCCGGCTCGATGGCAGATGGCCTGGCGAGCGCCGCGCATCGCCTGGACGCTGCCTACACCGTCGCTTACATCGCGCACGCGCCGCTGGAACCGCGCGCCGCCGTGGCCGAATGGAAAGACGGCAAGCTCACCGTGTGGACCGGAACGCAGCGGCCCTTCGCCACACGCGACGACCTGGCGGAAGCCTTTCACCTTGGCAAAGAGAACGTGCGCGTGATTGTGCCGGATACCGGTTCGGCCTACGGTGGAAAGCACACGCCGGATGCCGCCCTCGAAGCCGCGCGACTGGCGCGTGCTGCTGGCAAGCCCGTGAAAGTTGTTTGGACCCGCGAAGAGGAATTCACTTGGGCGTATTTCCGTCCAGCAGGCGTGATTGAGATCAAGAGCGGCGTGGCAGCGGACGGCAAGCTGACCGCTTGGGAATTTCACAACTACAATTCCGGCGCGGCGGGAATTGGAACTCCTTACACCGTGGCGAACCAGCACGTTGAATTTCACCCGGTACGCTCGCCGCTGCGGCAAGGTTCCTATCGCGGTCTGGCGGCGACTGCCAACGTATTCGCGCGCGAATCGCACATGGACGATCTGGCGCACGCTGCGTCCATGGACCCGCTGGATTTTCGCCTGAAGAACATTGCGGATCCCCGCTTGCGCGATGTATTGCAGGCCGCAGCGAAATCCTTCGGCTGGCCCGGCAAGAAGAGCAGCCGCGATACCGGATTCGGCATGGCCGGCGCGATCGAAAAGGGCGGCTACGTGGCCACTTGCGCAGAGGTCGCTATGGACGGCTCGCGGGGCGGTGGCGGTGTGCGCGTGGTACGCGTGGTGACTGCGTTCGATTGTGGCGCGATTGTGAATCCCGATGGCCTGCGCAACCAGATTGTCGGCGCGAACATCATGGGCCTGGGCGGCGCGCTCTTCGAAGCGATTGCGTTCGATGGCGGCCGCATCACCAACGCGCGTTTTTCGCGTTATCGCGTCCCGCGCTTTCGCGACGTGCCACAAATCGAAACCGTACTGCTCGATCGCAAGGATATTCCCTCAGCGGGTGCGGGCGAAACTCCCCTGGTGGCGCTGGCGCCTGCTATCGGCAATGCGATCTTTGACGCCACCGGAGTGCGGCGCACCACGCTGCCGCTCGCCCCTCGCGCTTAACCACCTGTTGCGGCATCCTTTCTAGTCAGCGGCCTCCCACCAGCACCAAACGTGAAACCTACGACACGGAACGGTACTCGGTCATTGTTACTAGGCCGAAGCAACTCGCGCCGGAGTGCTTGACCGCGCGATGACGTGAGGTTAGCGTCGAGTCAACACACTTGGGAACCTAACGGTCTAACACATGAATTTTTCAATCGCGCCGATCAGCACCACGGACTCCGATTACGGCGTGGCCGAAATCCGCTCGAACCTGCTCAAGGCGGAGCGCCGCAACCTCTGGGTGTGGGGCAACGCAGTCATCATCATTCTCGGCTTAACGGCGCTGGTGGTGTCGCTGTCGGTTTCGCTCTATTTAAAGGGCGAAGGGACCATCTTCGGCTGGGATCTGAGCCTGGCGGTGCGCGCGTTGGTGGGGTTGGTATTGATTTTTACCGGGCACATGGTCTATCAGCACCTCCGTCTGCGCACCATCCAAAAAAAATTGGCTGAGCAGCAGATTCAGGCGGAAGTATTCCGGCGGCTGGCGCTGTTTGATCCGTTGACGGGCCTGTACAACCGGCGATTCGCCGAGCAGCGGCTGCGTGCTGAGATCGCGCGCGCCGAACGCCGCGGGCTCTCAATGATCGTGGTGTTACTGGACCTGAACGACTTCAAGAAGATCAACGATGGACACGGACACCGCGCGGGCGACAAGGTGCTGAAAGAATTCGCGAAGTGTTTGAGCAGCTCGACGCGCGGATCGGACCTTGCCGTGCGCTGGGGCGGTGATGAATTCATGTTGCTTCTTCTTGACTGTGAAGTGGATCAACTGTCGCTGGTGTTAGGGCGGCTCGTCGGTTTCGCAGTGGATCTGGACGGAAAATCATTGCCGGTAGCGTTTGCCGTCGGCTGGAAGGCTTACGAGCCAGGCGACGGCTTGGAGAGCCTGATCGAAGCCGCGGATCGCAACTTGTACGTACACAAGGCGACGGTCAAGGGACCGAAGCAACCGTCACCAACGCCCGTTGTTTCGGGCGTCGAGAGTTAGTCTCCACCTGTCCGCGACCTGGGCTAACTACATCTGAAATCCATTCCGTCCGTTGCCAGCCCGTAAATTCCGCCGCGCCTTCGGCCAATGCGTCGCTGTTTCGCTAGGAAACCCCTCACGATGCTGGCGACGCTTACATCGCAAATGGCCCGCGTAGTGCGCGCGATTTCCGCTGCGGTTTTCTTCCCGTGTTCTGATATAGCGATCGCTCGAACTCGACTAGCTTCATCATCTGAGCTTTCAGCGAGGGAAATGGCCCGCGAAAACAAACGTGCCGAACACGAAGCTAAAGATAGACGGACCTGCTGCAGGGGAGCTAGAGAACGACGGAAACCGAAGTACCGGCCGCCGCGAACACGGACGACATCTCGGCTCGAGCCAGTGGAAGAAAACGATTCACCACGTGAGCGTCAAACTGCGTGCCGCTGGCGAGCAACAGTCGCCGTTCGGCTTCTTCGAACGGTAGGCCCTGCCGATATGGCCGGTTGGAGACCATCGCGTCGAAGGCATCGATCACCGAAACGATGCGCGAACCAATCGGAATTTCTTCGGCACGCAGCCCTCCCGGGTACCCTGTGCCATCGTAATTTTCATGATGGTGCAAAATGATCAAGCTGGCGCGCTCCATTCCCGGGACTTGGCGGAGCACCGCCCAGCCGTATTCCGGATGCTTCTTCATAAGCGCGTATTCTTCGGCGGTTAATTTCGCGGGCTTGTTTAGGATCGCGTCCGAGATGCCGATTTTCCCAATGTCGTGCAAGAGCGCCGCGACCTCAATGTCGCCCAGAGAGTTGCGATCCAGACCAAGTTCTCCGGCGACATGAAGCGCCCACTCCGCCAACCGCGTGCTGTGAACCCCTGTATTCAAATCCTTCAAATCCAGGAGTTGATTGAAGGCGCATATCAGGGAGCTGCGCAGTGCAGTCAGCTGCTCCTCCATCAGCTTTACGTGCAAGGCAGGCGGAGCCCACTGCTGTGAGGACTTCGGGAAAGCATTAGCGGAGAATGCGGACGCCTCCGCGAACCCCTCGATTCGAGGAGGCAGTGAGGGCGTACCGGTCAGTTCGGGGTTGGCGATTTCCATGTTCGCGTGACTACTGCAGCAAACCCTGCACCGGATTTAGAGTTGACAGAGCGCCGTAAACGTCCAGGCGTCCGTTGCCCATGTTCACGCCGATCCACTTCGCGTGAGCCACGGCGAAAGCCGCCACATTTTCGTTCGACGTGGATTTCATGTTAACGAGCAAAGCCGCGGTGCCGGCAACCATCGGCGAACTGAATGACGTTCCCCACCCCGCCGCATACGTCGCGAACGGATAGGTGGTGATGACGCCTTCGCCCGGAGCGGCGATCCACACAATCTGATTGCCGTAATTCGAGAAGCTCGAACGCTGGTCTTGATTGTTCGTCGAAGCCACGCCCATCACGTACTGCAATCCGGCCGGATAGACCATTTCCTGCTTTCCGTCATTGCCGGAGGAAGCCGCGAGAATTACGTTGTGGCTGTTGGCATAATTGATCGCATTGCTCAACTCGGTGGAACTCGTCGTCAAGTCAAAACTCATGTTGACGACGCTGGCATGGTTCTGCACGGCGTAGTAAATCGCCGCCAGAATATTCGAAAGCGATCCGTTTCCGTTGGCGCTGAACGCTTTCAGCGGCAGCAGCTTGGCGGTGGGCGCAACCAGGTGAATCACGCCCATCACCATCGTGCCATGTCCGAACGCCGCGTACTGAGAGCCGTCGAGCATCGCGGCAGTATGCTGATCCAGCATCGCCGCAGTGTGTTGATTTACGTAGGCCGCGGCGCACGTCGGACAGGGCGGCGGCGCGGACATCGAGATGTCGTTCAGTTCTGATCCGCCCGGCTGGTTGCGGGTAAAGTCATAGCCGGCCAGCAGCACGCCCTGCAGCGCCGGATGATTCGGATCTACGCCTGTATCTATATCCGCGACAATTCCCGCGCCGCTAACATTGAAAACGTTGTGCGCTTGAGCGATACGAATAATTTGCGCCGCCGGCTGATTCACATAGCCGTGCGTAACCGATGTCCCGTAATAGTTGACCGGCGTGTTGTCCCACAATCCCTGCGGAGCGGTGGACGCAGTGGCCTGATTGTTTACGTTCGGTGGAATCGTCAGCATCTGATCGGGTTCGGCATCCAGGATTCCGTTCACCAGTTGCAGCACACTCGCGAGCAGCTGCGGCAACAATCCTTGTGCCGGGCGCACCAGAAATAGCTGGTTGGCGTTCCCATCGAGGTTGGTGACCACAGTGCAACCGTTGGACAAGCAAACGTTTCGCAGGCCCGCCACGCCCAGAGTCGTCCGAACGATTACTCCCTGCTGTTGGTTCTGACCAGAAAGCACCTGGCCCACGGTATTCAGAAGACCGCTGAAGAGGCCTTGCGCGCGGGCCGGCTGGCCCCAGAATCCCAGCGCTAGAAGGATGGAAAGTCCGATTAGACGCCTCATGATTGCCCATACTCCTTTTAAGTGTCGGCCAGTAGCTCAATTGCTACGGAGCTTTCTCTGTACCATTGTGGTGCGGACGATAAGTTCGCAGCAATGGTACAGTCGGCTACTTCCCGCACTCACTGCATCAATCCTTAGTTCTAGTACCTTTCCTCTTGATTCTCGAAGGCCATCTAACTGTATTACTTTCAGTGATATGTGAAGTCGTCTCTCCCGGTTTGAAGACCGGCTCAATCAGTGGCAGGCTCACCTTTAGCGGGCCGCGAAGCATCACCACTAACTGCATACTTCCTTCCAGCTGGCACTCGATCTGGAATTCGCCGAATTCGGTGGTGATTGATTCGGCGAGTAACTTACTCCCCTTCAGCAAGTTAACTGGCAACTCGGACAAACGCTCATCAGGGTCAGCAGAGTTGAGTACCTGTCCGATCAGAACCACCTTTTCCGAGTCCATCTGCGGCTCGATTCGAACATCAATGCGGTAGTCACCGGCGCCGTAGAGCAGCTGCTGCGAGGAGCTCTCGGACGACCTAACACCGGCCAAGAGCGGCGAACGGAAGCTGTCAAACAGCAAGGATGCAATCTGCGACTTCGCCTGACGTGACCGGCCGGCAGACCGGTTAGCGAAGGCCGCATTGACCGTACGGACGGCACCTGCGGGCGGCGAAAGGACTGACTCGCGTCCTGCAACTTGTTGGAAACGCTGCCACATGCGCAATTCCTTCGAGCAATCCGCGCATCCGGTCTGTAAGTGGCTTTGCATTTCCATCCTTTCATCCTCGCCAATCACGTTCCGTGCAAAATCAACCCACTTTTCCAACGAATAGTGTCGCATCCCATTCCCCCGAATGTGATTTCTGTACGTTACCCAAATAGCGACCCCTCTGCATGCCGCCGCTACTAACACATAAGGGTGGCCACCTGCTCAAAAAATATAGGGGGTATCGAAAAAAGTTGCCGGGCGTTAGATGGGGGAAATCTTGCCAATAAGCGTAAATGGAGCCCAATGGTAGGGGTGCGGGTAGCGGTCGCGTAATTCGATCATCGCGCCGCGAAGCGCGGAGGGTTTGCCAGCCCCTTCCTGGAAGCGCCGATAGAAGATGGCCATAAATTCCGCGGTGCTTTGGTCGTGAACGTCCCACAGGGTCAAAAGCAGGGAGTGCGCTCCCGCATAAAGAAGCCCGCGGATGAGGCCGAGCAATTCATCTCCTGGAGTGACCACATTCATGCCCGTGGCACAACCGCTCAACGTGACTAGTTCAGCATCCAGCTTGAGTTGGTAGAGATCGTAAAGATTCAGATACGCGTCGCCCAGGCGAATCCCGGAGAACATCGGATTATCCTGGCGGAATTTGCCATGCGTGGCGATGTGAATTAGCCGGCTTCGCAAACCTTTCTCGCGCAATGTTTTCTGGTCGGCCTGTGCGCCAACTATCAATTCCGCATCAGGCAAGATCTGCGCCACGGCGCGAACTTCCTCCAGAATCAGCGGAGCCCGCGCGTCTGGGATTCCCAGAATCAGCGGCGGACCACTCGTCTGCGCGGACTTGTCCTGGCAGTGCGCAAAAATACTGGCACTGGGGGCGTAAGAAATTGTGAAGGTATCGATCAGGTATCCGGTGTCATCCATTAAAGCGTGGAACGGTAGATAGTGCAGCACGCCATGCGGCACCACGATTACGTGCCGAGCGGAAAGGTGCGCGCGAACCGGCGCAAACACCTCTTCGTAGAGCTGGCGCAGGTGCGCTTGCACCACGCCCAGCATCGATTTCTCAAATGTTCGCGCATAATCCGCGCCCAGCTTGAATTTTGAAAGCTGGAAATGCAGCATGCGCAGCAGGTTGATCACCCGTGACACCGGCGTAAGCGGCACGATGTTCAGGCCTTCCTGCGTCAGCACCGCGGCGACGAACTGATCTTTCAAACTGAAATATTCCACCAGTACGGAATCCGGTGGCATGGACGCGCGAATCGTGGCAAGTGACTTGATCGCCGGTCCGTGGCTAGCGCTCTCAGCCTGCGGCATTTCCCGCAGCACGTGCAGCAACTCGTTTTCGTGCGCCAGAGCCTCATGCTGCAGTTTTGCGATGCGCGCAGGTGACGGCTCTTCCGCGCGCAACTGCTCTATCTCGATGCGGCGGTAATACCAGTTGAGCTCCTCGCGCATTTCGCGGATGCGGCGCACCAGGTCGCTCTGCCCCTCGTCAGCTGGCTTGATCGCCGGACCGGAGCGCGTCAGAAGTTCCGCCAGGCTGCGCGATTTGGCCATCTCGATATAACCGAACGACTCCTCCACACCATTCGGCCTTTCCGCGCGCAGCAGGCAAAGCTCTACAAGGTTCTCGTAAACCTCCAGGCGATTCTTCATGAACGCGATCTTCAGCTCTTCGCCGTGCAAGCTGCTGCGCAAAGCCTCCAGGGATTCGCGCGCCCGTTGGCAGGAATCGTAAGCGCCGGAAAGATCACCGGAAGCCTGTTGAATTTGCCCCATCAGAAAATGCACTTGATAGTGGAGCACCGGAGCTTCCAGATGCGCGAGGCGTTCGATGGCGCGCGAACACTCCGCGTGCGCGGCCGGGAGCTCTCCGGTTTGCAGAGAAAGGCGAGCGAGCAGCAAGTGGCAAAGCACGGCCTTGCTTGGCAGGAAGGAGCTATCGAAAAATGCCGCAGCGCCGGAACACAGCCGTCGCGCTTCAAACAAGCGGCCTTCGTTGTATAGAACGACAGCCTGGTACAAATCCATGAGCCACGGCCACACCAGGTTTTTTTCGCTAACGAATTTCGCGCGCGCTTGGGCAAACAATTCCAGCGAAGCCAGAGACTTTCCCAGCTGGCTGGATGCCATGGCTTCATACGCCTGGCATTTCGCTTCCTCGTACCCCATGCCCAGTTTTTGAAAACGTAAATAGCCTTCGTGAGCCGTTTCTTTTGCTTCGCTGCTCAGGTTTAATTCCAAATAAATTTCTGAGAGGTCCAGATAGCAGAGCGCCAGCACGTGCGCGTCCCCGTTCTTCTCGCACTCCTCCCGCGTGGCGCGCAGCATCTCGATCGCCCGGCTGTATTCGCCCCGCAGGTAGTAAAGATATGCGATGTTGTAGTCGCTTTGAGTCACCAGCAGCGTCATGCCGTGGCTTACACACATCTCGCGGGCGCGCTGGTAAGTCGCAAGGGCGCGTGGAAAATCATTGAGCGTAATCAGGCACACCGCCATGTTGTAGAGCGCCACGGCCAGCCCCTCGTTGTCGCGAAACGGCAGCAGCATCTCGTACGCGCGCTCGTAGCAAGCCAGTCCTTCCTCGAAACGGTCCTGGCGGTGGTAAATATTTCCGAGATTGATCTCCACGTGCGCCCAGCGCTTTTCGTCTCCCGTTTGCCGAAAGATTTTCTTGGCGGCTTCCGCGGCTGCAAAGGCCAGGTCGTATTTTCCCAGCAGAATGAAAGGCTGAATGGAAGGAATCAGAGTGCGCGCTTCTTCCTCCGCGTTGCCAATTTCGCGAAAAATGCGCAAAGCCTCGTCGTGGAAATCGAGCGCCAGCTGATTTTCGCCCAGCATATACAGGGCGTTGGCCTTCGAGCGCAAACTACGTCCCAGCGCCTCTTTATTTCGCACGCGGCGCGCGATGGCTACGCTCGCTTCCGCCAGAGAAAGCGCCTCACGCGCGTTTTCCCGTAATTTGGCGCGCACCACTTCATTCAGTTGGCGCACTACCTCGTCCTTCAATAGCCGCGGGTGCGCCGCGATCAATTTGTTACGGCCGGATTCAGTCGTGAGATTTGCCAGCTCGCGCAGCAGGTTCCCTGACAGAGGATCTTTCTTACTTTTTGATTTCACGCGAATCCTGCTTCCAACAGATGTTTGCGCAGCCGTTGCAGGCATCGTTGCCGGATGAAGCCGATGGAGCCCACCGCAATCCCCAGCGACGCGGCAATTTCCTGATACGGGCGGACCGGCTCGTCATAAAAAAGCATGCGCACCAGCTCTCGACAACGTGGCGGCAACTGCGCCATCGCCTGGCGTATATTCTGCTCGTCTTCCGCCTCCCGCAAGATTTCCATCGCGCGAGACGGGATGCTCTTTTCGAATTCCTTGGCAGCCGGATCCAGAACTTCCGTGCGCTGCTGCTGCTGTTTCCGGTGAAAACATTTGTGGGCGGTAAGCTGCATGATCCATTTCGGCAGGGCTTTCACTTTGCGCAATTTGGGCAGTTCGGACAAGATATCCAGACATACTGCCTGGAAAATGTCCGTCGAATCGTCCGCGGAGAATCCATATTTTACGGGAATCGAAAAGATGAGGTTCTTATACTTGAAGAGCAGCGCGCACCACGCCTCTTCGCTTCCTGCGTTGCATTCGCGGACCAAGCGCGCGTCCGGCCATGCGGCGCGCGCTTCGGCGAGCGCTGGAGTCTTTTGGGCAGCATTGCGGCTCAGTCTCGCCATTTATTGTACGTACAGCTGTTCGATATTCCAGAGCGCGTAAGGAACCAAGATGGCTGGACGGAAATTTCCCACGCGATTCGCAGCTCCGACCAGAATATTGGGGCTCACCAGGCAAATGACGGGCAGTTCTTCGGCGACGATTTCCTGCACGCGGTCGTATAGATTCTTGCGCTTCGCGTAATCCAAAGTGACGAGCTGCTGTTCCATCAAGCGATCCATCTCCGATTCCCACTGCGTGCCTGGTTTTTCCTGGCGCGGATGCCACAGGTGGGTCTCGCCGCTCGATAGCCACACGTTCATTTCCGATGTTGGATCGGCGTCGCCGCTCACCAATCCCATCACTGCCGCCTCGTAGTTGTGCGTATTTAGCAGCCGGTCCACCATCGCGCGAAATTCCAGCGGCACGACCTGCACGGCCATTCCCAATTGGCTCAAATCGTCTTGCACGATCGTCGCAATCTGCGTGCGCTGCGCGTTCGAAGAACTGGTCAGGATCGAGAACTCCACCTTCTCGCCGTGCGGATCCACCAGGGCGCCGTCACTTTTCCAGGAAAAACCCGCGGATTGCAGCAGCTGGCGGGCGCGCTCCAGCGAACGGGCCGGACGCGCAATTTTCTCGTCGAGCCATAATTTGTTTCCCGGCGTCACCTGATCCCAGATAGGCGTAGCGCGCCCGCCATACACCAGGCGGACGATTCCGTCGCGGTCAATTGCCGCCGAAACAGCTTGCCGGAATCTGAGGTCCTGAAACCAGGCCTGTTTCCTGGCGATTTCCGGCAACCCTTTTGCAGCCAGATCGTTCAAATTGAAGAACAGGAAATTGTATTCGAGCCCGGGTCCCAGGTCGTCCAGATGGTAACCCTTCACCGATTGCTGTTTTTGCAGCACCGCAAAATTCTCCGCGCTGAAGCGGCTGAGCACGTCCGTGTCTCCGGACTGGAAGCGGATTACCTGCGCGTCCTCGCTGGGAACAAACAGAAACACGACCTCGTTCAAATATGGCAATTGGTTACCGGCGCGATCCACTTTCCAATAATATGGATTGCGCTCCAGCACCACGCGTTGCCCCGCGACGTATTCCTTCAAACGAAATGGGCCGAGCCCCGCGAACTGGCTCGACGGCATGGAAAGGCTCCAGGCTTGAGAAAATCCACCAGCCCGGTAGCCGCTCTCCAGCAGATGGCGCGGCAAAATCGCAACGCTGTCGAATAGCCGTTCCGCAGCGGCATAGGGCTGCGCCAATTCAAAACGGACCGTGAAGTCGTCTACTTTGACGACGGTAATTGGTTTTCCGCCGACCACCAGCAGGTCCCGCTGCGAAGAATCTACTTTTTCGTCGAGGTAAACCTGAAAACTGAAGATCACATCGTCTGCGCTGAATGGTTCACCGTCAGAGAAACGGACTCCATGGCGAAGCTGCAGCGTATATTGCCGTCCGTCGCGCGCGACGCTCCAGGATTTTGCGAGCGCCGGTTCGGTCTTGAGCGAACCGCGATTGATGTGAATCAAGTCGGCGGTAACGCAACGAATCACGTCGCGCGAAGGCTCATCCAACGCGAGCGCCGGATTCAGGGTCTTGGGTTCCGAACGTAAAGCGACCACCAGCCGACCGCCCGCATGCCCCGGAGCTCCGTCGGCGATCATCCGCTCTTCGCTTGCCTGCAAACCGCCAGCATGAGCGGCCGAGCAGGCGCACGATAGCCCCACAATCAGGACGAGAAGCACCTTCGCGAACCCCATTCTCCCCATGCATCAACTCTTAGCAGAGATTTACTGGTTTTTATAGTGGCACCGATTTGTGAAGTTCCTGCAGCGCATCGGAGGCGACGTAGAAGACAACGAAGAACGGAATCAAGAAGAGCGCGGGCAAGAACATCCACCAGTAGGAGGAAAGAACCGAGTACCGCTGCAGGGAAGATAGCAGCGCGCCCCAGCTCGGCATCGGCTCGCCAACGCCCAGCCCTAAGAAGGTCAGGGTCACCTCTGCCAGCACATATTGCGGAACCAGGAGCGTCACTTGCGTGAGCATCACCGCATAGGTCTGCGGAAGCACGTGCCGCCGCAGCAGGTAAGCGTCGGAAGCTCCGAAGCCGCGCGCCGCGAGCACGAAATTACGTTCCCGCGCGCTCAGCACCACGCCACGAATCAGCCGCGCCGGACGTGCCCAGCCGATCAATCCCATCACCGAAATGAGCAGCAGGAATACCTGCCATTGCGAAATGTGCAGCGGTAATGCGGCGCGCACCGCGAACAAAAGATAAAGCCAGGGCAACGCCAAAAACAGTTCTCCGCCGCGCATCAGAATTTCATCAATCCATCCGCCGTAGTAACCGGCGATTCCGCCCGCAATTGTTCCGATGGAGACCGAAAGAATCGCGGCGATCAGTCCGGCGAGCATGGATATCTGACCGCCATAAAGAAAGCGCGAAAATTGATCGCGGCCGAAAGCGTCCGAGCCCATCAGAAAAATGCGGCCGGGCGTTTCGACGCCGAACAGATGCACGCGCGCTGTGATTAATCCGGCAATTTTGTAGGGCTTGCCGGGCACAAAAAAATGAACCGGATAAGGATGCGCCACGTCCGCCTGCATCGCTCCACCGCTCGACGGTGACTCCACGAGGTTATAAACGAATGGGCGAGCGTGAACGTTGCCCTGTGCATCGACGAAATGAAGCGCGGTCGGTGGCGCGAACGGCTGATCGCGGTCCTGGGCCGCGAAATCATAGGGAGCAAAAAATCCGGCAAGCAGAATCAGGCCCAAGAATGCCGCCAGAAGGGCAAGCGCCGCCACGAGTTTTTGCCGATGCGTCACGTCGTCACTCCATCCGAATCCGCGGATCGCTGGCATATAGAAGCAGGTCGGCGAAAAGATTCCCCGTCACCAGGAAGACGGACGAGAGCATCACCACTCCAATCACGATGTTGACGTCCTTCGCCAGAATCGCATCCACCAGAAACGGGCCGATGCCCGGCCAGCTCAGGACGACTTCGACCAATAGAGATGCGCTGAGCATCGTTGCCACGGAAAAGCCGAAAAGAGAAATCAGTGGATTCGCGGCAACCGGCAACGCGTAACGCAGCAGCACGCGGCGTTCGGCAATTCCGTGCGCGCGCGCGGCGCGGATAAAAGGCGCCTCCAGCACTTCGATCATTGCCGACCGAATGTGCCGCACCAGTGGCGGCAGCGTGGCGAGTGCCAATCCGAGAGCCGGCAGAAAAAGATGTTTCGCAACGTCCGTCACTTTGCTCCACCCGCTCAGCTCGCCGAACGCCGCCGAGTCCATGCCACCGGTGGGAAACCAGCCGGTGCGCACGGCTACCAGCAGCAACATCAGGAACAAGACCAAGTCTGGCACCGTGAGCAGGGCCGAGGTCACGACCCCACCGGCCCATTCTCCCCATTTACCGCGGTGCACCGCGCTCGCGATTCCAAGTGGAATCGCCAGCAGCCACGCCAGAAGCATCGAGGTGCCAGTGAGGAGTAGCGTATTACGCGCGCGGACCGCGAGAAGCGGAGCCACCGGTCCGTTGTAGGCAAATGACGGCCCGAGGTCTCCTTGCAGAACGGCGCCGAGCCAATGTTGGTAGCGCACCGGCAACGGCCGATCCAAACCGTACTGCGAGCGCAGCCCGGCTACGGTCCGCGCGGAAATTTGCGGATTTAGTGCCATCGGTGCGAAAAAATCACCCGGAGCCAATTGCAGCAGCGCGAAAGAAAAAATCGAAACGCCCAGAAGCAGGAACATCGCGTGCATCAATCGTCGCGCGAAGTATCTCATCGTGGCGTCCTACGCAGACCTTTGCAGCAAGATTGACTCGATGGAACGGACGCTGGCGACGAGCTCCGCGGTGTGAGGATGCGCGGGAGATGCGAATAGCTCGCGCGTACTCTGCTGCTCCACGATCCGTCCTGCGTGCATGACGGCGACCTCGTCGGCAAATTGCGAAACCAGGCGCAGATCATGCGAAATATGCAAGTAGGCGAGCGACTGCGAATCCTGCAGCTCCGCGAGCAGTTCCAGGATAAGAGCTTGATTCAACGCGTCGAGATTCGACAACGCCTCATCAATAATCAGCACGCTTGGCTGCAACGCCAGAGCTCGGGCGATCGCCAGTCGCTGGCGTTGGCCGCCGCTAAACTCCAACGCGAGCTTTCGCTCCGATTTTGCGTCCAGCCCTACCTGCTCCATCAATTGCAGCGCGCGTTCGCGTTGCTGCAACTTCGTTCCTGTGTGTTGAATTGCCAGCGGCTCCGCAATTAATTCGCACGCAGTCAGCTGAGGATTCAGCGCGGACGTCGGGTCCTGAAAAATCATTTGCATCCGGCGACGAATCGGCAAGAGATCCTTGCGACTGAGCGCGAGCAATTCCTGGCCTTCCAGCTCGATCTTTCCGGCGGAGGGCCGCTCCAGCAGAGCAATGCACCTTGCCAGGCTCGATTTTCCAGCGCCAGACTCTCCCACCAGCGCGAGGGTCTTGCCGCGAAAAAGCGTAAGATCCACATCCTGAAACGCGTTGACGGTGAATTTTGCGCGCGAAAGTGCTCGCTGCTGAACGTACTGTTTGCTCAAGCCGGTGACTCTCAGTAGTGGTTCGGCATCGTTCGCGTTGGAAAGGGGCCGAGTTTTCATCGTTTTCCCCGCGTCTCCTAAGTAACCGCCTCGAAATCCAGGTCCTTAGAGACTTCCACCGGCGCCGTGGTCCGAAGCATCGCCTTCGTGCAAGGGTGCGATGGATTTCGATAGAGCTCTTCGAATCGCCCTTGTTCGACGATTCGCCCGTGGTCCATTACCATCAGACGATCAGCAAGACGCGCCTGCACTTCCGGAGCGTGGCTGATCAGCAAGATCGATAAGCACAAATCGCGCTGCAGTTCGCACAATAGCGCCAACAACTCGACCGTGCTGCGCGCATCAAGCGAAGCGGTCGGCTCATCCGCAATCAGCAATGCTGGTTCACAGGCCAGCGCCTGCGCAAATACCACGCGTTGCCGCTGCCCTCCGCTTAACTGATGAGGATAGGCAGAAAAAATCCGCTGCGTGTGTGGCAGACCCACACGAACGAGCGCCAATTCCGCATCCGTGCGGCACTGTTTCCAGCTCAACTCCTTGTGTGCGCGAATCACTTCCGCCACCTGATCTCTTACGCGCATCACCGGGTTCAGAGCGATTTCAGGATCCTGGAACACCATCGAGATTCCCGCGCCGCGGACGGCGCACAGCGCGCGCTGGTCCAGCGTCAGCAGTTCTTTTGCGTGAAACTGAATGGACCCCGAAACTTGAGCCTGGTCTTTGGAAAGCAAGCCGAGCAACGCCAGCGCCACACTCGTCTTTCCGCATCCCGATTCGCCCATCAGCCCCAGCACTTCACCTGCCTCAATGTCGAAACTCGCATTTTGCACGGCGTGATGCCGGCTCGCATCGGCGCCGCGGTACGTGATATTCAGATCTTTCACTGCGAGCAATCGCTGCATCCAATTCCTTCCTGGGTGTGCTGCAGCTCGGAAATAGAGCTAACCGCGAACTCACACGACCGAAGCATGCCGAATTTCCAGGTATGGGTTTTGCGTTCGAGCAGTGCGAGGCTCGATATTGACTTCAATTCTTAAGGTAGAGGCTCGTTGCGCAGCTGTCGATAGCTCCCTCGACCGCGTCAGTGTGCAAGTTACTGGTACCGAAGTACTAGTGGCCGCTACGCCACGTTAACTCTGCGGAGCGCGATCACCCACACGACACCAACCGGTTTTGCTGGTTGCGCGTCTCACAAGCCGTATGTGATCAAACTTCAGGAGGGTCCGTTTGCGCCAAGCTGGCGCTCGGCTCTCGAGTGTCACTTGCGCGGCCCCCAGAAACAGCTGATTGTGGGCGGCCAGTCTATTCAATTTGCGCTGAACAGAATCAGCTATTTGGAAGGCGTGCGGCGACGAGGTTTTTGGGCAGGAGAGATCAGTGGCAAATCGTGATTCCGGGCAGCGAGTCTGAAGAGTGGGGAAGGGCAGGCTATTTGTAGAGCTTCGGCCCTACATTTTTTATGTCGTCCGGTCCAGCTTCGGATTCGATCGAAGTTCGTTTCGACTGCCTGCTTTTGCGTCAGATTAAACGACAGCAGATGCGACGTTCGACGACCGCGCGACGGCGTTCGTGAACGTCATGCGGATTCCGTGCTTCGGACGAAGAATGACCATCGGCCGAGCTTCGATCGTTTGGCCGGGAGCCAGCTGAAAATCGTACTTTCTGAGTAGATCGCTCAAAATCATGAGGATCTGCAGCATCGCGTAATTTCCACCGATACAGCCTCGCGGTCCGGCCCCGAACGGGAGGAAGGTGCAGGGCGTGCGCAACTTGTCGTTCGCTTTCGTGAAACGCGCCGCATCGAAATTTTCTGGATCCTGCCAGTAGCGCGGTGCATGGTGCGCACCGTATACATACACAATGACGGTCGATCCGCGGGGTATGGCGACGTCGCCTACGCGGTCGTCCGCGATGGCCATGCGATCAATCATCCAAAACGGCGGGTAGAGGCGGAGCCCCTCACAAATCACCTGAGTCGTAAATTCGAATTTTGGAACGTCGCTGTAGCTTAGAGGAGCGTCGCCGAGCACGGAATCAAATTCCTGCCTGACTCGTTCGAGACAATCCGGACGCGAGCTCAAAAGATAAAAAAGCCACGATAACCCATTCGACGATGTTTCGTGGCCGGCGACCAGAAGTTGCATACTCTCACTCAGGATGAGGTTGTCGGTCATGCCTTGGCCGTCGCTGTAGCGGGCATCCATTAATGTCTGCAACAGATCGTTGCCGGGCGGTTCGTTGCGGCGCTTCTTGATGTACTCAAGCAGAACGGCGTCCGCGCGGGTGCGCATATCTTCGTGCCTGCGCAGCTCCCCCGACACGGCGAACCAGGGATTCAGATACGGCTGAAGGGTTTGCCGGACAATGAATTCCTGGACGGTGCAGATGGTATGGCTGACCAGCTCAATGTCTTCATCCTTCAACCGCGCGCCAAATAACGATCGGGCAACCATCGCGAACGTAATTTTCATCAGCAGCGGATAAATATCGACAGGACCGCGACGGATCTGTGCGTCGAAATCGCGCAACGAATCGGCTAGCGAATCCTGCATGATCGCGGACAGCGCCTCGAGTTGCGCTCGATCGAAACCTTTCTGGATGAGCCGCCGCTGCGTGCGCCAGGCTTCTCCGTGCGTCGTGAGAAGGCCTTTCCCCAGGAAGTGGCCCATGCGCTTCACTTGAATTTCGGATTTCTGGTAGTTCTCCGAATTGGTCTTTAATACGTGCTGAATGACGGCAGGATCGATCGTAACGATCGCCTCTTTCAGGCCACCCAAATAAATCCGGAATGTGTCGCCGAAGTTTTCGGCGTATCTGGACAAAACCCGCACAGGGTTCTGGAACATCGCGCGCGAATCCGCGAAACAGCGCAATCGGGAAACGACGGGGATGGCAGTGGATGAACTCATGCCCACAGATCCTGATATTTGCGTCGAACCGCCGGAGATTTCGTGTCTGTTGTATGAAGTAGCGAGGCCATAGGCAAAGATGCAATGCTCAGAATCAGTTTTCGTTCCCCAGTTGCTTCAAGAGTATCAGATGATGCCGGATCGCCTGAGTCATGGTGGGGTGCTGCCGATAAGGAACGCCAAACTCTTCAGCGGTCTGCTTCACGATCCTGGTCAGCGGAGCGTAGTGGGTGTGGCACACGAAAGGGCACAGATGGTGGACGATGTGATGGTTGAGCCCGCCCGCGAGCCAACCGACGAGCGGGTTTTCTGTCGCGTAATCCGCTGTCGTCGCGAAGATGTGATAAACGCCATTGTCGAACTCACCGCGGTCCATGGGAAAGTAGGTGGTGTCAATGGTGTGCGTCGTCTGGAATACAAGTGTCACGGCTAATCCCACGAACAAGTGGACCAACAGGAACGCCCCGGCTACCAGCAGCGGTGATTTCCCCAGCACCAGCACCGGCAACACCAGCATGTAAGTCAGGTAGAAGGCCTTCCCAGCAAACAGAACAGCGTATTCGCGCGCAGCGTGATTGGTGCGTTTCAAATAATCGTGGGAGGGGAAGAAAAAGCTCTCGAAGTCCCGGAAGAACACATAGTCCAGGGAGAACATCGCATAAAAGAACAGCGCATAGATGTGCTGGAAGCGGTGCCACGGCGCCCGCGATTCATGAGGCGTGAAGCGAAAGATGCCGCGCCCCGAAAGCGCATCATCTTCACCGTGTAAATTGATGCAGGAGTGATGGCCGCGATGATGAAGGATCCGCCACATGTACGAGCTGATTCCGCACAAATCGAAGACGTAGTTCAGAGTCTTGTTGACGCGCGGGTGCGACGAGATGGCGTTGTGATTGCTATCATGGGCGATGTTCAGCAAAAGGAATGTCTGCGCGAGCCCGCCCAGAAGGTAAAGAGCGACAAACTTCCATGAATCGGGCCGCAGAGCATACAGAGCGATCCATGCGCCTACTAGTACTGCCAGTCCGACGGCGATCTTGACCCACATCGTGCGGTCGGCTTTGAACGTGATGTTCTGCTCAACAAAAAACTTATCCAGGCGGCGACGTAAGACTTTTGGGAAGGAGGTTGCACCGGCGGGTCCCGCGATGGACGCCGCAGCAGACTCCGATGGTACGAGGTCCGGAGTCTCCGGGTCTTGTGTGATCAACACTTCGCAATCGAACGTCACCGGCGCCTCCGCGGTCCTGCTAATTGGCCCGACGGGTTCCATACGCCGCATCCGGGTGCTGACCCTCAGCGAAATTGGTGCCGTGCCGACAGCCTCAAAATACAATTTTAAGGCGGGCCCATAATGACAATCAAGGACATTCGGAACGGACGATGCCTAGTTACATCGTGTGAACAATCGATTGACGACGCATGGCATTGTCCGTAACGGTTTGTTAATATACAAATGTACATGAACCAGAACGAACCAAGCTTCCTGCAAGGGACCATAGAATGGCGGGGGAGTTCCGCAATTCCCATTCAGGCCCTTGTGTGCCAAAAAGGAAAATAACCATTCCCCAAAGAGCGTCATGCGACGCTTATGCTGAGAAAAACTGAGCGAACATTCTCACCGTCCGCCTACATTTCAGGTCTGCACTATCAATCCCAATCGCGGATCAAATTGCACGGTGGGGAGGAATGTATCGTTTACAGGCTTGCGTTATATTCAACATTGGAGGATCGCTGATTGATGGCGGCGTCAATTTTAGGCCACCTGGATAGGCTGGCAGATGAGCACCCAAACAAGCTTCTTTATTCGTTCCTAGATTTAAACGGCGATCCAATCGAGAGCTACACCTACGCGTCGTTTCTCCTGCGAGTGGAGGCGATCGCCGGAAATTTGTGGAAGCAGGATCGTTTCGCGGCGGGCGACCGGCTGCTGCTTGCCTACCCGCCGGGGCTCGAAATGATCTGCGCGTTCTTTGGCTGCGTGCGAGCAGGATTGATCCCCGTACCGGTGTATCCCCCCAGTTCGCGTGGCTTCCAGAGCGCCTTATACAAGATGGTGCATATCGCGAAGGACTGCCAGGCGGCTGGGATCTTAACGAGTAGAGAGTACCAGGCATCCCTCAAGACGAATCTCGCCAGAAGTGGGGTCTCGGCGTGCGGCATTGACGTGGATTATATTTCCGGGCTTCCCTGGGTCGTCACGGAAGGATTCGTGGATCCGGTTTCAGACCGTCCCGCTGTCGATCCTTCAAAGGTTCTGTTTCTCCAGTACACGTCGGGTTCCACTATGGAACCCAAGGGCGTGGTCGTAACTCACGAAAACATCCTGCATACGTGTCCGCTGGTGATTGACCATCCCTCTCCGGTCGTTGTTTCCTGGCTTCCGCAGTATCACGATATGGGACTGATCGGCTGCTACCTATATCCAGCACTGAAGGGCGGCACAACCTACGGGTTCTCTCCCACGGACTTCATCCAGCGGCCAATCCAGTGGTTTGAGGCGATGACGACCTACCGGGCCACCGCGACGGCTGCGCCCAACTTCGCCTACGACTACTGCTTGCGCGCCGGGCGGCTTTCTAAGGAGAGCCTGGAGGCCTGCGACCTCAGCTCACTTCGCGTGTTGATGTGCGCCGCGGAACCGGTGAAGCCGGATACCTACCGAAGGTTTCTGGAAGCGTTTCAGTCCTATGGACTGAAGTCCGAGAGTTTCTATGTCGCCTACGGCCTGGCCGAAAATACTCTGGCGGTCTCAACGGGCGGTCGCAACATCGTTTCCGTCAACAAACGTGCCCTATCCCTGGGAACGGCCCGCATGACTACCGAGGTCTCTGAAATCGAAGGGGCCACCCAGATTATCAGTTGCGGAACTCCGCTACCGGGTCTGGACGTTAAGATCGTGGATCCAGAAGGGCATTTCCCTGTTAAGCCCGCGCGCACCGGCGAAATCTGGGTCGCGGGAAGCGGCAAGTGCCGAGGCTATTGGAACAATCCCGAACTAACTCTAAAGCAGTTTCGTGCGCGGCTGGTGGACGATACTCCCTATGACGACGGCTACCTCAGGACCGGCGACATAGGATTCTTCCACGACGGCGAACTCTACGTCTGCGGTCGCATTAAAGACATGATTATTCTCCGCGGGCAAAACTACTACCCGCACGACATTGAAAACGTTGTGGAGAAGTCATCTGGCCTGATCCGGCACAACTGCGTCGCTGCTTTCCAGATTCAGGAAGACAGCGAACCTGCGCTGGCAATCGTAGCGGAAGTCAAGAATCCCAAGGCGCCTCCTGACGCACTAAAGATTGCCGCCGCGGTCCGGAATTATCTGAACGTGGAAGTGGCGGTGGTTTGCCTCATCGCGCCGCGCGCAATCCCGAGAACGAGTTCGGGGAAGATCATGCGTCATAAGGCCAAGCAGATGTGGCTGCGAGGCGAGTTCAACGTGCTTTCTGAGTTGTCGCGGGAAAAGGACGCCGCGAATTCCTCGTGCGATTCCGATATGCATTCCTCTTTCGCCGAATTGAAAGCCAAGTACAACCTGACCGGCAAGGAATCGCACAACCTCGTCGAAGCGGGCCTGGATTCCCTGGACCTTGTTGTGTTTGCGCACGAGCTGAAGGAACTGCTGAAAGATAAAGGCGCCGAGATGCTGGCCAGGCAAGTTGATATTGGTGTTATTCAGCGCGTCGCCGTAGCCGAGCTGTTTGGACTAGCCGAAAAGTTGAAGCGTGCGCCCCAAGAGGCATTGGTTCATCTGCGTGATTCCCTTGCGGCTTTCCGTGAAGAGCAGCGCGCCGCCGAGAAGCAAATGATGAGCAACGACAGGAAGCTCATCTTCGAGCCGCCGGCGCCTTTGGCCGTGCCGGAGATACCCATGCCGAATCACGTGCTACTCACGGGCGGCACCGGCTTCATCGGCCCATTCCTCATGAAGAGCTTGCTGGAACAGACTCGGGCGAAAATTTATGTTCTGGTCAGGGCTTCCGACGAAAAGCAAGGTAAGCAAAGACTGAGAGATGCGATGCAGTCGATGGGGCCTTGCGGCCTGGGTCTGAGGGGGATGTTCGAATCTCGAGTGGTCCCCATCTGCGGAGATCTAGGGCAGCCAAAGCTGGGCCTGACGCAAGGCGAATGGGATTTCCTGGCGAGTGAAATCGACACCGTGTTCCACAACGGCGCAACCGTGAACTACCTCTTCAACTACGACCTGATGCGTGACGCAAACGTGTTGGGAACCAATGAGGTCGTAAGACTGGCATTCGAGGGCAGGGCCAAGGAATTCAACTACGTCTCGACTACCTTCGTGTTTGGCTGGGCGGTGAAATCAGTCCTGCATGAGACCGACCTGAACGAGAATATGGAGCTGCTCGATTTTGGGTACAGCCAATCGAAATGGGTCGCCGAACAAGTGGTTGCGGACGCGCGCAACCGCGGACTTTCCGCGCGAATTTTCCGACCCGCTCTGGTGAGTCCTTCCGTCACGGGCGGAGGCAACAACTTTGATATCGCCGTTCGCCTGGTTGCCTTCATGGTGAATCACGGCATTGGCGTTGATACTCTCAACCAGGTGAGTTTCGTTCCGGCGGACATTGTGGCGAACAACATCGTTGCCATTTCCACCACTCGCGGCACAGCGAATAAGAATTACCACGTCACTCGGGACGATTATTCGAACATGATGGATATTACCGGGCTTATTACCAAAGCGACCGGCCGGCAATTTGAAACATTCAGCCTCCCCGATTTCGTGCCTGAGCTGATCCGCAGATGCCGCAAGGAAGATCTGCTCTTTCCGCTGCTGGATTTTTTGGTGGGCTCTGTGGACAACATCTCCGCGATGGAGTTCAAACGCTACGACAGCTCTACTTATCAGAAAGCCCGTGATGCCTCCGTGTGGGGCAAAGCAGATCCGTCTCTGGAAGATACGGTCAACGGTATTCTGAAGTTCATGTACCGCAAGGGGATTATTTCGGTCGCGGCTCGTGACGTCATCGCGGCGTCACCGAACGACGGGCTTGTGGACTGGACAGACGCTATATCCGCTACTGCTTCTTAAACGAGAGCTTCTCCGTTAGCCGCTGGCCCGTTTCCAACGTGCCGGTCGTGGTTAGCGTCATCTCCTGCCCATCCGCAGAGACCACCCACCGATCTTTTTGCGTGACTTGATTGTCCCGCTGATAGCTTGCGTCTACCGTATGGGGATCGACGAGTTGAAGCATGACGGTATCGTTGCGCGAGTTCTTCAGATCGTACTGCTTTCCGTCGAAATGGGCGGTATAGCTGAATTCACCCTGGAAACGGATTCCACCGTTGCCGTCCGCCTCGATTTTGAGAACCAATCCTTGACGCAAACGGGTCTTGCTTAGATCCTGCGTCCATTCTCCTGCGAAGAGGTCGTTGGGAACCTTCTTCCCTCCGTTTCGCGTCCACACCGTGACCTTATCGGCGTGGCCCGGGCTCGCGGTCGTGCTCGTCAGCTCATTCCCGTCGCTCGAAATTTTTTCGTGAACCGTCGCTACCACGGCTCCGTCCTTCTCTTCTTTCACCTCGGCCTGCCTCTTATCGATCCGCCGCAGCTCAATTTGATTGAACCCAAGATTGCCCGGCGCGGGCGATTGGTGTCCGTTTGTATTCGCAGTGAAATCGAGATGAGTTTCGCCGGACACGACTACATGTGACCCGGCATGCACCGGCGTTATGCTGAGCCGGTTCGGAGGATCCAGACTAGATTGCGCGGAAACGAGCGTCCAGGTGCCAACACGCGGGTCTGCGGCTCCCGCTTGGATGACGGCAATCGTTACGACCAAAAGTAAAGTGCGAATTGATCCTCCTAATCGGCGGAGCAAAGTTTAGCAGATTCACACAGCTCCGTAAGTGAGTGTTGCGCAGATATAAACTCGCGAAACTGAAGGCAAACGTAGGAGCCTGTTTCGAACCGAGCACGTCTTTCGTTCGTGTGGTTCTTAGGCGTCGCCGCAGAGTTTTTGTGACGACGATTTTGTGAGATATGCCATCATGATGTCTATGCAAGCGCGCCGTTTTTGGGTGTCGGGCATCGTCCTCGCAGCAACCATCGCACTTCTTCCATTTTCTTTTCACGCCGAGCGCCGCCTGGAGACCGCAACCCGTGTGGAAGGGAGCCAGGCTGAAATCGTCCGGGAGGAGTTGGCTACTCGTTTTCACTCGCCGTTTGTGGACCGCGTGGTGCTGGTGATTCAGGGACTTCCGCCTGCGAATTCGGAAGAAGGTGGACAAGCGTTAGCAACCATCGTGTCGGCGCTGAAAGATCAGTCCGGCGTTTCAGGCGTTGTGTCTTACCTCGAATTGCGCGATCCGATTTTTCTGGGTAAGGAAGGCGGAACATTCGTTCTCGTGGGACTTACTTCGACCGGCGCTCCCGTCGAATCTCTCGTTCCGGAGCTTCATGCGCTGGCCAACTCGCTGGAAAATCAACTGCGGGGCCTTTATCCGGCGCTAAAGCTCGAACTCACCGGTGAGATTCCACTGAATTTCGATATTCGGAAAGCGAGCGCCGCCGACGTGCATCGCGGCGAAAGCCTGGTGATCCCAGCAACCCTCGTGCTTCTGCTTGTGGCGTTTGGGAGCCTAATGGCCGCCGTGATTCCGTTGGCGGTTGGCCAGCTGGCGATTGCAACCACTCTGGCGATTACCGGGTTTCTCGCCCAGCGCTGGCATTTATCCATTCTGGTTCAGAACTTGGCCACCATGCTTGGCTTGGGCCTGGGAATTGACTACGCGCTCCTGATGATCAGCCGCTTCCGGGAAGCGATAGCCGCCGGAAACGACGGACCCACGGCCGGCACGATCGCAGCACGCCAGGCAGGTCGCACGCTCTTGATCTCAGCCTCCACGGTAGCCATCGGATTCCTGGCCCTCTTGACGGTTCCGATCAGCGAAATCCGTTCCATCGGTGTCGCGGGATTCCTGGTGACCGGAATGAGCGTGTTGCTTACGAACACCCTCGTACCGGCCGCGCTGGTATTGCTCGGACCGCGGATTGATCTGGGCCGAATGCCCTTTACCGCGAAGTTGGATGCGCAGCACGCCGCACGTACGGGAACTCGCTGGCGGCAATGGGGAAAAGCAATCGTTGCGCATCCCTGGCTTGCGCTCTTGCTGGCGGGGACTCCGTTGCTTCTGCTCGCGTGGCAGGTTAGACGATTGGATACCAGTCTCCCGCGCGGAGATTGGCTTCCGCAGGCGGCGGAATCAGTCCATGCGCTGCACACGCTGGAACGGATGGATCGGGGCGGCGTTGTGGAATCGTTGCGCGTCATTGTCGAACTTCCAAACGATTCCATCGCGCAAACCGACACGGGGTGGGATGCGCTGGATCGTCTCAGCAAGCGCCTCGCGGCTGACCCTCGCTGTGACCGCGTGATTTCCATCACCACGCTCGCGCAGAGCAACCGATCTTCCCTCGCTGATCTTTCGCGGGAGACGCGTCGAACGTTCCTGAGTAGTGACGGACGAGCGGCGCTGCTGGAAGTGTTACCCGCGAGTTCGGTATCGTTGCGCGAACAGGTCAATTGGGTGCGCGAGCTGCGTAAGACCGGCGCGCCGGCTCTCACCGGAGTGCCTGGCGCCACTCTTCTCGTCGGCGGCATTCCGGCACTCAACGCCGATTACGAGACGATTATCAGAAATCGGTTTCCGTCCGTAATGTTGCTGGTGGTGGGCGGGACGCTCTTTGCTCTGTTGTGCGGGTTCCGCTCGATCTTCGCTGCCGTGAAGGCTATCGCACTCAACCTATTCTCGGTCGCTGCGGCCTTCGGAGCATTGGTTGTCGTTATCCAAGATGGACACGGAAGCAAGTTCCTGGGAGTTGCCGGTGGAACCGGTAGCGTGTTTCCCCTGGTACCTATCGTCGCGTTTGCCATCGTCTTCGGATTAAGCATGGACTATGAAGTATTTCTGGTCGCACGCGTTCTGGAAGCCAGAAGGAGCGGCCTGAGTGAGGAGGATGCGATTCCAGAAGGCATGGCGAGAACCGCAGGCCTGATTACCAGCGCCGCCGCGATCATGATCGTGGTATTCGCGGCATTCACTTTCGGGGATTTCCTGGTGGTCAAGATGATCGGATTTACGTTGGCGGTCGCCGTGTTGATTGACGCGACGCTCGTTCGTATTGTGATCGGTCCAGCGCTCCTTCGTATTGCAGGCGACTGGAACTGGTGGCCTGGCGGGCTCGCCACAGCACGCAGAGCGCAAGTGATGGCGAGTCGCGAATGAAATCATTATGCGACGACACAAAACATCGCCTCGCAGAACCTGCCATTCCGGGTGATGCGATCTTGTCACGTCTAACACCAAGACAGCCCCCAGATTTCACGTCCGGCCGCGTCCAATTCTGAACAAAGTTGTGGGAAACTCGAGCGGAAAAAGTCAGCCAGGCCAAATGCATCAACAGTGTTTTTGGAGCGGGCGATGGGAATCGAACCCACGTCCGAAGCTTGGGAAGCTTCTATACTGCCATTGTACGACGCCCGCTCAGTGCCACCGCCCGCGATTATACCTAATTGAGCGGCCTGGTGAAAAGATCCTCGCGCTGCACCTTCGCCTGAGAATTGCTTAAGCAATCCCACGCGCGGCCGCCACTCGCATCGGACAAAACTCAAATGTATTCATCCCGGCTTTCACCGAAGGATCTTCATCTCCAAATTTTTGCACCTCTTGCGGATCGTCCATTTCCAGTATCGCGACGCCAAACGCTCCCGCGCTGGCCAGCACCGGGCCGTAGATCAACACCTTGCCGGCGTCGAACGCCTCGCGGGTATAGCGCACATGCTCCTGCATTAAAGCTCGCTCTTCGGCCGTCATATCCGCGCCGAACGTGGGCCGCGGCGGAATCAACTTGAAATAAAAATGTTGTTTGCTCATCAGCTGCAGTCGCTCCTGTCATTCTGAATGCGTTTTCCCTGAAAATGCCGCGCCGCTGAACCACGAAGCCGCAAAATAATAGCGCACCTTCAGCGAAACAATTCGTAAGGAAATTCTTAGCCGTGCCGATAAATCCTGTGTGCCGGATCAACGCCTTGCCTGCCACGTGCTGCACCCACAGGACTTCCTCGCCCCGTGCGGCATGGCAGGGAAGCTGCTCCACAGCTTAACCATGCTCCCAATATCTCGCTGGTCCCCGCTGCCTGCAGCATTCGTCCGCGAATTCCATCCCCGGAGGCGCACTGCGTGGCTGAAAAATTAATTGTCGTGACCGGCTCGAAGGGCGGCGTCGGCACCACCACCGTCGCCCTGAACCTGGCCGTGCAATTGGCGCAGCTCACGGCGAAGCGCATCGCCCTGTTGGAATTTGCGCGTCCCTTCGGCCAAATCGGCTTGATGCTCGATTTCCATCCGCGCTTCACGCTGCTGGACGCGCTCGGTCGCATTGACCGTCTCGACGAAGCCCTGCTCGCCAGCCTGCTCACGCGCCACAAATCAGGAATTGAGATACTCGCCGGCCCCTTGCACGCGGCTCTGCGCGCCGAGCAGCGCCAGTCCGTCACGCTGGAAGCCTTGCTGCGCATCCTGGAACTGGCTCGCCGTGCGTTCGACTACGTCGTCGTGGATCTTGGCTTCGTCAACGCCGCGGAATGGTCCCGCGTCCTGCAAACGGCCGACACGCTCCTGCTGATCGCCGAGCCCAGCGTTCTTGCGCTCGGCATGCTTGAGCGCTATCTTCACGCCGTGGATTCCGCCGGCCTCGATCGCGCCCGTTTTCAGATCATCGTCAATCGCGCACGTCAAAACGACGACGAGCCGGTGGCGCAATGCGAAAAAATCCTGAAACAATCTTTCTTCGCGCGCTTGCCGAACGATTTCCGGCAGGTCAGCGAATCCGTCACCCTGGGCATCCCGCTCACCGCGGGTTCCAACAATCCGCTCGTCGGCCGCTATCGCGACGTAGCGGCGCGCCTCGTCTCTCCTCCATCTGTAATCGAATCCCGCCAATCCGACTCTCCAGCCGCCCAAGCCGTCCCAGTCGGCGCAAAATAGACCCCGCCGCGTCTTTCTCTGCGTTCTCAGCGCCTCTGCGGCAAAAAGCCGTTAGCTTTTCGCCGCGTGGAAGCCTTGATCTTCATCAGTGTTCATCTGCGTTCATCAGTGGTGCCTTTGACTTTCTCTCCCCGCCTCCGGCCAATTTTCCGACACCGGTTCCTCCATGCTAAAGTGTCAACGCCAAAAGCGAGGAGCCGAAGTGGCGCACAAAGATCTACGCGATTTCATTCACAAGCTGGAAAAGAACGACGAGCTTCGCCGCATCTCGCTCGAAGTGGACCCCATCCTGGAGATCACTGAAATTTCCGATCGCGCCGTAAAGGCCGGCGGTCCCGCGCTGCTTTTCGAGCGCCCGAAAGGCTCGCGCATCCCCGTCGTAACCAATCTTGTCGGCACCGAACGCCGCATGTGTCTGGCGCTGGAAGTTGATTCGCTGGAAGACGTCGCTGCCCGCATCAGTTCGTTTCTGGACCTGCAATCTCCGCAGGGGCTTCTTGAAAAAGTGAAAATGCTGCCCAAGCTCGCCGAAATCGGGTCGTTCTTCCCGAAGTCGGTGCGCAGCGGCGCGTGCCAGGATGTGGTCCTCACCGATAATTTTTCGCTCGATGCTTTTCCGATTCTGAAATGCTGGCCGCAGGACGGCGGCCGCTACATCACCTGGCCGATGGTCATCACCAAGAATCCGGAGAACGGAAAACGCAATGTCGGCTGTTACCGCATGCAGGTGTACGACTCACGCACCACCGGCATGCACTGGCAGACGCAAAAGCACGGCGCGGATCATTACCGCAGCAGCCGCGCGAAAAATCCCAACGGCAAACTGGAAGTTGCGGTAGCCATCGGCGCCGACCCCGCCACCGCACTCGCCGGAATTCTTCCCGTTCCTCCCGATATGGATGAGTTCATGTTCTCCGGATTCCTGCGCAAAGATCCGGTGGAATTGGTGGCCTGCAAGACAGTGGACCTGGAAGTTCCCGCCAACGCAGAAATCGTGCTGGAAGGCTACGTCGAAATCGGCGAGATGCGCACCGAAGGACCGTTCGGAGATCACACTGGTTTCTATTCGCTCGAGGGGCAGTTTCCCGTCTTCCACGTGCAGTGCATCACCCATCGCAAGGACCCGTTGTATCTCACCACCATCGTCGGCCCTCCTCCGCAGGAGGATTACTTCATGGGTCACGCCATCGAGCGCGTGTTCATGCCCGTGATGAAGATGCAATATCCGGAAATTGTGGATGTGGCTATGCCCGCGGAGGGCATCTTTCAGAATCTGATGATCGTCTCGATCCGCAAGAGCTACCCCGGCCAAGCGCGCAAAATCATGAACGCGATCTGGTCGCTGGGGCAGGCCATGTTCACCAAGGTTGTGGTCGTGGTGGATCACGACGTGGACGTGCAGAACTCCAGCGAAGTGGTGTGGAAAGCGCTCTGCGCCATTGACCCGGAGCGCGACATTCAGTTCGTTCTCGGTCCGGTGGACACGCTGGACCACGCCGCGCGCCGCCAGGATTTCGGCTCGAAAATGGGTGTGGACGCCACGCGCAAATGGCCGGAGGAAGGTTACGGCGGCCGCTGGCCCGACGAAATAAAAATGGATCACGCGACAAAAAAGCGCGTGGACACAATATGGCAACAGCTTAGGCTGACACCCCCGAACAAAAAGTAAACGTCAAGCGAACGCCAAAGTCTTCGCCTTTTACGCCGTTTCCCGCAATATTTCAGGCGTTTAGCGCTATCCCACCTGTCCTTTTTACCTGTCCTTTTCGCCTACCTGTCCTTTGGGACTATGTTTTACCAATAGCACACCATCGGAACACGTTGCTTGACACTCTGCGCTGCGGATGTAATAAACGGACAAAGAGGAAAGGTACCGAGAGTAGCAGTACTCACGGTCCTCTCCGAGGTTGGCGCCGTATCGGGGTGCACGCGCGAAGCAGCAAGTGGGCTTCGGGGAGTTTTTCCAAGAAAATTTTTACGCACCAGATGAAGCCGTGCCCGTCCTGCGAAGCGGGATGGGGTGAGGAGTGAGGGGCCGCGCGATGTTCAATCTGGGTAAAACAAAATCCTTAATCGGCCTGGACATCGGCTCGAGTTCTGTGAAGGCAGTCGAGCTGAAGAAAACGAAGGCGGGCTTCGAGCTGGTCAGTTACGGAATCGAAACCCTCGCCCAGGACACCGTCGTGGACGGCGCCATCATGGACGCTCCTTCGGTTGCCGAGAAGATCATCTCGATCTTCGATAATCAGAAGATCAAGACCAAAGACGTGGCCACTTCCGTTTCCGGCCATTCCGTCATCGTCAAGCGCGTCAGCATGCCGCTGATGACCGAGGACGAGCTCTTCGACCGCGTACAGGCCGAAGCCAGTCAGCACATTCCTTTCGATATCGCGGACGTAAACCTCAGCCACCAATTGCTTGAGGCCACCGAGAATCAGATGGACGTGCTGCTGGTCGCCGTGAAGAAAGACAAAATTCTGAACCACACCAACGTCCTGGCACAGGCCGGCAAGGTGCCCGTGGTGGTGGATATTGACGCCTTCGCCCTGCAGAACTGCTTCGAGGTCAATTACGAGCCGGACCCGTCGCAGGTCGTCGCTCTGCTCAACGTGGGCGCCAGCGTCATGAATATCAATATCGTGCGCGGCTGGACTCCGTTGTTCACTCGCGACGTTTCCGTGGGCGGCAATCAGTACACGGACGCGTTGCAGAAAGAACTCGATCTCAGCTTCGAAGACGCCGAAAAACTGAAAATGGGCGGCACTCTGGCGGGCGTCAACGAAGAACAGCGCACCGCTATCCTGCGTTCGGTCTCTGACATTTTGATTCTGGAAATTCAAAAGACGTTCGACTTCTTCCGCGCCACGGCCAGCGGCGAAAATATCCGCCGCATTTACGTTGCCGGTGGCACGGCGCGCGTCCCTGGCTTGCTTGACCTGCTGAAAGAAGAATTTGCCATGCCGGTCGAGGAGCTCTACCCGTTCCGTAAGATTGCTATCAATCCTGGGCGTCACGATGAAAGCCAGATCCGTGAGTTGGCGCCGCGCCTGGCGATCGCTGTGGGCCTGGCGCTGAGGAGCTTTGACACGCCATGATCCGCATTAACCTACTGGGCCAGATCCGTCCGAAGGCCGCGAAGCAGTCTGTGCCGCTGGAATCCACGCTGCAGATTTTGCTGGGCGTTGCTGCCCTGGCGATTGCTCTGGTGGTTCTGTCGGTCACTTACTATTCGCAGAAGCGCCAGCTGGACGACACCAACGCGCGCATCGCCGCCCTCAAAGCCGAAAAGACCAGCCTGCAGCAAATCAAGCAGGAAGTTGACCGTTTCGAAGCTCAGAAGGCCGCTCTGCAGACGCAGATTGGCGTCATCGAGAACCTGCAGAAGAACCGCACCGGCGCTCAAGAATTGCTCCAGATGGTGGCCAACACCGTGGTACGCGTGGACGAACTGTGGCTCACCTCCATGGATCGCAAGGGCGATAGTCTGGACATGGCCGGAGAGGCGGGCAGCATCAACTCCATCGCCAATTTCATGACTCAACTGAAGCGCTCCGGCTACTTCGACAAGATTGAGATCCAGCAAGCGAAAGAGGACGACCTGGGCAAGTCCGTCACCACTTACGCATTCACCATGTCCGCCGCGGTCGCTCAAGCTTCTACCACTCCGGGCCAGCCCCAGACCAAGCCCGCTGCTGGAACCTCCACAAACACGCCCCCGCAGCCTGCGCCTAAGGGGAGGAGTTAGCGATGGCTACCGCTTTCCGAGATTGGCCCTGGCCACTTCAGGCACTGTTTTTCCTGGGGCTCGCTGTTGTCGTGATCGCCGCAGGATTCTACGTCCCCGGTTCTCCGGTGGCCTCCGTGCGCGCCTCGCTGGAAGCCGCTCAGCAGGAAGAGAAACCGCTGGCAGCCGACGTAGCCAGCCTGCGCGTTTACAAACAGCGCCGGGCCGAGCTGCAGTCCGAAATGGATGCGCTTTCCAAGCAGCTTGCTACTCTGCAAACGATCGTTCCAGAAGAAAAGCAGACCGATCAATTCATCATCATGGTGCAGACGGCGGCCGCCAGTTCCGGCGTTTCCATTCGCCAGATCAAGGCTTTGCCCATCGCCCCGAAGCAGTTCTACTTCGAGGTGCCATTTGAAATTGACGCCGACGGGCCCTATTTCTCGATTCTTGATTTCTTCGCCAAGCTGGGCCGGCTCTCACGGATTATCAACGTCGGCGATCTGAAGCTCACCAGCATCAGCGGAAAATCCGGCTCCACTTTTCACATGACTCCGGGGACTTCCGTTACCGGCGTCATGAACATCACCACTTTCTTTTCCAAGGCGGCAGACGCTGCGCCGCCGGCTTCCACACCAGCGTCGGCAAAGCGATAGGACGAACACGATGAGACTGCCAAAGGCATTCAACATGTTTCTTACCGCGCTGGCATTGTCCCTTTGCCTCGTCCCAGGAACTTGGGCGCAGGCCAAGCCGGCAAGCAAGCCAGCGAGCAAGCCCGCGCACAAGACGAAAGCTGCGGCGGCACCTGCTGCTGCGCCCGCATCCGCAACTGGTGCGGCTCCCAATCCGGCGGTCGTTAAGGTGGCCGAACGCGATCCTTTCGTGCCCCTGGTTAACGAGCACAAGCCGGGCGGCGGTCCGCCACTACCTCCGGGCAAAGCTGGTTTGGTCGTCGCTACCGTGCGTGTGGACGGAGCCGTTCGTTCACCCAGCGGCATGCTCGCGGTCGTGACCAACCCCGATGCGCGCGTCTATTTCCTTCGAGAAGGGGACCGTCTGTACGACGGCGATGTGGAAAAGATTGGCCTGGACGGTGTCACGTTCAAGGAAAACTCTAAAGATGCTTTCGGGAAGCCGATCGAAAAATTAATTACGAAACGAATCTACCCGAGTGCAGGAGAGCAGCAATGAGGATTATGCGGAGGGCGTGGGGCCTGACTGCGTTCGTGGCGGCAGCCCTGATTCTGACGAGTGGAGCGCTATCGGCCGGTGATGCGCCGGTAGTGCATATTAAGGCCGTGGTGAAGGACGGCGCCGTGACCCTGGATGCTCAGGCCAACGGGCCGTTCGAATACACCACCTACCGCCCCAGCGAGAGCCTCTATGTGCTCGACCTGAGTGGGGTGTCGGCGGGGGATTCCTCCGGCGCGCGCGTGGTGCCTTCGGAGCTCGTCAAGAGCTATCGGCTCACGTCGTACTCTGCGGGTTCAAAGCCCGTGGTGCGCTTGGAAATCCTGCTGCGGCCCGGCATTACACCGCGCCTCGAACGCTCTGGCAATCAGCAGCTGACGCTATTCGTCTCCGCGAACGGTAACGCCGATGGCTCCGTCGAGCCCGTCGCGGTTACTCCCGCGCCGGCTGTGAAAGCGGCGCCGGCAACTCTGAAGTCCATCGCCGTGAAATCTTCCGATAACAAGGCGCCCAGCTCTGACTTCCAGAATATCGAACAGGTGAACCTCGCGCAGGTTGGCGCGCAGACCGAAGTGCACGTCGTCGGCAACGCCAAGCTGAACTATCACGTGAGCCGCCTGCACAATCCGGATCGCATCGTGCTCGATTTTTCCGGCGCTCACCTGAAAACCAGCGAAAAGCAAATCGCCAGCAACCTGGATCCCGTAAAGGAAATCCGCCTGGCGCAATTCTCGCCGGAGGTTTCGCGCATCGTGATTGATCTTCGCGCGCCGGCCCACTACGAAGTGAACGCTTCCGGCAACGCCGTCACCGTGGCGTTCCGCGCGGATGCGCCCACTCCCGCTGCGGGTGGTTCTAGCCATTCTGCTCCGGCAACGGAGGCCCAGCCCTCTGATGTAACCACCACCAAGTCGAGCATCGCCCCGTCCGCCCCAGCTAGCGTTCCGGCGCCCGTGGCTGTGTTGCCGACGGCTTTGACGCAGACGTCTGCCGCGCTGGCTGTGCCAGTCGCTCCGCAGGAAGCCGCGCCCTCCGCTCCCAAGCAGGTGGCTGGCAATACCGGCTACACCGAAGTCAGCGACTCCACCGCGGCACCCGCGGCGGCGCCCGCTCCGGCTGCTTCGGCTCCGCCGCAGCAAGCTCCCACGCCTGCTCCGGCTGGTCGTTATTCCGGTGAACCAATTTCCGTCAATTTGAAGGAAGTTGACCTGCGCGACTTCTTCCGCCTGATTCACGAAATCAGCGGCTTGAACGTGGTGGTGGACCCCGCCGTAAAGGGCAGCCTCACCATCGTTCTCGACGATGTACCGTGGGATCAAGCCCTGGACATCGTGCTGAAGAACAACGACCTCGATAAGCAGCTCGATGGCAATGTGCTGCGCATCGCCACCAAGGAAACCCTGAAGCGCGAAGCTGAACAGAATCGCGAACTGGCCAAGGCGCAGACCGAGGCCGCCGACGTGGTCACCACCACGCGCGTTCTCAGCTACGCCAAGGCTTCGGAAATGGTCCCCACGCTCAAGAAGTTCCTCTCTTCGCGCGGTGACATCCTGGCCGACAACCGTTCCAACACTCTCATCATCCGGGACGTTCCCACGGTTCTCCCGGTGCTGGATAACCTGCTGCGCCAGCTCGACCGTAAATCTCAACAGGTGGAAATCGAAGCGCGCGTGGTCGCCGCCAACCGCTCCTTCTCGCGCGAAATCGGCACATCTCTTGCCACTGCTCTCGCTACCGGCAACAGCACCTTGGGTGGCGCTTCCGTCGTCGGACAGAGCCCGGTCATTCACACGCCGGCGCCGCCGTATTGCATCGGCAGCAATTGCGTCAATACCACTCCCGGCTCAACCACGCCCACCTCCGGCGTCATGCCGCTGCTGACCAACTTGGGAGCTGCATCGCCCACCAGCGGCTTCAGCTACATCTTCCAGAACGGCAAGTTCGCGCTGGATGAAATCATCACCGCAGCGGAAGATCGCGGAGTCGGCAAGCTGATCTCCAAGCCGCGCGTGATCACCCAGAACAACCAGAAGGCGATTGTCAAGCAAGGTACCAAGATTCCTGTGCAGACCATCGTCAACAACACCGTTTCCGTCCAATTCGTGGACGCCGTGCTCGAGCTTGACGTCACGCCCCAAATCACTTCCGAAGGCACCATCTACATGGACGTGGACGTCAAGAACGACCAGATTGACTCCTCCATCCCGCGCGTCGAAGGCATTCCGGCCATTGACACCCAGGAAGCCAGCTCCAAGGTCCTGGTGGCGGATGGCGGCACGATGGTTATCGGCGGCGTAATCGTCACTCAGCAACGCACCGACATTCAGACCGTGCCGGTGCTCGGCAGCTTGCCGGTGGTTGGCAACCTGTTCAAGCACACCACGGTCAGCTCCACGGCCCAGGAACTTCTCTTCTTCCTAACCCCGCGCATTCTGCCGGGCTAGTGGTCGCAGCGAAGAGAGGGGTTCGAAAGCGGGACGTGTCACAACAACCTGTGCGCTTGAAATTAGCCCGGAGCCGGATGCATCGGCTCCGGCTTTCTTTTTCGGCCCTCAACGCCGACGCGCTGCTCGTCACTCATCTTCCCAATATCCACTTCCTCTGCGGTTTCACCGGCAGCGCGGCGATCCTTCTCGTCGAGCACTCTCGCGCCACGCTATTCACCGACTCCCGCTACACTCTGCAGGCTCGTGAGGAGGTTCATGACGCCTCCGTCTCCATCGCCGCGCACGGACTGCTTCGCGCCGCCGGGGATGCTCTGAAACGCTGGCGTGGGACGCGTCGCCTGGGCTTTTCCCCTTCGCAGCTCACCGTCGCCCAGAAAACCGCGCTACAGACCGCCGCGGGGCCGCGCGTACGCTGGGTCGCCGCTTTGGACCTGGTCGAGCGGCTGCGCGCCGTCAAGGATGCTGACGAGCTTGCGCGCATGCGCCAGTCGGCGCGGCTGATCAGCGAGGTCTGGACCGCCGCAGTCCGCAGTATCAAACCGGGAATCTCCGAGCTGGCCGTTGCCGCCGAAATCGATCGTTCGATGAAGCTCCAGGGAGCCAGCGCTCCATCCTTCGAAACCATCGTCGCCTCCGGCCCCCGGTCTGCCTGGCCCCATGCCCGTCCCACGGCCAAGCTCCTCAGGAAAAACGAGTTGGTCGTCCTTGACCAGGGTGCTATACTGCGCGACTACTGTAGCGATATGACACGTACCGTCTTCCTGGGACGGTCTTCTGCCGCAGTTCGTGGCAAAGTGCGCTCGCTCTACAATGCAGTTTTGCAGGCCCAGGAAGCCGCTATTGCCGCCGTACGCCCGGGAGTATCGGCCGCGGTCGTGGACGCTGCAGCGCGCAGGGTTCTGAGTCGCGCGGGTCTGAATCGTTACTTCACCCATAGCACCGGGCACGGCTTGGGACTGGAAATACACGAGATGCCCCGGCTGGGCCGCGGAGAGGAAACCTTGCTCGAACAGGGCATGGTCGTGACCGTTGAGCCGGGCGTCTATATCGAAGGCTTGGGCGGTATTCGCATCGAAGATGAAGTGCTTGTGACTTCCAAGGGCGCCGAGGTCTTGACCAGCGCTTCCAGGGAATTTCTAGAACTCTAAATGGCCAAAAAATCGAGTCCCAAGGCACCATCCAGCTCGCCCGTTCGCGGCGTGGATCTCCCCGAAATCGAAAAGCTACTGGACTTCATGCGCAAGCATGGCCTGGAAGAATTCGAGTACGAGCGCCAGGGCTTCCGCATCCGGCTGAAGAAGCCCTCCGCGCCCGCTCACGGGCACGCGCCGGGTCTGGCTCCGGAGATTGTTGTCGCTTCTGCCGCGCCGCACGCGAGCCATGCGCCCGCTGCCGCGCCGGCAGCGGCCCCTCGCGAAGCTGCGGCCGATGCCACGCGTTCCGAGGACCTGCACATCGTGAAGTCGCCGATCGTCGGCACCTTCTACGTCGCCGCCGGACCCGATGCCGATCCGTTCGTATCTGTCGGCTCCAAGGTTGAGACTGGCCAGGTGCTCTGCATCATCGAAGCCATGAAGCTGATGAACGAAATCGAATCCGATGCGGCGGGGGAAATCGTCCGCGTGTTTGTGGAAAATGGTCATCCGGTCGAATACGGCGAAGCGCTCTTCGGCATTCGTCCCCACCGGAAAAAATAATCAGCAGTTGAATTGGTAGCGGCGGGCTTTAGACCGCCAGCCGTTGCCGTTTGAATTACCGATTTTGCTGTTGGCTTTTCTCCGAGGCTCATGTTCCGAAAAATTCTGATCGCCAATCGCGGCGAAATCGCCCTGCGCATTCTTTCCGCGTGCAGGGAACTGGGCGTTAAGACCGTCGCGGTCTATTCCGAGGCTGACCGCAACTCCCTGCACGTGCGCTTCGCCGACGAGGCCATTTGCATCGGGCCGCCGCGCAGCAGCGAAAGTTATCTGAACATCCCGCAAGTAATCAGCGCCGCCGAAATCGCCAATGTGGACGCGATTCATCCCGGCTACGGCTTTCTCTCCGAGAACGCTAACTTCGCCGAAGTCTGCGAAGCTTCGCACATCACTTTTATCGGCCCAGCGCCCGACGCCATTCGTTTGATGGGCGAAAAGGACAAAGCTCGCGAAGCCATGGCCGTCGCCGGATTGCCGATCATTCCGGGCAGCGCCGGCGTAGTCCCGGACGAAGACGCCGCCAAGAAAATCGCCGCGGAAATCGGCTATCCGGTGATGATCAAAGCAGCCGAAGGCGGCGGCGGGCGCGGGATGCGCGTGGTGCGCCACGCTCGCGAGCTGATCCCCCTGTTTCAGACGGCCAAGGCCGAAGCTCAGCAAGCTTTCGGCAGCCCCAACGTCTATATCGAAAAGCTGATCGAGCACCCCCGGCACATCGAATTCCAAGTGCTCGGCGATAAGCACGGCAATGTGGTGCATCTCGGCGAGCGCGAATGTTCCTTGCAGCGCCGCCATCAGAAAGTTCTGGAGGAATCGCCGTCGGTCGCGATGGACGCCGCCACGCGCAAGCGCATCGGCAAACAGGTGGTGGACGCGCTGAAAAAACTCGGCTATTCCAGCGCCGGCACCGTGGAATTTCTGCGCGAAGAATCCGGCAATCTCTACTTCATCGAAATGAACGCGCGCATACAGGTGGAGCATCCCGTCACCGAAATGGTCACCGGCGTGGACCTGGTGAAATCGCAGATCCGCGTGGCTGCCGGCGAGAAGCTCACCGATATTCTCGCGCCCATCGAATTTCGCGGCCACGCCATCGAGTGCCGCATCAATGCCGAGGACCCCGAAACTTTCGTTCCTTCCGCCGGACGCATCACCGCCTTCCGCGTTCCCGGCGGCCCCGGCATTCGTGTGGACACTGCCAGTTACGCCGATGCCGTGATTCCGCCCTACTACGATTCGCTGATCGCCAAAATCATCGCGCACGGAAATGATCGCGCCGAAGCGATTGTCCGCATGCGTTGCGCTCTGGATGGCTTCGTGGTCGAAGGCATCAAGACCACCATCCCGCTGCACAAAAAAATTCTGGCCGATCCCGATTTCATCGCCGGAAAGTTCGACACCCATTTTCTAGATCGTGCGCTCGCCGTCGCAGCCAAGTAATTCGCCGTTGCCTTTGACTGTGTAGCGGCCGCTGTGTCCCGTGCCTTGCGGGACGCAGCGGGCAGCCTTACTATAAAATCCGACCGATGATCCGCGACACGAAGCCGTACTGTTTCCCAGCTCTCTACGCCATCCTGGATAAGTCCACCTTGCCACCAACCCGCTTCGTACTTCGCTCAAGATCTCTGGCTCAAGACCTCGCGAAGGCCGGCGTCGAATCATCCAATTGCGCGCCAAAGCACGCCTCCGCCGCGCTATTCCACGATATTTCGAGCACGCTGATCCACCGCTTGAGCCCGACCCGTCCGCATCATCGTCAACGACCGCCCCGACATCGCCAGGATCACAAACGCAGCCGGCGTACACGTGGGCCAGCAAGACCTCCCGGTGGAAGCGGCGCGCGCAATCTGTCCCCCTCCGCAATGGGTTGGGATTTCGACACACAATCTCGAGCAATTGCGCGCGGCGGACCGCACTTCGGCGGAATATATAGCCGTGGGGCCGGTATTTCCGACTGCCACGAAAGAGAATCCGGACCCCGTGGTGGGCCTGGAGTTTCTGCGCGCTGCGCGAAAACTAACGCGGAAACCTCTTGTGGCTATCGGCGGCATCACGATACAGTCCGCCGGTGATGTTTTTCGCGCGGGCGCCGATTCCGTAGCCGTAATCAGCGACTTGCTGAACGCGACGGACCGAGCCGTCCGCGCACGCCAGTATCTAGCCGTTGCGGCGCAAGCCATCGCAGCACGCAGCAGCAGCGCCGAATAAGCGCCGGGTTTTGAATTTGCCTTGCCGATTTTGCAGTGGTTACATTGCGACACTGTGCTAATTTCAGCAGCGCCAAACAGCCACGCTGACGGAGGACGTAGCGAATGAGCAATCCGCTGTTCAAGAAGAAGCCCATGGATACGCTGCTTCGCGAAGCGGCGGAGACCGGCGAGCACACCCTGAAACGCACGCTCGGCCCGCTCTCGCTCACCGCGCTCGGCGTCGGCGCGGTGATCGGCGCGGGAATTTTCGTGATGACTGGTCTCGGCGCCACCATGGCTGGACCGGCGCTCACCATATCCTTCATCGTCTCGGGTTTCGGATGCGTCTTGGCGGGTTTGTGCTACGCGGAATTCGCAGCGATGATTCCGCTGGCCGGCAGCGCCTACACCTACGCCTACGCCGCGCTCGGCGAACTGCTCGCCTGGATCATCGGCTGGGACTTGACGCTCGAATACGCCATGGGCGCCAGCACCGTATCCTCCGGCTGGTCGAACCACTTTGTGGAATTGCTGCAGATTTTCCACCTGAAAATGCCGTTGTGGCTCGCATACGACCACTGGACTGCGCTTGCTACAGCTGAAAACGTGCTGGCGCGCGCACAGGTCCACGCCGCCGACCCCTCTCTGGGCATCACCACGAGAGCGTTTTCCGATCGCGTGCATGCTCTTATTGACGTGCCGTCGCCGGATCTGCTCCGGCAAGCGCACGATCTGGTGGCTGCGCCGCGCATTTTCGGTTTCGACTTTGGCTTCAACCTGCCGGCCTTTTTGATCGCGCTGGTCATCACCGCGGTTCTGGTGATCGGCATCAAGGAAAGCGCCAACTTCAACGCCACTATCGTAGTGATCAAGGTCGGCGTGGTCCTGTTCGTGATCCTCCTGGGTCTGAAGTATGTGGACAGCACAAACATCGGGCACAGCTGGGCTGAATTCGCGCCCATGGGCGTCGGCGGAATATGGAAGGCGGCTGCGTACATTTTCTTTGCCTACATCGGATTCGACGCCGTTTCCACCACCGCACAGGAAGCCAAGAATCCGCAGCGCGACTTGCCCATCGGCATCATCGCGTCGCTGGTGGCCTGCACCATTCTTTACATCCTCGTGGCTTTCGTGCTCACCGGCATGGTGCCCTGGCGGTCGATCAACGTCGAGGCGCCGCTGGCAGTCGCCTTTCTCGATCACGGCTTGAACACAGCTTCCACCGTGATCACGGCAGGCGCGCTGGCTGGACTCACCAGCGTGATGCTGGTGATGTTGCTCGGCCAGACGCGCGTGCTCTATTCCATGGCCAATGACGGCCTGCTGCCGCGCAAGTTTTTTGCCGCGATTCATCCCAAGTTCCGCACGCCATACAAGACCACTATTCTGGTGGGCCTGCTGGCCGCAATTGTCGGCAGCATTACGCCGATTGACCAGCTCGGCAAAATGGTCAACATCGGCACGCTGCTCGCCTTCGTGATCGTGTGCATGGCCGTGATCGTTCTGCGCCACACCAATCCCAATCAGCCACGCCCGTTCCGCACGCCGCTCGTTCCGCTGATCCCCGCGCTCGGCGTGGCCATCAATGTGTACATGATGGTCAACCTGGGCTGGGTCAACTGGGCGCGCCTGATCATCTGGCTGGCCATTGGCCTGGTAGTCTATTTCGCCTACAGCCGCCATCACAGCCGCGTGCAGCAAAACGATCGCAGCGCTTTGTAGGTTGCGGCCAGCGACCAGCGTCTTGCAATTCGTCGCGGCTTCATATTTCGCGAACATTTGTAGCGCCGTCATCGTGTGTGCACCGCCTTCCCTAACAGGCGTTCGTCGGCTATTCTTCTAACGCCGAAAACGAACCAACGTGAACCGACTCTCCCCTCGCCGGCTCATCATCTTCCTGCGGCATACTTCGCCGCTGGACCTTATCGCTATTGCGATCGTTGTCCTCTACGTGCTCGCGCGCATCGTGCTCCTTTTCCGCGCCTCCATTCCATTCCTGGGATTTCTCGGCTTCCTGGCATTCCTCGCGGCGGTGTACCTGTTCGTCCGCACGATTCCGTGGCTGCGCGGCCGCTTCATGTGGACGCTGCGCAATCGCCTGATCGTCACGTACGTTTTCATCGCCGTCGTTCCGGTTATTCTTCTGCTCTCCATGGCGGGGCTGGCCACGTATGGGCTCTATCTGCAACTCGGCGCGCACCTGTTTCATGACGATCTGCAGCAGCGCGTTAACACCATTGCGGCGGATGCCGACGCTCTTGCCGGGGCGGTGGAGATGGAAGCCGCGCACGGCGCATCGCCCGCGAACGAAGCCATTCTGCAGCGCCCTGGCGTTGCGAACCTGATCGAAGCGGAGCGCCGCGAGTGGCCGGACCTGCGCGTCTTTCCCAATCGCGGCCAGCGGCTGGTGCAATCCGAGTCCGCGGATGGCCAGCATTTCGCGGGGCTCGTGGAGATTGATGGAAAAATCTGGATCGCCGCCGCGGTGAACAAGACGGGCCCAGCCGGACCTTTCTCGCTGGTGGTCGCCACGCCGCTGAACGCCGCGTTCCTGGACGGCTTCGCGTCTGAGTTCGGGCCCATTGCTATCATCCCGCTGCGGCCGGGCGGCGATACCAATCCGCAGGGCATTTCGCTCAACTTCAACGGCCACGTCTTCGTTCCCGGCGAGCAAATCGCGAGCCGCCGCCGCACTTTGGGCGCGCCGCAAAACTGGGCTGACGTGCGCATCAACGGCGTTTCGACCATCGAGCTCGCGCACGTGGGACCGCAGCCGCCTGACGCACCCGCCGCCGTGTTCGCTTCTTTCGGGATACGCGCCTCCGCGCTCAGCAACCGGCTGTTCACTTCCGTCGGCGACGTAGGCCCGGTGCTGGAAATACTGCTGATCGCCGCCGCGGTGATCTTCCTGCTGCTGGGAATTGCAGGGCTCGCCACGGGCTTCGTCCTCACGCGCACCATCACGAGTTCCGTGGACGATCTGTACAAAGCCACGCTGCACGTGCGCCGCGGCGATTTCACGCAGCGCGTGCGCGTGCACCAGCGCGACCAGCTTGGCGCGCTCGGCGAATCGTTCAACGAGATGACCAGCTCCATCGCCGAGCTGATCGAAGAGCAGAGCAAGCGCCAGAAGCTGGAGAACGAAATCGTCATCGCCCGCGAAGTACAGTCGCAGCTGTTCCCGCAAGTGCTGCCCACGCTGCCCGGGCTGGAACTCGCCGCGATCTGCCGCCCCGCGCGCGTGGTGAGCGGCGACTACTACGACTTCATTCGCACGGGCACGAACACCGTGGGCATCGCGCTCGCGGACATCAGCGGCAAAGGCATCTTCGCCGCGCTGCTGATGGCCAGTTTGCAGGCGACGCTGCGCAGCCACGCGGGATTCGACGGGCTTGCCGGAACTGCCGAGCTTGTCTCGCGGCTGAACCGCCATCTCTTCCGCAATACTTCCGACGATCGCTACGCGACATTCTTCTACGCTGTTTACGATGTCGCCGCGCGGACGCTCACTTACACGAACGCAGGTCACCTGGCTCCCTTTTTCGTGAATGGTTCGAACGTGCAGGAACTGAGCGAAGGCGGGACCGTTGTTGGTTTGATCGAGGATTGCAAATTTACGCAGGGAACCATCAAGGTCGAGCCCGGCAGCCTGTTCGTGGCGTTCAGCGACGGCCTGACCGAGCCCGAAAATGTGTACGGCGAAGAATTCGGCGTGCCGCGGCTGCGCGAAGAAGTTATGCGCCTGCGCAGCTCGCGCCCGCAACCGATCGCCGAAAATCTGATCGCCGCGGCCGAACAATGGGCCGGCACGGCGGAGCAAGCCGACGACATCACGGTAGTGGTGGCGCGCATGGGCTAGGCCATCGTTCGTCATCCGGTGGTTGCAAATCTTTTCCTCCACTTTCCTCCACGCATCTGACCAAATCTACAAAAAATTCATTATACTTACGCCACTCTAATTCTCAGGAGCCAGCGTGCCACTTCGCAATCGCACCGCGCTCATCACCGGCGGCAGCCGGGGAATCGGCAAAGGCATCGCGCAAGGACTGGCGCAGGAAGGCGTGCGCATCGCGATTTCCTACCGCGCGAATAAGACCGTTGCGCAGGCAACTCTGCGGCTGCTGCAGGCGCAGGGCGCGGAATGTTTTGCAGTGGAAGCCGACGCGACTGATCCCGAAAAAGTTCAATTTCTGATAGACGCGGTCCTGGAACGATTCGGCCGACTGGACATCCTGGTGAACAACGTCGGCGAATTTAATTGGAAGCTGGTGGCGGACACTTCCGCCGACGAATGGCAAAAAATAATCGCGTCGAATTTGTACAGCGTTTTCCACGCTAGTAAGGCCGCGCTGCCTGCGATGCGCCGCCAGCACTGGGGACGTATTATCAATCTCGGCGCGGTGGGGGCGGAGCGCGCGTTCGGGCAGGGCACTATCTCTGCGTACGCGGCCGCGAAAGCCGCGGTGGTTTCGTTCTCGCGCTCGCTGGCGATTGAAGAGGCCAAGAGCGGCATCACCGTGAACGTCATCAATCCCTCCAACATTGACGAGCGCGAGCTGACCGCCGACGAAGCGCGCCGCATACGCGACGCCCGTTCGCCGATGGGCCGCCCGCCTTCGGCAGAAGACGTCACCGCCGCCGTTAAGTTCTTTGCATCCGATGGCGCCGACTACATCACCGGCCAGGTAATCAACGTAACCGGCGGCTGGATGCTGTAGCGCGGCAGTCGCTGCGCGCCAGGTTGCAGCGGAAGGCTGTCGTCCTCCAGCTTCATGCACAAAACGCTCGCAATCGCGAAAAACGGGACGAATCGTACCGATTAGAACGGGTCGCTGTTGATTGTTTTCAGTCATTTGCGGCCGTTTCTAATCGGAGGGCTGTACCGATTAGAATTATGCAGAACGCCCGCCCGGGAATCCCGAAAAAGAGGCAAATCACCAGCGATTAGAAACGCATCCCGTGTTGGCGTTGAACGAGTTAGTGCTGTTTCTAATAATTTGTCATTGGCGATCAGGATTGTGCATGGCGCGCAGAGAAACCTCGGAAGTTGACCGCTCCCGTGCCGCACGACCGGAGGACCGCAGAGCCTGCTCGATCGTGTGTACGTTTTCATATTTTGGTTTCCATTCGACAGTAGCGCGACGGCGCAGCGATAACAGCTGTACGCAAGTACAGAACTGGTCCAGAAGCATTTCGAGGCGAGGAAAGCGCATCAAACATGCGCCAGTTGCGGCAAACAGGTGTGGTACAGGTTTTTTGAATCGCGCCGGCCGCTGCGGCTAACCGAAAGTCCCCAAACGCCAAATCCGAAAACGTTCAAAAATGAACAGTCCTGTAGGTTAACTCCCTCTAAGATGTGCCCTGCGATGCGAGCAATGACGCCTGGGACAGGCGAAGAGCACGGTTCGCAGCGCTGCCGTCTTGTGGGAACCACGCTGACACCGATGAGCGAAAGTAAATCAAGGAGCACGAAAAATCATGCGCTTGGACCACACTTCCAGCCCCTTGAACCGATTCATCGAAAAACTCCGAAACAAATGGATCGATTTTACCAATGGAATTGTCATGACCATTACCGAAGAGGAACGAAAGATTCGTAAGGAAGAATTGCCGGAGCAGCACCGAGTCCCGAACCAGCGTGGGCAATCGCCCGGGACTTCGCAGAGCTGAGGTGTCAAAAAATGGCGGATGAATCACGCAGCAGGCGGACGCCGGAGGAGTTTCGGCTGCACCGGCAGTTCAACGATACCCGGCGCTGTGAATTGGTTGGCGAGGCACAGATTCTGGAGTTGATTTCCCTGGGCGCGTCGCTTGAGGGGATCTTGAACAAGCTCTGCATGATGATCGATATTCGCATCGGGAACGTGGTTTCGACGGTGTGCTTGCCGGAAAAGGACGAGAATCATTTCTGTACCGTCACGCAGAGCGCACTGCAAGTGGGGCTGGAAGTTTTTTCGTGCAGCGCGATTCTTGCGTGCGATGGGACTTTTTTGGGCTCGTTTGAGATTTACGGATGCGATCGGCGGCGGCCCACGCCACTGGAAGATCATCTCATCGGGCGGGTAGTTCAGTTGGCGGGGCTCGCCATACAAAGTCACGAAGTCGCTCATGAATTCGAGCGGTCTGCTCTCGAACCGAAAGCCAAGATCTTGCGCACGCTGGAAAAACCTCCCTTTATCAATTGATTTTTACGCGTGCGGCGCTAACGGCGCGCACGGAGCAAAAGCGCCAGGAGCGGGCTAACGAACCGAACATGTATAACGAATTTTTTGCGTTGCGCGAAAACCCCTTCAACGTCAACCCGGATCCGCGTTTCCTGTTTCTGGCTCCCCAGATCCAGGAAGCGTTGGACGACCTGACCCACGGCATCCAGTCCCGGAAGGGACTTATTCTGCTTACCGGCGAAGTCGGCACCGGCAAGACCACGTTGCTCAACCGCTTACTCGATTGGCTGCGTGAACAGCGCACACCCACGGCGTTCATCTTCAATTCGCATTTGGAAATCAGCCATCTGTTTGATTTCGTCCTGGCAGATTTTGGAGTGAAGTTCGATCCGCGACTGAAGGACAACGCGCTGATGCGCTTGCATCAGTGGTTATTGGAGCGCTATCGCGCCGGCGAGACCCCGGTCCTGATCGTAGACGAAGCGCAAGGCCTGCGTAACCATGTTCTGGAAGAGATTCGCATGCTGCTGAACCTGGAGACGGCCAGCGAAAAGCTATTGCAGATCGTCCTCGCCGGCCAGCCGGAGCTTGAAGAGCGATTCCAGCAACTGGAGCTGCGGCAGATCAAACAGCGGATTGCGCTGCGCTGCAAAACTTCCGCTCTGACAGCCGCGGAAACCCGCGATTATATCCAGACCCGTTTGCAGATCGCCGGAGCCGGTGGGCAACAGATCTTTGGGCCTCCTGCGATGGAGGCAGTGCACTTTTATTCAGGCGGGATCCCGCGCGTGATGAACCTGCTCTGCGAGCACGCGCTGATCAATGCCAGCGTGGAGCAAATCCGACCGGTTCCGGCGTATTTCGTCGCTGAAGTGGCGCGCGAATTTCAGTTTGACGGCATCAAGCCGGTTGGTCAGGTTTTAGCTTCCAGCGATGGCGTGGACTCGAATCCGATTCCGGTGCAATCAAGGTTCATGAACGCGCTGGTATCTCTGACTGCCACAGATGGGCCACTTTGCCCGGAATGGCGAGGCCCGTTGAGAATCCCCAATTCAGGCCGGTTTACGGACGCAGCCAAGGTGTCTGCCCCGGTCAAGCCACCGGTTCTGCCTGCATTGGACTGTCAGACGGGTTCGGACGTTCAGAGCGACTCCGCAACATCCAGACCATTGGATAATCAGATCGCTGCGCCCTGGCAAAGGCAATTAGAGGCAAGGCTGCTCTCGGATTGGACGACGTTTTTTTCCGAGGTCGGCAGTTCGCTCGCTTTGGACCTGGCAGTCAAGCCCGCACCGGTGGCGCACCCTCCGCGTCTGCATTTAGTCGAAGCGAAAGCTGGGTTGGGTCTTTCGCCAGCCTCGAGCCGTGACAAAGGGTCCGGTCGTCAAGTGCAGTCCCGGCGTTTATCCGAAGCGAACGCAAGGAAATCAGTTCTGCTACGCTCCAGCCTAACGAATTTCGTTGCGCTGCGCGCTATTGTGGTTCGGTGGCGGATGATGTTAAGTGATCGTTTCTCATCCACCCTCAAATCACGCGCTTGGACTCAAACCACGACGCCCGTGGTCCCGCTGATCGGACGTTGGCTCTTTGCAGTTCGCGCGTGTTGTTGGGAATGCTTGGCATGGAGGGACAGAGGTCTGGATATCGTTGGCTCGATCGATTGGCCGCGACTGAAAATGTCTGCATACCGGTGGCTTCGGGAGCCATGCGATCCTACGCGGTGGCGGTTCCAAGACTTACGTCCGTTCGGAGAGCTGCTCGGGTTCAATCACAAGAAAGTGTAATGCGGAGTACTCCTCAGGATCCCTTGAGGATTTCGCGCTCGTTGGAAGTTCTTGCGCATCGTCGAGGATGTTACCGACCAACGCGCTCGGGAGGAGCAACTTCGGCAACGAGCTGTGAGCGATGGTTTGACGGGGTTGGCCAACTACCGCGAGCTGGTGGAAGTTTTGGACGGGGAAATGACGCGGTCGAAGCGGACGGGGCGGGAATTCAGCCTGCTATTCCTGGACTTGGACGGGCTGAAGCAGATTATACGATCGTTACGGACACCAGGCGGGAAGCCGGGCCTTATGCCGCTTGGCCAATGTGCTGCGCCTCTGCTGCCGGTCCATTGATACTGCGGCGCGTTATGGTGGAGACGAGTTTGCGCTCGTGCTGCCGGAGACAGACGCGGCCCGCGCGACGTTGCTTCGCGCTGCGATCACCTCTGGCGGGCTAGCACTTGCTCAGGAATTCAGATTTAGTGATGGCGAGGCTGCGGAAAAAATCTGGCCCCAGCCCTGGAAACCGGACTCTTTCATCGCGGCCTCGCCACTCGGGGCGCATCTTAGAGGTGACCGCCAATCACAATCTGTTCACTTTGATACACCGATGCAAGTATTTTTGGGCAGATTTGGCTCTCGAAGCTACGGATTCAAGTTGTCCGGCATACGCCGTTGATGTGCATGACCGCGGAGCTGCTCGGCCTTGCCGTGCCGATCCCACGAATCCATCCCTAGTCGTAGGCCCCGAGTCCAGCGCGCGTTGAACAGGACACTACCCAGCTAGCAGTCCCCCGACGCAAAATTCACACACGAATGGGAGGCGAATCGGTGCACATGTGCACAATGGGACAGAATTGTGTTTCTAGGCCGCTTAGGATTGCTGCTCGAATGGAATCCCCGCCATTCCATCCTGGGAGAAAAAACATGACGCTTCGGTCGGCATTGTTGCTTGGCGGAGTCATTCTCACCGCGGCGGTTCCCGTGTGGGCCGACAGTATCTCTTTCACTGGGGTCAGCATCGAATCCGCAAACACTGAAAGCCCGGTGAAACCCACGCAGAGTGCCCATGTGAAAATGATCGCGCCGATGAAATCTGGGCTTATGCCGCAGCATGCATTGCCGGTAGCGTCGGGCTGGGTCGCAGCTGCCCCTTACGCTTCACTCGAGGAAGACGCACCGGACGCTGAAATGTCCGCCGACGCGGCCGTTAGCTCCGGTTTGGAGTTTAGTGCGCCTTACAGTGATGGACTTGCATCCGACGCCACACCGCCGGAGATGATGTCGATCGCAACGTTTGCGTCAAGCGGCGCCGTTAATGGCAGTGGCTCGATTTTCTTTTCAATTCCAGGCGCTCTCTTTGGTTCATCGTTAGACACAAATACTCGTTCTAGCAGCCTGAGCGATTCCAACTCCCATGCGCGCGATTCGTCGGTTTTTAACTCCGTAGAGGCGCGGCGTGGCGTTGGACACGGTCGCGAAAAGCGCAGCGACAGTAAGGATCAAGGACCGAACGACCTTGTGCTCGTTCTCGTCCCGGAACCTGGAGTTTTGTCGCTCTTGCTGCTGGGATTGGCGGCCGTTGGAATTTTGGCCCGGCGACGCAGTGATCTTCCGGCGACAGCATAGAAGCGCGATCATTCTTCCATTGACTTAAACTGCGGCTGAGCATTCTGGCACGGTCGGGTCGCGTCGCGGGTTTTTCCGATTTGGTTTCTTCTCACCTCCACAATCTCTCCCCAGCGCGCGAAATTCAGCAAAAGAAGTGAATTCGAAAATAAAGCGCGAAAGTGTTCACAACGGGACAGACCGCGAACTCCTCGGTGATTATTCTTGTGGCCGTAGAAAGTTGATACCCACGGAAAAGGCATCCATGCAGTTCGCAGGAACGAGATTGCAGATGTGCTGGTGACCGGAAAGAAGGAGAAAAAATGCTTGGGATACTCGCCGCGGTTTTGATTGTTCTCTGGTTGCTTGGATTTTTCGCATTTCATGTAACCACAGGTCTCATTCACATAGTGCTGGTGGTCGGCCTGATCTTGCTTTTGCTGCATTTTTTGAGAGGCAGCACAGCCAGCGTCTAAGCAGCTGGCCGGGAGCTCTTCGTCCGGCGCCTATGTGGCGATCCCGGAAGGCAAGCGTCGGGCGAGTTCTCGCGCAGAAACACGCAACGCCGAACCAATCGCACCAGTTCCGGATACAGCCAGACTGCCGGCGAATTCGTGTGCCTCCTCGCTGAGATTCCAGAACGCAGGCGTTTAAGGACTTCTCGATGGCTCTTTTGCTCAGGTTTAGTTTCGTCGCGCAAGTGATTGCGGCCTTTGTGATTTTTGTTCTCGGGTACATCGGGCTGTTTTGCTTGCTGATGATCGCCTTCGTCGCCGCAAGAGCGGTATACGAGAGCGTTAAGTGGATTCGGGCATCGGCAGCGAGGCGAGTCCTGGCAAATGCTTCGGCATCATCGGAAGGCGACGGAGGCGCAGCACGAAATCCTTTTCTATTTGCGCCGCCGGGCAAAATGGCACAACCCGTTGAGGTTTCTTTTCACCCGGTTCGCACTCGGCGGCGGGCAGCAGGGAACTATTCATGGAATCACCCAGGAGGTATGCCACGATGAAAGAAAGCACGAAAGACGCAGCCGAAGGCACACTTCACGAAGTGAAGGGCGCCATCAAGGCTCGAGCCGGAAAGTTGACGAACGATGCAGGTCTGGAAGCCGAAGGCACGGTTGAAAAGATTTCCGGAACAATCCAAAAGAAAATCGCGCAGGTGGAAAAAATCGTCGAAAAGCCCTAAAGGCGGCGGCGCATCGCTGCGCGGCGTCACCATTATATTCGGTCTCGAGTAACGGAATCGCTCGAAAAGTGGAGGTTCGTGATGAACTCGGTAGACTTAAGCACAACGCAAATAGTAATCATCATCGCTGTGGCGGCAGTGGTGGTGCTGGCAATCGTGGGAAGTTGGCTGGCGATCCGCAAACGCCGCACCGAAAAACTACGCACTCAATTTGGCGGAGCCGAATATACGCGCGCCGTCAAGGAAGGCGGAAGCCAGCGCAAAGCGGAAGCGGCGCTCAATGAACGCGCCGAACGCGTGGAGAACTTGCACATTCGGCCGCTCGCGCCCGGCGATCGCGCGCGCTTTATCGAAGCCTGGGCCAGAGTCCAAGCGCGCTTCGTGGACGGTCCTGGCGGCGCGGTAACCGACGCCGACGAATTGCTGGGCGATGTAATGTCCACGCGCGGCTATCCCGTGAGCGACTTCGAACAGCGCGCGGCCGATATTTCCGTGGACCATCCCTTGGTTCTCGATAATTACCGCGCTGCACACCAAAGCGCACTGCGTCAAACGAAGGGGCAGGCCGATACCGAAGAGTTGCGCCAAGCCATGATTCACTACCGCACCCTTTTCGAGGAGCTGGTCAACGAGCCGGAATTGGCCCGCGCACAGAGCGTCTAAGGGACGCTGTCGTTCATCTGGACTTCTATTGGACGGCAGCAATAATCGCCGCGGAGGCCAGGGTGTAGAAACGGCGGTCACAATCGTCGCAGCGGAATGGCCGGACCGGGATCACGCTCAGTAGGGATCATTCGAGCAATCCTCGTCGCTTCGATCGGCGAATGGCTTTACTGTGACAATGCGGACACAAGATCGGCACGGCAGATCTCCTCTACATTCGAAGCTGCTGGCGGCGCCCGCCGTCGTTGGGGATTCGTGATTGGTGCGGTTCTTACAGCTTTCACGCGTCTTGAGCGTATTGATTAAGACGCCCTGCATCAGTACTGGAGCGTTCCTGAATGAACCAAATGGTGCCGATCTGAAACTGTTCCAAATTGGACAGCTTCGCCTTCCGGAATGCAGTACATTTTGTGCGGAGGGGACTCTCAAGGTTTTCGCCAATCGCACCGCATCACTGGTGGTCGGTCGCCGGAAATTTGTCTCGAACTAAGGTGGCCACAGCAACCCAAACCGGAACTGGTTCGGATCCGCGATTTGGCGTGGCGCTGTGTAAATCAAGCCGCCGCCGACAACCCATCCATATATTATTCGCTCACAGAAACTTAGCGGTGGTCGGGCGCTGTTTGCATGAGTTGCGGAGCGTGCAATTCATGATCAACCCGGTGATGGTTCGGGATGCCGGGGAGTTGGCTAGGCGCCTGGCCACGCGGCGTTTTGACCTGATTGTCGCCGAATACCCGAGCACCGATCCCGACGGGACTCAGACGATTGAAATCCTGCGCCAGACCAAGAGAGCGACACCTCTGATTTTCGTGACAGACACGCTACGCAGAGTAAGCGCAACGGAGTTCGCTACGTACGGCGCCCACGAATGCATCGAAATGGACCGCATCGCTCGTCTCCCCATGGCTGTTCGGCGGGTTCTGGACGAAAATACATTGCGGGAAGAACGCGACCGAGCCGAAAAGGAGTTGCGACACTCCAAAGCTCACTACCGTGCCCTGGTTGACAACGCGGCTTTCGGTATGTGCCGCTGCAGGAAGAATGGCAGATTCCTGGAGGTCAACCAGGAGCTGGTGACGATGCTCGGTTACCAATCGAGAGAAGAGTTGAAAGCTGTGGATCTGGCGAGCGAGGTCCTTCTCGATCCCGTCAAGCGCGCGCAATTGCTGGCCAGCTCCCTGCAACCCGGACGAGCCGAGCCTGTGGAAACCGATTGGAAGCGGAAAGACGGAACCGTGATGAGAGTCCGTCTAAGTGGACGGAAAATACTGGGTGAGAAGGGTGGAGCGGAAAGTTATGGAGTCATCGTTGAAGATGTGACGGACCAACGCGCTCGGGAGGAGCAACTTCGGCAACGAGCTGTGAGCGATGGTTTGACGGGTTTGGCCAACTACCGCGAGCTGGTGGACGTTTTGGACGTGGAAATGACGCGGTCGAAGCGGACGGGGCGGGAATTCAGCCTGCTATTCCTGGACTTGGACGGGCTGAAGCAGATTAACGATCGCTACGGACACCAGGCAGGAAGCCGGGCGCTATGCCGCTTGGCCAACGTGCTGCGCCTCTGTTGCCGGTCCATTGATACCGCGGCGCGTTATGGTGGAGACGAGTTTGCGCTGGTGCTGCCGGAGACAGGCGCAGGCGCTGCGAGGCTGGTCGCCTGGCGCATCGGCGACCTATTTGCGAATGATGGCGAGGAGCCGAAGCTCACTGTAAGCATCGGGATCGCCAGTTATCCTAGCGACGCCGAGACGATCGGGCCGCTGCTGTACGTGGCGGACAAGGCGCTTTATGCGATGAAGAATGAGAGAAAAAAGTCCATCGCGCAGAACCAGCTTCCGGCAGCGCAGCCACCGCTGTAACAATGCAAGCGGAGTTTCGGGATCATCGGGGGCCGTCGCGGAGGTGTGGAAGGTTGGGCGAGCCGCCAACCATTTAATTCGCCCAACGCTGAGTAGTTTTACTCGAACTGCAGCATGACAATTTCGGGATTCGATCCGAGGCGCAGGGGTGGGCCCCAGGTTCCTGCTCCGCTCGAAGTGAAAACCTGCATCTTGCCGATTCGGCTTAGGCCATACACAAATTGCCGGTAAACCCGGCGCGCCATCCAACTCCAGGGCACGAACTGCCCAAGGTGCGTGTGCCCGGAGAGCTGCAGGGAAACGCCGGCGGCCTCGGCGACCTCCGGGTGGTCGGGCGCATGCGTCAACAGAATGCTGGCGCGATCGTGATCCAATCGAATGCCGCGCAGCACCGATGCAAAGTGGGCGCCATGCGTCGCGTTCAGATATGACACGCCGGCAATCTGCAAACCGTCTGCTTCCACCTTCTCATTGCTGAGCACGCGGACGCCGGCGGCGGTAATGGCATCCAGATATTTACGGTCGTCCCGAAATTGCTCATGATTTCCCGCGACGAAATACACACCGTGTGGCGCCACGAGCGCGCTCAGTGGTTCCGCTGCTCGCCGCGCATCAATTGCTGTGCCGTCGTACAAATCTCCAGCGATGAAAATCGCATCCGGCTGTTCTTTTAGAATCTTCGCGACCATACGCCGCAAGAAATTGCCGTTGCGAACATGTCCGAGGTGCACGTCACTGATCAGTGCTGCCGTTCTGCCGCGCCACGCGGCCGGCAGGTTCGCGAGCCGCACCGTGGTTCGCGTGATTCGCGTCCAGCCGGCGTTGACGACGCCGTAAAGTCCAGTCACCGCGGCGGCAGCGAATAGGAATTCCACCGTGCGATGGAAGTTCACGTCCTGCCCCGCCAGTCGCGCGACTGCAAAAATAAGCCACGAGAAAACAGCGGCGAAAAATAGGAAGGTCAGCATGCCCATCCAAACCGCGGCGACCCGGTAGAACGCGCGCAGAGGAGCGTTTGTATAGCGGTATGCGAGCAATGAGGCGGCAACGAAGCTTACTGACAAAACGCCTAGCCCCAGCTTGATCCAGAACGCCCCGGGCGTAGCGCCGCCGGCGGGCGAAAATGTCCACGTCTTATAGAGAAAAATATGTATGAGGAAGAGAAGAGACTGAATAACTGCAATGAATCTAATCAATCGTGTTCGTGTCATTCGATTCCTTGATCCGAGATTCGGATTGGGCTGCGTTTCGTGTGGCTATACCGTGCTGGACACCTGTGGCTCTTCTTGTCCCTGCTTGGCGAGGTTGGCGAGAAGTTCGTAGGAACGCAGCCGGTCCTCGAAGTTGTAGGTATTCGAGACTACGATCAACTCGTCGGCGCGAGTCTGCTCGAGAAACGCGTTCAGCCGCGCGGCGACTTGTGCGGGTGCGCCGAAAATCGCCGCTCCAAATTTTGCGGCCACCATCTGCCGTTCGTCGGGCGTCCACTCGAGGCTCCGTGTGGGAGGCGGCAGCGGCCCCGGAACACCGCGGATCAAATTCAGAAACATCTGGATTGGCGTCGTGGCCAGAAACTGAGCCTGCTCGTCTGAATCCGCCACCAGGATCGGGATTCCGACCATCACGTAGGGCCGGTCAAGAACCGAGGAGGGGCGAAACGACGAACGATAGATGTGCAGTGCGGGCAGCAGAGGTCCCGGTTGAAAATGAGCGGCGAACGCAAACGGGAGGCCGAGTTTTCCGGCCAGGCGCGCGCTAAAGTCACTCGAGCCCAGCAGCCATATCGGAACGTTCGTGCCTTCGCCTGGATAGGCATGCACGCGCTGCGAAGGTTGCGGCTCACCAAGATAGCGGCGCAACTCTTCCAGAAGCGCTGGGAAATCCTCGCCCGTGCCGTACGCCGAACTGCGGAGAGCCCGCGCCGCTTCCGAATCACCGCCGGGGGCGCGACCGAGGCCCAGGTCAATCCGGCCGGGAAAGAGCGATTCGAGCGTGCCAAATTGTTCTGCAATCGCGAGCGGCGCATGATTCGGCAGCATGATGCCGCCGGAGCCGACGCGGATGGTCGAGGTTGCGTTTGCGATGTAGCTGATCAAGACCGAGGTCGCGGAGCATGCGACTCCGCCAATATTGTGATGTTCCGCCAGCCAGAATCGCTTGTAGCCCAGGGACTCTGCGCGCTGAGCAAGTGCGCGTGCGTTGTGGAAAGCTTCTTCAGCAGTCCCTCCCTGTCGTAAGTGCGCCAGGTCCAGAATAGAAAGCGGAGTATCGGCGAGACGCGAGCGATCTGGCATGGATTCCTCAATTTGCCGTTGGGAGCTGAAACGGACGCCAAGCGGCTACCTTTATTGGATGCTTGAATTCGCCTGCCGATGCGGCCGTGGGGGTACAGGAAAGGAAAGCGGTTGCGTCGTCACGATCGGTTCGGCCGCGCTCTCGCATTCCATCCTATCGGTCGCGAGAAGAATCACGGTGAGATGCTGCCCGACGCCGCGGTGTTCGAAGGGCTCGGTTTTCGAAGTGATCGCGAGCCCAGGGCTCGCTCGCGTCAGGGCGCGCGTGCTGCACCGATGCGTTAGTGCCGGAACTTCACGGTTTTGGCGAATTCGCGGAGTTCTTTATCGCGGGCGTCGAGAGAGTTCCACTCTCCCAGGCCGATCCCGCACTTGGGACAGATCAACAGGTACACGAATTCGCCTGTCTGCTCCGCTCCGAACGCAAGGTTCGGCGGCACTTTGCACGTGGAACAGATGAACATCATGGCTCCGTTGCGAATTTTCATTCCTGATAGATGACTTTCAATCATGGGCGCACCTCAAAAGCCGGCAGGGAACAGGCCTCATTCGATTCAGATGTCAATTATCGGCGCGCGGATGCCGTGGCTGCCGCGGCGCGGGAGTACAAATCTGCATTCAATTAACGAGAAGCAGATGCCGCAGCCCCTGGATTTAATCCAGCGTCTTCGGCCACGCCCAACGCGACGGCGGTCCAGTCCAAATCCGCGCGGCCTTTTGCCATGCCTGTAAGCCAGCGATCACGGAGCAGGCTCGCGAGCGGCATGGGCATCGCGCTGGCTGCGGCGGTCTGCAGCACCAGCGAAATATCTTTTAGACCCAGAGACAGACGGAATCCCGCGGGCTGGAATCTCTCTTCGGCGATTTGTTTGCCGTAACCTTGATACACGGGGCAGGCAAAAAGCGTTTTGCCGAAGAGCTCGGCCACGTCCTTTTTGTCTACTCCGTTTTTTTCGGCCAGCGTTAATGCTTCCGCCAGCGCCTCGATCGCGGACGCAATCAGAAAATTTCCGCAGAGTTTCACCACGTTCGCCGTTCCGGGATCATCGCCGAATTCGAACGTACCCTGGCCGATTGCTGCCAGCAGCGGGGCCACGCGATTCCGCGCGGTGGCGTTGCCGGACGCGCACACCCAGAGTCGCTTCGCCGCGGCCGCCTCCGGACGCCCGAAAACTGGCGCGGCCACATATTCCACTCCGTGCTTCGCGTGATGCTCGGCGAGGCGGCGTGCGGTGGCTGGAGCAATCGTGCTCAGCGCAACATGCACGCCTCCGCTCCCTAGCTTTTCCACGAACGATCGTTGCGCCAGGCTTATTTCTTCCTCGGCGTGGTCGTCGGCCAGCATCGTCACAACGATTCCGCCGGGCGCGGCCACTTCCGCGGCCCGCTCAACCACCGTTGCGCCCTTCGCCGCCAGCGCCGCCGCTTTGGCCGCGGTCCGATTGAAAACGCGCAGTGTGTAACCGGCTTGCAGCAGATTCGCGGCAATCGGCTCGCCCATATTGCCCAATCCGAGGAATCCAATTGTTTCGCTCATACGCCTCCATCCGCGGAACCGTTGTGCGTATCAGGAGCCGCTGGCCCAGGCGAGGCCATCGGCGCCGACGCCCACGTCAATCACTTTTTGTATTTTCCACTCGGTGAGATCAATCACGGCGACCCGGCCGACCGGTTTGTGCGCGGCGCTAGCGGCCGGGGCGGCCTGACCGTCTAACTCGGTGCCCATACAAGATACGTATGCCACCTTGCCGTCTGGCGAGACCAGGATTTGCTGCGCAGCACCGGGGACGGGAATCGCGCGCGCAACTTTCAGAGTCTGCAGATCCACTACAGCGACGCCACCCTGCGGCGGCGGGTCGCCTGGCTTCGGCGCCCTGCTTCCGGACAGCACGAATCCGCCCATCGCTACGAGCAGCCAGCGGCCGTCGCGCGTGGAAGCGGTGCCATATCCCGAGGCCGGCAGCGGCACCCAGGCTTTTACTTTGTTTGAGGAGGTGTCAATCACGGCGAGTTGCGGCTTGGTCTGGTCGGAGGTGAAGACCATGCTGTCGTCGTTGGAAATGGAGATGCGCTGAGTGATTGGCGAGATGGGGATCACCGCGACGGTTTTGCGCGCGGCGATGTCCAGGACGGAGACGGAGCCGGGAGAAACGTTCGCGGTGTAGCCGCGGCGGCCGTCATGCGAGATGGCGAGCATGTGTGATTCCGGCTGGGTGGTGGGAATCGAGCCGGCGACTTTCAGAGTGCGCGGATCAACGATGGTGACGGAGTTGGCCAGCTCGGTGGTGACGTACAGCAAGCCGCTTACCGGATCGTAGATGACGCAATGCGGGCGCACGCCGCTGCCGAAATCAACTTTGCCGCTGACCTTGCGCGCGGCGATATCAATAACGAGCATTTCGCGGCCGTCAATGCCCGGGCCACCGACGACGCCGCTGCCGTACACCGGGACGTACGCGAAGTGGCCGTCGGGGGAGGCCGCGACTTCGTGGCCGTGCACGGTTGTGAGGTTCTGCGAGATGGTGGCGATTTCGCGACCGGCGACCGGGTCCACCACGCTGAGATTTTTGTCGCCCTGGTTGACGACCAGCAGAACCGCTTTGGTCACAGTGCCCCCGGATTTTTCGCCGCCCGCGCTTAGAGCGCCGGAGCGAAGTGAAAATGCAAAAACAACGATACCGCAAAGTGAGAGCAACAGCCGCTGCATTTGTGTGCGCACAATTTCGGGAGTTTATCACTCACGGAAATGTTTTCGGGCAAATTGTGAGAGTTCGCAGGCCGCAATATTTATAGAACAGCCGGCTGTTTCGTCGTTTCAGTTCTGCGGATTGTATTTTGCGAGCCAGTCGAGCAGTTCCTGGAAGACGTTGCGGCGCTGTTCGGCGAGGTTGGGAAAATGCGGCGAGCCGGGGTAGGTGACCATGCGCACGGTCTTACCGCGCTCGGCGAGGACGATGAAATATTCGCGGCCCTGCAGCATCGGCACACGCTGGTCAGCTTCGCCGTGCAGGATCAGCAGCGGCGTGGTGACGCGATCGGCGAACATCACGGCTGAAAATTTCAGGAACGGGTCGGCGCCATTTTCCTGAAGGCGCATGTCGTAATCCACCTGCGAGATGTCGCTTTCGGGAATGAAGCTGAGCCAGTCGGTGATGCCGGCGCCTTCGATGGCAGCTTTGTAGCGCTGGGTTTGCGTGACGGTCCAGGAGGTCATGAAGCCGCCGGCGCTCCATCCGAAAATGGCGAGGCGATTGGGATCGGCCCAACCCTGCGCGATGGCAAAATCGGTGGCGCTATCCACATCCTGGTAGGCGCGATCGCCGAAATGCTGATAGATGGCTTGCAGAAATTCCGTGCCGTAGCCGGTAGAGCCGCGATATTGCGGCTGCAGCACGACGTATCCCAGACCGGCGACGATGCGCGCAAAGGCGTCAACGCGCAGCGCGTCGTGCGCTTCGGGGCCGCCGTGGGGCAGAACCAGAAACGGATACTTTTTGGCGCTTTCATAATTTGCCGGCAGGGTGAGGATGCCTTCCAGGTGCGTGCCGTCCTTGGCGGTCCAGTTGACGACGCGGACTTCGCCGAGAGCTACGTTCGCAAGCGTGTCGTCCCCTTCGTGCGTAATTTTCTGCAGGGCGCCGCCACGCAGCACGGCCACGTTTGTTGCATGAGACGGATCGGCGACGCTGAAGGCCATCACGCCGGAAGAAGATGCCAGGCGGCTGCAAATCGGAGGCGCGCCAACGATTCCACCGGGCCAGTTAAATTCCGGGACGAGTTTTCCATCGCGATACGAGTAAATTTCTTCGCCGACGCCTTTTTGCATTTCGAGCCAGACGGTTCCTTGCGGATTGCTGGTGACGTTGACGATGGAGCCTTGGAGATTGGGGGTTTGATCCACGGGAGTTCCGCCTGTTACCGGGACCGTATAAAGGTGTTCGGGAGTGAGGACGTCCGTGGTGGTGCTGGCGAACGCGAGATCTTTTCCGCCATTGGCCCAGGCGATTCCTGCGACCGTGTTATTGATTACCGCGACGCGGCGCGCGCCCGAGGCGCTGCAGACGTAAATCGCCGCGTGTACGTCGTGGTGGCCGATCTTTTGGAATTGCGTGACGACAGCGAGCTGCGAGCTGTCGGTGGACCAGATGAAGTCGGAAATGTCCTGCAGCTCTGGGCACCACCAGGCGCCTTCGCCGCCGTTTGTGGCGGCGACGTAGAGGCTGACGACGTCGTTCTGGATGACGTGGCGTACGTCTGCCAGGGGATCGGGCGGGCGGGGATCGGAAATGGCGGCGAAGCGAGAGCCGTCGGGAGAAAGCGTGGCGCGATGAACTCCGTTGGGCAAGGAAATGATCTGCGTGGGATTGGAGGAGGCGCGCGGCACGATGCCGAGTTGGGGTTTCTTCGACACCTCGTAACTTCCGTAGAGCGTCGTGCCATCTTTCATGAAGCCTTGCGGCTCGAAGGATTCCGGCAGATCGAGTTTGCGTTTGTTTTCACCGGAGGCGTCAATCAAATACCATTCGCGTTTGGTGGGGCCTTTGTCGCCGTCATAGGTGACGACGTAGAGAATGGTTTTGCCGTCCGGCGTAATTGCGACCGCGCGAGCTTCGCGGATCGCTGAGAAATCGTTGATGCCAAAGGGGTGCTTTTCTGGTCCGGCGGCACGTGCGTTGTTGAGAAGTGCCAGCACGACGCAGGCGAGAATGATTGCGCGGCGCAGAATTTGCAGCGGGTGAACACGCAGCATCGAATTTTCCTCTTCTATTGAAGATTCGCGAAGGCCTGAAGATACCACAACTCAGATTGCGAATCCTTTCGCGCAACGCTCGCCGAGCAAAAATGCGCGGAGATGCGGTATGCTGCGCAGCGTTGCAGGGCCTGGAGGCAGAGAGATGAAATTTCTAGAGTTCGCTGGAGATTGGACGGGATTTGTTTGTGCGTGGCGTGTACGGCGGAGCGCGGCGATATCGGCGATGGCGATCATTGCGTCGCTGGGAACGTGTGCAACTTTTGCGCAGGAGGCGACCGGGCGCGTGGTGAAATACGCGCCGACGTATGCGACGGTGAAGTTCGACTTCGGGCCCGCGGAGCCTGTGGGGCGCATTGCCGCGGGAGAGATTCTGGAGACCGACACGCTGAATTGCACGGAGCACTGCGCGGGGATTCCCGCGGACAAGCTGGAACTGGCGCGCAGTTCCAACCTGCTGACCGGACCATTTTTTATCGAGGGGGCAGAACCGGGCGATACGCTGGCCATTGAATTTCTGGAGTTGCGCGTGAATGGGCCGGAAGGGTGGGGCGAAATCTTTCCGGGGTTTGGCGCGATCAATTCGACGCACTACACGCCGATGCTGAATCCGGACCTGCCGGGGCGTCGCTGGTCTTACGCGATTCATCAGGAGAACGGCACGGCGACGTATCAGGCGCACGACTCGAATTTTTCGGTGCAAATTCCGCTGCGGCCGTTCTTGGGATGCGTGGGCGTGGCGCCGGCGTTGGGAGAGACGCGCAGCTCGCTGGTGCCGGCGGAATTCGGCGGAAATATGGATGCGTCGGAATCGAGCGTGGGGAACACGCTGTATCTGGCGGTGAATGTGCCGGGGGCGCTGGTGTACGTTGGCGATGGACACGCGGCGATGGGCGACGGGGAAATCGGCGGCACGGCGATTGAGGTGCCGATGCACGCGCGGCTGCGTTTTCATGTGATCAAGGGGAGTGCCAACGCGTGGCCACGTTGGGAAAATCAGAATGAATTGATGGCGGCGGGAATCTACCGGCCGCTGGACGATTCGCTGCGCATCGCTTTCACGGAGCTAGTGCACTGGATGCACAGCGACTACGGGCTATCGGAGATGGACGCGTACGAATTGCTTTCCAAGGTGGCGACGGTGCATGTGGCGGAAATGGTGGATCCCAATTACGTGGTGGTGGCGAAAATTGACAAGAAATTCCTGCCGCCGAAGAAGCATTAGCAGGATCTTGCGGGGGTGGGAGACGACGACACGCGTAGGAACTCTTGAGGGGCTGAAGAGTGCTCGGCGTAGCGGGACTTTTTCAGGAAGTGTGGCGCGAAAACAGGAACGCCCAGCGCCGGTCCCCGGTCTGGCGCTGGGCGTTCTTTACAGTGATTTGCACGGCACTGTGTGGCACCCTCTCCCCAAGGGAAGCGCTAGCCGTTAAGCTGCGGTTCGATCCCGGTTCGGGTTGGCCGAGGGCATAGTGGCGCGAAGAGAGGCGGCAGGCAAAGGGCATCACGGGACAAATCGGGGCAATTCGGGAATTCGGGCGGCGAATCGTGAAGTGACCAAGTTTGAGCTGCGGAAGTCTGGCGTTTGCAGTAAGTTACGGCGGGTCGGGGGGTGAGCGATGAAGATTTCGATTCTTGGTTGTTTAGCGCTCGATGCTGATGGTCGCTTATCCGGCTGCGGGGCAGGCCACGGGCTCGGTGCGATGGGAAGAGCTGACGTCGGGGGATTTTCGCGCGGCGATCACGCAGGCGCAGGGGACATGTCTGCTGCCGTTTGGGATTTTGGAAAAGCACGGGCCGCACCTGCCGCTGGGCACGGACCTGCTGGATGTGCGCTACGCGGCGTTGCACGCGGCGGAGCAGAATTATGCGGTGGTGTTTCCAGAATATTATTTTGGGCAGATTTTTGAGGCCAAGCATGAGGCTGGGACGATTGCTTACAGCGCCGAACTGCAATTGCGGTTGTTGCAGGAAACGACCGACGAGATGGCGCGCAATGGCTGCAAGAAAATCATCATCGTGAATGGGCACGGGGGAAATGAGTACCTGCTGCCGTATTTCGCGCAGAGCCAGCTGGCCAAGCCGCACGACTACGTGGTGTACGTGCAGTGGGGACGCGAGGAACCTGCGGGTGGTCCGGTGAAGGAAGATCATGTGGATATGCACGCGGGAGAATCGGAGACGGCGTCCATGATGATTGCGCGGCCGGACCTGGTGCACCAGGAGCGGGCGGCGAGCGAATCGGGAGCGGACCAGAAACGCGTGAACCTGCCGGGCGATGTGTACACCGGGATCTGGTGGTATGCGCGATTTCCGAATCACTATTCCGGCGAGGGAGCACTGGCTACGAAAGAACTTGGGACATTTGAAATGAACGCGTGGATCGCGGCGATCGGCGAAGCGATTCGCGCGGTGAAGGCGGACGGCGAGAGCTTGAAACTGCAGAACGAATTCTACGAGAAGAGCACGCATCCGCTGGACACGCGGCCGTGAAGGCGGCGGGTTGTTGGGCGATGCTCGGGCAATCGTGCTACGGTAAATATTGGTGATATTGGATATTGTGCGGACCATTTCTGTGATGAATCACGGGAACCACAAGCTTCGGGAGCGGCAGGCGTGAAAATTCTCAGCGTTGCTGAAATGCGGGAAGTGGACCGGCTAACGACGGAGCGCTACGGGATTCCGAGTCTTACGCTGATGGAAAATGCCGGCGCAAGCGTGGCGGAATTTATCGTTAGGCGCCGGCCGAATTTCGCGCAGCGGCGCATCGTGGTTCTTTGCGGCAAGGGGAATAATGGTGGTGATGGATTTGTAGTTGCGCGGCATTTGCGGGAATTGGGCGCGAGGCCGGAAGTGTATTTGTTTGCCGCGCTTGAGGAGATGCAGGGGGATGCGGCGACGAACTGCAAGCGTTGGCAGGAAGCGTCCGGGGCGCTGCGCACGGTGCGCAGTTCGGGGGATTTGCAACGCGTCAGGCCGAGCATCGAATCTGCCGACATCATAGTGGACGCGCTGCTCGGCACCGGCACACGCGGCGCGGTAGAGGGACTTCTCGCAGAAACGATCGAAGCGGTGAACAAGCGGCGCGGGCCGGTGCGCTCAGCGGTCGTCAGCGTGGACATTCCATCTGGCCTGGCAGCCGACACGGGCGAAGCGGCGGGCGCGTGCATTCACGCGAGGTACACGGTTACGTTCAGCGCGCCGAAAATTGGAATGATTTTGGGCACGGCGAGCGATTTTGTGGGCCAGCTGGAGGTTCGCGACATCGGCTCGCCGTTGGAACTGATTGATGAAGTGGGAAAAAACTTTGTTCGGTGGATTGATGCACGGGAAGTGAGTGAGTTCGCAGAGCCCCGCGCGTCGGATGGCAACAAGGGAAATTACGGCCACGCGCTGGTGGTGGCGGGCTCGGTGGGGAAGAGCGGAGCGGCGGTGCTGGCGTCCTGGGCGGCGCTGCGAGTTGGCGCGGGGCTGGTGACGGTGGCAACGCCTGAGCCGGTGTTGCCGATTGTCGCGGCGCACACGCCGGAAATCATGACCGAGCCGCTGCCCGCGACAGATGCGGGCAGCATTTCGCTGCGTAGCTTCGAGTACGAGCGCTTCGAGAAATTGCTGAAAGGGAAGCGCGCGCTGGCGATTGGGCCGGGGCTGACGACACAGGATGAAACGCAGCAGTTTGTACGCAACGTGTTGGGGAAGCGAACCGTTCCGATTATTCTGGACGCGGACGGGCTGAACGCGTTTGCAGGGCGCGCGCACGAGCTGAAAAATGCGAGTGGCGCGCTGGCGTTGACGCCGCATCCGGGCGAGATGGCGCGGCTGTTGGGTGGCGGGATTCCGGAGGTGCAGGCGCAGCGGCTGAAAGTGGCGACGACGGCCGCGGCGAACTGGAACGCGGTGGTGATTCTGAAGGGCCAGCAGACGGTGGTGGCGTCACCGGATGGGCAGCTTTTCGTCAACTCGACGGGAAATCCCGGGATGGGGACCGGCGGCACGGGAGATGTGTTGACGGGTATGCTGGCGGGGCTGACGGCGCAATTCGGCGTGAGTGCGTGGGTGCGAGTTTTGGCGTTTGGAGTGTATTTGCACGGGCTGGCAGGCGACATCGCGTATGCGGATAGCGGCGAAGCTCCACTGATGGCTTCGGATTTGATCAAAGTAATTCCGCGGGCGTATCAGCAATTTTATTCCGAGTGCGGCCGTGGGTAAGCGCGAGATTGAGACACATTCATCGGAAGAAACCATCGCGCGCGGCCGGGAAATTGGCGCGGCACTGAAGCCGCCCGTGCTGGTGCTGCTCTCTGGTGATCTGGGGGCGGGGAAGACGACGCTGACGAAAGGAATTGCGGCGGGCGCAGGGGCAGCGCGGGAAGACGACGTCACCAGTCCCACTTTTACGTTGGTGCACAAATACGAAGGGCGAACGCGCGTATATCACGTGGATCTTTATCGCGTGGGCGATTTTCACGATCTGGAGACGCTAGGGCTGGAAGATATTTTCAGCGAGAACGCGATCGTGATTGTGGAGTGGCCGGACCGGTTGAAGCTGCGCACGGATTGGCCGGTAGTGCGGATCGGGCTGGAGCATGTATCCGAGGACGTGCGAAAGATTGTGATGGAGGGCTGCTAATTGCAGGAGCAAATCGTGGAGAGCACCCGTCGTCAGGGTTTCTGGTCGGGCTGCTTCGGAATTTTCGGTTTTTCGATGACCTGCTGGGTTTGCACGGAGAAGAGCTGGAAGTCGGAGAAGGTGTGCTCGATGATCGTGCGTCGCTTGCCGTAGTCCGTGTAGGCGATGGCGGATTTGGGCAGCCACAGTTCGAGATTGCGCGAGGGAAACGCGACCGGCGCATAGTCAATCGTGACTGCATTTGCGCGCAATTCAATAATCGGAATCCCCTTCACCAGATTGGTTTCCAGGTGGATGACCTGGCCCGAGTCCACTGCGATCCAGGCGCGACCCTTGAGGCTGACCGGATAGACGGTTGCGGCGGTGCCCATGGAAAGCGTGCGGGGACGCATTCCGCTGGCCTGCTTGAAATAGACGACCCAGGCGGGCTGGTCATTCCACTGGCCAATTCCTTCGCAGCGCATTTCGTAGTCACGTTGCAGCTGCGGATAAAAAATCAGAGCCAAAACCGGCAGACCTTTATCAACGATAGCGTGGAGATTTTCGTCGTCGGAGCCGGGGAGCGGAGTGCGCGTTTCGTGCACTTTCAGGGGGCCGGATTGCTCGCCGAAATCAACGAGGTAATCGAATTTCGCGCCGAGAGCCAGATTAGGAATGCCCAAGCCGTCGGTTTCCTCATAGCGGATTTGTTCGTGCGCGTCAAAATTTTGCAGATGATCAATGAGTTCGGCGGTGCGTTGCGCGGCGAGTTTCAGGACGTCGGGCAGGACGCAGGGAGGAGTCTCGGAGAGGGACGGAACGGGAACATCCACCTGGGGCGGATCCCAGCGAAGGGTTGCAGCTTTTTTTTCTTTTTGTGGAGCGGCGGCGGGCGGCGTTTTCGCGATTGCAATTGTCGCGAGCGACGTAAAGGCGAAGAGCAAAGCGATTGCGGTGAGGCACGCGTACGCGCGATTGCGGAAGTTACCGTGAGCACGAGGGCGCGCCGATGGATTGCTAGTTCTCACTTCGGTGGCGCGGGGGGCTCGAGTCCCATGATTTGGAAGCCGGCGTCCACGTAGAGAACGTTTCCGGTGACGCCACGGCCCAGGTCGCTGCCGAGAAAGACGGCGGCATCGGCGACTTCGGCGATATCGGTATTGCGGCGGAGTGGGGCATGTTCCTGGACGAAATCGAGGACCTTGGAAAAATCCTTGATGCCGCGAGCGGAGATCGTTTTGATGGGCCCGGCGGAAATGGCGTTGACGCGGATTTTGCTGGCGCCCAGTTCGGCGGCGAGGTAACGGACTTCGGCCTCGAGGGCGGCTTTGGCGATGCCCATGACGTTGTAGTTTTTGACGACGCGCGTGGAGCCGAGATAGGTGAGGGTCATGATGGCGCCGCCGTTGGTCATCAGCGGAGAAAGTGCGCTGGAGACGGCCACCAGGGAGTAGGCGCTGACGTCGAGAGCCAGTTTGAAACCATCGCGCGAGGTTTTGAGGAATGGCTGATTCAAGTCTTCGTGATTGGCGAATGCGAGGCAGTGGACCAGCACGTCAATGGTGCGGTTTTCTCGCTTGAGGGATTCGGCGAGGCCGTCAATGTCAGCTTGCTGCTGGACGTCGCACGGGTAAAAACCTTTGGCGCCGAGTTCGTTGCCGAGTTCTTCGACGACGGGTTTGGCGCGGTCGTTCTGATAAGTGAGCAGGAGCGTGGCGCCTTCACGGGCGAAAGCCTGGGCAATGGCATAGGCGATGCTCCATTTATTCCAGACGCCGAGAACGAGGGCGGTCTTGCCTTCCAGTAATTTGGACATGGCTGGTTATTTTACCCGGAAACGTGGGTTTCGGCGCGGAGGAAGTCAAAAGAATTGGCACAGGGGGAATGGAGGAAAGGCGGAGAGATCCTTCGCGCGGCTTGAAACAAAGGCGCCGCGCTCAGGATGACGATGCTCGTCGCATCGTCAGAGGCGCAGAGCGCGCAGAGAAATGCCAAGGCGAGTCAGCGGCGCGACGGGGACTAGTGTGCGTGAAGCCAGCGGATTATCTCGCGAATTACGTCGGAGATGGCGGGCCAGAAACTCTGGAGCATCGCTACTGCGAACAGCACAACGGCCACGATGCGGGATTTTTGACGCACCCCGGGGGCGGCGACGACACCCGTCTGGCCTGTCTGACGGGGCTGGGCGGGCAGGTGGGTTGCGCAGAATCCGTTGGAGACGGCGGGTCGGCTGCATCGCTGGCCCTGAGGCCCGAAATAGAGGCAGGGGCCCTGATCGCCGCTGGGGGAGCGGCTATTGCGGAAGCGGGCTTCTACGCCGTAGGGGGTGGGCTCGATACCGAATTCGGAGCTGGTACCCGACTCCGTGCCGGCATTCAAGGCCTGATTATCGCTTGGAGCGGGCGTGCTGCCCGAAAAACCATTAACGGTTAGGAATCGCTCCATTGCGCCGCGCATTTCGCCTCGCTAGAGTGGAGTCTCGCGGTTTCGCTGCGCCCGAATGCCTGACACCCGCATTGCGCCTTCGCCCGCCCATCCGGCCCGGATGAAGCTGGAGCCTTACTCCGCCGAGATTCGTCTGGCCAATCTTACGCTGGGCGTGGACAACATTCACTATGACGTTTTTCTAAGCCCGCGTTTTGTGGATTTTACGCGGAAATACCTGCTGGATCTGGTGCGGCAGAAGATCAACATCAGCCTGTTCTACGGGAAAGACCGCAAGCAATCGGGGGCGCCGGAGCATGGCGCGTTCCGCAAGCTGCTGACCGAAGTGCTGCAGGAATCGCTGACGCGGGCGAAATTCCAACAGTCCATTGAGACGGACATACTGCACCAGCTGGCGCTGGTGAAACATTTGACGCTGGAAATTGCCAGCCAATTTTCGAGCATTGTGGTGGAGTGCAAGGACTGGATCCGCTCGCGGGGCGAACTTTTCGAGCACAGCGAACAGGCGCACGTGATGCGCGCGAAAATCGCGGAGATCCAGGCGGACAAGAAGAACACTTACCGTGAAGCGGGCGACACGCTGTGCCGCATCTGGCGGGAAGTGGAAGAGGGCACGCTTTCGAAATCGCGGCGGGCGCTATTCGGCGAAGATTTCCACGACACTTACGAACTGCTGCAGAACCGTTTTCTATTTGTGGAGAATGGGAACGACGATCATTTATTTTTGGAGCATTACGTCCTGCTGGGCAATTTCGTAAACGACCCGGACCGTTTTGAGGTATTCGACGGGATCCTGCTGGATTTCGTGCGCGATCTGATTTTGACGGGAGACGACGCGGACGAATTAAGCAAGGCGCGCAAGGTGCACGAGCGTTTGCTGGAGCAGGCGCGGCAATTGCGGTCGGAGATGGCGCGCGTGGAAGAGGAATTGGAAGAGGCCACGGGACGCGCGGGAGACGGCGAGGGGCTGTTTCCATCGCTATTCAAACGCAAGGGTGGAGCGAGCGCGGAATCGCGCGCGGAGCTGGCCGCGCTGCGCAAGAAATTCGCGGCGAGCGAAACCAATCTGGAAGAGCTAGGTCCGCAAATTGACGCCGCCAAGCAGCGCATGGATTTTTTGATCGAGGAATACCGCAGCCGGTTGGGCGATTATTTGAACCAGCCGCAGAATGCGCGGCGGCTGTTCGATAGCCAGGCGCCCGCCGGGGAAGGCGAGGCCGCACCGGAAACGCGCGCGCAACTGCTGGAAGAATGGATGCACCGGCTGGAGGAGCGCGACCTGCTGTTTCACGTGCTGGCAGGGTATGAACTGCGGCGGATTTACTCCGATTATTGCCCGCCGATCCACTTGCAGGCGCTGAAAAAGGCGCTGGTGAACCGCGACGAAGCGAAGCGCGTGGAAACGATTCTGGAACAATTTCCGGCGCGCAAGATTTCGATGAAGAGGCTGGACGACGCTTCGCGGGCTATCCGGCGGCGCACGCACGAAGAGCAATTGTCCATCACGCTGCAATTCGCCGAGGATCTGATGCGGCTGCGGCGCGACCGGCGGAATTACCAGCACGTGGCGGCGTGGATGGAGCGCATCAGCCTGGTGCGTTCGGAGCGCGCGCGGGAGCTTTCGCGCGTCAACAAGAGCCTGTACGAATTTTTGCACGCGGAGGAAGGGCGTCCGGCGGACGATCCTGTTATCAACCACACGGTGATCAAGGCGGACGTGCGCGGGTCCACGGGCATCACCAAGGATCTGCTGGCCAAGGGCATGAACCCGGCGTCGCATTTCAGCATGAATTTGCACGAGCCGGTGAAGCGCATGCTGGAACGCTTCGGCGCGGCGACGGTGTTCATCGAAGGCGACGCGATCATTCTGGCGATTTACGAAACGGAAGCGACGCGAGCCGCGACGCGCGCGGTCGCGCGGGCTTGCATACTGGCGCGCGAAATACTGGCGGTGACGCAGGCATACAACGCGCGGACGAAGACCACGGAATTGCCGCCGCTGGAAATCGGAGTGGGCGTGGCGTTTCAGGATTCGGCGCCGTCGCTGTGGATGGACGGCGATTCGAAGATCATGATTTCGCGCGCGCTGAATTTGTCGGACCGGCTTTCCAGCTGCACGAAAATCACCAAGCGATTGTTCAAGGATAATCCTTCGCCGTTCAATGTGTTCGTGCTGCAGCCATTGATGGAGGATGCCGCGGAAGACGAAGGCGAGGAATTGCTGGTACGCTATAACCTGAACGGCATCGAGCTGAACGAAGAGGGATTTCAGAAACTCAGCGCGGAGATCTCGATGTCGCCGATGGGTGGAAATTTTCCGATGCCTTGGGGCAAAGAGCGCGTGCAACTTTATTTCGGCGAAGTGCCGCTGGGAGAATCGCTGGAACCAGTGGTGATTCGCAAGGGATTCGTGCACCAACTGCTGCCCGGCGCGAAAGTGGGAGCGCAGGGCGTCCGCCCGTATTACGAAGTCTGCACCGACGCAAAACTGCTGGACCTGGCGCGCAAGAAGTTTGCCTCCGGCGCGCCGAAAAGTTGAAGCCGCAGCGCCACAACCCTATAATCCAGTGACGGAGGCGCCAGGGGCCCGGTGGTCCTCGTGGCCTTCAAAGCCATTGATCCTGACCTTCGCGGCCAGGATGGTGGGTTCGACTCCCACACGCTTCCGCCATGTGTCTTTGCTTTGCGGGATTTTACAGAAGAACGACGCAGTCAAACGCAGCCATGACGGATCGCGAGAGCGACTTGGCGTTCGCTCGCGGCGCAATTTCAGCTCCCGGCGGCGAATGCAGGGCGAGTTCGCCGGTCACGCCGCGTTGGCCGGTCACGTAGCATCAGTGGTATCGATTACCGAACTCTTTGGATGTCTTGCACCCAGTTGGTTTCCCAAGTGACGCCTTTGTCGGTCGAGAAGGCTTGCTCCCATTGACATGACGTTGGAGTGATCTTGGACCAAATAAATCGGATGCGGACCGGCTTGCCCTCCCATGTGTCGTCCGCGTAAAAGGTTCCGACACCGTCTCGGAAGCTGCCTCTGACGGGAGGGTCCAGGGGACCTTGAGGCGTCCTGCTATCGAGCCACCAGATGGACCACTGCTGGGTCTTGGTGTCGAACGAGCGCAATGCGACGCCGCGATAGGCAGCGCCCGGAACCTCGAAAACGTCGTCGTCAACATTGCTGTAACCATCCATCAGCTTCCGCATGACCAATGTGCCTTCGAACTCAACCCAATCGTGATTGTTGACGAGCCGCTGCTTCAGCTTTCGATGATGAACACGCCATGATCCCACCAAGAAATCGAAGTCATGGACACCGGAGACTGCGCTTTCTGCTTGAGCGATCCTATGCCCCGAATCTGAGCTGAGGCGGGCGGTAAAGAGCGTCAAGATGGCCAGGGCGAAAGTTAGCATTGCCATAACAGCGGCACGGTGATGAAGCTTCATCGGAATCTCCTGCACATTTGATTTGCGCATTGTAACGCGGATTCCCACGACACGTTGCGCCATCCCATACAGCACACCGACCTGGCATCCGGTCGTTCTATTATTTGAGCGCGGACGCGGAGATCGGCGCGGAAATAAAATGGAATGCGCCGACGTTGTTCTACGCGGGAGCGGTGGGGCCGTACAAGCCGAAGGAATATAAGCGATACATTGTAGTTTTCAATTTGTGACGAAAGGACTGTATCCGTCTGGTGTTTCCGAGCGGGGCCAAAGTGAAGGATACATCCGGATTACTGGAAGGCGAGTACGCAGATGGCAGTAGGCTGGCGATGTTTTACAGCCTGCAAGATGTGGCCGCGAAAGAAAAACAATTGCGGCGAGTGATTCGGAAATGGCTGACGCTGCTGGACAAGAAGTAAATCCTCGACGAATAAGCACGGTTGCGGGAAAATCGGCGTATGGAGCCGATCCGGCGAGTGGAACCGATTTACTCGGGATGCATACGAGGGATGAAGATATGAAGATGCATTCGTCAAACGTGCTGGGGCTGTCCTTCCTGCTCTGCATTTTTTGCTTGGGGTTCTATTCGCATGGCAATGCACAGAATGCGCCGACCGAAGCGGGGCGGAAAGCGGTGGTCGTGGAGTTGTTCACTTCCGAGGGCTGCTCCACTTGCCCACCGGCTGATGCATTGTTGGAGCTATTGCAAGTAAAGCAACCGATCGCCGGGGCGGAAGTGATTGCGCTGGAAGAGCACGTGGACTACTGGAATCACCAGGGCTGGAGCGATCCGTATTCTTCGGCGGAGTGGACGCAAAGGCAGGAGGCCTATTCGTCGTTTTTCAAGGCGCAGATGTACACGCCGCAAATGGTGGTGGACGGGACGAAGCAGTTTGTAGGGAACAGCGGAGCGGACGCCAGGCAGGCCATCGAGAACGCGGCGAGGCGGGTGGAGACGGACGTCTCGATTGTTTCGGGAACGGCGGACGGGAAGGGAACGCGACAGTTCACGGTGTCGGTGGGAAAGCTTGCGGGAAACGCGGCGGGGGATGCTGCGGAGGTTTGGCTGGCGGTAACCGAGGATGGGCTGGAATCGTCGGTGAGCGGAGGCGAGAATTCCGGGCATGTGTTGCACCACGCGGCAACGCTGCGATCGCTGCGGAAGATCGGAGTTGCGGACTCCGCTAAGGCTCCGGCTTCGTTCACCGGGGAGCCGCGCGTGAAATTCGATTCGCACTGGAAACCCGAGAAGGTGCGCGTGGTGGTGTTCGTGCAGGAAAAGAAGAGCCGGGAGATTTTGGGGGCGGCGTCGCTGAAAATCACGCAGTAGTTCGACGAGAAGGGCATTTTGGCCGGCGGCCTCGCCGGCTGTATGTGGACTGACCTACCGAGCGTTCCGGGCACTGGCTCCTCGGCTTATCCAAATCGCAAATTACAAGCCGCAAATCACAAGAAAAGTCTACGCAAGGTTTTTTCAAGTAAGAGCGCCGGCGCGCGACGTGCGTGGGACTGCGCGCGCAAGCTCGTGAGATCGAACTCAAGAAACGAAAGGAGGTTGCCGATATTGAGACAGTGATCGGTAGCAGCACGAGGGTTAGGGTGCGGTCGTCGGGTCCGACGGTCGTTCCGTAGCGGTGCACCACGCTTTCGGAACCGCGCGAATTGTCGCCATGGCCGACGCGCGGCGGTGCAGAACGACCTCACATCCAGAGGTTAAAGACTGATGAGCGATGAAATCGTCCGCGAGTTTCTCGTGGAAGGTAACGAGAATCTCGACACGCTCGACCGCGAACTCATCCAGTTGGAGAAAGATCCGCGCAATCAGGCGACGCTGGCAAGCGTATTCCGTACGATCCACACGATCAAGGGTACTTGCGGATTCCTGGGATTCGGCAAGCTGGAGGCTGTGGCGCACACCGGCGAGAACCTGTTGAGCCGGCTGCGCGACGGAGAATTGCTGCTGAATCCGGAAATTACGACGGCGCTGTTACGCATGGTGGATGCCGTCCGGCAGATGATGCAGAGCATCGAGGCGAGCGGCAATGAGGGTGAGCGCGACGACGAAGAACTGATCAAGATGTTGACGAAAGTGCAGCAGGGCGGGTCAGGCGAAGAAGCTCCGCGCACAGAACAGGCCGCGAAGCCCGCAACGAAACCAAAAAAAGCGGGCAATGAGGTGAAGACAGTCTCACCGGAACCGTCGAAGACTGCATTTGCGGCCGGAAGAGAACGAGGCGCCGCACACGCAAGTGGCCAGCCACGGAAGTGTAAGCGAGGGATCCATACGCGTGGACGTGGTGTTGTTGGACAAGCTGATGAATCTGGTCGGCGAGCTGGTGCTGGCGCGCAATCAGGTGCTGCAGTTTTCCAACGCGGCGGAGGATGCGGCGATTGTCGCGCCGAGCCAGCGGCTGAACCTGATTACGACGGAGCTGCAGGAAGGCGTGATGAAAACGCGCATGCAGCCCATCGGAAATATCTGGAGCAAATTTCCGCGGACCGTGCGCGATGTGGCGATGAGTTGCGGCAAGCAGGTGCGCATCGAGATGTTCGGGCAAGAGACCGAGCTGGATAAGACGATCATCGAGGCGATCAAGGATCCGTTGACGCACCTGGTGCGCAATTCCGTGGACCACGGGATCGAGCGTCCGGAAGCGCGGGTGGCGGCGGGGAAAGAGCGCGGAAGGGTGCGTGACGCTGCGCGCCTATCATCAGGGCGGGCAGGTGAACATTGAAATCAGCGACGACGGCGCGGGCCTGGACCAGGAAAAGATCCGGCGCAAGGCGGTGGAACGCGGGTTATTGACCGTGGAGAAGGCCGCGCAACTGAGCGAACGCGAAGTCCTCAACCTGATTTTCCTGCCGGGATTTTCCACCGCGGACAAAGTCACCAACGTATCCGGCCGCGGCGTGGGCATGGACGTGGTGAAAACTAACATCGAGAAGATCGGCGGGACGGTGGATGTGCAGTCAACCCCCGGTACGGGTACGACGATAAAGACGAAAATTCCACTGACGCTGGCGATCATTCCGGGATTGGTGGTGCGCTCCGGTGACAAGCGCTTCGTGATTCCACAGGTAAGCCTGATCGAATTGGTGCGGATTGACGGAGACCCCACGCGCACGGGAATTGAAATGGTGCACGGCGTTCCGGTGTATCGGTTACGGGGGCGCTTGCTGCCGCTGGTGTACCTGGATCGCGAATTGAAGATCGCGAAGGAGACTTCGGGCGGGGCCGCCGTAGCCGACGGCGTGAGCAATATGGTGGTGCTGCAGGCGGATGGCCGGCAATTTGGGTTGATCGTGGATGAAATCAAGGACACCGAAGAAATTGTGGTGAAGCCGCTGGACCGGCGGCTGAAAGGGCTGAAGACATTTGCCGGGGCGACCATCATGGGCGACGGGATGGTGGCGTTGATCCTGGATGTACTGGGATTGGCGCAGCGCGCCAGCATCATTTCGGAAACGCACGATCGCGCCGCGACCGGCGCAGCTTCTGAAGATAAGGAAGCGACCGGTGAACGACAGGCGTTCCTGGTGTTTGTCGGCCCCGACGAGGCGCGCATGGCCGTTCCACTGGGGGCGCTGGCGCGGCTGGAAGAGTTTCCGGCGTCGCAGGTGGAGCGTTCGGGCACGGAGTCCGTGATTCAATATCGCGGCAAGATTCTTCCGCTGGTGTACCTGAATGCGGCGCTGCAAGAGCGGCGACACAGGGCGCGTCACGCGTCACCGCCGCACCGGCGGCAGCGGATGCCGGCGCAATCCAGGTTCTGGTGTGCAATCACGAAGGCCACGCAGTGGGACTCGTCGTGGAGCGCATCGTGGACATTATCGAGGACCGCGCGGATGTGAAGTCCACGGCGACGAGGAAGGGAGTGCTGTACGCGGCGGTGGTCCAGGAGCGCGTAACCGAGATACTGGATCTGGAAGTGATTTTGGGCACTGCGCCCGTGGTACGCCAGCAGGAACGGGAACGCGTAAAGGTGGGCGATTAACCGATGGCCAATTCCCAGCAATTCTGCACGTTTTATCTGGAAAACTACTTTTTCGGAATCGAGTTGTGCGATGTACAGGAAGTCCTGACGCAGCTCGAACTGACCGAGGTGCCGCTGGCGCCCTACGCCGTGCGCGGACTGATGAATCTGCGCGGGCAAATTGTGATCGCGGTGGACCTGCGGCGCCAGCTGGGGCTGCTGGAGCGGCCGGCGGACAAGCCGGCGATGAACGTGATCGTGCGCACGGGGGAGGACGCCGTAAGCCTGCTGGTGGATGAAATTGGCGACGTGGTGGAGGTAGGCGAGGACAGCTTCGAACCTCCTCCGGAAACGCTGCGCGGCAAGGTGCGCTCGGCGATTCGCGGCGTGCACAAGCTGGAGAAACAATTGATGCATGTGCTGGACACCGAGCGGGCTTGCACGATCGACGAACGGCCTGCGGTTGCGCCACCCGAACATTGATTGGCCTGAATCAAGCCTAGCTGGGATACGCGTTGATGGGAGCTGTGAATGTGACAACTCTGACGGGAGAAACAAAATGAAATTGACGGTGGGAAGAAAGCTGGGGCTGGGTTTTGGGGTGATTCTGGTTTTGATGGTGGTCAGTTCAACTTTGGATTATCGAAAATCCGAGGAGATACAGGCAATCGAGCACTACATCTTGTCGAATCGCGTTCCTTCGATCCGCGGCCTGGCTGAGATCCGGGACCGCCTGGATTACTCCGGCAATAAGGCTCGCCAAGCGATCCTGTCCGCTTCGGATCCGGCAAGAGAGGATGCCGCGCGGAAAGCCTTTGATGACGGCTGGCAAGGAACCGATAAAGCGATGAGTAGCGTGGATGAACTCTCCGCCCATTGGACCATCCAGAAAAACAAAGACTTGCTCGCCGAAATCAAGGAGGCTTTGCCAAAAGTTCGCGAAATGCAGCAGGAGACAATCAAAACGGCCAAGAGCGGCGTTCGCGACGCAATCATTAAAGGCGGCGATCAATACACCGATACGGCAACGCCGGCCGTTAACAACCTGACGAAAACTGTGATGGACCTGTCGGATAACCTGGCCAAGAGTCTCGAAGAGCAGCAGGAAAAACTCGATTCTGCAAATAATTCGATGGCTTGGACGATGGGAATCAGCACTTTACTAGCCCTGGGGGTGGGAGTTTTTGTGGCTATCTTCTTGAGCCGGCGAATCTCTGGCTCGGTCACGTCCATTCTGGAGCAAGCGGATGCCATCGCCGACGGCGACTTGACCCGGGCCGACACCAAACTGACCAGCGCGGACGAACTCGGCGATTTGACCACCGCTGTCAACAAAATGCAGAGCAAGCTGCGCGAAGTGATCGAATCAATTGGCAAGAACGCGCAGCAAGTGGCTACGGCGAGCGAGGAGTTTTCAGCGACCAGCCAGCAGATTACCGCGAATTCCGAAGAGACTTCAGCGCAGGCCAACGTAGTCTCCGCAGCCACCGAAGAGATCAATCGCAACCTGCAGACGGTGGCGACCAGCACGGAAGAAATGAGCGCGAGCATCAGCGAGATCGCCAAGAACGCGACGGAATCGGCGAAAGTGGCGGGTGAGGCGTTGCGCGCGGCGGTAGAAACTGATGCGACGGTGACGAAGTTGGGAGCATCCAGCGCGGAGATTGGGCAAGTCATCAAAGTTATTACTTCGATTGCGCAGCAGACGAACTTGCTGGCGTTGAATGCGACGATCGAAGCGGCACGGGCGGGAGAAGCCGGGAAGGGATTCGCGGTAGTGGCGAACGAAGTGAAGGAACTGGCCAAGCAGACGGCCAAAGCCACTGAAGATATCGGACAGCGCATCGGAGCGATTCAGACGGATGCGAAGAGCGCGGCGGAAGCGATCAAGACGATCAGCGGGATTATTGGGCAGGTCAACGACATCGCCTCGACGATAGCGACGGCGGTGGAGGAACAATCCGCGACGACGTCGGAGATGTCGCGCAACGTCACAGAGGCGGCCAAGGGATCGGGAGAAGTAGCGAAGAATATAACGGGAGTAGCGACAGCGGCGCAGAGCACATCGGCGGGCGCGAGCGATTCGCAGAAAGCGGCGCAGAGCCTGGCGCGGATGTCCACGGAACTGCGCGAGCTGGTGAGCCAGTTCAAGACCGGCGGCAACGGACATTCAAGACGCGCGGCGTGAGCGAGTAGCCCGGCAGCTGCCGATCGGCGGGCGCTAATCGCCGCGACGACTGGCCTGTGCCGGGAACAGCCCGGAGTTTTTGGCGCACGCCGCACCAGACAAGCGGTTGTGGTTTCAATCGATCGAAACATATTCGCAATTGGCTGAAAGGATTCATGCCGCCGATTCGCATTCTCGTTGTTGACGACTCCACGGTCATCCGCAAAGTACTGTGCGACGGGCTTGCGGGGGATGCTGCGCTGGAAGTGGTGGGAACGGCGGCCAACGGACGCATCGCGCTTTCCAAGATTCCGCAAGTACATCCGGACCTCGTGACGCTCGACGTGGAAATGCCGGAGATGAACGGCTTGGAGACGCTCGCGGCGATTCGGAAGATCTACCCCAAGCTGCGCGTGATTATGTTCAGCACGCTGACCGAGCGCGGAGCGTCCACGACTCTGGACGCGCTGGCGTTGGGCGCCAGCGACTACGTAACCAAGCCGAGCAACACGGGCAGCCTGGATGCGACGATGCGCCAGCTGCGCGAGCAACTCATTCCAAAAATCAAAGCGTTGTGCGAAATACGGCCCAGCGTGCCGGTTGCGCCGGTCGCGCGGGTCGCTCGGACCACGGGTTTACGGCCGAGCAGTCAGCGGTCCGCCACGGATTTTGGCCGAATCGATGTGCTGGCGATCGGAACATCCACCGGCGGACCCAATGCGCTGGCCGAACTGCTGCCGGGCATCCCTGCAAGCTTTCCGGTTCCGATCGTGATTGTGCAGCACATGCCGCCGTTGTTTACGCGGTTACTCGCCGGGCGGTTGAACCAGCGTTCAGGTTTAACGATTCGCGAAGGCGTAGCGGGAGAGATTCTCCGGGCCGGCGAGGCGTGGATCGCGCCGGGAAACTTCCATATGACCGTGGAAAGAAAAGGCACAAATGTGGTGCTCGCTCTGAACCAGAACCAACCGGAAAACTACTGCCGGCCGGCAGTTGATCCCATGTTCCGCTCGGTTGCGAAAATATTTGGAGGCGGCGCGCTGGCGGTCGTTCTGACCGGGATGGGCGGCGACGGCACCGACGGCGCGCGGCATATACGGGAGAGAGGCGGCCAGGTTCTGGTGCAGGACGAAGCGAGTTCGATCGTCTGGGGCATGCCGGGGCAAATTGCGGCCGCAGGACTTGCGGATGCGATTTATCCGCTGGCATCCATGGCGGCGGAAATCGGACGTCGTGCGGGAATGAAGCGGAGTTCGCCTGCCGGCGCGTCGCGGCCGGGCACAACTGAAACGATGGTTAATGCAGTGCCGCAAAGGCGATGACCGGCGATTCAGGCGGCGCATCTGGCGCGGACTCGGGTGTCGCGACCCGGGCGGACGCATACAGCTTGATCTGCGAAGTGCGGCGTTGAAGGAAACAGCGAAATGGGCACAAACAGCATGGTCATCCCGAACCGGGCGGCGCAGGATGCCGAGCTGTCAGATCCGGCGCTGTTCAAGCTGCGTGATTTGATTTACAGCATCTCCGGCATCTTTCACGCGGAAAATAAGTTTTACCTGCTGGCATTGCGGTCGCGACGGCGCATGAAGGAAATCGGATCGAATACCTTTGGCGAGTACCTGGACCAGCTTACGACCCGGGCCAACCGCGACGTGGAAATGCGCAGTCTACTGAACGAAATTACCATTGGGGAGACTTGTTTTTTTCGCGGACAACCGACGATTGATGCCGTGAGCAAGATCATCTTCCCCAAGATCGTGGCGCTGCCCGGCAAGCAGGCAGTGAAGAAAGTGAGAGTGTGGAGCGCCGGCTGCTCGACGGGCGAGGAATCCTACACGCTTGCGATTCTCTTTCTGGAGCAGATCGCGCCAAAATTCAGGGACTGGAAAATCGAGATCGTCGCCACCGATCTGAATGACGATTCTCTGGCGAAATGCCGCGAGGGGCTGTACGCCGAATACTCGGTGCGGAACTTGAGTCCGCACATGCGCGGTAAGTATTTCCAGCAGGAAGGAAATCTCTACAGGATCAAGGAGGCCGTGCGTGCGCCGATAAAGTTTGACCGCCTGAACCTGCAGGACCAGTCAAAGATGCTGTTTATGAAAGGATTCGACCTGGTTTTTTGCGCGAACGTGCTGATCTATTTCGACAGCATCTCCAAGAAAAGGACCGTGGAACATTTTTACAATGGGCTGGTGCCGGGCGGGCATTTCTTTCTCGGAGAATGTGAAACGCTGTTCGGGATTTGCGATCGGTTCCGCCTGGTGCATTTTCCTGGCACCACAGGATATTACAAACCCGCTCCCGGCGAGGACGCCGGAGGCAAAAAGTGAATCCCGAAACCAGCAAGATGTTGCAACGCAGAGTCAGCGAGCTGGGAAGCTTGCCGGTGATGCCTTCGATTCTGCAATCGCTGGGGACGTGCCTGAGCGCCAATGCGGGTGACGTGGACATTGACCAGATCGTCGAGCTGATTTCGTACGACAAATCGCTCGCGGCACAGTGCTTGCGCGTGGCGAATTCGGCGATGTTTACGCGCAGAGCTGAAGTCTCATCCATTCGCCAAGCGGTGCTGGCGCTGGGAGTTCAGCGTGTGCGGGATATCGTCTATTCCTGCAGCCTTCCCCAGCTCTTTTCCGGCGCGGAGCAGGGCATGGCGCAATCCACGTTCTGGCGGCATGCCCTGGGGACGGCGCTGGTGAGCCAGAATCTGGCGAAGCGACTGAAGGTCGCGGACATCGAGAAGTTGTACCTCGCGGGGCTTTTGTGTGACATCGGGATACTGGTCAACGCGTTGCTCTACCCCAACGAATTTCAGCGCGTATTGGCGCAGGCGGCAGCGTCTGAGACACCCCTTTGCGAAGTAGAACAGGAGGTGCTGGGTTTCACCCACTGCGAAAGCGGCCGGGTGCTCGCGGACATCTGGAAGCTGCCTCCAAACATATCCGAGACAATTGAATTTCATCACCTTCCCAGCGGCGAGCATGCTGGCGCCGAAATGATTTGCGTGGTCTATCTGGCGGACTTGCTCTGCCGGCTGCGCGGGTTGGGATACGGGTACTACGAGGCGCGCGAGTTTGATTTGGCCTCGGAACCTTCGTGGCAAATGCTGCAGAAAAGACACCCCGACGCGGCAGCCGGGCTGGATCTGGCGCGCTTCACGTTCGAGCTGGATCAATACGGATTTGAGGTGCAAACGATGGTTGATTCGATCTTTTCCAGTCCCATCCCTGCCTGAAGGAACGCACCCGCTGAAGAAACCCTCCCGACTCGCGCCGATATCTTGAAACGATTCTCGCCGCCGCGTCACTATTATCAAGCAGTAAAGTTTCACAAAGTAATAGAGGGGGCGGAAGGCCGCTGTGCGCCTCTGGTTCGACGGGGCACGCGCAGCCCCGCGCCCGAGGAGGATGTACCGTGGCAACACATTCGTTTGGATGGGTCCCCGATTTGCCCGATCAACGGGATTTCCTGTTTTCGGCTCCCGTTGAGAATATGGCCGCGCTTCCGCCGCAAGAAGACCTGCGGCCCGAGTGTCCCAAGGAAGTGTATGACCAGGGACAGCTGGGCAGCTGCACGGCGAACGCGATTGCCGGAGCGCTTCAATTCGACCAGATCAAACAATCCCTCCACACGTTCATTCCGTCGAGGTTGTTCATCTACTACAACGAACGAGTGATGGAAGGAACCGTGGGAACCGATAGCGGAGCGCAGATACGCGACGGGATCAAGAGCGTCGGCAGTATCGGTGCGCCGCCGGAGACCGATTGGCCGTACGTCATCAACGAATTCGCGATGAAACCACCGACCAAGGCGTACAAAGACGCGCCGCTGGGCAAAGCGTTGCAGTACCAACGGGTGCCGCAAGTGCTCACACAGATGAAGGGGTGCCTCGCATCGGGATACCCGTTCGTGTACGGGTTCACGGTGTATGAAAGTTTTGAGAGCCCTCAGGTGGCCCAGACCGGCGTGGTGCCGATGCCGGCGGCCGGCGAAAAAGTGTTGGGAGGCCATGCGGTGCTGGCGGTGGGATACGACGACAGCTCCCAGCGCTTCATCGTGCGAAACTCCTGGGGACCCGGCTGGGGAATGGGCGGCTACTTTACGGTGCCGTACGCGTATCTGACGGACAACAACCTCTCGGATGATTTCTGGACGGTGCGATTGGTGGCGAAGACGGCCGCGCAACTCGCAGCTGACAAAGCAAAAGCTGCCGGCGCGCGGTAAGGCAAGCCAGGGTCATTCATCACGCTGATCCCCTGCCGCGTCCGAGCTGCTTGCGCTGACGCGGACCGAAACCGAAAAGGTGCGTGCGGCTGCGGCCGCACGCACCCACGGCCGGGTGTAGTCGAACGCCAACTCCGTGGAGCCCACTTCTTTGGCGCGGAAGTCCCAGTGATGCTGCGCGACGCCTCCTACTGCGTCAGTCTGGGGTTCGAGCTCGTCCGTCAGCAGCGTGAGGATTTGTTGGCGGGAGGTGCGCAAGGCCCAGCGAAAGCCGGCGGTGCGAACTTCCGGGAGTGTGACGCGAAGGGTCTGCTGTTGGAGCAGCGCAATCTGTTGACCGTTCTGGTGCTCGCCGACTTCGATGGTTTCGCTCATACAGATTCTTCGGATTTTCCCGTACACGAATGCCGGCATTTCAAGAAATTCGCCGCGCAGATTGCACCGCTGACGATCCCGTGAGGTCAGCGAGGCGAACGCTCGGCCATTCCCCGCTACTTTACGCCGAATGCCGCGCAACATCATCCATGGGACGCACACCGGCCCACTCTTCCGCCTCGTGGTATAAAACACAGGGGGTTTCTAAATGAAAATTTCGCGTGGCGTGAAAACATTTCTGCTTTGCGCGTGGTTGTGTTGGTGCGTTAGCGCGCAAACGGCACAGGCACAGGCTTCGGAGCGGGTGATCATTGACACCGATCCGGGGACCGACGATGCGCTGGCAATTCTTCTGGCGCTGCGGTCGCCGGAGCTGCACGTGGAGGCGCTGACGGTCGTTGCTGGAAACGTGACGGCTCCAGTGGGGATAGAGAACGCACTGAAGATCGTTTCGCTGGCAGGGCGGTGCGACCTCCCCGTGGCCGAAGGGGCGCAACGGCCGCTGCACGCGAAACTGAATATCGAGCCATTCTGGAATGGGCCGAACGGCTTGGGCGGCGCTGAATTGCCGCCGGCGCAGTGCAAGGCCGATCCTCGTTTTGGGCCTGACGTAATTATTGAGCTGGTGCACAAATATCCTCACGAGATCACCATCATCGGAGTGGGGCCGGAAACAAATCTGGCGCTGGCGATCTTGAAGGACCCGACGATTGTGCCGCTGGTGAAGCGCGTAATCTTGATGGCCGGATCTATTTCGGGTGGCAACGTGAATGGCGCGGCGGAATTCAACGTGTATTGCGATCCCGATGCCGCGGACCTGGTGTTTCGCGCGGGCTGGCCGGTGACGATGGTGGGATTGGACGTCACGGAAATTACGCTGATCAGCAACGCGCAGGTGGCGGAGATCGAGCGCAGCGGTGGCGCGGAAGCAAAATTTGCCGCGGCCGTTGCGCGGTTTCAAGTGGGTCTTTATCAAGGCACGGGATTTGGCGGTGGAGCAATCCACGATGCGCTAGCAGTGGGAGCGGCGATTGATCCTACTTTCCTGAAATTGCGCGCGATGCGCATTGACGTGGAAACGGAAGGACGCGTTGCGCGAGGGGAAACGGTTGCTAATCGTCTGGGAACCGTGGATCGCGTGGTGGAAAAGGGAGATCTCCTGGAAACGGTGGGCGTGGACGAGGTGAAACCGAACGCGCAGGTGGCTGTGGGGATCGATTCGGAGCGTTTCTTGAAATTTTTCGTAGCCAGGCTGAGTGGGAGCGGCGCGTCGAGCGGCGGTAGCCGGCCGTAGTAGTTGCGGCGTCAGGTTGAAAGGGCGTACATCATCGTGAAGCCGGCGAACGCGTTTTCTTGCGCTTGTGCCGCGGTGGAGACGGCAACTGCGCGTTGGTCACTGGGGCGGTGGAGCGGGCGCGTTTTCGCGCCAGATGCTGAATGGAAATTGCCAGGAGCATCAGCACGATGGGGTCAATGGGCAGGCGATAACGCGGCAATGCCAGGGTGAGGTAGTAGGCCCAGGGATAGATCAGGGGAAACGCGGTGACTGGGACGGCGAACTGGCTGCGTTCGCGGAAGAGGATGATCGTGCCAGCGAAGGCGCCGAGCGCCGCGATGAGATTGCAGGCCAGCACCCAGCGAAACCGCAGTGAGGGTGTGCCGATAAAATCTTCGAGCGGGTACGGTGTGCCGCCCGACCAGATGGAAACTGCGCGGTAGAAGATCAGACTGGCTTCGCGGGCCGGATGCGAGAGCATGTACGCGATGGCTTCCTGTTTTTTCTGCTGCATGTAGGCGATTTCGCCCATGGCGATGTATTGCTCGCGCTCGGCGGAATTGTAGATGGGGTGAAGGTCGCCGCGGAATATGTCCTGGGTTTGATCATTGTTGCCGAGCCAGAGCTGCAATCCCAGGACGGAGCGCAGCGGAACAAATTGGTGGAACACGGAGTAATTGCGGATGGTCCACGGAACGCAGCAGAGGATGATGATCGCGACTGCGGCTGCCGCATTTTTGAGCCATGCGCGATTTTGCTGGCGCGCGCGGTACGCCAGCCAGGCCGCGAGAAACGGGAAGAGGGCAGCGAGCGTCGCGTTGAACATCAGCGCAGTACCCCACAGCAGGCCATAAACGCACCAGTTGCGCAGGCCCTGGGATTCGGCGAGCGCGAGGGTAGCCCACAGAATCGTGGCGACGAGCAGCGCGGAAATACACGCGTCCCACATGCTTTCGACCGGTATCAGAATGGCGTTCGGAAAAATTGCCCACAGCCACGCGGCGCCTGCGGCGAGAGCGATTCCACCGATGCGTTTGGCCGTGAAATAAATCGGGACGCACGCGAGGGTGCAGCAGGTGATGTTGAAGAGCACCGTCGCGGCCCACGCGTGAAACGTGTACGCACCGAAAATGCGAAATATTCCGGCGAGCAGCAGCGGGAAAAGCGGCGTCATCCAGGCAGTGGGTCCGGTGTCCACCCGGAAAGGCGAGCTGAAGCCGTGGCCGGTGGCCAGAGAGTGCGCGATATTGCCGGACTCAAAGAGGAAGGGAATTACGCTGACGCCCTGGCGCGGATGAATGTGCTGGAATTGCCACATGTAGCCGAGGCGAAGCGCGAGAGCGACGAGCATGATTAGCCAGAGCGACGTCGCTGTGGCGCGAAACTTGTCGGTGAGCGTACGAGTCACGGTTCGGAAGCGTTACACTCCTTGCGCTTGGACGCAAGGCCGGCGCGATCGGGTGCGCAGACGGATGGGCGCGTGATGCCAAGTGCAAACACGCCAGCCGATATGTGGTAGTTTCTGGGGCGATGGTTATGGCCAAGAAGAAGAAAGACCGGCTGCGAGTGCACAAGGAAGCGCGAAGGCTGGCGCGGCTAGGCGTGGGCATGCCCCCCACCGAGCGCACGATTCCCGACAAGCGCCAGAAAGCGCCGAAGCACAAGAAGAAATTGGTGGCGCCGGATTTGAATTAGTTTGTGGAGCGACGGAACGCGCCATTTCGGGACTGACTGAGCGGATTGCGATTCATTGTGGGACCCGGCGTAGAGCGGTTGCGATTGAGACTTTCCGCTAAATTCAGTCCTGCCAGCGAAATTCCTTTCTGCTAGAAATTTGCAAGCAGTGAGCGAACCGGAACAGTGCGTGCAATACGCACTGCATGAAAATCACACGATGTGCCCTTCAAAATGGCATCAGAGTTCTTGGAATGTGTGTGTTACTTGCGCCGCTGGTGTCCCCGGCGCGCGCGCAGACTGTTCCGCTCAGCTTGGTCAGTGAGACGGTGGCGGATTCCAGGATTCCGAGCAAGGTCGCTATAGCGCCGCTGGCGCCGCTGCCGCGCACGGAGCCGCGGAAGGCTGTGAAGGATGCGCTGCCGAGATCGTATTTCGTGCTGAGCGCGGGAGTGTACACCGCCGCCGGACTGGACATGCAGCAGTCTGAATCCTTGATGCCGCACTTTCACGAGCGCGATCCTTTGGCGCGGCCCTTTCTGCGGCTTCCGGCGCCGGCGTATTACGCTTCTGCAGCTTTGTTCGCGACGGGAGTGAACTGGCTGGGGTGGAAAATGGCGCGGTCCGAGCGCTGGCACAAAATCTGGTGGCTGCCACAGGTGGCTTCGATGGCGGGAAACATGGCGGGATACGGATACACGCGGTCGCATCAGACGCCGCATTAATTCGCCGCGCCGCGGAATTTGAGTGTGAGCAGTATCCGGAAAGCGATTCGTTGTTGACGTGAAAGGTCCCGACGGAACCTAGTTTTTGGAGCCTCAGCCAGGTTTGAAGTCGGGAATCACTTCGCCGGGCTTGAAGAACGATGTGGGTGCCGTGTTCGTGGCGCTGGCGGCCGTGGCGGCCATTTTCTCAAGATCTTTTTTCGAAAAACCCACGGAGCTTTCCTGAATCTTTCCGTCCGGCGCGATCAGGAAAACGCTGGGGACGTTGGTGATGCCGTACTGATTCGAGACTGGGTAACCCTTTTCATCAATCAGCGCAGGAAATTCGATTTCAAATTCCTGGCAGAATTCGCGGGTGTCCGCGGCGTCGTCCTGCGAAATCCCCCACAGCGTGAATTTCTCGCCGCCATAGGATTCGTGGAGGCGTTCGAGGAACGGGGCGGCGAACTGGCAGGTGGGGCAGCTCACTTTGAAAAATGCGGCCACGACCGGGCCTTTTTTCAGCGCGTCAGCAAGGCTGGATGTTTTTCCGTCCATGCTTCGCAGCGTAAATGCCGGAGCTTTGGCTCCGGCCGTCAGAGCAGCCATCTTGCTTCCTCCAAAAAGTTCTTGCATGCGCTGTTTCAGGCTCACAAGTGAATTCTAGCGCCTGATCATTCGATGCTTTCGCACACACGCGGATTCAGGCGCGAATGAAGCAATGACGAAAGGGGATGCGCAAGTGCCGAACCACAACAACATCTGCCCGGTCCCACAAATCGGGACCGGCCGCTACAGAATCAAACCCAACTATAAAACAAGAGCGCCGGCGCTACGAATAACCGGGGTCGCGCCGCTGTGAACGACCACGGATCTGCTCTAGTGAATATTGCGGGTTTTCTTTCCGACGTAATCCATCAGCAGGTACTGGCCGAGGGTGTAGGGAGTGGTGAAATAGGCCTTGCCGCGGCAAAGCTCGGTGACCTTCTGCACGAAGTGCACCAAGCTGTAATCGCTGGAGAGCATGAAGGTATTGATCAGAATTCCGGCGCGCTTGCACTTGGCGACTTCTTCCAGAGTTTGCGTGACCACCAGCGGATCGAGGCCGAAGGCGTTCTTGTAAATGCGGCCGTCTTCCAGCGTTAGCGCGGAGGGCTTGCCGTCGGTGATCATGACGATCTGGCGCATGTCTTTTTTCTGGCGCGACAAAATGCGTTGGGCCAGGCGCAGGCCTTCGCGCGTGTTGGTGTAGTAGGGGCCCACCTGCACGCGGGCCAGTTTGCCGAGGGGAATCTCCTCAGCGCTATCGTGGAACAGAACGCAGTGCAGCGAATCTCCGGGATACTGCGTGCGAATCAGGTGCGACAGCGCCAGTGCCACGCGTTTTGCGGGCGTAAAGCGATCTTCGCCGTAGAGAATCATGCTGTGGCTGCAATCGAGCATCAGTACAGTCGCGCAGGAACTTTGATATTCGCACTGGTGCACCATCAGGTCGGGATAATCCAGCTCGATGGGAATTTGCGCGCCGTTGCGCTGCACGGCGTTGAAAAGCGTGCCGCTGATGTCCATGTTCAGCGTGTCGCCAAATTCGTAGAGCTTGGAGGTGCCGCCGGATTCGACGCCGGTCGCGAGGTCACGCGTATCGTGGCGCCCGAAGCTGCTTTTACCGAGCGATGCCAGCAAGTCTTTCAGAGTTTTGAATCCGAGAAAGTCCAGCGCTTTGTCGGTGATTTCGAAGCGCGCTTCCACGTTGGGTTGCGGCTCTCCCACCTGGCCGCCGGGAGTTTGCGAAGGAGGTGGAGTAATCTGTGCCGGCTGGTTCGGGCGCGAAATGAACCCTTCTTCCTCCATGCGCTGGATAATCTGGTCGATCACGTCGCTGAGTTCGGGGTTTTCCGAGAGATTGGGATTATTGAGCATCTGCTCCATAAGTTCGGGTGGGAGCAACTCGCCTTCCTGCAGAGCGCGCAGAATGGCTTCGCGAAGTTCGTCCATCATTTTCTCGCGCGAGCGCTCGGGATCCATTTCGTAGATGCCGAACTGCGATTCGTAACCGCTCTGCAGGAAAAAATCCGACAGGCGGCTCATCAATTCCTGAAGGTCTATATCTTCAGCGGCGTCGGGCGCGTATTTCGAATATTTCGTGTATTTCATTTATATGCCAAAAACTCGTGTGCCGAAAAAGCGGCAGCCAGTTCCGGTTAATTGAACTGGCGGCGCGGCATGCGGCCAGAGGGTTCGCGCGGGTCGCGGGGCTCGGGAGCCTTGCGCGCATCGGCAAAGTAGCCGCGTTCTTCGCTGCGATTGATGCGCTTATGCGCCCAGAGGCCTTCGAGGATGAATTCGGCCGCGCTGGTAACGACCGCAGCATCGTCCTTCTGGCTGACTTCCAGGACGCTCAAATTGTCGAAGAGGCCCTGGATTTTTTTGAGCTGCGCCAGAACTTCAGAACTGGAAGCGTTCGCGGGGACTTTCAGCTCGCCACCCAGCTCGAACCATTGGATCACGGGCTGCATATTCGCGCCGGTGAAATACTGCGTGAAGGTCTTCCCAATGGCGGCGCGGATTAACTCGCGAGCGATATTTTCAGCGCCACGCAGTTCGCCTTCGTATTCCAGCTCGAATTTTCCGGTCATCGAAGGAATCGCGGCATATACATCGGCGACGCGAGCGACGACGGCGGAATCGCGGCTGCGCACGGCGCGCTGCTCGGCGCTGCTCAGCACATTTTCCAGCGTGCTGATGGGCAGGCGCTGGCTGACGCCGGAGCGGCGATCCACGCGCTTGTCCTCGCGAGCCTGAAACGCGACTTCCTCCACGATTTCGCGAATGTATTGCGGCACTTCGACGCGTTTCTTCTGCTCGCGCTTGGTCCAGGATTCCTGCGAGGTGATGGACATGCCTTCGGCGACCGTGGCGGGATAGTGCGTGCGAATTTCCGAACCGATGCGGTCTTTCAGCGGCGTGATGATTTTGCCGCGTGCGGTGTAGTCTTCCGGGTTGGCGGTGAAGACCAGCAGAACGTCCAGCGCCATGCGCACCGGGTAGCCCTTAATCTGGATGTCGCCTTCCTGCATGATGTTGAACAGGCCCACCTGAATTTTTCCAGACAAATCGGGAAGCTCGTTGATGCCAAAAATCCCGCGATTAGCGCGAGGCAGCAGGCCGTAGTGAATGGTGAGTTCGTCGGAAAGATTGCGGCCACTGCGCGCGGCTTTGATGGGGTCCACGTCGCCGATCATGTCCGCGATGGTTACGTCCGGCGTGGCCAATTTTTCCACGTAGCGGTGCTCGCGGGTTAACCAGGCAATCGGTGTGGCGTCGCCTTCGGCGGCAATCCGTTCGCGGCAGGCGCGGCAAATGGGGGTGTAGGGATTGTCGTGAATTTCACAGCCCTCGACGACTGGGACGTGCGCGTCCATAAATCCCACCAGGCCGCGCAGGATGCGCGATTTAGCCTGGCCGCGCAGGCCCAGCAGAATGAAATGATGGCGCGACAGAATGGCGTTGATGATCTGCGGAAGGACGGTATCGTCGTAGCCGTGCACGCCGGGAAAGAGCTCGTCGCCCTTTTCCAATTTGTGCAAGAGATTTTCGCGCAATTCCTGGCGCACGCTACGCTGCGCGACTTTTTCTTCGGACCACTGACTGCGGCGAAGCTCACCGAGCGTTTTCGGCAGTGAATTCATGAGGCCCCACTTATTTATAAATAGCCGCGACGCCCGGCAGCAGGAGCGCCTGTGCACCATTATAGAGGAAGCGAGCCTGCGGGGATACCGTCCTTTCGATGAGTCAATTCAAGCGGTGGCCGTTGCCGGCGGCGCTGCGCCGCGCCTGATGCAGATGGCCAAGGCGGGGAAGCATGTCGTTCAATCGCTCGATGAGGAATTTGCGGCGCTCGGGCTCGGCGCGGGTCTCCAGCAGCGCTTGTTTTTCCTCTAGTTCCAGCGGCAGGCGGGCAGCCATCTGAAAAGAAAGCGGCCACGGCGATTCGACGCCGGAGGTCACCCACAACTGTCCGTAGAGAAGTTTGTGGCACTCCTGAAACAGGCCGAGCAGGACGGCTTCTTCCTGTTGGCGGGCGGCCGCGCGCGATGGTTCGGGCAGATCGGAGAGAAATTCGACGATGGCCTCGTGGTATTCCTTCTCGTGCAGCAAATTCAAGGCGCGAAAAACCACGCGGCCCTGGGTGAGGATGTCCATGCGCCCGTCTTCGTAATCCTTCAGTTTTTCCGTAATCGTGGCGGTGCAGCCTACCGTGGCGACGCCTTTTTCTCCGGCGAGAATCACGCCGAATTCGAAATTGTGGCTGATGCAGTGGTGAATCATCAGCTTGTAGCGCGGTTCGAAAATGTGCAGAGGAAGAGTGGCGCCGGGGTAGAGGACCACATTGAGCGGAAACAGAGGTATGCGGGAGTCTGTCATGATCCTCGAATGCGCGGCCGGGCGAATCTAACGCAGCAGGGCCAGGGCCGCTTGCATTTCGTCTCGCGCGTGCATGTCGCCCGCATTTTGGGCGACGAGAATGCCGTCGGATAATAGCTTGCGCGCTTGCTCGAGCTGACCGATGCGCGAAAGATGCTGGCCAAATTGGAAATAGCCCGCCACGTATTGGGGATTGGCTTCCAGCAGCTTCTGGAAATGCGACGGTCGCGGCGTCGTTGTCGCCGAGCTTCATACATTCCAGCGCCAGTCCGTAGCGCGCGAATGCGTCGCTGGGTTTTTCGGCTACAAATTGCTCGAGAACTTCGCGGCGCGGCTTCTGTGTTTGGGTCATCGGATGAAAGCGCGTATTATAGCGGGCTTGAGGCGTGACGCCAAGCGCGCACATTTTGAGGCGAAAGCCCGCAGAGGGAACGGATCGATCGAAACGAATGGCTAAGACCACCAAGACGGCGAGGATCCGCAAAAAAGTTTCGGGCAGAGAGCCGGTTGTGACTGCCAGTCCGGCTGGCGCCCCCGCGCCGGGCAAACCTGTCAGTGCGTCAACCTCTGAGATCGTGGAAATCGTGCTGCCGAACGACGCCAATTTGCTGGGCAATATGTTGGGCGGGCGAGTGATGCATCTGATTGACATTGCCGGGGCGCTGGCGGCCAACCGGCATTCCAACAGCCATGTGGTGACGGCGTCGGTGGATTACCTGGATTTCCGGTTTCCCATTCACGTCGGAGAGTGGGTGGTGCTGAAGTCCAGCGTCAACCGCGTGTTTCACACTTCGATGGAAGTTGGCGTGAAAGTTTTCGCGGAAAATATTCTCACCGGCGAACGGCGCCATACCAGCACGGCGTACGTGACCTTTGTAGCGCTGGATACGAATCAGCAGCCGCGCGTGGTGCCGCCGCTGATTTTGAAAACCGAGGACGAACGGCGACGCTATCGGGAAGCCGGCGAGCGGCGACGGATGCGGCTGGCCATGCGACACAAAATGCCGCCATCGGACGCCTAGCGCCTCAAGATGTTGCGTGAGTTATCGCCCGATTTGTAGTTGCTTGCGGACGGCTTCCGCGGTTTGAAAGCCATTCTCGACACATTTTCCTATGGCTGGGCCTTCCAGGTAATTCCCCGCGAAAAATAGTCCCGGCGAAGCGCGCTCCGCGTCGCGAATCGCTTCCACGATGTGGCCGTGACCCAGATTGTATTGCGGCAGCGCGCGCGGATACTTCCACACGGCCGTTTCCACCGGCGAACCGGTAATTCCAAGAATGCGCGAATTTTCTTCCGCGACGATCGCCGCGATATTTTCTTCGGGAAGGTGAATAATGTCCGGATCGGTGGCGCCGCCGATGAAACTCGTGATGGTGACGCTGCCTTCGCGCGCGCGGCCAGGGAAGAGCGACGAATTCCACACGGTCCCCAACGTGCGAACCTTTTCGCCTCGCGGGACCAGGAAGCCGAAGCCTTCGAGCGGGTCGCCGACTTGCTGGCGATAGTAGGTCGAAGCTACGACGGCGACCGGCGCGTAGGCAATTCCCGACAGTGTGTGCGCCAACTGCGGCGAAAAAGTCTCGATCAGGTGCGCCGCCGCGTAGGCGGGTGTTGCGATCACCACGGCGCCAGCTGCGGTGGACTGTTCCTGACCGTTTCGCACAATGCGAATTTCACAGGCTGCACCGGGGCGCTGGCGTGAGAAATCAAGCGACACCGCGCGAACGTCGTAATGCATTGCCTCTCCGATTCTGGCCGCCATCGCGCGCGGAAGGGCCGCGACGCCGTGCGCGAAGGAACAGAGAGGCGGCGCTCCCGTGCGCTGTTCCTTGGGAGGCCGCGATTTCATGGCGCCGCGCAGGACGCTGCCGTATTCGCGTTCCCATTCATCGAGTGTGGGGAACGCGGCCTTGAGGCTTAGTTTTTCGGGATCGCCGGCGTAGACGCCAGAGACGAATGGCGCGACGAGATATTCGAGAATCTCGTGCCCGAATTTCCGGCGGACAAACGCTGCAACGGATTCTTCCTCGCTGGGTGGCTGCGATTTCTTGAACGGTTCGGAAGCGATTTTCCAGCGCGAGGACGGGTTCAGCAGAGTGGAGGCCAGCAGCGCCTGCGGCGACATGGGAATTTTTCGCAGGCGGCCATGGAGCAGAACGTAACGCGGCGCGCGCGGATCGGCTTTCTGCAGTTGGCTTTCGAGGCCGAGTTCGCGAATCAGATCGAGCAGCGCGGGAGTGCCTTGAAAGCTCTGCGGCCCCGCTTCGAACAGAAAGCCGTCCCTTGCGACAGAGTCGATCAGTCCGCCGGGGCCTGGATTTGCTTCGAAAACGGTTACGTCCAGGCCGAGTTGTTGCAGGCGATAGGCACAGGCCAGGCCGGAAATTCCAGCGCCGATCACGGCGACCTGTGGGGGTTTGTTCATGAGCGCGGCACGTCAGAGCGTTTTCGAGAAAAGCGGCCGGTGGTCCATTTGCTGCTCGTGCAGATAACGGTCGAAGGCCATGGCGACATTGCGGATGAAAATGCGGCCGAGCGAAGTGACGCGAATTTCCGCGGAGTCGAGGACGACGAGGCCTTCGTCGCGAGCTTCTTCCAGACGCTGAAGTTCCGGCGCGAAATATTCATCGAAGTTGATGGAAAATTCCCGTTCGATTTCGTGTTTCGGGATCACGGTGTGGCAGAGCAGCCGGCCGATCACCGCGCGACGAAGCAGATCGTCCGCCGAAAGGCGATAACCGCGCATGGTGGCTATGCCGCGCGTGCCCACGGTTTCCTGGTACGCCGGAACCTCGCGACGATTCTGCGCGTAGGCTGCGCCGATGGAACTGATCGCGCTGACACCCATGCCGTAGAGGTCCGCACCGGCCTTGGTGGTGTAACCCTGAAAATTTCGGTGCAGCGTGCGATTTTTCTGAGCGACGGCGAGTTCGTCGCCGGGACGCGCGAAGTGGTCCATGCCAATGTAGAGGTAGCCAGCGCCGAGAAAGCGTTCGAGGCCCGTGCGGAAGATTCGAAATTTTTCCATTCCCTCGGGCAGGTGGTCGGCAAATGAGCCTTGCTGTTTTTTCAGCCAGGGCACGTGCGCGTAGCTGAACATGGCGACGCGGTCCGGTGCGAGCGTCAGAGTTTTGTCAATCGTGTCCTTGAAACTCTCTGCGGTCTGGTAGGGCAGGCCGTAGATCAGGTCCACATTGAGGCTTTCGAAACCCAGTTCGCGCGCGGCGACGATCAAGTCGCGGGTCAATTCGTAGGGTTGCACGCGATGAATCGTTTCTTGCACCTTGGGCTGGAAATCCTGAATGCCCATGCTCAGGCGGTTGAATCCCAGGCGGCGCAACGATTCCAGATGCGCGCGATTGGTGACGCGCGGATCAATTTCGATTCCAATTTCCGCATCGGGCGCGAATGAGAAGCGCTGGCGGGCGTGGCCGAAAAGATCTTCCATCTGCGCGGGAGTCAGATACGTAGGTGTTCCGCCGCCCCAGTGAAATTGAATCACCGGACGATTCTTTGAAACGCGCGAGCTGACGTGCTCGATTTCGCGCTTCAGCGCATCGAGGTAGGGGATGGCGACTTTCTTGTCCTTCTGAATGGAAACGTTGCAGGCGCAGAAGAGGCAGAGGCTCTCGCAGAAAGGAATGTGCATGTAGAGCGAAAGCGGCGTCGCGGCTTTTTCGGCGCGCGCGTAAAAACTTTCCAGGTCGTCGGGGCCGAAATCGTCTTTCCACACCGGCGCGGTCGGATAGCTCGTGTAGCGGGGGCCCGGGCGATTATATTTTTCAAGAGTGGCGTCGGTGATTTGGGCGATCTCGAATTGGTCCACTGGTTTCATTTTGCGTCTGTTGTCGTGCTTTCGACGGCTAAGCGATTCCCGCGCGCGCCGGGACGCGCGCCGATTTTCCAGCTGCGACGAAGGCTTTGGCGTTCTGCACGGGAGTCGTGGGCAGGATTCCGTGGCCGAGATTCAGAATGTGGCCGAGGCCCCCGGTTTTTTCCACGGCGGCTTGCGCAGCCTCGCGCACAGCGGCTTCAGGGCCCAGCAGAATATTTGGGTCCACGTTTCCCTGCAGCGCGACTTTTCGGCCGGCCGTTTGATCGAATGCGGCGCGTGCCTCCGCCAAATCAGTGCGCCAATCCACGCTGATAACGTCCGCGCCGGACGCCGGCAGGCTTTCCAGCAAGTGCGCTGAGCCTTTTGCGAAAAGTATTTTCGGTACCTCCGCGTGGCCGAGCAAATCGTAAACCATTTTGGTGGCGGGCAGCTCGAAGGCGTCGTACTCCGCGCGGGTCAGCTCGCCAGCCCAGGTGTCGAAAAGCTGAATCACGGCGGCGCCGGCGGCGATCTGCGATTTCAGATATTGCGCCGTCGCGCGAGCAATGCGCTCCAGCAGCTCGCGAACCATCTGCGGCTCACTCGCGCAGCATTTCCTTCGCGCGCGAAATGTCGCCGCGGGTTTGACCCTCGATCATGTAGCAGGCCAGCGTCCACGGAGCGGCGGCAAATCCGATCACCGGCACGTCAGGCCCGGCTTCCTTGCAAATCGCGCGAATCGCGTCGCCGACGAACCGTGTGTCGCGCTCCGGATCAAAATCGCGCAGGCGCCGCACCGCAGCCAAATCGCGCACCGGATTTGAAAGCACCGGTCCCGAATCCGGCACATCCAGCGGCAGGCCCATGGCTTCCGCAACGATCAAGATATCCGAAAAAACGATGATGGCGTCCACGCCCAGAATGCGAAAAGGTTGCAGCGAAACTTCCGCGGCCACTTCCGGCGTCTTGCAAATCTGCAAAAACGTGTGGTTCTTGCGCACCGCCTGATACTCCGGCAGATAACGCCCGGCTTGCCGCATGATCCACACCGGAACGCGTTCCACCGGCTCAAACCGGCAAGCGCGCAAAAATAGCTCTTTGCAGTTTTCTACAGGAGTCATAGCTTCCGTGTAATGATAGCAGAAGGGGTTAGGCCCCGCACGCCGGGTACGTTGGGCTGGGCCTTCCACGCCTGAGCGCGTTCGGCGTTATAATTAACAGGCAAACTCGGGAGTTTCTGCACTTCATGCCAAATCAACTGGGCTATTGGAGCCTGGCACTCTACGTGGCGAGCTTTATCTGCTACGCACGAAATTTATCCGCGCCGAATGTCTGGGTGGGCCGGGTGGCGTCCCTGCTGCTGGCGGCCGGAATTTTTATGCAGTACCTGTCGCTGTACCAACGGTCTCTGGCGCTGCATACGGTGCCTTACGATGATTTGTACGGTTCGATGTCGCTGTTCGCGTGGCTGCTGGGAGTTACTTATCTGGGGCTGGAATTGTTTCACCGCCAGCGCTCGGTGGGGGCCTTCGTAACTTTGCTGCTGGTGTGCTGGATTGCGCTGCTGGGGTTGCTGACGCCGCGCAGCCTGCCGGTTCCATCCGTTCCGCGCGGGGCCATTTTTGCATTTCACGTGACGCTGAATACCTGGGCATATGCGGCGTTCGCGCTTTCTTTTGTGCTGAGCGTAATTTATCTGGTGCAGGACCGCGTGCTGCGATCGCGCAGGCTGAGCGTGGCGTTTTGGCGATTTCCAGCTCTGGACGTGCTGGAACGGATGGCGCGGAGCAGTGTGTACGTAGGATTGGTGGCGCTAATTTTCGGCGTGGCCATGGGATTGATCTGGGAACACCGGCTGCGCGGCAGTTATTCGTTCGGCGATCCGAAAGTGATTATTACGCTGGCGATCCTGGGCGTGTATGCGGCTTACCTGTTGCTTTCGCGGAGCGCCAATTGGCGCGGGGCGCGCGCGGCGTTGCTCTGCGCGATGAATTTCGTCATCGTGCTGTTCAGCTATACATTCGTAAATTTGTATCTCACGAAGTTTCACAAATTTTTCTGATGCCTACTGCCACCAACCCGAACCGAGCCGGCGCGATACGCATACAAGTGGCGCTGATCGGCTGCAATCATCGCACCGCGCCGGTGGAGTTGCGCGAGCGGATTGTTTTCACTTCGCAGCAAGCTTTGCAGGCCGCGGACGAGCTGAAGGAACGCGGAATCCTGGAAGAGGCCGTGGTGGTTTCTACCTGCAATCGCAGCGAACTGTATGGCGTGCCTGGGGATTTCGCGCCGTCCACCGCCGAAGCCATGGAAGAATATTTCACCTCCTTTCACAAGATTCCGCACCACGAATTGAAGGGTCGTTTTTACCGCTGGGCGGGGCCGGATGCCGTGCGCCATTTGTTTCGCGTCGCTGCTGGCCTGGATTCCATGCTGCTCGGCGAAGCCGAAATCCTGGGCCAGCTGCGGACTGCTTACAACCAGGCGCTCGACCACGGCGCCACGGGGCCAGTGCTGAACCGAATTTTTCAGGGCGCGCTGGAAGTGGGCAAGCGCGTGCGCAGCGAGACGGAAGTGGGCGCGCGGCCCATGTCCGTGGCGCTGGCGGGCGTGAAACTCGCCGAACGAGTGTTTGGAAATTTGAAAGGACATTCGGCGCTGATTCTGGGCGCAGGCGCGGTGGCGGAGCAAGTCGTCGAGCACATGCGCAATCGCGGCATTGGTAATTTGCGCGTGATCAATCGCTCGTTCGATCGCGCGGCGGAGCTGGCGCAGCGTGTGGGCGGCGAGGCCGTGGCGTGGGAATCGCTTGAAGCGGTGCTGGGAGTTCCGGACATCATCGTCACGTCGGTGAGCGCGACGGGACCTATTTTGACGCGCGAACTATTGGAACGCGCGATCGCGGCGCGGTCGGGGAAGCCCGTATTTGTGGTGGACTTGGGAGTGCCGCGCAACGTGGCGGAATCCGCGGCGGGACTTTACAATTTGTATCTCTACAATATTGATGATCTGGGCGAGATCGTCGAACAGAACAAAAAAGCGCGCGAATCGGAGATTCCGCGCGCCGAAGCGATCATCGCCGAGCACATTGATAAATTCGAAGCGTGGCGCGGCGCGCTGGAGGCTGGGTCCATCGTCAGCGACCTGCGCGAGCAGTTCCACTTGCACCGCGAAATGATCATTCGCGAGAAGCTGAAGGAAATGGACGACGTATCTCCGCAGGAGCGCGACCGCATCGCGCGCATCACCGAGGAATTGATCGAGCGCCTGCTGGAAGAGCCGCAGCAAAAACTGCAACACGGGCGCGGGATGCGCGGGCGGCTGGCGGGATTGGAGGCCATCCGGCATTTGTTTGGCCTCGAGGATCGGAAAAAGTGAAGCCGCTGCGCATTGGAACGCGCGGCAGCGCGCTGGCGCTGTGGCAGGCCAATCATTTTCGCGAAGCGCTGCAGAACACTTGCGGCCTCGACGCCGAGATTGTGGTGATCAAGACGTCTGGCGATCAGAACGTAGCAGTGCCCGCGCAGCAAATCGGCGTGATTGGCATTTTTACGAAGGAACTCGAGGACTCGTTGCTGGATGGGCGAGCGGACCTGGCCGTGCACAGCATGAAGGACGTGCCGACGGAGTTTTCGGACGTTTGCCGGATCGCCACGGTTTTCAAGCGCGAAGATCCGCGCGACGCACTAGTTTCCTTTCGTGGCGAGAAGCTCGCGCAACTGCCGCACGGACGCGCGCATCGGGACCAGCAGTTTGCGCCGTGCGTCGCAGTTGCGCGCGTTCCGGCCGGATTTTCAGATTGCGGAGCTGCGCGGTAATGTGGATACGCGCCTGCGTAAAGTTGCCGCGGGCGAATATGACGCGATCGTATTGGCGAAGGCCGGAGTTGATCGCCTGGGACTGTCGTCGCGAATCACGGAGGTGCTCTCGCCGGAGGTAATGCTGCCGGCGATCGGGCAGGGCGCGCTGGGCGTGGAATTTTGCGAGCCGCGCCGCGAGGAGTTCAAGATTTTGGACTTGCTGATGAATCAGGATACGATGCGTGCGGTGAAGGCGGAGCGTGCGCTGCTCGCCGAAGTGCAGGGCGGCTGCCGTTTGCCGCTGGGCGCTTGGGCGCGCATGGAACGCGACAGGATGGTGCTGGACGCCTGCGTGCTGTCCGAGGATGGCGCGCAATCCATCCGCCGGCGCGCGGAAAAAGTTTGCAACTCCGCAGCGGATGCGGAGAATCTGGGACGAGCGGTAGCGGTGGAACTGCTGGCGGCCGGCGCCGATCGGCTGCTGCGAATGGTGGGAAGATCCGTTGGACAAGCCTGAGAAATCATCGAGCAGTGAAAAGAAAGCGGGCGAACCCCTCGCTGGCAAGCGCATCCTGGTGACGCGCGCGCCGGAGCAAGCGCCGGAACTCGCAGACGCGCTGGAAAATCTTGGCGCGGAAGTGCTGCTGATGCCCACGGTGAGTTTTGCGCCGCCAGTAGATTCCAGCGCGCTCGATGCTGCGATGAAAAACAAGAAGGACTTCGACTGGATTCTTTTCACCAGCCAGAACGCGGTGCGCTTTGTCTTCCAGCGCGCTTGTGAGTTGACGCCCGTACGTCCCGCGCAATCGCCGAAGCCGTTGATCGCGGCTGTGGGAGTGGCCACGGCGCAGTCCGCGCGGAATCTGGATTTGCGCGTGGATTTCGTGGCCCAAACCCAGACTGGAGAATCGCTGGCCGCGGAGTTGCGCGACCAGATGGCTGGAAAGCGGGTGCTATTGCCGCGCAGCGATCGCGTGGATGATCGCCTGCCCGATGCCCTGCGCGAGGCTGGAGCGCAGGTGACGGAAGTGGTGGCGTATCGCACGCTGCGGCCGGCGTCTCTGGATCCGGAAATTCTAGGCGCGCTGCGCAAGGCGGAAATTGCCGCGATCGTATTCGCCAGCCCTTCGGCCTATCAGAATCTGGTGACGTTCGTGCCGGCTACGGAATTGGCCGCGCTATCCGAGCGCGTACAATTCGCGACGATCGGGTCCACCACCACGCGTGCGTTGCGCGAAGCAGGAGTGCGCGTCTCGATTGAAGCGAACGATGCGTCGGCGGCCGGCCTGGCGGACGCCATCGCCAAATATTACCAGCGGCAGAAACCGGCCACGGGAAACGTATGACATTTCCAATCCATCGGCCGCGACGATTGCGGCGCAACGAGGCCTTGCGCGGGTTCGTGCGCGAGACGCGGCTGAGCGCGAGCGGGTTGGTGTATCCGATGTTCGCTTGTCCCGGAACGAACGTGCGCAAGGAAGTAACTTCGATGCCGGGCATTTACCAGCAATCCGTGGATCAGATTGTGGAAGAATGTCGCGAGGTGGCTGGCCTGGGAATTCCCGCCGTCATTTTATTTGGCCTGCCGGAGCATAAGGACGAATTGGGCACCGAAGCCGCTGATGCGCACGGCGCGGTGCAGCGTTCGATTGAAGCGATTCGCCGGGCGAAGTTGAATTTGCTGGTGATTGCCGATGTCTGCCTGTGCGAATACACCAGCCACGGCCATTGCGGCGTGATGAAAGACGGCGAAGTGCTGAACGATCCCAGTCTGGTGCTGCTGGCGGATGCGGCGCTTTCGCACGCGCGCGCAGGAGCGGATCTGGTGGCGCCTTCGGACATGATGGACGGCCGCGTGGCGGCGATCCGGCGGCGGTTGGATGAAAACAATTTCGAAGATGTGGCGATACTTTCCTACGCGGCGAAATATTGTTCCAGTTTTTATGGGCCGTTTCGCGAGGCCGCGCAATCTTCGCCGCAGTCTGGCGACCGTCGCAGCTACCAGATGGATCCGGCCAACGCGCGCGAAGCGCTGCGCGAGGTGGCGCTGGATCTGGAGGAAGGCGCGGACATCATCATGGTGAAGCCGGCGCTGCCGTATCTGGATGTGGTACAACGGGTGCGCGAACGTTTCGATGTGCCAGTCGGCGCGTATAACGTCAGCGGGGAATATTCGATGGTGAAAGCAGCAGCGCGCAACGGCTGGATTGATGAAAAGCGCGTGGTGCTGGAGATCCTTACGGGGATTCAGCGCGCGGGCGCGGATATTATTTTGACCTATCACGCGAAGGATGCAGCGCGATGGCTGAAGAATTGTTGAGTTGATCATGCATCAGGGGTTTCACGGGAAGACATGTCGAGCGAGACCGTAAAAAGCGCGAAGGAAAAAACAAGCGGAGCGGCGGCAACAACTCGCCCGCGTTCCACCGAACTCTTCGAGCGCGGCAAGAAAACACTGGTGGGCGGCGTAGACAGCCCAGTACGCGCGTTTCGCGCCGTGGGCGGCACTCCGCTGGTGATTGACCATGCCGCCGGCACGAAACTCTACGATGTGGATGGCCGCGAATATCTGGACTACGTCTGTTCATGGGGCGCGCTCATTTTGGGGCACGCGCATCCGGACGTGGTGGCGGCTGTTTCCGACCAGGCGGGGCGTGGGACCAGCTACGGAATGACGTCGCCGCTGGAAATCGAGCTGGGCGAAAAGATCACGCGTGCGGTTCCGTCGGTGGAAATGGTGCGCTTCGTAAGCTCCGGCACGGAAGCGGCGATGTCCGCGGTACGCCTGGCGCGCGCATTTACGGAGCGCGACATGGTGATCAAGTTCGAGGGCTGCTACCACGGGCACTCGGACGGATTTCTTTCCGAAGCGGGCTCGGGCCTGGCCACGCTGGGAATTGCCGCGTGTCCGGGAGTGCCGGAAGCGTTTGCGCGGTTGACGCTGAACACGCCTTACAACGATCTGCCAGGAGTCGAAAAACTTTTTCGCCAGCACACCGGGAAGATCGCTGCAATTATCGTGGAACCGGTGGCCGCGAATATGGGAGTGGTGGCGCCGGCGGTGGGATTTCTGGAAGGGTTGCGCGAAATCTCGCAGAGGGAAGGCGCGCTGCTGATTTTCGACGAGGTGATTACCGGATTCCGCATGGCCTATGGCGGGGCGCAAGCCGTGTATGGAATTGATCCTGATCTCACGGTGATGGGGAAAATTATTGGCGGCGGTTTGCCGGTGGCGGCCTACGGAGGTAAGCGGCACATCATGGAACGCGTGGCGCCTCTGGGGCCGGTCTATCAGGCCGGCACGCTTTCGGGCAATCCGCTGGCGATGCGCGCGGGGCTGGCCACGTTGCCAAAACTGGAAGCGCCGGGATTTTACGAAGGCGTGAATCGCAAGACGAACCGGCTGGCTGAAGGATTGCGCGCGGCGCTGCGGGAAGCGGGCTGTGCGGGTCAAGTGAACGTGGCGGGTTCGTTGCTGACACTATTTTTCTGCGAGCAGCCGGTGCGTAATTACGACGACGCGAAGAAATCCGACACAGCGCGCTTTGCGAAGTTTTTCCAGGAAATGCTGGAGCGCGGAATTTTTCTGCCGCCTTCGCAATACGAGGCGCTATTCGTTTCTGCTGCGCATACGGACGCGGATATTGACCGCACGATCGCCGCAGCGCGGGCGAGCCTCGCAGCTTTCTAGCTCGTCGCCCGGCGGAAAAGCGGGCAAAGATTTCGTTATTTCGCGAGATCGTTACGCACTACCACACCGCCCTTCATCACGAATTTCACCTGTTCCAGCTGCTTGATGTCCTCCAGCGGATTTCCTTCCACCGCGATGATGTCCGCGAAATTTCCCGGCGAGATCGCGCCTACTTGATCGGACCAGCCCATTAATTCCGCCGCTCGCACCGTGGCACACTGTATCGCAGCAAGCGGTGACATTCCAAACTTTGTCATGAGCTCGAACTCCGCGGCCTGCGTGCCGTGCGGGAACGGACCGACGTCCGTGCCGAATGCAATTTTCACTCCCGCCGCCATCGCTTTCTGGAAGCTCGGCTCGTGGAGACTCGCGCGGCTGACTTTTCCGCCACTGGCAGCATTGTCTTCCGTGCGGGTGGCGCCTTCGTAAACGTACAGAGTGGGCACGAGCCAGATTCCCTTGGTGGCCATTTCCGCGACGGCCCCGTCATCCAGGTCCAAACCGTGCTCGATGGAATCCACTCCGCCATCCAGGCAATTTTTCAAGCCCGCGCCGCCGTAGGCGTGGCACGCCACTTTTCTACCTTCACTGTGCGCTTCGTTCACGATCGCCGTGACTTCCTCCAGCGTGAACGTCGGAACACTGACCATTTTTCCATCGGGTGTGAAATGAAATTTGTGCGTTCCATAAATCTTGATGAGGTCCGCTCCGTATTTTATTTGCTCGCGTACTGCCTTGCGGGCTTCTTCCGGGCTGTCCACAATTTGCGCACCCGATGGCACGGTGACTTCCGGGGAATAGCCTTCCAGCGGATAGCCGCCGGTGGTGGAAATTGCCCGCGTAGCGACTTGCAGGCGCGGGCCGGGAATCAAGCCGCGGTTGATCGCGTTGCGCACGTCCACATCGCTGTACATCGCGCCTTCGGTTTCCACGTCGCGCATGGCAGTGAAACCGGCATCCAGATCGCGCTTGGCGTTGACGACGGCTTCGATCGTGCGATATTGCCAGGATTCCTTCAGCAACTGTTCATCGTAGCGGCCATTGTCTTCACCGGTGAGGAAGAGGTGCGTGTGCGCATCAATCAGGCCGGGAAGCACCGTCGCGCGCGAAAGATCCACAACGCTCGCGCCCGCGGGAATTTGCACCTGTGCGGCGCTTGCCACCCGCTCGATTTTGTCACCGCGAATGACGATGACCTGGTCTGTCAAAATTTTTCCGGAACGCACGTCGAGCAGCTTGCCGGCAAGAACGTAGGTAACCGGCGGATCGCCGGCCCACGTGCACGCGCAAAAAGCCAAGACTGCAGCCAGGACTACGAGTCGTTTCATGCTCCCTCCCCGACCAAAAAAAAGCGAATCAATCGGCGGATTCTACCGCGAAATCGGCAGCATTGCGCGGCGGCGAAAGCGAAAGCCCTGCGAACAGGGCGTCCGTAGGCTTAAGCAATTCAGGGAGTTAGGAGGGTAACGGGAGTACTGGTCAACGGAAACGGATTTCCTTTTCACGGCCACCGATTCACGGCCAACCTTCGTCACATTTTACGCAAAGTGCTGCAAATAGGGAGGATAAGCGAGTTGGTAGGGTTGGTCGCCTCCGTGCACTCTTGAGCTGCGCTAGGCGATTTCAGGAGACCCCTTCCATGGTATTGGCCGTAGCCGCGCTGCTGCTTCAGTTCCACACCATTGCACCACCCACGCAACCAATTGGCGTGCAAGCGCCAGTGACCATGGCGGTCGCAGCCACCTCTTTTAAGGAGAACTCCCCTTTGAATTTCAATCCGTCCGTAGAGGACGACTACGTCACTGCGACCACGGAATCGTCTTCGAGCCGCCTGAACTTGGAAGAAGTGCACCTGGTAAATGCCGACTCCAAAAGCCAGTTTCCCGGTACGCTGAAGACAGTGGCGTTCGAAACCTCCGGGGACGCGCAATCGTTTTCCACGGTTCGCGTTGCAGAGCCGGCCGCTAAAGAGAATTCAGTCAAAGAGGCGCTCGCGCTGCCGTCGCGACGCGCCTGGCTGGCTCTGGCGATTGTGCAGCATGGCGCCGCAGCGTTCGACGCGTATTCCACGCGCCAGGCGGTGAGTCGCGGTGCTGTGGAAGACAATCCGATGCTGCGGCCATTCGCAGGTTCTCCGGCGATCTACGTGGCCACCCAGGTGGCTCCGGTGCTCTTCGACCTGATGGCGCGGCACATGCAGCGCAGCGAGTATCCGATCGTGCGCCGCTTGTGGTGGATGCCGCAGACGATGAGCGCGGGCTTATCCATTTTCTCGGGCGTGCACAATATGAATTTGGCAGGCAAGTTGTAAGCAGGTTTGCTGTCGTCACCACGAAATCTTTCTCTGGCGGGGAAGATTTCAAAAAAGGCATCCGGCTCTCTCCCCGGATGCCTTTTTTATTTTTGCGGGATGGATTTTCGGAATTACTTCGGTGTGGCTGCGGCAGATTTTGTTGCGGCGGCCGCAGGCGCCGCGGCCATTTGCCTCTCCACCCACTCGACCGCGTGATGTGCGGCTTCCACCGCACCGGAAATATCGGAAACGGGTCCGACTGAATCGGTATTGGCGAAAGCGATGCGGCCGAATGGTTGATTCGCCACAGGAATAACCTTGGTGAAAATTCCCGGCGCGGGGAGATACATGGGATGGCCGCGTCGATACATGCGGACCTCGATCGGTTCGGCCGCGCTGAATTCGGGCTGAAGCTTCTGAAAATCCTGCAGCACGTGCTCCGCGATTCTCTGGCAGCCGTCCACGGTAAGCAGTCGATCGCGATGCAATTCTGAAATCGGCGTGTAGAAAGATAGAATATTATTTTTCTGCACGTAGCCCGGCTGTTTCTGTAGCACCCAGTCCGCGACGATAAAATCGGTGAAGGTGTTGCCGGGGCACCAGGTGTCGTAGGCGCGATTGTAGACCGGCTTGTCGAAAATCATGTTGATGACGGTGTAGGGGCAATAGCGGAAAGACATCATGGCTTCATGCTGCGCGTCGGGCAGCGATGAAATCAATCGAGCGGTGATGAATTTCGGCGTGGCCATGATCACGTACTTCGCAGCGACGGTGCGCAGCTGGCCTTCTTGTACGAATGTGATGTTCACGCCGGTTTTCTGCGGGTCCACCGAGACGATCGTTGCGTCGCCGATCATTTGTGCGCCGTACTTCGGTTGCAGCGTCGCTGCCAGTTGGCGCGAGAGAGCTCCATTGCCACCCGGCAAAGTTCTGCGAACGTCTTCGTCGGCGGTCAGATCTTGCATGTCGCTGGCGCCGACGAAAGCGGAGGTGTCGTCGGAAACCGCTCCCCAATTGGATAAGCCGTAGGCATCCCACCACTTCTTGATTTCGGGCGCGTAGCCTTTTAGATAGTTCGAAAGCGGCACGGCGTCGAGCTGCTGCACGTTCTTATCGGGGTTGAGCGCTTTGATTTCGGCGCGGAATTTTTTGAAGCTGTCGCGCACGGCGTCGGAGTAGGGGAGCTTGTCGAGGCCGTCGCGCCAGCTGCTCGGCACCCACTTTCCTGCGACGATCGTGGGATCCGGGGAATTGATGGGCAATTCGACCAGACCTATTTCGCGGGCGAGTTGTTCGCTGGCTGTGTCCTTTTCGTCGAACGCGGACCCGGTGGCGAACGCCTGGCCTTGATACTCCTCCAGGTAAGCGTTGCCGCCCCAGTGCGGTTCTTTTTCCAGCAGCAGAAAATCGCGGCCGCGCAGGAAATAGGCAGCGCTCAGGCCGCTGACGCCGCCTCCAACGATCACCAGGTCATGATGGGCCGATACCGCCGGCTTATCGAACCGCTGGCCGTCGCGCACTTCGTGGCAAATTGCGAAATGGTCGCCATCGAGCTGCGGCTTGGGCCCGGTTTCCGCATGCAGCAGCGAAAGATTTACGGGACATCCCGCGGAGACCGACCCGGCCACGACAAATTTCAAAAAATCCCTGCGCGTTTCGGTCATGCGGTTTCTCCTTCGATCGAAGCGGGAATCAATGGCGCGGCGGACTCCTGCGCGCTTTGCAAACGAGTCCTCAGGCGATACCACAACAAAATCATCCCGATGGAAAAAGCCAGAATCAGCGTGGAGATGGCGTTGATCTCCGGCGTGATGCCGCGGCGCAGGCGCGACCAGATTTCCAGCGGCAGCGTATTTTCGCGCCCGATCAAGAAAAAGCTGACGGCAATTTCGTCCAGAGAAAGCGTGAAAATCAGCAAGCCCGCGGCAATTAAGGACACACGCAGGTTGGGCACGGTTACCAGCCAGAACGTCCTCCATTGATTCGCGCCGAGATCGAGCGAAGCCTCTTCCTGCGCGCGCTCCAGCTTCTGCAATCCCGCGAAAATTTCCGTGGTGGCTACGGAGATAAGCGCGGTGCCGTGGCCCAAGGTAATGGTTTTCAGGCTGAGTTTCATGGGCACAGCTGCGAACAGCATCAGCAGCGACAGGCCCGTAATAATTCCCGGAAGAATTAAGGGCAGCAGAACTAAACGGCGAAAGAGCGCCTTGCCTGGAAACTCCGCGCGGTCCAGCGCAAGTGCGGCCGGCAATCCCAGCCCCAACGCAATCGCCACGGCGATCGCGGCCACGATCACGCTATTAAGGACCGCATCCCAAAGCGCGCCGTCCGAAAAGAGTTGGCGATACCAGTCGAACGTCCAATTTGCGGGAGGAAAACCGCCCACGCCGGAGCCGTTGAAGGAATAAACGACGAGAACAATGATCGGAAAATAAAGAAACGCATACACCAGAAATGCGTAGGCGCTCAGCAACGGCGCGCGGCGAGACTGAAATCCGCCGTTCAAGAAATCACCAGCTTTTTCTCCAGGCGCTCGGTGATGAACAGCAACGTGACCACCAGCAGCATCATGCAGAAGGAAATCGCGGCGCCTAACGGCCAGTTATAGGCGGCGCCGAACAAGCTCACCACCACGTTGGAAATCATGATCCCGCTGGGGCCCCCGACCAGCAGCGGCGCCAGAAAATCTCCCAACGTTAAGACGAATGCAAATGTTGCTCCGGCGAGCACCCCCGGAAGCGAGAGCGGCAAAATCACGCGGCGAAATGTGGACCACGGTGAAGCCCCCAGGTCGTGCGAGGCCTCCACCAGATTTCGCGGGATGTGCTCGAGCGAGGCGTAAATCGGCAGCAGAGTGAACGGCGTGTAAATGTGCGTCAAAGTAATAATGACCGCGAACGGGCTGTAGAGAAAAAACTCCACCGGGCGGTGTGTGATGTGCAGATATTGCAGAAATCCATTCAGGACGCCGTCGCTGCCCAGAATCGTCTTCCAGGCGTACCCGCGCACCAGGTAGCTCGCCCATAGCGGGATGATCACCAGTTGATAGAGCAGTTCCTTACGCTTCGCCGCATGAAACGACAGGTAGTAGGCCAGGGGATAGCCCAGCAACAGCGCGCAGAAGGTGACGGAAGCGGCGATGCGCATCGAGCGGAAAAGCACCTGCAGGTAAATCGGGTTACGCACTAGCTGCAGATAATTTTGCAAGTTCCAATTGTGCAGGATCACTTGTGCCGGGGAGACCGACCAAAAGCTATAGCAGAACAGAATCACATAGGGCACCAGAAGAAAAACGGTGACCCACAGGAGTGGAGGAATCGTCACGGCGGCTTTGTACGCACGCGAGTACACGGCTAGTCGGTCTCTCCCTCGCGCACGCGGACTGCATCGTTCGCGGCGAACTCAAATTCGCGCTCTCCGCTGACGATGCCGGGATTGGCGATGCGCGCGCGGATCACGCGAGAATCGCCGCAATCAATTTCAATCAAGTCCATCGCCCCGCCGAACGACTGGTTGCGCACGCGTCCGCGGAAGCGCGCGACAGTTACGTCCGCGGGCGGAATCGCGCCGGACGCTTCCACCAGCCGAATGCATTCCGGGCGCAGCGAGTAGGTTGCAGGTCCAGGCGCGCCGAACGTGCGCCACACGATGGCCCCGGCGCTGGCGATTCCATCTGTCACCTCTGCGCGCAACAGATTGGTCTGGCCGATGAACTGCGCAGCGTACGCGGTCGCAGGTCCTCCATAAATCTCGCGCGGCGGAGCAACTTGTTCCAGCAATCCTGCGCGCAGTAAAGCGACGCGATCGGAAAGCGCCATGGCTTCTTCCTGGTCGTGCGTAACAAAAATAAACGTTATGCCTACTTCTCGCTGCAGCGATTTCAGCTCGCCTTGCATCTGGCGTCGCAGATTGGCGTCCAGTGCCGAAAGCGGTTCATCGAGCAGCAGCACGCGCGGGCGGTTCACCAGAGCGCGCGCCAGCGCCACCCGTTGTTGCTGGCCGCCGCTGAGCTTTGCCGGAGCGGCCTGCGCGAATTCGCCCATCTTCACCATGGCGAGCGCTTGCGTCACACGCCGCGGAATTTCCGATTTGTCGATATTTTTTGCGCGCAGGCCGTAGGCCACGTTCTCGAAGACCGAAAGGTGGGGAAAGATCGCGTAGCTTTGGAAAACGGTGTTCACCTGGCGGCGATGCGCGGGAATGTGGTCCAGACGCTCCGCGCCCATCCAGATTTCGCCGCTATCCATCGCTTCGAAGCCAGCGATCAGGCGCAGCAACGTAGTCTTGCCGGAGCCGCTTTCTCCCAGGATCGTGAGAAATTCTCCGCCGGCAACGTCGAGAGTGATTCCGCGCAGCACTGGACGCTTGCCGAAGCGTTTGATTACCTGCCGGATGGAAAGTATCGCAGCGTTCGTCGGCAAAGGACTCACCGGCGCATCGTATGCAGCGGCCTTGCTCACTGCGCCGCCTTTATTTCGTTCCAGATTTCGTTGTACTTGTCGCGCCGCGGAACGTTCTGCCAGAAATAGATGCGGGTCATGTACTGGTCCACGTCGTCCAGGTGCAGCGATTTTTTCTGCTCGTCAGACATGAACTCCGCTGCGTGCGGATTGGCAGGGTCGTAACCGGTGACGTCGGTCACCGCTTTCTGCGTTTTCGCTTCGATCATGTATTCCAGGAATTCGGTGGCGAGATCTTTGTGCTCGCTGGCCGTGGTGATCATCAAATGGTCAATCCATCCGGTAGTGTTTTCCTTCGGAATCGTTTCGCCGATGGGAAATCCGGCTTTGCGAAGCTGGTTGGTCGTAAGCGGCCAGCCCATCGCCGCGACAATTTCGTGGTTCTCAAAAAGATTCGTCAGCTCGCCGCCCGTGGACCAGAACTTGCGAATATTGGGTTTTAATTCGATCAGCTTTTTGCGCACGTTATCGAGTTCTGCGTCGCTGAGATTATAAATATGGTCGGGATCGGGCTTGTCATATCCCAGCACCTGTGCGGCCATGTACATCGTCGAAAGCTCATCCCACGCGGAAATTTTACCTTTGAGCTTCGGATCCCACAGCACCGTCCAGCTATCCGGCGCCTTCGCAAAATACGTCGTGTCGTAGAGCAGGGGATTTGGTCCCCATGTGAACGGCACGCCGTAGACATTACCATTCACTCGAACGAGCGGCATGTTGCGCAGACGCTCCGACAACTGCGGGTAGGCGGGCAACTTGGAAAGATCCAGCGGAGCGGCAAGCCCCGAAGACGCGATCATCGTTGCGACGTCACTCGAAGGCGAGATCACATCGTAATTGCTGGCGCTGCCGCCGCGAAGTTTGGCCACCAGTTCATCGCTCGACCCCATGTACGACGCGCTGATCTTGCAGTGATGAGATTCCTCGAAGGCGCGCACATACGAGGGATCAGCGTAGCCTTCCCACACCAGCAGGCTAAGCGAGGGCGTCTGCTTACCGCAGCCGACGGCTGTTAGCACGATGGCCGTCGCAACTGCAGCGAGCGACAGAATGGCTCCCATGCGTTTATGGTGATTCACTTGTGCGCTCCCGTTGCTGCGCCGTAATTGAATGGAACTGCGACGCTGCCACCAATCGAATTCAAATGTGTCGCCTTTCTGCGCACCGCCGCGCTCAAAATGTCGGCGGTGTATTGATCCACAGAACCAGCGTTTCCTTCTTGCCCGGATTCTTCCAGCGATGCGCGTTGTTGCTTTCAAAATAGAAACTGTCGCCTTCCTGCAAGAGTTGCCGTTCGCCATTCGCCAGCGAGATTTCCAGCGCACCCTTCAGAATGTATAGGAATTCTTCGCCGTCGTGGGCATAGGATTCGCCGCTGCCGGAGGACGGAGCGATACGGAACAGGTGCGGCTCCATCAACGTATTGCCCCAGGCGAGCAATTCCATGCGCACGCCGGGACCGGCATCGAGCACTTTACGGTCCGCGGGACGCACGCGGCCGGGGTTGGCGTTGGAAGGATCAAAGAGCGCGAGAATATTCATTCTGTAGAAACGCGCGATGCGCCGCAAAGTCGCCACCGACGCCGTCATCTGCGCGCGCTCGAGTGCGCTGAGAAATCCCTACGGATACGCCCGTGGCGCGCGCAACCTTGGAAAGGGAATAGCCTTTCCGCAAACGCATGCGCCGTAGACGCGGCCCCATCGGGTCAGCCTTGGGTCGCAGTCCCGCGGGAGGCAGCACACCCTCGCGTTTCAGCAAATGGACGATTGCTGGAGCGTTCAGTCCGCGCACGCGACGCAGATATTGCGCGCGTTTCAGAATGCGCACGTCCGCTTGCGTGTACAGACGGTAGTGGCTGCGAGTTCTCTGCGGCGCCACCAGGCCCAGATTTTCCCAGGTGCGCAAGATGGACGGAGAAACGCCGACGCTGCGCGCAACGTCGCTGATGCGCAGCAAGTCCTGCGTGCGCGCAGTGTTTGCTGAGCGCGTCCGATGGCTCGTCAAACCAGTTTCCCCTTGACAACCCGCTGACCTTCTTCTAACGTTCGCGGATTATAGTAAGGTTTTTTCGCAAGCTGCAACCGAAAAACTCAAAGTGAGGCGCCTGCGGGCGGGGGGTGGCGCCAGCTTTTTTCAAAGGAGCGGCGATGAAAACGACGGGCCGGTTCGGGGTGTACCTATTGGTGTTGGTGGGGCTGCTCGGTTGCGGTGCAGCGGGGGCGCAGACGAAAGGTGCGATTCGCGGCATCGTAAACGATCCGTCGGGCGCGGTGGTGCCGGGCGCCACGGTCAGCGTGACGCTAGCAGGCACCGACTACCACGCGCTCCGTCACTTCCGACAAAGACGGGTGCATTCGATATTCCGGAACTGACCATCGGAAACTATGATCTGGCCGCGGACGCTCAGGGTTTCAAGAAGTTCGTCACTAAAAACATCGTGGTGTCCATCGGCCACGTCAATTTCATCACCGTCACTTTGCAGATTGGCACAGCAAACGACACCGTAACCGTCGAGGCGAACGCTGTGCAAGTGGAAACCACCAGCACGCAGCTCGGCGCGGTGATGACCGATCAATCCATCCGCGAACTTCCGCTCAGCACCCGCAACACCTACCAGCTCCTGCAGCTGCAACCCGGCGTGCAGTCGCAGCTTGGTGCTGACCTTTTCTACGGCAGCAGCAACCCGGGCGTCGTGTCGGTGAACGGCGGCCGAGGTCGTGCCAACAATTACATGGTGAACGGCGGAGATGCCAACGATCTGTTCGTCAACGGGCCTGCGATTCAGCCTTCGCCTGATGCGATCGAGGAATTTCGCGTACTCACGAATACGTTTGACGCGGAATATGGTCGCAATTCCGGTTCGGTGGTCAACGTCGTCACGAAGTCCGGCACCAACCAGTTCCACGGCGATGTCTACGAGTTCTTCCGCAACAACGATGCGCTCAATACCCGCGGCTATTTCGATGCGACCGTGGCGGCTTACCACCAAAATCAATTCGGCGCGACGTTCGGTGGCCCGATCAAGAAAGACAAAACGTTTTTCTTTGGTTCGTACGAGGGCAATCGCCAAATCAAGGGCATCTCTTCCGGCACGGTGCAATCTTCCTACGGCTGATGAAGCAGCCGGCGATTTCTCCGGGCGGCGGCTTTCCGGCGGCCCGCATTCCATTTTCGAGTGCGTTCGCCACCCAGACGTTCGCTCACCGGCGGCACGATCGCCTGCCGGGCTGCACGGCAGCGGGCGGTGCGCCAATCGCGGCCGGCACGTTATACGGCATCCATCTTTCCCGGAGGACAAGTTCCGATCCAATGCTTTGATCCCACGGCGCTGGCCGTCTACAACAAGTACGTCGCCCCGTTCGGCACCGGCAGCTCTGACGACGATTCCCAGCCGGCCCGATTACGTTAACCAATTTACCGCGCGCGTTGATCAGAAGCTCACGGCCAATCAGCAACTTCCCATATACTATTTTGACAATCAGAGTCCCGCACCGAACCGTTCGCCAGCTTTCAGGGGGCCGGCACCAACCTGCCCGGGTTTGCCGGCATCTCATCCACTCGCGCTCAGCAGTGGAACATCACTCATACCTGGACTTTGGGCGCCACGGCAGTCAATGAATTCCACTTCGGCTATTTCCGCGAAGGCCAAGGTAATCTCAACCACCCCGTCAACACACTCAACAGCGTGCAAGACTCCTGCGGCAGCGCGGTTCCTACTACGAATTGCTTTACTGCCCCTGGAAATGTCCTGCAGGGCATTACCACCGACCTCCCAGGTCACGTCGGCCTGTCCTTCATCGGCGTCAGCGGTGGCTTTCAGATCGGCAATAACTGGGAAGGCGAACTTCCTCAGACTAGGAAACTCGTTCCAGTGGACCGATAACTTCACCAAGACACATGGCGCGCATACCATGAAATTCGGCGTGGACGTGAGCCGCCATCAGTTCAATCAATTTCTGTATTTCAATGTGAACGGCGAATTCACCTTCATTGCCAGTCCGGGCACGAGCGGATCGAACGACATTGGCTACGGCAACGGCTACGCCGACTACTTTCTGGGAGTTCCCAGTACTTATGTGCAGGGGGCAGCGCAGGGTGAGTACGATCGCAATACGGCGTTTTACACGTTCGCGCAGGATAGCTGGAAGATTAAGTCCAACCTGACACTGAACTACGGCTTGCGCTGGGAGCTCAACACGCCGTTCTACGACACGCAAAACCGGCTGCAAACCTTCCGGCCCGGCCAGATCACCACTCAGTATCCTTGCTGGATTTACACCGCAGGCTCGGAGTCCGTTTACAATCCGGGAGATTGCGGCCCCACCAGCGCCCAGAACTCCACGTTTCCCACCGGCTTGGTTTTCCCCGGCGATAAGGGCGTCCCAAACGGCCTCACGTCCACAGACTACAAGGCTTTCGCTCCTCGAATCGGGCTTGCCTGGAGCCCAAACAACACCGAAGGTTTTCTCGGCAAGCTGTTCGGTGGTCCCGGGAACACCAGCATCCGTGCCGGCTTCGGCCTCTTCTACAATCCGATGGAACAGCTGGTTCTCGAACAATTCAGCGCCGAGCCACCGTTCGGTGGCAGCGCCTCTCTGAACGCTCCCAACTTTAACCTGCCGTTTCTCCCGCAGTCGAGTGACCCTGCTGTCGGCCCATACTCGCCTAACCCCTTTCAGGGTGTGATCGTTCAGACTCCCAACACCCCGTGCCCCGAGATCCCGCAGGCCCTAAGGGCTGCGTGGACTGGGCGTCGTTCCGGCCGATGCTTCTGTACGGCGAGTTCGATCCGCACCTGAAGACGCAATACGCCGAGCAGTACAACCTCACGATCGAGCGCCAGCTCTCGAAATCGATGATCTTTCGCATCTCTTACGTCGGCACCCAGGCGCACCATCTGCTCGCTTCGCACGACCTGAACTACGGCTCTCCCGAAACCTGCCTTGAACTCAATAACATCATGGGCCCCAACACCTGCGGTCCGTTTGGCTCCGATACCCAATATTTCATTCCAGCGGGCACCACCATTCCGACATTCACCGCCCAGCCCGGATTGGCAGGCTACTCGGGTTGTACCGGCCTGTACCTGCCGTACAACGGAGCGGCCGGTCCCACCTGCATTCCCGGCGGCACCAACGTATCGAGCGTGATTCCAGCCGGCAGCGACGGCATCAATCTGGTGGGCACTCGCAAGTACTCCTCGCCGAATTGCCTACCTCTTCTTGGCTCTGCAGCGGCCGGCAATACCTCCTGCCCGCCCGACGGTGTTCCGGTGTTTAGCAATATTTTCGCGGAAGGCACGATCGCTAACTCCAACTACAACGGTCTGCAGATCTCGGTTGAGCGCAATTTCGATCGCGGCCTGGGATTCCAGGCGTCCTACACCTTCAGCAAGGCGATCGATCAAGGCGCGTCGTTTGAAAATTTGCTCAACCCGATCAACTTCAATGCCACTCGCGGACTTTCGCTTCTGAGCGCTAAGAATCGTTTTGTTTTCAGCCCGATCTGGGCGCTTCCCATTCCCAAGTACGAAGGTCTGAAAGGGAAGATTGCGAACGGTTGGCAGGTATCTGCCATCATCACCTATCAGAGCGGTTTTCCCATACGAACCCAGGATCAGAACGACACTGAACTGATGACCAGCCTCGATTTTGAGAGCACCAACACGCCACAGGCGCTCGGAAAAATTAACTTTGTAAACCCAAAAACCAATGGTGGAGTCTTGGTCGATTCGTCGAACATCGTCGACCCCAATCCCGGAACGTTCGGCAACATGTCCGCACGCGCTCTGCTGCGGCCCGCCATCAGCAATACCGATCTGGTGATAGCGAAAAACACCGCGATCAACGAGCGTTTCAACACCGAGTTCCGCGCGGAGTTTTACAACGCCTGGAACCACACGCAATTCGCAAACCCGGACGGGAACTTCAGCGATGGCTATCCATCTGCCGGTGGAACATTTGGCCAGATTCTCCAAGTTCGCGAAGATCCACGCGTGATTCAGTTTGGTTTGAAGCTGTTTTTCTAGCAGCTAGGTAAAGTTGGTTGCGGCGAGGAGCCTGCCTGGAGGCTCCTCGCTTTCTTGCGTAAGCAGCGGTTTCACAGGCCAAGTCAGGTATACGGGAACCCGATCATGAAAATAGTCGTTCTAGGAGCGGGATTGATGGGGCGCGCGGTCGTCTACGACCTTAGCGTCGCGCGCGAAGTGAAGAGCATCGTGGTGGCGGATTTCGATCGCGGGCGTGCGCACGAAGTAGCGCGGAAATTTGGGCGAAGCATCACCCGCGGCGCGTTCGCGGATGTGCGCGCGACCGCGCAACTTGCGAAACTGCTCCACGGCTGCGACGTGGTGGTGAATTGCACGCAATACAATTGGAATCTGGATGTGATGCGCGCGGCTCTGGCGGCTCGCGTAAATTACATGGACCTGGGCGGTCTGTACCACATGACGAAAAAGCAGCTTGCCCTCGACCGCGATTTCCGCCGCATCGGCAAGTTGGCCATCCCCGGCATGGGCGGCGCCCCTGGAATCACCAACGTGATGGCTCGCGCGCTCGCCGACCCGCTGGATCGCGTGGACGCTATCAAAATTTACAACGCGGGAGCAGACGAGCAGCGCTACGACAGCCCCATCGCCTATTCGTTTTCGATCGCCACGATTCTGGACGAACTGACCATGCCGCCGATTCATTTTGTCGGTGGGCGTTACGTCGAAAAGGAAATGCTTTCTGAGCCGGAGACTGATACGTTTCCCGCGCCGATCGGCAAAATCGTGCTGCGACATTCGATCCATTCCGAGCTGGGCACGCTGGCCGAAAGCTTTCGCGCGAAAGGTGTCCGCGAGGTATTCTTTAAGATCAATTACGACCCGAAGCTGGTGGGTCTGGTGCGCACTCTGGTGGAGACAGGCTTCACGGATCGTGAACCGATCGCCGTAAACGGCACGCAGGTGGCGCCGCGAGCCGTGCTCCTCGCCCTGTTGCAGAAAAAAGCTCCGGCGAAGACGCCACTCGACGTGGAAGCTCTGCGCGTAGTGGTCACTGGCCGCGCCGGCAAGCGCCGCGTCGGTTCGGCCATGGAAATGTGGGCCGATCACACCGACCGGCCGCAATTTTCCGCCGTCGCGCGCGACACAGGTTTTCCTGCCGCGATTGCCGCGGTGATGCAAGGTCGCGGCGAAATTCCCGGCGTGGGCGTACAGGCGCCTGAAAATGTAGTTCCGCCGAAACCATTTTTCGGCGAACTCAAAAAACGCGGATTCACTTTCCGCCGCTGGAACGTAAAAGTTTAGGTCAGTAGCGATAAATCTCAGGGCCGTGCGTCGGCCACAGTACCAGCATTTGGAGGAAGTTATGCACGAAGGCCTGCAGCAGGAAATAAACACATACGAAAAGCGCACGCCGCGCTCGAAAGCGGCGCACACCAGAGCCGAGGGCCGCTTGCCACTGGGCGTCGCCAGCAATTATCGCGCCTACGATCCGTATCCGATTTTTGTTCGCGATGGAAAAGGCGGACACATCCACGACATTGATGGCAACGAATATCTCGATTTCAATCTGTGCTTTGGCGCGTTGATGGCGGGGCACTGCCATCCAGCGGTGGTCAAGGCCGTGCAAGCAAAGCTAGGCACCGGCACGATGTTCGGCATGCCGCATGATCTTGGAATGGGAACTCGCGGAGGAAATCTGCAAGCGCTTTCCGGTAGAGATGGTGCGCTTCAGCAATAGCGGCACGGAATGTACCATGCACGCCGTGCGCCTCGCTCGCGCCGCCACTGGACGCGACCGCATCATCAAAATGGAAGGCGGCTATCACGGGCTGCATGATTCCGTGCTGGTATCGCTGAAACCCAAGGCCAGCGAAATCGGCGACCCGAATTTCCCCACCGCGGTTCCGGGCGGCTCCGGAATTCCCAAAGCAACGGTGCAGAACACTTTAATCGCGCAGTTCAACGATATCGCGGGCGTCGAGCGCCTCTTCGCCAAATATCCAGGCGAAATCGCAGCGGTGATCGTCGAGCCGATCATGATGAACGTGGGAATCCTGATGCCTGCCGACGGCTATCATCAGGCGCTGCGTGAAATCACCAAGAAGAACGGCGCGCTGCTGATTTTCGACGAAGTAAAAACCGGCGCGAAACTGGCCTACGGCGGAGCCTGCGAATATTTCGGCGTCAAGCCGGACATCGTTTGTCTGGCCAAATCCATCGGCGGCGGCTTCTCGCTGGCTGCCTTTGCCTCCACGCGCGAAGTGATGGGCCAAATTTCCGATCACAAAGTTTTTCACGGCGGCACCTACAACACCAATCCCGTCGCCATGGCCGCCGGCCTCGCCACCTTCCGCGAAGTGTTGACCAAGGACGCCTACACCCACGTCACCAAGCTCAATAAAAAACTCCTCGACGGCTACAACAAGGAAATCAGCAAGACTGGCCTGAACGCTTACACCGTCGGCGCAGGCTGCAACGGCGCGCTGATGTTCTTCGACAAGCCCATCCGCAATTATCGCGACTGGCTGAACGCCGACTCCGAACTGTGGCGCCACTATTGGTTCGCCATGGTCAATCGCGGCGTGTTGGCCCAGCCCTATTGGTGGGACGAGCAGTGGACCATTTCCGTTGCTCACACCGAAGCGGACATTGACCGGCACATCGCCACGTTCGCCGAAATCGCGCCGGCTCTGGCGAAAGCGCAGAAGGAGCCGCACGTCGCGGCCACCGCAGGTCACTGAGTTTTGCCGCCGGAAGCGTCGGGGCTTCTCTCGCGCTTGAGACGCTCCCGAACATTTCCGGGCGAATGTGTCGATTTGCGAGGAGTCCTTTTGGCCGAGCCGCTTCCAGTCGCAGCAGCCACTGAAACGGTCCATCTGAAGCGTTCGCTCGGCCGTTGGGACCTCGTCGCGTTGTTCGTCGTCGCGGTATTCAATCTGAACGTGGTTCCCAGCATCGCCGCAAACGGCGGAGTCACGGTCTGGCTCTGGCTGGTTTCACTGGTTTTGTTTTTCTGGCCGCAGGGAATTGCCGTCATCGAGCTGGCCCATCGCTATCCCGGTGAAGGCGGCGTTTATTTGTGGGCCAAGGAAGTCTTCGGCGACTTCCACGGTTTCCTGTCCGGCTGGTGCTATTGGACCAACAACATGATGTACGTTCCGACGGTGATGCTCTATTTCGTGGGCGTCTCGGTGTTCGCACTCGGGCCCGGGCACCAGGGGCTGGCCGATAATCGCGCCTTCACGGTGGTGGCGTCGCTCGCATTGATGGCCCTGCTGGTGATTTTGAACATCGTGGGTCTGGGCGTCGGAAAGTGGATTAACAACGTCGGCGGAATCGGCACAGGCGTTGCCGCGGCTGTGCTGATCGGGCTGGGCCTGATCGTCTATTCGCGATTTGGAACCACGGTCACGGCCGCGGATTTTCGTATTCCGGCCAATCCGCGATTTGTGCTGAATTCTTTTGGCGTGATTTGTTTTGGATTGGTGGGGCTGGAACTCGCGTCTGTGATGGGCGACGAAATTAAGGACCCGCAGAAGACTTTGCCCGGCGCCGTCGCCTGGGGCGGTGTGCTCTCCGGAGTGATGTACATCGCGACCACCTTGACGTTGCTCATTGCCGTCAGCAAGAACGACATCAATGTGCTGCAGGGTATCGTGCAAGCCGTCAGCCACATGGCCGGGCAGGTCGGCGCAAATTGGATTGTGGCGCCGTTCGCGCTAATGCTGAGTATTTCGATCGCCGGAATCGGCTCGGCTTGGCTGGCGGGTTCAGCGCGCATACCGTTTGTCGCCGGCCTGGATTCTTACATGCCCAGCTGGCTGGGCAAGACGCACCCTCGATTCGCGACGCCGTACGCAGCGCTGATCGTGCAGGGTGTGGTCTCCATGATTTTGGTGCTGGTGAACGCCGTCGGCTCGGGCGTGCAAGAGACCTTTCAGCGATTGCTGTCGTTGGCGGTGGTGCTGCAGCTCGTTCCGTTTCTTGTACATGTTCGGCGCGCTGCTGAAGATTGCCGCGAATCCGGAATCGGGCAAGGGCCTGTATAGCAGGACAACATTGCTTCTAGCCGGTGCCAGCGGCCTGGTGACCACCACGCTCGGCATCGTGCTCGCCTTTTTCCCAGCGCAGCAGATCCGCTCGCTGTGGTCGTACGAGAAATGGATGTTCGGCGGCACGGCATTTTTCATCGGCCTCGCCGTATTTTTCTTTTATGTGTACGGCCGCCGCAAAGTGGCGCAAGCCCCGGCGACCGGCATCTAATTCAAGCGGGCATCAGCAGGAGGCTCCGTGGCAAGCAAGGCTAAAGCAATCGCAGCGAAGAGCGCGAAATCAAAAGCGGGCGCACGCAGATATAAGATGTACATCAACGGAGAATTTGTCGAAGCGCACAGCGGTGGCGTTTTCCCCGTTTACAATCCGTCCACCGAAGAAATCATCGCGGAAGTTCCCGAAGCCGATGAAAAAGATGTGGACCGTGCCGTATCCGCCGCGAAAGCTGCGTTTAATTCCGGCGCGTGGCCGCAAACCACCGCGCAGGACCGCGGCCGCATTTTATTCCGTCTCGCCGAACGCATTCGCAAGGAAGCCGCGCACCTGGCTGATCTCGAGTGCCGCAATTCCGGCAAGCCCATCGTCGAGGCGGAGTACGACATCGCCGACGCCGCCACCTGTTTCGAATATTACGGCGGCATGGCCACCAAAGTTCTGGGCCACGTGAATCCGGTGCCGGACAACGCTCTGAGCCTTTCCTTGCGTGAACCTATCGGCATCGCCGCGCAAATTATTCCCTGGAACTATCCGCTGCTGATGGCGGCATGGAAACTCGCGCCGGCCATCGCCGCGGGCTGCTGCTGCGTCTTGAAGCCTGCCGAGCAGACTCCGCTCACGGCGCTCGAATTCGCGGGATATCTCACCGACGCCGGATTGCCGCCCGGAGTCGTCAACATCATCACCGGGTTCGGCGAAGGCGCCGGCGCGCCGCTGGTAAAGCATCCCGACGTAAACAAAGTCGCCTTCACCGGCAGCGGGGCCGTGGGCAAAGCAATCGTGAAGATGGCGGCGGATACCCTGAAACGCGTGACTCTGGAACTCGGCGGGAAATCGCCCAACATATTTTTTGCGGACGCGGATTTTGAAGCGGCGATTGACGGCGCATTGTTTGGCGTCTTCATCAATCAAGGCGAAGTCTGCTCCGCGGGCAGCCGCATCCTGGTGGAGAAGCCGATTTATTCGAAATTTGTAGAAGCCATGGCCTCCAAAGCCAAAAAGATTCGCCTGGGCCCGCCGCTTGAGCGCGAAACGAAGATGGGCCCGCTGGTCAGCAAGGAGCAGTTCGACCGCGTCAGCGCCTATCAGGAAATCGGCAAGAAGGAAGCGAAGCTTGCGGCAGGAGGCGGTCGTCCGTCGTCCATGAAGCATGGCTACTACGTCGAACCGACCATTTTCTACGACGTGGATAATTCCGCGCGCATCGCACGGGAAGAAATCTTCGGCCCCGTGGCGACGGTGATTCCTTTCGCGAACGAAGCTGACGCCATCAAAATCGCCAACGATACGCCCTACGGTCTGGCGGCCGCGGTCTGGTCGCGCGACATTTTCAAAGCTTTTCGCGTGGTCAAAGCTCTGCGCGCCGGAATTGTCTGGGTCAATCACATGCAGCCAACCTACGTCGAAGCTCCCTGGGGCGGCTACAAGCAATCCGGTTTCGGCCGCGAGCTCGGGCCCTGGGGCATCGAAGAATATCTCGAGACCAAGCAAGTGCACATCAATCTGAACGAACAGCCTATCGGATGGTACTAACATGCCCACAATCCAATTGCGCACAGCGGTACCGGGCCCCAAATCTCAAGAACTGATGCAGCGGCGCCTGGCGGCTGTTCCGCGCGGCGTCGGTCACGCCACGCCGATTTTCGCAGCGCGTGCCGAAGGCGCGATTCTGGAAGACGTGGACGGCAATCGTTTCCTCGATTTCGCCGGCGGCATCGGCGTGCAGAATGTGGGCCACCGCTCGCCTCGCGTGGTTGCAGCCATCCGCGAGCAATTGGACGCGTTCATCCACACTTGTTTCAGCGTCGCGCCCTACGAGAAATACATCGCGCTGGCGGAAAAACTGAATTCGCTCGTGCCCGGCGCCTTCGCGAAGAAAACAATTCTTCTGAATAGCGGCGCGGAAGCCATTGAAAATGCCGTAAAGATTGCGCGTGCCTATACGCGCCGTCCGGCCATCATTTGCTTTGAAGATGCCTTCCACGGCCGCACCATGCTGACCATGTCTCTCACCAGCAAAACCCATCCCTACAAAGCGGGATTTGAACCATTTGCCGCGGACATTTACCGCATTCCTTACGCCTATTGCTACCGCTGCTCCTATTCCTTGCAGTATCCCAGCTGCAATGTTTTTTGCGCCCATCATCTGGAAGACACCTTTAAGCGCATCGTGGCCTCCGAAGCGGTCGCGGCAGTGGTCGTCGAGCCGGTGCTGGGCGAAGGCGGCTTCGTGGCGCCGCCGCGTGAATTCTTTCCGGTGCTGCAGGAAATCTGCAAGCGGCACGAAATTCTCTTCATTGCCGATGAAGTGCAAACGGGATTTGGACGCACCGGCGCGATGTTTGCGTCGGAACGCTACGGAATTACTCCCGATATTCTTGTGAGCGCGAAATCCGTCGCTGCGGGCATGCCGCTCGCCGCTGTCACCGGCCGCGCGGAAATTATGGACGCGCCCGGCGTTGGCGGGCTGGGCGGCACGTACGGCGGGAATCCGCTGGCGTGCGCGGCGGCCCTGGCAGCCATCGAAACGCTCGAGCGCGAAAATCTTTCCGCACGAGCGGAGCAACTGGGCGCTCGATTTGAATCGCGTGCCAGCGAATGGAAGAAGCGCTGGCCGCTGATTGGTGACGTGCGCGGCCTCGGCGCGATGCGCGCGCTGGAATTGGTGCGCTCCGCCGACCAGCGCGAGCCGGCCAAGCATGAGACGGAAGAGGTGCTGCGTCATTGCCGCGAACGCGGTCTGATCTTGCTGTCTGCCGGGACCTACGGCAATGTGTTGCGCGTGCTGGTGCCGCTGGTCATCACCACGGAACAGTTTGACGAGGGCCTGAACGTGCTTGGAATCCGCGCTCGCGATCGTCGCCGAATCACAAGTGGAAACCGCGCCCCGCCACGCATAACCGCGCGGATTGTTTTTGTAGCGGCGCACTTCAGTGCGCCATCGGTGGCTTCGCGGATTGTTTTTGTAGCGGCGCACTTCAGTGCGCCATCGTTGGTATGGCGCCTGCCGGCGACGGTCTGAACATCGCCGCCGCTCGCCCGGCAGCAGTCATGTACACACCAACCGTTTGCATTTCGCCCGTCACAAGTGCATGATGAATCTGTGAAATTGTCGACTACAACGCGCAGCCGATCCAGCGCCCTCGACGATGCTCCGAGCGTCGTCATCCTGCCTGCCCTGAGCGGTATTCGCGAAGGGAGGCCGACGCCTTTGCCTCATGCCGGCCCCGCGCACGCGGGGATCCCTCCCGCCTTTCTGCGTGCCGTCTCCCTCCCAAATCACCAATTTCTATTCGATACAAATGAACCCATTCCTCACACCTCGAATTTTGCAACTCACACAAAACAAACCACTTCATTTTTCCCATTCGATGCAAGTTTTCGCCTTTCTCGCGCCTCCAACCTTGCAATTCACACAAAACAAATTGCTTCGCTGCAAATCACTTCACTTTTTCTATTCGATACAAATGAACGATCACTAATCACTACTCACCAATCACCAATCACTGCATACGTGCCGAATTTCCCGCTTTCACACGCGCACTTCGGTTCGTGGCAGTGTCAGTCCAAGGACCATTCATGGGAACTGCAATAAAAGTGCCCGTCAAGACTTGGGGTTTCTATCTCGACGGTAAATGGCTGACCGAAGGCGAGCGCTTTGAAGTGCTCGCCCCGTACGACCGCGCGGTCGTGGGCGCGTCTTACCGCGCCACTGCCACACATGCCGAGCAAGCCGTGCTTGCCGCCCAACGCGCATTTCAAATCACGCGCAAGATGGCAGCATACGAGAAGCAGGCGATTCTCCGCGCCATTTCCGAGGGAATCCGCGCGCGTCGCGAAGAATTCGCGCGGCTCATCGCGCTGGAAGCAGGGAAGCCCGTGCGCACCGCGCGCGTCGAAGTAGATCGCGCGATTTTCACCTTTGCCGTGGCGGCGGAAGAGGCCACGCGCATTGGCGGCGAGTGGCTGCCGCTCGATTGGCAGGCCTCCACCGCCGGCCGCGCAGGAATCGTGCGCCGTTTTGCGCTGGGCCCGATTCTGGCCATCACTCCGTTTAATTTTCCGCTCAACCTGGTGGCGCACAAGGTGGCGCCCGCAATCGCTGCCGGTTGCACCACGGTTTTGAAGCCCGCTCCGCAGACGCCGCTTACGTCTTTGCTGCTTGCGGAAGTCATCGAGCAAGCTGGCCTGCCCGCCGGCGCTTTGAACGTGCTGCCTCTCGCCAATCAAGAAGCCGAAAAATTGGTCGGCGACGACCGGCTGAAAATGTTGACGTTTACTGGAAGCGTGCCGGTCGGCTGGGCGCTGAAAGGGAAGTCCGGAAAGAAAAAAGTGACGCTGGAGCTGGGCGGCAATGCTGGGGTGATCGTCCATTCGGATGCTGACGTGGACGTCGCCGCGGATCGTTGCGTGGTTGGAGGTTTTTCCTATGCCGGGCAGAGCTGCATTTCCGTGCAGCGGATTTACGTGCAGCGCAGCGTGCAGGAACAATTTGTGGCGCGGCTGCTCGCCGGCGTCAAGAAGCTGACCGTTGGCGATCCGCTGGAGGAAACCACGGACGTAGGTCCCATGATCAGCGAAGACGCGGCGCGTCGCGCGGCTTCCTGGATTGAAGAGGCTGTCGCCGGCGGCGCAAAATTGCTCGCAGGCGGCGGGCGGCACGGTTCAGTGCTCGAGCCCACCGTGTTGACGAGCACCCGCGCGGACATGAAAGTGAGCTGCCAGGAAGTTTTTGCGCCGGTCGTGATTGTGGAGCCGTACGACGAATTCGCCGACGCCATCCGGCGCGTGAACGATTCGCCTTTCGGATTGCAGGCCGGCGTATTCACGCGCGATTCGAAGCTGCTATTTTCAGCGTTTGAAAATTTGGAAGTCGGCGGCGTGATCGCTGGCGATATGTCGTCCTTCCGGATTGACCATATGCCGTACGGCGGCGTGAAGGATTCCGGGATTGGCCGTGAAGGCTTGCGCTACGCGATTGAAGAGATGACCGAGCCGCGCATCCTTGTTCTGAATCTGGGCTAGCGCGCGGCGATCGCTTCAACGGTGTGCTGCGGAAGCGCAGACGCAGGAAGAAACTTCAAAACGTGCCGCACGTCACGTTATTTTTATTTTTCGACCGCGGCCGGTAACAGCAACGATGCGGCTACCGTTACCGCCAGAATTCCAACAATAATCCCCAGAGAAATTGGCGTGGAAATCGGCAGCCATTCGCTCAGCGTCATTTTTGCGCCGACGAAAACAAGAATCGCCGCAAGCCCCTGATGCAAGAAGCGGAATCGCGGCAGCAGATCCGCCAGCGCGAAATACAGAGCGCGCAAACCCAAAATCGCGAACACATTCGACGAGTAAACGACGAACACATTGCGTGTGATTGCCAGAACTGCAGGGACCGAATCCACCGCGAAAATAATGTCCATCGCTTCCACTGCTACCAGCGCCAGAAACAGCGGCGTGGCAATCCATTTTCCAGCCTGCTTGACGAAGAAGCGCTCCCCCTCAAAGTGATCGGTTACCGGAATGATCCGCTGCACCGCGCGCACCAGTGGATTGCGATCCGGCCGCATGACGCGCTTGCGGGGGAGAAACATCTTCAAACCCGTCAGCAAGAGCAGCGCCGCAAAAACGTATAGAACCGCGTGAAACGACTGCAGCAACTCCACACCTGCCAGAACGAAGACCGCGCGCATCACCAGCGCGCCAATCACTCCCAGGAACAGAACTCTGTGTTGCGACTCACGCGGCACGTGGAACGACTGGAAGATCAGCAGAAAGACGAAGATATTGTCCACGCTCAGGGATTTTTCCACCAGATAGCCGGTGAGAAATTCCACGCCCACCAACGGTCCTTGAGAAAAGTACAGCCACAGATTGAAAAGGAGCGAGACGGAAATCCAGGCCGCGCTCTCCAGCAGCGCTTCGCGCAAGCCGATGACATGATTCTTGCGATGAAACACGCCCACGTCAATCAGCAGGGCCGCGGCCGTCGCGACCGCGAAGACTACCCAGACGTGGATGGGAGTTCCGAACATTGGGCTAATCGCGCTCTCAAGCGGTTCATTAGTCTAACCGGGCGGCGCCCGCGAACGAAGGCCGATATCGCACCTCGCCGCCAGTTAGTAGTTGCAGGCCGCGCTGGGATGCACGATAATTCGCCATTGTAGTCCCCGTTTTGGAGCCGTCTTGGCGGCTTTCTCGTGATCAATTGCCCTCACTGCAGCACGGTTAATCCCGACTTCGCCGAATCTTGCTCACGCTGCGGGACTCCTATGCCGTTGGGGGAATCCGAAACCATTCAGATGGTGGATGCCACCGTCATCGCTCCGGGGAGCGATTTCGGTCCGCGTTACCGCATCGAAGCGCTTCTCGGCCAAGGCGGCATGGGACGAGTTTATAAGGCCTACGACAAAGACCTGGACCGCACCGTAGCCATCAAAGTCGTGCGCGACGGAGCCATCGGCGAGTCGGATGCGTTGAAGCGCTTCAAGCAGGAGTTGGTTCTCGCCAGCAAGATTTCCCATAAGAACATCCTGCGTATCCACGACATGGGCGATGTCGGCGGTCTCCGCTTCATTTCCATGGCGTTCGTCGAAGGCCAGGATCTGCAGCACATCATCCGCGACAATCCGAAGATGCCGCTGGAGCGCATCCTGAAGTTTGCGCAGCAGATCGCCGAAGCGCTGGCTGCTGCGCATGCCGAAGGCGTCGTCCATCGCGATCTGAAGCCGCAAAACCTCTTAGTGGATAAGAACGACCAGATCTTCGTGTGCGATTTCGGGCTGGCGAAATCGTTCGAGGAAGGCGCAATCGGGATGACCCGGACCGGCGCGTTTCTGGGCACGCCGCGTTACATGTCACCCGAGCAAGTCGAAGGCAAGCCGGCGGACGGCCGCGCGGATCTGTATTCCTACGGCCTGATTCTGTACGAAATGGTCACCGGGGATGTTCCGTTTACAGGCGAATCCACGCTGAAGGTGATGTACCAGCGCATCCAGGAAAAGCCCAAGAGCCCGAAGCTCATCAAGCCCGACCTCCCGAACTGGCTGGTCAAAATCATCATGCGTTGCCTGGAACGGAATCCGGACGACCGCTACCAGAATGCCTACGAGATTCTGGCAGACCTGCAGGGCGGAGCGTCCGGAAGCGGCATCTCGCGAGTAGGGATGTCGCGCATCGGCTCTGGCTCGCAAAGTGTAATCATCCAGATACCGGATTTCGCGAGCCATCGTTGGGTCTGGGTAGTGGCCGGCATAGTGGCGCTGCTCCTGCTCGCCTTTGCCATTCCGCCCGTACGGCATCTGATCCCGGGCTTCCGGCCCGAACAGACTGGGTCGGCATCCTCCGGGATTCCGCCGATATCGAGCGGCCGATACGTTGCGATCCTGCCGTTGCAAGTCCTGGGCGATCAATCCCAGCTGGGCTACCTGGCGCAAGGAGTTCAAGAAGCACTTTCGGCAAAGTTGTTCCAGCTAAAGGGTGTGCACGTCACGTCCACGGATGCCGCGGCGAAAGTCGATCAGAAACAATCACTGCAAAAGATTGCGCGAAGCCTGGGCGTCAACATGCTTGTGCAGGGCATGGTGCAAGGCAACGGCGACAAGATCCGCATCATCCTGAACTTGGAAGACGTGGTCAACAACAAGCGTGTGTGGAGCCAGCAATTTGATGGAGTTCCGGGGGATTTGTTCACTCTGGAGGATCAGATCTACGCCCAAGTAGTGTCAGCGCTGGATGTTAGTCCGACGAATGAGGAGAATGCCAACGCTACAGCGCGCCCCACGGATAATGTCGCGTCTTACGATTCCTATCTGCGCGGGCGCAATGCGCTGCGCGTGAACGACGCCAAGAGCGTGCAGACGGCGCTCGATGATTTCAATCAGGCAGTGAAGCAGGACCCGAAATTTGCCCTTGCTTACACGGGAGTCGCCCAAGCTAGCTTGCGGATGTACGGTATTACGAAAGATGGTTTCTGGACGCAGAAGGCGCTGGCGGCCGCGCAACAGGCTCTGCAATTAAACGATAAACTTCCGGAAGTCCACTCGACGCTTGGCAGCGTGTACCGCGCTACCGGCAAGTACTCGGAAGCAATCGCGGAGCTAAATCGCGCTCAGGCACTGGCGCCGAACTCCGACGAAGTGCATTGGCGAATGGGGAACGTGTACCTGTCGAAGGGTGATATGCCCCACGCCATCGAGGCTTTTCAAAAGGCCGTCGAACTGAATCCTTACTATTGGATCAACGAAAATTCCCTTGGTGACGCGTATTTCCAAACCGGAGATTATGACAAGGCCATTCAGGCATTCAAGCAAGTTACGACGCTCGAACCGGACGTCAATGCGGGGTACGAAAATGCCAGGAAGCGTGCTGGTTCAGCAGGGCAAATACGCGGACGCAGTGCCGTATCTGCAGCGAGCCCTGCAAATTGAGCCCGACTCCGTGGCGTACACAGACATTGGCACGGCGTATTTCTTCCTGAAGCGATATGCCGAAGCGGCTGAGGCATTCGAGAAGGCAGTGGCACTCAGCCCGAATGACACCCAACTGATTGTCAACCTGGGTGATGCTTATCGCGCATTGGGGCAGGCGGATAAAGCTCGCGAGCAATACCAGAAGGCGATCTCCGTCGGCTACAGGGAATTGCAGACGAATCCACAGGATGCAGCGGTACTTGCCGAGATCGCACTATCTTACGCGAAAGTCGGAAACGCTCAGGACGCCGAATCATTTATCAAGCGCGCACGAACGGAACACAAGGATGACGTCGACATCCTCTACAAAGAGGCCTGCGTCAACGCTCTCATTGGAAAGCCAAGCCGAGCATTAGAGTTACTCCAAAACGCGCTCGAGAAGCATTATTCCGCTGAGTATGCGTCGGCGGATCTAGATCTGGAAAGTCTCCACAACAATCCTGAGTTCGATAAGTTAATCAAGGAATACTCGAAGAAAGCGCCATAAATCAACAACGTCGGAAAGGTGGGTCACGGAAGTTGCAAGTGTTGCAGGTATAGCGATTCAAACGCAGGTAGTAAACTCGACGGCGATCAAGGCAGCTGAGCGAGCCAAGCACTCGAAACCGCCCCGCACCAGAGTCGCGCTAGGACCGAAGCTCGATCACCGGTTGTGCAGTGACCGAGCCCAGAGGTATTCCTATCAGGTATTCGAATGAACTCAGCTGACCCAACGGCGAGACGCCGTCAGTTTTCGGTACTTCCACCCGCCGATTCCCAGTAGCGACATCCCGATACCGAGCAGCAGCATCTCGGAAGGTTCCGGCGCGAACACTCCTCCCGTTTCGCCCATCACGAGATCAGTACAGCTGATGTCAAGCTTCGGATCGCAGGAAGCGAGTATCAATCCGTCGCCCACACTCAAATCTAAAACGGCCGCATCCAGCGCAGCGATCTGGGATGCTGTCAGACCGGGTATGAGTCCGATGGCGGCCTCCAGGATGAGGTCTTCTAGAGGGTTTAGGGCTGCTGTGACATCACCGATGATGACCTTGCACGTATTGAACGACTCACCCGGCTCGCTTATGATTTCGCACGTAAGCGGGGGCTGAACATCTGTCACGATAATCCCAAGGAAAGACGTGGGAGTCGACGGGCCCCAGGTAAAGTCGGTGCAGTCTCCCGGTGCTCCGCCAACCGTGATGATGGGCACGCTAATCGTTCCCAGCGAGGCACAACCTGGGTCGGGGGCCTTGATTTTGACGCCGGTCGCCTGCGCTGATCCTGCCGAAACGGCCACCAGAACAATCAGAGCTGCGCCGAGCACAAGCCCATTCATCTTCATATGGATCTCCCCCTAGTGTTGCGACTGGGAACTATGCACTTGGAGTACCAAAGCAGAATAGAAATACTGTATATAAGTCTTTTGTTTTCTGCACCAGAACCCTGACTCCAAACGGCCAAAGCTCAGTCCATGCAGATGTTTGCACATTTCTGGAACTTAATGAATTGGAGTGCGGCGTGTCTATGATCCAGCCGCTATGTAGAGCTAGGAGCGCGCAGGAACCTGGCAGAAACAACATAGAGTTCACACACCGCGCATGGACAAATACCTCGGCATCGTCAGGATTGACCTGCACCCAATACGTCGGGCCAAGATGATTGATGCGTTGGGACTCGAGAAAGGAGCGTAGGATGGCAACGCAGTACCATACCGTCGGTCGGATCGTCCGTAAGCTCCGACAAGCAGAAGTCAAACTCAGTCAAGGACGCAGCCCGGAAGAGGTGTGCGGGTCCCAGCGGGCCCGCTGGCGGAATCACGTGTGGCCGTATGACTTTGGAGCGGGGCAAACGCACGACGGCCGTGGGTTGCGGCTCCCGGTGGTCGTGGATGAGTACACCCGATAATGTCTAACGATCGTGGTGGAGCGACGCTCGCGATCTGTACATGTCTTGGAGTCGCTCGGAGATCTGTTTGTGGAGCGGGTAGTGCCCGAGTATATCCGTCCCGACAATGACTCGGAGTTCATCGCACCGCTAATGCCGGAGCGGCTAGGTCGCGCAGGAGCGAAGGCGCTGTATATTGAACCGGGGAGCTCGTGGGAGAACCGCCACTGGAGAGCTCTCATGTGCAGCTGAGAGACGAACGCCTAAAAGAGAAAATCTTCGACCCCTTAACTGAGGCCCAGCGGCTGATCGAACGTTGGCGATGGGAATACAATCAGGTGTGACCGCGCAGCGCGCTGGGCTATCGGCCACCGGCACGGGATGCGATCGGGGCATTGCCATCGGGTTCCGCTCCACCCGTCGGCAATGGCCTTAGGTCTAACACAAGAAGCGGCTCGACGTCCGGGGGCAGGTCAATGAATCGCTCCCGACATGGCGCGGCTGGTATTCACTGTGCGGGGATTTGCTGCTCTCGCCGGATTCAGGAAAGACGAGATAGCGTCTAGAGGCTTGTTGTGCCACACGAACCTTGTCAAGACAACGCAGCACTACTCCACGGATGCGCCAGAAAACCCGCAAAATGTCACGAGTTTGCCGGAATCCTTATGCTACGAACACGCAACCGCTTCGACTGAGAGGACTAACTAAGTCAGTGAAAAATATGGCGGGGACGACGGGACTCGAACCCGCGACCTCTGCCGTGACAGGGCAGCGTTCTAACCAACTGAACTACGTCCCCCGCGTGAGAAACAATCCGATGGTGGGCGGTCACGGATTTGAACCGCGGACCTTCCCGGTGTAAGCGGGACGCTCTAACCGCTGAGCTAACCGCCCCTCGAACGAAACCATCGTAACAGAGTCCGGATGCTGGGCGCTAGGCCTGCGCGCCTGACTTTTAAATATTTTTTTGCGCTTCCATCTGGCAGCAATCGAGCAGCTGATCGCCGGGAAATCGCGCACGACGATTGCGAAAGGATTTCCACAATTTTCCGATCAAGAAATGATTCATCCTGTTTCCGCTAACTCATTCACAGCAATACACCTGTCCCTTAGTACAGGAGCAAAAAATCGCCTGTCCGTCGGTACAGGTTTCTCCGAAGCGTATCGGATGTTAGCTGATTCACTACGAGCGTCGCACCCTGTGACTATTTTCGGCAGGTGAGCATGCTACGCTGCCTAATCGGGTGGGTTCTAGTACCACTCTCGGACACTCATGTCTTCACGACTTGGCGAAATACTTGTCAAAGACAGTCTGATCACCGCTGATCAGCTCAGGCAGGCGCTCGAGCACCAGAAGAAGACTGGTGGGCGGCTGGGAACGTGCCTGGTGAAGCTCGGCCTGGTGAGCGATGACGACATTACCGCGGTCCTTTCGCGTCAGTATGGCGTGCCTTCCATCAATTTGAAGTTCTACGAAGTAGATCCCGCGGTGATCAAGCTGGTGCCCCAGGAAACGGCGATTCGCTATCAAATCGTGCCGCTTTCTCGCGTGGGCTCCACTTTGACGATCGCGATGACCGACCCCACCAACGTCTTCGCCATGGACGACATCAAGTTCATGACGGGTTTCAACGTGGAGCCGGTAGTTGCATCGGAAACCGCGATCAGCGAAGCCATCCACAAATTCTACGGCGATGTCGAGAGCGTCGAACAGCTCGACAAGGTAATGAAGGACCTGGCCGGCGACGAGGCGTCGCTGGAACTTTCGGCGGAAGAAGCCGAGATGGACCTGGCGACTTTGGAGAAAGCCGCCGAAGAAGCCCCCATCATCAAGCTGGTCAACCTGATTCTCACGGACGCCGTGAAGCGCGGCGCGAGCGACATTCACGTGGAGCCCTACGAAAAGGAATATCGCGTGCGGTTCCGTGTGGACGGCATTCTGCAGAACGTGATGGCGCCGCCCATGAAATTGAAGGACGCGATCACCAGCCGCGTAAAGATCATGGCCAAGCTGGACATCAGCGAAAAGCGGCTGCCGCAAGACGGCCGCATCATGATCAAGTACCTCAAGGACGGAAAGAAAAAAGAACTCGACTTCCGCGTTTCCACCGTTCCCACATTGTTCGGCGAAAAAATCGTGATGCGCTTGCTGGACAAGGAAAACCTGCGCTTGGACATGACCAAGCTGGGATTCGAGCAGGAATCCTTGACCAAATTCGAGCGGCAAATTCTGAAGCCGTACGGCATGGTGCTGGTGACAGGGCCTACCGGGTCAGGCAAAACCAATACGCTGTACTCGTCGGTGGCGCGCCTGAATACCTCGGAAACGAACATCATGACCGCCGAGGACCCCGTCGAATTCCAGCTTCCTGGAATTAACCAGGTGCAGATGAAGGAGCAGATCGGGTTGAATTTCGCCTCCGCCCTGCGCGCCTTCCTGCGGCAAGACCCCAACATCATTCTGGTCGGCGAAATCCGCGACTTTGAAACGGCAGAAATTGCCGTGAAAGCCGCGCTCACGGGCCACTTGGTGCTTTCGACGCTACACACCAATGATGCGCCGTCCACGATCAGCCGATTGATGAATATGGGTATTGAGCCGTTCCTGGTAGCCACCTCGGTGAACTTGATCTGCGCGCAACGCCTGGTTCGCCGCATCTGCGCGGGCTGCAAAGAGCCGCTGCAGATTCTGCCGCAGGCACTGATTGACGCCGGCTACACCAAGGACGAAGCGGACAAGACGGTGATACAGCACGGCCGCGGATGCGGCACCTGCAACAACACAGGGTACAAGGGCCGCGTGGGTCTGTACGAGGTGATGGAGATCAACGACGATTTGCGCGAGCTCATTCTGGTGGGCGCGTCGGCGCTGGAAATCAAGAAGAAGGCTTTGGAAACGGGGATGATCACGTTGCGGCGCAGCGGGCTAATCAAATGCGCGCTGGGCCTAACCACACTCGAAGAAGTCGTGCGCGAAACAGTTCTGTAAGCGGAGGAAATATGGCTGGCATCACATTAAGCGAGCTCTTGAAGAAGATGATCGAAATGTCCGGCAGCGACCTGCACCTTTCCACCAATAGCGCTCCGCGCATTCGCGTGCACGGAAAACTGCGTCCGCTGGACATGCCTCCGCTGACCGCGGCGGACACCAAGGCGCTCGCCTACAGCGTGCTTACCGACGTGCAGAAGCACCGCCTGGAGGAAAATCTGGAACTGGACTTTTCCTTCGGCTTGAAGAGCCTGGCGCGCTTCCGCGGCAATATTTTCCATCAGCGCGGAGCGGTCGCCGCCGTGTTTCGTACCATTCCCTGGGAAATCAAGACCTTCGACGCGCTGGGACTGCCTGCCGTGGTGCGCGGTTTGTGCGATAAGCCACGCGGACTGGTGCTGGTTACCGGGCCCACGGGCTCCGGCAAATCCACCACGCTCGCGGCCATGCTCGACAAGATCAACAACGAGCATGAAGAGCACATGATCACCATCGAAGATCCCATCGAATTCCTGCACAACCACAAGAAGTGCCTGGTGAACCAGCGCGAAGTGCACTCCGACACGCATTCGTTTTCAAACTCTTTGCGCGCGGCGCTGCGCGAAGACCCCGACGTGGTGCTGATCGGCGAAATGCGCGACCTGGAAACGATCGAATCCGCTCTGCGCATCGCCGAGACGGGCCACTTGACGTTCGCCACCTTGCACACCAATTCGGCGGTTTCCACCATCAACCGTATCGTGGACGTTTTTCCCGCGCACCAGCAACCGCAAGTCCGCGCGCAGCTTTCCATGGTGCTGGAAGGAATTCTTTGCCAATCGCTGCTGCCGAAAATTGATGGCCGCGGCCGCGTCATGGTGATGGAAATCCTGATTCCCACCGCCGCGATTCGCAACCTGATTCGCGAAGACAAGATTCACCAGATCTATTCAGCCATGCAGACGGGCACGGGCCAGTCCGGCATGCAGACCTTTAACCAGAGCCTGGCGAACGCCTATTACCAGAAGTTGATTACCTTGGAAGTGGCGCTGGCCCGGTCTTCGAATCCAGATGAATTGCAGGACCTGATCAATCGTGGAGTGACCTCGCCGCAGCCAGGTGCCGGCAAGGTTCCTGTACGCCGTTGAGCCAGCCGGTAGTCGAGACAGATTGAGAGGAGGTACTTAGTCATGCCGGTGTTTACATATCGCGGAACCAATAAGACGGGCGCTACCGTCCAGGGGGAACGCACGGCGGGCACCAAGGCCGAGCTGAAGGCCACCCTGCAGCGGGAGCAGATCAACGTCAACAAGCTCTCGGAGAAGGGCAAGGAATTCAATATTCCTTCCTTTGGCGGCGGCGTGGACTCCAAGGAGCTGGCCATCTTCACGCGCCAGTTCTCGGTGATGATTGACGCCGGCTTGCCGCTGGTGCAGTGCCTGGAGATTCTCGCTGGACAGCAGGAGAACATCACTTTCCAGAAGATTCTCAACGGCGTGCGCGGCTCGGTGGAAGGTGGCGCCACTCTTTCCGCCTCCATGAAGCAGTACGAGAAGGTGTTCGACCCTCTCTACGACAACATGGTGGAAGCGGGAGAGACGGGCGGTATTTTGGACACCATTCTGCAGCGCCTCTCCAGCTACATTGAAAAGAACGTAAAGCTGAAGCGCGCCGTGCAGTCCGCGATGATCTATCCGATCGCCGTGCTGGGTATCGCGGGCGGCGTCATCATCCTGCTGCTGTGGAAAGTGGTTCCGATTTTCACGCAGTTGTTCAACGGCCTGGGCGTGGACTTGCCGCTTCCCACGCGCATCGTGATCATGCTGAGCAACTTCGTCGGCAGCATCTACGGCTTCATCATCTTGCTGTTCTTCGCCGGCGGCTTGTTTGCGTTGAAGTCGTGGTACGGCACTCCGCAAGGGCGCATGGCGATTGACACCATCGTCTTGAAGATTCCGCTGATCGGCCCGCTGATGAGGAAGATTGCGGTGGCGCGCTTTACGCGCACGCTCGGCACCTTGATCTCGAGCGGCGTGCCCATTCTGGAAGGCTTGGACATTACCGCGCGCACCTCGGGTAACGCGGTGGTGGAGCGAGCCATCAGTCAGACTCGCAAAGCGGTGGAAGCGGGGCGCTCGTTGGTGGATCCGCTGAAGGACACCGGAGTATTTCCTGGAATGGTGACGCAGATGATCGGCGTGGGCGAACAGACTGGCGCGATGGACGCGATGCTGCAGAAAATCGCGGACTTCTACGAGGATGAAGTGGACGCAGCGGTGAAAGACCTACTGACGGCCATGGAACCCATCATGATCGTGGTGTTGGGCGTGGTGGTCGGCGGCATCGTCATCTCCATGTACCTGCCTTTGTTCTCGTTGATCGGCAAGCTGGCAAGCCACTAAAACCCGCGCGCTGCCGACCGCAGCCAGGCGCCTCCCCAGCGGGGCGCCTCAGGTCGCGCGTCGCAATTCCAGCCGCGCGGCCGCAGACGGGGTTGCTGTGCAAGTCGCGCCGGTGGCGCGGGAAAAATCAGAAATGAAATCCACGCCCAATGTGAGCGAATGGCTGTCCTGGCTGGGACGCGTCCGCTTCCTGGCCATCACATTCCTCGTGGGCATCGTGATCGCGGCGCGGCATCTGACGCCGATGCCTTTGCCGGTGCGTTCCTTCGTGCAGTTAATCGCGCTGTGGTACACGCTGGCGATTTTCTATGTGATTGTGCGGCGCTGGGTGCCGCAAGCGCGCTGGCACGCGCCGCTGCAAATCGCCTGCGATCTGCTGCTGGTTACCGGAATCGTTTACGTCACGGGCATGCAGGACAGTTATTTTGTGTCTTTGTATCTGCTGGCGATTTTGATGGCCAGCGTCCTGTTTTCGCGGCGAGGCGTCTTCCTGGTCGCTGGATTCGGCTTCGTTCTGCTGGGCGGCGCGCTGGAGCTGACCTCCTACGGGGTGCTCCCGCGCACGGCGACCTCCACGCCCACGCTGCAAGCGCTGGACTCCTGGCTGGCCAGCAACTTGTTTGCGTTTTTCGCCGTGGCCTACTTGGGCAGTTTGCTGGCACAAACGCTGCGCAAGAAGGGCGTGGAACTCGAGGCGAAGAGCGAAGAGCTGAAAGACCTACAGACTTTCAATCAGGACATCATTGAATCCATGCGGGGGGGATTGCTCACCACGGACATGGAAGGACGCGTCCTGGTGATGAACCGCGCCGGCGCGGAGATTATCGGCTCCGGCCTGGGGCTGCATCGCGGCGAAAAAATTGCGGACATCTTTCCCGGCTTCTGGCCCGTGGAACACGACGAACAGGGAAACCCGCTTGCGTCGCGCAAGGAAATCGAACACAAGACCCCCGAGGGCACCTCCAAGTTTCTGGGCCTTTCGATCTCGCCGCTGCGCACGGCGCAAAACCAGAACATGGGTTTCGTTTATAACTTTCAGGACTTGACCGAACTGAAGCGCCTGGAGCAGGGAAGTCGTCACCAAAGAGCGCATGGCGGCGCTGGGCCGTCTCTCCGCGGCCATTGCGCACGAAATTCGCCAGCCGCTGACGGCTATGACGGGAGCGCTAAAGGAGCTGGCGCGTCTGGCGCCGCTCGATGAGGACGACAAGAAATTGGTGCACATCGTCAGCAGGGAATCGCAGCGCCTGAATCAGATCATCACCGACTTCCTGGATTATTCCCGGGTGAAGACTTACCACTTCGCGGACATTGACGTGGTGGCGTTATTCGAGGAGACGCTGCTGCTGCTGGAACATGACGCCACCGCCGCGGGCAAACTGCGCATCGTGCGGGAGTTCAAGATTCGCAGTCTGCGCGCGCGCGCTGACCGCGACGCACTGAAGCAGGTGTTCTGGAATCTCTGCAACAACGCTCTGCGCGCCATGCCTGCGGGGGGCGTGCTGACGGTAAGCATAGACGCCGACGAGAACTGGGCGCGCATACAGATCGGGGACACCGGAATCGGCATTGACCCGGCACAGGCCACGCGAATCTTCGAGCCGTTTCAGTCGGGATTTACGGGCGGGACGGGATTGGGCCTGGCCATCGTGTATCAAATATTGCAAGCGCATCGTGGACGAATCCGCGTGGAATCCGAGGACGGGCCGGGGGCGCAGTTTGTGGTGGAAATACCGCGCGCCGTGCGCACGAAATCTGCCGCGCCGAAGCCGCAGGTAACTCATGACCGCGAGCCGCATCTTCGCTTGGTGGGGAAGGGGTAACGCGCCATGGCCCACCTGCTGGTTGTTGACGACGAACCCTCCATCTGCGAACTGCTGGAAATCAGTTTCCGCAAGGAAGGCCATAAGGTCGAAGTAGTTTCCAATGGACAGGCCGCCAAGCGGCGGCTCGCCGCGCAAGTCTTCGATATCGTGATTTCCGATATCTGCATGCCGGATATGGACGGCGTGGAACTCCTGCAATACTCGAAAGAAGTCTCGCCTTCCACGATCTTCATCCTGATTACCGGCGTGCCGACTGTGGATACCGCGATTGACGCTGTTAATTTTGGCGCCGATCGCTACGTAGTCAAGGGCGACCGTCTGCTGGACGAGCTTCGCCCCGCGGTGAAGCGTATTGCGGAAAATCAGGCTCTGCGCAAGGAAGCGGGCGAGCTGCGCCGCCAGCTGCGCCGCTTTACCGGGTTCGATCACATTATCGGCGCCAGCCCGAAAATGCGCGATCTCTTTGACCTGATCGAGACGATTGCGCCGCAGTCCAGCCGCGTGCTGATTACCGGGGAAAGCGGCACGGGCAAGGAGCTGGTGGCGCGCGCCATCCACGAAAACAGCGTTCGCGCGAAGGCTCCGTTTATCACGATCAATTGCGGCGCGTTCCCGGAAACCCTGCTGGAATCGGAACTCTTCGGCTACCTGCGCGGCTCATTCACGGGCGCGAACGAAAATCGCCACGGATTATTTCAGGCTGCCGACGGCGGAACGCTGTTCATGGACGAGATCGGCAACATGAGCTTGACCATGCAGGTGAAGCTTTACCGTGTGCTGCAGGAAGGCAAGGTCCGGCCGCTGGGCAGCACGGAAGAAAGCGACGTGGACGTGCGCGTGATCGCCGCCACCAACAAGGATTTTGCGAAGGAAATTGCCGAAGGCAGATTCCGCGAAGATCTCTACTACCGCTTGAGCGTGATCCCCATCCATCTTCCTCCACTGCGCGAGCGTCGCGAAGATATTCCGCTGCTGGCGCGGTCGTTCCTGGACCGCTATTCCAAATCCATGGGCAAGAAAATTGAGGGCATCGAGCCGGAAGCCATGCGCCGCCTGGAAGTGTATGACTGGCCGGGAAACGTGCGCGAGCTGGAGAACACGATCGAGCGGGCGGTGGCGCTGGAAGGCTCCGCGCGGATTACCGCCGAGGGCTTGCCGGCGCGGATCCGCGACCACTACCAGGAAGAGGTGTCGCATCATTCCGGAAACGGCAATGGCAGCGGCAACGGCAATGGTTCGATCCTCCCCGCGGAGGGCATTGATCTGGAAGTGTACATACAGCAGCTGGAGCGTTCCTTCTTGCTGGCCGCCATGGAGCGTTCCGGCGGAATTCGTACGCGCGCTGCCGATACTCTGAAAATGTCCTATCGCTCGTTCCGCCACTACGCCAAGAAGTACGGAATTTAAGGCCGTGCTGGTAAATCCCGTACCCAGCGCCCCTGTGACTCAGAGCGGTTCGCAGAAACGAGCCTGGAAATCTGGAATGGCTGCGGACTATTCCACGCGCGACTCGTCACGGACCTTCTTGGTTGAATGGGCCTGGCTGGCGTTTTTCTTCAGCGTCCGATTGCTCTTCGCCGCGTTCATTCTGCTCACTTCGGTGTACTGCCTGCTCTTGTACATTCCTTTCGCTTACTTGGGGTTTCTGCGCGACCCGGCGATGAATTGGATCTTCGTATTCGTTCAGTTTCATGCGGCTGCGTATTCCGTGCTGCTGGCTGGTGTGGCGGTATCGCTTGTTCCGGCGATGCGCGCTGAAAAAACGCGCGTGTCGGCCATCGGATTCGTGTTGCTCAATGCGGTTTTTTGCGCGTATCAACTGGCTGGGCACGGACTAGCGACGGTCACTCCAAACATATTCAGCTTTCTGTGGAGCATGGTGACGCTGTTTCCATTGGTCTGGCTGATGGCGATTGATTTGCAGAGCACCGATCACAAAACGCTGTGGGCCAACTACGATGACTTGGAACCGCTGGACCTGGGTACGAGCCTTGTCGCGGCGGTCGCTGTCACGGCCGCCTTCGCGGTAACCGGTGTTTTGCTTGAGTTCACGCACGCGAAGCACGTCCGTCTAGCGGACTCGCTCGGCGCGTTTGCGGCCAGCCTGCTGTTTCACGCCGCCATTTTTTCTACTTTTGGCATCGGAGCGTACTTGCTGGCGCAGGTGTGCCGGCGTGTGCCCTGGCCACGGACGGCTTATGCGATCGCGAGCTGGCTGGTGTGCTGGATCTTGTGCGCACAAGTGCTGCGCGCCATCGTGCTGCCGTCCATTTCATTCGAGGGCAGCTTGGCAAATTTCTTTTCCATCGTTTTTGCGGGATGCGTGCTCTTCGTCGTTTTCGGAATCAGGGCGAAAGCGCGCGACTTGGTGGATAAACTTGGCTTGCGCCGTACTAATGGGCTTAGTCCCGTCTGGCGAGGCGCGGCGGTGGTCGCGATTCTGTGCACATCCGCGTATGCGATTCCCGTTGTGTTCGGAACCAGGGATTGGGATTTCGTACTGCAGAAAACCTCGGTTCTGCTGTTGTGGGCGTTCGCGGCCGCAGCGTTCTGCTGGGCAGGCCTGCGCTGGCGAATCAAGCGAGGAGCGATCGCCATCGCGGTGGTGGTTATCATCGTGGCGTGCGATGCGGCTGTGCTGAAGGCGGTCTCGGCCAGCGCGCAAAACGGCTGGTCTGACTCGCTGGAGCGTTATGCCGGCAACGATATTTCGTTCAAGACGGCATACGCTGTGGTGGCGCGGTCGGTTGCCAGCGACCATTACAACGCCTTCTATGACTTTCTGAAGAGCCGCACGAATATACGCGAGCCAGAAGGGCCGGCGAACGTGAGCCTGGTCGCGAATCTGGGTGCATCAAGCGGCGCGAAGCCGAACATCTTCATTTTTGTGATCGACAGTCTGCGGCGGGATTTTCTTTCGCCCTATAATTCCGCGATCACCACCACGCCGGAAATTGCAAAGTTCGCAAACGATAGCGTCGTTTTTGAAAATGCATTCACTCGCTACGCGGGCACTGCGCTTTCCGAGCCCGCCATATGGGTGGGAGCGATGCAGCTGCACAAACAATACGTCGAGCCGTTCTATCCGATGAACAACTTGCAGAGATTGGTGGAGGCGGAGGGCTACCGCAGTTACGTGAGCCTCGATCCCATCCTGCAGCGGGTTGTTGCGAAGTCGCCGTCGCTCACGGAACTGGACGGCAATCTTAAAGTGATGAGCGAATACGACTATGCCGTGGCCACCGGCGCGGGCGCGTCTTCAGCTGCGAGTTCGACAAAAAGCCGAAAAAGTTGGAGCACCCTGGATCTTGTCTCGACTCTCGGTGAGCTTGAGGCCAAGTTGGACGCCAGGCCCGACAAGCACGAACCGGTATTTGTTTACACGCAGCCGCAAAATATTCACACGCTGACGCTGGAGCAATCGAGCAGTGGCAAGAGCAGGCGGGAAATCAGCGCCGACGAAATCCAGCGGATGGACGGCGCGTTCGGGCGGTTCATCGAGTTTCTGAAGTCGCGAGGGCTGTACGACAACAGCATCGTGATCGTCACCTCCGATCATGGAGATTCCTACGGCGAGTTTGGGCGCTTCGGCCACGCTGATTTTCTTTTTCCGGAAGTGATCCGCATTCCTCTGATCATTCATCTCCCGCCGCAACTGCGGGAGCGAACCGCGTGCGACCCGCGCAGCGTCGTATTTTCCTTGGACATCACGCCGAGCTTGTACTACTTGCTCGGACATCGCCCCACGACAAACCGCGAGCTATTCGGGCGGCCGTTGTTCACGCAATCGCTGGAAGAGCAGGGAAGCTACGAGCGAGAACACTATCTGCTGGCCTCGAGCTACGCGCCGGTGTATGGAATCCTGCGCGGAGACGGCCAGAACCTATTCATCGTGGATGCGGTGAATCAGAAGAATTATTTCTATGATTTATCAGCTGATCCACAAGGTGTGCATAATCGAGTGACACCACGAATCCGCGACGAAAACGAAGCGCTCATCCGGGAACAATTGGGATTGATTGACCTGCTATACGGCACGAGGCCGAATTAAACTGGCTGGACGAGTACCGTCGCGCGCGAAATAATTAGTGTTGGTAGCGAACGGATCACACGGCTGCAGAGCGGTGCTGTTGCAGCGCGTTTGACGGCAGGGGACTTAGCTCACAAACGCCGCCGAAACGAGTCTATTCAATGTGCCATAAAATGTCATGATTCTTGTCTTTTATGGGACGACCTGCTGATGTTTCTGCTTCACAGGTCTTGCAGGGTGCTGTATACTATTGAAAATACGACTGATACATGCAGATAGCGTATGGGTTATGGCGCCTTGAGCAGTTGGCCTCTGTCGTGCACTTGGAGTAGCTGTACCCCGCCAGGGAGTATGAGCGATATTTCGGAGTCTAGGCTCCTAGGAGACTTAATGAAGAGGAATCAGAAGGGTTTTTCGTTGATTGAGTTGCTGATCGTCGTGGCGATTATTTTGATCATCGCGGCCATCGCAATTCCGAACTTGCTTCGCGCCCGCATCGCGGCTAATGAGGCTTCGGCTGTCGGTTCGGTCCGCTCCATCGTCACGGCCGAGGTATCTTACTCCTCGACGTGGGGAGTTGGTTTTGCGGCAGCGATCGCCAATCTTGGTGGTGCGCTTCCTTGCACCGCTTCGGCGGCGACGGCTTGCATTCTCGATCCGATCATCACCGTCACAGGTATCAAGAGCGGTTATAAGCTGACGGCCACAGGTGCGGGCGGTGCGGCAACTGCAACCAACCCGAACACCTCGTTTGAAGCTGCGGCCGTACCGGTCACGGTGGGAACAACCGGCCAGCGCACGTTCTGTTCAGATGAATCCGGTGTGGTCCGCTTCGATCCAGCGGGCGGCGCGGATCCTGCGACGGACACGAAGTGCGAAGGTCTAACGGCTCTGCAGTAGTCAGAGATTTGGCAGCGACGGGAAGGAAGCGATCCTTCCTTCCCGTTATCTTACTCGGACGTGATTTTCAGCAGACGTCGGCTGGGGTTCGAAGGTGCCAGGGGTTGTCGAAGCTGCAGGAACGAGATTCAACATCCTAGGCGGGAAGCGCTTCAATTAGGCCCGGCTCTATCAGGCTGGGAGCGTGCTTCCAGAGGACGATAGTTGACATCATGTGCGTCGAGAAAACAAATCGGATGGCGGAACGCGGAACATCCGCTCAGAAAGGTTTTTCCCTCATCGAACTCCTCGTGGTAGTGGCGATCATCCTGATCATTGCGGCGATCGCGATTCCGAGCCTGCTGAATTCACGCATGGCTGCGAACGAAGCCGCGGCGGCCGTTACGGTGCGCACCATAACCACGGCGTCCATGACCTATAGCTCGACTTATGGAAATGGCTTTCCCCAGACTCTCGCGATACTCGGCGGACCGCCGGCTGGACCCGCCACATGCAATCAAGCGGTGCTGTTGGATGACATCATTACGACGGCACCCAACCAGAAGAGCGGATTCCAGTTCGCCTTTACTGCGGTGGGACCGCCTGTGGTTCCTCCGCTTGGCTGCGGCGCGCCAGGCTCGCAACGGCTATCTTGTCACCGCAACTCCGGTAACCGAGAATCTGACGGGAATCCGAAGCTTCTGCAGCGATGAACCCGGCACGATTCACTACGATACTACGGGCGGCACCCCAGGCACGCAATCTGCCTGCGAATCGTTGCCCGCGCTGCAGTAAATTGCTAACGTCAGCGCCGCGATGATCGCGGCGTTGAGCATTCGTCACCAGCGGCCCATGGACACCTTGTCCATGGGCCTTTCGCTTTCCAGCCCTCAGCCGCCAGGTACAGAACTCCAGGATCACTCGCCAATGCACGACCGTGTTGACGCTTTGCGTCGCTCCCGCAAGTCAAAATTGGTCATTTTTTTGAGGCTTTGCGCTTCCGGCTGCCGGGTTCCCACCCCAGTTGATCCCGCCGATTCGTCGCATCTCCTGTAGTATCATGGTATTGGCGCTTTGTTCCAAAATGGTAAACACCGCATCCGCGATTGGAACAATTCGTGCCTCTTACCAGTTCGCGTGTCCCGGCTGGTAGTGCCCGGCAGCCCTCAAATTTTAACTCTAAGGAGAGAAGAACAGATGAAGAAGAATCAGAAGGGTTTTTCGTTGATTGAGTTGCTGATCGTCGTGGCGATTATTTTGATCATCGCGGCCATCGCAATTCCGAACTTGCTTCGCGCCCGCATCGCGGCCAACGAAGCTTCGGCTGTAGGTTCGGTCCGTTCCATCGTGACTGCTGAAGTGTCCTACTCCTCCACGTGGGGACAGGGCTTTGCGGTTGCGATCGCAAACCTTGGTGGTGCGCTTCCTTGCACTGCTTCGGCGGCCACGGCTTGCATTCTCGATCCGATCATCACTGTCACCGGCATCAAGAGCGGTTATACGCTGACGGCGACTGGTGCGGGCGGTGCGGGAACTGCAACCAACCCGAACACCTCGTTTGAAGCTGCGGCCGTTCCGGTTACAGTGGGAACGACCGGTCAGCGCACGTTCTGCTCCGATGAATCCGGCGTGGTTCGCTTTGACCCAGCCGGCGGTGCGGATCCTGCGACCGACACGAAGTGCGAAGGTCTGACGGCTCTCCAGTAGTTAGCGGTCTGACTTTGACGGGAAGGAAGCCATGCTTCCTTCCCGTTTTTTTTTGCGTCGAAGCGCTCTGACGACGCACCCCTGCTCTTCGAAAATGTAATTACGACAACTCTTGAGCAGTTTGGAATGGAGATATCGTCGCGTGTGGCTCACACTAGATAAAGCGGCTTGGGCGGCTGCGACAATGAACCATGCAGTTCTGGAGCGCTTGTTTGGGCCTGACTGATTCAACCGCGCAAATCATCACGCAGGCGACCCCGGTTTCTCGCCAGATTCCAGACGTTTCTGCCCAGCAGGCAAATCTCTGGGTTTCGTCGGCGCGTTTCCTGGCTGCCTGGTTGTTTCCCGCGTTGCTGGGCTTCTACCTGAAGTGGTACATGATGACGGAGCAGAGCGGTTTCGCCCGGGAAGCGCGGTCCATGGGGCTGCGGTCCTTAAACTTCTACGAGCGTATCAGTTTTTTTCGCGGCGAACTGCTCTACGGTGCGCTGCTGATTCCCGTCGTTTTCCTAATCCTCAATCGATATTGGCGCGCTCCGTGGCCGGCAATTTTCACCGGGGCATGCAGCTTAGCACTCTCGCTTCTGCTGGGGATCCAGTTACTTTCACTGAAGGAGCTGGGACGGTTCAGCTCGTACAAAATGATTGTCGTGGGTTTGAGCTGGGGGTGGCACGAGCCTGGTTCCAACGCGCAATACCTGATGTCCCGAGAAGCGTTGGCCATGTTCGGTTCGCTGGTCGGAATTGCAGCAGCTCTGGCATGGGCGGTGAGAAACGCTCGCCGGGTCACTACGCCGAGCATGGTTTCGCGCTGGAAGACGGGCGCGGAGCTGTGCGTGTTCTTGGTCGTTGCGGTCCTGCTGCTCTCTATCAAGTCGGACACACCCGCTTCGCCCTATCATCAGAATAGTTTCCTGCGCGCCGTCACGTCACTGTGGAAAGAGAACGCGGTCGAAACGGGAGAGTTCGCCGGTCTGGATATGAAACGCACGGCGGGCCTGGCGAGCGCCGATCTGACGTATCTCTCGGACGCCGATTTGATCGCGCGGTACGGTCAGCTCACCCACGCACCTTCGCCCGAAAGAGATCCTCGATATTTCGGCAAGGAAGCCGGCGCGAACATTCTTTTTTTTATTTTGGAGACGACGCCACAGAAGTATTTGCCCGTGGGCCAGGAGCTCAAGCAGTTCCCGAATTTCAATCGTCTTCAGGAAAATTCGTTTGTCGGCACGCGTCACTACACTACTTTCCCGATTACGCGCTGCGCCCTATTTTCGGTATTCAGTTCCTGGTATCCGATTGACGATCCCGGCAACGCCTTTGATTCGCCGGCGTGGGACTCGACGGGCGATTTTCTTCGCCGCCTGAATGCAACCGGTTACAAGACCGCGGTTTTTTCGCCGCTGCGCGCGCCGGGCATCCCGGACGCCGCGCTGTTCGACGCGGTTGGCTTCAGCACACAGGTGTATCCTAATTCGGCGATCAGCGGCTATGACCAGAGCGCGTCCTGGCAGCAAGCGAGAATCGCCGCGGACGTAGACACGCTGCACTTGCTGGAATCCCAACTCGATCAATGGATGAAGCAGGGACACCCGTTTGCCGCGGCATTCCTGCCCCAAATTGGCCATTGGCCGTATCCGGACGGGAAGTCCGGAAACACCGCGCAAGAGTTGCAACAGCGCGGTCAAGCCATCGTTCAACAAGAAGACGCCTGGCTGGGGGAAGTCCTGGACCTGCTGCGCAAGGATGGCCAGCTCGACAACACGATCATCGTGGTGTTCGGAGATCATGGCTTGCGGACGCTTTCCGAAAACCCGGATTTGCGCCGTGGCACCATTGACGAAACAGCGTTCCACGTTCCACTTCTCGTGCACGCCCCGCGAGCTTTGGATCATACGGAAAAGATTCCGTGGCTCACTTCGCATATAGATCTCGTGCCCACGCTTCTGGACCTGCTGGGCGCGCAGGGGGGCAGAGAATCTGAGCAGGGGACGGCGATCTGGAACCCTGCTTTGGCCAGCCGCACAACGTACTTCTTCGCAAAGCCGATGTTTGGCGCGGACGGATACACGTCACAGGGGCAATTTTATATGTGGCACTATTTCTCCGACACGATTTACAAAAATGGCAGCGCGGAATTTGATCCGAGCGATATCGTGCCGCGCCGCTCGGCCACCGCGCAGGACGTTACAGGTGACATAGCGACGATCGTGGCTCTCGAAAAGGCCTGGCACCGCAAGTTCTCGCAGCCAGGACACGGCCAGGCGGACAAGCCTACAGTCGCGTCCAAGATCCCCTGAAACGAACCTCAACGCGCCTAGCCGATCAACTTAACCGATCAACGCATCGAATTGCGTTGCTCGAGTTCTGCTAAACTTTAAGCGTGTTCACGATTGCAGTTGTACTCACCGCTCTGTTTGCCGTTTCCACGCCTGCTCCCAGCGCGACAGCGGTGCTCCACGCCATCGAGGCGCGCTACCACCGTGCCCGGACGCTTAAGGCCGTGTTTTACGAGCGCTTCAGTGACGGCAGCGGCGGCTCGGCGGAATCCGGCGTTGTTTACTTTTCGCAACCCGGACGAATGCGCTGGGAATACCAGTCACCCGAGGAGAAGCTGTTCCTGGTGGACGGCGCGAACGTCTGGTTCTATGTTCCCGCAGATCGCACGGTGAGCCGAGCCAAGGTGAAAGACAGTTCGGATTGGCGCACACCGCTGGCGTTGCTGACGGGGAAATCCGATCTTTCGAAGCTATGTCGCACGATTGAAATTGTCGACGCCACAAAAGACGAAAATCCAGCGGACCGCCCTACGAGCGCAGAGAATTCCGTCTTGCGCTGCGTCCCGCGACGGGATTCCGGCGACGCCGATCAGGAAATTCGCGAGGTCCTGATCGAGTCGGATCCCGAAGCCCATCTGGTGCGTCTGCTAATCCGCCAACCGGGAAACCTCGAGACTGAATTTCGCTTTGGCAATTGGGAAGAGAACCTGCCCATCGCGGAAACCATGTTTCATTTCGCGCCGGCGCCCGGCGTTACCGTTGTGGACGAAGCAACGCTCGCGAACCAGATTCATTGAACGAAGTGTTGCCGCTCGTCTCCGGCGCTCAAGCCGCTCTGTTACTAAATCATTAAATCTAAGCACCTTTTCTCGTCCCTCCGTATAGGCGTGAAGGGGTATGCTAAACTTTGCAAGAGATATACCCGGCGCTGAGCCGTCTAAGCACACGTGGGCCAATATGTATGTAAAGTCGGAGATACTTCCGGCCGGATCTTCCAACAATTGGAGACGGCCCAGTCCGAGGGTGAAGCGCGCCAACGCCTTGCCGATCAAGGCTTTCACGTTTTCTCAGTGCGGATGCATTTCGATATTCTTTCGCAGCTGAGTGGAACCCACCGGGCGAAGAAAATAGTCGTCAATGATTTCCTGATTTTCAATCAGCAATTCAATACCCTGATTAAGGCCGGCTTGCCGATTTTGAGGGCGCTGGACCTTCTCGCGGAGCGCGCTGCCGCGCCACGCCTGCGGCCTGTGTTGCAGGACGTTCGCCAGCGGGTTCGCGAAGGCGCCCTGCTGTCGGAAGCGCTGACTGCGCAGGGGTCCTTTCCCCCGGTATATGTCACCGCAATCACAGCGGGTGAGCGCAGCGGAAACCTTACGGGCGTTCTGGATCAATACATTTCTTATTTGCGCGTCACCGCGGGCTTCAAAAAAGCCCTGGTTACCGCGCTGATTTATCCCGCTATTCTCATCGTAGCTGTCGTGGTGACCCTGACCTACCTGGTGACCTATGCGATGCCGCAATTCGCCAAGCTGTACCAGGACCTGGGAATCCAGTTGCCGGCCATCACTCAGTTCATGCTCGATGTAGCAGTCCCGCTGCGTGATTATTTGCTGATCGTTTTGGCTTCGACGGCGGGCCTGATGATGGCAATTTTCGTTTGGACTCGCTCGGACCAGGGCGCCTTGGCCATTGATCGTGTGAAACCCAAGATTCCCGTTTTTGGCGATATCTGGCTGAAATCACAAATCGCACAGTTTGTTCGCACGCTCTCCACGCTGTTGGCGGGCGGTACGCCGCTCGTGGCCGGCCTAGAAACGTCGTCCCAGGCCATTGGCAGCCGACTGATAGCCACTGCGGTACAAGGCGCCGCCGGCAAGGTGCGCGAGGGGAAAACGCTGCACGAGAGCTTGGCGGAAACACGGCTGGTTCCGCCCCTGGCGCTGGAAATGATTGAAGTGGGCGAGGCGTCCGGCGCCCTGGCGGCCATGCTGACGAGCGTGGCGGAATTCTACGAGGAAGAGGTCAGCACACGCTTACAACGCACCCTGATCTGGGTTTCGCCCGCGATTTTGGTGGTCATGGCCGTTGTGGTAGGCTTTATTTTGATATCCCTTTATCTGCCGCTATTTTCCCTCCAAGTGGGCACCGGGGGCTAGAACTCGATGGCGACCATCACCAACAATCCGATTATTCCGGGGGGCGCGGACGACGCCGCCGAGCGCGACAATGCCCGTCGCCTGGCGGAGCGTTATCGCTGCCCCTTCGTTGACCTGCGCGAGCAGCGCATTGACCCGGACCTGTTCCGCAGCATTCCCGCGGAGTTGATGTTTCGCTACAAGTTCGTACCGCTGGAAGCCCACGACACCACGTTGATGGTGGCCATGGCCGATCCCAGCCAGTTGCAACTGACCGACGAGCTTTCCCTCCTCCTCGGCAAGCGCTTGCAGATCAAAGTAGCCACCACTTCGCAGATTGACGACCTGCTGAAGCGCACCGAGCAGTCCCAGCGCGTCCTGGACCAGGCCACCGAAGGGTTCACTCTGCAGGTGGTGAGCGCCGAGGAGGACAGCGACGAAAACATCTCGATGGATAAGCTCACCCGGGATTCCGGTGTTAGCCCCGTCGTCCGTCTGGTGGATACGGTGATCTTCACGGCCCTGGAGCGGCGCGCCAGCGATATCCACATCGAAACGCGCAACACCGAAGTAGTGGTGAAGTACCGCATTGACGGCGTGCTGCAATACGCCATGCAGCCGCTCGCCAAGGAATGGCACGCCACGATTCTTTCGCGCATCAAGGTCATGAGCGAACTGGATATTGCGGAACGCCGCGTGCCGCAGGATGGCCGCTTTCGCGTACGCTACAAGGGCCGCTTCGTGGACTTTCGCGTCTCCATCATGCCCTCGGTGCATGGCGAAGACGCCGTCTTGCGCGTTCTGGATAAAGAGACGCTCAGCGAGAAATTCCGCAACCTCACGCTCGACGTGGTTGGTTTCGACGGGCCGGATAAGACGCGTTTCCGCCGTTACATTCAGGAGCCCTACGGCATGGTTCTGGTGACCGGCCCCACCGGCTCCGGTAAGACCACCACGCTGTACGCCGCAATCAATGAGATCAAGAACGACGAAGACAAGATCATCACCATTGAAGATCCTGTGGAATACCAGGTGCGCGGGATCACTCAGATCCCGGTCAACGAAAAGAAGGGCCTGACGTTCGCGCGTGGTTTGCGCTCCATCCTGCGTCACGATCCGGACAAGATCATGGTGGGCGAAATTCGCGACCAGGAAACCGCGCAAATCGCCATTAACTCCGCGCTCACCGGCCACCTGGTTTTCACCACGGTACACGCCAACAACTGCACGGACGTAATCGGCCGCTTCATCAACATGGGCGTCGAACCCTACAATTTCGTCTCGGCGCTGAACTGCATTCTGGCGCAGCGCCTGGTGCGCGTGATCTGCGAAAATTGTAAGAAGCAGGTGCAGTATGCGCCGGAGATACTGAAGGAGTCGGGCCTGGATCCGACGGAGTGGTCTAAAGTTCCGTTCTTTGAGGGCGCGGGATGTCTGGAGTGTTCGGGCAGCGGTTATCGCGGGCGCTCGGCAATCACCGAGCTGCTGGACCTCTCCGACCATATACGCGAGATGATCATCAATAGGCGGCCCACTTCGGAAATTAAGCGCGTTGCCAAGGAAGAGGGTATGTCCTTCCTGCGCGATTCCGGCCTGGCGAAGGTGCGCGGCGGCACAACCACGTTGCGCGAAATCAATAAGGTGACGTTCCTTGACTAGTTCAGCGACCTTCACCAGCCGATTTTTCGAGCTTGCGCCGGTGAGACGCCTGGAGCGTTGGCTGAACGCCATGCCCCATCCCTCGCTGGTGGTGGAGATCGCTTCCACGCACGTTGCCGCGGCGCACTGGTCGAAGACAGGCGGCCATTTGGAGTCACACGCGATCGAGCCGCTGCCTGCCGGCGCCGTGCTGGCCTCGCCCGTGGACACCAACGTGGCCCAGCCCGATGCGGTCCGTTCGGTGCTGCGCAAGGTGTTGAATCGCGTGCCGACTCGTGGCGCGCCTCTGGCGCTGCTGATTCCGGATCCCGTGGTTCGCGTATTTATCCTGCCGTTCGATACTTTGCCGCGCCGCGCGGATGAGGCTGTCTCCTTGCTGCGCTGGCGGCTGAAGAAGAGCGTGCCCTTCGACGTGGACGAAACCGTCGTTTCCTGGATGCGCCAGAGCAGCCGCGCGGGAACGCTGGAAGTCGTCACCGCCGTGGCGCGTCAGCGGATCGTTCGCGAGTACGAGGAACTCCTGCAGCCCCTGGACGCCAGCGCCGGCGTAGTTCTCAGCTCGACTCTTGCAACACTGCCTCTGCTGGGTGAGGAAGGTTCCACGCTGCTGATGCGCATCTGCGGCAAGACTCTGACCACGGTGATCGTCAGCGCCGGGAATCTGTGCGTCTATCGCTCCACGGAAATGTCCAGCGAAGCGGCGGCGCTGGATCCGCAGGCGGTGCTCGATGAGATTTTTCCGGCGGTCGCATATTTCCAGGACACATGGGGCGAAGCCCCGGACCGCGCGCGCATCGCGGGATTCGGTGCGCGCGAGGAAGTGTTTCGTCGCGCCCTCTCCGCCGAATTGAACTGTCCCATCGGAACGCTGGCTGATTCTGAAGCAGCGGACGCTCTCGATTCCAGCGCCAAGGACCTGCTCCACCAGGATCTCGACGCGTTGGCGGGTTGGATGCTCAACGGAGGCTCCTGAGCGGCCCGTCGCCGCCGGCACACATGAAACTTCGGCTTAATCTTTCGACGACTCCGCTGGATAACAAGCGGCCGTTCCTTGCCGCGGCCGGCGCTCTGGGCGCAGTGGGCCTGCTCACGTTTCTGTTGCTCGGCCACGCCGCGTACAGCTCGTGGCGCGCCAGCCGCGCGCTGCGCTTGGAGATTTCGAGCTGGCAGACGGAAATTCACGCCAACCGCGAGAAGCAAGCGGCGCTCGAGGCGTATTTTCAGACGCCGCAGGCCAAACAAGTCCTCGATCGCGCTTCTTTTTTGAACTCCCTTATAGGCCAGCGCAGCTTTCCCTGGACCAAGGTGTTCATGGACCTGGAACAGATCCTTCCTCCCGGCGTGCGCGTGGTGAATATTTCTCCCAAGCTTGAAAATGGACGCGCGCTGGTGGAATTGACCATCGGCGCGGAATCCGATGATAGCAAGATCAAGTTCTTGCAGAATCTCGAGCAGTCCAAAGTGTTTTCGGACGTCCAGGTGAAGGACGACCGACGTTCCGATCAGCTAACCGGCGGAGACAAAATCACGGTGCAGTTGACCGCCTGGTATTCCACAACTTAACGATGAATACGTCCTGGATCGTTTGGAAAAAATTGATCGCCGTCGCTCTCGCCGTGCTGTTTGCGGCGGACTTGGCGCTGGTGTATCAGCGCTGGCAATCCTCCCGCGAGGGGACCGAATCGTTGACGGCGCAGCGCGACCGCTTGAAGCGGCAGGCCGGCCTGTTGAAGGGCGATGTCAAACGTGGCGAATCGATTCGCGCGGATCTCGCTGGAGAAGGGAAGGAATACGATAATTTTTATCACAGCGCGTTTCTGGCGGCGGACAGCGGCTACTCGACGATCGAGGAGGATCTGGGAAGCATCGCCGCCAAGGCCAACTTGCGCAGTTCCGGCATTAGTTTCAAACAGAAGGAGCTGAAGGGCCGGGACATCACCGAAATAGATATATCGGATACGGTGGAAGGCGATTACCCCGCAATCATTCAGTTCATCAACGGGCTGGAGCATTCAAAATATTTCTATCTGTTGAGCAATTTGAAACTGGAATCAGCCACGACTCCCGGCGGTGGAATCCGCTTGCAGCTCGATTTGCAGACATACTTCAGGACCTGAGCGATGTCGCAAAGAACCAAAATCTACGTGCTCGTGGCCCTGCTGCTCATCGCGGTTTATGCCTACTTTGCCGAGCGCAGTGTAACGCCAGGGATGCAGGGGGTGTTGGCCTCCGATTCCTCGTTTCATCCATTGAGTGTCGAGGAACCGCATCTCCGCCTGGATCTGATCGAAAAGATCAAGAAGCTCGACTATTCGGGTTCGCACCGCAACATTTTCACTTTTGGGCCTCCACCGCCTCCTCCCAGAAGCCCGGAGCAGATTGCGCGAGACAATTATCGCTCGCAAGGTCCGCAGAAACCGCCTCCTCCTCCGCCCGTCACGGTTCCGGCGCAACTTTTCGGATCTGCTTCGATTCCCAAGACCGGCAAGCGCGTGGCTTTTTTCCTGGATGGCGATGACGTCCTCATCGTTGAAGAGGGTTCGGTATTTCTGAATCGCTACCGGCTCGACAGGATTGGCAATGAATCCGCGGACGTCGAGGAAACCTCGTCTGGCCGCCATGCCACTGTTCAAATGGTGGCGCCCGCCAACGGCAACGGTAACGGCGACGGCGGAGCCAACCAATCGAACCAATGACGATCCGACGCATATTCGGTGGGCTTTGGCGGACCGCGCGGCACACCAGACCGTTGCGACCTGCCGGAGCGTGCAGCGCGCGCAGCGGCGATGCGCGTCGGCGGGATCACCAGTCCGGCTACGCTTTTCTGATGGCCCTCGGGCTGATCATCATCATGTCCCTGGCCAGTTTGGCGATACTTCAGCGGGGCGCAACGATCAGGCGGCGGCAGGTCGAACAAGAAACCATCTGGCGAGGCAATCAGTATGTCCGGGCGATTCGCCTGTACTATCACAAGACCGGGCATTACCCGCAAACCCTTGACGACCTGTCGAAAGGCTTGCCGGATCTCCATTTCTTGCGGCAAGCTTACAAGAACCCCACGAATCCCGCCGACGGCTCGTGGCGGTTCATTTACGTCAACGCTGCCGGACAGATCATCGGGAGCACGCGCTACGCCACGCTGCAGCAAATGGCCTTGATGGATGCCAACGGCGGCCAGCTGCCGTCGCTGCAAGGCCAGCCCGGGCAGCCTGGTGTTCCGGTCTCTAGTCTTGGCGATTCGAGCGGAGTTTCAGGTTCGCAGCCGCCGCAAAATCCTTCGACGAGTGCGAGCGGCTCAAATCCCAACAACCAAGGGCCCGGAAGTTCGCAGCAAGACAATTCCGGGAACCCGCCGACAACACAGAATCCTGGTGCGCCCGGCAGCCAAAACCCTTCCTTGAGCTCGCCGGGGCAGAATAATCCAACGAACGGTCAAGGAGGACTGCCCGGTATCGGGCAGGCTCAAGTGGGGAACGGCGTTACGCAGGCGAACCTGGCTGCCATGGCTTTGCTAAAACCTACCGGGCCTGTGGATGGGCCGGTGTTGGGCGGATTCTTGACCGGGGTCGGCGGCGTCCGTGATGCGAGCTCCTTGAAGGTCTACCACGGCGGAAAGAAATATATTGATTGGGAATTTATCTGGAATCCGTTGGAAGACACCGCAGCCGCGATGCAACAGCAGATGGGCAACGCCGGCGGCGGATCGCTAGGACAGCCTGCAACCAGCGTGTTCGGCGGAGGTCTCGGCAACAATAACCCGGGCCAGCAGAATCCTCCATCGGTACAGCAGCCGCAACAACAACCGCCGCAACAGCAATTCCCTCAGCAGTAAGCGCGCCGAGCTGTGATCTGGCGACGCCGCGCGAGCGATCGGTTAATTTTTCGTGGGATTTTTCTGTTCGCGCGCGACTTTCGCGGTGATTTGCCGCACGTACTTCTGTGTTTCCGGAAAGGGTGGAATCCCGCCATAGCGCTCGACCATGTCGGGGCCCGCGTTGTAGGCCGCCAGCGCCAGCGGCAAATTTCCCTGGTAACGCGCCAGCAGGTCCTTCAGGTAATGCGTGCCCGCGTCAATGTTCTGCGCGGGATCGAAAATATTCGCCACGGAATAACGCGCTGCAGTCGTCGGCAAAAGCTGCATCAAGCCCTGCGCCTGCTTCCGCGAAACCGCGCGTGGATTGAAATTGGACTCGACGGCGATTACCTGGGTGATCAGGCTGCTCATCCACGCCGTGCTTTTCAGCCGCCGCGTGAATCAAGTTTCCAAAGGGACCGGGCGTGGCCACCGGAATCGCCGGCACCTCCACGAAGTGTTCCTCGGGTTCCACCGCCAGCAAATCGGCCGCCGCCACATTCACCGTGCCGCCATCCACCGTCAATCGCACCCGCTCGCCGTCGCGCTCGTAGCCGGAGATATGCAGCCGCGCCCCTGAGCGCAGCACCGCGTAATCTGCACGCACGGCGGGCGCGAGCGCCACGACGGCAAGCGTCAGTGCGATACCCAGGGCTGGGTGATGGGTTCGGTGTCTCACGTGTTGTGTGCTGCTCTCGCTCCTACATCTGCTGCCAGCTCAATTCTCGTTCAGTGCGTAATTCCGAATGGCTGCGGCCACGCCATCCTCATCGTTCGATAGCGTAATCGGCCAGCCGTGCGATTTCAATTCCGCGATGCAATTGCCCATTAGCACGGGACTTCCTGCGAATTCCAGCATTTGCCGGTCGTTCCAGTTGTCCCCAATCGCCAGGACATGTTCAGGAGCAAAGCCGCGCTGCCGCGTCCACTCTGCCAGCGCCTTGCCTTTGGTGACGTCACGGCGCAGAACATCCAGAATCGAAAAATCGCGGCTCTCGTATTCCGTCAAAGCCAGCGTGAAATCCCGCGCCCGCGACAGCGCTTCCAGACTCTTCATCGCCGCGCGCATCGGAGCGCAATTTCCCGCGTACATCACCTGTATGGGGTCCTCGCCACCGTTCAGGCAGGCGGACAACGGAGCAACCTCCGCGATGTACTCGCGGTTGCGCCGGAAATAACCACCGCGAAACGGGTCGTCCCAATCCACTTTCTCCATGATCACTTGACGCGAGCCGGGGCGGTCGAAAATCACCGCGGCATTCGCGCGAAATTCCGGCGTCGCGGCGAGCACCTGCTGCGCCGTCTCTCGCGGCAGCAGGTAACGCAGATGCGTGGTGCCGTTTCGCGATTTTGCCAGCGCTCCATTGTTCACGATCAAGTGCAGCTCGCAGGGCAGGGCATTGGCAATCGGCAGCGCAAAATCGAATCGCCGTCCGGTTACCAGCACAATTTCGATGCCGCGCGCGGCGGCTTCCGCGATGGTCTCCGAATTTCTTTCGGATATCTCGGACTTGCTGTTCAGCAAGGTTCCGTCTATATCCATGGCGATCAGTTTGATGGGCACCTGATGATTCTACCGTGTCCTGCCTCTTGGCGTCTCGGCCTCTATGTTATTCTCCCCCTGTAGTGAAAGGGAACTGACCTGACGGACAGGCTCTACTACCACGATTCCTTCCTGCGCGAGTTCGACGCCACAGTGATTTCCTGCGAGCCGGACGGCGCTCGCTGGAAGGTAGTGCTCGATAAGACGGCGTTCTACCCCACCTCGGGCGGGCAACCGCATGACCTTGGCACGCTCGGAGGCGTCCCGGTTGTGGAAGTCCTGGACGGCACGGGAGCCGCAGGAACGCACCAGGTGGTCCATTACACGAGCGCGGCCGTTCCCGCAGGCAGCGTCCACGGCCAGATTGATTGGGCTCGGCGCATTGACCATATGCAGCAGCACACCGCCCAGCACCTGCTGTCCGCCGCCTTTATCGAACTGTTTGGATTTCAAACCGTCTCGTTTCATCTGGGCAAGGAAATATCCACGATTGACCTAAGCGCACCATCCGTGGTGCCGCGCCAGCTGGAAGAGGCCGAGCGCCGCAGCAACGAAATCATTTTCGAGGATCGTGCGGTTGCGATTCGCTTCGGCACTGCGGAAGAGCTTGCGGAATCGGGCATCCGCAAAAGAGTCGAGCGTGAAGGAATTCTTCGCGCTGTCGAAATCGAGGGATTCGATCGCCAGCCCTGCGGCGGGACGCATCTGGCGCGTACCGGTCAAGCCGGCCTGCTGCTGCTCCGCAAGCTGGAACGCAGCCGCGATTCCTGGCGCGTGGAATATGTCGCGGGTTACCGTGCTCTGGCCACCGCGCGCAGCGATTTTGGCAGCCTCACGCAGGCCGCATCGTTGCTGAGTTGCGCGCTGTCTGAAGTTCCCGCAGGGGTCGCGAAAGCGATCGAAGAGCGCCGAGCGTTGTCCACTACCAACAAGCGCATGGAAGAAAGGCTCGCCTCTCACGAAGCGCGCGCGTTTCTGCTGCAGCATCCGGACGAACCAAGCTCTTCGGATGGCGCAGCACGTTCCGCCGGTCTTCGCCTGATCGTCGCGACTCCGGCCGACGCGACGCCCGGCTATCTGGCTCTGCTGGCGGGAAAACTGACCGTCGAGAAAAACGTGGTTGCTCTGCTCGTCAGCCGCGAGACCGGCCACGTGGTGCTGGCCCGATCCCCGGAGCTTTCCTGTGATGTTGGCAGCATCCTTCGCGAGTCGCTGAAAGAATTCGGGGGCAAGGGCGGCGGAGCAAAGCATTTCGCGCAAGGCAGCCTGCCGGACCGAACGCAAGCCGACGCGTTTATCTCTCGCGCCAAGACCCTTCTGCTGAGCTGCTGACGCCAATCCTCGCGCCGTGCAAGCGTGGAATCGACCTGTTATTCTTGACAATACACGCTTACACTTCCGACGCTTACGATGACCTCTGGATGGGCCAGCGTGCCCCGAGGCCACGCACGCACTTGCAATCTGCCTTGCGCTCGACTGTAAAAGACAGATCTTGTCGAAAAGCGTCAAGACTTCAGCTTTGAAAGAGGAGTCTTCATATGAGCAATGCGCCTTCGTTTCGTCGTTACCATGCCGGAGTCGCGGCATGGCTCGTCGCGTTTGCTGCCGTGTTGCTGGTTTTCGCGCCCCGATCCGTGGCCCAAGATCCGCAACTCCAACAAAAGGTTGCTGAGATCAAGCAATATCTGTCGCTGAACAAGCAGGCCATAGCGCAATACACGTGGCAGGAATCGCAGACCACCAGCGTGAAGGGCGAAGTGAAGAAGGAAGAGCTCTTTCAGGTGCAGATGGGGCCGAATGGCCAACCGCAGAAGACTGCTCTGGATCCGGACCAGTCGTCGGGTGGCCGCCGCCACGGCATCAAGCACCGGATCGAAGAAGACTACGAGAAGTATGGGCAGCAAATCGCGGCGCTAGCGCAGAGCTACGCGCAGCCTGATCCTGGAAAATTGCAGCAGATGTTTGATCAGGGCAACGTGATGCTGGGATCTGCCGGCGCGCCCAATGAGGTTAAGGTGGTGATTAGCGGCTATCTGAAACCGGGCGACTCGGTCACCATAATTTTCAACAAGGCGCAGGAGGCTATCCAGAGCCTGCAGATTGCCTCGTACTTGAATGATCCGTCGGACGCCGTGAAGATTTCCGCACAATATGCACAGTTGCCGAATGGGCCTAACCACATAGCCAGCATGATTGTGGACGGGGTCTCCAAACAACTCACAGTGCAGCAACAAAACTCCAATTACCAGAAACTGTGAGCATGCAGGGCGGGCGGGATTCTCAGGCGGCGACGCCGCAATTGTGCGTGTGACGTAGGTAGTCGGCCACAAGGAAGTGTCGAGATTTCGCGTTCGTCGGTGAGTGCCACCGCGAAAATTCGAAGGGGTCGCACATGCACGCCAAGACCGGTGACTTTTCGATTCTCGCCTGGTGGTCGGAGGTCAACCTCTCGTTATTCCTGTTGCTCCTAGTACTTTTGGGATTCGTATTTCCGTCCTTGGGCGTCGAAAAGAATAATCTGTCGCTCTACTCGGACATCGCGTTTTCCATCGTTCTGGTCGTTGGCGCGGTGGTCGCCTGGGGAAACCGACGATTGTTCGCGTTGACGCTATTTGTGGTGAGTGTGGCGATGGTGGTGCGCTGGGCAAAGTGGTGGGTGCCAACAAACGCCATGGAACTCTGGAGCGCCGCTACGGGGCTTGCGGCAATTCTAACGATCACGATTGTACTGTTCTGGCGAGTGTTCCGCCCCGGGCCTGTAACCTGGATGCGGGTGCAAGGCGCTATCGCGGCTTATCTGTGTCTTGGTTTTGGATGGGCACACGCATTCCACATCGCCGCGTTGTTGGAGCCGGGTGCTTTCAGCAGGACAGGGAGCGCGGCTACAGCCGTGATCAGTTGGGCCAACTATAGCTTCGGGATGCTGACCACGCTGGGTTACGAGGGAATCAGCCCGGTCAACCCCCTTGCGCATACCCTTGGCACCGGAGAGGCGGTGACGGGGCAACTGTACTTGGCGGTTCTAGTGGCTCGCTTAGTGTCCGCACAAGTAAGCTCCGCGCAAGTAACCTCCTCCCATCGGGACGCTGAAGAGTGACGCGTTGACCGAAAGGTGCGGCACCGCCATCCAAATGTTTGCCCGAAGCTCCCATCACATAGTAGATTGAATGCGGCGTGATGCTCCGGGCTCGCGGTCGTGTTTGTCCGACCCGCGCGAGGCCGGCAAAGAACCAAGCGACAATGGAAATAGTCCTCAACATTCTGTGGCTACTTCTCGCCCTCGGAGGCGTGGCCGTCTGGCGCACGCGCTGGGCGCGGGAGCGCCGGCCTCACCGCCACGCTCCCTGGCGCGAATGGACAGCGGTCACCTGTGCCTCAGTGTTGCTTTTTTTCGTTGTATCTCTCACCGATGATCTGCACCCCGACCCGATCGTCCTGGAAGACTGTCGTGCGAGTCGCCGTCAGGTTCACAGCGTGTCCGCCGCGCCGGTTTGGAAGCAGTCGGGTCATTTCCCGACGGGGCCGGGCGTCGGTATGATCTCCTCTCCAGCCCATTTGCCGCATTTCGCGTTTCGACCTCTGTTCATTCCCGAGCCGAACTTATTTTCCTCGACGCCAGAGCTGCAAGCGCATTCTGGTCGCGCTCCCCCGGTCGCAATCTAGGCCGATTCCGCGGTCCCACGCCATTCGGTAGGTTTGCGAACTCGTCACCGGGGCCATTCCAATCGGCGACAAATTTCAGATATCGCGGCTTTCGTAAAAACGCTTATCGCTCGAATCCAGACACCGGCAACGGTAATTTTTTGCGGTCTTTGCGCCTTCAGTACGGCGATGGTTGTCTACTGCGGTGCAGTTACGGATGTGAGGTTTTCCATGAAACGCGTGGGCGCGTTACATCTGGCGCTTTCCCTGGCGGTCATCCTGCCTCTGACAGGATGTGGCGGCGACACGGCCAAGAATCCTGCGGCAGAGGCTCCTCCGCCTGCGCAGGTGGAACATGAAGGCGACTCCAGCATCGTCCAGGTGGAGAACGCCTCGCAGTTTCCGTTGGCGACTGCAGTGGAATACAAGGCCGCGCCGCAATTGATAGTTACCGGGGTTGTAAGTCCAGACGTCTCACGCACCGTGCCGGTAATCTCCATCGCCTCCGGACGCGTCGTCGAAATTCGCGCGCGTCTGGGTGACACGGTGAAGAAAGGCCAGCTGCTGTTGCGCGTGCAAAGCGCGGATATCGCCGGCGCCTATTCGGATTATCGCAAAGCCGTTGCGTCAGAAGTGCTGGCGAAGACCCAGCTGGATCGCGCCACGGGTCTGTATGACCACGGCGCGATTTCGTTGAATGATTTTCAAGTGGCGCAGGACACCGAGAATAAAGCGAAGGTGGACGTGGAAACCACCGCCGAGCACCTTAAGGTCCTGGGCGCGCCGCTGGATCATCCGTCGGGCATCGTGGATATCGTGGCTCCGATTGCAGGCGTGATTACGGACCAGCAAGTCACCAACGCTGCGGGCGTCCAGGGACTCTCTTCCACTAACCCGTTCACGATATCGGACCTCTCGGACGTGTGGATCGTTTGCGATGTCTACGAAAACGATTTATCGAATGTTCGCCTGGGCGATTTCGCGGAGGTGCGCCTGAACGCCTATCCCGATCGCGTGATCACCGGCCAGATCAGTAATATCGGAGCGGTGCTCGATCCCAATATCCGCACCGCAAAAGTGCGCATACAGGTCCACAATCCCGGCGAAATGCGCCCCGGAATGTTCGCAACCGCGACGTTCCACGGACAAAAGAAAGAATCCCACGCTTCGGTCCCGGCCTCGGCGATCCTGCATTTGCACGATCGCGATTGGGTGTACCTGCCCGCCGGTGGCAATAAATTCAAGCGCGTTCCGGTCGTGGCTGGCGCCATGCTGCCCAACAACATGCAGGAAGTGACCTCAGGTCTAAAACCTGGCGATCAGGTCGTCACCAACGCCTTGGAATTGCAGAATAGCTCCGAGCAATGACGACTTTTTCAACGAAGTCAATTCCCGGCATCTCCCGGGAAATGACTGAACTGAAGGTTTCATGATTCGCGCACTGGTAGATGCCGCGCTCAACAACCGTTTTATCGTGCTGGCCCTGGCGACGCTTCTGCTCGTCTGGGGCGCGGTCTCATTTCACAATCTCCCCGTCGAAGCCTATCCCGATGTTGCCGACAACTACGTGCAAATCATCACCCAGTGGCCCGGCCGCGCCGCCGAAGAGGTGGAGCAGCAAGTCACCATTCCCATCGAAATTCAGTTGAACGGCATTCCGCATCTCACTCACCTCCGCTCCTTTTCTCTCTTTGGCCTCTCCAGTATTACCCTGATCTTCGACGACGAATCCAACAACGATTGGAATCGCGAAAAAGTTCTCGAACGGCTCTCGCAGGTCACTCTGCCACCCGGCTTGACGCCCCAGATGGGCACCGATTGGAGTCCCGTCGGCCAGATTTACTGGTACACGCTTCGCAGCACCAATCCCAAGTACGACCTGATGGAATTGAAATCCATCGAAGACTGGACTCTCGAGAAGGAACTCAAGTCCGTTCCCAACGTCGTGGACGTTTCTAGCTTTGGCGGGCCCACCCGCGAATACCAGGTGCGCATAGACCCCGAAAAACTGATCGCCTACGGCCTCAGCATCGGCCAGGTCGAGCAGCAGTTAGCCGGCAACAACAACAATGCCGGCGGCAGCTTCGTCGAGGAAGGGCAGCAGCAGATCAATATTCGCGCCGTCGGATTGTTCACCAGCGTTCATGACATCGAGCAAACCGTGCTCAAGGCGCAAAACGGTACGCCCCTCCGCGTCCGCGACATCGCCACGGTCGTCGAAGGCCCCAAGATTCGCCTCGGGCAACTCGCCAAGGCCGTGCACCGCGAAGACGGCAAAATTGTGGACGATGATGACGTCGTCGAAGGCATCGTTTTGCTTCGCAAGGGCGCCAATTCCGACGACACTCTCGTGGGCATTCACGAAAAAGTGAAGGAGCTCAACGAGCGCATCCTTCCACCCGGCGTCAAGATCGTCCCTTTTCTGGACCGCAGTGATTTGGTCCATTTCACCACCCACACCGTCTTGCATAATTTGACCGAAGGATTTCTCCTGGTCTCCATCATCCTTTTTCTTTTTCTGGGCAACGTGCGCGCTGCCCTTATCGTTGCGCTCACCATCCCCTTTGCGCTGCTCTTCGCCTCCATCTGCTTGGACCTCGCCAATATCCCCGCAAATCTGCTCTCGCTCGGTGCCCTCGATTTCGGCATGGTCGTGGATGGCGCCGTGGTCATGGTCGAAAACATCGTCCGTCACCTGAATCGTCGCGAGCAAAATCCTCTCACCGTAATGACGTCCATCCGCGACGCCGCGCACGAAATACAGCGCCCCGTCTTTTACGCCATCGGCATCATCATCACCGCCTACTTGCCTATTTTCACCTTGCAGCGCGTGGAAGGCCGCTTGTTCAAGCCCATGGCCTGGACGGTCGCGTTCGCCCTTCTCGGCGCCTTGATTTTCTCCATGCTGATTGCTCCGGTGTTATGCAGCATCGCTTTTCGCAAAGGCGTTCAGGAATGGCACAACCCCGTCATGGCCTTTCTGATTGATCGCTATCGCAAGGGAGTCCGTTGGGCCATCGAGCATCGCTGGGTGCCCGTCGGCACTGCGCTTGCCGGCCTCGCGCTGGCTGGCTTCTTGATGTTCAGCGGGGTGATCGGCTCGGAATTTCTTCCCCATCTCGACGAAGGCGCCATCTGGGTTCGCGGCACGCTCGCTCCCAGCACCGGTCCCACCGAAGGCGTCCGCATCGCCAATCAGGCCCGCGTCATTCTGGCTTCGTTCCCCGAGGCCACCGTGGTGACCAGCCAGGTAGGCAGGCCCGACGACGGCACCGACACCACCGGATTCTTCAATACGGAATATTTCGTGGACCTCAAGCCCAAGGAAAAATGGCGCCCGGTCTTCGGTGAGAATAAAGATGCGCTGATCGCCGCCATGAACAGGGAACTCGACAAGGTCCCGGGCGTCATCTGGAATTTCTCGCAGCCCATTGAAGACAATATGGAGGAAGCTGTCAGCGGCGTCAAAGGCGAGCTAGCCGTAAAACTCTATGGTGACGATCTGAAGCTCCTGGAACAAACGGGCGACCAGATCGTCACCTTGATGCAAGGCGTGAAAGGCGTCGCAGACCTCGGCCTGTTCCGCGTCATCGGCCAGCCCAATCTGAATTTCACGGTGAATCGCCAGAAGGCCGCGCGCTACGGCATCAACGTGGCCGACGTGCAAGACGCCATCGAGACCGCCGTCGGCGGCAAAGCCGTCAGCCAGGTCTTGCAGGGCGAGCAGCGCTACGACCTCGTCGCCCGCTATCAGGCCCCCTATCGCGACACCAAAGAGGCCATTGAAAATATTCGCCTGCTCGCCCCTTCCGGGGAACGCGTCTCGCTCGCCCAACTTTGTGACGTGCAAATGCTCGACGGCGCTTCGGAAATCTACCGCGAGCAGAATTCCCGCTACGTGGCCATCAAATACAGCGTGCGCGGCCGCGATCTGGGCAGCACCGTCGAAGAAGCCATGAAGAAAGTTCAGTCCGACGTCAAACTTCCCACCGGATATCGCCTCGATTGGGCCGGCGAATACGAAAGCCAGAAAAGATCCTCGAAGCGCTTGATGATCGTTCTCCCCATCACCCTCTTCATGATTTTCATCATTCTCTACACCATGTTTCAAACCTCCAAGTGGGCGCTCCTCATCCTCGCCAACGTGGCCATGGCTCCCCTCGGCGGCTTGCTCGCCCTGTTATTTACCGGCACGCATTTCAGCGTTTCCAGCGGCGTTGGATTCCTCGCCTTGTTCGGCGTCTCCGTGCAGACCGGCGTCATCATGCTCGAATACATCAATCAACTGCGCGTACGCGGCCACTCCATCGAAGATTCCGCCATCGAGGGCGCCGTCCTGCGCCTGCGTCCCATCATGATGACCATGCTCGTCGCCACGCTCGGCCTGTTGCCTGCCGCTGTTTCCCACGCCATCGGCTCCGATTCGCAACGCCCCTTCGCCATCGTGATCGTCGGCGGCCTGATCTCTGCCCTGGTAATGAGCGTCTTCCTGCTCCCTACGCTCTACGTCTGGATCGCCCGCGACGGCGACAAACTCCCCGACATGGAAGAATCTTTCGAGGTGTAGCCGCCATGTTGGTAGCCCGAAGGAAAGGCATTCGCTCCCGCGTGAGTCGCCGCCGAGTAAGCCCGACGCCGTGTGTGTTTTTCTTATCCGCGTCGTTCCAATTCCGCTAGAATCGCCCTGCAAAGCGTCGCGGTGCCAGAGGCTCTCGCAATGAAACGAGAAGAAGTGCACGCTCGCATCGAAGAAATTGGAATTATTCCCGCCGTTCGCCTGTCTTCCGCCGAAGACGCGCTGTTTGCCGCCGAGGCCGTCGCCCGCGGTGGCATCCCCATCGTTGAAATTGAGATGACTGTTCCCGGCGCCATCGCCGTGATTGCGCATCTGGTGAAGCACGCGCCGAAAATGATTGTTGGGGCGGGCGATGTTTTCGATTCCGACATCGCGCGTCAGTGCCTGGACGCGGGAGCGCAATTCCTCACCAGCCCGGGCCTAGACATGAAAATTGTGGAGTTCGCACTGGGCGCTTCCACAGTGGTGTTGCCTGGCGCGCTCACACCCACCGAGGTCACCCGCGCATGGAAAGCCGGCGCCGATTTCGTCAAGGTGTTTCCTTGCGCGCAAGTCGGCGGTGACAGCTACATTCGCGCGTTGAAAGGGCCTTTTCACAACGTTCCGCTGGTCGCATCCGGCGGCGTGAATCAGCACACCGCTGCGAACTTTATTCTGGCCGGGGCGGCCGCTCTGGGCATCGGCGGAGAGCTAATTCCCAAGGACGCCATCCGACTTCGCCAGGCCGAGCGCATTTTCACTCTCGCGCACCGCTTCGCCAAATTCGTGAAAGATGCCCGCGCGCTGCTGCCCCCGAAAATCCCCGCCTCCAAGCCGGCTTGAGCCGTTCACCACCGTTGGAGAAAAGTCCCCACATGTCGTTCCGCTTGTCCGCGGCAAATCTACGATGCGAGCTCAGCCAGGCAACTGGTTTGTTGCGCAAACGACCAAGAAAAACTTCCGGACGTCGTTTGGCGCTGCTTCCCGCCTTTGCTAGAATGTTTGCTGCAGTGGGCGTGTAGCTCAGTTGGGAGAGCGCCTCGTTCGCAACGAGGAGGTCAGGGGTTCGAGCCCCCTCACGTCCACCAATTTCCCTCCTATTTTTGGATTCGTGAATCTGCCGCACGGGGTGACTGTCGCTTTTGACGGTCAGAAAGTTGTTCTGCGCGGTGTATCAATGACAGGTCAGGTAACTTCAGCGAAGCCTAACGCACGAGTTTCCGGGCCAGTGTTGCCACCTCACGCTTGAGCATCCACGCGGTAGGCTGCACGTGCGAGGTTGACTTCAACTGATCTACAAGTGATGGGAACGCACTCCGTTTTCACTAACGCAAGTGAGTGCCGCGGGCGGGCGGATGTCCGGTGGTCCAAGAGGTCTTCAGAGCTGAAGATTTCCCGGTAACGCGGCGCTGGCTCCGGGCAGCATGGCGCTGTCGCTGTAACCGCGTTTCACGATCACGTAGCTTTGCTCCCGCAGCAGGCCCAGATAATCGCGCATCCGCGGTTCCATTTTCTGCACATACAGGCTGTTGCGGATTTCGCTCTCCACTTTGTCCATCGGTTGCAATCCCGCCTGGAGATGATTATCGACTTTCAGTATTTCGAATCCCGTCTTGGTCTGGATCACGTCGGTGATCTGGCCCTGATCCATTTTGAAGACAACTGCTTCCAGTTGCGGCGGCAGTTCGCCTCGCTTGAAGGTTCCCAGCGCTCCGCCATCTTTTGCGGTGCTGCCCTCGGAATAACGCTTGGCCGTCTCGCTGAAGTCGTCTCCTGCCACGAGTCGATTGCGCAAGGCCTCCGCTCTTTTCTGAGCGAAAAGGGTGTCTTCCGCGTTCTTGCCTTCGGTGCTCAGCACGATCTCCGAGAGCACCACTTGCTCGGGCTGCGTGAATTCCTGCGGGATGCGCCGCGTAATACTGTTTCACTTCGTCGCTGGAAATGTCGATATGTGCACCCACTTCGCGCCGCACCACTTCCTTTGTGAGCAGTCCGTTGCGCATTGTGGTCTTGTAGTCATCCCAGGATAGCCCGTTGGCTTCGACGCCCTTTTGGAGATCCTCCAGAGTGGCGAGTCCGTTTTGCTTCCGAACATCGTCCAGCTTCTTGTTCAAGTCCGCCTCGACGTTGACGCCCATATCTTTTGCTCGCTGCACCATCAGCGACTGGTCAATCAGACCACGCAGCAGATCCTTCTGCTGTTCCTTGAACTGCGCATCAATCTTATCCTGCGGGCAGCCTTGGCAATCGCGCGCCACTTCCTCCCGCAATTGCTGTTCGGCTTTCTGATAGTCGGAGAGCGTGATGGCGTCGCCGTTCACTCGCGCGACGACGTCGGCGGCGACCGCATTCTTGCTCTGCGCGCGCAGGCTGACGGGGATCATCACCGCGATAACCGTCGCCGCCATGAGGGTACAGACGGATGCAGGCCCGACATTTGTCATGAAGTTCACTCGCCTCGAATTATACCTCCACGATTGTAGCCGGAATTTCGAATTTGGACCTACATCCAGAGCGTCGGGTGCGCGCGTATTCACTGCAGCCGTTTGGGAATTGCAGACGAATCATGCGTATGGAAGAGCGAATCAGGCGGGCTGTAGAATCGCAGAATCGTGAGGCATGCGTTGCCCGCCGTTGCAGTTCTGGCTGGCGAGACGGCTGGAAAATCTTGAGATTCTCGCTGTAGCGCGGTTACCGCGGCGCCCGAGGCGGGAACCGGACGTTAGCTGGATGCCATGGCCACGGTTAATTGGGTGGAGGATTCTTCGCTGGGGGACTCGATTCGTGACTTGAGCGGGTCGGTTGCAGACGCCTTGGGTCCGGGGGTAGTGGCACCAATTCCGAAGAACGCTTTGCGGGCTCGCTCGAAAGAATCTTCTGTCATGGAGTTGGTAGGCTTCATTTCGGCTTTTTCTTCTCCTAGCTGATCTGCCGCGTATGCCGCGCTCGAACAAGGAGTAGTGCAATTCAGGGACCGAACGTTTCATCTCCGGGCCGAGACTGTATATTGCTGTTACTACAGGGCTTAGAAGAGGCCCCCCCACTTAAGGCACTGCAGCGAGCGTGCGTCAGCGGCCTTGAATTGGTCAATAGCTGCTGATATGTTCACTTTTTTTTCCCTTGGCGTCACTGCGGGAGCAGCGAGGTTTGCACGTCAATTGGACTCTGGTTTGGCGGCTTCGGCCCGGGCCCCCCGAGGAAGAGGCGCATCCTGGTGAAATCGAATGTCACTGCATATTGTCGGAAGAATTGATGGGCAATCAACCCAGCGATGCGGAAGCCGTATGCGTGTTCGATCCCAGCAGGGAAGGCGCCGGCCAGCCCGTTTACATTTTGCTGGCGCGCGTCGCCCAGATACAGATCACTCACGACAAATGGCGCCAGCAGTGACTGGCGGGCTGAAGCCGGCAAGCATCGAGCCCTGGCGGCTGAACGACAGCCCGGCCTGGTCAATCGTGGATTCGGGACAGGTAAATCCGACCGCGACTCCTGTCGCCACGAACAGCAGCGCGGGCGGTGCGTGGTTCACGCGGCCGCGCGCCAGAATCACGTGGTCGCTCGCCATCCATATGGGCATCACGTTTTGCCTTTCCAAGTTGGCGCGTGCCTCAAACGCATGCAAGGCTTCCGTTGACGCTCGCCGCAGGATCAACTCGCCGTTCGGATAGTCCAGCGTGGCTAGAAAGTGGTAGAGCAGGACGGTCCCCAGCACGCCATCGATTTGGCGCCCTGCGAAGACGGGAAGCCGCCGGATTCCCACGGGCACGTTTTTCACGTCGAATTCTCCCAGGGTGAGAGATGCGAGGCGGGCGTGGCGCATTTCCGTCTGGCTCCCGTCGAGAAGAGTTGTTGTAGTCCCGCCGGCACTGCCAATGTTGAGTCGTTTCGCGAACTCGGAATCGAGCTGAACTTCCGCGCCGCCAGTATCAATCAGGAAATGAGCGGCCTCACCGCCATCCACGCGCACACTCACGATTGGCAGAGGATCGCTCACCACGAACGGCAGGCGTGTTTCGTCCGGTGGTCCGTTAATTGTGTACGGCGCCGCATCCCCAAAAAGTTCCAGCGGCACAGCTCGCTCGTCGCCGCCCGCGGCACGGAACCATCTCGCGGCCTCCGGAAAGTTGTCCCGCCGGTAAAACAATTCGCCCAGCAGGTTTTTGGCAGCGACTTCGAATGGTCCGGGCTGCGCGCTCTTCCTTAGATATTTTTCCGACTCGTCGAGGCGATTCGAGAACAACTCGATCATTCCGAGAAGTGTAGTGACTTTGCGATCGCCGGGAGTCCTGTGGAGGACATCCAGGTAGGCGGATTCCGCTTCCGGGAACAAGCCATTTTCGAACAGCATGTCGGCACGATCCAGCGCGCCGGCAGACAGGAGAGAAGCGTCTGAGAAAGAGAGCAATGCGATCAGCACGATCAGCCGGTGAGCTCGCATAATTCAGTAAGGACGACACAAGCTGTAAACCGTAAGCGGCACAAAATGATTTATCGGCACGGCGCGTTAAAAACATTATCGAGTGGGCTTTCTCGTACGAAATTTCGGAGATGCGAGTGTGAATGCGTAAATTGGTACGCGGGCGCTGCAAAGATTCGGACGCGCAGGCAGAGCAATGCGGCAAACGATGCCGCAATCAATGGACGTCAGGGTCGGGGAACTCGGGTTGAGCAGACAAACTGCTACAGAATCAAAGATGCTTCAGCGGGTGTTTTTCCATCCAGCGGCCCAGGACGGCAGCGGCGTGCTCGCACAAGGCGCGGTCGTCTCGAGAAAATGCCGCGAGGAAGTGGCTGTCAATATCGAGCTCGCCGACGACCTTCTTTTCAACGAAGACCGGGACAACGATCTCGGATTTGGTTTCGAGCGAGCAGGCGAGATAGCGCGAATCGGAATTGACGTCGTCCACGATGATGGTCTTGCCAGTGGAGGCAGCCGCACCGCAGATCCCGGCGTTCAACGGAATGCGAGTGTGCGGGGTCATCGTGCCGCGGAAGGGCCCGAGCACCAATACCTCCGTTTGGCCTTCTTTCTCAAGCATGTAGAAACCCACCCAGTTGTAACGCAGCATTTTCTGGTGCAGCAGTTTGGCGATGCCCTCCATCAGCTCCCGTGCGGAACTGGCGCTGGCCCCAAGGGCGTTGAGGTCGTCGAATAACTCCCGCGTGTTTGGGTTTGCGGTGGGCATAGGCAGGGATGCTAACTCGATTTTCCGCTTCGATCCACCGGCGCGTGCGCAGTCGGTTACCAGCTATCTTTCGATCATCTCCTCGAATTCTTTGGCGGCGGTTTTCGCGGGCCGCCCGGCAGCGCTCGACGGGATATTATCTTGCTGGTTTTCCAAAAGGTCGGCGAGAAGAAGCCGCAAATTACCTTCGTTTGTGGCATAGGCCAGGCCCGTGTCAATGTCCAGAACTTTCGCACGAATCAGTTTTTCGATTTCGATGTCGAAGCACTGCATTCCGTCGCCGGCGCCGTCGCGCATGGCGTCGAGCAGGGATTTTCCTTCCGATTCGCCCTTCTGCACGTACTCGCGGGTGCGCAGCGTGGATTTCAGAATCTCGAACACGGCGGCACGTCCGCTCCCGTCCGCTTTGGGAATCAAGCGCTGCGAAATAATGTAGCGGAACGATTTCGCAAGGCGGCCGCGGATGGCGGGTTGGTCGGAGGAGGGGAATACTCCAACGATTCGTTCGATTGTCTTTGACGCATCAATGGTGTGCAGCGTGGAATACACCATGTGGCCCGTCTCGGCTGCTTCCAGCGCCACTTCGATGGTCTCCTTGTCGCGCATCTCGCCCACCAGGATCAGTTTCGGCGCCTGGCGCAAAGCGGCACGCAGGGCCAGTCGCGAAACTGGGCGTGTCGCTATAGAGTTCGCGCTGATGAATCGTGGCGCGTTTGTGCGCGTGCAGAAATTCGATCGGGTCTTCGATGGTGATGACGTGGCAGGCCTTTTCCTCGTTGATCTTGTTGACGAAGGCGGCCAGCGTCGAGGATTTTCCGCTTCCGGTGGGGCCCGTCACCAGCACAATCCCCGGGCGCACTTCCGCCGCTTGCCCCAATTGTTCGGGAAGACGCAGCGTATTGAAATCCGGCACGCTGCTGGGAATCACGCGCATCACGATTGCGCAACTGCCGCGCTGCGTGAAGATGTTCACGCGGAAGCGCGAGAGTTTCGCGACGCTGTAAGAAATATCGCAGGAGCCCTCTTCCTTCAGTTTTCCCACCGCGAAAGAGTTTCGTCCGATCAGGTCGGCGGCGATGCGCGCGGTGTCTTCCGCGGAAAGCATACCGACGCCTTTGATTTTCAGTTGCATGAGGCTGCCGTGAAGTTCCACCTGAGGGGCGCGACCCGGAGAAAATATCAGATCGCTGGTCTTCGGCGCGGCCTGCAGCATGGAGGCGATGATATTGGCGGTGGGCGCGGAGCTGGGCAAATCGGCAAGAGCGGCAGCAGGGGCCGAAACTTTTGGAGCTTCCATACCGAATCCTCCAGCAAGTCGTCCGAGAGGGGATCGGCACGTCTTCGGATACCGCCTTTATTATGAGGCCCAGCGGGCCGGGAGGGGCGGTTTGGAGTCCGCACCTGTACTCAAACGATTAGCTGTACTTCGTGGCGCTCGAGGTGGTGACAGGCGTGCGCACGGATTCTTGCGCGGCAACCCTATTTAAATGAATAAGTCCGGAACGGGCGGTACCCGATACTCTTTCCCTACACCTGCCCTTCGTTGCGCACCGCACAGCACGCTTCTCTCTTACTCTATACGTTACAGCTATGACCAAACCAATCACTCCAAAATCGGGTGTTCCACGGCGGAGCACCTCGGCGCCAGACGCGCCGGCGCGCCCGCCCGGCGATTTATCGGGTCATCGGGACACGGTCCTGTTGAGCGAAGTCCCGGACGCGGCGACCGTGCTCGTGAGCGCAGATTTGTCGGCGGCAGCGAATCCGTCGTTGAGCCCCGCCGCGCTTGCTGCTCTGGGGCAGCGCTACGACATTTTGGGCGAAGCCGGCCATGGCAGCATGGGCAACGTATATAGAGCGCGCGATCGAGAGACCGGTGAAACCGTAGCATTGAAACTCTTGAAGCCCGAAATCGCCTCCGACCAGGCGATGATGGATCGTTTCAAGAATGAACTGCTCTTCGCGCGAAAAATAACGCACAAAAATGTTTGCCGCGTTTATGAGTTTAATCGTGTCGGCGGAATCGCCTACACTTCGATGGAATTTGTGGAAGGCGAGAGTTTACGGTCGGTTCTGGATCGTTTCGGCGGGCTGCCGCAACGCAAGGCAATGGACCTTGCGCGACAGATTTGCTCCGGCTTGAAGGAAGCTCATGCGCAGGGGATCGTCCATCGCGATTTGAAACCGGAAAACGTGATGATTGACGCGCAAGGCAACGTCAAGATCATGGATTTCGGGATTGCGCGCTCCATGGAAGCAGGCACGCGCCTGACGGGTTCGATGGTCGGCACGCCGGCATACATGGCGCCGGAGCAAGTCGCCGGCAAGCCGGTGGATTATCGGACGGATATTTATTCGCTGGGTTTGATCCTGTACGAAATGTTTACCGGCACTCCGGCCTTCGCCGCGGACAATTCGATTGCCGTGGCCTTGAAGCAAATGCGCGAAGAGCCGCCGCCACCGCGCGAAGTGGAGCCGGGGATTCCGGTGGGCACCGAGCGCGCTATTCTGAAATGTCTGGAAAAAGATCCGGCCAAGCGGTTTCAATCGATTGTTGATCTGGAATCGAATTTGCGGTCTGCGTCGCCTGTGACGCCGACTCCGCGAACGCTAGCCACCGGGAATACAGCTGCGAATCGCGTCTCCACGGGCCTTCCGCGCGCCATCGCTATGGCACAGCCTGCGCCCCGGCGAACATCGCCGTTCGTGTGGGTTCTGTTAGGGGCACTGCTCGTGGTGGCCGTGCTGATCGGACTGCACTGGTTCGGAGTGGTGCAAGCTGCGCGTCAAATTCAACCGCCGGCCGCGGTGGCGCCCCCGAAACCGCCTGATTTCGCATATGAGCATCCCGCGCCTCCGCCTCCTGTGATTGAGCCAGTCGTCGCGGAGTCCAAACCACCAGAGCCCAAAGCAGAGGTGACGAAACCTGCGCCCGTAACGCATGCGAAGGCTGCGCCGCCAGAACCCGCGAAGCCTGCTGCTGCGCCAGACGTGTTCCCACGCATGGAGACCGGACCAGTGCGGAAGAACGCCCATACCCAACCGTCCAATTCTTCGAAAGGTTCAGGTTCCAGTTCCGTAATCACCAACTCCATGTACTTGTTGGTAGGGCGATTTGAACGCGAGGACAAAGCGCAGGCTGCCTCGAAAAAAATCGAAGACCTGCACTTGCCCGCGGAAATCGTGCCACGATCTCTGGGCTCGACCAAATTCTTCGCGGTTTTTTGCGGGCCGATTGACGCTAAGAGAGTAGGCCCTGTGACCGAACGGCTTGAGGCCAAGGGCTTCTCGAATGTGCGGCCATTTACCAACCCCATGGGCAATTTGAAGCAGAAGTAAGAAATACAGGATCGTGTCGTCTCACCCGCGGACCAGCGATGCTCGGGCGAGACTTAGAATTTCAGGGGCAACGCTCAATCGGCAGACGAGCGTTGGGGATGTGCGATGGAAGTTGGCGCGCGCAGCGACACAGGACGTGTTCGCGAGAACAACGAAGACAGCTTCCGGCTCGCGCCGGAGCTGAACTTGTTCGTTCTTTCGGATGGCATGGGCGGACTCGAAGCGGGCGAACGAGCCAGCCGCATGGCTACCGAAACCGTGCTTGTTCATTGCCGCGATGCACAAGCTGACACTGCGTTGGCCGTTTTTGGAACGCGCATCGATGGCGTTGGAGCAATGTCCAACCGTCTGGCGAGCGCCGTGCGCCTTGCGAATCAGGAAATTTTCCACGCTGCGCACGATTTGGGCGGCAGAGGCGGAATGGGCGCGACGATCGTGGCCATTTGCTTCCTCGAGGATCGCGCCTGCATCGCGCACGTGGGCGACAGCCGCGCGTATCTGTTGCGCGACGATCAACTGATCCAGCTCACCGAGGATCATTCTTTCGTAGCCGAGCAGATCCGCCGCGGAATTTTAACCGTGGAGCAGGCGGGCCGCAGCAGGATGCAAAATGTGCTCACGCGCGCGCTGGGCGTCGAGCAGCAAGTGGACGTGGATGTTACCGAGGAGCTCTTGCGGGACGGCGACACTTACCTGCTTTGTTCCGACGGCTTGTTTCGCGAGCTTTCCGAGCCGCAGATCGCAGGAATCCTGAAAGAAGCGAGTGACGCTCAGCAAGCTGCCGACCTGCTGGTGGAGCAGGCCAACCAGGCGGGTGGTGGCGACAACATTACAGCGATTGTCTTGCGTCATGCGCCGCAGCAGCACGGCGCAATCAGCAAGATCGGCCGATGGTTCAAATCATCCGAGGATCCAACTTGATAGGGAGGGCGTTCCCATGTCCAAGCTGGTTTTGAAATTTGAGAGTTCCGTGTTGAAGGAAGTGGCGGTGGGCCAGCAGGAAGTCAGCATCGGCCGCTCGCCGGACAACGGAATCGTCATCGACAACCCCGCGATCTCCAGCTATCACGCGCGAGTGTTTCACGAGGACGGGCGCTTGATGTTGCAGGATTTCGGCAGCCTGAATGGCACGTTCGTCAACGGGCAGCGCGTCAAGATGGTGATGCTGAAGCCCGGCGACTCGGTAGGCATCGGCAAGCACACCATTGTCGTGACGGACTCGGTGGAAGTGCGCGCGCATTCGCTGGACAACGTGGCAGTGAAGCCTGCTGTGCCTAAGATTAACGAGACGGTGATGTTGGACACGAAAGATCGCCGTGAATTTTTGCGGCAAGTTGCGGCGGTGGGCGAAAGCGCGCAACCCGCGCCCGGTCGCCTGAAATTGCCGACTCTGGTGGTGCGCAAGGGCAGCACCGACCGGCGCGAATACACACTCTCGGACAAGCTGACTGTCGTCGGCAAATCCGCGATGGCCACAGTGAAGCTGAAGGGCTGGTTCAAGCCGAAGGCTGCTGCGCAGATTAATCGGCGCGAAGACAATTCCTATTACATCGGTCCGGCTGACAGAGTTCCGGTCGTGAACGGCGTCCCAATCACGCACCCAACGAAATTAGCCTCGGGTGATGTGATTGAAGTCGCAGGGGTCGAGCTGGAATTCATCGTACGTGACTGATTGAGTCGCCGCGTGAAGCGTCGCAGGGGTCGAGCGTCGCCATCGTCGCGGTGGGCGCTGTTGCGCTGGCGGCGTCGATACGTGGTGGCCTGCCGATGTTCGCCACAGATGCGCTGCCCTCAGTTTCCCCGAAGGCCATCCCGGAATTGCCCGGAATAGCGATTAACAGCGTTGCTAAGGTGCAGGCTTTTACTTAGAATGGTCCTCCCAGCCCCGAGGACCGTCATGACCGGGCCTTTCTCAAGCTTTTTTGAATTGCGCGACAATCCCTTCCGCTCGAATCCCGACCCGCATTATCTTTTCTTCACATCGCAAACGCAAAAATCACTCGAGCAGTTAATCGCAGGAATCCGTGACCGCAAAGGACTTCTCCTCCTCACTGGGGAAGTGGGCACGGGCAAAACGGTTTTACTTAACCTCTTGATGGAGAGGCTGCGTCAGGAGCGAATGCCCACGGCATTCGTTTATAACTCCCACTTGAAGGCCAGCGATCTATTCGACTTGGTGCTGGCTGATTTTGGAATCCCTTTCCACGAGCAACGTGGGACTGCCTTGGCCCACCTCAATAGTTGGCTGCAGGATCGATTTCGCGCAGGCCAGACCCCCGTTCTGTTTGTTGATGAAGCGCAAGGGCTGCCGCGACGGGCGCTTGAGGAACTTCGCATGCTTCTCAATCTTCAGACGCCAGCGGGGAATCTGTTGCAGATTGTTCTATGCGGCCAGCCTGAATTTGAAGAGGCTCTGACGCGCCCCGAGCTTCGCCCGATTCGTCAGCGCGTTGCAGTCCGTTGCCGGACTTTGCCGCTCACGCGCGAAGAAACCCAGAGTTACATTGAGTGCCGCCAGCGCATAGCGGGCGCATCGGGCGCCCCGATCTTCCAGACGGAAGCGGTGCAGGCCTTATTCCTCTACTCGCGCGGGATTCCTCGGGTACTGAATTTGCTTTGCGAACAGGCGCTCCTGCGAGCGTCGCGCCAGAAGGTCCGCCCCGTTCCGGTGCAAATGGTCGGTGAGGCCGCCCACGAATTTCAGTTTGATTCGGTCAGACCGCTCGGGCCGGACTCGTCCTTGGACGGCGCGGTGTTGTCAGATCTATTTACTACGGGGCCGCTACTCGGCGAATTGCCTAAATTATCTTCAGAAACGACTCCGCTTGGCTGTGACGCGCAGTTCAGCGCCAATCCGCTCAGTGGTCCGGACCTGGCGCCACAGCAGCGACCGGCGTCTTTCGCTTTGCAGCACTCTGATCGCGCGTCTCCGACGCCCAAGGTCAGGGACGCGACGGGCGCCCAGCGCGCTTCCGAGCGCGCTAAGGGCACAAGTTCTCCGCTCGTATTTCCGTCGCGCAATGATTGGAGCTCGCGGCCCGATTCGACTCTGCAGGAAACCAGTGGAGCTCGTGGGTTGACTGCGCAGGCCGGCACGCCGACGGAACTGCTACTCGCTGAACTCAGTGCTGTACCAGCGATCGTCGCGCCCCTTACTGAGGCGCAGGCGCCAGGATCGAAACAAAAAATTGATTTCCATCAACACTGGAAGCGCCACCGAGTTACCCTTAGCGACACAATTCAATCCGTGTTGTCAACCGGGAAGTCAGGGGCTCGGATTCACCTGGCGCGCCTTCGAGCGAATTTCCTTGGCTTCCGGGAATTTCTCGGCCGGCGATGGCTTCTCTGGCTAACTCCGATTCGGAACCTCGCAATCCCGCTCCCGCGACCGGAGCTGGTATCGTCTTGTCTGCGTTGGTTGCGGGCACCATCGAATGCGAGGAGGGCACGCCACGCAGAATTGAAACCGTATCGGCGACATCGTGTTGCTGAATTGTTCGGGCGCAAGCCGGTGTCGCAGCGCGCCCGCATAGAAGCGTGGGCTCAGGCCGGTTATCTGAATGGTCTCTTCAATTTTGAACGATCTTTGCGTTTCGCAGCATCGGTCCTGCACTGGCTGCAGCAGCCGGCCCACACCGCGCGCGGCCGCCAGGCCTCCCCGCTGTCGCAGCACTCGCATCACCTGACGTAAACCGAGCCGATTAACTTCAGAAAAGCGCAGTCCATGTTTGCAAAGTAACACGATGAAACTGGTTAAGCCCGCCACTATCGGGTCGTGGCGCACTCGCTTATTGTTCGCGGCAGAAACTAGGTAACGCCAAGTATCAATCTGACCATGGCGAGGCGGGATTGGGTGTTAGTCAGGAGAAAACACAAGGGTATGAAGACACTGATGATGGGAATGGCTGTCCTGGCCTCAATCTGGTTTCCCACATGCGTGCAATGCGCTCCTGCAAAGCCGGCTGTGGAAGTTGTGGTGCTCGGCTCGGGCGGGCCGCGTCCGTTCGGCAGGGCAGGATCAAGCTTTATCGTGCTCCTCGATGGCACGCCCCGGATTTTGGTGGATGCGGGACCGGGCGCCTTCTTGCGGATCGGCGAATTGGGCCTCGATTTGGACAAGGTAGATACCGTCTTGCTGACGCATCTGCATATTGATCACAGCGGGGACCTGGCGGCATTCTTCAATGCGCGCGCGCTTACCAGCAATGGACCGATCGAATACCGGATTTTCGGTCCAGACGGGGAGGGGTTTTTCCCCAAGACCTCGCGATTCGTAGACTTGCTGGTAGGAACAGGCGGCGCGTTTGCGTATCAAAAGACGTTCGGCGCCGACGAATCGTTTGTTGTTCACGATCTGGCAATAAGCCTGAGCTCCGCGCGCAGCAGGATTGTGGATGACGATGGTTTGGTCGTGGAAGAAATCGCGACGCATCACGGTGACTGCCCGTCGGTGGCGTACCGGATTTCGTATAAGAGTGCCGTGGTGATTTTCTCCGGGGACATGGACGCTTCCGCGCTGCCGAATCTCGTTCAATTATCGAAGAATGCGGACTTGCTGATCTTCAATTGCGCCGTGCTGGATCCTCCTGCTTCTCCCTCGCAGTTGTACGATCTGCATACGCCGCCCAGGAAGATTGGCGAAGCCGCTCGAGATAGCGGGGTAAAGAGTTTGCTGCTGAGCCATCTTGCGCCCGACGTGGAAGGGCAGGAGGCCGCGGTGCGAAAATCCATCCGTGCGTCCTTTGCAGGTCCGGTGGCCTTCGCGAACGATAAGTTGCGCGTGCCTGTCGGAAGGTGAGCGATCGACTCGAGTCAACGGGTTTACCGCTCGACCGAACGACCCGTCTCACGCAACGCAGTGTGCAATCCGACTCGGTCGCCGGCCTCAGCTAGCTCACGTGCCGGCGATGCCCTTGTTCTGCAGGATCCGAACTACCACGCGGCGGTTCTCTGCTTGCCCTTCGGCGGTCGTGTCGGGTGCCACCTGCCTGCTGGTGCCCATGGCGCCCGGAGCCAGGATGTTGGTCAGAGGGATTTGGCCCTGCTGCTCGAGGAAATCAGTCACGTTCTCGGCGCGCTCCGTGCTCAATTTTTCGTTGAGCGCGGCGCTGCCCACCTTCGAAGCGTAGCCCTTCACTTGAATGATGTATGCGGTGATACCCTTGGCCTGTTGAGCGAGTTTGAGAAGTTGTGGCTTGTATTGCTCCTCGATGGTGACCTGGTCGTTCCCGAAGAGAACAGTTACTTCGCCTAGGATGTTGTAATCACCAAGCTCGCCAAAGCGCTTGTTGGCGGCCGCAATAGCCGCCTTGTTCGCTGCGATTTCCGCCGCGTGCTGGGCGCTCGCTGCCTGCTGGGCCTGGAGCTCTGCCTTTTGCTGCTGAATTTGCTGCTCTTGTGCCTGTAATTCTTTCTGGTTTTGCTGAACTTGCTGCTCCGTGGGGGTCAGTCCAGCCTGAATATCTTGGGCGGTCTGCAGGTCAGAGCCGTGAAACGTGACGGTGCCTGCGACCAGCTGGTTCTTGTCATTTACATATCCTTTCACGTCCACCGAAAGTCCCGGGAACCAGCGCGGTCATGTTCAAATGCTTCTTGCGAAACACTCCCTCTGGTTCTTCCACCTGGGTATCGGGCGTGAGCAGCACGACCACGTTCCCGGAATCCTGGGTCTGAATCGTCATCGTGGCGCCGCTACGTCCATTGATGACGCCCTTCTCCTGATTATTCTGCGCGGCGGCAACGCCACCGAGCACGAGAATCGCGGCGAAAATCACGAGCCCGCGGAGAGCAGCGTTCCTCAAATCTACTTTCATGTAGTTTCCTCCAGTGCGTTTGGGGCCCAGTATTCCGGCAGCAAAATTACTTGCCGGGCAGCAGGCGTTCAATTGGCAGAAGTGACAGGCTGAATTCTTGACCTGCTGCTGGTGCGAGGGTAGCGAGCGAAGTTCGCTTCGAGGCGGAGTACTCGTCTACTTTGAGAGAACCGGCAGCGGCGGGGCTGCTTGCGGCACTGCCGCGTGATAATCCTCGCCGAGTAGCGTTGCGATGGTGGCGGCGATCTGACTCTGGGTTACGCGCGGGACATTCGTCATTTCCCCCATGGCTGGTGTGTCCGGACCCATCACGGCAATCCAGATGTTTTCAGCCCCGGCAATATTCTTGTCGTGGTCGCGCCAGAGCTTCAGGCCGCTGCCACGGCCGTGGTCGCAGGTGATGATGAACGTCAGCTGATTGTGATATTCGGGTCTGGCTTGCAGGGTGTTCCACAGTTCCGCGATGCGCTGGTCGTCTTCGTGCGCAGCTTGCAGCACCAAGTCGTATTTTCCGGCGTGGGCCCAATCGTCCGTCTCGCCGTAGCCAACGAAAAGGGCGCGTGGGCTGTGGGTCTGGAGATAGTCCAGCAGGTCCTCGTGCGTGAAGGAGTCGGGTACGTCGTCGTCCTCCACGCGCGTGGTGGTTTCGTACAGCTTTTTCAGCAGTTGTTCGCGCGGAGTCAGTTGCTGCGCCCAGGGCAACGTCCAGCCGGCGCGCACCAGCAGGCCACTCTGCTTCGCGCGAAAGATATCGTTGAACGTGTCCCACGTGCCGAAGATCGCCATTTGATCGTGAAATTCCGGCTTGTTGTTAAGCCATTCGAACACTGTTGCGTTTGGATTGTGGCCCGAATTCATTGCTGTTGATCTGCGGATTGGGATAGCCGGTGGTCATCTCGTTGTAACCGGGATAGGAGAACTTGAATCCGTTGGTGACCTGCGCGACGCTGCCTTTGTGCTGATTGCCATAGATCTGGCCTTGCTTCGCTACGACGGTCCACAGGAACGGCATTAGAGTCTCGCGGCCCGCTTCGGGCGTGTCCCGCCAGAAATCCTTGCGCAACTGAGCTTCATCCTGCGCGCCACCGTGTTTTGCATCCATCAGATCGTGCTCGGGGCCATCGAAGACTTCCTGCCAGCGAAATCCATCGAGTACGATTAGAACCACCGCACGGGTTTTCAGGGTCGTCGCGGGATTAGCGATAGGCAGCGCGGCGGCGTGGGCGATGTTTGCGGTCGCGCGCGTGGTGGAAAATGCGGATGCAAGTGCGGCGAGTAAAACGCAGAAGAAAAGAGCAATCAGCGTGCGGCGAGAGCTCAAGAGGCCTCCAGAGGCGTGGATCATACATTAGAAACGCGGGCGCGGCATGCGTGCCCTTACCACGGATCAACACAAGACTTCAGCGCGAGTGCGAGATTTTTAGTTGGAATGCGAGATGGAGGCCAGGGGAGCTTCAGAGTCATAGGCGTCGAGCGCGTTTTCAGGAAACTCCACTACGAAAGTGGCTCCGCCTTCGGGCCGGTTGAAACACTCGATGCGGCCGCCGTGCTCCTGCACGATGCCATAGCAGATGCTCAAGCCGAGCCCCGTACCTTTTCCCACGGGCTTGGTGGTGAAGAACGGATCGAACACATGCTGAGGCGATTTGATGCCCGGTCCCGTGTCCGAAAATTCGATGGCGAGTTTGCCGTCGCCGTGCGACGTGCGAATCACCAGCTTGCCGCCCCCGACTTCCTCCAGCGCATCCACGGCATTGCTGATCAGGTTGAAAAATACCTGCAGCACCTGGTTGGCATCACCGCGCATCGGCGGCAAATCAGGGTCGGAATCGGTCTGAACCTGGATGTGCTTTCCGCGCAAGTCAAGGTTGCTGAGATGCAGCGCGGACGCCAGCACCTGATTGAGGTCGAGCGAAAGCCTTTCGGTGGGCACGCGGCGCGCGAAACTGAGAAGGCTCGTAACCAGCGTCTTGATGCGCCGCGAAAGCGTGCGGATTTTCTCCGCGACGACGCGCTGGCGTTCTCCCAGCGCGGGATCATCCACCAGCAGATCCGAGTAGCCCAGAATTCCCGTCAGCGGGTTATTGATTTCGTGCGCAGCCCCGGCGGCCAGTTGCCCCAGCGAGACGAGCTTTTCGGTTTGCACCATCTGCGCCTGAAAGTGTTTCAGATTCTCGAATGACTCATGCGACGCTTCCAGCAAACGGATGCGGTCGTGATCCACCAGGCGTTGGCGCATGGCGATCAGCAGCGCCGCTACCACGACAGTCACTTGGGTCACGCCAATGCGAAACACGCGCACATCCGCAGGGTTGCGCGAGCCCCACAGACTCCACAGCGCCATCAACGGAATTGAAAATACCGCCGTCATGGCCAGCAGCGCGGCCCACTTCTTAGACAAGTCATTGCGCGAAGAAACCGCCTCGCGTGCAGGCTTAAGCCTATAAGCCATTACTCCAGCGGTGCCGAACCAAACGAAGGAAGCTACCAGCGGGAGGTCGAACGGGCTGCCCGTGTAGTAATCCATGCGATCAATCGCGCGATTGGTGATGTAGGAACCCGCGGCATAGAGCAGGGAAGCGCTGAATAAATGCGCGTACACTTCTTTCCAGGCGCCGCGCGCCCGTGTGATTAGTACTGCAAAACCGACGGTGAGCACCAGATTTTCAATCGCGGCCAGATGATCGTAGCTCCATCCGTAGGCTGGCACGTTGGGCGCGACGTATTGCCAAGGGATTACCACGAACAGATACAGATAGACCCACCAGACCAGCAGCAGGGAGAAATCCAGGTAGCCGATGTGCACGTTCAGATCGTCGCGCTTATCGTGCGGTTTCAGCGCGAGCGCGCCGATCATCGGCACGGGATGCAGGAACAGGATCACGTCTCCGATGAAGGGGTTAGGAGCGTTCTGGCGCAGGACCACCTCAAAATAGGTCCATATGGACTGGCCGACGAGCCACGCGAAGCAGCCGAGGCTCAGCAGCACCCAGAAGACGCGTGTCCGTTTCTCGGCGGTGCGCCAGTTTAGTATTAGCCCGCCGCAGGCGAAGATTGCCGCCAGGCACTGGACGATGTCACCGAATGCGGTGAGCCCGCGGCCGCTCGGAACTGTAAGAGCAGCAATGGAATAGCTGCCAACTAGCAGCACCCATCCGGCAGTCAATGCCCAGCAAGCCGGCGACATTTGTCGCAGACCTCTTTCGAGCGTTTTGTGAAGAGAGATAGCAGTACTCATGAGTCTGGCCGGACTGGCGCCTGCACCAAGAATACGGTGTCCAGCTCAGCGGGTCGAACCCGTTTCCGTGCAGCGTGCCGTTGCGTGCAATAGTTACTACTAACCACTGCGAGCGCGATGGCATGACAGGTTACAGAGCATGAGCAACGGTGGAGTTCAGGCGTGGTGATTGGGGTGGGCGGTGTTCGGAGGTCGCCGATGTTGAGTCGCCGCTGCGCAGAGGCTGCCGTAGCGAGGTACCGCCCAGCGGCGGCATTGGTTTGTAACAGCTCTATTGGGGCTGGCTGGTCTGGCCCGCTTCGCGCTCAGCGAGGATTTTGCGCGCGTTCTGGTAGAGCGCCTTGGCTTGCGGAATCAGGTCAATAGCTTTTTCCAGCTGTACGTCATCCTGCAATTCCACTTTGTAGCCATCATTCAAGCCGAAGAACGAAGTGAATACCTCGCGCTTGATCTGCCACTTCAGCCAGACGATGTTTGCCTGAATATCGGCGTCGCTGTATTTGATTTTCTGCTTGTCCAGATACTTGCGGAATTCCGTCAGGACGGCGTCGTTCACCACGAAATCCTTGGTGATGTCCGGCTTTTCGCCCAGATAGTAGCGCGTGAAATCGCCCACGCCCTGCTGTTGCGAATAGAACACACCGCGGCGATAGAGCATCTGTTGGAATTCGTCCGGCTTCGGAGCGGCGATGATGTCGTCAGGAGTAATGCCGCCGCCTCCGAATACCTGGCGTCCGCTGTCCGTAAGTTTCACTTCGGGCTTGTTGGGTGGTTGCGGATTGTAGTGATAATCGTAAAGCGAGACGTTCTTGTAATCGCGCTGGATCAGGCGTCCGCTGGGCGTGTAGTAGCGCGCGGTGGTGAGCAATAGCGCGGTGTCTTCGCTGAGCGGGAATTGGGTCTGCACCAAGCCCTTGCCGAAGCTGACTTCGCCGACAATCAGGCCGCGGTCGTGGTCCTGAATAGCTCCTGAAACGATTTCCGATGCGGAAGCGCTCTGCCCGTTGATCAGCACGATTACCGGAACTCCGATGCCCTGATTTCCACGCACTGCGTAATAGCGCCTTTCCTGCGAAGCGCGCCCGCGATGCGACACCACGATCTCGTTCTTATCGAGGAACATGTCCGCCATGCCCACGGCTTGATTCAGCAGGCCGCCGCCGTTGTTGCGCAGGTCAATGATCAGGCCGTCGAGCTTGGAAACATCGAGCTGTTTCAGAGCCTCGGAGAGATCGCTGTCGGTGGTTTCGTTAAAGGTGGAAACGCGCACATAACCGATCCCGGGCTTTACCATCGTGAAGTATTCCACTCCGGGGCGGGGAATCTCGTCGCGCGTGACGGTCACTTCGATGGGCTTGTCCCAGCCTTCGCGACCCAGCGAAATATGCACAATGGTGCCCTTGGCACCCTTGAGCATGTCCGCAACTTCCGTAGTGGTCAGGCCGTCGCACGATTTTCCATCCACCTTCTGGATGATGTCGCCGGGACGAATTCCGGCCTTATACGCAGGCGAGCCGACGAACGGCGCCAACACCACGGTCTGGTTCTCGCGCTGCTGCACGGTCATGCCTACGCCGTAATATTTGCCTTGTTGTTCTTCTTTGAAGAGGGCGTATTGCTTGGGGTCGAAGAAATTTGAGTGCGGATCGAGTACGCGGAGCATGCCGGGGATCGCGCCATCGTAGATCACCTTGTCGGTGTCCACCGGTTCGGCGTAGTTGCGCTCCACCACGGAGAGTACGTGCGTGAAGGTCTTCACCGAATCCTGCATGTCGTTCTGGCCGGCAGCCGTCGCGCGCACCAGCGGCCCATACATGCCGCCCAGTACCGCGGAAACAGCTAGTACCACAACCAGGACAACGACACCGCGCCTTGATGACCCCGTAGATTCCATGCGTCCTCGCTTAGCCCCAGCAAATAAGTATAGCACACTACTTTTGGGCAGTTTGACACGCCTCTGGCCCTCTTCTATGATTCAAAAATGGCGCTGGGGATGCAGGCGAAATACCGCTTCCCCCGCCGTTTTGTGCTCAAAGAAGGCGCATGTTCAGCGTCCCACACCTGATAATTATTTTCGCCGTCGCTCTGATGGTGTTCGGGCCGGAGAAATTGCCGGAGCTCGCGCGCACGCTGGGCAAAGTCATGGGCGAATTTCGCCGCGCCACGGGCGACCTGCGTTCCACCTTCGAAGGGCACATGCGCGAGCTGGAACGCGAAGCCGAATTGCGCCGCGTGCGAGAAGCGGAGGCGCCTACGCAGACCATTGGAGGCGGCGCGCCCGCTCCTGCGTTGCCTGTCTCCACGCCCGAAGTGGCTGAGGACCCGTTACCTCCCGCGCCAGGAACAGTTTCGACCGAACCTGCCAATTCGTTCGCAGCGCGCGATTTGCCGGCCCCCAAACAGCCGCAATTCGAATCTCACGAATTAGCCGAGGGCGTCCATCCCGATCAAGCTCCCGCAGACGTTGCTGCTACCGAGCCAGATCCCGAGAAAGTGAGCGATGGTAGCGCCCGTCCAGCCTGAGCCCCCCATCGCGCCGCCTGCCGAAGAAGATGCCGGCGGGCGCATGTCCTTTTTCGAGCATTTGCTCGACCTGCGCAAGCGGCTGATCTATTCCGCGGCGGCCATCGCTGTGGGCGCGGCCATCGGGCTGCTGGTCTCCAAACATTTCATCGTGATTTTGGTGGAGCCGATGCAGCAGGCGTTGCGCTCCGCGCATTTCGACGACAAGCTCTACTTCACCAGCCCAGCCGGATACCTGACGCTGGTGATCAACATCGGCCTGTACCTTGGCGTCGTCCTCGCTATGCCGTTCGTGCTCTACCAGGTGTGGCTGTTCGTGGCGCCGGGGCTGTACAAACACGAGCGTCGCGCCGTTTCCGGATTCATCGTCTCCTCGATGCTGTTGTTTCTTTGCGGCATTGCGTTCGGCTATTACATTATGTTGCCGCGAACTTTGGGCTTCCTGATGGGCTTCGCCACCGACTCTCCGGTGAAGCCGCTGATCAATTACAACGAATATTTTGAGCTGATTCTGATAATTCTCGTGGGCCTCGGAGTAATCTTCGAGCTGCCTGTGCTGATTTTCATCTTGTCGCTGTTTGGAATCGTGACGCCGAAATTTCTGCTGAAGAATTTCCGCTATGCCATGCTGATCATCACCATCGTGGCCGCCATCGTGACGCCCACTCCCGACGCCACCACGATGCTGGTGTTTATGGCGCCGATGATCGTGCTGTATTTTGTGGGTGTGCTGGTTTCTTACGTTGTGCTCAGGAAAAAACAGTCGCAGACTGTCACCTCGTGGGGAGGCGCAATAGCGTGACCAAGTTGGTAAGCAGTATGTGGAGCAAATTGTGGTTGGCGTCGGCGGTTGCGATCTTGTCCGGTGTCGTGGCGTGCGGTGCGTCGAATGCCCCGTCGCCAGCTTCGGCCGGCTCCGCGTCGCCCGGCCCGTCCGCAGCGAATCAGGCCGCCGCGGCTGCCAAACCGGCGGAGGTAGCGCCCCCGGCGGATCAGACCGGCGGATTCGACGGTGCGAAAGCCTACGAGCACGTGGCGAAACTGGTGAGCTTCGGCCCGCGGCCTCCGGCTTCCGAAGGACTACATCGCTCGCAGGAATACATCATCGGGCAACTGAAAGCCGACGGCTGCGAAGTGGACCAGGACGACTTCCACGCCTCCACGCCCAAGGGCGACATCGCCATGAAAAACATCATCGCGAAAGCGCCGGGAACCGGGCAGGGAATTATCCTGCTGCTGACGCACTACGACACATTGAGCAGCGTCGAAAATTTTGTCGGCGCGGAAGATAGCGCATCCTCCACCGGTATGATGCTCGAAATGGCTCGCCAACTCTGCGGCAAGAAGGGCCCCAACTCCGTTTGGATCGCATTTCTGGACGGCGAAGAGGCATTCGTGAATTGGGATCAAGACGACGACCATACCTACGGCAGCCGGGAACTCGCGGCGCGCATGGCGGTGTCCGGAGAACTGAAGCGCGTGAAAGCCGTGCTTCTGGCGGACATGATCGGGCAATATAACCTCAAGATTCTGCGCCAGTCAGATTCCCCGAAGTGGCTGAACGATCTGGTGTGGAAGACGGCGGCGCGGCTGGGTTACCAGGACATCTTCGTTTCGCAAGAGACAACCACCAGCGACGATCACGACCCGTTCCTCGCGCGCGGCGTTCCGGCGCTGGACATCATTGACCTCACCGATTACATGGCCGCCGGCTATTGGCATACTCCGCAGGACACGCTCGATAAAGTGAGCCCGCGCAGTGTGGCGATCGTCGGATACGTGATTCTGGAATCGGTGGACGAGCTGCAGAAGAAATTCCACTAGCTAGCCGCGTGCGAACGCCGATCTCCCGATTGGCGAAATAAGCCGCGGCCTCCAAACGTGGCATCGCGCAGCTGCGAACAGCTGGAACGCTTCGCGCGATGTCGCAACCGGATTCGCCCCACACCTGTGCTACATTCCTCTGGCTCAAACATGCCGACAATTCGCATCCATTCTTCTGGCGGCGCGTATCAGGTGCAATGTGCGCCGGGAATCTTGCCGCGCGCGGGCGCAGCGCTATCGCGTTTGGGCGAATCCAGCGGAATCTACGTCCTTTCGTCGCCGCACGTGTGGGAGCATTGGGGGCGGCCGCTGATCCGCGCGCTGGGCAAACGCCAGCCGGTGCGCGCTATGCTTTTCGACGACAGCGAAGCGGCCAAAGACCTCGCCACCATCGAACAAATCGCGCGCCAGTTGGTGAAGGCCGGCGCCGATCGCCATGCCACGATTGTCGCGATGGGCGGCGGAGTAGTCGGCGACGTGGCCGGATTCGCCGCGGCCAGCTATCTGCGCGGCGTGCGGCTGGTGCATGTGCCCACCACGCTGGTGGCGCAGGTGGATAGTTCGATTGGCGGGAAGACGGGAGTGAATCTTCCTGAAGGAAAAAATCTCGTCGGCGCGTTCTATCCGGCGAAGCTGGTGATCGCCGACCCGAAAGTTCTGCTGACTCTGCCGCACCGTGAATACCGCTCGGGCCTCTACGAAGTGGTGAAGTACGGCATCATCGCCGATGCGGAACTTTTCGCGTTCTTGGAACGCCACATGCTCGCGCTGTTGCGCCGCGATGCCAAAGCGCTGGCGTGGGTGATTGCGCGCTGCATTCGCATCAAAGCGCATGTGGTGGCGCGCGACGAACGCGAATCCGGCCTGCGCCACATCCTGAATTTCGGGCACACGCTGGGTCACGCGCTGGAGGCCGCCACGCGCTACCGGCGCTTCCTGCACGGCGAAGCAATTGCCTGGGGGATGCTGGCGGCCACCTTGTTCGGCCTCGCTACCGGACGCTTGCGTGAAGGCGACGCGATGCGCATGATGCGGCTGATCGCAAGCGTGGGACCGATACCGTCACTCGCTGGAATCAATGTCACGCGATTGCGTCCCATCCTCGCAGGTGATAAGAAAGCTCGTGGCGGGCGAGTTCTTTGGGTCTTGCCGCGCCGGCTTGGTAAAGTGGAGTGGGGCATCAACCTTCCCTGGAATCTGGTCTCCCGCACCTTCGCGGAGTTGCCTGCCATCGCCGCGACGGCTAAGACCTGACGCACCCGCAGCTCGAATGACTCTGCAAACGGAAAAGAAGGCAAAATTGCCCGGCACACGGCCGGCCGGCACACACAATGAGCGCGAAGCATCGGCGCGCGTGCGCGAAATGTTCAGCCGCATCGCGCCGCGCTATGATTTTCTGAACCACGCTCTTTCCTTCTCCCTGGATCGCGTGTGGCGGCGCCGCACCGCGCGGAAATTTCGCCGCATCTTGCGGCGCACGGATGCTCATGTGCTGGATCTATGTTGTGGCACGGGCGATCTGACTTTTGCGATGGAACGAGTCCGCGTGCAGGAGATTCGCGATCGTGGCGCGCATCGTTTTCCGCTCATCGGCAGCGATTTCGCGCAGCCCATGCTCGATCGCGCGCGCAAGAAGGGCGCTGACCATGCGCGCTCGACGGTGTTCATGGCAGCCGATGCTTTGCATCTGCCGTTTGCGGATCATTCGTTCGATTTAATCACCAGCGCGTTCGGCTTTCGCAATCTGGTGAATTACGAGCGCGGCTTGTGCGAGATCGCGCGCGTGCTGAAACCGGGCGGCGAATTGGGCATTCTGGAATTTTCCGAGCCCGGTGCGGGCCCCATGGCCGGGTTGTTTCGCTTCTATTTTCGCCGGGTTCTTCCACACGTGGGCGCGGCTATTTCTGGCAACAACGAGGCCTACAGCTACCTTCCCGGATCGGTGGCGAAATTTCCCGCCCCCACGGAGATCACCGCGCTGATGCGCAAAGTGGGATTCGAAAGCATTCAAACTACGTCCTGGAACTTTCGCAGTGTGGTCCTGCACGTCGCGCGATGGCCTGAGAAGTGACCCGAGCAGCAGCCTGAGAGCTGATTCGTCGAAGTCGAACTCCGCCAAGTCGGGTGTCTAATCGTGTTTCAGGAAACGAATGCTTGACGCGCGCCGTCTGCGTGAGACTGGCGCCTCAGCAGGACGTTGCCGGGAAGCCAGTCCATACGCCCGCGACGCGGCCTTGTAGATGTTGGGTGAAATACGCGAATGAACCGTGAGCGCATGCGGTCTCGTGATTCGTTCTGATGGAACCGGCAAGTCGGGGAAGAAGCGAGAAGTCGTTAGTTCTCCAGGCCGAGGACGCGGATTTTATTTAGCAGGGTTTTGTAGCTGACGCCGAGCTTTTCGGCGGCGCGGGTTTTATTCCACTTGGCGTCGCGCAGGGCGTCTTGGATTTTGAAGCGCTCCACGTGTTGCACGGCGCGTTGCGAGACTTCCTCGAGCGGACCTTCCCACAAAAATTGTTCAGCCAGCATGCCGCCAGGCAGTTCCTCGACGGTCGGCTTGGACTCCGGCAATTGCAGCGCGCTCTCATTAATTTCCGGGCCGTTCGCCAGAATCGCGGCACGCTCAATGGCATTTTGCAATTCGCGCACGTTGCCGGGCCAGGAATAAGTGAGCAGCCGCGCCCGCGTCTGTTTACCTAATTGGAGGTCGGGCTTACGAAATTCGCGCCGGAACTTCTCCAGGAAATATTCGGCCAGCAGCAGGACGTCGTCGCCGCGCTCGCGCAAAGGCGGAATGGTGATGGGCACAGCTGAAATGCGGAAGAAAAGGTCCTCGCGAAAAGTTTTCTCGGCGACGGCCGCGCGCAAATCCTTGTTGGTCGCGGTCAAAATGCGCACGTTCACTTCGATTTCCTGCGTGCCGCCCACGCGCTCGAAGCGTTTTTCCTCCAGCACGCGCAGCAGCTTGCTCTGAATCGCCATCGGCAGCTCACCAATTTCATCCAGGAATAAAGTCCCGCGATGCGCCAGTTCCAGCTTGCCGATTTTGCGCGCGCCCGCCCCGGTATAGGCGCCGCGCTCGTGCCCGAAAAGCTCGTTCTCCACCAAGCCCTCAGGGATTGCCGCACAATTCAGCGCCACGAAGGGATGGTCCGCCCGCGGACTCAAGTGATGAATCGCGCGCGCAAAAACTTCCTTGCCCGTGCCGCTTTCGCCCAGCAGCAATACCGTGGAATCCGTCGCGGCCACGCGCTGAGTCATCGAGCTGGCATCTTTCATCGCCGGATGCTCGCCCACGATGCGCGGAAATCCGTAGCGCACCGCGTATTCCTCGCGCAACAATAAATTCTCGCGCAGCAATTCCTGCTGCTGTGCCGCGCGCTGCAAAAGCAATTTCAGATGGTCCAGGTCCACCGGCTTCTGGATGAAATCGAACGCGCCTTCCTTCATCGCGGTGACCGCTTCTTCCACCGAGCCGTACGCGGTCATTAAAATTACCGGTAAAGTAGCTTCCACTTTTCGCGATTCGCGCAGCACATCCAGACCGGAACTTCCTGGGAGTTTTAAATCGGAGAGAACCAGCAGGTAACGCCGCCCGCGCACTTTCTCGATGGCCGAATTTCCGTCCGGAGCTTCCTCGACGGTGTAGCCCGCGCGTTCCAGCGCTTTGCGGAGCATGGCCCGCAATTCGGCTTTGTCTTCAACAAGGAGGATCGGTTCCATGAAAAGAAATGATTAGCGTGCCCAGCCGGGATCGCCGCCGGCCCGTTGCAATTCTTCCTCGGCGTCGGCAATCGCCTGATTGTCCGCCTCGATGGTTTTCTTCTTGGCCTCGATCTTGTCGGTTTTCTCGTTGATGTCGCTCCGCGAGTAACCCTGCTGCATGCCCTTCACGGGATCGTTGTAATACTGCACGTCCAACACGCCGAGTTCCCGCTGCAAAATATCGAGGTCGTCCTCATCCTGCTTCAATTTCTTGTGCAGCCGATCGAATCGCTCACGCCAGGCCTTTTCGCCAGAAGGTGCAGGCGCCGCACCGGCCGCCGATGCTTTCGCTGAATCCGTTGCTCCGTCCGCGCTATCGGCAGTTCCCGCGGATGTGTCCGTGCCCACTGCATAGACGCCACCCGTCGTTGGAATATTGTCGTTGTTGTAGACTCGCGGCGGCTTCGTGCCGGTCTGATCTTTCTTCTGCTCGCGCGCCTTGCGCGCAGCCGCTGCCAGGGAATCTTCTTGCGGTGCAGGACTAACCGTAGTGGATTGTGAGGCTGCCTGGGCCGCAGGCGCGGATGCCGCGGACGACGCCGGCGCAGCCTGCTGTTCCTGCTGCTGTTGCGCCTGGTTCTGGCTGGGCTGTCCCTGGGCGTTCTGGAACGCAAACGCGTGCCCCGATAACATCAGAAACGCCGCCACTGCGGCACACAATAGGTATCTACGCATGGGCTAACGCCTCCTCCGAGATGCTGGGAAACCCTGCTCTGAGTTTAGATGCGGGCTGCCCGGGTAGCAACGGTTGATGGTAGGGGGTCCTGCCGCAAAGGTAACCACAGCAAAAACTCGGCTCCGCCGCCCTGGCGATTGCGGCCCTCGATACTGCCGCCATGCTGCAGGGCCACTTTCTGTACGACGGCAAGCCCCAAACCTGTGCCCTCGGATTTGGTGGTATAGAACGGCAGGAAGATTTTGGGCAGGTCCGTCTCCGGGATTCCCGGGCCATCGTCCGCCACGCAGATACGTTGCCACTTCCGGCCGCCCAATTCCTCGATCGTGCCGGAAATCGTCACGCGTGGAGCCTTGCTAACGGTCTGGGCCGATTCCGCGCCGTTGCGGGCCAGGTTCAGCAGGGCTTGGCGCAAGAGCGCTTCGTCGCCCGGCAAATCCTGGAAGGTGCCATCGAACTCGACAGCACATTGCGGAATGGTCTCGCGCAGCTCCTCCGCCACTTTTTCGACCACGGTTTGCATGGGCACAGTCTCGTAGCAGATTTCCAGCGGTTTGGCGAAGCGCAGGAATTCGGTGACCACATGAGTCAGCGCGCGAGTCTGCTCCAGGATGCGTTCGGACGACTCGCGCACGTCTCCCCCAGCGCTCTCGCTGCGAATCATTTGCGCATAGCCGGAAATAGTGGCCAATGAATTCTTGAATTCGTGCGCGATGCCGGCGGACATCTCGCCCAGCGCCGCGAGATTTTCCTTCCAACGAATCTGCTTCTGCAGTGCCGTCAATTCCGTCAGATCGCTCATCAGGCACAACGCGCCGCTGATTTTCATGTCCTGCGCACGCAGGTCTTTCGTTTGCGTCGGGCCACCGGCCACTCCGGACTTGGCGGAAGCGCGCGCGGCGCGATAAATCGGTGAAATCGTTACGCCCAGATTCCGCACCGCGCCTTCCGAGGTGAGATGTTCGATTTCGCCGCGCTGGAACGTCTTGCCGTCGCGTATGCAAGCCGTGAGCATCTGCGTCAGCTCCGATTCAGCACCCAGAATTTCCTTGTACGAACGATAACGCAAGGTCCGGATTCCCAGCGCTTCCTCCGCCGCGGGATTGGTGGAAGTGATCGCCCCGGTGGCGTTCACCAGCAGCAACCCCGTGGGCATGTTGCGCGTAACTTCTTCGGTGAGACGTTCCGATTCCTGCGCGCGTTCTTGCGCCAGCAAATGCAGTCGCGCCAATTCTTTTTCCTGCGTGCGCAGCTTTTCGATCACGCCTTGCATCGAAGCGGCCATGAAAGCCGAGGGATTCTCCACGTCGGTCTTTGGCGTGGTCCAGTCTTCCTGATTCGCGCGGCTTTGTTCGCGCATGTACTTTCGCAGCAGAAATGCCGCGAGCACCACGCCGGCGAACAGCAATACCACCAGCGCCGCCGCGAAGCCCATGTTGAAGGGCAGGGCGCCCACCGCATGAGCGTGCGCAGGGGCCATCATGAAAGATTCTCTCGGCTCGTCTTCATCAACGCACCATCAGCAGCGACTGATACCAGTTTACGACCGGGGTGCCGAAGAAAACCACCAGCAATGCTCCCGCACCGAGAAAGGTGCCAAAGGGCAATTCGTACTCCGCGTCTTTGCGTCGCGCCAGAATCACGGCGAGGCCCAGCACACTGCCCAGCAGGGACCCTGCCAGAATCGTCAGCAGCGTTCGCTTCGCGCCCAGAAACGCTCCGGCCATCAGCATCATTTTCACGTCGCCCAAACCCATGCCTTCGCGGCCGCGCAATTTGAAATACGCTTCGGACACCAGCCACAGCAGGCCGCCGCCAACCGCCGCGCCCAGAATCGCGTCCACCAGTGATAGCACCGGCGATGGAGGTGGGTAATCAAAAAGGTGATTCGCGATCCATAACGCTGTTCCGTCCGTCGGCTTGGTGAACAAACTGAAAATCAGGCCGATCGCGAGGCCCGTAAAATTCACCACGTCGGGGAGAATCCGCTCGCGCAGATCGGTGAACACCAGCACCACCATGATTGCCGAAAACGCCGCCCACTTCGCAGTCTCCACACTGATTCCAAACACGTAGAAGCAGCCGAGGAACAAAAGGCCCGTCAACAACTCCACCGCCGGATACATCGGCGAGATTTTCGTCTTGCAGCCGCGGCACTTCCCTCGAAGCAACAGATAGCTGAGCACCGGAATATTGTCGTACGGGCGGATCGCCAGGCCGCATTTCGGACATGCCGACGCCGGCAGCACGATGGACTTTCCCGACGGGATGCGCACGATACACACATTCAAGAAACTGCCGATGATCAGCCCAAAGAGAAAGACAAAAATCCCGATGAAGGTGGATAACGCCACAGCTCAATTCTGCACGAACGCTTCGCGACCCTCAAGCGAGCGGTTCGGCATCGTGCCCGACTGCTAACGCGGCCGCGTGTGCGGCTGGTGCGAAAGGGAAGCGTGGAAGGCGCGGACGTGGAGGGGAGGTTCTGGCCGAGAACTAAAACTAGCGGTAGAGTACTTTACATAGTAAAGTACTTCCCAGGAGGCTTCCGATGAGCACCCCCAACGATCCAGCCGCCATGGAATCCGCATTCTGGTGCCAATACTTCCGCGCCGCTGCCACTGCGCTGGACCCGCTGCCTTGGGACGATCCCACTACTCTCTCCCGCCAAGAGTCGCGCTGCATTCAAAGCTCGATCCAGCAGTTTCAGCTAGGCGAAGGCGCGCGCGGCAGCCGCCTGCTCAAACGCGGCCGGGTATACGCGAGCGCCACCGCGGACCCACATTTTGTGGATGCGCTCGCGCTATTTGTGAAAGAGGAACAGCGGCACAGCGCCTATCTATTGCGATTCATGCAACGTGAGGGCATCCCGGCAAGTTCGCAGCACTGGGTAGACACTATTTTTCGCCGCCTGCGCGTGCTTGGCGGATTGGAGTTGGCGTTGCGCGTGCTGGTCTCCGCCGAAATTATCGCCATTCCGTACTATCGCGCTCTCGGTGCAGCTACGCGATCTCCGCTGCTGCAAGCGATCTGCGCCAGGATTTTGCACGACGAGGCCGCGCACCTGCGTTTTCAATCCTCGATGCTCTGGCGCCTCTCCGCCGGGAGGCCTCGCATCGCCGATCGCATCGTCTCCGCGATCCACCGGTTATTTCTGTTCGTTACCTGCCAGGTAGTCTGGTTCGATCACCGCCGGGTTTTTCGCGCAGCAGGGTACGCGTTTGGCGGATTCCTCGCGGAAACCCTCTGGGAGTTCGACCGGCTCGATGCTGCCGTGGGGTGCGGCCCGCTGCGAGCGTGTATTCCCATGGCCAACGCAGAGAACCAGGATCCGGCGTCAGGCCCGCTACGCGCAGAGCGCACGATGGTGCAGACTCAACATCGAACGCAGTCCTGATCAAATCGCAACGACCGTTGCGATAAAGTTGGAATGGTTCGCGCGCGCAGCTTCCCCGCGCCGGACAGTCTTCCATTCGCGTCGCGGATTCATCCGCCATTCATTCGGCGTTTACTCGCGCTCGCCCCTCCACGAGACCAGAAACTGACAAGAACAGGACAATCATTTGATTTGCCTGTGACAAGCTCCGCTCCGTGCAGCATTACCGTGATCACTCGGGCCAAGGATCTCAATTCAATGCCAGAGGAGCGTCATGGACAACACGAAAGGACTAATGAATCGCAAGGTGAATCGAAGGTCGCTATTAACGAAGGGCGCGATGGCCGCAGGCGCAGCCACCATGGGCGCAGTAATGCTGGGCGGGGCGAAATCCGCGCTCGGCGACGAAGACGATGGAAGGCTCAGAAAAGGGGACGCGGCAATTCTTCGATTCCTTGCCGCGGCCGAGATTCTCGAATCCGATCTTTGGATTCAGTATGCGGAGCTCGGCGGTATTGGCAATAATCCGCCCGTGGAAGTAGACCCGAACCAGCCGATGAACAATTATCAGATCGCCTTGTCGAATCTCGACGGCGACTCCGGACAATACATCACCAGCAACACTCTGGATGAGGTGAGTCACGCCAATTTCCTGAACGCCTATCTGGAATCCAAAGGCGCCGAGCCCGTCAACCTCGATCAATTCCGCACTTTGCCGGGAAGCACAGCAACGGGTTCGTCTGGAATTAAGCGCCTCACCAACCTCATGCACCTGAACGTGGACACCAGCTGGTACGTGCGGTATCGCAGCACCACTAATCCAGACTTCGGTGCGACGTTTCCACAAGCGGTGAAACTGAATAACGTGACCGCCATCCCCCGAAACAATAATGATTTCAATGGCGCTCCGAATTCGAACTTTCCGGGTAACGAACATATTCAAGCGATCGCGAACGTTGCCGCGTTTCACTTTGGAATGATCGAACAGGGCGGCTCCAGCCTCTATTCGGCGCTGGGACAGAAAGTCAGCAGCCGGGAAGTACTGAAAATCACGCTGGGAATTGGCGGAGACGAAGTCGCTCACTTTCTGGAATGGGTCGATTTCGCCGGCAACGGAGTGCAACAACCGGTCGCGCCCTTCACGGATTCCATATCCGGCCTGACCTTTCGCGATTTCTTCAACGATCCGCCGCTAAGTCCGGCCACTCTCGTCCAGCCCAGCCTGATTTTTCCCGTTCCCTGCGAATTCATCAGTCCAAATTTGCCGCACTGCGCCGTCATTCGGCCCAGCGACGACAGATTTGCGGGCGCGCAGGCCGCCGTCACCGCACTCACCAACGACGGGCTGTTCATCGGCCAGTCAACGAAGTTCTTCCAAACGTTAAAACAATTGGCCGAAGAAGCGGACGCCGCGCACCGCGAATTCTGACCGGCTGAAAATCAAGGTTGTAGGAGACTGGTCCCGCCCGTTCTGTCCGAGCAAAACGGCGCGGGACCATTTCTCATTTGGACGATGAAGCTCGTTTGACGTCAGACGGCGCACAGTTAAAATCCGCTGCAACTGGCGGGTGCAACGATGTTCGTCATCTTCCGCGCAATCACTTATTCCGCGCTCTTTGTCGGCTTTCTGCTCATCTACCTGCCGTCGCGCGTTCTGGCTCGGGCCGGCATCGTCCGTCCGCCAACCATCGCAACGCCGCAAATCTTGGGAATGATCGTAGGTGGGATTGGCGCGGCGCTCGCGCTGTGGTGCATCTTCACTTTCGCAACAATCGGCAAAGGAACTCCAGCGCCCTTCGATCCGCCGCGCAAGCTGGTGATTCGTGGCCCCTACCGCTTCGTCCGCAATCCCATGTACATCGGCGCAGCCCTCGCCCTCGCCGGCGCCGCGCTTTTTTACCGGTCGGCGCCCCTGTTCGCGTACGCCGCCGCGTTTCTCCTCGTCTGCCACCTCTTCGTTCTCACGTACGAAGAACCCACGCTCCGTCGCACCTTCGGCCCAGATTACGAAGCCTACTGCCAGCGGGTCCGTCGCTGGTGGCCCGCCGCGCGAACGATTACATAGCGTGCATCCTCCGTCTCCGCGCCTTATTTGTCGTAATCAGAAGCTGATCCGATACCGAGGCACCCCCCTCATTTGAACGCGACCTCCTCGTTACGCTATATTCGATTGTTTACACCTCATGTCCTGGATCGAACAGAAGGTCTTGGCTTACGAACAGATGCGCTTCGCGCAAGAGCCGAATCGTCGCATCCTGCCGTTCGCCTGGGGACTGGAGCACATTGGCGGCTCGGCGAATGAACGCGACCCGCGCGGCTGGCTGGAGAATTTCGCGCGCGAAACCGTACCACACAGCAACGAATGGTTCGCCACCACTCCCGCCGACGACTACGTTCTCGCCGACAACGTCCTCACCTTCACCAGCGCCATCGAATCGCCCTGGCCCGAAAATAATCGCGTGCACGCGCAATTGTTCCGGGCGCGCCGCAGCGGTCCGGCGGTTGTCGTCCTGGCGCAATGGAATTCCCGCTGGGAAGAGCAGCAGAACGTCTGCCGCTGGCTGAACCAACTCGGCATCACCGCCGTAAAACTTAGCCTGCCGTATCACGATCGCCGCGCCGTCCCCGGCCATCCGCGCGCGGACTACATGGTGAGCCCCAACATCGGCCTCACGCTTCAAGCCAATCGCCAGGCGGTGCTGGACACGCGCCGCACTCTGCGCTGGCTCGAACAGCAAGGCTACGATCGCCTGGGCATCCTCGGCACCAGCATTGGCTCCTGCCTCGCGTTTCTTACCCTCGCTCACGAGCCAGCTTTGCGCGCCGGCGCGTTCCTGCATGTCTCCACATATTTTGGCGACGTGGTCGCTGCGGGACTCACCACCAGCAACGTGTGGGAAACCCTGCATCACGAAATTTCTCTCGACGAAGTGCGCCGCTACTTTTCGCCGATCAGTCCGTTTCCTTACATCGACCGTCTGCACGGCACCAGGAAAAAGATTCTGGCGATGAGTGGCCGGTATGATCCGACGTTTCCGAGCGAACTAACCAACGAATTTCTCACCACCATCCGCCGCGACGGCGTGGCGTTCGAGAGCCTTTCGCTCCCATGCGGGCACTATTCCATGGGAGTTCCGCCATTCAGCTACGTCGTAGGCTACCGATTCGGTACATTTCTCTTCCAAGCTCTTGGGTAACGTTTCAATGAGGGTCTCTGCCGTAAACTCAGCCGCCTCAGCGCCGATAATCATTTCCTACCCGGCGGCAGCTAATTCCTAAAGGCGCCTGCATTCTTTGCCGATAAGCGACGTGGAGGTAATCCGATGGCAAATCCGGTAGGTGCAGTTTCACACGCTCCGCAGGCCGTAGATTTGAATCAAGCTTCGGCTGCAAAGCCTGCAGCGAATATCGCTAAACTAACGCCTCAGGATTCGGTCAACATCAGTGCAGCTGGAAAAGCGGCGAGTCAGGCGAAGCCCGCCGCAAAAACATCCGGCGACGTGGACCACGACGGCGACAGCAAGTAGTTTTATCGCTGATCGAATCCACCAGCTGCGGTTCGGGGCTCCGTCACAACGACCACGGAGTTCCGATCACAGCTGTTTTTTTGTCGTGAGACCAGCTCGACGCGTTCAGCGCAAAATCTCGCTCAAGTCGCTCGCGGCAATGCGTCGCTCGACTGCGCGAATGTCTGGCGCAAGCGATCGATCCGCCTCCACCGTCTTCGATTCCGAGCGCACGATCGCGTGCGCCTTGCTGGCCAATGTGCCGGTGCGCAGCGGCGCCAGCAGGTCAATGCCCTGGCAAGCAGCCAGCAACTCAATCGCCAGCACGTTGCGCAGATTTCCGAGCATCGGCTGAACCCTGCGTGCCGCGCCCATCCCCATCGAAACGTAATCTTCCTGATTGGCCGACGTGGGAATCGAATCCACGGAATGGGGCGTCGCCTGAGTCTTCATTTCGCTGGCCAGCGCGGCCGCCGCTACTTGCAAAATCATGAATCCGGAATTCAGGCCCGCGTCGCGCACCAGAAACGCCGGCAAAAGACTGGTCTGCGGATTGGTCATTTGTTCGATGCGGCGCTCGGAAATACCCGCCAGCGTAGCCAGCGCCACCGCCAATTGATCGGCCGCCATCGCCAGCGGTTGCCCGTGGAAATTCCCTCCGCTGATCACTTCGCCGGATTCCGCAAATACCAGCGGATTATCGGTCGCGCTGTTCAGCTCCACGGCGAGCGTCGCGCGTACCTGGGACAGCGTGTCGCGCACCGCGCCATGGACTTGCGGCGTGCAGCGCAAACTGTAGGCATCCTGCACGCGCTTGTCCTTTTCCGCCGCGCGGTGCGATTCGCGAATTGCGCTTCCGTCGTTCAGCCGCCGCAAGTTTCGCGCAGTAATGGCGTGACCCGCATACGGCCGCACCGCCGCGATGCGTTCGTCGAACGCCGCGGGACTGCCGCGCAAGGCATCCAGCGAAAGCGCGGCTGCCACATCCGCGGTATCAACAGCAATTTCCGCTTCGCGCAACCCCAGCGCAAGCAATGCCAGCATCGCCTGCGTCCCGTTCAATAGCGCAAGGCCTTCTTTCGCTTCCAGAGCGAGCGGCGCGATCCCTGCAGCGCGCATCGCGTCACCACCGGTCGCCCTGCGGCCCTGAAAAATCGCTTCGCCTTCGCCGATCGCTACTTGCGCCAAATGCGCCAGCGGCGCCAAATCCCCGGACGCTCCCACCGACCCTTGCGACGGAATCACCGGATGCACCCCGGCATTGAGCATCGCGCAAAGCGTTTCCGCCACCACGGGACGAACGCCGGAAAATCCCTTGGCGATGGCATTCGCGCGCAGCAGCAACATCGCCCGCGTTTCGTGTTCGCTCAACGCCGCGCCCACGCCGCAAGCATGGCTGCGCACCAGATTGACCTGCAATTCGCCAATCTGCTCGCGCGAAATGCGCACGGAAGCCATCTTCCCGAAGCCGGTATTTACTCCGTACACGGCCTGTTCGGATGCGATCAGCCGCTCGATCACCGCGCGCGATGCCAGCATCCGCTCGCGTGCCTGCGGCGCCAGCTCCACCTTCGCGCCGTCAAAAACTACGCGATAAAGCAGCGCAAAATCGAGATGCTCGCCGTCAATTTGAATGGCGCTCATGAGTGGGCCGGCTTCTCGCCGTGCAGATGCGAACCGTCTCTCACGGCAGGGAAGTACTTCCGGTATTTTTCCGGCAGGGACTTCGGACGCCCCTGTCGGTCGCAGAAGACGTGCAGTGTGTCTCCCGTAGCCAGCACTTCGCGCGACTCGTGATGCACGATCTCATAGCCGAATTTCACCGTGCGCCGTTGCGACGCCAGCACCTTGGTCCGTACCACCAGCAGATCGTCAAAACGTGCGGGGCGCTTGAAGCGGCAGTGCGCATCGGCTACCACGATGTAGCTATCGTCCTCGGTTTCCATTTTCTTGTATTCGAAGCCCAGTTGGCGGCACAGGTCCACTCGGCCCACCTCAAACCACGTGAAATAATTGCCGTGATACACCACTCCCATCTGGTCCGTCTCCGCGTAGCGCACACGAATTGTAGTTTCTGCGTATTCCATAATCTTTCGGGAAGCAGCTCACAGCGCCAGTTGGTTGCTGCGGAGCACCAAGGGGAATCTCGGGCCGAACGAGCGAAGTTTCATTGCCCCGTCCATTTCGGTTGCCGCTTTTCCAGAAACGAAGCCAGCCCCTCGCGAAAATCTTCCGTGCCGCGAATCGCCGCGTTTTCTTGAATCGCGAGTTCGATCTCCTGGTCCACTTCCTTCACGTTGTACTGCAGCAGCAGGCGTTTGGTGCGCCGCAGGCTCGTGGGGCTCGCTTCCAAAAACTTCGCGGCCACTTCGTGCGCGCGCTGCAACAGATTTTCCGCGGGCACGACCTCCGTCACCATCCCCAGGCGAAACGCCTCCGCAGCGTCAATAATCGCCCCCGTCAGCAGTAGCTCGCGCGCGCGCTTTTCGCCCATCTGCCTGCGCACCAGCACGGACACCAGCGCCGGAATAAATCCGATGCGCACTTCCGTGTAGCCGAACTTCGCTTCCGGCACCGCCAGAGTGATGTCCGAAAACGTAGCGATGCCGCAGCCGCCCGCCACCGCCGCGCCATTCACCGCGGTAATCAGCGGCTTCGGGAAAGAGTACAGCCGATGGAACATCCGCGCCATCTGCCGTGAGTCCGCCAGATGTTCGTCCGCCGATTGTCCGGCGATGGCCTGCAAAGTTTCCAGATCCATTCCGGAGCAGAATGCTTTTCCTGCACCCGTCAGGATCACCACGCGCACCGCGGCATCCGCTTCCGCCGCGTTCAGTGCCGCCAGCAGCTCTTCAATCATCGTGCCGGAAATGGCATTGCGTTTCTCCGGCCGGTTAAGCGTGATCGTCGCGACCGCGCCATTGTTCTCGCACTTCAACGTCTGGTAAGTGACCGCCGCGAAATTTGGTGTCTTACTCATCGTCTGCTTTTCTCTTTGCTGCCCGTCTTTCTCTGATACCGCGGTTGAATCTTTTGACTCTCTCTGCGCCTCTGCGGTAAGAGTTGTTCGCCCCCTCTAATTGGGCTTAGCGGTTTCCGCCGCGTTGGCCGGATCGCTCGCGTGCGCGTACTTCTCCCGCAACTCCCCAGTCATCGCGCAGGCCACCGCCAGTGACCTGGTATCAATTCCCGTGGATACGCCGCGCGAGGCCAGCGTAGTCAGCACAGCCTCCGTCGGAATGTTGCCGACCAGTTCATCGCCCGCGAAAGGACATCCACCCATCCCCGTCAGCGCGCCGTCAAATCTTCGGCAGCCTGCCTCATACGCCGCCAGGATTTTTTCCGCCGCGCGATCCGGCCGGCTGTGCAGATGCACCCCGATCTCGACTCCGGCGACGCATCCTTTCACCGCCTGATATAGTTGCGCCACTTCTTCCGGCGACGCCGTGCCTATCGTGTCGGCCAGAGAAACAGTGCGCACGCCCAAATCTTTCAACCACACCAGCGTCTCTTCCACAATTTCCGCGCCCCACGGCTCGTCGTACGGATTCCCGAACGCCATCGAAATATAAACCACCAGCTTCTTGCCTGCAGCCTTGGTGTCGCGCTGCAGCTTTTCCACCAGTTCCCGCGATTCCGCACGCGACATATTGGCGTTGGCGCGCCGGAAGTACGCGGAAACGGAATACGGGTATCCGACAGTCGTCACTCCCGGAGTCGCAAGCGCCCGCTCCAGCCCCTGCGCGTTCACCACGATGCCGATTATCTCCACGGGCTCGCCGCCCGGCGCCTTCACCTGACTGACGCGCGCCATCACCGCCTCGCTGTCCGCCATCTGCGGCACGTGTTTCGGCGAAACGAAGCTCACCGCGTCAATATGCCGAAACCCCAGCGCAATCAGCCGGCTCAGATACTGTACTTTTTCTTCCGTCGGAATTACCTCGCGCAATCCCTGCCAGGCGTCCCGCGGACATTCCACGATCGTCACTTCATTGGCCATAAGATTTCAGAACCACGGGCTCCGGTAAATGTGCACTGCAAACCACAGCAAAAAAACCGACAGCAGCACGGAAAATCCCATTAGCGCCAAAGCGATGCGCGAAATCTTTCCTTCGCTCGCCTTAATGATAGTCAGCGACGCGGCCACGATGACACCGATCACGCCTATATATTGTGACATCTGGAACATGAACCACAGGGCCGAACTGTAGTACGAAGTCCCTGAAATCTCGGCCGAAACGAAGACATTGAGCATCGCCGGAAGACAAAACAACATCGTGACGCCAAACAATCCGTACCCGCCGCTGCGTCGTTCGTTCGTCATCGTCTGATCAGGAGTGCACGGCCCCAAACTTCCCGTCTGACGGCTGGTCCTTCTTAACTTCCGACTATGTCTGCAGCACCCCGATTTTAAACTCCGCAACGTGCGGATTTAACGCCGCTGCCTCGAGTGCTTCAATCAATGCTTCGCGCGTGCGCGCTGGATCAATGATCGCATCCACCCACAATCGTGCCGCAGCATATCGCGGATCGGTCTGACTCTCGTAAGTTTTGCGAATCGATTCGTACAGCTCCTTTTTCTCCGCGTCGCTCAGCTTTTTGCCCTCGCGCTCCAGTTGCTTGATTTTGATCTCCACCAACGTGCCCGCCGCCGAATCGCCGCTCATCACCGCGTAACGCGCCGTCGGCCACGCAAACACAAACCGCGGATCATAGGCCTTGCCGCACATGGCGTAATGTCCGGCGCCAAAGCTGCCGCCGCAAATCACCGCGATCTTGGGCACCACGCTATTGGCCACCGCGTTCACCATCTTCGCGCCCGCGCGAATGATTCCGCTCCACTCCGCTTCCTTGCCCACCATGAATCCGTTCACGTCGTGCAGAAAAATCAGCGGCAGCAGATTCTGATTGCAGTCCAGAATAAATCGCGCCGCTTTGTCCGCCGACTCGTTGTAAATCACTCCGCCGAATTCAATGCGCTTCTCTCCCGTACCCGGCGCCACGGTGCTTACGTTCTTCTTCTGGTTCGCCACGATCCCCACGGCCCAGCCGCCAATGCGCGCGTATCCGCACAGAAGCGTCTGCCCGTATTCCGCGCGATATTCCTCGAACTCGCTGCGATCCACGATCCGTGCAATCACTTCGCGCATGTCGTACTGCTTCCCGGGGCTTGCCGAGAACACGCCGTATATGCCTTCCGCAGCGTAAGCCGGAGCCGCCGCAGTCTTGTGGTCGAATGGCGCGCCCGCCGCGTGGCCCATTTTATCCACCAGCGCGCGCAACCGCTTGATGCACGCAGCATCGTCCGGCTCGCGAAAATCAATCGTTCCGCTGATCTGCGCGTGCATTTGCGCTCCGCCCAATTCCTCCGCCGAAGTCTTCTGCCCGATTGCCGCCTGCACCAGGGCGGGCCCCGCAAGAAACAGCCCACTGCCTTCCGTCATCAGAATTTTGTCGCACATTACCGGCAGGTAGGCACCGCCCGCCACGCACATCCCCATGATCGCGGTGATCTGCGGAATTCCCATCGCGCTCATCACCGCATTGTTGCGAAACACGCGCCCAAAATCGTCGGTATCGGGAAACACGTCCTCTTGCAGCGGCAGAAAAACACCAGCGGAATCCACCAGGTAAATCGTCGGTATGTGGTTTTCAATCGCGATATTCTGCGCGCGAATCACTTTCTTCGCCGTCATCGGGAAAAACGCTCCGGCCTTCACCGTTGCGTCGTTGGCGATGATCATCACTTGCCGCCCGGATACGCGCGCAAGCCCGGTGATCGTTCCCGCGGCAGGCGCGCCGCCCCACTCCTGATACATTTCGTGCGCGGCGTAAAGTCCCAGCTCAAAAAATTCAGTTTTCGCGTCAATCAGTTTCGCGATGCGTTCCCGTGCCGTCAGACGATTCTTCTTGTGCTGCGCTTCGATGGCTTTCGCGCCGCCGCCCTGACGGATGTGCTGTTCTTCATTCTTGATTTCCGTCAGCCGGTCCACCATCAGCCGGCTGTTCTTATCGAAATCAGCCGACTTCTCGTCCACGCGCGTTTCGATTTTCGTTCCGCTCACCCAGCGCTCTCCTCTGGCACATCGCGGCCACATGCAGCATACGCAGGCGCCCGGCGAATCATGGATTCTATCACCCCTGAATTGTTTTGACTCGTGCTCCGCTTGCGCTAGAATTGCTCCGGCCGCGGTCCTGCCGCGGACCAATCTCTCCTCTGGAGGCGCCTATGCGCAGCGATTCCCACGCGAACGATAGGTCTGCCTCCGGCTTGCCGCGCTAAAGCCGGCGCTCCGGCTGTCTTCCGAACCTTTCGGTATCACCAATTCAGGGCAACTCGATTAGCTCCGGCTCGTCATCCCGCGTGCACATGCGCGCACAGGAGATTCTCAAATGCGTTTTATTGACTTGGATTTGGCTCGCCGCGTGGAAATGGCCGAAGCAAATGCTGGGCGCGAATGTGCCGAGGCCTGCCACCGTTTGCACCCGGACTACCCGGTAGCAGTCCAGGAAATCGCAGGAGGTATCGCCGTTTTTGCCGGCGTAGATTCGCCGGTCACGCAAGCCATCGGAGTGGGTCTGCACGGTCCCGTTAGCGACGCCGAACTCGACGCGCTCGGTGATTTTTTTCACAGCCACAAGGCTCCCGCCGCCATCGAACTCTGCCCGCTGGTGGAAATGAGCCTTTACGAAAAATTCGCAGCACGCAATTACCGTCTCCTCGAGGTGTCCGACGTTCTGCTCCTCGATGATCTGGCAGCAGCGCAAATTTCGGACGCGCCCGCCGGGCGTCACCGTTCGCGCCGCCCAGCCGGACGAATCGAAGCTCTGGACGCTTACAGTAGCCCAAGGCTTCGCCGAACATTTCCCCGTGACGCAGCCGATCCTAGACGTGATGGAAGGTTTCTACTATCGCGCCACAGCCCGGTGCTTCCTCGCATACGTAAATGGCGAAATCGCGGGCGGCGCCGCGGTCTCCGCCGATCGCGGAGTCTGTGGACTTTTCGGCGCAAGCACCCTGCCCACATTCCGCCGCCGTGGCGTGCAATCAGCGTTGCTAGCAACGCGCCTCGCCTGGGCGCGCGAGAAAGGCTGCGACCTCGCCGTCAGCATCGCGCAACCCGGTAGCATTTCGCACCGCAATATCGAGCGCAACGGCTTCCGCGTCGCCTACACGCGCACCAAGCTAATCCGCGCTTTGTAGCTGCGCATCCGCGGCCGCACGCGACAAACCGTTGGCCGCACTGCGATTTTGGTGTATTACACGTCTGCGAGGTCGGCGCACATCATGACAACTCCTCCTTCGCCAGGGTTCGCGGCGGCGCCTCCGTTTCCGCCGCGCCCACAGACCCAGTTCGATCGAAGACGCAAATGGCTCGTCCCGGTGCTGGTCGTCGCCGGCGTGCTACTGCTCGCCCTTTTCCTCGGCGGGCTATTTTGGGGCATCGAGTCAATGATGCGCGCGTCGTATGCCTATCAATTGGCCGTCAAGCGCGCCACAGAATCGCCGGCGGTCGCGGCGAAACTTGGGAAGCCTCTGCATATCGGCTGGTTGGTTTCGGGCAACGTGAATTTTAGTGACACAGAAGGAAGCGCCAGCCTCAGCATTCCCGTCTCCGGGCCAAACGGAAGAGGGCGAATCATCGTAGTAGGGAAGAAGCACGCCAATAAATGGAATTTCGAAACGCTCGAACTCGATGTGGCGGGCGAGGACGAGCCGATTCCTTTATTGGAGCAGGAGCCAGTAACTTCTCTCAGCCCGACCGAAACTTCTATGTAGCCCTTCCGCGGTTCTGCAATTCGCCTTTCCTCAGTTCTTCTTTGCGCCCTCTGCGTCTCTGCGGTTCCCGCCGTTCATCTATCTCAGATTTTTCTCCGCTCTTCCTCTGTGTCCGCTGTGGTAAAGCTTTTGACTTCTTGACATGCGTCGCCTCGACTCTATCGTGCGAGCCCGCGCGCCATTCGAATCGCCGCTGCCATCAAATCGTCGCCCGTGGAAACTTCGTTGACCAAGCCCCACGCCAAGGCCTGTTCTGCGCCAATTCTTCCGCCGGTGACAAACATCTCCAGCGCGCGCCCGCGCCCAATTAATCGCGGTAACCGTTGCGTCCCGCCCCAACCAGTAATGATTCCCAGCATTACTCCAGGATGCGCGAACACCGCGTCCGCGAGCAGCGACCCGCGCGTGGCAAGCCAGCGCCAGGTCAAGCCCGCCACCAATGCAATAACCGCGAACAGCCGCAACAACCGGCTTCGCGCTCGACGCAATCGCTCCCAGCACGTGCTTGCCCACGTCGTGAGAATTCAAACGCCGAAGCCGGAGTCAATCGCGCACACCTCGCCATTTCCGCTCCGGCCGCAAACGCCACCTCGCTTCCGGTAATCACCGCAGCCGGAAAGTTCTCGCGCTTCCGCCAGCCGCGCGATTGCACCCGCAAGCGCGTCCATCACGGCCATCTCCAGGCGAGGGAATCCGTCGTCGCTCTCAAGTTGAAGTAAAAGGATTTCGTCCTGCGGAACAACGCTCAGGCGAGTGCTCACCGCGCGTCTACGCTTCGCGCGGAGCAGTGGAAACGCGGTGTCGGATGAAATCAACGATCGCTTGCGTGGTGGTGCCGGGAAGAAAAACTTCGGCGATGCCGCCTTGCTTCAGCGCGGGAATGTCCGCTTCAGGAATGATTCCGCCGATCAGCACGGTCACATCATTCATGCCCTTGCCGCGCAGCAATTCCATCAAGCGCGGACAAAGCGTGTTGTGCGCGCCGGAAAGAATCGAAAGCCCGATCACGTCCACATCTTCCTGCGCCGCTGCCGACGCAATCATTTCCGGCGTCTGCCGCAGCCCGGTATAAATCACTTCCATGCCGGCATCGCGCAGCGCCCGCGCAATAATTTTCGCGCCGCGATCGTGCCCGTCCAGCCCCGGCTTGGCGATCAGCACCCTGATTTTCTTGTCAGGCATATGTACGCAAGAATACTCAAATCCCCAGCAAAACGATAGCGGCTCTCCGCGGCAGGGTTCTATCTCTCTAGATTCAGCAGGAAATCCTCCACCAGCGCGTTGAACTTGTCGGGGTCGTCCACAAACAGCGCATGGCCGTCGCCATCAAACACTTCCAGCTTGGAATGCGAAATGGCCTTCTGCATGGCGACGATGCTGCTCATGTAATCAGTCTTCGCGGCGCAAACCACCACCGGCTTATCAATCTTCGGAAGCACCGGCCGGTAGTCCGCCACAAAATAGCCCACCAGCAGCGCCACCGCCGTATTTGTCGGCACCTGCAACGACGCTTTCTCGACTTTGTTGATGTAATCCTCGGGGTGCGGCTTCTTGAAATTTAAATTGCGAATGAATCCGTCCGTCGCTTTCTGGCGATCCTCCAGCACTCCCTTCAACAGCCCGAAATCCTGGCCGGAGTCACCCGGCGCACGCCCGCCCGCGTCGTTATCCACCAAAATCAGTCCCGCGAAGTCGTTCGTGCCGAACTGATCCACATACGCCATCGTCTCCACCACCGCCATAGACCACGCCACGATCACCACCGGCGCAAGGTGCAGCTGATCCACCACGGCCTTAATGTCTCGTGCGCGCACAGCGGGATACAAGCCATCGCTCGTTTGCGACGATTGCCCTTGCGAGCGCGGGTCCATCGCCACCACACGGTAATCGTGCGCAAAATATTCGATCTGGCTCTGCCAGATCCACGCCGGCATCGTCCATCCCGGCACAAAAAGAATAGAAGGGAACTGGTGTGCCGCCGAAAGCCCGATCTCGCCCTTCTTGATCACCGCGTCCTTCGGCATCGGATTGCCGATTTGCGCGCTGGGCGAAGTCGCCGCCCGCCCCGCCTCAATGTAATGAATCTTCACGCCGTCGGCAGTAGTGATAAACCCGCTCTTTTCCGAGACCTTCTTCTCCTTATCCGCCGCCGACGCCCCCCCCGTAAAAATCGTGATGCTGCCGACGACGAACAAGGCCGCCACAAATCCACACATTAGAAACTCAGATTTTCTCGTTTTTGCCTTCATCTTTCTCTGTGTGCTCCGGTTTCCCTCTGTCTTCTCTGTGTAAAAGCTTTTGACGGTAAATCCTGTCAGATTCTGAAGCGACGGATGCCTTCTTTCAAAGTAAGCACGTTGAAGTTGATCAGTAACCCGATCCTGCAACCCGAAAGACGTAAATAGGTAAGAACAATTGCTTCGTGAATCTTTGCCAAATTCTCCACGGCTTTCAGTTCTACAACCACTTGCCCCTCAACCACCAGGTCCATACGATAACCGCAGTCCAGTTTGACGTCCTTATAAACAACTGGAACAGCCCTTTGGCGGTCATAATGAATTCCTCGCAAGCTCAAACTCACGCGCCAGACATTCTTCGTATGTGGATTCCAGCAAGCCCGGGCCGAGGATGTTGTGCACTTCCATTGCGGCACCAATGATTGCGCCCGTGAGTGCTCTGTCGTCCATGGGAGGGCAAGATCAAAACATTAACACAGAGAACACAGAGAAATGCGGAGGACACAGAGAAAGCTTAGACTACGATGCAAGCTTGGTATTGCCGCTATGTGATTGCCACCTCTTCGTAGATGCCGAACACCACGCGCATCGCATCGCAGACCTCACCGAGCGTGGCGTAAGCTTTCACTGCGTCATAAATGAAGGGCATGAGATTGTCTTTGCCTTCCGCAGCCTTGCGCAAAGCCGCCAAACGCCTCTCAACTTCTGCATTCGAGCGCTCCGCGCGCAGTTTGCGCAGCTGCGCGGTCTGCCGCGTCGCGACGGTCTCGTCAATCTGCAAAATGTCTATGCCTTTTTCTTCCGCAACGTAATCATTCACGCCCACAATAATCTTTTCCTTGCGATCCACCGCCAATTGATACTTGTAAGCCGCCTCAGCAATCTCCCGCTGCGGATATGCACGCTCGATCGCCGCCACCATCCCGCCCAGCGCATCAATCCTATGGATGTAATCCCACGCCCCGCGCTCCTCTTCATTCGTCAACGCTTCCACAAAATACGATCCACCCAGCGGGTCGGCCGTATTCGTCACTCCACTCTCGTGCGCGATAATCTGCTGCGTGCGCAAAGCCAGCGTCGCCGCAAATTCCGTCGGCAGGGCCCACGCCTCGTCCAGCGAATTGGTATGCAGCGATTGCGTCCCGCCCATCACCGCCGCCAGTGCCTGCAGCGCGGTACGCACCACGTTGTTGTAAGGCTGCTGCGCCGTCAGCGAACATCCCGCCGTCTGCGTGTGAAACCGCAGCGCCCACGACCGCGGATTCTTCGCGCCAAACCGCTCGGTCATGGTCTTGTGCCATATCCGCCGCGCCGCGCGATACTTCGCAATCTCCTCGAAGAAATCATTGTGCGCATTAAAAAAGAAAGACAGTCGTGGCGCAAATTCATCCACGTCCATCCCGCGCCGCACGCCCCATTCCACATACTCAATCCCGTCGCGCAGCGTGAACGCCAGCTCCTGAATCGCCGTCGACCCCGCTTCGCGTATATGGTAGCCGCTGATCGAAATCGGATTGAACTTCGGAGTTTCCTTCGCGCCGAATTCCAGCGTGTCAATCACCAGCCGCATGGAAGGTTCGGGCGGGTAGATGTATTCCTTCTGCGCGATATATTCCTTCAAAATGTCGTTCTGCAGCGTCCCGGAAATCTTCTTCCAATCCGCGCCCTGCTTTTCGGCCACGGCCAGGTACATCGCCCAAATCACCGCCGCCGGTGAATTGATGGTCATCGATGTAGTCACATCCGCAAGCGGAATCTGATCGAACAGCACCTCCATATCCGCCAGCGAACTGATCGCCACGCCGCATTTTCCCACCTCGCCTTCGGAAAGCGCGTGATCCGCGTCGTAGCCCATCAACGTCGGCAAATCAAACGCCACCGAAAGCCCGGTCTGCCCTTGCGCCAGCAAATAACGGAAGCGCGCGTTGGTATCCTGCGCGGTTCCAAATCCCGCGAACTGCCGCATGGTCCACAGCCGCCCGCGGTACATCGTCGAGTGAATTCCGCGCGTGTAAGGAGGCTCGCCCGGAAAGCCCAAATCCGTTTGCGGATTCCAGTCCGGCAAATCGGCGGGAGTGTAAAGCCGCCGGATCGGATAACTCGAAACTGTCGTAAATTCGTGCGCGCGCTCGGGCGATTTTTCCAGCGTGGGCCTCAACGTTTTCTCCTCCCACGCGCGCTCCCCGGCGGAAACTTTGCGCTCGGACTCGAGCGTAGCCGTCGCCTGCGTTTTGGAAGCTTTGCCGGTCTTTTCGCTTATTTTTTCAGGCATGAGGGAGGGCTCCTCCAAGAACGCGCTTGGCAAGCGAACACTCCCCTGCCGGCACGTCCATACTTCATCTTAGGGCAAGGGAAGGGAAGCAGCAAGAAGCAGAAACCACGGAGTGCTCCAACAGATGTTGCCGCAACGCGCAGGCGCGCATAACAGGTCCATTCCCACCAACCACGCCAATTCTGCGGAACGGGCGCCGCTTGCTGCGCCCCAGCTCGGCACGATATCAGCCACGCCGCCGACTCGCCGTTGCCCTTGAATTCGCAGCAGCGGTTCCCGACGCGAGACAACTACAACGGCTTGAGGCTCCGGCCGCGCCTTTACTTCGCCCCCACCATCGACCCAGGATCGGGCGTCCCGGGAATCAGCGGATCCTTCGTCATCTCGCCGCGCATCGCATCCGCCACCGTAATGTGTTGCACTTCCAGCGTGCGGCCCATCGCCTGATTGAAATTCACCAGCGCCTCCGCCAGGTTCGCTTGTGCGCGTATCGCCGTGCCTTGGGCGGACGTCAAGTCGCGCGATCGCAGCACCACTTGATACGACGTTGATGATCCCAGTTGATATTTCTTCTGCTCGGCGTCTAACGTCTGCTGCGCCAGGTTTCGGGCTTTCTCCGCCGCCGCTACCTGCGAGCGATCCTGCTGCAACGCGATCATCGTGTTGCGCACATTGATCACGATGGTGTTTTCCGTCTGCCGGTATTGCACCCGCTGCTGTCGTTCATCGAACTGCGCCCGCGCGCTATCCGCCTGCGCCGAGCGATTGCGCAACGGCATCGTTAAGGTCACGCCCGCCGAATAGACCGGGTATTGGTTCCTGAACACCTGGCTGAGCGCATCACCCACTCCGCCGTGCGTAATGGTCGTCGTCGTCGCCGGCAGGCCCGAAAAGGCGGGATTGCCGCCGATCAGAATCACGTTGCCATTCGCGTCCACCAGCGGTGCGGCCGTATCGGCCACAAACGATCCAGAAACTTCGCTGGTATTGAATCCTGTTCCGTTCAAGCCCTGCGACTGGTACTGAACATAAGCGTTCAGCGAAGGCAGCAACGCATTTCGCAAGACCTTCACTTCGATCTCCGAATTCTTCAGATTCAGATCCGCCTGATAGAGTTCCGGCCGTTTCCGCCAGGCCTCCTGCACGGCGTCCTGCAACGGAATATTCTCCACGATGTCCGGAATGGAGATCGGCGTGGTCGGCACGATTTCGATTCCGGCCACGTCTTTGGCCAGCAGATTCTTGGCGATGTCGTTCAGCAGCACGGTTTCCTGCTGCAATTTCGTGGTCTGCGCCACAATCAGATTCTGCTGGTCCGTCGCCAGTTGCGATTCTGCAGTCAGCACGTCCAGCGGCGCCATGGTCCCGATCTCCAGCTGCTTCTTGTTGTCCTCCCACAGTTTTTGCGAAACCCCCACGGCCGCCGCCTGCACTTTCACGTTCTCGCGGTCGTACACCAGTTCCCAGTAATCGTTCGAAGTCTGTGTCACCACCGCAATCACCTGCTGCGCAAACAGCGAGTTCGCCACCTTGATCGAGTTCTTCTGTTCGATGATGTAGCGGGTATTCGGCAGCAGCCCGAAGCCGTTCAGCAGCGGCTGTGTCAATGTAGCCGTCAACGTCGGAGTAAACGCAGGATTGAAAAACACATCCGGTTCGTTCGTCGCGGTTCGCGGAGTGTCCAGAGTGACCGAGAAATTCGTGCCGGTGTGAAATCCCTGCGTGTACCCGAAATTGACGCCTGAGGAATTTTGGTTCACCACCAGAATATTGCTGGTGCCTGTTCCGGAAATAAACGGGTTATTCACCGGAAAATTAGCGTGAGACCAGGTATAGCCCACGCTGACGATCGGATCGAACGAAACCGATGGCGAGGAGCCCAGCACCACTTGCTGCGTACTGAAGCTTTGTGGCACGCCTCCCGCCTGGGCTTTTAGCAGTTGCGTTTCGGCGATCCAGGGGGCGAAGCGTTCGACGAATATATTCAGATTATTTTCCAGCGCCAGCGTTATCGCGTCGTCAATGCTCAGATTCAGTTTGCCGTCCTGGATCAATTGGTCGAGCCGCGCCGAATTCGTCAGCGTCGGCTCAGGCATGCTTCGGGGGGAGTAAGGTGCGAAAGGGTTCGGGAACATCGGCTTGCCCGTCGAATAATCGACGCCCATTCCCTCCCTCAAGTTGCGCGTCGGTTCCGTCGCGGCCGATCCCGTTTGTGCGCCCGGCTGGCTCGCGGGCTGCTCACCCGCCGCGGGCTGCCCTTGCTGCTTTTGCGCCTGGCTCTGGTTTTGACCCTGTTGCGCCTGGGTGTACGCCGGTGTCACGATCAGCGAAGCAGCCGTCAGCAGCGCCACCGCTACATGCCTTAGACTTCCATTCATCGTGTTGTCCTCTCCTGAAGATATCTCGTCAGCTTGTGCAGGCCGCTACCCTATTCAAACGCGCGAACAAGGGTGTTTGTTTCATTTTACGTATTCCCGGTGCAAAACAGCGGCCATGCATATCCGCTTGATTTTAGACGATTAAATGGGAAATAGTGAGCGACAGGCGTTCATTTCCGGACAGTACCGTGCGTACCCGGACACGCGCGCCACGAAGTTTAGCATCGCATCTTGCCCGTCGCAAACTACCCCTTTCCGCGGCGGAATCGTTCGGAGGGTGCGCACTCACCGAATCGCGTACGCGCCGACATCCCGGCGCAAGGGGCAAGCACTCTCGGCGGGCACTCCGCGCTCTTACCTCAACCCACTCGGCGCTATATATCTCCGCCGTTCTCCGGGATTTCTGGCCGCTCGCGTTGACACCCAGCTCAACGTCGAACTAACATGCCCGCGGCACCCATGACCCATGCCCTAAATCCGCGCCCTCCTCGAGTTCCAACGTGGCGGCAGATGTTCAGCTCCGCGCTTCTTCTGCTGGCTTTTTGCCTCGCCGGGCTTTCAACAGCGGCTCAAGCAACTGATTTGCCCGTGAAGCCGACGGGAAACATCATTGACGTTCCTTCCAAGCCAACAGGCTACGTCAACGATTACGCTCACGTCCTCAGTCCGGCCACACGCCAACAACTGGAAGCCCTCTGCACCGAGGTGAACGACAAGGCCAAGGCGCAGATTTTCGTCGTGATCGTCCCTTCGCTCGGTGACCGCACGGTCGAAGAATATTCCTTCGACGTGGCTACGAAATGGGGCGTCGGTCCGAAGCAGACCTCCAGCGGAATTCTGATTTTCCTTGCAGTCAACGACCACAAATATTGGGTTCAAGTGGGATATGGCCTGGAACCCATACTGCCCGACGGCAAGGTCGGTGGATTCGGCCGCGAAGCGGTCCCGTACCTCCGTGAGAAGAACTACGACGCTGCTGTTACCCTCATCACGCGCCGCATTGCAGACGTCATTGCGCAAGACCGGGGTATCACTCTTTCCGGGCAACCTCTTCCATTGGCCCAGAAGAATGGATCGAATCAAGGACAAGAAATGAACGGCCTTGTCGGTCTTTTGCTCTTGGGCGTGTTCATCTTCGTCTTATACGTGATGATGAAGCGCGGCGGCGGTTCCGGTCGAGGCGGCGGCAGCGGGTGGTGGATCGGTCCGCTGATCGGCAGTTCGATGGGCCGCGGCGGCTGGGGCGGGGGTGGCTTCGGAGGCGGAGGTTTCGGCGGCGGTGGTGGTGGATTTGGCGGCGGAGGCGGAGGTTCGTTTGGTGGTGGTGGCGCCGGCGGAAGCTGGTAGTAAATCCCATATCTCAGGGCGGCCGTCGCGTCTGCCCATCATAAACGTCAATTCTTCAAAGGTCGCACAATGGAAGCTAAGTTAACTGAACTCGTCACTCGCATGAGAGCCGCGGCCGAAGCCAACCTCAAATCCATCGTGCTCTACGGCTCGGCCATCACCGGAGAATTCCGCGCCGGACATTCCGACCTGAACATTCTTTGCATCGTCGAACGCGCCGCTGCCGAAGATCTCGAGCACCTCCACGAACCCGCGGAGTGGTGGGTGCGTCAGGGCAATCCGCCGCCGCTCCTCTTCACGCTTGATGAACTCCATCGTTCCGCGGACGTATTTGCCATCGAGCTGATGGATATCGTCCACCATCACCGCCTGCTCTTCGGCACAGATTTCTTCGCGAATTTTGAAGTTCCGCTGCGCCTGCATCGTTTGCAGGTCGAGCGCGAACTCCGCACCGATTGGCTGCGTCTCCGTCAGGCCATCCTCGCGGCTCCGCTCAGCTACAAAGCGCACCTGGGTATCATGGCTCAGTCCGTTTCCGCTTTCTGCGCTCTCTTCCGCCACGCGCTCTTCGCGCTAGGGCCATCCGATGCCCGCTACCAAGCGCGAAGCGGTGACAGCCGTGGCCGCGCTTACCGGCGCCGACCCCTCCGCGTTTCACGCCTTGCTCGATCTGCGCGAAGGGAAACGCACACCGCGCAGTATTGACGTCGAGGCCTCCCTGCACGCCTATCTCGAATTCGTAGAGGTCGTCACCAATGAAGTGGATCGTCGGCTAGACGCGCTCTAAGCGCCGGCGGGCAGCAGCTGCGCTGCATGAATCGCATTTCTTGCAGTATGATGGCTCGGCACCACAACCTGATCGGAGGCATTCCATGAAAGCAGCCCTTGCGGTTATCGCGGTTCTCGTCATCCTCGCGCTCCTCGTCGGTGGCATGTACGCCAGCCGCCGCAACGACATGGTCCGCCTCAGTGAACAGGTCAAGTCCAACTGGGCGCAGGTTGACGTCGTCCTGCAGCGCCGCGCGGACCTGATTCCCAATCTCGTCGCCACCGTCCAGGGTTTTGCTGCTCACGAACAAACCGTCTTCGACGATATCGCCAAAGCCCGCACCCAATACATGAACGCGCAGACTCCCGCCGACAAAATCGCCGCCAGCAACCACATGTATCCTCTGGAATTGAAAGTCTTGGCGTTGCAGGAAAGCTATCCCCAGCTGAAGTCCAACGAAAACTTCCTCCGCCTGCAGGACGAACTCGCCGGCACCGAAAACCGCATCGCCGTCGAGCGCAAGCGTTACAACGATTCCATTCAGGCCTACAACACCTACATCGGCCTGTTCCCCAACAACATTTTCGCCGGTTGGGCTGGATTCATGCGCAACAACGATTACTTCCAGGCTCCCGAAGCTGCCCGCGAAGCTCCGAAAGTCCAATTTCCGGCCGCCAAGCCGTAATGGCCGCGCTCGCGCGAGCACACGTCTGAACACACGACTGGACTGCGATCGCAGCGGCTGAATTAGTTCTGTCTGGAAAGGCCTGTTCCTATTTCTTTTCTTGTGGGTCTGCGGGGATTTGCCTGGGTGCCGCTGGCGCGCGCTTGCGTTCAGACGACTCGCTCCAATCCTCGGGTGGAAATCCGATGCGCCAGAAAAGCGGCGACGATTCGGTAAATTCCAAACCTACCTCGGTTTTGCTGCCTTTGTTCTCGCTGATGAACGCCACATTGCACAGCAGCTCTTCCACCGTCTTGGAATTGACAATCGAAACCTGTTGCCCGCGCGCCACGTGAGACGCCAGCGAGACCAGGCAGCCGTTGGCGTTCACCGTGGTTGTCTTGGTCTCTTCTTCGAAAGGTTTGCCTTTGCTCATGCCGCGGACGATGACCGCCATCTGGATGTGAACGCGCTGCGTGCGCCGTAGCTTATTGTAGTGTTGGGCCGCCGGACTCGGCGGCGGTTCCTTCCCGTTCGTCATCCAACTCTCCCCGGTATCAAGTCCACAGTGCAATTTTGAGGGATACAAGCCTCGCAGACGGGCTTATTCAAATAAGCAGTGCCCAAAAGCGAAACCTCGCCGCTCGCCAATCCCAATAGCCTTCATGCGCCTGCCACCGCACCGTCGCGCGTCGTCGAACTCCACCTCTTCGGCTATTGTTACTCTCTGATGAAACCTGCGCGCCCGCCTTGACCCTCCCGCCTTCCCGCGCTACGCTAATTCCAGTAATTGGGGCTCGTGTCCAGGAGGCATCGCTACCGCGAAACTTGATGAAACAGACCGTCCGACTGGCAGGTGGCATCAACGAACTTTTCGGTACCCTCGACGAAAATCTTAAACTCTTCGAGAACGCCCTTCACGTCACCACTCATCTGCGCGACCACGACCTTGAAATCGAAGGTTCCCAGCCTCAGGTCGAACGCGCCGCCCAAATCCTGGGCGAATACAATCAGCGTATTCGCGACGGCCGCATTCCAGACAGTCAGGAAGTGAAGTCCCTGCTGCGCATCGCCACGGGCGACTCTGCTGCCCCCACGCGCGGTGCATTTTCCGTCGCCCACACGCGTTCTCTCGGCAAGAAGACCATCACTCCCAAGAGCGCCAACCAGAAGCGCTACATGGAAGCTCTGGAAGCCTACGACATGGTCTTCGCCATCGGCCCCGGCGGAACCGGCAAGACTTACCTCGCCGTCGCCATGGCCGTCACCGCTTTGCTCTCCAAGCAAGTGAACCGCATCATCCTCGCGCGTCCTGCCGTCGAAGCCGGCGAGCGCCTCGGTTTTCTTCCCGGCACGCTGCAGGAAAAAGTGGACCCCTACATGCGTCCGCTCTACGACGCGCTGCACGACCTGCTCGAAGCGGACAAACTCGAAAGCTTTCTGGAGAAGGGAATTATCGAAGTCGCGCCCCTGGCTTTCATGCGCGGACGCACTCTCAACGACTCCTTCGTCATCCTCGACGAAGCCCAGAACACCACCAGCGAGCAGATGAAAATGTTCCTCACGCGCCTGGGCTTCAATTCCAAAGCCGTGATCACCGGCGACGTCACCCAGATTGATCTGCCCGAATCGCGCCGCTCCGGCCTCATCGAAGCCATCGAAATCGTCGGCAAAATAGAGGGCATCTCGTTCAATTATTTCGACGAGCGCGACGTCGTTCGCCACAATCTCGTTCAGCGCATCATCAAAGCCTACGACGAGCACGCCGCCACCCATCCTCATCACAACGGTCGCGGCTCAGGCGCCGGTCACGCCGGACATCCTGGCCAGCAGACTCCGCGGGATTAAACTCGCGCGCATGATTCTCAATCATCAGCGCCGCGTTCGTGTTTCCATTTCCGGCTTGGAAAAATTCCTCGCCGCTGCCCGCAAGCGCTTGCGTCTTCGCGCCTCGTTCGCTCACCGTCGCCCTGGTCACCGACGCCCAAATCGCCCGCTGGAATCGCGCCTACCGTGGAAAAATCGGCCCGACCGATGTATTGTCCTTTCCAGCAGATGGACCCGTTCCCCAGACCACCGTTCCAAGCAGCCGCGTCAACCGTTCGCGGCAGAAGTCCAGTCGTCCGCGCGACCGTAAAGTTCGCGGGGCGGAACCTTACTCCTCTACCTCCTCTACGTCCTCAACCTCCTCGAAACCGTACCTCGGCGACATCGCCATCGCGCCCGCCGTCGCCCGCCGCAACGCCCTTCGCTTCGGCCGCGCCTTCGACCACGAGCTTCGCATTCTCATTCTTCACGGCGTCCTGCACCTGATGGGCTACGATCACGAATCCGATTCAGGCCAGATGGACCGCCGCGAAAATCGCCTGCGCCGCGAACTGGGATTGCTCTGACGATGCCGATCTTCCTCTACACCATCGGCGTTCTGGGTCTTACCGCCGGCCTCGTGGTCTTCTCTTACCTCGACCGCGTCTATCGCGAACTCGGCCGCGTTCACCCCGGACGCATTCATCAACATTTGGACACCTTCGAGACAGACGTCGAGCCGCGCTTTCACATGGAGCGGCGCCGTGCCGCAATGGCTTTCAGTCTGCTCGGGCGCTTCTGGCTTGTGTTCGTTGCTGCCATCACCGCGCGCGGCGTGCTTTTCTTCGTTCCCGGCACCTGGGAAGCAGCCGTTGAGATGATATTTTTCCTCGGCGCCGAAGTAGTCATCGCCATGCAGTTTTTCCCGGCGCTGCTGCTGGCACGGGCTCCGGGCAATTGGGTGCTGCCGCTGGTTCCCGTCGTGCGCGTGTTTCTGTTCATCATCTGGCCGGTGCAGGCGGTTCTGGAACTGCTGATCTCCGTACTGCACGTCTCGGAAGAAACCGAAGAGCAGACTCCCGCCGCCGAGCAGCAGCAGGCCATCGAAGCGCTCGTAGACGCCGCCACCGAAGAGGGCATCATCGAGCAGGACGAAGCCCGCCTCATCGAATCCGTCGTCGAATTTGGCGATAAGCGCGTCCGCGACGTGATGACCCCGCGCCCCGACGTAATCGCCATTCGCGCCGACGCGTCCCTCGAAGAATTACGCGACCTCGTCGTCGAAACCAAATTCTCCCGCCTCCCGGTTTTCGAAAAGTCCCTCGACGACATCGCCGGCATCGTCATGGCTCGCGACATGCTCGAAGTCCCCGATCGCGAAGCTGCGCACCGCACCGTGCGCGAACTGATGCGTCCCGCTCTCTTCGTCCCTGAAACGAAATTCGGCTCCGAGCTCTTGAAGGAAATGCAGCGCAAGAATCAGCAGATGGCCATCGTGATTGACGAATACGGCCTGATGGCTGGCCTCGCCACCATCGAAGATCTCGTAGAGGAAATCGTCGGTGAAATCGGCGAAGAGGACCGCCGTCCCGCCCCCGACGTTGTCCGCGAAGCCAGCGGCGCTCTCGTGATTCGCGGCAGCGTGCAGCTCGAAAAAGTCAGTGAGCTACTCGGCGTGCAGCTCGATTCCGGCATGCAGCACTCCGCCGCCACCACCATCGCCGGCCTCCTCAATAGCGTCGCCGGCCACGTCCCACGCACCGGCGAAGTCGTCGAAGCCGACGGCCTCCGTTTCGAAGTCATCGAAGCCAATCAACGCAAAGTCCTTCGCGTCCGCGCCAAACCCATCCCGAGCTCCGCCGCATCCTCCGCCCGCACGGTTTAAAGCCCCAGCCGCCCTTTTCGTAGCGCCGGCGTCCCGCCGGCTGTTTTGCGTTTGAATTTGTAGCGGCCGGTTCAGGTGTTTCGAACCGGGCAGCCGTTGCCGTTGTTTTCGCCTCTGCGTCCGCCACAGACGCCCGCCAATCTTGCCTGTGCTTTTAGGTTTTCTCTGCGCCTCTGCGTTGCGGACGACGCGACCACCATCGTCATCCTGAGGCCGGCGTCTTTGCTTCATGGCGGGCGAAGGATCTCTCCCGCCTTTCTCTGCGCACGCGGCGTCTCTTCGGTAAAATCCGCTGCCGTCTCCGATTTTCCTCCGCCTTTCCTCTGCACCCTCTGTGTAAAATCTTTTGACCTTCTCTCATACGGAGCCGATCCTTCTCTCCCTCCCAAAAAAAATCGGGCCCGCCACCGGCAGGCCCGAGGTGCCACACTTCAAATTGTCCGACCACGCACCCGAAGACTAGCTATGCCCCGCCGCCTTCGCAAAAAACGCCGCCGCTCGCTTCCCAATCTCCTCCGGCGCCACGTCTTCCACGTGCGTTGCGATCCCCCACTGGTGTCCGAACGGATCCGTGATCCTGCCGAAGCGATCGCCCCAGAACTGGTCTTCCAGCGCCATATCAATTTTTGCGCCGGCGGCCACCGCTCGTGTGAATACCTTGTCCGCATTTTCCACGTACAGGAACAGGTAAATTTGCGGCGCTCCAGGAGTGTCGGCCGCGCCAGGCCCCATCGGATCGTTCAAAAATATAATCGAATCGCCAATTTTAAGTTCTGCGTGAGAGATTTTGCCGTCAGGCGACGGCATCCGCACCTTTTCCTCGGCGCCGAACACCTGCTTGTAAAAATCGATCGCGCGCGCCGCGTCTTTACAGGTTAACGATGGACTAATCGAATGATATCCCTCGGGAATGGGTCGTACGGGCTGTGCCATGGAAGGCCTCCTGTGAACTCTCGAACTTGCCGTGCATCGTGCGGCGCGGATAGTGGGACCATCCGCCGCCGGCTGGGACCGGCGTGCCGCAACGGAATCAAAGTCTACAACGATGCAAGCCGAAGTCAAGAATTCGAAAAGCCGCAATCGCGCCGCTCGATTTTTTCTTCTGCGATTCACATTGCTGTAACGCTGAACGCTCCCCCCTGCAACCCGCGAGCTCCTCGGCACTTCCTTTCCGCCGTTGTGCTCGCTGCGCCAAACCTTTCGATTCATCCCTCCCGCCCCCTGCCTCGCTTCCTCGCCGCACCCCAAAGGCGTACAATTCTCATATCCATGGCCTTTAAATCCGGTTTCGTCGCAATCGTCGGTCGCCCCAACGCGGGCAAATCCACCCTCGTCAATACTCTCGTCGGCCAGAAAGTCGCCATCGTCTCCCCCAAGCCGCAGACCACTCGCAACCGCATCCAGGGCATCCTCAATCGCGAAGACGCCCAAATCGTCTTGATTGACACGCCCGGCATCCACCAACCGAAAAACGTCCTCAGCCGCATGATGATGGACGAGCTCCAGCACGCCCTCGAAGGCATTGACATCCTCTGCCTGATCGCCGACGCCTCCGTGGACTACGGTCCCGGCGACCGCTTCTCCATCCAATGGATTCAGCGTTTCCACGGCCCCGTGTATCTGCTCCTGAATAAAGTGGACCGCATCGCCAAGCATCTGCTCCTCCCCCTCATCGAGCGCTACAACAAAGAATTCCAGTTCGCCGAAATTTTCCCCATCTCCGCGCTCACCGGCGCTGGCTGCCTCGATCTCGTCAATTCCTGGCTCACCCGCCTGCCCGAAGCCCCGCCGCATTTTCCGCCCGACCAGTTTACCGACCAGCCCGAACGCTTCCTCGCCGCCGAAGTCGTGCGCGAAAAAGCCATCCTCCAGACGCGCGACGAAGTCCCGCACGCCATCGCCGTCCTCATTGACAGTTTCGAGGAAACCCCCAAGCTGCTGCGCATCCGCGCCACCATCTACGTCGAGCGCGAAGGCCAGAAGGGAATTCTGATCGGCAAGGCAGGAGAAGCCATCAAGAAGATCGGCACAGCCGCGCGCAAAGAACTGGAATTCATCCTCGGCGCAAAAATATTCCTCGAGCTCTTCGTAAAAGTCCAATCCAACTGGCGCCAAAACTCCACTCTCGTCCGCCAACTAGACTGGCACCGCCAACTGGAACAACTAGCCCAATTCCAGGAAGCCGAAGAAGGCTAGCCGCGCAGCATTCATCGCAGCACCACCATCCGTAACCCAACGCACGCCGCGTCAGCCTTTCGTAGCGCCGGCGTCCCGCCGGCTCTATTGCTTTTGCATTTGTGGCGGCCGCCTGCTTCTTTTAGGCGGGCATAGTTGACGTTGCGGTTGAATTTGTATCGGCCGCGGCGCTTCACCGCATAACGTAAATTCCCACGCGGCTCTACTCCCATCCATGTATGGCCCACTGTCGCACCGCTGCGTATTCTCACATCGAGAAAAGTCGCTACGACTGCTCACCAAAGGAGGTCAACAACCAATGCCATTGATGACGGTAATAATGGTCCTGATCGTCGTAGGAGTACTGCTGTGGCTGGTCAACCTCATCCCCATGCAGGGAACAATCAAATCAATCCTGAACGCAGTAGTAGTGATCGCAGTAGTTCTCTGGCTCCTGAATATTTTCGGCCTATTCAATGCCTTCGCCCACATCCGCGTCGGCTCGTAGCCGCAAGCGTCTCGACGCGCAGAAGGGAACGGAGCCGCTATCGCATCCGTACGCGCGCAGCGTCACACCCGCGTCGGCGCAATCCCCAGCGACCGCATCTTCCGGTACAAATGGCTGCGCTCCAAACCCAGCGCCTGCGCCGCCTTCGTCATGTTCCAGCGATTCTCCTCCAGCTTGCGCAGCACAAATTCCCGCTCGTAAGCCGACCGCGCCTCCTGCAAGCTCTCATAAGGCTTCTGCGGGCTCTTCGACGCGCCGCGAAAAAGCTCCGGCGGCAAATGATGCGGCTCAATCCGCGGCGAAGGGCAAACAATCACCAGCCGCTCGACCAGATTTTTCAGCTCGCGCACATTTCCCGGCCACGGATAACTCAACAGCACATCCAACGCCGTCGGACTGAACTCCTTCGCCTTCTTCCCATACTCCTGGCAAAAAGCCGCCAGAAAATGCGCCGCCAGAATCGGAATATCCGCCACCCGCTCGCGCAAAGCCGGCACGTAGAAGGGAATCACGTTCAACCGGTAAAAAAGATCCTCGCGGAATGCATTGCGCGCAATCTCTTCTTCCAACTTCTTATTCGTCGCGGCAATCACGCGCACGTCCACAGTCGCCGGCTGGTTCGATCCCAGCGGCTCCACGCGCCGCTCTTCCAGCACGCGCAGCACCTTCGACTGCGTCTTCAAACTCATGTCGCCCGACTTCATCCAAAAACAGCGTCCCGCCGTCCGCCTTCTGGAATTTCCCCACCTTGTCTTCGCTCGCGCCCGTAAAGCTGCCCTTGCGATGCCCGAACATCTCCGACTCGATCAGTTCCTCCGGAATCGCCGCGCAGTTCACTTCCACAAATTGCATCGAGCTGCGCAAACTGCTGGCATGCAGCGCCCGCGCCACCAACTCCTTGCCCGTTCCGCTCTCTCCGTAAATCAGCACGCGCCCGTTCGTCGGCGCCGTCAACGCAATCTGTTGCCGCAGCGCTTTCATCGGAATGCTGCCGCCCAATATCTGGTGCTCTTCTTCCAGCTCCGCGCGCAGCCGCCGGTTTTCCGTTTCCAGTCGCAGATATTCCAGCGCGTTGCGCACCACCAGCACCACTTTTTCCAGCGATAATGGCTTCTCCACAAAATCAAACGCGCCCAACTTCGTAGCGCGCACCGCCGTCTCAATATTCGCGTGCCCCGAAATCATCACCACCATCGGTGCCCCGTCCTGCGCCTGCATCCGTTCCAGCGTGTCCAGCCCATCCATCTTCTTCAGCCACACATCCAGCAACACCAAATCAAAAGTCCGCGTCTCCAACCGCGCCAAACACTCTTCGCCCGACGCCACAGCCTCCACGTCGTAACCCTCGTCGCGCAGCAATGCGCCCAGGGATTCGCGAATCCCGTTTTCGTCGTCAACAATAAATATCGAAGCTGGCATATTATGTAGGTTTTCTCTGCGTCTCTGCGGTAGATGGTCTTGCTCTGTGTTCTCCGCCTTTCCTCTGTGCCCTCTGTGTTAAATCTTTTGACTCATGCCGGCGTCACCGGCACTTCCGCCGCCGGAAACCGAATCAAAAACCTCGTACCCGTCGGCAAATTATCCTCCACGCGAATCGTGCCGTTATGTTCCGCAATAATCCGGCTGGCGATCGCCAACCCCAATCCAGTCCCGCGCTCCTTGGTCGAAAAATGCGGCAAGAACAGCCGTTCCTTGTCCTCCGGCGAAATCCCTTGCCCGCTATCCGAAATTTCGATTTCCACAGCGTCGCCGTCACCCTCCACGCGCGTCGCCACGCGCATGCGTCGAATCGCCGAGCCCTCCATCGCCTCGGCCGCGTTATCAATCAAATTAGCCAGCACCCGGCGTAACAATTCCCGATCCGCCTTCACCGGCGGCAAAGTTGCCGCGAGCTCCGTCCGCACCGTCACGCCTTCCAGCCGCCCGTGGAACAAATCCAGCGCGCTGGCCACAATCACATTCACGTCCTCGGAAGCCAGCCGCGCGGAAGGGAAGCGCGCGAATTGCGAGAATGCGTCCACCAGCGATTTCAGCGTGTGCACCTCGCGCTCGATCAATCCCGCGCATTCCGCCACCAGCTTTTCAAGCTCGGTCCGCAGCGCCGCCGCTTTCTGCGTGCTGCTGCGTTCCAGATAACGCAGCAGCCTCTGCGCCGAAAGCTGAATCGGCGTAAGCGGATTCTTGATTTCGTGCGCGATCCGCTGCGCCACTTCCTGCCAAGCCGCCGCCTTTTGCGCGCGCAGCAAATCCGTCAAATCGTCAATCACGATCACATACCCAGGATTGGAAAGCCGCGGCCCCAGCGAACTCACCGTCACCGCCGCGCGCACCAGCCTCCCCGCCGTCGCAATCTCAATCTCCCGCGAAGCCACGCCCATGCGCAGCGAACGCCTCATCAAATGCAGCACCGCCCGCCCCGCCTCTTCCCCCACCAATTCCGGCAACGTGCGTGCCTCGCGCGCCGAATCCCCCAGAATCGCCGGCACCGCCGAATTCACCCGCGCCACTTCGCCCGAGGAATTCAGCGAAACCACGCCCGTCGGAATATTTTCCAGAATCGCTTCCATCAACTTCCGCCGTCGCTCCCGCTCCTCGATCGCCTGTTCCAGGCTTTGCGTGAATTCATTGATCTGCCGCCGCCCCTCTCCAAGTTGCTCTGTCATGCGATTGAAGGAACGCACCAGCATCCCCAGCTCGTCCTGCGCGTTCACATCAATCCGATGATCGAAATTCCCGCGCGATATTTCCCGCGTAGCCTCCGCCAGCGCTTGAATGGGCACGGTCACCTGCTTTGACAGAAACAGCGCCACCCACGTCGTGGAAAATCCCAGAATTACCGTCACCAGGAAAAGCCCGAGCAATACGTCTCTCTTATACGCGCGCAGCCTCTGCTTCTGCCTCGCGTAAGTCAGCGTCTGATTCTGAATTTCCGAATAGCGCGACAAAAAATCATTTGGCAGGATTCGCGCCACGTACAGTCTCTGTCCGTCCAGCGGCGCGCTTCCCGCAATGTACAAATGCTCGTCCGTGTGCCAGATTTCCGCGCCGTTCGGCAGCGTCTGCATCAAACTCGGCGTGATGGTTTCCATCTCCGGGATGGCTTCGTCAGCAGCGCCCTGCTCGGGTTTACTGTACGCCACGCCATCGTCCGCCCGGCCATTGGCATGCGCAATCCAGGAAGCGTCCACCGACCACGCCAATCCCAGCAGCGACTGATTTCCCTTGCTCGTTGCCGCGGCTTTTTCCGCGATGGCATCCAGGTGATTCAGACTGGCCTTGGCCATGTCTTCCAGCAGCCGCTGGCTCTGTTCGTTGGCAATTTCCAGCGGTCGCGGGAACCATGCCGTCAGCGTCCGGTTCACAATCGCGTAACTGAAGAAGAAAAAGAATACCGTCGGCAGCAGTGACACGCCGATTGCGCCCAGCACCATCTTCACCTTGAACCGCGAACCCATCTGGCCGCTGCGGCGCTCAATCCACAGCCGCACCAGGCTGCGCGCCAAGATCACCGCGAATACCAGCAGCGCCGCCGTCAGCAGCGTGGTCAGCGCAAAAAACACCACGAATTCGCTGCCTTGCTCCGGCCGCAGCGGCACGTCCAGCGATCCCACCATGAACACGGCCGCCGTCAGCAGCGTGACGATGATCCCGCCGATCCACGGCCACAGCCGGTTCTTCCGCGTCGCTCGCTCCGCTTTCAACGCCCTTCCTCCAGATACCGCCCCAGCGGGCATTCGCCGCACAGCGGCTGTTGCGGCCGGCACCACTTCTTTCCCGTGTGCACGATCAGCGCGTGCAGTTCATTGAAGCGCTTCGCGTCTCCCGGAAATTGCCGCTCGAACATCCAGCGCACATCCTCGTATCTCGCTTTTTCGCTGATCCATCCGTGCCGCGCCAGGATCCGCTTGGTATACGCATCCACCACGAAGACCGGCTGCTTGCCCGCGTACAACAGAATCGAATCCGCGGTCTCCGGCCCGATGCCCCAGACGCGCAGTAATTTTTCACGCAGCTCCAGCACCGGCGTCGCGAACATCCGCCGCAGCGATCCCTGATATTCCGTCCTCAGAAATCCCGCGAACGCCTTCAGCTTCCGCGCCTTCATGCGGAAATATCCAGAAGGCCTCAGCAGCTTCGCCAAATGCCGAGGATTCGCCCGTTCGATCCCCGCGAGCGACAACAATCCCTCCTCGCGCAAATTCGCAATCGCCTGTTCCACGTTCTTCCAGGAAGTGTTCTGCGTCAGGATCGCGCCGATGATCACTTCAAAAGGTGTCTTGCCGGGCCACCAATGCTGCGGACCAAGTGCCGTGAATAGGGAATTGAAGTATTCGTCCAGCGGAGGCTGTGCCTGCATCTCGGGGTCTTCAGGCCCTGTGCGCTTACGAGCGCGAATCCGTACCAGTTCGGGCCCAGGCGCGAACTCTTTCCCCGTCACAAAGTCCGGTTGAGGGTCAAAACGCGCTTTTTCGAGGGGATTTGCCATGGAAATCCCACAATACCGGGCCTAATTCCGCAAGTCAAGCCAAGTGTTGCATAGTTGCCACACTACTGTGGCTGTTCATCCCACCGCATTCAGCGCGTGGCTTTGACTTTGTAGCGGCCCGTCCCGTCCCGCGACTGCGGGATGGGACCGGGCACTGCCGCACAATCGTGTATCGCGCCTCGGCGCTGGGACTTCGCCTCGTGTCGCGCGCTCTACCCGTTCGCCTTCTGAAAATCCCGCATGAAATTCACCAGGATCTCCACCGTCTCGATCGCCACCGCGTTGTAAATCGAAACCCGCATTCCACCCACCGACCGGTGCCCGCCCAACCCCACCAGCTTCGCGGCAGCCGCTTCCTTCGCGAACTTCGCCTCAAGGACCTCGTTCCCGCCCGCCACACGAAACGTCACGTTCATCTTCGACCGCGATTCCTTCTCGATCGGTCCCACGTAATATCCGCCGCTGCCGTCGATCGCTCCGTAAAGCAGCTTGGCCTTCGCCTCGTTGCGCTTCTCCAGCGCCGCCACGCCGCCTTCCGCTTCAATCCATTCCAGCACCAGTCCCACGATGTACACCGCAAACGTCGGCGGCGTGTGGTACAACGACTTCTCCTTAATATGCGTGCGGTACTGCAGCACCGTCGGCAGATTCTTGTCCGCGCGCTCCGCCAAATCCTTCCGCACGATCACCACCGTCGCCCCGGAAGGCCCCAGGTTCTTCTGCGCCCCCGCAAAAATCAATCCGAACTTCCGCACATCCACCGGCCGCGACATAATGTCCGACGACATATCCGCCACCAGCGGCACCTCGCCTGTCTCCGGCAGCCAATTCCACTGCGACCCCTCAATCGTATTGTTCGTGCACATGTAAACGTACGAAGCGTCCGCCCCCAGCTGAATTTCATCCTTCCGCGGCAGTCGCGTAAATTTCAGCGCCTCCGTCGAAGCCGCGATCCGGTACGGCGTCCCGCGCTTCAATTCCGTCAGCGCCTTCCCGGTCCACATTCCCGTGTGCAACATGTCCACAGGCTTCCCCGGCAAGCACAAGATTCAACGGCGCCATCACAAACTGCGCGCTCCCGCCCCCCTGCACAAAAATCACCCCATACTCCTCTGGAATCCCCATCAATTTCCGCAGATTCTGCTCCGCCCGCGCAATAATCTCCTCAAATTCCGCCGACCGGTGGCTCATCTCCATCACGGACATCCCCGTCCCGCGATAATCCAGCAGCTCCTCACGGATCCGCTGCAGCACCGCCAATGGCAGCGCCCCCGGCCCCGCATTAAAATTAGCCGCCCGCTCCATCCCACGCTGCGAAGCAATAGAAAGTGTCACGATGCCATCCTCTCCGATAAGTTTCGCGTAACTTCAGATTCTGTATCGGCATTCACGCCGCAGCACAAGAATAGCAGATGCAACCTCTCGCCGCGAACCGTACCAATACGTAGAATCTCTGCCTCTCGTAAGCGTTCTTGCTGTTACCAGAATGAACACGTTCCGTAGCAATCCCCATCGCCCTTCGCCCGCGCCAATGACATTATCTGCTCACCGCTTCACAGACTTGGGGGACGCACCCGCTGATTCGGTGCACGGGGGTCAAATGCAGAAAATCAAGCTGTTCGCCAACTACAGCATTCCGGTCGTCTGGGGTGTCGATCGGCCTGGTGCTCGGCTGCGTCGCCGTGTATTTCCCGCTTTCCACTCTTTGGGAACGCGTCATCGTCAAACCTGAAAACGTCACACCCACCGACGGCCTCACGGTCATAATCCTATCCGTGATTGCCGGCGTATTTGTCGGCTCCGCCGCGCTTTTTGGCTCCGCGCAGCATCGCTGGACCCCCCGCCACTAGCCACTAAATTAGCCACTAAATTTCACCACCACAGGAGATGAGCAAGAGGGAGTTGGGACGGGTGGAAGTGCTGGCGCGGATTCGGAGCAGGCAACTACGGATCGTAGATGCGAGCCGATTGCTGGGAGTGAGTTACCGGCAGGCGAAGCGGTTGTGGAAGCGCTATCGGGAAGAAGGAGCGGCGGGTCTGCAGCACCGCAGCGCGGGACGGCACTCGAACCACGCACGGGAGAGGAAGTTTCGCAAGAAGGTGCTGCGGTTGGTGCGGGAGAAGTACGGCGGGGCGGTGGGCGAGCGATTCGGGCCGACGCTGGCGGCGGAACACTTGGCTGCGGAGGACGGGCTGAAAATCGATGCGGAGACGTTGCGCCGTTGGATGTTGGCGGAGGGATTGTGGAGTCGGGAGCGGAGGAGGAAGCGGCACCGCCGTCGCCGCGAACGCAAGGAACACTTTGGCGAGATGGTGCAGATGGACGGGAGCTTTCACCGCTGGCTGGAGGAGCGCGGAGCCGAGGGTTGTTTGATCGACATGGTCGATGATGCGACGAACACGACCTGGGCAAAACTGGGGGAGCAAGAGACGATCTGGGCGGTGGCGGATGGGCTGCGGGCCTGGATCGAACGCTACGGAGTGCCGCTGGCGCTCTATGTGGACTGGAAGAACCTGTACAAGCGGAGAGCGACGCCGAAAGAGTGGCTGCGAGGCGAGGAGCCCATAACGCAGTTTGGGCGCATGTGCGCGCAGTTGGGGATCGAGCTGATCGCGGCCAGCTCGCCGCAGGCGAAGGGACGAGTGGAACGGATCCACGGGACACATCAGGACCGCCTGGTAAAGAAGCTGCGACGCAAGCAGATCAGCAGTCAGGAACAAGCCAATGTGTATTTGGAGCGGGACTATCTGCCGGAACACAACGGGAGGTTTACCAGAGCGGCGGCGCAGGCGGAGGACTATCACCGGCGGGCGCCAGGGGCGAGCGAACTGGACCGGATATTCCGATTAGAGAGGGAGCGGACGATCAGCCAGGACTGGGTGGTGCGGTAACCCCTCGCCTTGACACTCCGCGCAGCCTGCCAGTAAACTGATTTGCTCGTTGCACCACGCGGAGTCGAACCGAATGCTATTGTCGCGCGATTATGTCGGTTACATGGCCAAGGAAATCGTCAAGCGCCTGCTAGCCGCCAAAATGATCGAAACCAAGAACGCGGAGAACCTCACCCAGCAGGTCCGCCAGGTCATGGCCGAGGAAGTCACCATCGAGGACCGCCTCAACGAAGAAGTCCGCGAAATCCTCGCCAAATACGCCGAGGAAATGCGCACTTCCGGCGCGTCCTACCAGGAAATGTACAAGAAAGTGAAGGGCCAGCTGGCCCGCGAAAGGAAATTAATTCTCCGCTAAACAGCGGCCCAGGGACATGCAACTGACGCCATGCGACTGACACGCGAAAAAACCGTACGCCTCTCCCATCGCATCATTGATTTCCTGGTCTCCAGTCCGGAAGTGGACTTCGTCGAGGATCGCGACACCATCCGTCAGGAAATCGTCAATATCATCACCGCGCTCCTCAAAGTCGAAGCCCAGGTGGACACAGAAGTCCGCGCCAAGATCGCTTCCCAGAAAAAGGAAATCCTCGAAGGCAGCGAAGAGTGGGACATCCTCTACCGTAAATATTACGCCGAAGGCCTGAAGCGCATGGGCGTAGCCGAAGTGCAAACCCGATAACAAACGTAGTATCGAGCGGCGGTTCTAGTAGCGCCGGCGTCCCGCCGGCACTTCGCAGTTGAGTTTGTAGCGGTCGCCTTCAGGCAGGCGTTTTCGCCCTTCTCTCGCAACTACCGATCTGAATGGCTATCATTGCGCAACGCTCCGCACCAGCGCCGAAGGCGCGGCATAAGTTAGCCCAGCGTGGAAACGCTGGGAAGGCTCCTAAAAACGATTCCAAGCGCCGTAGGTGCGACACAGCTTTTGCCGTACCCAAGCCGAGTCCGCAAAAAAAAGCGCCCGGCAAAAAAAACCGGGCGCCTAAGGTTTTAACTTTTAACTGTCAACTCTGAACTCTTAACTGCCGACTGCCCTCAAGGCTGCTGATTCGGATCCGGCCGCCGCTGCAAAGTCGGCCGGTCCGGATCAGAATTCGGATCCGACGTCGTCGAAGTATCCCCCGGCTGCGGCGCCGTGGTCTGCGCGGTCTTCTTGCGCAAACTCGGCTTGTTCGGATTCTTGTCGTTCACCTTCACGTTCGCTTCGATCAACTGCAAGCGCCGCTTCACCACATCAAACTCCGAAGTGGTAACAATGTATTCGCTGCGTTGCGGCAAAATCGTCGCAATCTCTTTCTGCGATGCCTCGATGCGTTCCGGCGTCGGCGGATGCGTCGAGAAAATCTTCGGAATCGTGCCGGGCTGCTTCTTCTCGTCCGAAGCTACTTTCTCGAAGAACGAGACGAACGCGTTCGGGTCGTAGCCCGCTTTGTACATGTACTCCAATCCCAGATAATCCGCTTCCTTCTCGTCCGTGCGTGTAAATTGCAGGAACGCCATCGGAATCGCGAACTGCATTCCCTGATAAATCGCGTATCCCGCCAGCGTGTACGGAATAAATATCATCGCCGGGATCATCGCCAGCTGCGCAATTTCGCTCTTGGTCGCTTGCTTCGTGCCATGTCGCGCGCAAACGTGCGCGATTTCATGCGCCATCACGCCCGCCAGTTCCGATTCCTCATCCGCGTGCAGAATCAGCCCGCTGTTCACGTAGAAGAATCCGCCCGGCAGCGCGAAGGCGTTCACCACATCCGAATCAATCACCTTGATTGTGAACGGCACCTGCGCGTCCGAATTCCGCACCAGGTTCTGGCCCACGCGGTTCACGTATTCGTTCACCACCGGATCGTTGATGAATTTCGCCTGGCGCTCCACTTCCGCGGACAACTGCTTTCCCAGCGCGATCTCATGTTCCAGCGAATAGAAGTTCAGTCCATGCCCCACGCTGCGATTGCCGATCGCCGCCACGTCCGCCTTGCTCCCGGCCTTTACGTTCGGATCCGCTTGCTGCGCCACGGGCTGGTCCGCCTGCTGCACACTGCCTTGCTGCTGCCCGTTGCTTCCTGCGGTAGCGGGCGGAGTGGTGCCTGCGGGTGCGTTGCCGGGTGTAGTCTTGTCTGCTGGAGGTGCCGCGGGCTGCTGCGCAGGCGCTGTTCCGCCCTGCTGCGCGCCACTTTGCGGTGAGGATGTCTGTTGGCCTTGCTGTTGTACCGCTGGGACGCTGGCTGCGCCGGTGGATGTCACCAGCGACGCCGCGATGATCATCGCCCCTAGCTGCCCCGCCAAACCGTTTCTCATGGCTACCTCCGGCGGATACTGCCCGGATTATACACCCCTTCCGAGCACCACCCTGCGCTAAATTCTTGGATGTGGGTCACCCCATTTTAGTTAGCTCAAGCTTGTAAAGCTTACGTTACAAATTTGCTCGCCCCGCTCCACCAACACCTGTCCCGAACCAAGCTCTTGAATCCGCTAGCGCCGGCCTGCCTGCCACCCGCCGTCTCGCCGCCTCTCTGCCGTGGTTCTTGCGTTATGTAGAGGCCGGTTCGGGTTCATCGAACCGGGCACTTTCATTGATCCACTAGTGCCGGGCTGCATGCCGGTAGCAGGCGTCTCGCCTCTCTTTACCGTGGTTTTTGCATTATGTAGAGGCCGATTCAGGTTCATCGAACCGGGCACTTTCGCGGTGCCGGGGTCTCGCGGCTCTTTTGATTTTGCCTTTGTAGCGGCGCACTTCAGTGTACGGTGCCACGACATCCTTTACAGTGGGTGCCAGGACATCCTTTACACCTGGGTTCAGAGCTTTCGGCCAGCCCGACGCCATCCTCACTCGGCCGCCAGCCCCCCACCAGCCGTTGCCGCCGGGAATCACCCCTGCGCACTCATATTGACGGCCCCCCCGATTCTGTCTACATTTGTCATGTGCCCGCTCGCAAGCTCCAAGTCGGCCAGGTCTGGAAGAAGGAAGATACCGGCGAATCCTATTTAATTACTAAGGTTTACAACGAAGCCCTTACCACCTTCGCCATCCTCCGCAAAGCCGGCGCAGAATCCGAACGCCCCGTAAAAGTCAAAGTGGACCGCAAAGGCCCTGCCTACGCCCTCCCTGGCTTCAGCTACGCCCAGGAATCCGACGAGTTTTGACGATGCGACGAGCATCGTCATGCTGGCACAGGCAAACTTACCTGTGCTCTTCGTTTCTCTGACGTGCGACAACCATCGTCATCCTGCCTGCCCTGAGTGATTTTGCGAAGGGAGGCCGGCGCCTTTGTTTCATGCCGGGCGAAGCCTGCCTGCCGCAGGCAGGGATCTCTCCCGCCATCCTTAACCTCCACGCAATTCCGATTTTCTCGGCGTCTCTGCGGTAATCGCCTCTGCCTTTCTCAGATTTGCCTCCGCAGTTCTCCCTGCCCTCTGTGTTAAATCTTTTGACTTCCTGAGCACCCTCAAATCGATCGCACCTGCATCTTCACCACATCCTCCACCTGCATCACTTCCTTCACAATAAATCCCTCCGCATACCGCACGCCGATCAGCCGCCCGTAATATTGCGCCACAGAATTCATCCGCGCCTCCAGCTCATCCAGCGGCAATACCACCTTCGATCGCTTATCTTTCTTCGGCGGATTAAATTGCGAAGCGTACGCCAGGATCGCCCTCTTCCTGCGCTCAAATTCCTGCGTGATGTCCACGCAAAATGTCGGGCGGTCATACTCATAAGCCGCCGCGTAGATAATCTTGAACGGCCGGTAAGCGTCGCCCCCCAGCGGATAATTTTTTAGCCCCGCCACGAAGCACGCCTCGAATCCCAGCTGCGCCGCCGTGTAATGGTCCGGATGCCGTCCTTGCCAGTAGGGAAGTATCACCGTGCGCGGCTGCAGCTCGCGAATCACCTCTGCAATCGCCATCTTGTAGTCTTCGCGCAGTTCCAGATGCGCGTCCGGCAGCCCCAGATTCCGCCGCACCGCTACCCGCATGATTTTTGCCGCGCGCGCCGCTTCCTTCAAACGCGTCTCCGGAGTCCCGCGCGATCCCGTCTCGCCGCGCGTCAAATCCAATACGCCAGTGCGATATCCTGCCGCTGCCATCTTCAACAAAGTCCCGCCGCTGGTCAGCTCCGCGTCGTCCGGATGCGCCGCAATCACCAGCAAATCAACTTTCATGCCGCCTCCAAATCCTCAGCGATATGTGACAAGTGTCGAGTGACAACCAATCAGTGCCAATTGCAAACTGCAAGCCGCAATCTGAGCCCTGCCGACGCGACAGTCCCCGATTCTACATCAATCACGACATCCGCTCGGTCAAGCGATCCGACGGTTTTCTCTGCGCCTCCGCGGTAAGCGCTTTTATCTTTCTCCGATTTACCTCCGCCTTTCCTCCCTCTTCTCTGTGTAAACTCTTTTGACTTTCCTCGCACCACATTCCCCACGCCGCACAAAAATGTTAATGTGCCCCCGACAAGGAGAAAATCCACATGCCCGAGAAATCCCTGGCAGGCCAAGTAGCCCTGATCACCGGCGCCGCAAAACGCATCGGTCGCAGCATCGCCCTACGCCTTGCCGCCGAAGGTGCCGACATCATCATCAGTTACGACACTTCGAAATCCGATGCCGAACAGCTGATCGAAGAACTCAAATCCACAGGTCACCGCGCCCTGGCCGTCCAGGCCGATGTCTCCCACCGCGCCGACGTACAAAGACTCTTCAGCGCTGCCGAAAACGAATTCGCTCGCCTCGACATCCTCGTCAACAACGCCGGCATGTTCTTCGCTGCCAAATTTGAAGAGCTAACCGAAGAGCAGTGGGACCACATCATGAACGTAAATCTGAAATCGCAATTCCTCTGCGCGCAATCCGCCGCGCCCATCATGAAGCGCCAGGGCCGCGGCCGCATCATCAATCTCTCATCCCTTGGCGGCCTGCTCCCCTGGCCCGCCTTCACGCACTACTGCGTCTCGAAAGCCGGCGTCATCATGCTCACGCGCTGCCTCGCCCGCGCCCTCGGCCCCGAAATCCTGGTTAATAGCGTCGCCCCCGGCACCATCCAATTTCCCGGCGAACCTCCTGACGAAGATTACATTCAACGCGTCCCCCTGCACCGTACCGGCACCGGTGAAGACATAGCCGACGCCGTAGCCTTCCTGGCCAAATCCGACTTCGTAACCGGCCAAATCCTGGCAGTAGACGGCGGCCGCTCCCTCGTCTGACGATGCGATGAGGATCGTCATCCTGAGGACGGCGCCTTTGCCTCATGCCGTCCGAAGGATCTCTCTTCAGGTTTTCTCTGCGTCCTCTGCGGCGCCGTGGTTCGATCCGTCAATCTCTCACAGATTTTCCTCCGCCATTCCCGGGTGCACTCGGCGTCAAATCTTTAAACGTAAACCCCAAATGAAAAGCCCCGGCTCGATACCTCCAAGCCGGGGCCGCGTCCTTTGCGAACGCTGGAGACCAATCACCTCGCTACGAAATCACCGGATTCGGTTTCTCCGGATTAATCCCCAAATCCGCAATCGCCTTCTGCACCACGCATTTCTCAATCTTCCCATCGAGGAACAATTCATTCAGCGCCGCCAAAGCAATGAACTTTGCATCCACCTCAAAGAAATCCCGCAACGCCGACCGCCCCTCGCTGCGCCCAAACCCATCCGTCCCCAGCGACGCCATCCGCCGCGGCACCCACTGGCTCACCATGCTCGGCAATGTCTTCAGATAATCCGTCGCCGCCACCAGCACGCCCGGCGCATCTGCCAAACACTCCGTCACATACGCCACGCGCGCCTTCTCCGCGGGATGCAACCGGTTCCAGCGGTCCGTCTCGATTCCATCCATGTACAGCGCCTTATAACTCGTCACGCTCCACACGTCCGCAGCCACGCCGTATTTCTCCAGAATTTCCTGCGCCTTCAACGCCTCGTTCAAAATCGCGCCGCTGCCAAAAAGCTGAGCGCGCAACTTCGATTCCTTGTTCTCCGCGGCCCGGAACCGGTACATCCCCTTCAAGATCCCTTCGCGCACGTCGCCCGGCATCGCCGGCATCGCATAATTCTCGTTCATCACCGTGATGTAATAAAAAATGCTCTCGCCATCCCTATACATGCGGCGAATCCCGTCCTCGATGATCACCGAAAGCTCGTACGCGTACGCCGGATCGTAAGCCCGCAAGTTCGGCATCGGCAGCGCCAGCACGTGACTGTTGCCATCCTGGTGCTGCAATCCCTCTCCGGACAAAGTCGTCCGCCCCGCCGTCCCGCCCAGCAGGAATCCGCGCACCCGCATATCCGCCGCCGCCCAGATGAAATCCGCGATCCGCTGGAATCCGAACATCGAGTAATAAATAAAAAACGGTATCGTGTTGATTCCGTGTGTCGCGTATGCCGTGCCCGCCGCGATGAACGAAGCCATCGAGCCCGCTTCCGTGATTCCTTCCTCCAGAATCTGCCCGTCCTTCATTTCGTTGTAATAGAGCAGCGTGTTCACATCCACCGGCTCGTAACGCTGCCCCACGCTGGAATATATTCCCGCCGTGCGGAACAATGACTCCATTCCAAAAGTCCGCGCTTCGTCCGGCACGATCGGCACAATCAATTTCCCCATTTCCGGATCGCGCAGCATCTTTCGCAGAATTCCCACGAACGCCATCGTCGTGGATACTTCACGCCCGTCGCTGCCAGTCAAAAATTCCTTGAACAGTTCCTCATGATCCGCCACCAACGGTTTCGACCGCGCATGCCGCTGCGGCACGTACCCGCCCAGTTCCTCGCGCCGTGCCCGCATGTAGGTGATCTCTTCGCTGTCTTCCGCCGGGCGATAGAACGGCAATTCCGCGCACTGCGCATCGTTCAGCGGAATATCGAATCGCGCTGCGAAATTCGCGCAGCTCATCCTCATTCAGCTTCTTCTGCTGGTGCGTGATGTTCTTGCCTTCGCCCGCCTCGCCCAGCCCGTAGCCCTTGATCGTCCGCGCCAAAATCACCGTCGGTGATCCCTTGTGCTCCGTCGCGGCTTTGTAGGCGGCATACACCTTGCGCGGGTCGTGCCCGCCCAATTGCAATCGGCGCAGCTCGTCATCCGAAAAAGGTTCCACCAGCTTCAGCAACCGCGGGTCGGATCCAAAGAAATGCTCCCGCACATAGGCGCCGGACGAAACCACCAGCTTCTGATACTCGCCGTCCACCAGCTCGCCCATGCGCTTCACCAACAATCCCTCGGTGTCCCGCTCCAGAATCGGGTCCCACTCGCCGCCCCACAGCACTTTAATCACGTTCCAACCGGCGCCGCGAAACGCCGATTCCAACTCCTGAATGATCTGCCCGTTCCCGCGCACCGGCCCATCCAGCCGCTGCAAATTGCAATTGATCACAAAAACCAAATTATCCAGTTTTTCGCGCGAAGCCAAATTGATTGCGCCCAGCGATTCCGGCTCGTCCGTCTCGCCGTCGCCCAGAAACGCCCACACTCTGGCGTCCGTCGCCGGTTTCAATCCGCGATTTTCCAGATAGCGGTTGTAACGCGCCTGATAAATCGCCATCAGCGGGCTCAGTCCCATCGAAACAGTAGGGAACTCCCAGAAATCCGGCATCAGCCACGGGTGCGGATAAGATGAAAGCCCCCCGCCCGGCTTCAATTCACGCCGGAAATTTTCCAGCTTCTCCGCCGACAGCCGCCCTTCCAGAAATGCGCGCGCATAAATGCCCGGCGCCGCGTGCCCCTGAAAATAAATCGTGTCGCCCTCAAACTCCGGCGTGCGCGCCCGGAAAAAATGATTGAACCCAATCTCATAGAGTGTCGCCGCGGAAGCGTACGTCGAAATGTGTCCGCCAATGCCGTGCTCTTCGCGGTTCGCGCGCACCACCATGGCCATTGCGTTCCAGCGCACCAGGCTCTTGATTCGCCGCTCCAAGTGCTGGTCGCCCGGAAGTTCCGGCTGCAGGCTAGCCGGTATGGTGTTCACGTACGGAGTATTCGCCGTAAACGGGATATCGATCCCCACCACCTTAGCGTGCGCGCGCAAGCGTTCCAGAATGTACGACGCCACCTCCGGCCCGCTCGATTGCAACACCGAATCCAGCGATTCCAGCCACTCCTGTATCTCCGCGGAGTCTAATCCTTGCAGCGGCACACTGAGTTGATTATCCATATCCTCGTTCGGCCCTCTCATCGCGCTCGATGCCACTCTCGATCACCCTCGAACGGCGCGCCTTGGTCTATTTTCCCACCAATAGAATACACCCCAACGCCAGCCAGCGCACAGCTTCAACGATTCCTTTTTTGAATCGGCCTTCTCGCAAGTTTTTGATTTGCTCGCAACGACGCTACGCGCTCGCCGCCGGTCGGTGGGCCACAATCTCCCGCCGCGCCAATTTCTCCACCAACTCCCGGTCCGCCGGCAAAAAATTCAACTCACTCAACTCTCCCGCTGCCCGCCACTCCATGCTCTCGAACACCACATTGCGAATCGCCGCTGCCTCCGCCGCCACCGCAAAGAAAATCAATTCAATCTCCTCGCTCATCTCCGCATACCGATGCCGCGTCCGAAAAACCTCCGCCCCAACCGCAGCCTCCACTCCCAACTCCTCCCGCAACTCTCGCGCCAGCCCCGCCTCCGGCGTTTCTCCACTCTGCAATTTTCCGCCAGGAAATTCCCACATCAATTCAAACGCATCTCCGCGCCGCCGCTGGCACACCAAAATCTTTCCCTCCGCCTCGATCAATCCAGCCACCACCGTCAACATGCAGACTCCCGAATCGCCCGCGCCAATTCCCGCGCCCCCAGAACCAGCGGCGGCCCCGGCGTGTTCAACCACTCATCCCGAATCACCACCACGCGCCCATTCTTCACCGCCGGCACATCCCGCCACGCAGGATTCCGCAAAGCCGTCGCAACTTTCGCGCGCCCGCCCGTCGCCGCCCACGCCAGCACAATTAATTCCGGCTTCGCCCGCGCCACATCCTCATCCGTCACGCGCTCGCCCGCCGCCACCACCATCTTTCCTCCCGCAATCTCCACCAGCTCCGCCACCCAGGGAGGGGAACTGATCCGCGGCTTCGGCCAAGCCTCGCAATAAACGCGCACTCGCCGCCCTGCGCCGCCGCGAAGCGCCTCGCGCTCCACATCCGCAAATCCCTTCCGCATCTTCCGTATCAATCGTTCCGCAGCCCGTCCCCGCTCCACCAATCGCCCCAGCGTCCGAATATCACCGAAAATATCCGCCAGCGTCCGCGGATTGATCGCCAGAAACGCCACCGGCTCCTGCAAAATCTTCTGCACCGTCTCCGCCGCGAACGGCACTGAACCAATCAGCAGCGTCGGCCGCAGCCGCATCACCTCGCGCAAATCCATCTTCCAGCAATCGCCCACCGCAGGACGCCGCCCCACCTCCGCCACGTCCTTGCACCAGCGCGAAACTCCCACCAACTCGCGCCCCACGCCCAACTCCAGCAATATCGAAGTAACACTAGGCGCCAGCGAAACGATGCGCATCCCACCGCCTCTGTTTTTCTTCGCCGTAGCGTCCACGATTCTACCTCTGCCTTCGCTTTCCTCTGCCTTCGCTTTCCTCTGCCTTCGCTTTCCTCTGCCTTCGCTTTCCTCTGCCTTTGCTTTCCTCTGCCTTTGCTTTCCTCTGCCTTTGCTTTCCTCTGCCTTTGCTTTCCTCTGCCTTTGCTTTCCTCTGCCTTTGCTTTCCTCTGCCTTCGCTTTCCTCTGCCTTTGACTTTATCAGTGTTCATCTGCGTTCATCTGTGGTGCCTTTGACTTTCTCTGCGCACTCTGCGCCTCTGCGGTAAACCCAAAAACAAAAACGCGCCGGAGAGCATCGCTCCCCGGCGCGTTCAGTTAAGCCAGAAATAAACTTACTGCGCTGCTTCCACCTTCTTCAGCGCCGGCTTCGGGATCTGCCAGATCAGCGCAGAATCGTCGGCGTTGTTCGGATAGAACTGCGCCGACTTCTTGCCCGAAGGTAGCAGCACGATATCCGCGCGGCGGTTGTATGCGAACCATGTGCCCGTGGAGTTCTTCGCACGTGCCTTGGGCGCCGGGTTCGGGTTGGTGTCTTCCAGGCCCTTCACCGTGGCCTTGTCCAGCGGGCGTTCTTTACCGTATGCCGCCGTCTGAACTTTATCCGCGGAGATTCCCTGGTCCACCAGATACTGCTTGATGCGTTCCACGCGCCGTTCGCTCAAATCCTGGTTGTGAGGCTTCGACCCGCGAATGTCCGCATAAGCTTCCACCGAAAGTTTCGCGTCCGGATCATATTCCAGATACTTCTTGAATCCAGACGCCAGCGTCGCGAGCTCCAGTTGCTGGCTCTTGACCAATCCGACTTGCGGGTTCTTCTGGTCCGGATAATCCGTCGGGTAGAACACGCTCTGCAACACCACATCCGGGATCGGTTCGATTGAGCCAGTGACGTGTATGGACGCCGTCTGGTCCAGCGAGCCGCCGCAGACGTTCGTGGCGTGCAGCACGTAGTTGCGATTCTCGTCCACCGGACCGATGTCGGTCTTCGTTGGATCGGCCTTCACTGTCTGCGAGCCGTTGAGGTCTACTTTTCCGAACGGGTCTACGTTCACCGAATCCGCGTTTCCGGTAGTCCACGTCACCGTGCCGCTGTCGTCGGTGATCACTTTGTCGCCGATCTTGCGGTAGTGCAGGTCAGACGGGCTTGCCGTAATGCTGCCCGTCACAACCGTATTCACGTTCACCGTCTCGGTTCCCGTCACGATTCCGCCAGGTCCCGCAGCCGTCATCGTGTAGGTAGTGGTCGCGTGCGGCGAAACTCCTTGCGATCCGCTGTTCGCCACCTTGCCTACGCTTTGATCCCAGCTAACGTCCACCGCGTCCGTAGTCGTCCATTCCAGGTTCGCGGTCTGGCCGCAGTTGATGTTCGCCGTGGCATTGGCCACCGTCGCATGCACGGGCGCAACTACCACCGTCGCGCTTGCGATGCCGGCATGGAAACGCGGCTGCGGCGCCTTCTTCGTCAATTCCGCATCACGCTTCGTCCAGTCGGTGGTCACCTGCGAATTCTTAGAGACGTTGATAGAAACCTTCTTGCCCGCCTCGATCTTGACGTCACCCGACCACAGCTCTTTTCCTGCCCGTGTGATCGTCAGGTGATGAGTGCCTGGAGGCAGCACCAATTCCTGCTTCCACAGCCAGAAATCGTTGTTGAATTCGTCCACATGGCCCACAAAGTATCCCGGGGTCTTTCCGTTCGACAGCACCGCGGCGCGCACATCTACTCCGGTGATGTACACTCGGCCCCACGGACCAGACACCTTGTCACCGTATGCTTCCAGCGCGACGGTGAGGTCCGTTTTCTTCCCGGCCTCAATATTTACGTCCTGCGTGGAGATCTTGTAACCGTAATTCACCACTACCACGGTATGTTTACCCGCCGCCAGTTTGATGTCGTGGCTGCCGTCGTTAATGGCGTTCCCATCTACGAATACGTAAGCTTGCGGCGGCGTTACCTTAATCTTCAGCTTCCCGTCTTGCGCGAAGCTGGCGTTCGCCAACATTGCGAAGGCCACCGCGAGGGTGAAGACATATCCAATTCGTCGCATCTGTCTATCTCCTGACAATTCCTGTAGGCGAATTGAAAGACCGCTTTCCGCGCCAAGTTCGGATAAGCGCTGGCTGGGACTGCTAAGTTATATGCCTAACCCCACTTGTGTCAACAACATTGAAATAAAAAAAGCGAAACTTTTGGCAACCGCCTTGACTACCTTTCTATCAACTATCCAATCCCTGGTTTTCAATTTCTGACCCGCGGCATTATACTCAACGCTGCCCCGGAATCATCGTTAATTCTTGCGCGCCCGTTATTAATCCGCGACTCCGGCTATCCGTGTTCAACGACGCTATCCTCGACCACTTTCGCAATCCGCGCAATGCGGGCGACCTGCCAGACGCCACCGCCACCGTGAATGTCACCAATCCGGTCTGCGGAGACGTCTTGCGGCTGGCCGTGCGCCTCGACGCCGAAGGCTGCGTCTCCGCGGCCCGCTTTAGGACCCAAGGCTGTGTCGCTGCCATCGCCTGCAGCTCGGCTCTCACCGACATGCTCATCGGCAAATCCGCCGCCGGAATCTCCGCCATCACGCCCCAGCAAATTTCCAGCCGCCTCGGCGATTTGCCACCCGCAACCTTTCACGCCGCACAGCTCTGCACCGATGCCCTCGCCGCCCTCCTGAAAAAAATCAACTGAATCGCGCCACCGCGCGATTCAGCCTTCGATGCCGTCCCGCAGTCGCGGGACGGCATCGAAGGGCTCCGAGCGCTCCGAGCGCTCACGAGATTCTTACCCTGCGAGGGTAGGGGCGCTGCTTGCTGCGCCCCAGCTTGCCTGGCCGCCCGCATTTCCGCGAAGCGTCGTTGACGTTGCTTTCGTAGCGCCGGCGTCTCGCCGGCTATTTGCCGTTGCCTTTGAATTTCCATCGTCATCCTGAGTCCGCTGCCTTTGCTTCATGCCGGGCGAAGGATCTCTCTTCAGGTTTTCTCTGCGCACTCTGCGTCGCTGCGGTAGATGCTCGCCTCTGCTTGTAACTCTTAACTGTCAACTTTCAACTTGCAACAGGCGACTCCACTCAACCCATCAACGCCCGGTCGCTTTCCTCACCGTCTCCGGATCGTTCAAATTCAAAATCACGCCCTCTTCCTCCGTCTCCACCTCCGCCACCTCCGCGGCGTGATTCCACACCACCTGCCGCGCGCCCACCCCGGCCGGCGCCGCCAGCAACTCCTCGTACAGCTTCGCGCGAAATAGCACCGGATGGCCGCGCCGCCCCTTGTGTTTCGGTAACACAATCATCTTGTCGCTGGAATCAAACGCTGCAATCAATTGCCCCACCAAATGCGCGGAAACCAGCGGATGATCCACGGGACAAAGCATCATCCCATCCGTTACGCCCGCCGGAAGACTGCGAATCGCCGCATGAATTGAAGAAAGCTGTCCCTTCGGCCAATCGGAATTCACCACGATCCACGCCGGATCAACTTTCAGCTTCGCGCGAATCCCTTGCGCTCCTGCGCCTAGCACCACGCGTGTGATTCCCACGCGAGCATGGCGCGTCGCTGCAATCAAATGTTCCACGAAGGTTACGCCTTGGAGCAGAACCAGCGCTTTGGGCTGGCCCATTCGCTTGGATTCTCCCGCGGCGAGGATCGCAGCAGCGATCATGGCAGGTCAGTCACCCAGCAGTTGTGCGGCTTCGGAAATCTTGATGGATTTGTTCGGCTGTCCCGGCGCGCCGCGGCGCACCGCGATCAGCTCCGCGGTAATGCTCACGGCGATCTCTTCCGGCGTCAACGCGCCAATTTCCAGCCCCACCGGCGCGTGCACCCGTTCGAACTGCGCGGCGGAAAATCCTTCCTTCTCCAGCGCCTTGTACACCGCAATCACCTTGCGCTTGCTGCCCATCATGCCGATGTACCGGGGACTGAATCCCCGCGCCTCGCTTTCCACCGCCCAGGCCAGCACGCGCATGTCTCCGCTATGCCCGCGCGTCACGATCAGCAAATACGAGGACGAATTCGCCTGGATTTTTTCGAAGGCCTCCTCGTAAGACGTGTAAATCTCACTCGCCATCGGAAATCGCTCCCTGCTGGCGAACGCCTCGCGATCATCCACGATCACGATCTTGAATCCCGCCTGGTGCGCCAGCGGCGCCACCGCCGTGGAAACGTGCCCGCCCCCAAAAATATAAAGCACCGGCTGCGGCAGAATCGGCTCCACGAAAATTTCCAGCGTGCCGCCGCAAATCAGCCCCGCGTCGTACTGCGCGTCCTGGTTCAAATTAAACGTCATCTTCCGCGGCTGCTCCGCCACAATCACTTCCTTCGCCGCCGCCCACACCTCGGCCTCCACGCACCCCCCGCCCACGGTCCCCACGATCGATCCGTCGTCGCGCACCAGCATCCGCGAACTCTCAAAGCTCGGGATCGACCCATTGGTGTGCACAATCGTAGCCAACGCCCCGCGCTCGCCTGCCCGCCGCATCCTCACCACTTCTTCAAATATATCCATCACTCTTCCACGAACTCCAATTGTCATCGTGGCATAGGCAATCTTGCCTGTGCTCTTTCTTTTGAACTTGGTTTTGTATTTCTGGGTGCTCCACTCTTCCCGCCTTTGCTTTACGGGAAGGGTGGGGGTTTAGATTCATCACCGCCGACCCTCGCTGTACGCCGCGTCGCCGCGTCGCTGACTCGAGCTCGGCTTTCCGTGCGCACCTGACGATGCCAGTTGCTTCGTCATCCTGAGGCCCGCGCCTTCGGTTCATGCCGGCCGAAGGATCTCTCTTGCCTTTCTCTGCGTCCTCAGCGTCTCTGCGGTAAACGCCCCCATCTTTCTCAGATTTTCCTCCGCCTTTTCTCTCTCCCCTCTGTGTAAAATCCTTTGAAGTCCTAAGCCGCACCGCAAGCCCATAAGATACCGCACACACCAATAACAATGTATTCAAACTTTAAGGAAATGACTTCCAGACAAGCGAGGACCCACTACCGCAGAATATCACCGCAACGTCAATCGCGCCGCCCTATGCCGACTTCGCCGTCAAACTCTGCCCGCCACCACCCGCCGCCGGTTCCTCGTTAGACGACTCATACACCGCCGGCTGCGCGCACAACGTCGCCGCCTCCGAAATCTGCAGCACTTCGTGCTGCATCGCGCTCTGCCATTTCTGAAACGCCTCTTTCTCCTGTTGCACTTCCGTCAAATTGCGATTCATGCGCTCCACGTACTGCCGCGTCACTCGCTCCATCTCCGCTTGCAGCAGGGAATTCTCCTCCGCGCGCCGCGACCAATACTCCTCAAACTTTTTGCGCTGCTCGCCTTCGTAGGCGGCCACCGCGGACTGCCGCTGCGCCGCGTCCTGCAGAATGTCTTCCAACCGAATTCCCGCGGCGTTCAGCGCCATCAGCACGGAAGCGCGCTTCACCTCGTCCCCCAATCCTCGCAGGTGATCGTTCTTCAGCATCTCCACCACCTTATTGATGCTGTATCCCATCCGCGGCTCCACGATCCCCGCCGAACGGTAAACATCTTCCAGCAACAGCAGATCTCCCCGCGGTGTCGCCATCGTCGCGTCTCCCGCCGTCACCGCAGAAACGTGCGACGCGCCTGCCGCTTCCGCAGCGCTGTTGCCGTTTCCGTTTGCTCCCTCCTGGTTCTGCTTCCGTGCTCCCAAATTAAGCCATTTGTTTGGCATCGCTGTCCTCTCTTCGAATAACGACGTGGTTCGTTTCTGACGCGCCGCGCTTGCATCCATCCGCTCGCCTGCTGCCGCCTCGTGTGCCGTAAGCCTGTTCGCAATTTCGAAGCCAATCACCGGCTCGCGAATCACCGCCGCAGGAAACGTCACGCGCACCAACGCAAGCGGTTCCGGTCCCGGAACGGGACGCAACGTTCCCCTGCGAATCACTTGTCGTTGCCGCGGAATGCTCTGCTCGCTTGCGACTACAGCCGCCGTCGCAGCCGTCATTTCCGCTTCACGCCCACTGCCTGCCTGCACCCTCTTCACCGTTCGATCCGGCGCCGTCCTCGCGACCTCATCCCTCTGCATCCCCATCACATACTCGCCGTCCGCCGCGCGGCACCATCTGGTCGTCCCGGAAAAATCATCCCGGCACCAACTCACGCGGACCCGCGTCCCGGCCTCAATTGGAACTTTGACCCGAAAACAAGCACCGGAAGCGGATGTATCCTCTAATCTCGCCGGCGCCGTGTGCACTGTTTCGTATTGGTCCTCCCACGTCACCTTCGCAACCGCCATCATCGCCTTACGCGGCTCGCTCACACCTCGCGTCGAGCTATACATACCAGTGCTATCGGCACAAAGCGTAATCAGTCCACCCCCGCGCCGGCTGCGCTTCGCCGCCTATTGGCAGTCGCCGTTGCCTTCGGATTTGTAGCGGCCGGCTCAGGTTCATCGAACCGGGCACGCCGTTGGCGTTGCCTTCGCATTTGTAGCGGCCGGTTCAGGTTCATCGAACCGGGCACGCCGTTGGCGTTGCCTTCGGTTTTGTAGCGGCCGGTTCAGCTCTATCGAACCGGGCACGCAGTTGCCGTTGCCTTCGATTTTGTAGCGGCCGGTTCAGCTCTATCGAACCGGGCACGCAGTTGCCGTTGCCTTCGGTTCTTGTACCGGCCGGTTCAGCTTCATCGAACCGCGCACGCCGCTGCCTTTGGTTTTAATCCGTAAATGAACTGGGCAGACCGTCCCTCGCGCCACGTGGCTCGTCAGATCGTTCAACTCAACCTGTAACGATCTCCTCCCGCACATCACTACTGGACGAGCAACTACCGCAAGGAGGCAGCGTGTCTTTGATAATCTTGGTTCTACTAATCGCCATCGGCTACGAAGCCATCCAGGCCATCAATCATTTTGCAGGTCTCACCACGGACGACCGTCCGCAACTCAAACGGTAACAACTCGGCGCAGAGCTTCGCCGCAGCACCGCACGGTATGAGTTGTCTTAGTGAGGGAAGCGCACCGACCTGAGGCCGTCAAACTAAACCGCCTCGCCCGCCGCTAACCTCCTGTCCGCCCTCCACCCTAAGCCCCACCAGCCCTCCCATCCGCCACCGTATTGACAATCCACACTCCCCGCACTATTCTTGCTTTCCCAGCCCCGGGAGTACTAAATGGTCCAGAACCATTGGCGGGACCCATATCGGGCTGCGGTCCTTGAAGTAGACCTCCAACAGCTCAAATTTCGCGTACAGGCGGCAGAAGACGCCATCCGTGCGCGCGCTGCAGGCCGTGGCGAAATCTCCCGCGAAGAGCGCATCGCCATCGAAGTCGCCATGTCCGCTTTGAATGTCTTGAAACAGGAACCGGGTGGAACCAGATTCGAGCGCAAGGGAATCGCAGCATCAGCCTAGCCTTACCGCTCGTATGAACTCTCTCTAGGAGCACACAACAGCAATGCCTGAATTCGCAACGCCTCACCAACATGAATCAGCCGCGGACGCAACTCTCCCCGGCGCCAAACGCCTGTGCCCTTATTGCAGAAGTAACTACGTTGGCCGCTCCCATCGTCGCGGACCCATCGAACGCTACCTTCTGCCCGCGCTCGGCGTCGGCGTCTACCGCTGCGACAATTGCGATGGCCGCTTTTACGCCTTCTCGCACATGCACGCCGCGCCCGCGTCCAAGGACCAGGCCGCCTAACCGCCCAGCGCCACGCTTTTCCTGGCCTCTCGGCGGACCTGGCGAAATTCGTGCCTGTAGAGCTTTTGGAGATTGTGGCGATAGAGTAGTAAACTCGCTCCAACCTATGAGCGATACCCCAGTTGATCTCTGCGGAAAATGCGGCGCCGAAATTGACCCCAACCGCCGCGTTGACTTCACCCTGAAAGACGGCACCCGCGTCTGCGATTCCTGCTTCGTAAAAGAAACTCGCCGCCCCAAAAGTGACTGGCCCCAGTAGCCGCGCCGCCTTCCATCCTGCCCGCGTCCCGGCCCGTCGCACCCAATCCGCATGCGACATCCTCTACCTTGGTCCACTCGGCGTCGGAAACCGTGCCTCAATCCTCCGCCACAGCTCCACCGCATTATCAATCGCATCCCGGAACGCGCTCTCCCGCGCCGGCGACGGCCGCTGCTCCAGCCCCGCCAATCGCCGCACCAAAAACATCCCCGCCACCAGATAGATTAGTTTCTTGCGCCCGTCGTCCATCGCCCGCATAACATATCATCTTCGCTTTATCTTCGCCTACTACTTTCCATCGCCCCGCCGCTTGAGCGGAGTATCATTGTCCCGCGCGGCGCAGCTTCATCTAAAGGGTGAGCCGATTCATGACACTAGGTTGGGTGACCTACGCGCTCTTCATCGGACTCTTCGCCGGCATCCTGGCCTCGCTCGAAATCGGTTTCCGCATCGGCCGCGAAAAATCACAAAAAAATCCAGACTGGGCCTTCGAAGGCACCGGCGCCATGGAAGCCGCCATCTTTTCGCTGCTCGGTCTCCTGCTGGCCTTCAGCTTTTCCGGCGCCACCGCCCGCTTTGACGCTCGCCGCCAGCTCATCGTTCAGGAAGCCAACGCCATCTCCACAGCCTATCAACGCCTCGACTTATTGCCCGCCGCAGACCAGCCCGCAATGCGTCAGCTCTTCCGTGAGTACCTCGAAGCGCGCCTCCAGGGCTTCCAGAAAATCCTGGACCGCCCCGCCGCCGATCAGGATTTCGCGCGCGCCGCACAAATCGAACAGCGCATCTGGTCGCAAGCCGTAGCCGCCGGCCTCAGCGATCCATCGCATGACGTGTCCCGCCTCTTGCTTCCAGCTCTCAATCAAATGAACGACGTCGCTAGCCAGCGTGCCATCGCCCTCGAGTCCTACATGCCCGAGCTTATTTTCTGGCTGCTGGTGTGCGTCACCCTCATGAGCGCAGTCCTCGCAGGCCACGCCATGGCCCGGCGCGAGCGCCGCAGTTGGCTGCACATGGTCCTGTTCTCCGTGATCATCTCCCTAACCATCTCCGTCATGTTCGATTTCAACTACCCGCGCTACGGCCTCATCCGCGTAGACGCCGCCGACAAAGTCCTCCTCCATTTGCGCGACTCCATGCAATAAATCGCGCCACTCCATGCAACAGGCGCGACTCCATGCAACAGGTTGCGCTACTCGATGCAATAAAAAGTTAGCTTGGTACCGCGTCACCCGTAGCGCCCTCTTACAAATGGGTTGGAGCGGAAGGGCGGGGCTTCAGCCCCGCCGTAGAGTCCGCAAAAGAAGGGGGCTTCAGCCCCTGAAGCCAGGCCCTTCCGTTGCGGCCGAAATTTATGTAATGGGTTCTAGTCAACCCAGCCGCGCACGCCACCCTTCGCGTCCCCAGCAACGCCGCGCGCGCATCGCATTAATTCGCAGCATAATCACCGCGAATGAGCGCGCTCGCCGAAATACATCGAACTAAAATCATCGCGAGCGGGCGCGCTCACGGAACTACCTCGGAGTCCAATCACTGCGAGAGGGTGACCAGCTGCCGGTAAACGACGTAACTGGCGCTGCCTTCAACTACGCAAGTGAAACACTACGCGGGTGCACTGCTTCAATATCGCCATAGCGCGTAAAATCTTTAGGGTTGAAGGTCAGAATGAGCTTAACGCCATGCACACGCATTGCCGCCACTAAACGGGCGTCGTGAACCTGTACCCCAGAGACGTTATGCGTGACTAGGATTTTGCGCCACTCTTCGTGAACAGCAAAATTGTCTGGAAGCAAACGGAGCTTCCCCTCGAAAACGCGCGCCCGGCGGTCCGTTTCTTCCGGTGAAAGGCCGTAGCCATTGCGATCCGCGGGCCGTGTGCACGCATTCCAAAACTCCGCAACATTTTGCGACGTGTAGCACAAAACGCCGTCATGCCGCAGGACAGCATCTGTTGCTGAGACGATGGTAGGGTACTCGCTGTGGTCGGGCTTCACCCAGCGGAGAAGCACGTTGCTATCGACGAGGTACGCTGTCTCCGCCATCTAGCCGGTCCTCGTAGAAGCTCGCGCGAGAAAAACTCTCGGTGGGCAATTCGGGCAGTCCTTCGGAACCTTCCGCCATCGCTTCCAGCATGCGATGAAACTCTTCCACGCTCATCGGCCCCCGCGCCGATGTACGCACCGCGAGAGCTTCTACCAGAAGCTCTTCGGCTGCCTTTTCCAGCGGCAGGCCCTTCGCGCGCGCCTCTGCAATCAAGCGCGCTTCAGTCTCGGGGTTAAGCTCCACCCGAATCGTCATCGCAATGAACCTCTCCCAAACAGACTAGCCGCATTCGGACTCAAATGCTAGCATTCCGCCCGAAGTGACGCGTTTTCACCACGACCCACGCCCGACCAACGCGCGTGGTCCAGCGTTCACCAGTATGGTCGACGTTCACCAACCCACCAGCGCCGACGTCTCGCCGGCTCCTTTGGCCCCTGAGATCGTATTTGTAGCGGCCGGTTCAGATTCATCGAACCGGGCAGCCGTTGATCCTGCCCAGTAAGCTTTGTAGGTCGGAGGCTTTAGGTCCGACTTAAACTGTGGCGCGAAGCGCCCTACATTTAGTGAATCGCGCCACAGCGCAATTCAGCCTGAGGCCTGCCCGCCACAGGAGGGACCGCAGTGCCGCTTCGAAGGGCAGTTCCTTTCCCGCGAGCTTTTGAGTTGGACCCGCCCCACCTAGCCCGATCCGTCCCCGCGCCCACATCCCCTCCAGACGTTTACTCTTGCGTTATCAGAACCCGTGTGTTATCATCTGTCGGGCACCTATTCCGCCCAGACGAGGAGGCCACATGCTCGGCGCTGCTTGCGATGCCTCGCCGCTCGCGCGTCCCAAATCGGGAATCGCGCCTCGCCTGCCGCATGTCCTCCGTTCCGACGCACCACTCGCCACGGATTTTCGCCTGCCGCCGCCGCGCTTCACTACTTACCAATCACTACTCAGCACTCACGCCATTCTAATCGCTGGTGTTTGCCCTGCTTTTTCACCCGCCGCCGCCCCGCGCATTTCTAATCGCTACAACAAATTATTAGTAATCGAGCTAACCCGCTCACAACAAACGAGAAAACATTTTCTAATCGCTACGATTTGTCCCACTTCCATGTCTGCGCCGCTCTCCACCCATCACTCGTCACTCATCACTCATCACCGCCTCACCTCATTTCTATTCGATACAAATAAACCTCACAAAATCATCATTTTCGTGAGCCTTCCAATGAAAACAAAGGAGAAACCGTTTTCTATTCGCTACAAATTTGCCCCTCGTGGCACAGGCCTGCCCGCTTTCATCGCCCAACAATCACGAATCACCACCCCCGCAATTTCTAACCGCAATACATCCCAATTCAGAAATTCCGCAATCCCCGGACCACAAACGAGAAACGATTTTCTAACCGCGACAAAATCACCCACGTCGCAAAATTCACCGGCGTCGGACATTCAAAGAGGCTCGACCGTACATGCGCCTGACGTATCACCGATCGCAAGCTACGGGTCACTAATCACTATTCACCACTCACTAATCACCACTCCGCACTCACTACTCATCTCCACCTCCGCGCTTGACTCCTTCGACCCCGCGCTGTTATCTCTGGGCCGCACCTTAATTCAGGAGCGCCCATGAAAGCCATCCTCTACGCCGCCCACGGAGGCCCCGAAGTCCTGCAATACAAGGAAGTTCCGGACCCCCAGATCGGCCCCTATGAAGTTCTCGTCCGCGTGCGCGCTTGCGCCCTGAATCGCCTCGATCTATGGCTGCGCAAAGGGTCTCCCCATTCGCACATCCCGCTGCCGCACATTCCTGGCAGTGACATCGCCGGTGAGGTCGCCCGCGTCGGCGGCCAGGTCACGAGCGTCAAAGTCGGCGAGCGCGTCCTGCTCCAGCCCGGCATCTCCTGCGGCCAGTGCGCAAAATGCCTCGCCGGCAACGACAACATGTGCCCCTCCTACACCCTTTTCGGCCAGGGTGTTGACGGCGGCTGCGCCGAGTACGTCAAATCCCCAGCGGTGAACTGCGTGCCCATTCCCGAAAAGCTTTCCTTCGAAGAAGCCGCCGCGTTTCCTCTGGTTTCGCTCACCGCCTGGCACATGCTCATCACTCGCGCGCAATTGAAGCCCGCCGAAACGGTCCTCGTTCTCGGCGCCGGCAGCGGCGTCGGCGCTGCCGCGATTCAAATCGCCAAAGCCGCCGGCGCGCGCGTCATCGCCACCGCCGGCTCCGATGCGAAACTCGAAAAGGCCCGCGAACTTGGCGCTGACGCCGTCATCAACCACACCACGCAGAAAATTGCCGACGAAGTAAAACGCCTCACCGATCGTCGCGGCGTCGAAGTCGTCTTTGAACACGTCGGCCAGGCCACATGGGACAGCAGCATCCGCAGCCTCGCCATCGGCGGTCGCCTGGTCACATGCGGCGCCACCACCGGCTTCGACGGCGCCCTCAACATCGCCTATCTTTTCACGCGCCAGCTCTCCATCCTCGGCTCCTTCATGGGCGGCAAATCAGAATTATTCTCCGCGCTCGAGCTCCTGCGCCGCGGTCAACTCAAGCCCGTAATTGACATAGTCCTCCCCCTGGAAAAATGCGCCGAAGCCCACCAGCGCCTCGAAGCCCGCGAACAGTTCGGCAAAATCGTCCTGAGGGTGGCCTGAGCGAAATGAAAAAATATTGTGAACATACAGAACCCATGACGCGCAGAGCAGTTGCCGTCGCCTCCTCTGCGTTCTCTGCGTCTCTGCGGTAAATAATTTTCAGCCAGAACCAGGAGGATAAGCCAAATTGCTCGCGCAACCGGAACAGAAAGCGCCGCGCACCTTGCGGAACATGTGGCTCGGATTCGGCGTGCTCGCCGCGATCATCCTCGGCTACACCGCTTTCGTCTTCTGGTCGCGCTGGCAGGAAAATCAGGACATCGCCGCGAAAGAAGCAGTCGCGAAAGCCGCCGCCGATCGTGACGCAGCCGCGAAATCCTTCGAAGTACTCGGCGGCTCTGAATTCAAGATCATCGGTTTTTACGCAATGCCCGGAAAAATTCAGCGCGGCGACACCACGGACATCTGTTACGGAGTCTCCAACGCCAAATCCGTAACCATCGATCCGCCGATCGGCGACTTGCGCCCGTCCGTGGACCGCTGCACGCAAGTCGCGCCGAAAAAGACCACCACCTACACCTTCACCGCCGATGACGGCAAGGGCAACATCAAAACCGCCCAGCTAACCATCGAGGTGCGCTGATGAGGCCGCGCAGCGACGGCGAGCAGTTGGCAATCGGTGCGAGAACAGCGCGTGCGAGTCGCGTTGCAAAGCGCAGCGCAAACAGGCAAAATGAGTGCAGTCGGCGCCGAGTATCGTGTCGGACGTCGCGCCGCTACGGAGTCAATTAGGCCATGGCCGTCGAACTTGCGAAGGGCGTCACGCTCGAAGCCCCAGGACAGGATGCGAACTTCCTGAAGGACGAAGGAATTTTGTTCGCGTCGCTGGACAAAGTAGTGAACTGGGCGCGCCGCAGTTCCATCTGGCCCATGTCCTTCGGCCTGGCCTGCTGCGCCATCGAGATGATGTCCATGGCGTCGTCGCGTTACGACATCGCCCGCTTCGGCGCCGAAGTTTTTCGCGGCTCCCCGCGCCAATCCGATCTGATGATCATCGCCGGCCGCGTCTCCGTAAAAATGGCGCCCGTCATCAAACAACTCTACGAACAAATGCCCGAACCCAAGTGGGCCATCTCCATGGGCGCCTGCGCCACCTCCGGCGGCGTCTTCAATAATTACGCCGTGGTACAAGGCGTCAATCAGGTGATCCCGATTGACGTGTACGTCCCCGGCTGCCCCCCGCGCCCCGAAGCTCTGCTCTACGCCATCTTCCAGCTGCAGAAAAAAATTGACAACGACCGCGGCAGCTTCATGCGCTCCATGAACTTCAGCAAAAGCTAAAAATTCAGTTCACAGTTTTTTCAGATTTTAATTTCCGTGTCCGCTAAATAACTTCAGCAGTGCCTTCGTTGAATTCGAGGATTGTGCCAGCGGAATTGTGTTCGCGGCGAACGTAAGCCATTCCGATCGCGGCATTCGCAGCGGGTGAAAACGCCGAACTGGTGATGATGCCGACTTCTTTGCGCTCGGCGGATTTGTCATCGCCTTCGCGCGCGTACAAACGCGTCAACGGAGCAGGCGGTTCAAGCGTGGAGAACTTCAGCTGCACGCGTCGGCGATTCACTTGGCCGCGCGAGCGAACGCGCTCCACGATTTCCTGCCCCGTGTAACAGCCTTTGCTGAAGCTGATGTGCGTCGCCTCGAGCGCGGCTTCGTGCGGAATCACCGTGTCGTTGAAGTCGTCAGGAAACCACGCGATGCCAGCTTCCAGGCGCAGCGCATTCAGCGCGCGCATGCCGATCGCTGCGCCGTGCTGCGCGAGAACGCTCGCGCGCAGATTCCGCCACAGCAGCGCGAGATGCTCGCGCGGCGCGATGATCTCAGCGCCGGGAAATCCAAAGTGTGAATGACGGATCAAATGGCACGCAACGCCAGCAATCTGCACTTCCGCGATGGCATGTTCCGAGAAACCCTCCAGCGACAATCCGCAGGCTTCGGCGATCACCGTTCCCGCGCGCGGTCCTTCGACGGCGAAGCTGCCGAACTGCTCGGTGACGTCGCTCAGCGTCACGTCGTCCATGATGATGAACTTATCCAGCGTCGCGATGGTGCGCTCGCGCACCGATGCGTGCGAGAGCACCAACAGCTTGTCCTGCAGCGCGTAGATTTCCAGTTCGGCCAAAATGTGTCCTTGCGGTTTGAGCAGCAGCGCCAGCGTGCCGCGGCCTTCGCCGAGCGTCTTCACGTCGTTGGAGACGATGGCGTTCAAGTAGCGCACGCGATCGGGACCAGTGAGCTCGACAATCGTGTGCCAGTTGGTGTCGAAGATCGCCACAGCTTCGCGCGCGGCGCGGTATTCATCGGCAAACGTGGTGAAAGTGTCCGGCAAAGTGCAGCCGTGATAGGACGCGAGCGTCGCGCCGGCAATCTTGTGCTCTTCGAGTAGAGGCGTTTCCATAATCAGCAGTTCGCGAGCGCAGGTCGCGCAGCGCGCGAGACACATTCATATTATCAGATGAGGTTGCTCCGCAACCGGACGCGACGAACTGAAGATCGCGAGCTGTCTGCGCCGCGCGGTTTGTCGCGTACACGTCGTTCTTCCGCTGGCGAATCGATCGTGACGCTTAATGTTGGGAAGATGTGAAGGATCCAGCAGCGACGATCAGTTCTTCGCGCTTTTCAGCAGGATGATGTCACTGGATTGTGAGCCGCGCGTGATAAACAAGATCTTGCCATCAGGCGACCAGTGGTACGAGCGCACGATGCCGCTGGGGAAGTTCGTGATTTGCTTCAGCGTGCCGCTGGGAATCGGCTGTCGCCAAACATTCGTCGCGCCTCCCTTGGTTAGCGTGATGTCCACGCCGTGACCATCCGGCGACCATTGCGGCAACCCTTGTCCGACGATGCCACCGACTGGAGTTTCGAACGAGAAGACCGGTTGACCTCCTGCCACCGGCACGGCCACCAATTCATCGCGCCTTTGCGGTGTGTCGGGATGACCCAGGCGGTACAACACCAGCTTGTTGTCCTTCGACAAAGAGACGAACGGGCTGGTTTGATTGCGCAAATTCAGCGATGTGGGATTCGTGCCATCAATCTCCATCCGCCAGCTGCTCAGTTGATCCTCGTAGTCGAAAGTTATCATCGAACCGTCGAACGAGCATACCGGGAGCAACGCGGACTTGTCGTGGGTCAACTGCATGGGGCTCGAGCCGTCAGCATCCATCCGCCAGATGTCTGAGCCGTTGCCGCGCGCGGCAGAATACACAATGTGCTTTCCGTCGCCGCAGCCAAACACGAACAGGATGTTGCGATCGCTGCCGGCCACCAGCGTGCGATCGCTGCCGTCGTAGTTCGCGGTGAAAACTTCGCGATTCCGATTGACGAACAGCACGCGGTCGTTGCTCATGATCGAGACGCCCACTATCGAAGGGCCGCCGGAAGTAATCTGCGTCGCACGCGAGGAATCGCCACCGGGTGCAGCCCAGAGATTCAACGAAACGGTGGTCTCCACGCTGACCGCAGCCGAGCCATCGGCAGTCAAGTCCAGCCACGGCAAACTGTAATCTGTGAGGTCGTTGGTGAGGCGCTGCGCCTCGCCGGAAGGATAAGCCACTTTCCAAAGCTGGCCTTGCGCGCCTCCACTCTCGTCGCGCATCGGGACCAATAGCGCGTCGCCTTCCGGCAACCAATGTGGGCGGCCCAGAGCGCCGTGCGTGGCATAGAGAGTGCGTACGGCTCCCGTCGCGAGAGTGAGTTCGTTGAGCTGGCTGCTGACCGAAGGGAGCCAAGACGCGAAAATAATCGTCTTTCCATCGGGAGACCAAGCAGGAGCAAGAAGGCCTTCACTGGTTATATTCCCGCTCTTGGAGGTCAGGATCTTTTCGCCCGAGCCGTCCGCGTTGGCCGCAAGCAGATTAAACACGCCCTTATCTGGAACTCCTCTGATGAACGCGAATTGCTTGCCATCAGGAGAGAAGCTGATGGAGGTGTCAATGTCGCGCACCACCTGCTGCGGGTTACCGCCAAGCACCGGCATTTTGTAGAGCGAGCTGAAAAGCTGATTTTCCTTGGAGGCCTCGACGAAATAAATGTAGTTGCCGTCTGGCGAAAAAGTGAGGCCGTAGAAGACGCTCACCGCGGGCGGCAAAATTTGCACGTCGCTGCCCGTAGCCACCTGCCGCACCATCAGGCTTTCCATTTCGCCATCGCGCAGGACGTACACAACGTACTGTCCGTTGGGTGAAATGGCTGCGGCGGCGGCCTTACCAGTTTCGGTGAGTTTTACGGGGTGCATATTTTGCGCGTTGAAATTGCTTTCGTGGTTGCGCGATTTGACGACGAAGAAACCGATCGCTGCGGCAGCAATCAAGACGATTGCCGCAGCCGCAGTGAGCAGCAGGCCTTTGTGTTTCTTCGCTTCGCCCAGAACGATCGCGGCGCTGCCGGAACCACTCGCGGACGCTTTCGCGGCCGATCCCGAGCCTGGCGGGATCGTGGCGGCGTTAGAACCTGACGGACCCGCGGCGGGTGTCGCACCCCCTGTGCCGCTGAGATTTTCGCCCGTGCCGACTTGCGTTTTGCTCGAGCCGGAATCACGCTGCAAACGGCGCAAATCGCTGCGCAGGTCCGCGGCAGTTTGGTAGCGCATGGTGCGGTCTTTTTCCAGCGACTTATTGATTATCCGCTCGAGTTCCTGGGGGACGTCTGGATTGACGCGCACGGGCGCGACGGGCGCGCGATTCAGAATGGCGTCAAAAATAGCGGCGGAAGTGGAGCCGGAAAATGCCTGGCGGCCGGTGGCCATTTCGTAGAGCACGACGCCGAGTGAAAAAATATCGGTGCGGGAATCGAGATCCTTGCCCAAGGTTTGTTCCGGAGACATGTAGGCCACAGTGCCGACGGCGATGCCGGGGCTGGTGAGATTCGCTTCGTCGAGGGTGACATTGCCGGTGACGGTGCGAACGTCGCTGCCGGGGACCGCCATCATTTTGGCGAGGCCGAAGTCGAGGATCTTTGTCTGGCCGCGATCGGTGAGAAAAATATTGGCGGGCTTGATGTCGCGATGGATGATGCTTTCGGAGTGCGCGGCGTCGAGAGCGTCGGCGGATTGAATGCCGGATTCGAGCAGGGCATCGAAGGCCATGGGGCCGCCGGTGATGCGATGCTTTAGTGTGGCGCCCTTGAGTAATTCCATGGCGATGTAACTGCGGCCCTGGTATTCGCCAATTTCAAAGATGGTGCAGATATTGGGGTGGCTGAGCGCGGCGGCGGCGCGCGCTTCGCGGAGGAAGCGGTCGAGAGCCAGCTTGTCCTGGGAGACGTCGTCGGGCAGAAATTTCAGGGCGACCATGCGGCCGAGCTTGGTGTCTTCGGCTTTGTAGACCACGCCCATGCCGCCGCCACCGAGCCGTTCGATAACGCGATATTGGGAGATGATTTGACCGATGAGGGGCTGCGAGTCTGTCATTGCGTGCACATATTAGATTCGCTGCATAGACAAGTCAACGCGGGTGGGAGAGTGGCGGTGGGTCAGTTTCGGATTGCGCGACGCCTTTTATAAAACTTGCCAGGCCTCGGCCGCCTGTTGCTTAGATGCGAGTCTGTTTTGACGAAGGAAAATGATACACTCACGCCTTTCACGAACGAAAAGGGAGGAGCATATGGCAGCCAACGAAACCAAGAAATGCGCGCATCCAGTTTGTACCTGTCAAGTCACCACGGAGAAGTACTGCAGCCCGCAGTGCGAGGCGATGGAAGAAATCCCTGACGTGGATTGCAAGTGCTCTCATACGGTCTGCGCGGGTAGAACGGAATACGCGGCCCACGCGTAGTACATCGAAGTCACCGTTGGTTGGCGTGACTTGAGGAGTCCAAAAAGTTCCCTGCAACATGTGTTCCGCTACGAGTATGTCCGGAGCGCGTGCCGACTCGACCGGCCGATGCAACGCCTTCTAGGCGGTTGATACGGCAGTGCTTCTCGCAGCGAATCGAAACGTCTGGTCGCGCCCAATTAACAGGCGGCGAGGCTCCTCTTCTGGTTCAATCAGCGTTCGCGAATCACTCCCACCCTTGAAGTTCGTCCAAGTTGAGTTCGAGCTGGCGTTGCGCCGCCCGTTGGACCCGTGGCCCTAATCGGAAACCAAACGACTGCCTAGAGAGTTGCTATACTTTCAGTGTGAGCGACAAACTCATTCACGAAATTATTCCGGTGGGGATGCTGCAGTGCAATTGCTCGATTCTGGGCGATCCGGAGACGCGCGAGGCGATCGTCGTGGATCCGGGCGATGAGGTGGAGCGGATCCTGGAGATTTTGCGCGAGCACCGGCTGAACGTGCGCGCGATTGTGAGCACGCACACGCACATTGATCATGTGGGCGGCCTGGCGCGGTTGCATGCGGCGACGAAGGCCCCGGTGCTGATCCACGAAGCGGACCTGGAGTTGTACAGGCACCTGGACATGCAGGCGCAATTTTTGGGGATGCGCACGCCGGAGAGCATGCGGATTCAGGATTTCGTGCAGGAAGGCGACAGCGTGCGCTGGGGAGATTATGCGGCGCGTGTGATTCATACGCCGGGCCACACGCCAGGAAGTATCAGTTTGTTGGTGGAGAAGGGCAGGCCATCCTTCGAGCCGGCACATGTGGACCGTGCGGCGCCGTTAACAGCGAAGGCTTCGGCCGAGGCCCACTTGCATTCGCATTTGCGTGGGCATGCGAGCGAAACTACGCCGGTCAGCGCCGGCGCGATTGGGGCCGGGCGGGTGCTTGCCGGCGACACATTATTTCAAGGAAGCATCGGGCGCACGGATTTGTGGGGCGGTTCGATGAAAGATATTTTGCGTTCGATCCGCGAGAAGCTGCTGGACTTGCCCGACGAGACATTGGTAATCCCCGGACATGGCGGGAACACCACGATCGGGGCGGAGCGCGCGGAGAATCCCTACCTGCGTTAGTCGGCGGCAGACCCCAGTAACGGATGAACCAAAAGCAAGATGCCCGCTGTGTCCCGAAAGGCGCGGGACACAGCGGCCGCTACAAAGGCCAAAGCAACTGCAAAGGCCAAAGCAACTGCAAAGGCCAAAGCAAAACTGCAGAGGCGGACGCATTCCCGCCGCGCAGGCGAGTTCGGCCGGCTTGAACCGAAGGCACGCGAGGCAAGCCTCGCGCCAGGCACGGCGGCGGCAAGCCGCCGCACTCCCAGATGAATCGCGCAAAGCGCATCGGCCACGATTAAAATTTCACGTCTTTCACGTGTGTGGCGAGAGACCACAGGTTGCCGGACGGATCTTGCACGGTGGCGGTGCGATCGCCGTAGGGCGCGTCTTCCAGGCCGCGGATGCTGGTGGCGCCGTGGCGCAGAGCGTTCGCGTAGACGCTGTCGGTGTCCGGCACATACATGTGCAGCAGGAACGGAGCGGCCTGAAATTCTCCGTGGACTTCACCGCCTGAGAGGATGGAATCGCCGACGCGGAGGTTGACGATCCGGATTTTGCCTGCGGGATCCTTGAGCATGAAAACTTCCCGCGCGTCGAAGGCTTGCTTCAGGAACTCGACATACTTCTCGGCGTTTTGGACGAGGAACACCGGCACGATGGAGGGAGTGTTCGCCGCGATGTGTTCTCCGCTGCCGTGAGTGGTGATGTACCAGGTATTGCCGCCGGGATCCTTCACGGCGCCTTCGCGGTCGCCGTAGGGGCGATCGGTGGGCGCAGCGAGTGAAGCGGCGCCAGCTGTGACGGCGCGTTGGAAGACGGCGTCAACGTCGGGAACGTACAAAATATTCGAGGAGGCGCGCGGCTTGAATTCCGCGGTGGCGTCGGCCAGTTCGACCACGGAGCCGGCGATGCGAAGTTCGGCGTGCATGATGAGGTCCGATCCGGGGCGCGGGACACGGAAGATTTCTTCAGCGCCGAAAGCTTCTTTGAAGAAGGTGATGAGTTTCGCCGCACCCGGAACCAGGAGATAGGGCGTGAGGGTGCGGAAGCCCTTGCGGATGTAGGGAACGGGCAGGGTGAATTGGGGTTCTTCGGCGGACCGCGCGGATGAAGGCTTGTGCGCAGCGTCGAAGCGGCGCTGGATTTCTTCGGCGGTGAGCTGTTCTGTTTGCGTGGAGATCATCCAGGTGTAGCCGAAGGGATCGGAGAATTGGCCGGAGCGCTCGCCGTAGAACTGATCCTGCACCGGGTGGAGCACTTTGGCGCCGGCAGCGACGGCGCGCGCGGCGACTGCGTCCACGTCATCTACCTGGAGGTGGATCTTCACGGGTGAGCCGCCGAGCGTTTCCGCGCTGAAGACTCCGAAGTCCGGGAATTCATCGGAGAGCATGATGGCGGTATTGCCGATGCGGATTTCGGCGTGGCCGATATTTTCTCCGGGGCCGTTCAGGCGCATGGTTTCCACGGCACCGAAGGCCTGCTTGTAGAACTCGATGGCGCGCGCGGCGCCCTTTACCACCAGGTACGCGGTGGCGGTCTGTCGGACTTGATGCGCTGCTGCTGGTTTGCTGGCCATGGGTGATCTCCCTTCGAGCTGTGCTCGTAGTTTTGATTTGAAATCTTCGCGAGGCAGGCCGCGGAGCTCGGCGGCGACGCGGGCGAGCGCGGCGACGGGCGCTTTGTGCGCTGCGCCATCGCGGCGGCTGCGAGCCTTGGCGTTCGGCGCGAGCAGTGCTTGAATTGCGCGATCGAGTTGTTCGCTCAGGTTTGATTTAGGCATTGGCTGCACCCGACCGACTCTTCCTCTTCTCCGACTTCTGCGACGCTTTAACGGCTGAGAGTTCTGCCGGAAACTTTTGCGGCTTCTTCGCGCAGAGTTTGCATGCCGCGGAATTGCAATTGCTTTACGGCGCCTTCGGTTCGTCCGAGGGCTTGCGCGATTTCACGAATGCTTTTTTCTTCGGCGAAGCGCATCTGCACCACTTTCCGCTGCTCGACGGGAAGCTGCTGCACCAGGCGGAAAAGCTGCGCGCGGATTTCAATTTCTTCCGGGCTGGGCTCGGCGCTGGCCGGGTCGTTGACCAGCGGGTCCGACTGCTCGCGTGAACCGCGGCGCCAGCGGTCGGCGATAGCGTTCGCGGCGATGCGCATGAGCCAGGAGCCGAAAGGCGCGCCACGCCATACAAAGCGCGGCAGATTCGCCAGAGCGTGGTGGAAGACCTCGGAGGTCACGTCCTCGGCCGCTTCGCGATTGCCGACGCGGTGCCAGACGTAGGCGTACACACGCTCGAAGTGAATTTCGTAGAGCGCGGCGAAGCGGCTGGGATCCTGCTGGGCCGCCTCGATGAGCCGACGCTCGCCGGCTTCTTGTAAAGCCTTCAACGAGTTCTCCGGAGATCTTGCTGCCATAGTATAGAACTGCCGACGGAGGGAAAGGTTACGGTCAGGTTTTCTTGTCGCGCTCGATGCGCATGGATTCCATCACGCTTTGAATCAGTTCCTTGGCTTTGCCGATTTCGGCCTGGATGATGCGGATGTCCATGACCGGGACGTCTGGGTCGCGATTGGTGTGGCAATAGACGCCGTGCTGGCCGACGAGGACGAGGGCGTTGGTGAGCAGGTCGAGAGTTACGGCGAGGCGGCCGCGATGCGGGCCCATCATCGTTTCATAGTGCTCGAGTTCGTCTTTGTGTTCGTCGAAGGCGGGCATTGAAGTTCTCCTCGCAGTGGATGGTGAACGATCGACGTTAGCGTGCCGTTGGGGAAAGCGCAACTTTGCCGTCACGGCGGTGTGGTTGGTCGGTGACGCAGCAGAAGGCTGCCCGCCTAAGAAAGCAGGCGGCCGCTACAGAGTCAAAAACAAATTCAAAGGCAAATGCAAAGGCAAACAAGGCAAATTCAAAGGCAAATGCGAAGGCAAAGGCAAAGGAGCCGGCGGGACGCCGGCGCTACGACCGGCGAAGAGCACTGACAAGATTGCCTTCCTGCGGCGGGCAGGGCTCGGCCACGATGGCGATTGGATGGTTCTAGAACCATCTATTGCGGGCTACGGAACACAAGTGGCTAGTTTGCTTTACTCTGCGAGGGTGAGGCTAGATAATCTGGGCCGTTGGGTTGATAGGTCCGCAAGCGTATGGAGATAGGCGATCGCCTTCGAGTGAGGGCGTTTGATTGGCGTGCGCCTGCGGATGGCGGGTAGTGCTGCTGCGATTTTGGGCTTGGCGAATGGGGCGCTAAGCGGCGGTTTCAAAACGGAGCAGCTTTTGTTGGGGACGGGAAGGAAGTTATACTACGGGGAATCAAGGCGAGGATTTTTGCTGCGCACGCCTGTATTCCGCGACGTCAATCGGCCCGTTGCCAACGATTAGAGCAAGATTTGAAAATGTGCTGGGCGCTGCCTGGGATTGAATGCGGCTCCTGAGATCCGCGGGGTGAACAAACGATGAGACGTTCAGACTTGGTACGCAATCCTGGGAAGAGCAAGGCGGTGCGAACTTCGCAGATCGTATTCGGCGAGCGGCAGCATCTGCTGCGCGTGCTGGATTCGGTGGAGCGCAGCGCGTTGCCGGCGCCGAGACTGGAGCAGGAGCGCCGCGTGATCGAGCAACTGATTCACGCGCGGACGCAGGAACTGAACCGCATCAACGCGGGCTGGGACGAAAAGGTGGGAGTGGTGCTCAGCGCCGAAGTGAAGCCGGAAACGCTGGACACGCTTTCGCGGCAGGCTCCCAAGGAAGATTTTTATTTGCTGCGGCTGATCAGCGAGCATCCCAAGGTATCGGCGAAGACGCTGAGCCGGCTTTCGCATCATCCGTATTCGGCGATTCGCGAAAATATCGCGCGGCATCCGAATAGCGATGCGGCGACGCTTTCGCGGTTGAGCAAGGATCGCACGCAGCCGCTGTGGTATCTGGTGGCGTTCAATCCCAATGCGCCGGTGAATCTGCGGAAGAAATTGCAAGAGAGGATGCGGCGGCTGGGGGAGAAGTCTGCGACGCAGTAGGGCAGTGATGAGTGATTGGTGAGAGGTGATTAGTGAGTAGTGATTGGTGGTTCATCGCTTGAGCCGGGTATGTGGTGGGATTAAGCGAAGGAATTTTGGGGGCGCTGATTTGGCGCCCTATTTTTATTTTGTGGCGGGCTTTTCTTCGCTCGGGGCTCGGCGACTTGCGACAGGTTGCGGCGCATTTTTTGATTTAGAGTAGAATCCTGGCATGACGGACGCGGCTTCTCCTTCCTCATCATTGCCTTCCGCTGTTCATTCTGCTGTAGCTGCTGCTTCGCGAGACTCGCTTTACAACATTGCGGATGAATTTGTTTCGCGTACGGCGCGCATGCATCCGGAAAAATTGGCGATATTGGGGACGGGGCGGGCGCGGAGTTACGCGGAGCTGCGAGGTGCTCGTTAATCGCGTGGCGCAGGCGTTGCGCGATGCGAATTGCCAGCCGGGCGAGCGGGTGCTGATCGCGTTGCCGGATTCGGCGGAGTTGGTTGCGGCTTTTTTTGGCGCGGCGAAAATTGGAGCGATTGCCGTGCCGGTGAATCCGATGGCGCGCGCGGCGGATTACCGGCACTGGCTGGAAAATTGCGGAGCGCGCATCGCAATCGTGCACGCACCGATTGTGGAGGAGTTTTCTGCTGAGGTGCCGGATGGGGCGCTGGATCTAATGGTTGTTTACGAAGGCACCTCGGGAACAACGAAGCCGGAACGTGTGGCGCGGTTGATCGTGGATTGGGATGACTGGCTGCCTTCGCGCGCTCGCGAAGTTGCCACGCATCCGACGCATGCAAATGACGCGGCGTTCTTCCTGTACACCTCGGGCAGCGGTGGCGCGCCGAAAGCGGTGGTGCATCAACATAAGGATATGGCAGCGGCGGCGCGCAATTACGCGGAAGGGGTGCTGGGCCTGCGCGCGGACGATCGGCTGTTTTCAGTTTCGAAACTATTTTTCGCGTACGGCCTGGGCAACGGGATGTATTTTCCGCTGCATTTTGGTGCGTCCACGATTCTGTATCCGGAGAGGCCGCGGGCCGATGAAATTGCGGCGGTGATTGCGGAATACCGGCCGACTGTGTTTTTTTCCGTGCCGACTTTTTATGCGTCTCTGCTGCGGGAATCTGAAAAAGGATTGGCGCTGGATTTTTCTTCGGTGCGGCTGGCGGTTTCCGCCGGGGAATCGCTGCCGGGAGAAATATTCGAGCAGTTTCGCAAGCGGTTTGGAGTCGAGATTCTGGATGGCATCGGTTCCAGCGAGATGCTGCACATATTTTTGTCGTCGCGGCCGGGCGAAGCGCGAGCGGGCAGCTGCGGACGGGAAGTTCCGGGATACGAAGCGCGGATATTGGACGATGCGGGTGAGCCGGCGCGTGACGGCGAAGCGGGGAGCCTGTGGGTGAAGGGCGAAAGCGCGTTCGCGGAATATTGGCGGATTCCGGAGCTTACCGCGCGGACGATACGCGACGGCTGGGTGAATACCGGCGACAAATTCACGCGTGACGCGGAGGGATATTTTTATTATCGCGGGCGCGCGGACGACATGATGAAAGTTTCGGGGATGTGGGTCTCGCCCGGGGAAGTGGAAAATGCGTTGCTGGGGCATGCGGCTGTTGCGGAGTGCGCGGTGGTGGGGAACGCGGACGCGGTGGGGTTGGTGAGGCCGGTGGCGTACATCGTATTGCAGAAGAGTGTGACGAATACGGCGGGTGGACTGGACAGCGAGATTTATGGCTGGCTGCGCACGCGGTTGCCGGGTTTCAAGTGTCCGCAGGAATATCGGTTTGTGAAGGAATTGCCGCGGACGGCGACGGGAAAGGTGCAGAGGTATTTGTTGCGCGACGGGAGTTGAGGGCTCGGAATTGATCGCGTTGACAGTTGAGAATTGACAGTCGCAGTTGCGGGTCGCGGTGCGGGGCAAGCGCCGGAGCAAGCTTCGGCTTGCAAAGGCGGCGGCAAGCCGCCGCACTCCAAGATAAGCTGGGCTTGCCGCATCTGGTGAAGCGGCGACCGGCCGCGGTGCTGGCCAATCCCTCGATTGTTCGTTTAGGCAGTGAATTTGCCACGCCAGCGACACCCTCACTTCAGAGACATATTGGCTCTTTACGGCTATAATTGGCCTAGTATATTGGCCTACAGGAGTGAGCCAATGCTGCCGCTACATCTCCAGTCTGAAAGCCATATTCCGCTGTACGTGCAATTGCGCGATCAACTGCGCGCGCTGGTACATTCCGGTGAGCTGCGCACGGGCGACCGCATCCCGGCGAGCCGCGAGCTGGCCACGCAGCTGGGCGTGCATCGCACCACTGTGGCCAATGCTTACGCGGAGCTCGAATCCGAGGGACTAATTCAGGGGCACGTGGGGCGGGGAACTTATATTTGCGGCGCGCCGGTGCGACAATTCACGCCGCCGCCGCGGTCGAATGGCAATGGCGGGACGGTGCGCTGGGAAACTTTGTTTGCGGATGAGCGCGGCGAGGATGGGCTGAGCCGGCTGACTCCGGAAGTGCCGAAGGACGCGATTGGGTTCGTGGCGGCGCGGCCACCGGAAGAATATTTTCCGATGGAGGAATTTCGCAGCTGCTGCAATGCGGTTTTGCGTGACGACGGGCGCAAGGTGCTGCAGATCGGGTCGTCGGATGGATATGAGCCGCTGAAAAGCGCGTTGATTGAATTTTTCCGCGACGAAGGTCTGAACGTTCGCAGCGAACAATTATTGATTACCGGCGGTTGCCAGCAGGCGATCGACTTGCTGTGCAAGGCGTTCCTGCGTCCTGGAGACGCGGTGGCGCTGGAGAATCCGGCGTACCCGGGAGCGTTGGCGACTTTTGGCGCGGCGCGGATACGCACGCTGGCGGTGGCTGTGGATACGGACGACGCGCCGAACGGGCGGCTGGGGCTGAATATTGATGCGCTGGAATCCGTGCTGATGCAGAACCGCGTGAAATTTATTTTCGCGACGCCGGACTTTCACAATCCGACTGGCACGGCATTGCCGATGGCGGAGCGGCGGCGGCTGCTGGATATGGCCGCGCGTTATCAGGTGCCGGTGATTGAGGATTATATTTATGGGCGGCTGCGGTTGCGCGGAGCGGCGACGCCTTCGTTGCGTTCGCTGGACCGCGGCGGCAGCGTGATACAGATTGACAGCGTTTCGAAGATTGCGTTTCCGGGGCTGCGCGTGGGTTGGTGCATCGGGCCGGAGAGCGTGATTGAGCGTCTGCGGCTGGTGAAGCAGGCGACGGATTTGCACACGGATCAACTGGCGCAGGCGTCGCTCGGGGAATTCGTGCGGCGCGGGCATTTGACGCGGCACCTGGCGAGGATGAAGAAGGTGTATCGCAGCCGGCTGGACGCGATGGAGTCGGCGCTCGCGAAATTTATGCCGGAGGAAAGTTCGTGGACGCGGCCGGAGGGCGGGATGTCCGTGTGGCTGAGTCTGCCGGCGGGGTTTGATGCGGGGGAGCTGCTGATTCATGCGCGAGAGCGCGGAGTGATGTATGTTCCGGGGCGGTATTTTTATCATCAGAACCCGCAGCCGAATACTTTGCGGCTGGGATTTGCGAGCTTGGACGAGAGGCGGATTGCGCGGGGGATTGAGATTTTGGGCGAGGTGGTGAAGACGGAATTTCGGAAGCGGCAACGCGGGGCGAGGAGTGAATTACATTCGCGGGTGGCGCTGGTGTAAGCGTGGCTGAGCAAGTCAAAAGATTTGACACAGAGGACACAGAGAAACGGCGGAGAAAATTCTGAGAAAGACAGAGGCTTCAACCGCAGAGGCGCGGAGGGCGCAGAGAAAAACGGCGGAATTCAGGAGAAATCTTGGGGCCGCTTGAGATATCTACTGGAACCTGGACTGACGAATGCTATTGAAACCTAATCCGGAGAATATTTGCTTTGGCTGCGGCGGGGCGAATGCGCGGGGGATGCTGCTGACGTTCGAGCAGGATGATGTGGCGAAACGCATACGCGGGAATTTTCGGCTGGGCGCGGAATATCAGGGAGGGCCGGGATTCATACATGGCGGTATCATAGCGACGGTGCTGGATGAGGTGATGGGCAAGGTGTGCCGGTTCCGCGAAGTGCGGGCGGTGACGGCGGAATTGACCATTGAATATTTGAAACCCGTTTTGGTGGATAAGGATTTGGTCGTCGAAGGATACGAACTGGAAATGAAGGGGCGAAATCTTTTATCTGGCGGGAGACATACGCGATGCTTCGGGTCAGCTGCTGGCGCGCGGCAAGGGGCGATTCGTGATCGTGGATGCGCAACACCACGCGAAGCAAGCCGCGAAGGACGACGCGCCGGAGGCATTAGCAGGGAAGCCGTTGCAGCAGTGAAATTCGTCAGAGCGAGACCCAGGGAGAGAGCAAATGGAACTGATGAACAACAATTTGTGGCGCGTGAAGGTGGGCCTGGCGGAAATGTTGAAGGGCGGCGTGATTATGGACGTGACCAACGCCGAGCAGGCCAAGATTGCCGAGGATGCGGGAGCGTGCGCGGTGATGGCGCTGGAGCGCGTGCCTTCGGACATACGCAAGGAAGGCGGAGTGGCGCGCATGGCGGCGCCGCGGATTATTCGCGAGATTATGGATACGGTTTCGATTCCGGTGATGGCCAAGGTGCGCATCGGGCATTTTGCTGAGGCGCAGGTGCTGGAAGCGCTCGAGGTGGATTACATTGACGAGAGCGAAGTGCTGACGCCGGCGGATGAAGAGCATCACGTGTGGAAGCATGGATACAAGGTGCCGTTCGTTTGCGGGGCGCGGAATTTGGGCGAGGCGCTGCGCGGATCGCGGAGGGCGCGGCGATGGTGCGCACGAAGGGCGAGGCGGGCTCGGGGAATATTGTGGAGGCGGTGCGGCACATGCGCACGATTGTTAGCCAGATGAAGCGGCTGACTTTGCTGGGCGAGGAAGAATTGGTGCATGAGTCGAAGGAATTGGGGTCGCCGTTCGAGTTGGTGGCGTGGGTGGCCAAGCACGGGAAGTTGCCGGTGCCGAATTTTTCGGCGGGCGGAATTGCGACTCCGGCGGATGCGGCGTTGGTGATGCAGCTTGGGCGCGGAGGCGGTGTTTGTGGGGTCGGGGATTTTCAAGTCGAGCGATCCGGCGGTGCGGGCGCGCGCGATTGTGAAGGCGACGACGCACTACAAGGATCCGAAGGTGGTGCTGGAAGCGTCGGAAGAATTGGGCGACGCGATGAAGGGGCTGGATATTCGTCAGATGGACGAGAAGGATCTGCTGCAGACTCGAGGATGGTAATCGGCAGTTGCGCGTGATTAGTGATTGGTGAGTAGTGATTGGTGGGCCTGGCCCGCGGTCCGCAACTGTGAACGGTGCGGGGCTTGTGTCGCACCTACGGCGCTGGCGATGAATGTGGTGATCGACCCAGACCTTCCGGTCTGGGCTAAGTTATTTCGCGCCTACGGCGCTGGCCTGTGGATCGGCTGGATTCGTGGATTGGTAGAGGGGCGGGTGCCGCGCCTGCGGGATCCGCCCCTACGTTTTTCAGTTGCCGGTTTCCGCGGAGGATAGTTCCAGGCCAATTGAAATGAAAGACGACGGAATGAGAATCGGAATTGTTGCGATACAGGGGGATTACGAAGCGCACGCCAAGGTGCTGGAGCGCTTGGGCGTTGAATACAGGTTTGTGCGCACGCCGGCGGATTTGGCGGGGCTTGCGGGAGTGATTCTGCCGGGTGGGGAGAGCACTACGCATTTGAAGGTGATGACGGAAGAGGGGCTGTTCGACGCGCTGAAGAAATTTGCAGCGGCGGATGGCGCATTTTTTGGGACTTGCGCGGGAACGATTTTACTGGCGAAGGAAGTGCACGGGCCGGCGCAGGCGTCTTTGGGATTGCTGGATGCGTCGGTGCTGCGGAATGGATATGGGCGGCAGCTGGCGAGCGATGTGCATATGGGGCGGACGAAGTTGCGCGTTGCGCCGCTGGAGATGGTGTTCATTCGCGCGCCGATTATTGAGCGAGTGGGGGCGGGAGTGGAAATTTTGGCGGAGGATGCGGGGCACCCAGTGTTGGTGCGGCAGGGGAAGATTCTGGCAGCTACGTTTCATCCGGAATTGAGCGACGACACGGCGGTGCACGAGTACTTTGTGGGGATGGCGCGGGATGGAGTTGCGGTGGCGCGGTGACACGCGCGGTTCTCCTTTGGTGAGGCAACGGCGAGGGCGAAGAATTACCGCAGAGACGCCGAGAACGCAGAGGAACCAACGGCGACTGCTGCCCGGTCGCGCTTCGCGGGACCGGGCGCTACAAATTCAACGACAACTGCAAAAGCTGGCGCAGCCGTTCGATTCGGCACCGCCAAATCTCAGGATGAATTGCGCTGCGGCGCAATTCATAAACAGCGGCCCTAGCGATGCGAAATCAATTCAACTGCAATGAGCCGGCGGGACGCCGGCGCTACGGAGTCAACTGCGTGGGTTGGCGGTTCAATCCTTCCTCTATTTATGAGATTCTGTCGGCCTCATGACGGCTCCCGTGAAAGTTTTATTTGTGTGCGTGGGAAATTGCGTGCGCAGCCAGATGGCGGAGGCGATCGCGCGGCATTGTTGCACGGATATTATTTTGGCGGAAAGCGCGGGAGTTTCACCGCTGGGTTTTATTGATACCACGACGCAGGCGGTGTTGCGCGAGCGCGGGGTTCCGTTTGACGGGCAATTTTCGAAGGGGTTGCACAGCCACAAGCTGCGGAAGCCGGATGTGGTGATCAATATGTCCGGGATTCACGGGAAGGCGCTTTTTCCGGAGCACGATGTGGAGGATTGGACGGTGAAGGACCCGTTCGGCGAGGACATTGAGCTGCATCGCACGATTTTCGATGATATAGAGGCGCGCGTGACGTTGCTGGCGGCGCGTTTGCGGACGCGGGCGGCGAGCGCGGGCTAACGGTAGCGAAGGACTAGGGCACGACAGAATGCGGCGCGAAACGACAAGCGTTTCCCAGGAAGATTATTTGAAGGCCATCTGGGAATTGGTGCAGGAAGAGCAGGCGCCGATCAGCGCGCGGCTGGCGGAGGATTTGGGCGTGACTCCTCCGGCGGTGACCGCGGCATTGAAGCGCATGACTCGCGGCGGATATCTGCGCGTGCGGCGCGATGGGCAGATCGAACTTTCGTCGAAAGGGCAGGAGATCGCGGAGCATCTGGTGTTGCGTCACCGGCTGGCGGAGAAGCTGCTGACGGACGTGATTGGCCTGGAGTGGGCGCGGGCGCACGAAGAGGCGGAGCGGCTGGAGCATGGGATTTCTCCGGAAGTCGCGGAGTTGCTGCTGAAGCGGTTTGGGCGTGACAGCCGCTGCCCGCACGGCGTGCCGCTGCTGGGCGGGATGGCCAAGCTGCGGAGGAAATTTGGCGCGGTGCGCCTGTCGGACGTGGGGGTTGGCAAGATCTACGAGGTGCTGCGCGTGTACGAGAAGGATCCCAAGTTTCTGGAGTTCCTGACTGGCCTGGGGCTGCATCCCGGCACGAAGGTGCGGGTCCATCAGCGCGAATACGATGAGACCATGGTGCTAACGGTAACAGGCAAGGGCGCCCGCGTTCATTTGGGCAAGCCTGCGACGCAGCGGGTGTGGGTTCGCGGCGCGGCGTAGTTTGTTGCGTTGAGACCGCGCCAAGCATGGGCGCGGCAAGCAGCGCCCCTACCGAATATCAGAGCGCAGGCGTGTGAGCAGCGGACCCCTGATAGATAAAGGTGATGGGGGGCATTTGCGTGGGCTATTGCAACCGGGCGCCTGAGGCGACTATGATACGCGCTGCTAGCCCCCGCAGGGTGACTGGAATGGTCCAGAAAGCTCTGATTGCTTCGCGCAGCTTCCAGCCAGGTGCAAACAGAATTGTCGTTATCGATTCAACCGTTAGGATGATGCGGATTCACAGAACAACGCCCGTTGGGCAGGGCCACAACGAGATAATTGAGTTCCGGAAAATTCACTAAAGACCGAAGGAGGAACGCGAAATGGCAACTGCATCGGTAGCTGTGAAACCAAATGAGAATGTGACCGGGTATGTGACCAAGACCCGCAAGATGCTGATTAACGGAAAGTGGGTGGATGCGGCGTCGGGCAAGACGTTTGAATCCTACAATCCCGCGACGGGACAGGTGCTTTCGCACGTCGCCGAGGGCGATAAGGAAGACATCAACCGCGCAGTGCAGGCGGCGCGCGCAGCGTTTGAGACCGGGCCGTGGTCGAAGATTTCGCCTTCGGAACGCGGGCGGATGATTTGGCGGTTGGCGGACTTGCTGGAAAAGCATCTGGAAGAATTCGCGCAGCTGGAATCGCTGGATAACGGCAAGCCGTTGAAGGTGGCACGCGTAGCCGATCTGCCGCTTTCGATTGACCATTTCCGTTACTACGCGGGCTGGGCGACGAAGATCGAAGGCAATACGATTCCGATGTCCGGCTGGAAGCAGGGGATGTTCCACGCGTACACGGTGCGCGAACCGGTGGGCGTGGTGGGACAAATCATTCCGTGGAATTTCCCGCTGCTGATGGCGGCGTGGAAACTGGGACCGGCGCTGGCGTCGGGCTGCACGATCGTATTGAAGCCGGCCGAACAGACGCCGCTGACCGCGCTGCGCCTGGGTGAATTGATCCAGGAAGCGGGGATTCCGGATGGAGTGGTGAACATCGTTCCGGGCTACGGCGAGACGGCTGGTGCGGCGCTGGCTGCGCATCCGGACGTGGATAAGATCGCGTTCACTGGTTCCACCGAAGTGGGCAGGCTGATTTTGAAAGCGGCGGCAGGTAATTTGAAGAAGGTATCGCTGGAACTGGGCGGCAAATCGCCGAACATTGTTTTCGACGATGCCGATTTGGACAGCGCCATTCCCGGAGCGGCCAGCGCGATCTTCTTCAATCAGGGACAGTGCTGCTGCGCTGGTTCGCGTTTGTATATCGAGAAGAAAGCGTTCGATAAGGTGGTGGAAGGCGTCGCGGACAACGCATCGAAAATCCGGGTTCGTCCGGGATTTGATCCGGACAGCGACCTGGGCCCGCTGGTTTCCGAAGAGCAGCTCAATCGGGTGTGCGGCTTCCTGGAAAGCGGCGCGAAGGAAGGCGCGAAGGCAGTGACGGGTGGCTCACGCGAAGGAACTACTGGATACTTCGTGAAGCCGACCGTGCTGGTGAACACCAACCCGAAAATGAAAGTGGTGCAGGAAGAAATTTTCGGACCGGTGGTGACGGCGATTCCGTTCAGCGATCCGAGCGAAATCGTGGCGACTGCGAACGACACGATTTACGGCCTGGCCGCAGGGATCTGGACGCGCGACATCAAGAAGGCGCATCAGATGGCGTCCAAGATCAAGGCGGGGACGGTGTGGATCAACTGCTACAACGTATTCGACGCGGCGCTTCCGTTTGGCGGGTACAAGCAGTCTGGCTGGGGCCGCGAGATGGGGCACGAGGTGCTGGAGCATTACACCGAAGTTAAGTCGGTGTGCTCGGCGCTGTAGTTCGCGGCTGGTTGCAAAGCGGTCGAATCGGGATGAGTGTGGGTGGGGGCGGGTCTTGCGTCGCGGGACCCGCCCTACCGTTTCGTGTTTGTGCATGCTGAAATTTTTCGTGCGGAATTTGTGGTGTGGCCGGGCGCTGGTTGCTCGGCCGTTTTTATTTTTGTAGTGTTACAGGCGGAGCGCCTGGCGAGGCGTTCGCGAGAAGAGGCGGCGGCAAGCCGCCGCACTCCCAGAAGGACTTTTTATGCTTATTGAAGTTGCGCTGAACGGCGGCAGGACGCGGGCGGAGCACCCGTTGGTGCCTTGTACGCCACAGGAGTTGGCTGCTGCCGCGAAGGAAGCGGTTGCGGCGGGGGCTGGCGCGGCGCATTTTCATGTGCGTGCTGCTGATCGGCGCGAGAGTTTGGACGCGGAGGATGTGGCGCGGGCGGTGGCGGCGGTGCGCGCGGCGATTCCGGGCGTGCCGTTTGGCGTGAGCACTGGATTGTGGATGGTGCGGGATGCGCGGGAGCGTCACGAGAAAGTGGCGGCGTGGAAAGTGTTTCCGGACTTTGCGTCGGTGAACTTCAACGAAGAGGGCGGGATTGCGCTGGCGGAATTGTTGCTGTCGAAGGGCATGGGCGTTGAGGCGGGGATGGGCAGCGTGCTGGCGACGGAGAAATTTCTGGAGAGCAAGCTGGCGGGGCGCTGCCGATGGGTCTTGCTGGAGCCGGAGCAGCAGGAGATAGATGCGGCAGTCGCAGTGGTGGCGGAGATCGAGGCGTTGTTGCGCGGGGCTGGGATTTCGTTGCCGATTATTCTGCATGGGCTCAATCGCACTGCGTGGGAATTTATTGATGTGGCGGCGCGGCGCGGGTACGGAACGCGCATCGGCATCGAGGATGTCCTTACTTTGCCGGATGGCAACCAGGCGAAGGGCAACGGCGCGCTGGTTGCGGAAGCGGCGAAGCGTGCGAACCGGGTGCTCCCGGCGAAGCGCGGCTAACGCTCGGATTGATGCGGAGCGATTGCTCCGAAAGTAAAAGGAGCCGGCGGGACGCCGGCGCTACGCTGTGCTGGCTGGAGCTTCGAGCGGCGATGAGACGAGGCAGCTCATCGAGGCGCTAAAGTTTTCCGGTGTTGGCTTTTTGTTCCTTCAATTGCTGCTTCCAGCCGAGGATGCGCGCCTTGTTGCCGGCTTCTTCGGCTTCGGGGACCATGCCTTTGCGTTGATAGGCGCGGGAGATGGTGGTCCAGGCTAGGATGTCGTCGGGGTCGAGCGCCAGGATGCGGCGGGCGGTTTCAATGGTGCGGTCAAAATCCTGCTGGGCGTGATAGGCTTGCGCCAGGCCATGCAGCGCGTCGCTAAATTTGGGATCGAGATCAAGCGCACGCGTGTATTCCGCAATCGCTTCCGGGAGTTTTCCTTCGCCGAAGAAATCAATGCCCGCGTAATAATGGTCTTCCGCGCTTTGGGGAGGCTGGCTATCCACGCAGTGATTCTAACATCCGCCCCGCCATGTTGAACGCTCTTCGCTACTACTGGATCATCGCCAAGGGATACCGGCTGCGGCCGTGGGCGTCGCCGTATTTGCAATGGAGGCTGGAGACGTTTTTTGGCGGGGAGGCGGCGGAGCTGGATGCGGGGAAATTCTTTCGGCTGATGTGGAAGGAGCGTGCGCGGATGGAACGATTTTTGGAGTGGGTGGCGCAGCGGCGGCGGGAGGAGCGGTCGTAGAGATGCTGACTGTACGTCAAAAGATTTCGCACAGAGGACACGGAGGAAAGGCGGAGAGAAATCTGAGAAAGCCAGACGCGTTTACCGCAGAGACGCCGAGGACGCAGAGAAAACCTTGAGAATGAGAGATCACGAGGTCACGCTTCGGACGGCGTGAAGCCTTTGCGTCCGTCACCCTTCGGCCGGCTTGAAGCAAACGCGCCGGCCTCCCTTCGCAAAATCACTCAGAGCAGGTTGGATGACGATACCCGTCGCATCGTCAGAGTCGCGCGGACATGCGCGACATAATTTTGCCTTTGGCGGAGATGACCGAAAGAATCAGGTGATCGCTGAGCGGCACGTTGTGGTCGCGAATCTTCATGACGTAGAGCAAGCGATTATCGCCTTCTTCCATTTGCAGCGGTTTGCTCTCGATGGTCACATTGGCCACCGGGCGCAGATACAAGCCGCGTTTCCACTGCACGCGAAATTGCATACCTTTGATGACGTCGGGGGTTTTGGCCGGGGTGTACAGGCTGGAGTCACATTCCTCGATGCGGATATTGATTTCGAGGACGAGGTAATCCGGAAAATACTGGACGGTCTGTGAATTCCTGCGGAATTCGGATCCCTGCGGAGTGTCAATTCTTTCCAGCCCGTTGAAAAAGCTCAGCGATTGCAGGATTGGAATGAAATTCACGCAGACATCACCGGAACGGATCTGGCCGGTGGAGAGCGCCACGTCGTCCTTGTATTCGTGCATTCTTCCGGCGGCGCCTTCGGCTGACTGCGCGCGAACGATCGGAGAGAGCAGCAGGCAGGCTGCTGCGCAGGAAAACGCAAATGCGCGAATAAGTTTCATCGAACGCGAGCGACTCGCAACGAATGAAGAACTGCGCGAAATTCCATGCAGCCACGATATAACGCGGCGTCGTGGACTGGCAACAGCGGAGGGGGTTCGTAGTGGCGGGATTTAGACCGCGATCGATCAACGCGCACCACCGATCCGTGGCGTCGCACCGATGGCGCACTGAAGTGCGCCGCTACAAATTCAACAGCAAAATCGGGCGTTCGCTTTCAGGCGTATAATTGAGGCTGAAGAGCGGACGCCATGCAGGACCTGAAAATATTGCAAAAATCCGCGACGTTGCACGAAGCGCGCTGGTGGGAGGCGGAGCCGGGCGGCAAGGTGCATTGCTATTTATGCCCGCGGCATTGCCACATTGGCGAGGGGCAGGCGGGCTTCTGCTACATACGCGCGAACGAGGGCGGAAAACTTTACAGCCTGGGCTACGCGCATCCCGCGGCGATGCAAATTGATCCCATCGAGAAGAAGCCGCTGAACCATTTTCTACCCGGCACGCGCGTATTTTCGATGGGTACGGCGGGATGCAACATGGGTTGCTTCTTCTGCCAGAATTGGGACATTTCGAAATCGCGCGCGGACCAGGTGGGCTCTTCATTTGTGCCGCCGGAAGATGTGGTGCTGCTGGCGATTCGCAATCACTGCGATTCGATTGCGTTCACGTACAACGAGCCGACGATTTGGGGCGAGTACGTAATTGATATCTGCCACGCGGCGAAAGAGGCGGGGCTGAACACGGTGATGGTCTCAAACGGATACATCACCTACGACGCGTTCCACGATATCTACGACCACATTGACGCGGCGAATATTGATCTGAAGGCGTTCACAGAGAAATTCTACGGCAAGATTACGCTGACGCACCTGCAGCCGGTGCTCGACGCGCTGCTGTGGCTGAAGAATGAAACGAACGTGTGGTTTGAAATTACCAACCTGATGATTCCTACGTTGAACGACGCCGCTGAAGAGACGCGCGAGCTGTGCGGTTGGATTCTGCAGAATCTGGGACCGGACGTGCCGCTGCATTTCACGGCGTTTCATCCTGATTTTAAGTTGCAGGATAAGCCGCGGACGCCCGCGGAAACTTTGCATGCGGCGCGGCGAATCGCGCTGGATGCGGGGCTGCATTACGTCTACGAGGGGAATATTTACAGCGATGGCGCGCATACGTCTTGTCCCACGTGCCAGACGCTGCTGGTGAAGCGCTCCTGGCACGACGTGCAGCAAAACCGGCTGAAGGATGGGCATTGCCCGAAATGCGGCACGGCGATTCCGGGGCGTTGGGCGAATCCTCACGGCAAGACTCCACAGAAACTTTACGAACACGCGCGGCTGACGGCCGCATCTAAATATTCGGACCTGAATCTCTAATATTGTGCAGCAAATGGTCTACAGGCTGGCAGGCAGCGGCGGTCCTGGTGTGTAACGAACGACGGCAACTGTGCGTAATAATAGTGTGGGTGAGATGACTGAAACTTCTAACGGTTTTGCCATGCGCACGGAGCGGGTCTCGCGGCAGTATGCGATGGGCGAGGCGCTGGTGCATGCGGTGGACGATGTTTCGATCGCGGTGCAGCCGGGGGAATTTGTGGCGCTGCTGGGCAGTTCCGGCTCGGGCAAATCCACGCTGCTGAATCTGCTGGCGGGTCTTGACCGGCCCACTTCAGGGGCGATCTACGCGCACGAACAGAACCTCGCGGAGATGAGTTCGCAGGAGCTTGCGCATCATCGCAGCCACACGGTGGGGATGGTGTTTCAAGCGTTCAATCTGCTGCCGCGCATGACGTTGGAGGAGAACGTCGAGCTGCCGCTGCGTCTGGCGGAGGTGGATCGCGCGGAGCGGCCAGCGCGTGTGCGTGAGGCTGTGGAACGCGTGAGCCTGGCGGCGCGGTTGACGCATCGTCCCAGCGAGCTATCGGGTGGCGAGCAGCAGCGGGCGGCGTTGGCGCGTGCGCTGGTGAACCGGCCGACGATTCTGCTGGCGGACGAGCCAACGGGAAATCTGGATAGCGTGACGGGCGACGCGATCATGCATCTTTTACAAGAAATAAATAGGACGCTGCGCATGACCATCGTGATGGTGACGCATGACAAGGTGCGCGCCGCGCGCTACGCGCACAGGATTATCACCATGCGCGATGGAAAATTGGTGACTGAGGGAGCCGGCGATGAAATTGCGTGACCTGACGGAACTGGCGGCGCGCAATCTGCGGGAAGCGGTGCTGCGCAATTCGCTGACGACCCTGGGCATCGCCGTGGGTGTGGCGTCGCTGGTGGCGATGCTATCGCTGGGAGTGGGATTGCAGGAACTGGCGAGCACACGGTTGTCGCGGTCGGGGTTGTTTGATGCGGTGTTCGTGACGACGCAGGCGAACATGCGCGCGTTTGGCGGCCCGCCGCGCGCGGGGGAGCGCACTTCGACGCAGCCGGCGCGCAAGCTGGATGATGACGCGCGGCAGCAGTTGGCGCAAATCAAGAATGTGGTGGAAGTGTACCCGGAAGTGCGCTTTCCGACGGAAGTGCAGTTCGAGGGCAAGCCGTACATGACTACGGTCGCAGGGATTCCGGCGTCGGCACGCGGAGACGGGGCGTTCGATGAGATGAAAGGCTCGTTTTTTTCCCGGCCGGAGGCGAATGAAGCCATTTTGCAGATTGAATTCGCGCGAGATCTTTCGAAGCAAACGGATTCGCTGATCGGCAAGGAACTGGTGCTGCGTTACGCGGAGAAGGAGCCGTTGCCGGCAGACGACGCGGCGGGAAAATCCTCGACGAGTCATTCCTCTGTTGCGGATGATGCGTCGTCGTCTTCATCGTCGTCCGGAGGATTTTCACTGGTGCCGCGCGAAATGAAGTTGCGGATTATCGGCGTGGTGGAGACAGAACCGGCCACGGGATTCGGCGGGTTCGGACGCGGGCGTTTACTGATTCCTCTGCAGATCGCGCAGAATTTGCGCATCGCGCAGCCCACGGACATGCGCGAGATGCTGCGCGGCAACACAGGTAAGCCGAGCTACGAAAGCCTAACGGTGCGCGTCAGTTCGCCGAAAGCAGTGCAAGGCGTGGAGGATGCGATCAAGGGGATGGGCTTCGGAACATTTTCGATTCTGGACGCGACGAAGAATTTGCGGCTGTTTTTCACGGTGTTCGATTTGCTGCTGGGGATTTTCGGCAGCCTGGCGCTGACGGTGGCGTCGCTGGGAATCATCAATACGCTGGTGATGGCGATTCTGGAGCGGCGGCGAGAGATTGGCATTCTGAAGGCGCTGGGCGCGGCGGATCGCGATGTGCGGCGGCTGTTTTTCGCGGAAGCAGGCGCGATGGGATTGCTGGGCGGAGTGCTGGGAGTGGGGATCGGATGGCTGATTGGGCGCGCGCTGACGTTTGGGACCAATGTGTACTTGCAGCGGCAGGAGCTTCCGCCGATTGACCTATCGTCCATTCCCTGGTGGATGGTGGTGGGGGCGATCGCGTTTTCATTTTTCGTGAGTCTGGCGGCGGGGATGTATCCGGCGTCGCGAGCGGCGCGGCTGAATCCGGTGGAGGCGCTGCGGTATGAGTAAGGCCCGTCGGACGGGCGCTGCGGCTTCGTGTTGCTTCGGTCTGGCCGCTGCATTGGTCGCGTGGGCCGTGCTGGCGTGCGCGCCGGCGTTTGCTGCGCCGGGAAGGGCAGAGTGCCGTTCGGCGCCGAGCAAAATTCTGGGGCATCCCGTTCCGTATTGCGTGATTCTTCCCTCTAACTACGACGCCGATAAAGCCAAGGATTACCCGGTGCTTTATTTCCTGCACGGACTGGGCGGCAACGAGCAAATGCTGCTGAATTCCGGCGGGCTGAACATGATTCAGGACCTGCGCGACCAGAAACGCATCGGCGAATTTCTGATTGTTGCGCCGGACGGCGGAAGAAGCTTCTACATCAATTCGCGCGACGGCAAAGTGCGTTATGAGGATTTCTTCATACGCGAATTTCTGCCGTACATCGAAAGCCACTACCGCATACGAGCGGAAAGAAAGTCGCGCGGCGTCACGGGCGTTTCGATGGGAGGTTATGGAGCGCTGCGATTCGCGTTGCGCTATCCGAATCTGTTCGTGGCGGTGAGCGCGCATAGTCCGGCGCTGATCGAAAAGTTGCCCAACATCAAAGTTTCCAGCGAGCAGGCTGCGTCGGTGGCCGCGGTGCTGGGCAAGGCGTTCGGTTCGCCGGTGGACGCCGCGTTCTGGGAGCGCGAGAATCCATTCACGATCGTGAAAGATGGGCCGCGTCCCGCGGGGCTACAAATTTATTTCGATTGCGGCACCGAGGATGAGTTTGGATTCAACAAGGGCAACGAGCAATTCCACCAGTTGCTGACGGCGCACGGCATCCCGCACGAGTTTCACCTGTACCCTGGCGGCCACGACTGGGAATATTTCGCGGAGCACCTTCCGGCGTCATTTGAGTTTCAGTCGCATGCTTTCGGATTGTCGGGCCCTGCGAAATAATTTCGCGTCATCGGCGCGACGCTGCCAGCAATTCCGCGACCAGGGATTCGAGGGGAGATTCTGCAGCGCGAGGGGCAAAATACTCGTCCCAATCCACGTCTGGAAAACCCATTCTGGTGGCTTGCGCTGGAAGCTGCTCCCGGAGCTCCTTTTTGCTGCGCCCTGGCAGCAATGCGAGGGCTTCAAAAACGACGCGGTGTTCCGGATTCTGCCATTGGTGTCGGCGCAGCGCTGTGAGAATGGCTTCCCGCGTCTTCTCGTCGTCTTCTTCACGAAGCTCTGAACGCTTCGGCGATGCGCTACACAGTGCGCGAAGCAATCTACGTTCGAGGTCGAAGGCGGTCCGGGAATTGGTCTCAGTTGACATTGCGCGTGGCAGCAGTGATCCGCGGAGCGATTGTAATCTCGCGGCGGCGCAAAGCGAGAGGGAATCGGTGGTGGAACACGCGGGAAGGGACGACTAACGGGACGGGGAAGGAGAGGCAGCTGCAGGCGAATGAGAGAACGTCAAATAACGTTCCCTGACGGAGCGACGGAGCTTAGGCCGCGCTGGAAACGACGGGTCGCACGAAATCGATGCGGTCAATCGCTACTGCGACGCCGTAGAGCGGGGTCGCTTCGCCCGGCAGCTGCGTGGTGCGCAGCGTCTTGGCGCTGGCGCGCACCAAGACCGAGGTGCCACGTTCCCGCTCCGCAGGAAGCGAAAAAGTTAGTTCCAGGCCGGTGCCGGATTCAATGGGAACCTGGGAATGGAAGAAAATGCCGGTGCGAGAAACGTCGCGCAATTGACCGGTGTGAAACTCCAGCGGTCGATGCTTGGACATACACACCTGTACGGGAAGGTAAACCTCGTAGCGTCTAGCTTTTCTGCGTTCTCCCATGGTATCCCCCGAAAAATGGATGCAAGAAGATGGCCACGTGGATTAGGGCGCCGAGGATTGAAAATAAATGGGTTAGATCGACCGGAGAGTTCCCGATCCGGGAAGGGCAATGCAAAATCTTCCCAGACTAGGAAATACCTCCCTGCCCAAGCCGGCGAGCGGCCTTCGGCTCAGGGCACGTAAAGCGACTGTTTTGCGGTGGTTGAAAGGTGCGTATGGAGATGTTTTAGGCTGACAATTTGACGCGATCTGGCGAACGGTGAGGCCGTGCGGTCGGGGGCAGGCCAAACGCGCGCGGCTGGCTAGCTCGGCAAGCCCTTTTCTGGGCGCTTAGAAAGCCGAATTGTGGAGTACGGCTTTGGCTTCCGCCTCGGTCAGTACTCCCTTGCCGACCAGCAGGCGAACCAGGCGCACCAGAGTGGTGGATGATTCCGAGCCGTCTTCCGTCTCGCCAGCGAGGGGCATGCGCACCACTTCTGGAATAATCTGATGGTCGCCAGTAATACCAGCGAGCCATTCGGCCAGCGCCAGGCGCTCCGGCTCATCGTGTTCTTCGAAGGCAATGCCCATCCCAAGGCCCAGCTGCGAATAAACCACGGTGCCGGCAGTCTGGAAGGTCGTCTTGCCTTTTTGCAGGGTGACTCGCACCTTGGAGCCAGCAGGAAAGGGAACGGTGGTATCAACGAAGCAGCCGCCCGGGTCCGAGGTCCGTGGTGCGGGTGCAGAAGCGCGCGCCCGATTTCAATTCGATGACCTCGGCCGCCGCGGTGAACATGTGCCGATTGGCGCAGCGGCGCTCCGTTTCCAGAACGTCCACTGCTTTTCCGATGGCGTCCGCGAGTTTACGATTCGAAGAATTGTGCATCACTTGTTCCTTTGGGCAGTTTGGGAATCCCCGTTGCGGTTTTTTTTCAGCGTGCGCTAGAGCAGGAATCGTACGGCGATGCCCTTGCTGCCGTCGGGCCGATCTTCCATGCGGACAATCGAGCCCAGAAATTTTTTGTGCGCCGAAATTTTCTTGCCGAAGGGGAAAGTGACCAGCAAGCGCATGCTAACGAAATAGTGCGGCATGCATGTGGCGAAATAGAGTCCATCGCGGGTGAAGTCCACGACCTCGCCGACGTCGGCAATATCCACGAAGCGGGCATCAAAGGGCCGCACTTCGACGGGCAACGACATCTTTAAACGCTCGCGTCGCCGCACCTCCTGGGCCATCTTTCTCCGGCTTGGAGCGTAGGCCGCGGAATGGGTGCTGTGGACTGCGGTCGCCATGAACGTCCTCCCGAAAACAAGCAGCGCGTAGGGTTGCTTGATCCAATGTAGGGTGGGGGCGAAAGTCTGCCAATAGGACGGCGGTACTACCGGAGACTTACTTATGGTTGGAGGTGTGCCACTCTGGAGCACTGGCGATGGGCCTAAAGCCTGTGTTTACAGCGATATACATTTGGGTGTGATCGCCGAAAGTTTTAGCGCGTTTGCTGCGAGCGGAATTTTCGAGCGCCTGCTGCGGTGATCCGCGCGAGTTCGCGAAATAGCTCGGCTTCCGGCGCTGTGAAATTGAAGCAACCCTTACCTTGCATATGTTTTTTCAAGGCGGGAGACATGCCCTGCAGCAGCTCCGGAAAGCAGTACACGGCCACCAGATGAAAGCTGACGTAGTTTTTCATGATTATCGCAGCGGCGAAAGACCGCGGCTTGTCGCGGGGGCCCGCGAGATGAGTTTCCAGGTAGTAGCTTCGCTTGCTGTCTTCTCGCACCCGGAGCTTAGCCGCGTAGGGTTGCAGAATAGCGCGCAGTCCTGCGAATGCGGCTGGCAAATCGGCGGGTGATTTCCCAACTGGCGGCCCCTTTTTCGTTCGCGTAGCCATGCTTGCTGTGCGCGCCATTATTTTTCGGGCGGCAGGCCTTCGGAAGCTTCCAGCGCCGTAGGATACAGAGAAATGACGCGGTGAACCTGGGTCATGGTCAATACGCCCTTGACCATAGAGTTGCAAGCGGCGAGACGAAGAGTGCCGCCGGACTTTTTGAGGCGTGTGAAGGATTTCACGATTTGGCCGATCACTGCGCTGTCAATATGGTCCACGGCAGCCATGTCCAGAATGATGTGATGCTCCTGAATTCGAATGTGTTCTTCCACTTCCTGTTCGATGCGTTTGCAATCGGGGCCCATTTGCACGCGGCCGCTCAATTCCAATACCCAAATGCCGGGTTTGATCTGTTTCTTCGCCAGAAACATGTGAGTTCGCTCCTAGCCGGAACGCGGAATGAGATTCCGAATTCACGGCATGTTCAATTGCCGACGGCGCGTCTTTGTTGCGAGACGGCCGAAACGAAACGACCGGGACGCGGCTGGTGCGCACGTTACTCTTCAAATGGAAATTGACGAATCAGCCGCATGCAATCGGCGAGCGCTTTCAAGACCGAATCGCCCCAACCGGATGGCACGAAGCCCGCAGCGCCCTGGTTGACGGACTTATCGGCCTGCGCGAAGAAGCGCAGATGCTGTCCCTTGGGAGCGACCGCATACTCCTTCACCGTAATGGAGAAGGGAATTTCACGCCCGTTTTGGTGCTTGGTCATCGAAAAATGATGATGCTGGGCTAATTCTTCGGTGCGGTCTGCCTGTGCGTACTGCCAATCTTCCACGGTGCTCCTCCCGGGAGTGGTGGGGGCCGGTCGAGACGCGGCTTGAACGCGGGAATTTTAGGCTGGCGCGGGCAGCAAGTCAATCACGCCTGGGAAGACGTCCCCAGGGCTTGCGAGTCCCGCGACGGTGAACTTGGGCGCGCTGGAGCTATCCCGGAAAATATTGGTGTGATAGAAACGAGTGCGACGATGACGAACGAGCGATTGCAGATCCAGCGTTTGAATCGTGAGCACCTGCCGATTCAGACTGTAAAGATGGCGCGATACCTGATTGGCAAGACGCTGGTGCATGATTTGCCGCGCGTGCGACTGGCAGGCCGGATCGTGGAAACCGAAGCGTACGTGACCGGCGACGCGGCGTCGCACGCTTTTCGCGGATTGACAGCGCGGAACCGCACGTTGTTTCTCGAGCGCGGGCACGTCTATGTGTATTTCATTTACGGCAATCATTTCATGCTCAACATTTCCGGCCAGCGCGAGGGAATTGGAGAAGGAGTATTGCTGCGCGCGATTGAGCCACTCGAGGGTATCGAGCAAATGAAGCGCTATCGTGGTACGGAACGCCTGCTGGATCTCGCGCGGGGTCCGGGACGTCTGGCGGAAGCGTTTGGAATTTCGCGGCGGCTTGACGGAGCGGATTTGTGTGCTGGTGGGCGAGTTGTGGCTGGGCGAAGAGGTGCGCCGCAGGGGACGCATTGGCACGAGCGTGCGGATTGGAATCAGCAAGGAGGCGCACCGGCTGCTGCGTTTTTACGAGCGCGGGAGCCCGTTCGTGAGCGGAACAAAATCGCTCCGGGCTTAGCAGAGACACCAGAGCCGAACGGACCTGATAACGCAAGCTGGAAAGCGACCAGCGCGAGCGACGACTGCAAACTACGAATTCTACGGTTGGTCTGAGCGGGTCATTTTTCCATTCACGACGTTTACTTCGAACTTCTTTCCGGTCGGGCCGGTCCAGGACTTCAAATCGAAGGTGGCGTTGGGCCCGGCTTCGACTTTCACGACTTCTACGCCGCGGACCGTGAGCGGCGAGTTGTAGGCGCAGATTTCCGGCCTATGATCCAGCGTCATGAAATACGCTGCGCCCTTTCCCACCACGCGGCTCTTTCCGTCCGAGTCCACAATCACGGCTGTAGTCTCGTCGATGCCGATGCCGTGAACTGAGCTGGCCCAGCCGTCCTGCACGATGCGCGCAAGAAATACGATCGAGCGCCCCATGCGCTCACGCTGCGAGAAATGGCTGTCGGTGATGATTCCGCGGAGAACGGGGATGTCGAGGAAGTCGCGGCTCAACGTGACGAACGGGCTGTACGGATTGGCGAGCGCCTCTTTGCTGGTTACGGTGTCAATTATTGAGGCGAACGACGAACTGCCCCTGCACGGCAAGTCCCGCACTGATTCCGCCTAGCGGCACGCCGCGCGCGACGGCCTGATTGATTTCGGTCTGCACGGGATTGCCGGTCCAGAACCGGACGTAGTTGGACTGATCGCCGCCGGCGATAAAGATCGCGTGCGCATCGTGGATCTTTTGCGCGACGAAGGGTGCGGCGGCGCCGTCGCGAGTGGAGATCACCACGGTGGTGACGCTGTTGCCGGGACACAACTGGTGGAACTCGCCGTTGTAATCGTCTGTGCCGGAGGCGCGCAAGACCACGACGTCGCCGCCTCCCGAATGTGCACACAGGGCGCGCGTGCCCTCGTCCACGTCGCCGTGTCCGCCGAGAAGTAGCCCTACGTAGCTTGGCGCTTGCGCGGGTGCGCGGAGCCCTCGCGGGGCGTGTGTATGCAACGTAGCCATCGCCCTTGGCGACGTGATTCTGGGCGCGGCAGGAGTTTGCGAACGCGAGTGATAGGGAGAGCAAGGCGAACGTGGCGCGATGAATCGCTGTCATGGGCGCGGAGTATAGGCCAAATTGTCAAGGCCGCGCACGTCGAGGGCAGCGCCTGCCTGGCGGATCATGGCGCCGAGATGATTCGACGCCGGGAGCGCGGATTCCTGCTATCCTGCAAGCAGCGCACGGGATAGATTGGCGGTATTCGAATGATCATTCCGGCGCATCTAACCAAGATGCCGAGACGACCCAAATCCACATTGGTTTCCAACGTTTTCCAGGCGTCTATCCGCGCGGGATTCCGCCGCGCATATCATGGCGTGCAAGTAGACCCGCAGAAAGTTCCTGCAGCAATTCCGCAGGGCGCACCGGTTGCCGATTCATACCTGGTCGGACATGTTTTTCGTCGAAGAAAATCTGGTGAACCATTACGCGGCGCGTGTGGTGAAATCCTCCATGCGCACGGCCGCGCTGGAAGGCGCGGGACTGGGCCTGGGCGGCATGCTGACGATTTTGCCTGACGCCGGAATCCTTTCGGCCATCACGATTCGCATGCTGCAGAAACTGAGCCTGATTTACGGTTTCGAGTACAAGACGGACGAAGAAGTCAGCGAACTTTGGCTGGCCGCGGCCAGCGCCGCTGGGCTGGACCTGGGGCGCGAATTCATCGAGAAACAAGCGATGGAAAAAATCGTGCCGCGGATTATTGACCGCATCGCGGTGCGCGTGGGCGCGGAGGTCGCGGAAAAATGGTCCGGCAGGCTGATCCCGCTGCTGAGTTCGGGCATCGGTGGAACGCTGAATTATTATTTTGTACGCTCGTGGGGACGCCGGGCGCAGAAGCATTTCCTGGAGCGGCATCGCGGGGTTCGCCACCACGGCCTGCCTGAGTCGAAGATTTTGAATCTGCCGTCGCAGTCTCGCCTGAGCACTGCTAGTTGATCGAGGCGTCGCCCTGAAGGTCGATCGTAATTGGCGACATTCGAGATTAATGTGAACCCGATATGAGGCGAAAGCCGTTGTACATCCTCTGCGCGACGGGCTTGCCCGATTTGCTTCTCCGTGCCATCCTCTTGCACCAGAACTACCACTGCCCGGAGGGACAGGCATGCCCGTTTGTGAAGGCTGCGGCACTCGCACCGATGAAGCGCACATACAGAGCCGCGCCGAACGTATCGAGCTAGCGGGCCGATACCGGCCCACGCAAATCAAGGTGTTGTTCCTGGATTCCGCGCCGCCCACGAAAACGGAGGACTATTTCTACCGTGCGGCCCCGGATCGCTCGGCGCGTTCGCTGGCTTCGCGCATGTATTTCGACGAGCTGGTGAAGGCGACAGGCTCGTCGGCTACTTCGGCCTCGCAGGAGGATTCAGCGCTGAGCGAATTTCGCCGCCGCGGATTTTTTCTCAGCTACGGAGTGGAGTGCCCGTTTGAATCGGAAGGAGAATTGCACGCCGCGCTGCGACGGCTGGCGCCCACGGCGCTGAAGCGGGTGCAATATTCCTTGCAGCCCAATTACATCGTGCCGTTGGGCTCGGCCACGAAAGAGTTGATACGCCTTTTTGGATTGATCGGTTGGGGCGACCGCTTGATTCTGGATAAGACTGGCCCATTTGTTGATCCCTATCTCGGGGACCCGCATAAGCAGGCCACGTTTGGCACCGCGTTTGGCGATCGCATCAACAAGCTGCTGGCGGCGCTGCCCTAACACACTGCGACGTTCGATAAGACTTTAGGTCACTCGCGCTTGTACACTTTCCCGTCTTTCATCACGAAGCTGACGTTTTCCAGCGCGCTGATGTCCTGTAGCGGATCGGCTTTCACGGCGATTATGTCGGCATACTTTCCTGGCTTGATCGAGCCGAGGACGTCGCTGTGGCCGAGCAGATCGGCGGCGTTTTTGGTGGCGGCTTGGATTGCTTGCAGCGGCGTCATGCCATATTTCACCATGAAGGCGAATTGACGGGCGGCGATGCCGTAGGGGCAGACGCCGGCGTCTGTGCCGAAGGACATTTTCGCGCCGGCTGCGACGGCTTTGCGGAAGTTGTCGCGCTGAATACGGCCCAGGTCGGCGTCGTGTTGCACGAAGTCGGCGGGTATGGCGCCGTGGCGGGCTTCATCTTCGATACATTCCTCGTCGTAAATGTCCATGTCGAGGTAGGTGCCGTGCTGTTTGGCCAGGGCTATGCCTTCGTCGTCAATCATGCTGGCGTGTTCGACGGAGGCTACGCCTGCGAGGATCGCGTTCTTGATGCCTTGGGTTGAGTGGGCGTGGGCTTCGACGCGCAGACCGAACGCGGCGGCTTCTTCGACGGCGGCGCGCAGTTCTTCCATGGTGAATTCCTGGGAGTTGGGATTGCTGCCGTGTTCCAGGACCGCACCGGAGGAGAGGATTTTGATGTGGTCCGCGCCGTTGTTGGCTAGTTTGCGGATTACTGCGCGAACTTCCCAGGGGCTGTCAGCCTGGCCGTAGCGCAGGTCCCAGGGGAGTTGAATGTCTGGTGCGGCGCCGGTGAGCGCGCCTGCGCCTCCGGTAATGGTGACGTAGGCGCCTGCTACGTACATGCGCGGGCCGGGGATGTCGCCGCGGGCGATGGCGTCTCTTAGAGCTACGTCTGTGAGCGCGCGGTAGACGCCTACGTCGCGGACTGTCGTGAAGCCGGATTCTAGAGTCAGGCGGGCGTTGGGGACGGATTCCAGTGCTACTTCGGCGGCGGTGCGCTTTAGATATGTGAGCGGATCGCCGCTGGGGTCGCGCGCGCCATCGGCCAGATGCGTGTGGCAGTCAATGAGGCCGGGCAGGACGGTCATCGTCGAGAGATCAATCACGGTGGCGCCTGCGGGAATTTCGAGCGCTTCGCCGACAGCCGTGATGCGATTGTCGCGGATGAGGATCACCTGATTGCGCAGTTCGGATCCGGCGTCCACGTCCACCAGGCGCCCGGCTTTAATGGCGGTGACGTGTGGCGATGCGGTGCCTGGCGCAGCCGCTTGCGCGGAGGCCACGTTCGCGCAGCAAAACCAAAGAGCGACAGCCAACAGCACGCGTCTATTCACGATTCCCCCTGGGCCGCTCGACTGGGACGTTATTCGAGCGCAGGCATTTTACATGTGTGGCGCGGATTGGCGACATGCGTTTGGGGCTGGCGAGGATTTCAGAGCGGGAAGTGAATGGTGCCGAGGGCCAGAATCGGACTGGCTACGCCGGCCTTTTCAGGGCCGCGCTCTACCGGTGAGCTACCTCGGCACCGGTGCATCAAATGATTCTACGGAAAATTCGGCGGGCTGACAAACGAAAACGGGGTTTGGTGGGATGGAAATTTGTGACTGGTGAGGGTGGGTGTGGCAGCGGAATTCAAAAGATTTACACAGAGAACACGGAGGAAAGGCGGAGGGAAATTGGAGAAAGACGTGGTTAACAGTTGAAAGTTAAGAGTTAAAAGTAAAAGTGAGTGGAAAGAGGAAGCTTCTACCGCAGCGGCGCTGAGGGCGCAGAGAAAACCTGGAGCAAAGGCGTGCCCGGTTCGATAAAACTGAACCGGCCGCTACAAATTCAAAAGCAAATTCAATGGCGCTCACCTAAAAATGGCCGCTACAACTGCATCAGCTGATTTGTGCAGTGCCGCGCGAGCTGAGTTACTTCACGGAGTCGTCGTACTCCTTCATCCAATTGCGGCCTTTGAGGACTTCACGAGCTTTCGAGCCGTCCGCGGGGCCGACGATGCCGTCTTTTTCCATTAGGTCGATCAGCCGCGCGGCGCGGCCGTAGCCGACGCGTAGTCGTCGCTGCAGCGTGGAGGTGGAGGCGCGGCCCATTTCGCAGACCACGCGGACTGCGTCCTGGTAGAGATCGTCGTCCACTTCCTCGCCGCCGTCGGCTCCGGCGGAGGAGCCTCCCGCGGCGTTTTCATCTTTTTCCTTCGGCGGCTTCAGCAGCTCTTCGTTGTAAATCGCCTGGGCTTGTTCGCGCCAGAAATCGCAGACGGCTTCCACTTCGCGCTCGTGCACGTAGGGGCCGTGAATGCGATGCAGCCGGGAAGAGCCGGCCGGCAGATACAGCATGTCGCCTTTGCCGAGCAGGGATTCCGAGCCGTTGGCGTCGAGAATGGTGCGCGAATCCACTTTGCTGGCCACGCGGAAAGAAATGCGCGCGGGGAAATTGGCTTTGATCAATCCGGTGATGACGTCCACGGAAGGCCGCTGCGTTGCGAGGATCAGATGGATGCCTACCGCGCGAGCCATCTGCGCCAGGCGCGTGATGGATTCTTCTACGCCGTTGGTATCCACCATCATCAAGTCGGCCAGTTCGTCCACCACGATCACCAGGTAGGGAAGCGGCTTGTGTTCTTCTTCCTCGGCGCCGTCGAAGAGCGAAAGCGATTGACCTTTCTCGAACGAGCGATTGTACTGCTCGATATTGCGCACGCCGCGGGATGCCAGCAGCTTCAGGCGGCGTTCCATTTCGCGCGTGGCGTTGCGCATCACGTTGGCCGCGACTTTCGGGTCGGTGACGACGGGCGCAAGCAAGTGCGGAATGTCCGCGTAGAGTCCCAGCTCCACCTGCTTCGGATCAATCAGCACCAGCTTCAGCTCGTCCGGCGTGGCTTTGAACAGCATGCCCATCAGCAGGGAATTGATGAACACGCTCTTGCCGGTGCCGGTGGAACCGGCGATGAGCAAGTGCGGCATCTGGGTCAAATCGCCGGCGCGTATGCGGCCGATCAGGTCCTTGCCGAATGGCAGGCTGAGCTTCGACGGCGAATGACTGAATTCCGGCGACTCGACCACGTCGCGCAGCGCAATGGTTTCGCGGTGAACGTTCGGGACTTCGATGCCGACCGTGGATTTGCCGGGAATGCGTTCGATCAAGATGGATTCGGCTTGCAGCGCGAGGCAGAGGTCGTCGCTCAGGTTGGTGATGCGACTGTATTTGATGCCGGCCTCGGGCTTGAATTCGAAAGTGGTGACGACCGGCCCGGGATTGATCTGGGTGATGTGTCCGCCCACGTCGAATTCCATGCACTTGGATTCGATGGCGTGGGCGCGCTCTTTCAGTTCGTTTTCGTCCATCTTCTCGCCGCGCTCGGCGTTGGAGAGCAGCGAGGGCGAAGGCAACTTGTAAGTGGTCTTGCCGGTCGCGATTTTTGGTTCGGCGGATTTTTTCTTCGCGGGCGGCAGCGCCACGGATTCGTTTTCGTGGAATTTGATGACCGTGGGGGCGCGGCGGGCGTCGTTGCGCGCTTCTTCGGCTTCGCGCTCTTCTTCTTCCTCGTCTTCAGCGAGTTCCTTGGTTGAGACGCGCTGCCGCGGAACGGGCGGACGTCCGGCGATCTTGATTTCTTCCACGCGCTTGCGCAGGCGATCGGATTCGCGGGCCTCGCGCCAATCCTGCACGCGCGCCCAGAGCTGGCCCAGGTAGCCATCATTGGCCATCGGTTTCTTCATCCATGCGAGGGCCGCACGGAAGGAAAAACTGGTGGTGAGAAAAAGTGCAGTCAGCAAGGTGGCAATCGAAACCAGGTTCGCGCCCAATGGATTGAAAGCCGCGCGCAAAGATTCCGCGAGGATCGTCCCTAGCATTCCGCCAGCGGGAAGGGCGCTGCGGACTTCAGGCGCGTGCAGCAGCACCATTTCCGAAGAGAACGAAGCGAGCAGCATCGTAAAGCCGATCAGTTTGGCCACGGGTGCTTCGAGCAACTGGCTGCGGAACCACTTCATTGCTACCAGGAACATCCCTACCGGAAACAGAAACGCCGCAAAGCCGCAGGACTGAAAAAAGAGGTCGGCGAGGTGCGCTCCGACCGGCCCAATCCAATTGCGCGCAGGGCCTGCGCCGGGCGGCGGCGCGGAGACGTTGAACGAAGCATCGCGCGGAGAGTACGAAAGCAGGCTGAGAGCGAGCAGGATCGCGAGGCTGAGCCCGACGAAGCCGATCAGCTCGTTGAAGCGTTTATTTTCAGTAGGTGTAAGGATCCGCACGACGATTTCCCCTTTTTTCCCATGGGCGCGGCGTCGGTTGCGGGCCGGATGATACGGCCAAAGCGCGTGACGTGGCGGCAACAGGGCGCCGAAGGATGCCGCTGTGGGGCGTCCTCAGGCTAGTCAGCAACGACTGGGCACAAATAGGGGAAGGCCGCCGCGTAGAAACCCTGGAGTGCGCCGGCGCTAACGCGCAAAACCCAGGTGGAGGAACGCGAGCAACAAAATGACTATACCAAAGCGCGCGGGCGAAAATAAAAATTTCTTGCGGGCGTGCCGCGCAGACAACAGGGGCAAAAGACGCGGGCTGGCGGGTTTGTGCCGGCGCCGCTCTGGCGATCCGGCGCGCGAATTTCGTGACGCACAGCGCGCCGCCCGCCGGACCTGCGACTTAGTAGCCTGCGTGGAATAGAAACGCGACGGCTATGGCCGCAACCAGGCAATAGATCCCGAATAGATACCAGCGTCCGGTTTCCAGCCAGCGGCTGAGCCATTTCAAAGCCAGCAAGCCGGCTAGAAACGCGAACAGCGCGCCGACCAAGCCTGGCACTAAGTTCGCCGCGACGATTCCGGCGTGCTGCGCCTGATGCAGCCGCCAGACTTCGCGCGCAATCGCAGGAGGAGTAAGAATCACCGCCAGCGCGAAACTGAAATCTTCGGCGCGCGCTTTCTGTAAGCCCGCGAGCATGCCAGTAGAGATGGTCGCGCCCGAGCGGGAGAAGCCGCGAAAGGGCAGGCACAGGCCTTGTATCGCGCCGATCCAAACTGCCTGCTGATTGTTCACTTGCGTTGCGGACGTTGGCAGAGTCGCGGTTCGTTTTTCGATCAGGCCAGCGATCAAAATCAGGATGCCGACGGCGGCAAGAGCGATGGCAATCAGGTCGAGGCGGCCGAATAGGAGTTCTTCCACCCAGGCGTGCGGCCGGCCTGGGAATGCGAATTTTTCGATCGCTTCGATCAGGCCGTAGCCGATGATTCCGGTCAGCGCCGTAGCCACAATCAACGCCACAACAAATTGTTTGAAGTCAGTGGCGTTGGCAAAGAAAGCACGCTGCCAGCGTGCCCAGAAATAGACGATTACGGCAAGCATCGTCCCGGAATGCAGCATCACCAGCAGCAACGTCATGGCAGGTGAAGTTGGGTCCATGCCCAGCAGGCGTTCGGCGACGATCACGTGCGCCGAGCTGGAAATGGGCAACAATTCCGCCAGGCCCTGCACAATCGCCAGCAGGATTACGTGCAAAAACCACATCGTGGATACCTCGCCTTCATTGGCGCTGAATGCGTGCAAAAGGCTGCGATGCACGAGCGCCGCAGTGCGACGCGCAAGAGCCGATCGAACGGACACAAAATCGGCACTGTAGCGGCGCAGATAAGCATCAGCGCAGCAGCTTTAGCATGGCGAACGCATCGCGTCCGCCGGGATAATAGTCTTTTTTGATACCGCGATTACGATATCCATGCTTGGTCCAGAAGGCAACCGCGGATTCGTTGTCTGTTGCCGTTTCCAGCGCTACTTCGCGAACACCGTTCGCGGCCAGGCGTCGCTCGATTTCGTTGAGGAGCTGTGAGCCCACGTGGTGGCGGCGAAATTCCGGCAGCACGTCAATGGTGACGATGTAGCCGCTTTCGTCACGCCGCGCGCTGATGCAGAATCCGGCAATCTGGTTTTCGGCTTCGGCCACCAGGCAGTCCGAACCGCTGAAGCGCAAGTACGCACGCAGCTCGCGCTGGGAGTAGGCGACCTCCGGTTCGTAGCAGGCCTGATCGATTTCGTACAGCGTGTCGAAATCCTCGGGCTTGAAATTTCTGAAAGTGATGTTCACAGCGAGGTTTGGAAGCGAGCTCCTAATTGTTGAAGTGCGATCGAAACGCGCGGCTTCAGGGGCTAAAGCCCCTTCTTTTGCGCACTCTGACGGCGGGGCTGAAGCCCCGCCCTTCCGGCGCACTGACCTGTGCAACGAACTTCAGACTTCCAGGATCACCGGCAGAATCAACGGGCGCTTGGCCGTCTGCTTGTTGAGGAAGCGCTTCAAATCCTGGCGAACTTTTTCCTTGATTACGCTCCAGTCGGTTTTTTCTTCCTGCGTGGATAGCTCGATGGTGCGCAGGATGATTTCGCGAGCCTGAGTGAGGATTTCGGCGCCGTCTTCCGAGGGCAGGAAGCCGCGCGTGACGATTTCGGGGGCGGTCTCCATGCGTCCGGTGTGCTTATTGATGACCATGATGGGGACTACCACCCCGTCCTCGGATAAATGGCGGCGATCGCGGATCACTACCTCTTCGATTTCTTCGAGAGAGCCGGAATCCACCAGCACGCGTCCGGCAGTGACGGGCTCGCGACGGTGCGCGCCACCGTCAGCGGTGAATTCCACCGGCTGGCCGCTCTCCAGCAGGAAAATCTGGCCGCCGACTGCGCCTAATTGTTCCGCGAGCGCGGAATGGCGGAAGAGTTGGCGGTATTCGCCGTGAATCGGGACGAAATATTTCGGGCGAACCAGTTGCAGCAGGATTTTCATTTCTTCCTGGCTGGCGTGTCCAGAAACGTGAATCGGAGCCGAGCGCCCACCTTCGTAATAGACCAGCACGCGGCGGCGAAAGAAATGGTCAATCATGCGGAAGATGGCTTTTTCGTTGCCGGGAATAATGCGCGAAGAAAGTATTACCGTGTCGTTTTCGGCGATGCTGAGCAGGCGATGATTGTCCACGGCGATGCGGGAGAGTGCGGACATCGGCTCCGCCTGCGTGCCGCTGGCGAGCACCACCAATTTTTGCGGATCGAACGTGCGAATATCCTGCGGGCGCACCACGCTGCCATCGGGGACGCGCAACTTGCCGAGGCCGTGCGCGATTTCCACGTTGTCCACCATGCTGCGGCCGACGAACCCGATCTTGCGGCCCACCATGCGGGCGATATCAATTACCTGCTGCACGCGATGCACGGAGCTGGCAAAGCAGGAAACGAGAACTTTAGCGGGCGCGGCACGCATTAATTCTTCCAGGCGCACCACCACGGCGCGTTCCGAAGGCGTGAACCCCGGGCGCTCCACGTTGGTGCTGTCGCTGAATAACGCGAGGACGCCTTCCTGCCCGTAGCGCGCGAACGCGTGCATGTCGAAGGGCTTGTCGTCCACTGGAGTGTGGTCAATCTTGAAATCGCCGGTATGGATGATCACTCCTACGGGAGTGCGCACGGCTAACGCGACGCAATCAATGGTGCTGTGCGTGACGTGCAAATATTCGATGGAGAATGGACCGAGGACCGTGGTTTGCCCGGCTTTCACCTCGTGGAGTTTCGCCTTATCCAGCAGCGCGTGTTCTTCGAGCTTCTTGCGGACGATGGCCAGCGTAAATTCCGTGCCGTAAATTGGAACGTTTATCTCGGGCAGAATATAGGGAATGGCGCCGATGTGATCTTCGTGCGCGTGCGTCAGGATGATGGCGCGCACCATGCGTTTATTTTGCTTCAGGTAAGTGATGTCCGGGATGACGATGTCCACGCCGAGAAGTTCTTGCTCGGGGAACATCAGGCCGGCGTCAATTACGATGATGTCGTCGCCGGTGCGCAGAGCGAGCATGTTCATGCCGAACTCGCCCAGCCCGCCCAGCGGAATGGCCCATAGTGATGGTTGGCTCAATTTGTGTGTCCGATTTGTTCGTCCAGCTCGCCCAAGGGGGTTGCACGCAGCGAAAGCAGTCCCGCAATGAAGCCGATGCACGAAAGAGTTCGATCTTTGTTCGCGGTTATCGTATCACACCCAGACGGCGGGTACGGAGTGGGAGCAAAAATGGGGCGTGGGGCAGTTTCCGATAACGGCGCTTGCCAAACCTCGTTCCTGTAATTTCTGACAATTGCGGTCGAGAACCTCATGTGAAAGCATTGGGGTGATGTGTTGTCCTTTCTATCGAGGAGGAATTCCGTGCGATTGGCAGTGTTGTGCCTATTGGTTTCCATCTTGCTTCCGACCGTAAGCCGCGCCCAGAACCAGATCCCGGTCTTTACCGTTAAGCCGGAACTAAGCGACGTGAAATTCTTCGTCAAGGCCTCGGTCGCCATTGACGGCAAGTTCAACAAGTGGGACGCCACACTGACCTTTGCGTCTCCCGCCGCCGAGTCCGCCGTACTCGACGTCAAAATTAGTGCAGACTCCGTCAGCACCGGAAGCGACATGAAAGACGGAAAATTGAAGAGCAAAGACTTCTTCAACGCCAAGGATGATCCGTACATCACGTTTCACTCTAACAAGATTGTGCAGACCAGTCCGATTACCTTCGATGTGCAAGGTACTTTCACAATCCGGGGCGTGTCCAAACCGGAGACGCTGACGCTAACGCTTGATCCCACGAAAAAGGGAACAGGCAACGGCCAAATTAAGGGCTCCATGGCGTTTGACCGGAAGGAATTTGGCATGAACAGCGGTATCCCATTCATCAAGATAGCCGACCGCGTGGAAGTAGATGTCGCGCTCGAGGTTCATCAGACAAGCGGACCTCGAGTGGTTTTCAAGGAATAACGGAATGGAAGAGGAGTGCCGCAAGGGTTTCCCGGTGCGGCGCGTTGAGGTGCTAGTCCGATCTGCCGCCGGCAAAGATGCGCGCGACCGCTACGAGCAGGACCGCGCCGACCGTCGCGGCGGCGAGGCTGCCAAAGAACCCAAACGTGACGATACCCAGGCGCGTGAAAATCCAGCCGCCGATTACCGCGCCGATGAGACCCAGAATAACGTCGGTGATGCAGCCGAAGCCGCGGCCGCGGGCGATGGTGCCGGCGAGCCATCCAGCGATGAGGCCGATGAGAATCCACCAGAAGATGCCGTGGGTTTCGACGTAAACGACCCAGCCGTGCTCCGTGGTGGGAAGTTGCTGAAGTATTGCTGCGATCGCAAAGCTAGCCATGCGGCCTCCTGAAACTATGCTTGACAGAAAATATACCCCAGCGTCTTGTAAATAAGTTTGGCCGCCAGAAAATCCGAAGCGTGATCGCGCGGCCGCGGCGAAAGCTCGGCCACATCCATCGCTACGATTTTTTTGTGGTCGGCGACGGCGCGAACCAGCGACGTCACCTGGTACCAATCCAGCCCGCCCGGCTCCGGCGCTCCAGTCGCGGAGACGATCGAAGAATCAAATCCGTCCACGTTCACCGTGAGGTACACGTGCGGCCCCAGATCTTCCAGCACTTTGGCGATCCAGGCCTTCACCGGCGCGCGCACGATATCTTTCGCCCAGTACACTTTCGTCTGTAGCTTCGGAATGGCTTTCGATTCTTCCTCCGAAAGTGAGCGCACGCCCACCTGCACTGCGGGGCACATCTCCACCACTCGGCGCATAGTGCAGACGTGGCTTCCGGGATTTCCCTGATACTCGTTGCGCATTTCCGCGTGCGCGCCGATGTGCAGGACGCAAAGGTCTTTGAATTTCTTGAGCGTGGCGGAAACCAGCGGAGGAGTGAGGGAATGTTCGCCGCCCAGCGCGACGGGAAATTTTCCGGCATCGAGCAATTCCAGTTGCGCGGTAAAAAGCTCGCGCAGCACTTCCTCAAACGTGCCGTCCTGCGTATCAATCGGCGGCCAGGTGGCGATGCCGATTTCGCGGCTGGGATCAAGTTCCAGTTCCTCGTCGTAAAGTTCCATGTGGCGGCTGGCTTCCAGAATTGCCGCAGGACCATTGCGTGTGCCGCGCTCGTATGTAGCGGTGCGCTCCAGTGGTACCGGAAAAATCACGGCGCGCGCCGTTTCGTATGCGGAATGTTCCTCGGGGAGTCCGCCGAAATTCTGCGGCGGCATGGGCGTGTAGCGGGACATGGTCGGTTCAAACTCCTGGCATGAAATTGAAATTGTTCTTTCGCCGCGCGCGCATTTGTAATATCAATGATGCGCGCGCACGCGCGATTCCGTGCTCCCGGGCCTCTTGGGAGACATACATTACCTGCGAGGACGCTGAATGGCAAAGAAAAAGGGCGCGACCGGACGAATCCTGCACGATCCGGTGGAGGACCGCCTCACTCCGATTTTTCCGCTGGACCTTTCGCGCATTCACACGATTGACGACATGGTGCGCGCGATGGGCCAGACGGCCTACACCGCGCGGCAGATCGGCGACGCTGCGGACGTGCTGGAGGCGATGGCGCGCGATAAAGATTGTTTCATCGTGATGACGCTCTCTGGCGCGCTGACCGTGGGGAAAATGGGATTGGTTTTCTGCGACCTGGTGGAATCGGGGATTGTGAAGGCGATCGTTTCCACCGGGGCGCTGATGGCGCACGGGCTCGTGGAAGCTACCGGCCGCTCGCATTTCCGCTACGACCCCAAGATGGACGACAACGAGCTTTTTCTGGCCGGCTACAATCGCGTCTACGATTCGCTGGAACCGGAAGTAAATCTGGACGCCGTGGAAGTAGTGGTGGACCATGTGCTGCAGCGCTGGCCGGACAACGAAGTCGTTTCCAGCTGGAAATTGAATCAACGCATCGGCGAATATCTGGTCCGTCACGCGAAGGGCCGCGGCATTTTGAAATCGTGCATCGAACACAACGTGCCGGTTTTTGTTCCGGCGTTCACGGATTCGGAGTTGGGAATTGATTTTGCGTTGTACCAGCGCCAGCGCAAGGCAGAAGGGAAGGCACCGCTGCGCTTTGATCCCTTCCTGGATTTCGAGCATTACGCGACCACGATGCTGGCTACCAAACGCATGGGCATCCTCACGATTGGCGGAGGCGTGCCGCGCAACTGGGCGCAGCAATTTGGCGTGTACGCGGAGTTGTTGGCGCGCCGCGGATACGAGAAAATTCCGCTCAAGCGTTACAACTATGGCCTGCGCATCTGTCCCGAGCCGGTCAATTGGGGCGGACTCTCGGGCAGCACTTACACCGAGGCCGTCTCGTGGGGGAAATTTGTCCCGCTGGAAGAAGGCGGGCGTTTCGCTGAGGTTCTTGACGATGCCACGGTGGCGTTGCCGCTGATCGTTGGCGCGGTGCTGGAACGGCTCGGATATACGCACCGCGGCGCGAAATCCGCGAAGCGCATGCTCGCCCGCGCGCCGGAAGTGACTTCTTGCAGTCGCATCGCGCTTTCGTGAGGAGGATCGCTTGCGCGAGCTGCGCCTGCGTATCGTTGATTCTGTTCTGCGCTTTTTTTCCTCGCAATCGCGTTTTTGCTGTTCCCGCGCCGCCTGGCTCCACAGAAATCCACATTCCCAGAGGGCGGGCAGTCGCTGTGGATGGCGTCAAATCGGCCGGGGAGTGGGAAGACGCTTCCATGACGGAATTTGCGGTGGCTCCCGGATGGAACGTGCGCGTCTTCGCCAAACACGACGCCGAGAACCTGTATTTCGATTTTGAGGGAGTCACGCACGCCGGTAGACGCCTGTTTCCGGAGATCTTGCTCGATCCGCACAACGTGAAATCGGCCGCATGGCAAAAAGGCCAGTGGTGGCTGCACGTTTCGAATAACTTGTGCGAGGGAAACGGCGCTCCGAACGTTTATGAAAAGAACGGCAAGTCTCAGTGCTCTCGCCGCAAGGCGGGCTGGGACGGAAACAATCCGCCCGACGCCCAAACCGCAATCATCGAAGTGAAAATTTCGTTCGCGAAGCTGGGCGTGGGGTATGCGCCGGGTATGAAGATCGGATTAGCGTTCGACGTGACGGATGCTAGCGGCAAGGCAGATCAAAAAACGAATTACTGGCCAGCGGGCGCAAAAATAGATTCACCAAAAACGTGGGAAGTGGCTGTTTTGGAATAAAAGCGCCGACTAATTAATCGTCTTCGCCGATCAGAATTGCTGCGGCGAGGACGGTGGTCCACAAGCCGCGCTTATCGCCGACCGCGGACTGCGTGATGTTCATGGTACGCACGATCTTGTTGGAGATGCGGTACACTTCTTTTTTCTCGTCCCAGGACAGATCGGGATCGAATTCCACGTTCAGGGTGGTCGCCAGCATTTCCGCGGCGAGCTCCTCGGTATATTCTCCGGCAATTTCTTCGCTTTCGCCGAATGAGTGATGTTCAGACAAGTATCCGAACATGGATTTGTCCGCCGGCAACGCCAAGCCCACTCCGGCAGCGATCAGCCGGTGTGGTTCGCGCGTCTGGTTCTCGCTGATCACCGTAAACGCGACTTGCCCCGGCTTGATGTGCTTCAGTCCTTCGCTGCGCGAGATCAGCTTGCAGTAAGGCGGAAAAATCGAGGAGACGCGGACAATGTTGCAGGCGGCGATTCCGGCGTTCCGCAGCGCCAGCTCAAAGCTGGATAGGCGCTCGCGGTGTTTACCGACTCCCTTGGTGAGGAAAATTTTCTTCGCGACGAACGCCATGAGCAGTACCGAGCTGCGGTGCCTCCGCTGAATCGAGTCGAAAAAACTAGCGCATCGAAAATTAACAAGCACACGTAGCGATGTCAATGGAATTCAGCGACACGGCGCGGGCGAGTTGCTGCAAAATTGCGGGCAGCGCGCGCCAATTGTTACAGGAACGTGAAAGCGCGTTCGGGCGAGATAACGATTTGCCGTCGCCTAAAATAAAAATGGGGACCCACCACGCGAGTCCCCATCGAAGCACGTTTGCTTGGCGGCTAAATTCCTACCATCCCCAACTGCCGTAGTATCCGCCGTAGTACGCCACCGGTGGATACGGCCCGTAAGGATACGCATAATATCCGTAGGGGGCCGGATACGGACGCACCAAGCGCGGCCGTGCGGCAGACTTCTTCTCTGGAGCGTAGTCCTGCGCGGTAACCGGCCGGAAAGCCACGTTGCTGCGAACCGTGGAAATCGTCACCGGATTTTCCAGCCGGAAGGTCAGCGTATCTTCCGGAGGAATAATCGTCGGCTTACCACGCGTCAACAACACTCCGGCAACGCTAGCTACAAATCCGGCCCCGGCGCCAATCGCAGCGCCCGGACCGCCCGCTGCTGCAGCGCCGATCGCGGCGCCAGTTCCAGTGGTCAGGCCGATTGCCGCGGCGTCGCGGCCGTTGGATGTCCCCGCGGAAGCATTCAGCAGCGTGGACTGAACTGGCACGAGCTGCCCGTCAACCAGCGTCAAGCGGCTCAGTTCCAATTGCAGTTTTGAAACGCCCTTCACGCGTCCGGCTCTCACCGCATCGGTTACTTGGCCCACGAGATTCTGATTTCGGCGCATCACCACCCAGCCGTCCGCAACGATCGGCTGAGCCAGCGTCGCCGTGAATTCATCGCCTTTTTTGTTGTGATCGCTGGAAAGCCAGTCAGAGGTACGTATTTGGATCACGGTGCCCGCGGGTATGGTCAAAGTCTCAGGCAGATTCGCGGGGCGCATGGGCGGGATCTGTTGCGTCGGCGCGGCTGGCTGATTTTCCTGTCCGGGGGCGGCGGCTTGATCCGGCGGCGCTTGCTGGTCTTGCTGCGCCTGGTCGTTCTGCTGCTGTTGCTGCTGCGCGGACTGGTCCTGCTGAGTTTGCGGCGTGTTGGGGGCTGCGCCAGCCGGTGAGTTGGATTGATCCGGCTGATTTTGCTGGTCCTGTTGCGCCAGCGCGGGCATGCCGCTCAGCAGTATTCCCAGCGCCAGGACGCTAATCGTCCGGCGATTCCATTGCGTGCGAGCCTTCTGGCTCAATTGTTCAATGTTCATCGTTTGCTCCTATGGCAGCTCGGCAACTCCACGGAAGCCGCCGGGGGCCGGCAAACATCGCCTGAAGATAAAGCCTGATCCCGACACTTCTTAAGTGACTGATGGCGGGACGCCCGCCCGGAGTTGTCTCCAGGCTCTCTAACCCTCAAATGTCGAAAAAGTTTCGGTTTCTGTTCGTGAACTTGAGCGGCGCTTTCAACGGCTGCGTCTTTGCGATCGGCAGGAGTGATTATTGCTTGCTGAAGAGCGGGACGCAAGGCGCCAGCGTATCCGCGACTAATTTCAACTCACGCAACTGGGGATGGGTGAAATCTGGCCCGGCGTCGGCGGCCGTCTTGCCTTTGCGCGAAACTTGAATCACCGCGGCCACTTTGCGTTCCTGCAAGATTGGCGCGCTCATAATTTTCTGAATGGCCTCGCCACGCTCATCATCGGTGATGGGCACGGCCTCAAACACGGAAGAATGTGGCACCACCGCGAAATGATTGATTACTTCGGGGCGCTTCTCGCGCACGGTGCGGGCGGCCAGGGAATTGGTGCTGGTCAGCGGAATCTGGCCCACTTGCCGCAGTTTTTCGGGGACCACGAAGCGCAGAAAGCGGTCGTCCTCGGTTATCACCAGGATGGCCACCTCATGCGGCTGCACGGAAAAGTTCTTGCTGACCATGTCCACCACGCGGTTCAGTCCCACGAACTTGTCATCCGTGCTCTGGCGGACAACTTCGCCCACCCATTTCTTCAAATCGTTGATGGATTCGCTGGACATGACGGCAGTGTTCGCTTTCGAAACAGTCTAGCATCGCGTTCGAGGGCTTTTTCGATGCAATTGGCACGCTGTATCCAAACGATAGCTAGTGACTAGCGCACGGAAGCTTTGCTACGAATCGCGACGGCCTATGTTTCAGTTCGTAGACTCGTCACACGCATTGCTGAGCTAGAGTCGCAGCGTCCGACCTGGCCGTTCATCGGCCGTCAAGCTTGAAAAGAAGCTCTGCATACTAGAAAAACGAGGTCGAGCGCCGGTGCGCTTCACTGCGAGCGGGGTGCACCCGATTTCTGCTTCGTATACACCGAATCCCAGACAATATTCCACGTCTTCTGCCCGTCGCTCGACTGCTCTGCCATCTGCCGCACTTTCCCTGGTTCCAGCACATACCACGTCCATCGAGACACCGGCATCTGGTTTTCATCTGTCAGCAGCACCATCTTTCCATCAACCAGATTTCCGGCCATAGCCGGAAACGCGCCCGCATTACCCGAATTATCGAGATAAAGCTGATGCCATTTTTTATCCCTGACGTCGTAATAGTTGAAGCTCGTCCCGGTTTGCCCTCCAGTATTGGCAGTCCAGTGCTCCACCAGCAGGCATCCGTCCTGCTCCAGCGTAACCAGATTGTGCCCCACTGACGGCCCATTCGGCGCGCGCACATCCCAATCGCCGACCCAAAAATCGAACTGCCGGTATTCCGGCGATCGGCACGGCGCCATCTTTTCGAGCATCTTTTGAAAGTCCGCGTCGTCCTTCCATTGCGTAAACTCCGTCGAGGAGAGCACCACCGGCCGCATCCGCCCGCCGCCTCCGGAATCAATCACCTTTTGCAGCTCAAGCATCGCCTTCGCGTGATCCTGAGCGTCGCCATACACGCGTGCCAGATTGACCTGGTTCAGCAGCGGTCGGAATCCCGCCGCAATCGCGTGGTCAAACGCCGCCACAGCCGCAGCGTCGTCGTGCGTCTGCAGCAAACACTCCCCCAGGTTCTGCCAAGCCGTGCCGTTATTCGGCTCGTTCGCCGTGATCGCTTTGTACTCCGCCGCTGCTTCCTGCCACTTCGATTGATTGAACAGCTCCGTCGCACTTGCCATGGTGGGCGTCTGCTGCGCGACCAGATCAGTCGCGCTGACGGCCATCACCGTGAGCATCGCAGTAAGAAAAATTTGTCGTCGCTTCATCGTTTTCATGTCGCTTGCCCGCGAGAGTTCGACCGTGATTTGAGAATCGGTACCTTATAGACGCCTGAAGGTACGCGTTCGTGAGCAGGCGTCATAGCGCTTCCCAAGTCGCAGCGAGCGATGACCCTTTGGCGAGCAGCGGAGGCACAAATTGAAGGGGCGCTGTTGCTTACCGCTTCTTGCAAACTTTTGCGCGCGCAACTATACTGAAACTTCTGCAGGTTTTCGTTTGCCACGTTGGGAGTGTGCATGTCGGTTGCAGCGACTGATTCTAAGACGAGTTATCTCCTCGACAAACTGCAGTCCCTCAGCGGCGTAATACCAATTGGAGCATTCCTGGCCGAGCATTTCTGGTCCAACAGCTACGCCCTGGTGAGCGTAGGCAAATACAACGACGTATCCCGCGAATTGCAGCAAATTCCTTGGCGCATCATCGTCGAGACCTGCGTTCTCTTCATCCCCATCCTATTTCACGGCCTCTACGGGATTTATATCTGGTGGGCAGGGAAGTCCAACGCCATCGGACATCCCTGGATGGCCAACTGGCTGTACGTGCTGCAGCGCTGGACCGGCATCATCGCGTTTATCTTCATTGGCTGGCACTTGTACACGGAAAGATTTCTGGGCCACGGCGTCACTTCCTACGCTGACGTGCAACGCAGCATGATGAATCCCTGGTATCTGACGTTCTACATCGTGGGCATCACCTGCGCTTCGTTCCACCTGGGCAACGGGCTGTGGAATTTCGCGTGTAAATGGGGAATCGCAGTCAGCGTATCGGCACAGCGCGCGGCAGGATGGTTCGGCGCGGCCGTCGCGGTCACTTTCACTTTTATCGGCATCGCCATCGTAGTCGCCCTTCATTACGGAGCGTTTCCGCTTGGGGGCTACGTCCAATGAGGCAGCCGAAAATTATTATCGTGGGTGGCGGCTTGGCCGGATTGATGGCGGCGATCAAGGTGGCCGAAACCGGAGTAACGGCTGACCTGTTCTCCATCGTGCCGGTGAAGCGCTCGCACTCGGTCTGCGCGCAGGGCGGCATCAACGCGGCAAAAAATCTGAAGGGTGAAGGCGATTCCACCTGGAAGCATTTCGACGACACGATTTACGGCGGCGATTTTCTGGCCAATCAGCCGCTGGTGAAGGGCATGTGCGAGGCCGCGCCCGCGATCATTGACCTGCTCGATCGCATGGGAGTGATGTTCAACCGCACGCCCGAGGGCTTGCTGGATTTCCGGCGCTTTGGCGGCACGCTCTACCACCGCACCGCGTTTGCCGGCGCCACCACCGGCCAGCAACTGCTTTACGCGCTGGATGAACAAGTCCGCCGCTTCGAATCCGAAGGCAAAGTGAAAAAATTCGAGGGCTGGACGTTCCTATCAGCCGTTCTCGATGATGGCGGCGTGTGCCGCGGCATTTGCGCCATGGATTTGAAGACCATGGAGATCAAGACGTTCCCCTGCGATGCCGCGATTTTCTGCACGGGCGGCATCGGCGCGGTCTTTGGCCGCTCGACGAATTCCGTGGTTTGCACCGGCTCGGCGCAGTCGGCCCTGTTCCAACAGGGCGCGATCTACGCCAACGGCGAATTCATTCAGGTGCATCCGACGGCGATTCCCGGCGAAGACAAATTGCGCTTGATGAGCGAATCGGCGCGCGGCGAAGGCGGGCGCGTGTGGGTGCCCAAGACTCCGCAGGACCCACGCCCAGCGAAACAAATTCCGGAAGGCGAGCGATTTTATTTCCTCGAGGAGTGGTATCCAAAGTACGGCAATCTGGTGCCGCGCGACGTTGCCACACGCGCAATTCACAAGGTTGTGTACGAAATGAAGCTGGGCCTCGCGGGCGATCCTGCTGTCTATCTGGACGTGACGCACATCCCGCGCGAGGTGCTGGAGCGCAAGCTGGAAGGCATCCTGGAAATTTACGAGAAATTCGTAGGCGTGGACCCGCACGTGGAGCCCATGAAAGTTTTTCCGGCAATGCATTACACCATGGGCGGCTTGTGGGTGGACAACGAGAACCAGGCCACCAACTTGCCGGGAGTTTACGCGGCCGGCGAATGCGAATACCAATATCACGGCGCTAACCGCCTCGGCGCGAATTCGCTGGTTTCGTGCATTTACGGCGGCGGAATCGCGGGATCTGCTGCGGTGCGTTACGCGCGCAGCCTGGAAACGGGTTGCGAGAACACTGCGCCCGCCGTCTTTGAACGCGAACGCGTGCGCCAGCAAGATATTTCAGACGCCTTGCTGAACCAGCATACCGGCACGGAAAATCCGCTGGTGATCTGGCGCGAGATGGGCGACGCGATGACCGAAAACGTCACCGTGATTCGCTACAACGCCGCGATGCAGAAGACCGTGGTGAAACTCGACGAGCTGAGCGAGCGTTTCAAGCACATTAATTTGCAGGACCGCACGCAGTGGTCGAATCAAACCCTGAATTTCGTGCGTGAACTGGGCAACATGCTGGTGCTGGCGAAAGTGATCACGCTGGGTGCCATTGCGCGCAACGAAACGCGCGGCGCGCATTACAAACCGGAGTTCCCGGAGCGCGACGATAAGAATTGGCTGAAGACTACTATGGCCAGCTGGCACGCCGGAAAAATTAAGCTGGACTATGAAGCGGTGGATACGTCGTTGATTCCGCTGCGCGAACGGAAATACACCGCGGCGAAGTGACGCCGGAAGTGCATGGACTTAGTAGCAGGCGTAGAAAGTGAGGTGCGGTATCGTGGCCGATAAAACTTTCATCGTGAAGATCAAGCGCCAGCAGCGCCCGGATGAAGCCGTGCGCTGGGAAGAATTCGAGCTGCGCTACCGGCCGCACATGAACGTGATCATCTGCCTGCGCGACATCGCCGAAAGGCCCTTCACGCGCAGCGGCAGTGAATCCACTCCCGTGAGCTACGAGGCCAACTGCCTGGAAGAAGTTTGCGGCGCGTGCGCGATGCTCGTCAACGGCAACCGCGTCAAGCCTGTACCGCGCTGGTGGACGATCTGGAAAAGCCGATCCGCCTGGAGCCGCTCACAAAATTTCCACTGATCCGCGACCTGCAAGTGGACCGCAGTTCGATGTTCGAGGATTTGAAGCGCACCAAGTGCTGGATTCCCATTGACGGCACGTATGACATCGGTCCCGGGCCGCGCATGTCCGCGGAAAAGCAGGAAGTGGGCTACGCGCTTTCGCAGTGCATCACTTGCGGCAACTGTCTGGAAATCTGCCCGAAGGTAAATGAAAACTCTCATTTCGTGGGCGCCGCCATCGTCAGCCAGGTGCGCCTTTTCAATATGCATCCCACGGGCGAAATGCACGCGGGCGCTCGTCTGGATGCGCTGATGGGTCCGGGCGGCATACAGGACTGCGACAACGCGCAGAACTGCGTGAAAGTCTGTCCCAAGGGTATTCCGCTGACGGAGTCCTTGGCCGCCGTAAACGGTCAAGTACTGATGCACGCGGTGAAAAGCTTCTTCCGAGGTTCCTGAGCCGGGCGAGCAATTTTTCCGTTTTGCTGCCGCGGGTTGTAGAATCCCAACCAATGTATGAATTTTGGGGGAGGAATGGGTCGTAGCGGTTTGTTTGCAATTGCCTGGGTGCTGGGGGGAGTTTTGTCGCTAGTGGCCGCAACAACTGGATCGCAATCGCCAGCTCAATCACCAGCTCCGTCAAATGTGTCGCCGCAGGCGCGCGAGCTGCATTCTCAATCTATCGTCGTTGATACTCACGACGACACGACGCAGCGCTTGCTCGATCCCAAATTCAATTTTGGCGCTCGCCACGCCGACGGCAGCGTGGACATACCACGCATGCGCGCCGGCGGCCTGAGCGCGATTTTTTTCTCGATCTGGATTCCCGGCACGGTCACCGGTCCCACCGCCGTGCAGCGCGCGCTGAATCAGATCGGCGCCGTGCGCGAAACAGTCGCGCGGCATCCCAACGATCTGGTGCTGTGCACCACCGCCGAGGAAATTCGCCGCGCGAAAGCCGCCAACAAAATCGCCGTGCTAATGGGCGTCGAGGGCGGCCACATGATTAACAACTCCCTGGCGAACCTCGACAAATTCTTCGCGCTGGGCGTGCGTTACATGACGCTGACGCACACCGTGAACACCGATTGGGCGGATGCTTCCACCGACAAGCCCGCGCACGGCGGCCTCACCGATTTTGGCAAGCAAGTAGTCCGCGAAATGAACCGCCTCGGGATGATGGTGGACATCTCGCACGTTGCGGATAAAACTTTTTACGACGTGCTGGCCATCAGCAGAGCGCCCGTGATCGCTTCGCACTCCTCCTGCCGCGCCCTTTGCTCCGCGCCGCGCAATATGACGGACGACATGATCAAGGCCCTTGCGGCCAAGGGCGGCGTAATGCAGATCAATTACCACATCGGTTTCCTGAGCCAGCAATTTCAGGACGCGTCCAAGGCGCATCCCGAACTGGGCAAGGAAATCGAAGCGGAATCCAAGAAACGCTGCGGCGACAACGAAGCCTGCCAGCTGATCGAAGCAGATAAAATCACGCGGGACATGGTGGCGCAGGGAAAACTGCCGCGTGTGGACTGGACCGAAATCATCAATCACATTGACCACGCCGTAAAACTGGTGGGCGCGGATCATGTTGGACTGGGCTCCGATTTCGACGGCGCCGATATGCCCTATGGCATGGAAGATGTCTCCGACATTCCGAAAATCACGGACGCGCTGCTGGGCAAGGGTTATTCTCCTGGCGACGTCCGGAAAATACTCGGTGGCAACACGCTCCGTTTGATGCAGGATGTGGAAGCTGCAGCCCAAAAATAACGTCCATAATAGCTAGGAGGAAAATCGTGAAACGCTTCGTCCCCTGTCTCGCTCTCGCTTTCGTTATCGCTCTGGCTCCGGCGATTACGCCGGCACAAGCTCAATCAACAGCCCCCGCGGCGAAATCGGGCGCCGCTCACCCGCACGCGGCGACTACGCCGCGGACCGACCCGGCTTTGTTGCATCCCGGGGCGCTCACCGCCAAATCCCCCGACGAGTACGAAGTGACGTTCAAGACCACGGCGGGTGATTTCGTCGTGACGGTGACGCGCTCGTGGGCTCCGATCGGCGCCGACCGCTTTTACAACCTCGTGAAGCACGGATTTTTTACGGACGCGGCTTTCTTCCGCGTGGTTCCCGGCTTCATCGTGCAATTCGGCTTGAGCGCGAATCCCGCCGTCAACAAGGTCTGGGACAACGCGTCCATCAAGGACGATCCGGTCACGCAGAGCAACCACACCGCGTACCTGACTTTTGCGACTGCTGGACCGAACACGCGCACGACGCAATTGTTTATCAACCTGGCGGAGAACGGAAAGTCGCTCGATGCTCAGGGATTTGCAGCGTTCGGAAAAGTCACCACCGGGATGGACGTCGTAGAGAAAATCTACGCCGGCTACGGAGAATCACCCGATCAAGCGATGATCACCTCGCAGGGGAAGCCCTATCTCGACAAAAACTTTCCCAAACTGGACCGCATCCTTTCGGCGACGGTCACTTCGCCCGCGCCGCCAGTGCATACCGCTCCAGCGCACAAGACCGCTGCCGCGCCGAAGCCCTCGCAGCCGTAGCGGCGTACTTTAGTGCGCCACCTGTGTCACGGTGCGCATCGTCGATCACGTAAGGGTCGATGACGCGACCCTCAAAGACGTTTTTCTATTTGTTGATATTCATCGCACGAACCGTGCAGGCACGGTTCCCTTGGAGAACGACTAATGACGACGAAGCCTTCGTTGCTCGATGCAAATAATCTGAAAGAGACCGCGCCGGAAAAATATGACGTCACCTTCAAAACCACCGCGGGAGATTTCGTCGTACAAGTCACTCGCGCGTGGGCGCCGATGGGCGCGGACCGTTTCTACAATCTCGTCAAGCACGGCTTCTACGATGAAGCCGCCTTCTTTCGCGTGATCCCCGGCTTCGTCGTGCAATTCGGATTGAGCGCGGACCCAGCGGTGAACAACGTCTGGCGCAAATCGAATTTCAAGGATGATCCCGTCACCCAGAGCAACAAGCCCGGATTCATCACCTTCGCCACCGCCGGCAAAGATACCCGCACCACGCAGCTTTTCATCAACACGGGCAACAACGCGCAGCTCGACAAAATGGGTTTCGCTCCTTTCGGCCAAGTGAGCTCCGGCATGGACGTGGTGAAGAAAATTCACAGCGGCTACGGAGAATCTCCGGACCAAGGCTCGATCACCGCGCTGGGCAAGGCGTATCTCGACAAGAATTTTCCGAAGCTCGATCGCATCCACTCCGCGACGATCGCGTAAGTGTGTAGCATTCGCGACCAATCGCCGGGGCGTGACACGGCGTCGCAGTCGCGCCTGATGCTTTTTGCGATGGCGTGCTGCAAACTGCTGATCCAGTTCGCCGGCATCAATCATTACGGGTTTTTTCGCGACGAACTCTACTACATCGCCTGCGGTGAGCATCTCGCATGGGGCTATGTGGACCAGCCTCCCTTGATCGCGTTCATCGCCTGGCTGGCGCGACACACTCTCGGCACTTCGCTCTTTGCCACGCGCTTCTTCGCGGTTCTAGCCGGTGCCGCAATCGTCTATGCCACCGGCCGCGTGGCTGCCGAATTAGGCGGCGGCCTGTTCGCGCAATTTCTCGCGGCACTCTCCATTCTGCTAGCGCCCGCCTACCTCGCCTTCGACAATTTTCTTTCCATGAATGCGTTCGAGCCGCTCTTCTGGCTGCTGTGCGCGTGGATCGCGATTCGCATCGTCAAAGGAGCGTCGCCGCGCCTGTGGCTGCTATTCGGAGCCATAGCCGGCCTGGGCCTGGAAAATAAGCACAGCATGCTGGTGTTTGGTTTCGCGCTCGTCGCCGGCCTGCTGTTCGCAGGGCAAACGCAGTTGTTTCGTTCCAAATGGATATGGATCGGCGGCGCGGTAGCCCTCGCAATATTCCTGCCGAATCTCCTCTGGGAGTCGCGCCACGGCTGGCCGCAGATCGAAGTAGTGCGCAACGCCCAGCAGTTCAAGAACGAGGCGATTAGCCCGCTGCAATTCCTGTTTGAGCAGGTTCTGTTTCTTCAGCCGCTGGCGCTACCCGTGTGGATTGCAGGCCTGCTCTGGTATTTCGCGGCGCCGGCAGGGAAGCGCTTCCGCTTTTTGGGCTGGTCTTATTTGCTGGTGCTCGCCATTTTCATCGGCTTCGACGGAAAATCCTATTACGCGCTTCCGGTCTACCCGGTGCTGATGTCCGCGGGCGGCGTCGCGATCGAAAACTTTATCGCCGCACCCAGGCGACGCTGGCTGACCGCTGCGTTTCCAGCGCTACTGATTGTGGTCGGGCTGCTGACGCTTCCGTTCGGCGTGCCGTTCGTTCCTGTAGATACGTTCTTGCGCTATTCCAGCCTGTTGCCTTACGCCAATTCCGTGAAAACTGAGCACGATGCCACCAGCGCTCTTCCTCAACTCTATGCGGATATGTTCGGCTGGGAAAATATGGCCGCCGAAATCGCGCGCGTCTATCACGCTCTGCCGCCCGACGAACAGGCGGACTGCGCGATCCTGGGGGGAAACTACGGCGAGGCCGGCGCAATTGATCACTACGGCGCGAGCTTCGGCCTGCCTAAAGCTATCAGCGGGCACAACAGCTATTATTTCTGGGGACCGCGCGCATACACCGGCTCGTGCGTGATTCTCTTCGGTGAACGTGCCGATGAACTAAAGGATTTGTTCGCGGATTCGCAGCTCGTCGCGACGATCACGAATCCCTATGCTGCTATCGTCGAACGAAATGTGCACGTGTACGTCTGCCGCAAGCCGCGCGCGCCCCTAAGCGAGCTTTGGCCGCATTTCAAATTGATTATTTGATCGGAACGGTTAATTCCAGAGTATTTCTTAATCGCGGTCAATGCAAAGGCGCGTGACGCGGGTTGCGCGCCGCCTGTTCCAATTCCGTTACGTTTAAACCTGACGCCACTAGCCGGTGCCCAATTTCCGAATCCGTGCGCTTGGCAATCGCCAGCAGCACGCATTCACAAGTGAGGATCGGAATGCTGCGGCCTGCCAACTGGTCGTAGGCTGGCGCGATTTCTTCGGCACTCTTCAGCAGAGCCAGCAGTTCGCCGGAGCGCGCCAGCGTCTGGCCATCTGTGCTCGGCGGTTTGCCCGGCCGTGGCCACGGCCACTTGGCCTGCTTTTCTTCGCCGCGCCGCTGCTGGTCGTAGAACTCGATCCAGTGGTGCCACCGCTGCGGGCTGATTCTGCAGATCTGTTGCAAGAACGTCTCGATGCCGTCTCGCTCCGGCCAATATTTCGAAAGCCGCTCCCAATCGTAGATGTACATCCCGGCCAGAAGGTCGGCAACCTCCACCGCGTTGGCAGCCCGGCTCTGCGCCAGCATCGCGGCCAGGCTCTCCGCGCGCGCCAGATCCTTGGTCAGCCGGTGCGAGACGGTTACGGACTGCGTTCCCGCGCTCGTCTGCGCGGCATCTCCCTGAGGACCCTTATCGCCCTTCCGCCGGCCCGCTGAGCCAGACCCCCCAGGCGCACCTTTGCCGTTCTTTCGCCCGAAAAATTTCATCTTAGATACACAGCTCCCGTCATAATCTTAGCAGACGCCCGATTTCCTCCACCGGAAACTGCTGGCGGTTTTCTCCGATTGGTCACTTGCTCTGGCGGGAACGCGGATATATATTTGGTTTTATTTCCGGTCGGGTATTCCGTTGTGGCTCAAGTTCGGCAAACAGGCTCGCTTGTAGGGTTCGGTTATGACGCGCCAGCGAAGTTGCGCGCGACTGCGAAGAAAGGCCCTATTCCATGACGCAAACGCAAAGCATGACGATGCGCGATTCCAGCCACGCCACGTCGAATCCCTTCGTGGGAACCTGGAAACTGGTTTCGATTTCTTCGTCTGAGTCGCGCCTGTTCGGCGAGCGCCCGGTGGGCATTTTGATTTACGACGCGGACGGCCACGTGGCCGTGCAGATCATGCGCAATCCGCGCCCTGATTTGTCCTCAGGTCCGGGGTTTCCAACGGCAAAGGAAGTGCAGATCGCCTACAAGGGCTACTACGCCTACTACGGCACCTACGAAGTAAATTGGGAAAAGAAAACTATCACCCATCACCTGGAAGGCAGCTTGCGCCCTGGCGATGTCGGCAAGGATTTTACTCGCGCTTATGAAATTTCCGGCGATCAGCTGGCCCTCACGCCGGTGGACGACGCCCAAGCCCGCCACGCCTGCCTGACTTGGGAACGCGCGAAATAATTTTCCGCGCTTTGAGCCTTTCAATAATTCTGTAGTGAATTTTCTCTGCGTCTCTGCGGTAAACGCCTTTTTCTTCCTCAGATTTGTTCTCTGCAGTTTCTATCTGCCCTCTGCGTTAAATCCCTTGAACTTGGCTGTCAGCAACAACGCGAGACAAAACCTCAAATTCCTAGCACAGTCACCAACTCGCGCACCGAAGCCGCAGACTTGTCCAGCGCGGCCTTCTCTTCCGGCAATAATTTGATTTCGATGATCTCCTCTATCCCGCCGGCGCCCAGTTTCGCGGGCACTCCAACGTAAAGTCCGTTGACGCCGTACTCGCCCTCAAGATACGCAGCGCACGGCAATATTTTCTTTTTGTCCTTTAGTATTGCTTCAGCCATCTCGAACACTGCCGCAGACGGCGCGTAATACGCCGAGCCGGTCTTTAGCAAATTCACAATTTCCGCTCCGCCCTTGCGCGTGCGCGTCACAATCGCGTCCAATTTATCCTTCGCAATCAGTTCGGGGAGGGGAATTCCGGCCACCGTGGAATAGCGCGTCAGCGGCACCATATCGTCGCCGTGCCCACCCAGCACGAACGAGTGCACGTTTTCCACCGACACTTTCAACTCTTCCGCCACAAACGTGCTCATCCGCGCCGAATCCAGCACGCCGGCCATGCCGATCACGCGTCCCTTGGGAAACTTGCTGATCTTGAACGCCGCCTGCGCCATCGCGTCCAGGGGATTGGTGACCACGATCAAAATCGCTTTCGGTGAAAGTTTCACCACCGCTTCCACCACGCCCTTGATTACGTCGTAATTCGCCTTCAGCAAATCGTCGCGGCTCATGCCCGGCTTGCGCGGAAATCCCGCGGTGATCACGATGATGTCGCTGTTTTCCGTTCCGCTGTAATCGCCGCTCGCCGTGGAAATGCCCGCCGCGCGCGCATCGGAGCCCATGATCGGTCCGGATTCCGCCATGTCCAGCGCTTTCCCGGCCGGCACGCCCTCCAGGATATCCGTCAGCACCACGTCCGCCAGGCCCGCGTCATGAATCCGCTGCGCCGTGGTCGAACCCACGAATCCTCCGCCTACCACCGTCACCTTCTTCCGCATTCCACTCTCCCCGTTTGAATGAGTTCTGCTGCACAACTGCAATTCCTATTTCAGTCGCCCGCGCCCACCGCGGCCTGCATATTCTCGATAATCGCCGAAGCATACTCGGACGTCTTCAACTTCTTCGCTCCGGGCATCAATCGTTCCAGGTCGTACGTCACCCGCTTCTGCTGAATCGTCCGCGCGATGCCGTCCTCAATCAATCGCGCCACCGGCTTCCAATCCATGAAATCAAACATCATCGCGCCAGACAGCATCACCGAACTCGGGTTGATGACATCCTTGTCCGCATATTTCGGTGCCGTGCCGTGCGTCGCCTCGAAAACTCCAAAGCCGTCGCCGATATTTGCTCCCGGAGCCATCCCCAGCCCGCCCACCTGCGCGGCGCAGGCGTCCGAAAGGTAATCGCCGTTCAGGTTCGGTGTGGCAAACACCTGATATTCATCGGCGCGCGTCAGAACTTGCTGGAACACCGAATCCGCGATGCGGTCATTGATTAGGATTTTCTTTTTCCACTGCCCGTTCCCGTGTGAAGCATGCAAAGTGTCCAGCGTCTGTTTCACTTCCTCATAAATCTGTTTCCTGAATTCGTTGGTAGCCTGATCCAGCCCCGGTTCGATGGACGCCGCGTTCTCCTCCACCGTCATATTCGCGTTCTTGTCCTTGTTATCCAGAATCCAGCTCTCGCGCTCGGTCACCACCTGCCCGCGAAATTCCTGCGTCGCCAGCTCGTATCCCCAATCGCGAAATGCGCCCTCGGTGAACTTCTGGATATTTCCTTTGTGCACCAGGGTCACCACCGTGCGTTTGTGTTCCAGCGCGTGCACGATGGCGCGCCGCACCAGCCGCTTGGTGCCCGTGGGCGACATGGGCTTGATCCCCACGCCGGAATCCTCACGGATCTTTTTCGCTCCGCCCTTCAGCATTTCGTTGTTCAGGAAATCGATCAGCTTCTTCACTTCCTGCGTGCCCGCGCGCCATTCGATTCCGGCGTACACGTCTTCGGTGTTTTCGCGGAAGATCACCACATTCATGCGTTCGGGCTCGCGCACCGGTGAAGGCACCCCGGTGAAATAGCGCACCGGGCGCACGCACGCGTAAAGTTCCAGCACCTGCCGCAGCGTCACGTTCAATGAACGTATGCCGCCGCCCACGGGAGTCGTCAGCGGACCCTTGATCGCCACGCGAAAATCGCGAATCGCGTCCACCGTATCCTGCGGTAGCCATTCCTGGAATTGGCGATAAGCCTTCTCGCCCGCGAAGACTTCCAGCCATTCGATCTTGCGCTTCCCGCCAAAAGCCTTTTCCACGGCCGCATCGAACACGCTGCGCGAAGCCTTCCAGATGTCGCGGCCCGTGCCGTCGCCCTCGATGAAGGGAATTACCGGATGATCCGGCACGCGAAACACGCCGTCCACGAATTCGATCGCTTTACCATTCGCCGGCACGGCCACGCCGTTATAAGTGGTTTTCATGGTTTCGTAGGTCTCCCTGGCATCCAGCAAGCGCCGAAACGCGCGATTCCGGCGTCAATCCCGAACCGATAACCTTAGCACAAACGTCGCTAGCCAGACACCCACGATCCGGGCGCGGATCAGCAGCATTCTACGCAGGGTTCTGAATTCGTAGCGGCGTACTTTAGTGCGCCATCGGTGTGGCTGCGCGGAACGATGCTGGTGTGGCTATTACCGATGGCGGTCTAGCGAAGCGGGGCCGCCACTACAAATGCATCGCGGCCCTGTCTGGGAAGACAAAGAATTTGCGGGCGAGGTCAGACGATAGCGTCTCATCACGGTAATATTGCTTCAAAATAGATCTGGTCCACGTCATCAAGTCAGGGTTCGCGGCTTGGAATTCCGCCCAGGTCTGCGGGCGTCCCACACGCTTCATTCTCTCCTGGATCAACAGGATGTACGCCCAGGTAATCGTCTCGTGGTACAGGCCGGTTTTGCCGTGCGCCGCAGCGTAACGCGTCAACGACGCCGGAAACCGGCCAAGAACATCCAGCACCGGATATCGGCACAGATACAAAAACGCGATTTGGATGTGAACCGCGTGATGGAACCGCTCCAGGGGCAGGGAACAGTCTTCAAATTGCCGAAGCAGTTCGTCGCCGTGATTATCGCTCAACGCGCACGCCCTCTTGCTCTTCTCTGCGGTGCGCGAGCCAAACCGTGACTGCCATCGCGTACACCAGCAGGAAGCCGATATCGAATTGCCCCTGCAGCACGTGGATCAGAATCGCGCATGCGAAAACGGCCAGCAGCAAATAGCTCCCCGCAACATTTACGACCGGCGCCAGAAACATGATTGCGGCGAGAATCTCGACGCTGGCCAGCCCCAATAAGATCCAGACGTGCGGCCCTACATGCCCGGAATGCGGCACCTCCTGCATCGTGACGATCATCGACCACAGGAACCGGCACGATGCCCACAGCACGACGACGCCGAGCACCCAGCGCAGCGTTTCGATCGCGCGTTGCGTGGTCCACTTTGTCATTTCGCACCTCTGGTCTTCTTGCGTGAGCGTTTGCGCTTGGCGCGGCCGGCGGGACGCCGGGACTTCGCCTTTGACTTCCGTGCGGCCTCGCGCGCTTCGATCAGCCGATGGCTAGCCCGGAAGTCGAGATCGAGGCCATAGAACCTCTTCAATTCCTTGATGCGTCGCCGCGAAGGCTTCTGAAAAGCCGCCTTGCCGTCAAAAGCGTGCAGCACGATGCCTTCGAGCAGGTCGCCGAGGGTCAAATCGTGAAATTCGGCCAGGGCCTTGAGCACTTTGAGCAGCCGCTTTTCGACGCGCACTCCGGTTTGCACGCGTTCTACGACAAATTGTTTGTGGTATTTCTTCGTTCGCATCGTGGTACCAATGTACCACGGTACAAGCCGCGGCTGCAATCGTGTTATTCCGCCGTAACGTCAGTGTGCCCACGAATCAAAGGTTGCGATCGATTCCCGAGATAAGAGACATTCGCGGCGGCGCTCAAACTTTTGTTCGGCTCCTCGCGCTACTGTTCTTGACGCTTGGCAACGCTGCCCGTAGCATCTTTAGAGAACGTGAGCCGGAGGGCGTCATTCGAAATTACAGAGGTTGCTTGTGAGAAATATCGCTGCTTCGCGCTGGTGCTGTATGCTGCGCTGCTGCTCCTATCGCTGATAGTCGCTTGGCCAGCGCGCGCTCACTTAATGGCGTCGGAATCATTGGCGCAGAAAACGGCGGACGCGAAGATGCAGTTGAGCAGCTCATCCTTTGTCGCCGACGGCGCCATTCCCGCGCAGTACACCTGCGATGGTGCGGATGTCTCGCCCGCGTTGGCATGGACCGAGCCGCCCGCCGGCACACAGAGCTTCGCGCTGATCGTGGATGACCCGGACGCGCCGAAGAAAACGGTGATTCACTGGCTGCTGTACGACCTGCCGCCCGCAACGCGTGCATTGCCCGAGGGCGTCCCCACAAAGACGAAACTCCCTGACGGTTCGCGCCAGGGCAAGAACGATCACGGCAAGATTGGTTACAGCGGCCCGTGCCCTCCGCCTGGAACGGCCCATCACTATTTTTTCAAGCTGTACGCGCTGGATTACAAAACGGGGCTGAAGCCGAAAGCCAAAGTCGCGGATGTAGAAACCGCGATCAAAGGCCACATTCTCGCGCAGACCCAGCTGATCGCGCGCTTCCAGCACTAAATCGCCTTCCGGCATTGGCTTCCGCGCCAGCCGATGCAGATTGCAAAGTTTTATTTATAGGTTCGATTTGAAATTCTTTACCTTGCCCGGGCATTTTGGGATTTGACGCTCACAAGCGCTGCGCGATACCCTACGTTGTTCAAAAATGGCAACCACTCCGCAATTCATTCGCGTGCTACCCCACATCAAGGAGCCTCATGACAACCGACTTGCGTAACTTTTTGGCTATTCCCTACGAAGAGCTGGAAGAACTGAATCTGAAAGCAAAAGCGCAGCGCATGAATCGCGTCGCGGCGCACAAGATTCAGGAAGAACGCCTCAAATACCTCACGGACGAAAAGCGCATCAAGGCCGTGACCGTGCTCTTCAGCGACCTGGAAGGCCGCCTGCACATGCTGGATTACGACAAGAAATTCCTGGTCAAGAGCTGGGACAACCTCACCTTCGATGGCTCGTCCATTCGTGGATTCACCGCGCAGCGCGAAAGCGATTTGCGCCTGGGAATGGATTGGAGCGCGTTTTACTGGGGCCCGGCGGACGTGTTCGGTTCCGGCAAGGTCCTCGTCTTCGGCGAAGTAATTGATAAGGACGGCTCGCCGTACAGCGCCGATATCCGCGGCGTGCTGAAGACCTTCGCCGCCGAAAAATTCAAAAAAGACGGCTACACGCTGAACGCCGCCAACGAAATCGAAGGCTTCCTGTTCAATGGCGCCGACGCCGAAGCTCGTTACAACGAAACCGGGAAGTTTGATTACGTGAACACCGGCGGCTATTACCATTCTCTGCCCGGCGATCCGCTGCGCACCTTCATTGACACTTGCGCCGAGGTTCAGCGCTCCATGGGTTTCCAGAACGAAAAAGACCACCCCGAAGTCGCGCCTTCGCAGTTTGAAATCAATTACGGCTATGGCGAAGTGGTCGCTGCTGCGGACCAGATTCAGCTTTATAAATTGATTTGCCGACAGGTCGCCACGCGCATGGGCCTCACCGCCAGCTTTTTGCCCAAGCCCGTCGTCGGCGTCAACGGCAACGGCATGCACACCAACGTTTCCGTCAGCAAGGGCGGCAAGAACTTGTTCTGGGATCCCAAGGGCGACGAGAAGCTCAGCAAGATCGGCTGGTCCTTCGTGGATCGCATTCTCACCCACGCGAATGACGTCTGCCTGATGCTCAATGCCAGCGTGAACGCCTATCGCCGCCTCGATCCGCATTTCGAGGCGCCCAACCAGATCAAAGCCTCGCCCGTGGACCGCGGCTCCATGATCCGCATCCCTATCGGCAACGAAAAGAGCATGCGCGTCGAAGTCCGCTCTGTCGCTCCGGACGCCAGTCCCTACATGGTCATGTATTCGATCTTCAAGTCTGGCCTCGATGGCGAGACTTCGAAAATCAAGAATCTCCGTCAGGCCGAACGCTATTTGCCGGACAACATCTACACCGCGATTGACCATTTCCGTAAGTCGGAGTGGACCACCAAAATCCTCGGCCAAGATGTGAAAGGCCGCTATGCGGATTTGAAGCAAGCTGCCGCCGACCGCTGTTCGCGCCTCCTGGGCACTTTCGTAAAGGCTCCAGAGGTCCAATACCACCATGAAGTTTACAACCAGTACCTCTGGAACCAGTTTTAAGGTTTCCGAAGGAGATTCCGATTTCGCAAAATGCCAAACGCCCTGGCCGATCGCCAGGGCGTTTTGCGTTAATCGTACTTCCAGAATAGTCGCCGGGCGGATCGGCTGGTCGTGATGCCCAATAGGTCGCGCCAACGAATCATTCGCTTCCGCTTGTTGTGCCTTCCACTGGACGAAAGCACACCAGTTAAGTCAATATCGTGCCCCGGCAGAGAATTCATACGAGGTTCGCTATGCACCCATCCCGCGACCTGGATCGTATCGTCAGCGAATTGAACGCGCGCCCCGAAGTTGACGGCGACGAAGCGTCGGACACCGCACCCCTCGATCGCTGGCTCAGCGCTCTGCTCGCCAAAGGCGGCAGCGACCTGCTGCTGATTCCCGGCGCGCCAGTGAGCATCCTGCACGAAGGCGGCGTGCGCACCCTCGAGTCCGAACCACTGAACGGCTCCGAAATCGAAGCGCTCGTTCTTCCGGCTCTTACCCCGCACGCTCTTCAGCAATATCGCGCCGGGCAGATTGCCGATTCGTCCTACCGCATCTCTAATCTCGGCCGCTTTAGGATCAATCTGCACCGTGAACGCGGCCGCGCTGCGGCAGCAATCCGCGCCCTGCCCGCAAAAGTTCCGCAGCTCAGCGATCTTCGACTGCCCGCCAGCATCGAGGCACTATCCCATTTGCCGCGCGGCCTGGTGCTGATTGGAGGCCCGGCCGGCTCCGGAAAATCTACCACCCTCGCTGCGCTTAATTAACGAGATCAATCGCCGTGACGCGCGGCACATTGTCACCATCGAAGATCCCATCGAGTACGAGCACACCCACATCCGCAGTGTGATCGAGCAAGTAGAAATCGGCACCGACGCTCCGGATTTTCCCACCGCCCTGCGCGCCGCATTGCGTCAGGCCCCGGACATTATCGTCGTCGGTGAAATGCGCGACATCGAAACCATGCAAATCGCCGTGGCCGCCGCAGAAACCGGCCACCTGGTCCTTTCGACGATTCACACCACCGACGTCGCCTCCACGGTTTCGCGCATCTCTGATTCTTTCCCCGTCGAACGCCAGAACACCATTCGCCAAGAACTTGCGATGGCGCTCACCGCCGTCCTCACGCAAATTCTTTTGCCCTGTAAGACGGGCGGCCGCATGCCGGTCGCCGAGCTCCTCATGATGAGTTACGGCGGTCGCCAACATATTCGCCACAACGCCCTCCAGCACTTGCATCAGGAAATCACGCTGACCAAGAAGAAGGGTTCATTCTCAATGGAGGAATCGCTTGTAAAGCTCGTGAGCCAGGGCTTTATTGACCGCGAAGACGCGCTGCTCTGCGCCATTCACCCAGACGATCTTGAAATTTTGCTGAAGGCCGAAAACCAAAGCCGCGCCGCCCGTCCCTGACTCAGCGCAAAAAAAACGGCGGAGCTTGCGCCCCGCCGTAGTTGTCAGTCCTGTGGATCCTGCCGTTTAGTCGTAATACTCAGACCCAAGGTGCGTGATCAAATCTTCGCCCATCATCCAGCGCAGCGTGTTCTTCAGCTTCATCAGCTGAATGAACAAATCGTGCTCCGGATAAAGCTCCTTCGCGCACATCGGCGACTTGAAATAAAAACTGAGCCATTCCTGAATCCCGCGCATGCCGGCCCGTTGCGCCAGATCAAAGAATAACGCCAGGTCCAGCACGATCGGCGCCGCCAAAATCGAATCGCGGCAAAGGAAATCCACCTTGATCTGCATCGGATAGCCCAGCCATCCGAAGATATCAATGTTGTCCCAGCCCTCTTTGTTGTCCCCGCGCGGAGGATAGTAATTAATCCGCACCTTGTGGTGAATCTTGCCGTACAGCTCCGGATATAACGCTGGCTGCAGAATATATTCCAGCGCGCCCAGTTTCGATTCTTCCTTGGTCTTGAACGAGCCCGGATCATCCAGCACTTCGCCGTCGCGATTGCCCAGAATGTTCGTCGAAAACCAACCATTCAATCCAAGCATGCGCGCCTTGAACGCCGGCGCCAGCACCGTCTTCAGCAGCGTCTGGCCCGTCTTGAAATCCTTGCCGCCGATCGCCACGTTCTTGGCCTTGGCGTACTCCTCTAGCGCCGGAATATCCACCGTCAAATTCGGCGCGCCGTTTGCAAACGGCACTCCTTCGCTGATGGCCGCGTAAGCGTAAATCATCGAAGGCGCGATCGCCGGGTGATTTGCCTTCATCCCTTTTTCAAACGACGCCAGCGACCTGTGCACGTCCTCGGCCTTCAAAAATACTTCCGTCGAACCGCACCACACCATCACCAGCCGGTCCAGTTTGTTCTTCTTCTTGAATTGACGAATGTCTTCGCGCAGTTGCTCGGCCAAATCAAATTTCGTCTTGCCCTTCTTCACGTGCGTGCCGTGCAGATTCTTCACGTAATTCTGGTCGAACACGGCCTTCATCGGCTTGATGCCTTTCAAAAATTTCTCGGCCTTCGCCAGGTCCTTTGCCTCCAGCACGCCGGCCTTCGCCGCGGCCTGGTAAGCATCATCGCTGAAGACGTCCCATCCGCCGAAAACGATGTCGTCCAGCTTCGCCAGTTGCACGAAATCCTTAATCTTCGGAGTCCGCCCATCCGTCCGCTTCCCCAGCCGAATCGTTCCCAGCTGCGTCAGCGAGCCCACCGGCACCGCGTGTCCTCGCCGCACCAATTCCACTCCCGCCATAAAAGTCGTGCTCACCGCGCCCATTCCGGGCGTCAGCACCCCCAGTTTCCCTTTTGGCGGAGTCACACTCACAGGCCTGCGCATTCGATTCCCCCCAGTTTCTCTCGCAAATGATGTTGATGAAGAAATTCAAAACCGCGAAACTTCTGGTGCCATCTGCCGCTGCACTCATGCCGCCGCTGTTCCGTCCTCACGGCGCGTCCAGGAACCTGCATTTTCTTTGTTGCGCGGCAGGCGTGTCGTACCGAGCGCGCTGCACTACTAGGCGGAAGAACCACTCGGAACAAACGATTTATGATGCGGCATCGCGGCAAGTTTTGCAAATTGATTTGCAGTGGCGCGAAAGCACGGTTTTCGACGCAAATCTGTCTCGAACCGAACCGCTGCGGTTTTTCCGGTGAAAAGTGCAGGCCCGAAGCGAACTACATAAGTCAAACACGATGGCGGACGAGCGTGGAACAGACGCCGGCGCGCGGCCCCAGAGAAAAACGCGTTCGCGCGCCGGTCAGCCGCGCCGCCCTTACAGCTTTTCGATGTGTATGGACCCGTCGCCCGAACTGATCGCCAGTGTCGCGCCGCCCGCGTTCAACTTGCCACGCACCGCGGAATGGCTCAGCGAGCCGGAAACCATTATCGGAAGATCCATCGTGATGCTGCCGTCGCCGGTGTGTGCGTCCAGCATCGCATTCAAATCGCCGGGCAGGCGCACAGTAATATGCCCGTCCCCGGAATGAAGGTTCCATCCGCTGGCCACTTTCGAGCCGTTGCCCACTTGCGCCTCGATGCTTCCGTCGCCGGTCTTCAGCGCCAGCGCATCGAAGCGTCCGTCAATCCGCAGATTTCCGTCGCCCGTGTCAGCGTTCAGCGATCCGTCGAAGTTGTGCCCTTCGATGTGTCCGTCGCCGGTGTGAATCCGTATATCGCCCTTGATGTTGCCGGCCGTCACGTTGCCGTCGCCCGTATCGAATTGAATTTTGCCAGACACTCCCTGCGCCGATACGTTGCCGTCGCTGGTGCGCACATCCAAATCCAATTCTCGCGGCACGCTTAGTTCCACGCGCAACGACTTATGCGATCCGCTAAAGAGCGAAAAGTTCCAGTGCGGCACTTTCACTTCAATCGAAACGCTGTTGCCTGATTGGCTTTCGATGATCTGCACGTCGTTGGGTCCGATCTTGTATCCAGTCGCGGTCACACGCGCGTCAATCTGCTTCTGGTCCGTGCCGGTTACGGTGACGTCGCCGTCGCCCGTCGTCACTCGCAAATCCGCGTGACCATTCACCTGATACGTCTTCGACCACTGGTCCGCGCGCGCCGGCGCAGCACTCGCCGCCATAGCGATCCCCGCCACGCATTGCAGCCGCTGCCAAATTTCGTACTCGCGTCAACAGTGGATTCGTCGCTCGATTCGTCGCCCCATCCATCGCTCGATTCATCACTCGCTCCCTGGCTCAGCCATTCGCGCCTTCAATAGCAGATACGAGAGCCCCAACAAAAATGTTCCATGCTCCAACTACGCCGACTTCCGTTTCGCGGCTTTGCCCTTCGTTGCCCCAGGCTTCGCCCGCAGCGCAGCCAAAAACTCCCCCGTCGGCAGAGTGTTGACTACATCCTTCTTCTCCACCCACCCGCGCCGCGCCGTGATCACGCCATACTTCATAAGAGGGAAGTGCGCGAAGGAATGTGAATCCGTCGAAATCACAATTTTCACCCCGCGCTCCTTCGCCATCCGCAAATGCACGTCCTTCAAATCCAGCCGGTCCGGAAACGCGTTGCATTCCACCACCACGCCGCGCGCTTTCGCCGCATCCAGAATTTTCTCCATGTCGTAATCAAACGGATCGCGCCGCAGCACCAGCCGCCCTGTAGGATGCGCCAGAATCTGCACGTACGGATTTTCAATCGCCGCGAGAATCCGTTCCGTCATCTCCGCCCGCCCCTGGTTCATGTAGGAATGTACCGACGCAACCACCACGTCCAGCTGCGCCAGCACCTCATCATCCAGGTCGAGCTTCCCGGTTTTCAGGATGTCCACTTCAATTCCCGCCAGCAGAACGAATCCCCGGCACGCGTTCCTGCGCCGCGCGGATTTTCTTGATTTGCTCCAGCGTGCGCTTCTCATCCATCCCGTTCGCCACCGTCACAGCCTTGGAATGGTCCGTCAGCGCGATGTACTCGTAACCCAGCTTCTTGGCTGCCTCGCCCATCTCCTCGATGGAATTGCGTCCGTCCGAAGCCGTGGTGTGCATCTGCAGGTCGCCGCGAATATCCGCAAGCCTCACGAGCTTGGGCAACGTGTGATTTTCCGCCGCCGCGATTTCTCCGGTGTTCTCCCGCAGTTCCGGTTCGATGTAATCCAGCCCCAGCTTTTTGTAGATTTCTTCCTCGCTCTTCCCGGCGACAAACTTTCCGCCCTTCAGTGTCGTCAGCGCGTACTCATTCAAAGTCCAGCCCATGTCCCGCGCGCGCCCGCGCAGCACCACGTTGTGTTCCTTCGACCCGGTGAAGTACATCAGCGCCGCGCCGAAACTATCTTTCTCCAGCAGCCGAACATCCACCTGCAGCCCGTTGCCCAGAATCACGCTCACTTTGTTTTCGCCGTGCGCCAGCGTCTGGTCAATTCCCGGATATTTCAAAATGTGCGCGGCCACTTCGTCCACATGCTTCTGTTTGTCGTGCCCCGGCCGCAGCGTGACCAGCAAATCCAGATCGCCGATCGTTTCTTTTCCGCGCCGCAGAGATCCCGCAGGCGTCACCGACTCCACAATCTCCTTCACCTTGCCGATGTATGCCACCAGCTTCTGCGCTTCTTCATCCGCCACGTCCAGCTTGAATCGCCCGGACGAGCGCTTGGCCAGCTCCGTCGCCTTCAGTATGTTGGCCTCGGTTTTTTCGCCGAATCCCTCCAGATCGCGCAACTTGCCCTCGCGCGCCAGTTTTTCCACGCCTTCCACCGTCGCGACCTTAAACTTCTTGAAAAGGATCGCCACCTTCTTTGGCCCCATGCCCTGCAAATGAAGCAGATCGAGCAACGTCAGTGGATACTTCTTCAATAATTTCTGCCGCAAGCTGTAATCCCCGGTCTCCAGAATCTCGCGAATGTGCGCGGCCATGCCGTCGCCCACGCCGGGAAGCTCCTTCAGCTTGGCGTCGTCTTTTGCCAGGTCCTCGATGCGCTCGTGAATGCTATAGAGAAGCTCAGCGACCTTCTCGTAGCTGCGGTAGCGCCCGATGATCGCGCCGTCAATCTCCAGCAGTTGTGCCGTCTCCTGCAAAATCTTTGCGACTTCTCGATTTTCCATATGCTTTCCCAATGACTAGATTTCGCTGCCGATTTTACTTCTTTCTGAGGCGCAACCGAAAGGGGGGTGTGCGTAGCGCCGGCATCTCGCCGGCTCTCTAGCTTGGCGATGCTTTTTCGAAAATCGCCTTTGCGTGTTCGATATCCTTCAACACCTGCTCGCGCAGCGTTTCCGGTCCGGAAAATTTCTGCTCGTCGCGCAACCGCTGCAAGAACCGCACCTTCATCGGACCAGCCGTTAGAGCATCCGAGAAATCGAACAGGTGCGACTCGATGGCCAACCGCGTGCCATCAAACGTTGGCCGCACACCAATATTCGTGACCGACCGGTAAGTCCCGCTCGAAAGCACAGTCTCGCTTACATACACGCCCGACTTCGGCAGCGTCTCCTGCTCCGTCGCAAGATTCAGCGTGGGCACCACGAGCTTTCGTCCCTGCCCGGTCCCCGTGCGTATCTCGCCCACCAGTGCGAACGGACGCCCCAGCATGCGCCGCGCATCTTCCATGCGCCCGGCCCGCACCGCTTCGCGAATCGCCGTGCTGGAAACCACTGCGCCGCCTTCAATCACCGGCGTCACGATTTCCACTTCAAATCCCCACTTCCGACCCAATTCCTTCAGCAGCTCCACATCCCCCAGCTGCTTGTGGCCAAATCGAAACGTCGCTCCCACCAGCACCACGCGCGCGCGCATCGTCTCCACCAGATATTTCTTCGCGAATTCCTCCGCGCTGGCCTGCGCCAATTCTGCGTCGAACTGTAGCACCAGAGCCGCGGCAATTCCCAGCGCCGCAAAATCCGCCAGTCGTTGGGGCAGCGTCTCCAGCAGGGAAGGGGCCTGTTGCGGCCGCAGCACGCGCGCCGGATGCGGATAAAACGTCAGCACCGCCGGCACCAATTCCTTCCGTGCAGCGCGGGAATCTGCGACTCCCGCCGCGGCGCGCTCCACCACTTCGCGCAAAATCTCTTGATGTCCCACGTGCACGCCATCGAAATTGCCGATCGTCACCACCGTCCCAGGCCGCGATTCTCCCCAGCGTTCTTCCCACTCAGCTGCTGAACCACTGGCGTAAAATTCCACACCCGGGCGTGCGCGCCGCGGCAAATCGGAGAGAAACTTCAGCGCGTCGTTCGTCAAACCCACGACCATTAAATTTCCACCTCGAATTTCAACCCGTCATACGCCAGCCGCACGCCCTCGGGCAGTTTTGCGTTGGCCTCCACGTGTCCCAAATCGTGGCAAATATGTGTGAACCACGCGCGCTTCGGCTTCAGCTCCCGCACCAACTCCAGCGATTGCTCCACGTTCGAGTGCATCGGATGCGGCGTGTAGCGCAAGGCATCCAGAATGAAATCATCCAAGCCACCCAGCCAAGCCTTCGAACTCTCCGGCACCGCGCTGAAGTCCGTCAGGTACGCGGCCTTGCCGAAGCGAAAACCCAGCACCGGCTGCGGCCCGTGTTGCGCCGGCACCGGCGTGATTCGCAGCCCGAATAGTTCGAACGGCCCATCAATCGTATGTATCTCCACCGCGGGGACCGAGCTTTCCGTCGGCACATCCTCGAATACGTACGCGAATTGCCGCCGCAGCGTTTCCTGCGTGCTGGCCGACGCGTACACCGGCACCACGCCGCGCTGCTTCAAATTGTAAGGACGGATATCGTCGAGCCCTAAAATATGATCGGCGTGCGCGTGCGTGTACAGCACCGCGTCCAGCCGGTCAATTTTTTCGCGCATGGCCTGAGAACGAAAGTCCGGCGTCGTGTCAATCACCACCACGCGTCCGCCATACTCCAGCATGACCGAAGGCCGCGTGCGTTTGTCGTGCGCGTCCGTCGAATCGCACACCGCGCAGTGACACCCCAGCGTCGGCACGCCCATAGACGTGCCCGAACCTAGTACGGTTAATTGCAGGGATGCCATGGTCTGGTGGGATGCCGCAAAGATTGCTCTCGATTCATCCGCGGAAAGACGCCGGCCGCGCTACACCGCACCGCCCGGCCAACTGAAATCACGAATCACTAATCACTATTCACGAAGGCGCACAGACCCGCGTCGGCTTACTTAGCCTTCGCCTTCTTGGCCATCTGTTCCGCGGCCACTTTGGAAATTTCCATGAACGTCAGCTTCAGGCTGCCGATCACTTCAATCAGCAGGTTGTCATCGTCCTTGGACAAATTGCCCTTCGTCTTCTCACGCAGCGCATCGAGCATATCAATCACCTCGCGCGCGCCTTCCAGATCCACAAACGCTTGTCCCGTGCGCGGGTCGGCCATTCCGCCCAGCATCGCCGCGGCGTTGCGCGTCAGAAAATCAATCAGCAACTGAAAACTGCGCGAAGTAGGATTCATCTCACCGCTGTCCTGCGCCTCGGCTGCTGCGTCTTCGGGCGTCACTCCCGCCAGCGCCGATCCATTTCCCGCCGCACCCACCACGTCCGCGTTTGCCGCAGACGGATTCGCCGCCGGCGCCGCTGTGGCTTTGCCTGCTGAAGAAGCCGCAGCCGCCTTGGCCTTCGCTTCCGCTTGAGCAGCGGCTTTTTTTTCTGCCGCCTCTTCGTTCAGCCGCTCCTGCTCCACCACGTCCTTACGCAATTCGCCGTCTTCGCCAAATAACCGGCGATCCACCACTTTGAATGTGTCTTCGTGCTTCGAATCGGCCACGGCAGGTATCCTTAGAAGGTGCTCCTGAAAGTTTCAATCAAGTCTAACATCCGCTTCCGTCCGCCCACAAGCTGCGCCGGCCATCGCGCGAAACAAGCCTGCAGCGCGCTTCATTTTTCCGGTTGACACGCTCCATTCTATCTGTTACAACATGTAGCGCTACAATGAAGAACACACAAAACCCGCGCCCTCGCAATCTCGGCGAAGTCGAACAGATGGTCATGGACTACGTCTGGTCGCACGGCCCCGTTTCCTCTGAGGCCTGCCGCGAAGCACTCGCCGCTCGCCGCCCCATGAAGGAATCCACCATTCGCACCGTCCTGCGCCGCCTGGAAGTAAAAGGCTTCGTCGCACACGAAATCAGCGGCCGCACCTACATCTACCGCGCCGCCGAGCCGCGCCAGAATGTCGCCGTGCGCGCCGTAAAACACATCATTGACCGCTTCTGCGGCGGCTCCGCCGAACAACTGGTCATCGGCATGGTGGACAATGCCGTCCTCGACCGCCGCCAGCTTGAGCGCCTCACCCAGAAAATCGCCGAGCGCAAATCCGCCCACCGCAAGGAGGCGAAGTCATGATCCTCACGCCCATTCTCAACCTCTCGGCGAATTTCTCCGCGCACGTTCTGGAGCCGGCCGCGCGCTCCGTCGCGTTCGCATGTTTGGCAGGACTCGCTCTCGCAGCTTTCCGTGTACGCAGCATCGCGCTCCGTCTGGCAATCTGGCGGACGGTTCTCGTCGTCGCTCTGGCGATGCCGCTTCTGGGCCAACTGCTGCCGCCGCTCCCCATTTTTGTGCCGCTGGCCGAAAAATTCGTTCGCGCGCAGACTCCCGCGGAAATCGCGCCGGTCTTGGAAAGTAATTCCTCCGAGATCAGCTTCAATCAAGTCGCGCATTCAAATTCCACAAAGCTCGGTACATTCAGCCGCTGGCCGCCACTCTTCAGCCGCAGCGGACGCACCTGCGGCCTCAACATCCGTAGCAGCATCGCCGACGAGCGCCCGGCCCCACCGTCCGTTTCCGTGGTTCGCCGCTGCCTCCGCCATCTATTTCGCCGTCGCGATCTTCATGCTGATTCGCCTCGCGCTCGGCGTGATTCTCGGCCGCCGTCTGGAAAGGGAAGCGCAGCTCATCGAAGACTCCCATGCCCTCGCGCGGCTCCACTCCTTCGCAAACGCAGCAGGCCTCCGCGCGTCGCCGCGCCTCGCCGAATCGGACCTGCTCTCCGTCCCGGTCACATTCGGCGTGCGCCATCCCGCGATTCTTCTGCCCGCCGGCTGGCGCGATTGGGAACCCGCTGAACTCGACGCCGTCCTCGCCCACGAAATCTCGCACGTGCTTCGCCGTGACGCGCTCGCCGAGCGCCTCTCTCTTTTCCATCGCGCAATCTTCTGGTTCAGCCCGCTCAGTTGGTGGCTCGCGCGCCATCTTGCCGATCTCGCCGAAGAAGCCAGCGACGATGCCGCCCTCGCCGCCGGTGCCGACCGTACTCGTTACGCCGAAACTTTGCTCGGATTTTTTGCCGCGCTGGAAGCCGCGCCCGGCCGCGTCTGGTGGCAGGGCGTCTCCATGGCCACAGCCGGACAAGCCGAAAAACGCGTGGATCGAATTCTCGAATGGAAAGGGAGCGTCGCTATGCGCCTGAAGAAGCCCGTCGTGATCGCCTACATCCTCGTCGCAGTTCCAGTCATTTGCCTCATCGCAGCCTTCCGTCCGACGATCATCACCATCCATCCGACGCCTGAGCAGCAAGCCGCGCCACAGACGACGCAGCCGCCGGCGGTTCCCGCTGCGCCCGCCTCCCAACCCGCGCCAGCGGCAGTTGCAGCGCCTGCAATGCCTGGCGCGCCTAGCGCGCCCGCAGGATTTGCAACTCCGTCTGTCGCTCCGCTCCCGGCACCCACCGCCCTGCAGGATCCCGCGCCAACGCCCCCTGAAGCTCCGGAAGTTTCAGTCCACGTGCGCGTCAGGCCAGTCGTCTCGGTCGTCTCCGTCGAACCTGTCGTATCTGTGCATACAGCCGTCAGGCCGCTCGCATTGCCCGAAGTCAGGCCAATGGTCTCCGTTGTGCCGATGGTTTCCGTCGCGCCGATGGTAACCGTGCGCCCCATTCGGCCGCGCGCTTTCCAGTCCGCGACCGGCAACTACGCCGACAGCGACGGCGAGCAATTCACCATCGTCTCCGGCAATTCCACAGTGAGCGTCTCGTCCGATAATTTCACCATCACCACCGACGGTAATTCCAACGTCGCCAGTTCGCTCCGCCGCAGTTTCCCCGGCGATTTCATCTGGTTCGTGCGCGACGGCAAGTCCTACATCATTCGCGATCCCGCCACCATCAAGCAGGCCATGGATCTCTTCGCTCCCGCGCGCGAACTGGGCCGCCAACAGGAAGCGCTCGGCAAGCAGCAGGAAGCCTTGGGCGCGCAGCAGGAAGCGCTCGGCGCGAAACAAGAGGCCCTGGGCGACCAAATGGAAAAAGTCCGCGTGAAAATTCCAGACATGACCGCGGAGCTCGAAAAACTTCAGGCCGACCTGAAAAAGCTCGGCGGTGACGGCACCCAGGACGAACTCGGCCGCATCCAGGAAAAAATCGGCGAAATTCAGGAGCGCATCGGCGAACTGCAAGCCAAAGCAGGCGAAAAACAATCCGAACTAGGCGAGAAGCAAGGCGCCCTGGGAGAAGAGCAGGGCAAGCTGGGCGAACAACAGGGCAAACTTGGCGAAATGCAGGGCAAACTCGGCGAGCAGCAGGAACAAGCCTCCCAGAAAGCCGCGCGCGAGATGAAAAAGCTCCTCGACCAAGCCCTCTCGAGCGGCTTGGCCAAGCCCGCATAACGCTGCGCGCCGAGATCGGGTTTGCCTTTGTAGCGGCGGGCTTCAGACCGCCAGCCGTTGATTTAATTTTTCTCTGCGCCCTCTGCGTCTCGGCGGTAAATCCTCCCGCCTTCTCCGAATCACCTCCGGTTTTTCTCTGTGACCTCTGTGTTAAATCTTTTGACTCACGCTTTCTCTGCGTCTCCGCGGTAAATTTTTTGTAACAACCTCACCCCCGCTCGCAAAATCCCGCAACGTGCGCTAGTCTGTTGCATCGAACAACTATCGCGACGAAGCCGCCAAGGAATCACATGCCCCGCGCCAAAACATCGCATCGCAAGACAAGTGCGCCGCGCCGCAAATCGGCACTGAAATCGCGCAAGACCGCGCCGTCAACGAAACCCATCGCCATCTACCACGAACACCCGCGCTGGTTTCTCCCCGTTTTCGCGGAACTAGATCGTCGCGCCATCCCGTACGTCCGCCTCGACGCCGCGCACCATCATTTCGACATCTCCCCCAACGGCCATCAGCAGTACGGCCTGGTTTTCAATCGCATGAGCCCTTCCGCATGGACTCGCGGCAACGCTCACGCGATTTTCTACACGCTCAGCTACCTGGCGCATCTGGAAAAACAAGGCACGCGCGTAGTCAACGGCAGCCACGCCTTCCGCGTCGAAACTTCCAAAGCGCTGCAACTCTCGCTGCTCGAATCGCTCGGCCTGCCGCATCCCCGCTCGGTAGTCATCAACCACCCCTCGCAAGCAGTAGCCGCCGCAAAAAATCTGCGTTTCCCGATCGTCGTGAAACCCAATATCGGCGGCAGCGGCGTCGGCATCGTCCGCTTCGATTCGCCGGAGCAGCTCGCCTCCGCCGTCAGTAACAACGCGATCCAGCTGGGCCTCGATTCCACCGGCATCGTCCAGGAATTCATTCCCGCGCGCGGCGGCCACATCACCCGCGTCGAAACTCTCGGCTACAAATATCTCTACGGCATAAAAGTGTTCACCTCGGGCGAAACTTTCGACCTCTGCCCCATGGACATCTGCAAAACCACCGACGGCGCCGAAATTAAAACCGCTTGCGTAGTAGAAGGCGCGAAGACCGGCCTGCGCGTCGAAGGTTTTAGACCATCGAAGAAAATAATCGCCGACACCGAAAAGATTTTCCGCGCCGCGCAAATCGAAGTCGGCGGCCTGGAATACATCATTGACGATCGCGACGGCCAGCTCTACTACTACGACGTCAACGCTCTTTCGAATTTTGTCTCGGACGGCCCGCGCATCGTCGGCTTCGATCCCTTCGCCCGCCTGGTCGATTATTTGCAAGCTGCGGCGCTAAAGTCAGACGCGGAAGGGCGGGGCTTCAGCCCCGCCGTAAAGAAGCGGCAGAAAAAGGGGCTTTAGCCCCTGATGCCGCGTTTTACGTACGTCAAGGAGGCGCGCTGATGCGTTACGGCTACTGGCTTCCCGTGTTCGGCGGCTGGCTGCGCAACGTTTCCGACGAGCAGATGCCCGCCACGTGGGACTACGTCTCCCGCCTCGCGCGTCGCAGCGAAAAAATTGGCTTCGATCTCACCCTCATCGCCGAACTGAATCTCAACGACATTAAAGGTGTGGACGCTCCCTCGCTCGACGCCTGGTCCACCGCCGCCGCCCTCGCCGCTGTCACCGAATCTCTGGAATTAATGGTCGCCGTCCGCCCCACTTTTCATCTTCCCGCGTTGCTCGCCAAACAAGCCGCCAATATTGACCGCATCAGCAACGGCCGCCTCTCGCTCAACGTGGTTTCCTCCTGGTGGGCCGAAGAAGCCAAAAAATACGGCGTGCAATTCGATCAGCACGACGATCGCTACGCCCGCACCTCCGAATGGCTCGATATCGTGGACGCCGCCTGGAAGCAGGATCATTTCTCCTACAGCGGAAAATATCATTCCGTGCAGGACCTGGTGTTGCAGCCGAAGCCGGTGGCGAAGCCGCGCCCCACCATCTACGCGGGCGGGGAATCGGAAGCCGCGAAAGAATTAATCTCGCAGAAGTGCGACGCTTTCGTGATGCACGGCGATTCGCCCGAGCGGGTCGCTGAAAAAATCCGCGACATGTCCGAACGCCGCGAACGCAAGAATCTGCCGCGCATGCAATTCGGCGTCGCAGCCTACGCCATCGTCCGCGACACCGAAGCAGAAGCGCAGCAGGAGCAAGCACGCATCACCGACGTGCAGCAGAATGCAGCCGGCTACCAGAATTATCAGCAGTGGCTGGCCAATACGCAGCTCGAACAGCGCGTCTCGCTCGAAGAATATTCCGTCTCCAATCGCGGCCTGCGCTCCGGCCTCGTCGGCACCGCGCAACAAGTCGCCGACCGCATCGGCGAATTCGAACGCGCCGGCGTGGACCTGCTCCTGCTGCAATTCAGCCCCCAAGCCGAAGAAATGGACCGCTTCTCCGAATCCGTGATCCATCCCGCCACCACCCCCGCCCGCGCCGCCTCCAACTAGTTCTTGCACTGGCCAGTTCATACGGCCGTGATAATCATGAGTTGCCAGTTGATTTCCCGGCAACTAATGGTGGTGATATCATCCGCAAAGATTGAGCACCTTCCAATTTGTGACAAGTGCGATTCGAGAATCGCCGTGAGCAAGACCGTTAGTTGGGGACATTGGGTCGTGGCACTGCTCGCGTGCTCGATGGCCGTTGAGAGTGTTTGGGCCATAATTCACAACTCTGTCTCAATGAGTCGTGCCGACGGATTGAGCCCACGAATCCTCGAAGCTAATTTCCCGCTTCTTATCCTCGCTCTCGTTAGCGCACTTTGCGCATGGGGCATCTTCAAATGGCGCTCGTGGGGATATGGTCTGGCTCTCGGCATTTCTGCATTCGAATTATTCATTGGAGTCGAGGCCGCAATGGTTGGCGACGCCAGCTTTCTGTTTCCTCTCGCGCCGTTCTTGGTCGTCGTGTGGTTGTTGCTCCCGGCCGTCCGAATGGCGTACTGGCGGCGGAAAAAGGCCTAATCGCAAAGTAACTTCTGGTCAGTCACGTTGCCGGGCAGGTGGATTCGGAGGTCCGGTTATCGGAAACTGACCCGCGACGCGACACGCGCGTCCTTGTCTCCGCTGCACCTTCCCTGTAAATTGTTCTATCGCACATGAAGAAACGCGCACCACGCAAAATCGCGAAGCGACCGCACCAAGGGCGCGCGGCGTCGCCGCGCATCCCGCTGAACCACCGCGACAAACTCGCTGGCGAGTGGTTCGCGAAGCTCGTCGCACTGCAAGCCCGTCTGCGGGCGCCGAATGGCTGCCCCTGGGACCGCGAGCAAACGCACCAATCGCTGCGCAAATTCCTGATCGAAGAAACATACGAAGTCCTAGACGCCATGGAATCATCCGAACCGCACGAATTCGCCTCAGAGCTCGGCGATCTGCTGCTGCAAATCACCTTCCATTCGATCCTCGCCGAAGAAACCGGCGCATTCACCATCTCGGACGTCATCGAATCCATCCACTCGAAGATGGTCCGCCGCCACCCGCACGTCTTCGGCGACGCCAAAGCCAAAGACTCCGCCGCAGTCCTGAAAAATTGGGAACAAATCAAATCAGCGGAACGCGCCCAAACGAACGGCAAGGAAGGGAAGTCCGCGAAGGCCAACGCAAACGCGGCACGCGAATCCATTCTCTCCGGCGTCCCGCGCTCGCTTCCCGCAGTTCTCGAGGCCTATCAACTCACTCGCCGGGCGGCCCACATCGGTTTCGATTGGGACAATCTCGCCGGCATCTTCGAAAAGCTCGATGAAGAGAAGCGCGAAATTCTCGCGTCGCTCGAAAGCGCTGCTCCACCATCGTCGGAGGCAGCCAGCCGAGCAAAACCAGCAGCGGCTTCGCCGCACCTTGAAGAAGAAGTCGGCGACCTGCTCTTCGCAGCCGTAAATGTCGCCCGCTTCCTCGGCGCCGATCCCGAAATCGCGCTCAAGAAAGCCAATCGCAAATTCCAAACCCGTTTTCAGTGGATGGAATCAGCCGCTAACGCCGAAGGGCGCCGCCTCGCCGACCTGCCGCGCGAGCGCATGGAAGAATTGTGGAATCTCTCCAAGCTTCGAAAACTCATCGAGGCCGCGCACGCCAAATGAACGCATCCGCCGAAACCCCGTCAGGCGCAGAGCACGAAATCGAAATTCGCCACTGCGAGTCTCTCGCCGAATACGAAACCTGCGTCCGCCTGGAAATACAAACCTGGGGCGAACACATTGCCGTGCCGTCGGCCATCTTCGTTGTAGCGCACCACACCGGCGGCCAAATTCTCGGCGCGTTCGACGGCCCAAGAATGGTCGGCATGACGCTCGCCCTCGCCGGCACCCGCGCGGGAAAACCCTTCCTCCATTCGCACATGACCGCCGTGCTCCCCGAATATCAAAATCTCGGCGTCGGCCGCCGCCTGAAATTCTTTCAGCGGCAGGACGCGCTCAAGCGCGACATCCGCCTGATCGAATGGACTTTCGATCCCCTCGAACTGAAAAACGCGCACTTCAATTTCGTGCGCCTCGGCGCCATCGCACGCCGCTACATTCCCAATTGCTATGGCGTAACCGAAAGTCCGCTGCACGGCGGGTTGCCCACCGACCGCCTGGTCGCCGAATGGTGGCTCGATTCCGATCGCGTGAAAGGCATCCTTGCGGAAAATCCGCTTCCCACCGCAACCGCCGCCCAAACTATTTCCTTGCCCGCGACTCTCGGCGAACTAAAGGCCCAGGACCGCGAATCCGCGGCGCGCCTGCAATCCGAAACCCGCGACCAATTTAGAAAATTGCTCCACCAGGGCTACATCGCCACGTCCGTCGAACGTCGTGGAGACACCGTCGATTACATTCTGGAACCCGCCGCTTCCATCGCGGGCCTGCGTCTGCCAGAATACCGCCCGGAAGAATTCGAAGACTAATGCTCCCGGCGTCGCCTTTGAATTTGCGGTTGTCGTTGCATTTGTAGCGGCCGGTTCGGGTTCATCGAACCGGGCAGCCTTTGCTTTTTTGTTTGGAAGCTGACCATCTACGAGGATTTGTTCAAAGGACTAAAGGCCCCCAGCCCCCATGCGCCTGCGTAAACTCACTCTGCGCGAAATTCACATGCCTCTCATCGCGCCCTTCGAAACCAGCTTCGGCGCGACTTCGCTGCGGCGCATCCTGCTCGCAGAAGTAGACGCCGACGGCACCTCCGGCTGGGGCGAATGCACCGCTGGCGAAGATCCGTACTACTCCTACGAAACCGTCGAAACCGCCTGGCACATCATCCGCGATTTTCTGTGGCCGATCGTGAAGTACAAGGAATTCGATTCCGCCGCCGAAGTTTTCGATATGCTCGCCCGCGTCCGCGGACACAACATGGCCAAAGCCGGCCTGGAAACCGCCATCTGGGACGCCGAAGCCAAACAAAAAAACCTCCCCCTCGCGAAATTACTGGGCGGCTCGCGCGACGAAATCTCCTCCGGCGTTTCCATCGGCATCCAGCCCAATATCGAAACCCTCCTCGCCAAAGTGGAAAAAGAATTAGCCGCCGGCTACCAGCGCATCAAAATAAAAATCAAACCTGGCAACGATGTGGAGCCCGCCCGCGCCCTCCGCGAAAGATTCCCGCGCATTCGCCTGATGGTTGACGCCAATTCCGCCTACCGCCTCGAAGACGCTCCACTCCTGAAGCAGCTCGACGCTTTCTACCTGATCATGATCGAGCAGCCTCTCGGCCACGACGACATCTACTCCCACGCCGCGCTCCAGCGCCAGCTCGATACGCCCATCTGCCTCGACGAATGTATCCACGATTTCGAACACGCCCGCGCCGCCATCGAAATCGGCGCCTGCAAGATCATCAATATCAAACTCGGCCGCGTCGGCGGACACACCGCAGCCCGCCGCATCCACGATCTCTGCCAAGCGAAATCCATTCCCGTATGGTGCGGCGGCATGCTCGAATCCGGCATCGGCCGCGCCCACAACATCGCCATGTCCACGCTTTCTAATTTCACTCTTCCCGGTGACGTCTCCGCCAGCCGCCGTTACTGGACCGAAGACATCGTCGAGCCGGAAGTGGAAGTCACCGCGAAGGGCACCATAAAAGTTCCCACCGCGCCCGGAATCGGCTATACCCCGCGTCTGGACCGCATCGAATCGCTCACCAAACGCCGCGAGGTTCTCGATTGAAAAATCGAGCACGCTCTTGACCTCCTCCGCCACCTCAGCGCCGGATTCCGAACAGCCGCGCCCCGGCAAACTCGCGCTGGCCTTCTGGCTGTTCGTAATGCTGGTGTTGTGGTCCGGCAATTACGTCGCGGGAAAAATTGCCCTGCGCACGCTCGACCCGGTCACCCTCACGTGCCTGCGCCTGCAACTCGCCGCGTTCATCCTGCTGGCAATTTATTTTTCGCGCCGTGAACGCCAGCCGCTTAAGCTCAGCGATGCGTGGCCTTTTCTCTATCTTGGTTTTCTCGGAGTCATCGTCAATCAGGGCCTATTCACCGTCGGGCTGAACTACACCACCTCGGATCATTCCGCCGTAATCATCGCCGTCGGACCCATCATCATCCTGCTGCTGGCTCGCGCCCTGAAACTGGAAGCTTTCACCGCCGCAAAAATTGTCGGCATGGCCATCTCTTTTGTCGGCGTCTACCTACTCGAAACCGAGCAAGGTTCGCCCGCTCATTCTCCGTTGCTCTTCGGCGACCTCATCACCCTCGGTGGCGTAATCGGATTCTCCGCCTACGCAGTCCTGGGCAAGCGTGTCGCGGCCCAATACGACGCCATCGCCATGAACACCTTCAATTGCGTGGCCGCCGCGCTCCTGCTCCTGCCGGTAACCATCCGCCAGTGCATTCATCTCGATTGGCACAGCGTCGCATGGAGCGGCTGGCTCGGCATGGCTTACATGGCGGTCGGCAGTTCCGTAGCCGCCTACACGATTTTCTACTGGGTGCTGCGTTACATGACGGCCTCACGCGTCGGCGCCGTCAGCTACTTTCAGCCTGTGGTCGTGATCCTGTTGTCCATCGCCTTCCTCGGCGAACGCCCCTCTCGCATGCTCCTGGAAGGCACTGCCCTGGTGCTGGTAGGCGTGTTCCTGGCAGAGCGCGGCCGATCCTGAGGCATCCCGTCTTGCGCAGCCCGGCCCCTGGACCCCTTTCGCTGTCCCCCGACCTGTCCCGAAGTTCCAACGAAACTTTTTCGAACCATCCGTGTTCTACTCTGTGACGGCAGTCGTGCCAGCTTTCGCCGGATGCGCGATTCGTTCATGGCGAACGACTTAACGAGTTGCAACCAACCGTGCTCCGCGCGAGTCTAATTGGTGTAGAATGGCACCAGACGATCCAGCCGCCTGCACCACTTGGGAAGTTATTTGGTGGAGGTAATGAACATGACGAAGGCCCCTTTCCTTAAAATTATATTTGGCGCATTCGCTTCCGTGGCGCTGCTCTGCGCGCCGGCTGCGTTCGCGCAACACGGTGGCGGCGGTCACGGCGGTGGTGGCGGTGGCGGAGGTTTCCACGGTGGCGGTGGAGGAGGCGGAGGTTTCCACGGCGGTGGTGGCGGTGGTGGTGGTTTCCACGGTGGCGGTGGAGGTGGTGGTTTTCACGGTGGCGGAGGCGGCGGCAGCGCCCCGCATTACAGCGCTCCCCGCGCCAGTGGTAATCAATATTCCAGCGCGCCCAATCGCTACGCGGGCTCCCCGAATCGTTACTCAGCGGCTCCGTCCAATCGCTCCTACGGCACGGCGGGGCGCTACGGCAGCAACACCTACAGCGCAGGCAATCACGCAGGAGTAGCGCCGCCATCCAGTGCGCATTTCGGCGCACCTGGCGCGAACGCATCGCGCGGCTACAATAGCGGCTCGGCGGCTTCCTCCGCCAACCGCGGCGCGACCACCCCCTACTTCGGGCGGAACGGCACCACGAATTCCACGCCAGCAGCACACGCCGGTGCCAACTCCAACGCGTACGCGAACAATTCTCGCTCCACCCCGCCTGCCACGAACGCCGGCAGCGCGCACAATTCCACATCACTATCCGCTGCGACTACCAATCGCAGCACCACCGGCAATTCGCTCTACGCTTCCTCGCGCGGCTCCGCATCGGCGGTCTCCACCAATCGCGCGGTCTCGAATATTGAACATTCCCACTTCAGCAATTCGACGATGTCGGGTTCCCGCACCGGCAGCTTCAGCTCAACGGGATCTCATTTCAGCAACACCAGGCTCACCACCTCGCACTTCGGCTCAACTGCTGTCAGCAGCCCGCACCTCGGTGGTCCGCTCAACGTTCACGGCGGCTCCACCGTCCGGTGGCTATCACGGCGGCACCTCCGCCTATCACGGTAGCAACGTGTACAACGGCTACCATGGCGGCTACGGTTACCACGGCGGATATTACGGCGGCTACCATGGCGGCTATCACGGCGGTTACTACGGCCGTGGCTGGTACGGTGGATACGGCGGATACGGCGGATGCTGGGGTTGCGGCTGGGGATGGGGTTGGGGCTTCGGTTGGGGCTGGGGCGGCTTCTGGGGTTCCTCGTGGGGCTGGCCCTACTACGGCGTCGGCTACTACCCGTCTTGGGGCTGGCCGTATTACGGTTATTCCTACACTCCGGGCTACAGCATCAGCTACAGCGGCAGTCCCGATTACTCGTCCTCTGACAATGGCCCGGTTGACGACAATTCCAGCAACTACAATTCCGGCACGTACAACTCCGGCACCTTTTCCGCCGACAACTCCGGCATAGCCGAACCCCAGGGTTCGCCAAACGATAATTCCGTTACCGGCGACGTCTCTTCTTCCCGGCCCACCGTCCTGATTTACTTAAAGGACGGCACCACCTACGCCGCCACTGATTATTGGCTGCAGGGTGGCGTGCTGCACTACGTCGTCAGCTACGCCGGCGAGAGCACGCTCAACATGGACGAAGTGGACTTGCAGCGCACCGTTGACGAGAACGCCCGCCGTGGGGTGACCTTCTCGCTGCGCCCCTATCCTACCAGCGCGAACCCGCAGCCCAGTTCCAACGGGAACCCGGCCGCGGGCAGTTCAACCGATCAGAGCAACCGTCGCGCCGCACCGCACTACGGCAACGGCAACAACAACAGCGCAACTCCGGCCACCACGCCGAATCCATTGCCCGCGCCGGCTGCACCGCAATTGCAATCAACTTCGCAAACCATGTAACAATCACAATTCGCGTTTCAGGGCCGCGGCAGGCCACGTTCAGCATCCTGCCGCGGCCCTTTTTGTGAATCGCGCCGCAGCGCGATTCACCCTGAGATCCGACAGCGTCGGATCGAAGGGTTGTCTCGCCGCCGGGGTTTGAATTTGTAGCGGCCGGTTCAGGTTCATCGAACCGGGCAGCCGTTGCTTCTGGACTTGCGCCTTTGACTTTGTAGCGGCCGGTTCAGGTTCATCGAACCGGGCAGCCGTCGCTTCTGGACTTGCGCCTCTGACTTTGTAGCGGCCGGTTCAGGTTCATCGAACCGGGCAGCCGTTGCTTGCGCCTTTGACTTTGTAGCGGCCGGTTCAGGTTCATCGAACCGGGCAGCCGTCGCCTTTCTCCGCCCGCAAAAAAGTACAGTTGCCCTTCCATCTCCCGTTCTGTACCAAATCTGTCCTACGCCGCGCTTTCTCTCGCCATCCTCTCCGTGCTACCGTCGTGCGTGAACCAAATAAACCCAAACAAAATTAATTCCCACGCGCGCCAGCAGAATCGTGGCACAGGCAATCCTGCCTGTGCTCCGGCCTTTGGCCCGCTGCCCACCCGTTCAAATCCCGCCATTCCATTTCTAATCGGTACAGCCAAACTATTAGAAACAGCACTAACTCTTTCAGTACCAACACCAAAGTGGTTTCTAATCGGTACTATTTGCCCACTTTTTTCCGCGCACCACGCTCAGCCGGCTCTCCTCCCCAAAAACAAAAACGGCGCCGCAACCCTTCGGTTGCAGCGCCATTTCGATCACAGCCCGCTCCGCCACGGCCTGTCTTTACTATCCGTCTGCGGCCGGGGTAGGGAATTCAGTCTAGTTCGAGTTGCTGCCGACCCCAGCTCCCACCGGCTCCAGTTCCGCCGAGGCATGCTTGTTCGACTTGCCACGCTCGATCTCGATTTGCCCCTTCAAGTACGCGCCGTCTTCGATCAGCACACGGCCGCCGGTAATATTGCCGACCACCGAGCCGTCCTTCTTCACCTCCACGCGATCTTCCGCGTGCAGGTTGCCGCGCACCTTGCCATACACGATTACTTCGCGTGCATGAACATCCGAAACAATTTCGCCGTTCGGTCCCACGGTCAGGCGCTGGCCCTTCAGCGAAATCGGCCCCTCCACCTTTCCGTCAATTTGCAGATCTTCGTCGCCCGAAATCTGGCCCTTCACCGTCAATCCCGGTCCCAGGGTCGCCAGATTGCGCGCCGTTGGAGCGCTGGAGCGGAACGAAGTCGCCGCCGGAGCCGAGCCTGCGCCGTACGTCGCGGGCGTTTGCGATGGTTGATAAGCCGCCGGCTGCGCCGGCGACGCGTTAGGAGAATCGGACTGCTTGTTGTTGCTCCACATATTCCCTCCGGGTTATCGTTCCAAGTCGTCGCTAAGTGCTGCCAGACGCTGAAATCAATGTATGCGCGCCTACGCAACGCGAGCAATCGCAATTGAAGCGCGAGTTGTTCGCTATGCAACTGTACGCACGGACAGGGAGATAACAGCGAAACGCGAGCGTTCGTTTCCGCCCGCTGCATCCCAACACCGGACATCTTGCCGCGAAGCGATCTCTCAACGGACCCTTGCACGCGATCGGATATTCTCCGACTGCGGAAGGGCGGAGCTTCAGCCCCGCCTTCATAAACTGCCCGAGCGAAGGGCTTTAGCCCCTGAAGCCGCGAGTTTGGTCGTTGATCGGGTGGACTCGTCGTCGCGACGAAGACTCCGCCAAAGGACGACGCGCTTGGCGGCCCAAGTGCACTATCCGCATGTGGATGGCTCGTATGCGTCTCGAGCGATTTTGTGGGCGCAAGGCAGTCGGAGGCGAGGGAGATAACGATGGGTGCTCTGTGGCAGGACGTGCGCTACGCGTTCCGTGTGCTGCTGAAATCGCCGGGCTTTACGGCCACCGCGATCCTCACGCTCGCCTTGGGAATCGGCGCCAATAGCACCATCTTCAGTTGGATCAATTCCACCCTGCTGAATCCCATTCCCGGCGCAGCTAATACCGGAAATATTCTCGCGTTTACTTCAGGCGGAAATTCGCGTACACCCATCCCATTTTCCTATCCGGATTTTCTGGATTTGCGCGAGCGCACCAAAAGTTTTTCCGCGCTCACGGCCTTCACCATCGAACCCATGAATCTCACCGGAAAAGCCAAGCCCGAACGGACCTGGGGAAGCCTGGTCTCCGCCAACTATTTCGATTTCCTGGGTGTGCATCCGATTTTGGGCCGGGGATTTTTGCAATCAGAAGATGCCGCACCGGGCGGCGCCCCGGTCGTCGTGATCAGCTATCGCATGTGGCAGTTGCGTTATGCCGGTGATCGCTCGGTCATCGGCCACACCCTGCAAATCAACGAACATCCTTACAGCATCGTGGGCGTTGCGCCGCCCGTTTTTCAGGGAACGCAGACAGGACTGCGCAGCGAAATTTGGCTGCCCATCATGATGGCGCCACAAGTCATGTCTAATTCGGATCGCCTGCACGAACGCGGCAACACCTGGGCCGTGCCGCTAGGCCGTGTCGAGCCCGGTGTAACGCTCGAGCAGGCGCAGACGGAAATGAATCTGCTGATGAAGCAGCTGGTCGCGCAATACCCGCAAAGAACATCAGGGCGAAAATGTCGTCACGCTCTATCCGCTGTGGCGCGCTCCTTTCGGCGCGAACGGCTACCTGTACGTTCTGCTTCCAATGCTGATGGCCATTGCCGGAGCCGTTCTGCTGCTTGCTTGCGCCAACGTTGCCAACCTGCTGCTGGTGCGCTCGGTCGCGCGCCGCCGCGAAATCGCCATTCGCCTCTCCATTGGTGCCAGCCGCTGGCGCCTGATCCGCCAACTGCTCATCGAAAGCCTAATCCTGGCTGCTGGCTGGCGGCGGTGTAGCCATGCTCATCACCACATGGACCGCCGGCACATTTTCACAATTCATTCCGCCCACGAATATTCCGGTGGCCATGGATATTCACGCGGACCATCGCGTCCTGCTCGCCACCATGCTGCTCTCGCTCTTCACCGGAATTATCTTTGGCGTGCTTCCTGCCTGGCGCGCTTCCGACCTCGCGCCTATTTCCGTCTTGAAAGAAGATTCCGGCAGCGTTTCCGGCGGGCTGCATCGCGCGCGTCTTGCCAGCGTTTTGGTCGTCGCGCAGATTTCGCTGTCGCTCTTTCTGCTGGTTTGCGCCGGCTTATTTATCCGCAGCTTCCGCGCGGTACAGACATTGAATCCCGGGTTCAACCCCGATCACGTGCTGCTCGCTTCTTACGGTCTGTTCCCGGCAGGCTATAGCCAGGAAGCCGGACTACAGTTCCATCGCCAGTTGCTCGCGAAAGTTGCCGCGCTTCCCGGCGTGCAATCCGTGTCTATCGCGGACTGGGTGCCCCTCGGATACACCACCAGCGGCACCACCGTGAATCCCGAAGGATATGTCCCGCAGCCGCACGAATCCATGGGCATCGCCGAAGCCGGAGCCGGCCCCAATTATTTGCGCACCATGCAAATTCCCCTCGTCGCCGGGCGTGATTTCACCGAGCAGGACACAGCAACTTCGCAGCCCGTCGTGATCGTCAACGAAGCGTTCGTACATCGCTACTGGCCCAATCAGGACGGCCTGGGCAAGCGCGTGAACGCCGACGGCGCCTGGCGCACCATCGTCGGCGTAACGCGCACCGGCAGCTACTTCTCACTGCGCGAAAACTCGCTGCCTTTCATTTATTTGCCGATCCTGCAGGATTATTCCCAGGGCGTAACCATTCACGCGCGCGTCGCCGGTGATCCGCTCACCTATACCGCCGCCGTGGAAAAAGCGGTGCACGAACTGAATGCTAATTTGCCGGTGTACGACGAATCCACGCTGAAATCGCGCGTGCAAGTGGCCAGCACCGGCCAGCGCATCGCCGGCACGTTCGTCGGCGCCTTCGGTTTGCTCGCGCTGGTTCTGGCTGCGGTGGGAATTTACGGTGTGATTGCCTACACCACGCGTCAGCGCACCCACGAAATCGGCCTGCGCATGGCCTTGGGTGCGCAGAACACCGATGTTTTCCGCATGGTACTAGGAAATGGCCTGCAGCTGATTCTCACGGGCTTGGCTTGCGGCCTGGTTCTGTCACTGGTGCTGACGCGATTTCTCCGCACCGTGCTCTTCGGCGTCGGCGCCACAGACGTCATCACCTTCGCGGCAGTCGGCCTGCTGCTAAGCGCCGTCGCACTTCTCGCCTGTTACATCCCCGCGCGTCGCGCCATGCGCGTGGATCCCATGGTTGCTCTGCGCTACGAGTAGCGATGGCCTCACGCGCTGATTTTCAACACGGCGCGAAACCGCACCGTGCCGTTCATCATCGCGTCGTAGGCTTCGTTCACTTTTTCCAGCGGAAAAACCTGCGTCATCGGACGCACGCCCGTCAGCGCGCTGAAGCGCAGCGTATCCTGCGAATCAATCGAGCTGCCCGAGTACCATCCGCGCACCGCGGCGCGGCTGAATACCGCCGTGAGCGGATTCACCTGGATCGCCGAATCCGGCACGCCGAGCACCATCAGCTTGCCGTCGATTCCCAGGCCTCCAAACGCCGCGGACATCGCGTCGGCGCTGGTGGCGGTTGCAAGGATCGTCTTCGCGCCGCCCAGTTTCAGAAGTTCCGCTGCGACGTCCTGCTTGTCGCTATCAATGTAAACGTGCGCGCCAAGCTTCTTCGCCAGCTCGGCTTTGTCCGCGCCGCGCGCGATCGCGACGGTCTTGAAACCACCTTTTGCCGCGAACTGCACGCCGAGATGTCCGAGCCCGCCGATGCCCAGCACTGCGACAACTTCACCCGGGCCGACCCCCGAATTGCGCAGGGAATTGAACGTGGTCACGCCGGCGCACATCAGCGGCCCCGCATCCACGGCCGAGACTTCGTCCGGAATCAGCGCCAGCGTCACTGCGGGCGTCAACATGTACTCCGCATACCCGCCGTCGTGCGAAATGCCGGTGACCTGGCGGTCCATCAGGCACAGACCAAAATTTCCGCGGCGGCAGGAATCGCAGTAGCCGCAGTGACCGCCGTACCAGCCCACTCCGACCCGGTCGCCCAGCTTCCACCCTTTGACCCCGTCGCCGATTGCGTCCACCACGCCCGCGACTTCGTGACCGGGAATGCGCGGATAGGCGATGTTGGGGAACAGACCGTCCTTGGTGAGCGAATCGCTGTGACAGACTCCGCAGGCTTGCACCTTGATCCGGACGTCGCCCGGTCCGGGCTGCGGAATTTCGCGTTCGACGATTTCAAACGGGCCCTTGGCTTTTGGAACTTGCACGACGCGCATTTTTGCCATGATTCCTCCGTGGGGATTAGGATTCTGCCTGTGCTGGTTTCATCGCAGCCGCCTATTGTGATGCTCGAGCGTGCTGCTGCGGTGCGAGAATATTCTCGCGGCGCGCGCGTGCCCGCGTTGACAGCGCCGGACCCGCATGTTAGTTTCCGCGACGGCATGAATTCAACAAAATCCTCCAGCGCGCGCAAGCGCATCGCCGTGATTCCCGGCGACGGCATCGGCAAAGAGGTAATTCCTGAAGCTGTAAAAGTTCTCAAATCTGCGGCGGCGTCTGGAAGCCGCGAAGTTACCCTCACCGAATTCGATTGGGGCGCGGACCGCTACTTGCGTGACGGCACCACGCTGCCGGCGGACGCCGTAGAAATGTTGCGGCGCGATTTCGACGCCATTTTACTAGGCGCGATGGGCGATCCGCGCATCCCCACGAATATTCACGCCGCTGATATTTTGCTGGGCCTGCGCTTCAAGCTCGATCTCTACGTCAACGCGCGGCCCTGCGTGCTGTTCGATAAGCGCTTCACTCCGCTGAAAGACCGCACCGAAAAAGACGTGAACTTCATGGTTTTTCGCGAGAACACCGAAGGGTTATACGTAGGCATGGGCGGAAACTTCAAGAAGGGAACTGCCGACGAAATTGCCATTCAAGAGGACCTCAACACGCGCAAGGGCGTCGAACGCATTATTCGCTATGCATTCGAATTTGCGAAAAAACGCGGCCTGCAGCGCGTGTGCATGTCCGATAAATCCAACGCCCTCACATTTGGACATGACTTGTGGCAGCGCGTCTTTAAGGAAGTCCGCGCGGAATACCCCGGCATCGAGTCCAGCCATCAGTACATTGATAATCTGCTGATGCAGATGGTGCGCGACCCTTCGCAATTTCAGGTGATCGTCACCTCTAATCTTTTCGGCGATATCGCCAGCGACCTCGGCGCGCAGCTTGCCGGCGGTCTGGGACTCGCGCCTTCAGGTAACATTCATCCGGGGCAAGTGTCGCTGTTCGAGCCGGTGCACGGCTCGGCGCCCAACATCGCCGGTAAAGGCGTCGCCAATCCGATGGGCGCGATCCTTACGGTCGGGATGATGTTCGAATTTCTCGGCTGGCAGCCTGAGTCGCAGGCGGTAGACAAGGCCGTGCGCGCCGCGTTGAAAGAAGGGAAGACGCCGGCCGAACTCGGCGGCACGCTCACGACGCGCGAAGTCGGCGACTGGGTCGCGAACGCTGTCGCAAAGTCCGGCGTCGCGAATTGATGCGAAAGATCAAAACCTTAACACAGAGCCCGCAGAGAAAAACTTCGAGGTAAATCTGAGAAAGCAAAACCGAGCGCGATTTTCCCGGTGCCCTTTGCCGGATTAGATCTTAATGTTTTTCTTTAAGTCGCTCACGGCAAATCAGTCGCAAGTTTTCCCGCGGCCGCGAGAGAGTTTTCATCACATCAAGAATCGCACCACTCGCTATTTGACCGATGGATCTGCTTGCTGAAACGTTCCAGGCGCGAGTGTCGTCTTCACTGTAATCTTCTGCTTGGCCAACAACGTCACATCGGTCTCGAAAGGTTGATAGCCGACCAAATCAATCTTGATGTGATGATTTCCCGGCGCGACGAGCATTCCGCGACCTGCTCCGCGGAACTGATTCACTGTGCCGGCGAAATGGCCATCAACGAAAACGGCGGCTCTGTCCGGCGTAACCTCGAGTTTGATCTCGCCAGTGACCTTGGGGAAATCGGCGTTCGGGTTTCTCTGCATTGTCACGGCAATGATCGTCTTCTTGCCCGGTTCGGCCACGATCTTCTGCGCCAGTTCGAAGTAGCCGGTCTGACGCAAGGAAATCTCGTGTTCGCCCGGCAGCAGCAGGATCTTCTTGTCTCCCTTCAGCTCGTCTACGTAGCCCACATACTGGCCGTCCACCCACACGCCGGCGGTTTTGTCCGGCTTCTTCGATGCAGTGAAGCCCAGTTCGCCCATGACCTGATTGCCGCTGGACTGATTCTGCGCGCGCAACAGCAGAGGCGAGAGAAGCGCACAGATTAAGATCGCCGCGCTCAGGACCACTGCGAGCCGGCCGGGTTGTGCAACACGAGAATTGCCAATCGCCATTCGATGCCTCCCTAGATGATGTAGAAAAGATTGCCACGCAAAATAACGCAGGGCTGGAGACCAATACCATTCTAGTCTTCTTCGAACGAACGGAAGTGATTTTATGCAAGGAAGAAATATTTTTCTGGAATGAAGGAATTACTTTATGTGTTGTGGCGAGTGATTTGCATCAATCAAAGCTCGAATTGTCGGCGCACCGACGCCGATTCGCAATGAGACTTAAAGCAATGATTACAGTTCGCGCAGCGCGATCGAGATCGGCCGTCGCGCCGCGCGAATGGCTGGCGGCACACCGCCGACTACTCCCATCAATAGCGCGAACAGAATGCCCACCGCAAGCAGCAGTGGCGTGATTTGAAATGCAAACGCTACGTGCGAGAACGTCTGCATGTTCATCGTGCCGGTGGTGTACCCGTTGAGCTTCAGCACGGCGAGGCAGCCGATGACTCCACCGACGAACGCGATCAGGAGCGCCTCGAATACGAACGAAAGGACAATGCTTGACTGCGTAAAGCCGATGGCACGCATGGTGCCGATTTCGCGCGAGCGCTCCGACACCATTGCATACATGGTGTTGAGCGCGCCGATTACTGCTCCGACTCCCATGATCAAGACGACCAAGCCGCCGAGAACCGAAATCAAGGTGGTGAGAACCTGCGACTGCCGCGCGTAATACTCGACCTCATGATCCACTTGAACTGTTAATTTCGGGTCGGCGGTGACCGCATCCTTGAATTGATTGAATGCGCCGGCCGAAGTGAGGCGCACGGTGACGGATTGATAGAGATTGTCGGGACGCTTGTACACCTGATTTAACACGCGACTGTCGGCCCAAACTTCGGAGTCGAAGGAGCTACCGCCGGCGTCGAACACGCCGACGACTTTCCACGTCTGACCGCCGAAGGGAACTGAGTCGCCCAGCGCGAGGCCCTCATACGTCGAAGGCACGTTCTTGCCGACCACCAGTTCGGCGAGGCCGGGTTCGAAGAAGCGGCCCTCGGCGATCTTTACACTGGGGCGAACCTTCAAGACAACCGGCGAGACGCCGCGGATTTGCACGTTGGCGTTTGTGCCGGTGCTCTTCAGATTGAATCCAGCGATCAGGACAGCTTCGGGGCTGACGAGAGGCTTGCCATCCACGTGCGCCACGCCCGGCTCGTCTTCGATGGCCTGCACCTGGTCGAGCGCTACGGAGCCATCGAGTTCGGCGGAGGAGCCGACTCTGCGGATCAGGACGTTTTCGGGAGAGCCAGAGTTCACGAGCGTGGCGCGAAAGCCGTGCGCCAGCGCGAGCATAGCGATGAATACGCCGACGGTGCCGGCGATGCCCAAGACCGCGGCCACAGCGGTGAGCCAGCGGACCTTCATGCTGCGCAAGTTGTAAACGATAGGAACCGCCATGAACTAAGCCCTCCGCAGCGCGTCAACCACGCGCAGACGCATCGCATTTGTCGCCGGGATAATTCCGGCCATCATTCCGATTCCAAGCGCGGCCGCGATTCCCAGGATGATCGCCGAAATCGGCAGAATGAAGCTGTAGAGAACTCCGCCGGTGGGATCGCCGCCGAGAGTCATTAATTTCGCGAGAAGGATTCCCACGATTCCACCAATCAGCGCAATCGTCAGCGATTCCGCGAGCACGATGAACAGCACGAAGCGGTCGGAAAAGCCCACAGCTTTCATCACCGCCAGTTCGCCCATGCGTTCGCGCACGGATAACGCCATCGTGTTGCCCGTTACAAGCAGGAGCGTGAAAAACACCACACCGCCGATTGCCATGATCAAGAACTCGATATTGCCAGCCTGCTTCACCCAGGAGGCGGTCATCTCCGCAAGCGTCTCGCTCTTGGTTTCGAACGGGGAATTGGCGAATTGATCGTCTATGGTTTTGATGATGCGCGGAGCATCGTCGGGATTCGATAGCGAGACGGTGTACCAGCCGATCTGGCCCTTGCCAAAGGTGCGGCGCTCCTCGAGGTATTTGTCATGCAGCCAGAATTGCGTCAGATCCACGCCGTCCTTGGGATTGTTGTAGATACCGTCAATGTTGAACTCCCACGCGCCACCATAGATGGGCGCCTGCAGCGGGACGCGATCGCCGACTTTCCAGCCAAAGCGTTTCGCAGTGCGCGCGCCAACGATTGCGCCTTCACGATCGTTGACGAATTTCTGCCACTGGTCGTCCGGCACCGTCAGCTCGGGAAAGACAAGGCGTTGCGTCTCGGGATCAACCGCGAAACTCGCGAAGAAATTCTTGGGGTCCTGATAGATGCCGCCAAACCAAGTCTGAGCCGTGACGTACTTCACGCCGGGGATGCGCTCGATCTGCGCCTTGTAGGAAAGCGGCAAGGGCTGAATGATCGAGACTTTATTGATGACCATCAGACGGTCCACGCCGATGACGCCGAGATCTCCACTGAATGCTCCGTGGATGATCGCGAGAAAGCCGAACAGAAAGACGGCGACCGCGAACGAGCCGATGGTCAGCACGGTGCGCAGCTTCTTGCGCGAGAGGTTAGCGAAAATGAGCGGAAGATATTTCATGCCAGGCTCCCGATGCGGGCGCCTTCGACTAAAACGCCTTTATTAAGGTGAAGTGTTGCTTGAGCTCTTTCGGCGGCCATGGGATCGTGCGTGACCATCAAGATCGTCTTATTGTGTTCCTTGGAGAATCGCGTCAATAGTTCAAGTATTTCATCAGCACTCTTGCGATCGAGGTCCCCGGTAGGCTCGTCGCAGAGCAGGAACGTAGGATCGGCGACGATGGCGCGGGCGATGGCCACACGCTGCTCCTGACCGCCAGAAAGTTGTCTGGGGTAATGGTTGATGCGATCGGCGAGGCCGACGATGGCGAGCGCGGCCTCGACGTGCGTGCGGCGCTCGGACTTCGAAAGCTTGGTGAGCAGCAGCGGCAGCTCGACATTCTGGAAGGCGGTGAGCACTGGGATCAAGTTGTACATCTGGAAGATGAAACCGACGTGGCGCGCGCGCCATTCGGTGAGCTTGCCGCTGGACATGTGGGTGATCTCATCGCCAGCGACGGTGATGCTGCCGTGGGAGGGAACGTCGAGGCCGCCGAGCAAATTGAGCAAAGTGGTCTTGCCGGAGCCGCTGGGACCCATGAATGCGACAAATTCGCCCTGGTCCACGTCGAGATTCAGGCCCTGCAGGACGTCAATTTCCTCGCCGCCGCGTTTGTATTTCTTATCGAGGCCGCGGATCTTGATGAGGCTGTTTGCGCTGCCACTGCCATCCACTCGGACCATTCTGCGCGCTCCTATTTCTTGATCTGAATTGCTTCACCATCATGTAAATCCGCGGGACCTTTGACGACGACTGTGTCGCCCGCCACCAGGCCCGCCATAATTTCGGCGTCGCTGCCGCGCGCATTGCCCACGGAGACGGCGCGTCGCTCCAGATGATTATCCTTCACAAGGAAAACGATCTTGCGCCCACTTTCGTCACGCACCGCGCCGGAAGGAATCAGCGCCGCGGGCGCGACGCCTGTCGGCTTGTCCGGCTCGCTGCCGAGGAAAGTAACTTTGATGCCCATATCCGGCAAAATCCTCGGGTCCAACTTTAAGAATGAAATGCGAACCTTTACCGTAGCTTTCTGGCGATCGGCGGTGGGAATCACGGTGCGAACTTTCGCAGGAATTTGCCAATCAGGGTAGGCGTCGAGAACCGCAGTGACCGGCTGGCCTGGTTCGACGCGCGCGATGTACGCTTCGTTGACGTCCACTTCAATCTCGTTGGAGTTCATGTCCACGATGGTAGAGACTCCGGTGCGCGTGAATCCTCCGCCAGCGGAGATGGGCGAAATCATTTCGCCGACTTGCGCGTCTTTGGAAACCGCGATGCCGTCGAACGGCGCGCGAATTACGCAATTGTCCACCGCTTGCTGGGCTTCGGCGATGCGCGCTTCGGCGCCGGCCACCTGCACCTTGGTGAGAGCGATTTTGGCCTTCAGGCTATCCACCGCGGTCAGCGAGTTATCAAGCACTTCCTGGCTTTGCACTCCGGCGGACTGCAACTCGCGCGCGCGATGCAGTTCGATCTCTGCGTTCTTTAGTTGCACTTCGAGATCGGCGATTTGCGCGCGCGTGGAATTACGATCAGCGACTGCGGATTCGAGGGCGCGCTTGGCGTCGGCATCATCGAGCGTCGCAAGGATCTGGCCTTCCTTTACATGCATGCCTTCATCGAAGAATACGCCGGTGACGCGCCCGGTAATTTTCGCGGCGACTGTGGCGCGACGGCGCGGGGTGACGTACCCGCTGGCGTTCAGCAGGGCAGGGCGGCCGGTCGCGGCTTTCTGCGCGACGGCTACTTCGACGACGGGCTTCTGGTCGCGGAAGGCCAGAGCAGCTCCGGCGATGAGCGCCAGAACCACAAGCGACACGACGACAATGCCCCAGCGCTTGCCGCGCTTATTACTGGTGCGCTGGGTCTTATCTATGCGCAAGGCGCTGAGATCTGGTTTGGCAGGTTGCGACGACATGGACATGGTACGGCCGGTGCTCCTTCACTTGAGCGTCAGGACTACAAACTCTACTACGCGCGACGGGCTGCGGAAATAACGCCATGCCCGCGCGACGAAATGCGTGTGCACATTGTAACTTGGCTTCGCTCCGTAGGGGAGCTAGTTTCGGCGTGCCAAGGTATGGATGCGCTGGCTGCGATTGGGATGCAATGCGGAGCGCGTTTTGGCCTCGGCGCACACCCTCACGGATCACTTAAATATCCGCTCTGAGATAGAACGTGCGTGGACGGAAAAGGTCACTCGGATTTTTCGGTTGGCGCTCGCCGATCGCGCGGGTGAGCTACCCGCGATGCTTCAAGTAAATATTGAGGTGTCTCTGGCCGCGTGTGATGCCTGAATATTTCTGACATTTTGCTTTAGCGGTGCTGCGCGGAGAATTCAACGATCGCTGGAGTTGTCGGCTGGGCGACGAATCAGTAGCGCGCGGGACTTCGAGTACTAAGTGACATTATGAAAGCGATGAGCATGCCCAGCAGAAATCCGCCGACGTGCGCCCACCATGCCACGCCACCGGACGCGTTTGCGCCCGTGGTTCCCAGCGAGCCGACACCGCTGAGGAATTGCATCACGAACCACAGGCCGATGAAGACCATTGCGGGGATGCGCGCGCGGAACCACAAGATGAACAAGGTGATGAGCGTGGAAATTTGCGAGCTGGGGAAGAACACGATGTAGGCGCCGAGGACGCCGGAGATCGCTCCGCTGGCACCCAGCGATGGAATGTGTGAGCCCCAGGAGAATAACGTTTGCGCGATGCTGGAGCCGACTCCGCAGACGAGATAGAAGAGCAAGTAGGCGACGGGGCCCATGCGGTCTTCGACGTTGGCGCCAAAAATCCACAGAAACCACATGTTGCCGATGATGTGCAGCCAGCCGCCGTGTAGAAACATGCAGGTGAAGAGCGGGAGAAAGGCCTGTTGCAGCGTGTAATGGTTTCCGGCCAGGGCCATTTGAATTTTGTAGGGAACGACGCCGTAGGTCATGATGAAGGCGTCCGCGGCATGCGGAGGCAGGGAAATCTGGTACAGGAATACGATCGTGTTCGCGAGGATCAGGAGCAGCGTGACCGTGGGGAAGGAACGGCGCGGCGTCAAATCTTGCAGAGGGATCACTCGGTGATTCCCTCGCGCTTGGTCATTTTCGGATGGGTGCCGGACATCTATAGAACTGTATCGGACGGCGCGGCGATTTCAAGAGGCAATCACCAGGCGATGATGATTCGCGCCGCTGCGCAGAAATAAAAGTTTAAAGTGACGCGCGAAGTTCGTTTTGCAATTGCGCCGGATGCCGCGCTGTGATAAAAATTTTTGTTTCGCATGCGCGCGTTTGAGCGTAGTGGGGTGTGGTTCCGATCTTGGTGGAACGAAACGCTCCGTGGGACAACAGCGCGCCGGCACACTGATGCCAGTTCACGAATCCGAGGCGATCATCCTGCAGAGTTATCCGCTAGGCGAAGCCGACCGGTTGGTCAGCTTTCTTTCGCGTTCGATGGGCCGCGTTCGCGGGGTAGCTTCCGGCGCGCGGCGCACCAAAAGCCGCTTTGGCTCGACGCTGGAACGGCTCTCGCACGTGCATATCTGGTTCTACGAGAAGGAAAATCGCGAATTGGTGCGGATCAACCAGTGCGAGCTGGTGGAATCGTTTCTGGACGCGTTTCGCGATTACGGTTCCGGGGTGGCGCTGGCGATTTTGAGCGAAGTGACGGAAACGGTGCTGCCGGACCACGAACCTTCCGACGCGAATTTTCGCTTGCTGCTGCTGGTGGCGCAAACGATCAAGAAATCCGGCAAGCCGGAACTGCCGCTGGCTTATTTTGTGCTGTGGACTGTGAAACTCGGCGGGTGGCTGCCGTCGCTGGATGCATGTGCTCGCTGCGGACGGACGCTGGATGCCAGGGAAGCGGCGTATTTTTCGCCGAGCGCTTCGGCGATCTCCTGCAGTAAGTGTCGCAGACCGGGGATGCGCACGCTTTCGCCCACGGTGCTGGCGGCGGCGCGCAAGATGCTGGGCGAACGGCTGGACCGGTTGAACGAAGAAATGATTCCGCCGCGCGCCGCGCGCGACCTGAGCGATGTTATGCTCGACGTCATCGAACATCAAATTGACCGCAAGCTGAAATCGCGGGAACTTCTGGAGTCGTTAGCGTGAAGAAGCACGTGAAGAAAATTGCGGAAGCGAAACCTGCGGCGAAGCTTGCGAAGGGCTTGAGCTTTCAGGACCTTCTACTAAAACTTGAAGAATACTGGACGCGGCGCGACTGCATACTTCAACAACCGTATGATGTTGAAGTCGGAGCCGGCACGATGCATCCCGAAACTTTTCTGCGCGTGCTGGGGCCCGAACCCTATCGCGTGGTTTACGCGCAGCCGAGCCGACGACCAGCGGATGGACGTTACGGCGAGAATCCCAACCGGCTTTACAAGCACACGCAACTTCAAGTGATACTGAAGCCCGCGCCTGCGGACGTGCAGGATTTGTACCTGGAAAGCCTCGCGGCCGTGGGAATCAACTTGAAGGAACATGATATTCGCTTCGAGGAAGATAACTGGGAATCGCCGACGCTTGGCGCGTGGGGGATTGGTTGGCAGGTGCTGCTGGATGGACAGGAGATCACGCAGTTCACCTATTTCCAGCAGAGCGGCGGGCAGAACCTGGACCCGATTTCTGTAGAGCTAACGTACGGGCTGGATCGCATTGCATCGTATCTGCAGGGCGTGGACAACGTTTTTGATGTGCGCTGGTCCGAAACCGTGACTTATCGGCAGGTGCGGCTGGCTGAGGAGCAACAATTTTCGGCCTATAGCTTCGATCATGCCGATGCGGTGTCCACGCGCAAGCAGTTTGACCTGGCGGAGGCGGAGTCGGCGCGGCTGCTGGCGGCCTACGCTGCGCTGAAAGGGCCGCAAAAGAAGGGGTTTCCGATTCTGCAGGCGTACGATCTTTGTTTGAAATGCTCGCACCTCTTTAATTTGCTGGATGCGCGCGGCGCAATTTCGGTGACGGAGCGCGCGGCGATGATCGCGCGCGTGCGGAAATTGGCAATTCGCGTGGCTGCGGCGTGGCTCGAGCAGACTGCCGGAGCGGCGCCGAATGCGGCGAAGGTGGTCGCGTGATGGCGAAGGCGGCTGCGGCGGCGGGCGGAAAAGCGCGCGGGGATTTTTTATTTGAGATTGGATGCGAAGAAATTCCCGCCGGGATGATTTTGAAAGCGTCGCAGGAACTTAAAGCATTACTTCAGAAGCAATTTCTCGCGAACGGATTGCTGGAAGAAAAATCCGCGGAGATTTCAATCGAAACTTTCGGTGCGCCGCGACGACTGGTAGCGATCGCGCGCGGCGTGCGCATGCGGCAGGAAGATGTGACGCGTGAAATTACCGGACCGCCAAAATCCGTGGCGTACGACCAGGTCGGCGAGCCGACACGCGCGGCGATGAGCTTTGCGGAGAAGCAGGGAATTCCGGTCTCGAAGTTGAGCATCGTGAGCACGCCGAAGGGCGAATATCTTTCCGCGAAGCAGGTGGTGATCGGCAGGCCGGCGGTGAAAATACTTGGGGAAGTGCTACCGCAAGTGATCCAGGAAATTTCCTGGCCGCGTTCGATGTACTGGACCGGCGCGCATGGACCGCGCTTCATTCGCCCAATTCGCTGGATCGTGGCGCTGCTGGACGGCAAGGTGATTCCGTTTTCGTTTGCGGGAGTGGAAGCCGGGAACCACACCGACGGCCATCGGTTCCTGGGAAAGAAAAGTATTCCGGTGAAAAGTCCGTCGGATTACGAAGTGAAGTTAAAGAAAAACTTTGTATTGTGCCGGCCCGCGGTGCGCGAGAGTAAAATCGCGACGGAGATTCGCGCGCTCACCAGCCGCAGAGGATTGCACACTCACGAGGATAAAGAGCTACTTGAACTGGTGGCATATCTCAACGAATACCCGAGCGTCATCGTCGGAGATTTCGATCCTGCTTATCTGGCGCTTCCCGACGAGATTCTGCTGACGGTGATGCGCGATCATCAGAAATATTTTGGGCTGGAATCGCGCAACGGGGAACTGGCTCCGCATTTTCTGGCGGTGATCAATCTGCCGAAGGATCCCAAGGGCCTGGTCCGGACGGGGCATGAGCGAGTGCTGCGCGCGCGGTTTGCCGATGCGCAATTTTTCTGGCAGACGGATCAGAAAATCAAGCTCGGCGACTATTTGCCGAAGCTGGCGGCGGTGACCTACGAATCGCGCCTGGGGAGTTACGGCGACAAAGTTGCGCGGATGCGTTCGCTGGCTCGATGGCTGGCGGAGCAGTGGTTCAGCGGCGGTGTATCGCAGGCGGATGTGGCGGGTTCCGACCGTGCGGCTGAACTGGCGAAATGCGACCTAGTGACGGGAATGGTAGGCGAATTTCCGGAGCTGCAGGGCGTGGTCGGCGGACTTTACGCGCGAGCGCAGGGCGAGCCGGACGATATCGCATGGGCTGTGTACGACCATTACAAGCCTCTGGGACTGGATGATCCGCTGCCGAGGAATTTGACCGGATGCGCCGTGGCGCTGGCTGATAAGTTGGATTCGCTGGTGGCGTGCTTCGCGGTAGGCGCCGTGCCTACGGGTTCGAGCGATCCGTTTGCGCTGCGTCGCGCGGCGCAGGGCATCGTGAAGATTATTCTGGAGCGAAAATTGCCGATGTCGCTTTCCGCGGCGATTTCAGCTGCTGCTAAAGCGCTGAAGGAGAATGCGCCGCGGATTGAAGCGTCGGAGGCGGTGCAGAAGCAGGTACTCGACTTCATGCTGGAACGGGCGCGCTATATTCTGCGCGAGCGGCGCGGATTCGCCTATGACGAGATCAATGCGGCGTTCGCGGCTGGAGCGGACGACCTGGTGGATGCGGTGGACCGCGTCGCTGCCGTGAAAGCGATTCGGAACATGAAGAATTTCGTGCCGTTGGCGGCAGCGTTCAAGCGGATACGAAATATTCTGGAGAAGTCCGCCGGGGGAATCGACAAGTCGCAGCTGGTGGTGAAAACCGATTTACTATGGGAGCCGGCCGAGCGCGATCTGTACAACGCGGCGCAACAAATCGGCGGTGAAGCGACCATGAAGAAAAAGGCGAGGAAGTACCGCGAGGCGCTCGAAGCGATTTCCGGGCTGCGGCCGGCGGTGGATTTATTTTTTGACAAGGTTCTAGTGATGGTTGAGGACCAGAATGTGCGCCGCAATCGCGTGGCATTGCTCGCCGGACTACTTAAAGAATTTTCTACGATTGCGGATTTTTCGGAACTGGGCGGCGAGGAAGCGAAGTAATTTCTGAAGTCTCGGCTCGCGCATTGAAGTTCCGGATGAATTGTCGGAATGCCGACAGATTTTGTTCAAGTGTTTGGTGAGAGAGTTTTGACCGATTACCTCTCATACATTTCCTCGCGAACTTAAAGCGAGTCTTGAGGCCAAAAATGAAATACGTGTATTTCTTCGGAGCAGGTAAGGCAGACGGCACGGGCGACATGCGTGATCTTCTGGGCGGCAAGGGCGCGGGACTCGCAGAGATGACGCGCATTGGGTTGCCGGTGCCGGCAGGTTTCACCATCACCACCGAGACCTGCGATTATTTTCTGACGCACGGGCGAAAATATCCCAGCGAGCTGCGCGGGCAGGTGGCGAAAAACATCGCGCGGCTGGAAAAGCTGACTGGGAAGAAACTCGGCGACGACGAAGATCCCCTTGCTGGTGAGCGTGCGGTCCGGTTCGGCGCGGTCCATGCCGGGAATGATGGAGACAATTTTAAATCTGGGCCTCAACGACCGCGCGGTGCAGGGCCTGGCACGCGCCACACAGAATGAGCGATTCGCATACGACGCGTACCGGCGATTCGTGCAGATGTATTCGTCGGTGGTGATTGGCCTTCCCAAAGAAGACCTGGAGCACCGCCTGCGCGCGCTGAAACAGTCGCTGAATGTTAAGGATGATACGGAAGTCAGCGCCGACGGCTGGCGAAAATTAGTGGGGGAATACAAGGCTTATTACAAAGAGAAGACCGGGAAGGCGTTCCCAGATGACCCGCAAGAGCAGCTGTGGGGAGCGATTGGCGCGGTGTTTGATTCGTGGATGGGCGAGAAGGCGGTGACGTACCGGCGCGTGGAGAAAATCACGGGCCTGCTGGGAACCGCCGTGAACGTAGTGCAAATGGTTTTCGGAAATACCGGCGACAGTTCCGGGACGGGAGTTTGCTTTACGCGCGACCCGTCCACGGGCGAAAAGACTTTCTTCGGAGATTTTTTGCTGAACGCGCAGGGCGAGGATGTGGTGGCTGGAATCCGCACTCCTATGCACCTGAAAGAGATGGCCAAGCGCATGCCGAAGGTCTACCCCCAACTGGAGCGCGTGCGGCAGACGCTCGAGAAACATTATCGCGACATGCAGGATCTGGAATTCACGGTGGAGAACGGCAAGCTGTACATGCTGCAAACGCGCACGGGGAAGCGCTCGCCATCAGCTGCATTCCAAATCGCCGTGGACATGGTCAACGAGAAGCTGATCAAAGTTGAAGAAGCACTTGAACGCATCAAGCCGGAAGATGTGGAGCGGCTTTTTTATCCGGTGATCGATCCGAAAATGTCGCGCACGGAACTCGCCAGCCGGTTGCTGGTGACGGGAAACAACGCGGTGCCGGGAGCGGCGGTAGGCAAGGCAGTATTTACGGCGCAAGAAGCAGAGGAGTGGGCGGCGCGCGGCGAGAAGGTAATTCTAGTTCGACATGAGACCAGTCCGGAGGATGTGGGCGGGATGTTCGTTGCGCAGGGAATCCTGACGGCGACGGGCGGCAAGACCAGCCACGCGGCGGTGGTGGCGCGAGGCTGGGGGAAGTGCTGCATCGTGGGCGCGGAGAAACTGGATATTGATCTGAAGAAGAAAACGATTCAGGCCAATGGGCGCGCTGTACGAGAGGGCGAGTGGATCACGCTCGACGGCGGCGACGGCTCGGTGTACACCGGGCAAATCGAGCTGGTGCGTCCGGAACCGCCTAAGGCCTTCGCCACGCTGATGTCCTGGACGGATAAAGTTCGCCGCCTCGGGGTGCGCACGAATGCGGATACGCCGCATGATGCGCGAGTGGCGCGCGAAATGGGCGCCGAAGGCATCGGTTTGTGCCGCACGGAGCATATGTTCTTCAAGGATTTTGAGCATCCGGAAAAGAGCATCGAGCGCCAGCAGGCCATTCAGGAAATGATTCTGGCGGAGGAGCCTGGGGCGCGGCGCGCGGCGCTCGCGAAGTTGTTGCCGTTCCAGAGGCGGGATTTCATCGGGATATTCGAGGCGATGAAGGGCCTGCCGGTGACCATCCGCCTGATTGATCCGCCGCTGCATGAATTCGTTCCGCACGATCCGGCCAAACAAGCCGAGCTTGCGAAGAAAATTGGAATCTCACCTGAAGCTGTGGCGCGCCGGGTGGAACAATTACATGAAGCGAACCCAATGCTCGGCCACCGCGGATGCAGGTTGTGCATTACATATCCTGAGATTCTGGATATGCAGGTTCAGGCGATCATCGAGGCTGCGATTGATTGTCAGAAGCGCGGCATTAAAGTGTTGCCTGAGATCATGCATCCTCTTGTATTAGATAAAAAAGAACTGAAAATCTTGGAGCAGCAGACGCGAAAAGTCGCCGATGAAATTATTGCTCGATCTAAAGTGAAGCTTGAATACCTGGTGGGTACGATGATCGAGTTGCCGCGTGCGGCTTTGCTGGCGGATCAGATCGCGGAGGTCGCGGAATTCTTTTCCTTCGGCACGAATGATCTGACGCAGACCACGATGGGACTTTCGCGCGACGATGCGGGACGGTTCCTGCCTGAATATGTGGACGAGCGCAAGGCGGCAATCTTCAAGGAAGACCCGTTCCAGACGCTGGACGTGGAGGGCGTGGGCTTGTTGATCGAGTGGGGGATCACGCGGGGGCGCAAGACAAGACCGAAGTTGAAGATTGGCATCTGCGGAGAGCATGGCGGGGATTCGGAGAGCGTGAAGTTCTGCCATCGCGTGGGGATGGATTACGTGAGCGCGTCGCCATTCCGCGTGGCGATCGCGCGGCTGGCCGCGGCGCAGGCGGTGATCGAGGGGAAGAAGGCGACGAAAGCGAAGCGTTGAGGATGCTGCACGGTGTGGGAGTGCCCCTTCGGCCGGCTGATAGCGAAAGCGCCGTCCTCCCTTCGCAAAATCACTCAGGGCAGGCAGGATGACGATGCTCGCCGCATCGTCAGAGGAGTACACCATTTCGCCAGCAAAACTTCCGATGACGGATGGCCGGCCGCTGATCATTGGGATTTGCGGCGGGACGGGATCGGGCAAGACGACGATCACGCGGCGAATTATCGAAGCGCTCTCGGAAACGAACGTAGTGGTGCTGCAGCAGGATAATTACTATCGCGATTACCCCGAATTGTCCTTCGCAGAGCGCGTGAAGGTAAATTTCGACCATCCCGATTCCATGGACACGCCGCTGCTGGCGGAGAATGTGCGGCAGCTCCGCGCGGGCCAGGCCATTGAACGCCCTACCTACGATTACGCAAAATTCGAACGCATGAAGGGGACGGTGCGAATCGAGCCGCGCGCGGCAATCATTGTGGAAGGGATTTTGATTTTTGAGAACAAGGCGCTGCGGGACTTGCTGGACATCAAGATTTTCGTGGATACCGACGCGGATTTGCGCTTCATACGACGGCTGGTGCGGGATATACGCGATCGCGGGCGCACCACGCAGATGGTCGTGGAGCAATACATGAAGACGGTGCGGCCGATGCATATGGAGTTCGTGGAGCCGTCGAAAAGGTATGCGGACGTAATAATTCCGGAGGGCGGGCACAACGACGTGGGAATTGACCTGGTGATACAAAAGGTACGGTCGCTGCTGCCTCGCCAGGCGAACCAGCCGGGCCAGTGAACGAAAATGCGGCTGCCAACGTATCAATATAAGAGAGTGATTGCAGGGAAGAGGTAAGGAGATGCTCGTGAAATTCCTACTGTGGTGCATCCTGCTTGTGCTGTGCTGGCCGCTGGCGTTGCTGGCGCTAGTGCTTTATCCGATCGTGTGGCTGCTCCTGCTGCCGTTCCGTATTTTGGGGATTGCAGTTGACGGCGTGCTTGATTTGCTGCGGGGGATTTTATTTTTGCCGGGGCGGATCTTGCGCGGACCGCGGAGCGCGTGACTCCGTGCGGAATGACATGTCGAGTGGTTATTTAAATATGCAGGTGAAGGTAGTTCGAGAGTTCGTTTAACCGTGGGCTGGCCGACAATTCGCGCGACTGTTTAGATTTTGCGTCTGGGACCAACGTTGAAGAAATGCGTTAGACGCGACGCTGGACACGTAGTTTGCGAAACGCGGATGCAGTGAGACTTTTAGTTGCGCTTTAAGGTTTTACGGCGGCTTGTTGATCGGGCGTCTGCACGACGGCCGGGAATCCCGAAGGCGAATCGGTCGCCGGTGCGATTTGAGGTACTGGTTGAGCTGGCAGCTTGGACGCCGACTGGTCGGCGCCTGAAGCGCGCGCAACCCGGATGGGGATGTTGCCATCCACCAATACCGTGTACTGATCGGACGAAGCCGGGATCGCCGGCGCGCCTTTGTGAAATTCGGAAAGGAAGTAGGGATAGCCCGCGAATTTTCCGACGGTTGCTTTGGCGTCTTGCGCCACGGCAAAACTTGCGGGGATATGATCTCCGGTCGCGGCGGTAATATCCTGCATGAACCACACCACCTGCCCGGAACCTCCCATGCTGGAGCGGCGAATGGCCATGATTCGCGCACGCGCCTCAGCGCCTCTGGGGAACAGAGTCACGCCGTTCAGCGTGACGGGTTGAACCACGAACATTTCGACGATCGTGCCTTCCTGCAGATCCTCCGAAGAGACATCGCCGCTTAGCGCGACTTGCACGACTGTTTGATTCGGGATGCTGACTTCGACCGTTTGCGGCGCGTCGGCCGGCAGCGAGGAAAACGCTGCGGGCGCATGCATCATTGCCAAAATAATCCGGTCGGAAACGCCGGATAGTTTCAAACGATGGAGCGCGGCGGGAGACATGTCGAAATCGCAACGAGAGCGATCGAGCTTGGCGATGATGGTGTCGGCACTTACCTTCGCGCCCTGCATTTTCATCACATCCACATTCGTGAGCAGCGGAGCGGATTCGCCGGCGCGCCCGACGGCGGGACGTTCAACGGGGCGTTCGGCCGGCTGATCGGGTTGAGGCTCTGCCTTGGGTTTTTCGGTCCAACCAAAAGTGAAAAAGTCTTGCGGAGGAGGAGCGGTGGAGGAAAGGTCGCTATTGGGCACCCAACCGAGCCTGCCGTCGGTGGTGCGCACCTGAGCGAAATTGCCATCGTAGCCAGTGATTTCGACGCTTTCGCCGCAATGTAGTTTTCCTAACTCTTCAAACTTCTGCACGGATTTGTAGAGCAGAATGTAGGAGTCGTAGGTTCCGCAATGTGCGAACGCAGGCGTATTGGCCGGCGCGGACTGCGGCGCAACCAGGAAAATCACCGCGAGAAATAAACCGTATTTCATTTTGCGTCCCCAAGCCGGCCCCAGGGAAGGTACTGCAGCTAGCGTCCCTGGCCCCGAGTTGAGGCATTTTTTCTCTGGTGGGGATTTGGGGCAATGGTACTTTGGAACAGCTGGCGGTCCGTTTTGGTACAGGCGGTTTAAAGCGAAGGTGTAATTAAGGATGAACGAATCGCTGCGGGCGTCTGACGTCTTGTTGCGAGCGCGTACGGGTGGGTTGCAGTGGTCGCGGAATGAAATTCATTCAAGTTATACATTAAGTATCGGAAATGCGGCAGTCGAACGTCGCGGCGCCATCTTAAGAAGCACATTAGGTCCGTGACGGCATTCGCGGCGCTTTCCTGCAAATTCTACGTGGGCATCCTCAAGAAGAAATAAACGCCGAGAAAACCGAAAATGGCGTCGGGTGCCCACGCGGCCAAGAGCGGAGGGAGCTGGCCGACCGAACCCATCGCTTCAAAGAGCGCGGCGGTGGTCCAATAGACGAGAGCGACGCCGACCGCTACGGCCAGTCCGCCGATCGCTCCGCGTGTTCCGGTGAGGAAAGCAAAGGGTGCGCCTAGAAAGACGATGATCGCAGCGATCAGAGGGAAGGCGAATTTCTTCTGCCATTGCACGGAGAGCCGCGCAGTATCGAAGCCCGCCTGACGCAATCCGCGAATATAGTCGCCCAGCTGGTGCCAGTTCATCTGATAGTACTGCTTCACCTCACGCCGAAAGTAACTGGGGGGCTCGGAAATCTCCGGAAGCGATTGCACTTTGAACGGGGTGTACTTGGAGACCCTGCCTCCATCGAAATCGCGAATCCATCCGCCGGTGAGGGCCCAGGTGTTTTCGGACTGCACCCAGGTGGCGCGTGTAGCGAAGACGCGGCGGCGAATCTGGAAGGTCTCCGGGTCCAGTTCGAAGACGCTCAGTCCGCCGAAAAGATTTTGGTCAGCATCGAAGAGTTCGTAGTTATAGATTTTGCCGTTTTCGCCGAAAATCCACTGGTGCGCGGGCTGAAAGTAGGTCTGCGCGGGTCGGCCCTTGATTTGGTTGCGCAGGGCGTCCTGGCGTTGGTTGGCATAGGGAAGAAAAGTATCGTCGAGAAGGAACATTCCACCGGCGAGCAGGCATCCGGCGAGGGTGAGGGGTAGAACCAAGCGGTAGAGACTCATGCCGCTGGCTTTGAAGGCTATCACTTCGTTATTTTTTGCGAGGACCGCCAGCGTAACCAAGGTCGCGACCAGAGTGGCCAGAGGCGCGAGCTGGTACATCATCAGCGGAACGAGGTAGCGAAAATAATTCAGGACCATGGAAACTGGGATGTTGTTTTTCGAGATGTCTCCGAGAAGGTCAAAGAGCGTGAAGGCGTCAAAAATAAGAATGAAGCCTGCCAGCAGAACGAGAAAGTAGTAGAAGAATTGCTGCAGCAGGTAGACGTCAATCAGCATCGGAAACGCTACAGCGTCGCCTTCCGGCACAATTTTTCGAGCTTCGGCGTGCGGTATGACGCCGCGACTCGCCGCGTGCGCGCCGTTCGAGATGGGAATGGGCGCGGCATCGGCCTCGCGACGGGGGACCGGACGCGAACGCCGGAAGAAGGTATCGAGCCACGCCACGATGGGATTGGGTTTGCGGATGGTCTCGATGCGGCGGAGAAAGAAAACCCCGAGGATGGCGCCGGCGACGTTGCCCGCCCAAATGCCCGCCCACGGGGCAATCGAGCCTTGTTGCGCCATGTGCGCGCCGGTGACGAAAAGAAAATAGTAGCCGCCGATCAGCACGAGTGTAAGGATCAAGCCGGCCGCGCGGCCTCCGCGTCGCGGACGGACGCCAATGGGCACGCCCAAGAGCGCGAATATCAGGCAGGCAGCGGGGAAAGCGATGCGGCGGTGGAATTCCACGCGCGCATCGCGCCAGTGCGGGCCCGCGTTCGGCCAGCAGCTCGGAAATCGAGCGCTCGGAATCCGACACGGTCACATTTTTCGGGCCGGCCGCCGGGCTGGAAATTTCGACCGGGATTTCGCTCTGGCCGAAAGTGGTGACGTTGTAGTGTTGAGGCTGGCGCGGGTCGTATTCGTGGGTGCTGCCGCTGCCGAGATGCAGTTCGAATTTGTTGTTACCTGGGTCGGCGACCACCTGCGCGTCCTGGGCGATGGTCACGTTGGTGGCGGCGGATTCCTGGCTGGAGGATGCCAAGAAGACACCGCGCCAGCGGGTGGCTGCGGCTTCCACGTCTTGCACGTATAATATGAAGTGCGGAACTTGTTCGTTGAAGACGCGCGGCTGGATCGCGTAGGGCGCTTGGGTCAGAAGCAGACGCTCTTCCAGGCGTTGCAGGGTGCGTATCGCGGCAGGGCTAAGCCAGAAGGTAAGCACAAGAGTGCCAAGGCTGCAGGCGACGGCGACGAATCCGATGGGACGCAGCAAGCGGCGCAGGCTGATCCCCGACGCGTGGAGCGCGACGATTTCGCTATCGGCGGAGAGGCGGCCGAGGCCGATCAGCACGCCGACCAGCACGGCCATCGGGATGGTGAAGGCCAGGACGGGCGTCAGCGAGCAGAGAAAAATCAGCGCAACGGTGAAAATGCCGCCGGAATGGCGGACCACCAAGTCCATTAGCCGGACGAGCTGGGGCACGAAGAAAACGAAAGTGAAGACCGCAAGGCCGAGGATGGCGTGCGAGCCGACTTCGCGACCGATATATTTGTCGAGCAGGCGCATGATTGCGCATCGGGATTCTAGCATGGACGTTCGGAGCGTGCGGGCGAGTTCCGGTTTACGGTATCGGGAACGTCAAAAGATTTAACGCAGGGGCCGCCGCGGTAGGAGCGCAAAGAGCTCTGAGAAAGCTGGAGAGATCCTTTGGCCGCTTGAAACAAAGACGCCGGCCTCAGGATGACGATGAGCATCGCGTCGTCAAAAAAAATGCAATATGCAGAGCGGTGACGGAGGATAAGGAGTTGGGCCGAGTAAATCTGGTTTTAGTCTGGCACATGCACCAGCCGCAGTATCGCGATCCGGTTTCGGGGCGCTACATGCTGCCGTGGACGCGTCTGCACGCCTTGAAGGATTACTGGGGCATGGTGAAGGTGCTGGGCGAGTTTCCGGGAGTGCACGCGACGTTCAATATTGTTCCGCTGCTGGCGGCGCAGATCGAAGAGTACGCCAGCGGAAAATTTCGCGAGCCATGGTTTGAGGTGGCGTTCGCGGCGGCCGACACACTGAAGCCCGAGCAGAAACGGGTAATACTGGAGCGCGCGTTTCAGGTGAATGAGATTTACGTGCAGCGCTGGCCGCGTTTCGCCGACCTGCAGGCGCAAGTGCGATCCGCCGGGGCGGAGGCATGCGCCGCGCGTTTCAACGAACAGGACTGGCGCGACCTGCAATTGCTTTCACAGCTGGCGTGGATGGACGAGGAATACATCGCCAAAGATCCGGTGGTGAATCTGCTGGCGGCCAAGGGCACCGGTTACACCGAACGCGACAAAACGATGTTGCGGGAGAAACAATTGGAATTGCTGGGCGCCGTGCTGCCGGAATATCGCATCGCGATGGAAAGCGGGCAAATCGAAATTTCCACCACTCCTTATTACCATCCGATCCTGCCGCTCTTGTGCGATACGGACATCGCGCGAGTTTCCAATCCGCACACGCCGCTGCCGCAGCCGGCGTTTCGCTATCCGGGCGATGCGCGTGAACAGCTCTTGCGCGCGCGAAAATATCACGAGCGCGTGTTCGGCAAACCGCCGGCAGGTTTGTGGCCCTCCGAGGGTTCAGTTTCCGACGAATCGCTGGAGATTGCGGCGGAATTGGGGTTCAAGTGGTTCGCGACGGACGAAGGTGTGCTGGGGCGCACGCGAAATATCGGGTTCTGGCGCGATGCGGGCGGCTATCCGGAAAATGGTCCGGAGCTTTACTCGCCGTGGAAGCTGCAGCGCGGCGGGAAGGAAATGTTCGGGTTCTTCCGTGACCATTATATTTCAGACCTGGTGGGCTTCGTGTACAGCCGCATGGGTGCGGTGGCGGCCGCGGAGGATCTGCACCGCAGGATTCGCGCGATCGGCGATCGCGAACCGCAGGGGCGCACCGCGACGGTGAGCATCATCCTCGATGGTGAAAATGCCTGGGAATATTACCCGGAGAACGGGCGGCAATTTTTGCGTGAATTTTATCGCCGCGTGCAAAACGATGGAGATATTCGCGCCTTAACGGTGAGCGAGGCCGTGCAGGCCAACTCCAACGCGCCGTCCATGCCAGGAATTTTTCCGGCGTCGTGGATTAATGCGAATTTCGACGTGTGGATTGGGCACCGCGAGGACGTGCGCGCATGGGATCTGTTGCGCGACGCGCGTGAAATGTACGAACGCGTGGCCCAGCGGAAATCCGGCGGCGCGACCATCTCCCAACTGGAGCGCGCCTACGAAGCTGTGTTGGCGGCCGAGGGCAGCGACTGGAACTGGTGGTATGGCCCAGAGCATGGGTCGGCCAACGATGCCGAGTTTGACGAGCTGTATCGCAAACACCTGACGGAAATTTATGCGGCACTGGGAGAACCCGCTCCCGACGTGCTGGCTCATCCGATCAAAAAGGCGCCGGAACTGGGGCGGCGCGAACCGCCGGAATCGTATCTGGACGTGACCGTGGACGGCCGCGAGACAAGTTATTTCGAGTGGCTGGGCGCGGGATTGTACGCCACGGACCCTCGCGGTGGGACGATGCACGGCCGCACGCGCGTTCTGGGCGGGCTCTATTATGGTTTTGGTGAGAAGTATTTTTATTTGCGCGTAGATCCCGTGGCGGAGACGATCGCAGAGATTCCGGATTTTCAATTGCGGCTGACGCTGTGGGATTCGCGTGAAACCAGAATCACCGTGCGCGTCGCGAAGGGCAAGTTCGCGGGTTGCGTGCTGGAGCAAGGCGGAGCGTGCCTGCTGCATCCGGAGACGATGGTGACGGCGGCGTTCGGAAAAATAATCGAGGTGGGCATCGCGCGCGAGTTGTTCGATCTGCGCGGACGCCGACAACTGCTGCTGAGCGTGGCGCTCTGGGAAGGCGGGCTGCCGATCGAAGTCCTGCCCGTGGATGGAATGCTCGAGTTGGTTTTGGGCGAAGAAAATTTCGCGTGGGGAACGGAAGTGCAGTCGAAGGCTTAATGCTCTACACCTGACCGGGCGCCGACAGTGATTGACATTCACGTTTAATCGGCAGATAGTCGCCTCAACCCCTTACAGTAGTCTCTTGGGTTCTCACAATCAGGGCCATTGTGTCTGCGGTGTTGGAGCCGCCCAAGCTGGAAACAGAAGCATGTTCCGGCGGAGGGCTCCATGGGTTCGAAAGCGTATCCTGCCTGCATTTTTTTCTGCGTGGTAATGGCTGCAAGCTTCCTTGCGATGGGCCGAGCGGAGCTGCGCGCTGGGCATTTCGCGAGGTCGCGGCCGTGCTCGATCGAAAAGCTCTTGCTTTCGATCCGCAGCGGCTCAACCGTTAACGCTCCTTTCGCACCGTTGCCGTCGGCGGAACTGACGACGCGTCCTCCCGGACTGACAACGCCGATGCTGCGCGCGCGCGAACCCTTGCTCACCACAGAGAAACTTCGCTCCGCTGCAACGGTGACGCGCCAGGCATCTCCCACAGCCCCCGCGCCAAGTATTTCTTTACCTTTCACATTCGAGCCGGCGAGCGAGTCTGCTGGGCGGGCTGTGCAGTACATCGGGCAGGGGAAAGGGTATGACGGTGCTGCTCGAATCGGACGGAATCGAGATCGCCCTTGGCAGCGCACCACGCAAGCCCGCAAATCTCAGCAGCTGGAAATTGCGATTGGTGAACCGCGCGCCTGAAGAGGGTGGAACGGCTGGCGGGACGTCGGATGGCCTGGACCCGGCTCCCAAGACTCACCGGAAAAGGCGCAGCGGTGCAGCATCGGCTGCGCACACGCGTAGGCACCACAACAAACGAAACATGCCACGCAGAGACAGTCCCGGCCACGCTGGACAGGTGCCGCACGGGCAGCGTCCGCCGAACCAGCGTCTGCCGCGTGAACCGAAACCCACCGTGCTGCGGGAAACTCCGCGACGCGATCACAAAATCAGTGAGGCGAGTTTCGCGTGGCAAGGTGTGACGATGCTCGGCGGCGAGACAAATTATTTCCTGGGCAACGATCCAGCCCGCTGGCGCACGCACGTGAAGCATTTCGCGGAGGCGGCGGCCAGCGGCGTGCTGCCGGGCGTGGACATGATCGCTTACGGGAACGCGGAAGGCGTGGAATACGATTTGCGCGTCGCGCCAGGAGTGAATACGCGCGATTTGCGGCTCGAGATCGCGGGCGCTGGTGCAGCGCGATCCGACGAATTTCGATTGGATGCGTCGGGCGACTTGATCATGGCGCTCGACGGCCACGAGATACGCATGAAGCGGCCGGCGATTTACGAAGAGCGGGTGGCCACTGAATCGCAGCCGTTGCGGCGCGAACGAGTTGACGGAGGCTACGAGATCGAAGCGGATGGAAGCGTCGCATTCAATATAGGGCCGCATGATCCCGGCGCGACGCTGGTAATCGATCCATCGTTGACTGTCGCCTACACGACATTCTTGGGAGGAGCGGGCAGCGACTCGGCGCAGAGCATCGCGCTGGACTCGGCAGGGAATGTGTACATTGGCGGGACAACTACCTCAGCGGCGACGTTTACAGCATCCGGCACCAAGAGGCTAGGACCCAGCGGCGGTACAGATTTCTTCATCGCGAAAATTAACCCGTCGCTGACCGGCCCCAGTTCGCTCGTGTATCTCACGTTCATCGGAGGCAGCGGCGCGGAACTTGGCGGAAAGATCGCCGTAGACGGGAGCAGCAACGTGGCGATCGTTGGAACCAGCACCTCGATAGATTATCCGGTGACGGACGGAAGCACGCTCACGCTGGGTACGGGTGGCACGGCGGTAAACGACGCGGCCGTGACGGAAATCGACCCGACGGGCGCGAAGCTCGTGTATTCGACGTTGTTCGGCGGCAACGGCAACGAGGCTTCACTCAGCTCCGGCGGAATCGCAATGGATTCTGGCGGTGAAATTTATGTGGCAATGGACACTCAATCCACGAACCTGACGGTTGCGCCGGCCATTTCGACCACTACTCTCGGGCCATATTCTGCCGTATTTGGAGGCGGAGGCATGGATGGGTTCCTGGCGATCTTCAAACCGGTCGTGACCGGGACGACGCCACACCTGGAATACTGCACGTATCTGGGGATCGACGCCTTGACGGTGACTGTTACAGGCGTCGCCGTGGATTCGGTGGGGAATGCGTACCTGGCGGGATATATGTCCGACCCTACCGGCACGTTGCCCACAGCCAATGGATTTCAGACGCTGTATGGCGGAGATCCCTACGACGGATTTGTGATGAAGATTCTGCCGTCAGGAAACGGCCTGGCGGATTTGTCGTATGCGACGTTCCTAGGCGGTGGCGGGTTGGATCAAGCGCTCGCGATTGCGGTGGGAACGCAATTACCGGGCACTGCGTACGTCACCGGGACCACACAATCCACGAATTTTCCAGTTACGGGCACCTTATTCGGGCCTATTGCGGGATACCAGTCGAGTTTGGGTGGGAAGGCCAATGCGTTCCTGGCGGTGATTGGGCAGAATGGCGCGGGAATGACATCGTTGCTGTACGCAAGCTATCTGGGTGGAGAGAATACGGACGTCGGCCTGGGCGTGTGGTTCGCGCAGACAAACCATGTGTATGTGTCCGGCAGCACAACTTCCCCGAATTTTCCGGCGCAAGAGAATTTTCAGCCGTTCAGCGGCGATCAGGACGCATTTGTGACCGAGATGGATCCGACGTCTCCAGGTGGAGCATCGCTGATATTTTCGACGCCACTGGGTGGTACATCGGTGGCTGGCGTTAGTGCGATGGCGCTGGCGAACGGAATTGCCGCCGCTAGCGGCAACGTGTATGTGGCCGGAGCAACGACGGCCGGCAACTTTCCGCTGGCGGGAAATCCGAACACCGGTGCGCAATTGACGTGCGCGAGCTGCCAGCAAACGCCGCCGCTGAATGATGCTTTTCTGGTGGAAATTTCTCCGAGCACAATCGCGCTGCCCAGCGTTTCGCTGAACACCGGCAAAGTGAATTTCGGGATACAGCCGGTGGGCGCGCTCACGATTCCGCCTCAGGCCGTAGCCGTGAAAAATACCGGCGACGCGCCCTTGAATATCTCCAGCATTACGCTGGCCGGCGCCAACAGCGCGGATTTTTCACTGCAGAATCCCACCGCGTGCATGACCGCGCCGATTGCTCCGGGGAGCATGTGCTCGTTCGAGGTGGGGTTTGTACCGTCGCTGGTGGGGCCCGAAGGCGCCTTCGTAAACTTCGCCGACGACGCGCCGAACGGTTCGCAGGTTTTGGAAGTCGTGGGAACCGGCGGCGGACCGCTGGCGATTGTCTCGCCTCTCAGCATAAATTTTGGAAGCCAGCCGGAGGGCACGACTTCCAGTACCGCTCAGATCATCACGCTTACAAACGGCGGGAACCAGCCGCTCACGGTGACCGGTGTAATTCTGCCCGCCGGACCCACCGCGGGCGAATTTCCCCCGGCAAGTCCCACGACGGCATGCGCACTGGTGGTGTTGGCGCCGGGCGCGAGCTGTGCAATTGCGATTGATTTTGCGCCGCAGACCACGGGGGTGATCAGCACGGAGGTCGGCTTTGTGGACAACTCCAGCTTCCTGACGGGTTCGGAGCAAGTGGTGCCCGTCACCGGAACTGGAACGGGCGTCGCGCCGATCCTGACCGTTTCTCCGGTGACGCTGTCCTTCGGAACGCAGCCCGTCGGTGTTATGAGTGGAACACAAACGGTGACGCTGTTGAACGCCGGAAGCTCGCTGCTAAATTTGACTGGCATCGCGATTACGGGAAACAACTCAACCAATTTCGGATTTTACGTGAAAGGCGCGAATCCGTGCCCATTGCCGAGCGGCACGCTGATCGCCGGCGCGAGTTGCACGATATCGGTGGATTTCGATCCGCAGGCTAACGGGCCGGTGGGTGCGACACTATCAATCTCAGACAACGCGGCGGGTAGCCCGCAGACCGTGGCGCTGACCGGTACGGGCGGATCGTCCGGGATTTCGTTTTCGCCGGCCAGCTTGACGTTTGCGGTGCAGACCGTCGGCGCCGCGAGCCCGGCGCAAACGGTTACCGTCACTAACACGGGAAGCTCCGCAGTGGTTTTCAACCGGATCATTCCCGCCGGTGCAGATCCCAACGATTTTCAGGAAACGGACAACTGTTTCGGAGGATCGGTGGGAGCGGGCAAGACTTGCGTGATCACCGTCACTTTCGATCCCGTACAAGCGGGCAGCCGCGCGGCGGTATTGCAAATCTCTGACAGCTCGACGCCCACTGCACAGACGATCGCTCTCAGTGGCCAGGCCGTGCAGGCCACCGCGACGATTACGCCTTCGCCGACCATTAATTTTGGCAGTGCGCTGGCTGGCACCGCTTCTACACCTGTTACCGTCACGATTACCAATAGCGGTGTGACCCCGGCGATTTTGAACGTCGGCGTTCCGAGCGTCACTCCTGCCGGAAACTTCACGGCAACCAACAATTGCAACACAGGAGTTCCCGCGGCGGGCTCCTGTACGCTGAAGGTGACATTCACTCCGCCCGCGGTGCCGGCCGCAGCGCCGTGCGGATCCACGGTTGGGCCGAAAACCGCGACGTTGACGATTACCGACAACGCTCCCACCAGTCCGCAAACCATCGCGTTGTCAGGTACCACGACGGATTTTTGTCCCTCGCCTTCAGGCGTCACCAGCCAAACGGTTGCCGCAGGAAGTCCGGCGACCTATCAGTTGACGATCGGTTCATCCCAAGGCTTTGCCGGTGCGGTGGCGCTGACATGCTCTGATGCAGCGTCGCTGAGCACTTGCACAGTGCAGCCGACGACGGCGAATCTTACTGCTGGCGCGCAGGTTCCCTTAGTACTCAATGTCACCACCACTGCGATCGGAGCGGCGCCGGGCGGCAAAGCACCGAACGCTCGGCGCGACGGTCCAACCGCCCCATTGCTGCGATCGTGGGCTTCGCGTGGGATCGTGCTGTGGGCAGTGTTATTGGCGTTGGCCACAATAGTGTGGGCTTCCGCTGCAAAGCGCGAGGCAACGCATGCGCTGCGATTCGCCCAAACGAGCGCGATCATGGTGCTGCTCTCCATCGGGCTGGCGGCCTGTTTTGGCAGCGGTACAGGAAATGTGGCGCCAGCAGGAACCCCGCCGGGTACCTATACGATGACGGTGACGGGGACGTTCACTGGCGCAGGGGGAACTACCACGCGAAGCGTGGAGGTAACGCTGGTCGTACAGTAATTCTCCGCGAGGCGCTGACGTAAACGCCGATACTGATGCGGAGACGGATATAGACGCTCAGAATACTTTGATCGCCAGATCGCGCGGATGCGAGCCGACGGCGATTAACGCCGTGGGAGGACGCGGCGGCGTGAGTCCAGGCTGGCCCGAGGGCAAAGTCTTCGTGCGAATGGCAGCGAGATCGTTCGAAGCCGTATCCACCACCAGTAAAATATCTCCGCCCGGAGTGAGCGCGCAGGTTACAGGCGACTGGCCGGCCTGAATCGGGCGCCCAACCTGGCGGGTTTCCACTGCCACGGGTACCACGTGTCCGGCAGCCGTGTCCGAAACGTAGAGCGTGCTTGTCGTCGGCGCGAATACGGCGGAAGTGGGCGACATCCCCAGGAGCAGAAAGTCGGCGACTTCATTGGTGTCGGTATTCACAATCACCAGGCCATGCGCTGAACTCGATGTGATGTAGAGTTCGCCACCGTCGGGCTTCAAATCCACGTCATCGGCCGTACCGCCCAGCGCCAGGTTCGTGAGCAGGACTTTTCGTTTGAGATCCACGACGGAAACCTGGTTAGCCGTGCCGGAGGTGATGAACGCTTTGGAATTGTCCGGGAGAATCACAATTTGCTCCGGGTCCGGCGCCGTCGCGATTGTGGCGATGGGCGCGAGCGTGGCGCCGTCGAGCAGCGTGATGGTGGCGTCGTCGCGATTGGAGACCACGATGGTCTTGCCGTCAGGAGAGACGCACGCGATCCACGGCCGCCGGCCGGCGCGCCCGCGAGCGATCACTTGGCGCGAATCAATGTCAATGGTCACCACCGTGTTCGAGCCGGATGCTGCGACGTAAGCGCGACGGCCGTCCGGAGAAAAATCCAGCGCGTAAGGCGCGGCTCCTACCGGAATGCGCGCGACGATTTGATTCGATTGCACGTCGAGAACCCATGCGAAACCGCCGGCGGAACTGAGCCCCCAGATTTCCGCACGCTTGGGATGGGCGCGCAAGCCGCTCGGACCGGGGCCTACGACGATGGTTGCCACGGGCGAGAGTTTGATCAGGTCAATCACGGAAATTGTGCCGTCACCGGTATTTCCCACGTATGCGAAAAGATGCAGCCCCGGTCGCAGGAATGCCGGGCGCAGTTCCAGCGCGACTTCACGAACCGCGAGTGCAGCAAGGACTACCAGTAGAAAAACGAGGCGAAAATTGAAGCGATGTTTCAATTGATAGTGCGGCCTAGCACGGCGGCGATCTGGCGAACTTCACGCATCAGTTGCTCGAGTTCCGCAGGTAAAATGGACTGCGGCCCGTCGGAAAGCGCGCGGTCCGGATCGTTATGGACTTCCACCAGCAGCCCGTCGGCGCCCACGGCCACCGCGGCGCGAGACAGCGGCAATACTTTGTTGCGACGCCCGGTTCCATGCGAAGGATCCACCACGATGGGAAGATGGCTGCGTTTCTGCACGGCGGGTACGACGCTTAGGTCCAGCGTGTTGCGCGTGAAATCAGAAAACGTGCGCACGCCGCGCTCGCAGAGAATCACAGCGTAGTTACCTTCGGACATCAAATACTCGGCGGCCATCAGAAATTCGTCCAGGGTTGCGGCCATTCCGCGCTTCAGCAGCACCGGTTTTTTGGCGCGTCCGGCGCGCTTAAGCAGCGAAAAATTTTGCATATTACGCGCGCCGATCTGGATCACGTCCGCATATTCCACCACGAGGTCCAGTGATTCGTTGTCAATCGCTTCGGTGATGATGCCCAAGCCGAATTCCTTGCGCACGTCGCCCATGATTTCCAGGCCTGCTTCGCCCAGGCCCTGAAAGCTGTACGGGGAAGTGCGCGGCTTGTAAGCGCCGCCGCGGAACAAGCGCGCTCCTGCGGCCTTCACATGTTTCGCAACGGTGAAAGCTTGCTCGCGCGTTTCGATGGCGCAGGGGCCCGCGACCATGGCGACTTCCGAGCCGCCGAAAGAGACATCACCGAGCGCTGTGGGGACTCGCACAACCGTGTTTTCGGCTTTGACGTCGCGGCTGACAAGTTTGTAAGGCTTGCTGACCGGGATACACTCGATGACCCCGGGCATGGATTCGAGGGAGCCCAGGTCTACAGCGCCGGAATTGCCGGTGATGCAGACGGCGGTGCGTCCCGCGCCGGGAACGGGTAGGGCTTTGAAACCGAGCGATTCGATGCGATCACAGACGGCGCGTACCTGTTCGTCCGTCGCGTGCGACTGCATTACCACCAACATGCTGGCCCCCTGACGCCCAATGAATCATAGAGTCTACTGTATGGGGGAAGCGGGCTGCAAATCGCGGGCGCGCGATTTTAGCGGTGAAAAACGCACACCCACAGCAGGAAGAGAAAGCCAAGCAAGCTCAAGATGGTTCGAACGGCGTGGAGTCGCGCCCATTTCGCGAGCAGTGAGCGTTGTGTTTCCTCGTCAAAATTATTCGTCTCGTCGAGAAGCAACCGATTGGTCGGCATGATTAAGAGGAGCGTTAAGGGCACAACGGCTCCCACCAGACTGCCGCCCACAAGCCAGAGCCAGCGACGAGTGATCAGCACCAGTCCGACGCTGCAAAGAAAACACACGATTGCCAAGGCAGCCTGTTGGGGCGCAGCGCGTTTGTAGCTGAGCCGAAACTCCTGCGAGCGCGGCGGCACCGCCAACGGACATTCGCGCGGGATGCTCGACAGTCGTAAGATAAAAAGCCGCGCCGCCAAACATGCCGGAGCTTAGGAGCGCCAGAAGTTGCAGGAGATTTTCCATCGCAGGATTCAATCACAGATTGCAAGGAAGAGGAAAGGCTCGTGCGAACCGGCAAGGCAGTGGAAATGGAGGCGCGGGGCGGAATCGAACCGCCGATAAAGGTTTTGCAGACCTTTGCCTTACCACTTGGCGACCGCGCCGACGGAGTGTGGCTAGAGCAAATCATAACATCGGAATCGCGAGCCAATATATCGAAGATTCGCATGGAGTTGATTTGCCAGCCTACAGGTTGTCCGCAAGCGAAATAACGCGAGGGAGAAACGCATGACGGCGAATGAGAAAAGCAGCGCGGCGCGATTACGGCAAACGCTGCAGGTGCGGACCGCGCGCCGCACGGAAATGCAGGACGTGACCGACAAAGTCGAAGCTGCCGTGCGGGAATCCGGCTGCGCGGATGGCGTGTGCTATCTGTTCGTGCCGCACACCACGGCGGGGGTGATGATCAACGAGGGCTACGACCCAGCCGTGGCGGAAGATATCGCCGCCGCTTTCGACCGGTTGGTGCCGCGCGTCCTGAATTCCGCGCACGCGGAAGGGAATTCGGATTCGCACATCAAGACTGCGTTGGTGGGGTCGTCGGAGACCGTGTGGATCGTCTCCGGCAAGCTCGCACTGGGGCGCTGGCAGCGGATTTTCTTCGCGGAGTTCGACGGGCCGCGCAGTCGTGAGCTGCGAGTGAAGATTGTTCCGGATCCCGCGGCATGAAAATGGCGCTGCGCGTTTGCGGACGAGTACCGGGCGTGAGGTCTTTACGTGAAGTGAATTTGTTTTGGTTGTAAACTGTTGCCCCATGAGGCGAATCACGCGGGCGGCGGCAATCGTTTGCGTTCTGATCCTTCTGCTAAGCAGCGGAGCGAGCAATAGCACCGCGGCCAAAGAAGACATCACGATTGCGGTAGTGGGAGACCGGCAAGTGGTGGGGATTCCGTTCGCCGTACGAATCCGAAATAACGGGAAGAAGCGTCTAACTTTTTGCCTCGGTGTTTGCGGAGCAATCGTCGTAGCTGCCAGCGGACATCCTGCACCGAGCTTCGCGGTGCAGGCACGCACGCACAAAAAATGGAGTAGAGAGATCATGAGCTGCACGCCCGGAGAAGACGCTACGTCTGGCATCCTGCATGGCGGCGAAGTGCGGGAATTCACGGTGAAAGTCACTCAACCCGGCACGTACAGGTTGTGGCTGGGTTATAAGGATGTGAGCGTGGAAGACGTGGGCGCTCATTGCGAAGCGTTCAAGGACGGAAAAGCGGTGCAGCAGGCAAAATCGGACGACTTCGACGTGGTCGCGGCGCCCAAATGAACCTGGGCGTTTACATTCAGGTGCCGTTCTGCCAAATCAAGTGCACCTACTGCAATTTTCATACGGGCGTGGTGGCGCGCGAGAAATATGGGCCGTACGCAGAAGCTGTGCGCCGGGAAATTAAAGACCTCGCGGCGACCGGCGGCGAAATTTTTACACTTCAGAACGCGACCGTGGACTACTGTGTACTTTGGCGGCGGCACACCTAGCCTGCTGGAGCCTGCCGCGCTCGCAGGGATTCTCGCTGCGCTGCGCGAAAACTTGACGTTCGTAGAGCCTGCGGCACCATCTGCTGAGCTCAGCTGCCCGAAGTGACCCTGGAAGCTGACCCGGAAACCATCACCCATGAAAAAGCGCGCGCCTGGATTGCGGCGGGATTCAATCGCATCAGCCTGGGCGTGCAGTCGTTCGATGACCGCGAATTGCAGGCGGCGGGGCGCATGCATCGCCGAGCGGATATTTTTGCCGCGGCGCAGATTTTGCGCGAAGCCGGGTTTCGCAATATCAGCATGGATCTAATCGCCGGTCTCGCGCGGCAGACTCGCGAATCGTGGGAAGAATCCGTCGCCCGCATTCTGGAGATTCGCCCCCAGCACATTTCGATTTACCTGCTGGAAATTGACGAAGGCAGCCGGCTCGGAAAGGAATCGCTCGCCGGAGGCAGCCGTTACAGCGCGCAAGACATTCCCAGTGACGACGCCATGGCGGAAGCGTACGAATCCGCATGCCTGCGATTGGCCGACGCCGGATATGAGCATTACGAAATTTCGAACTGGGGGCTGCCGGGATTTCGTTCGCGGCACAACTTGAAATACTGGCGCCGCGAGCCGTATATCGGCTTAGGCGCCGGCGCACATTCTTTTGATGGGGCGCGGCGCTGGTCAAATGTGCATGATTCGGCGAAGTACGTGGCGCGCATCGAGAACGGAATTTCGCCGCGCGAACAGATGGAGCCGGTGACGGCGCAACAAGCGCTCGAAGAGGAATTATTTCTGGGCCTGCGTCAACTCGAAGGCATCAACTTGGCGTACATCGAAGAAAAGTATGGCGTCAGCCTGCAACCGCGGATCGCCGCGCTGCGCGATCAGGGATTGCTGGAGATGGATGGAACAAATTTGCGCCTGGCGCCGGCACGTTTGACGGTATCGAACGAAGTATTCGTGGAATTGCTGGGATAAGGAGCGGAGCGTGCACAGCGGCTCGGGAGAAGCGCGAAGCAAGAGCGATATCGTGGACCTGCGCAGCGATACGGTGACGCGCCCGACGCCCGCGATGCGCGCGGCGATGGCCGCCGCCGAAGTGGGCGACGACGTATACGGCGAAGATCCCACCGTGAACCGGCTGCAGGCGCGCGCGGCGGAAATTTTCCGGCGCGATGCGGCGCTCTTCGTTCCGACCGGATGCATGGGCAATCTGCTCGCGATCATGGGCTGGACCGAGCGCAGCAACGAAGTGATCTGCGAGCAGCGCGCGCACGTGAATCTGTACGAGCTGGCTTCCATGTCCGCCGTGGCGGGAGTGATGCCGCGCACGGTTCCGGCTGCCAGCGGAATTTTGACGTGGGAACTGATCGAGCCGCTGATACGCGAAAAAATTTACTACGATTCGCAGACCGCGCTGCTGACGCTCGAAAACACGCACAATATGCATGGCGGCACGGTGTACCCCACCGCGGTGGCCGAAGATATTTGCGAGCGCGCACACGCCGCGGGTTTGCGCGTGCATCTGGATGGCGCGCGGATTTTCAACGCCGCGGTGGCGCTGGGGAAGAGCGTCGCGGAGATCACGCGCAAGTTCAATTCGGTGATGTTTTGCTTGTCGAAAGGGCTGGGCGCGCCGGTGGGCTCGTTGCTGCTCGGCTCGCATGAATTCATCAAGCAGGCGCATATTCACAGGAAAATGTTGGGCGGTGGAATGCGCCAGGTGGGTGTGTTGGCTGCGGCTGGGCTGATTGCGCTGGAAGAATCGCCGAAGCGCCTCGTGCACGATCACGAAAACGCGCAACACCTGGCGAAAGGCCTCGCTGCGATCAAAGGCATCGCACTCGATCCGGCGAAAGTGGTGACGAACATCGTGATCTTCGACGTCAGCGGGACTGGGCGCACCGCGGCGGAGGTGTGCGAGCAGCTCGCCAGAAAAAACATCCTGTGCGCTCCAACCGACAAGCACTCCGTGCGCATGGTCACGCACTGCGACGTGGACCGCGCCGGGATAGACACGGCGCTGAGGGCGGTCGCGCAGATTTTGGCCGAGAAGGCGCCTGCGGCTGCGGCGCGCTGATCCTCCGAGCGTCTCGTCGCTTCTTCGGATATACTCCGGCGCGGATTGTCGAACCCGCTCGAAAGGGGCGCCCTTCGCGGGGCGGCAACTTCCTGTCCACACACAACCGTTTGCATTTCGCGCGCCACAAGAGGATGATGAATCTGTGAAAATGACGTCCAATGTCGGCGGCCGATCCAGCTACCTCCCCCCGGCGATTCCTGCCGCTCCTTCCAGCACTGCCCGCCCGCAAAACCGCCAAATTCTATTCGATACAAATGAACGGCTCTCGGCAACCTCAAATTTTGCAACTCCAAGAAAACACAGCACTTCATTTTTTCTATTCGATACAAATGAAGCGTCTCCGCGCTCTGTTTGTCGTCCAAGAATTTTGAAGATCTGCATCAAAGTGGGCCTCCCCGCTATTTTAGTTCTAGGTGGAATGATGACTTTCCAAACTCAAGAAGCAGCCAGTGCCACGCAAACTCAGGCTGCCGCTCCTCCAACCGTCGAAGAGGCGCGGCAGTTCACCGAGGCTGCGGAAAAGCGCTTGCTGGATTTGTGGGTGAAGGCCGGACGCGCTCAGTGGGTGCAGGAAACTTTCATCACCGACGACACGGAAATCCTCGCGGCGCAGGCCGATCAAAATGTGAAAGCCGCGACGTCCGAACTGGCCGCGCAGGCGCGACGATTCGAGTCGCTCGATCTGCCGCCGGACGTCGAGCGCAAACTGAAGCTCATCAAACTTTCCGTGGACATTCCTTCGCCGCGCAATCCGAAGGAAAGCGCGGAGCTGTCGCAGATCAACGCTTCGTTGCAAAGCGATTATGGCAAGGGGAAGTGGTGCCCGGACGGCGCGCAGGGAAAATGCCTCTCGCTGAATGATCTGGAAAATATCATGGCCACCAGCCGTGACCCTGCGGAGCTGCAGCGCGCGTGGATCGGCTGGCACGCCATCGCGCCGCCGATGCGCGAACGCTATACGCGCATGGTGGAGCTGGCCAATGAAGGCGCGCGCGAAGTGGGATTCGCCGACGTGGGCGCGATGTGGCGCTCGAACTACGATATGCCGCCGGGCGTTTTTAGCGCGGAGATGGACCGGCTGTGGGAACAGGTGCGGCCGCTTGTACGTGTCGCTGCATGCTTACGTCCGGACGCAGCTGATAAAAAAATATGGGCCGGGAGTGATCGGCCCGGACGGCGCGATCCCCGCACATTTGCTGGGCAACATGTGGGCGCAGGATTGGGGCAATATTTATCCGCTGGTGTCGCCGCCGAACGCCGATCCGGGTTACGACTTAACGCAGATTCTGAAGGCCAAGCAGATCGAACCTGTCGGGATGGTGCATTACGGCGAGCGGTTTTTCATGTCGTTAGGATTTGCGCCGTTGCCGCAGACGTTCTGGCAACGCTCCATGTTCGTGAAGCCGCAGGACCGCGACGTGGTATGCCACGCCAGCGCCTGGGACATCGATTTCGTGGACGATTTGCGGATCAAAATGTGCATCGAGCAGAAAGGTGAGGATTTTTCGACCATTCACCACGAGCTGGGACACAATTTCTACCAGCGCGCCTACGACACGCAGCCGCCGCTCTTTCGCAACAGCGCAAACGATGGTTTCCACGAAGCGATTGGCGACACCATCGCCCTTTCCGTCACGCCGGAGTACCTGAAACAGATCGGCCTGCTCGAAAATGTGCCGCCGGAATCAGCCGACATCGGCATCCTGATGCACAAGGCGCTGGAGAAGGTCGCGTTCCTGCCCTTCGGCCTGCTGATTGACAAATGGCGCTGGGAAGTTTTCTCCGGAAAAATCACGCCCGCGGATTACAACCGCGCGTGGTGGGAATTGCGCGAGAAATATCAAGGCGTGAAGCCTCCCGTCGCGCGTAGCGAAGCGGATTTCGATCCCGGGGCGAAGTATCATGTGGCCGCCAACGTTCCGTATGCGCGGTATTTTCTCGCGGACATCTTGCAATTCCAATTTCATCGCGCGCTCTGCCGGGAATCCGGATACAAGGGCCCGCTGCATCGCTGCTCGATTTACAACAACAAGGAAGCGGGCGCTCGACTGAATAAGATGCTGGAAATGGGTCAGAGCCGCCCATGGCCCGAAGCGCTCGAGGTGATGACCGGCGAAAAGCAGATGGACGCTACCGCGATTCTTGATTATTTCGCGCCGCTGAAGAAATGGCTCGACGAGCAGAACGCCAAGGACGGCGCGAAGCTGGATTGGTAGCGTTTGTTGTTTGAGCGTGCGCTGGAGGATTTGATGGGGAAGTCGGCTCGATTTTTAAGCCTGGCTGCAATGGGCGTCCTGTGCGCTGCGTTGCCGGCAGCGATGGCGCAAAATTCGAATCCTGCCGGCGCGACGAAAGACGATTGGGCGTACTACGGCCACGACGCTGGCGGCACGCGCTATTCGCCGCTCACACAGATCAATCGCGAGAACGTCACGAACCTGAAAGTCGCATGGGTATTCCACACCGGAGATATTTCCGACGGCAGCGGGCGCCCGAAACGCAGCGGCCTTGAAACCACGCCCATCCTGGTGGACGGCACGCTCTACCTCACGTCACCGTTCAATCGCGTGTTCGCGGTGAATCCGGAAACAGGCAAACAGCTGTGGGTCTACGATCCGATGGTTGACGTCGCTGGAGATTACGGCGACGGCTTGATCAATCGCGGCGTGGCCACGTGGTTCGATGCATCGCGCGTGAAAGGGAAGCCCTGCCGGCGGCGCATTTTCGAAGCGACACTCGACGCTCGCTTGATCGCGCTCGATGCCGCGACGGGCGATCCCTGCATGGATTTCGGCAACCGCGGACAGATCAGCCTGCGAGACGTCGCGCGCTACAGTCCGGGTCAGTACCACATGACTTCTCCTCCAGTTGTGATTGACGACATGGTGGTGGTGGGCTCGGCGATTGACGACAATTCGCGCGTGGATATGTCCAGCGGCGTGGTGCGCGCGTTTGATGCACGTACTGGAAAGCTGCGCTGGAAATGGGAGCCGTTGCCGCCGAACGATGCTGGCACCGCCACGCCGAGCAACGGAAAGATCTGGCGCACCGGCGCGGGGAACGCCTGGTCTGTAATGGCCGTAGATCCGGAGCGCGATTTGATATTTGTCCCCACCGGCAGCGCGAGTCCCGATTATTACGGCGGAATGCGCGTGGGCGATGACAAATGGGCCGATTCGGTGGTTGCGCTGCGCGCGAAGACCGGCGAATTCGTCTGGGGCTTTCAGCTGGTTCATCACGATCTTTGGGATTACGACAGCGCAGCACCCACGCTGCTGGCCACAGTGCCGCATGACGGCAAGAAAGTGCCGGTGGTAATTCAGGGCAACAAGACCGGTTTTCTTTACGTGCTGAATCGCGATACGGGCGTGCCGGTATTTCCTGTGGAGGAGCGCCCGGTGCCGCAGACCGATGTGCCGGGGGAAGTGACGTCGCCGACGCAGCCTTTTCCGCTGGCGCCACCGTCGCTGGTTCCACAAAAGCTTTCAGCAGATGACGCCTGGGGAATTACTCAGGACGATCGCGACTATTGCCGCGAGCGCATCAAGAATCTGCGCAACGACGGTCTGTTCACGCCCCCGAGTGTCCAGGGTTCGTTGTCACAGCCGGGAAATGTGGGCGGGATGAACTGGAGCGGGTCCGCATACGATCCGCAACATAGTTTGCTGCTGGTGAATACGAATAATTTACCGGCGATGATGGGCGTGGTCGCGAGGGATAAATACTGGGACGCAGTGGACAAGAATCGAGACCTTGAGTACACCGAGCAGTACGGAGCGCCCTACGGAATGTATCGCACGTTCCTGTTTGCGAAGGCGCACCGCCTGCCGTGCGCGCCTCCGCCGTGGGGCACACTCACGGCCGTGGATATGGAGAAAGGCACGATTCGCTGGCAGGTGCCGCTCGGTTCGTTCGCGCCCAGCAAGCCGAGCGTTCCAGCAGGAGCGCCGAGTTTGGGCGGGCCGATTGTAACTGCGAGCGGGCTGGTTTTTATCGCCGGAACAATCATTGACCCCAAGATTCGCGCGTTCGACGTGGAATCCGGAAAAGAAATTTGGAAATTCGACCTTCCGACTTCCGGCGCCGCTACTCCGATGACTTACCAGCTCCGTCCGGACGGCAGACAATTTTTGGTGATTGCTGCCGGTGGACATGCCAAGGTGACGGAAGAAAAGCAGACCGACGAAGTCGTTGCGTTTACCCTGCCGTAACCTCCGCAGTCTGGATTGTCGTCAGAGCGAACCGCTGTGTTATAAATTGTAGTGCGGGTTCGATATTTATTTTGTTTATCGTTTATTCTGCAGATCGGTGAGGGCACGTGGAATTTGCGCTGACGGACGAACAGCAGCAGCTGCGGCGAACGGTGCGCGAGTTTGCCGAGGGCGAAATCCTGCCGCATGTGATGGAGTGGGACGAGGCGTCGAAGTTTCCCTCCGAATTAATTCCCAAGCTGGCCGAGATGGGTTTCCTGGGCGTGATTTTTCCGGAAAAGTACGGCGGCGCGGGCATGGGCTACGCCGAATACGCCATCATCATCGAAGAACTTTCGCGCGTGGATGGCTCGATCGGCATCATCGTCGCGGCGCACAATTCGCTGTGCACCAATCACATCTATAAATTCGGGACGGAAGAGCAGAAGAAAAAGTACGTCACACCGCTGGCGCAGGGGAAGAAGCTGGGGTGCTGGTCGCTGACTGAACCGGAAGCCGGTTCCGATGCCGGCGGCACACGTACCACGGCCGTGAAGAAAGACGGCAGCTGGGTCATCAACGGCTCGAAGACTTTCACCACCAACGGGCATTACGCTGACGTGTGTGTGGGCATGGCGGTGACGGACGCCGCGAAAAAGAGCCACGGGATTTCGGCGTTCATCATCGAGAAGGGAACGAAGGGATTCAAGCCCGGGAAAAAGGAAAACAAGCTGGGATTGCGCGCGAGCGACACCAGCGAAGTGGTTTTCACCGACTGCCAGCGTGCCCGCGGAAAATCTGCTGGGTAAAGAGGGCGAAGGATTCGTCAACAGCCTGCAGATTCTGGACGGCGGACGAATTTCGATCGCGTCGCTGGGACTGGGAATGGCGCAAGGCGCGTACGAGGCGTCCGTGCGTTACGCCAAGCAGCGCAAGCAATTCGGCAAAGCGATCGCCGAGTTTCAGGCGATTCAGTTCAAGCTGGCGGACATGGCCACGGAAATCGAAGCGGCGCGCCTGCTGACGTATCAGGCCGCATGGCTTGCCGATCGCGCCATTGCGTCGGGAAATCACGACGCGCGCATTACGCAGGAATCCAGCATGGCGAAACTTTACGCAGGGGAAGTGGCCGTGCGCGTCGCCAACGAAGCCGTGCAAATTCACGGCGGCTATGGGTTCATTAAAGATTATCCAGCGGAAAAGTTTTATCGCGACGTGAAGTTGTGTACGATCGGCGAGGGCACCAGCGAAATACAGAGGCTGGTGATCGCGCGGCAGATTCTGGGCAAAAAATAGTACATTTTATTGACGCCGGCATTCATCGGTTCCAGCCATTCCAGTGATACCATTCTCCGGCTGCAATCCGCGTTGCTATGACTGTGTCTATCGAAAATTGGGCCGAGCAAGTGCGCGCCGGAGACGTGCGCGCGATTTCGCGGGCCGTTTCCGCCATCGAAAACCGCGAGCGCGAGGCCGAAGAAATTCTGCGCCAGCTTTTTCCGTTCACGGGCCGCGCGTATCGCGTGGGCATTACGGGCGCTCCCGGCACGGGCAAGAGCACGCTGGTCGATCGCCTGGCGAGCTACTATCGCGCGGAGAAGCAGACCGTCGGAATCATCGCCGTCGATCCGTCCAGCCCATTCACCGGCGGCTCGATTCTGGGCGACCGCATACGGATGCAAGGGCACGCGACCGATGCCGGAGTCTTCATTCGCTCGATGGCCACGCGCGGATTTTTGGGCGGACTGTCGCAGGCGGCGCGGGATACGACGCTGCTGCTGGACGCCGCGGGGAAACAAATCATCCTGGTGGAAACAGTAGGAGTGGGCCAGGGCGAAATCGAGATCGTGCGGCTGGCGGATTGTACCATCGTGGTGTTGATGCCGGGGATGGGCGACGACGTACAGAGCCTGAAAGCCGGGCTGATGGAAATCGGCGACATTTTCGTGCTGAATAAATCTGATCGCGAGGGCGCGGACCGTTTCGAGCAACAGCTGAAGGGAATTCTGCAGCTGGTCCCGGAGCGTGACGGCTGGAAGCCGCCGGTAGTGCGGACGATTGCGACGGAAAACAAGGGCGTGGCTGAATTGGGCCGGCAGATCGAATTGTTTCGCAAGCATTTTGAGCACGCGCACGAACGCCAGGCGCGCGAAATCGCGCACTGGAAAGAATGGATCTTGCAGTTGCTGGAAACGCGGCTGATGGAGCGCGTGACCGGCAAATATCTGGGTGAAAAAGAACTCGACGCCATCGCCGCGGCGGTGGCTGAAAGAAAAACGGACCCCTACGGCGCGGTGAACGAAATCCTGTCGCGGGCGGGACTAGGAGAGAACCGTTGAAGCTAGGGGACCTGGAATTCCACGTGCTGGTGGATGGATATGTGTCGCTGGATGGCGGCGCGATGTTTGGCGTGATACCCAAGGTGCTATGGGAGAAGAAAATCCAGCCGGACGGGCGTAATCGCGTGCAGCTGGCGATGAATAGCCTGCTGGTGCATGCGGGCGGGAAGAGAATTCTGGTGGAGACGGGGATTGGCGCGAAAATGCCCGCGAAGCTGCGGGACATTTACGCGGTGGAGGGCCCTTACTTGAACGAGCGGCTCGCGGATCACGGTTTGGACCCGAGCGAAATTGATATCGTAATCAATACGCACATGCACTTTGATCACTGCGGAGGAAACACACGGCAAGAAAAAGACAAGATTGTCGCCGCCTATCCCAATGCCAAGTATGTAGTGCAGCGCGGAGAATTCGAACACGCCAAGCATCCCAACGAACGTGACCGAGCCAGTTACATGCCCGAGAACTACGTGCCGCTGGAGGCGGGCGCTAAACTGGCGCTACTGGAGGCGGATCGCGCGATTGCGCCGGGCGTGGAACTGATTCGCGTACCGGGCCACACGGCAAACATGCAGTGCGTGAAGCTAACGGGCGGCGGGAAAACGGCATTCTTGTTCGCGGATTTAGTGCCCACTACAGCGCATTTGGGGCTGCCATGGATCATGGGCTATGACTTGTATCCCATGACCACGCTGGAAAACAAGAAAAAGTGGATTCCGGAAGTGATTCAAGAAGGCTGGATCGCGTTGTTTGGTCACGATACGAAAACGCAGGCGGCGTATATTCGCGAGCGCAAGGGAATTTGGGAAATAGAGCCGGTAAAGGTGGATTGAAAATGGCGAAAGCTGGGAAGCATCCGCGGAAGGCGGCGAACAAGGGCGCCACAAAAAAGGAAGTCGTGAAGATCGGGATCATTGGAGGCAGCGGCCTGTACTCCATGGCGGGCCTCACGAACACGCGTGAAGTGCGCGTGAAGACTCCGTTTGGAGATCCTTCGGACGCGATAATTATTGGAACGCTGGAAGGAAAGCGCGTGGCGTTTCTGGCGCGCCACGGCCGCGGGCACGTGTATTCACCCAGCGACATTAATTACCGCGCGAATATCTGCGCGCTGAAAATGCTGGGCGTGGAGCGAATTATTTCGGTGAGCGCGGTGGGATCGCTGCGGGACGATTTGCCGCCGCTGGATTTCCTGATCCCCGATCAGTTCTTCGATCGCACACGCGGACGGGTGGCCACATTTTTCGGCGGGGGGATCGTCGCGCATGTGGGGTTTGACAAACCGACTTGCACGCACCTTTCGGCGCACGTCGCCGAAGCGTGCGACCGCGCGGGAGTGAAGGCGCACCGCGGCGGAACGTATATCTGCATGGAGGGACCGCAATTCTCGACCTTGGCCGAATCGAATACCTACCGCCAACTCCGCTTCGACGTGATCGGCATGACCAATTTGACGGAAGCGAAGCTGGCTCGCGAAGCGGAAATTTGCTACGCGACGATCGCCATGATCACGGATTACGATTGCTGGCACCCACAGCACGACGCGGTGACGGTAAGCGAGATTATCGAGAACCTGAGTCGCAACACTTCGAATGTGCAGCGGGTGCTGCACGCAGCCGTGGCGGAACTGCCGGAATCGCGCGCTTGCAAGTGTGGAGCGGCCTTGGCGCATGCGGTGTTGACGGATCGCAAAATGATTTCCGCGGCGACCAAAAAACGGTTGGCGCCGATCATCGGCAAATACATTTCGTAGTTGCTACGCGCCCGAAATTTAGGGCACGAGGAGAGTTCATGTCGTTACTAGTGGTCGGATCGGTGGCGTTCGACGGAATCGAAACGCCGTCCGGCAAGCACGATCGCATGCTGGGCGGCGCCGCCAGCTATTTTGCGCTAGCCGCGTGCCACTTCGCGCCGGTGCGACTGGTAGGCATCGTCGGCGACGACTTTACGTCGAAGGACGTGGCGGTCTTCAAACACCAGCACATTGATTTGACCGGTCTGGAGCGCGCCGCGGGAAAAACCTTTTACTGGGCCGGGCGCTACAACCAGAACATGAACGAGCGAACGACACTGGTGACGGAACTCAACGTTTTCGCGAATTTTAATCCGACACTGCCGGCATCGTACACGGACTCGTCTTTTATTTTTCTCGGCAACATTGATCCCACGCTGCAGCGTTCCGTACTGAAGCAGGTCACACGCAAACCGAAAGTGGTGGGTCTGGACACCATGAACTACTGGATCGAGCGCACTCCGGCGGAACTGAAGGAAACCCTGAAGCACATCCAGGTGTTGGTAATCAACGACGACGAGACTCGCCAGCTGACCGGCCAGCACAACCTAACGCGCGCGGCGAAAGAGATCTTCAAGATGGGTCCGAAAACATTGGTGATCAAGCGCGGCGAGCACGGCGCGATTATGATGCACGAGAAGTTCCTGTTCTCGGTGCCGGCATTCCCACTCGAAGAAGTACATGATCCCACGGGCGCGGGCGACAGCTTCGCCGGCGGGTTCATGGGATATCTCGCAGGCGCGGGCAAGGTGAACGAGCGCACGCTGCGCAATGCCATGGTTTACGGCTCGGTGCTGGGGAGTTTCGCCGTGGAAAAATTCGGCGTACAGCGCCTCACCACCCTCAAGCGGAGCGAAATCCACGCGCGCGCGCGCCTTTTTGCGAAGCTGACGTCTTTCAAGCTGTAGCACCAACCTCATAGCTACGCAGTTGCAATGGACAAGCGTGGCGTCCGGGGCTAAAGCCCCTTTTCTCGCGGGCTTCACGGCGGGGCTCTTCGATCCTGCCGCTGGCAGGATCTCAGGATGAAATGAAGCGCCGCCCTTCCCGTTGGGCCGATTTAGGAGAGGGCTTCCAGATACTCGGCTCGCTGGTCTTGCCGCCGATGCATTCTTGAAAAACATCGCACCACTCTAGCGTGCCTTCCAGTAGAATTGCGGGGCGTTTGGCACGGGGGTGCCATGCTTCGCGACCTGAATTCTTACATTCTATTGCGTCTGATACTGGCGGCATTTCTGGGCGGACTGATCGGTCTGGAGCGGCAACTGCGCCGCAAGCCCGCCGGAATCCGCACCAACATGCTGATCTGTTTCGGCGCGGCGCTGTTTACGATTATTTCCTACGAAATGGCCGGGGAAGTTGGCGGAGACCACACACGAATTGCGGCGCAGATTATCCCGGGCATCGGTTTCATCGGCGCCGGCGTGGTGATTCGCGAGCGTGGAGCGGTGCTGGGGATTACCAGCGCGGCGACAATCTTCGTGATGGCAAGTATCGGGATGGCGGTGGGAGCCGGGATGCTGGCTACGGCCATTTTCGCCACGTTGATGGTTCTGGTGGCCCTGGTGGCGCTGGGCTTCCTGGAAGACCGGCTGGGATTGCAAACGCGCTTGATGACGTTTCAACTGACAGCGCAAGCTCACGCGGATTTGTTGGTTCCAGCGCATCGGATCGTGGAGGAAGCCAAGATTGAGGCGCGGCGCTGGCAGACGCACAAAACCGACGACGGCTTGGTGGTGGATTTCGAGGCGGAAGTCACCTACCCGCAGGAGCGCGAGCTCTTCACGAAATTTGGCGCGCTGAATGCCAAGGTCGAGGCCAGACCATTGCGCGCCTGACCTGCGTTGGCTACCGCGCCGAAGGGGCGTGCACGACGGGGCGCCCCGGCCGGTTATTTCCCAGCTCAAAACCTTCCTAATCCTCGCGCAAAGCGGACGAGTTGCGGCCAACCAAACACGGTGAAGGGGAATCCGAGTTGACGAGTGTTCGCCGGGATGCTATCAATTCTTGGTCAATATTCAGGGGACTCGCAGGCGTTTGGATCGCTTCCCTCGTTCGGCTATCCCAGCGACGCTAACGAATGGCGGCGCCAGTTTTCGTGAACACTACCGGTGAAAATTACAGGAGGACAGGCTTGATGCGTTTGCGGTGGACCGCGCTTGGGGCGCTTGCTGTGGTGACGATGTTGGCGTCGGGTTGCGGGTCCAGCACCACTGTTCAGCCGAATCCCACTCCGATTATCACCGGACTCTTCCCATCCAGTATCACGGCCGGGAGCGAGTCGTTTACCCTCTACATCGCGGGCACCGGATTCATTTCTTCCACGAACGCGACTTCGACTGCGTATTGGAATGGCTCGCCGCGTTCGGCGAATGTAAACCTGAACACCAATCAGATCGCCATCACTGTGCTCGCGTCGGATATAGCGTCGCCCGGCACTGCGTTAATCACCGTTTCGAATCCGCTCCCGGGAGGTGGAATCAGCATCAACGCGGCGCCGTTCCAGATCTTCCCGACGCAATTGAATACGCCGCTGATTGCAAGTCTGAGCCCGATGAACGCAAGCCCGAAGGGGGCGGCGTTCACGCTCACGGTAAACGGATCGAATTTTCTTGCGGGTTCTGCCGATCTGCTGTGCGTTACTACGCAGCCGCCGCCACAGCCGCCCTATACAGGTTCCGTGGTGACCTGGAATGGCAGCCCTCTGTGCACGTCGTTCGTTAGTTCCACACAGTTGACCGCCCAGGTGCCGTCTGAAAACATTGTCGTCGCAGGGTGCGACAACATTGGTGTATTCACGTACGCGGGTGGCGGCAATGTGATTAGCTCTCCGGTGGTCGGCTTCCCGGTATTTTCCACTTCGTCGCCAGCGATCTGCTCGCTCGCACCATCAAGCGTGGTTGCCGGGGCTTCGGATTTCACTCTGTCTGTGAATGGTGCGGGCTTCACCTCCGGCGCGACTGTAAAGTGGAACGGCAGCGCGCGGACGACAACGTTCGTCAGTGCCAGCACCGTCCAGGCGCAGATCAAAGCGGCGGACGTTGCCAATGCCGGTACGGAGCCAGTCACGGTGGCGAATTCGGGAGGCGGCACAACGGCGTCGTTGAACTTTTCGATTTTGCCGTCGCCGCCGCTGACTCCCACGATCACCTCCGTTTCCCCGCAGAACGCCACCGCCGGGGGCGCAGCGTTTACGCTCACGCTGACCGGAACTAATTTCGTTCCGGATTCGGTGGTGAATTGGAATGGCGGAGCGCGCACTACCACGTACCAGAGCGCGACCTCGATATCAGCGCAGATTTCAGCCACCGACATCGCCACGGCCGGAATCGTCGTGCTCACTGTACTCAACACCGCCGGGAACGGCGGGGTGGCTGTATCGGCTCCGTTTCCGTTTACGGTTAGCGCGGCGGGCGCGGCGGTGAAATTTCCGCAGGTCATTTCCGTCAGCATGGCAGGCGGTCCTGCGGACGGGCCGAGCGAAGCGCCCGCGATCAGCTCCACCGGCCGATACGTCGCGTTCCACTCCGAGGCCAAGAACTTGATTACGCCTGTGGTCTCGGGGAATATTTTTGTGCGTGATACCTGCGCAGGCGCGACGAATTGCGTCGCAAAAACTGTGGCAGTGGATCTGGCGCCAGACGGCAGCGCGCCCAACGGAAAAGCGGGCAGGCAGCTCGCCATTAGCGGCGACGGGAGGTTCGTAGCTTTTATGTCGCGAGCGACGAACTTGGTTCCCGGAAACGCGGTCGTATCGTTGGGTTTCTGGGAATTGTATGTTCGTGATCTTTGCGTGGGTGCAAACGCGCCTTCGGGATGCGCGCCGCATACTGAAATTATTTCCGTGGGTGCAGAGGGAGAAGCCGCGAACGGGCCGAGTACGAGTCCTTCGTTAAGCGGGGACGGCCGGTTTATCGCTTTCGTCTCCGCAGCCACCAACCTCGGCCCCGAAATACCGGCGCTGTTGCCGCAAGCGTACGTGCGAGACACTTGCGCGGGACCGACGGCAACGAAATCTTGCGTGGCACGCACCGTGGCGATTCCGACGGACGACGACGACCGCGTCGCAGGCGCGCAGGCCGGACGTCCGGCGATTTCCTCCGACGGCCGCTACGTGGCCTTGGAAATGTGGGCGGCGAAATCAGCAGCGCAGAATTCGGCGAGCACATCACGCATCATGCTGGCCGATACCTGCATGGGAACGGATGCTCCCGTTTCCTGCGAACCGTCAGCGGAAGCAATTTCCTACGCTCCGGATGATTCCGTTCTGAGCGGCGCGAATATTGCGCCTTCGCTGAGTGGTGATGCGCGTTTCGTCGTGTTCGAGTCGCAACCTGCGGATTCCACAACGGGAAGCACTGGACGCGTTAGCAAAGCTTTTCTGCGCGATACGTGCCTTGGCGAGACGACGCCGGACGGCTGTGTTCCGGCCACAATCCTGATTACGAACGACAGCGCCACGACGGCCACGAAGGTGCAGAATTTTTCGCCCGCGATCAGCGCCTCAGGAAGGTACATTTCGTTTGTCTCCGGAGCCTCCTCCACAGCGCCCGCCGGTCAGCTTGCAGCTGAGGGATCGTTGGTGGTGCGGGATACGTGTTTTGGCGCAGTGCTCCCTTGCACGCCGCACACCTACGCGGTTTCGGAATCCGCCACGACTCTTGCGGCTATGCGCGTCTCGCCAGTAGCTCACAGCAACGGTAAGACGGCGCCTATCGCCGCGGACCGCTACAGCCCGGCACCGCTGAGTGCGGACGGCCGCTTCGCGGCTTTCTACGCTCCGGACACGATCGCGGCCGAGCCTGCCAGCGGGATTGGCGACGTGTATTTGACGGTGACGCCGTTCTAAATCCGGTTGGTGCTACTGCTCGGATGTAAACACGCGCGCGCAGGTGGCTGGACTCGCTGCGCGAAATTCCTTATTCTCCATTGCGGCACATGCCGCAACCTCTCAAGCCTGAATCACTCCGTCCCGGCGACTCGGCACGAATTCTCTCGATCGCGAGTCCCGTGGATCCGGCGCGTTTGCAGCGGGGCATCGAGGAGATTGCGCGGCTAGGCTATACAACGAAAGTCGATCCGGAACGGGTACTGGCGCGCGGCGATTTTTTTGCGGGCAGCGCTGCGGAGCGCGGGGCGGCGTTGAGAGAAGCGCTCACCGAGACCGGCACGCGAGGAATTTTTTGCTCGCGCGGGGGATACGGCTCGAATTATCTGCTCGACGGACTGAGCGTGGCGCTGGCGAGTCCCAAGCTATTGGTGGGTTACAGCGACCTTACTTCACTGCAGATTTTCTTGTGGCAGAAATTTCGCTGGATCACCGTGTACGGGCCCATGGCGGCTGCGGGACTCGATAAGGGAGCGGGAGTTGCCGATGGATATGATGCCGAGACTCTGACGCGCGCCTTGACCGAGACCAAGCAGGGCTGGACGATCCCGCTTGCCGGGAGCGAAGCGATCATGCCCGGCTCCGCCGACGGCGTGCTGCTCGGCGGCTGTCTGACGTTGATCGAGACCGCGCTCGGTACACCCTGGGAGCTCGACACTCACGGCGCGATTCTGCTGTTGGAAGACCGCGGCATGAAGCCCTGGCAAGTGGACCGCGCGTTGATGCATCTGAAACAGGCGGGAAAGCTTCGCGGGGTTTCCGGGGTGCTGCTCGGAGAGTTTCCGGAATGTGAGGGCCCAGCGGGAACTGAGACCGTGCTCGCGGTGGTGCGGCGAATCCTGGGAACAATAGGATTTCCGGTGGTGTGGGGCGCCGCCGTGGGCCACACGCCGCGACCTATGTTGACGCTGCCGCTAGGTGTGCGCGCGCGCCTGAAGGCCGATGAAAATTCGCGGCTGGAAATTTTAGAACCGGCCTGCCGCGCGTAGAGGCTTGGCATCGCGAAAAATGGTAATGCTTGGCGGCTGGAAATTCTGCTAGCTGCGGGTTGACTCAAGGAGAGGGCAAATCGCAACTCGATTGAACAAGATCATCGAACACGTGCACCTACTGGGGATTGCGGGCGCGGCCATGGCGCCCGTGGCGGGAATGCTGAAGGAGCGCGGCTTTCACGTCACTGGATCGGACGTGAACGTGTATCCACCGGCTTCGACGCTGCTGGATTCGCTGGGAATCCGGTGGAATGAAGGATTTCGGGAAGAGAACTTACAACCGGCGCCGGATTTGTGCGTGGTCGGGAACGTGATTGCGCGAGGAAATCCGGAGATCGAACGCGTCCTCGACGATAAATTGCCGTACTGCTCGATGCCTCAGTTGCTCGAAGAATTTTTCATTCCCGGGCATACCGCGATTGTAATTGCTGGAACACACGGAAAGACGACTACCACGGCGATGCTGGCGTGGATTTTTCAGGTGGCCGGACGCAAACCTGATTTTCTGGTAGGCGGCGTGTCGCCGAATTTCGGCGAGCGCAGCTACGGACTGGGCGGCGGCGAGGAATTCATCGTCGAGGGTGACGAGTACGAGACAGCTTTCTTCGATCGCGGGCCGAAATTTCTGCATTACCATCCGGACGAGCTGATTCTCACTTCGCTGGAATACGATCACGCGGACATCTACCCCGACCTGCCGTCCATCGCGTTGCAATTCCGCAGGTTGGTGAATCTGGTCCCACGCCGCGGAAAAATTTTAATTTGGGGCGAAAGTGAAGATCTGCGTCAAACGGTGACGAAAGCATTTTGCCCGGTGGAAACTTTCGGGTTGACTCCCGAATGCGACTGGTGCGCAGGAGATATTCACTGGCACGACGATGCCACAGAATTCCGCGTCGCGTTTCGCGGCAGGGAAGTGACGCGCGTGCGCACCCCGGTTGCCGGTAAGCACAACGTACTAGACGCGCTCGCGGCCGTGGCGCTGGCCTACGGGCGGGGAGTGCAGTGCGACGCGATCCAGCAGGCTCTGGCCACGTTTGTAAGCGTGCGCAAACGCATGGAAACCAAGGGCGAGGCCAATGGCGTGCTGGTGGTGGAGGATTTTGCGCATCATCCCACGGCCATTCGCATGACGCTCGAAGCCACACGCACGCGCTGGCCGGGGCGCAAAATCTGGGCGGCGGTAGAGCCGCGTTCTAACACCATGCGTCGTAAAATTTTCGAACATGTGCTGCCGGAATCGCTGGCGATCGCGGATGCCGTGGTGATTGGTCCCGTCAGCCGGGCCCAATTGCTGGAGGAAGGTGAACGCCTGTCGCCGGAGTACATCGCGCGGTCGCTGCTCGATAGAGGCAGGCCGGCGAAAGCGTTCGATTCGTCAGCCGCGATCGTGGATTATCTGGCCGCCGAAGCCCGGCCCGGAGACATGGTGATGGTCATGTCCAACGGCAGCTTCGACGGACTGAGTGGGAAACTGCTCGAAAAATTCAGAGAGCTCGAGGGAACAAGGAAATGAAATCGGCCCAGCGGATCGTTTTGGCAGTCGTCCTGTTGTGTTTCGCGCGACCCGCCGTCGCCAGCATCACTTATCACATTTCGTTGAAGAATCCGGAGCAGCACCTCTTTCACGTTTCGATGGAGATTCCCGTCGGTACAGCGTCCGACCAGGAAATCATCGTCGCGTTGCCCGCATGGAACGCCTTGTACCAGGTGCGGGATTTTTCATATCGCGTTCGCGACGTTCGCGCGCGCAGCTGCGAAGTCTTCGTCGTTGACTCTTCCTGTGCAGCTGCTCGACAAACAGACGTGGAAGATTTCATTGCCCGGCTCTGGTCCACGCGCCGCGATGGTGGATTACAGTATCGAATGGGACGATGCCGGGCCGTTTAATTCGCAGCTGAACCAGCACCATGCGTTCGTGAATTTTGCGGAGGTGCTGATGTACGTTCCGAGCCGCCGCGCGGAGGAAACGCTGGTGCAATTCGACGACGTGCCGGACGCCTGGCGCGCCGCAGCCGAGCTTCCCTCGGGCACTGGTGCGAATTCATTCGTGGCGGCGAGCTACGACAAGCTGGCGGATGCTCCGGTGGAAGTGGGAAAGTTCAGCGAGTTTGGGTTCGACCAGTCCGGGGCGCACTTTCGCGTGGTGGTGGATGGAAAGGAATGGCACCGCGAGAAGTTGGAATCGATTCTGCAGGACATCACCAAGTACGAAATTCATTTGATGGGCGGCGCTCCCTTCCGCGAGTACACGTTTTTCTATCACTTCGGCCCGTACCCGGAAGTCGGCGGCGGGGGCATGGAGCACTCCAATTGCACGGCGATCTCTGCTTCTTCAGGCGACGCGGCCGCTTCCGTCACAGCGCATGAATTCTTTCACGCGTGGAACGTGAAACGCATACGCCCGCAGACGCTGGAGCCGGTGGATTACAGTAAAGAAATGTACACCCGCGCGCTGTGGTTCGCCGAGGGAGTGACCAGCACTTATGGCTCCTACACGCTGGAGCGCACGGGCCTGTGGACCAAGGATCAATTTTACGGGGACCTGGCCGGGCAGATTGGTGAGTTAGATTCGCGTTCCGCGCACCGCTGGCAAAGCGTGGAGGAATCCAGCGTGGACGCCTGGCTGGAAAAATACGACGAATACCGCCAGTCGAATCGCAGTATTTCGTATTACAACAAAGGACAGATTGACGGAGACCTGCTGGACCTGGCGATTCGCGACGCCACGGACAATCATAAATCACTCGACGACGTGCTGCGCCGGATGAACGATGTTTATGCGAAGCAAGGGCGCTACTATGACGATTCGCGGGGCGTCGAAACCATCGCCGAAGAGGTTGCCGGCGTTAAGTTCGACGACTTCTTCCAGCGTTATGTGGCCGGCACTGACGAGATACCATACGACAAATTTTTCAGCGCGGCGGGGCTGGAGCTGAAAGTTGAAAAGCGCACAGCCGCGGACCTGGGCTTCTGGATTACGGGTCACGCACCTGGTGCGCCAGTGATGGTGTCTCAAGTGGTGCCGGGAACCACTGCTGAAGCCGCGGGGCTGAAAGCCGGAGACGTGCTGCTTGCGCTGAATGGGCAGCCGTTGCCGCGGTATCTGCCGGCGTGGCTGCACGAACATGCGCCGGGGGAAACCGTCACCCTGCACGTGCAGCGCGACAACAAGGACCTGGAGTTGACGTTTGCGCTGGGCTCGACGGAACTGAACAAATTTTCGGTTGTTGAATTGCCAGGAGCCACCGAGCAGCAGAAGCGGATTCGCGAAGGCTGGCTCAAGGGAAAGACGGACTGACAGCTTCGACGACATGGCCGAATCGCAATCTCACTCTGTCTACGAAAATAATCCAAAGGCGATTTGTGAAACTGTTCCTGCGAAATTATCTACCATCGTTTTCGGCCTCGCTGCGCCGCTGAATTCATGATTCGCACCATCATGGTCTTGACGTTCGTTGCGCTCGCGATGGTGTTCGTGTTGCCTCTCCTGATCGTATGGACACTGCTGACGGGCGATGCCGGCCTGATGTACCGAATCTTCATGCGCGCGTTGTTCGTGACGCTGCGCCTGGCGGGAATTCGCGTTCGGGTGGAAGGCCTGGAAAATATTCCCAGCGGCGTTTGCGTGTTCGCTTCGAATCACGCGTCGAACCTGGACCCCGTCGCGCTGGTGCCCAACATCCCCAGAAGGGTGGCGCTGCTCGCCAAAAAAGAAGTTTTTCGCATTCCGATCCTTACCAAAGCGATTCGCCTGGCAAAACTGGTTCCGGTGGACCGCGGTGACAAGGATGCCGCGGCGGAGAGCGTGGACACCGCCGTGCAGTATCTGAAGGAAGGCCTATCGTTCTGCGTGTTCCCGGAGGGAACGCGTAGCCGCGACGGCCGCTTGCTCCCATTCAAGAGAGGAACTTTTCTGATGGCGATACGCGCCGGCGCGTGGGTGGTGCCGGTATCGCTGGTGGGGACGCAGCGGCTGATGCGCAAGGGCGATTGGACGATACATCCTGGCGAAGTGGTAGTCCGCTACGGCCAAGCAATCAACGCGGCGCAATATTCGGAGGATCAGCGCGATGAACTTCGCCAGCGCGTGCAGGCGTTGGTTGCGGCGGGCCTGCCGGAAGAGCAGAAACCTCAGGCGGAGAATTGACCGAAGCGCGTTAGCCGCGACACGTGCTTCCATCGCAGCATTTGCTGAGATCCTTTACTTTGCGTTCAATTTCGCCACGGCCTCTCGCAGTTCGCGCATTTCCTTCTGCAGTTCCGGCAAGTGATTGAAGACGGCCACCGATTTCCGCCACGCAAGATTATCCATCGCGGGATATCCCGAATAAATTGCGCCGGCGGGAACGTCTCCGGGCACACCAGACTGCGCCGTGAGCACCGCGCCATCGCCGATCGTCAAGTGGCCCGCCGCGCCGACCTGGCCCGCGAGGATGCACTTGTTACCCACTTTGCTCGTGCCTGCGAGTCCGACCTGACCGCAGAGCAAAGTATCCTCGCCGACTCTGCAGGCGTGACCGACTTGCACGAGATTATCAATTTTTGTTCCGCGCTGAATCCGTGTTTCGCCCACGGTCGCGCGGTCAATCACGCTATGCGCCTGGATCTCGACGTCGTCCCCGATCACGGTGATGCCGGACTGGCGCATCTTGTGCCAGCGGCCGTCATGCTGGCGCGCAAAGCCAAACCCGTCCGCGCCGATCGTGACGCCGTTTTGCAGCAGCACGCGATTTCCGATGCGGCAATTCTCGCGAACGGTCACGTGCGAGTGCGCGAAGAAATCGTCGCCGATTTTCGCTCCCGGATAAATTGTCACGAAACTGTGCAGCACGGCGTTGCGCCCGAGTTCGACATCTTCGTCCACGAAGCAGTACGGTCCGATGTGCGCGCCCGGAGCTATTTTTGCGGACTGAGCGATCACGGCGGTGGGATGAATCTCCATGGTGAAGCGCGCCGCCGGATGGAATAGCTCAATGGCGCGAGCGAAATCGAGGTAGGGATTGGCTGATCGCAGTGCGGCGATGCGCATGGGACCGGCATCCTTGGCGACGAAGATCGCCGAGGCACGCGTGGTTTCCAGAGCGGGGCGGTATTTGCGGTTGACCAGAAACGTCAACTCGCCCGGCTGGGCCTCTTCGATCCCGGCTACGCCGGAGATTTCCAGCGTTGCATCGCCATCCAGTTCGCAGCCCAGGTGCTTCGCAATCTCACCTAATTTCATGACGGCCTCTCCTCTCGCCCCAATTGCGCAGCCTCAATGTACAACAGAGGCGCAAACAGTCCTATGCCGGCGGTACGACGTCCAGTGGCGATATCGCGCAGGCGAAAAGTGACTATTCGTTGAATAGCTTGGATTGCGACGATGCGGCGGCGCTGGCAGCGCGCGGAGTCCGGCGGGCGGCGCCGACCACTCCCAGCACCTTCATCTCAAGGAGCGCGGAACGCGGGATAAACAGCCGGAGGGTATTCCCATGCAGGTCGGGAGGCGTCAATTGCACGGCGTTGTCCAGCAGGTCGAGCAGGTCATTCGCCACGATGCCTTCCATCACGTCTTCATCGCGGAAGCGCAGACGCACCCACAGCCCGTCCAGCTTGGGGCGGCTGAGGAACACCTTGCGCTCGGGCTGGAACGCATCGGGGAAGTCCCGCACAAAGTAGACTGATTTCACGGTGGGCATGGCGATGGAGAGGTGCTCGCCGTCTGGGGTCAATAGGTCGATCGCCTCGGCCCGCGCGAGGGTAGAGGGGTTCAAGTAGCCGTTGGTGTGGGTACGGTCGAAGAGCAACACCACCACTTTCTTCCGAGTCGAGGCTGGAGCTCGATCTTTCACGTTTTTGGAGCCTTTTTAGGTGAGAATCTTGCTAAGTTCCCAGGCGTTATGTTATTCTTGCCCCTGCTTTTGTCAAGTTATTGGTGCTTAAAGGGTTAGCATCGGAGTCACCGCCGATTGACCGAAAAGGGCAAGATTCTAAAATCTGCCTCCGTCATAGCCCTAGCCACCGTTATCAGCCGGATTTGCGGATACTTACGCGATCAGCGGGTGGCGCTATTGCTCGGCACCTCGCCGGCGGCCGATTCGTTCATCCTGGCGTTTCGTCTTCCCAATATGATTCGGCGCATGACCGGGGAAGGCGCCTTGGGCGCCTCCTTTATACCGGTTTTTACCGGGTTCCTGAGGGGAAAGCCGCGACAGGAAACCTGGCAGTTCGCGCAACGAGCCTTCTGGGACCTGGCGGTGATTCTGGCGGTGGTCGCGGTCTTGGGAAGCGCATTTTCCCGGTGGATCGTGGGAAGCTTGACGGTCATGGGCCTCAGTCACGCCCGATGGGACCTGGCGATTTACCTGAATCGGATCATTTTTCCGTGCGTTTTTTTCATGGGCCTGGCGGCGCTGGCTGGCGCGATTCTGCAGAGCTTCCTGCGCTTCGGGCTTGCGGCTTCCACGTCGATCCTGTTCAACGTGGTATTCATCGCGTTTTCGTTCGGAATCGTTTATCGGCCCATTATGAACTGGGCGCCGCCGGCCTACCGGACGCCGGCAGTCGCGCTTGCGGTTGGCATCGTGGTGGGCGCGGCGTTGCAACTGGCGATGCAGCTTCCAGCGCTCTCGAAGCTGGGAATGCGCTTCCGCCCGGACGTCACTTTCGCCGATGCGGGCGTGAAGAAGGTCGGCAAGCTGATGACGCCGGTTTTCTTCGGCATGGGCGTATTTCAGGTCAATTTTTTCGTGGACACAATTTTCGCGGCTTCATCGCGCATGCCGGAGGGAAGCATCACCTCCTTGTATGTGGCAGACCGCGTGATGGAGCTGGTGCTGGGCAGCTACGCGATTGCGCTCTCGACTGCGATCCTTCCCACCATGTCGCATCAGGTGGCGGAGGGGAAGCACGAAGAAATGAAGCAGACGTTCAGCTTCGTGCTTCGCGTAGCGTCATTCATCACCATACCGGCGGCAATGGGGCTGATTCTTCTGCGCGTGCCCATCACGCAAGTGCTGTTTCAACATGGCGAGTTCACGGCGCGCTCCACCGCGCTGACGGCCCACGCGCTGCTATTTTATTCTTTAGGGCTGCCCGCATTCGCGGCCATCAAGTTGATTACGCCCATGTACTACTCAACGCAAGACACGTTGACGCCGACGAAGGTGGGCGTGTACACGCTGGGTTTGCATGTGGTGCTGAACATCGTCTTGCTTTTCGGATTCGGACGTTATTTGTGGAACGCCAGCCCGGCTCTCGCGAGTTCTTTGGCGGCGTACTTTAACTTTGGCGCACTGTTTGTGATTTTTCGCGGACGGTATGGGAGGCTGGGCGCCTGGAGTATTCTTAACTCGCTCGGAAAGATGGCGGTTTGCGCTGGAGCGATGTCGGCAATCTGTTTCGCGGCGTTGAAGTATTCACATCTGGTTACGGCGGAGCATTTTCTGTCTAAAGCCGCGTGGCTCAGCGGAATAATCGTCGTTTCATCAGGAATTTACTTCGGACTGGCTTGGGTGCTGCGCTGCGAGGAACTGCCGGAGATGTTCCTTCTGCTGCGACGCGCGGAACCGGGCGCGGCGACCAGCGGACTGGACGGCTCGTAAACGGAGCGGCTGGCGCGCGAAACGGTTCCGCTGGAATCTTCGGTACGGCACGTGAAATTGGGGGATGCGAATTGGAAGCGCAGATTCGATCGTTCTTGAATTACCTGCGGGTCGAAAAGGGGCTTTCGACGAATACGCTGCACGCCTATCGGCGGGACACGGCTAAATTCGCGGCCTTTGCGGCCAAGCGCGGGTTGACGCTGGAGCAGTTCCAGCACAGCGATGTGGTGGATTTCCTGCGCACGCTCTATCTACGCAAGCTGGACAGCCGCACGGTCGCTCGCCACCTGGTCACCATCCGGCATCTTTTCCGATTTGCATTTACCGAAGGAATCATCAAGGAGGATCCGGCCGCGAATGTACAGTCACCGAAATTTCGGATGTCGCTGCCGGAGTTTCTGAGTGTGGCGGAGGTAGACCGCCTGCTCTCGCAGCCGGACGTTACCAGCACCTTGGGACTGCGTGACAAAGCCATGATCGAGTTGTTGTATTCCACCGGCCTGCGCGTCTCCGAACTTTGCGGACTGAAGAGCGCAGACCTCGAGATGGAAGCGGGCTGCCTGCGCTGCATCGGCAAGGGCAATAAAGAGCGGCTGGTTCCGGTGGGCCGCGCCGCGCTGGAAGTCGTCGTGAGATACATGAAAAAATCTCGTCCGGAAATCCTGGGAGAGAAATCGTCACCGTATCTATTTCCGAGCCGTACCGGCGCGGCCATGAACCGCATCATGTTCTGGAAGATTTTGAGTGCTTACGGCCGCAAAGCGGGGTTGCGCAAGGCCCTTACGCCGCATATGCTGCGGCACAGCTTCGCCACGCACCTGCTGGATCGCGGAGCGGATTTGCGCTCCGTGCAAATGATGCTGGGCCACGCGGATATTGCTACGACGCAAATCTATACCCACGTTGTCGAAGAACGGTTAAAGCAAGTTTACAAGGCGCACCACCCGCGCGCCTGAACGTTCGCGCGCGGAAATTCGAGGAAGGCGGAAACTTCATGCCCGATTACATGTATTTGCTGGAAAGCCGGCTCTCGCCGGAGCAGCGCGCCGTGATGGAGCGCGTGCAGGAGCTTTCGCGCACGCAGGACGTGAATGTATATCTTACCGGCGGCGCTGTGCGCGATCTGATCTCCGGCATGCCCATTCGCGATCTGGATTTTACTGTCGAAGGCAATCCCGTAAAGATGGTGCGCGAGCTCGAAAAGGGCGGCGCGCGTGTCGTCTGGGAAAGCGAGAAGATCCGCCATCACGAATTGGTTTTTGCAGGCGATGTGGATGGCTCGATCTCCGCCGCGCGCGAGGATTTCTACGAGCGTCCGGGCGTGAAGCCAGAGTATCGCTTCTCCAGTGTCATGGAGGATTTGCGCAGGCGTGATTTTGGAATCAATGCGATCGCCATTTCGCTGAATACGCAGTCGCGGGGATTGCTGCTCGACCCGATGAACGGCCTCGCGGATCTGGAGAAGCAGGAAGTCCGCGCACTCTCCATCCACGCTTTCACCAACCAGCCCATCCGCTTAATGCGCATTTTGCGTTATGCCGCGCGCATGGGATTCAAGATGGACCCTCGTACGCAAGAGTGGTTTGACTTGGCCATCGAACGCGGGGTTACCGATCGCATCGAAGGCAACGAAGTCGGCCACGAGATGCGCGCGCTGGCACGAGAGGATAATCCGGTCGCCACATTGAAATTATGGGAATCGCACGAAATGCTCGCATTAATTCATCCGTCCTTGCAGAAACGAAAGCCGGATTACGACAACCTCAATAAGTTGGCGCGCGTGCGCGTTAATCTCTACGGCGCGGGATTGCGGCCGCGGCTGCATCTGGCGGTGGCGTACTACACGCTCGGCAGACTGAAATCCCGCGAGGCCGCGGCAGCTTTGCGGCACATGGAATTCAGAAACGCCGAAATCGAAGAAGCCGCGGAGCTGGTTCCCGAGACGCAAAAAGTCGTGAAGATTTTGAAGAGCGCGAAGACGAACGCCGCCAAAGACGCCTATTACTACCTGGCTTCCTTGCCCGCGGAAACTCTGGCGTTCATCGAAGTGGAGATGCCCAATCCGCGCGCGCTCTCCAAGATTCGCAATTACCTGCAAAAGTGGCGGCCGCTGCGCATGGCGTCGCCGGCTGCGGAACTCGATGCCTTGGGAGTGGAACGTGGAGCGAAATTCGACAAGGTCGTTGAGCAATTTTTTGAACTGCAATTGCGCGGCAAGGGCAAAACGCCGGAAGACCGCACGAAAATTCTGAAGAATCTTGCTGGAATCAAGGACGAAGTCAAAAAGCCCGAGAAGAAGGAGAAAAAGCGCAAGGGCGCGCCCGAAGCCGCGCCGCACGCGGAAGCAAAAGGACACGAGAAATCCAAGGCACCGGCAGCAGGAAGCAAAGGAGCGTCTGCTCCGGCCGGTGACGGTAAATCCGCCCCCGCCGGCAAGACTTCCGGCGCTGCTGCGAAGCCGGGTCAATCGGCAGCAGCCGCAATTGGCGCAAAGGCTCAGGCCAAACACGACAAGGCAGAGCACGACGACAACGCTGCGCGCTCCCGGAAGAAATCGAAGTCTCACACGAAGAAGAAATCACGCCGCTAGCGGCAGGTGGAACGGCCGCGACCGGCGATTACGCACGTAGATTGCTGTTACGCAGAGGTTGAAGCTGGTTTAGAATGAACTTCGCATGAATGCCTCGAATTTCGTTCACCTTCATCTGCACACGGACTACTCTCTTCTGGACGGCGCGTGCGAAATCGGCGAACTCACTGCCGAAGCCGCGCGCCGTGGAATGCCCGCCGTCGCAGTAACCGATCACGGAAACCTCTTCGCAGCTGCGAATTTCTATCACCAGGCCACCACCCACGGTGTGAAGCCCATCATCGGCTGCGAAATGTACGTGGCGCCGGATAATCACAAGAATCGCGGCACGGGCGCGGAACGCTCGAACCATCTGGTGCTGCTCTGCGAAAATGAGAAGGGCTACCAAAATCTCATCAAGCTGGTTTCCACCGGATACCTCGACGGCTTCTACTACAAACCCCGCGTGGACCACGAGCTGCTCGCCAAGCACAGCGAAGGTCTGATTGCTCTCTCCGCGTGTTTGCGCGGTGAAGTGGCCGACGCGCTGCTTTCCGAAAAATACGATCAGGCCCAGAAAAGCGCTTACCGCCTGCGCGATATTTTCGGCAAGGGGAATTTCTTCCTCGAAGTCCAGGACCAGGGTCTCGAGCAGGACGTACGCGTCAATCGCGACCTGGTGCGACTCTCCAAGGAATCCGGAATTCCGCTGGTCGCCACGAACGACTGCCACTACCTCACGCAGGCCGATTCGCACGCGCAGGAAGTCCTGATGTGCATTCAGACCGGCAAGACCATGAGCGATGCGCAGCGCATGAAATTTGCCACTGACCAATTTTATTTCAAGACAGCTGAGGAAATGGCGCAGGTGTTCCGCGAATTGCCGGATGCGGTGACCCGCACGGTGGCAATCGCCGAGCGCTGCAACGTGAAGATCCAGCGCGTCAGCAATCCGTTCCCGGAATTCAAGGTGCCCGAAGGACATAGCACCGATTCGTATTTCGAGCGAGTGGTGCGCGAAGGATTTGCCTCCCGCGCTCCCCAAATCGAGCGGCTTGCCAAGGAAGGCCGCTTGCGCCATCCGCTGGCGGACTACGAAGCTCGCCTCACGGCCGAAATCGAAATGATCAAGAAGATGCGCTTTGCAGGCTACTTCCTGATCGTCTGGGATTTCATTCATTACGCGCGCGCGCAGGGCGTGCCGGTAGGTCCCGGCCGCGGCTCCGCTGCAGGTAGCCTTGTAAGCTATTCGCTGCGCATCACCGATGTGGATCCCATGCAGTACGAGTTGCTCTTCGAGCGCTTCTTGAATCCCGAGCGCATCTCCATGCCGGATATTGACATTGATTTCTGCATGCGGCGGCGTGGCGAAGTGATCGAATACGTCCGTAAGAAATACGGCGCGGAAAGCGTCGCGCAGATTATTACGTTTGGCACCATGGCTGCGAAAGCGGTGTTGAAAGATGCGGGCCGCGCGCTGGATATGCCTTACGGCGAAGTGGACCGCCTGGCGAAAATGATCCCGACGACGCTGAACATTTCGCTCGAGGACGCGCTGAAACAATCGCCGCAGCTCGATGCCGCCCGCAAGGAAGGCCAGGTTAAGGAATTGATCGAAGTGGCGCTTCGCCTGGAGGGTCTGGCGCGCCACGCCTCCACGCACGCGGCGGGCGTGGTGATTTCGCCGCGGCCGCTCACCGAGATCGTTCCGCTGTACAAGTCGAACAAGGATGAAATCACCACGCAGTACGACATGAATGCGCTGGGGCGCATCGGTCTGCTGAAGATGGATTTCCTCGGCTTGACCACGCTGACGATCCTGGACGACTCCGTGCGCATGATCAAACAAAACCGGGGCATCGACTTGGACCTGACCACACTTCCGCTGGATGACGCGCCGACTTACGCTCTCTTTGCCCGCGGCGATACTACCGGCATCTTCCAGTTCGAATCTCACGGCATGCGCGACATTTTGAAGCGCTACCAGCCCACGCAAATTGAGGATTTAACCGCGCTCAACGCTCTGTATCGTCCCGGGCCAATCCAGGGCGGGATGATTGACGAATTCATCGGGCGCAAACAGGGCAAGAAAAAAGTCACCTATGACTTGCCGGAGCTGGAGGAAATTCTTTCGGAGACCTGGGGCGTCATCGTCTTTCAAGAACAGGTGATGAAAATCGCCAACCGCCTTGCTGGATACTCGCTGGGCGATGCCGACATCCTGCGCAGCGCGATGGGCAAGAAAAAGGCTGACGTAATGGCCGCGCAGCGCGAAAAATTTCTGGCGGGCTGTGCCGCGGGAAAGGTCCCCGCGAAAAAGGCCACCAAGATTTTCGATCTCATGGAAGAGTTTGGCCTGTACGGTTTTCCGAAGGCCCACGCCTGTGCCTACGCGTTGCTCGCCTACCAGACGGCTTATCTGAAAGTCCACTATCCAGTGGAATTCATGGCTTCCATGCTCAGCTCCGAAGCAGGTAATACGGAAAAAGTGGTGAAGTACATTAACGAAGCGCGCGGTATGGGCATTCGTGTCCTTCCGCCGGACGTACATGAGAGCGGCCTGTACTTCACGCCGGTTGGCGACGACATTCGCTTTGGCCTCGCGGCCATCAAGAACGTCGGTGAGAACACCGCCAAGGCAATTTGCGAAGCGCGCGGAGCTTCCGGAAAATTCCGCACGCTTTTTGAGTTCAGCGAGGCCATCGAGCCAAAGTTTTTGAACAAGCGCGTGCTGGAAAGCCTGGTGAAGGCTGGCGCTTTGGATTGCGCCGGCGGATCGCGCGGGCGCCTCTTCGCTGCGATCGATCAAGCCATCACGCGCGGGCAGAAAAAGCATCAGGAGAAAACGGTGGGGCAGGGCGGCCTGTTTCTTGCCGGGCCGAATGCTTCTCACAGCGAACCGTGGCAAGAAACGGAGCTTCCCGACGCCGATGATTGGTCCGAGGAGCAGCAACTCGCTGGGGAGTACTCGGTTCTGGGCTTTTACATTTCCGGCCACCCGCTCGACAAATTCGCGGGCAGACTGAAAGATTTGAACGCCGCGGAGCTGGCCACGATGGAGAGCCGCAAGAACAATGAGGATATTGTCGTCGCGGGAATCATCGTGCAGATACGCCCCATGCGCTCGCGGCGTGGCGCGCGCTGGGCGATTTTGACCTTGCAGGATCGCACCGGCGTGATCGAGGCCTTGGTTTTTCCGGAAGCGTTCGGCAAACTCGAGGCGATTCTGAAAAGCAATACGCCGCTGCTCGTGAAGGGTCGCGTGGCGGTGGAAGATGTCGGCACGCGCTTGATCGTCGCGGATGCGCGTTTGCTGGATCAGCTGGCGGATCGTCCGCCCAGCTTACTGCGCGTGCGCATGGATTTGAGCACGGTGAACACTGGCGCCATTGACCAGCTGCAGAAATTATTCTCCAGTCGCCCAGGGCGCTGCCGCGTTGCGTTTGAACTAGTGAAGGGCGACGGGACCGCGGCGACACTGGAAGCTGGCAGCGCCGTACTGGCGGATCGGGAGCTGGTCGAGCGCGTGCGCGAAATCTGTGGCACAGATTCCGTGGCGCTGGTGCAGTAACACGCTTGCGGTAAAATGGTTTGGGCGGCGATCGTGTTGTGTGCCGCCAGGTCGGACGGTACGGTTTTCCGAGGATCGTAATTGAGTGACGGTGATCCAGTGAGCAAACAGCAGATTCTCGCCGAGAAGCTGCGTAAACGCCGCGAACGCAAAGAGCGCATGAAGAAATTCCGCGCGATCAAGAAGGCCCGGCGCGCAGCTCGCGAAGCGGCCGCCAAGTTTTCAGGCGCGACTGCGGAGACTCCTGTGCCGCCATCCGTGAAGCCTGTAGCAACCAGTTTGCGGGCCGGCGCGAAGGCCCCACAAATTGTGAAAACAGCCGCCGCCAAACCCGTTGCGAGTCCGACGCCCGGCGAAGTGGACAAACTGAAACAGCGCGCCATTGATGCCCTGGAGCGCGACGTCGCTGACCTGAGCCGCCTGACCACGCCCAGCGGAGAGCAGTCCGTCGAGATCGAACGTATTCGCAAGGAAGTGGAGGAGCTTAAGCGCGAGTTCTACATTCATCTGGGCGCATGGCAGCGCTTGCTGCTGGCGCGCCATCCGCAGCGGCCTTACACTGATGATTACATCCGCCTCCTCTTTGAAAACTTTTCGGAAATCCACGGTGACCGCAATTTCGCAGACGATCCCGCATTGATTACCGGCATGGCCAAATTTCACGGTCGGCCCGTCATGATTGTCGGCAGCCAGAAAGGCCGCGACACCAAGCAGCGCTTGGCGCGCAATTTCGGGCAAGCCAAACCGGAAGGTTATCGCAAGGCTCTGCGGGCGATGCAAGTGGCCGCGAAATTCGGGCGTCCGGTCATTGTCTTTGTAGATACGCCCGGCGCGTACCCTGGGGTGGACGCGGAGGAGCGCGGCCAAGCGGAGGCGATCGCGCACAATTTGCGGGAGATGTCGCGCTTGCCCGTGCCTATCGTGATCACCATCACCGGCGAAGGTGGTTCCGGTGGAGCGCTGGCCGTCGCGGTCGGCGACCGCGTCTACATGCTGGAGAATTCGGTTTACTCAGTGATCTCGCCGGAAGGTTGCGCTTCGATTATGTGGCGCGATTCCAGCAAGGCGGAGATCGCGGCAGAAGCGTTGAAGATTACCGCGCCCGATTTGCTGGAGATGAAACTGATCGACGAGATTGTTCCAGAGCCGGAAGGCGGCGCGCACAACGACCCAGAAGCCGCGGCGAAAATGCTCGATCCTTTCCTCATACGCGCCCTCGACGAGTTGTCCCGCCTTTCCCCGCGCCAGATCGTAGACCAGCGCTACGAAAAATTCCGGCGCATGGGCCAGTTCTTCGCGTAGTCGCAACTGGCGGAATATCAGGTTCCGTGGCTCTCGCGCGTTGTTCTCGCAATCTTCGTCTACAACTCCCGGCTCCGAGATGAGCTATAGTTCTGAGCCGTCGGCTGGTGACTAGCGCTCTGGAGGTAGACATGCGAAATCTTGGAATTTTGTGGGTTCTGTACGGTCTGCTCCGCCTGGTAGGCGCGCTGGGAGTTTTTCTGTACAGTGGCACGCTCACGCTGATGTGGGGCGCGCTGCTGACCCGTGTTCCTGATCCATACACCCTGATGGGCCTGTTTCATGGTTTTCTCATTTTTGCGATTATTCTTGGAATCGTCGCGGGCGTCGTGTCAGTGATCGCCGGCCTGAACTTGATGTCCAGCGGCGCAGCGGCGCGAAGCCTGGGACTCGTCGCGGCGTTCTTCGGATTGGTCAACGGGCCATTCGGAATCGCGTTGGGCGCGTATACATTGGTCGTATTGGTTCCTGCCAGCGCACGGAATTCCTAGACGACCGTCCCTATTCCGCGATGTGTCGGGCGAGATCGCCTCTGGTTGCTCCGCTGCCGTCGGGGAGGCCGTTTTGGGGTCGTCCCGCGCCGCGCGTTCACCTTCGTGATCCCTTCACCATTGGAGCATTGAACACTTCGCGCCCGCGTTTCGATTGCCCTGCGTCCCGCCGTGCTTTAGTTTCGATAGCAGGGGATCGCAATCCAATGGCAGACGCGAGCACACCGCTTATGGACGAGATTTTTCGGCCGTACGAAAAGCTGGTTGAGATCACCATCCTGGGCAAGACGTTCCTCGTCCCGGAACGGAATTCGCTTCTGCGCGCGTTCCAATTCATCAGCCCGGAAACTATCCCCTATGGCCGTTTCTGCTGGAATCAGGAATGTCAGTACTGCAAGGTGAGCTGCCAGCTTTCGGATGATGACCAGGCGCGTCCGATCTTGAGTTGTAAATTCCTGGTGTCCGACGGCATGAACATTTCCGAAATGGCTCCCGAATTGGTCGGATGTCTACGCAGCAAGCTGGGCGCCGCTGCTCAAAATAATCCGAGCACGCCCGCAGTTGACGCCACGCCCGGTATTCAAAAGTCCGACAACAAGAGCAGTAATCAAAGCGAAAAGCTCGACCGCTAACCCGCACCACCAGCACGAGCAGCCCCAAGCTCCTCCGGTAACTCCGCTTCCTCCTCTACCTCCTTTGATTCCTCAACCTCATCGTCTTTCTGGTCCGCCTTGCGCCGCAATCGCGCCGCGTGTCATCCTTCCGACTGCCATTTTGTTCAAACGGAGAACTCCGAATGCCACTCTGTGATGGATGCGGCGCTCAGGTTGACGAAGCGCACATCCGCCGACGCATCGAGCGCCTCGAGCTTGCCACGCATTTCCGCCCGATTCATATCCAGGTACTTCTCTTGGATGCCGCACCGCTCGCGGCGCCCGAGCGATTATTTCTATCGCGGCGCCGGTACCGCGCAACGATCGGTCGCATCCCAAATGTTCTTCGACGAAATCACCAAATGTATTGGACGCACGCCCGACCACACCATGCCCGAAGAATCGGCATTAGCGGAGTTTCAGCGGCGCGGTTTTTTCCTGGCGTACGCGGTGGAATGTCCAGTCGAACTGCCGGAACGATTGCCCGCAGCGGTGTCGCGGCTCGCTTCCACCGTGTTGCTTCGCATCAATACTTCGTACAAGCCGAAATTCCTGGCGCCGATTTCACACGCGTTGCAGCCGTTCATTCCGCTGCTGCAGAGCAACGGGTGGGCCGAGCGATTGATTCTGCGCGACGGCCAGCCGTTCGAGAGTGCCCTGCGGAAGGACCCCCAGCGTGGAGCCGAGTTTGGCGCAGCGCTTGCCGATCGCTTGTCCCAAGCACTCGCGCATCACGACTGAACCAACCCGTTGCAATGCGCGCTGCACTGCGCTGAAATCGGATTTCTTGCATTGCAGACTTCCCACTAAAAAAGTTCCATAATCTCACCAAATAATTTCTGCTCGTTGCGAACGCATCGTGCAACTCGCCTCGCCAACTCGCCGTCCAACGCACTGGAGCTCCTCAGTGTTCACGTGATGGTGTGTTGACCGCACGGGCTCAGACACGTTGGTAGTCCGCCGATAGCTCTCAAAACAAGAAATACACGGTCCTTCACGGCTACGGGTGTGCCCGTGTGCCTGCGGACTAATTCAAAAAAAACGGAGGCAATTTGGAAATGCGAATCAAGATAGGTTTGCTGTTAACGGCATTGGCCCTGCTATCGCTGCCGGCGCTCGCGCAGGAAGGCAATTCAGAAGTGTCCGCGAACTTCACCGGAAACTTCCAGCAGGAAGCCAGCGGATTCGGTGTCACCGACTCAGCCAACTTATGCTGGCGGATTCCTCATCAACTATCGTTATCATTTCAATCGCTGGAGCGCGCTGGAAGCCAATTACGCCAACACTCTCTTCTCGCAAGTCTATAATTCCGGCACGGTGACACAAGCTCGCGTTCAGGAAGCCACCTTCGCCTACGTATTCACGTTCGGCGTAGAACGCGAGGCTCGCTTCCATCCCTACTTGGAAGCCGGCACCGGCGCTCTGTTCTTTTCACCCGTGACCGCCGGCTCGAGCGATGGAGTCGTGTTCCAGAACCGCGGAACGTTCCTCTACGGTGCCGGCGCCGCCTACAGGCTTACTGACAAGTTCAGCGTTCAGGCTGGGTACCGGGGGCTCGTCTATACAGCCCCGGACTTCGCGCTTCCAACGCAGGTAACGAACGGCAGGACACAAATGGCTGAACCGTACGTCGGAGTTTCGTTCAGGTTCTGAGGCCTTCCGGGCATTCCACCGCGGCGGTAAGCTGTGGCGCAGCAAGCTACCGCCGCGGCCGCATGCCTGTGGTTTCGTCCGTCGTTTAGTCTGGAGCTCGCGCAGTCAGTGGTATGGCTTTAGAGTTGCTCTTGGCATAGTGATTACAAGATCGGTTTCGCTGAACCGCGTAAATGTAGCATTCGCCGGCCGGTGCGGGATCATGCAACTTGATGTCTCGAATGGCCTTGCGGCTGCACGCTCGCGTTATGTTAGAATCGCCTTGTTTCATTCAGGAGCGAGTTGGAGCGTTCACATGAATGCTCGGCATAAATTTCTTATCGGATCCGGGGTCATTGTAATTACGTTGCTGGCTCTGGCCTACGTAGGTTTCACTCAAAGCAAGACCTATTACCACACCATTACAGAGCTTTCCACGCTGCAAGGCGCATCGCTGCACCAAAGAATGCGTGTCTCTGGGAATGTGCGTGCTGGTTCTATCGAACACGTGGCCGGACGAGTGGATTTCGTCCTCACGGAACAGGGCAGGGACCTCCCCGTGAGCTACATTGGCCGCGACCCATTGCCAGACACTTTCAAAGATGGAGCGCAGGCTCTGGTGGAAGGCAAGATGATGCCGGACAACCACTTCATGGCCGAGCAGGTGCAGGCCAAGTGCGCTTCGAAGTATGAGGCAGCGCCTACGGGAAGTCCGGTCGGGGCCCAACCTGGACAAACCTCAACCGGCGCCGGCACGCGACCGTCAGGAAGTTAAGTCTCTCGGGAAATTAGGATAGCACCGCGGGGGAATCGTTGGACATTTTAGGCTCATTTGCACTGCTGCTAGCTTTCTTAGCAGCGGTGTACGCGGTCGTGGCGGGAATAGCAGGCATTCTCACACGACGCACGCTTCTGACCAAGAGCGCGCGCAATGCCGGCATGGCCGTCTTCGTCCTGGTGACGGTCGCCGTCGGCTGCCTGGAATATTTCTTCTTCACCAACGACTTTTCGATCGTCTATGTGGTGGAGCACAGCAACCGCGCTCTCCCCGGCTTCTATAAGTTTGCGGCTCTGTGGGCAGGCCAGGAAGGGTCGTTGCTCTTCTGGTCCTGGCTGCTTTCGATCTACGCATTTCTAGTTTTGTTTCTGAATCGCAAGCGCCATCCGGAGTTGATGCCGTACGTGGGAGTGGTCCTCGCCGGGGTGCAGACTTTTTTCCTGACGCTCAACAATTTCGTAGCCACGCCATTCAGGGTGCTGGCCGGGCCGGACAGCGCGGGCGTAATGCATCTCGCGAAATTGTCCGAAGGTCACGGCCTCACTCCGCTGCTGCAATATCCCGAGATGGTGATTCACCCGCCGATGCTGTATCTCGGCTACACCGGATTCTCGGTCCCGTTTGCATTTGCCCTGGCGGCGCTGCTCGGCCGATACCCCGGCGAGAAGTGGATTCACATTACCCGCCGCTGGACCATGATTGCATGGTGCTTCCAGAGCATCGGTATTCTGCTCGGCGCGCACTGGGCCTACGCCATGCTCGGCTGGGGCGGTTACTGGGCGTGGGATCCGGTTGAAAATGCTTCGCTGCTTCCGTGGATCACCGGCACCGCGTTTCTTCATTCCGTGATGATGCAGGAAAAACGCGGCATGATGAAAGTCTGGAACGTCTGGCTGGTGTTCACCACTTTCATGCTGTGCATTCTCGGGACGATGCTCACGCGCTCCGGTGTGGTCAGTTCGGTGCACGCCTTCGCGCAATCTTCCATCGGCAGCTGGTTCGTCGGCTTCCTGATCATCACTTTCGTGGTCTGCTTCGCTGCGTACTGGAAAAATCGCGATTACCTGCGCAGCGACAATCAACTCGATTCGCTGGTTTCCCGTGAATCCAGCTTCCTGTTCAACAATCTGATCCTTCTCGCCGCGTGCTTTGCGGTGCTGTGGGGCACGCTGTTTCCGGTCCTCTCCGAGTGGGTGGAGGGCAGCAAAATCAGCGTTGGTGCGCCGTTCTTCAATAAAGTGAACGTCCCCATCGCGCTCTTCCTGCTGCTACTCACCGGCGTCGGGCCGTTGCTCGCCTGGCGCAAGACTTCTTTCGACGCGCTCAAACGCAACTTCGCGTGGCCGTTTGCCGGTGGCATGCTTGCCGGAATCGTCGGATTTATTTTAGGCTTTCGTGACGTTTATTCTCTGCTTTGCCTGATCCTCGGCGTCTTCGTGACGCTCACGATCGCGTCCGAATTTTTCCGCGGCGCGCGCGTTATCTCTGCCCGCGACGGTACAAACATTCTGTCAGCGATGGGCGAGCTCACCATGCGCAATACGCGGCGCTACGGCGGCTACGTCGTCCACTTCGGCATGGTGCTGGTATTTATCGGCATCGCCGGCACGCCTTTTAACAAAGACCTGCAGAAAGAAATGGCCGTCGGCGATTCGCTGCGCATCGGCCCTTATACAATTTTGTGCCAGACGTTCGATCACCTCGATAACGCCAACTACGAGTCTGACCGCGCGACGCTGGAAGTTTTCAAAAACGGAAAGTCGGACATGCTGCTGTTTCCCGAGCGCCGTCTCTTCCACGCCAGTCAAGTGACCGAAACCATGGTCGCGATTCAGTCATCGCCGCTGCGCGATTTGTACGTGGTATATGCAGGCCGCAGCCCGGAAAGCGGTAAGCCCGTGATTCACGCTTACCTGCTACCTTTAATCAAATGGATCTGGTTCGGCGGAATCGTCGTAGTCCTCGGTACCGGTCTCGCGCTGCTGCCGAACCGACGGACAGCGTTGGTCCTGCGCCCCGCGACAGATAGATCCTGGGCCGACGCCATCGCCGAAGCCGCCCCTGCGATCGGCGCAGTAGCGCGACGAGTGGAAGGCCATGATTAATTTTCCCAAGATTTATGATGCGCCACAAAATTCTTCACTTCCTCAGCGGCCATTCTCTGCGACCTCTGCGTTGATCTTTGCCCTTCGAGCGATAATCCTGGCCACGATCATAGCGACGAGCGCGGCGACACCCACACCCGCGCAAGAGACGCCGCGCGCCAAAGCTCTCGGCAAGCGCGTCCTGTGCATGTGTGGCGGCTGTGAAGATTCAGCCGGCATGTGCAATCACCCCGGCGGCACATTCTCCGGCCCCTGTGAAACCGCACGCGGAATGCAAAAGGATCTCGACGCGCACGTAACGCGCGGTGAATCTGACGACCAGATCCTTCAAGCTATGGTCGAACAATATGGCCCCACAGTCCTGGTCGAGCCTCCGAAAAAAGGTTTCGATCTGCTTGCCTGGATCATGCCCATCGCGGTGCCGCTGATCGCGCTCGTATTAGTCTGGGAAGTAGTTCGCCGCTGGCGCCACAAAGCCACACTCGCACCAGCCGGCGGCCCGCAAGTGAGTGCTGAGTTCCTCGCCCGCGCGCAACGCGAGGCGGGCAGGGAATCGGGAACTGAACACGATGAGTAGCGTGGACATCGCCGTGGCCTGCGCGCTGCTCGCCGCCCTGCTGATTTATTTCATTTTCGGAGTTAAGTCAGACGCTTCCGACAACGCGCCGCATCGCACCAAGCTCGATCAGCTGATGGAACGCCGTGACGCCATCTACGAAAATCTGCGCGACCTGCGCTTCGAATTCCGCGCCGGAAAGTTTTCTGAGCAGGATTACGAAGAAATCAAGCAATCGCTGGAAGTGGAAGCTGCGCGCGTCCTCTCCGATATGGACCAGCTGACCGGCGGCACTCCCACGCCAGCCACGCGCCAGGTCTCCACCAGACTGACCGCCGCGGAAAAGGTGGGTCCTTCATGAATTACAGCTTCGCCGACTATAGAATTCGGCTTGGAATCGCCGGCCGCGGCGCTGCATCGCTTGTCGTGATGTTGCTCTGCGTTGTCGCAGCGGCACAGTCGGCCGCCGCTGGCACGCTCAACGGCACAGTAAAGAACGGCACCACCGGCCAGGTCGCTGCGGGCGCGGACGTGATCCTTATCCAGCTGCAAGGCGGCATGCAGCCTGTGGCGAATACCAAGACCGACGCGCAAGGGCATTTCAGCTTCGATAATCCGCAACTCGGCGCCGGGCCCATGCTTGTGCGCGTCGTTTACAAAGGCGTGAACTACCACGAGCCCATCACCCCTGGAAAAATGTCCGCGGAAATCGAAGTATTTGAACCGACCAATAATCCCACTGCGTTCAGCATAGCCAATCACGCCATCATCCTTCAGCCCAACGGCTCGGACCTGATGGTCGGCGAAGAATACATGATCGCGAATAAGACGCAGCCACCCGTCGCCTTCTATCGCGCGGATGGCTCGTTTGATTTCACGCTGCCCGATGGCGCCGACTTCAATCAGGCTACGGCGTGGGGCGCATCCGGTATGCCCGTCGTGCAGGGAACAATTGACAAAGGCAAAAATAAAATGGCCATCGCCTTTCCTTTCCGCCCCGGTGAAAGCGGCGTGCGCCTCTCCTACAAAGTGCCTTATGCGGGGAATCATCTGACGTTGCGCAATATCTCGCCTTATACCAGCGAGCATCTGATCATCGCCGCGCCGCCCACGGTGCAGATTTCCGGCAGTGGAATCTCAGCGGCGGGACAGGATCAGGGATTCAACGTCTATATGCGCGACAACGTCGCGGCGAACGCCCCCGTAGAAATCACCGTCTCCGGGACCGCGCCGATGCCCTCCGCGACGCAAGGCAGCGGCGCCGCTGGCGCGTCCAGCGCTGCCGGCGGCGGAGATAATTCGCAGAATCCGTCCGTGAATTCGCGCGCCGATGCCGCATCCGCCGACGCGGCTGCGGTGAGTGCCACAACCGCCCCCGCGCGCCTCGACAGCCTGAAGTGGATTCTTACCGGCGGATTTGTTTCGATTTTCGTGTTGGGTTTTGTCTATCTGTGGCTGCGCCCGGAAACTGCCGCTGCGGCGGAGGGCGCGTGGACCACCGAAGCCGACGTTCCGGCTCCGCGCCGCGCGAAAAAATCGGCGGCGAATCCTGGTCTGGCTGCAAGCTACGCTGCGACGCCCTCATCGCAGGAATCGTCGCGTACCCCAGTCGAAACCATCGCAGACGTTGACAACGAAGTCCGCGGCAGCCTCGACGACCTCAAAAATAATATTTTCCGCCTGGAATTGCGCCGCCAGGCCGGCACCATCAGCGAAGACGACTACACGCGTGAACGTGCCCGCGTGGAAAAAGCGCTTCGCGACCTGGTGCGAGGCTAGGCGCAACGCGTTGCCCGTGCCAGCGACTTCCTCGCCATCCACGCCTGCGGCTCTCGGCGTAACTTTCCACAACGTCGAAAAACGGTTCGGCTCGCTCGCCGCGTTACGCGGAGTTTCACTGGAAGTCCGCGCCGGCGAATTTATCGCTCTTCTCGGGCCCAATGGAGCGGGGAAGACCACGCTGCTGCGCGTAGCCGCCCTGCTGATGAATCCTACGCGCGGCTCTGTTTCGTTCGCCGCCGTCGCCGCGACCGAGCGCGGGCCGTCACAACAGGGGGCCAGCGAGTTCAGACCCAAACATTCTATCGGGCTGGTCGGGCACAGCACTCTGCTCTACGACGAATTGACTTCCGCAGAAAATCTCACTTTGTTCGCGCGGCTCTACTCTCTGCAAAATATCGCCGGCACGGTCACAGCCGCGCTGGATGATTGCGGCCTCGCAACGCGAAGTGGAAGTTTGGTGCGCACGTTTTCCCGCGGCATGCGCCAGCGCCTGGCCATTGCCCGCGCGCTGCTGCACGGGCCAAGCCTGATTCTGCTCGATGAGCCGGCCGCCGGGCTGGATCGCCAGGGCCTCGCGTGGTTCAGTACGCGGCTCGCACGATTGAAGTCCGACGGCTGCACCGTGCTGATGAGCACGCACGCGCGGAATGAATCGCTGGATCTTGCCACTCGGGCTATATCGCTGGCGAACGGCCGCGTGGAGCACGATAGCGGCTCAGGCGGCGATCCGCGCGCATTGCTCTCCGCGCTGCGGGCGGAGGCTTAGCTTGACCACCGCCCGCGCCGCGGCGATCGTCCTTGCCAAGGAACTCCGCCTCGAATTCCGCACACGCGAACTGCTCACTGCAACGGTGATTTTTGCCCTCATCGTTGTCGTTCTTTTCAGCTTCGCCTTTGACCCCACCGCCGCGGAGTCTCGCCGTTATGGACCCGGGCTGCTCTGGATTGCATTCCTGTTCGCCGGCTCGCTGATGCTAAATCCGTCCTTCGCGCGCGAGCAAAACAACGAAACTCTCGACGCCCTGCGCATGGCCCCCATCTCCAGCTTCGCGATCCTGCTGGGAAAAATTCTCGCCAATTTTATTTTCATGTCGCTCGCCGAACTCGTTCTCGTTCCGGTGTTCGCCGTGCTCTACAACATTTCGCTCGCGGGCATCGTCTGGCGGCTGATTCTCGTGTTGGTTCTGGGAACTCTGGGACTCACGGTGACCGGCACGGTGTTCTCCGCCGTTTCGGCGCACGCCCGCATGCGCGAATTGCTGCTGCCGTTGCTCTTACTTCCGCTGCTCACGCCGCTGCTGATCGCCGCGGTGGAATCCACGGCATCGCTCTTCGCCGAGCAGCCCGCTCTGGACCGCACATGGCTCGCGTTCCTCGCGGGATTTGATATTGTGTTTCTTACGGCTTCCTGGCTTTTGTGCGATCATTTATTGGAAGAATGATGCGTCTCAGCAAAAGCCTGCGCGCGCATCAAGGAATAAGCAAAAAGCTGTAACCGATGAAAGCTCGATTGCCAATTACCGTGCTCGTCGCCCTGCTGATTTTCTGCGCAGGCTACGCGGCGCTGTTCATCGCGCCGGACGAAGCAACCATGCACGCCATCCAGCGGATATTCTATTTCCACGTGGCCAGCTGGAACGCCATGTTCTGCGCCTTTTTCGTCGCCTTCTACGCCAGCGTCGCCTACCTCGTCACCGGCAATCGCAAATGGGATGCCTTGGGCGTCTCCGGCGTCGAAGTCGGCGTCATCTGCTGCACCATCGGACTGATCACCGGCCCGCTGTGGGCCCGTCCGGTGTGGGGCATCTGGTGGACGTGGGACGCCAAGCTCACTTCCACATTCGTTTTGTGGCTGCTATTCATCGCGTACCTCCTGATGCGCGGCTTGGTCGAAGATCCCGAAAAGAAAGCATCGCTCTCCGCTGTTTTTGCGATTTTCGCGTCGCTGGATATTCCGCTGGTCTATCTTGCGAATCGTCTCTGGCGCACGCAGCATCCTCAACCGGTAATCGCAGGAGGCCAAGGCTCGGGCCTCGACCCCACCATGAGCAAGGTTTTGCTCCTTTGCCTCTTCGCCATCTTTTGCGTAATGATATTGGTGTTGGTGGACCGCTATCGGCTGGAGCTGCTGCGCAACGAAGCCGCCGAGCTGCGATTTGAAATCGAATCGCGCGGACTCGACGCATCAGCAGGCGCAACAACCTCCGCGCCGCAAAAAGGTGGACAATGAAGAATTTCGAATTCTTGTTTACGGCGTGGATGGTCGTCTGGGCCGTATTTTTCGGCTACGAACTCAGCGTCGCGCGACGCGTCACCCAGGTGCGTGAGGAGATCGAGCGGCTGAAGCAGCAATTGCAGCAGCGCTAGTAGAATTGGCAAGGGGTGCAACATGGGCGGGCCAAAAAAAATCGCGGTAGTGCTGTTTCAACTCGGCGGCCCGGATAGCCAGGCTGCGGTCGAGCCGTTTCTTTACAATCTGTTCTGCGATCCAGACATAATCAATTTTCCCGGCGCATTTCTCGCGCGCAAAGCGATCGCCAAGCTGATCTCCACCACGCGTTCCAAAGTTGTCGGCCAGCACTACATGGAAATCGGCGGCGCGTCGCCGATTCGCCGCCTTACCGAACAGCAAGCTCGCGCGTTAGAACAAGCTCTACGCCCACACATTTCCGCCCGCACCATTGTAGCGATGCGCTACTGGCACCCCGACACTGCGGAAGCTGTCGCCGCGCTAGGCCGTGAGTCTTTCGACGAGCTGATCCTGCTTCCGCTGTATCCGCATTATTCTTTTGCCACCACCAGAAGCAGCCTCAACGAATGGAATCGCCAGTACAAGCCGAAGACGCCGGTAAAACTCATCGATCATTTCTACGATCATCCGGACTACATCGCGGCCATCGTCGAGCGCATCAACAGCGTCCTCGCTGATCTGAATCAGCCCGATGATATCCATCTGGTTTTCAGCGCCCACGGATTGCCGCTGGCCCTGGTAGAGAAGGGCGATCCCTACCCGAAGCAGATCGAAGAAACCGTGCAACTGGTGCGTGAGCTAGGCGCTTGGCCCAATCCCCACGTCTTGTGCTACCAGAGCAGGGTGGGGCCGCAAAAGTGGCTGCAGCCATCACTTTCTGCCACCATCGAACAGATGGCGCACAGCGGCATAAAACGCATGCTGGTAATTCCCATCTCGTTTTTGACCGAGCACATCGAAACCCTGTACGAAATCAACATCGAAGCCCGCGAAGAAGCCAAATCGCTCGGCGTAACCGAATTTCGCATGATGCCCGCGCTGAATGATTCGCCGCTGCTGATCCGCGCGCTGGCTGATCTGGTGCTGCGGTCCGTCGGTATGCGCAGCGGCGTCGCCTCCGTCGCAACGTAGCAACGCCGATGGCACAAATACACTTGCTAACGCGGGACGAACTTTCAGAAAATTTTAGTCGAGAAGGTCTTGACACGGCCATCCGCAAATCATATAACCCTTTGTTGATTAGCAGCGTTTCATACGGGTACTTTCGACTCATAGATTTTCGTTGGCAGTAACAGAAGTTAACGGGCCTATGGCAGAAATTCCGGAAGGGAAGTCGGGTCAAGCCGCACCGTCGCCTGTCGCGTCGGGAGCGGTCGCGTCCCAGTTGCCGGAAGGGCATGCTGCGGCAAAAGCCGTCAACACCGGCCGCCGCAGAATTGTCTGGGCATTGATTTGGGGCTACCTGGGCGTAAACTTCCTGATGTTCCTCCGTTTTTTCTTTCCGCGCGCGCTTTACGAACCCAACACAGTTTTCAATATCGGATTTCCGGCGGATTTCAGCCTTGGCATTGACCAGCGCTACCTGATGACCAACCGGGTGTGGGTGGTGCGCGAACCGGATCGCCTCTTTGTGATCTTCGCCCGCTGCACGCACCTGGGCTGCACGCCGGAATGGAAGCCCGCGGAGAACAAATTCAAGTGCCCCTGCCACGGCAGCGGGTACGACAGCGAAGGCGTGAATTTCGAAGGGCCCGCGCCTCGTCCTATGGACCGCGCGAACGTGATGCTCGATCCCACGGGAAAAATCTCCGTGGATACGAGCCGGCTCTATGTGGACGATCCACGCGCCGGCGTGAACCATTTCAACGATCCGGGAGCTTTCCTGAACGTATAGCGCCGTCCTGGACGCAGTTTTTTTGGCAAAGTTGGCAGTAACGCAGGCCACGTAGATTTGGGTTCGGAAGGGGTCGCACCGAATGCCTGAAGAAAACGGCGGCAGCAAAGAGAAAACAGGCGTCCTGGAAAAAGTGCAGGACAACGCTGCCGCGCTTCGCGACACGCTTAAAGAAAAAACCAAGCAGCAGGTCGACGGGCTGAAAGAGCCGGAGAAGACCCAGCTCTATCGCTCGATGTTTCGCGTCAAGCACGACGACGAGCCGCGCAACCGCGCTCTCAGCGTGCTCTCCAACGTTTTCTTTCACCTGCATCCCGCCAAAGTTAATCGCGACGCCACCAAGTACAATTTCACATGGGGCATGGGCGGCATCACTTTCTATCTCTTCATCGTGCTCACTTTCACCGGCGTCCTGCTGATGTTCTATTACCACCCCACCAAGGTGCAGGCGTTCCGCGACATTCTTTATCTCGAAAACGACGTGCCCTTCGGCAAGCTGCTGCGCAATATGCATCGCTGGGCCGCGCACTTGATGATCATCGCGGTGTGGCTGCATATGTTCCGCGTGTTCATGACCGGCTCTTACAAGCGTCCGCGCGAATTCAATTGGTGCGTCGGTGTGCTGCTGATGGTCTTGACCATGCTCCTCAGCTTCACCGGATATTTGCTTCCGGACGACCAGTTGGGGTTCTGGGCCGTCACGGTGGGCACGAACATGGCCCGCGCCACGCCATTCTTAGGTCACGAAGGCCCGCTCGGCGGCTTACTTGGCATGACGCCTTATAACGATGTCCGCTTTGCGTTGCTGGGTGGCTCCATTGTGGACGCGAACGCTTTGCTGCGCGCCTACATCTGGCACTGCATTGCGATTCCGCTCATTGTTTCCATTTTCCTGGGCGTGCATTTCTGGCGCGTGCGGAAAGACGGCGGCATCTCCGGCCCAGCTCCGGTAATGCTAGAAAGCGAAATCAAAGAAGAACGCAATCCGCGGCCCTTAGTCTTAAGGCCCAGCGGCATGACTATGCACGATAAATGATTTCGTAGCGGCGATCCCGCTTCGCGGGACCGCCAGCCTTTGTTTCGGTTTTGCATCGGTAGGGGCGCTGCTTGCTGCGCCCGCTGCAGAATGGGCGCGGATCTGCGCCGCACGAATTTGTCGCGCGAATCGGTAGGAGCCTAACGGATGGATTGGCATCAGATCTGGGAAATCGCCTCGGCGCCGGACAACGTGCCCATCGTGGCTATGTTGTTCCTGATTCCGTTCTACCTCTGGTACGCGCTGAAGCAGGGCATTGAGAACGACAAGCTGATCGCCATCCTGGAATCCGACGCCAATCTCGCCAAAACCAAATATCGCAAGACGCAAGAGTGGGACCCGAAGTGGGAGCGCGAAGTTCACACCTGGCCGTACCTGATGCGCATGGAATTTCTGGTGGCCATCATCGTCACCGTGCTGCTGATGGTGTGGTCGCTCACTTTGAACGCGCCGCTCGAGGAGCCCGCTAACCCCAACGTCACCATGAATCCCGCGAAGGCTCCGTGGTATTTCCTGGGCCTGCAGGAAATGCTGGTGTACTTCGATCCGTGGATCGCGGGCGTAGTAATGCCGACCCTGGTAATCGTCGGCCTCATGGTCATCCCGTACATTGACGCGAACCCGCTCGGCAACGGCTACTACACTTACAAGCAGCGCCGCTTTTCCATCTGGACGTTCATGTTCGGCTTCGTCGGCCTGTGGGTTTTGATGATCGTCATCGGCACATTCATCCGCGGCCCGGGATGGATGTGGTTCTGGCCGGGCAAAACCTGGGACGCTGAACGCGTGGATTACGCGGTGAACCGGAACCTCGACCAGGTTTTTGGCATTGATGGGTCGTGGTTCGCCGCCATTTTCCACATATCGAAGGATCAAGGCGCCATATGGGCCCGCGTGGTCTTCGGCGTCTTCCCGCTGATCGCGTTTTTCATCGCCTCGGCGATCCTGGTGCACTGGATCTGCATGCGCACGGAATTTAGCCGCAAGATTTATCAGCGCATGAGTCTGGTGCAGCTCGTTACGATGTACACATTCCTGATCCTGATGTTTTCGTTGCCGTTGAAAATCCTGCTGCGCCTGGTTTTCACGATTAAATACGTCTGGGTGACGCCGTGGTTCAGCATATGACGATCCGGCGAGGATCGTCATCCCGCGGCACTATCGCGGGATACTTTAAGTACCGGAGTACGTCATCCCGCGGCACTATCGCGGGGTACTTTAAATCCCGGAGTACGTCGCCACGCGACCTTTCCGCGGGACCTGCTCCGTGTTTTAGTTTTCTGCCAACCTCACTAAAGGAGGCCCTTGGTGCCTGATCGTTCTCCAGAAGTCGGTCCTGACGATCCAATCAAGAGCCGTTCCTTCGCCTTTCCGCTTCTGATCGCGTCCGTGCTGCTGATGCTTACGGTCGCCTGGTCCTTCTACGTGGAATTTTACGGCTTGCAACCGTGGCGCGCGTATCAGAGCCGCTTCGCGAAGGCCTATTCCACCTACCTGCAGAAAGCAGTGAAAGACCAAAAGAAGAATGAAGACGCGGTATACGCCTCTCCTGAGTACAAAGCTCTACTCGCGAAAGTGGACGCCGCCGAAAAAGCCGCGAAGTCTCAAGACGACCAAATCGCCAAACAGATTGCGCTCCTGGACGACCAGCGCGCCGCTCTGGGCGACGCTTTCAAGGACGCCCGCGGCAAAATCGGCTCGCTCGTCTATCAATACGAAGTGATTCCCGCCTCAGACAAATCCGCCAAGGCTGCCGCCAAGAAAGAACTGGAAGACGCTGAAACGGGGAAGAGCGTCACCTGGAAAGTGGATTGGCCGACGGGCGACGGTAAAATCCAGAAAGACAAGCCATTCACCGGCAACGAACTCAACGACGTCTTCACCGGCATCATCGCCCAGCGCGCCGCCCTCGTTGGCCAGCGCGGTGAAGTGGACAAGCCTGCCAAGGAAGCCCGCGACGCTCTGACGCAATACGCTTCCGAACATTTGCCCGGGCTCAGTTCCACGTCGCTCGGCCTGCTGCAAAATTCCATGCGCGATTTCGATGAGCGCATCATTCAAATCAACGTAAATCCCCCGGGCGCATCACTGAACAATCTCGGTGGGGCAGGCCTCGTGGATCGTTGCCAGTCCTGTCACGTCGGCACGGAGACTCGTTACGTTCCGTCGCAAGTCACGCTGACCAAAGCCGACCTCGGTTTTGGCAAAAGCAAAGACGCACCCTACACCAGCCATCCCGACTTGATGCTGCTGGAAACGCATCCGCTGGAAAAATTTGGCTGCTCTCCCTGTCACGGCGGCAATGGACGCGCCGTAAATTCTGTCCAGCACGGTCACGGCCGCTACGAACACTGGCTCTATCCACTCTACTATCCCGAAAATTACGATGCCGGTTGCCAGCAGTGCCATTCCTTGGACATCGTCACCGAGCACGCGACCGTTCTCAACGAAGGCAAGCAGCTCTATCGTCAGAAGGGCTGCATCGGCTGCCACCGCTTCCAGGGCTTCGACAATCAAGACGAGCAGCTAATCAACGCGCGGCAGCAAATCCTCACGCTTGCGAAATCTAAATCGGACGACTTGCTCGAAATCCCGCGCCTGCAGAAACTCGGGGACACCGCTTCCAGCAACACCGCCGCCGAAGCGTACTACGCGCAAGCCACCAATCTCACCGTGGACATCGCGCGCATGGATTCCACCACCTACGCGCTCGAACAGCGCAGCCACGATCTGCTGCAAGAAATAAAGAAGGTCGGTCCGGACTTGAAAGAGGCGCGCCAGAAATTGCACAAAGAGTGGATCCCGTACTGGATCGGCCACACCACCGAATTTCGTCCCACCACAAAAATGCCGCAGTTCCGTATTTCGCAAGACGAAATCCAAGCCATCTCCGCCTTCATCTGGCAGGATTCGCTTACGGGCCCAGCGCTCGAAAAACAAGCGCCCGGTGACACTGCCCATGGCAAAGAATTGCTCAACGAGCGCGGCTGCCTGGCCTGTCACGCCATCGGCGAAGGCGCAAACGCGGTCGGCGGCACGTTCGCGGCAAATCTCAGCCGCATCGGTGAAAAAGAGAATTACGATTACCTGGTCCGCTGGGTCCATAATCCGCGCCAGCGCACGCGTCCCTACTGCCCCTACGAGAAAAAAGATCTCGGTCCGGAAGATTACGCCAAACACAATCTTCCCTACGTTTTTGATCTCGACCACTCGCGCTGCCCCAACGACGGCCACGAGCTTCTCGTCCAACAACCGACCGTCATGCCCAGCCTGCGCCTCTCTGACGCCGACTCGCGAGACATCGCCAGCTTCCTGATGACGCAAAAACACCCCGACGCCACCTACGCCGCTGCGAATTACATGGACGACCCGCAGGTCGCTGCTAAAGGCAAAGAACTGGTCCGCCACTACGGCTGCGCCGGATGCCATGAAATCAGTGGCCTCGAAGACGAAGGCCGCATCGGCACCGAGCTCACCAACGAAGGCAGCAAACCCATCGAGCGTCTCGATTTCTCACTCTGGACCGAAGACGCCAAGCGCGGCGAGCAGCCGGTGTTCAACGCTGACGGCACATTCACCCTCAAGCCGTACATCCGCGATGGCGAAAAGATGGCTTGGTACGACCCCAAAGGTTTCTTCGAGCACAAATTGGAGAATCCCGCGCTCTACGACCAGGGAAAATATCACGCGAATCCGATGGACGCACTGCGCATGCCCAAGCCCAACCTGCAATCGCAGGATGAAGTTCAGGCGCTGGTCACCATGCTGCTCGGCAGTACCGATCCCACTCTGCCGCCAGAATATATGTACAAGCCCGCCGACCGCAGGAAATACATTCAAGACGGCTGGTGGATCGTCACCAAATATAATTGCATCGGCTGCCATCAGATTGACGTTGGCCAGAAGTCCGTGATGCAGACTCTGCCGATGTATCAAGGCGATCAAAAGGGTAATCTGCCTCCGGTCCTCACCACTGAAGGCGCGCGCGTAAATCCTGAATGGCTCCGCGGATTCCTCGCCAATCCAGCGCTCAGCACCACGGACACCAACCGCAACGGAGTCCGCCAATATCTCCAGGTGCGCATGCCCACGTTCTATCTTTCGAACGATGAAATCCGCAAGCTCACGCTATTTTTCCAAGCCATGTCCTCGCAGCCTGACCCGTTCATTCCGCCCAAGGTCGAGCCGCTCAACGATGCCGAGCGCGCCGCGGCCCGCGGCCTGTTCACCAGCCCGGCCGCGCCCTGCCTGAAGTGCCATATGACCGGCAACGAGGCGCACGACAAGAACGCTTCCGCCCCCAATTTCCTGCTAGCGCACGAGCGCCTGCAACCGGCATGGACCGCCCGCTGGATCACCGATCCCTGCGAAAATTAATCCCGGCACTGCCATGCCTTCGGGACTCTTCCGCAAAGGACGGCGACATCTGGGTCTTCGCCGGCCCCACGCCCGGTGCCATGCAGCAGTATCACGGCGATCAAGCCGACCTCTTGGTGCGTTACATGTTCACGCTAACGCCGCAGGAGCAGGCGGCCCTGCTAGGCCGCACGCCCTCGGCCAGCGGCGGAGGCGCAGCGGGGAAGTCCTCCGGGGGGAAATAGGTTCTGGGCGCGCCCCACAAGGGATTGTCATCCGGAGCGCGCGCAGTGGGTGAGGGATCTCCTTTTACGGTTCGGAGCAACATGCATCAAGAATTATGCCTGTAAACGAAGTCTTAGACGCCATGGACGGAAAGGATCCGATACCGAAAGAACGGGTCCTCGGATGGATGCGCGAACCGTCTTTGGAAACGCGTGGCGCTGTATACGTGTTAAGTGATCGGGAATGGAATCGCATCCATCCCGAACTCTCGATGGAGGAACAATGCACGTTCATCGGGAACTATCTGATCGAATGTCTTGCGAGTGATCCTCCTGAGACGGATTGGGTACACAGCGGCTTCGACGCGGGGCATCTCCTGGCAGGCTGGTTGCAGCATCTTTACGGAATCGCGGCGACGAAATCGGTCGTCGCGAATGTCGCGGCGCAGCTGACGGTCGCGTATCGCAACTCCGACGAAGTCGTGCGGAATCGGATCGAGACAGCCGCGCTGGAACATATATTCGAGCAACCAGCGTTACGCGTTTATTTTGACGAATGGCGTGCCGACCCAGGACTTCGCGAAGCTTATGAATGCGCTGTCCGATGGGGAGACGATCACCTGGTTGGTTCAGGGCGTTCGATAGGAGAATTGGCGCATCATAGCGGTAGCCATACGTAAGAAATCCAGCATCATCCGTACCCGATCTTGTTAGAATACGCAGTTCCGCTAAGGAGGAATTTTCCAACATGAGTAACAGATTCATGCACCTCGCTCTCGCCGCCGGGCTGGCCCTGGCCATCACCGGATGCGGCAGTAAAGAAAGCGCACCTACCGCCGAGCAGCCCGCAGCCACCACCGCGCCCGCCGGAAAGACGGTTGACGTCTCGACCGCCGGCTCCGTCTCCGGCAAAGTAACTCTCGACGGCAAAGCCGCCCCAGAAAAAGCCATCAACATGAGCGCCGAGCCCTACTGCCAGAAAGCAAATTCCGGCCCGGTGACCCCACCTACAGTAGTAGTGGACGATAAAGGCAACCTGGAAAACGTCGTGATCTTCGTGAAAGACGGCCTTGGCGACTACGTCTTTACCACGCCCACCGCTTCCGTGCCGCTCGAGCAAAAAGGCTGCATGTATTCGCCGCACATCATCGCCGTGATGGCCGGGCAGACGTTCGAAGTGAAGAACGACGACCAGACTACCCACAACATTCACCCCATGCCCAAGGACAACCGCGAATGGAACAAGTCCCAAGCTCCCGGCACTTCTCCCATTGACGATTCCTTCGCGCGGCCCGAGCTGGCTATCCCGGTGAAGTGCAACGTCCATCCTTGGATGAAGAGTTACATTTTCGTATTTAAGAATCCCTACTACGCCATCACCGGAAAGGACGGCTCGTTCGAATTGAAGAACCTGCCGCCCGGAACCTACACTATCGAGGCGTGGCAGGAAAAATATGGCACGCAGGACCAGACCGTCACCATCGGCCCCAAGGAATCGAAGACGGTTCAATTTAAATTCAACGCCGCTGCTCCTGCAGCGCCACCAGCGGACTAGTCAAAGCGTCGAAAGGATGGAGGGGCGGGTCTCGGGCCTGCCCCTTCGTACTTTGCGGCAGTGCGCGACGCATGAAATGCAGCGCCGAATGTGTTAGGGTACGTTTCTGAAAAATATGCCGGAAATCGTCAACAACGAATCAGCAATCACACCGGGCCTTCACCGCTTCGCCTTCGCCACCTCCGCCTGCACCGTCCTGCTCCTGATGGCCGGCGCGCTGGTCACCAGCAACGACGCTGCCGATTCTGTTCCGGACTGGCCGCTCGCCTACGGGAAAATTATTCCGCCACTCGTCGGCGGCATCCGTTACGAATATGCGCATCGCGTGATGGCCGGTACTGTCGCGATCCTCACGCTTGTTCTGGCCACACTGCTAGCACGCAGCGGCTCGCGCTTCCTGCGCAATCTTGGTTTGACCGCCTTGATCCTGGTCATCGCCCAGGCGGTCTTGGGCGGCATGAGAGTTCTTTTCCACAATCCGGCGCTTACCGCCACCATCCACGCCATCCTGGCGCAAATTTTCTTCATCACGGTCGTCAGCCTCAGCCTCTTCACCAGCCAGTGGTGGAACAGCGATCCCGCCAAGCTCGACGATCCGGCATCACCGCCGTTGCGTACACTATCAGCCATCACCGCGGCAGCAATCTTCGTCCAGTTAATTCTGGGCGCAGGCTTCCGCCACGGCGCTTTCGGCATTCTCCCGCACATCATCGGCGCGGTCGTCGTGCTGTTCCTCGCCATCTGGACCAGCCGCACCGTCCGCGTGCGCTTCGGCACCGTAAAACATCTCCGCCGCTGGGGCATATTCCTGACGTCCTTCATCGGCACGCAATTCCTTCTGGGGATCGCCGCGTATTGGTCGGTCGTGCAGGAGATCAAAGCCCAGCAGCCCACTGCGACCTACGTGGTCCTAACGGTAGCGCACGTTCTGATTGGCGCGCTCACGCTGGCAGCAAGCGTTGTGCTGGCACTATCGGCCTTTCGCGTGATTCGCAGCGGTGCTACAGTTGCGGCCGTAACCAAAATCGCCGGCTCGGACGCCAACGGTTCCAGGGCCGAAGGCTCACGCGCATGAGCATAACGGACGCCACATTATGAGCAACGGACGCGCCGAAGCTATCTCCGCGTACGAACGGCCGTGGGCCTATGTCGTGCTCACCAAGCCAGACGTTACTTTCCTTGTGGTCATCACCACCGTCGCCGGCTTTTATCTTGGCTCCAGCGGTCCTATGGAGTGGGCGCGCCTGATGAATACCCTCTGCGGCACGCTGCTCGTCGCGGGAGGCACCGCCGCGCTCAACCAGTATGTCGAGCGCCACATGGACGCTGTGATGCGCCGCACTGCCGCGCGCCCATTGCCGCTGGGAATTCTGCAGCCGAAGGAAGTTCTGCTTTTCGGCGTAGCCACAATCGTACTCGGCACAGTGTGGCTGGCCCTCGCCGTAAATGCTCTGGCGGCATTTATAGCGCTCGCCACCAGCGTCTCGTATCTCGGCGCTTACACCCCGCTAAAGACGCGCACAACGCTTGCAACCGCCGTAGGAGCCATTCCTGGCGCACTGCCGCCGTTGATCGGATGGGCGGCTGCCAGCGGCACGCTCTCTGCCGGCGCCTGGATTCTCTTCGCGATCTTGTTTTTTTGGCAGTTCCCGCACTTCATGGCCATCGCCTGGATGTATCGCGAGGACTACGGCCGTGCCGGCATCCTGATGCTCCCCGTGGTGGACCGCAAGGGCGATCGCACCTTCCGCCTGATCATCGCCACATCGGCGATTCTGATTCCCGTCAGCCTGTTGCCCGCGGTGATGGGCATGGCGGGCATCAATTATTTCTACGGCGCCCTCATCCTGGGACTGCTGTTGCTCCTGGTGTCCTACTGGGCCAACCGGGTTCGCACCAACGTTCGCGCAAAGTGGCTGATGCACGCCACCGTCGCGCATATTCCGCTGTTGCTTGGCTGGATGATTCTGGACAAGGTCTCCCGATGACCGCCACGGCAACAGCAGGAGGCGTGGACATGACGTCCAAAGCGCACCGCATCGAAATCGGTGCAGTCTGCACTGCGGCAATCCTGATTTCGCTCTGGGGAATCGTCTGGGATATTACCAGCGGCCTGATCACCAGCGGCATTGACGGCATCATGCTGCTGCTGATCGCCCTGATGATCGGCGGAATTTTCAGCGCGATGCTGGCCCACATGCTCTGGCAGGCCGGACTGATTCCGTTCTTGAAGCCGGCGCCCGCAGCCGCCGCGCCGCCTGCAAAGGCCGCAGCAGCTGCGCCGACGGCGAAACCGGCAGCAACAGCCGCGACTCCCGCCGCAACGGCGGCAGCGCCAAAGCCTCCAGCAGCTCCTGCAGCTGCCGTGAACGCTCCAGCCGCCGCGCAAAACACCCCAGCGCCCGCACCGAAGCCAGCTCCCGCCGCCCCAGCAGCAATTCCATCAACGGCTCCGGGCGAGCCACCCACAAAGTGAATTCCGGCGCAGCCCGGCTCTCACGCAGTAGCAAATGAATTCATCAGCTCCAACTTCCGCCCACACCACAGCCGACGCCGGCAAACCGCCAAAATCTTTTGGTGGCCGCTGGGCGCTGGGCATCGTGGTTCTGACCCTTTCGTTCGTCGTCATGCCATTTTTATTCTGGAACGCCACCTGGTTCGGCCGTCCCATCACCGACGCGCAAATCTCGAAAGCGCTTGCCGACCGCGCTCACCCGCGCGAAATCCAGCATGTGCTATCGCAATTCGAAACGCGCATCGAACGCGGCGACACCTCGGTCCGCAAGTGGTATCCCCAAATGGTAGCGTTGTCCAAGGATCCGATTGACGAAATCCGAGTCACCGATGCCTGGGTGATGGGGCAGGACAACACCGCGCCGGAATTTCACCAAGCTCTGCTTCCGATGCTGAATGATCCGAATCCGATGGTGCAACGTAACGCCGCGCTTTCTCTGGTCCGCTTTCAGGATGATTCGGGTCACGCCCAAATCGTTTCCATGCTCCAGCCCTATGTGATGGAGGCGCCGCTCGCAGGAGTGCTCTCGACACGACTGAAGGCGGGAGATATTGTGAATCCCGGCACGCTGGTGGGTCACATCGAATCAGCAGGGAAGAGCAACGAGGTCCGCGCGAACGTACCCGGCACGGTGGACCACTGGCTCGCGCAGAACGCCGCGACAGTTACGGTTGGCCAGCCCATCCTCGCGCTGGCTCCCAACGAAAGCATGGCCTGGGAAGCACTGCGAGCGCTGTTCCTCACAGGACGTCCGGACGATCTACCCTACGTAAATCGCTTCGTGCGCGGCTCAGACGGCGTGTCGCCCCAACTGGCGCTGCAAGCCCAAGCCACAGCCCGCGCCATCCAAGACCGCGCTAACCAATAACGTCAACGCCGAGGTATTCTCCGCACCTTGCGACGATGCGAAACGGACTTCTCCCGCCTTTCTCTGCGCCTCTGCGGTAAACGCTTCTCTTTTTCTCAACGTCGCCGCGCTCACTGCTTGTACTGGATCACAGCCTTTCCATCCACGATCTTAATGTCGCTGATGTCCGCAGGCAGCCGCAGCTTGTCGCGATTCTCCGGCGAAGCCATCATCTTCTCCACCGCCGCATTCAACGTGGATTGCGGCAACGGCAGCGATCCCAGTTTGCCGCTCACCGGCTCGAACTTCATGAACCCGTTCTCCGCGCCCAGGTGCCCGTCCAGTTCCAGTGAAATATCTTTCCCGTGGAAATCGAAAATCACGTAGGCCTTCACCAAGTCGCCCACCATGTCAACTTTCACGTCCTTCACCGTGGACTGCACGTCTTCCAGCGACCGCGGATCACCCGCCGCCAGCGCCGCGCTAGGATCGTTCGCTGCATTTCCGCCGTCTGCCGCTGGAACGGGAGCCGCAGCGCCGGCCTTCGCATCGGCCGAAGCGTCGCCGCCGGGAGTCGTCGCCTGCGTCTGCAAGTTCTGCGCCAGATAGGAATTCAGCTCGCTGCGATCCAGCGCCACCTGTCCAGGCTGTCCCGCCGCTTTGGCCGCGTCCGCAGCCTGAAATTTCTGCTCGGCGCGCGCTGCCGCATTCGGATCAAACGGGATGTTCGGAGCAGGGGATTTGTGCAGGACTAGCACGATCGTCAAAATCAATCCCGCCAGACTGCTCCAGGACAAAATTTTGTAAAGTTTTTGCAACAGGTTCGGGTCAGCCATGCGTGCCGCTCCTCTACCGCACTACCGCGCGAATTTCAGTGGAAACACCACTCTAGCAGCAAGGAAGGGAAGCGGAGGTGTGCAGGCAACCGGCGGTGCTCAATCGCCCATTGGACACAAGGACAGCCCGAGCTATGCTCCGTTCAGTTTCTCTTCGCAACAAATTTCGCGTAATACAAAATTCCCGCCACGGTCTTCCCGTCGCAAATTTTTCCGCTCCGTATCCACCGCAACGCCTCGCGCAACGAAAAAATCCGCTGCGTGATTTTTTCGTCCGGCTCCGGATTCGCCGCGCCTTTCTTCAGCCCCTGCGCCAGGAATATCACCATGTTCTCCCGCAGAAAGCCAGGACTGGGAAACACGTCCAGCAGCTGCCGCATGCTCCGCGCCGTATAACCCGTTTCTTCCTGCAATTCGCGATGCGCGCCTTCGATAAAACTCTCATCGCCGTCTCGCCGCCCCGCCACCAGCTCCCACAAATACTGCTTCACGCTGTGGCGATACTGCCGAATCAGCAGAATTCGCCCGTCGGCGAACGCCGGCAGCACCACCACCGATCCCGGATGGACGATAATATCGCGCGTGGCCGTCACGCCATTCGGCTCGGCCACTTTCTCGCGCTGCACGTCAAACACGCGGCTATGAAATACCGCCTCACTGCTCAATATTTTGGCTGTCGATTTTTTTCTGGGCACGTACGCTCCTGGCATTCCGAAATCCCCATCATACTAACCCATCACCGCCTGATTTCTTGCCGCCCGTATCCCGCTTGCATATACTGCTTCCGGCATACTCCATGGCAATCAATACAGTCATTGTGGACGACGAGCGCCCCGCGCGCGACGAGCTGCTCTATCTACTGAAGGGCTTTCCCGAAGTGAATGTAGTCGCCCTGGGCAAGAACGGTCTGGAAGCCGTCACCCTGATCCGCGAGCACGAACCCGACCTCGTCTTCCTCGACGTGCAGATGCCCGGCCTCGATGGCTTCGGCGTAATCAAGAAACTCCTCGAACGTAAACTGCGCGTCCCGCAGATCGTCTTCGCCACGGCGTTCGACAACTACGCCATCCAGGCCTTCGACGTAAACGCCGTGGATTACGTTTTGAAGCCATTCGACAAGGCCCGCATCGCCAAAGCTTTGCAACGCGCCAAGAAAATGGTGGACGCCCACACCTCGCCCGTCGAGCGCCTGGAAACGCTCATGGGCCAGTTGACCGCGCCCACCGCGGCTGCCAAATCCGCGCAGCCCGTCAAGCTCCTGGTGAAATCCCAGGAGCGCATGTTCCTGGTGGATGCCGACGACATGATTTACTCCTCGATTCAAGACGGCACCATTACCATTTTCACGCGCGACTTCGAGGGCGTCTCCAACTATCGCACCATCGAGGAACTCTCCGCTTCTCTCGACGCCGATCAGTTCTGGCGCGCGCACCGCTCTTACCTCGTCAACATCAACCACATCAAGGAAGTCGTGCCCTGGTTCAAGTCCAGCTACATCCTGAAAATGAACGACAAGCGCGCCAGCGAAATTCCCGTCTCGCGCGCACAGACTAAACGCTTGCGGGAGCTTCTAAAACTCTAAATGTTTGCAAGCAACCCGAACCACCATGCCGCAGCGTCATACACTTTCAGGGGGTCTCATGTCACGCCACAATGACTTGTTTTTGCGCATTGCAGTCTGTTTTGTCCTTATGCTTGCGCCGTCGTTCTTGCACGCCCAATCCGGGACCGGCTCGATTGGCGGAACTGTCTCCGATCATCAAGGCTCGCCGCTGGCTGGCGCGCAGGTCACCTTGACCAGCCTCGACACCAAGCAAACTACAGGCGGCTCCACCGATGGCACCGGCGCATACAGCTTCGCCGGACTCAAGCCCGGCCGCTACACCGTGCTCTTTGAATCAAAAGGCCTCATAGCAAAAACCCAAAACGTAACCGTGAAAGCCGGCCATAAATCAAACGTGAGCGAACGCCTGAAACCGCCCTACGTGCCCAAGAAAACCGACGTCGAGTAGCTCCTTTAGCAGTGTTTTTCTGCGTTCATCTGTGGTGCCTTTGAACCGCGCCTTGTGCTAGCATCCCAACTGCACCTTTCTCGATGGATTTTTCACTCAGCAGCGACCAAATTCTCATCCGCGACACCGTCCGTCAGTTCATGGAGACGGAAATGCGGCCCATCCTGCGCGAGTACGAGCGCGAGGAAAAATTTCCGGCCGAGCAGCTCAAAAAACTCGGCGAGTTGGGCTGCTGCGGCATGCTCGTCCCCGAAGAATGGGGCGGCGCCGGCACGGACACCGTCAGCTACGCCGTCATGCTGGAAGAAGTCGCCCGTGTGGACGCTTCCACCGCGGTCGCTCTCAGCGTCACCAATTCCGTCGTCGGCGTGCCCATCTGGAAATCCGGCAGTGAAGCGCAGAAGAAAAAATATCTCGCGCGCCTCTCCCGCGGTGAAATTCTCGGCGCCTTCTGCCTCACCGAACCGCAAGCCGGTTCAGACGCCGCCGGAATCCAATCCCGCGCCGTCCGCGACGGAAACCATTACGTCTTGAATGGCACCAAAGCCTGGGTCACCAACGGCGGAGTTTCCGGCGTCTATCTCGTCTTTGCCAAGACCGATCCCGCGGCAGGCAGCCGCGGCGTCACCGCATTTCTTGTCGAACCGGATTTTCCCGGCTTCCGCATCAGCCGCTACGAAGATAAAATGGGCCTGCGCCTTTCGCGCTCAGCCGAGATTTCTCTGCAGGATTGCCGCGTGCCGCTGGAAAATCGCCTGGGCGAAGAAGGCCAAGGCCTGAAAATCGCGCTGGAATCGCTCGACGGCGGCCGCGTGGGAATTGCCGCGCAAGCCGTCGGCGTCGGCCAGGGCGCGCTGGAAGCCGCGACGCGTTACGCCAAGCAGCGCAAGACTTTCGGCAAGCCCATATCCGAATATCAAGCGATTCAGTGGATGCTAGCGGACATGGAAACAGAAGTCTCCGCTGCGCGCGCCCTCACGCACTACGCCGCGTGGCAACGTGACAAAGAATCGCAAGGCAGGGAAGTGGGCGACACTCAGGGACGCTCGCGCGGCTCGCAAGCCTCGCGCGCAAAACTCTACGCCAGCGAAATGGCCAATCGTGTCGCCTACAAAGCCGTGCAAGTCCACGGCAGCAGCGGCTATTCGCGCGAAACCGACGTCGAGCGCTACTACCGCGACGCACGCGTCCTCACAATTTACGAAGGCACCAGCGAAATGCAGCGCATGGTTATCGCCCGCGATCTGTTGCGTCATTGAACGCTTCGTGCAGCAGTTGAATTTGTAGCGGCGGTCCCGCTTCGCGGGACCGGGCTGCTGTTGACGTTGGTTTCGTAGCGCCGGCGTCCCGCCGGCTCCTTGCAGTTGATTGTGAAATTGACTTTGTAAAGGCCGCTTGTTTGCCCGAAGGGCAGGCGCGCGGTTTAGAGGTCGATGTACCGGCCCGGCCCGCGACCAAAACGCACGAACGTAGGAGATCGATCTCATCTTGGCTAAACAGAAACGAGTCCTCAGCGGAATGCGGCCCACCGGCCGTCTGCACCTCGGCCATTTCTTCGGCGCCCTCGCCAACTGGCTTAAGCTCCAGCAAGAATACGATTGCTATTTCTTCGTCGCCGATTGGCACGCGCTAACCACCCATTACGAAGACACCTCCTCGATCGCCGAAAACACCCTGCAAGTTGCCATGGACTGGCTCGCCGTCGGCCTCGACCCCGAAAAATCCACGCTCTTCGTGCAATCCCAGGTTCTCGAACACGCCGAGTTGCACGTCCTGCTCTCCATGATCACCCCGCTCAGCTGGCTCGAGCGCGTCCCCACCTACAAAGAACAAATCGAAAACCTGAAAGGCCGCGACCTGGGCACCTACGGCTTCCTGGGCTACCCACTCCTGCAATCCGCCGACATCGTAATGTACGGCGAACCGAAAAAAGAATTGCTCGTGCCCGTCGGCGAAGACCAAGCACCTCACGTTGAGCTAACACGCGAAGTCGTGCGACGGTTCAATGTTCAGTTTGGCTTCAAGGTTAAGGACGCACTGTTCGAATTCGCGAACCGTGAGGATCTTTAGTGACGTACTGAGAAAGATGGGCGACCTAGAGCTCGAAAATCCCGTATGGCGCATTGCTGGAGCAGGGCACGCTGCTGGAGATCAGAAAAACCGTAAGCGAGCTAATCCGTCGGCACGCGTCGGAGGTGGAGTCTCGAGAACTTTCTCCGGCTCGACTGAGGAGACCTACGAAAATATTTCCTCGAAAATGAAATTCTGCAGGAGCCAGCCTACATCCCCACCGAAACCCCGCGCCTCCCCGGCCTCGACGGCCGCCGCATGGCCAAATCCTACGGCAACGCCATCTGGCTCACCGATCCCCCCGACGAAATCCGCACCAAAACCCGCAACATGCTCACCGACCCGCAGCGCGTCCGCCGCACCGACCCCGGCCGCCCCGAAATCTGCCCGGTCTTCGCCTATCACAAATTATTCTCGCCGCCCGATACTGTCGCGCGCATTGACCGCGACTGCCGCTCCGCCGCCATCGGCTGCGTGGACTGCAAAAAAGAAATGGCCGAAGGTCTGGTGAAGTGGATCGAGCCCATCCAGGCACGCCGCAAAGAATTTGAGGCCAATCCACAGCGCGTTTGGGATATCCTCGACACCGGCTCGAAGCAAGCCCAGAAGGTCGCGCGCAAAACCATGAAGCGCGTGCGTAACGCGATCTTCCAGTGGGACGAAGCGCGTCAGTCCTCCAGTCCGGCGCGTGCAGGAAAGGTGGCAACAGGCGAATAATGGCATCACCCTATCGCATCAATCTACCGGCGTACGAAGGCCCGCTCGATCTCCTGCTCGATCTCATCCGCAAGCAGGAGATGGACATCCACAACATCCCCATCGCCAAAATCACCGAGCAATATCTCGACTACCTGCACCAACTCGAAAAACTCGATATAGACGTCTCCGCCGATTTCATTTACATGGCCGCCACTCTGATCCACATCAAATCCAAAATGCTGCTACCAGTGGACCCGTTGCTGGCCGCCGACGAGCCTGACCCGCGCGACGAGCTCGTTCACCGCCTGCTCGAACACGAAAAATTCAAGAATGCCGCGCAGTTGCTCTACCAGAAGCAGCAGGTCGAAGCCCACGTCTGGTCGCACCCCGATAAATCTCTCTACGGCGGCGACGAAGTGCAGGGCGAACTGGTCGTCTCGCTCGTGGACCTGGTCAAAACATTCCAGCAAGTTCTCGAACGCCGAAAAGAAGTCCCGCAGTTCGGCCTGCGCCACGATACCGTCTCGATCGCGCAAATGATGGACCGCCTGCGCCAGCGCCTGATCGTCACCGACGATCCCGTCTCGCTGATCGAATTTTTCGAGACCTGCGAAACCAGGAACGCGATGATCGTCGCGCTTGCTCGCCGTGCTGGAAATGGTCCGCATGCAAGCCGTGCATGCTGGTGCAATCCGAGCTGTTCGAAGACATTCGCCTGCGCAAACACAAAATGTTCGACGCCGTCTTCGCCGGCCCAGACGCCATGTCCCAAATCGAGGAGCAATACCTGTGACGATTGCTTTCGCACGACCCGCATCACCGCGCACCCCAAGGGGAAACGCATGACGCCACAAGAAATCCAAGCCTCTCTCGAAGCCATCATCTACGCCGCCGACGAGCCTGCCACGCTCGACCAGATCTCCAAAGCCCTCGGCGTCGAAAAGCCCGAAGCTCGGGCCGCGCTCGAACAACTCGTCGCCGCCTATCAAACCGAAGACCGCGGCATCGAAGTCCGCAAAGTCGCCGGCGGCTGGAAGTTCTACACCAAGGCTCAGCATCACGACGTCGTTCGCAAATTCATCAAGAGCCTGCAACCGCCGCTGCGCCTCACCATGCCCGCGCTGGAAACGCTCGCGGTGATCGCCTACAAACAACCCGTCACGGTCCCCGAAATCAACGAAATCCGCGGCGTGCACGTGGGCGGCGTCATAAAAACGCTACTTGGAAAAGCGCCTCATCACCACCGCCGGCCGCAAGGAAGTCATCGGCCGCCCCATCCTCTATCGCACCTCCAAACAATTCATGATGCGCTTCGGCCTCTCCGACCTCGACGAACTCCCCAGCCTGAAAGAATTCGAAGCGCTGGCCCAGGCCGCGCTCGGCTCCGACGAAGGCATCGCCGAAGCCGAACCCGAAGAATCCGCAGCAGTCGCCGAAGAAGTTGTTGACGCAGAAGTCGTGAACGTAGAAGTTGTGGCCGAGGGCGGAGTCGGAGATGCAGTCGCCGAAGCCGGAACCCAGTAACGACGACCTGTCCGACGATGCTGCGTCGGAAGCCAAATACGTGCCGGAAAATCCCAAAGACTCCATCTCGGACACGCCGCAGCATCAAGAATCTCCCGCAACCAGCGCGCCCGACGACTCCGACAAATCTCGCGCCGCCGCAGCCAGCGCCGGCTCCGGCAATCAATCCTCCGACTCGGAAACCTAGCGCGTCATTGAATTCGGTCTTGGCATTGCATTTGTAGCGGCCGGTTCAGGTTCACCGAACCGGGCAGCCGTTGCCGTTGGTTTCTCGACGTTCTCTGGTCCATTGTCGAATTCTTTCGCGACGTGCTCGGCAGATAACAAATGCGCGTATCCTCCTGAACGCATTCCCGCGGTTATCGCTTTCTCCCCAGCCTCCCCATTCGCACTGAGACGCTTTTTCCGTTAAGCTATACGCGCACCACGGAGCCAACCAGCCTTCCCATGCTCGAGCGACTACAGAAAATCATTGCGCGCGCCGGCATCGCTTCCCGCCGCCACGCCGAAGAACTCATCAAGTCCGGCCTGGTGACCGTCAACGGCCAGACCATCACCGAGCTGGGCACCAAGGCGGACGAGTCCAAAGACCACATCAAAGTCCAGGGCAAGCTGCTGCGCCCGGAAACCGAGCGCGTCTATTTTCTGCTCAATAAGCCGCCCGAAGTCGTCTCCACCATGATTGACCCCGAAGGCCGCCGCTCCCTCGCCGATTTGCTGCACGGCGTCTCGCAGCGCGTCTTTCCCGTCGGCCGCCTGGAATATCACTCACTCGGCTTGGTGTTTCTCACGAATGACGGTGAACTTGCGAACCTGATGCTGAAGGCCCATCACCTGCCGCAAACCTACAATCTGAAACTGAAAACTCTCCTCACTTTCGAAGAAATCGAAAGTCTCGCGCAATCCACTGGCGCGCGGATCACACGCATCAAGGGTAAAGACGCGCCATGGTATGAAGTGACGCTTTCTGAAGCCCGCCGCGACGCGCTGCGCAATCGCTTGTTCCAGACCGGCCATCCCGTCGAGAAAATCAAACGCGTCAAGATCGGGAATCTCGCGCTCGAAGATCTCTCCGCGGGCCACTATCGCCCGTTGTCAGACGCCGAAGTCATCACGCTGCGCCGCATGGTTCAGCCGGGCGCGACGCAAATCAGCGCAGCAGGCCAGGCCGGCGTTTCCACAAGCTCTCCATTGGGCCTACCGGCAACAGGGATGCCCACGCCGGGAATTCCAGCCTCCATCGCGCGCCGTCCCTTCGTGAAGCGCCGTCCCTATCAACCCAAGCCCAAACCAGGCGAAGCGAAGCGGCCGGCTCAACCTTTCGTTCCGCGCGACAGCGCACCTCGCCCAGATCAACATTTCAAGAACGCGTCGCACGATCGCCCAGCCGCGCCAGTTCGTCCCATTCCGTTTACCGCGCCGCCACAAAAAAGCTTCCGGGATTCTCGTCCCGGACATCCCGCGCGTCCCGATTTCAAATCGCGCCCCGCCGCAGCGGGCGGCAGACCCGGATCGAAGCCGCCGTTCACCAAATCACACGACTCAAAATCGCGCGGCCCGTGGAAGCCCCGCCCGCCGTTCAGAAGGGAAGGCCCCGGCGGCTCAAAACCACATCACGGCGGAAAACCATTTCAAAAATTCCGCCCCGACTCCTTCAAACGCTCCGAGCAAGAGTCGGATTACGATCGCCCAATCAAGCCGAAATCAGAAGCTCCATGGCGCCGCACCGAATCATCACAGCCAAGCGGGCGCCCGCACGCAGGCCCGGGCTCGAAATTCCGCGGCGGCCCCGCAACCGGCGGCAGTCGCAAACCCGGCGCTCCCTGGAAATCGCGCAAGCCCTCGGAACCCGGCGCATTCGGCCGCGCCAAAAGCAAATTCACAAAACCAGGCGGACGTCCCACCGGAATGAAACCGCGTACAGGCGGACCAAAGCGCAGCGGCAGCCGCCCAGGACATCACAAACCAAAACCGGGAAATTTCTCCGGGCCGAAGGGAAGGCGCTGAGGCTTCCCGAGGAATGACCACACGGATTCATGATCTCGTTCCACCTCACATTCGCGCGCTCGCTCCGTACGTACCCGGCAAACCCATTCAAGAGGTGGAACGCGAATTGAACATGCACCCGATCAAACTCGCCTCGAACGAAAATCCCCTCGGTCCTTCGCCGCTCGCCATCGCTGCCGCGCAAAAAGCTCTCGCCGATTCCAATCGCTATCCCGACGGCAGCGGCTTCTACGTTCGCGAAGCCCTGGCCAAAAAGCACAATGTCCCCGCGGAAAACATAATCCTCGGCGCGGGCTCCACGGAATTGATTGACCTCGCCGCGCGCATCATGCTGACCCACGACGGCTGCGGCGTCACCTCGCACGGTTCGTTCCCGCTCTACTACATCGCGATTCGCGCCGCGGGAGCGCGCCTACTGGAAATTCCTTTGCGAAATTATGCGTTCGACCTCGACGCCATCGCCCGCAACCTGCCGCCCGACGCCAGAATTGTCTATCTCGCGAACCCCAACAATCCCACCGGCACAATGTTCACCGCCGACGAGCTGGATTCCTTCCTCGCGCGCGTCCCGGAAACTGCTCTAGTGATCGTGGACGAGGCTTATTTTGAATACGTCGAGCGCTCCGATTATTCGCGCTCGCTTGCCGTCGCGCAGCGCCGCCGTAACGTGATCGTGCTGCGAACCTTTTCGAAAGTCTACGGCCTGGCGGGCCTGCGCATCGGCTACGGGATCGGGCCCGCTGACCTGCTCAACGAAATGAATAAGCTTCGTGGCCCGTTCAATACTTCCGGCGTGGCGCAAGCGGCGGCCCTTGCGGCCCTCGATGATTCCGAACATGTTCGCAAATCCGTGGAATCAAATCGCGCCGGATTGGCCCAGCTGGCAACAGGATTAAAATCGCTGGCCATTCAATTTGTGCCGTCGGTTGCGAACTTCATGCTTGTGGAGTTCGCGCGCGACTCCGAGCCCATCAGCGAAGAGCTGCTCCGCAGCGGCGTTATCGTGCGTCCCATGCGCTGGATGGGGCTGCCCACCGCCATTCGAGTCTCCGTCGGCACGCGAGAAGAAAATCAGAAATTTCTGGACTCGCTTGCCTTGGTGCGAGACACTACGCCGCGCGAATCTCAGCCCTCCATCCGCCAATTTCTGGAAGGCGATTCCCGGGACATCTAATGACTCAATCCACCGACGAACTCAGCGACTCCACAAGCTCGCCCGCGAACGGTAACGCACCTGTCGCACCGGGCGATCCCCTCACACAAATTCTGAAGACCAGCCGCACCATCGCCGTCGTCGGCCTCTCCAACCGCAAGTTTCGGCCCAGCTACGGCGTCGCCGATTATTTGAAGTCCGTAGGCTACCGCATTATTCCGGTAAATCCACGGGAAGCAGAAGTGCTCGGAGAGAAGTGTTACGCCCGGCTGGAAGACATTCCCGAAAAAGTGGACATCGTGGACATCTTTCGCCGTTCTGAATTTGTGCCCGAAATCGTGGATGCCGCCATCCGCATTGGCGCCCGCGCCATCTGGATGCAGGAAGGCGTAATCCATCACGAAGCCGCGGAGCGCGCTCGCCGCGCAGGCCTCCTGGTCGTCATGGATACCTGCATTCTGAAGGAACACGTGCGCCGCCTGCGCCTCACACGAGAGCCCGCCGGCGTCTAATCAGTTCGTCGTTGTACACAAACTGCCGCCAATCACTAGAAGCGATACAACACCAGCGAGCGCTTGCCAGGTTCCGTAACGCCCACCGTCTCGCCGTCCGGCGCAATCGCGAAGCTGTGAAATTCCAGGCCGTGATAAAAAGGTTCGAACACTCCGTTGTAAACTCCCACCCATACCAGATTGTTGGATTGCTGCGGCTGCCCGCGCTTCAGCAGTATGTGCTGCTCGTCGCGCGACCACTGAAATTCGCCAATCGCCACGCGCACCACTACCGGTCGCGCGTGGCCGACAATATCGCGCACCTCCAGCGTGTCGCCGTCCTTGAAATACGCGAGTTTCTTGGCGGAAGGTGCAACCGTCAGAAATCCCCCGTACTGATCTATCGTTCCAAGTTCCGTCACCCTCTCTCCCGCCAGATCCAACTGCATGATTTTCGGCGCTCCCACCAAACGCGTGTTCTGTTCAATCGCGAACGCCTGATTTCGTTTGGTGTCCCAAACCACGGCTGCAAACGTGAATCCCTCGAAGAGCACTCGCTTCTTACCGTCCGCAGGACGCAGCGCGTTGATTTGGCTTAACCCTCCCGCGGTTTTCGAGAGGTACACCAGCGTCTGTCCGTCAGCCAGCCACGCCGCATTGAACGCATCGGACAGCGTCGCGGTCTTCGAGCCTTGAATCGAAATTTCCCGCCCCTCTGAGTCCATCAAGTACAAGATCGTATTGGGCCGCACGGTTTGCTGTTCGTCGAGTTGCTGCACCACGCTGCCGCGCGGCTGTGCCAGTTCGGATGTATCCATCTTAACCACGATGCGCTGGCTATCCGGTGACCACGTCAGCGTATCCACCTGGTAGCTGTGCTGATGCGGCAACGGCGGGTGCTTCGCGTCGCCGGGATCGCTGGGTTCCTCATCGGGCGTGGATGGCACGGGCGTAAACTTGTCGCCGTCAATAATCTTCTTTTTCTTTCCGTCAAGTTCGCCGACCCAGAAATCGTCGTGCTCCACAATCAGCTTCTTGATTCGTTTCATGCGCTCGACGGCGTAGACGACGTGATTGTCCTGCGAAATCGCGAACGCTTGCACGTCCTGGTCGAACACGGCCACTTGTTTCATATCCGCGAGGCCTAACACAGGCACCGTGAGAACGAAAATCGCGGTGAACCACGGAAGGGAAGCGGTAAGAAGGTCGATTTCGCGCACGACTCGCCGGCAACCGGCGCGCGGGGCTGGTTCTCGCTCGGGTCACTTGTCTTTTGTCTCCGCTTGTTTTTTCTGAATGCGCCGTATTTCCTCGAGCCGTTGCCGGATGCGCGCTTCGAATCCCTGATCCGTAGGTACGTAATAAGTCCGGCCCGCGAGGCTTTCCGGCAGGCAAGTCATGTCCGTAACTTTCTCCTCAGCATCGTGCGCGTATTGGTAGCCCTGGCCGTAACCGATATTTTTCATCAGCCCGGTCACCGCGTTCCGTATATGCAACGGCACCGGCTCGGCCATCGTGTTCTGCAAATCGTCCTGCACCTTGCCGTAGGCTTTGTACACGGCATTCGATTTCGGCGCGAGCGACAAATACACCGCGGCCTGCGCCAGCGCCAAATGTCCCTCGGGAGGCCCCAGAAGCTCGAACGCTTGCATCGCCGCAATGGTCACTTCCACCGCGTGCGGTTCGGCCAATCCAATATCTTCGCTCGCCATGCGCACCAGCCGCCGCGCAATGTACAGCGGATCTTCGCCGGATTCCAGCATGCGCGCCAGCCAGTAGAGCGCCGCGTCCGGATCGGAATTGCGCACGGACTTGTGCAGCGCGGAAATCAGATTGAAGTGTTCTTCGCCCGATTTGTCGTACGGCAGCAGCTTGTGCTGCAGCACATCTTCCAGCCGCTCCTGCGTCAATACGCGCCGTCCCTCCGGACCAGGCTCCGTGCCCATCACCAGAGCTTCCAGCGTGTTGTACGCCGCGCGCGCGTCTCCATTGGCCAAGATGGCGATCCGATGCAGTATTTCCAAATTCGCCGCCACGTTCACTCTTCCCAAACCGCGCACGTCGTCCGCCAGCGCGCGCTCCAGCAACGAAACGATCTGCTCCGGCGTGTGCGCCTTCAGCACGTACACTTTCATTCGCGAAAGCAGCGGCGCGATCACTTCGAACGAGGGATTCTCCGTAGTCGCACCGATTAGCAAAATGTTTCCAGCTTCCACATGCGGCAGGAAGGCATCCTGCTGCGCGCGATTAAAACGATGCACTTCATCCACGAACACAATCGTGCGCCGCCCGTAGCGCCGCGTGGCTTCCGCCTTGGCCATTACTTCCTTAATTTCCTTGATCCCGGAAAGCACCGCGCTGAAAGGTATGAACTCTGATTTCGTGGTGCGCGCGACGATGCGGGCCAGCGTCGTCTTCCCGCATCCAGGGGGTCCCCACAGTAGAAGCGAAGTCAAATCGTCGCGCTCGATCTGCACGCGCAACGGTTTGCCCGGACCCAGAAGTTCTTCCTGGCCGATGAATTCATCCAGCGTTTGCGGACGCATACGGTCCGCCAGCGGCCGCCCCGCCTGCGATTCTTCTTCGGGTTGTATGGCTTGAAAGAGTCCCATGACGTTAAATCAGTTAAAAGTCACCGCAGATGAACGCAGCTGTCAGATTTCGATTTGTTTTCATCAGCTCCTATCAGTGTTCATCTGTGGTGAAGCCTTTTCTCTGCCTGGCCGCCTCGTACAACACGACCGACGCCGCCACCCCAGCATTCAAAGACTCCACCGCCGCGCTCATCGGAATGGAAATTCGCGCATCCGCAGCGTGCTCGACTTCGCGCGGCAGCCCAGCACCTTCATTCCCAATAAAAATCGCCACAGGCTCGCGCAAATCCGCCTTAGCACTTGATCCGCTGACGCCGAGCGCCGCCGAGTGCGAACTCGCGGCCACGATTTTAACCCCAGCCACTCGCAGTTGCGCAAGCAGCACCGGAATCGCCATGCCGCGCAGAACAGGGAAGCGCAGCGCCGATCCCGCCGACGCGCGCAACGCCTTCGGCGACCACGGGTCCGCGCTCCCGCGCGTAGACACAGCCCCTGTCGCGCCAAAAGCCTCAGCCGAACGAATAATCGTCCCGATATTCCCCGGATCCTGCACCGCAGCCATCACCACCACCAACGCAGCATCGCCGCGCAACGCTCCATCCGCCGCAGCCGCGCCTCGCACTACATCGTCAAATTGCCATTCCGGCTGCCGAAACAGTGCCGCCACTCCCTGCGGCGTCTCCGTTCCCGCCACCGACGCGAACAGCTTGTCCGTCGTCCGCAGCACGCGCGACCGCGGAATCCCCGCTTCGCTTTCGCTCGCCGCTCGCAAAATCCGTTCCAGATCCGCCTCGCCCGCCTCACTCACCAGCAGCGCCTCGGCCTGCAATCCCGAACGCAGCGCGTCCTCCACCAGCTTCGGCCCTTCCACGCCAATCGGTTCGCCCTCAGACGGTCCCGTCCCGCGCAGCGCCGCGCGAAACATCTTCAGCCACTTGTTCTCGCGGCTGGTGATGACGTCTTCGCTCAAGTGTTGCGTCACGCCTCCAGCCTAACAAACGCCTCTTCCGCCGTCGAGTCATCGCACGCTCCATGGCAGCTTGTGTGTAGGAGTTCATGCCTAGCATGGTCTCCTACCACCGCCCGAAAAGCGGACATATCACTTGCTATCTCAACCGGACATATCATGTGCTACTGACAGGCCCACTCCTCCGCCTTGCTTCCATCGCGGAGCTTATGGTAGCGTGCCAAGCGAACTTGAGGCGTAACCCGCAGAGAGTGATCACTTGCCCGTCGAAGTCCTGAAAATTTCAGCCGCAACCCCGGAACAACGCGTGGTGGACTACGCCGCCGGTTTCATCAAACGCGGCCAGGTAGTCGGCGTTCCCACTGACACCTTCTACGGCCTGTCCGTTGACCCATTCAATCTCGCGGCGATCGAAGCCGTATTTCGCGTGAAGGGGCGCCCGGAGACCAAAGCGCTTCCAATCCTGGTCAGCTCGATCGAACAGGCCGTCACACTAATTCGCGATGTGCCCGACTCTTTCCTGGTCCTCGCGCACAAATTCTGGCCCGGCGCGCTGACGCTCGTCGTGGAAGCCACTCACCGCTTGCCTTTGAAGGTCACGGGGAACACCGGCCGTGTCGCGCTACGTTGGGCGAATATGGCGGTGCCTACCGGCGATCATCGAAGCCGTCGGCGGTCCTATCACCGGAACCAGCGCCAATCTTTCCGGCTTTCCATCCTGCACCGCCGCAAATCAAATCGTGAAGCAGCTCGGCGACCGCTTGCCTCTGGTTTTGGATGCGGGCGATACCGGAGGGACCCTGGCGTCTACCATCGTGCGTCTCGATGCCCATCACTGGAACGTCGTCCGCGAAGGCGCCATCCCCGAATCCGAAATCAAATCAGCGCTGCACGACTGATAATCTGGCCTCAGGTTTTCTCTGCGTCCTCTGCGCCTCTGCGGTAAACCCATCTTTCTCAGATTTTTCTCCGCCTTTCCTCTTTCCCCCTCTGTGCTAGATCCTTTGACTTGCTCTACTTCAAATACGCCGAGTCCAGAAAATCGTAATCGCCGCCCGGAGACAGCGCGATCCCCGTCAGCCGGTCGCGATGCACGCACACATTGTCCACATACCACAAATTAATATACGGTTCGTCGCGAGCCACGATCTCCTGTACCCGCGCCAAAATCTCCTTGCGCTTGGCCTGATCCATCTCCACGCGCGCCTGGTCTAACAGCGCATCCAGCTGCGGATTCTTGTAATGCCCGCGGTTCGAGCCAACCGGCGGCATTTTCTTCGAGCTAAATACGGACTCGAACAGGTCCGGATCGTTGTTTCCCCCAACCCACCGCAACGTGTACATCTGAAAACTCCCCCGCGTTATATCCGAATAAAACGTTGCGAACTCCAGCGGCCGCAGCTCCAGCCGCACGCCCACGCGCTTCCACTGATCGGCGATTGCTTCGCTCGTCAGTCGCGTGAACTCATCCGTCGAAGTCTTCAGCGCCAGGCGCATTCGCACGCCGTCCGCCCCGCGTGGAAATCCTGCCTCGTCCAACAATTTCTCCGCGCGCGCAGGATCGTAATCGTACTGCTGCACGTCCGCATCAAACGCCCAATGATTCGGCGGCAGCAGACTCTGCGCCGGCCGCGCCTGCCCGCGCAGCAAATATTTGATGATCGTCGCGCGGTCGGTCGCATACGCCAGAGCTTGCCGCACCTCGCGCTTCGCCAAAATCGGATCTTCGAAATTAAATGCCAGGTAAGCCATCGTTGACCCCGGATCTATCACCGCGGCAAGCCCATGTTCCTTCGCCAGCGTCACCACCATGTCCGGCGTCAGGGAATTGATCGTCGCGTCCGCGGAGCCTTTGCGCAGCTCCAGCGCGCGCACGATCGCGTCCGGCACGATTCGCATGCGCAGCCGCTCGATTTTCGGCGCGCCGCCAAAATAATTCTCATTGCGCTCCAGCACGATGTCTTCGTCCGTGGTCGCGCTCACAAATCGAAATGGCCCCGTTCCAATCGGATGCTGCGCCATCTCCGCACCCGACCCGCGCGGCACGATTCCGATTCCCGGCGCCGTAAGGTTCCAGAGCAAAGACGCGTACGGTTCGCTCAGACGGATCACCACCGTGTCGTCATCGGGTGCTTCTACGGAGGTCACCAGCTTGTAGGCCTGGCGTTTGGTCGTTTTCATCGAGCCGGAAAGAATGGAATCGAGCGTGAACTTCACATCGGCGGACGTGAGGGGACGTCCATCGTGAAATTTCACGCCGCGCCGCAAGTGAAAAATGTACGTTAGCGGGTCAGGCATGTCCCACGATTGCGCCAGGTCGGGAATCACTTTCATTTTCGCATCGCGCGCCACAAGACTCGAAAAGATCAGCCCATCCACGTGCTCGGAATAAGCGTCCGCGCCAATCCTCGGATCCAGATTGGTCGGCGCAGAATCCAGCAGAAAATTAACGGTCCCGGAATCGGCGGAGGTATTCGATGAACTGCATCCAGCTAGAAGCGGCACAACACACAGCAGCGCTCCAGCTGCGATCCGAAAGAATCCCGTGCATAAATTCCTAGCGCGCGTGGCCATGCACCAGTTTCCCCATAATCGCAGCGTGCGTGGCCCCGGTAGCAGAAGGCAAATTATTCGCGCGCCCGTGAAACGCCTCATAAGCCAGCACCGCGAACGCCAGCGCTTCCTTCGCCTCCGCCGGTACGCCAAACCGAGCCGACGGCACGATCTCGATCCCCGGTAAAGCAGCCCGCAGTTGCGCCATCAGCAACGGATTCTTTGTCCCACCGCCCGCCACAATCAACTCGTTCACCCGTACGCGCGAAAAAATGAAACGCCGGAAAGCATCCGCAATCGAAAGCGCCGTAAAAATCGTCGCCGTGCGCACCAAATCTTCCGTCCGCTCGCGCCGCTTCTTTGCCCAGCGGATTAGCTCGTCCGCATACTCGAGCCCGAACTGCTCGCGCCCTGCGGTCTTGGGCGGCGGCAATCGCAGATACGAGCTGCGCAGCATCGTCTCCAGCAGCGGCCGAATTACTTTGCCGCGCAGCGCGATGCGCGCATTTTTGTCGAACGACAATCGGCGCCGCGTCAGGCGTTCCACCAGCGCATCAATAATCATGTTTCCCGGACCGGTGTCGAACGCGAATACGTCTTCGGGCAACGCCGCCACTGGAATCACGGTGACGTTCGCGATTCCGCCGATATTCAGCGCCACGCGCCCCACCTTACGATCGCGATAGAGCAGGTAATCCACGAACGGCACCAGCGGTGCGCCTTGGCCGCCCGCGGCCATATCCCGCGGGCCGAAAATCGCCAATGGTGGTGATGCCCGTCCGCGCCGCGATAATGCTCGGCTCGCCGATCTGCAGCGTTGACGCCACCTTGCGCGTGCCGAGAAATCGCGCTGGCACGCCCTGATGAAAAATCGTCTGGCCATGTGAACCAATCAAACCAATTTGACGCAGCGGCACGCGCCATCGTTTGCATGCAGCAACAGCAGCTGCCCCAAATTCTTCGCCGAGTAAAAAATTGAGCTGGCTGATTTCCGCGGTCGTCGTCGCTCCGCCATTGGCGAGCCGCAGGATCGCGTCGCGCACCCGAGCAGGGAACCGCACGTGATGATGGCCCTCGAATTTGATCGAAAGGGAAGGGGGCGCGCCCGAAATGCGCACCAGCGCGACGTCAATGCCGTCCGCAGAGGTGCCTGACATCATTCCCAGTACGCGCATCACTCTGCTGAGTCTAGAAGCCCACCGCCGACGTTTACAACCCCCAATTCGCGCCGCGTTTACACATTGTCACACTCAGCGCTGCGCCGAGGCGCGATCTGGGTAGTCTTGCCTTTGTAGCGGCCGGTTCAGTTTCACCGAACCGGGCATGCTGTTCCTCTGTCGATCATCTTCTCCGCGCTTGGTTTTCTCTGCGCCCTCCGCGTCTCTGCGGTCGCCCTGTCTTTCTCAGATTTTTCTCCGCCTTCCTCTGTTTCCTCTGTGTAAGGCTTTTGACGTTGGCTTTCCCTTCCCGTCACGAAAGCTGCTTCTGCAACGCTGCCAGAAGCACCATCGCCTCCAGCGGAGTCAATTTATTCAAATCCGCCGCACGAAGCGCATCCAGCACCGACGCATCAATCGCCGCGAAACTAGTCTGTTGCGCCAACGCCGCCGGACCGCCCGCCGTCGCTCCCGGTGAAAGCTCCTGCGTCAATTTCTCCTCACTCTGCTCATGCCTTCGCAATATTTCCCGTGCCCGCGCAATCACGTCGTTCGGCAACCCCGCCAACCGCGCCACCTCAATCCCATAGCTCTTGTTTGCGCTCCCCGGCTCCACACGCCGCAGGAAAATAATCTCGTTGCCCGCCTCCTGCACCGAGACGTGCACATTCTTCACTCCCGGCAAGAGCTGCTCCAATTCAGTAAGCTCGTGATAGTGCGTCGCAAATAGCGTCCGTGGCCGCGCGCCCGAATGGAGCGCTTCCACCACCGCCCATGCGATGGATAATCCGTCGAATGTCGCTGTCCCTCGCCCCACCTCATCCAACAGCACCAGACTCGCGGCCGTCGCCGTATTCAAAATTGCCGCCACCTCGCTCATCTCCACCAGAAATGTGGACCGCCCGCGCGCCAAATTGTCCGACGCGCCGATCCGCGTGAACACTCGGTCCAGCAGCGGCAGCTTCGCCTGCGCCGCGGGAACGAACGAGCCCATCTGCGCCAAGATCGAAATCAACGCCGCCTGCCGCAGGTAAGTGGACTTTCCGCCCATGTTCGGCCCGGTAATCAGCAGCAAAAATTGCGCTTCGTCGTCCAGATACAAATCGTTGGGCACAAACCGCTCGCCGCGCTCCTCCAGCAACTTCTCGATCACCGGATGCCGCCCGCCCGCGATCATCAGCAGCCCACGCCTTCCTTTTTTCCCGAGCGTCGTCTCGGTAAATTCCGGCCGCGTATAATTCCTCGTCGCGGCAATGCGCGCGAAATTCACCAGCACGTCCAGTTGTGCGATGGCCGCCGCCGCACGCCGCAAGCGCGCCGCCTCCCGCGCGATCGCTTCGCGGATTTCGCCGTACAGCCGCCGCTCGATTTCCAGCACGCGTTCCTCAGCGGACAGTACTTTCCGCTCGTGCTCCTTCAATTCTGTGGAAGTGAAGCGCTCGGCGTTCACCAGTGTTTGCTTGCGCTCGTAATCAGCGGGAGCCAAATGCAAATTCGCCTTGGAAATCTCGATATAGAACCCGAACACCTGGTTGTAACGAATTTTCAGCGATGCAATTCCGGTCCGTTTGCGTTCCCGCTCCTCCATGGACGCTATGATCTGCCGCCCCTGCTTCGTAATGTCGTACAACTCATCCAGCTCCGCGTTAAATCCGCGGCGAATAACCCCCGGATCGCTCGGCAGCGCCGGAGGATCATCGGCGATTCCGCGCGCAATCATGTCCCGCACGTCAGCCATTTCGTCTAGCTGTTCGCGCAGCGCAGCCAGCCGAATCCCCGTCAGCGGTGGCGCAGGTCCGCTGGCGTCCAGCTCCGACGACACAAGAGGCAGCAGCAGCGCGCGCAGCGCCGGAATTTTCTCCAGCGATTGCCGCAGCGCCAGCAAATCGCGAGGCGAGGCCACCCCCAGTGTCACGCGGCTGGTCAACCGTTCAAGGTCGAGGATGCTCTCGAGCGTCTTATGAATTTCCTCGCGCTCCACCGTCCGCGATTTCAGCTCGCCCACCGCCTCGAGCCGCGCCTCGATTTCCCGCATAGAAATTTCCGGACGTAAAATCCAGCCACGCAGCAGCCGCGCGCCCATGCCCGTGGCAGTTTCATCGATCGCTTTCAGCAGCGTCGCGGACGCGTCATCCCCCGCCGAAGGTTCCACCAATTCCAGGTTCCGCGTCGTCACCGCATCCAGAATCATCGAGTCCTGCTGCTCGTAATACGCGATGCGGTCCAGATGTTCGAGGCCGGCCCCCGCCGGACGCAGCGACGGATTCGTCGCCGAATCTTCCGCAGTGCGGGCGCCGATGGCCGATGTCTCGCGCAGATAATGCACCAGTGCCCCAGCCGCGGCCGTGGCCTGCGCATGCCCGTTGAGCCCAAAACCTTCGAGCGTCGCCACGCGAAAATGTTGTTCGAGCGTGCGCGTCGCGTAATTGGCCTCGAACACCCATTCATCCAGCCGCGTTTCCACCGCGCCCAGTCCATCCATTTCCGCCGGCATGGTCACAGGAAATAAAGTCACCGCGCGCGCCAGCAGCACCTCGCGCGGCCGCAAAATGCCCAGTTCATCGCGCAGACGTGCCTCCGCTTTGTCGCCCGAAAATTCCGTAGCGCGAAACTCGCCCGTGGAAAGGTCCACGAACGCCAATCCAATCATCGGCTCCGCCACGCGCCCGCCGCCTCCGCGTGTGCCGGCCGTGGCACCTGCCGCCGCTCCCACCGCTACGCTGCGCGCCACCGCCGCCAGATAATTATTTTCTTTCGCTCCCACCAATCCCGCGCCGCTCGCCGTTCCCGGCGTCAACACGCGAATCACTTCACGGCGCACAATTTTCTTGCCCGGCCCCGGCACTTCCATCTGCTCGCAGATCGCCACTTTGTGCCCGGCGCGTATCAACCGCGCGATGTAATTTTCCGCCGCATGATAGGGGACGCCGCACATCGGCACGGCCTGCCCCTTCTCTTTGTTCCGCGCAGTCAGCGTGATTTGCAGCAGCCGTGAAGCCACCACCGCGTCGTCGTAGAAAAGCTCGTAGAAATCCCCCAGGCGGAAGAGCAGCAATGCAGCCGGATGCTGCTTCTTCACGGCATGATATTGCTGCATTAAGGGAGTGGTCGGTTCGTTCATGCACGCTAGCCGCGCGTTCCGCAACCGTGATCGGGGCAATCACCAGCTGCGAACGCGAGTAACAAATAGATTATGCTGCCACGCCAGCGCCTTGGCCACCGGTTTTCTGCGCACCCTCTCCCGGAAGCGCTCTCACGTAACGCACTGCGTCGGGCGACTGCTCTATACTAGTCGCGTGCGCGAACCCCGAAAAACCAACCGCGAAATCGAAATCAAGCTCCGCGTCGCTGACATTCCCACAATCCTGCGCAAAATCCGCGCCCTGGGTGCCGCATCCCAAGGCCGCCTCCTGGAACAAAACACTCTCTACGACACGCCTCAATCCGACCTGCGCCGCCGCGGCATGCTCCTCCGCCTGCGCATTGAGACCCCGGCAGACAACAACGCCCCCGCCAACCGCCGCGAACGAGTGATCCTCACAGTCAAGGCTCCGCCGCACCATCCACCCACGAATAAACGCAGCCACACACGCCCGCGCTACAAAGAACGCGCCGAGCGCGAATTGGTCGTAGCCAAAAGCTCCCGGCAATGGATCGCCGCTCTCACAGCGCTGGGCTTCCGCCCCGCCTTCCGTTATGACAAATATCGCACCACATTCCACCTGCCGGCGCTGCATCTGGACCTGGACGAAACACCCGTGGGCTCGATCCTCGAACTCGAGGGCTCGCCGATAGCAATCGATCGTGCCGCGCGCAAACTAGGATTCACCGGCAACGACTACCTCCGCGCCACCTATTGGGATTTATACGCCGCCGATTGCCGCCGCCGCGGCATCCGCCCGAAAAATATGCTCTTTCGCGCAAAATAATCGTTCGAAATCGCACTCTTCGCTTGACAAACTTTCCATCTGCATTTACTAGTCAATTCGGACCAAAGCACAACGCAATGGAGCTGCCGTCCAATTCGGAACCGGGAAGTCACCGCCTCGCCGGGCACTTTGGGAACGCTCGGCTAGGGCAGGGAACTTCCCCATCGGTATCGGTTCGCTGGACCTGCGAATTATGCGGGGACAGGGAGGCGAGGCCCGGCCTGAAGTAACGTAGGGCGATTTCTGCGCGCCCGTGGCCGGTTCCATTCGCCGGTCCCGGGCATTTTTTTTGCTCGGAGCAGCAAGGCAATCGTAGCGAGACAGGAGTCTTTGTAGGTCGTGGCTTTAGCCGCTGAAGTACAGTTCTTGAACTTGCGGCACGTACCACGAAGGAGCACTCATGTTGCACGCAACCGAAATCATCGGCGCCGAGACCTACGACTCGCTCGGCAACTACGTGGGCCGCGTGAAGGAAATGTTCGTCGAGCCTGCCGACCAGACCAACCGGATCGCCCATCTCTTGCTGGCTCGCGGCCAATATCGCCCCTTGGTGGCTCGTTACGACCAGATCGCTTCCGTCGCTCCCGGCAAAATCAGCCTGACTACCGACGAATCGGCCCTCGCGCTCTACCACCCCAATGAAGCGTGGCTCGCGGTCGGAAAAGACTTGCTCGACCAGCAAATCATAGACACCAACGGTCGAAAAGTCGTCCGCGTGAATGACATCGATCTTTCCGACCAGCGCACCAACGGCAACACCGAGCTGCGCATCACCCAGGTGGACGTCGGCCTTCCCGGTGCCGTCCGCCGCCTCTTGCAGGGCATCGTGCCTCCCATGGCCATCCGGCAAATTCAGCTGAAGCTGCCGCCGCGCAAAATTCTCTGGGAGTTCGTGAACCTCGTCGAACCCGATCCTCTGCGCCGCGTGAAGCTGCGCCTTTCCAGCCAGAAGCTTGAAGCCCTGCACCCCGCCGACCTCGCCGACATCATGGAAGAGCTTTCTCCCGACGAGCGCCAGGGCATTATCGGCTCGCTCGACGAAGAAACCGCCGCCGAGACCATCGCCGAACTCGACAAGCGTCTGCAAACTCAGGTCGTCGAAAAACTCGACCCCGAGCGCGCCGCGGACATTATCGAAGAAATGAGTCCGGACGCCGCCGCGGACATCCTCGCCAGCCTCGAGCCCGAAGCCAAGAACGAAGTCCTCGAGGAAATGGAAAACCGCGAGGCTCACGAAGTCGAGAGCCTCCTCAAGTTCGAGCAGAACACCGCCGGCGGCATGATGAACACAGAAATCGTCGTCGTCGGCGAAGAAGCCACGCGTGGAGAAGTGGTGGACTACATTCGCTTCCACGAGCTCTCCCCGGACCAGGTGGATAACGTAATCCTCATCAATAAGGACGCTGCTCTGGCCGGCACCGTCCCCATCGCGCGCTTGCTGCTCTCCGATTCCGATCAGCGCATGGCCGAGCTGGCCTTCGAGCCGCTGCTTTTCGTCACGCCCGACGAGCACGACAAAAATGTTTTTGAATTATTCGACAAGTACAACTTGCGCAGCCTGACAGTGGTAGATGGCGCCCAGCGCCCCATCGGCAACATCACCGTGGACGACGTTGTCAGCCGCATGCGGGCAAAAATTTAGCACCAAGCAGCTTGTTTTCGTAGCGGCGGGCTTCAGACCGCCAGCGCGTTGCGAAAAGCTTTGACTTTGTAGCGGCCGCTCTGCCGCACGCCTTTCGCGGCAGAGCGGGCATCTTGCTTCGGTTTCGGATTCGCATGACCGACCAACTCACCAACTCGGAACGCACCACCACACGACCTGGAAATCCCGCGGCGCCAACATCCTCCGCCGCACGCGCATGACCCGGCGCCGTCTCGCCCTCTTCCTCGCCGTCGTCGGCCCCGGCCTGATCACCTCCAACGTGGACAACGACGCCGGCGGCATCACCGTCTACACCAGCGCAGGCGCCCACTTCGGCTACACGCTCCTCTGGGCGCTCATCCCCATGACCATCGCGCTCTACGTCTCCGAAGAAATGTGCGCGCGCATGGGCGTCGTCACCGGCAAAGGCCTCTCCGACCTAATCCGCGAAGAATTCGGCTTCCGCTCCACCTTCTTCGTAATGGTCGCCGCGCTGGCGGTGGATTTGGGCAATACCGTGGCCGAATTTGCCGGCGTCGCCGCGTCCATGCAAATCTTCGGCGTCAGCAAATTTATTTCCGTTCCGCTGGCGGGCATCGCCGTGTGGCTGCTGGTAGTGAAGGGAAGCTATCGACAAGTCGAAAAGATTTTCCTGGTTGCCTGCGGCTTCTATCTCTCGTACGTGGTCTCCGCGATTCTGGCTAAACCGGACTGGCTCGTCGCCGCCAAAGAAACCGTCGCACCCACGCTGCATTACAGCACCGACTATCTGCTGATGCTCACTGCTCTGGTCGGTACCACCATCGCGCCCTGGCAATTCTTCTATCTGCAAGCAGGCTTCGTCGAAAAACGCGTCGGGCCCAAACAATACAAACACGCCCGCCTCGACGTTCTGGTCGGCAGCATCTCCTGCATGGTGATCGTCTTCTTCATCATCGTCTGCTGCGCCGCCACGCTCAATAAAAACGGCATGATAGACGTCAACGACGCCGCACAAGCCGCCGCAGCCCTCGTCCCCCTCGCCGGACGCTTCGCCGCCTACCTCTTCGCCTTCGGCCTGCTCAACGCCTCGCTCTTCGCGGCGTCGATCCTGCCGCTTTCCACCGCGCACGTAATTTGCGAAGGCCTCGGCTTCGAAGCAGGCATTGACCACAAAGTGAAAGAAGCGCCCGCGTTCTACGGTCTCTACACCGGCCTGATCATCGTAGGCGGCGGCATCATCCTGCTGCCCAACGCCCCGCTGTTCAAAATTCTGGTCCTCTCGCAGGTCGCCAACGGCGTCTGGCTCCCCGTCGTCCTGATTTTCATCCTGCTCCTGATCAACCGCCGCGACCTGATGGGCGAACACACCAACACATGGGGTTTCAACCTCGTCGCCTGGGCTATGAGCATCATCATGATCATCCTCACCCTGGTCCTCGTCTACGCCGCGATCACCCAACCCTCCAGCGCCGGCCTGGTCGGCACCCTAATCCACTCCCCATGACGCCGCATTCCGCAACAGCGGCAATATTTGTGCCGCAGGGGTAGGCGCACGGCATGCCGTGCCCCAGCTTGTGACGACGTCTGCCCAGCGCCGTTGCCTTAGTAGCGCCGACGTCTCGTCGGCTCCCTACATTTGCCGTTGCTCTTAAATTTGTAGCGGCCGGTTCGGGTTCATCGAACCGGGCACCTCTTTGCATTAAGTTTTCTCTGCTCTATACTCCTCTGCTTTCTCAGATTTTTCTCCGACTTTCCTCTGTTTTCTCTGTGTAAAATCTTTTGACTTCCTCCCACCTTGCACCCACCACCACCCTGTGCTAGCTTTTCACTCCGCGTGCCCCCGAGTGAATCCGAGTGAAAGCTTCCGATCTCTTAAAACCCGCCAACCGCGAAGAAGCGGACCTTCTCGATAAAATTGATATCAAGCAATTGCCCCAGCACCTGGCCGTCATCATGGACGGCAACGGACGCTGGGCGCAGCGCCGCCATCTGCCTCGCATCGCCGGACATCGCGCCGGAGTAAAAGCCGCCCGCGAAATCATCGAAACCAGCGCGCGCCTGAAACTGCCGTGCCTCACGCTCTACGCGTTTTCCCTAGAAAACTGGCGCCGCCCGCAAGCCGAAGTTGATTTCCTGATGCGCCTGCTCCGCGAATACCTGAAGCGCGAACTCCCCGCCATCCACAAAAATAATATCCGCCTGCTGGTCATCGGCCGCTCCGAACAGCTTCCCGACGCGGTGCGCAAAGACATCGAAGCCGGCATGCGCCTCACCGCAAAAAACACCGGCATGAAGCTGGTCGTCGCGCTGAATTACGGCGGCCGCGCGGAATTAGTTGACGCCTTCAACGCCATGCTCGACCAGGTCCGCGAAAACGGCATGTCCGCCTTCCGCGCTGACGAACAAACCATCTCCGAGCATCTTTACACCGCCGGCCTGCCCGATCCCGATCTGCTGATCCGCACCAGCGGCGAAATGCGCGTCAGCAATTTTCTCCTCTGGCAGATCGCCTACGCCGAAATGTACGTCACCGAAACGCTCTGGCCAGATTTTTCGCGCGCTCGTCTGCTCGAAGCCCTCGCCGATTTCCAAAAACGCGAGCGCCGTTACGGTGGCCTCGGCACCGCGCGTGAACGGGGCAGGGCAGCGCTCGCCAACGCTACAGTCCGCAAATCCAACGACACATCAGGCCGGGGCTGACGCCGCATGCTCCTACGGCTCGCCACAGCTGCCGTCCTGATACCCATCGTCGTCGCGTTGGTGTGGTGGGGTCCGCCGGTCCTGCTCACCGGCATCGCCGCCATCGTCGCAATTTTGGCGCTGGTGGAATTCCTGAATCTCGGCGATCGCGTCGGCTTGCGCGCATTTAAGCTATGGACCTACTTCTCCGCCGCGCTGATTTTCTACGCGCAATTTTCGCTGGGGCGCCTCGAAACACATTCCTTTGCCGGCGGCGTCTCCATGGTCCGCGACGCAGCAGGCGGCACGCTCTCGGTCGAAGCCGCGCTCCTCGTATTTCTCTTTGGCTCCGTGGTGCTCGGCCTCCTGACGAGGCGCCCGCTCCACGAAATCCTCCCGGCAATCGCCATCAGCTCCGCCGCGCTGCTTTTTATCGCTCTGCCATTCAGCTACCTCGTGCGGTTGGACGAACTCGAACCCGTCGGCCGTCAGTTGGTCTTGTTCACCCTCGTCCTGGTGTGGGCCGGAGATATGCTCGCCTATTTCGTCGGAAAATCGCTTGGCCGCATTCCCATGGCTCCGGCGCTCAGCCCCAAGAAAACCTGGGAAGGCGCGATGGGAAATGTCCTCGCATCCTTGATCGTCGCCGTTCTGTTCGCCCGCTGGATGCAGATGGACGTCGTCACGCTGCTCGTCATCGCCGGCGTCGCCAATATCGCCGGCCAAGCCGGTGACCTGATCGAATCCGCCTACAAACGCGGCGCCGCCGTAAAGGACTCCGGCGGCCTGCTCCCCGGCCACGGCGGCATGCTCGACCGCATTGACAGCCTGATCCTAGCCGCCCCAGTCGTCTGGATCCTCTATCAGTGGCTAGCCCGCTCCCAATAATCCAAGGTTCCCGTGGTAGTCGTAGCGCCGGCCTGCCTGCCGGTAGGCAGGCGTCTCGCCGGCTCCGTTGCCGTTGCTTTTGACTTTGTAGCGGCCGCCTGTTTTCAGGCGGGCGTTGTTGACGTTGCCGTTGATTTTGTAGCGGCCGGTTCAGCCTCATCGAACCGGGCAGCAGTTGCCTTGGGTTTTCTCTGCGCCCTCCGCGCCTCTGCGGTAAACGTCGTCGTTCTCCGATTTTTCTCCGCCTTTCCTCCGTGCTCTCTGTGGTAAAGCTTTTGACCTCCGTAGCAACACCTCCCAACCGAAATTCGCATTCCGCCCCAATCCCCTATAAAATAATCCGCGCAAACAAATGAAACGAATCTCCATCCTCGGCTCCACTGGTTCTATCGGCCGCCAAACCCTCGACGTCGTCGCCGCCCATCCCGGAAAATTCCAGGTCGTCGCGCTCGCCGCAGGCTCCAACGTCCAACTAGCTGCCGAACAAGTCGCGCAATGCAACCCGCAAGTCGTCTCCATGGGCACGGAAGCCGCCGCCAAATCATTGTGTGAAGCTCTGAAGGCCGCCCGCGGAAAGAATCACCCGCAGCCCGAAATCCTCTTCGGCCCCGAAGGCATGGAACGAGTAGCAACTCACGATGACGCCGAAATCGTAGTCTCCGCCGCAGTCGGTGTCGTCGGCCTTCCCGCCACCTACAAAGCCATCGAGCACGGAAAACACATCGCGCTGGCCAATAAAGAAGTCCTGGTCGCCGCCGGCGAAGTGGTAATGGCCGCCGTAGCCCGCACTGGCATCGCGCTATTACCGGTAGACAGCGAACACAACGCCATCCACCAATGCCTCCGCGCCGGCGAACCTCGCGAAGTCCGCCGCCTGATCCTCACCGCGTCCGGCGGTCCCTTTCGCAAGACGCCCATATCCCGCTTCGCGCGCATCACACCAAAACAAGCTTTAGCGCATCCAAATTGGAAGATGGGCCAGCGCATTACCATCGATTCCGCCACGCTGATGAACAAAGGCTTCGAAGTGATCGAAGCCAAGTGGCTCTTCGGCATGGGTCTCGACAAGATCCACGTCGTCATCCATCCGCAGTCCACAATTCACTCCATGGTCGAATTTGTGGATGGTTCAATCCTGGCACAACTGGGCCCAACGGACATGCGCATGCCCATTCAATATGCGCTAACCTATCCGGAGCGGGTGCCGTCCAATGGATGTGCGCTGGACTGGTCCACATTGCGAAAACTGGAATTTGCCGCTGTGCCCGCTAAGAAATTCCCCTGCCTCACGCTGGCCAAAGAAGCCGCGCGGCAGGGCGGGCCTCTCCCTTGCGCCTTAAACGCAGCGGATGAAATCGCCGTAGCAGCATTTTTGGAGAAACGCTTGCCTTTCCTGGGAATCGCAGCAGTGATCGAGCGTGTGCTGGAAAAAATGCCTCGAACTTCGCTGCACAGCATCGCCGACGTGCTGCACGCCGACGCCGAAGCGCGCCGGCTCGCTCGCCTCGAAATCCAACTCGAAGTCAGGCGCGGAAAACACTAAAATACACTCTGAGGCCTTATGCATACTTTCTTGGTAGATCTCGTCACCGTCACCATCGTCCTGGGCATCATGATTTTTGTCCACGAATGGGGCCACTTCATGGCTGCCAAGCTTTGCGGCGTCCGCGTGGACGTCTTTTCTCTCGGCTTCGGCCCGCGCATCTTTGGCGTGAAGCGTGGTGACACCGATTACCGCCTCAGCGCGCTGCCTTTCGGCGGTTACGTCCGCATGGCCGGTGACAATCCCCTGGAAGAACGTACCGGCGCGGGCTTTGAATTCCTCTCGCGTCCCGCGCTGGCAACGTGTGCTGATCGCTCTCGCCGGGCCCGCCATGAACTTCGTCCTCGCTCTAGTCCTCTTGTGGGGCATCTTCTGGAGGCTTGGCATTCCTTCGCCCGTCTATGAACACCAGAGCGCGGACGTAGTAGCGGTGCCGCTGAGCATGCCGGCCTCAGGTGTGCAGGCAGGCGACCGCATCACCGCCTTGAATGGTGTGCCCACGCCCACATGGGAAAAAGTGTACGGGGAACTAGCCAAGGCCAAGCCGGGAAGTTCGGTTGCCATCACCGTGCAGCGCAACGGCGCCAGCCAAACGCTCACAGCCGCTTTTCCAGAAAAGCTCATCTCGCAGGATAGCGTGCTCGGATATCCTCAGCTTCCTGCCGTGATCGCCGACGTAGAGCCCGGCACGCCCGCGGATCGCGCCGGACTACGCCCGGGCGACACCATCGTCGGCATGAACGGCAAGCCAGTCATCACCTGGCCGCAACTCGTGGATGGAGTCCGCACATCCGGCGGGCACCCCGTCCAGTTCCAAATCCTTCGCGATGGCCAGCAAATCGGATTCGATATCACTCCCATGCAGGGCATGGACGTGGACGGCCAGCCCGTCTGGCAGGTCGGCGTTGGTTCAGGCGCGAAGGAAGACTACGTGCGCCAGTCGTTTCTGGAAGCCGGCAAAGACGCCACCGTGTCCGCCGCGTCAGTCGTCCGCCAGATCGGCCAGGTTCTCGTCGGACTCTTCAGCGGCAAGGTCTCGCTTCATCAGCTCGCAGGTCCCGTGGGCATCGCGCGCATTTCCGGCGAGGCTGCCAAGCGCGGTCCCGCTACCCTACTCGGATTCATGGCAGTCATCAGTCTGAACCTCGGCCTGCTGAACCTTCTGCCGATCCCGATTCTCGACGGCGGCCACATTCTGTTGCTGGCAATCGAAGGCATTCTGCGCCGCGATCTCAGCCTCGCAGTGAAAGAACGCTTCGTCCAGGTCGGCCTGGTCTTCCTGCTCGCTGTCTTCGGCTTCGTAATGTACAGCGACATCCTGAAGGCCGTCCAAAGCCACCATTAATCGCTCAACTTCGTTCAGCGCATGTCGCGTCCTCGCGAGCGCGCCGTCAGCCTCCGTGCCCTGAGTGATTTCGCGGAACGAGGCCCGCGCCTTTGCTTCATGCGGGCCCGCGGCACGCGGGGCTCTTTCTTCTGTCTTTCTCTGTCTTTCTCTCTCTTTCTTTCTCTGTGTTCTCCGCTTTTCCTCTGTGCACTCTGTGTAAAATCTTTCGCCTTTGCCTTTCTTGCGCGTTCTGCATCTCTGCGGTGAGCTCTGCTTGGCTTTTCTTTCTACCCTCGAAGTAAAATTTTTCCTCGCCCCTCGCGCCCTCGACTCCTTTTGGTATAATCTCCCTAGACACCATGTCCGCCACACCAGCACATCGCGTCTCCACCGGCGAGCGCATCAATCACGAACTCCCCGGCCATCTCGAACGCGAACTCGGCGCTCGCGGCATTCGCCTCACACGGCAACGGCGCGTCCTGCTGCAAGTCATGGACACAGCCCGCCGCCACCTCGATGCCGACGAAATCTTGCAACGCGCTCAGAAGCTCGATTCGCGCGTCACCCGCGTCACCGTCTATCGCACGCTGGATTTGCTGAAGCGCCACGGTCTGATTGACGAGCTGGACCTGCTGCATCTGCGCGGCGACCGCCATTTCTACGAAAGCCACGGCCCGCGCGACCACATTCACGTCGCCTGCATCCGCTGCGGCAAAGTCCGCGAATTCGAAAGCGAGCTGTACGAACAGCTGAAGAGTCAAATCTCCCGCGACTGCGGCATCGAAATCACCGTAACCCGCACAGAAGTCGGCGGTCTCTGCGCCGACTGCAGAAAAGTCCGCTAGCGCCTTGGTGGCATAGGCAATCTTGCCTGTGCCGTATAATCCGCCGCAAACGCGAAAAGCCGCATCCCCAATGAATTATCACGACGCCCAATCACAGCCAAGTTGTCTCGCGTTTCAATTTTCGAGGCGTGGGGGTTAGACGCAGCTATTCCATACGCGTAAATTCAGAAAGCGAAACTAAGAGTAGTGACGCGGCCCACGAATCGAAGAAGAAAATCAAACCGAAGTATTTCTCTGCGGAAGTACTCGCCTTTCTCTGCGCCTCTGCGGTAATCCTGTCTTTCTCAGATTTTTCTCCGCCGTTCCTCTGTGACCTCTGTGTTAAATCTTCTGACTTCCTCAACCACGAAAGATCCTAATACGGCATCGCCCCATACTTCGCCTCAAACTCCGCCAACGGCACCATATCAATCGCATCCCAAGGGCAGCCTTCCAGAAACGACCCATCCGGCCCCTTACTCGTGCACAGCTTGCACCCGATGCACAAAAGCGGATCCACCAGAATCCGCCCAAACGGCGGATGATCCGCGTCCGGCACCCAGAACATGCACTCCGCCACCGGACAATACTCCACGCACGCCGGCGACCCCGAGCATCCCGTGCACATCTCGTTGATCACCGCTACGATGTGCGGCTTGCGTTTCCGCTTCGTCGTCGTCCCCTCGGAAATGGGCTCGCACTTCTGGATCTCGCCGTCCACGTATCGCGCCACTGCCGGGGTATATTCAGTCACATTCGCTCCGTTAAATCGCCAAACTCGCCCACATTCTCAACGCACAGGGCGGGGAAGTCAATCGAATCGCGCTGCAGCGCGATTCGCCCTGAGAACCGGCGGTGCCGGTTCGAAGGGCCCGCGCGCTGCAGCGCGATTCGCCCTGAGAGCCGGCGGTGCCGGTTCGAAGGGCCCGCGCTCACCGCATACCCGATTTAGCCTTTCTCCACACCTTCACGCAAACGCACCAATCACCGCCGCGGTAAGCTCCGCCATCGTAACCCCTAGCCCCGCTTCCAAGCGTCAGCCAAGGTCGCGGCGCTGCGTGCTGCGCCCCAGCTTGCCACGATGTCAACCACGTCAAGACGTCGCCTTTCTCTGCGCACTCTGCGTCTCCGTGGTAAAAGCAGTTATCTTTCTCCGATTTTTCTCCGCCTTTCCTCTGTCTCCTCTGTGTCAAATCTTTTGACTTCCGCTCCCTCACGCAAACGCCCCAATCACCCCCGCCGTAAACTCCGAAGTAGACGCCGTCCCCCCCACATCGCGCGTCAACGTCTTGCCCTCTCGATACACCCGATGCAAAGCATCTTCAATCCTCGACGCCGCCCCCATCTCGTCCACATGCCGCAACATCAAAATCGCGCTCATCAGCAGCGCCGTAGGATTCGCAATCCCCTTGCCGGCAATATCCGGCGCCGTCCCATGCACCGCCTCGAAGATCGCCACCTTCTCGCCCATATTTCCGCTCGGCACCACTCCCAGCCCTCCGACCAACCCCGCCGCCAGATCGCTCATGATGTCGCCATACAAATTTGTCAGCAGCAGCATGTCAAACTGGTGCGGATTGATCACCATCTGCATGCACGCGTTATCAACAATCAATTCCTTGTACTCGATGTCCGGATAATTTTCCGCCACCTTGCGCACCGAAGTCAGAAACAATCCATCCGACAATTTCATGATGTTCGCTTTGTGAATCGCGTGAATCTTCTTGCGCCCATATTTCCGCGCAAATTCAAACGCGAATTTCGCCACGCGCGTCGAAGCCTTTTCCGTAATAATTTTCAGGCTCTCCACCACGCCGGGAACCACCGTGTGCTCCAACCCCGCGTAAAGGTCCTCGGTATTCTCGCGGATCAGTACGATGTCCACACCCAGAAACCGCGACTGCACGCCTTCCAGGTTCTTTACCGGCCGCACGTTGGCATACAAATCCAGCGCCTTGCGCAGCCCCACGTTAATACTCGGCGGCCCGCCCACCGACGCCGTCGCCAGCGGCCCCTTCAACGCCACGCGGTTCTTGTGGATGGATTCCAGCACGCCAGCCTGCATGAAATCCTGCCCGCGCCGCTCGATCTCCGCGCGCGCTGGAATTTCCTCCCACACGATATCCACACCCGCCGCCCCAATTATTTGTTGAACTGCGTGGGATACTTCCGGGCCAATCCCGTCGCCAGGAATCAAAGTGATTGTATGTTTCATCGTCGCTTCTCATTTTAGGGGAATCCCCGCAGCTTGTACACGCCAGCCCGCCGCCCCGATTCTTGATTGATAAGCGGCTCGCGCACGCAGGGGAGCAATTGCCCGTATCTGGGTGCTTTTATCAGTGTTGCTCTGTGATGCCTTTGACCCCTGCTGCTAAGGCGTGCGTTCCCAACTAACTAACCTCAAATCTCTCGCAACCGTTCCTTGCCTCCCGGAATCTGATATAATGCATATGGAATTGTGGCCCGGGCCTGACCCGGGCATTTGTGGAGGAATCCAGAATGGTCCAGTTAACACCAGTAGCCATAACCAAAGTGAAGGAAATCCTGACGCAGCAAAATCCCTCGCCGACGGGCCTGCGCGTGGCCGTCGTGGGCGGAGGCTGCTCGGGTTTCAGCTATCACATGGCTTTCGAGAACCAGGTCAACCAGAATAGCGACAACGTATATGAATTCGATGGCCTGAAGGTTCTCGTCGATCAGATGAGCGAAATGTATCTCGACGGTGTGCAGATTGATTACATCGAGACAGTCGAGGGTTCGGGCTTCAAGTTCAATAACCCGAACGTCAAGAGCACTTGCGGCTGCGGCAGCTCCTTTAGCGTCTAATCGCGCTCGCTGCGCCGTTAACAGCGCTCCGCCTGACCTGACTTCGCTTCTGTGCGGACGAGCATCACTCCCGAGGGATTTATCCTTCGGGAGTTTTTTTTGCCCGCCAGCCGCACTTCGTAGAGCCGGCGTCCCGCCGCCTCTGTTGTCTTTGAACTTGAATTTGTAGCGGCCGGTCCCGCTTTTTGGGACCGGGCAGCCGTTGCCGTTGGTGTTGCCTTCGACTTGCTTTTCGTAGCGGCGCACTTCAGTGCGCCACTGGCGACGCGCCTTGATTTCAGAAACGAATCACCCGCTCGCGCACCTGAGGACCACAAACACGATGCCCATCGCGCACCCCAACCACCGCTCATGAAAATCGCCCTAGCCCAGTTCAATCCCACCGTCGGCGACTTCGAAGGCAATTCCAAACGCATCCTCGAACTTGCCGCCGACGCCAAATCCCGCGGCGCCGAACTCGCCGTCTTCTCCGAACTCTGCGTCTGCGGCTACCCACCGCAAGATCTCGTCGAGCGCCCCTCCTTCGTCGAGCGCAACCAGCAGGAACTGGTGCGCCTCGCCAAAGCGATCCCGCTCCCGTCACTAGTCGGCTTCGTGGGCGATGCCATGGACAAGACCGGCAAGCCCGTCGCGAATTCCGCCGCGCTCATCGCCGACGGCCAAATTCTCTTCGAGCAGCGCAAAATGCTTCTGCCCACCTACGATGTCTTCGACGAATCGCGCTACTTTCAGCCCGCGAGCAGCCAGCTGGTTTTCCCCTTCAACGCCGAACAACTCGGCATCACCATTTGCGAAGACTGCTGGAACGACGAACGCTTCTGGCCCTACCGGCTCTACGATCGCGATCCCGTCGCCGAAATTGTCGGGAAGGGAAGTACCCTGCTCCTGAATCTTTCCTCATCACCCTACACAATCGACAAGCGCTCGCTCCGCCACGACATGCTGCAAACCATCGCCCGCGAACATCGCGTCCCGGTCGTGTACGTCAATCAGGTCGGCGGCAACGATAGCCTGATTTTCGACGGCTCCAGCGTCGCCTTCATGCCCGATGGCCGCGTCGCCGCGCGCGCCAAATCCTTCGAAGAAGACTTGGTGCTATTTGACAGCGTTACCGGTCAAGGCGATATCCGACCCTTAATCGAGGACGAGCACGAAGCCGCCTTCGGCGCCCTGGTGATCGGCACGCGCGATTACGTCCGCAAATGCGGCTTCCGCAAGGTCGTCGTCGGACTCAGCGGCGGAATCGACTCGGCCCTTGTGGCCGCCATCGCCGTCGAAGCCCTTGGACCTCAGAACGTCACCGGCGTGGCCATGCCCGGTCCCTATTCTTCGGAAGGCAGCTTCCGGGACGCCGAACAACTGGCGGAAAATCTCGGCATCGAATTCCTTACGCTGCCCATCACCGACGCCTTTGCCAGCTACCGCCATACTCTCGCAGCTGGTTTCGCGGGGCGGCCCGAGGACGTCACCGAGGAAAACATCCAGGCGCGCATTCGCGGCAATTTCCTGATGGCGCTGTCCAATAAATTCGGCTCGCTGGTCCTCAGCACCGGAAACAAATCCGAAATGGCGGTAGGGTATTGCACGTTATACGGTGACATGGCCGGCGGCCTGGCGGTAATTTCCGACGTTCCCAAAACCGTGGTCTATGAACTATCCAAATTCGTGAATCGCAAGAGGGAACTGATCCCTCGCGAAACCCTACTCAAGCCGCCCTCTGCGGAGCTGCGGCCCAATCAAAAAGATCAGGATACCCTGCCGGACTATGCCATCCTCGACCGCATCCTGAAAGCCTATGTCGAAGACGTGCGCAGTCCCGAAGAAATCGCCGATCACTATAATCTCCCGCTCGACCTGGTGCGCTCCGTCGCACTGCGCGTGGACCAGAACGAATACAAGCGCAAGCAAGCCCCTCCAGGCCTCAAAGTCACCTCCAAAGCCTTCAGCGTCGGCCGCCGCTTCCCCCTCGCTCAGAAATTCTCGGTCTGATGCTGTGACACGATCAATTAAATTCACTTTTTTGCATCCCACTGAAGAATTACAATCTCAGCGCTTTTGCGGGCGTCAAGCGCACTTGCAGTCGCACTTATGCCTGCCGCCGGTGCGTATCAATACACGGAGCTGACAGATGAATCGCTGGTCCTTGTTGCTGATGAGCGTGCTGGTATTTGCCGTAGCGGCAGTTACTGACGCGCAGTCCGCCCCGGCTGCATCGCCGGCTACACCTCCATCCGCTGATCAAGCGCAACTACTGAAAAGTACCGAGGTCTTCGTGCGCGATCTCTTCGCGTGGGGCCCTGATTTCAACGTGAAGGTTGGCCCGCTCGCACCATCGCCCTCCTCGTATTTCTACCTCGTCCCCATCGAGGTAACTGTAAACGGACAAACCGACAAGGGCACCGTATTCGTCAGCAAAGACGGCAAGACCTTCCTTCGCGGCGAAATGTTTGATATCGCTGCGAACCCCTACGCCGATAATCTCTCCAAGCTCAATATCGCGGGAAATCCGTCCGTCGGCCCCGCCGACGCACGCGTTACCGTGGTCGTTTTCAGCGATTTCCAGTGCCCTCACTGTCGTGAACTCGCAACCATTCTCGCTTCTGTCATACCTCAGTACCCGCAGGTCCGTTTCGTTTACAAAGATTTTCCCCTAACTCAGATCCATCCCTGGGCTGAAAGCGCGGCAATCGGCGCCCGCTGCGCCTTTATGCAATCGCCCAAGGCCTACACGCCTGTGCAGGAAGCGATATTCGCCGAGCAAGGCTTGCTCTCCGCCGAGAATATCTGGGAGAAATTGGTCGCCTATGCCACGCAAGCTGGCCTGGACGCTGACGCCTTCAAAGCCTGCATGTCCGCGCCCGAGGCGAAAGCCGCCGTGGACGCCAGCCACCGCGAAGGGGAATCGCTCAGCATCACGAGTACTCCTACGTCCTTCGTGAACGGCCATCCGTTGGTGGGCGGCGACAAAGCCACCCTTGAGCAGTACATCAAGTACGAGCTTTCCACCTCGTCCAGCCACCCCGCCCAAGCCGTGGCCCACACCAACTAGCCACACTCCGAACCAAGCAAGCACACCCCTCACGCAAATGTTATATATCGGCAAGCAGAGCCAGCAAATAACGAAGGACCGAGTGTCAGAACGCGCCGAATGCACCAAAGCAGCCGATGTGCGGAAGCCACACGACTGCAATCCCTGATACGGTCACCGCAAATTGCAGGATGAGCTCGCGCCCGCTGACAAACAGAGCACAAGTCGGCGTAGACACTCGCGCCACAAGCGCGTTTTCACGCTGCCCGAACGACGTAACCAACCGACCTAAATCCGTCCCGTCAAGATTTCGCCGCATCGCGCTATGCCAAAGCTAAAAAATCCCTAGCCACAATAAACACCCGTGAAGCCAAGCTTTCTATCCCCGCGTCACTCGATCAGCATCCCAACACTTCCCCTGATCTCAAAATCGCAAGCGCAGCCAACGCTGGCAAGGTGACCGCCGGCCCACATCCTCGCCATCTCGCACCTAACGTACACCCTCCAACCCACCGCCTCGGGGCCAACTTCATTCGCTCAATTCTCACCAAACATAATACTCATTCCCGGAAGTCAAGGATAAAGCGATGAATTGGACGGCGGGGGCGGGGGCACGTGGGGAACAGGGAGAATTTCGTATTGGGAACTGTCTCAGGGGGCACGGGGTTGGAGTCGAAGTTCGAATGGTTGAAGCGAGTGTGATCGCCATCGAAGGATGCGACGCATCTTGGGCGGCTCAATCGAACGGGGACCATAGTGCGGCCGTCGAGAACTACCCAGCTTGACTCGACGGTTGTGAGTGAAGCATGGCCCGGCACGGTCCCAGTTACAGTGTGACGAGACGGAGGTTTTCTAAACTTGGTTCGGCTCGCGACTCCCCTTAGATGCGGCGGTTGCTGACTCGCGCGGATTGGGCGCCGCGACTCCTGCGGCTGGTCATACGGTGAGAGTCGGTGCACCTTCGACCGAAAACAGTGCGAGTACGTGGGCGAGGAGCTTCCGGGAAGTCTTGATCAAATCGGCGCAGGGGCTTGACGGCAGATGGACGATCAGTCCCGCGCCAGGGTATGTGGCAGTTTGTGTGGCTGCAAGCACCTCGCGGAGTCGCGGCGAGTGTCGCGCTAACACTTTGGCGACGGCGCGGTTTCCGCGGCAGCCGCCCTCGCCAAACTGCGTCAGTGAAGACACCAGCAACGGTACGTTAGGTGTCTGGCTAGAACTTTCGCGACGGCGTGGTTTCCGCGGCAGCTGCCCTCGCGAAGCTGCGTCATTGACGGCATGAGCAAATGTACTGCGGGTGCCTCGCTAGCGCTTCTCGACGGCGTGGTTTCCGCGGCAACTGCCTTGGCGAAATTGCGTCAGCGGAGACAGATGCAAGGGTACGTCGGGCCCCGGGCCGGCGGTATGGCAACGAAACGGTTTTCCGCAAGTTCCCTATCGACGATGGGTATGTAGCAGTACGAGCGACTGATCGGCGGGTGCTTCGATCACAGCTGCTGTCAAGTCGAGGCCGTGTAGTAAGGATGCGTGAAATGCTTCGCTAGACATTGCTTCCACCCGCCACCAGGCCAAGACTGCAGAAGCGTTGGAACGAGAAACAGCGATGGGCGCGAGAGTCGGCATGGTTGCGGCTTGGGTAAAAGTGCGATGAAAATGATCCTGCGGCAAGTCTCGTGGCGAGGCGTGTTGGATTCAACTCGGGTTGACGTCGGTCGTGCGGTTGGGGTGGTGCGGGATCGAGCCTTTGAGGGATCGCGGGGACGACAGGAGTTTCAGCTGGTCGCCAACTCGAGGCGCGGCGGCGGAATAGATCGTAGCCGGCTGGGGGTTGCCGGCGTCCCGAGTTCCCTATTCGCGGGTCGCGCCGGCTCGCATTAGCGGCAGTGGCCTGTGCCGCAGACCGCGGCTGCTCCGGCGCCTGCGCCGATTACGAACCACAGCGCGTTGCGATGCAGCCGCTGCCAGAACGTGCCGCCTTTGGCCGTCGTGAGAGCCGCGTCGCGTTCGCGGGTAAGGGCCGTGAGTTTTTTGGCGTTGTCGGCGGAGTCTTGTTTGGCGGCAGCCAGTTGCGCCTGGCAGGAACGGCAATCCTGCACGTAATCGAAGAGCGGCTTAAGATCGGCGGCGGGAATCCGCGCGGTGGGAGCGTCGGGGAGTTCTGATTGATTTGCTTGCGCGGGGGGCGTAGGGGATTCGGGCGCCTGCGAACCTGATGCCGAGAGCGCGGCGATGGAAGGGGCGGCTGGCGAAGGGCATCCCTTCTTTCCAGCGCACAGGATGGCTTCGGACTTCGCAGTCCCCTGCTGAGCTGCGGGCGATGCGCTTTCTGGTGACGAAAGCGTGATGGGCTGAGGGAGCGGCAGGTACTTTCGGCAAATCGCGCACGACCTGCGCGGGGGTTTGCGTCGCGCGCTTCAGGGCGTCGATTTGTGCGACGGTGTCTTTAAGCGTGACGGCTCGGTCGCGTTCGCGTACGTCCGCGGCGTCGAGCGCCTGTTTTTGGGTCGCGATGGTGGCTTGCAGACGCAAGCGATCGTCGTGCTCGGTAAGCCAGGCATGGAAGGCCATGGCGGCGAGCAGCACGGCGAGGAGGATTCCGGAGATTTCTAGTGTGTTGCGCATGGTGGAGTGATCCGTGACAAGTGATTAGTGACTCTTGATTAGTGGTCGGTGACTCGCTTCCGATACGGATCGCCGTCGGTTAGGCCAATGCCCTGCCAATTCGGAGTGCACGGCAGTCAGCGACGATCCGAAGCACTTTCATGACGAGATGGCTCGCCGTTCGTTCGAGAGCGAGCGCTGAGCACGTCGCTGAATCCGCGTCCGGCAAATTACGTTCCGCTTCGCAAAGCTTTCGCCACTGCCCTTTATTTGTACCTTCGTCCAGTTGTTTGGCGGGCCTGCTGACGCGCATCATTTATGCAGGGGTTCATCCCGCATGGGCAGTAGTGCACGCGCACCGTTGCGACCAGCTAACAACACTCGGAGAAAACAGATGCGACGCGTTTCCCTGGGGCTCGTGCTCGTGTTCATCCTCGTGCACGTAAGCTGCACCGGAACGACGAAGTCCACTGGCGGCTCGACGCCACCACCACCGCAGATCGCCGTGCATGTCGCGCCGACCGCTGCGAACGTTCGCTTGGGAGCGGCGCAGCCTTTCACTGCCACTGTTACCGGTACGACGAATCAGAGCGTGACCTGGTCGGTCAATGGTGTCGTCGGCGGAAATTCGACGGTCGGGCTGATAACGAACACGGGCGCCTACACTGCTCCGGCTGCTCTGACGAATCCAAACCCGATCACGATCAGCGCCACGTCTGCCGCGGATTCCAGCGCCAAAGGAACCAGCGACGTGACGCTGTGGAACGCGACGCCGGTGCTGAGCAATGTGAGCCCTGGGACTTTTACGTCCGGCGCATACACGCTTACATTGACCGGCAGCAAATTCGTGAGCGGCGCGCAAGTTCTGTTCGGCGGCGCGGCGATCAGTACGCACTATGTTTCCGCGACGCAACTCACTGCGACGGGTTCTGCGCCTTCTGCCGGGGTATTTGCGGTAAGCGTGAGCAATCCGAATCCGGGAAGCAGCAATTCTGCTGCAGTGAATGTGACGGTAACTTCGCAATCCGGCGGGAATCCGCCACCACCCAGTGCGTGCAGCGCGATGAGCCTGGGCCAAGGCGCCGCGCTTAACGGCTTCTTGCCCTTCCCTGCAGACAATTTGTGGAATCAAAATATTGCGAGCGCGCCGGTGGATCCGAATTCAGCCGCCATCATCAATTACATCGGTACGAGCGATCCGGTGCATCCGGACTTTGGCTCGGGCGAATACAACGGCTCGAGCATCGGAATTCCCTACATCGTGGTGGACTCGCAGCAAGCGCCGGTGGTGATCAATTTCACGGCTTACGGCGATGAGAGCGATCCCGGTCCGATGCCTGTTCCGGCGAGCGCGCCGATCGAGGGCTACCCGAATCCCGGCAGCGGCGATCGCCACGTGCTAGTGCTCGACAACACGCAATTGTTGGCTGTACGAGCTGTACAGTTCCTATCCGCAGAGCGACGGCACCTGGAACGCCGGTTCCGCGGCCGTTTGGGATTTACTCGCTGACGGGCAACGGCCGCTCACCTGGACTTCGGCAGACGCTGCGGGGCTTTCGATATTTGCGGGCCTCGCGCGCTATGACGAAGTAGCCAGCGGCGCAATCAAGCACGCGCTGCGTTTCACGTTGCAGAATAGCCGCGCCGCGTTTGTGCCGCCTGCATCGCACTGGGCTTCGACCACCTCGAACGCCAACGCTGCACCGATGGGCATGCGCCTGCGACTGAAATCCAGCTTCAATATTTCCGGATTCTCCGCGACGAACCAGGTGATTCTCACCGCGCTGCAGCAGTACGGCATGATCATGGCGGACAACGGTTCGAACATGTACATCAGCGGCGCGCCGGACAATCGCTGGGACAATAACGACTTACATAACCTGGGTCAGATTACCGCGGCGGATTTCGAAGTGGTGCAGATGAATCCGATCTATACGCAATCCAATCTGCCTACAGGCGCTGTGCCTTCGATCGCGAGCTTCACCGCCAGTCCCACAACTGTAACTGCTGGCACGAACGTGACGCTCACGTGGAACGTCACGGGTGCTTCATACTTTAACGTGACGCCGCAGGTCGGTGCGATACGTGGAAACAGCGTGGTCGTCACGCCGTCGCAGACTACGACCTACACACTGAATGCCACGAATGAGTTTGGGCGCAGCACGCGCACTGTTACGGTTACGGTGCAGTGATTCGCCCGACTTCCGATACGCCTCTTCAGAACCGCCGCATGAACCTGCTTACTTTACCGTGATCACCAGATTGGACGGCGACGCCGGGGTGAGTTGCGCGGCGGGCGCGACCGCTACGGTGGAATAGACTACGTTGCCGTTGGGATCAAGGGCCATGGTGCGGGCGTAGAAAACGACCGCGCCGAACGGCGGGCCTTGCGTGAATTGCACGCTGACGCTGGTGGCGCCGCTGGCGCAGTGGTCGCGGGATTTGCGGCGACGCCGATTTTTACCAGCGTGATGCCGCCGTCGGGCGTGGTGCCGTACTCGAAGCCGGTGACGCAGTTTTTCGTTACGGTAGCGGTGCAGACCGGGTCCACGGTGTAATTGAAGGACCAGTTCAAAGTAACCGATGCGGCGTGGGCGACAACCGCCGTCATCAATTGCGCCAAGAGCGCGAGGGCGATAAGCGCCACTCCGCCGAATTTGCTGACGGATGTGCGATTCGTTTTCATGTTGGATAGCTCCTTGAATTGAAAATGCAAAGACTGCAGGTGCGGCCCGGCGTTAACGCAGATCGCCGAAATTGGTGTAGTCGCGCGCGGGACGCAGGCGAACGGCGCGCAGCCAGTGATAGCGCGCCGAAGACGTCCACCACGCGCGAAAATCGGTGAGGTTCCAGACCATTTGCACCCAATTTTGTAATCCGCGTTACCTGTAACGCGCGACGCGGGCCAGCACTTGCGCAGCGTAGTCGGAATTCGCGCCACCGTTCCACAGCGCCAGGCCGCGCGGCACGTTGCCAGCTGCGGCGGCCAACTTCGCCGCGAGCACCATGCAGCCAATCTGCAAACCCGCCGCCGGATCGCACAGCGCGCTGAGAAATTTTTCTTCGAATCCGTGTTCGCGCGCCACCTGGCCCATCACCTGCAGCAATCCCCAGGAAATCGAACGAGCAATTTCTTCGGTGGGTGGCAGCCGCAACGGCGCGACGTAACGAGCGCGAAATCCCGGCTCGTAGCGCATCGCGTGCGAGTCCCACGCGGATTCCTGCTCCACCACCGCGCACACCAGCGCCGGATCCAATTCGTGTGCGGACGCGATGGCGCGCGTGAGAGCGATGAATTCAGCGGTGGGGACCATTCAAATCCACCCAGCGAATGGGCGGTTCCTGCGGCGTTTCAATTCCCTTCTCGTCGTTCAACTGCTCCAGCAGCCGGTAAATGTGCGGCAAATGGCTGGTGGCCATATCCTCGACGAAGGTGCGCGTCATTTCGTCGTTGCGAATGCGCCGGTACAGCCAACGCAGGAACAGTACGAATTGCACCAGCGAGGTAAGCGCCACCGTCCACCAGTAGGGATCGATTAGTTCGCGCATGATCGTGGCGATCCCCATGAATGAATCGGCATGTTATTGTGGCGCACTTCGACGGCGCCAACGGTGAGGCAGCAACTCGAGCGACTACCCGAAGCACTGCCCGAACAACTACCCAAACAACTACCCAAACAAGGACGCGATGCTGCTGCCCAGGCCCAACATTCCGCTCAGTCCGGCGGTGGATGATCCGGTGGACGCGCGTTGGCGCACGCCGAGCAGCTCCGACGGCACTCCCATGGCCTTGCCCAAGAGATTTGTGTCCACGCCGTAGGTCTGGCCCAGCGCACTCAGTCCCGCGAGCTGCTCTTTCAATTGCTGGTTCGCGAAAGCGATCTGGTTTTGCTGTGCTTGCGACGCGTCGGTCTGCGCCTGCTGGCGGCCGAGCTGCGCTGTGAGGTCGCCGTAGCCGGCGGAATTATTCGTGGCGGCGGTGCGATTCGCGGCTCGTTCGCGCAACGCGTCAAAGGCGGTGTTCGCCGCGCCCATGCTCTGCTGGGTGATGGCCGATTGCTGTTTTGGCGTGTAGCCCTGGCTATTCAGCAGGCTCTGAATCGTGGGCATCAGCAGCGAGCGATCCTGCGTGTCCGACTGATTTTCCTGCGAGATCATCTGATTCTGCTGCGCGAGTTGCTGGTCGCTCAGATTGCGCGTGGTCTGCTGTGCTCCGCGGGACATAGGTTTCCTCCCTCGAATTATTTTCAGGCGAATTATTTTCGGTAATCTTGAAACGTTTCGGAGTGAAACTGCACTACAGGGCAAGGAATTTGTGATGCGTTCCAGTTAGTCCGGGCCCGGTACAACATTTTCATGCATGATCAGGGAGCAACGCCTGCGACGAGCTGCTATTCGGTGAATCGCGCGCAGGCGGAAGCAGTAAGGCGTCCACGCATCGTCGCGAACCCAGCCCAGGCTCGCGAGTCTGCGTCCGAAGCGCTTGGCGATGGACGGCGGGAGCCACGCGTGCGCGTCATCGAGGCCGCGAGCGAGCAGATCCTGTTCACAAGCTTGATGCAACGCGAGCATTTGCCTGTAACGTTCCCGCGGCTTCCCTGCCCTTGCTGCAGCGTCTAATCCGCGGCTGGAAAGCGGTTTCGTTGCGTCGCGGGAATTATCCTGCGCGCAATTCTCAGCGTTCACGATCCACCAGCAAATACATTTCGCACGTCAAGCGCGCCAGCGAAGCCATCACCACGCGCCCAGCATCGTTTTCCAGCACCAGCTTCGATACAAAAATCGGGTCGCGCAAATCCGGGAAAGCGTAATCGAACCCCTGCCGGGCATGCATCCGTCTTAGCGGTTCCAGATCCGCTTCCGTGTAGGCGCGTATAAGCATTTTCCTAGAACACGCGATGACGGAGCAGCGGGTGAAATTGCGCCACCGTTTCCGCCGCGTCGAAAGTGGTCGCGCCGGGCGCGACACCGTACGCTGCGAGAGCTGCCTGGGCTTCTGGCGAGATCGAACGCTGCGCCAGGGGATGCGGCAGCGCCTGGAAGTCTGCGTCGTCTTCGAGCGCCAGGTGCGCGCCTTCGTCGGCTTCAATCAGCGCGAGAATCTGGGCAGTTTCGGGCAACGCCATTGCGGCGGAATCCGGTTCACAGATCGCTGGAACTGGCTCACCGCTGGGCACTAGAGCCAGCCAATGCGAGGTGTTCAGCCGCGCGGAGTGGCGCTGCAAAGCACCGAGCGTTGTGAGGTAATAGGCTTTTCCGGTCATGGAATGACTCTGCGGACATCGCGCGAAGCATGACGGCGCCGGATGCGTTGACGCTGTAGGTAGCGCCGGCGTCTCTCCGGCTCTTTGCTGCTAGCCGTATTATTGGAAATCGCCAGCGGGACGCTGGCGCTACGCTACGAGCTGAACGTGTAATTGTGCGTCAGCACCGATGCCGCGTGACGGCCCGCATAGAACTGATGGATCGGCTCGCAGCTCACGGTGACTTTGTGCGAATCCTCGGAGAGAGCTTCAATTTTCCGCAGCGTGAGGCGCCCGAAGCGGCCGACCAGTATGTCGGACAAGCATAGGCGTTCGGCGCGCATCGGCGAGCCATCCGCGAGCGTGAAGATGTGGTGCGGCGTCACGTCCAGCGATTCTTCGTTGGAAAAATGCAGGCGGATGAAGGTGTCCGCGTCGCGAACTTCCAGTCGTGCCAGGCGCGTCCAGCCCTCGCCGGCCGCCGTGCCCGGGCAGCGCAGGTGTTCTCCGGGTTTGCAGGATTCGATCGGCACCGTGCCGCGTTCCTGCGTGAGCACCATCGTCCCGGCGCGCAGACAGCTTCCGCTGCCGCCGCCCGAACCGCCGCCCGCGCCGGATGTCGTCGTAGCCGCGATCATCGCGCCCTGCGATAGCGGTATCAGCCCTTGCAGCGACTGTTGCTGCGCCGCCGCGTTGGTCTTGGCCGTGAACGCGTTCGCTGGCGTGCCTGCGCTGCTGGCGAGGCCGCCGACCCATGCGAGCGCCAGAGCGGAATCGTCCCAGTAAGGGTAAAAATAATATGTGGTGCCGGGAGTGAGGCCGGTAACGGTGAGCGAGCCGTTGGCGACCGGCGTCGTGGTGCCGTCGGCGCGCGATATGGCCAGCGCGGACCAACTCCATGTGATCGTGGAAGTGGCGGAAATGTAGGTGAACGCGCCCGACCACGTCGGCGGCACCGAGCCTTTCATCAGCACGCCGCTCTTGGTGGGGTCGATCTTCCCCGCCGTCACCGCGCCGGACGTGACGCGCGAATAATCCACGCCGTCGGTGATCTGATTGTCCAGGCTCCAGCCCTGGTTCGGGCCCAGCGAGGCTTGCGCGATGCGCGTCAGCGCTTCGTACAGATGCGGGTTTTCTTTGCGCAGCGCTTCGATTTGGGGAACGTTGAGCACTAAGCCGACTCCGGAAACTTCACCAGATGAAGCGGTCCAGTCCTCAGCCATTTCGGATGACGTCGTGTCCTATACGATGTCCTACCGAGTGTCATCTATACCTCTGTCATCGACGGTTTGTGGTAAGCTAAGGTTGCTGCCTACAGGGAGTTACAAAATGGCGCGGCGTAAGAAGATCTCCACAACAATCTCACCAGAAGGCTACGCATTTCTCCGCAGTCTGATCCGTGCGGGCAAGGCCGCAAACCTCGCGCAAGCGGTTGACCTCGTGCTCAGCGAGTTTCGCCGCCTGGAAAACAGGCGGGAGCTCGCACGGGCCACGGCCCGGTACTACGACAGCGCCTCGGATGCGGCCATCGACGAAGAGAACAGCCTGTCTGCGGCATTCGAAGCCAATGCAAACGAAGTAAATGTCGATGAGTAGTCCATCCCCGCGACGCGGCGAAATCTGGGTCGCCAACACGGGCGAACCTCCGCAACGTCATTGGGTGGTGATCGTTTCTCTCGATGCTCGAAATCAAAGCCCGCGCGCGCACTCCGTTCTGGCAGTTCCCTTCGGCAGCAAACCAGCGGTGGCTCCGACGATTATCGAATTCGCGGCGGGTGAAACCGGCCTGCCCGGCCCGTCCTATCTGCGCGGTGATCTGCTGCAACCTTTAATGAAGTCGCGGCTCATCGAACGCTTGAACCGTCCTCTATCGGACCGCCGCATGCGTGAAGTCAGTCTCGCGATACGCCGCTCATTCGATCCCGACGCGCCTGCGGACAATTCACGAATTTAATTCGTGCCGCGGACGATGGCGAAGGGGTCGGGCTTGGCCCAGGGGACCAGCTTGGTGAGTGCGAACCAGGCGCCGACGGCGTTGGTGCCCAGCTGATACGAGACGCGCTCGGCCAACACGTTGGTGAACTGCTCCATGTCGCGCGAGGCGGGCGCGCCCAGCGTCCACGCGCCGAGCGAAGCCGCCGACACGCCGCCAGGCGAAATCGCCGAAAGCGCCAGCGACCCAGCGCCCTGCACGTACGCGGTGAGGTAGCCGAACAAATTTCTGCCGCTGAGGCCCGTCGCCGCCAGAAACGCAGTGGAGTAAAACGAATTGATGGCCGCGCCGTCATCCGAATACTGCCCTTCCACCGGCGAATAAATTTTCCCGCTGGAATTATTGGAGCCAAGAAATATTTGCGCGACTCCAGTGGAGCGCTCGATCAAGCCGCAGCAATTCGCGGCGATCGTCCACGTGGCCCATTTCCTTCCGCGTTCTGGAGTGGTGAGCACGGCTACCAGCGGATCCTGCAAGCCCTCGGTATAATCCAGCACCAGAATCTGGCTGGGCTGCGTGGCCGAACCCATCGGCACGCCCACCAGAATGCGTTTGTGCTGCGTATCCACCTGCACCCACAGGCGCTGGCCATATTGCCAGTTAATCGCGTCCCATGTGGGCTGGATTTCCTGCGAGAGCTTCACGGGTTCGCTGCCGTCGAAATAATAAAGTCCCGAACGTCCGGCGATCACCACCCATTCTTCGCCGTAGCCGACGCCATGCGCTGAAGGAGTGCCCACTTTGTTGGACACTTCCGCCACTTGCCACAGCGCCGGCTCGTTCACGCCGTCGGTGGCTGTGACGTACAGCGAGCGCTCCTTCGCGAAATACAAATTGTTGCGCAGCGTGAAAGCAGCGCGGATTCCCTGACCGTTATTTTCCGCTATGTTCAGGATGCCGGTGACACCGTCGTAACTTTCCGGCTCCTCGGTGGAAGATGCGCGCACGAGCGATGCGTTCTGCGCCGCATTGGTGGGGAACACTTCGATGCAATCCACGTAGAACGATTCGCCGCTCGGCGCCGGAATACCGTCCGCGTATACGCGCAGAGTGAGATCCGCGGGCAGCGCAGGCTGCGGCGCAAATAAATCGGCCGTGAACTCCGCGTAAGCCGTGGTCAGTTGAGTGGCGGCAACGGCAATCCCCGTGGCGATCTGCCCGGCCGTGGGACTGAAGGCATTTACCCGCAGCGTGCCCGCGGTTAGGCCGCCGCTGCGCGCGATGCGCACCCGCACGGAATAGTCGGTGTTGTTCAGCAGCAGCGGGTTGCCGTTCACATCGGTAATCGCGCCCTGCGAAATGTAGCCGCGCTCGGCCGTCACTCCGTCCGCCGTGATGCGCAGCGCGTCGCCCCACACTGCGTTGGCGGGCTCGCGCGTGGCGCCGGCTCCGAAGGACGGGTCCAGGATCCAACCCAGTGGGCGGCCGCTGCCCGACGGGTCCCACCCACCATCGAACGAAAGGTTGCGCCAGTTATCCATCTTGGCGCGTTCGCCCCACCAGAAGAGCCGGCTGACATACGGCACCACGCCCAATTGGTTGGGCAGCTCGATCTGGCTGAACAAATAATCCATGCTTACGCCGCTGAGCAAAATCGTGTCGCTGAAATCCACCACCAGAGAGGTGGTTGTGTTGTCGTTGATCGTCATGGTGGCGGGCACTTGATAAAAAGTGGCGCCGCCGCTCGCAGTGAACGCCAGCAACCGTTGCACCACGTTCGACGGGCCCGTGGGAATATTCGTGACGCTCACTTTTTTTGCGCCCGCGGCCGTCCAGGATACCGGCGGCGAAGGCGCGGTCCAGTAGCCTTGGCGCGTCACGAAAATCACCGAACACTGATGCACGCCCGGAGAAATATTTCCGATAGCCGCGAAATCCGCCACCGCAGGACCTTCGGCCGGACCGATCTGGCTGACACGATCGAAATTCGTATCGTCATATTGCCGCGGCAGGTCCTGGCCCAACAGGCCGTCGGAGAACGCCATGTATTCGCGGCCAAATTGCGTGGCGGAAGCCATCAGCGCGTTGGCAATTACTCCGGACGCGGCGATGGACAAGACGCCGGGCGTGGATTCCTTGTAAAGGTCGCCGAGTGAATCCAGCGCGAGAAATCGCTGGATCAGGTTGGTGGTGGCGTAGGTCTTCACGCCGTTGATTTGCGGCGTTCCGGAGAGCACTGGAAATTGCGACACCAGGCCGGGACGCGTGCGTACGCCGCCGGGGAAAAATTCCACGTCGCCCAGGCTAGGCGACATGCCCGGCGGCACGTCCGAGGGATCTAGAAGCGTTACCCAGGTGCCGAAGACGTTCAGAGGCAGCGGCGAAAAGGATTCAATGGACATAGTCTGCAGAGCCTTCGTGGAGCGGTGATTCTGGACTGCGCGTGCCTGGCCTCAGGAAGTGAAAAATCCGAAGGACGTTCGCCCGATTACTGCAGCTTTTTGAAGATTCCATAGAACGTGATGGTATCCGCGGTAATCGCACCCGGATACGCGCCCGAGGCGAGCTCTGGAAACGCTCCGGCGGCCGCTCCCTGCTGGAAAACTTTCACTTTGTTCGCGTTCATGGCCGCGCCCGGATAGAAGACGTAATCGTAACCGGCGAGGCCGTCCATCCACGCGGTGCCCTGCACGGGCGGCTGGTCGGATGCGATCAAGGGAACCTGCGAGAGATCGAGCGTGTCACCGCTGGTGGTGTAATTTCCCGTCGCCGCCACGGTGCCGCTTACGTGGATGCGCTTGCCGTCGTCCCATGTGTCCACAACTGAAAATGTCAGTGCCATGTTTCCTCCAATTTGTATGTCGCCCGGCCGCCGTGCCGGAAATCGCGTGAAATCTTTGTAGCGTCGCACTCTAGTGCGCCTTTGCTCGCACCGACATCACCTGTGGCGGTCCAAAGACCGCCGCTACAAAACCTTGCTGTTCGCTGTTATGATGTTTGATTCGTGACGCAACCCGAAAGCCTGCAGTTGAATCCTAAGCGTCGAAGTTCTGGCCAACGTCTAATAGGGGGAGCCTGGTGCGGCTACTGAGAATTCTCTGTGTTCTGGCGGTGATGGGATTTGCGGCGATGGCGCTGGGGCTCGCGCTAAGAGATCCAGCGTCGCTCTCCCACGCGCAAAACCAAACCCAGATACACGCGATTTTCGCCGCGCCCGCGCAGTCGGCGTCCTCGGCCGCGTCATCATCCGCAATATCGAGCGCACCCGTATCATCGAGGGGCGTGCCCGCGACTCTCGTAGCATCGGGCGTCAGCATTCGCACTTTGGCCGTAGCTCCACAATTTTCCGAAGCCATTGTTGCCAGCAGCCCAGCGGTGACGTCCACTCAGCTGTACGTCACATCAACTGACCGGCCCGACCGCATATTTTCCTACATGCTTCGCTCCACACCGAACGTTGCCGCAGTCACCGTAGCTCCGGCAAATGCAGCCAAGCTATTCGCCGTCCCTGCCGCAGGAGTGGGCACAGTAGGCTCGATCGGTGATGGTGGCGCAGCCATCGCCGCGGAACTCGATCTCTCGCTGAATAATTTCACTATGCGCAGCGAAGTGGCCGTCGCTTCTGACGGTACGCTGTTCTTTGCCGACACTGGCAACGCCACAATCCGCACGGTCGGCGGCGCCGCGAGCAGCGAGCCTGCCATCATTCGCAGCGTCGCGGGACGCTGGGCGCCGCGCCAGAATGTGGAGCTGACCGAGCCTTGGGGCGTGGCGCTGGATCGCGCCGGAAATTTGTATATCGCCGACCGTGGCGCCAACGCCGTCGTGGTGCTTTTTGGCTCCGCATCGGCCAAGGCCGGGCAGATGGAAGTGCTCGCGCACATGGTGTCGCCCGCCGCGGTAGCCGTCACACCGGACGGCAACACAGTTTTCGCCGCCTCGCCGGAATCCGGAGCGATCGTGGCCATCAACACGCAAACGCGCGCGCTGCGCAGCGCCGGAGTAAATCCCGCGCCGCTATTCGCCGCCGCGCAGGCGCGTTCGGCTGGCGCCCGCATCGTTCCACAGGGCCTGGCAGTGGACGGCGGCGGAAACCTCTTCATCGCCTACACCGCGGCCGGAGGCTCTTCCGACCAGATTTTGCGTCTGGATGCTTTCTCCGCGAAATTGACGGTGGTGGCGCGCGGCCTGAGCGCGCCCGGAAATATTTCGTTTGACGCGCAGGGCAACCTGTTCGTCGCCAATCAGGGCATGCGCCAGATCCTGAAATTCAACGCGATGGGAGTTCCGGCGGCCGGCGTCACGCTGACGCCTCCGCCAAACTGCAACAACGGCACCACGACTTTTTGCAATCAGGTTACCGGCGGCACCAGCGCCACGGAACCCTTCGAGCTCAGCAACAACACCGCCAGCGCGATCACCGGGATTGCTGCCAGCTTTTCGTCGGGAAACACGACTGATTTCACCATCGCCAACGCATCGTGCGGCACTTCGCTGGCTGCGAACTCCAGTTGCGCGTACAACGTGGAGTTCTCGCCGGTGGCAAAGACCCTCACCGCCTGCGGCGTTGGATCCGGGCTGAATTCTCGTTGCGCGACGCTGTCAGTGAATTACAGTGGCGCCACTGCTCCGCTCACCGCGGACGTCAGCGGCGTCGCCGATGATTTCCAGCTGGCGTGCATGACCACCACGACGTTCACTTGCCCGCCGCCGTCGAATGGCGCGCCATATCAAATCACGATCTCGCAGGGATACCAGGCGACATTTCAATTGCAGATCGTGCCGGATGACACTTTCACCGGCCTGGTGACGCTGAACTGTCCGACCAATCTGCCTTCCTCGCCGGCCGGTAACATTGGAAGCCCGACCACTTGTGGAATTTCCACCGGCAGCACCGTGAGCACGCCGCTGACGAACACCATCACAGTGCCGGTGGTGGCCGGAACCGCCGTACCCTTCAATGTCACTTTCCAGACGACCACGACCACCGGAAAACAATTTGGGCCGCCTCCATCCACGGCGGCGCCGCAAGCAGGCGCTCTTCTCGCCGCTTTCAACGCGCGTTCTGGAGGCGGCACCGGCGGCGGGCGAGGGCCAAGGCCGGGAGTGACAGGATTCGCCGTGTTCCTTTTGCTCGCGGTGATGTTCTCAAGCCTGGCGCTGCTCTGGCGGCAAGAGCGGTTGCCGCGCTGGGTGCCGGTATCGGCGATAATTTGCGCCGTGCTGATTTCTGGGATCTTGGGCGGATGCAGTAGTAACAACAATAACAACATCCCGACTGTCATTCCCTACACCCCAACGGGCACCTATTCGCTCACCGTGCATGGTTCTGCGCAGAATGCCTCGCGCGGATATACCATGACGCTGGTCGTAGACTAGCCGCGCGCACGCGTGGAGCAGGTTCGTCGCACGCGAGGCGCCTCGTCCGTGAGCCCCGCAGGTATCACACGTAATCGGCTACAGGTACACGATTCCCCGGCGGTACCCATATGGCTTGCGCCGTCGCCCCGTGGTCTGCTCCGGCCGTATATAACGATTGATCAAATTTTCGATGGCGTTTTGCGCAGCGCCCAGCAGGTCCACGGCGAGCGCGCGTGCGCCGCGCGACCGTGCCGCCAGCGCCGCCGTGGCGTATCCCAGCGCGTCCGTGGCGGAGCGGATCTGCACAGGGTCGGTGCCGAGGGTCAGCGCGGCGAGCACTTTTTCGTAGCGCACGCGCACGGTGATGGACTGCGTGGCGCCGATCAGATTGATTTTGTCTTCACGCCATTCCCACAGACGCAAATAACCGCTGGGCTGCAGGTTCAACATGCTGCCGCCGCTGGTGAATTTTTCCATGGGCACGAAGACGTCGCCGCTATTCGCCGCGGCTCGTTCCCACAGCATGTGCGGCATCAAGCAGTCGGTGGGAAGCTGCGGGGTGGAGACATCGCTGATCTCCGTGTTGGTCGCGCCCGTCGAGCCATTCAGGTCCAGCTCGATATCCTGCTGCTCCATCAGCACGCTGACGCCATTTTCCGCCAGCTCGCGCTGCAATCCGCGGTAGGCGGAGTTCAGCAGCGGCATCAACAGCGTATCGGTGAAAACCGCGCCCGATGTGTCATTCACCAGAGCGCGCGCCAGCGTTAATGCGTCTTCCGCTTGCGAATACGCCGTGGTGGGTAGAACGGGCATGGTTCCTCCGGTGACTGCTCAGGCTGTCGCTAGACAGGTTGCAGCTCAGGTGACAGGTTCCGATTGCTGCGAATTGCGCTACGATGATTCGCGATACGTGATGCGCACGCGCCAGAAAAAGGAGAAGCAATGGCTGCAACCGACAAACGCCAGTACATTCCGCCGCCAGGCGGCATGGGTGAACTGCCTTTCAGCAACGCAGTGATCGCAGGCAACACCGTTTATTTCGCCGGACACATCGGCTTCGATCCCGCCACGCGAAAAATTCCGGAAAGCATCGAGCAGGAAGCCCGCTACGTGCTGGACGCGCTGCGCGACACGCTCACGCGCTGCGGCTTGACCATGCAGGACCTCGTTTCGCTGACGATATATTGTCCAGACCCCGCGCTCTTTGAACGCTTCAACGCGGTTTACCGCACGTATCTGCGCGCGCCGTTCCCAGCCCGCGCGTTCATCGGGTCAGGTCCGCTGCTCTTTGGGGCGCACTTCGAAATTCAGGGGATTGCGCTAAGACCGGACGCTTAAGGCGCGCGTGTTTTTCTTCGGCTTGTTGGCCCGTGCCAATCGGAGCACGGCGCGGCCGTCCGCGTAGCGCTAGTCGGCTTTCAACACCGGGATCTCTTTCTGCAGAAACGGAATCTTCGCGGTGGCCCAGTCCACCAGGCTGTCTCCGGAGAGGCCGAACATCGCGGCGGTGGCGTGCCCGGGCTCGAGCGTGAAATTCCCGGGTATGCCCACGGAGCCGACCGCGTGCGTGGCGGCATCCGGATGCGCCAGCCAGTAAGAAAACGCCGCCGCGTTCACGAAAAAACGAATCGTGAGATTCAGCGCATTCGTGCGCAGCCATTCCCTGCGCGTTTTGGTGCCGGATAAAGTGGAGCGCGCGGACAAGCTGGCGCGCTTCAGCACATGGAGTCCGTGCCCCGCCACGAATAACGCCCAATAATGCGCGGCTGCGGGGATGTGCATGGGCCAGGTTTTCGTCGCTTATATCTACAATTCGCGGCAGCTTTAATTCGGATTGCCCACGCAGATGTAAGCGATGGTGTCCGTGCCGCTCGATTGCGTTAGCGTCAACGCGGTCGCGGTGGTCTGCACGCGCACGGTGGCGATAGCCGATGTATCGTTGGCCGTGCACACCGGCGCGGAAGTGTAGGCCGTGGGAAACGTTACGGTGGCGGTGCCGGATGCCAGAGCCACGGTGCCCGCAAAGGTATTCGCGGCGCCCTGGTTCAAGTGCTGCGAAATTCCCAGCGATCCGTACAGTGTGGGATTTTGCGAATCGCGCAGCGGCGCCAGGCGCAGATCGGGCGTCACCGGCCCTTGCGACAGGATCACATCGTCAAAATAAACATAGTTCCCTGCCGCGGCAGTATTCTCTAGCAAGAAAACGCGCATCGAGTGGGCCACGGTGGTGCTCACGGAGTACGCGTTCGGCGCGCGGAAGATCAGCCCGAAATTTCGCGTGGCCGTCCACGCGCCGGCCGTGCTCACTTGCCAGTCCGCGCCGGTCACGTTGCAGCCACAGGTGATTCCGTTGTTATAGGTGAGCGAAGCGTTCGTGGACTGCCAGTTCCCCGTCGCGGACGAAGTCCCGTCGTAATTCGCGGGAGCCAATACGCGCGCGTTCGTCGCGACCGTGGAAATCACATCGCCGGTGGTGCAGTTCGAATCGTAGTAGAAGCGGATGCCGGGGCGAAAATTATTTGACGTCGCGCCCGAGGCCACGCGGAACATCAACGTGTACTCCTTGGTGGCGTCCACCTGGATGCAGCCGGAGTTGACGCCGAGGCCCGCCGTAGCGCCGTCGCCAACGCGCACGTTGTAATTTCCCTGCGTGAACGCATCCACCGCGGGCGTCGCGCTGCTCGATGCATTCTGCAAATAGATTCCACTGCCGGCTTGATTGATCACGCCCGCGGCGGTGACGCCGCCCCAGTAATACAGCGACGTGGTATTTTGCCAGCCCTCAAAGCTGGCGTTGCCAAGCAGATTGTCGCCCGCCAAATCGTTCATGCCGTAATGCATCGAAGGCGTCCAGTTGTGCCCGTTGTTGTCCAGAGCCACCATGGCCGTCGCGGGTTCGTTCGGCTTGATCTGCGTGTTATTAGTGATCGAGAGATACGGATCCAGGACGTGTATGCCCACCGCGGAGCCGTCGCTGGGAAATTGGTAGCAGTTGTAGACATTCTCGCAGCGATTGTTGGGCCCGAAGGTGATGGAGGTAGCGCCTACAATGTTGAAGCAAATCTGGTTGAAGGCTTGCGACGCGGTCTCGCAGTCGTTGCCGTAGACCTCATCGTTGTTCGGGTAATTTCCGCTGGAATCCTTCGCGAACGTGTAGCCGGTGGACGCACCGGGAGGCAGTACGCAGGCATTTTGCTCCAGCACCACCGCGTTGAACGTCCCCGCCAGGTAGAAGCAGGTGTCGCCCGTGGTTTCCGGCTGAAAATTATTGTGCTTGAAGAGCGTGTTGGAGCCGTCGAATCCGCCGACGGACGAGCTGCCGTACACGCCGTAAGAATTCCCGCCCGTGCCGAGCTGCAGGTTGTTGTTCTCGATGTCCGAATGGCCGATCGAAGTCATATCAATCACTTTCGAATTCGCGCCGTTGGACTGCAGGTACATGCCAGTGATGTGCACGAAATTTATTTTGGACGCAGTGGGATTCGGCTTCTTCACCACGGTGCAGCCAGCGATGCCGCAGCCGATGTAGCCCGAGGTGTCCGGCGCAGCCACTGTGCCTAAGCCGCTTTCCTGGTAGCCGATCAGCGACGAGCCGTCCCCGGCCAGCTCGATGGCATCGTTGGTGGTGGAATCCGAAATCACGAGTTGCGCCTGGCCCCATATCAGCGTGGTGCCCGCGGGAATGGTGATGTGATGCGTGGCGGTCAGCGTCCCGGTCAGGCCGCGCGCGTCGCATGCGCTGGAGGTGGTGGCGGCGGCCGTCAGGCATGCGTTGATTTGCAGCGCAGCATCCGCTCCACTGAAGCGCTCCGCCTTTGGCACGCCGTTGAGCGCGTTTACCGCGGCCGTGCCGTTCACGTCCAGATTAAATAGAGGAGTGGTGGTGTTGATGCCCAGCGACGTAGGCGTGAACCGATGCGCCGCGGCGAGCGTGGAGGTCACCAGCATGGTGCCGCCGCTGGGAATCGTGCTCAGCAGCGCGCCATTGGTAGAAGCGCCGGCAACGAACAGCACGCCGTTCTGCTGCGGAGACCAGTACGCGGTTCCGTGCATGTTGGGCGTGGTGGAAAGGTTCACGCAGTATCCGGCAATCGCGGTGAGGCCGGCGATTGGCAAAGTCCATGTGACGCTCACGGCGTTATTGGATCCGCCCACCACTACGCCCGTGCCCTGCAAGGATTGCGCGGATTGATGCGTGCAGTTGTCCGAAGTGGACGTCACCGTCGCGTAGTAAGTTCCAGCTGCGAGCGAACCGCCGGTGGTAGCCGTGCCGCTGACATTCGTGGGCGGATACAGCGTGGCAAATTGCACGTCAATGGTGCCCGCCGAATTTTCCGCCAGCGACGCACCGAAGCCGAACATATTGCCGGTGTTGAACATGAAACCAAGCGCCGGATCAATCGCCACGCTGGCGAAGCGATTGCCGGAAGCGGCGGCGCGAAAGGCCGGGCCGTTCGGATCCGCTATCGGAAACAGATCACTGCGCAGGCGATCCGCATTGCTCGTCGAAACTACATAGTCGAAGCCGTTGTAATTTTCAGACGAGCACCCGCCGACAGGCATGCTGTTCGCGTCCACCGCCCACGTGGAGGCCTGGCTGCTGCCGCCCACGATGTGGCAGCCTTGCAGCGTGCCGGCATCCATGCGCACCGCCGGACCTTGGCCCGCGCTGCCTGCGAACGAATTCTGGAAATAAACGCCTTGCAGAATCGAACCTGAGGAGTTGAATTCCAGAACCGCGTTGGTGGCTGATGTAGCGTCTGAAGTGGTGACGTTGTCAAACGTGAGGTCAGACATAACCGGAAGCGCGACGGAGCCGCTATTTCCCGTGGCGTTGGTCACGGTGAAAAAACTGGTAGAGGAGTTTTCGATCGCGGCGATATCGCGAAACACGATGTTTCCGGGACCGCTCCCGGCTGTGTTCACGCGCTGAATGTATTGAATTCCCGCGCCGGTTCCCTCCAGGCCGCGAAAATAGGCGAGCCCCACCAGCGGCGCTTCCGCACCCAGCGGCGCTTCGCCGGTTAGCAAAGCGATCGGCAAGGAAGCGTTCCCTGCTTGCAAGCAACCGTCGTCCATAAAAAACCAGAAGGTATTCGTGATTTTCAGCGGAGTGTTGTCCGCCTTACCGGTCACGCTGGTGGTCAAGCAAACGTTGTGCAGCACGTTTTGACCCGACGTGTAGATGCTCATCGCCTGGTTTTGCCCGTTGATCGTGAGGTTCTCGAAGGTTGTCAGAGCGACCGGATAGATTATCGAAAATACCGCCGCGCCATTCGGATTCGAGCCGGTGTTATTCACCACCAGGCGTACTTGCGGCGCGCGATTGAACTGGGCCGCGCCGGTGGAGCTGCTTGTGCCGTTGCCTCCCACGAAATGAAGGCCGCCGCAGGGCAATGGAAACACTGCCGCCGTTGAGGGCAGCTGCGGCTGGCTGAGCACGTAGATTCCAGGTGGAAAGAAAATACTGCCGCCAGCGTTGGCTTGCGGATAACTGTTGCACACGGCGGTGATCGCGGCCTGAATCGCGGCGGTGTCGTCGGTCACTCCGTCGCCCTTGGCGCCGAATGCAGTAACGTCCACGCGCGGCCGTGGTCCGGCTACCGTTTCGTTACCCAACACGCTGAGGATGGAAGGTGTAAGGGTTCCAGGATTGAAGCTGGTGGAGCTCAGCGTGCCGGTGATCGTGGCATTACCCGCCACGCTCAGGTTTCCGCCCAGCGTCAGCCCGAACGCCGAAATGTTGTTCCCCGCGCCGGAAGACGAAACGTCCGCCGGAAGAATTACGTCTGGATAATTCAGCGTGCCGGTAATCTGCGGGCCGCTGATTTGCACCAGGTAGCGGCCGGCCGGCGCGTAGAAGTGATAATTTCCGATTCCGTCGGCTTGAAACGGATTAGGCGAGGTTGTGGTGAGTGTCGCATCAGTATAGAGCGCAGCGAGAGGCGAACAGGGTGTGCCAGTCGCGGCGGCCTGACAAACTCGTACCGTGGCGCCTGCAATTGGGTGCCCTGATGGCCCGAACACCACGTCGTCGCGGCGCGAGCCTTGCGCACGAGCGGACGGCGCCGCGATGGCAGCAATCACCAGCGTCAACGCCACGATCGCAAATATGCGTGCCGAGCTTGGGACGCTTCCACCCGACGAGCGCTGCGTCAGCGTGGCGGCATCGCCAGCGAGCGGGCGGCGTGGCCGCTCGCGATTTGCAGCGAACGCTGCAGCGCGGCTGATCCTCTGCTCGCCAAAGGCGTACAGTGAACGCGCGCTCGAACACATCCCGCTGCGTTTCGTGGTGATAGCTTTTGCGGCACTTAGCTGCTTCGCCATCGTGTTCTGTCCTTTCAATCCGTAAGCTGCTTGCGCTGAATGTTGCACGATTCGAGACCGTACTGGGATTCTAATTCCAGCGCGCCATTCCCCGCCATGGAAAGGAACTTTGGTCCGCGAATGTAGAAAAGAACTGAAAAAGTCTTCCGGCGCCGCCTTCCCCACTTCCGACGTGTTGAAGCTGGGTTGGGCGCGCCCTGGAATCATGCGACTGGACACCAGCGCTCACTAAAGCATTGCGCGCCAGCTGCTTACAGGCAACTTGAAGTCTCTGGCGACGCCCGGACGCCGAAAAAATAGAGGAAAAACGGTGCTGTGTCAGAATGGCACGCCGATTGCTACGTCTTACAGGGACGGAGCCTGAATTTTCCGTCGCTCGGGACCTCGATGTTGGGGGTAAATGAGGCCAAATGAGTAAGTTAAACGCAACGCTGCAACGAACAAGAACAGTAACCCTCGCCAGAGTCTTCGCGCTGGCTTTGCTGGCGTCCGCCTTTGCCATGCTTCCAATGGTGGCTCATGCGGATTCCAATAACGCCTATGCAATTAGCGGGACAACGGCGTCCGGCGGTACCTTTTCCGGTACGCTGGATTTCCAGTACACCTCGATCACCAATCAGACGACCCTGATCAACACCAATTTCACGGTGGACGGTATCTCCTATTCCTGTAACGGCCTGACGGGTGGAAATCAATGTGTGGTGTTCGATCCTTCCGGCACCGATTACTTTCTAGCGCTCAATGGCACCAATTTGGTGGTCCTCCAGTGGACTCCGTTCCCTCCTGCGGGACCTTATCCGTCAACGCTTAGTTTCACGGGCGGATATGTCCAAATCTTGGGCGTCAAAACCACCGACTATATCGTCGGGGGCACAGGAACGTATATCGCGACTCCGGAACCCTCCGCGTTAATGCTGCTCGGCGCGGGGCTGCTGGGTCTGATCGCCGTATCTCGGCGTCGGCTCAACATCGGGACTAACGCCTAGCCTGGTCGGAAGCTGCTCCGACAAAGGCAGTCCTGCGGGACTGCCTTTTTTTTCCGCGCTCCGCGCGATTCGCCGGAAGTGCGTCAGCGCGAAGGCTTGCCCTCGCTCCGCGCTACCCCCCACCTTTCCTTTCTCCGCCGTCCGCGCCCGTGCGCCGCTCGCGCGTGATGCCCGAATTTAATCCGAGACCGTGCTTGGCGGCTTTTTCCTGATCCAGTATTGCGCTGCAATGGCGGCAAACCGCCACTCCCGGTTTTACTTTTTCGCCGCACGCCGGGCAATCTGCCATGCGCAGCGGAACGTAAGCCCATTCGCGTTCGGCGCCCAGCGAAATCGCGGCGCGGCGGTGCAAGTCGGAAATTTCCCGGAAGGAATGTCCGCGCGCCCACAGAGTGTCGCCGTCGGTCACCAGCCGTTGATAAAACTCATCGCGGCGCGCCGTCACCACGCTCAATTCGTCTGGCGTGGGACGCGCTCCGGCACAGAGAAAGACGCCGTGGTCGTGCAAGTCCTGCAGCAGATCTTCCGCGATGGCGCGCGCCGAAATGGTGAATGGAAATCTGCGATTGTCGCCGAGGTCAATGGCGTCTCCGCGTGAGGTAATCAAAAGCACGGAGTACGCTGCGCCCTTGGCGCACGCGGGAATGTGATACACCCCGTGCGTGCGCGAAATGTACCAGTCCTGGTCGGAGATGGAGGCGATCGTCGCCGTCTGGGCGGTATCGCCCGTCGCGCGAGTATCCACCAGCACTTGTCCCCGTGAGCCCAAAGCTGCCGTCGTGGTCGTGTTCAAGTGAGTTTCCTTTTAATCGTATTGCTTTTTTTTCCGTGAATTCGTTAGCTGGCGGTTATGCCAACGAACGGCGCGCCGTGAAACGCCGGCACAGCGTCGTCCAGCACATCATCCGCGTCGCGATCCCAGTTGCGCGCGCGCCGCGCTTCGCGAGCCGCGATAGCTCCGCGGCGCGACTGGCGCGGCTGCCTGCGCGACCATTCGATTGCGCGCACGATCCAGTCGCATGCAGCCGGCGTCAGTGGAATGAATTCCCCGCTCGCGCTTTCCAGCGTGAAGCAGTGCTCGTATTCGCCGCGCGAAGGAAACGGCCCCAGTGCGGCGATGCGGATGCCGTCTTCGATTTCCGTCGTCTGCGCAAACCATTCTTCCGGCGAGCCGTAGGATTCCGGCGGCGCCCAGCGCTCGATGTGCCAGCGATTTACCGGAAGATATTTCGGCACGCGTCGCGTCTCAATCGTTTCGCGCAAAATATTTCCGTGCGCGTCGCGATCCGTCCAGCGCCCGCCAATCCATGTGAGCCGCGAGCCGCCCCACACCACGCGGAAATTCGCCTCGCCGAAACAATTCACGCCGCCTGCGCGGTTCATCCGCGACAGAATCTCCGGCGGCGCTTCATGCGTTTCGCGCGTAACGCGAATAACCGACGATAGAGACTTTTGTACCCTTGTGGCCAATTTGACTTCCCATGAAATAACAGCTACGGTCATTCGCGTTTCGGAGAGTGCTGCCAGTGGGGGTACTGGACGCGTATGACAAGCGCTGAGGGCTGGAAACAGCCCGGGAGTTCGAGTCTTCCAATCTCCGTTTCGCTCCCTCAACGCGCAATGTTCTATTGACAGCAAGATGTTGGGGAGTACACTGGAGGTGCTTGTCATGCGCGTCCAGTTTTTTAGGGCGGCTGCTAATAATTAGCCAGCCGCCCTTTTTCTTTCTACGTCTGGCTCTTCCGCTTAGTACCCCGTCGGAATAGCCAGGTTGTTGATGTAGGCACCGCTGCGCGGCGATTCGTTCCACACCTGAAAGCCGGTGACGAAGTAAAAGATGTACGCCGCCGAGAGTCCGCCGCTGGTGCCGTAAATCGGAAACACGGTTTGCCCGCCGACGTCGTAAAAATCAATGTCCTGCATCACCGCGCGTCCCCAGTGCGACAAATCCAGGAAATCCACGCGGGTCTGGTTGGCATTAATCGAAGACTTGATGGGCACGCCGGCCATGGATTTTTCACCGGTGAAGAGCAAATCCAGATCGCTCGCGCGCCCACCTGCGCCTTCCTTGATGATTTGTGAAATGGTCACGCCGAGCTGCTCCCACTGGTGCTCCTGCTCCAGCGCGGTGTAGGCGATCAATTTCGATACCTGGTTCGAGCCCAAAGCCTTGCGCACTTTATTGATGGCCAGACGCACGGCGCCGGGTGTGATCGCAGAATTATTGCCGTTCACTACAGGCGTGGCGAGTTCCACCGGGTACGTGGTGCGATTCAGGTTGAGCCACGTGCCGGTGGTCGCGTTGGTCTGGTGATACAAAATTCCAAAGAGCGACGTGGGCTGCGCGCCGGTCAACCCGTCGTGAACAATCACGTCATTCACGGCGGTGCCCGTCGGCAGCGAATCTACCTGCAACAGCGCATTGAACGGATCCACCAGCAGCACGTTGGCTGATCCGCGATTGGTGGTCAGCGTGGGGTCGTACACCTGCACAGTCTGGTTGTAGTAGAAGAGCTGCGCGCCGGGCGGTTTAGCCATCCCGAATTGCGCGGCAACTCCCGAGGGCAGTCCGGTGGTGGTGATGGAACCGATCGTGCCCAGCACGCCGTTTCCGTTGGTCTGCATCACCTTATCCAGAAACGCGCGGAACTGCGCCATGGCGTTTTTCACTTCGCGCTTGGCGGTGTTCTCGATGGATTTTTCCGGAGCGTTCGAGGCAAATTCCACCAACTTGGTGATTTCCACGGCGTGCCGGAAAAATACCGGCGTCACCTGCGCCACGTCGTAAATCGTTCCGGACCCGCGCCCCAGGTCACCGCCGTCCATGTTTGCCAGGCCGGCCTTCCCTCCTGGACGAATCTGCAACGGCAGGCGCATGTTGCGCGAACTGACGCGTTCGACGTCGCCGCGCTGCTGGATCATCGTCAGCAGGATGTCGTCGCGCTCATACAGCAGCGGAAGCTTGTCGCGGACTTTTTCAAGTTGCAATGCAACGGATTGTGCATTCTGCATTTGTGCCATGGTTTGAATTTCTCCCTAGGATTGGATTTCGTGTCGTGCGGCTACTGCACGCCGCGTGTTATTTCCTGAGCGCCCACAAAGGCTTCTAGGTGGGCGTCGTGCAGATACTTGGCGGGTGTCCTCCTCGGACGCTTGCTGGGGAATTTGATTCTGTGATCGCGATTGGTGCTGCGCTGTGCCTGGTCTGGAAATGCGAACTACTTGCGCCGTACATCCCGCCAGGCCCGCAATGACCCAATCCTTGCCGCTTTTCTTTCGCCGAGACGTCTGTTCCTGTCCTTATGGAGTCAAACGCCTCCGGTCCTCTTCTCGACTCCAGGTCAGTTGCGTCGTTCCGTGCCGCGCGCGATTATTCGCGGTATGAAACCCACAAATCCTTTGCTGGCGACCAGCGCGCTGCTGGTTGCCATGGCTTTTCCACTTTGTGCGCGCGCCCAGACCACCACTCCGCCGCTGAGTTGCACGGCCAGCTCGGACGCTGCTGTGCAATGCTTCGTCGCCAACGCGGTCACCACCGGGCTCACCACGCCGCGCTACGGCATGACGCTTGCGCAATTTCAGGATTATGGAGTGGCCGTAACGAAAATTCTGCAGACCGACCAGACGTACCTGGTCCTGGTGGGGCTTTCCAGCGCGATCGCCGACGCGCTGCCGCCGAAGAACGCGAACGGCACCTTCAACAGCGGGGCGCAGGAAACGGCCATCGCGCAAATCGTCGCCGCGGCTGCGACCGACGGATTCATCTGGCCGCCGTCGGGCACCGACCTGCAGGATCTGCAGTGGTTCACGCAAGACCTGGTGAACGCGATGAACGTGAATCAGCAAGTGCTGCAAATTCTGACGCCAGGCGTCACGCTGCGCATTATTGATTCGTACGTCATCACCGCCACCGGCTCGGACGGCACCGTGAATTGGCCGCAGGTCAACGCCAGCCTGGCCACGCTGGTTGCCAACTTCATTTCCTCGGGCCTGGTGCATCTGACGCCCTCGCTCACCACCGCGCAACTCACCGCGTTCGTCACTGCGCTCGCGCAAACCATCGGCTCTTACAAAGTTGCCACCAACCGCGCAGCGCTGTGATCATTTGCGCGACGAAGCTATAAATTCAGGATGTCGGCGTCGGACATGCGCTTGTAGTCCACGTCACGCGACGACAAGGCGCGGCGGCCGTCGTTGCCAGCACCGCCTGATCCGGCGATGTCCACGCGACGTTCTGCAGTGCGTTGCCTGGCTCGCCGTTCGTGATTTGCGGAAACCACCGTGGTGGTCCATTCATTCAGCACGCGCTTGGCGACGGCCGGCAGCGCCTGGCGTGCGCGCCCGGTGACCAGTGAGACGATGGCGCGCTGGTGCTCTTCATCGAGCGCGCCGGAGCGGAATGCATCACGCATCTGCTGACCCAACGCGCGATTTCCGCGCAGCGTCGCGTCCAACTCGCGGTAGATTTCTCCCACCACGCGATTGCGCGCCGATTTCGATATTCCCTCGGGCAGCAGCCGCTCGACTTGCGATTCGATCGCGTCCACCACGCTGGAAACTGCCGCAGCGTTTGTGGAATGGAAAAAGTCGAGCTGCGCCGGCGTCGGCGTAGCGCCAGCGTCTCGCTGGCGATTTTGATTTGTATCCGGTTTTGGTTTTGGTTTTGGTTTTGGTTTTGAGCTTGCGCAGAGGTCTGCTGCCGCGTACGGTTTGCATCGTTCGCCAGCGCGTTCATTGCGCGCGCCAGCGATGCGAAAGCCTCGGGATCCAGCTTCGAAACCGCGCGCGCCAGTTCCGCGTGATCTTCGGGGCGCCGCGAAAAGAACAGCGCGTCCATGCGATTCATATCTCCGAGCAACGCCGTCGCAGCCCGCGCTTCTTCCGGCGTCGCAAATGTCTCGCGGTAGGCGCTGGCTTCCTGCCACGCGTCGCGCAATTCCGGATTCGCATCCAGCGCCGCGCGCAAATGTTCGGGCTCGAGCTGTGCCGTCGAGTTTGCGCCCGCGGCTTCCGCATCGCTCGCGGAATCCGTGGACGTTCCCTGCCCCGCTTCGTCACTGCCCAAATCAATTGCCGACTGCGCGTTCACTCGTGCGCGTGAATCCTGCACGGCGGCATCGCGTGCGTCAGACTTCGCGTCATTTTTCCCGTCGTGGCGCGCAGTGCGGCGCGGAAGATGCGTCACCAAACCCAGAATTTCATCGTCGCTGGAATGCTGATTCAAAACCGGCGGCGGAATAATCGTATTTGTACTCATTCCCCGATCCCCTCCCTTCGTCTCTGGACGTGTGCCAATGGTGCACCTGTCCTTGCCCTCATTCGTCCGCAGCTATCCTGCTGTTTCTATGAGGCTTACCTAACCGCGCCACCTGTCCTCCCAAGAGTTTCCCACAATGAAACTACAGTACTATTCCCGCGGCGGCGCTCCTCTTGTAAATGTACATGCAGCGCGGGGGAGCTGTACGGTAGTCCAGGAGGACACGACAGACCCCGCAAACAACTGAGGTAACACCGATGAGCACGCCACCTACCGCCTCCGCAGACGCCGCCGCAAAATCTGTCGCATCCAACTCCCCGGTGGGGATTGAACGCCGTCGCCGCAAACGCGCAAAAATCAGCGCACAAGTTCAGATTCGCGCAGTGAATACTCCCGATCCGTTTGAAGAGATCTGCAAAAGCGTGGACGTGTCGCGTGACGGACTGCTAGTCACCGCTTCGCGTGCCGGGTATTGGAAAGGCCAGCGATTGGAAGTGACCTTCCCGTACTCCACGGCCGCCGCGGCGCTGAATTCCGCGCAGGCTGCCGAAGTGGTGCGCGTCTCCGAACAGGACGGCCGCTACGCCGTGGCATTGCAGTTCGTCAACGCAAAATCCGAATCGGCTGCGAAGGATGCAGCGAAAGTGGATCCATCGGTTGCCGGAATTCTGGCAGCTTCCTCGGCTTCGCACACCAAGCAGCAGTCCATCGTGCTGGCCGTCGAATCCGATCCCAAGACAGCCGAAATTATGCGCAGCATTCTTTCGAGCGACGGCTACACCGTGATCATCGTCCCCACGGCGCAGCAAGCGCTGGACATTCTGCGCAACACCGTGCCGGCCGTGTTCCTCGCGGAAGTGGAAGGTACGGACATGAGCGGCCACGACCTCTGCCTGATCATCAAGCGCAACGATCGTCTGCAGCGCGTGCCGGTAATTCTGCTGACCAAATCGGCGCAGCCCGCGGACTACTCCGCCAGCCACCAGCTCGGCGCCGTGGTCTGCATGGCCAAGCCATTCAAACCGGAACGCCTGCTGCATGTGGTGCGCCTGGTCTCTCCGCCGCCAGTAGCTCGCAGCGCCTACGGTGCCTCGCGCTACTCGAACAACAACATCGAGCGCTCCATCTAGTTACTCGCTCGGTTGTCAACTGCGTGCGCCCCTATTGCTCAGCGGCGTAGCCGTCGCAGTCATAGCAGGCACTGCCGCTTGCTGCTTCCGCAAAAAATCGCGATGGAATAGCGCGTGGGCGCGCACGTTCGCATAGCCCAGGGGCGCTTCGATCTTGGCCACCTGGCCGGCGTCTGACGAAAACCAGCGCATGCAGATCTCCAGCTCCACTGCGTGATTATCCGCAAACTCATCCGGCATGATGCTCGGCAGAGTCACTTCCGCGTCCAGGCCGCCCGGAGCAGCAGCGGCGGCAGCAGGCCCGGCTGCGGCCGTCACATCCTGACGATGTACGACGGGCATCTCCGCCACCAGCTGCGCGATTTCGCGGTACTGTTTCGTCCGCGATTCTTCTTCGGGAATTACAAATTCTTCCAGGCCGATCAAGCGCTTGATCAGCGCGGTATTTTCAGGATGCGCCAGAATCGCCTGCATCTGCGGATCGGGATTCGCCAGCAATTGCAGCAGCACGGCGCGTTGCTGCGACCACAGCGTGGGATACTGCTCGTCCGTTTCCGGATAGCTGAAAAGATTGCCCTTCAGATCCGCCAGGCGAATCCATTTGGATTCGAACGCGGCGCCGGCGCCCAGCAGCGTCACTTCCACGTCGTTCGGCCGGTTGCGCCGGAAACAATCCACGGCCAGCAGCATGATGTCCGCGTGGAAGAATTTCATGCGCCGCCACACCAGACCGATGCGCCCCATGGCCTGGTCGCGCGCCATCGCGTAGCCCGAAGCGGTGTCGTTGTTGGACATCGCTCCGCCGAAAAGCGCGGGAAATGCTCCAGTAAGAAACTGCGCCACAGGGCCCATCAGACCGGCGGCGTGCTCAGCCAGATCGGGAGGAACTTCCGCCGCGTCCGGCTGAAAAAAACCGGCCGCGAGCGATTGCCCTGGTTTTGCGCGCGCCGGATAATGCGCGCCCGGTTCCGCCGTCTGGCTTTGCAGCGCGTCGAAATCCAGCACTTCACTGTCCGCATAAATCGGCGGAATTCCGTACTCGTACGTTTCCATCTGCAAGTTCGATAGCGTATTGAAACGTTCCTGCACGCTTATCAGCGAGTCGCCCAGCGCAGGGCGGCCGCTCGACCCATCTCCCGGCAACGCGTGCAGCACGCGCCAGTGATCGTCCATATTTTCACTGCGCGATTCGCAGTACGCTTCGCCCGCAAACGCGACGTAGGCGCCATCGGGATACAGTTCCAGCAGCTCATCGCGCAGCGCTTTATCTTCCAGCGCGAAAAAAGCCCAGGGCCGCAGCCATGTGCGCTGAAAGGTGATCAAATTAATGTTGGTGTCGCCGCCTTCGGTGAGCGGGCCGCCTTGCGATTGCGCCAGGCGCGCGAGCCTTTCGTATTCCTGCGAGCCGCTGGCGACCGGCGAGCCGATTTTGTCCGCCGCGTGCGGATACGCCGCGCGCAGACGCGCCTGGTGCACTTCCACGTTCCATTGAATGTACGGATACTCGTGCATCTCGTTGGCCCAGGGCGGAGTTTTCAGCTCCAGCCCGCCGACGATCGTCACCACTTCCTGGCCGTTGGGCACGCGCTGGCGAGTTTCCGCTGTGGGCACGCTCACCAGTTCCGCTGCCACGAAATCCTCTTCGGTTAAGCAGCGCGCCGCAGGTGTCGCAGCTTCTGCCGATCGTATCGTTCGTGGCATCGTCCGCGCCGCCGTCAGCACTCGCGTCGCCCACGGCAGTCTGGAGCTTTTGAACTTGATTGTCGCCATCCCGACCGCCGGCTTTTTCGGGCTCGGCGTTTTCTTCTCGCTTTGAGGCGCCGCGCTTCGCCTTGTTCTCCGCTCCGCAGTCGGGACAAACGTACACATCGCTGCCAATCTTCACCTCACGCGCGCCGATTTCCGTCTCGGGATGAAATCCAAATCGCTGGCCATCCACCACGAACCGCACGTACGCGCCAACTTTCCCGTCGGTCCAAAGATTGAACGCCTCTTCCACAATCAAATTGCCAATACGATTGTTGCGCTCAACGAGCTGCGCCACTTCCGTCGCGGACTTGGCGGCCGCCACATCTTCCTCCGCCTGCGCTGACGAAGGGAAAAACCGCACGCGCGGCACGTCCTGCGAAAGCACCGAAACCAGCGAAAGCCCGAAGGCCTGGTAAATGTTGGTAACGAACTCGTACCGCGGCAAATCGTCCAGAGATGAACTGTCGGTAAGCTTCTGCTCGAACGGCAGGTGCCAGTTCTGGTCACGCTCGTTCCACCACAAATACTGCAGGCCGCGCCAGAACTGATGCGCCTGCTTGATCCGGCGCACTTCCTGGCGGCGCGTTCCTTCCGACTCGAACGAAAACTGATGCACCAGCCGCCGCAGCGCGCCCTCCAGCCGTTCCGGCAACTGCTCGTTGTTCTGACCGTACGGATTTGCCTGCGTCGCGGCCAGGGACGCTGTCTTGCGTTGCGCTCCGGACGCGACGGCCTTTTCGTTAAGGGCCGGCCCTTCCACCGGAACAATCGCCGGGTCGGCTGGTGAAAATGATTTCTGCGTGGGCATGCACAGTCCTCGCTTGTGTTGATTACGGTGGTCTTTCAGATGCCAGAAAAGAATTCAGACGCGGCGTGATTTCACGTGACCACACACCCGCCGAAAAGGCGTGAACGAAATTGAATCGAGCGGAAAGAAACAGAATGAAAACACAAATGTCAGGCCGACCAGCGAACTGCCGCCCTGCGACTACTGCATCACGAACGAGCGCCGTCCCAGCGCTATCGCATCCGCTAACCGTGCCCCGCGTTCGTCAGTAGAAAATCCAAAAGTGCAATTGGTGAAGCGCACGTTCTGCAGAGAAATCTCGCCGCCCTCGTAACGCAGGCGCGTCCCTATAAAGGTCACGTTCTTCCAGCGAATGCCGTCGAGCGTCTGCGCGGCGCCCGCGATCGTCAACCCGTCCACGCGCACGCCGTCCGCCATCACACGCGTCGCCGGGGGCAGCAGAACTTCCGACGAATCCGGCATGAGCGTGGCATCTATATAATTTCCATGCAGCGCGCCAGGGTCCAGCAATTCGTCCGCAGCCAGCGCGCGGGGCGCAGCCAACACTACATGCCCCGGAATAGTTACGGCGTGGGGGGCTTGCGTTCCCGGCCCCACCTCAACCGGCGCGTTTGGATTTACGTCATGGCTCGGGCTTGCGCTCTTCGCCGCGCCAGGCTCGCCTCCAACAACGGATCCTTCCGGTGGAGCAGGCTGCGCGGAACGCAACTGCGCCAGCTCGATCCGCGCCAGCGTCACATGCTCGAGCAATCGGTCGCTATCAGGATGCGTTCGCAATCACACGGTCCAACTCGACGACCGTGCGTTCGAAAAAATCAGCTGTGGCCACTTGGCCTTGCGTCCGCGCGCCTGTGAGGATTGCCGCCGCACGGTCCGCCTGTATTTCCGCCGCCGTCACGTTGCTCGCGCCTTGCTGAGCGGCCTCTTCCAACGCGGAGGAAACGGACGTCTGCCATTCCGACGCAACCGCCCTGTCGCTTGGCGGCTGCGTGAAAAAATGCGTGGTGTCCCCGCCAGACATCTTCGCCGGATTCAACAACCGCTGCGCGCCCTGCCACGCCAGCGTCGCCATCAGCGCCAACGCTAGCAACACCACCGCGACACGCGCGTACAGCGGCGCCGGTGCAATTCCAGTTCTTCGTCTGACCCAGCGGCGATCCCGGCCGCTGGGTGTATCCCAAAGCCTCAAGCTCATCCTCACTTCGCGACTGCTGGCTGCTGGCCATTATTCTAGACCAGGCCGCTCGCCAGCGCGAACGAACGCGTCAGGCCTCGCCGGATCGCGCCGATGCAATGCCTGTCGCTACATATAACTACCTTCACGAACCATGTTTGCAATTTTTAGCGAATTCATCGCGCAGGAAGCTGACCAGATCGCGATGATCGGCGAACACATGCGTTTCCGGGCGCGATGCGTTGCCCGCCGTCGGCAGCTGCCCGGCTTGCGGCGAGCGCAGTGACGCGATACCTGCGTATGACGCGTCCGCTGCCCCGGCCGAATTGCCGTGCCTCGCGCTCTGCGTAAAGGTACGATTGCCTTGATCTGGTTGAATCGGCTCGCGATGAACGTGCGCGACGAAACCGCGCTGTGCGCGTCCTGAATGAGCTGGCACCAGTTCCGCCGCTTCGATTTCGACGCGATGGATCGGGCCTGCGGCCGAAGCGTCTGCGGAGTCCGCGTCGCCGTCTTCGGCATCGCTGTTGTCATCGTGTTCGTCTTCGACGTCGTGTTGCGCGCCGAACTGGGATGCGTCATGCTCCAGCGCAAGGAGGGCCGCCTCGGCTGCGCGGGCCGCTTCCAGTGCCTCGCCTGCAATTGCATTGATGTGGTAACGTCCTCGAATGAACGGCATGGTTCCTCCAGACGCAAAAGATGTAACCCGGACAATTCAGAATGGATGCGCGCGTAGCTGTGTTCACAGACGATTCACTCGCGCCCTCGCCAGCTAGACGATTTCTTTCTTTCTGGCGGCGTCAATTTCCAGGATGCGGTAGATCTGGTGCCAGGATCTGCGCCGCATCGGTGCGGCAACGGGCTTCATTCCGCGCTCAGCAGCGGCGCGCTTTGCGATTTGACTCGCGCTCGCAGCGGATGCATTCGCGATCGTGGTCGGTTTGCCCGCCACCGGCTCGCGTTCCGGTGGCGCGCTCGTGACAGGGGACGCCGTCGCGAGGCTGGCGCCAACCGCGACTCGCGCTGCCGGATCATCCGCAGCCACCACAATCGGTGGGACGCCGGCAATGCCCAGAATCGAATTCAGCAGCGCACGATTTTCCTGACGCAGCCGTGCCACTTCCCTTTCGAGCGCGCCGGTGTACCTGGTGGCTACCAGCCGGCGCCATATTTCTCGCAACGTCATTCGCGTGCACCTCTAAGCTTTCGATCAACACCCTCATCAACCGCGCCAGCGCTCGCACTCAGGTCCGCCGCCTGCGCAAAAATGAAACCGGCTGCACACGCTTGGTTTCTTCCAGCTGCGCTTTGCGGGCTTGAATCGCGCGGATGGTGGGATCGGCAGACGTGACGCGCTCGGCCATGCGTTGTTCCCATGGCGGACGCACCAGGCCGCTGCGCCGCGCTGCGTAACGAGATTTCAGTCCGTAGCGCGCCGCATCCGCTGCGTCGTCGCCATCCATTTTTTCCACGTCTTCAATCCGCGCGGAATCGCGCACCAGCGTGGGCAGCGTGCGAATCAGCTCCACGCAGTTGTCCGTGAGCAGCCATTCGCCGGCGTCCAGCATTTGGTACATCAACATCCAGCCGCCGATGCGATCGTCATCCGCGGGTACGGGCCGCGGAAAACCGGCAGCCGCGAATACATCCCCCATTTGTTCGGCGATCGAAGCGTCGTCGGTTCGCCGGGCGAAGGCGTCCGGTGAAAGATATATGGCGTCAATCTTTTCGCGGCGGTTGACGATTCCCTGCAGCGCGGCTGAACGGCCCTCGAACGCGGAATCATCTGCGGCCACGCTGCGGGCGATGATTTCGCGAGCCAGTTCACGCGGCGAAGTGCGGTGCGTCACGTATTCGCGATAGGTAACGATGCAGGAGCTAACGTGCGCAGCCGCGCCGGCGCCAGCGGAATGTACGTCTCCGGCAGCGGCAGCGGAGCGCGCAAGTGTAGACGGCGGCTGCGCGTGCCAATACGTTGCCGCCGGATGCTCGAAGCCCCAGTCAATCGAAATCCAGCGCGGCCACCATGGCTGCCATTCGATTTCTTCGGCTCGGGCGGTGTTGCGTCCTAGATCGAAGCGGTCGAAATACTGGCCGGCGAAAACATCCCAATCGCCGTCGAAAAACGCGCGCTTCAGATTGGTCGGCAGCGCCAGCAGCGTCTGCTGATAATTCTGATCCGCGGCGTAAATCGGATTATCGAAAAACCGTGCGGAAATAAAATCGTAATTCCTGGCGTCGTATTCCTCGGCGCGCTCCATGCCCGGCGCCGGCTGCTTATCAATCCACAGCGCCTTCACCCAGGCGTGCCCGATGTTTCCCGGATTGGTGGCGCCGGCCATGCACGGAAACGTGCCGGGAATCGGACAGCGATTGCGGCTGGTGAGAAATTGCCACTGGCGCAAAGTAAAAAGCGTCAGCTCGTCAATTCCGATAAAAAGATATTCCGCGCCCTGGTATTGATAGACGTCGTGCTCGCTCGCGCAGTATCCAAATCGCGTGGTGGACCCATTGATCCACTCAACCAGATGCTTCGATTCGTGGAAAGCCACGTACAGGTGCCGCGGAACGTCACGGCGAAAATAATGCAGCAGCGAAGCTTCCAGTTCCGGAAATGTGCGGCGCAACAGAAGCGTGTTTACGTTGTCATGCGCAAGCGCTTGCAGTATCGCTTCCATCAGCAGCGCTTTCGTCTTTCCCGGTCCCGCGGCTCCGCCGAACAGCCGGTATTTCGCGGGAGAACAATGGAACTGGCACTGCTTCGGAAATGGCGTGTAGTTCAGGTCGTCGCGCAGCCGCGTTAGTTTTGCATCGGCGGCTTCGACGTCTCTCGTTTCGACGTCGGAGGCTTCGGTCACGCCGGCTTCGGCGATGCCAGAGTCGCTAACCGCGCAGTCGTCGGCCGCGTCTTCCGCCTCAATCTGCACTCGTCGTTTCACGCGGCATATAATCTCTGCCATGAGCGGTTGCGCCGTGCTTCTCTTTGCGTTTTCAGAGAAGCTTTACGCGAGGGTGCGGATTTTTTCTCCTACATAAAACGCGGTCGCGCCGCCCAGAAATGCCGCGGCGATCGCGGCGTGGTGCACGCTCAGGACCGCGCCCAGCACCAGCGATGCGATCCCGCCCAACTGTACGACGTATCCGATGGTTGTCTTGCTTGCGGTCATGAAAGCTCCTTTGCTTGATTCGAAGTTGCGATTCCTAAAGTCCGGATGCTTCAGGCGGTTTGATCCGCGGCAAGCTATTCCGTGCGAACCGGCCGCGGTACGTTGTGCATCAAGCGCACGAACTGCGGCGCGTCGGTTGCTTCGTTCGCGCCAGAGGTTTTCGGCGGCTCCAGGGTGTGCGCGACATCTTTTAGGACTTCCAGCAAGAGTTTGGTGTTGGCCACTCCCACGGCTCCTGCTTCTGTGTTAAGGCTAAGTCTTTGGACGATCGCGAAGGAATATTCTGCGAGCTTGGATTCATCCAGTCCACATTCGCGGTACGATTCGGAAAGTTTCAGGCGTTTCCTGCGCCTCTCGGGATTTCGGCAGACCGTCGCGGCCAGTTCCGCAACGGACGGCACGGCGTTGGGCGCGGGCGCGTCCCCGCCGTTTTCCGCGCCAGGCTTGCTGGCAGCAGAACGCCCCGCTGGCCTCGGCGCACCGTTATGCGCGGAATCGCGCTTCGCGCCGCGTGTTTTCGGCGCCGGCTTCCTCGTTACAATTGATTCTTCGCTCGTTGAACCGGTCGCAGGGTGCTGTTCTGCGCAGGCGTTCTCTTGCGATGTCTGAGCTTTGCTCATGATCAGGTTTGTGGTAACCGCAATATGCCCTCATTTTCTGCCGAGGGTGCGGGACACGCGCGTGCCGGGTCCGGTTCGAGCCGCTCGGGCGTCATTTTTGCCGCCGCAGCGTTGCGCGTGTCCCACGCAGGGGAAAGTTCTTTGCTGTTGGGTCGCTGTTTCTGCCGTTTAAATATTTGCTGCGCGTCGTCGGGATGGCAGACCTTTCCAAAATCCAACATTCCCAGTAGCGCGCCGTCCAGCCCGTCGCGATGCTCGGCGCACAACTGTCCGCCCCGCACCGCCGGGCGCGTGCAAGGCGCCCAGCTGTTTTTGGAAAGGTGCGAGCGCACGAATCCGATGCACGTTGCCATGGGCAGACGGATAGACTCCGCGAGGGAACCGCCGGTTTTTTTTAACTTTCGGTACGACGAGCTTGAAACTTACTGCGAAGCGGCAGGCTTGAGCGGAACATTGGACGGAGCATCCGGTTTGATTTCAACAATCGTTTTGCACTCGCGCGGCGGCGATTTCTGCCCGTCGGGCATCACGGCCGATACCGCGATGCGATGGCGGCCAACGGCAAATAGCATACGGGGGCTGGTGGCGCTGATTCCCTTCATCACGCCTTGCGCGTTCGGCGGCACCGGAACAGAAAACAGGAAATACGGTTTGTCGCCGGAAATATCGTACACGTTGAAGGTCTGAACGCACGTGCCGGTTACTTTCGCGGTGCAGGCGGGCGTCCTCGTGAAATCGTAATCGAACTGCACGGTGATGCTGTGCATCGCGGACTCGGAAGACGGATCGCTGCCTTTTTGCTGTGAGTTGCCTGCTGGCGCCTTCGCGCTGGATTGCGTAGTTGCGCTGGATTGCGTTGCTGCGCTGGATTGCGTTGTTGCGCCGGATTGCCCCGTCGATGCCTGCTGCGAAATTCCAGCACGTGCCGGCAGAAAATGTGTTGCTGCGGTTCTCGCAAACTCGACGTCAAGCGAAACGCCCCGCGCCGTCAACAGCAACGCGATCGCGAAAATGGCGAGGCACGACCCGCGATGCATCACAGCTGCGTCTCCTGATCGGGAGTGATTTCGTGGTTGGCGGGCGCCGCGCGCATGCCCTCAAGTTACCATTGCGGACGCGCCAGCTGGAAGGGCCGCGCGCCGCATGAAGCCCTGCCGCAAATCGCAGCGCGCGCGGCCGCAGCGTTACCCGAGAATTTGCACGGTGACGCCCGAGCCGCCGGAAATCGCCACCACTTTCGCCCGCACGAAATTGGCGCGGACGCCGCTGGCGACAAGATTGTCTCCCGCGGTGAGCGTGGAACTCATATTGGCGGCGCCGGTGGGCACGGAGTACTGCGCGTCCACGTCGTTCATCGCGGTTTGCAACTGGATGTTCACCGACGTGGGAGCGGTGGCGAAACTGATTTGCCAGCGAATGCTTCGGCCGTTTTCCGGAAAGCCGGCGTAGCTGGGCAGCGCAAACTGCTGGCTAGCCTGGCCCGCAGCTGGCGCTTCATTATTGAAGGCGAGAGCCACATCGCCGGGAAAAATCGAGTAAGGAGGGACCTGCGCATTATAGTTCGGCATCGTCGGGCGTCTCCAGAAGGATCTGCGTCTCTGACTGTACGTGCAGCACATCCAGCGCGAACAAAATCACAGAATTTTACGAATGGGCACACCACTCCCAGAGCGTAAATTGTGGAGAGAAAGGAGGGTTACGGCGAATCAGCTGCTTGGAACAGGACTCGAATCGCTTGCTGCGCTCTACACTTTTCGAGGTTAACGAATAAGTTTATACCCTAACTTCTAAAGTTTGTCAAGTCCTTCCGTGTGTACAGGAAAATAATCCAAGGAGCTTGCGCGTCGAAATCGGTTCAGCAGAGCAAAAACGCCAGCGGGATGGGGACTTAGCAGAAAGTTGCGCGCCGGGGGAACGTAAGGCCATGTCCCCCGTGCGCTAAGGTTACGTCTTGGGACCGGTGCGTCTACTTCTGCAATTTCTCAGGTTCCGGCGCAGGAGCCGGCTGCGGACGCAAACTGAACGTCACGCCGCGCGTGGCGTTTTCGTTCACGGTGCGCTGCAGGTCGAGCTGCGCTTCGTCAATCGCGTTTTCGCCGCCGTAGGAAGTCACGTAGTGCAGTTTCCCGCCGGACAACCAGTAATCGCTCACCGCGAAATTCGAGCCATCCGTCAAGAACAACAGCACGTAGGTCGGCGGCTGATCGGCGTTCACCGGCGGCAAGTCGGACAGTTCATTGGAAGCTGCCGTGTCTGCCGCATTCGCTGACGGGTTCGCTGAGATTGTGTAAGAACCGGGATCGTCCGGAGACGTCTTGCCTTCCGACCCTTCCGCTGACTCATCCGTCCAGCCCGAGTCGTAGCTACCCGGGTAGCTGCCGCCGATCGAACCGAAGCCCCCGCCGTAACCGTAGCCGTACCCGAATCCAAATCCAAATCCATTTCCGTAGCCAGCGCATCCCCAGAACGGATTACACGGTCCGAAGCCGCCCCAACCGAACCCTAATCCCCCGTAGAACGGGTTGTAGCCAAAATATGGATAGGGGTAATACGGGTAATAGCTGTAGCCCGGACCAATCGGCCGATAAGGATGCTGCGCGCTGACGACCGCCGCGCCGTGCGCTGTGGTTACGCCTCCGCGCGTAGTGGTGGAAAGCGGCACGTACGGGCGCGATCCATTCACGTTCGCAGGACCGTAGTAATTCACTTTGCCCGTGGTGGACGCCGCGGTCTTGGGTGGCTCAACCCATGTATTGTTCCCCGCCGCGAAATGCGCGGGAGCGTTCGTCGCGCTGCCTTCCGATTTAATATTTCCCGCGGGCATGGAGTTTGTGCCGTTGGCTGGCGCCGCTGGTTTCGCAGCGCTGCTGTGGAACGGATTCCAGGAATGTCCGCCACTATTGCTGCCGCCGCCGGTCGTGCTATTTCCATTGTGGGTGCCGCCGGAGCTTCCTCCGGAACTTCCGCCCGTGGCATGAGAGCCGCCGCCACCGGACGACATGGGCGCGCTGGCACCTCCGCCGCCGCCGAAGCCGCCATGTGCCCCGCCACCACCACCGCCGCCGTGGGATCCACCACCCCCGCCACCGCCGTGGGATCCACCGCCGCCACCGCCGCCGTGTTGCGCGAATGCCGGAGCAGGTGCCAGAGCCAGCGCACAAGCAAACAGCGCTGCGGAAGCAACCTTGAAAATCCCTAAACTGTTCGAGGAGGTGAGAAGCGCGAACTCTTCCTGCGGAACTTGCAGCTGCTGCGAGGCTTCGGTCATGTTGTATCCCTCCACCCGGGCGGGCGACTGAAGGGTGGTGCTACGCCTACTGCTGCTTCCACCACATTCTACATCATAGGACGCGGCGCTGCTGCAAATGGTTTCCTGAGGTCCGGTGGAGATGCAATGCCCCTCCGGGGCTGCCAGCCACGCTTCACAATGACGTTATACTGTTTGCGATGATTCCGTTCCTGCACGTGTGGCCGCTGCCCTGGCCCATCCCCACCTTCGGGCTGATGGTCGCCTGCGCGATGCTGGCCGCTTATTTCGTGCTGCGCGCCGACCTGGCTCGGCGCGGGATTGCGGCCAAAGATTCCGGCGAAGCCGAAGCGCTGATCTCGTTTCCATGCCTCGCCGGCTTTGTGGGGGCTAAGCTGTACCATCTGCTGGAATCTCCCGCGGAATTTTTCGCGGATCCGCTGCGGCTGCTTTTCAGCCCTTATGGATTCGCATGGTTCGGCGGCCTGCTCGTGGGATTTGCCACCTTTGCGTTTGTGGCCTGGCGCATCAGTGTGCGCAATACGGCGGCGGGTAATCCGGTTTCGCTGCTCACAATTTTCGATGCGGGCTCTCCGGCGGCCGCTCTGGGATACGGCATCGGGCGCATCGGCTGCCTGCTTTCCGGCGACGGCGATTACGGCATCGCAACTTCCCTGCCCTGGGGCATGAGCTTTCCAAACGGATTGGTACCTACCAGCGAGCGCGTTCACCCTACGCCGATCTACGAATTGATCATCGCATGCGCGATCGCCTGGTGGCTGTGGCGGAAGGGCGCGACGAGTGATGGCGCGCGCACAAAGAAAGGAGCCTCCGGACGCGCAAAGTCCGGCGCTCAGGCCACGGCCACCACCGGCGCCGTGCCGGGCGAAATATTTGCGGACTATCTGCTGCTTACCGGTCTGGCACGATTTCTGGTGGAGTTCATCCGCATCAATCCGCGCTCCTTCCTGGGAATGTCCAACGCGCAGACGGCGGCCGCGTTGTCCATGATTGGCGGAGCGGTGTTATGGCAGCGGGTGCGCCGACGACCGGTGAGAGTCTAGCGACACTCCGGCTCGCGAATTGACACGCAGCGGCGAAAACATTTTCACGCGACGCGAGGAATCACCGTATCCAGCCGGCGCTTTGCCCATACGAATTGCCAGCAGTCCATTGGAAAGCACCGCGACGCTGCGACCCGGATCCACCTTTGCGCGCAGCGCCACCACGCAGAATGGCCGCGGCGCGCCCACGCAGGAAGCCGGGCAAGTCGGATACTCCTCGCCGTTGAATGGGGAAGGAATTTCACATCGTTCGTCGTTACCGCGTAACTGCGCCCATTCACCTGAAACCAGCAGTTCCGTTTCGCTTGCGGATTCGTTGTCGCCATAATCAGCCTCGGCGCCTTCCACCGCGCCATCGGCGAGGGCCGCCGCCGTACCGGCCTGCAGGCCATGCTCCGCATAACCGGAAATCAGCAGCCAGCTTTCGTCCACCGCGACGGTGATTTCACCGCCCACGCATCCCGGCAGGCTGGCGAGCGCATAAAGATTCGCACCCGACTCTTCGAAATCTACAGAAATTCGCGCAAACAGATCGTTCTCAGCGGCTTTCCAGTTTTCCTGGTCGCTCGCTGCCCGCGCGCCACCAGCAACGCCGCGTTGCAGGGCGCGTCGCGACACTTCGTCATACACAGCCAGCAGGCAGTCCGACATATCGCGCAGGGGAATGTGCTCGCGCAGGATTTCACAGTTTTTCTTTGCTGCCGCTTGCGGAATTGCCGGCGCTGATCTGGCAAAGCGTGTCATGGCACCGGTCCCTACAATCCCCGCCAACGCTTACCCACGCCTGCCAAGTCGCGACTTGTTTCCTCGCGCGTCAAAGGTGACGGCGGCACTCTGACCGCGCTCGTTCCAGGCATGATGGGGCGGCGGGGAGGCGCGGCGCGCTTGGTTGCGGGGCCTTCGCGTGACTGGAATCCTTCGCTAACTTGCCGGCAGGTTCGTGCAACGTGCGACTGATCCATGGAGGGCTCGGACGCCCGCAAGATGCTTTCCGCTTCTGTCGCGAACGCTACCGGATTCAGCGCGCGCTCGCCCAGCGATCTGCTGCCCTGTTCGACAGCCGGCAGCCACAAGCACGTCTCCGAGAGCGGAACAGAAATGAATAGATTGCCGCCTTGCCGCTCGACCGCCGAGACCAGCCCGTAACCCGTGCCGTCGGCGAGCTTCTCCGTGGCCAAAATCAAATGAAAGCGGATGGTGCGCAAGACGCTGTCGGCTTCCTGCAGGGTCTGCACCGAATGTGATTCCCATCCGGAGCGGGCCAGTTCATTCAGCGTGGATTGCGCGCTTGCGGTGGAACTGCCGACAAACAGGATGCGCACGGCGGTTGCGGACATACTAACCCCTCTTAGGAAGGGGGCTTACGGTACTAATCCAAAATGAATCGAACCCGACACGCGGCGCCAGTGCAACGCGGAACTTGCGCGCCCGCCACGAATTACGGTCACCACGAGATGCCAAACCCCCGGGCCGTGGCAAATCCATCCAGACAAACGAGAGGTCCCAAAGCAACCAGCAGCAGTTCCCCACCCCGCGGGAGTCGCGCGCGGAGCTTTTCAGGGCGTGCGGTGTGGCAGCTGCCGCGAACGACCCAAGCGAGGCGAGTAACCAGTTCCGCGAAATCCCATTTACATCATCGGGAGATGAGCCGCAGAACGTTATATACAACTACCCCTTCCAGCTAGGCTGGCGAATGTAGCGCGGGGCCCGCTCGGTTACAATTCGGAACATTACTGCTTTTGCGCTACGGAAGGTACTGATTCCGCTGGGTACAGGTGACAGAATCTTCTGACTTTTATTCTTGACACGCTAATACCACAGGAGTAACTTCCGGCTTCTGAACGCACCTTACGCGTCCCCGTCCTGGGCGTGGACAGTTTGCACGGCAGCAGATCGGCGCTTTTCGTCAGCGAACTTCGGTTCGCCCGGAGTAATGAGCCGTGGGCCGAATGGACAGACATCACAGAAAAACCTCGAAGCGGCGCGCCAATTCTCGGACCCGAGCCCGGGACCGTGAAAATGACTCCGCCGCGGAGTTTCGCGCCGCTAACGGCTTTTCCAATTCGGACCCCGCTTTCCCGCAACGGGAACTGCGCAGCGCTCGCGGCGACCCGCTACATCCCTTCGTCGCTCTGGTTAAAACCTTTAACGAATTCCTTTTCGAGCTGGATGCGGACGGTAAGTTTTTGAGCATCTGGACTTCCAATGAAGCGCTGTTGCACGAGCGCCGCGCAGAATTCCTGGGCCGCCACGCTCTCGAGGTTTTAGGCGAAGAAATTTTTCACCCCTTCTCCAAGCTGTTCCGCAGGGTAATTCAGCAGGGCCTTTGCGAAGACATCGAGTTCCCCGTGGATTTTCCTACTGGACAGCGCTGGTTTCTGGCGCGCGTCTCGGCGGCGGCGCGCGGCGGCAAGAAATCACACTCGGTTTGCCTGCTGGCGCGCGACATCACCGAGCGCCGCCGCGCCGAGGAAGCGCTGCGTCAGCAACAGGCGCTGCTAATGCACGCCGAGCAGGTTACCGGAACGGGCTGCTGGGAATATGACGTGCAAACGCACCAGCGCCTCTGGTCCTACCAACTTTTTCGCTTGTATGGATTCGATCCCGCCGCCGGCGTTCCCAGCGACGAAATCATCTGGGGAATGATCCATCCCGACGACCGCGAGCGAAAGCGCAGTGTTTTTCGAGCGGCGATCGAGCATTGCGCTCCATTCGTATTCGAGGGCCGCTACAATCTGCCAGACGGGCGCCAGCGCATCCTATTCGTCCGCGGCATGGCCCTGCCTGACGAATCTGGAAAAACCCAGCGAGTGCTCTCCGTCGTCCAGGACGTTACGGAAATTCGCCAAGCCGAGGCGCAAGCGCGCGAGCGCGAATCGCTGCTGGCGCAAGCCGAGAAACTGGCCAGCCTGGGAAGCTGGATGTTCGATGTGAAACAGCAGAGCTTCGCGTGGTCCGAGCAGATGTTCCGCTTGCTCGGGCTCGCGCCGGAGGATGCGCCGGTGCCGCTGGCGCGTGCCTGCGCCCTATTTCACCGCGACGACCGCGAGCGCGTGGCGCAAGAGGTCGCATCCCTTATTCAGTTCGGGCAATCACTGGAAAACGAAGTCCGCTTTGTATTGCCGGACGCGCAAGTCCGCGTGTTCCACTCCCGCGCCATTCCCATTTTCAATGAGCGCGGCGACGTGGTGCGGATCGCCGGCATGTCTCAGGACATCACCGAACAGAAACAGGCGCAAGACCGCTTGCGCAAGAGCGAGTCGCTGCTGGCGCAGGCCGAGGAGATCGCCAAACTGGGAAGCTGGGAAATCGATACGGTCCATTCCACAGCTACCTGCTCGCAGGAGTTCTTCCGCATGCTCGCTCTGGAGCCGGTAACCGGGCCGGTTCCCGATGGATGACATGTGGGCCATGGTGCGCCTGGAAGATCCCGGCGCCGCGCAGACAAGCCCTGCAGGATGCCGTGGTCAGCAACGCACCCCTCGAACATTATTCCCGTTACATTATGCCCGATGGCCAGATACGTAGTCTGTACACACGTGCGATTCCCCTTGCGGATGACTCCGGTCAAGTCACTCGTTTCGTTGGCTTCAATTACGACATCACGGATCAGAAGCGCATCGAGGACGACCTGCGCCGCCTTTCCCGGCAGTTATTGACTTTGCGCAGTGAAGAACAGCGTCGCCTGGCGCGCGAGCTGCACGAAACCGCTTCGCAAACCCTGACGGCCTTGAAAATGACGCTGAAGCAGATCGAAGATTCGCTGCCGGAGCCAAGAGCGCGCATCACCGAACTTATTAAGTCCTGCCGCGCCCTCACCAGCGACGCCATCCGGGAAGTGCGCACCATTTCCTCCATCTTGCACCCTCCCCTGATGGATGAGGCGGGCTTGACGGCAGGGCTGGGGTCCTACACTCGCCTGTTCGCCGAGCGCAGCGGAATCGCCGTAACTTTTACGGCCCCGGACAATTTTCTGCGTCTGCCGAAAGAAGTGGAGCTCACGCTGTTCTGCATTGCGCAGGAATCGCTCGCCAACGTGCATCGCCACGCACGGGCCCATTCGGTGGAGATGCGCCTGGAGCGCTCACCCACTCGCGTGAGCCTCAGCGTGCGCGATGATGGCATTGGAATGGCGCTTTCTTCGCATCGCGATCGACGGAATGCTCTTCTCGGCATCGGAATTGCCGGGATGCGCGAGCGCGTCACGCAATTAAGCGGCGAGTTTAGCATTGACAGTTCGCCCGGGAATGGCACGGCCATTCGCGTGGAGCTGCCGCTGGCCGTCGAGGAGAAGCCCGAGTGATATCGCGCCGTCCAGATCGTTCGCAGCATGTCTCTCGTCACGCCCCAGTTCAGATTCGTGCGTTGTTCGTATTGCAGTTTTCGCAAACAGTTCCCCACGATTGCTCTGTGCACATAAGGAGAATCCAATGATCAAAGAAGCCCCAGCTTCAAAACCGTATCGCATCCTCGTCGCCGACGATCATGCCGTTGTGCGCCGCGGAGTTCGTGCGCTGCTGGAAGCCCAGCAGGGACTGGAAGTGTGTTGTGAAGCCGCCACCGGGCTGGAGGCACTGGAGTATGTGAAGAAAGCTAAACCCAATCTGGTGCTGCTGGACCTCACCATGCCGGAAATGAATGGATTGGAAGCGGCGCGCGCCATTCATGACGAATCGCCTGAAACCGACATCTTGATTCTTACCATGCACTTCTCGGAAGACGTGGCGCGCGAAGTGCTGCGCAGCGGGGCGCGCGGTTACGTGCTGAAGTCCGACGCCGACCACGAACTGGTGGCCGCCGTGCGTCACGTGCAACAGCACCGGCCGTTCTTCACCGGGCGCCTGGCCATGACCATGGTGGATAGCTTCGTCAACGAGCAGCGTGAGGGTGAACCCAGCACCGATCATCCCTTGCCTGGCTGTCCGCTCACGGCGCGGGAACTTGAAATCGTGCAGCTGCTGGCCACCGGGAAAATCAGCAAAGAGGTTGCGGCGACGGTGGGCATTTCTACGCGCACGGTGGAGAGCCACCGCAATCACATCATGAAGAAGATGAATTTCGCCAGCTTCAGCGAGTTGATGCGCTTCGCGATCCGCAATCACCTGGTTGAACCGTAAGAATTTCAACAGTGGTTTTTGACGTAGCTTTTGTAGCGGCCGGTTCAGGTTCATCGAACCGGGCAGCCGTTAATTTTGTGTTTGATTTGCTGCTGAATTTGTATCGTAGTCGCCGCGACCACTAACTGCCTGGACCGGGATCGCCCGTCAATGTGTCCGCGCGACGCAGCGCCGGGAACCACCACGCCCACAGCGCCGTCACCACCAGTGTGCCGATCCCTCCCATAATTACCGCTGGGACGGTGCCGAACCAGCCCGCCGTAATCCCCGATTCGAATTGGCCCAGTTCGTTCGATGCGCCAATGAAAATCATGTCCACGGCGTTCACGCGCCCGCGCATCTGATCGGGCGTTGCCAGTTGCACCAGCGTCACACGAATCACTACGCTGACCATGTCCGCCGCGCCCGCTAGCGCCAGCGACACGAGCGAAATCGTCAGGCTGCGGGAAATCCCGAACACGATGGTGAAAATTCCGAACGCCGCGACGCACCACAACATCGTCGTTCCCACGCGCCGCCGCAACGGCCGGTACGCCAGCAGAATGGCCATCGTGCCCGCGCCCACGGCCGGCGCGCTGCGCAGCAACCCCAAACCCCACGGCCCGGTGTGCAAAATGTCCTGCGCGTAGGCCGGCAGCAGCGCCACGGCGCCGCCCAGCAGCACCGCAAACAGATCGAGCGAGATTGAACCCAATACGACTTTCTGTTTCCAGATGTAGGCGAATCCCGCTAGTACCGTCTGCAGGCTGATCGGCTCACGGTCACGCGACTTCTCTTGAAAGCGAATGCCGATGGTGCAGGCCACCGCCGTGATGTAGCACCCCAGCGCCGTCGCGTACACGGCCGCGGGCCCGCGGAACAAAGCGTAGATCAGCCCGCCCACCGATGGCCCCAGAATGGTGCCCACTTGAAAAATCGTGGAGTGCCAGGCCACGGCATTCTGAAAATGCTCCTCGGAAACCAATTTCGGCAGCAGCGCGCGGCTCACCGGACCGTTCAGAGAGCGCACCACGCCCAGCAGTACCAACACGGCATAAATTGGACCGATGGAATGTGTGGGACGCAGCGACACCATCAACAAAAGCGCCGCACACACACCGAATGCGGTGTAACAGAGCATCAAGAGTTTTTTTCGGTTGAAACGATCCGCGGCGTGACCAGAGACCAGAAACAGCAGAATGCCCGGCAGGAACTGCGCCAGCCCTACGTAGCCCAAATCGAACTTACTGTGCGTGATGGCGTAAATCTGCCAGCCCACCGCCACGGACATCATTTCCATCGCGACGACGGTAAAAACTCTCGCCACTTCGTACAGCACAAACGCCGGATAGGTGAACGCCACGCGCCCGGCCAATCTCGCTTCCCCGGAATCAGCCATCGGCGAGCTGTTCACCCTCCTCGTTCGCGTCGCGCAAAATACCGGCGCACAGTAAATTGTAACCGAATCCCTGAAACGCCAACGTCCCGAGTGGCGCGTGCCTCGTTAAATTTCGGAGTCAAATATCGGAGCCACTCGTCAAGGTATAGATCAGCAGCGCCAGCACCAGCAGCGTCACCACCACGTACATCCAATCGCGTTCCAGCGCGAAGCCCAGCACGGAAAACAACACGCGCGCCACGGGAGTCGCGATCAGCAGCAGCAGCCCAAGCTGAATCAGCCCCAGCGGACGCAGCGCCGTCGCCTGCTGCACGATTTGCGTCACCGAGCGCAATTCCGCGGGCTCGCCGCGGAAAGTTTTGTAGTTCTGCGGCACGCCGTGCGATTCCACCAGAAACCACACGCCGCCTGCGAAGACCACCAGCGCCGCCAGCAGCACGCCCCAGCGCAGAAGTTTGCCCAGGAACACTTCGACGCTTTTGTCGTCCACTTTCCCGTATTTAGCAGTGCTGGAATGCGCGGTGCCGCCGTTCGCTTCGGTCATCACAATTTGCCCCGCACGCCCTGAAATATCATCTCGATGGCCAGCGCCGCGATCACCACGCCAAACACGATACGCAGCGTGCGCACCTTCGCACCCGGCAGAATTTTCGCGCCCACCAAGGCACCGGCAAGCACGCCCAACATCACCGGCATGGCCAGGCCCGGATCAATGTAGCCGCGCCGCAAATAAATTCCCGCGCTCGCCGCCGCCGTCACGCCAATCATGAAATTGCTGGTGGTGGTGGAAACTTTAAACGGAATCTTCATGGCCTGATCCATCGCCAGCACTTTCACCGCGCCAGAACCAATCCCGAGCAATCCAGAAATCACCCCGGCCACGTACATCAAGCCAAAGCCCAGCGGCACGCGGCGCACATGGTAGGACACCAGCCCTTCCGCCGAGGGATACGTGCCGTCCAGCCGTAGGAACGCGGCAATCCGGTCCGGCGCGAGTCCCGCAGGTGGATCAGCCAACGCTTGCGTGGAAGTGTAAGCCGAGTAGAGCAGCACCACTCCAAACACGATCGCGATTACGGAAGTGTGCAAATATCCGGCGAGGAAGGCGCCGCTGACCGCGCCAACCGTGGTGGCCATTTCTAAAAACATCCCCACGCGCATATTCGAGTAGCCTTCTCGAAGATACGCGGCGGCCGCGCCCGAGGAAGTGGCGATCACCGAAACCAGCGACGCGCCAATCGCGTAACGAATATCCACGCCGAACACCAGAGTCAGCAGCGGCACGATCACCACGCCGCCGCCCAGACCCGTCAGTGACCCCAGCATCCCCGCCAGAAAAGATCCCACGGCGATGACCAGCGTAAATTCCAGCGCGTTCAAATGAACCCGATCTCAATCACAGGATAACAGCGGTACGGAAGCGTGATCTTAGCACTTCATTGCTTCAGAGGTTTACTGCTTCATAGCTGGAAGTTTGGCATCGCTGGCAAGGTCATACACAAACTTGATATCCACGGCGGCATTCGTGCGCGTGTGATCCAGACGCACAATCTCGATGAGCTGTTTTCCGCCGGACGCCGGCTCGAACGAGCGCGTAATCTGCGGGCCGTGACTGCCGCCCTCGTCCACCACCAGGCGATAGTCCTCCCAGTGTGCGTCGAATTCCTGATACTTGTCGTCCTTGGATTTCTGCACTTTTTTGCCGTCGGTGAAGAAGGCGCGCTGGCGGCCCAGATCATCGGTCATCAGCACTTCGCCGTTCTTGGCGTCGGGCGTGTCCTTCATTACCAACGTAATCGTTCCGGCGGGGCTCATTAATTCCTGAAGCTGCGCGCGGTCGTAATCGCTGTCGCTGCCCTTGCCGCTGCCGTTTCGCGGGTAGCCGTTGCCATTCCCGCCACCATTGCCACCGCCTCCGCCACCGCCCCCGGGATAAGGCGAGCCCATTCCCCCCATGTGAATCCCAGTTCCGTTGCCGCCTCCGCCACCATTACCGCCGCGTGGATTGGCTGGATTGTCCGCGCCAGTGCCGCGGGCTTCGCGCATCTTGTCCTGCGCGTCGTCACTTTCGTCTACGTTGAATTTCCATGTGGCGAAGAGCTGCTTCTTATCCGGAATCACCATCTCCGGCGCCGCGGCCGCTCCGGAAGAAACCGTGTGCGAATCACCGGAACTCGCGGCTGGCCGAATCGGTCCCGGCCCCGCCTGCGCCGCGAGCCTCAGCGGAAATACCGCGGCCGCGGCGCAAAGCATCGCGCCAAGCGTGAAGTTCCTTGCAAAATCCAATTTCGTGCTCATCGTTTTACTCGTTGTCACGTAACTCGTCCTCATGCTCCTGCTGTTCATCCCGACCTAGCAGCTCGCCCGAATCGCGACCGCCGGCGCAACTTCCAGCGCGAGTTCCCACGCCTGCCCAATACGGATGCAGAAATTTCCCGCCGGGATGTCACGCTGAACCTCATCCTGCCAGTAACGCTATGGTGCGGATCCCGCGCCGTGATACTGCACGCGCTGCAGTAACCCCACGAACTCCGCGCGCTTATTCCCGTCCGACGCGACGCCCGCGTACGCCATGTGAATCAATTGCTGGTTCGGCCGGCCGCCATCGTACGTCCACGGAAACGGATTCACCGCTCCAATCGCCCAGTAAAACTCCGCCTGCGCGCCCTGCAGATTCGCCGGCAAATTAAAATGCCCGGAAGTGCCGGCGCTCACCGTATTCACGCGCTGCGCCGAGAATACGTACCACGTCATCCCCGGAGAAGTGACCCGCTCCATGGGCGCCAGGTAGAACTGCGCCGTCATCCCATACGCGCGCGGCCCGTCGTTGGTCTGCACAAACGTGATGCCGGAGCTGACCTGCGAAGCGAAAAAGCCCTGCAGCGTCACGTCATGCCGGCAAGCGTAAGAGACCTGCAACACCGGCGGGGCATTACTCGAAGTGCTGTTGGGCGCGGGCGCAAAACTGGCGCGCGCGTTGTTCGACATCGCTTCGTCAATGCAAGCCGCCGGCGGCGGAAAAAAATCGTAAAACAAAAAGTCAATCAAGCTCATGCCCGAGCCGCTGGGCATGTGCATCTGTCCATCGAGCCAGTTGGCATCGTGGCCCAGCAGCGGATTGTCCGAGGTGGCGAATTGCAGGATGGCATGCGACTGCAAATTCTGCAGCGCCAGAATTCCGCCCAGATGAAAAGGCGGCGAATAGGGAGCCAGCGTGGCGGGTGCGTCGCCGGGATTGAATTCGCGTCCAGGCAACCGGCAGGTCCACCGTGACTCCATTCGCGATACCGTGCGCGATGGTGCGCGCCGCGCTTTCACCGGCTGTCGCGCTGGCAACTGCCTGTGCGCCGCCCACGCGCGCCATCGTTCCCCCGGCCAGCAGCACGCCCGCTACAGCCGCGAGCCGCCACCACCCGATTCGCCCGCATTTCATTTCGTCCGTGCTCCGCACGCCCTGTGTCTCACCGCAGTTTGCCAGTATCTCGCGCCAAAAAGAAGCCCTTCCCGCGCGAGCCCGAGGCAGCTTCGTTCCAGCGGTGCGCTACGTTCGCCCGCCGATCACGCATCCACCGAAGCGATTCTTTCGCGGCCCGAGACGCCTGTTATTTATTACACTTACGCCTCCAAGCCACCGATGCCACAATGGCCGCCGCTTCACAGCCGTCGTAGGGCCTGCGACAAAAAGAGGAGATAACTTGAAACGAGGGGCGATCCTGTCTTTTGCGCTGCTGGTTGCGGTGCTCGCTGCGCTGACGTCTGTAAGCGGTGGCTCTACCAAGTTTGTGTTCACCTGGTTGAACCCGAATTACAACGGCCAGCATTTTAAGAACGTCATGGTCCTGGGCATCAACGGGCAGGCCGCCAATCGCGCCGAATTCGAGGATCAAGTAACCGCGGCAATCTCCAGGCCGGGCATGCAAGTGATTCAGAGCTACGCGCTGATTCCCCGTCCCAACGCAACGCCCATTGATATGGCTCAGCTGAAGAACGTCATACAAGGGCAAAACATTGATGCCGTGGTGGCCGCGCGATTGGTGAAAATGAGCCAAAAAACCACCGTAATCTCAGGACAGCCTATCGCTCCATTCCCGAATTACTACAACACGTTCTACGGCTATTACGGCGCGATTTACCCCATCGTCTATGCGCCTGACTACCTCCAGGTGGAAAAAACCGCGCAAATTGAAACGAATTTCTACTCGACAGGTACGGGCGAAGGCGTGCTGATATGGACTGGAACAAGCGACAGCGTCAATCCTAAAAATCCTACGAAGGCCATTGATGCGCTCGCCCAGCTCATCGCCCTAAGACTGCAACAGGCAAATATCATTTAATTGTCGCGGCAAACGGAACGCGCACGAGCCGAACGCCGCAGAAAGCAGCCAATCTTGCCGATTACATTCTGCCAGCGCTTAGCCCATAATCTCTTAGCCTTCAGCCCGGTGTCTCCAGTCATCCGCCGCGTGAGCGATGCGCGAGCGAAACTGATTTTCCAGGCGGCACGTGCGGAGCAACTCAGCACTCAGTCCGCGCAAAATCCGATCGCGCAACAATAGATACATTCATTCGAGGAGCGACATGAAAAGACTGCTTATGTTTGCCACCACTTGCACCGCATTGCTTGTTTCGTTCGCATTCTCCGCGTCCGCACAGCAAAAGAAGCCCAACATCCTGATTATCTGGGGCGACGACATCGGCTACTGGAACCTCAGCGCCTACAACCAGGGCATGATGGGCTACAAAACTCCGAACATTGACCGCATCGCTCGCGAGGGCGCGCTCTTCACCGACTGGTACGGCCAGCAGAGCTGCACCGCCGGCCGCGCCGCGTTCATCACCGGACAGTCGCCCATCCGCACCGGCCTCACCAAAGTAGGCCTGCCCGGCGCGAAGGAAGGACTCCAGAAGGAAGATCCCACGCTGGCCGATCTGCTGAAGCCGCTCGGTTACGCCACCGGGCAGTTCGGCAAAAACCACCTCGGCGACCGCAACGAGTTCTTCCCCACCGTGCACGGCTTCGACGTATTCTTCGGCAACTTGTACCACCTGAACGCGGAGCAAGAGCCGGAAGATCCCGATTACCCGAAAGATCCGAAATTCGCGGCGATGTTCGGCCCCCGCGGCGTCTTCAAGTGCACCGCAACCGCCACGGAAAACCCTGCGCCGCCCGACCCGCGCTTCGGCGCATGGGGCAAGCAAACTTGCGAGGACACCGGCCCGCTGACCATCAAGCGCATGGAAACGATTGACGAGGAAGTCACCCAAGGCGCGCTGGATTTCATGACCAAGGCGCACCAGGACGGCAAGCCCTTCTTCGTCTGGTGGAATTCCACGCGCATGCACATCTGGACGCACCTGAAGGAATCGAGCCGAGGGAAGACCGGACTGGGCGTTTATCCCGACGGCATGGTTGAGCACGACGCCATGGTCGGCCAGCTGCTCGACAAGCTGAAAGAACTGGGCATAGACGACAACACCATCGTGATGTATTCCACCGACAACGGCGCCGAATCCATGAGCTGGCCCGATGGCGGTACCACCGTATTTCGCAGCGAGAAAAACACTAACTGGGAAGGCGGTTACCGCGTTCCCTGCGCGATTCGCTGGCCTGGTGTGATCAAACCCGGCACCATCATCAACGACATCGGCTCGCACGAGGACATGGTTCCCACGCTGATGGCTGCGGTAGGAAACACGACCGTGAAGGAGGACTTGGCGAAAGGCGCCAAATTCGGAGACAAGACCTTTAAAGTCCACCTCGATGGCTACAACCTGATGCCCACGCTCCAGGGCCAAAGCACTTGGCCTCGTAGCGAATTCCTTTACTGGACCGACGACGGCAACGTCGCGGCTCTTCGTTACAACCAGTGGAAGGTTACTTTCCTGGTGCAGAATGCCCACGGGCTACAGGTCTGGATGCAGCCCTTCACCGCTCTGCGCGCTCCCTTGATCGAAAATCTGCGTACCGATCCATTCGAACGCGCGGAATACGAAGGCATGGATTACAACCGTTGGTTTGTGGACCACGTCTTCGTGCTCGCTCCCGCGGGGTTTTATGTAGCCCAGTGGTTGCAGAGCTTCCGCGAGTTCCCGCCGCGGCAGAAGCCGGGCACCTTCAACCTCGACCGCGTGATGGAAGAAATCACGCAGGGCGAGCAAAACCTCAGCAACTGACGAAAACACGTTTGCGAGTCATCACTGCCACGGAGCGGGGCTGCTTCTGATTCTGCAGCCCCGCTCCGTGCTCTTGCGCTGCGTGGTCGAACTGCGATAAGAAAGTCACGCAGCGAAGGAGACTCATGGACGTCAGCCCTGGCCCGCCCGCGGCCGCCGCTCCTGCCGAGGTATCGATCATCCGCGGAGGCCCGTTCTACCGCGTGCAACACGCGGTCGGGCTGATCCGCGAGGATCATTGGAACCTCGGGCGTCGCACTACCCTGCTGATCGTCATCGGCTGGCTGCCACTTCTGCTTATTACGCTGCTTACTAATTTCCGAGGCCTGCATTCCTTTTTAACGGATTACCGCGTTCATGCGCGCTTGCTTATCGCCGTTCCGGCCCTGCTGTTCGGCGAAATTTATATGGAATCCCGCCTTCGCGGAGTCCTGATTCATCTTCGCAAGTCAGGCCTGCTGGATGCCCCGGACATGGCCCACATGGACGGCGTGGTGGCTGCCGTAGTTCGCGCCCGCGATGCGTGGCTTCCTGAGCTGGCGGTTCTGGTGCTGCTCATCGTTCACACGATTGCTTCGTACAAGGGTCTGGTGGGCGATACGCCGTGGCTCGCACAAGTCGCCGGGGATGACATCCGCTTAACCGCGGCGGGCTGGTATGCCGTGGTGGTGAGCGCGCCCCTTTTCCAGTTTCTGCTGGGACTGGGGCTCTGGAAGTGGCTGCTGTGGACCTTCTTCGCTTTCAAGTTGTCGAGGCGAAAATTGCTGGTCGTGGCGACCCATCCGGACGAGCACGGCGGTCTGGGTTTTCTCGGATTGACTGCGTCGGCCTTCGCGCCCGTGGCATTTGCTGCCACCAGCGTCATCGCCGCCACCTGGCGCTACGACATCGTCCATCACGGAGCAAAGCTGATGGACTTCAAGCTGCCCGCCATTGCCCTGCTGGCCATCATCGCGGTGATTGCTTTAGGACCGCTGGTGTTCTTCATTCCCCGTCTAATGGCGCTGCGCCGGCAGGGAATTTTGGAGTACGGCATTCTCGCGCAGTTACACAGTGCCGAGTTCCACGAAAAATGGATCAGCCATCGCGAAGGACACGAGGCCGAATTTCTGGCGGCGCCGGAGAGCAGCACTCTCAATAACTTTGGCAACGTCTACGAAAAAATTAAGGCGCTAAAACCCTTCCCAGCCGACGCAGGCTCTCTCTACATTCTGGCGGCTGCCGTTGCCATCCCCGCTCTGCCCGTGGTTCTCACGCAGATCCCCGTAAGCGTTGTGTTGACCGACCTGCTCAGAGCTCTACGCTGAAATGTCGCGGTCTTGAATTTGTAGCGGCGCACTTCAGTGCGACAGCGGTCGTCCGCTGCGGATCGTCAGGACGATTCTGAAAGGTGTTGCGCAACCTACCGATCGAGGTTCCGCTTAACGCGACGCCGCTACAAGAGCGCGCACACCGATACTCTATCGCGCGATGAACTCACGCACACACCACGGCTTCCAAGCCGTTTGGCCCGAAGCCGTGATGTAAATTTGTGTGGGAAAATGCTGCGGGCGCCAATAACTTGCGTATCAGCGCCCGTCAATCGCTCATGCGCGGTCGTGCGCGCTGGATCGTTACGCCTTCTTGACGGACTTGCGGCGGCCACGACGCTTCGTGGGCGGTGTGGCGGGTGGCTCGCCTACCAACTCGGCGGACCAGATAGCTGTTACAAACTTCTTCACACCATGATCGTCAAAATCAATCGTGGTGCGCTCCGTGTTCGATTCGGTCACCACTCCCATTCCGTACTGCTCGTGACGTATGGACTGCCCTTCGACCAGTGTCTGCACAGCTCCCTCCATGGATGATGATGACTGCCACCTAAAAAAAACTGCGCGACGCGCTTCCGCCCGCCGCTACGCACCTCGAGAAGTATCGCCTGCGATTACTCCTGAAAAAGGGCAGGGGCTGGGTCCGCCCCTCCCAGGAATCTTGCATCTGCGCCGGCCGCCTCGCGGATTGCACGCGTGCGCGTCCGGGCAAGAAAATTGAGACACAACCAGCGAATGCGCGGGAATTGCGCTTCGTAGGCCTGTCACCAGCCGGTAATCCGCGCGCTCGATCAACTGCCTTCACAGCGCGCCGGCGATTGCCCCTGCTAGTGCCGCCTAATACTCAAACTTCGATCTGAAGAATTCGGCAGAATTACAGACCGACGACGTTCTCGGCCTGCAGACCTTTCGGTCCCTGCTTCACTTCGAATTCAACCGCCTGACCCTCGTTGAGGGACTTGTAGCCCTCAGACTGGATCGCGGAGAAATGCACGAACACATCTTCGCCGGACTGGCGCTGGATGAACCCATAGCCCTTGGCCGCGTTAAACCACTTCACCGTACCTTGCTCTCTGCTCACGGAAACTGCTCCTAAATTATTCATAAGGCGGCGCTTCGCCACCCGGAAAGCTGCCTGTTGCTCCCGCTCGTATCGCCCTGCACAAAAAAAAAGCCGTCGGACGTTTGCCCGGCAGCCTTCATCGCATGCGTCAAAAACGAACCATAAAGTAACAAGCGCACAGCTATACTACCACGTTTCGCCTTTCGCCGCAATGCCCTCGCGGCCCCCTTTTGAGCCAAGTTCCGATGATAACTTCACCCGCGATCTAAGTTTGCCAGCTATCCTTGGAGTAGAACCGCCGGGTTCTTCTTTGCGATATCCAGTAGACGAAGCGCCGTGCTTTGCGGGCTGCGTACTCCTTGTTCCCACGCCTGCACCGCCTTGGTGCTTACACACAGGAAGCTCGCAAACATGGCTTGGCTGGCGTTGAGGCTCTCGCGAACTTTGCGAATTTCCGCCGGCTTCATCGGTTTCGGTGGCGCCGGAACTTCGCTCGAGCGCAAATCAACCGCTCTGCCGCGCTCAAACGCCATCGCGTCATGCAATGACTGCCGCACATCGTCATAAATCTTGACCTTGATTTTCTTGGCCACATCGCCCTCCTAAAATTTCCTCAGTTCGTTGACCATCAGCCGCAGGGCCTTGCGTTCTTTCTCACTCAGGTCTTCTTGCTCGTTTTTATCGAACAGAAATAACAGGTGAATATGATCCCGCCTCTCCAGATACAAATGCATATAGCGGTAACCGCCGCGCGTCCCCTTGCCCCGAACGGGATTGGCTAGCCGCGCTTTGCGTATCCCGCCTAAGCCTTTGACGACACTTCCTCTGGCAGGGTCCTGTAGCAGATCACTCTGCAATTGTCGCAACACTTCGCCTGCGGAATCGCCGGCTAGCTGCCCCAGCCGTCGCGTGAACGATTGAGACTCGATGAATACCACAGCGTAGGATATACCACAGTGTAGGAGTTCCTGTCAAGGCCCAGTTCGCATGAATCGATGTAAAGGATTGCCTGCCAATACCTTGCAGTCTTGCATTCCACAAACCGTCCACGCGGCTGGGCCGGCAAAATCCCACACGCTTGACAATAATGGAGCCGCAAGAGCAGGATGGCGTCGAATGGCGATAGGAGTGACTCTCATGTTACTTGGTATCCCGGTTGCTACTTGGGTTCTCGTTGGCATCGTACTGGTGGCCGTCTACATTTTCATGTCCTTCCATCGCATCGGACCGTCGGAAGTCGGCCTGGTGCTCAAGCGCGTATCGGCGCGCAAACTTTCCGGCGACAACGTGATCGCTTTCCAGGGCGAGGCCGGGTATCAGGCGGACCTGTTGCTGCCGGGGCTGCGTTGGATGCCCTGGCTGCTCTACGAAGTGGAAAAGTTTCCCTGGGTGCAGATTCCTGCGGGCGAAATCGGAGTGGTCATCGCGCAAGTCGGATCCTCGTTGCCGATCGGCGCAAAGTCCGCGGTGTACAAGAAATCGTTTGGAAATTTCGCGGACCTGCGCTCCTTCGTCACAGGTGGCGGGCAAAAGGGCGTGCAGCGTCCCGTCTTCCCTCCGGGCACGCTTGCGCCGATTCACCCCGTCGGCTTTCTCGTCGTCACTAAAAGTCAGGCGTACGGCCTGCCAATTTCTCCCGAACTCCGCTCTCGATCAGGAAAAATGGGGAGACTCACGCCCGAAGCGTTCGGCCTCCGCCCCGAGCAGCTTGAGCTGCTACGCATCGAGCCTAAACCCTGCGGGAAAGACGGCGCGCTGACCGACATGGTCGGCATTGTGACCACTTACGAGGGCGATCCTTTGCCCTCCGGCGACATCGCCAGCCGTCTGGGCGGCTTCTCCGACATTGACAAAATGGAGAAGGACAAGGCCACCGACGGCGACGTGATCGAAATCCTGCTCGGCAACAAAAATAATCTGCACAACAATTACCAGGATTTTCAGGCGTTCCTCGATAATGGCGGGCGCATTGGATTGCAGCACGACCCGCTGCTCTACGGCGCGTACGCGCTCAATCCATTCCTGGTGAGCGTCGAGATGGTTGGAATGCTGGTCGTGCAGCAAGGTCAAGTGGCGGTCATCAAGGCTTACGTGGGGCTGCCGACACAGGATATGTCCGGCACCGATTTCAAGTTCGGATCACTCGTGCGCCCCGGGCATCGCGGTATCTGGCAGGAGCCGCTGCGCACCGGGAAATACCCGCTCAATCCGCGCTGCTACCAGGCCGAAATCGTGCCGACGTCCATCCTCACGCTGAACTGGGCCGATGAGGTTTCACAAGCTCACAACCTCGACGCGCAGCTCTCGCAAATCGTCGCGAAAAGCAACGAAGGGTTCGTTTTCAAGATTGACCTGCAGGTGCAGATTCACGTCCCAGATACCAACGCCCCGCGCGTGATTTCCATGGTTGGCACCATGATGAACCTGGTCAACGAAGTGTTGCAGGCCGCCGTGGGAAACCATTTCCGCGACAAATTGCAAAGCATGCCGGCGGTCCGCTTCATCGAAACCCGCCAGCAAGTCCAGGAAGAGGCCTTCAAACACATCAAAGAACAGCTCGATCAATATCGCGTGGAAACGCGCGGCGTCTACATTCAAGACGTCATTCTGCCCGAAGACCTGGTAAAAGTCTTGACCCAGCGCGAAATCGCCAATCAGGAGATTGATACCTACCGCAAGCAGCGAGCCGCGCAGGACGAACGCATCTCCATGGAGAACGCCAAGGGCACCGCCGAGATGCAAGCCGATCTCGCGAAATCGAAAGTAGGAGTGGACATCAAGACCAATAACGCCAACGCCCGCACCGAAGAAGCGCGCGGCGAAGCCGAATTTATTCGTCAGACGGGCACGGCCCGCGGCGCGGAGGTGGAAGCCGTTGGACTGGCGCGCGCTCGCGGCTACGAAGCGCAGGTACGCGCGCTGGGATCAAACGCTACGGCGCTGGTCAACGTCATCGCCGCGCTCTCGGAGGGTACTTCGAAATTCGTGCCGGACATTCTGGTTACCAGCGGCTCCAACGGTAGTGGCGCGCTCGATGGCCTGGCCGCCACCGCGATGCGCTACCTTGCCGGAAACGGCGGCAATGGCGCGACAGCCGCCGCCAAACCAACGGAACCAAAGGGCGGCTCGTTGCCCAGCGGCCCCACCGGAAAATCCGGGAAAGACTAGGCGCGCGGCGATTCAGCGAAGCGGTGTGGTGCGGTCCATCGCCTTGCGCTGCGCCCTTAGAATTGCAGTTCGATCGTTCCGATTAAATACCGGTTGGCGTCGGAATCAAACAACAGCGCCGTGTTGTTGCCGACGACGTAGTACGTCAAATTGTAGGTGACGTTCGGGTTCATCCCTTGCACCACCGCCGTGCCCCGCCCGAATGTCGCGTCCGGCGCGGCGATCGTCGTGTTGGTCACGAAGATTGGATCGCCCAGGTAAACCGCGTTGAAGTTGTTGATGTCAATCGTTCCGCTCACGCTCGCCACACTGCCCCAGGTTACTTGTCCCGATAAATTCTGCTGATAGTCCGCCGGAGTATTGTGGAAAACTCCCTGCCCCGCCAGGCCGAAGGAAAAATTTCCCGTGACCGCGGCGGGAATCGTGGTCTGCGCGTACGCCGCGCCGGTGCTGATTGCTGTGTGGTCCAGCTCCAGCATCACCGCGGGGCCTTGCGACGATTGATACATCGCATATTCCAGCGTGCTTAAGCTCGGGCCCGCAGCGCAAGTTCCGGCCACAAGACTCAGCCGCAAATCAATCCGCCCCGACGTGGGATCCACGGTGTAGGTGCACGAACCCAGCGTCGTGTCGGACATGACCGTCCCGTCAATATTATTGTCGAAGACGCCGCTGGTCGCGCCGGTGCCGCTGGAGACAAACACGCCGCCGGACGAGTATGCGCCGCTCGGCACTGTTCCGCCGGCCGTAAACGGATAGTTGCCGCTCGGCAGGCTCGCGGCATTGAACGAACTTCCCGTCGGCGCTGCGTACACATCGCCACCCAGATAATTCTTCGTGTCAATCTCCACCAGATGCAGCTGCGTGCTTTGTTCGGCGGCCGTGGTATTCACAATGTAGAAGGCGTATTGAATCGAGCCCGTCGTCGCGCTGCTCAGCGTAAGCGTCCCGCGGCCGCTGCCGGGAAATGTCGCGTCCATCGTGTAGCTTCCGGCCAGGCTGCGGTCCTCGGTGGTCACCGCCGCCCGCTGGGTTAAGGCTGTTGTTGACGTCCAAAATCGGGCTGCCACCCGTGATTTGTCCCGCGCCGTTCGCAGAAAATTTTCCCGCCATTCCCTGCGGGTAAAAACCGCTATCCGCTCCGGCCACACTGAAAACATAGGGGCCGCTCAGCGTCGCCAGCGCCGTCGTCAATCCGTTCAGATTCTGCTGGTCAACTGTGCCGCTGCCCGTGTTTCCCGCGTCGAAGCGCGTCAGCGCACCGTGCTGGTAATTCGCCATAGCGAACTGAAACGTCTGCACCGTGCCTTGTCCGATCCCTGAGCCCGATCCCACGTTAAATTTCGCGCTGGTGCGCCCGTCAAAACCTACCACGTACGTACCCGTAATCGGCACCTGCGTGGCCACGCCCGTCGAAAAACTGTCGCTATCTTCCACGCCGCTTACGATGTGTCCATGCCCATCCGCGATAAAACTTCCTGCCACCGTCGTAAAACCGGAGCTGTCATTCCCCGTATAGGAAAACGTAAACGGCCCTGTCAAAGAAGCATTAGAAAACAAAATTGTCGCCGTAGCGGTAGCCGTTGTGGCTGTTGCGGTGTCTTCCGCGGTGATCGTCACCATGGCACCCGGCGGCGGCGAAGGTGGCGCCGTGTAAACCCCTGTGGGGCTGATCGTGCCGATGTTCCCGCCCAAGGGCGAGGAGACCGTCCAGGTAATTCCCTGTGTGGTGGCCACGTTATTCAGAATTGCGGTAAATGGCTGAGCACCGCCGGCTGAAACCGTCGCGGTCAGCGGCCTCACAGACAGCCCGGCCCCAATGCCCACCGTCGCGATGGCCGTGTTCGAAGTGATCAAATTGGTATTGGTGGTCGAACCGGGAACTTGCGGAGTCGTGGCGGTAATGTTCACTTGCCCGTTGTTGGTGGTCGGTACCGTGGCCGGCGCGGTGTAAATCCCCACCTGATCGTCCAGCGTGGAAGTCCCGATCGTTCCCACGCTCGTGTTCCCACCTGCCACTCCGTTCACATACCAGGTCACCGTCGTGGTGGTGCTGGTGTCCGTCGTATTCGAAAGTTTCACCTGCGCGCTGAAACTTGCCGTCGTATTAATCTGCACCGTTGCTGAGGCCGGCGAGAGCGTCACCGACGTTACCGTCACCTGGCCGCCGCTTCCGCCGCCACAAGAAGAAACGCTCATTAAACACGCCAGCGCCGCTGGCAGCAGTGCCAATCCGCTTATCCACTTGCGCATCGCGCGACCTTCCCCTCGTGTTTGCTTTGCAGATGAACCGGCGCGGCGTGCGCTCCCGTCATCGCTTCGTGCTCCTGCGAATCTCACTGCCATGCGCATCTTCCCGTTGCCGCTCAGATGTCTGGTCATTCGCCTCGGCCCGCTCATTCTGGCACGCCATTCACGGACACACACGTGGCTGCCAGTATTCCCATCCAGAAAGAAAAAGTTCCAATTCTTAGAGGTAAGCACGCAAGATTCGGTTGCACGTCAACTGCTTATTCCGCGAGCCCCGCACCCCATTGCCACCCACTGATAGCCATTGACAGATGAACAGCGCAACATCTTACATCAATCGCATGCGCTGTCGCACCCGCAATCACAGCGCTCGACGACTGCGCGGCGGTCCCGCGCTTTGCAGCTTCCGGCGGCCCTGCTTCCACTTCCGCGGACTCCTACTGTGGCAACGCGGAATTTCCGTAAAACGCTTTCAGCAGAATCACGCCCCCGACGGTCGCCGCCGAAATGCTCAGTAGCGTGCCAATCAGAAAGTATTCGGCGAACTGTTCCCGCTTAAATTCGGGATAGCGCGCGATGGACTTGGCCGCCAGAATCAATCCCGCGGTCGCGGGCGAATGTAAAAATAACGCCGTCATCACCAAAAATCGTTCCAGCCAGCCGATGTACATCCCCGCGTTGCTCAATTGCGCCTGTGATTCCCCCGCCTGCATGTGCTTCAGCAGCGGCCGGGTCATGAACCGGATCAGATATCCTCCGCCAAAAATCACCGCCACATACACCACCAGCACCAGCAGCACGCGATCGCTTCCCCCCTGCAATCGCTGCAAGCCATGCCACAGAATCGCGGCCGGCTCCACTCGCGTAATCCAGCACGCAGCCACCACAATCGTCAGGAAATGCATCCCCTGATCCACGACGAATGCCGCCGTGCCTTCCGCCAGCGGCGTGTGCCGCGCCAGGCGTATTTTGCTCAGGTCAATCGCCAGATGCACCACCGTCAATGCCAGCAGCACGCCCAGAAAGCGCCACGAAAAGGCCGCCGCAGGAATAAAAAATGCCGTCAGCAAAACTCCCCACGCGAAGAAAATGGCTCCATGCTTCAAATACGCGGCAGCGCGCCCGCTCCTCTTTTGCTGCACCAGCGCAGAACTTTGAAAAACGAAGTCCGCCAGCAGATGTGCCAGCAAAAGCGTCAAAATCGTTCTGTTGAGGATTTCCATCTCATTCCACCACTTGTACGTTTTTGTACAAGTCCCCCTTTTTGCACGATTTCATACAACCTATCCCCAACGATCCTTCAGCAAAGCTTTCATGCCCGCCATAGTTTCTTCCACCTGCCAAAAATAGCCCCGCTTCAGATTCCGCGACACCGTCGAGGCATCCAGCCGCAGCGCGCGCGCCGCCGCCTCCAGCCGGCGCTTCTGGCGGAACACCAGAATCGTTTCCCACTGCTTCTCGGTAATCTTGCGCAACAGCGTATCCTGCAAAGCATAAATCAAATTGGCCGTGGAATCGAATACCGCGTCGTTCGTTGCAAACGCCGTCAGCACCCGGAATTTATTTCCGGCGTTTTTCTTGATTCCCTCCAGCGCTGCGCGCGCGCGTTGAAACGCCTCACCCCCCATGCGGTTCACCGGCGCCCGCAGCCGCCCCGGCACGCTGCCTATCCCGATTCCCATGCGCAACCGCAAGGGCCACAACCTCGCGCGCAAATCAAAAATCAGTTCCGGCAGGCGGTCGTAGGATCGCACGATCGTCTGAAATTCATCCCCCGCGGTAACGGCGTACGGCAGCCGTATCCATTTCGCCCGCAGGTGCGCGCGCGAAGCCAGCTCCAGCCGCTGCCCCAGCAGCGCGCGCAAATTGCGCCGCGTTCTTGATCCCACCACATCCGCGATCAACACCACATGCTGGCTTTTTGCCATCATTTTCTTCCTTGTACGTTTTCGTACAAGTCTACCAACTTGTACGAATCTGTACAAGTGTAAAAGTCCCCGCAAGCGCCCGATCGGTAGCGGGCCGTCGCGCTTTTTCCTCGGGCCGGAACTCTCCCCTGCCGCGCCCTACTTCCGGTTGCGCCGCCAGCAAAATCGACTAGAATTGTGAGCCGGGTTCCTGCACTTCGGCTGCGCTTTCAGCCACAGTGACAGGCTCTATGACGCTTCCCATGCCCTCGGACAACGCGGCTCCAGCGCTCGCCGCCAGTATTCTCATCGTGGATGACGATGTCGAGTTGTGCGAGCTGGTTTCGGAATACCTGGTTTCGCAGGGCCTGCGCGCCGAAGCGGTGCACGACGGCAGCGTGGGCCTGGGTCGCGCTCTTTCCGGCGCCTATTCCCTGATCGTTCTGGACGTGATGCTTCCCAGCATCCGCGGCTTCGAAGTCTTGCGCAAAATCCGCGCCGTTTCCACCGTCCCCGTGGTGATGCTTACCGCGCACGGCGACGACGTGGACCGCATCGTCGGCCTGGAAATCGGAGCCGATGACTACCTCTCCAAACCTTTTAATCCCCGCGAACTGGCCGCCCGCATTCACGCCGTGCTGCGCCGCACTTCCGTCGCGCCGGCCGCGCCTTCTTCCGATACCACGATTCTCGGCGATCTCGAACTGGACGCGCGTGCTCGCCTCGTTCGTCACAACGGCCGCGCGGTGCTTTTGACCTCCGTTGAATTTGAACTCTTGACGGCTTTCTCCAAGTTGCCCGGCCAAGTGATTCCCCGCGATGAACTGGGTAAGCGCGTGCTCGGCAACCACTTCCTGCGCTCCGACCGCAAGCTGGACGTGCACATCAGCAATCTGCGCAAGAAGCTAGGCCCATCGCCGGATGGCTCAGAGCGCATTCGTTCCATCCGCAACGTCGGATATATCTATGTTTTGCCAGGCAATTCCTATTAACGGGTGAATCGCACTTGCGCACTTTGTTCCTGAAGATTTTCCTGTGGTTTTGGCTGGCGATGGTGCTGGTCAGCGGCACTTTGATCTTGTCCGTTGTCACCACCCAATCGCAATTCACCGCCCGCCGCGCCGCGCAATCGGACCAGACCATCACGCCGCTGGTTGCCGCGCGCGCCGCCGACGTGCTGGATGATCACGGCATGGGCGCCTTGTCGGATTTTCTCGCGTCCCTCGACACCACTCTGCATGCCCAGGCCTATCTGTTCGATGATGAGGGCAAGGAAATTCTCTCGCAGCCCGCTCCGCCCGAAGCGGAAGCTCTGGCGCAGACGGCTCTGCAAACCGACGCCACCAAGATCCTTCTTTTCCACGGAACAAAATTCGTCGCGCGAAGAACCATCGGCCCCACCGGCAGCCGCTACGTCCTGGTCATGGGCACGGCTGTCGAGTCCGCCGCGGACGCCTTGCGCGCTCCGGTGCAAACCCAGCTCATTCGCGCCGCCGTGGTCTTCCTGATTGCCGGTTTGGTCTGCTTCTGGCTGGCCCGCCACATCACCGCACCCATTCGCCATATTCGCGCCGCCACCCATCGCCTCGCCGCAGGGCATCTGGGCGCTCGCGTCGGCGGTAGCGCGGCCAATCGCGGCGATGAACTGGCGGACCTGAGCCGTGAGTTCGACCACATGGCCGAACAAATCGAAGCGCTGATTTCCTCGCAGCGCCGCCTGATCGCGGACATCTCTCACGAATTGCGCTCTCCGCTCGCGCGCTTGACCGTCGCGCTGGGCCTCACACGCCTGCGCGCCAATCCTGAATCCGTCAGCGGCCTGGATCGCATCGAGCTGGAAGCGGGCCGCCTGGATGGCCTGATCGGAAGCTTGCTGCGCCTGGCGCGCCTGGAAAGCGGCAGCGAAAACATCGGCCATGAATCATTCGATTTAAGCACTCTGGTGCGCGAGGTCGCCGCTGACGCCGATTTCGAGGCCCAGAGCCTGCAGCGCCACGTTCGCGTGCTCCGCGCGGATGCCTGCCGTACCTCCGGCAACCGCCAACTGCTGGCCAGCGCCATCGAAAACGTAATTCGCAACGCCGTCGGGTACACCCCAGAGGGCACCGCGGTGCACATCACCGTCGAAAACGGCGCGGGCGACGATGCAGGCTACGCCGTGGTTCGCGTGCGCGATCAAGGTAGCGGCGTTCCCGAGAATGCTCTCGGTGACATCTTCCTTCCCTTCTACCGCGTGGGCGATTCTCGCGACCGCTCCTCCGGCGGTTCCGGCCTCGGTCTTTCCATCACCGATCGCGCCGTCCGCTTGCACGGTGGCAGCGTAACGGCCGAAAATTGCCCGGATGGCGGCTTGGCCGTCGAGCTGCGTCTTCCCCTGGATAGCGATTCGGCGGAACGTAAGGACCGCAGCCTCGCCGGTGACGGTCGCGTCAGACGCTGAGGCCTTTACAGCGCCGACACGCTACTCAAGTGCCGCCGGTGGCCATCCCTGCGGGCTGGAGCACGGAACCGTCGTCTCGCAGCCGCTCCTAACCGCACAGAATTCGGCTCCTCGTCATTCTTTTAACCTACTTAGTATCAGTACTTACAAGAACACACGAAAAGTACTAAATCCAGCCAACCTCCAAAGTACTAGTAAAATGTGACCTTTACCCTAGTGTGCCGCTCTTGACCGCCGGGTACTATTAAAGTGTCGGACAGGTCTCCACATAGGAGCTCAGTTTGAATGAGTAAGGCTTCACGCATGTTCCGCTCCAGAGTCAATCGCAGCGCAAATCTGGCCGCTCTTCCAGTGCCAGCGCCCGTCCTCGCCGCCGATCCCACGGCTGAAGCGGACCTCAGCGCCTGCTTGGCTACCCTGTACGACTCCTCCGCCGGCGCCTTTCTGGCCGAAGCTTACGCGGGCACGCTCCCGGACGTATCCCGGAGTGAACAAGACGCTGCGTCCCCCGAAGGCAGCGCGCGACTCGGTCTGAGCACCGCACCCGCCGTTGAAAACCCGGACAGCGACGACGTCCTGGCCATCCTGTTCCAGACGATCGATTCGGCCGCGCACCATGCGCATTCCAGCAGCCCCGCGGTCCACGCCCCGGCTTTCCCACGCACGAATCCGACTCCGTCAGCAGCGCCCATCCGCCGAACCGCGCCGCACCGAACTTTTCATCGTTGAAAAAATCGAGCGCGTGGAAAAATCAGAGAAACCGCTCGCTCCCGTCCGTCCCCCGTCGCAATTTCTCACCGAAGTTATGGATTTGGAATCGATCGCCGCATCCGCTCGCGAATCCACGACGGCAGTGCCGCAGGATTTCCCCTCCTGCGCGGACAGCGACGAACCCTGCGCATCGCAAGTCGCCAAAGAGCAAGTGGTTGCGGAAATGAGCGCGGTTGCCGAAGAGTTCGTCGCCGAACAGCGCTACCACGTCGCACCGGAGTCTGCATCCTCGGCCCACGAGCGTCCGCAGGATCGCCGTCTGAAGCGCCGCGCGCTGATCTCCGCTCCCATCCGCGTCCGCACCGTGGATCCGCTAACCAGCGGCTCCCAGGAAATCGCCACCACTTTCGACGTTTCGCGCTCCGGAATTCTGTTCCATACACAGCTGGATTGCTATTCCCGCGGCATGCAGGTCGCCGTGGTGTTTCCTTACAGCAAGTCTCCCAAAGCGATTCACACCGAGCAGAAGGGCCGCATCGTTCGGATCATCGAGCTGGGCGACGGCTTGCGCGGCGTGGCCATCACTTTCAGTGCGGCGCCCGCGGAAGATCTTTCCTTGGCCGCCGCAGCCGAAGCCGCGGCCAACGATATATACGCTCCCCCTCCCCCCGCCGAAACCGGCCCCGCGAAAAAGCCGATGGTCCTCGCCGTCGAGTCCGATCCGCAGCTCCGCGAGAGCCTGAAAATGTATCTGGAGAACGAAGGCTACGACGTGATGGCCGTCAGCAACGCCGCCGATGCCCGCGAAGTGCTCGATCTCTTCGTACCTTCTTTGCTCGTGGCGGAAATCGAAGGCCAGGGTGACGAGCGCCCCGGCTACGACCTCTGCGGCCACGTGAAAGCTACCTGGCGCTTGCGCCGCGTCCCGGTTGTGCTCACCACTTTCTCAGCCTATCCCAGCGATTACTCCCAGGCCCACGCGCTCGGCGCCATCGTCTGCATGGCCAAGCCCTACAAACAGGAACGCCTCGGCCACATTGTGCGCTTGCTCGCTCCTCTGCCCGAGCACATCGAAAAAACCGCTGCGCCCTACGCTGCCGATCCTACACGCGTTCCCGGCCGCGATTTCAGCGCGCTCCATCGTCGCGATGACAAAAACACCGGCGCGAAAAAATTCTTCGGCAAGCTGCTCTTCAGATTCCCCGCGTTTCGCTAATCTTCGCTAAACATTTCCCGCGCGCAGAAAAATTAATTCTGAACTTTCTTTCCGCGCGTCTGGCGTCCCTGTTTCTCGCTGCGCTGCATTCGTGCTTCTTGATTTCGCATTTCGCCCGCATTTTTGCCCTGTACCAAAACTGTACTCTGGACGCGTTGACCCTACCGCTCCCATACACTATCTTCACCCGCATGATTACAGTTCGCGTCCCACCCTTGCCCTGACGCGGACCGCAGTCGCGGTCGTTCCACAAGTTATTTCCCCAGCATTTAACTTCGAAATAACGGTAGCCGGGAGTCTGTCCATTTTCTCCCGCGTTCCTTGCAAAGGAGGTCTAAATGCGGAGCTTTACTAGAGCTATGTTCATCGCCGTTCTCGCGCTGCTCGCGACCCTCACCACCAGCCTGCGCGTCGCAGCCCAGAATCACTCCGGCCCCGGCGGAGATTTTTCGCGCGGAGGCTCTTCATCCTCGGGATCCACTGGCGTGCAGGATCCCGGCCCGCGCGCCGGGACGGTCAACGCCGGAGCTCCGCTCGGCACTCTCAGCCCAGCGCAACTACAATTCTTCCAGGATGGCCTGTCGCGCTTCCTGCAAACCGATTCCGTGTTCTGGCACCATGACCGGTGAACCGGGCATCGGACTCGGTCCCGGCTTCAATTCCAATAGTTGCGGCAGTTGCCACGCGCAACCGGCGGTCGGCGGCACCAGCCCCAGCTCCGCGATCTTCCCCTTCGTGGGCCCCAATCCACAGGTCGCGGTTGCCAACGATTATGGCGGCTCTAACACCGTTCCCTTTTTCATCACTGCCGGACGGCCCAGTGCGCGAAGCCCGTTTCCCGTTCGTGGTCAGCTCCAGCGGCTCGATCACCAATACCCCTGATGGAGGCGTTCACGATCTCTATAGCATCGCCGGCCGCCAGGACGCGCAAGGCTGCGTGATGCCCCAGCCCAATTTCGAGGCGATGAACAGAATCGGCAACCTGATCTTCCGCATCCCCACTCCCGTCTTCGGCGCCGGCCTGATCGAAAATATTCCGGACTCCACCATCGTCGCCAATATGAACGCCAATTCCGGTTTTAAACGCGGCCTCGGCATCAGCGGCCATCCCAACTACAGCGGCAACGACGGCTCCATCACCCGTTTCGGCTGGAAGGCGCAAAACAAATCACTGGAGATTTTTTCCGGCGAGGCCTACAACGTCGAAATCGGCGTGACCAACGAGTTGTTCCCCAACGAACGCGCCAACCCACCCTCCTCCTGTCTCTACAATCAAACTCCCGAGGACGAAACCAACTTCACCCTCTCCGGCTATCAGATTCCCAGCGACGTCGTGGAGTTCTCCAACTTCATGCGCTTCCTCGCTCCGCCCGCCCCTTCGACGGCTGGAATTCCCGGCGATCCCTCCGCGCAGTCCATCGCTGCCGGACAGGTGATCTTCAACCAGATTGGCTGCGTCGCCTGCCACACCACGTCGCTGCAAACTGGGCCGTCGAATTTCACGCCGGGTCTCAGCAATCAGCAGGCCGCTCTATTTTCTGACTTGCTGGTGCACAACATGGGTTCGGGTCTAGCCGACAACGTATCTCAAGGCTCGGCGGGTCCCGATGAATTCCGCACCGCGCCTCTCTGGGGCGTCGGCCAGCGAATTTTCTTTCTCCATGACGGCCGCTCCACGCCCGCAAACGGCGGCTTGCTCAACGCCATCGAAGCCCATGGCAGCTCAGGCTCGGAGGCCAATCGCGTCATTTCCAACTTCAAGAACCTAAGCAGCCAGCAAAAGCAGGAGCTGCTGAACTTCCTGCGTTCGCTGTAACCCCACCCGTCGCACGGGAACGCCAATCCCCCATTGGCGTTCCCGCGCCACGGCGCATTTAGTAGCGCCGCCTCGTCCTGAGCGCCTGCCAGCGGCACGATCGAAGGGCGTCCCGCCGGCTCCGTTGCCGTTGCCCTCGAATTTGTGAATCGCCCCGCAGGGCGATTCATCCTGAGATTCGGCCGCGCCGAATCGAAGGGTAGAGGCCGGTCCCGCTCTTTGGGACCGGGCAGCTCTGAATTTGAATTTGAATTTGAATTTGTAGAGGCCGGTCCCGCTCTTTGGGACCGGGCAGCCCTTGATGTTGCCGTTGCCTTTCCTCCGCACGTGCCACACCGCCGCGCGTGCCTTATACTCGTCGCATGGCGAATCGCGCGAAGATTCCCCGACGCCGCTCGACATTCCTGCTCCTGACCTTCGCCGCCGCGGCACTACTCGCGCCCGCAATCCCGGGTCTCCGCGCCAGCGACAAAGCCAAACCCAAACCCCCGCTCGAAAATTTCTACGTCGTCACCCAGGCCATCTTTCGCAACGATCCCAAATGGGTGGACCACATCCTGGACGTCCATCCGCAAGGCGCGGACGTCTTCGTCCGCGAGATCCGCATTGCCCCGCTTGCCAGCGCCTGCCCGCACCACGTCACCGTGCGCGCCGTGGAGCGCGTTGTCCCCAATACCACCGTAAAAAAACTCGCCGCGAAATTTGACCTCTGCGCTTATGTCGAAGATGACGTCGAAGGTGTGATCACCGCCGCCAAGCGCAAGAATAATTCCAGCGTCGAGGACGATTCAGCCACTCAGACGATCGTCGCCCACTGCGGCCCGATGAAGAAACTGTTTGAACTCCCCGATGAGGATTCCCTGCGTTTCGAAGCGCTCAGTATCGCCGACGCGCGCCTCGCCACCTTCTGGCAGCTTGCCTCGGCAATGGAAGGTCGCGTGTTCGGCGGCGTCTACGGTAGCGATTTCTCGCTTGCAAAAGTTTCCCCCGAACAGGACCACGAGTTTCAGGCGTTGGGCGCGAAAGTTATCCCAGAAATTAAATCCGGCAAATACGACGAGGGCTTCGCCGACAACCCCTGCCCCTTCGGCGAGTGCCACGATCACAACGCCGCTTCCGCCCTCCAAGGCTATAGCGGCCCCATCTTCTCCTGCCCAGAAAATTAGAAATCAAGTTGCACGGGCCGTTGAATTAGAAGTTGTAGCGGCCGGTCCCGTTCTGCGGGACCGGGCAGCCGTTGCCGTTGGCTTTGTCATTGAATTCATCGTGGCCCAACGCGCAATGCGGTCGCACAATGCTGCAACGCGATCGCCCAACGCGCAAAAAAAGGCGGGGTAAAAAACCCCGCCCTCTTATCAATCTTCTAGATGCCTGAACCGTCCGCGAAAACTACCGCTTCGCGACTTGTTCCTTCACCTGGCTGGCGAACGCTTCGGCGGCAGATCGCTCGCCATGCCAGGTATTGGCGCGATTGAGGGGATAAGAAAAAACCACGACTCCGCTGCTGCGTTCAATCAATTGCAAGCTGGGAATTTCGTCCGCGTGGCTGGCGCGTTTGGTGTCGCCGGCCTTGCTGCCATCCGCGTTCTGGCCACCCCACGAAAAGTGCAGCACGTAGGTGGCATGCGTGTCGCTCACTACCTGCATCAGCGGCACGTGTTTCTTGTCGAACGCCACGGACAGCAAGCCATCCAGCCCTTGCATCGGCTCGATATACACCGAAGGGCCGGAAGCAACCGCTGTCCTCATGGACCCCGACCCTAATACCGGCGCCGACGCGTACGCATAGGTCTGTGTCGCAGCAAATGGCTGATTCTGCGCCACGGTTGTCGGTTCCGCTGCGCTCGCGGAGCTCGCTGCACCCGACGAAACAGGTCGGCAGGCCATTCCGTTCACGTAGGATTCATCCGCCGCCATGTAATTCCCAGTCCCACTCAAATTGCGGCACTGCATCTGCACGGTCACGGATTGCTGCTGGCCTTGCACGGCCCCTGCGCAGAACAACCCGGCAACCAACAAGGAAGCGGCGGCTTTCATGGCGGTATTTCCTCCACCGCCAGAATGCGATAGACGATAGTTCCCCGCAATATTACGTTCGTACCATTCTGAAACAGCGCTGCGCAGAATGCGCTACAGCGCGCCTTGCACGGAACATTCGCGCGCCGCTTCGCGTATGTATAATTGGTCGCGCACGGAGGACATGATGAAAATGCTTCGCAGCTCGCTACATCTGGGCAAGAGCGCCACGAATTCAAATCGCACGCCCACTCGCACGCGCCACGCGCTGCGCGTCGCCTCATGCTCCGGTCTGTTCTTCCTCCTCCTTGCAGCTGCTCTGCCCCTCGCCGCGCAGGATCAGAAATCTTCCAGCGACAACGACAGTATCGGCTTCAACCTCGGCAAGAGCGCCAGCGCCAAAGACATCGGCCTGCCAATCTACCCCGGTGCGCGCCGCCACAAAGATGACGCGAACGACAGTTCCGCGCTGAATATGGGCCTCTGGGGCGGCTCGTCCGGCTTCAAATTGTTCGTCCTGAAAATGGATTCATCCGACGCGCCCGAAAAGGTCGCCGCCTACTACCGCAAAGCCCTCGCCAAGTACGGCCCGGTCCTGGATTGCAGCAAAGCAAACGACGCCAGCGCGGCGAGCGACGATAAATCCTCGAAGAAACTAACCTGCGACGACGAGAAACCGAAGCCCGGCGAAATCTCCCTGAAAGCCGGCACCAAAGACAAGCAGCACGCAGTCGGAATCGAGCCGGACGGCACCGGCTCCACATTCCAACTGGTCTACATCGAAACGAAAGGCACCGATTAGCTGCAAGCTCGTCTACGCGAGCGCGTTGATTCACTCCGATCCGGGCTCGTCGTCTACGCGAGCGCGATGACTAACTCCGTTCCGGGCTCGTCTTCTACGCGAGCGCGATGACTAACTCCGTTCCGGGCTCGTCCTCTACTCTCGTGGTAACGGCGCCAGACCCAGCGCCGTAGGCGCGGCAGAACTTAGCCCAGCCCGGAAGGGCTGGGAAAAATACACAACGTGATTCCGAGCGCCGTAGGTGCGACACAAGCTTGCGGTTGCCACTACGACCTCCCGGGTTTCACGCCGCTGATTATCCGGTGCTATCATTCCGTCGTCATTTCGCATCGGAGCGTGTTCATGAAAAAGCGATTACGTGTCACCGCATTTTTCGCCGCCATCTTCGCGGCATCGTTATTCGCCGCAATCCTGTTCACCACAATCACCCGCGCGCAAAACGCAACTCCCTCCCCCGCCCTGCTGGTCCTTAATAAGGCAGAAAACTCCCTGGCGATCTTGGACCCCGCGACCAAACAAGTCGTCGCACGCATCCCCACCGGCGAAGGCCCGCACGAAATCGCCGCGTCGGCTGACGGCAAGCTCGCGGTCGTCACCAACTATGGCGCCAAGAATCCCGGCCACTCGCTTTCCGTGATTGACCTCGTCGCGCAAAAGGAAATTCATCGCGTGGACCTCGGCCCTCTCGGCCGCCCGCACGGCATTCTTTTCGCGGACTCCCAATTCTATTTCACAGCCGAACTCAACAAACTCATCGCCCGCTACGATCCCGCCACCGATAAAGTGGACTGGCTCCTGGGCATCGGCCAGAACCGCACGCACATGCTGGTCCGCACAAAATATTTGAACGAGTTCTTCACGTCGAACGTGGACTCCAACACCGTCACCGCCGTCGAAAAAAGCACCGACCCGTCCGGCTGGAAGGAAACAAATATCGCGGTGGGCAAAGGCCCGGAAGGAATTGATATTTCACCGGACGACAAGGAAGTCTGGGCCGCCAATTCCGGCGATGGCTCCGTTTCGATTATCGAAACCGCCACCGGCAAAGTAATCCAAACGATAGACGCGCGCACCAAACATTCCAATCGCCTGAAGTTCACGCCCGACGGCAAGCTCGCGCTCATTTCCGATCCCGAAACCGGCGAACTCGTCATCGTGGACACCGCCACGCGCACCATTAATAAGATGCTTAACGTCGGCCGCGGCCCCGGCGGAATCCTGGTCGTCCCAGACGGCTCGCGCGCCTACGTAGCCCTGGCCGGCGATAATGCCGTCGCCGTAATTGACCTGCACAAACTCGAAGTCACCGACCACATCCCCACAGGCCAGGGCCCCGACGGCCTCGCCTGGGCCGTTCGCTAATAAAATTCATACAGCCGCGGCGCGCCTCTCTCTGCGTCCTCTGCTTCTCTGCGGTAAGTTTCTCTGCATCGTGCTTTCCTTACCACTCCCTTGCCTCTTCGCCCCATGCCTGAGAAAATCTCCGCGAAACTTTCCGGCGCATTCCGCCATCCAAAAGAACCAGCACTCAAGGAGCTCCCACATCATGGAATTCAGAAACCTAGGCCGTTCGGGATTGAAGGTTCCGGTTCTCAGCTTGGGCACCGCCACGTTCGGCGGAGGCAGCGAAATCTTTCGCGCCATCGGCGAATCCAACGTCGCCGAAGCCACGCGTCTGGTGGACATCTGTCTGGACGCCGGCGTGAATATGTTCGACACCGCCGACATCTACCACGAAGGCATTTCGGAAGAAGTTCTGGGCCAGGCCATCGCCGGCCGCCGCGACAAAGTTTTAGTCTCCACCAAAGCTACGTTCAAGATGGGTCCCGGTCACAACGAAGTCGGCTCGTCCCGCTATCATTTGATTCACGCCTGCGAAGCCAGCCTGCGCCGACTGAAAACCGATTACATTGACCTCTATCAGATGCACGGATTCGACGCGCTCACCCCCGTCGAAGAAACTCTCAGCGCGCTGAATGATCTGGTGCACAGCGGCAAAGTGCGTTACATCGGTTGCTCCAATTTTTCCGGCTGGCATCTCATGAAATCGCTCTCCGTTTCTGAACGCTACGGCTGGGCGCGTTACGTCGCTCATCAGGCCTACTATTCGCTCATCAGCCGCGAATACGAATGGGAACTGATGCCCCTCGGCATCGATCAAGGCGTCGGCATCGTCGTATGGAGCCCGCTCGGCTGGGGCCGCCTCACCGGAAAAATCCGCCGCAATCAGCCGCTGCCGGAAAAAAGCCGCCTGCACAAGACCGCGTTCTTTGGTCCGCCGATTTCGGACGAGCTCCTCTATGACGTGGTGGATGCAATTGACGGCATCACCGAGGAAACCGGCAAGACCGTTCCGCAGATTGCGCTGAACTGGCTGCTGCAACGCCCGACCGTTTCCAATGTGATCATCGGCGCGCGCAACGAGCAGCAGTTGCGCGACAACCTCGGCGCGGTCGGCTGGAATCTCACGCCCGAGCAAGTCGCCCGGCTCGACGCCGCCAGCAACGCAACCCTCACCTATCCTTACTGGCACCAGCGCCAATTCACAGAACGCAACCCGCCGCCCACACCGACGCCGGAAGCGGGGTCCTGAAGCTCCGCCTCGTCCAGAGTTGCTACTCAAACTGCCGCCGAAATTGCGCGAGCTGCTGGCGCAATTCGGCGACTTCACTTTTCAGCGCTGCGAGCTCGCTCTCTGAGCCGCGCAATTCGCGCGTCATCCCCCGGATGAGCGCCGGACACCGCGCCGAGCTGTTCGCGAGCGCCCGCAGGCTCTGCATCTGTTGCGCGTATCGCACGCGCCGCCGGCGGATCTACATCTCCGCAAAGCAAATGCATGTAGCGCGATTCCTTCGTTCCCGGCTGACGCGCCAGCACCTTCGCCAGCGGCGGCTCGCGCTGCATCAATTTCTGCAGCGCCGATTGCACGTCGCTCAATTCCTCGAAGCGATGCAGGCGCTCCGCGCGTCCGCGAATCTCGCCCGGAGTCTGCGCCCCGCGCAATAGCAGCACGCACAGCACCGCGGTTTCCGGCCGCGTGAAATTGAAGACTTCCTGCAGGCGGTGTTCGTACTTCCGCACGCGGCTGTCATTGGTGTTCGCCGCGCCCGCCAATTCCAAATCGCTCAGGCTGCGCATCGCCACAGTCACGGCGTCTTCATCCAGATTCATTACCGGCTCGCGATTCGATTTCTGGTTGCAGGCGTTCACCAGCGCATTCAGCGAAAGCGGATAATATTCCGGCGTGGTGATTTCCTTTTCCACGAGCGCGCCCAGCACGCGCGCCGCAATTTCGCTCAATCGAATTTCTGTCGCCACGAAGATCCTCTCCTGCGTCCGCGCTACGGTTTCTTGTTCAAAATGCCCTGCAACACTTTCAGATCGCCATCCACCGGGCCAGTTTTCAATTGCGCAATATCCAGACCCAGAATGTGCGCGATCAGCGGATACAAATTCACATCCTCGAATGGCTGCACTTTTTCTCCGCGATGGATATCGGGGCCCGCGGCAAAAAATATCGCTTTCATCTCCGGCATGTGCGCTGGATCGTAGCCGTGCATGCCTTCGGGCGGCCCGGCGGGGTGCATCGCGTCCGCGGCTGGACCCGCTGGCGCGCCCGCTGGTGAGAAAGGCGCGTTCACGCGTATCAAGTACGGTCCCGTAGCAACCACCACCGGATCGCCTTCGCGCAAATTTCCATCGAAACGCAAACCCGGCGGCACATGCCCGTTGCGATAGACCTTGAATTTGTCGCTCTTGCCGTCCAGAGCGGAGTAAATCTTCTCGGCATCCGCCTCCGTTTTCGGATACATGAAACTCTCCACGGACTTCTCCAGCAGCCGCGTATCGAAATACTGGCTGAGGTTGATCCAATCTCCCTCGACGCGCGCCATGCCGTGATCCGCCACCACGATCACGTCTACCGGCAAATTCAGTTTCGCCACCCCTGCAGCAAGCTTCCCGATTTCGTTGTCCACTTCATGCACCGCCGCGCCCACCTCCGGACTATCCGGCCCGTGCGCGTGCCCTGCGCTATCCACATCGCTGAAATAAAGAGTGATGAAATGCGGACGCTGTTCCGGCGGCAATTGCAGCCATGCCAGCACCTGTGCAACGCGGTCAGCATTCGGATATTTCGCGTCGTACTTCATGTAATAGCTCGGCCGCACGCCTTGAATATCGGCTTCCGACCCCGGCCAGAAAAAACATGCCGAGCGCATGCCCTGCTGTTCGGCCAGCACCCACAGCGGAGTGCCGCCGTACCATGTGCCGTCGTTCACGGTCTGCGGGTCTTTGTAGCTGTAAACTTCCTTGCGCACCGGATCGTAGAAAACGTTGGCGACGATGCCGTGATGCTCGGGATAAAGTCCGGTGACAATCGTGTAGTGGTTCGGAAAAGTGATCGAGGGATACGCTGGAATCATGCCGTCAGGCGCGCTCGCTCCGCGCGAGGCCATCGCCTCCAGATTCGGCGCCTTATAAATGCGCGGATAGTCGTAACGAAACCCATCCAGCGAAACCAGAATCACGTAAGGCTTGGCTTGCTGCTCCGGCGTGTTCGGCCCATGCGCAACGCTGATCGGCGACGCAAGCGCAGCAGAAGCCGTTTGCGCAGCCGTCGCCTGTTGCGCCCAAGCAATTCCCGGCGCCAACGCTGCCACGTAAAACACGCCGCCCAGAACGGCCAGACGCAGCGCGCTAACCCAATTTCGTTTACCCATGTTCGTCATTCACCCTCCGCGTCGGCCGCCGCGCCGTTCCCTCGCCGCATCACATTATCTTTCCTTACTGCACTTTTTATTATGACAATTATCTTCGGATGTTCGCGCGATTTTCCGGCAATCTTTGATCCGCATGACTCGTCTGATTAGGTGTAGCCGGAAACAAGGCTGCGCAGTTTCGAAAGAAGGCTTGATATGAATGGAGGCACCGAGGTTACAGTCAGCAGTATCCTGCAGATTACTTTCACCCCACGCGGTCCCGACGGCAACCCAAAGACATACACGACCACAACTTGAACGAAGTACAGCGGCGGGCCTATAGAATCCACCAGCGACACGGCGCGATTTACGGCGAGTACACGCTGGAGGATTGGCTGGAAGCCGAACACGAGCTGGAGCGAGCGGACGAATCGCAGCCGCGAAAAAAAGAGCGAATCCACTAACAGGCGGGACCGGCGCCTTCCCTTCCAGCGCCGATTCCCCGCTGCGCAGCGGCTGCCGGTGCGCAGCGTCAGGCGTCGCGCAGAGCTACGCTTTCGCCGCTCGCGGTGGAGTTCCCAGATAACTCTGCACGGCGCTCGGACTGAGCTTCAACGTCGTCGCGATCTGTGATACCGACTTTCCTTGATTGTGCAACGCCCGCACCTGGATCGACATCGGTTTCGGCACTTCCTGCGCCGCGGCGGAAATCGTCACTTTGTCCTCGGTGGCCGCAGCCACAGGCGGCGGTGGTGGCGCTGCTTGCGGCTGGACTTGCTTGGCCGCTGGCGCCGCTGCTGATGCTCCTGCTGCTCCAGATATTGCGATAATCATTGTTTTTTACCTCGTTGGTATACTGTTCCCACGTAGGCTCTATCGGCCCTGCCTGGGGAAACTTGAGCAGTTCACCCAGCCCGCCACAGCGAACCGACGGCTTAGCCGCCGGGAAGGTATCATTCACACTGTCGCGTTGCGAAACGTCCCGCCTGCAGCGCGCAATTCCCAACCATGCTACAATTAAAGTTCCTTGCTCTCCGTTAACAACATCACGATGCGCTTCGGCGCCAGAGTCTTGTTCGAAGAGGTCAGCACCACTTTCTTCGCAGGACGGCGCTATGGGATAACTGGGCCCAACGGCGCCGGTAAATCCACGCTGATGAAGATCTTGACCGGCGAAATCGAGCCGACCAAGGGCGACGTCACGCGGCCCAAGAAGCTCGGAATTTTGAGCCAGGATCAGTTCGCCTTTGACGAACACCGCGTGATTGACACCGTAATCATGGGCAATCGCCCGCTGTGGAAAGCGCTGCAAGAGCGCGAAATTCTCTACGCCAAGCCGCACGAGGAGCTCACGGATGCGGACGGCATGCGCCTGGGCGAACTGGAAGGAATCGTCGGCGAAGAAGGCGGCTACACCGCGGAAGCCGATGCCGCGATTTTGCTCGACGGCCTGGGCCTGGAAGAGCCGCTGCACGATCGCAAGATGCGCGAACTGCAGGGCGGACAAAAAGTTCGCGTGCTGCTGGCGCAAGCGCTTTTCGGCAGCCCGCCTGCCCTGCTGCTGGACGAACCGACCAACCACCTGGACCTGGATTCGGTGCACTGGCTGCAGGATTACCTCACCGAGTACGAAGGCGTGCTGATCGTGATTTCGCACGACCGCCATTTTTTGAACAGCGTCTGCACACACACCGCGGATATCGATTACGAGACGGTGATCATGTACAACGGCGGCTACGACGACATGGTCATGGCCAAAACGTCGATCCGCTCGCGCATCGAATCTGAAAACGCGCAGCGCGAAAAGAAAATCGCGCAACTGAACGAATTCATCGCGCGCTTTTCCGCCGGCACGCGTTCCGCGCAAGCCACTTCGCGCAAAAAAGAAGTCGAGCGCTTGCAAACTACCGAACTCGCGCGCTCCAACATCGCTCGGCCCTACATCCGTTTTCAGATGGACCAACATTCCGGCCGGCATCCGCTGGAAATCAAGAGCGTCGCGAAATCCTACGACGGCGTAAAAGTGTGGGCGCCATTTTCCGGCAGCGTGGCGCGCGGCGAAAAGATCGCGCTGATGGGCCGCAACGGAACCGGCAAGACCACTCTGCTGAAATCTCTGCTGCGCAACGCCACCGGCTACATTGACGATGCCGACCGGCAATTCCCCGTGGACGGCGGCCAGGTCATCTGGGGCCACAACGTTGCCGTCGGCTATTTCGCGCAGGACCATAGCGAATCCATCACCCACGGCATGGACGCCATCGAGTGGCTGCACCAATTCAAGCCGCAGGCCACGCAGGAAGAATTGCGCGGCGTGCTGGGCCAGATGCTTTTCAGCGGCGAAGACGCGCTGAAACAAACCGCGGCGCTTTCCGGAGGCGAATCCGCGCGCCTGATTTTCTGCCGCTTGATGCTGCAGAAACCCAACGTGCTGGTCCTCGACGAGCCGACCAACCACCTGGACCTGGAATCGATCAACGCGCTGAACATCGCGCTGCAGAAATACGATGGCACCGTGCTGCTGGTGACGCACGACCACGACGTAATAGACGAAGTCGCCACGCGCATCTGGCATTTTGAAGCCGGCAAGATTGAGGATTTCAAAGGCCCGTACTCGGAATTCGTAGCCGCGGCGGAAGAGAAAGCCTCGTAGAGATTTGCGAGCCGTGATTGGTGAGTAGTGATTGGTGAATAGTGATTGGTGAGTCGTGATTGGTGAGTAGTGATTGGTGAGTAGTGAATCGTGGCACAGGCAATCCTGCCTGTGCTCCTTCCGTTGAGTTTGACGCTCCCTCTGCTCGAACCTCGCACGTCATGTTGCATAATCAGCTCCTCGCGCCGAAAAAAAGGGACGAATCGTACCGATTAGAACCGGGCGCTTTTGTTTGTTTTCAATCATTTGCGACCGTTTCTAATCGGAGGGCTGTACCGATTAGAATTGTGCAGAACGTTCCCGGAAGCGCGAAAAAAACGAAAATCACCAGCGATTAAAAACGCATTCGGTATTGGCACTGAAGGAGTTAAGGCTGTTTTTAATATTTTTTCACCAGCGATTAGAATTGTGCAGAACGCACCTCGCACAAAAAAAGTCGGGCAAATATTAGCGATTAGAAACGCATCCCGTGTTGGCGTTGAACGAGTTAGTGCTGTTTCTAATAATTTGTCATTAGCGATTAGGATTGTGCATAGCGCGCAGAGAAACCCTGGAAGTTGACCGCTCCCGTCCCGCACGACGGGTGGAGCGCAGAGCCTGCTCGATCGTGTGTACGTTTTCATATTTTGGTTTCCGTTCGACAGTAGCGCGAAGGCGCGGCGATAACAGCTGTACGAAAGTACAGAACTGGTCCAGAAGCATTACGAGCCGACGAAAGCGCACGAAACATGCGTCAGTTGCGGCAATCAGGCGTGGTACAGGTTTTTTGAATCGCGCCAGCGGAGAGCTTTAGTGTCGCCAGTCCGGCACGCGAGGAAGGGTTCGACGGAAGGGTTTCCGCGGCGCTGCGTCTGAATCCCCACCCTTCGCAGGAAACAAAGGCGCGAAGGATGGGCCCTGCCCGCGGCAGGCAGGCACCCGGAAATTCAGCTGCGTAAGTTTGGGTGGTGCCAAAGGCTGGCCCACCCGCCATCCGTAAAGGCAAAGGCGTCGGTTCGGGTGGTGTCAAAGGCTGGCCCACCCGCCGCGATTAGTAGTCCAGGTCCAGCAATTCCTTGATGCTCAAATCTACGTTAGCCTTCTGTACCTCCTCGCTGAGGTTCGATTCGCCGAGCCGGATGGTTACCTTGTTAATCTTGCCGGTGAACTTGTTGTCGCCCTGCTTGTAGTCGTCGGTCACAAGCGTGTAGAGGTTCTCGCCCACGTCCGTCGTTTCCGCGCTAAACGCGTTCGGCTGAGTGTGCTCGATCCGTCCAGCGGCGACCTTTTGATCGTTGACGAAGATCGAACCGTTACCTCCCGCGCCAGGCTTACCTCCGTCGTAAGCAAATTCGAAGCGTAGCGTTACATGCCCGGCCGGCAGGCGAGCGGGCCCAGCGATCGTGTAAATCTCGCGACCGAGCCAGTTGTAAGCGAACTTCGGTTTGCCGTCCTTCACGTATAGGCTCCAGCCGCCCACTCCCCCGCCTTGGGCGATGACCACTCCCTGCGCGCCGGCGTCCGGAATCTCGATGTCGGCCGTGATCACGAAGGAGTGGTTCTTGATGTTAATGAAGCCATTTTCGGGTATTCCCTTCATGCCTTCGTAGACCGTCATCTCGGTGCGACCTTCCAGCAGATCTGGACGGCCAGCCAGGGCAGGGTTGAAGCGCTCCCAGGAGCGGTCGTCAAGTGGCAGAACGTTGTACTTGACCGCCTCCTCTAAGAAGAGTCCTTTCATCTCTTCGAGCTTTTCGGGATATTTCGCGGCAAGGTCATGCGCGCAGCTGAAATCTTTCTCCACGTCGTAGAGCTCCCACTTGTCATTGGCAAACGTGGCACGCGGCTTAGCCTCCCACGGCGGGCGATGCACCGTCGTGGCAAACCAGCCGTCTCGGTAGATGCCGCGGTTGCCTGCCATCTCGAAGTATTGCGTGGTGTGGCGCGACTTCGCCTCGGCGTTATTAAATGAGTCGAGCATGCTCACGCCTTCGAGGGGTTTCTGCCGGACACCATAGACGACCGCCGGCTCGGGCACTCCAACTGCCTCTAACACCGTCGGGGCGATGTCAATCATGTGGTACCACTGCGTACGCAGACCGCCTGGCTCTTTAATGCCCTTCGGCCAATGAACCACGAGGGACTGGCAGATGCCGCCGTAGGAAGCCACCTGATGGCCCCAAGCAAACGGCGTTGCACCTGCGAACGCCCAGCCATTGTTATACAAAATGTGGGATTTCGGCCCGCCAATTTCGTCAAAGTGCTTCAGTGAAATGTCAAGGGGTTCTGGCAGCCCGTTGTACACGGATATCACATTAAAGGCGCCGTTGAGGCCACCCTGGAAAACCGAGCCGTTGTCGCCGGTGATGTAGATGATCAGGGTGTTGTCCATTTCGCCTAGGTCTTGGATGCTGTCGACGAACCGCCCGATTTCGTGGTCGGTTACTTCGGCAAAAGCGGCATAGATTTCCATGTACCTGGCAAAAACTTTTTTCTCGTCAGGGGTCAACTTGTCCCATTCCTGGATTCCCGGCGGCTTGGGTGCGAGTTCGGTGCCAGGGGGCACGACCCCCATTTTGATCTGGCGGGCTAGCGTTTCCTTCCGCACCTGGTCCCAGCCCTGGTCGAACTTTCCCTTGTACTTGTCGCGCCACTTCTCGGGCACTTGGAACGGGCTGTGGGTGCCAATCGCGGAGTAGTAGACGAAAAATGGCTTGTCGGGCGCGAGGGACTTCTGGGAACGCACCCAGTCGATGGCTTTGTCGGTGATATCTGTGCTGGCGTAGTAATCGGGGCCGGGGTGCAGATCCACCCTGTTCATGTTGTCGTAAATGACCGGATGAAAGAGGTCAGCTTCGCCGGCCATGAAGCCGTAGAACCGCTCAAACCCGCTATGCAACGGCCAGCGGTCGAACGGTCCGACAACGCTGGATTCCCAGGGCGCCAGCTCGTGACACTTGCCGAACATGGCAGTGCTGTAGCCGTTGAGCCGTAAAATCTCGGGCAGAGTTGTGACGCTGGCGGGACGCATCGCGGTGTACCCCGGGAAAGCGGTGGCAATTTCCGAGATCACGCCGAAGTTGGCGCTATGGCTGTTGCGCCCGGTAAGCAGAGCCATGCGGCTGGGGGAACACAGCGGCGGCACTTTGAAATTGTTGTAGCGCAGCCCGGTATTGGCGAGCCGGTCCAGCGTCGGCATCTGGATCGGCCCTCCGAACGTATCGGGGTCACCGAAGCCGAAGTTGTCGAGAAGGATGACCACCACATTGGGCGCGCCTTTCGGGGCCTTCACCTGGAACCGCGGCGGGGCTTTTGCATTGCGCGCATCCAGCTCGGTGATTGGCGGATACTTCGGCTCGGGGACGGGCAGCACAGTGCGGTCCACGGAGGAGTCGTCGCGCTGCTCGCCGCTTTGGACCTCTACCTTGTTGCCAGTCCAAGTCGTCCCTAGCAGTATAGCCAAGACGAGACTGAAAAAGCGTGTCATGGTCTTTCTCCTATCCTGACTCTCGACCGCGATCTCAAGCGACGGAGGCGACCCAAGCGCGGCGGACGAGGCGCTTGGTGCAAGGCCATCGAGAACCTGCGGAGGGAGCGCCCCCGATTGAATCAGGGTTGGCACAAGGCTTGAACCAACCCGCACCTGCGAAGCCACTCGGCGGATTGCAGGACGCCTTGAGCCGCCCGAGATAATACCTACATTACTCGGACGGCGCAATTTCCAAGAGTGACAGGCACCTGATCGGAGAAGTCTGCTCAAAAAGTGCTCGACGGGGCAGACACTTTTAGAGCTGTTCGGTAATCCTATCAATCGGGATTGAGTCGGCTCTGCCGGGGCCGATGTAGGCAGCACGGACACACACGGGGACCACTCGCCGCGATCTTGAATAGGAAAAGACTTTTTTGAGCACCACTCTACTTGCCGAGCTGCATGAGAGCTGAGCGCAAGGGGGCACTTGAAAGTGGCATGAATCCCGCATATGGCTTATACATTTCAAGGATCATGAGGATCGCGCCGGAAACTGACGCTGCGGAAACGAACATACAAGCGACCACAGCTGGATTTCGAGGGGCATACAAGCCGAAGCTAACAAAAATTACTGTGAGCCAAAATACCAGGGTTATGAGTAATGGCATGGATACTGAATTGGCCTGCTGGGCGTACTGCGACCATCGTGTTTGTCCGAGACCCCACACGATACTCAATGCCTGGGCCTTAAGTAAACGTTGACCCTCATCCTTCGGCGAAAGATCCAGTATTTTGTCGAGAAGGACTTCCGATCCGGTAGATGGCTCACTCAGCTGCGAAGGATTCGCAGTGTTTTTCGGCCACGTCTGATCCAGAACTCGAACGACCGAGTCGCGCAGCACTTCCCGCGTTTCCCTCGTTTCCGGACCATAATGAGCCAAGACGCGGTCGAGAAGGACGACTTTTGCGGAGCTATCTATCAGTCCTGCATTCTGCGCGTCAAGCGAACTTTTTGCCGAAGCAATCAGAAGACCGAGTACAAGGGCAGCCATCGTGGAAACCAGTGCCATGCCCAGCTTCACTGCTTCTTTCGAGTCAGCACTCAGGTAATGCTCGGGCAAAGCGGCGCGCAGTAAGATACCGATTAACGCGCCTCCGAAAACGAGCACGAATACAACCGAACTGATTGCAACGGAACTCATGGATGCTGCGCCGCTCCATTCATCTTGGTGATGATAGGTCAGAGCAAACTGGCAATCCAGATTGTGCGGCTGCACTCGGACGAATCAGTTACCCAGAGATGTAAGTTGCGATTCACGCAAGCGGTGAGCTCGAAAAGCCAGGCGGGCACTCGGAAGCAATCCACATGCCTGATTAACGACCTATCGGGAGTTGACCAGGGTGGTCCACAAGATTTCGGGTCCTTTGATCTCACTTGGACTCAGCGGCGCCGAGCACCACCACTCGTGCTTCGGGTGGCGCTGCCGGTGCTTCCAGTCGAGCGCTGGTAGTTGCTGGCCTGCGCAGATCCTCTCTGCCGGTTCTGCATTTCCGAATTGAGGCTCTGGGTAGACATAGTGCTCGGGTTTGCACTCTGCGAGCGTTGCTGGCCACTGGACGAATTCGTTTGTGCACTTGGGGGACGCTGCTGCTGGTTAGTCTGCTTTTGCTGCTGAGCCTGTTGAGCGTTTGCCTGGCTGCTGGGATTCTGATACGTCTGCTTTTGTTGTTGGCCTTGCTGTTGGGCTTGCTGCTGGTTTTGAGGCTTATTCACGGTATTCCAAGAACCGGAACTGTTGTCATATTTTTGCCAGCCGGAGCCGGTGTTCTTGTAAACGTTTCCGTCCTTCCCGGCATACATGTCTCCGCTGGAAGTCTTGCCCACCGCAGCATTGCCGTAGGCGGTGGAACCCCCAACTGCCTTTCCGCCCTGCGACCCTTGCACGGATCCGACGGTTCCTTGCGCGGTTGAGTAGTGTTGCGTGTAAGCGGATTTATTTCCGTTCGAGACGTAAGATTGCCCCCACTGCGCGGTGGGACTGGATCCCTGGCGAGTTGCCGCGTAGGTTCCGGTGTACGGATTGTAGGCCTGTCCTGCGCTGCGACTGCCGTATGGAGTTGAGACGGCAGCACCCGTCTTGTACGTGCCGGTATACGGGTTGTAAGAAGCTGCCCTTGTGGCAGAACCGTATGGACCGTAAGCCGTAGCATAACGACCGTATGAACCATTCGCGGTGTTGTAAAAGGATCCGTATCCATATGGCACCGGATATGGTCGATAAACGGGATATCCATAAGGTGGGCGATATATGTACGGCGGATAGTAGTAGCCCGTGCCACTGCAAACGACAGCACCGACGGTGACACCCACAACAAAAGCTCCGAGATATCCGGCTGTGTAACTGGATTGGACGGTTCCGCTCGATGTCGTCGTCTGGGTCACGTAGGTCACGTTGTAGACCGGCGAACTTGGCGGGATCGTGTAGATCACTTGTGGAACGGAACTGGCCGTCGTCCAAGGTCCTTGGGCGTTCGGCGACATGAACCACACGCCCTGCAGACACAAGTAGTAGACGTCGCCAACCTTGATCACTTTGTCGGCGGTATTAGTTGCATAGGAAAGAGAAGTTCCTTCGATGGGCGCGAACTGCGGATCGCCACTGTAGCTCACCTTGGCCTGCGCTGCGGCAGACTTGGGATCAATTTCCATGACCGTGGGGATCTGTGCGATCAACACCGCGTCTTTAGCTTCTTCGGTTCCTGGCACGGAGGACAACACGGCGCCAGCAGGGCTGGAGAGCGGGATCTTGGCGAAGTCCGCCGGCAGATCCATGGAGGCGTAAGCCCATTTACCCTGCAAATCCTTGGACCGGAACCAGCGCCCCGCGGCCAGATAGTAATATTCGTTGGTGGGAGTGTATAGAAAGAACGCAGCATCCGTGTTAGTAGCGTAGAGAAGCTGCGTCTGCGGGATCTTAGCGTAAACCGGCTTTCCGTTGAACAGAATGACTTCGGCGGGCACAGTGCTGTAGAACACCTTTGGAATGGGGGCACTGGATTGCGCAGGCAGTGGAATCACTGTCTTCAAATCGGCCCATTGGGGATCCGTGGGGAGTTTCTCCATGTCCTTCGGTAGCGTTGTCGCAGCGGACCATGGGCCATGCAGGTCGGGCGCAGTTAACCAGCGCGGACCGGCCAGCAAGTAATATTGCGATTTGCTGGTATCCCAAAACACTGCCCACTGCGTATTGACGACGAATTTCAGTTTCGTGTTCGGAATTGCCGCGAAAACAGGTTCGCCATCGACGGCCAGAAGGATTGCAGGGCTGAAATTCACGAAGATAAAAGGCGGATCGTTTTTCAGGTTCACCGCCTGGACGGATTGCGGCTTGGGTATACAGGCCACGACCCGTTCAAGTGAGATGTTGACGACCTCCGGAACAAAGGTCCTGAAGAGCTGATCCATCTTTGCGGATGTGGCCTCATCGAGTGACGGAAAGTAAATATGAGTGACCTTGATCCCGTAGATAACGACCGTGTGCTTGTCGCTGTCAACGTTTGTCGTTCCCGCAAAAGTCGCAGCGCCAATCACCTGCTTTCCACCCGTGGGGGTCATTTGAAACGCCCCGCGCCAGGTGATATCGGTGAAATCTTTCCAGTCATCTACCTGCGGCTGATACGCGATGATGGTGCCGCCAGGCTTCTCGACTTTGCGTGGCCAGCCAGGATCCTGCGCAAAGCCAGGCGCGGCGCCCATTAGAAGGAGTACGACAAACCCGGCAAGAACCGTCATGCTCTTCATGGGGATCTCCTTCTAAGACAACCTGTGAGCGTGGTGGGCGGGCTGGGCGGTAGGCATCCCAATGTACCACGCGTCTCGAATCTTAGTTTGCACCCAGCTTTTGGTAATTCGAATTTGTCGTTGTTACCACCAGCTGCTTGGCAGTTGCGTTGAGAACTGTTTGCTGCTCATAGCTGGTGCCATCCGGCAGGGTGGCCATTTGCACCTGCAGCGTCACCGCATCTTTCTCCTGACCCATGTAGGTATTGATGTTCAAGCTGGTGATTTTCTTAGTGGCAGTGTTAAACGTGAGGGTCATCTTGTCGCCGGGTTGCGCATAATTCGCGAAGACCAGGTTCACTGCACCGGGGACAGGGTTCAAGGAGACTTTGCCTGCCTGGTAGGCTGCCTGCATTTTTTGAGGGTCCGGTGGCACGTACATGCCGAGGACGGCCTTCACGTCTTGCATGTAATCTTTCATTTCCGCTTTTTTCTTCGCGATGACTTTTTGTTTCAGCCTTCCACCGCTCGGTTCTTGCGGAGGAGGACCAATCGCGGTCTTTTGGACCCTTCCGTCGGGACCGTACTGGCACAAATTTTTGGATGGAGGCTTCGCATCTCCCTTAAGTGTCAACTGCTGTGTCTCGGTCCATTGATACTGCAGTAGTTTTTGCTTGTTTTCCGCAACAGACTGCTTCGCGGCTGCAAGCTTCTGCTGAAGTTCAGGATTCTGTGGAAATGCCGGGGCAGCGGCCAGAAGCGCTACCGCACCAATGAGCATCATGCGTTTCGTGTTCCACTTCATTGGACCTGTCCTTGGTGTCACCTGAGCTGGCGCAACCTGAGTACTTCCGAGCCGCGGCATTCGCATGAAACTCTTCGCCAACCGATGAGTAACGTCGTTCAATTTTGCAAGCCCGACCGTTGCATCGATGAAATCGCGCGAGCCTTGGCCTAGCGGCCAAATAGGGAGCAGCTAACGTGCCGCTCAACGGGCTGGCTACTTTTTGAGGGCCAACGGCGGCCCGCTGACTCGCTTCCCTTTGAGCGAGACATTGACTTCGACGCGGTTCGCGATCGTGACGAAGGGAATACCTTTATTCATCCCGTAGTCCTTGCGGTCGAAGGCCATTATTCCTTTAATCTCACCTGACCTGTCCCCACTCCGTGAAAGCGTTAGCGTCAGCTTCTCGGGTTTGGTGACTCCGCGTACCGTAAAGTCGCCATCCACCTCAAAGGTGCTGGCACCGGTCTGTACGATCTTCGTCGAGTGAAAGGTGATCAAGGGACTGTGATCGACGTCGAAGAAGTCTTTGCCCTTTAGCTTTCCGTCCTTCATGCCGCTTCCGGTATGCACAGTGGCTGCTTGAATCTTGATGTCCAAAACTCCTGTCGACACCTCAGGGGATGTAAATGTTAAGGTGGCCTCCCACTTGTCAAAAGTGCCCTTTATAGCTACGGACGCCTCTACATCGAACTTAACGGAGCTTTCTCCGGTCGCAATCTCGAAAACCGGAGCTTGCGCTCGACTCACTGACGGAAACACAACGGACGCTAAGAGGAAAAGAATGGTTAGTCGCATGGCGGGTACTCTGACGCTTTCCCACTTCCGTGTCAATTGCAGCTTTCAGAAAATCTGCAGCCGCAAGACCACGATCCGTAACTCGGGGCAACGCATGGATAAAAGACGGCAGTGTGCGCAGTCTACGACAAGCTAAGTCCCGATAAACGCCGTACTCGAAAAATTGCACTTCCCCCCAAGAGCAAGTTTCCGATTTCTCGACGAGGTGGGTAGACGATCATGTTCAATGGAACTTGCCAACAGTGTTTCGGTAGTCGCGTAACGTACAGCTGGCGGCGGGTGGCCAAGCCGTTCGCGCGGGATCACTGTGCTTGATTCACGTGTGTGCGATTGACGCATGGTGATGGGGGATGATAGCCGGTGGCCAAGCCGTTCGCGCGGGATCACTGTGCTTGATTCACGTGTGTGCGATTGACGCATGGTGAGGGGGATGATACCACTGCGATAGTTGCCTTAGAAGTTGATTGGTTTAGGGTTTGCTGTTGCATTGGCAGTTCCGGGTGCCGCAACTCTCGACTGCCTGCCTTTGGCAGGCGAGGGTGCGCGGGTGTGGTGACGCTGCGTCTAAACCCGGACCCTGCAAAAACCGCAGGGATGCGCCACCGGTAAATGCAACGGCGTAAGTTTGGATGGTGTGGAAGGGTGCGCCACCGCCAGCGCACCGCTATCCCTCGCAGGTTACGTCGCAACGCGTCAACGAAGGATGGCGACGCGCCAATCGCATAGCGGCGACCTGGAACCCTTGACGTCCGTTTCGCAAAGCAGGCCCGCAGCTTAAATCAATGACAACGACCCCGGCGCAGTCGTGAGCTTCCTGGTTTCCGGCAGCGCGACTCACGAGGATTTAACCGCGCAGCCGCCGGTTATTGCACGCCAGCTTCGGTGTGACGGACGTCACATCGGCGAGTGTCTTTGATCACAGCAGTGCGACCCGAAAAGGCTCAATAATGCAGCAAGTTTGCCGATCTTAATATGTGGGAATTCTAAACGGGAGGCATTTGCATGAACAACGTCAGGTGGGCAGTTCTTGTAGCGGTACTTTTCGGCACTTTATTCTTGGCAGCCGCCGCACAAGCGGGCGACGTAACCGGAAAGGTATCCGCGACGGGATTGAAGTCGGCGGAAAACATTGCTGTGTATATTGATGCGATTCCGGGCAAGAAATTCGATGTTCCGGCGCAGCATGTCTCCGTGGACCAGCGCGATATGAAATTCATACCGCAGACGATCGTAATCCTGAAGGGCACCACCGTAGACTTTCTGAATAGCGACCACGTAGCGCATAACGTCCATTGGACTTCGATCAGCGGCGACAAGAGTCTCGCGCACAATTTAGTCACCGTATCGCCGGGCCAAAAGAAAGCCTTCCAGTTTGACAATATTGGCACCGCCACGATCCTCTGCAATTTCCACTTCGATATGATCGGATACGTCGTAATCGTTCCCACGCCCTATTTCGCGCTCACCGGCTCGGACGGCACCTTCACCATCAAAAACGTTCCGGCGGGCACATACACGCTGAAGACCTGGAGCGCAGACGGCAAACCCACGACGCAATCCATTACGGTGACGGACGGCTCGGCAAATGTCGAGATAGCGGTGGCCAAGAAATAGCGACCGGGCAAAAAGGACACCGCACATTAAGCAAGCGACACATATCTCACGGTCTATGAAAACTCGATGGCGACATCTGGTGATGGTGTTGCCGATGTGGGCGCTCGCTTCGTCGCTGCTCGGCCAGTCCAGCGGAACCAGAGATATTTCGGTAACGGCGGTGGAAGGCGAGAGCTGGATTCGCCATCTGAACAGATCCTTCAGCGAAACGAGCATGGGGAAGACTTGGGATTTAGGGCCAGCTCCCACGGACGCGGGAGAAGCAGCCGTTCCCTGGCAACTGAAGCTATCGCCCGGCTATGCCAGTCAAGGAATCCTGCTACGAGGCTCGGATCTCTATCGCCTGAATTGCCGGGGATGCCACGGAGAGTTAGGCCAAGGCGCGCCTCCGGAAATAAATCCCATTACCGGTCCGGTGCAAGCGACTTCCGTTGCAGCCACGCTGGACCGAATGAAGAAAGCCGGTCGAGAAATAAGCCGGGACGATGTAACTGCCATGGCGCACGAATCCAAGATCATTCTGCTGCAGCGGCTGCACAAGGGAGGCGAAAGCATGCCTCCACCCAGCTTGAGCGAGCCGGAAATCCGCTCCCTCGTCGCGTACCTCGAACAACTTTCCGACGTTCCCGGTGCGGAAAAGAATCAGATTCCGATCACGGAATCGTCCTACCGAGTTGGAGAGCACATCGTGAAGTCCACCTGCCACGTCTGCCACAGCGCGACAGGACCGAACCCAGACCCTCAGCAAATAATGGAAGGGATGATTCCGCCGCTTTCCACCCTGACGATGCGAGCGAGTCTGCCGGAATTCGTGCGCAAGGTCACCAGCGGCGCGCCGATCATCATGGGTACGCCGCCAACGCCGTACAGGGGGAGGATGCCTGTTTTTCTGTACCTGAGCGAGGACGAAGCCGCTGATGCCTACATGTACCTGGCACTCTACCCACCGCACTAGCAGGCAAGGAGGTTCGCAATGGCTCACTTCCAGAAAACTCGGGGCTACAGATTGCAGATCGGGATTTGGATTTTGCTGAGTTCGTCTTTGGGTATGAGCAACCCGGCATTCGCGCAGGATAAGCAGGCCAATAACGACCCGGGCAAGCAAACGGTGCCGCTTTCGGGCGCCGGTATGTTCAGAGAATACTGTGCGGTGTGCCACGGCAAGGATGCGAAGGGAAACGGGCCGGCAGCGCCGGCATTGAAACAGACGCCTGCCGATTTGACGACGATCGCGAAACGGCACGAAGGGAAATTCCCAGACAGCTATGTGGCCAGCGTGCTGCGCAACGGCGTGAAGACTCCGGCCCATGGCGATGCGGAAATGCCGGTATGGGGCCCGGTGTTTACATCCATGGATGTGGATCCAGAGATCATGCACGTTCGGATTGCAAGCTTGGTGAGCTACATCAAATCCTTGCAGGTTAAGTAGCCAAAGGACGAGTGCACCGCAGTTTCGGAAACACGCAAGTCCGGCGCAAGTCGGCGTTAGGGAGTGCGGGCCCATTGGGAGGACTGGCTCTGAATCTCAAGTCGAGCCAGTTGGTCGCGGAGGCTCGCCGCTTCGTTGCGATCTTTCTCAGCTTGGATATGGTACTTAGCGGCGCCGACGTTTCCCATGGCGGTGAAAATTTTGCTGACGCCATCATTTTTGCCCTTGCCCATGCCTTCGAGCTGGCTGGCGATCTCTTCTTGATACTCAGCGTCGGCTTCGACTCCGTCAATGCGACTGCGCAGGTCCTGAATGTTCGCCCAACGCTGGGCCTGGTCAATGACAGGATCACGGACGGGCGCGGTGGCATTTTGCCAATCCCCACCGTCATCTTCTTCCAGATCGGCCGTGAGAGTTTCCAGGTTCCGCTTGCCATTAATATTGCCCTGGTCGGCGGACAATTGATACCAACTCAGGGCCCTGGCGTAGTCGGTCTTGACGCCTTGCCCGAATTGGTACATCCACCCGAGCTGGTTCTCCGCGTCGCCGTTGCCCTGGGCCGCGGCTTGATCGAACCACGACATAGCCTTGGCGTAATCTACAGGCACTCCGGTGCCGTGCTGAAACATGTAGCCGACGTTTTCCTGGGCCATGTCGCTGCCATGTTGGGCGGCTTTGTAATACCAGGAGAGGGCCTGGGCGTAATCCTGCGGTTCGCCCCATCCTTGCTCCGCGAAATAGCCGAGTTGGTTTTCAGCCATCGCGCTGCCGTGGTCGGCGGAGCGGCGATACCAAGTCAGAGCCTGGGCTAAGTCGCGCTTCACACCAAACCCACACTGAAAAAAGTAGGCGACTTCGCGTTCGGCATCGGCAAAATTTTGGTCCGCGGCCTTTGCGATACCACGCATACGCTTGCTTGTAATCTCGTTTGACGCCGTATTTGCCGCTCTCGTACATAACACCAAGATTAAACTGCGCGGGCGCATACCCCTGGTCCGCCGCCTTGCGGAAATCGGCCAGTGCCAGTTTGAAATTCCGCACGACGCCGAAACCGTGCTGATACATGGTGCCAAGTTGGTTCTGGGCGGGAGCGTAGCCCTGATCGGCGGATTTGCGATACCACGCCAGCGCCTGCGCGTATTCCAGCGTCGCGTGGCGCGTTTGAAAATAATAATTCGCCAGGATGAATTGCGCGCGGGCATCACCGGTAGCGGCCGCCGCGAGAAGTGAGTTGAGGTTTTCAGCGCCCGATGGCGCGGTTGCTTGCGTCGGGGTCTGCGTCGAGGTCTGCGCCGGCGCCTGTGCTCGCGCCACGGCCGCCAGCGCGAACAGTGTGAGGACCACAAGCGTGGCCATAATTCGAGAGCTCATAGAGATTTTCGCGTTCGACAATTTCGCAGAAAGGCTCCCGCCCATGCGCAGTCCGGCCCCCGGGCCGCGATACAAAGATCGGCCCTCACCGCAATCGTGTGCCGTATCCGGGTAGATTGGCTGACCGAGGCTTATATGACGATAGACTGCTGGTACCAGAGGGGCAGAATGTGCTCAATGTTGTACTCGCAACAGTAGGGGCGGGTTTGAGGCCAGGCGTTATCCTCGCATCCGCCGATAAAAAGGGGAAACTGAAATCAAGCGAAGCCTGCTACACGGTGGACACTAAAAACCCTCGCCCGCTGCAACCGTAAGCAAAAAAAGGAACCAGCCTGGGCGCAGCGTTGCTCGGCGTTGCTCCTTGACGATTCATCCAAATGACTGATCCGCGCGGTGCGCTGGGCTAGCTGTTGGTGTGTATCCCGCGGCTTGCTCGGCGAATTCCCTTCTTCGTGCGTCGTCGCCTGCCAGCAGCCATGCGGCGTGATGATTGCCGTAAGCAACCACGTGCGCTCCGCCTTCGATGGTCTCGTGTTTCAGGCGCTCATGAAGTTCTGGCAGCAGCGACCAATGGACACGGGGATGGTCGTGATGTTCGAGGTGATAGCCGATATTGAACATCGTCATGTTGAAAAATTTAGACACGAACACGGTGGAGTGTTTCAGCGGCTTCTCGTCGGTCTTCGGAACGCATCCCGCGTGCTGCGCGTACATGCCCGAGCCCATCACCCAGACGTTGGCGATCCAGTGCGGAAAGGCCCATAGCCATATGGCCATTTTCCAATCTATCCAAAATGGAATGGACCACAGCGCAAAGAAAATGGCGAGTTCGCGCAGCGACCTGCGGCGTAGTTTGGGCCGCGCGATCAGGTCCGCGTATAAATGGGAGGCGAGGCGCCACGGCCAATGCAGGAACAGGTAGCGGCGGAAATCTTCGAACTCACCCTCGGCGTTATGCTTGGGGAGAGTCCAATCATCGGCGCCTAGCAGCCGGGCGTGGTGGATGGTGACGTGGCAGTACTCCCAAAAATAGGATGGCCACGCGCCGGAAAACGCCCAGATTCGGCCGAACCAGCGATTGGCGAATTGCGAAGTGAAGATGGGGCGGTGCGAATGGTTGTGAAAGTTTACGCCGACGTTGATGCCGGAGATCCAGCCAAGCATGGTCGCCGCAGCGAGTACAAAAGCTGCGCGGGACCAAGGACCGGTGACGCCGACCAAGCTGGGGTGCTGGTACAGCCAGAAGGCGAGCCCGTACGCCGCGAGGCAAGCGATGTGGAATACCACGCAGTGCGCGTCCTGCGGATCGGAAAAAATGCGCCAACGCCTGACGGCGACCGGGGCCTCGAGCTGCTCTGCGATCATATGTACCTCAGAGCCACGGTTACCGCCACCACCGTGATGCCCAGACTCACCCACGGCCCCCAAAGCATCGCGCCTGCGATCACCACCAGCGCAAAAAGAGGCCAGAACGATCTGCCGAACGTCAGCCCGGCCTGTGACAGCAACGTGTGCGAAAGCCGCCTCATATGCGCTTCGTTCCTTTGAAATTTTTTGTGCGGTGCCGTGTATCAGCAGCTTGGCAGAGCTGCCGGCGCCCGGAATCCTAAGGCTCAAAAGCCGGCCATAAGCTTGTTCTGCGGGCCAGTTCGGTCTGTGTAAGTGTTTCCTGGGGAATGCTGGGCCAGAATTCTTACAACGGCTCGTCGCGGCGGCTCCAGTCCGCCCGTTGCTCAGTTGCTCACGCCATTCTCGTGGTCGGTCTGTGCAGCGGCAACAGCAGTCTTCACGAGAAGCGCCGAGGTAGATAGTAGTCCACTGCAAGCCGTTCCGTCATATTGTTTTTCACGGTGGGACCCGCCTCGACACCTTCAGCTGCGCATTTCGACGTTAGCGTAGCTCCCGAACAACGGGCGGAGCAGTGGCAGAACTGACAGTTGGGATGCGTGGACTGAAGCCGACTCTCCCTCGCGGTTGCTACGAGAGTTCTGAAAGGTAGGCGCGAGGTGCGAAAGCGATTTCGCCAACGAACTGCCCGCCGAGAATTCGTACCTTGCATCCGAGGGTTGCGTTACCGGCGTCGAGAATTTTCACTTTGGTTCCAGTGGTGACCAGCAGGAGTCTTTCATCGGCGACCAGCAGAGAAATGCCGAGATCGTCGCTGGCGTTTTCGCAGGCGCACTTTTCTTGCAGGACCTCCTCGGTGACGGGGAGCAGCACATAGTTGCCGCCTGCTTCGTCGCGGATGGTGGCAATCTGTCCGACCCATTCGGAGTGAGGCGCGACAGGCGTTGACGGCATGTTCTCGATGGGAGATGCGGCAGCGAACACCGCCGGTGTCGGAATCCCCTCCACGGCGGCGATAAAACGGTAGCCGCGCCGCGGAAGCGTTTCGATAAAGCGCGGATTCTTGTGCGAATCACAAAGGGCGCGGCGGAGCGTCTGGATCGCTGCGTTTACTCCGTGCTCGAAATCAACGAAGGTGTCCGCAGACCACAGGCGAGCCTGCAATTCTTTGCGTGTGAGCAGTTGGCCGGGTTGTTCCAGCAAAAGGGCGAGAATCTGGAAGGGCCGGCCCGCCAGACGAATCTTTCGACCGTGCTTGCGGAGCTCACCGGTGCTCAGGTCAACATGGTAGGCGTCGAAACGTAGCCCACCTTCAGAAGGAAATGCGTCGCGCATGGATAAAGCTGGGAATGCGAGTGTACCGCGGGGAGTTGCCGGAACTCAAGCGGGGGTGCGGGAAGCGGCGTAGGCTTTGTAGTATCAATGCCTTACCGCTTTACCTCCGTTTTACCCACAAAGGACTGGCGTTGCATTGAACGAATTACCGTTTGGGGTGAAACTGCGCGCGTCATGAGGAACAAAATGAAATTTACGAACTCAAAGATTGGAAGCAAAAAGGAGACGACGATGAAAATGACGACTGTGGTAAAAGCTTCTGTTTTTGCAGCAGCACTGGCAATCATCTGCGCGCTGCCGCCCGCCGCGCGCGCGCAAGCTGACGCGATGCCCAACCCCGATGAGTATTCATTTTCCGCGCCGGAAACCACCGCTGCGCAACCCGTGCAGCTCGCTAGCGCGAAGACGGCAAAGACAGATTTCGAGGGCAAAGTTTCCCTGCCCTACGGCGTGAAGTGCGGCGCCAAGAATTTGAAGCCGGGACAGTATATGGTTTCGGTGAAGTCGGAAGGAACGAGCCGCGTGGTTACGCTCCAAGGCGCCGGCCAGAACATGACGATGCGCGTGCACCAAGTCTCCGCGAATCGCGGGGCGAGCCACGACGCATTGCTGGTGCGCAAATCCAGCGATGGCCGCAAGCTGGAAGCAGTGTACGTCCAGGAACTCAACGCTACTTTGTACCTGAACACGGCTTCGAACGGAAGCCATGCCGCAATGGAACGGCTGCCGATCTCGTAGTGGAGTTTACCCAGCCCGTTCAACGCCCCGTTGGCGCACGCGTCGCCGACGGGGCGTTCGTGTTTTTAGCCACACTGACGCCGGCAATGCTATCTCCCGGCGAATCTGGTATTTCTGACAATATGCAGCGGCACATGTAAAGGATATCTTTACGCCCCGTGATATGTGCATTCGCGCGCAGCACGCAGTTGATAGGGACGCAAGAATTCCAAACGGACCGCGACACAGGCAGAACGTCTGCAAGGAGTTAAATTAATGATCCTGAAGAAACTGACACCCGCGCTGGCGGTGGTGATGTGCTTCGTCCTGATCCATTATTCGGCACAGATGCTGTACGGCTACCAGAGCCAGGCGCCAAGCCCCTCAGATAATTCCGGCGCCCCCACCGAAACGGCTCCGCAGGACGCGGCACAATTGCAAGCTTTGGTAGCGCCCATTGCGCTGTATCCCGACGCGCTGGTGGCGCAGATTCTTTCGGCGGCCACGTTTCCTGATCAGGTGGCCATCGCGGCTTACTGGCTGGAACAGAACCCGAGTCTGACAGGCAGCGCTCTGATGCAGGCGGTGGACAAGCAATCCTGGGATCCCAGCGTGAAAGCGCTCACGCAATTTCCCTCGGTGCTCGATGACCTGTCCAAAAATCTCAGCTGGACATCCGCGCTCGGCGAAGCTTTCCACAACCAGCAGGCTGACGTGATGACAGCGATCCAGACGTGCCGGGCGCAAGCGAAAGCGAAAGGCAACCTCAAGACCACGTCGCAAATCACCGTGGTGCAGCAGTCGCCACAGGTGATCGAAATCCAGCCGACAAATCCGCAAGTCGTCTACGTTCCGGCTTACAACCCGGCAATCGTCTATGGCTATCCCTATGTCGTCCCTGCGTACGTGTACGCCCCTCCTCCTAGCACGGCGGATGTGGTGGCTGCTGGGCTCATCGGTTTTGGCGCGGGGATTGCGGTGGGAGCGATGATGTCCGGCGGGTGCTGCGGTTGGGGATACAGCGCGTGGGGCTGCGGCTGGCACGGAACGGCGGTGGTGTATCACGGCGGCGCGTACTACGGCAACGCGGCCTGGCACGGCGGCTATTACAATTCCGGCTATCACGGCAGCTACGGCTACAACAATAACTACAACAACAGCAACTATCACTCGAACAACTACAACAACTACAACCACAGCGGCAACAGCTACAACAATTCCAGCCACAGCGGAAACACCTATAACAACGTGAACGTCAACAAACAGAGTTCGCAGAATTTCAATTCCGATCGTTCCTCGGGCTCCAATTCCTGGGGGCAACATAGCGGCGGCGGTGGAAATTCCAACGCGTTTAGCGGCATGGGCGGGCACTCCGGCGGATTCGGTGATTCGGGCGGCGGGGGCTGGTCCTCGCGGGCGGAGAGCAGCCGTGGCTGGGGCAGCATGGGCTCAAGCGGATTTGGCGGCGGGCGATTTGGCGGCGGCGGGGGCGGCGGGGGCCGTGGTTTCGGTGGCGGCGGATTCGGTGGCGGCGGTCGGCGTTAGTAACCATTGTTCGCAATAATTGAAGTTCGGTGGCGGAAAATACGGAACGATCGGATTTGGAGGAATGTATATGCTCTACCCGAGCCGGAAACGGATGCTTTTCGCGGCGCGTGTCGCCACAATTCTGGGCGTGCTGACGCTCGTCACTTCCTTCGCCGGCTGCAGCAAAGCCCCGAACACCACCGCGGAGAAGTCCGCGCAGCGCACTTTTGCGAAGCCCGAGGACGCCGGCGCTGCATTTCTGCAAGCCGCCCAGTCTGACGATCATACTGCGTTGGTCGCAATCTTCGGCCCGGATACCGATACGGTGCTGCTCTCCGGCGATCCGGTAAGGGACAAAGACAATCTGAAAGACTTTGTCGCGGCCTACAACCAGATGCATCGCTGGCGCGAAATTAAAGTGGGCGGCCAGATCCTGTACGTCGGCGCAGACAATTACCCGTTTCCAATTCCTCTGGGGCAAAATCCCTCGGGCCAGTGGATCTTCGACACCGCCGCCGGCAAGGACGAAATTCTGGCGCGGCGCATCGGCAAGGGCGAACTGACGGCGATCGCCGCGTGCGCTGCGCTGTCTGATGCTGAGCGGCAATATTTCAGCCAGACGCACGACGGCGACAAGGTGAAGCAATACGCTCAGCGGATCGTCAGCGATCCAGGAAAGCAAAATGGATTGTACTGGCAGGCCGCGGAGGGCCAGCCCGCCAGCCCGTTGGGCCAGGTGGGCGATTTCGCCAAGGCTGCAGGGTATGTGGGAACGGGCGCCAAGCCGCAACCGTTCGAAGGCTACTACTTCCAGATCCTCACCAAGCAAGGCGCTAAAGCCAAAGGCGGCGCCAAGGATTACATCGCCAACGGCAAGATGACCGGAGGCTTTGCCTTCCTCGCTTATCCCGCGCAGTACAGAAATTCCGGCATCATGACGTTCATCATCGGCAGCGACGGAGTGGTCTACCAGAAAGATTTGGGTGAGAAGACCGCGGATGCCGTCGCAGCGATCACGGAGTACAACCCCGACGACACTTGGAAGCCGGCGCTTTAATTTCAATTGCTCGGGCCGCGAGCCAACACAATTCGCTGTTCAGTGTGGCTCCCGTCTGGATTCCTCTCTGCATTTAACCGCTTAATTTCTGAGCAACCTCTTATCCGGCAAGCGCCGTGCGACCGGAAGAAATGGAACTATAGGGCTTCCCTGCTCGTATCAGACTAGCGAGCAGGGTACAAAGCGGGCTCGAAGCTACCATTCCGCTCGTGGCTGCGTCAGAATACGTGACAGAATGGGAGCCGCGGCCGAATGAAGCGATTCGACCATCCGAAAATTCGTAGAATTGGGGCCAGGGCCTGTGTGAATTCCTGATTGAGCCGAGGAGGTAACGCGGACATGAGAATTCCTCAGTTTTTCGAGACCCTCTGGGCCGACGTGAAATTCGCGGCGCGCGGCCTGCGCAAAAGTCCCGGCTTCCTCGTGGTCGTGGTCCTCTCCCTCGCGTTGGGAATCGCCGCCAACAGCACGATTTTCAGCGTGCTGAACGCGCTACTGTTCCGCCCTCTGCCCTACCCGCAGCCGGATAGCCTCGTCGTGATTTGGCAGGTCGAGCAAGCTCACCCCGACAACCTGCAGGCGCCGCCCATCGCGGAAAACGTGGACTGGACGAAACAGAACCACGTGTTCGAAGACATTTCGCTGAACAGCTTCACGGACCAGGCCATCGTCTCCGGCATGAGCCAACCGCGGCCGCTGCACACGCAATATGTGACGCCCGATTTTTTCGCCCAGCTGGGAGCCAAGCCAATCCTCGGGCGCATCTTTCAGGCGGACGAGCAGCAAGACCTCTCGCAAGCCGTCGTGATCAGCACTCCCTTCTGGAAGCGCGAATACAATGGCGACCCGCGCGTCTTGGGAAAAACTCTCAATATCGAGGGCGTCGTCTCGACGATCGTAGGAGTGATGCCTCCGGGATTCGCTCCGTTCTTCGGGTTCCCGATTGATTTGTGGCAGCCAATCAATCCCGCCAACGGCCGCTATAGCGGGCGAATCGATCACTGGCTGATGCCGGTGGGTCGCTTGAAACCGGGCGTAACGGTGGCGCAAGCGCAAGCGGACATGGACGTGATTGCGCGGCGCATGGAGCAGGATTACCCCGCAACGAATAAGGGCCTGGGCGTTAAGGTTTTTCCTCTGCACGAAGATCTCTACCGCGGCGCAGGCAGCGCGCTGTATCCGCTGCTCGGAGCCGTCGCGTTTGTGCTGCTGATCGCTTGCGTCAATGTCGCGAACCTGATGCAGTTCCGCACGGAGACGCGGCGCAAGGAATATGCGTTACGCATGTCGCTCGGCGCGGAACGCCGCCGCCTGGTGCAGCAGCTGCTGACGGAGAGCGCCGTGCTGGCGGTGATGGGAGGCGTGCTGGGCACGGTGCTGACTTTCGTGGGCATACGAGTATTTCTCTCGCTAGCTGGAGGAGATTTTCCGAACGCGGAGACGATCACGCTGGACGGACGCGTGCTGCTCTTCACGCTGGGAATTTCCCTGCTCACTGCCCTGCTATTTGGTCTCGCGCCCGCGCTGCGCGCCTCTCGCCCCGATCTGAATGGCGTGTTGCGCGAAGGCGAACGCAAGACGATGTCCACGTCCAGCCGCATGGCGCGGCACGCCCTGGTGGTTTCCGAAGTGGCGCTGGCGATGGTGTTGCTGGTGGGCGCGGGATTGATGATCAACACCATCTTGCATTTGAAACGCGTGAATCCCGGGTTCGATTACAACCGTCTGCTCACGATGGATTTCCAACTTCCCGAAGGCGGCAAGTATCTGGAACGCGTGCCGGGCGGCGACATGGAAAAAGTTCTGCCGACAGCCTCAACTTTTTATACGCGCCTTCTGGAAAACGCCCGCGCGCTGCCGGGCGTGGAATCCGCGGCGCTGATCGGCGCGTTGCCGATGCACTGCTGCATGGAAGATTACACATTCTCAATTCTGGGGCATGCGGCGCCTCCTCCCGATGACCGGCCGAACGCCGGCTACAGCGAGGTCAGCGCCGGAATCTTCAACACGATGAAAATTCCGCTGGTGAAGGGACGGTATCTCGACGAGCACGACACCGAGAACACTCCGTGGGTGATCGTGGTCAATCAAACGTTCGCGCGCAAGTACTTCCCGAACGAAGATCCCATCGGACAGCAGATTCTGCTGCGCTACGATCCTTATCCGGTGGAGCAGCCGCGCCCGCGGCAGATCGTCGGCGTGGTGGGGGACGTAAAACATCGCGGACTGGGCCGAGAGACGATTCCGTTTGTGTACGCCTCGTACCTGCAGCAACCGGCTGTGTTTCCCGGTGGAGCGACCCGCGCGCATCTGCATGCGAATCTGGTATTGCGCACATCGCTGGGGCGGCAGGCAGGGCTCGTCGCAGGCGTAAAGCAGGCCATCGCTAACATCGATCCCGATCAGCCCATCAGCAGCGTCCGGTCCATGGAATCAGTAATGGGCGCATCGCTCGGCGACTGGCGTTTCTACATGCAGTTGCTGGGAATTTTTGCGAGCGTGGCGATTTTGCTGGCCGCCGTGGGCATTTATGGCGTGATGTCCTATTCAGTGAACGAGCGCACCCACGAAATCGGCATCCGCATCGCGCTGGGAGCGCAGCCTTACGACGTCCTGGCCTTAGTCGCCAAAATGGGATTGATGCTGACGCTCATCGGAGTAGCCGTCGGAACCGCGCTGGCGCTCGGCCTCGCGCGTTTGATCTCCACTTTTCTCTTCGGCGTGAAGCCCAGCGATCCGATCACGTACGTCGCCGTCGCGCTGGCACTGGCTGCCGTCGCGTTCCTCGCCTGTTACATTCCTGCACGCCGCGCCACCAAGGTTGACCCCATGGTCGCGCTGCGCTACGAATAGCACGCGACGCAAGCCGTCACACACTTACAGATTCGCCACTCGTGCGCTTCAAGAGCGACGGAATGCATTGGCACACTCTCCGCGCGAAAACGCAATTCTGACAAGTTGTTTTTAATCTGGCGGTTAGCGACGCACGCAGGCGCACCCAACTTTTCCACTGGCGCGTCTCATTGATAGGGGCGAAAAGCTCTTACCTGGCTGGCGACATTTAGAGTTCAGCAGGAACGACGCCATCACGAGCTGCAACTTTCGGACTCCTAAAGAAGGGATGAGACAAATGCGAAACGCAAAGATCGGCAACTCAATCAGAAAACACTCGATAACGTTGGCTGCGATGTTTGGTCTGGTCCTCGGTGTAATCTTCGGACCCGCACCAGCCTCGGCACAGCAAGCAAACTCTTCCACCGGCGTGCCCGTTCAGATGGTCGTGACCGTGAAGCCGCACCACGGCGCACCAGTTCCGGCGGTTGCTGCAAATGACGTGCAGGTATATCAGAAAGGCCAGCGGGAGGCGGTGACAAGCTGGGTTCCGCTACAGGGAGATCGCGCTGGATTGCAGCTCTTCATCTTGATCGACGACACCTCGAGAGACACTCTCAGCTTGCAGTTCAGCAGCATCGCAAAATTCATCGAGGAACAGCCGGCTACCACCGCTATCGGTGTGGGATATATGCGCAACGGCGCCGTGTATACGGCTCAAAACTTGACGACGGAGCACGCCTTGGCCGAAAAATCGTTGCGCTTGCCGATCGGGGCCGCAGCGGGTTACACCAGCCCTTACCTGGCGCTTTCCGAGCTGATGAAGAAATGGCCGGCGAGCAAAGACCGCCGCGAGATTTTGATGATCAGCAGCGGAATCGATCCTCTCGGCGGCGGATTCTTGAATGATCCATTCGGCAACCCTTACCTCGACGCGGCATTCGAGAACGCGCAACGAGGAGGATTCATTGTCTATTCAATTTATATGCCAGGGTCGGGCCGCGCCGGCCGTGGGTTGATCCGCACCGATCTGGCGCAGACTGGGCTGGACGTGCTTGCTCAAAAGACTGGCGGAGAGACTTACTACTTGGCGTACGGCTCTCCGGTTGATATCAGCCCGTACTTGCGAGATATCAGCAACAGTCTGAAGCACCAGTACGAGGTCACCTTCCTTGCCAAGAGTGCAAGGAAGCCGGCTCTCGAGCCCGTGAAGGTAAAGACGGAACTGCCGAACGTCGGCCTGAAAACGGCGGAAGATGGTTACGTCAGAACCGGGATGTAAAACGAAGGCGCAAACCGGACATGTCGGCCCTTTGCAAAACCGCATGTCCGGTTGCGCGACTTGCCAGGCTCACTTTTTCATCGGGTTCTCGCCTTACGATTCCCAAGGCGGGGAAGACGCGTACCACCGTCTGCATTGGCGTGCGGTCCGCTTCGTGCACCGGGCTCAAACCAAAGACGCAATTGTGAGAGTAAAGAACTCGGTAAGAGCCAAGCTGATCCTTCAGCGGGAACGTCTCCGCATAGCGGCAGGCCCCGCTGCGGTGCCGCGACGGACCGGCGGGCCGCACGTTTCTGGAGCGAAGATGAAAACATTTGCGCTTGGTCGTCCTGGCAGCGATCGCACTGGCCATCGCGGCGGCCTGGGATTTTGGCTGCGTTCGCTGATCATTTTCAGCGGGCTGGCGGCCACCGTCGGCGTCTTCGCCGCGGATCTGCAGCCGCCATTCGGTGCGTGGACTCGCGCGTCGGACTCGCCGATTCTCGCGCCGCAGGGCGATGGCTTCGAATCGGCCGGGGTGTTCAATCCCACTGTAGTGAAGCAAGGCGGCACGTTCGTGATGCTCTATCGCGCGCAGGATCGCAACGGAACGTCGTCGCTGGGTTACGCCACCAGCAAGGACGGCATTCATTTTGAGCGTCGCGCAACTCCGGTGATGACCGCGCAAGAGCCCTACGAAAAAGGTGGCGGCGTGGAGGATCCGCGCCTGCAGAAATTTGGCGACCTCTACTACCTCACCTACACCGGCTACAACAACGTGGACGGCACGGGTCCGGGCCACAAGGACGCGCAGCTTTGCCTGGCAACTTCGCAAGATCTGATTCATTGGGACCGCCAGGGCGTAATCCTGCCTGCGTACAAAGGTCCCTGGAACACCAATTGGACAAAATCCGGCGCCATCGTGCCGGAAAAAATTCACGGAAAATATTGGATGTATTATCTGGGCGACGCGCGCGGACCAAATCCGCAAATGGGCATCGCCTCATCGGACGATCTGCTGCATTGGAAAGATGCGCTGGACCATCCCGTGCTTGGAAATCGCAGCGGAATGTTTGACTCGCGCGTCGTGGAACCGGGCCCTGCGCCGGTCATTACCAAGGACGGCATTTTTTTAACTTACAACGGCGCGGACGATCACGACGTGTACGCCACCGGCTGGGCGCTCTTCGACAAGAACGATCCCACCAAAGTGCTGGCCCGCTCGAATGCCCCCGTCTTCGCACCCACACTCGAATGGGAAAAAGTCGGCCAGGTGCCGAACGTGGTGTTCGTCGAAGGCCTGGTGCGCGAATCGAATCGCTGGCTCTACTACTACGGCGGCGCCGACAAATACATCGGCGTAGCCTCCACGCCTGTCGCCAGCCCCGCCCCGCGCTGAAAATATCCCCGCGTCCAGATCGCGCCGCAGTAACACGGCAGACGCAGGTTTTCGCGTCTAATCGGACACTGACAAAAAGTGAGAGATGAGCTTGCGAGATGCAAACGTAGGGGAGTAACAGCGCGGCCAAATGAAGCCAAATTCCTCAGCCTCGAAAAGCGAGGTTTGTCGTCCTCGGCGTTCTCCTGTGGGGAGTGCCCATGACTTTTCTGAGTTCGTACTTCTCACCCCCTCCGCATACCCGCCACGAGTTAGCCGTCGCTCTTATGATTTGGCCGCCCGTCGGCATACTCTTTGGACTGCTGTTGTGGAAGATCTTGCTCAGCGGCTATCAGGCACAAAAACCGCGCAGAAACAACTTGACGGAATAGCCGAGCTGGACGCACATCGAATATCCTAATCCGGAACCGGACTCGCGCGGTAACGCGCGCAATCGGCAGTTGACCCGAGAGGCTATCTGATTACGGATGCGCGGTATCGGTTGTTGGCGCCTCTTCTTTTACGTGCGCCAGCGGAATCTGCCCAAACAATTGCAGATCAATGATCATGTTCAGCCGCCGGTCCAACTGAAAAAACGTGGCCGCCTTCCTTCCCGGCAACACCTGGCCCACGGTCGGCACGTACTTCAAGCGCAGCGCCTGCACCTGCGCGTCCACCTCCAGCCAGTGGCGCACATATATCATGGCATCCTGGTCTGACATCGTTGCCCACATCTCCGCGTACTGCTTCAGCAGCGCGTACTTCTGATCGTTCACCACTTGCAAGTCCTTCACATAATGGTTGTAGATCGGCCAGAACTTCTGCCCCTCCTCCTCCGAGAGCGACATATTCTGCCCAATCACCTGCATTTTCATGGCGCGCAGATCTCTCCGCAGCAAAGCGATGTCCTCCTCCGTCACCGTCGGCGTGATGATCCTCTCCACCTTCACTTGCTGCCCTTGCGCCGGCGCCCCCGCTCCAGCCATACCCCAACCAAGCGCCGTTGCCACCACCATGCCCGCAACAAACGCCGCGGCCAATCCCGCCGCTCCCGTCATTTTGCGCTTCATGATCTTTCTCCTTACCCTTGTCCCCTTGCCACAAAGAACCAGCGAGAACAGCAAGCCCGACGGCACGTTAATTCAGTCGCGCCGCTAATGGATTACTACCAGCAGCAAGCCGGGAGTCAACTCCTGATTAACCGTCCGACCGGAGCAGCGAAGTTCTACTTCCTATGCACGGTCACGCGACCCGGCAAGTGGAATTACTTCCGGCTATCCCGTCACTCAGGCGACGCTCACACCCAACGACCAGACTTCCCGTGGATCTGGCTGATACGGTTGAAATAGTCAATTCGGCAGTCCTCTAAAAGGAAAAGCGCGGCATCACTGCCGCGCTCTCCTTCATTGATCCTCGTCGTCGCGTCTGACCTGGAAAAACTTAGTCGTGGTCGGACTCGAACAGGCCTGGAAGCACTGGGGTCCCTTCCTGGCGCACGGCGTCGAGGTCCTGCGGATCCAATCCCAGCAGCTGCAGGATCGTGGGAGCCACCTGAGCGGTTTCCACAAAGCTGGTGACGGTGTGAGCTTTGATGTCTGGGTTCGAGACCAGCAGTATCACGTTCGTATCGTCGTGCGCGAAGCCACCGTGCTCGGATTGTTTCTTGGCGCTTCCGGTGTAGACCACACCTACGTTCGGGGCGACGATGATGTCGGGAGTGCGGGGGTCGCCGCCTTCCCGCAACCGGCAGCATGGACCGGGAGTCGTAGGCACTCCGGGTGCGTTGAACATCGTTTCGAGGGTAGCGCCATAAAAGATCTGGCCGATGCCCGCCTCTTTCGCGTTGGCTTCCAACATGCCAACGGCGGTGAGGGTGTCGCTCGAATGATTTAGCCACAGCTGTGAGATGTCATCCTCGGTCGGTCCGAGGCCGGTGGTCTCGGCGATTGGGAGAAGGGCTGCCAGGATCTGGGACGGCGGCATACCGTTCGTTCCAGAATGTCCGGGAATGGGGAAGAAGCGGTTAGTGTCGATCGGTGATTGGCCGTGTTTAGCGGTGATGATGATGGCGGTGGAATCGAGCAAATTGTTTTGCTTGAGCGCCGCCGCCATCTGTCCGATTGCCGCGTCCACAAATTCGATTTCGGCAAGCATGCTGGGGGTGGGATCACCCGCCGCGTTGCTGTAGCCGCCCTTGACACCGTTCTCGATCAGCTTTTCGCCGACGCTAACGGACTGGAAGTTCATGCCAAAGATTGCCGGTACGGGAGCACTAGCGGTGCCGCGGTGATTCTTCCCGTTGATCCAGTTCACCACTGCATTGACCTTCAATTGGTCGTAGCATTTGATGGAATCAAAATCAGTGGTCCAGTCCCCGCTGGTGTTGGCGGAAATATTAGAACAGTCCTTACCGTTGGCTGTCTTGAAGCCAGGAATGTTGATCACGTTGGAATTTACTTCAGGCGCGTAGTAATCGTCTACGTTGCTGGGGCTGGAGGTTCCGGTCGGTCCCGAGACTGCGGCATATACGGGATGTTTGTCAGACCAAGCGGTGAAACGGCCCGCGCCGTGGATTACACCGTAAATGGTATTCGTACGGATAAAATTCCAGGGGTAAACGGGGTTGCAGCCATTGAACGGATCGCGCTCCAGCTTCTTCGGGTCGATCGATAACACGCCGCCGTCGAAGGTAGAGTAGGGGCCGCCGCCATTGACCTTGGATTGATCGATTTCGACGCCTTCTTCGTATTCGGTCTGCGTGCCGTTAATCATTCCGGCGTTGCAGTTTCCGTGAACCAGACCGTTGCCGGTATCCGACGCGGGAGGTGCTAGAACGCGATCGTAAGCGACGTCGTAGAACGCGCCAACGGTCTTGGGGCTACCGCCAGTCACAATGGACATCAGTCCGGGGAAGGAATCCGATGGCCGAGAAGTAGTGGTACGTGTGTAGTTTACGCCGGTATGGCCAAGGGCGGCCAAAGTTGGGCAAGTGTTGGACGCTACGCAGTTTTCGAAGTCAACCGCATGCATTCCATCAATGCTTATCAGTAAGACGTGCCGAATGCCTTTCTTGGAGTTCCGCTTGTCATCATCGCCTTTACCTGGGCCCGGATCCGCCGAGAGACGCAGCGCGGGCGACAGGGCCAGCATCAGCACACCCGCAGTCAAACCGATTCTGAGCTTCTTTCTCATTCTTCCCCCTTTTATTTTTGAAAGGATGCGATTCCAAAGAGCAGAGGCGGTGAGTATCAACCTCGCAGTTAGGGGTGTAGCCTTGTCGAGTTAGCCGAAGGTGACGCGGAGATGAAATGAATATGAACAGGTTCATTTCCGCGTTCACATTAAACAAGCTCCGTCCCAATCGCGGGTTACGCACTTGCTCTGAGCTCGTTACCCAAAGCAAGGATTCTCGGTGTTGTTGACAAGATGCCAGACCCAAGCGAGCTAGCGCAGACGATTCGGCGACGCGGGCCATCCCATTTGCAATGCGGTCAACGCGACGGCGAGATTCACTTACGTCAGTCGCGGCCCGTGCCCGGCATTGATTTTTTCAATGGCTTGTTGATTAATTCGCCGGCGGACTCAGCTCAGCCGGGCTGGTCGGGTGAACCGGGTCGTCGTATCCCGCACATTCAACGGGCTTTGGTCCGGGACCTCATCGAGGTGGACTTTGGACTCCGGTTTGCCGATAACGTGTCAGCTCACGCCCACCGGGGCATTCTAGGAAAAGGAGAGCCGGCCATGCCAACCAAGAAACTCAACAAGCGGGCCAGGCAGCTGAAGAAGGGGAGGAGGCTCGAAAGCACCAAGCCATTGACGACCTCACTCCACAGCGCGACCAATAATGGCGTGCACATCAGCACCGCCACCCTTCAAACATAAAGTTCGCGGAAAAGATTCTCAAGGCGATGCAGCCAGTCAGTTTCAGGGACCTCTATTACCACGCAGTGGAATTGTTCGCCGGACATCACCGAGACGCCTGAGCTTCGGCTCGGGCGTTTTTTTGCACGCTTGCCGGTACGGTGCGCGTACTCATTGAGGCGACTGGGTCGCAGACGAAGGCTAGAACGATGCTCAATTTCGCGAAGCCCGCCGGATAACGCTCGCAACGCCTGATTAACGCGGCGGATTCAATGGGCCCATGCAAGACTATCGGCCCGCCAGATGCTGAAGTGCAGGCCGGTCGCAGATGTTCACGGCGCTACCCTTAACCGCCAACAAACGCCTCTTCTTGAAAGAAGTCAGCAGACGCGTTACGGTTTCTCGTCTGACGCCGATCATCTGTCCGATTTCCTCATGCGTCAGCGCGATCCGCAGTCGGTCCTGATCGTGAGCGTAATTGCACGACCAGCCAAGGAAAAATCGCGCCAGTTTCGCGGCGCCGGAGCGGGACCGTCCAAACGACTGAATCACTTCGTGGCCGGAGAAATGGTTGTTGGTCAAAAGCTGAGTCACCTGGACGATTGCTTCCGGCTTGGCGCGCAGGAAGCTCAGAAACGCGGCGCGAGGAATGAAATTCACCCGGGCCTGCTCCAAAACTTCGGCAGTCACCTCGTAGGGTTTTCCTGACAGGGTGGCGGGAAGCCCCAGAAGTTCTCCCGCTCCGGCCAACTTCAAAATGATCGCGTTTCCTTCGCGCGAGGAGGTGAATAGTTTCACCTGCCCGCTGCACACAGCGAAGATGCCGCAGGAGGTCTCGCCTTCCATGAACAGCACCGCGCCCTTGGGATAGGCGACCGGAGGGATGATGGTGTCCAGCGACTGGAGGCAGTTCGCCAAAGAATCACGAACCAGTTCGCTTTCGCGCACAATGGAAATCGAGTTGCTCTCGATCGTTTTGAGTGGGTAACGCGATCCCATTGTGTCTGCCACCTAGGTGAGGCCGATTCGTGGTGAATGATGCCGGGCCCGATTGCTTATCTTCATCCGCGATCCAAGCATGCCAAAAGCCTCGGGAGCACCAGAACCCCAGGTTCGTGCACATTGCTCAGGTGGCTGAAATGGATTATTACTTCCGCAGAAAACTCCGCTTCCTCCCATGATGCGCAGACCCGACCAGACACCAAACACCTCCACAAACTCGATTACGGTCGCGAGATGGGCGAAGAATTCTTAGACCTTGTCCTAGCCTGCTGAATTTACCGAATAAGAAAATGTCAGACTGTTCCAAATGGCACACCTTTGCAAAATAGCTGGGCGCACTCGGAAATTGCATGCGTGGCGAACGCGATTATCGGACTTACTAACTCCGAGCCAGGATCCGGCGGGTTCGCAATCCGTACTACGGACATTTTCGTGCTCACCGATTGCAGCTGCAACGGAGCGTTGTGCAGTTAATAAACCAAGTACTATTGCCCGCACCTTGGCGCGGCCCTACCTTTGAACCACGCCCATAGCCAATTCCTATCGCTGCAAAGGAGATTCCCATGGTCGAACGTCGCCGTTGCCAGCGACTCCCCCTCACGATTCCCGTTAGAGTTTACGGCCGGAGTCCTCGCAACCATCCCTTCCGGGCACTAACCGCCACGATGACGATCAGCAAATACGGTGGATTGCTGGACATGAAGCCGCGGGTTAAGCTCGGCCAAAAGATCCTGATCGTCAATAGCTTCACACAGGAAGAACGCGAATGTCGTGTCGTGTATGTCGAACCGAAGCAGCGCAACCGAAGGAAAGTTGCCGTCGAATTCTCAAGTGGTGACGGGGATTTCTGGCACGTCTACAGCCCTTCCGTACGACTCGAACCAGCGAAGCCCTCGCCAGACTTGACCCACACCTGATCAGTAGCTTGCCCGATTCGCGGGGAATCTAGGCCGAATACCCGCTTCCAATTGCGCTTCCTGCCGGTCTCGATGTCTGGCGTCGCTTGCCCCGTCACGCGACTGGCCATCGGTACAGGCAATTGATAGGTCACACGCCGGATGGCTCCTGGCTCGCAAGCCCCCACTCCTTGCTATCCTTGCTTATTAACCAGGTCAGGTCCACGCATCAGGGAAGCTGTATTTCGGAGGGGAATCCATGCACGCACTGAACCGTTTTGCCATCGCGGTGGTCTCGGCGGGTATTTTCGTTAGCGCGGCTGCTGCGCAGACGCAGACAGCCAATCGCGCTCCGCTGCCAACTGGCGCATCCTCCGTTGCCGCGGTGACCACGGCGGACCAGGCAATCGACCTTATTATTGCGCGCGAGCATGAGGAGGTCTCCGTAATCAAGCAGTACAGCCCGATCGTCGAGACCTATGTCCAGGATATGAAACCCGATGCGGAGATGGGCATCGTGCCGGTTAAAGATCACTATTTCCTGGGCCAGGCGGAGCTGTCAAAGGGCATCATGGATGATTCAATGCTCGATAAGAAGAAGAGCAGAGTCGCGGGGTTCAATCCGTTTTCGCACCTGGAGGGATCCTCCACCGCCGTCCCTCATGGCTTTCTTCAGATGGTTTACATTGACGTGGACCGCTTCGATCGCCAGCACTACCAGTTCACCTACGTCGGGCGCGAATTCCTGGGCGAAGTGCGCTGCGCGGTTTTTGACATCGTCCCACTACCCAAGGCCGGCAAAGACGCTTTCTACGGCCGCATCTGGGCGGAAGATCAAGGATTCGCGATTGTCCGCTTCAACGGCATGTTCACATCGTCCGGCAGTGAAGGCACCGGCAACAATCTGCACTTTGATAGCTGGCGATTGAACCTTCAGCCGCATCTTTGGCTCCCTGCGTTCGTCTACAGTCAGGAATCGGGACTAAAGAGTTCCTCTGCGGCTTCCATCCGTTTCAAAGCACAGACCCGTTTGTGGGGCTACAACCTCACCAGTCTCAACCGCCCGATGGATTTCAATCAAGGGGCGACGGCTGACGATAGTCACGGTGCGGAAGATTATTCTCCGATTCAAGCCGAGCGCCAATGGCAAGAGCGCGCGGAAGCTGGCGTAGTGGATCGCCTGCAACGCATTGGATTGCTGGCGCCTCGCGGAGAAGTGGACAAAACTCTCGAGACCGTCGTCAACAACCTGGAAGTAACCAACAACTTGGATCTGGACGTTCACTGCCGCGTCATGTTGACCAGCACGCTCGAAACCTTTTCCATCGGACATACCATCGTCATCAGCCGCGGCTTGCTCGACGTGCTCCCGGACGAAGCCAGCCTCGCCGCTATCCTCGCCAAAGAACTGGCCTCCATCATGATCACCAAACCTTCCACCGATCAGTGGGGCTTCAGCGACACCACGCTCGTCACCGCCGGCGAAGCGCTCTCGCGTTTTTCGTTCAAGGCCACGCCCGCGGACGTTGGCATGTCCAACCAGAAAGCCGTCGAATTGCTGAAGAATTCGCCTTATAAAGACAAACTCGGAAACGCCGCGCTCTTTCTGAAGCAACTCTCGGCCGAATCCGCCGCGCTGCCGGCGCTCATTGATGCGCGCCTCGGCAACGGCGTGGCCCTCAGCTCAGAGCTGGCAAGTCTGGGACCGCAGCTCCAGGCAGGCAAGCTCGACCAGGTGGCGGCATTGCCGCTGGGTGCCCGCGTGAAGGTCAATCCTTGGGATGATCGTGTGGAACTGCTGCGAACGAAGCCCGTCGCACTAAATTCGGCCCGCGAAAAAATGCCTTTTGAAGTGACACCCTTTCTCCCGTACCTGACGCGCTATCAGGAACCGAAGGCAGCCGCAAAGACGAGCGCGTCTGCAGCGGCGGACCCCACAGAGGCCGCCAAGCGATAAAGTTTGTCAGGCCACACTCGCGCTCAGCGGTAAAGTTTCTTCAGCCACACGTCGCGCTCAGCGACGCGCAACACGCTCGACCAGCAGTCTAGGTCGAACGCTGCGTACGTCGCATCACGCAAAAATCAAATTGTGATCCAGAGGCGGCGCGCTGGAATTTAGACCTCGCACACGCTGCCAATCACCCCGATTCGTCCCCGAATCTGGACAAGTCCACGTAAACGCTGTTAGCGGAAAGTTGAACTCCTACTTCACATCGACGGTAGCGCGACTTTCCAGGAGTCAGCTACCGATGCTGGGGAAATTCGATCTCGGAGACCAATCGTCTTCTCAAACCATCTGCTTCCTTCATCAGCCAATGAATTCTTGAAAGAAATCTCCCGGTTTGTCTATTCATCAAAGCAGCTCAGAAGTCGGTGAGCAAGCGCGGACTGAGTGCAATGCGTGCTGCATTGAGGACGGCGGCGAGGTCGATGATTTCCTGTGCGATGGCTCCTCCGATAGGCGGCAAATATCCGAACGCAGCCGCGAACATACCCAGAACACTTAGCGCCATGCCACCGATGGCGGATTGCAGAGCAATGCGACGCATGCGCCGAGCGATATGAATGAGTTCGTCCACTCGCGCCAACGAAGTTTCCAGGATCACGGCGTCGGCGGCCTCGGACGTAATGTCACTCTGCACGCCGAACGCGATGCCCACCGTGGCTGCTTGCATGGCGGGCGCGTCGTTGATACCGTCGCCAAGAAACAGCGTGGGAGCCAGGCTCGCCTCATGTCGGACAATGGCGACCTTATCTTCTGGGCTTTTGGATGAATACACGTCCTTGATTCCCACCTGCTCCGCAAGGCGACGCACTTCCTGGTCGCGATCGCCGGACACAATCAAGACCCGGTTCACTGCGTGTCGTGGATTTAGATGGCCGATGAATGCGCGGCTGTCCGTGCGAGGCAAATCATGGAAGCGCAGAATGGCAGCGTATGCGTCATCGAGAAAAATCAAGCATTCCAGTCCGGATGTTACCGGCGGCAATTGCAAGCCGCTTACCGCAATCTTTTTGCGGCTGGTAATCCACACCTTTCGCCGGCCCACAGTTCCGCGAAGTCCTTCGCCGGGGCGTTCGCTGATTTCCGTGACGATTTCCATGGGCAGATGAGCCTTCTGAGCAGCTTCTAGAATGGCGCCCGCCAGTGGATGTTTTGAGTAGCGCTCGATGCTCGCGGTCAAGCGCAGAACGTCCTCTTCCGTGATTCCGGGGGCGCAAAGAATTTCGGAGACCGAAGGTTTGCCGTAAGTCAGCGTTCCAGTCTTGTCGAAAATAAGAGTGCGACAGCGATCGATCTGCTCGAGTATGGCCGGATTCTTGATGATGATGCCGCGCCGCGCGCACAGTGATATCGCGCCGATCACAGCCACCGGAATGGCAATGAGCAAGGGACACGGCGTAGCGACGACGAGGACGGCAAGAAAACGATGCGATTCACCGCTCACCGCCCAACTGACTGCGGCCAGCAAAAGAGCAATGGGCGTGTACCAAGCGCCTAACGCGTCCCCCAACCTACGGATTCGGGGACGCCGCTGCTCCGCGTCTTCCATGACTTCCATAATTCTCGCGTAACGCGAATCCACTGCCAGTTTCTCGGCGCGAATGTGTAGGGCTGCGTCGCCGTTCAGAGCTCCCGAAAGTACCTCCGACCCCGGTGTCTTCGCGATCTCAAAAGGCTCGCCGGTCAGGTAGGCTTCGTTCATCTTGCCATGACCCTCAACGACTACTCCGTCCACCGGGCAGATTTCATGCGGAAAGACCACAAGCGTATCCCCGATTGCGATGTCCCGAAGTCTTACGTCAAGCAAACCCGTGGCAGTCTTCCGGTGCGCCACTTGCGGCATGCGCTTGGCGAGAGCATCGAGTACCGATGAAGCACGGCGGCTCGCAAAGTTTTCCAGCGCCGTCCCTCCTGAAAGCATTAAGATCACGATCGCGCCTACGAGGTATTCGCCAAGAAACACCGATGTAAAAATGGAGATTCCCGCGAGGTGGTCGGCTCCGAATTCAAACGCGAGAAGTTTTCGCGCCAGGGGAATCAGCAATGGCACACCCCCGGCGACCAGGACCACGATAAGAGGCGCCTGCCAGGCAACCTTGGAGGCGCCCAGCACGTATCGAAGAATGAGGTGAACAAAGATGCCGGCGGCTGCCACAATCGCAATCGTGCTGGAGTCCGTCCAGACGGACAGAATGGTGCGTTTCTTGATTGCTGTCGCGCCAAGCGCTTCTCGTGTGTGTGCGCTGTTATCCATCTCAGGCCTTGCTCGTAAGTCTCCCGCAGTCTAGGCTGGATGCAAAGACGCCACTCCCTTTTATACTTGAATAGAGCGTACTTATAGCAGCGATCACCAGCGCATGACGACTCTAATCCTTGTTTTTCTCGGCGTCTTCCTCCTGAACTTGATTCCGGCGTTTGCGCCGCCCACTTGGATGGTATTTTCCGCAATCGGCCTGAGTGGGACTACCAACAACGTAGCCCTGCTTGCGGTCGTTGGGGCCGCGGCAGCCACGTTGGGGAGGCTGTCATTGGCGAAACTCTCCCGCGTGATCATCCGGCAAAAATTTCTGAGCGAGGATACCAAGCAGAACATCTCAGCAATACGGGAAGGGCTGCAGGGAAAACAAAAGCTCACGTTCGGAGTGTTTCTCTTCTACGCGTTTTCGCCGCTGCCATCCAACTATCTCTTTATTGCTTATGGCTTGACGACCATGGAGCTGAAGCTGATCGCTCTTCCCTTTTTTCTCGGTCGCGCGGTGAGCTATAGCTTATGGGGTCTGGGATCTTCGGCGGTGGCGCAGAAAGTCACCATCAGGTCTATCGAGAATCTCTCCTACGTTAGCGTGTACTTCGTGGCTTCCCAGGCACTCCTTTTGTACTTGATCTACGTTTTTATGCGGATCGATTGGCGATTGCTTTTCACGCAGAGGAAGCTTCGCATGTTGCCAAGGCATGCAACTCCCCGGCCGCTTCCTTGAAAAAGGCGCAGGATCTTTCAGGCGTCGTGGTAGATAGCCGATGCAGCGCCGTGTTTGGGTAAGCACCGAGAAAACCAGCTGCATCTACGATTGGCGCTGACGAAGGCATTAAACTCCGTCAACTCCTGGTGAACGCTGCCGATCCACGAATCCTCAACGTCCGGTCACGCGAGTGGTACTGCCGGTTCTCAGCAGCAATCGCACCGAAGCGCGCTTCACAACCCCGCGCGCGCCTGCGTCATCACATCGTTCCAGCAGCTGGTCACTTGCGATACAGGCAACCAGGGGTTGCGGAGGAGAAGCGGCGATGAAGACAGCCAGAAACATATCGAATGCGATTTCATTTGCGGCACTGTGGGTGACGGCGCTGGCGAGCGCTTCCCTTCCCGCGCGCGCTCAGCAGGCCGCCGCGCCCTATTCCAAAATGGCGCCGATCGAGCAGTACCTGATGACTGATCGAAATGCCGAGATCGCCATGGCGCGCAGCGCTGCGCCGCCATCGATTTCAGCGGACGCCGAAGTTATGGTCCTCGGGCGACATGGCTACGAATCCGCCGTCAAGGGCAAGAATGGTTTCGTCTGCCTCGTCGAGCGATCCTGGATGTCTCCGTTTGACTTCGCCCAGTTCTGGAATCCGAAGATGCGCGGCCCAATCTGCTTTAATCCACCCGCGGTGCGATCGATCCTGCCTCTCACTTTCAAGCGAACGGAACTGGTGCTCTCCGGAATGTCCAAAGATCAGATCATCGAGGGCATCAAAGCGTTCGACGCCAAAGGCCTGCCGCCCCTCGAGCCCGGCGCAATGTCCTACATGATGTCACCGCAGGGCTATCTGAACGATTCAGCCGGGCATTGGGTTCCGCATTTGATGTTTTACGTTCCGCTTACCGACCCGAAATCATGGGGAGCGGATTTGCCGGGCACTCCCGTTATGCTGAATCCACAATTTGCGGGCGCTCCGGAACCGATTACCGAGTACATGTCAGTGGGCATTCATGCCGTACGACAGAAAATTCAAGATTCGAGGACTGGTGGTCGACAAGACTCAAAGCCGCTACCCCTAACCCCGCGCATAGGCGAACCTTTTGCTGAGAGAGTGACGTGTTACCGGGAACGAAAAGTTCTGCTACGCAACACTCAACGTGCGTTCCTTTCCTCGACGAGGTGAATAGTTACACATGCTCGCTGCACACAGCGAAGATGCCGCAGAGGTCTCGCCTTCCATGAATAGCACCGCGCCCTTGGATAGGCGACCGGAGGGATGATGGTGTCCAGCGACTGGAGGCAGTTCGCCAAAGAATCACGAACCAGTTCGCTTTCGCGCACAATGGAAATCGAGTTGGTCTCGATCGTTTTGAGTGGTAACGCGATCCCATTGTGTCTGCCACCTAGGTGAGGCCGATTCGTGAGAATGATGCCGGCCCGATTGCTTATCTTCATCCGCGATCCAAGCATGCCCAAAGCCTCGGAGCACCAGAACCCCAGGTTCGTGCACATTACTTAGGTGGCTGAAATGATTATTACTTCCACAGAAAACTCCGCTTGCTCCCATGATGCGCAGACCCGACCAGACACCAAACACCTCCACAAACTCGATTACGTCGCGAGATGGCGAAGAATTCCTAGACTTTGTCCAAGCCTGCTAAATTTACCGAATAAGAAAATGTCAGACTGTTCCAAATGACACACCTTTGCAAAATAGCTGGCGCACTCGGAAATTGCATGCGTGGCGAACGCGACTATCGACCTGCTAACTCCGCGCTAGCATCCGGCGGGTCGCAATTCTTGTCACCGACATTTTCGCGCTCACCGATTGCAGTGCGCGGAGCGTTGTGCAGTTGATAAACCAAGTACTATTGCCCGCGCCTTGGCGCAGCCCTACCTTTGAACCACGCCCATAGCCAATTCCTATCGCTTCGAAGAGATTCCCATGGTCGAACGCCGCCGTTGCCAGCGACTCCCCCTCACGATTCCCGTTAGAGTTTACGCCGCAGTCCTCGCAACCATCCCTTCCGGCGCTTACCGCTACAATGACAATCAGCAAGTACGGTGGATTGCTGACATGAAGCCGCGCGTAAGACTCGGCCAAAAGATTCTGATCGTCAATAGCTTCACACAGAAGAACGCGAATGTCGTGTCGTGTATGTCGAACCGAAGCAGCGCAACCGCAGGAAAGTTGCCGTCGAATTCTCAAGTGGTGACGGGGATTTCTGGCACGTCTACAGCCCTTCCGTACGACTCGAACCAGCGAAGCCCTCGCCAGAATTCACCCACACCTGATCAGTAGCTTGCCCGATTCGCGGAATCTAGCCGAATACCCGTTTCCAATTGCCCTTCCTGCCGGTCTCGGTGTCTGGCGTCGCTTGCCCCGTCACACGACTGGCCATCGGTACAGGCAATTGATAGGTCACACGCCGGATGGCTCCTGGCTCGCAATCCACTCCTTGCTATCCTTGCTTATTAACCAGGTCAGGTCCACGCATCAGGAAGCTGTATTCCGAGGGGAATCCATGCACGCACTGAACCGTTTTGCCATCGCGGTGGTCTCGGCGGTATTTTCGTTAGCGCGGCTGCTGCGCCGACGCGCCAGCCAATCGCGCTCCGCTGCCACTGGCGCATCCTCCGTTGCCCGTGACCCACGGCCGATTCAGGCAATCGATCAGATTGTCGCGCGCGAGCACGACGAATCTGGCCGTCATTACGCCGCTACAACCCGATCGTCGAGACCTACGTGCAGGACATGAAGCCCGACCCCGAAATGGGCATCGTCCCCGTCAAGGACCACTACTTCCTCGGCCAGGCCGGGCTGACCAAAGGCGTCGCCGACACCTCGATGCTCGACAAGAAAAAGAAGAGCAAAACCGAAGAGTTCAACCCTTTCTCGCACCTCGAGGGATCGAAGTACGCTCCCGAAGGCTTCGTCCAGATGGTCTATGTAGACCCGCAGGGGCTCGATCGCCAGAACTACGAGTTCAACTACGTGGGCCGCGAATTCCTGGGTGAGATCCGTTGTCTGGTTTTTGACGTTCGGCCACTGCCCAAGACCGGCAAGGATCGCTTCAACGGCCGCATCTGGGCGGAGGATCAAGGATTCGCGATCGTCCGCTTCAACGGCGCCTTCGGTTCATCCAGCGGAGAGAGCAGAGGCTTCAACCTTCATTTTGATAGCTGGCGGATGAACGTCCAGCCCGACCTGTGGCTACCCGCCCTGATCTACAGTCAGGAATCGGAGATCAGAAATTCCTCCGATTCGGTGGTCCGTTTCCGCGCCCAGACTCGCCTGTGGGGCTACAACCTCGCAAGCTCGAACCGCCCGGTGGACTTCGGTCAGGCGCCGCTCGACCAAGGTGGTATTGACCGCGGCAAGGGCTCGCAGGACTATTCTCCGATCGAGGCCGAACAGCAGTGGCAGGAGCGTGCCGAGGTGAACGTCCTCGATCGCTTGCAACGAATCGGATTGCTCGCGCCTCCGGGAGAAGTTGACAAAGTTCTCGAAACCGTCGTCAACAACCTCCAGGTGACGAACAATCTCGATATCGACGTTCATTGCCGCGTCTTGCTCACTGGCACCCTCGAATCCTTTTCGATCGGCCACACGATCGTCGTCAGCCGCGGCTTGATTGACGTCCTGCCGGACGAAGCCAGCCTCGCCACGGTGCTCGCGCAGGAACTCGCCCAGGTGATCTTGACCAAGCCCTCGACCGATCAGTGGGGCTTCAACGACACGACGAACGTCACCGCCGCCGAAGCGCTCTCGCGCTTTTCGTTCAAGGGCACTCCAGGCGGAAGTTGACATGTCCAGCAAGAAGGCCTTCGAGCTCTTGAAGCATTCGCCTTACAAGGACAAGCTCGGCAACGCGGCCCTCTTCCTGAAGCAGCTCTCCGCCGAGTCGCGGCTCTGCCGTCGCTGATTGACCCGCGCCTCGGTAACGGCGTCACGCTCAGCTCTCAGCTGGCGACTTTGGGGCCTCCGCTCGATCCGAACAAGCTCGATCAGGTAGCAGCGCTCCCGCTCGGTGCCCGCGTGAAGGTCAATCCCTGGGATGATCGCGTGGAGCTGCTGCGAACGAAGCCCGTCGCCCTCAACTCGGCCCGCGAGAAAATGCCTTTTGAAGTGACGCCGTTTCTCCCGTACCTGACGCGCTATCAGGAACCGAAGGCAGCCGCAAAGACCAGCGCGTCTGCAGCGGCGGACCCCACAGAGGCCGCCAAGCGCTAAAGTTTGTCAGGCCACACGTCGCGCTCAGCGATAAAGTTTCTTCAGCCACACGACGCGCTCAGCGACGCGCAACACGCTCGACCAGCAGTCTCGGTCGAACGCTCCGTACGTCGCATCACGCAAAAATTAAATTGTGATCCAGAGGCGGCGCGCTGGAAAGTAGACCTCGCACACGCTGCCAATCACCCCGGTTCGTCCTCGAATCTGGACAAGTCCACGTAAACGCTGTTACCGCAAAGTTGAACGCTCCTATTTCATACGGACGGTAGCGCGACTTGCCAGGAGTCAGCTACGGATGCTGGGGAAATTCGATCTCAGAGACCAATCGTCTTCTCAAACCATCTGCTTCCTTCATCAGCCAATGAATTCTTGAAAGAAATCTCCCGGTTTGTCTATTCATCAAAGCAGCTCAGAAGTCGGTGAGCAAGCGCGGACTGAGTGCAATGCGTGCTGCATTGAGGACGGCGGCGAGGTCGATGATTTCCTGTGCGATGGCTCCTCCGATAGGCGGCAAATATCCGAACGCAGCCGCGAACATACCCAGAACACTTAGCGCCATGCCACCGATGGCGGATTGCAGAGCAATGCGACGCATGCGCCGAGCGATATGAATGAGTTCGTCCACTCGCGCCAACGAAGTTTCCAGGATCACGGCGTCGGCGGCCTCGGACGTAATGTCACTTTGCACGCCGAACGCGATGCCCACCGTGGCTGCTTGCATGGCGGGCGCGTCGTTGATACCGTCGCCCAGAAACAGCGTGGGAGCCAGGCTCGCCTCATGTCGGACAATGGCGACCTTATCTTCCGGGCTTTTGGATGAATACACGTCCTTGATTCCCACCTGCTCCGCAAGGCGACGCACTTCCTGGTCGCGATCGCCGGACACAATCAAGACCCGGTTCACTGCGTGTCGTGGATTTAGATGGCCGATGAATGCGCGGCTGTCCGTGCGAGGCAAATCATGGAAGCGCAGAATGGCAGCGTATGCGTCATCGAGAAAAATCAAGCATTCTAGTCCGGATGTTACCGGCGGCAATTGCAAGCCGCTTACCGCAATCTTTTTGCGGCTGGTAATCCACACCTTTCGCCGGCCCACAGTTCCGCGAAGTCCTTCGCCTGGGCGTTCGCTGATTTCCGTGACGATTTCCATGGGCAGATGAGCCTTCTGAGCAGCTTCTAGAATGGCGCCCGCCAGTGGATGTTTTGAGTAGCGCTCGATGCTCGCGGTCAAGCGCAGAACGTCCTCTTCCGTGATTCCGGGGGCGCAAAGAATTTCGGAGACCGAAGGTTTGCCGTAGGTCAGCGTTCCAGTCTTGTCGAAAATAAGAGTGCGACAGCGATCGATCTGCTCGAGTATGGCCGGATTCTTGATGATGATGCCGCGCCGCGCGCACAGTGATATCGCGCCGATCACAGCCACCGGAATGGCAATGAGCAAGGGACACGGCGTAGCGACGACGAGGACGGCAAGAAAACGATGCGATTCACCGCTCACCGCCCAACTGACTGCAGCCAGCAAAAGAGCAATGGGCGTGTACCAAGCGCCTAACGCGTCCCCCAACCTACGGATTCGGGGACGCCGCTGCTCCGCGTCTTCCATGACTTCCATAATTCTCGCGTAACGCGAATCCACTGCCAGTTTCTCGGCGCGAATGTGTAGGGCTGCGTCGCCGTTCAGAGCTCCCGAAAGTACCTCCGACCCCGGTGTCTTCGCGATCTCAAAAGGCTCGCCGGTCAGGTAGGCTTCGTTCATCTTGCCATGACCCTCAACGACTACTCCGTCCACCGGGCAGATTTCATGCGGAAAGACCACAAGCGTATCCCCGATTGCGATGTCCCGAAGTCTTACGTCAAGCAAACCCGTGGCAGTCTTCCGGTGCGCCACTTGCGGCATGCGCTTGGCGAGAGCATCGAGTACCGATGAAGCACGGCGGCTCGCAAAGTTTTCCAGCGCCGTCCCTCCTGAAAGCATTAAGATCACGATCGCACCTACGAGGTATTCGCCAAGAAACACCGATGTAAAAATGGAGATTCCCGCGAGGTGGTCGGCTCCGAATTCAAACGCGAGAAGTTTTCGCGCCAGGGGAATCAGCAATGGCACACCCCCGGCGACCAGGACCACGATAAGAGGCGCCTGCCAGGCAACCTTGGAGGCGCCCAGCACGTATCGAAGAATGAGGTGAACAAAGATGCCGGCGGCTGCCACAATCGCAATCGTTCTGGAGTCCGTGCAGACGGACAGAATGGTGCGTTTCTTGATTGCTGTCGCGCCAAGCGCTTCTCGTGTGTGTGCGCTGTTATCCATCTCAGGCCTTGCTCGTAAGTCTCCCGCAGTCTAGGCTGGATGCAAAGACGCCACTCCCTTTTATACTTGAATAGAGCGTACTTATAGCAGCGATCACCAGCGCATGACGACTCTAATCCTTGTTTTTCTCGGCGTCTTCCTCCTCAACTTGATTCCGGCGTTTGCGCCGCCCACTTGGATGGTATTTTCCGCAATCGGCCTGAGTGGGACTACCAACAACGTAGCCCTGCTTGCGGTCGTTGGGGCCGCGGCAGCCACGTTGGGGAGGCTGTCATTGGCGAAACTCTCCCGCGTGATCATCCGGCAAAAATTTCTGAGCGAGGATACCAAGCAGAACATCTCAGCAATACGGGAAGGGCTGCAGGGAAAACAAAAGCTCACGTTCGGAGTGTTTCTCTTCTACGCGTTTTCGCCGCTGCCATCCAACTATCTCTTTATTGCTTATGGCTTGACGACCATGGAGCTGAAGCTGATCGCTCTTCCCTTTTTTCTCGGTCGCGCGGTGAGCTATAGCTTATGGGGTCTGGGATCTTCGGCGGTGGCGCAGAAAGTCACCATCAGGTCTATCGAGAATCTGTCCTACGTTAGCGTGTACTTCGTGGCTTCCCAGGCACTCCTTTTGTACTTGATCTACGTTTTTATGCGGATCGATTGGCGATTGCTTTTCACGCAGAGGAAGCTTCGCATGTTGCCAAGGCGTGCAACTCCCCGGCCGCTTCCTTGAAAAAGGCGCAGGATCTTTCAGGCGTCGTGGTAGATAGCCGATGCAGCGCCGTGTTTGGGTAAGCACCGAGAAAACCAGCTACATCTACAATTGGCGCTGACGAAGGCATTAAACTCCGTCAACTCCTGGTTAACTCTGCCGATCCACGAATCCTCAACGTCCGGTCACGCGAGTGGTACTGCCGGTTCTCAGCAGCAATCGCACCGAAGCGCGCTTCACAACCCCGCGCGCGCCTGCGTCATCACACCGTTCCAGCAGCTGGTCACTTGCGATACAGGCAACCAGGGGTTGCGAGAGGAGAAGCGGCGATGAAGACAGCCAGAAACATATCGAATGTGATTTCATTTGCAGCACTGTGGGTAACGGCGCTGGCGTGCGCTTCCCTTCCCGCGCGCGCTCAGCAGGCCGCCGCGCCCTATTCCAAAATGGCGCCGATCGAGCAGTACCTGATGACTGATCGAAATGCCGAGATCGCGATGGCGCGCAGCGCTGCGCCGCCATCGATTTCAGCGGACGCCGAAGTGATGGTCCTCGGGCGACATGGCTACGAATCTGCCGTCAAGGGCAAGAATGGTTTCGTCTGCCTCGTCGAGCGATCCTGGATGTCTCCGTTTGACTTCGCCCAGTTCTGGAATCCGAAGATGCGCGGCCCAATCTGCTTTAATCCACCCGCGGTGCGATCGATCCTCCCTCTCACTTTCAAGCGAACGGAACTGGTGCTCTCCGGAATGTCTAAAGATCAGATCATTGATGGCATCAAAGCGTTCGACGCGAAAGGGCTGTCGCCCCTCGAGCCCGGCGCAATGTCCTACATGATGTCACCGCAGGGCTATCTGAACGATTCAGCCGGGCATTGGGTTCCGCATTTGATGTTTTACGTTCCGCTTACCGACCCGAAATCATGGGGAGCGGATTTGCCGGGCACTCCCGTTATGCTGAATCCACAATTTGCGGGCGCTCCGGAACCGATTACCGAGTACATGATTCCGGTGTCCACTTGGTCAGATGGAACAGCCGCTCCCAAGGAAGCGCAGTGATATCTGAGCTCCATGTGCACCTGCAACACGAACCTTTATCGGGGGCCTCACGCGCGTAATTAGACACCATAAGCAGCGCGAGTATGAGCGGTTGTCGGATCGGCGCGGTCAACTCCTGATGAACGCCCTACTAGGACATGCAAAGTGCTGGTTCACATCTCCGGTTACGCGTGCCGGCTCAACCGGTCGATGCAACACCTTCCAGTGCATTGCTGACACAATGCTTCCGCGAGAGAGCCATGTGTTCGGTGGCACTCGGTACAAAAACCAACCAGGGCTGCGTCTCGGCTGGGCTCACCTCAGCTAGTGATTTTGCCTTTTGTTTTCAATGTCAGGCGGGTTCTAGCTTAGTGTTGCGTCGACCCATTGAGACCACCTGACTAATCGGGAGTTAGCAAATACTCAGTGTGGGTTGTGCGCGCGAAAAGAGGATTTCTATCGCATCAAGGATTGTCTTGCTGAAGTTTGCTGATGGCAATGCCCTCATCCCGGCGCAACCTATAAAAGGAGAGACTGCTGTAAGCGATATTGGCGCAAATAATCATCGATAGAGAATGAAACTTTAGGAATAGCGCGGCGAGGCACATACCGACCATCAAGGTGAATACTATTTCCTCGCGCTGCGATGAAATTCGACTCGGTCGTCCGCACAGCCTCGCCAGTGCGAATGCGACTGATGTAGCGAGAATTTCAGCCTCTAAGTTGTTGCCGCCTCGTCGAAGCGAGACCAAGCAAAAGGCGCGCCACAGTTCCTCAGAAATGCCACCGAGCACGATGATAGCCGACCAGACGCCAATCGGTCCCAGGAGCGCCGGGTGCGAGGCATTGGCGAAACTAAGGTTTGGCCAGAACGTGATGAGTAACAGGCGTACTTGAATGAACGCAGCGCCGACTATGAGTCCCACGATGGCTGACCGAAACGGAGCACCTTTTTGGATTGTGACTCCTCGCAGGCCGTACATCACGTAAGCGAGTAGAATCGCGTAGCGCAGAATCCAGAGGAGCCGACCAGTCCGTTGTGTGCGAAGCTCAAGCGGGGCAGGCATCGGTTGGAACTGGTGGTCTCGTCCCCACCGGAGAGTCGCCGGGTCAGCGAGCAGGGAAGCAAGAATCGGATACAACGCGACTGCGAAATATGGGTTGTAGAAATCCAATATTTCACTCCGACTTATTCCGCTGAGCCGATTTAACGCATCATCCTACAGCAGAAAGCCGGACAGCTGTTGGTAGCACCGATTATCGCTAGCTAATCCGGTACTGCCTGATTAACGCCGAAATCGTACAGTTGAAGTGCTAGCACGGAACTCTTCCGGTATCGCGACGCTCTGAGGAATCTCCGAGAAGCATCTAAAATCTGTTGAACAAGTCCGGCAAAAATTCTGGAAAGCCACTAACATGCCGAATGCCGAACGTCCCGATCAATACACATATAACTCCCACGACTATGGCTAGCGCGCACGCCGCGCGGTCGGGCATGTATCCCTGGGCTATGACACGTGGCGGCGTGAGTATTTTTCTCCATCCCATGATTTGGATGTATGACCCACCACCCTCATCGACCTCCCAGCGGTTGAAATCAGGATCGCGAAGCGAGGGGAAGAGTGCTTCGAGGATCGAGTGTATTCCCGCATACAGACATAGGAGATAAGGCAGAAGCCTGAGGAAAAATGTGAACTTATTCACCGGGCGAAATTACCAGATTTAGGCGTATCGAACCAATTTTTGTTCAAGTCCTTCCATGAGAAGGCCGGTTGATGTCAAGGCACACTTTGACTTTCTTCTTTCTTAGAATCAGTTCCTACTCAGCCAAGCCGCCCCTGTCGCCATCCTTCCATCCGCACTCTTTGTGAGCGATATTCGCTCGGTGCAAGGTGGGTGTTCTCGTTTCAGTAGGTGCTGCTACCTGATTAGCGTCCTCTCTTCTCACCTTTGCGGTGGGAGTTGGGCTCCAGGACTTAGTCGCAGTCACCTGGACTCGGCGGTCGAGCTCGGCTGTCCGGATCGAAACTCTAAGCCACTGCCCGCATCGCCTTCTGACTATTGCGCAATGGTTCGTACACCTCTCCGCTCACCCACAACCGATGGAGCAGTACCGCCAACTTTCGCGCCACGGCCACTACCGCTCGCTTCTTGGCATTTTTTCCTCCTCGCTCGGCAAGCTTCCGGCCCCATCTCCGCAGATCACTATCTTCTCCAAACGGCCCCAGAATGTAGTGCGCTCCCTGCACCATCATCGTGCGCAGATACCGGTCTCCTTCTTTGCTGATTTTCTTCTGTGGCTCGCTGTTCCCAGAGTTCCTGCGTCCAGGTTTTAACCCCAGAAAACAGCCCACCTCGCGACTCTTCTCGAACCGATACGGGTCCTCTATCGTCAGGACATAGGTCAACGCGATCTGGGTTCCCACACCCTTCACCTGCTTGAGCAAGGACACTTCCGGGTACACCTCTTGGGCGATTTTCTCCATCCGCTCGTCGTACTCTGGGATGCGCTCGTTCAGTGATTCGATTTCTTTGAGCAGCGGCTCCAGAACCTCACGCAACTCCGTGTTCAATCCCACGGCCAGCTCCCGGTTCACCTGCTGCGTGCCACACTGGGGCAGCCGCTGGCCATAAGACTTCACCAACCCGCGGGCTGCGTTCACCAAGGCCGTTCGCGCACTCACCAGTTCGGCTCGCGCCCGGATCACCGTCAGATGAATTTGCGCCTGGGCACTGCGATGCCGCACGATTAACGCCCTACTCGGACAAGTAAAGTGCTGGTTCACATCTCCGGTAACGCGACTCTCGATTAACGCCGTTACCGCCCATGGGGCTTCAAGTTTCCGATGGCGCGCCCAGGAGTTAGCCTGCCCCTGCTGGATCCGTTTCCTGGTGGCAAATTATCATCAATAATCCCCTGCGTTAGTGGAAGAGGCGCATGTAGGCGAAGATCAGAGCGCCGTAGGCCGCGATGCCGAGGCAGAAGCCAGCCAGATGCAATCGCGGGTGGATTGCGCGGCCGTAACGGATGCTGGCCACCAGGAAAGCGAGGTTGGAAAAGACGGCGAAAGCAAACCCTCCGAGGACGAGAATCTCTCCGGAGAGAGCGATCAAATTCCATGGGGCGGCAGCCAAGGTTATGTATGCCAGCACGGCGGAGCCCACCGTGACGGTGGCCGCTGTCGCTGCGGTGTAGCCGGCCGCAAAGCCTACGTTAGCGTGCAGAAGAAGCAGCATGAAGGCAATCGTATATTCGGCAAGTACGACCACGACGACAAGAGTGCGATAGCGAGGGTCCGTCGGGCCGAAGAAATGCGTGACCGAAAACAACAAGGCGGGGACGAGCGCGTTCGCGAGCGCCGCGACCCACAGTGCCACGCTTAAAATATGCCGGCGCAGGCGAATATTCGCGGCATCTTGTGTTCGGCTCGCTGAGATGTCGGTGGACACGAAAGTAATCGGGCGGATTATACAGCAAGACGCTTTTATCCCGTAAACCTTCGGTCCCAAATTCAGATAGATGTCGAGAACAGGGGTTAATCGTGCCTGGTTAACGCCGCCAGCTCAACCGGTCGATGCAACACCATCCAGTGCCCTGATTCGACAATGCTTGCGCGCGAGAACCGTTTCTTTGGCTGCACTCGGTCAAAACCTGGCCAGGACAGCGTTCCGGCTGGTCTAGCCTGCTAGGGATTTAGGCTCTTGTTTCAATCCCAGGCGGGTTCTGGCTGAGTGTTGCGTCGCACCATTCAGATCACCGCCTTTATCGGAAGCTCACCCACTACCGGTTATTGGGACGACCCGGCGCAAGGCATACTTCTCAAGCGCGGAAGGAGCAAAATACCTTGGACGAGTTGTCGAATTAGGCTTCGGCCGTTCGTCTATAGAGTGAAGCCAGGGCAACCGCCCGGCCCGAAGGCTGTTACGGGAAAAGGAGATATCATGCCGCAGTATCCGGTCGCTGATTACCTCATTCATCTCACTTCCCTATCTCCAGCAGTGAAGTTACAGTGTGCAACAATCGAGATGCGTCCAGCGGCGAATATAACCAAAATAATCAGCGGGAGCGAGCGGCGACGGCGAAACGGGACAGCCAGAGTACAATCCCCGCCACAGGAGAACGCGTAATGAGCACCCTTCGCACGATCGGGAAATGGTTCTTCCGTCTTTGCCTGCTCGTGATTTTGCTGGGCGCGCTCACCTGGATTGGCATCCACGTCAAGCGCGCCTACTATCTGCGGATTGCGCAACAGCCGCCCTCTGCATTCATCGTCGAAAACGCGCCCGTGATCGCGCTCACTCACGTGCGAGTGATCGACGGCACTGCCTCGCCGGCGCAAGACGGTCAGACGCTGATCCTCGACCACGGAACGATCGTTGATCTTGGCCCCTCATCATCCGTCTCGGTGCCGTCAGGGCGCCCGCGTTCTCGACCTCTCTGGCAAGACCGTCTTTCCCGGTCTCGTCATGCTCCACGAACATCTATTCACCACCTCTCCCGATAGCACGCCGAGTAAAATCCTCGTCGTCGAGCAGCCTGTTTCCTTTCCCCTGCTGTACTTGGCATCCGGGGTGACAACTCTCCGTACCACCGGCAGCATTGACGCACAGGCCGACCTCGCCATCAAGCGCGCCATCGATTCCGGCGAGCGTCCGGGGCCTGATATGTTTCTCACCGCGCCGTACCTGGAGGCCGCGCCGCTTCTTTTTTCGCAAATGCATCCCCTCGCCAACCCGGACGAAGCGCGTCGCGCCGTTGACGAAGGCGCTGCGGAGGGCATGACTTCCTTCAAAGCGTATATCCATATCACTCCGCAAGAACTCCAAGCCGCCATTGATGAGGCGCACGCGAAAGGTCTGAAAATCACCGGACATTTGTGTTCGGTAGGGTTTACCGAAGCGGCGGACATGGGCATTGACGGACTGGAACACGGCTTAGCGGTGGATACGGAATTCTTGCCGGGGAAACAGCCTGGTGTTTGTCCTCCAGACCGTGCGGCTACCAAATATCTCGACGAGCGACTCGACGTCGAGAGCCCCGAAGTCCAGCGTATGATTCACCACCTTGTCGATCGCCACGTGGCAGTCACTTCCACCATGGCCGTTTTCGAGGATTTTACCGGCGAGCCGCAGCCCACCTCGGCGCTCGAAGGTCGCGAGTTGCGCGCCATGTGTTTTAAGACGGAGCTGATTTACCGGCTGATCAGGAAGTTCGTCCTGACCAAAATTCCCCCGGGCCATGCCATGGCCAAGGAGATGCAATTCGAGCGCGACTTTGTCGCTGCCGGAGGCCTGCTCCTGGCCGGTTCTGATCCCACCGGAGATGGCGGCACGCTGGCAGGCTACGCCGATCAGCGCGAGATCGAATTGCTGGTCAAGGCGGGATTCACGCCCGTGCAGGCGATTCACATCGCCACGGCAAATGGCGCGGAGTACTTGGGACAGAGTGCGCGCATCGGCACCATTGCCAAAGGCAAGCAAGCCGACCTCGTCATCGTCTCCGGCGATCCATCCAAGAATATTTCCGACGTTCGAAACGTGGATCTCGTCTTCCGCAAAGGCATCGGCTACAGCTCCGCAAAACTTTTCGCCGCCGTCAACGGCCTCGTAGGCGTGCAATAACGCCCGTCCCTCTAGATTCAGCGCCTGATTAGCGCCGTCAGCTCAACCGGCCGATGCAACACCATTCAGTTCATCCATTCGACAATCCTTGCGCGGGAGAACCATCTCTTTGGCTGCACTCAGTCAAAAACTAGCCAGGGTAACGTTCAGGCTGATCGAACCTAGCCAGCGCTTTTAGCTTTTGTTTTCAATGCCAGTCGGGTTCTAGACCAGTGTTGCGCCGACCCATCGAGACCACCCGCCTGTCCAGACACTGAGACGAAGATTCTAGGTAACCAGCAGATGCATTTGTTCGCGCGCAGCTATTGCAGCTTGGCGTATTCGGATTTGGCGGCGATGAGGATGGGGATGTCGGGGTCGGCGTCCTTCCATAGGTCGAGCAGCTGGCCGATGGTCTGTTTGGCTTTTTCGCGGTCGCCCTTGGCAGCATAATCTGCGGCGAGCGTGGCGTGAGCCGCTAGCCACAACTGCTGGGGTTCCCAGCCGAGTGCGCGATACCGGAGGCCCATCAGCGTTTCGTACCAGGCGATGGCATCATCCGTCTTGCCGGCTTGTTGATACGCGCGGGCGAGAGCTTCGACGCTGAAGGGCGTGCTGTTCTCCGTGTTTGAAAGCGTGAATAGTTCGATCGCTTTGTCGGCCTGGCCGCGAGCGAGGGCGATTTCTCCTTGAAGGAGATGCAAATAACCGCTCTGCTCAGCATTCTTGGGGTCCACGAGGGGGGCGATGAGAGCTTCCAGCTTCTCTGCTTTGTGTGGATCGCCGGCGCTTATGTACTGGCGCCCGACGCGCGGGCCGAAGATGACCTTGGGTTCGATGGCCGCGAAGTTATCGAAAGCGTAATCAAGCTGTTGGCGCTCGGCCCGCAAATTCCCCTGGCCATCGGCGAGGATGGCCAGCCAGAGATGGACACGGGCGGTGCTTAGTATCGCCCCCTGATTCTGGAGAATGGTCAGACACGCCTCGAAGCGCTTGCCTGCGCTCAGGTAGTGGCCACGGTACATATCCAGAATTGCCAAAGAGCGCATGCCGCTTTCGCGTGTCGCTGGCTTTTCCAGCATATCTGAAAATACTTGCTCCGCTTTCTGGTCCTCGCCATTCAGGATGAGGGCAAAACCGTATTCCCTGCCAACGTCTCCCGCAGCAAGCCAGTCGGGGTCCAGGCGAATCGCTTCGGCGTATGCGGCGAGCGCTTCCGGCAATTGATTCAGCGTCTTATATGCGGTGGCCATTTCGATATAGGTTCGGGCGTCGTCTGGCGCGACTCTGACGATCTCCTTGTACTGCGCGATGGCTTCGGGGGCGCGTCCATGCCTGCGCAGCAGGCGCGCATAACTGCAAAGCGTGGTCCAATCGTCGGGATAGCGGCTCAAATACGCGCGATAAAGGGCGTCAGCCTCGCTGACATGCCCAAGATCATCTGCATAGTTCAGTTGGATAAGCAGGCGCTCGCGGTCCGTGGTGCGCGAGGACAGCGCGAGCGCCTTTTCGTATTCTTGTTTTCCCTCGACCGGCGCATTTGTGATGTAGCTGAAGTAGTCATTGCCGAGAACCGCGTGGGCCATGGCGAAGTCCGGGGCGCTCTGGACCGCAGCGCGCATTAAAGTTACCGCCTCCTGGAATTTTCCCTGATGCCAGAGTGCGATGCTATCTGCGTACTGCTTGAGAGCTGTTAACGAATTGGTAGTCACTTCGGGAAGCGGCCGGTCTGCGCGGTGAATCTGATACAGGGATTCACCAAGGTCCCTCCGGATATCCGCGGCAATGACGTCCAGGGCATCCAGCAGGTGATCCTCACCGTACGAACGCTCCATGTAGGAGCGCACCGTCGCTCCGGTTTGCGGATCAATTAATTGTGCGGAAAGCGCGAACTCCTGGCCGGTGCGTGTGATGCTCCCGGCGATCAGCCCACGAATACTCTCGCGCTGGCAAATCTCGCGTCCTAAGGCGGGAGTCACGCGTTCCGTGCTGGACTTGCCCATGAGCTTGAGAACAGTGCCGACTCGAATTTCAGGGAACACGTTAGCGTGGCGAGATTGCTCCAGGCTGACGATGAATGCGGTGCGAAGGGCTTCGTCAAAACGAGTGTCACCAGTCTGGTTTTCGAAATCCGCGACCAAAACTGTCTCACGCTGGTTGAAGGAAAACGCGGGCCTGCCATACAGGAGCCAGAAACCCAGAGCGCTGAAAAGGACCACAGCTGCCAGCGCTCCCAGTAGCCACGTTTTCCAGCGGGTTCGCGGCACGCCAATCGCCGCCGCCGGCTCATGCACAGCAGCGGAAGCGGGCGACTCCGTCGACAGCAACCGCGCACGCGAGCAGGCGCTGGCAGCTGCGTCACTTTTGCGATGAAGCGGTAACCACGCCGCGGAATCGTTTCGATATAACGGGGTTTTTCGGGGTCGTCTCCCAGAGCCTCGCGCAACTTCTTGACCCCGGTGTTTATTCCATCTTCGAAATCAACGAACGTATCTTCCGGCCAGAGACGACTTTGCAGTTCTTCGCGAGTGACAACTTGTCCCGGTTTTTCAGCCAGCAAACTCATCAATCGCAGCGGTAGGTCCTGGATCTTGACGCGAGCGCCGTGCTTGCGAAGTTCTCCGGAGGCAAGGTCGGCTTCGAACGGACCGAAGGCGAATGAGGACAGAAACCCTTTCGGGGAATCCATGGGCGTGGCTATACCCTCGATCGGGGATGCGAGCGGCATCCTAGCACCCGGCCAGCCGTGGAGCAATATTAGAACCGATATTGCCTGAATTTCTTAGTAACCGGTGCTGCAGCATCAACTTGGCCGTACAAGAACAGTTCAGCAACAGTTCAGCCTGCGTCCATTGACCTGCGCAGCCCCGTCGCGGCACAGTGCCGCCCATCGTCGCCGAGGGAATGCGCACCGATGGATCAGGTTGAGGCCGACAAACTGGGGCGGAGTTTCGAAGAATTGCTCGCTGCCGCTTGGGCAGAGCAGTTGGAAACGTCGAAGACACCCCCTGATTCGCGGGATAAGGCGGCAACCGGCGAAGACCGTCTGAATGCTCAAGCGCCTGAAAGCCAATGGCAGGAAGCCGGAAGCGGAGCGCGGAAGGAGAAAATGCCGTGATGAGAGAAGCAAAATGGGAAGCAACGCGAGGCGAGGCGGCGGTCGTCAGGGGAGGGGCGCTCACAAAAGCAGCTCGGCTCGCCATCGCCGCCGCGACGTTTCTTATTTTTGCCGTGCTTCCGCTGCACGCGCAGAAGGAGAGCGTGCTGTATAGCTTCTCCGGCCCGCCCGCTGACGGAGGGAGTCCTTCCGGTAGCCTCGTTAGAGATAATGTGACCGGAGACCTCTACGGCACGACCCAAAACGGCGGCCCTTCGAATTTCGGGATTGTGTTCAAGCTGCACCCCAACGGCGACGGAAGCTACACAGAGACTGTGCTGTACAGCTTCGACGCCACGAGCGGCGACGGTCAACTGCCCGTCGCGGGTCTGGTTATCGACGGGTCGGGCAATCTCTATGGCACTACGCAGGCTGGCGGCGGTTCAACGGCCTGCCAATTCGGGTGCGGCACCGTGTTCGAACTGGTCAAGTCCTCAGGGAGCTACACCGAGAAGGTGCTGCACAGCTTCACGGGCGCCCCGGATGGTCAATCGCCTGGAAGTTTGAGCATGGACACGTCCGGAAACCTTTATGGAACAACCGAATTCGGCGGCACGTGCAAAGTCACCAAGTATCTGCAAGGCCGGATGCGGCACTGTATTCGAACTGGCCAACAACTCGGGGAGCTACACATACAGTGTGCTGTTCAGCTTCTCGATCGCGGGCCTCTATGGCATGAACCCCGCGGGAAGCGTGGTCATTGACTCATCGGGTAACCTCTATGGCACTACTCCATCGGGCGGGCATGCGTCGGCCTGTGGCGTCGCCCTCGGGTGCGGGGTGGTGTACGAGTTAGTTAACTCCTCCGGTGTCTATGCGCCCAGTGTGTTGTACAACTTCGTTGGCGTCCCCGATGGTGAATTACCGGGCTCAAATTTGATATTGGACGCACAGGGCAACCTGTACGGTACTGCGTCCGGCGGCGTTTCAACGGCCTGCTCCTCGTTTGGCTGCGGGGCGGTGTTCAAGTTGCACCCGAATGGCGGCGGGAGCTACACGGAAAGTCTGCTGTACAGCTTCACGGGCAGTCCGGATGGGCAATACCCGGGAAATTTGGAAGTGGACGCATCCGGCGACTTTTACGGTATTACCGGAGCCGGCGGCGCTTCAACGGCCTGCATCGGGTGCGGGACCGTGTTCAAGTTGCATTCCAACGGCGATGGGAGCTACACGGAAAGTGTGCTGTACAGCTTCACGGGCAGTCCGGATGGTGCAGTTCCCACCGGTTTGGTATTGGACGCGTCGGACAACGTTTACGGCACTACCGGGCTGGGCGGCACTTCAACGGTGTGCTCGATCAGCGGCTGCGGCTCCGTGTTCGAGATCACCGCCGGCTCGACCGGAGCGGCGGGCACCATCAGCGCGGCGAGCGGCTCGGGCCAGACGGCGACCGTCAACGAGAATTTTTCTGCGCCACTGATGGCGGCGGTGGTGAATGGCAGCGGAGTCGGCGTGAGCGATGTAACCGTAACGTTTATGGCCATTGCGTCAGCGGGTGGAGCGAGCGGCACGTTCGCGGGCGGCGTCAACACGGCCGTCACGAATGCATCGGGAATCGCCACCTCGGCAGTTTTCACCGCCAACGGAACCGCCGGAAGCTATGCCGTCACCGCCACGGCGCCAAACGTCTCCGGTACGGCGACTTTTACACTGACGAACGCTGCGGTGCAGACCGCTACCACCATCACGGTGTCAACCAGCAGCAGCGACCACGGCACTGCTCTGCCGTCCAACGACGCGCTGGTGGGAAACCCGATCACCGTGTCCTTCACAGTCGCACAGAAATCCGGCACCGTCATCCCGACTGGCAACGTCGTGGTCAGCGACGGCGTCGGTGACACCTGTACGCCGTCGCCGGTGGTTCTGACGGCGGCGTCCGCCGGCGCGGGCTCGTGCACATTGACGATCGCGTCGCTGCCGGCATCCGGAAACGCCACACTGACGGCTACGTTCACTCCGAATTCCAATGCCTTTAGCGGCAGCACGGGCAGCGTCACCGAAAGCGTGGTGGAGATTTCTGCATGCGGGCCCAGCGTTCCAGAACAGGTCGTCAAACAGGGCGCGACGGTAACCTACTCATTCACGGTGTGTGTTGCCGGCAATGCCAACGCCGTGGCACCCGTCGCTAACGTGGTTGACTGCGTGCCGCGTGGCAAGTGTACTCTCGGCATCACTCAGATGGGCCAGACGGGTGTGTACACCGTCTCCGTCACCATCGTCACCGATTGTGGCGACTGCAAGACGCTTGTGGTTCCGCAACCTCGCAGCTGGCCTCGCAGTTGGCCAGGCTCCTGGCTCCTGACCCTCTCCTACATCTGCGCGCTACTCGCATTGCTCATGGCGGGTCAATTCGCCCGGCGAAGCCGTGCGCGGACTTGGCTCGTGTACATTGCGAGCTTCTTACTTGTAATCGCGTTGGGCGGAATGTCTGCCTGCAGCGGCAGCTCCAATGACACGCCAGTCGGTACGTACACCGTGAGCGTCCAAGCCGTGGCGGGCAACTTCAACGTGGTCGTGCCCGCAAACGTAATGGTCGAAAAATAGCCGCGCCGTCAGGCAGAACGTCATGCCACCGCCTCTGGTGTTCTGCGTGATCGTGCCCGCTTCAGTACTCTGCTTGGTTCGAGGCAGCTCGCCACGTAAGTCCTGATTGATTAACGCTCTTACATGAACAGTGCAGTGCAACTTGAAATGCTGGCAACGCGCCCAATCAGAAGTCGCCCGCTCGGCTTCTCGATATCTTCCGATTTGGCGACAACTCGCCCGCGATTGTCAGAATGTTTTTTCGGGGCCGAGCGTCATCCGTACTTCAGGTTGGTGCTCTGTCCCACCTCAATAATGTATCCGTCAGGATCCCGTATGTAGCAGCGAATCTCGCCGTACTTGGGGATCGGCGGCGTGAGGAATTCAGCCCCCCGGCTTTTCCACAATTCGTAGCACGCTTGAATATCCGCAACCCGGAAATTCATAAAGCTGTTGATGTGATTCGGATCCGGGACGCTCAGCGTCACCGTCGGCTTATCCGGAGTGGGCCCGCCTCCAACGTTCAGAATCATCCAGATATTCGCAAGCTGCAGGTAAGGCGGCGCGTTGCCGTCACCCATCGTCAGAATGCGAGCGCCGAACACCTTTTCGTAGTAGCGAGCCGATCGCTCGACGTCGGCGACGGTGAGAAAATGCGCGACGCTGATCCCCTCTCGCGGGGGCATCTCATAGCTCTTTTGCTCGATTTGTACGCTGCTCATTGACGCCTCCAATCCCGATAAATGTTACTCCTCCGCTCATTCCGGTTCTTCCGTATTCCTGCCCGCACCCCACTAAGCCTGACGACAAAAGGAAAAACAATTGGACCAAAGTATCGCGCGATACCTTGGTATCTGCCCCAGAGCCGCTGCCCTTCACTGTCATCCCCTCGGGGAAAAAACCGTGAAAAGAAAATGAGAAGCAACGGTCTATTCGCGCGGCGTGCGGCTTTCTGCGCTCGTTCACGCAACGCCCGGCGCCACTGCCTCTCGTTTTGCTGGCAGCAGCGCTAACAACGCTCCTCCGATCACAATAAAAAAGACCACATCGGTAAAGTCCCTGTGCACGCCGTGCATCCGCGCTTCTACGGTTTGAATCGCCATCACCACGCCATGAGCAGATGTTCCACCAAGCCGCGAGCGCAATCATCGAGCGATGCTCAGATGGCCTCCTTGCGGCCATCAGTAGAAACACCCCGACCGGAATAAAGAAGCTCAAAAACATCGGCTCGCACTCGTTCTTCTGCTCCAAAAGCCAGCTGGAATTTCGCAGATCCATATAGAGAAAATAAATTATGGCCACATTGAGCAGCCCCACGATCACCAGCACGATCTGTGTCAGGCGTTCTCTTTTCATATGGACCTCCTTTGAGCGAATTTTGTTGCCAGCGCAGCAGCGGCTCGCGCCGAGGATTCACAAACTAGCGCACAAGCAAGCAAAAAACAAAGCCTGCAATGCCGCTGCTGCTCCATCGCGTGCAGATCCGCAAACCACACTGAGCTGTCGTGAACAGGCGTTCTCGCAGGTAACCCGGTTACTTGTGACAACGCGATTTATCGTCAACTACCCGACACGCAGCCCCGTTTCCGGATTGCCGACGATCCGCTCCGAACGAACTGCGCGCTTCATCCGCTGTCCACGTCCACGCCTGCCAGATGATCACTGAGGTGCACACAGTTTCGATCGTCGCGAAGAACACGTAGGCTGGAAAAGTGGGGTCCCGAAAGTCACCGTTAGTCAGAGGAAGAACGAACGTCAGGAAACCGTTTACTACGGTCAAAATGAGACCCGCGATGATATTCGCCAGCCGGTTCGCTCTAAACCGAAGCAGTCGAGACGCCACAATCATGGCGATGGGTATTTCCATCAACACCGCTGAACCCAGCAGCGCCCATTGGGGGAGATGTGGCGCTGTATTCGGCGAACCAACGAAAGCGAACAGGGCAAGCACGTCCGCATACAGGTAGTTCAATAACGCGAAGATCCAGAATAGAGACAACCGCTCCTTTGTGTCCTGCATGTCAACCTCCTACGGAAAGGCCTGCACTTGCACGCTGTGAAGGAGGTATCGGTACAGACGTTTCTGATACCGCATGAGCAGTGCAGAAAGCGCGTCCAGGTCGCTTCGTCGAAGCTGGGCAATTTCGCTTTCCACGCGCACTCTCCTCTCCCACGTCATGTGCAAGCCGCCTGTCATATCCCTACTACGAATGAGGCCTGAAAAAAGACTCATCCCTTGAGCGTCGAACGGATTTCAACTCAGATGTCTGGGAAAGGCTCCGACACGGCTATTTCCATCGCAAAGCAAGCCAGGACGAAGTACGGCAAGTTGCAGTAGCGGGCTGATCTAGGGCTCGGCGGGCAGAGCAACGTCTCCCAACTGTTGTAAGCAAGCGTTATCACAACCAATCGGGGTTACTGTGAAAACAAAGTTCTCCGATACATCTCGAGAACACGGATTATCACCAGCCAATCGGCTGGTGCCGGATTAACGTCCCCGGAGAAGTGGGTAATGCTACGGCAATTGTCCGGTCAGGCGAAGCACGGGACAGGGTTTTTGTTTTCTGCGACCTTGCCTTGCCTTGCCTTCGATTACCTTCAGCGCGGCGAAGTTAGGCCAGCAAGCGCTGCTTGCCTGTGCCGCTGCTCGAGCGCCTGCAATTCATCAGACCAAGCAACCCCAATCCCAAGCCTAGCAGCAGAAAGCTCGCGGGCTCCGGAGTCGTGACTCCGGTTACCACCGGAGCGGGAAGTCCTTGGTCTGCGGCTCCGGTGAGGATGAAGCTCGAGGGTGACACCGTTCCTCCAGTGAGGTTGAGAATCAGCATCGCCCCGCTGACCATATCATCTGAGTAACATGTGGAAACCGTTGCGTCACATACGTACATGGCGAAGGCATCGGGGGTCCCACCGGCAAAGTTGTCGGTTGTCGAAAGAACGAACGACAGCGCCGATCCAACGCTGAATTGCTGCTCGAACAGCGCGCTAAACCCGCTGTCGTCCATGGCAATCACGCTGCTCAGATCGCCGCTGACACCGGAACCTATATAACTCGCCGATCCTTCCGCGCTGCCGCCGCCAAAATTGAAGTCCGACAGCGCAATGCTGTTGTCGGCGACGCCGTCGCCGTCGGTGATGCCGAACACAAGGGTCTGCGTGCCGGACAACGACGACGTGTTGAGCGTTACATTCACGGTACCGCCATCCGCTCTAGCTGAAAGCGTCGCCAGTACTACCGCAACACTTGCCAAAGCCATAATTTGGAGCATTCGGTTGACGCGCATTTCTCTTCCTCCCTTTTACCGTACGCCTGGCCCGGTCACGACGCGCGTGTTGTAGGCAATCGCGGCATGGCTCGGGTCGGCAAACTGCAGTGTGAACGAAGTGCTTTGTCCCGCGGCGAGGCTCACGTTCGCATTCACATAGGGGCTGCCCGCCGGCAACTCCAACGAGTCGGTCGTTCCAGTTGCGTTGAACAACGTCGTGCCCGCGCTCAAGCTATCCAGCACCAGCGAGAGCGGGCCGGTGATGGCGATCGCTGAGTTGTTCGTGACGGTCACGGTTTGCGTGTAACGCCCAGAAACAGGGTTGAGCACGAATCCGGAACGCGTAACGGTGACGACGGCGCTCACATCCGCCGCGCAGCCGCACGGCACGAAGACCGCGGTAACGGTCTCTGCTTGATTCATGATCACCGTGGTTACCGCGCTGCCGGGCGCCGCGACGTTTCCCAGCCAAGTGGTGAACTGATAGCCGGGAGCTGCTATAGCGGTCACGGCGGTCACCGTATTCTGAACTTCCAGATTGGTCCCGGGTCCCGGCGTGGTGGTTCCGCCCGCGGCCGGCGACACAATAATCGTCAACGGTTCGGTCTGCTCCACGCCGGTGATGTTGCAATTTAAGTCCCGGGCGAAGTTGCAATATTCGAACGCACCGATATCGAAGCCACCGTCGCTGGGTCGTGGAATGCCGCGCTGGTCCGCAGCCAGCGAGGTAGAGGGGTCCGCCATATTAAGTGCGGCAGAGGTGGGACCAATCGCCATGGTGAGTGTGAACCCACGGTTAAATTGTAGCGGCCCCAGGAGCGGATTGCCCGTGGTCACTACGCCGGGACATCCCAGATTGTTTTGAATCAGATTGCCTGCGCCGCTCAGTGTCTTGCCGTAACCGGAACATTCCGCCGCAGTGCCTTCCGGATTGCCGTTGGCGTCCCTGGTTCCGTTGTTGAAAATTATTGTGTTGTCCAGAACGAAGACAGTGTTCAGAGTCCCGTCGGTGACGACTGCTTCGACGCCGGCGGCAGAACCCGTGCTCTGATTCCCACTGATCGTTGAATCGTTGATGGTCACGCGGCCGTTGATACCGAAAATCGCGCCGCCCGCATCGGCGCCGTTGTCCGCAGGCGCCCCTCCGGAATTACCGCGGTCCACGGAGTTGTTGAAGAACGTGCTGTTTTGAACGACGAGTGTGCCGCCGGTAACGAAGACTGCTCCGCCCAGCGCTCCTCCTCCGCCGCCGTAGTCGTTACTACCCAAGCCGCCATAGAGGCCTCCCGCGCCGCCGCCCGCACCGCCGCTTCCCCCGCCGGCTCCAAAGCCGCCGTTGCCGCCATGAGGTACGTCTCCGACGAGAGGGAAGATGTACTCATTGTTCGCGCCCGCGCCACCGCCCCCGAAACCGCCGTTTCCACCCCTTCCGGCGTTACCGCCTCCTCCGCCTCCCCCACCTCCATAGTTTCCATTCCCGCCGTTGTCGCTTGTAAAGCCCGTGTCACCCGAGCCCCCACCGCTCCCTCCCCCGCCCGGACATGCACCGTCGGTGCCGTTATCCGTGAACAGCCCTGCCACAGATGGGATGGCGCCACAATTGAGATAGGAGGTGTGATTCATATCCTTAAGAATCACCGTTCCGCCTCCTACGCCCCCGGCGTTGCCACCGTTCCCTCGTGAACCCCCTCCACCACCTCCTCCGAACGATAAACCTTCGAAAACATCACCGCTCCCTCCGCCGTTACCTCCCATACCGCCACCACCGCCGCCGCCTTCAATCGACCCGCTGCTTCCCGAGTTGTTGCCGCCATTGCCGCCGGTGGCCACATTGTTCTCAAACGTGCAGTTTTCAATCGTCAGTGCGCTACCGTCAGCCACGTAAATTGCCCCGCCGGCTCCCAGCCCCCCACCGCCGCCATTACCGCCGTTGCCGCCCTTCGCGGAAAAACCGCTGATGAGCGCATTGTGAATCGTCAGATTGCCACCGTAGGCCACCAGGAAAGCGCGGGAGTGGCCGCCCGCGGTCCACCGCAAGGTCGCGCCGTAGGCCTCGATGGTGATCGTGGAATTGATCATGGGGGTTGCGGTTGAACCGACAAAGTTGTCGGCATCGTCCGTAATCGTCGACAAATTCAATATCGCGTTATTCGGAAGGATTATAGTGTCGTTGCCGCTTCCCGCGACACAGAACGTCGAAACGTAAACAGGCAGCAAAGCGGTTTGGTCAGAAGAGATCGTGTAGGACTTGATCGCCACGCTGTTTCTAAGTCTCGACGAATAGATCGCGTCCTTCAGCGAGCAACCGGACGGATCACCAATCGTGTCGTTCAGCGTGGTGACATAAATAACATTGCCACGGCTCGGCTGCGCAAATGCCGCAAGCACCAGTAACGCGCAAACCCACGCAGCCACATACCAGCGAGCGCTTCTCCGCAGGATTCTCTTCTGCATGTTCCGCTCCTTGCCGTGCTCCGACTTTCCGCGAATTTCTATCGCAACCCAGGCCCGGCTAGGACGCGTGTGTTGTAAGTAATCGCCGCATGGGTCGGGTCCGCAAACTGCAGTACGAACGAAGTGTTCTGCCCCGCATTCAGGTTCACATTCGCATTCAGATAGGGGCTGCCCGCCGGCAATTCCAACGTGTCGGTTGTTCCGGTCGCGTTGAATAGCGTGGCGTTGGCGCTCAAGCCATCGAGCACCAGCGACAGCGGCCCGGTAATGGTGCTCGCGGAGTTGTTGGTGACCATCACGGTTTGCGCGTAACGTCCAGTCACCGGGTTCAGCACATACCCAGAGCGCGTGACCGTGACGACGGCGCTCACATCCGCCGCGCAGCCGCAAGGTACGAACACCGCGGTAATGGTTTGCGCCACATTCATGACCACTGTGGTTGCCGCGCTGTTGGCGGAGGCGACGCTCCCCAGCCACATGGAGAACTTGTAGCCGGGAGCTGCCGTAGCAGTCACGGCAGTCACCGTATTCTCAATTTCCAAAACGGTGCCGGGTCCCGGAGTGGTTGTGCCTGCTCCGGTTGGCGTGACGAGGATGGTCAGCGGCACGGTGATCGCCACGCCGACGATGTTGCAGTTGAGATCCCTGGCGAAGTCGCAATATTCGAACGCGCCGATATCGAAGCCACCATCGCTGGGCCGCGGAATGCCGCGCTGGTCCACATCCAGCGAGGTCGAGGCGTCCGCCATATTAAATGCGGCAGAGGTCGGGCCGATAGCCATGGTAGGTGTGAAGCCGCGGCTAAGTTGTAACGGCCCCAGAAGTGGATCGCCGATGGAAACCAAGCCGGGGCAATTGTCATTGTTCTGAATCAGGTTGCCCGCACCGCTGATAACGATAGCGACCGTCGATCCAGCAATGGAGCACTCTCTGCTCGTGCCAATAGGATTTCCACTCGCGTCGGTGCCGCCGTTATTGAAGATGATCGTGTTGTTAAGCGTCAAAGAAGTGGGGATCGTTGTTGCAGTTTGTTGAATTACGATGCCGGCTTGCGAACCCGTGCTGAAGTTGCCGCTAAAAGTAGAATCGTTCACCGCCAGGCTGCCGTTCAGCGAAAAAATTGCGCCGCCCGCATCCGCGCCATTGTCCGCAGCTCCTGCGCTGCCGGCGCCGCCGCCGTTTCCCCGCGTGACAGAGTTGCCGGTAAATGTACTGTTAGTGATGACGACGGTTCCGCCGTCGTTGAAAATAACGCCACCGAGCGCCGCGCCACCTCCGCCACGGGTAGAGTTCGCGTCGCCGCCGTAGGAACCACCGTTTCCTGGATGCGATGAACCAATCAGGTTCCCATCATCAGCCGCGCCACCTCCGCCGCCGAACCCGCCTTGTCCTCCATGCGTCCCGCCAAACTGGCCAGACCAGCCCGCGCCTCCACCACCGCCAAATCCGCCGACTCCGCCATTCCCGCCTTCGAAGGCACCACCACCACCCCCTCCACCGTAATTGCCAGCCCCTCCGTCGGCGCTGCCAAGGTTACACGCGCTTCACCCCCTCCGCCTCCACCCCCTCCCGGACACGGTGCGTTGCCACCGGCCGTGCCTGGTTGCGTGAGATCGCCAATACCTCCCGCCCCACCGCAGTCGGCCCCAAAGTAGGCCGTGGTGCCGCCTCCCCTCCCCCCGTAGCTGGTTTCGGCGATGGAATCGCCCGCTCCGATAGATCCACCGCCTCCCGCGCCGCCGCTGACACCACCAAGAATATAGCCGAGCCCGTCGCTATCCGCTGGAACCGCCGTTTCCCCCGATACCACCACCGCCGCCGCCGAGTCCTCGGTAGGGTCCGCTTGCTCCGCCATTTCCCCCGACGGCACTATTTCCCTGAAAAGTACAGTTTTCGACGATTAAACTGCCCCCCGTCTGGACGTATGCCACACCGCCCGCGCCCATGCCTCCCCCGCCTCCGGATTGTCCGTCGCCGCCGCGCGCAAGGAATCCTTTTACTGTTGCATTGCGAAGCGTCAGGTGCCCATCGCTGCCGATGGCGAAAAGGCGACCCGCGCATTGGATGAAGACGCTGTTCGAACAACCGACAACTTGCAAGGTAGCTCCATTGCCCTCCAAAATTACCGTGGACCTGATAATCGGAGTTGCCGTCAAGCCCGTCGCATTGTCGTTATCCAAGTCGATGTTGAATGGAGCATGCGCCGGTAGGGTTAGGGTAGCGCCCGTGGGCAAGACAATGGTGTCGTCGCCGCTTCCCGCTACGCACTGCGTTGCCACCACGACGGTACTTCCGTCAAGGAACGAGTAGCTAATGGCTACGCTCGCGCGATATCTGGAGGAGTACAAAGCGTCCTTCAGTGAGCACCCGGACGGATCGCCGATGGTGTCGTTCAGCGTGGTGACGTAAATAACTTTGCCACGGCTCGGCTGCGCAAATCCGGCCAGCGCCAGCACAGCGCAAACCCACACCGCCACATACCAGCGAACGCTTCTCCGCAGCATGCTCTTTTGCACGTTGCGCAGGCACGCGAGTAAGTGAGCGCGATCATTTACGAGTGCGTTACTGGGTTCTGCGTAAGATGCAGGAACTGGAATCATGGTTCCTCCATTGCGGTGAGGGCTGGCATCCTAGCAGCGCTTGTGCTAAGTACAAGTGACCTAAAAGGACCATATCCCGTTTGGCAATGCCTGACGGAGGCGCGTCCATGTCCTTACATTGGCGTCCGATGCAACCCAAAGATGTCGCGGGATGCGCCGAAATAATCGCTTCCCATCCCGTGATCGGTCCTCGCTACGGTTCCGTAATCAAGCACCTGAGCCGCGCCTGGTTGCAGTTGCTGGATTCACACGCGATGACCACCGCCGTCTTCGAGGAATTCGAAAAAGGTCGCGTCACTCTTGCGGGCGTCGGTGTGGGCGTGTTCGTGCGCGACGAATTCGTGCGCGAGTTGAAGGCCCGCCGCCAAATCTGGTTCGGGCCAGAACTCGCCAAACGCGTCCTCAATGGAAATTCTCCGGTGCTTTCCGACAAAGAAGTTCGTGAGGCGAATTCCCGCGAAGGTCTGAACGAACTGGTTTGGGAAACGCTGCCGCGGCAGAGTTTTGCGGAAAGGACCGAGCTTTATCACCTGATGGGATCAACTTATATCGAAATTCATCGTGGCTTTCGCTTGAAGGAGATGATCACCTCGCAAGCCGAGAGCCCGCAGCGCCTCCAGTGGGCCCTTGATGCAGGTGGATTGTGCTGGGACCCCAAAGCCGAGCGTTATGTGAAATCGCTCAAGAAGGACGTGGCGGACTTTGCCCGCGCTCCCCATATCGTCGGCATTACCCGCGAATTGGAATTCGCCCGCCCCGGCTCTTGGGTGGGCTCCTTATTTGATTACCACCCGCCGCGCTTTTGCTTCAGCGCCGGCGAACAGCGCTTGTTGATCCAATGCATCTCGCACCGCACCGAAACCAATGCGCTTCTCGCCAACGAACTCGGTGTCTCGCTGCCCACCGTGAAAAAGATGTGGCTTTCCATCTACGATCGCGTCGCCCAGCACGCCCCGGAGTTGCTCGTCGCGAACGCCGCAATCGGCGCCGAAAATAAGCGGGGCAAGGAAAAAAGACGCCACCTTCTCGCCTATCTGCAAGAACACCCAGAGGAGCTCCGTCCGGTTGCGCGTCGCGCCGCGGGCCAAAAGCCACCCCACACTTTGACCTCCAAAAATAGCCGTGTTTCTAGATAGGTGTCGAGAACAGGGGTTAGCGCCGCCCATTTGGCTGGGGCTCGATTAACGCTGCGGGTTCAGCAGGGTCGGCGCAACACGTTGCGCGCGATTTACTCGCAACTAGCTTCCGCAACTTCGTGTGAATGGCCAGTAGGCAGCGCTTGGGCCGCAAAGCTGAATCCCAGGCTTGCTGATCCGCTTCCTGGGCTCGATACTCCGGGCGGCCGCCATGCCGTGCGACTTCCCTGCTCACGGTCGCCGCCGCGCGCTCCAAGCCTTTGGCAATATCGCGAATTGACGAACCGGAAGCGAGCCCGCGAGAAATGTCCTCTCGCTCAACCGCAGTTGAGCACGAGCAGTGAGCGCCGACGAACTGCGGAACAATCCCGCCGTGATGCGATAGCAGACAGTGAATCGAAGTATGCGGCCTGTCTAAGGCACGCCCAATCCTATGCAGCGACTCTCCCGCCTTTCAACGGCTCCATAGCTCGGTCCGCTGCGTCGCAGAAAGCGCCACCCGTTGTCCTTGAGTCATACACACCACCTTTGAACAGAAGTTCCATATTAGATGGTGTTGCATTGACCCA